>NZ_DS999213.1:1495413-1611811 GCF_000156335.1 Roseobacter sp. GAI101
CAGTGGGACGCACATGCCCCTCAACCCAGCCCTACCCTCGCGCCTCGCGGATAAGTTTCAGGATATCTTCTGCCGCCTTGGGGATGTTCGTCCCTGGCCCAAAGATCGCTTTGACCCCGGCGTCATACAGAAACTGATAGTCCTGCTGCGGAATGACGCCGCCACAGATCACCAGAATATCCTCGGCCCCCGCCTCTTTCAGCGCTTTGACCAGTTGCGGTGCCAATGTCTTGTGGCCCGCCGCCTGCGATGAAATCCCGATCACGTGGACATCATTGTCCACCGCATCCTGCGCCGCTTCGGCAGGGGTTTGGAACAGAGGACCGACGTCGACGTCAAATCCGATATCGGCAAAGGCGGTCGCGATCACCTTGGCCCCGCGATCATGGCCGTCCTGGCCCATCTTGACCACCAGCATCCGGGGACGGCGGCCTTCGGCTTCGGCGAAATCCTCGACCGATTTCTGGATCTCGGCAAAACCGCTATCGCCCTCATAGGCCGCGCCATAGACGCCGGCCAAGGTCTTGACCTCTGCGCGGTGACGGCCGAATTCGCTTTCCATTGCCATGCTGATCTCTCCTACTGTTGCGCGGGCGCGGGCGGCTTCGACGGCCCCGTCAAGCAGATTGCCGCCCTCTTTCGCGCGGCGGCTCAATTCCGCCAGTGCTGCGGTGCACGCGGCCTCGTCGCGATTGTCGCGTACGGTCTTCAGACGTTTGATCTGGCTGTCGCGCACGGCGACGTTGTCCACATCCAGAATATCAATCTCGTCTTCGGTTTCACGGCGGTACTTGTTGACGCCCACGATCACGTCAGTCCCGCGGTCGATCTTGGCCTGACGGGTGGCAGCGGCTTCCTCGATGCGCAGCTTGGGCATGCCCGACGCCACAGCCTTGGTCATGCCGCCCAGTTCTTCGACCTCTTCGATCAGCTTCCAGGCAGCTTCCGCCAGATCGCTGGTCAATTTCTCGACGTAATAGCTGCCTGCCAGCGGATCGACGACATTGGTCACGCCGGTTTCCTCTTGCAGGATCAACTGGGTGTTGCGGGCGATGCGCGACGAAAATTCGGTCGGCAGGGCAATCGCCTCGTCCAACGCGTTGGTGTGCAGCGACTGCGTCCCGCCCAAGACCGCCGACATCGCCTCGTAAGCGGTGCGGATCACGTTGTTATAGGGGTCTTGTTCCTGCAAGGACACGCCCGAGGTCTGGCAATGGGTGCGCAGCATGGCGGATTTGGGGTTCTTGGGTTGGAATTCATCCATGATGCGCGACCACAGCAAACGGGCAGCGCGCAGCTTGGCGGCCTCCATGAAAAAGTTCATGCCGATGCAGAAGAAAAAGCTGAGGCGCGGCGCAAATTTATCCACGTCCATGCCGGCGGCAATCGCCGTGCGCACATATTCGCGGCCATCGGCAAGGGTGAATGCCAGCTCCTGCACCAGGTTCGCGCCCGCTTCTTGCATATGGTAGCCGGAAATCGAGATCGAGTTGAACTTCGGCATGTAATCCGAGGTGTATTCGATGATGTCCCCGATGATCTTCATCGACGGTTCAGGCGGGTAGATATAGGTGTTGCGCACCATGAATTCTTTGAGAATGTCGTTCTGGATGGTGCCCGACAGGACCGATCTGTCATGGCCCTGCTCTTCGCCCGCGACGATGAAGTTCGCCAGAATCGGAATGACGGCACCGTTCATCGTCATCGACACCGACACCTTGTCCAGCGGGATGCCGTCGAACAGGATCTTCATGTCCTCAACGGAATCGATTGCAACGCCGGCCTTGCCGACATCGCCTTCGACGCGGGGGTGATCGCTGTCGTAGCCGCGGTGCGTCGCCAGATCGAAGGCGACGGAAACGCCCTGCTGGCCTGCCGCCAGGGCGCGACGATAAAAGGCGTTGGATTCTTCAGCAGTCGAAAAACCCGCATATTGCCGGATCGTCCAGGGGCGGCCTGCATACATCGTGGCCTTCACACCACGCGTGAAAGGGGCCGCGCCGGGCACACCGCCCATGTGGTCAAGCCCTTCGACATCTTCCGCAGTATACAGCGGTTTGACGTCGATGCCTTCAAGGGTGTGCCACGTCAGGTCGTCAATGCTGCGGCCACGCAGTTCGGCCTCAGCCAGATTGCGCCAGTTTTCTGTGTTGGCTGTCATGGTGTTGTCCTTCTTTCATGTCGCCCGCTGGCTGGCTTTTGCCTGCTCTTGTACGGGGGGTATCCTCTGTCAGGGTGGCCAGACCATCGGCCCCGGCAGTAAGCCAGAACAGATCGTCTGCGTATGTTTCGCGCATCATTGCCGACTGCGCCCCGGTGAACGGGTGCCAGCGGCCTGTCCCATCCGGCAACAGGTCCGGATCATCGCCCCGTTCGGCCAGGATGGCGCGCAATGCGGGCAGGTCGGGGGAGCGGTTAAGCCAGCGCGTCTGGCTGTCCTTGGGCGCATCAATGCCCGTGGCCTGCGCCAGAAACGCCTTGGGACGGCCCGCGAATTCCTCGTAGGTGGTGACCTTGATTTCCGCGTGCGGCACGGCACAGGCAAGATCAATGATAACGTCGCGCCAAGTCCGCGCCATCGTGGCAAGTTTGTCCAGCTTGGCCTGTGTCGGCACGCAGGCCCCGCGTTGCACGCTATAGGCCGCAGCCGATTCCCACCAGCTTTCAGGCGACCGGATCGTCAGCACGATCTGGTTAATACCACCCCCGAACGCGGCATTATACCGCGCCATCCGTTCACCAACAGAAGGGAACAGCAATCCGGTCCTGACACAGTGCCGCGACGTCCCGATCATGTTTTCGTCGGTGATCAGCAGCTTTTTGACACCCCTCGCCCGCGACTTCTCAAGCTGCAAGGCGATCCGACCGCGCACGCGGTCGAGCGATGGGCGCTTGACGGTGGCGACAGGTCCGGGAAAAAGACCTGAAAACAATCCGTTACGGGTCCTCAATGGCCCCCAAAGGCCTGTTCCGGTGGCAGAGATCGTGGCACCATGTTCCCGCAGATAGTGTTGAAAACTCGTGGTGGCCGTACGATGCGCCCCGACATGCAAGATGATTTCCATAAGCTTTCCGCCCAACCTTCGCAAACCGGCCAGAACATCCGGCCTATCAATCGCTACGAGGCTATTCATGGCGCGCCACATGTTGCGTTAAGCTTAACAGAGGCTTTGGACAGATTGTGCATCGCAATTGTGCCAAGGCCGACTATATCAAGGGAAACGGGAGAAAAGATGAAACGTGTTATAGCCCTTGTTTTTGCAGGATTGTTTGCCGCTACGGCGTCTGCACAATCGGCCACTGAACCACAGGAAACTGACCTGTTTTTACAGGCAGATATGGACGATTTAAGTGAATTCCACTGGAAAAAGAGGCCGGTTCTGGTCTTTGCGGACAGCGAAGACGACCCTGCCTTCCAGGCGCAGATGGAACTGCTGCGCGAACAGCCCGACGATTTACGGGCCCGTGACGTCGTCGTTCTGACCGATACGGACCCTGCTGCGCGCAGCCCGCTGCGGCTGAAAATGCGGCCGCGGGGTTTCATGCTGGTGCTGGTGGGCAAGGACGGAGAGATCAAGCTGCGCAAACCACGCCCGTGGGATGTGCGTGAAATCACCCGCAGCATCGACAAGATGACCATCCGGCAGCGCGAGATACGCGATGCCAAAGAGAAGTCCGGAAAGATTTTCGACTGATACGCCCCCATAACCCGCCCCATCGGCGCGGCGTGGACCGCCGGGCCGATGGAGAGAGATATGCGCGCGTCACAGGCCATCGGGTCTATTCAAACTCGATGATGATATCGTCGACAGCCAGACTGTCCCCCGCAGAGGCGTTGATCTTGAGAACGACGCCCTTCTTCTCGGCGCGCAGGATGTTCTCCATCTTCATCGCTTCGATCGTGCACAGGTTCTGGCCTTCCTGAACCTCGAAACCGACCTCGACGTCGATCTTGACGACCAGGCCCGGCATTGGGCACAACAGCAGCTTGGACGTGTCAGGCGGCAGCTTTTCGGGCATCAGACGGGCCAGTTCGGCCTGCCGCGGGTTGCGCACATGCACCTTGATATCCGCACCGCGCGCCCGAACACGGAACCCTCCCGAGATTTTGCCGACCTTAAAGATCAGCGGCGCGTCGTTGACGGTCATCGTCGCGAGTTGATCGCCCGGTGTCCAGTCTCCTGCAACCCGTAGGGACGTGCCATCTTCAAATGTGACGGTCGCGCCCTTCGGGTCTGCGTCAATTTCCACATCATATGATTGCCCCTGAAGCGCGACATTCCACGCCGAACCGACCTTGCGTTCATGGTTGTCCATGCGGCCCGACACGCGGGTGCGACGGATTTCGCCGACGCGGTGCATGGCCGCAGTCGCGGCTGCAATCCGGCGCAACTCGGCTTCGGGCAGATCAACGCCGCTGAAACCGTCGGGGTACTGTTCTTCGATAAAGGCGGTCGTCATATCGCCCGCGATAAAGATCGGGTGATCCATCACGGCAGACAGGAACGGCAGGTTGTGCCCGATGCCTTCAACCTCAAAGCTGTCAAGCGCGACGCGCATCGCCTCGATCGCCTCGGCCCGCGTGGGGGCCCATGTGCAAAGCTTGGCGATCATCGGATCGTAGAACATGCTGATCTCGCCGCCCTCATAGACGCCGGTATCGTTGCGCACGGCCACGTCGCCTGTCGGAGCATCGCCTTGCCATTTGCCATTGACCTGCATCGGGCCTGCCGCGATTTCCATCGGTGGACGATAGCGGGTCAGGCGACCGATCGAAGGCAGGAAGCCGCGATAGGGGTCTTCGGCGTAAAGACGGTTTTCGATGGACCAGCCGGTCAGTTTCACGTCGTCCTGCGTCATCGTCAGCTTTTCACCGTTGGCGACGCGGATCATCTGTTCGACCAGATCAACGCCCGTGATCAGTTCGGTCACAGGATGTTCGACCTGAAGGCGGGTGTTCATTTCGAGGAAGTAGAAATTCCGGTCACCGTCAACGATGAATTCGACCGTACCGGCACTGGTATAGCCAACAGCCTGGGCCAGGGCGACAGCCTGTTCGCCCATCGCTTTGCGGGTCGCTTCATCAAGGAACGGCGAAGGCGCTTCTTCAACGACCTTCTGGTTGCGGCGCTGGATCGAACATTCGCGTTCGCCAAGATAGATGCCGTTGCCATGGGAATCGCACAGCACCTGAATTTCGATGTGACGCGGTTGGGTCACGAATTTCTCGATAAAGATACGGTCATCGCCAAAGCTGTTGGCGGCTTCGTTCTTGGACGACTGGAACCCCTCGCGGGCCTCTTCGTCGTTCCACGCGATGCGCATGCCCTTGCCGCCCCCGCCCGCAGACGCCTTGAGCATGACGGGATAGCCCACATCATTCGATATTTTCACGGCCTCGTCCGCATCTGCGATCAGGCCCATATAGCCGGGCACCGTCGATACGCCCGCTTCCTGAGCGATCTTTTTCGAGGTGATCTTGTCGCCCATCTTTTCGATCGCACCGACGGGGGGGCCGACAAAAGCGACGCCTTCGGCGGCAAGCGCCTCGGCGAATTTCGAATTCTCGGACAAAAAGCCATAACCCGGATGCACGGCCTGCGCGCCGGATGCCTTGATCGCCGCCATCACCTTGTCGATGACGATATAGGACTGGTTGGCGGGCGACGGACCGATGTGGATCGCCTCGTCCGCCATTTGCACATGCAACGCCTGCGCATCCGCATCGGCGTAAACCGCGACGGTCTTGATGCCCATCTTTTGCGCAGTCTTGATGACGCGGCAGGCAATTTCGCCCCGGTTGGCGATCAGGATCTTATTGAACATGGGCTGTCCTTCTGGGTCTTGAGGGAACGGAAAAACCCCGCTTCAGCACAGGCTGAGCGGGGCAATTTTGACGTGTATTTGGAAAGTCGACGCGCGCCGTTACGACGCGCGCTGAATTAGTTGCAGCGCACAGCGCCGGACTGACAGGCCAGCACGTTGGCACCAGCGCCAATGGCTGCGCCCTGAACCAGACTACCGCCCGTGAGAGCCGCTGCACCGGCACCCACTGCGCCGCCGCCAAGGGCTTGCTTGCCGAGCGTATCGCCACATGCGGCAAGGCCTGCACAGGCGGTAATGACGAGGATGATGTTTTTGACTGACATGGGATTGATCCTTTTGGTCCGTTCTGTTCTGCGACTGGTATATACGACCAAACGCAGAACAGAACCGATGGTTCCGCCGATGATGTGGATTTGCCACGGCCCGGCAGGAATTCAGGCGCAAATCCGCCAAGCGTGCAGGTCTGGTCTGCGGAATTCTGCTGAGCGGTCATGACAATCAATCCTCGAACACGTCAGGATAGGACGCGCGGGCAAGATTGACGTTGATCACCAAAAGCGCCTCGTAGTCTTCTGGGTCAAAGGGGTCTTGCGCCGGGACCACTTCGCGGCCGAATAGCCACGACAAGCGGCCTGCATCCAGATTGCCACGCTCGAAAGGTTCGTCGCCAAAGCATTCCCACAAGGCCTGCATGAATGCAGTATCCGCGCGCCGGTCAACCGACTTGCGGTCAGAGCGACGTTCGCGCCGGGTCAATGGGGTCACGCCCTTGGGGTTGGCGCGCCGGATGGTGAATTGAAAGTCCGAACCGGGCATACGCCCCGGAAAACCGCGATGTTTCAGCATGATGCCCCCCGAACAAAAAGGGCCACCCGCGCCATGTCAGCTATGGCGTGTGCGAGGACAGACGCGTGCGCCTGCCCCCGGCAAGTCTTACTTGTACTTGCCTGTGTATACTGGCTCAACCGAGATGGGCTCGGGTGCGACAACAACATATTCTTCTTGCTGCTTGGGGGCACAGGCCGAAACGGCTGCGATAAGGCCGAATGCGGCCAAAAGTGTGATGCTCTTTGACATCTAAGTCTCCTGTCACTGTTTGAGGGGCCCGACACTGCCTCATGCCGATTGGACCCGTGATTTGCGGTAAGGGATACGTGGGTATTCCTTGGAAATACATTACCGCATGCAGGTTGAATTGCATACGGGGGTCTTTCTGATCGGCGACATTGTGACTCCAAAGCCGCAGTTTGCGGGGCGTATGACGGCCCCCGCGCAAGATGTTGTGGTTGCATCATAAAGCCTCCCAGATACAGGTGTCACCATTGACGCGAAATGCTTCGAAAAACTGAGTGGCATCCGGGTCGACGGCCCCGAATTCCGTTACACGGTCCGCCAGAGAGATCACGATCATATCGCCTGCCAGCGCATACTGCGCCATGTAGGGGATCACCAGCGTGTCGCATAAGAAAGCCATGTCGGGTCCCGCCTGCGCATGGCCGATGTGCCCTCCGTCTCGTGCGATCTGGGGGGCTGTAAACCGAAACCGCAGCCATGTTTCGGCACCGATTTCATCGACCAGCACTTCTTGCAGGTCGACGGGCTGTCCCGACGGCACGTCGATGGCCAGCGCAGGCGTCGCAGCAAGAACAAGGGCGGCGGCCAGTTTCATATGGTCGCGCGTCCCGCCTGTCGCGGCGTTTGTGTAGGGTGCTGTATCGAAAACGCTGTCACGCGGGTCTCCTGTCGCGCCGAAAGATCTTATGCCTTCGGCGAGGATATTTAAGAGCCAGAGAAGTCAGAGCGGGATGTTATTGTGCTTTTTCCAAGGGGTCGCGGCCTTCTTGTTGCGCAAGGATGCAAAGGCACGGGCGATGCGTTTGCGGGTCATGCGCGGCTGGATCACCTCGTCGATAAAGCCGCGTTCGGCGGCGACGAAGGGATTGGCGAACCGTTTTTCATAGTCCGCCGCATGACTCGCGATCTTTTCAGGGTCCTTGAGGTCAGCACGGTGGATGATTTCCGTGGCCCCCTTGGCCCCCATCACCGCGATTTCGGCGGTGGGCCAGGCGTAGTTGAAATCGGAGCGCAGATGCTTGGACGCCATCACGTCATAGGCACCGCCATAGGCTTTGCGCGTGATGACGGTGACCATGGGCACGGTTGCCTCGCCGTAGGCGAACAGCAGTTTTGCGCCGTGCTTGATCACGCCGCCGTATTCCTGGCTTGTGCCCGGCAGAAAACCCGGAACGTCGACCAGCGTCAGCAGCGGAATTTCGAAGGCGTCGCAGAAGCGGACAAAGCGTGCGGCTTTGCGGGAGCTGTCGATGTCCAGGCACCCCGCCAGCACCATTGGTTGGTTGGCAACAACGCCGACCGTGCGGCCTTCGATGCGGATGAAACCGGTCAGGATGTTCTTGGCATAGTTTTCCTGGATCTCGTAGAAATCACCCTCGTCGGCAAGCTTGTGGATCAGCTCTTTCATGTCGTAGGGCGTGTTGGCGTTGCTGGGAACCAGCGTATCCAACGATGCCTCGATCCGGTCCGGATCATCAAAGAACGGACGGACGGGCGGTTTTTCGCGGTTGTTGGCCGGCAGGAAATCGACCAGACGGCGCACTTCGGCCAGCGCTTCAACGTCGTTCTCGAAGGCTGCGTCGGCCACGGAAGATTTGCGGGTATGTGTCGACGCGCCGCCCAGCTCCTCGGCAGTGACCTGTTCGTTGGTCACAGTCTTTACAACATCTGGACCGGTGACGAACATGTAGGACGTGTCTTTGACCATGAAGATAAAGTCGGTCATGGCCGGGGAATAGACAGCACCGCCCGCGCATGGCCCCATGATCAGGCTGATCTGTGGAATCACGCCGGACGCTTCGATGTTGCGCTGGAAAACTTCGGCATAGCCGGCAAGGGATGCGACGCCTTCCTGGATGCGCGCGCCGCCGGAATCGTTGATCCCGATGACAGGCGCACCGTTCTGGATCGCCATATCCTGAATTTTGCAGATCTTTTGCGCGTGGGTTTCGGACAGCGAGCCGCCAAAGACCGTGAAATCCTGACTGAACACATAGACCAGACGCCCGTTGATCGTGCCCCACCCCGTGACGACACCATCGCCTGCGGGCTTTTGCTGATCCATCCCGAAGTCGGTGCAGCGGTGGGTGACGAACATGTCGAATTCCTCGAACGACCCGTCGTCCAAAAGAAGATCAATGCGTTCGCGCGCGGTCAGCTTTCCCCGCCCGTGCTGGGCGTCGATGCGGTTTTGACCACCGCCCAGACGGGCCTCTTCGCGACGATCTTCAAGCTGTTCCAGGATATCTTTCATGACGCACCTCTGCTAGATTTGGGGCATCCTAGCTTTTGAAGCGCGACAACCAAAGCCCATTTTAGTAAATTTGCATACTTTATACACGGGCAGTTTTGTTAATTGCAAATTTGCGAATAAGCTTTAACGTTCTAGACAAAATTCAACCACAGGCATAATTGCATTTGCATGGATAGCGCAAAACCCGTCCGATTTATGGACAAAACCAGTCCGCCGCATATTTCAACGCTGATTCTGCTTTCGGGCATAGGCGCGCTGGCGATGAACATGTTTTTGCCAAGTCTGCCCGCGATGGCCGAGTATTTTGGCACAGACTACGCCGTAATGCAGCTTTCTGTACCGCTTTACCTTTTGTTCAGCGCAGGCTTGCAGCTGATCATCGGACCGGTTTCAGACAATCTGGGGCGGCGCAATGTGCTGCTTTGGGGGCTGGGCATCTTTATGATCGCAAGTCTGGGCTGCATTTACGCACCAACCACCGGCGTGTTTTTGTTCTTTCGCTGTATGCAGGCAATTGTGGCGGTGACCATGGTGCTGAGCCGCGCAGTGGTGCGTGACATGTTCACCCAGGACAAGGCCGCGTCGATGATCGGCTATGTCACAATGGGGATGGCGCTGGTGCCGATGATCTCTCCCGCCGTGGGTGGGATTCTGGATCAGGCTTTCGGCTGGCAATCGACGTTTTGGGCCATGTTCGCCATTGGCGGCATCGTATTTGCTGTGACGTGGTATGACCTTGGCGAAACCGCGCTGGCATCGGGCAAATCCCTTGCCCAGCAATTTGGCGAATATCCCGAATTGCTGCGCTCACCGCGGTTCTGGGGCTATTCCATGGCGGCAGCCTGCTGTTCGGGCGCGTTCTTTGCCTACCTTGGTGGCGCACCTTTCGTTGGCAGCGAGGTTTTCGGAATGGAGCCGGCCGAACTTGGGCTGTACTTCGGCGCACCGGCGGTCGGCTATTTCGTTGGCAACTTCATCACCGCACGGACGGCGACAACTGTCGGTGTCAACACGTTGGTGCTGTGCGGCTGTCTGGCCAATGCGGTCGGCGGATCGGTGTCGATGCTGATCTTTCTTGCCGGTTACGGCTCGCCCGTCACCTTCTTCGGGATGATGACGCTTGTGGGGCTTGGCAACGGCCTGTGTATTCCCAATGCGACCGCGGGCCTGCTGTCGGTACGCCCGCATCTGGCAGGCACGGCATCCGGTCTGGGCGGCGCAATCATGATCGGTGGCGGCGCAGGGCTCAGCATTCTGGCAGGGTCGTTGCTCAGCACCGAAACCGGGGCCTACCCGCTTTTGTGGATCATGCTGCTGACCGCCGTGGCGGGTGTGGCGTCGATCCTTGTGGTGATCCAACGCGAACGAAAGCTTGGCATCCGCTAAGGCACCCTTGCGGACAGGGCTTTGCAAAGCTACTTTGATGCAAACGATCACTTTGCAAAGTTGGTGTTCCGCGTGGCGATACAAAAGCTCTATGCAGGCGCAAAGTTGCGTGAGGTCAGGCTGCGGCTGAACCACACGCAAAAGGATTTCGCCGCCAAGCTGGGCGTGTCCCTGCCCTATCTCAACCAGATGGAAAACAACAACCGGCCCGTCAGCACCACAGTTGTGCTGGCGCTGGCGTCGGAATTCGGGATGGACGTTACCGAACTGTCCAGCGGCGATGGCGAACGCCTGATCAGCGACATGCGCGAGGTTCTGTCCGATCCACTGTTTGAAGGCGACAAGTTACCGCTTGCCGATCTGCAACTTGCCGCGTCAAACGCACCAGGCCTGGCGCGCGCCTTCATCAAGCTTCACCAAAGCCACCGCCAGACCCACGAACGCCTTGCTTCACTGGACGAAGCGTTGGGCCGCGAGGATGCCCGCCCGACCCCCAGCCCTTGGGAGGAAGTGCGCGACTTCTTTCATTATTGCGACAATTACATCGATTCCGTCGACCGCGCGGCAGAACATTTCGCGCGCAAGGGCGCGGATGCCGCAGGGTTGCAGCGCAGGGCGATTGACGCGTTGAAAGCCTTGGATATCACCGTCCAATTTGACGATGTCGAACCGTTGCGCCGCTTTGCTCCCGAAACGCGTGTGCTACACCTGTCGTCCCGCGCGCCGCGTGAAACGCAGACGTTTCAACTGCTGCTCCAACTGGCCCTGACGCAGCAGAACAACCTGCTTGAGGCGACATTGGACCTTGCGCGGTTTCACAGCCCAGCGGCCCGCGACATCGCCAAGATCGGTCTGGCCAATTACTTTGCCGGGGCCGCCCTGATGCCCTATGCGACGTTCCTGGAAAGCGCGCAAACCTGCCGTCATGACCTCGAGGTGCTGGCCGGAAAATTCGGGGCCTCGATCGAACAGGTCGCGCACCGTCTGTCGACGTTGCAGCGGCCCGGTTCAAAGGGCATTCCGTTTTTCTTCGTGCGCGTCGATCAGGCGGGCACCATCACAAAGCGCCATTCGGCCACACGGTTGCAATTTGCGCGGTTTGGCGGCGCTTGCCCGTTGTGGAACGTGCATAGCGCCTTTGAAACGCCGGGGCGGTTCCTGCGCCAGTTGGCGGAAACACCGGACGGCGTGCGCTATATCTCATTGGCGCGCGACATCTCGAAACCTGCGGGGCGGTTCGGGGCCCCGGTGCGGCGCTACGCGATTTCGCTGGGCTGCGAAGTGCGCCATGCAGCGGCGCTGGTCTATGCCGACGGGATGGACACGACCCGCGCGTCGGCGTTCGAACCTATCGGGATTTCCTGCCGGATTTGCGAGCGGAAAGCCTGTCATCAACGGTCTGTCCCGCCGCTGGAGCGGCAGCTGGTGGTCGACCCGAACTTGCGTGATGTCTTGCCCTATCAGGTCGAATGATCAGCGTTTGGCCGCACGCCAGCCTGCCGCGCGCGCTTCGGCCGCTGAACAGAACCATCGTTCACCTTTGTCCGAGCGGATCGACGTCCGAACGTAGTCGCGCTGCCCTTCGGAATGGTAAATCCGGGTACCTTTGGCGCTGATATTGCCTTTGATCGTGCAGCCTTCCTGACCGGTCCTTTTGACAGGAACAGCCTTGCGCGCCTTCTTTGCCGCGCGAAACGCTGCCGGGCGGATCAACTGGTAGGCATGGATGCCCCGTGCGTTGCGAATGGCTGCGGCCTCGACCGCGACGTAGTCGGCCGAATATCGCGCGTAGGCAAAGGCGAGCCCCTTGGCGACCAGATCCTGCCCCATGTCCACGCCTGATACGGCGCAACGCGCCACCATGCGCCCGTAGCGGTCGGTATCGACACGCCGACAGCTTGCCTGCCGCCCTTGATAGGTTTCGCGCACTTGACCCGACACCCAGTCGCCGCACAAAGCCACCTTGCCCCGGGTCGTCGTACAGGTCTGATCGCCCTCGGGCGCGTCGATGCCGAACAGGCGGATGCGGGTACCGTTCACGTCTATCGTATCGCCGTCAATGACCACTATTGCCCCGCTGATCCGTGCCTCGACAGCGGCGGCGGGGGGCGGGGCAAGGCCGAAAGCGGCCAAGGCGAACAAACAGGAAGCTATTTTCAACATACCCCCGCAGTGGTCCGGCTGCCCGGACCATTCAAGGGGTTTTGTTAACTTAAGTTAAATTTTGGTTAACTTTTCGGTACCTTTTCGCTTTGACGTTAACCTTTCTGTCTAACGCTGCGACGTTTCCCAATCAGGATGAATCCAGGGCGCATCATTTGACGCCGCCAGCGGGTCCAGTCCCAGAACGTGATCCGATATCTTTTCGCCCACCATGATCGACGGCGCATTGAGGTTGCCATTGGTGATCCGTGGAAAGATCGAACTGTCGGCCACGCGCAGCCCGTCAACGCCGATCACGCGGCCTTGGGGGTCGACGACGGCCTCTGGGTCATCGGCCCGGCCCATACGGCAGGTGCCGCAAGGGTGATAGGCGGATTCTGCATGTTCACGGATAAAGCCGTCCAGCTCCGCATCGGTTTGCAGCGCGGCACCGGGCTGGATTTCATGTTTGACGAAAGGCTTGAAGGCATCCTGGCCGAAAATCTCGCGGGTCAGGCGGATGCAGTTGCGAAACTCCTCCCAATCCTTTTCCTGCGACATGTAGTTAAAGAATATCTTGGGATCCTCCGCAGGATCGCTGGACGCCAATGTGACCGCCCCCCGCGAGGTTGACCGCATCGGGCCGACATGGGCCTGAAACCCATGCCCTTCGGCGGCGGCTTGCCCGTCATAGCGCACGGCGATAGGCAGGAAATGATACTGGATATCGGGGTATTTCACACCGGCTCTGGACCGTACGAAAGCTGCCGATTCAAACTGGTTCGACGCGCCCATGCCGGTTTTCGTGAACAACCACTGCGCCCCGATCACGGCCTTCGAGAAGATATTCCAGTGTTTATACAGGGTGATCGGCTGGCTCGCGGCCATCTGGATGTACAGTTCAAGATGGTCCTGCAGGTTCTGGCCGACGCCGGGCCGATCTGCCACGACCTCGATCCCATGCTCTGCCAAATGCGCTGCGGGACCGATGCCAGACAACATCAACAGCTTGGGCGAATTGATCGACGACGCGGCCAGGATCACTTCGCCACTGGCGCGCAAAACCTCTCGCTTACCTGCCCGCCGCACCTCGACCCCCACGGCACGCCCGTCTTCGATCACGACGCGCTGTGCAAGGGCGCGGATCACCTCGACATTGCCGGTCTTCTGCGCGGGCCGCAAATAGGCGTTCGCCGCGGACCAGCGCCGGCCCTTCCAGACCGTCTGTTCCATCGGGCCAAAGCCCTCTTGCTTTTCACCGTTGTAATCGTCGGTCGCCTCGTATCCCGCCTGCTTGCCTGCCGCGACGAAAGCCTCGAACAGGGGGTTCTCGCGGGGGCCCCGGCTGACGTGCAGCGGGCCGTCGGTGCCCCGCCAATCAGGATCGCCGCCGTGACCGTTGTGGTGCCACGTCTCCATCCGCTTGAAATAGGGTAGGACATCGGCATAGCCCCAGCCATCGGCCCCCTGGTCGGCCCAATGGTCGTAATCCATCGCATGTCCGCGCACATAGACCATGCCGTTGATCGACGACGACCCGCCGATCACCTTGCCGCGTGGGCAGGCCAGACGCCGGTTGCCCAGATGCGGTTCGGGTTCTGAGGTATAGCCCCAGTCATAGCGTTTCATGTTCATCGGGTAGGACAAGGCGGCAGGCATCTGGATGAAAGGGCCCGCATCGCTCCCGCCATGTTCGATCACCAGAACCTTGCGCCCGGCCCTGGCCAGACGATAGGCCATTGCGCATCCGGCGCTGCCCGCGCCAACAATGATAAACTCAGCTTGCATCCCCAGCTCCTTCTCGTGAGTCTCAGGCGGGTCAAGGATGCCGTGAGGCACCGCGCATCTGCGCGGCTTGTCCTTGAGGCGCATGGGACTCGCACCTTAAAATTGATCAGGTGACTTGAGGATCGGATTGATCCCTCAAGCACCTCTCAGCAAACAAACATCTCGCCCGCAACGCCCCCAGCCATCAAGCAGGTGGGCTCAGGGCGCATCACATGCCAATGACCGAATGCGCGTCAGCGCACCTTTGGATCACGCCGGCGTCAGAAGGGCGCTTCCATATCGCCCATGCGCACGTAGACGGATTTGATCTGGCTATAATGTTCGATCGCCGCCTTGGAATTCTCGCGGCCCACGCCGGAATTCTTCATGCCCCCGAACGGGGCTTCGACCGGCGCGTCGTTATAGGTGTTGATATAGCATGTCCCGGCCTGGAAATTGGCCGCGACGCGGTGCGCACGGGCCAGATCGCGGGTAAAGACACCGGCAGCAAGGCCGAATTCCGTGTCATTGGCCCGCGCCATCACGTCATCTTCATCGGTGAAATCAAGCACGGACATGACCGGCCCGAAAATTTCTTCGCGCGCGATGATCATGTCGTCGGTGACATCGGCAAAGACGGTTGGCTGCATGTAGAACCCGTCGCCGTCGATCGCCTTGCCGCCATAGACCAGCCGCGCGCCCTCGGCCTTGCCCTTTTCGATATAGCCAAGCGCGATGTCCAGCTGACGTTTGGACACCATCGGCCCAAAGCTGGTTTCGGGGTCCATCGGATCGCCAATCACCGCCCCGTCCAGCCGTTCGGCCAACCGTTTCAGGAATGCTTCCTTGATGTCTGCATGTACAAAGACCCGCGTGCCGTTCGAACAGACCTGACCGGAGCTGTAGAAGTTGCCCAGGATCGCGCCGCTGACGGCGTTTTCGATGTCGGCATCCTCGAACACGATGATGGGGGACTTGCCGCCCAGTTCCATCGTGACCGCTTTGATGCCCGACGCCGCAGCCGCATAGACCTTGCGGCCCGTGGGGACGGAACCTGTCAGGGATACCTTGTCGACGCGCGGGTCGCTGACCAGCGATGCACCCACCTCGCCCATGCCCTGCACGACGTTGTAAAGGCCCGCAGGCAGGCCTGCTTCGTGCAAAATCTCGGCCACTTTCAGCGCGCAAAGCGGCGTTGTTTCCGACGGCTTGAAGATGATCGCATTGCCACACGCCAGCGCGGGCGCGCCCTTCCAGCAGGCGATTTGCGTCGGATAGTTCCATGCGCCGATGCCCACGCACAGACCCAACGGTTCGCGGCGGGTATAGACCCAGTCTTCGCCCAGTTGAATATGCTCGCCGGTCAGGGATGCCGCGATCCCGCCGAAATACTCCAACGCATCCGCCCCGCTGGTTGCATCCGCCACCGATGTTTCCTGATAGGGTTTGCCGGTGTCGTAGGTTTCAAGGATCGACAGGTCGTGGTTGCGCTCGCGCATGATGTCGGCGGCGCGGCGCAGGATACGGCCCCGTTCCGTGCCGGTCATCGCAGCCCATGCCACCTGTGCCGCCCGTGCCGAGGTGATGGCCTGTTCAATGACATCGGGCGTGGCGGCATGCACGGTGGCAATCACTGCGCCTGTCGCGGGATAGATGACCTTGATCGGTGTTCCGCTGGTGTCTTCGACATAGGCACCGTTGATGAAATGGCTGGCGGTGGGTTGGGTATGCATAGTTCTCTCTCAATTCGGTTCTGCGCCCCGCGCGGGGGCCGGACAGCGGTTACTCCCCGCGGGGGAAGCGCTTGTTTTCTTCCAGAACATTCAAGTCCATGTGATTGCGCATGTATTGCTCTGACGCCTTGCGCAGGGGCTGGTAATCCCAAGGGTAATAGCCCCCTTCGCGCAGCGCCTCGTAGACGACCCAGCGGCGGGCCTGGCTTTTGCGCACATCGGCGTCAAAGGCGTCCAGATCCCAGCGGGCATCGGCCTTGGCGCGCAGGGTTTGGCGCGTGCCCTGATGGGCGGGTTCTTCGGCCAGATTGGTCAGTTCGTGCGGGTCGGCGTCCAGATCGAACAGCTGGTCGGGGTCCAGCGTGCAGCGGTTGTATTTCCACTTGCCATAGCGCAGCGATACCATCGGGGCTTGCGTGCCTTCGGCGGCGTATTCCATGGCCACAGGTTCGGTGCGTTCCACCCCCTGCCCCATGGGGACCAGCGACTGGCCGGTGGTCCATTCCATCACCTCGTCCATCGACACGCCCGCAAGATCACATAGCGTCGGGCAGACGTCGATATTGCTGACCGGTGTTTCGTTCAAACCGGGCTCCATCTGCGGGGCTGCGATCATCATCGGCACGCGCGACGAGCCTTCGAAAAAGCTCATCTTGAACCAAAGGCCGCGTTCGCCCAGCATATCGCCGTGGTCCGACACGAAGACGATGATCGCCTCTTGCCGGGTATCCTCGAGGGTTTGCAAAATCTCGCCGATCTTGTCGTCAAGATAGCTGATGTTGGCGAAATACGCCTGGCGGGACCGTTTGATGTTGTCTTCGGTGATGTCAAAGCTGCGCCAGTCATTGGCATCAAAGATCCGTTTGGAATGCGGGTCCTGCGCTTCATAGCCCAGATCGGGCACCTGCGGCAGCAGATGGTCGCAGTCGTTGTACAGATCCCAATATTTCTTGCGCGCCACGTAAGGGTCATGCGGGTGGGTAAAGCTGACCGTCATGCACCACGGGCGATCATCAAGGCCCCGCGACAGATCGTAAATCTTGCGCGTGGCCTCGAAGGCGACGGCATCGTCATATTCCATCTGGTTGGTGATCTCGGCCACGCCGGCACCGGTCACCGATCCCATATTGTGATACCACCAGTCGATCCGTTCACCGGGCTTGCGGTAATCCGGCGTCCAGCCGAAATCAGCGGGATAGATGTCGGTGGTCAGGCGTTCCTCGAACCCGTGCAGCTGGTCGGGGCCGACGAAGTGCATCTTGCCCGACAGGCAGGTGTGATAGCCCGCGCGGCGCAAGTGATGTGCGTAGGTCGGCACGCTGGACGGAAATTCCGCCGCGTTGTCATAGACCCCCGTGGCGCTTGGCAATTGACCGGACATGAACGCCGCACGACCCGGCGCGCACAGCGGGCTGGCGGTATAGGCGTTCTTGAAACGCGTCGACCGTGCCGCCAGTTTCTTGAGGTTCGGCGCTTGCAGCCACTCTGCCGGACCATCGGGGAACAGCGTGCCGTTCAGCTGGTCGACCATCAGGATCAGGATGTTGGGTTTTGTCATGACTGGCCCCCTACCAAGGTGGCAAGCAGCGCCTGCGCCTGCGCACAGGCCTGCTTTGAACTGCCACTGTCGGACAGGGCCGCGCGCAGGTACAGCCCGTCAATCAGGGCCGCCAAGGTTTCGGCGTCCTGTTCCGGCTGGACCGAGATCGGCCGCAGCGCATGGGTCAGGTTCGACCGCAGCCGCGCCTGATAGACAACCAGCAGACGGTAGGTCTCAACGTTGGTGCGCGAGGATGCATAAAGCGTCATCCAGGCGCTGACCGTCGCGGGATCAAAACAGCTTTCGTCGAAACTGGCGCGAATGATCGCTTCGGCACGTTCCAGCGGCTTTTTAGCCTGACGCAATTCGCGGCGGACTTCGGCGCTGTATTCGGACAGGATATAGCGCATGGCGGCCAGAAATATCTGGTCCTTGCCGCCGAAATAGTGATGTGCCAATGCCGAAGACATGCCCGCACGCCGCGCGATCTGGCCCACGGTGACGTCCAACGATTGCGCTGCCCCGATTTCGGCGATCGTGGCCTTGACCAAGGCATCGCGGCGAATGGGCTCCATTCCAAGTTTGGGCATGTAGAATCCTAGCAGTAATTGAAGTCGCTGCCAGGCACTCTAATTTTATTGACTGGCAAGTCAATATAAAGCTAGAACTTGGTCGCCGGGCTTGGGGGCGTGATCTGCCGGTTCAACATCGCCTCGCGCCAGGTGATGAACGTGACCGATCCAAGGATCACGGTACCGCCGATGACCACCCAGATATCAATCGGTTCGACAAAGACCACAGCGCCCAGGATCGTCGCCCAGACCAGCTGCAGAAACGTCACCGGTTGCGTCACAGTCAACGGGGCCGCAGCAAAGGCAAGCGTCATGGTGTAATGCCCGGCAGTGGCGAAACAGGCGACAGCGGCAAGAATCCCGATCTCCTCCCAGGTGGGGGTGATCCAGACCGGCAGCGCAAAGGGCAGCAAGAACAGCGACACGAAGATCGACATCATCGCGACCACGACCGCCGGCTTGACCTCGTCCGTCAGCACCTTGGCCAGCAGATAGGCCCCGCCGAATACGACCGCTGCAATCAGCATCGCAAAATGCCCGTTGCTCAGCTCGCGAAATCCGGGGCGCAGGATGATCACGGCCCCCAGCAGCCCCAGAATGACGGCGATGATCCGCCGCAAGGCAAGGGTTTCCCCCAGAAACAACGCCGCACCGATGGTGACATAAATCGGGGCCATGTAATTCATCGCGGTCACTTCGGCGATGGAAATGCGGGTCATGGCGTAGAACCACAAGATCACGCCCAAGGCATGCAACCCCCCGCGAATGCTGAACAACGTCCACTGCCGACGGGTCAGATGGGCGGAGCGCAGCGACCCGATGGCGGGCAGCAGGAACACCAGCCCGAAGGAATAGCGGATCAGCGCCGCCTCGGCCGACGGCAGGCGCGGCCCCATGTGTTTCACAAGTGCGGTGACGCAGATGAACAAAAGTCCGGTCACGACCATCCAGAAGATGCCGATGACGGGACGATGAGGCAGGGCTGTTGTCATATCGCCAACATTTCCCAAAGCGACGGCAAGGACAAGATCACATCCACAAAAGTTTCAACGCAATCGCCCACATGGTCAGCGCGATCAACGCATCCAGAACCTGCCAGCTGCGGGGCCGCGCAAAAACCGGGCTCAGCATCCGCGCCCCGTAACCGAGGCCGAAAAAGAAAACAAAGCTCGACATGACAGCACCGACCCCAAAGGCCAGCCGGTTGTCATATTGCGCCGACACCGACCCCAGCAACACGACCGTGTCCAGATAGACATGCGGGTTCAGCCAGGTCAGCGCCAGCAAGGTCAGCAATGTGCGCCGCAAGCTCAGGGTGTTGTCCCCTTCCGCCTCGAGCGCTGCACCGCCGCGCCACGCTGACAGCGCGTTCTGTGCCCCGTACCAGATCAGGAACGCCGCACCGCCAAAGCGCATCACCACTTCGAACCATGGCACGGCCTCTGCCAGCGCGCCAAAGCCTGAAACCCCGGCCGCGATCAGCACCGCATCCGACAGCGCGCAGGTCAGACAAACCCAGAACACATGATGCCGCCGCAACCCCTGACGCAGTACAAAGGCGTTTTGCGCACCGATCGCCAAAATCAGGGTAAAGCCCAAGGCAAAGCCCGGAAAGAAAGAAAGCATATGAATGAAGCCCTTGGCAGCGTTGGCTTGGGAGTAGCAGCGAAACCTGACACACCCAAGCGCAACTTCTCACCGACGCAAAAAACGATTTATTTCAGCTCTTCGATGAAACAAATACGTGATCGGTCCCGTTGCTACTGGTGTAACGCGCTCAGGCTCCCTATGTGACGCTCACTCTACAAAGGAACGATGTCATGTTTGACGATAAACAGAAGCTGGAAATCAGCCAGGATGAACTCGCCTTGATCGAGGCAGCCTTGCACACACAGTCCAAAATCCTTGGCGTTCAAGCCAGTGCCGGCGGCGCAAAAGCCCTGACGCGCCTGAACGACATCAAACGGGTTCTGGCCAAGATTGCACAGCAAAAACCGGTCAAAACGCAAAAACAAAAGACCGGTGGCGTGTTTTTAAGCATGTCACGCATGTTCGGGTAACCTCCCTTACCCGCATGAAAGAAAAAACCGCCCCCTCATTAAGGTGGGCGGTTTTTTTATCTATGCCGAAATCACGTCCAGTCGAATGGCGTTACTCAAGCTGCTCCATGACCTCGTCCGAGGCCTCGAAGTTCGTGGTGACCCGCTGCACGTCGTCGTCGTCTTCCAGCGCGTCAATCAGCTTCATCAGCTTCTGCATGCTCTCCAGATCCATCTCGGTCGTGATGGACGGCTTCCAGACCAGCTTGGTGCTGTCGGATTCGCCCAACTCGGCCTCGAGGGCGGTGGCGACCTCGTTCAGATCGGTATCAAGGCACCAGATGACATGCCCGTCCTCTGACGATTCGACGTCTTCGGCCCCTGCTTCGATCGCGGCCATCATCACCGTATCTGCATCGCCCACCGACGCCGGATAGGTAATCTCGCCCTTGCGGTCGAACATGAACCCGACGCTGCCGGTTTCACCCAGATTGCCGCCGTTCTTGGTAAATGTGGACCGCACGACCGATGCGGTCCGGTTGCGGTTGTCAGTCATCGCCTCGACGATGACGGCAACGCCATTGGGCCCATAGCCCTCATAGCGGATTTCTTCGTAATCCTCACCGTCCCCCGCCTGCGATTTCTTGATCGCGCGGTCGATCACGTCTTTGGGCACGGAAACCGATTTCGCTTCCTTGACCGCCAGGCGCAACCGCGGGTTCTTGTCCGGATCGGGATCGCCCATCTTGGCCGCGACCGTGATCTCCTTCGACATCTTCGAGAACACCTTGGCGCGCAATTTGTCCTGCCGCCCCTTACGGTGCTGGATGTTTGCCCATTTTGAGTGGCCTGCCATGATAACCTCGTCTGCGAAAACCCTGTTTCGCCCTCTATAGGCCAGCCGTTGCGTGCAAACAAGACACCCTCACAGGCGAAATGCCTGCTTCTCTGGCTCGAAAATATCCTCGGGGGTTTGGGGGCAGACAGCCCCCATTCCGACTGCTAAGCCAAGAGCAAACGCCCATGACCGCACGCCACAAGGTAATCCCAGCTCATGACTCAAGATCAAATCATTCTCTTCACGCTCTTCGCGGCTGTCTTCGGCATGCTGCTTTGGGGCCGGTTCCGGTACGATCTGGTGGCCTTCTCGGCACTGATGATCGCGGTGGTCCTGGGGGTGGTGGACAGCAAAAGCGCCTTTGACGGCTTTGGCCACCCTGCCACGCTGGTGGTCGCCCTTGTGCTGGTGGTCTCGGCCGGGCTGGTGCGGTCCGGCGCGGTGCTGCTGATCACCCGCACCCTGGTCGATGCCTCGCGCAGTCTGGGCGCGCATATCACGCTGATGGGGATGATCGGGGGCGTGCTGTCGGCCTTCATGAACAATGTCGCCGCCCTTGCCCTGCTGATGCCCGTCGACATCCAGACCGCACGCAAGGCCGGGCGCAACCCCGGTCTCAGCCTGATGCCGCTCAGCTTTGCGACGATTCTGGGCGGCATGGTCACGCTGATCGGGACACCGCCCAACATCATCATCGCCTCGATCCGGCAGGAATCCCTTGGCGACCCTTCAGCATGTTCGATTTCGCCCCTGTCGGGGGCATCGCCGCGATTGCGGGTCTTGCTTTTGTCGCGCTTGTTGGCTGGCGGCTGATCCCGCCGCGCGATGATGCGGCCCTCAAGCCCGAAGACCTGTCACAGTATCTCGCGGAACTGACGGTCCCCAAAGACAGCCCGCTGATCGGCAAGCGGCTGGGCGAATTGCAGGAAACCGCCGACAAGTCCGACGTGGCAATCCTGGGTCTGGTACGCGATGGGGCACGGCTTTACGGCCAGTCGCGCAGTGTTGCACTGCGTGCGGGGGATGCTTTGGTGCTTGAGGCGCGACCGGATGCGCTGGATGAATTTCGCAGCACCTTGAACTTGCAGGTCGCCGACAAGGGCCGCGAAGACCTTTTGAACGCAAGCGGTGAAGGCGTCGAAATTATCGAGGTCGTGGTCCCCAATGATTCCCGCCTCATCGGGCGCTCGGCCCAGTCGATCGGGCTGTCATGGCGGCAAAGGACGGTGCTGCTGGGCATCTCGCGGCGCGGCAACCGGATCACCTCGCAGTTGCGCAAGACCGAAATCGAGACCGGCGATATTCTGTTGCTGCTGGTCCCGCGCGATACATCGGCCCATGTGGTCGAATGGCTGGGCGTCCTGCCTCTGGCCGACCGCGGCCTTGCGGTGACGGAAAACAGCAAGGTCTGGCTGGCCATCAGCCTGTTCGCCGGGGCCGTCACCGCAGCCAGCTTTGGCCTGATCTATCTGCCAATCGCCCTTGGGCTGGTCGTCGTGTGCTATGTTCTGGCCAAGATCATACCGCTGTCCGAACTTTACACCCATATCGAATGGCCCGTCGTCGTGCTGCTGGGATCAATGATTCCGCTGGGCGCAGCGCTCGAGACATCGGGCGGTACCGAATTGATCGCCGGCACCTTGGTCGGACTGACCGACGGGTGGCCTGCATGGATGGTGCTGACGGTGCTGATGGTGGTAACGATGACCTTGTCCGACGTTCTGAACAATACCGCCACGACCATCGTGGCCGCCCCGGTCGGCATACAGATGGCGCAGACCTTGGGCGTGTCGCCTGATCCGTTCCTGATGGCCGTGGCTGTTGCCGCGTCCAGCGCCTTTCTGACCCCGATCGGGCATAAGAACAACACGTTGATCCTGGGCCCGGGGGGCTATTCCTTTGGCGACTATTGGCGGATGGGACTGCCGCTCGAGATCATCGTCGTTGCGGTTTCGATTCCTGCGATCCTGGTGTTCTGGCCTTTGTGAATGGGTCTGAGGTGTGCCGTAGGGGCCAGCCCATCGGGCACGCTGGATACTGGAGCCAGCCCGAACCCCTCCAACAAGTGGGGGCCAGCCCCCACGCCCCCGGGATTTTGAACCATTTGGAAAAAAGGGCGTTGGCCTACCAGATCAGGGGGATTACGGCTGAGGCGAGCAGCGACATGCTGAGGTTCAGGGGAATGCCGATGCGCATGAAGTCGGTAAACCGGTAGCCGCCCGGCCCGTAGACCAACGTATTGGTCTGGTATCCAATCGGGGTCGCGAAGGCACAGGATGCCGCGATCATCACGGCGACCACCAGCGGGCGCGGGTCCATGCCAAGGGCGGATCCGAGGCTGATCGCGATGGGGGTCATGATGACGGCGACGGCATTGTTCGAAACGATCTCGGTCAGGACAGTGGTCAACAGAAAGACCGCGAAGATCACATAGAACGGCGACAACGTACCGAGGTAAGGCGAGATGTTGTCCACGATCAGGTTGATCGCGCCCGAATTTTGCAGGCCGGCACCGACCGCGAGCATCGAGAAGATCAGCGCCAGCAGTCTGCCATCTACGAAGCTGAAGGCTTCTTCGGCGTCGATGCAGCCGGTGACCAGCACGAGAGCGACGGCAAGGATGGCAAGCAGCAGGATCGGAGCCACGTTAAGCGCGGCAAGGACCACGATCCCCGTCAGCGCCGCGATGGCGATGGGGGCATGGCCCCGCCGGAACGCCCGCGCCGAAGGTTGCGAGACATCAACCATGTCCATGTCAGAGGCGAGACGCTGGATGTCGCCCATGGCCCCTTCCAGCAACAAGGTATCGCCGACCTTGACGATCAGATCATCCAGCTGACGCCCGATGTTCTGGTTCCGCCGGTGCACTGCCAGCGGATAGACCCCGTAGCGCCGGCGCAGGCGCAGCGCGCCAAGCGAGCGGCCCACCATCTTGCAGCCCGGTGTGATCAGTACTTCGACAGTTGACGTTTCGACCGCCGACACCTGATCGACGCGCTTGAGTTCCTTGTTGGCTTGCAGGCTGAGCAGTTCCGTCATCTGGGTCCGCAAGACCACGCGGTCACCGACCTGAAGCTGGACGGCTGCCAGATCGCGACGCAGGGACAGATCGCCGCGCACCACGTCGATCAGCCGCACGCCTTCGCGTTTGAAAAGTTGCACATCCAATACGTCGCGGCCGATCAGGTTGGATTCCGGGGGAATGACTGCCTCGGTGAAAAACTTCATCTTTGATCGGTCAGACAACATGTTGGCCATGCTGTCGCGGGCCGGCAAAAGCCTGGGCGCGAAAAGCGCCATGTAGATCAGGCCCCAGGCGCAGACCACAAGACCGATGGGCAGAATCTCGAAGATCCCGAACGGTTCAAGGCCCTGACTGCGCGCCACACCATCCACCAACAGGTTGGTCGAGGTCCCGATCAGCGTCAGGGACCCGCCCATGATCGCCGCATAGCTGAGCGGGATCAGCAGCTTGGACGCCTTGGTGCCCAAGCTCTGGCTTAGTTGCACGACGACGGGGATCATCACCACCACCACTGGCGTGTTGTTCATGATCGCCGAGGCCGCCATGACCGCGACGATCACGCCCACCACTGCCGTTTTTGGGTGCGTTTTCGCATAGCGTTCCGCAAGCCGCGTCAGCACGTCCAGGGCACCGGTCCGCACCAGCGCCCCCATCACGATGAACATGGCCGCGATCGTCCAGGGGGCTGCGTTTTGCAACACGGCCTGCGCGTCTTCGTAAGGCAGAATGCCCAGCACCAGCATGACGGCCGCCCCCGTCAGCGCCACAACTTCGGTTGGAAGAGATTCGCGCAGGAACATGATGAACATGATCACGACGATCGTCAGCGCCAGAACAGCTGAGGTGCTTTGCGACAGGTCGAAAGGGTCCATTCGGGGTATATCCAGCCTATCCGAGAATTAAATCAGCGATCAGTGTCGCCGATTGCCGCTACTTGGGCAAGCGCCGCTTTGGGGCGAGGCTGCACCAGATACAATCCGGCGAACATCATCGCGAGGGCCAGCCAAAGGGTCGGCGCGTAGGTTTCCGACAGGATGATCTTGGCCCAGATCAACCCGAATCCCGTCACCAGATAACTGACCTGCACGGCAAAAACCGACCCCGCCTTTCCGACCAGCCACATGTAGCCTGCATAGACCAGCACATGGACGACGGATGACACGACCAGTGCCCATTGCGGGCCGTCCAGAGGCGGTGTCGGATCGATGAATTGTCCGGTCATCAGGGTCAGCGGCAGCAACAGGAGCGCG
Source organism: Roseobacter sp. GAI101 (assembly GCF_000156335.1). Classification (GTDB taxonomy): domain Bacteria; phylum Pseudomonadota; class Alphaproteobacteria; order Rhodobacterales; family Rhodobacteraceae; genus Sulfitobacter. The sequence goes on from NZ_DS999213.1 coordinate 1,520,860, forward strand.
CCGATGATCGACGCGCCTTGCAGCACCTGAAACGCATCCAGATCAAGGGTGCCCCATTTGGCGACGATATTGCCTTCGAAAGCATAGCACAGGCCCGCGATCAGACCGATGCAGATCCAGAAGACCGGCAGGTCCATCGACATATCCGTTCCCGGTGCCACCAGAAGGATCACCCCCAGAAGGCCGCAGGCCAGCCCGCCAAGGCGGCGAAAGCTGAAATGGTCCTGCCCCATCGCCAGGGCCACCGGAAAGGCAAACATCGGCACAAGGCTAAGCAGCAGCGACAACACGCCAGACGGCAGCCAGACCGCCGCCTGATACGAGGCAGAGTTCGGCAGCACCGTTCCGATCATCGCGAGAATAAGATAGAGCCGCAGATAGCGTGGACCGAAAGGCAGGCGTTTGCCACGAGCGGCGTTGATCGCCGTCATGAACACCGCGCCGATCACCATTTGCCAGAACACCAGCCCGAAATGCTGGTAGCCTGTGCTGACCGCGATCTTGGTCAATGGCTGGGTAAAGCCCCACCCGGCCCCAAGCACCGCCAGAAATGCGGTGTAAAGGACAGTCTGCCGACCGGTCACGGCGCGCTTTGTTGCAGCTTCCCGCCCTGACGCACGGGCACGATGCGGGTGGCCTTGCCGGTACGGTCATCGGTTTCGATATAGACCCCTGACAATGTTGCTTCGTCGTTGGCGGGGGTAAAGCGGTCCTTGGGCATGCCGGTGATGAAGCGGCGCATGGGTTCGGTCTTTTCCATCCCGATGACGGAATGATAATCGCCGCACATGCCCGCATCGGTCAGATAGGCCGTGCCGCCCGGCAGGATCATCGCGTCGGATGTCGGCACATGGGTGTGGGTGCCCACGACAAGGCTGGCACGCCCGTCGCACCAATGGCCCATCGCCATCTTTTCGGAGGTCGCTTCGCAATGCATGTCGACGATCACCGCAGATGCCAGCCCGCCAAGGGGGTGGGTTTTCAGCACGGGTTCCAGCGCGGAAAACGGATCGTCGAAGGGGCGTTTCATGAACACCTGCCCTAGGGCCTGAACCACCAGCACCTTGCGCCCGTTTTGCGCGGTGAACAGGCGCGCGCCCCGGCCCGGTGCGTTTTTCGAAAAGTTCAGCGGCCGGATGATGCGCTGTTCCTGTTCGATAAAGCTCAGCATGTCCTTTTGGTCAAAGGAGTGATCGCCAAGGGTCAGGCAATCGGCCCCGGCCTCAAACAGCGTCTTGGCGTGGGTGCCGGACAGCCCCATCCCCGAGGTTGCGTTTTCGCCGTTCACCACGATGAAATCCAGCTTCCAGTCCTTGCGCAGACGGGGCAGGTTTTCGCTGATCGCGCGGCGGCCGGAGCGGCCCATGACATCGCCAAGAAAGAGTATTTTCATGGGGCAAGCGTTAGGCTGTGATGGCCCCGAGGGCAAGAGCAACCCTGACGGTATTTTCGCACCGCCCCGCAGAAAGCCGCTGTTTCTAGCCTTCGACCGCGTGGCCGAACACTGCGATCGCTGCGCCCAGAAAGGCAAGCGCGCCAAAGCCGATGCTGCGGTTCTGCGCGCCGTTTTTCGCGGCACCAAGGGACGCGATCACCGCCTGCAGCGCATAGTAGAATGCAAAGGCCCGCGAGGCATAACTGATAATCTGGAACACATCCGCCGCCCATGTCAGCACCAGCCCGATCACTGTCAGCAGCAGATATCCCGTGCGCACGGAAATACGCCTTGCCGACAGCTCTGACATCAGCCCGCCCGACCCGCTGGTGTCGGCCACCGCCGCGCTGAACTGCGCGGCCAGCGCAGCACCGACCAGCAGCAGCGGCAAGATCGGGGCGACGTCGGCCATCATGTCGATGATCGCCGTTTCGCTGAAATGCAGTTCTTCGCGCCGGAACACATAGGCCAGCAGCACGATGTAGACCATGTAGATCAGCGTCGACAGCCATTGCGCCCACTTCATCGACCGGACCCGCGTCCGCGTATCGTAACTTGCCCCCAGATAGCGCGAGGTCTCGAAGCCCTGCACCGTGACGATAAGGCCAAAAGCCAGCGTCACCGCCGCCCAACCGGACATCTCCATCGGGATCATGACCAGCGCGCCGGTTTGGACCTTGCCCCAGAAGAATGCCGCCAGGGCCACCAGCAGGCCCGCGATGATCGCCAGCTTGATCGTGACGCTGACATACTCCAACCGCTCAAGCGACGCAAAGCCGCGCGTCCAGCCGACGGTCAGGATCAGCAGATAGACGGCACTGGTCAGCAGCTTGGCCCCAAGCGCGCCATCAAAGGGGGTCAGGCTGACGCCAAAGGCCCCGAACAGGTTCAGGTAATAGGCGACAGACACGATATAGGCAAAACTCAGCGCCCAGGATGACGCAGCCTCGAGCCCTTTGGGCATCGCATCGCCCGCCTCGATCTGGCGCATATTGTGGCGGATTGCGGCCCCGAAGAGATAGGCGATGCCACACAGGACCGCCATGACCACCGGGGCCAGCCATCCGTAATGCGCCATCAGGATCGGCCCCAGCACCAGAAACCCGCTGCCGATGATCGACGCCAACGGTGTCGTCATCGCCGCCCATGTCACGCTGCGCCGCACCGGCCGCGACCACAGCGCGACCGCCGCCAGTGCCACCGTGCCAAGGATCGCGAGCGCCAATATCATGGGATAAGCGCCATCGGGTCAGCGGCTGATATCAATGACGCCGGCCTCGGTCACGATCATGTCCAGCGGTTGATCCGTCGGCTCAACCGGCAAGGCGTCGACCTCTTGCCCCGCAAAGGCAAAACCGATGGCCAGCGTGGCACGCCGCCCGCGCAACTGTTCCAGCGTGCGGTCGTAAAATCCGCCGCCATACCCCAGCCGGTCGCCCCGCCGCGTGAAGGCCAGCAAGGGGACGATCACGATCTCGGGGTCGAAAAAATCCATCACCTCAGGGATTCTTGCCCCAAAGGCACCGTCGATCATCGCGCCATCCGGCGTCCAGCGTGAAAAGCGCAACGGTTGCTGCGCGCCGATGATCACGGGCACCCCCACGGGACCATGGGCCGAGGCCTCGGCCATGGCAGGGCGTGGGTCGATTTCGGTTCTGATCGGCATGAACCCAGACAGGGACACACCGCGATAGCCTGCCAGCACCTCGCTTAGATAGCCGGCCTGCGCGTCATTGGCAGACGCGAACAGCGGTTTGCGCCGGGCAAAACCTGCCTTGCGGGCGGCATCCTTGATCGCAGCCAGATCGGTCACAGCAGCACGGCGGCGGCAAGGCCGAGAAAGGCGAAAAAGCCCACCACATCGGTAACCGTCGTCACAAACGCGCCCGAGGCCAGCGCCGGATCGACGCCGACCCGTTCCAGAACAATCGGTATCCCCGTGCCGGCCAGCCCCGCCACGACCATGTTGATCACCATCGCCGATGCAATCACATATCCCAACGCGGGCGATCCGAACCAGACAAGGCCGACCACCCCCATGACGACGGCAAAGATCACGCCATTGATCAGGCCGACCAGACATTCACGCCGGATCACCCGCCAGACGTTCGATCCGGTAAGGTCACGTGTCGCAATGGCGCGCACGGCCACCGTCAGGCTTTGGGTGCCCGCATTGCCCCCCATGGATGCGACAATCGGCATCAAAACGGCCAGCGCCACGATCTGGGCGATCGCGACCTCGAACTGGGAAATCACCATGGATGCCGCAATCGCGGTCACCAGGTTGACCGCCAACCACGGCAGGCGCTGCTTTGTCGTTTCGATCACGCGATCCGACAGCGACCCTTCACCGACACCCGCCAGACGCAGGATGTCTTCTTCGTGTTCTTCGTCCAGAACGGCCATCGCGTCATCAATCGTAATGACCCCGATCAACCGTCCTTCGTCATCGACGACGGGGGCTGAAATCAAATGGTACTGGTTGAACGCATAGGCCACATCGCTTTCAGGCTGGGTCGCGGGGATCACCTGAAACGTGTCCTCAAGAATATCGTGCAGCGGCGTCGTCCGCTTCGACCGCATCAGCTTGCCCAACGTTACATTGCCCACCGGATGCAGACGCGGATCGACCATTACCACGTGATAGAACTGATCGGGCAAATCATCCTCGGGGGTCTTGCGCAGATAATCGATCGCCTCGCCCACCGTCCAGTGTTCGGGGGCCATCACGACCTCGCGCTGCATCAGACGGCCGGCGGAATATTCCGGATAGGCCATCGCCTGCTCGACCGCGGCGCGGTCCACGTCTTCGAGCGCACCCAAAATCGCTTCGGCCTGCGCATCCTCGAGGTCTTCGATCAGGTCGACGACATCGTCGCTGTCCATGTCGCGCACCGCGTCGGACAAGACCTGAGGCGTGAGGATGCCAATGACTTCCTCACGGATGGATTCATCCAGTTCCGACAGGATTTCACCGTCAAATTCGCGGTCATACAGCCGGATCAGCTTGGTACGTTCAAAACTGCTGATCTGCTCGAGAAGGTCGGCGATGTCGGCCGGGTGCAGCGGCTCCATCAGCTCGGTCAGCTTGGCGGCATCGTCAATCTCGACCGCATAAAGGATCGAGGCAACAGCCTTCGGATTCAACCTGTAGGCTTCGGAATCGTCCGCTGTTTCAACGGGGGGATCAAGTTCTTGAAGTTCGTCAGCCATGTCACACCCCTTTTCCTGTGACGCAGACAATAGGGGGGCCAGCAAGCGGATACAATGGTGCCCAAAGGGACGATTGGGCGATTGTCCCTGCCCCGGCCAGGCCCTAGAATGGGCCCATGACACATCAATCACTTCTTCTGGGCCAGACCCTGCATTTTTCCGGCAACCCGCTTACCGACAGCTGGGATGAAACCGTCCATATCGACAGCGCAGGCGGCGTTCTGATCGAAGGCGGTCATATTGCGGCGACAGGGCCGGCAGCGAAATTGCGCGCCGCCCACCCGCACGCACAGGTGACCGATTATGGCGATGCGCTGATCTGTCCGGGATTTGTGGATGCCCATGTGCACTATCCCCAAACCGCCATGATCGCGAGCTGGGGAAAACGATTGATCGACTGGCTGAACCTCTACACCTTTCCAGAAGAAATGCGCCTGTCAGATCCAGCCTATGCTGCCAAGATCGCCGGCCGCTATCTGGATCTGACGCTGGATCACGGGACCACGACGGTCTGTTCCTACGCGACCATCGCCCCCCATAGCGTCGATGCAATCTTTGAAGCCGCCAGCACCCGCGGCCAGCGGATCGTGACCGGCAAGACCTGCATGGACCGCAATGCACCGGACGGGCTGCTGGACACGGCGCAGACGGGCTATGACGACAGCAAGGCGCTGATCGACCGTTGGCACGGCAAGGGACGCGCCAGCTATGCGATCACACCGCGCTTCACGCCCACCTCAAGCGCGGATCAACTGGCGGCTCTCGGCGCGCTTTGGGCCGAACGCACCGACTGCCTGATGCAGACGCACCTAAGCGAACAGGTGGATGAAATCGCATGGGTCCGCGATCTGGTCCCCCACGCCCGCGACTATCTGGATACCTACGAGGAACATGGCCTCATCGGTCCGCGCGCCGTCTTCGGCCACGCCATCCACATGACACCCCGCGAAATCGATCGCTTGTCGGAAACCGGTGCTGCCGTGGTCCACTGCCCGACCTCGAACACCTTCATCGGCTCGGGCCTGTTCGATATGGCAGGTCTCGCCGCGCGCCACATCCCCATCGGCCTTGCGACAGATACCGGCGGAGGCTCTTCTTTCTCGATGCTGCGCACCATGGCTGCCGCCTACGAGATCGGGCAATTGCGCGGCACGCCGCTGCATGCCGCACAGCTGATGTGGCTCGCCACCGCAGGCTCCGCGCGCAGCCTGCACCTGCAGGACAAGGTCGGCACGCTCAGCGCTGGCCTCGAGGCTGACATCACGGTCCTCGACCTCGCATCGACTCCCGCCATTGCCCAACGCGCCACGACGGCGAACGACATCTGGGACAATGTTTTTGCCACCATCATGATGGGCGACGACCGCGCAATCACAGACGTCTGGGTCAACGGTCAAAAGCGCGCCTGATCCGGCTTCATTTTGCCAGATAAACTCCCCGCGGAGCGTCCCTGCCCCTCAACGGGCAGCTGCGCTCAAAGCAGCAGGCTCACGCCCGGCCAAGCACCAAGAATAAAATGCGGCGCAGCCGCTCCGCCTGGCGGATCAACAAGCACGCTGATCAACAAGGGGCTGCCAGGACCATTGCCCAGATCCGGTCCGGACCCTCCACCAGACCTAAGGCGCGGGCTTTCTTGTGAATCAGGTTCGCATAATGACCCGGCGACGTGGCCCAGGCTTGCATCACTTGGTTCAGGTCACGCTGCCCCTTGGCAAGGTTTTCTGCAACAAAGCACCATTTAAAGCCCTGTTTTTTCACCCTGTCCCCGACGCTTGACCCATTGCGACCCTCATGGGCGAAATAACCATGCTTGGCCATATCCAGCGCATGCGCCTGCGCTGCGGCCTCAAGCTTGGCTGAATAGACCACCGGGGCCACGCCTTTGGACGCGCGCAGATCATTCAGCGCTCTCATCGCCTCAGGATTGGCAAATCCAGGTCCCCCAAAAGACACCATCACCGCAACACATAGGCACAAGCGCTTCATATCTGATCCCTCAAGACCTGTTCTTCCTCAAGCCCGGTTATCTCTCAATCCACGCGCCATCTGGTTCTGTCTGCTGATTTGCGCCGGTAAATCAATGGTTTTCAACGCGCCGTCAGAGACCACAACACGGCCTTCGACGACCAGATCGCGCACCGTCGTGGGGCCAGCAAGCAGCAGTGCCGCCGGATCCCAACTGCCAGCCGCCTCAATCCCGCTGACATCCCAGATGGCGATATCGGCACGCGCACCGACCGCGATGCGTCCGCATTCGGGCCGACCCAGAATATCCGCGCCGCCCCGCGTGGCAATCTCGAGCGCTTCGCGTGCGCTCATTGCGTCGGCCCCGCGCGCGACGCGCTGCAACAGCATCGCCTGGCGTGCCTCGGCCACCAGATTGCCGGCATCATTGCTGGCCGATCCGTCTACCCCCAAGCCCACCGGCACGCCTGCGTCCCGCATGGCGCGTATTGGCGCAATTCCGGATCCTAGGCGGCAGTTCGAACAGGGGCAATGCGCCACACCGGTACGGGTGCGGGCAAACAGGTCGATTTCGCTGGCGTCCAGTTTTACGCAATGGGCGTGCCAGACATCGGGGCCGACCCAGCCCAGGTCCTGGGCATATTGGCCCGGACGGCAGCCGAATTTCTCGAGGGAATAGGCGATATCTTCATCATTCTCGGCCAGATGCGTGTGCAGCATGACCCCTTTGTCGCGGGCCAGCAGGGCCGCATCGCGCATCAGATCGCGGCTGACCGAAAATGGTGAACACGGCGCAATTGCAACCCGGCACATAGATGCCGGAGACGCGTCGTGGAAGGCGTCGATCACGCGGATGCAGTCGTTCAGGATCGCGGCCTCGTCCTCGACCAGCGTATCGGGCGGCAGACCGCCGTCGCTTTCCCCGATGCTCATCGCGCCGCGTGTCGGCTGGAACCGCAGGCCGATTTCGGCAGCGGCATGAATGGTATCCTCAAGCCGCGATCCGTTGGGGTAGAGATACAGGTGATCAGAGCTTAGCGTGCAGCCCGACAGCGCCAGTTCAGCCAGCCCGATCTGCGCCGAGGTGAACATGTGATCCGGTGTGAACCGCGCCCAGATCGGATAAAGCGTCTTGAGCCAGCCAAACAACAACGCATCCTGCCCGCCGGGCACGGCGCGGGTCAGCGTTTGGTACAAATGGTGGTGGGTGTTCACAAGGCCGGGCGTCACGACACAGCCGCGCGCGTCGATAACCGTATCAACCTCCTGCCCGTCTTCCGTTGCCAGCCCGTGACCAACGGCGATAATGGCACCATCGCGCATCAGAACATCCGCACCGGCCAGTTCGCGCCGGTCGTCATCCATCGTCAGAACGTGATCCGCCCCCCGGATCAGCAGCGTTGTCATGGTGCGCAGGTCCTGAGGATTTCCAACGCCTGCGCATGAATCTCGGCATTCGCCGCCGCAACAGCACGGCCACCCTGATGGGCCGGCCCGCCCTGCCAGTCGGTCACGATGCCACCCGCGGCCTGCACGACCGCGATGGGTGCCTGAATATCATAAGCCTGCAGCCCCGCTTCGATCACCAGATCAACCTGTCCCGCTGCGACCAGGGCATAGGCGTAGCAATCCATGCCGTAGCGGGTCAAGCGCGCCCTGCGGGAGACTTCGGCAAAGGCAGCCCCTTCCGCAGCAGAACCGACTTCGGGGAATGTGGTGAAAACGGTCGCCTCCGAGATATCGCGCGCCGTGCGTGTTTTCAGCGGATGGGTGCCGCTGCCGCCTGTCATTGATGCGTCAGATGATGTGCCGATGAAACGCTCGCCGATATAAGGCTGGTCGATGATACCGAAAAAGGGGCCTTTGTCATCGCCAAGCGCGATCAGCACGCCCCAAGTCGGGGTGCCCGACACAAAGCCCCGCGTGCCATCAATCGGGTCCAGCACCCAGGTCAGCCCCGATGTACCGGATTCTGCACCATACTCCTCGCCCAGTATCGCGTCATGCGGGCGCTCTTTGCTCAGGATTTCACGCATCACACGTTCGGCGGCACGGTCTGCTTCGGTGACGGGGTCATACCCTTCTGCCAGTTTGTTGTCCGTCGCCAAGGCGGCAGTCCGGAAATGCGGCAGGGTGGCGCGACGCGCGGCATCTGCAAGCAGATGGCCGACACGCAGCACATCGGGATTATCGTGAGGATGCTGTTTCATAAGCCTTGGCCTGCCATCATCGGAAAGCCTTTGCAAGATAGGACGAAACGACCCGGCCTTAGGCCACGTCGCTCAGCACGCGCGCGAGTTCGAACAGACGGCGGCGTTGGTTTTCCGGAATTGCGTAATACGACCGCACCAGGTCCATCGCTTCCTTGTCGCCGATCAGATCCGCTGGAATGTTGTCGGGCACATCCTGGTTCTTGGTTTGCTCGGAATCCATTCCTTCGAAGAAATATGCGACACTCACGTTCAGGGCGTCTGCGATATCCCAAAGACGCGATGCGCTGACGCGGTTGGCCCCCGTTTCGTATTTCTGGATCTGTTGAAATTTGATACCGACAAGTTCAGCCAGTTTTTGCTGCGTCACACCTGCCAGCCAACGGCGTTGGCGAATTCGCTTTCCTACGTGGATGTCGACTTTGTGGGGCATCGGTATTTTCTTTCTAAATATTGAACGCTTACATGCATTCGGATCGTTACGTGACAAGGGGACTGTGGCAGATACACCAAGCTCTAACTTGGGCAGTAGCTTACAATTATATCATTCTTACGCAAACTAAATGAACATGAACGTTCGTCCAAATACCCTGACATTCGCGTCTTCTCCCCAGAAACACGGAATATTTGAGTAGTGTTACCATAAATCTCCTTATCCGTGTACTCAACTTAGCGCTGAAATCCCTCAGGTCCAAATAACTTCTGGGACTTTCCCCTGAAAAGTTTTCCGCACCCCCTTCTGGTTGTGATTTGATTTGAGAATTCATCCTCGGGGATCGCTGATAAAGCTTTTGTTAACAGACGATTAAGTTGACGGGGAATTACTGGAGGATTTCAACAATATAAATTGCAAAAATTCGCCTATAAGTGGCATTAAGCCAGAATTCTATTCGAAAATTACGAAAATCAGCTTGAGAATTTCAGCCTTGGCGCTTTGTTTGGGGAATCGCAGAGGGCTCCCCTCCACGATTCTGCACAGCTGACAGAGCCAGTTCTGGCGACGCTTGCGAGGCCCCTTGGCGGTCCTCAGCCCCGACGCTCTGCACGTTCAGCTTCAACCTATGCATGTACTTGAGGTCAAAAGCCCGCGAAGCCGCCCTGGGCCCGAAGATGGCTGTCTGACGAACGAAAAGAGCGACTGAAACTAGTGCGATGCAGCAGTTCTGGCGACACCGGTCCTGAGAGAACAGTATTGGCCGAAGAGTCTCTGCCCAAGTGACCCGGTCCAATCGCAATGAATTGTGAACGGGCGAGACCAATATGGACTGAAAAATATTCGACTGCCCGCCCCTGCACAAAACCAGTCAAAACAACCAAATGCCACGCAATTGGATCAGGTTTGGGCAAAGCCGGACGATTTATCGAAAGCTACTCTTTTTATCATCCTAAAACTCTTGAAAAACCAAGCGTCTGACCCGATATTCGATGCAATACCGGGGTCGGATTGCCGGCACCGTAACCATTATTTAGCTTTTTGGAGGACATTCATGGCCGACGTGAAGACCATCCGGTCCAGAGCCGGAACCCGCGCCGCCGCTATCGACGAGGGCCTGCGCGCCCACATGAACAAGGTGTATGGCACCATGTCTATCGGCATGCTCATCACCTTTGCAGCCGCATGGGCGATCTCGGGCCTTGCGGTGACGAACGATCCAGCCGCTGCCGTGGCGCAGATCGGCGCTGACACGTACCTGACCTCGCTTGGGTCGGCACTGTACCTATCGCCGCTCAAGTGGGTCGTGATGTTCGCACCGCTTGCCTTTGTCTTCGGCCTTGGGGCCGCCATGAACAAGATTTCGGCAGCCACAGCACAGACATTGTTCTATGCCTTCGCAGCCGTGATGGGTGTTTCGATCAGCTCGATCTTTCTGGTCTTCACCGGCTATTCGATCATCCAGATCTTCCTGATCACGTCGATCTCCTTTGCGGGCTTGTCCCTGTGGGGATACACCACGAAAAAGGACATCTCGGGGTGGGGCAGCTTCCTGATCATGGGTCTGATCGGCCTGATCGTGGCGTCGGTCGTGAACATTTTCCTCGCATCGCCTGCGCTGGTCTTCGCGATTTCTGCCATCGGCGTGCTGATCTTTGCGGGTCTGACAGCCTATGACACGCAGAACATCAAGAACACCTATCTGGCCCACGCACAGCATGGCGACCAGGAGTGGTTGCAGAAGTCCGGGATCATGGGCGCGCTAAGCCTGTATCTCAACTTCATCAACATGTTCATGATGCTGTTGCAGCTCTTCGGCAACCGCGAGTAACCCTCTACTCAACGCGGTGAGATGAGAAAATCTAACGCCTGTCAGAGAAATCTGGCAGGCGTTTTTCTTTGTCTAAAGCGGTGTTCGCCACATGGCAAACGAGACACGCGTGCAGTGCGATCCCGGCAAATCAGGCTGCTGTAGGGAAAGGGGTGCGCCCCAGCCGATAGACGCTATGCGACGTGTTTGAAATTGTTCGAGAGTCAGCGGAACGCTTCCGCAATGTGGCCAAACCAATGGCAGCAAGGCTACTGCGCAGAGCGGGATGCCGATACAGGCAGAAGAGTACCGCTGATGACGTCGCCTGTCAGACAACCGTCCCAAAAAGCTGTCCGACCCCTGCGGTAAATGCCATCGCCACCACGCCCCAGATGACCGCACGTGCCATCGCAGGCCATACAGGCGCGCCCCCCAGCTTTGCACCGCCGCCCCCCAGCAACATCAGCGCAAGAACGGCAATGGCTGCAATGGCCGTGATATCTGCTGCGGTCGGGGCCACAAGGGCGGCAACCAAGGGGAATGCCCCCCCGACACCGAATGCCAAAGCAGAGGCCCCTGCAGCCTGCAACGGGTTCGCCTGACCGGCGAGACCGAACATGCCCAGCTCTTCGCGGGCATGGGCCCCAAGGGCGTCGTGGTCGGTCATCTGGGTGGCCACCTCGACGGCAAGGGACGCTTCCACACCACGGCTCTCCAAGCCTTCCGCCAGCTCTTCCAACTCATAGTCCGGGTCTTCTTCAAGCGCGATGCGTTCCCGCTCGAGGTCGGCCGCTTCGACATCCGCCTGCGCAGAGACCGAAACATATTCGCCAGCCGCCATCGACAAGGCCCCCGCCGTCAGTCCGGCACATCCTGTGAGCACGACATCGCCGGACGCCATCCCCGCGGAGGTTACCCCGACCAGCAGGCTTGAGATCGATACGATCCCGTCGTTTGCGCCCAGAACTGCAGCGCGCAGCCAGTTGCTGCGGTTAATGTAATGACCTTCTTTGGGCATCGGATCGCTTTCGGAAAAGGCATCAGAGAATCAGGTATTAGAAACGCAAAAGACCGCACACAAGGGCGCGGTCTTGCGTTCAAAAAGATCGGAAGATCTTACTTGATCTTGCCTTCTTTGTATTCGACGTGCTTCCGAATAACGGGGTCGTACTTTTTGATGACCATTTTTTCGGTCATGGTACGCGCGTTTTTCTTCGTAACGTAGAAATGGCCTGTGCCCGCGGACGAGTTCAGACGGATCTTGATCGTGGTTGGCTTCGCCATAGTCGTTCTCCTGCAACAACGAGCGGACCGCTAATCGACCCCGTACTCGTGAAATCCTGAGATTTGGGTTCTAGTCACGCCTGCGCCCGAGTCAACCGCTATTTCCCGACGTCAGCGGAAAGGAGGCGGAAAATTCGAATTTTCCGGTCCGGAATTTTCGAAAAATTCCGATGCAGGCCGGAAAGGGTGCGCGGAAAGCCTGTAAGCCGGATTTTGTCCCTGCCTTGCGACAGGGGATGACCATTCCTCTGACCCTGCAGTTACCTGCAGGGCTATAGCTGCCAACCCGGACCTGCTGGGGCTGAAGATGCCCCGCCTTGCCTGTCTCCAGGCGCGGCGCGCGGTCCCTATTTGGCATTGCTCCCGGTGGGGCTTGCCATGCCGGCGGTGTTACCACCCCCGCGGTGCGCTCTTACCGCACCGTTTCACCCTTACCGCCCCGGTGGTATCGGTTGCCCGACCCGCCGGAGAGGCGGTCTGTTTTCTGTGGCGCTGTCCGTCGGGTTACCCCGCCCGGGCGTTACCCGGCACCGTTTCTTCTGGGAGTCCGGACTTTCCTCGAACCGTGTTACCGGCCCGCGGCCATCCAGCCTTCCGCGCGCCGCAGCCCTAGCGGGTAAAAACGTGCGGGGTCAATCTGTTTCGAACCGGCGAAGCCTCCGGCGGGGATTTATTTCCATTTGGAACAAAGGACGTGGCAGAGGTTCAGGTCTGCGGCGCATAGCGGCCCTGTGCGCCACGGTGCAAAGCGCAGGCGGGTTGCCTGCAGCAAAGTGTCGAAGTCTGCATCAGCCGTAAAGCCAGCCTGTCTGGCGGCAGCCATGTAGCTGTCAGGGCGTGCTTCCGGTGCGCCCTTTGCGGTTTGACCAAGTGAAGCCAGACCTTGCCGTGCGAGTCGGGCCCAGTCAAATTTGGGTCCCGGGTCCGTCTTGCGCCCCGGTGCCATGTCCGAATGGCCGATCACGCCCGCAGGCGAAATATCCCAGCGGTCCATGATCTCGCGCAAAAGCGTTTCGAGTGCGGACATCTGAGGTTCAGAGAACGGGTGTGTGCCACGATTGTCCAATTCGATCCCGATAGAACGGGAATTGATATCCTTCAGTCCGGCCCATTCACCCTGCCCCGCGTGCCACGCGCGCATGTCCTCTGCGACCATCTGTGTCACTTCGCCCTTTGCCGAGATCAGATAGTGTGCAGAAACCTCGGCTTGCGTATCACACAGCCGATCAAGCGCTGCTGCGGCATTGTCCATCGCGGTGTAGTGGACCACAATGAAAGAGGGCCGCAGCCCATCACGGCGCGGCCCAAAATTCGGTGACGGGTGTTGGATCACGTCCGTGACCATCCCGTTTTAGCCGTCAACGCGCTTGCGGAAGGGGGTCGGGTCCCAGGTGCAGGCGAAGCCGTCGCCATCTGGGTCCATACCCGCGCGGTCACGTTGTGGACCGCCATTGCTGAGAAAGGCGATCTGGGCCTGGTCCGGATGACTGTACTCGCCACAGGCGCGCGCATATTTGCGCTCTTTGTTAAAGCCACGGCGTGTGTAAATTTTTGTCCCCACGGCGTGCGTGTTCTGCAGGGCATAGGCGACGATATTAGGCCCCGCATCGGCGCGGTCCGGCAATGCTTCGGGTTGGACGACGCGGTATTGTGCGCGGTTTGCGGCGATCCGTGCGGCGTCGCCTTCGATACTGCGTTCGCCCGAAACGGCGTCAAAACTGTTTTCCTGCGACATGCCTGCCGCGTTCAGCACCGGCGGGGCCGGGTTTGACGGGCTGGCATTGACGGGTTCGATCCCGGAATTGGTTGCCGCGTCATTGCCCAGCCCGCCGGGGCGTGTGGCATCCAGAATTCGCGCCGTTTCCGCCGCTGTCGCTTCGGCCGAGCCGTCGCCGGGCGTAAGAGGTTCCGCCGTCACTGCCGCAGGCGCGGGCAGCGAAGATGCAGATGATCCGCCAGCCAAGGCAGCATCGCGTTGGGCTTGGCCTGCTTGAAAGCTGTCATTGAACCCGACGCCGCGCCCGCTGTCGGGGATCGCGGGCTGGCAGGCAGACAGGGCCACGCCCAAGGCTGCAACAAGAGAGAAACGTATGATCATTGAACCTGCTTTTTTATCTGCACTGCACTATTTTCGGTCTTTTACCACCATTTCGCGGGCTTGGCTACAAACCCTGCCGCCTTCTCGAGCGCATAGGCGGTAGACAGCAGATCCGCCTCTTCCCATGGCCGTCCGATCAGTTGCAGCCCCAAGGGCAGGCCTTGCGCGTTGGTGCCTGTTGGCAGCGCGATACCGGGAAGTCCGGCAAGGTTGACGGTCACGGTGAAGACGTCGTTCAGATACATTGCGACCGGATCAGCGTCCGTCATTTCGCCCAACCCGAAGGCAGCCGAAGGCGTCGCCGGCGTCAGGATGCTATCGACCCCGCTTGCGAAAACATCCTCGAAATCCTTCTTGATCAGGGTGCGCACCTTACGGGCGCGGTTGTAATAGGCGTCGTAAAAACCGGCGCTTAGCACATAGGTCCCGATCATCACACGGCGCTGCACCTCGGGGCCGAACCCTTCGGCGCGGGTCTTCTCGTACATTTCGGTGATGCCATCGCCGTGGTCCAGCTTGGCGCGGTGGCCATAACGTACACCGTCATAGCGGGCAAGGTTCGAAGACGCCTCGGCCGGAGCGATCACGTAATAGGCCGGAAGGGCGTATTTGGTGTGCGGCAGGGAAATATCGACAATCTCGGCCCCTGCATCGCGCATCATTGCAATGCCGTCCTGCCATAGCGTGTTGATCTCTTCGGGCATCCCGTCCATGCGGTATTCCCGCGGGATACCGATCTTTTTGCCGCGAATGTCGCCGGTCAGCGCCGCCTCGAAATCGGGCACCGCCAGATCGGCCGATGTGCTGTCCTTGGCGTCATATCCGGCCATCGCCCCCAGCATGATCGCCGCATCACGCACGGTCTTGGTCATCGGTCCGGCCTGATCCAGCGATGACGCGAATGCCACCACACCCCAACGCGAACACCGGCCATAGGTCGGCTTGATCCCCACGGTGCCCGTAAAGGCCGCAGGCTGTCGGATCGACCCGCCCGTATCCGTCCCGGTCGCCGCCAGACACAGATCAGCAGCAACCGCTGCCGCGGAACCGCCCGAGGACCCGCCCGGCGTCAGCTGCGCATCATCGCCGGCCCGCCGCCACGGGTTCACGGCATTGCCATAAACGGATGTCTCGTTCGACGACCCCATGGCAAATTCATCCATGTTGAGCTTGCCCAACATCACTGCGCCCGCATCAAACAGGTTCTGCGACACAGTGCTCTCGTACTGCGGCAAGAAGCCCTCGAGGATGCGCGACCCTGCTTGTGACGGCACGTTCTTGGTGCAGAACAGATCCTTGATGCCGATCGGCAGACCGCACATGGCAGGCGCGTCGCCCGCCTTGATCCGCTCGTCAGCGGCTTTTGCCTGATCCATCGCCAGATCACCGGTGTGATGTACAAATGCGTTCAACGCGCCCGCACCTTCGATCTCGGTCAGGCATGCGCCAGTCAGTTCAGCCGACGATACATCGCCCTTGCGCAGCGCATCGCGCGCCTCGGCCAGGCTCAGTTTGTTCAGATCAGCCATTATTCCACCACCTTCGGCACCGCAAAAAATCCCTCGCGCGCATCGGGCGCATTCGCCAATATCTTGTCTTGCTGGCCACCGTCCCGCACCACGTCGTCGCGCTGCTTCAGCACCTGAGGCGTCACGGACGTCATCGGCTCGACCCCCTCGACATCGACCTCATTCAACTGCTCGATGAAACCGAGGATGTTGTTGAACTCTTGCGCAAGTGCCGGCAACGCGGCGGGGTCAACCTTGATACGGGCCAGTTTGGCCACCCGTGCGGCTGTGGTCTCGTCAATGGACATGGGCGCTCCTTATCTCTTTGGCAGCCGTTTACCGCCCCCCGCTGCCCCCTGCAAGTCTGGGCTGGACGTTAGCGCCCCAAACACCCTGCCCCGGCTTCATTTTGCCAAATAAACTCCCGCCGGAGGCTCCCCAAAGCGGCAACATGGGCTAAGCTCTCGTTCAGATTTACCCAAGGGAGACCCAAAATGAACATTATCTGGCTCGGCCACGGCAGCTTTCGCATCGAAATCGAAGATCAGGTGTTGTTGATCGACCCCTGGTTGACGGGCAACCCGATGCTGGGGGACGAACACCATGCCCCGGCGCTGGAAGGTGCCACGCAAATTCTGATCACCCATGGCCATTTCGACCACACCCAGGACCTGATCATGGTGGCGGAAAAAACCGGTGCCCCCGTCGCCGGCATGGTCGAACTGATGGGCTATTTCGATGCCCAGGGCGTGCAGAACACCACAGGCTTCAACAAGGGCGGCACCATCAAATGCGGCAAGGTCGCGGTGTCCATGGTCCCTGCGTCGCATTCCTCGTCGGTGAGCGGAGACAGCGGACCGATCTACATGGGGGCCGAAACCGGTTTCATGATCTCGGGCGAAGGTCATACGATCTATGTTTCGGGCGACACCGGGATCATGGCGGACATGGAATGGATGGGGGATTACTACAAACCCGATATCGGCATCCTAAGCGCGGGCGGCCATTACACGATGGACATGGCACAGGCGGCCTATGCCTCCAAAAAATACTTTGACTTCAAGACGGTGATCCCGGGCCACTACCGGACATTCCCGGCGCTCGAGCAATCTGCCAAGGCGCTTGTCGACGGCCTGCCCGGCGTCAATGTGATTGAACCCGAACTGATGAAACCGATCAAGATCTAGCGTTTCGGCGCGATCTTGCCGGTCAGACAAACAACATTCCCTGCGCGCAACTGCATGTCCGTGCGCAGGGCAATTCTACCTCTACCGCGCGACCCTTTGGGGTCCAGCGCCAGCGTGACGCAAACCTCAAAGTCGTTGTCGTTCAGGCGGTTGTAGACGTATGGAACACCGGTCGCAGGGTCGGTCGCAGACGGCGTATCGGTCGCGAAACCCGATGAACCAGGGCAAATCCCAGCGTCTGCCAGACTTTCGGGAAGCACCTCTTTGTGATCGAAACAGCGTAAGCGGTTGCGCCAGCCGACAAGATCCTCAAGCCGCTGATCGTCCAGTTTTTGCAGGCGTGCGTGTTTCGGGCTGCCGACGACCCACAGACCGCCGCCGATGGCCGCAGCGATCAGGGCGCAAAAGCCGATCAGCAAAATCCGGTTCATTCCTGATCTCCGCGCCGGATATCGTCGACGTAAAACAAGAATATGCCCCCCGCGACGATCATGACAATCAGCGCCTTGATCAGGAATTGCCCCGTCAAATCCCCTGTCAGCAAGGCAAAGACCGTCGCAATCAGATCCCCCAGCAGGGTCATCGCGGCCAGCAGCAGCGCAATATACGTCAGCCATTTGCGCATGGCGGACCGATACAATGCAGGATCCTGCGCCAGCCTGCCCCGCTCGCGCAGCGTCAACCACAGATACAGCGGTGCCGTCACGATCAGCACCGACACGCCCCAGCGAATCTGCCGTGTCGCGCCATAGTTTTCCTCGGCAAAGGCCAGATCAACCAGCGCCTGCAGCACCAGCACCAAGTTGATCGCGCCCGCCAGCAGCAGCCCGAAGGTCAGCGTATAGACAAAGAAATCGCGCGCCGACACGGTCGCCACCGGACGCGGGATCGGGGGCGAAAACGGCGTCTCGTCCCATGCTCCCAAAGCATCGTGAACTTCGCTGACGCTCCAGCCTGCGCGGGCCAGTGCGGCAGAGATTTCGGCCCGGGTTTTGCCCGCAACCAAGGCGTCACGTACAAAAAGGCTCAGCGCGTCCTGGTTTGCCATCTTGCCCTACCCCTTTCTTTTTCCTCCGAAAAAATCTTTCAGCAACACCTCGGCCTGTGCGGTCGCAATGCCGTCATAAACCTCGGGCACATGGTGGCACTGCGGATGGGAAAACACCCGCGCGCCCTGCGCCACCCCGCCGGATTTCGGGTCGGAGGCCCCGTAATACAGGGTCGCCACCCGCGCTGCTGAAATAGCCCCGGCACACATCGCGCAAGGTTCCAACGTGACATACAGCGCATATCCCCCCAAACGTTCCGACCCCGCTGCCGCGCAGGCCGCGCGGATCGCCAGCACCTCGGCATGGGCCGTCGGATCGTTCAGCTCGCGGGTGCGGTTGCCCGACCGCGCGACGACCTGCCCTTGGGGGGAAACGACGGCCGCGCCCACCGGCACTTCGCCGCGCTCAGCGGCATCGCGGGCCTCTTCGAGGGCGATATTCATGAAGGACGTAAAAACCATGGCACCACATGGGCGCAAACGGCACCCTTTCGCAAGCGTTTGAAACAGGGTAAGCGCTGATACATGAGCCAGGAAAACCCCACACAGCCGCCCAAAACCGACACCCCTCCCGGTGATCGCATCGCCAAAGTCCTGTCGCGCGCAGGGCTTGCCAGCCGTCGCGAGGCCGAACGCATGATCGAAGCGGGCCGCGTGCGCGTCAACGGTGTCCAGATCGATTCGCCCGCGTTGAACGTGACGGCCGCCGACAATATCACCGTCGATGGCAAACCTGTCGGCGATCCCGAACCACCGCGCATGTGGCTGTATCACAAGCCCACCGGCCTGGTGACGACGAATCGCGATGAAAAAGGCCGTGGCACCATTTTCGATGACCTTCCCGAGGACATGCCCCGCGTGATGAGCATCGGACGGCTTGATTTGAACTCCGAAGGGTTGCTGCTGCTGACCAATGACGGCGACGTGAAGCGCAAGCTGGAACTACCCTCGAACGGATGGCTGCGCCGGTACCGCGTGCGCGTGAATGGCCGCCCCTCGGACGAGGTGCTGGAACCGTTGCGCCGTGGGATCACCGTCGATGGCGAAGAATTCCAGCCTATGACCGTGACGCTGGACCGCCAGCAAGGCGCGAACGCCTGGCTGACAGTCGGTCTGCGCGAAGGCAAGAACCGCGAAATCCGCCGCGCGATGGAGGCGGTGAACCTGTCGGTCAACCGGCTGATCCGCACCAGCTACGGCCCCTTCCAGTTGGGAGAGTTGAAGCCCGGCGAGGTCGAAGAGCTCAAGCGCAAGGTCGTGCGCGACCAGTTGGGCATCGAGATCGAGGACAACACCGGCACTGCCGTCAAGAAAAAGCCCAGCCACATCGTCAAGCGCAAGCCGCGCAAACCCGGTGCTCCCGGCCCCGGCCGTCCAGGCCTGCCCAAGGAACCGGGCGAAAAGACCGCAACCGGCAAGGTTATTCCCGGCAAGCCCAAGCCCGGCTATGGCAAGTCCAAGGCCCCCCGCCCGCCGTCGGATGCCCCCGGCCCGCGCAAATTCGGGACCCGTGTGAAAAGCACACGCAAACCCTGAATGTGTCCATTATCGGCAAGGCTCCTCGCTGCCTTGCCGCATAATCCCTAGCGGCACCGGGACAGAGCCCCTATATGTGGTGAAGAGGGAAAATTCAGATGGGCCGACTGTTTCTATTTATCGTTCTTTTGACGCTGCTGGTTGTTATTGTTTTCGCTTTGACAACACTTGTGGCGCGCAGCATGGACGTGGTGCAACAGATGCTAAGACCCGCTGACGGACAAACCAAAGAGGGCCTTATGGCACCCACACCATTTCAAAAGATCACCTACGCGGCCTTGCTCGTGCTGCTGTTTGGCGTCGCAACTGGCTGGCTGGGGGGCCTCTGATGGCGCAGCGGTTCGGCGGAAAGTACAGTCAGGGCGGTGAGACGCCGCATGCCACCCGCGCAAAAAGGATTGAGGTTGATCCAGTCGGCGCGCGGTCGAACCTGCTGTTCATCCCTGCCATCATCCTTGTTTTCACGTCGCTGAATGATGGGGCGCAGGGGCTGGCCCTTGGGCTGGTCGCGGCTGCCGCTTTGACCAGTGCCGCATGGATGCTGCGCGAAGGCGTGAAGGCCGAAGCAGCCTACCGCGCGCGCAAGGTGGCCGAACGCCCTGCCCTGCCGCGCAAGATAATGGCCAGCGCCCTGACCGGGATCGGCGTGGCGCTCGCCGCTTACAAGAACGACCCAAGCATGATTGCGGCCGTGCTTTATGGTGCCGCGGCTGTCGGCCTGCATGTGTCGGCCTTCGGCATAGATCCGCTTACCTCAAAGGGGATGGAGGGCGTCGACAGCTTTCAAAAGGACCGTGTCGCCCGTGTCGTAGACGAGGCTGAAAAGCACCTGACCGCGATGAGCGCCGCGATGGCGCGCACGCGCGACCGCCAAGCGGCAGAGCGCCTGACACAGTTCCAGACCACCGCCCGCACCCTGATCCGCACCGTCGAAGAAGATCCGCGCGACCTGACCGGCGCGCGCAAATATCTGTCGGTCTACCTGCGTGGCGCACGTGACGCGACGATCAAGTTCGCCGATATTTTCGCCAACACGCACGATCCGCAGGCAAAAGCCGATTATCTGGCCTTGCTGGAGGACCTGGACAAAAACTTTGCCGCGCGCACACAGAAATCGCTATTGGATGACAAGACCGACCTGACCATCGAAATTGACGTGCTGCGCGAGCGGCTTTCCCAAGAAGGTGTGCGTCTGAAGTGACCCGCCCTCCCCTAGAACAGGAACACACGAACCATGTCTGATACCGTCCGTGAAAAAGCATCGCAATCCGTCGCCCTGGTCGATGAGGTCACCACTTTCGTGCTGCCGCAACCTGCGCCTGCCGATGCCGTCATCGCCCTGGACAAGGCCGATGCCCCGATGAGCGCGGAAATCAAAAGCCGCATGGCCGAGATCGACATGGAGGATACCCAGTCCATCATCGGTTTCGGCTCTGCTGCGCAGGCGGAGCTGCAGGAAATCAGTCAGGCGATGTTGCAGGACGTGCGCAACAAGGATGTCGGCCCCGCCGGTGACAGCCTGCGCGACATCGTCACCACGATCCGTGGCTTTTCGGTGTCTGAACTGGACGTGCGCCGCGAACGCAGTTGGTGGGAACGCCTGCTGGGCCGGGCTGCCCCCTTTGCCCAATTCACTGCCAAGTTCGAAAAGGTGCAGGCGCAGATCGATCACGTCACCGGTGAATTGCTGAACCATGAACACACGCTGCTGAAAGACATCAAATCGCTGGATATGCTCTACGAAAAGACGCTGCAATTCTACGATGAACTTGCGCTCTATATCGCTGCGGGCGAGGCCAAGTTGGCCGATCTGGATACCACGTCGATCCCCACCAAGGATGCTGCGGTCGCGGCAGCGCCCGAAGATGACCAGGTGATCCTTGCCCAGGAATTGCGCGACATGCGCGCCGCCCGCGATGATCTGGAACGCCGGGTGCATGATCTGAAACTGACCCGTCAGGTCACAATGCAATCTCTGCCGTCGATCCGGCTGGTTCAGGAAAACGACAAATCCCTGGTCACAAAGATCAATTCGACCCTCGTGAACACCGTCCCGCTGTGGGAAACCCAACTGGCACAGGCTGTCACGATCCAGCGCAGCGCCGAAGCCGCCGTTGCCGTGCGCGAGGCCAATGATCTGACCAATGAACTGCTGACCTCGAATGCGAAGAACCTGCGCGAAAGCAACAAGATCATCCGCACCGAAATGGAACGCGGGGTATTCGACATTGAAGCCGTCAAACAGGCCAATGCGGATCTGATCGGCACCATCGAGGAATCGCTTCAGATCGCCGACGAAGGCAAGGCGCGCCGTGCCTTGGCCGAAAAGGACCTGCAAGAGATGGAAGGCAAGCTGCGCGATACACTTGCGGCGGCCAGTGCGCCGAAAACAGCGGCAACAGCCAGCTGAAGTTTGGGTGCATCGGGATGAGCTTTGGATTTCTTCAAGACAGGCGGTGCATGATGGCAGGGGCGGCTCTGGCCCTTCTTTCTGCCTGTGTCGCGCCCCCTGTGACCCCCACATTGAAACCCATCGCCCGTCCCACACCTGCCGCCCTGCCTGCCCCTGTGGTGGCCAAGCCGACCTCCGAGGCAAGCGCCAAACTGCGCAGTTATTTCAACCAGATCCAGCAGGCGCAGCTTGGCTCCGGATTGTTGCGGCGGGATGGCGGTGGGCCCGACACGCCCTATACCGCCGATATGCTGGTGCGCAATTTCGAACAGATCGCATTTTACAACGAATACAACGCCAACCTGACCGGGCATGGCGACAAGACCTTGATGCGCCGCTGGGAAAGCCCGGTGCGCATGGCAATCGTCTTTGGCGACGGCGTGCCCCAATCCGAACAGAAGACCGACACGGCGGCCATCCGTGCCTATGCGGGACGGCTGGCGGGGATCACCAGCCATCCTGTCACCGTGGGCGGCGGTTCGCCCAATTTCATGGTGATTGTCGCGGGCGAGGATGATCGCGATGCCGCCTTGGTCAAAGCCGCGCAGCGCATTCCCGGCGTGACTTCGGCCAGCCTGGCCGCCCTGCGCGATCTGCGCCGCGACACCTATTGCATCGTGGCCGCCTATGCGGGGGGGGCTGACCCCAGCGTCTATACCGCTGCGGTTGCCGTGATCCGCGCCGAAAACCCGTCATTGATGCGCCTGTCCTGCATCCACGAGGAACTGGCCCAAGGCATGGGGCTTGCCAATGACAGCCCCACCGCGCGCCCGTCGATCTTCAACGATGATGACGAATTCGCGCTGCTGACCCGCCATGACGAAAACCTGCTCAGGATGCTTTACGATCCGCGCCTGCACGCCGGGATCAGCGCCGAACAGGCCGCCCCGATCACCCGTATCATCGCCCGCGAACTGACTGCCGGGCCGATCTAGCCCCGCCGCCACGCCCCCGAAAGGACCACACCCATGGGTATTCTCGATTTCCTCTCCGGCCAATTCATCGACGTCATTCACTGGACCGATGACACCCGCGATACGATGGTCTGGCGCTTTGAACGCGAGGACCACGAAATCAAATACGGTGCCAAGCTGACCGTCCGCGAAGGTCAGGCCGCCGTGTTTGTTCACGAGGGACAGCTGGCCGATGTGTTCACGCCCGGTCTCTACATGCTTGAAACCAACAACATGCCGATCATGACGTCGCTTCAGCATTGGGACCACGGCTTCAAAAGCCCGTTCAAATCCGAAATCTATTTCGTCAACACCACCCGTTTCAATGATCTGAAATGGGGCACCAAGAACCCTATCATCGTCCGCGATCCCGAATTTGGACCCGTGCGCCTGCGCGCCTATGGCACCTATTCGGTCAAAGTATCGGATGCCGCCCGCTTCCTGACCGAGATCGTCGGCACCGACGGTGAATTTACCATGGACGAGATCAGCTATCAGATCCGCAACATCATCGTTCAGGAATTCTCGCGCAGCATCGCGATGTCGAAAATTCCGATTTTGGACATGGCCGCCAATACCCGCGAACTGGGCAAGCTGGTCAGCACCGAAATATCCGCCACGATCGCTGAATATGGCCTGACGATCCCTGAACTTTACGTCGAAAACATTTCTCTGCCCCCGGCGGTAGAAGAGGTGCTGGACAAGCGGTCGTCGATGGGAATGATCGGAGACCTGAACAAATACACCCAGTTCCAGGCCGCCGAAGCGCTTGGCCGCGATGGCGGCGCGGGGGCCGCGATGCAGGCGGGTCTGGG
The DNA here is from genome assembly GCF_000156335.1 of Roseobacter sp. GAI101. Lineage (GTDB taxonomy): Bacteria > Pseudomonadota > Alphaproteobacteria > Rhodobacterales > Rhodobacteraceae > Sulfitobacter. The sequence continues at coordinate 1,544,807 of NZ_DS999213.1, forward strand.
TGCGGGCCTTGGCATGCAGATCGGTCAGGCCGCTGCCCAGGGAGGACCTTGGGGCCCACGCCCGACCGCCGGCGTTCAGGCCCCGCCCCCGCCGCCAATGCCCGAAAAGGTCTGGCATCTGGCCGAGAATGGCGAAACCAAGGGTCCGTTTTCCAAGGCCACCTTGGGCCGCATGGCCGCTGATGGCAGCCTGACGCGCGCGACATTCGTGTGGACGCCGGGGCAAGACGGCTGGAAAACCGCTGACGACGTGGACGAACTGGCACAGTTGTTCACCGTCCTGCCCCCGCCCCCGCCGCCAGCAGGCTGAACGGCGTGGCGTGGCGTGGCGGAACGGTCATTCCCTCGCGTGTGCCCGAAACTTTGGCCGACGCCGCGCCGTGGCTGCGTGCAGATGTATAGACCTGTTCACATATCGCCAGCCTTGACGACCAGCGTCAACAGTAGGGACCAAACGTCAGTGTCAGGCATGCCCTGCACGGGCACGACCTATGGGACGCTGAAAGTTTCGCGTGCCTGCGCGGTTCATGACACCGCCGGTCGCCAGACGGTGCGAACACGCTTGCGAAAGCCCGCCTAGATGCGCCGTCCGAACCATCGCAGCATTCTTAAAGTGATCCATTGGGCCATGGTCCCGATGTTCGCGTGGTTCATTCTGGTGCAACCCGCCGACGTGGCCCGCATCGGCCCGGTTGCCGTGCGGTTTCATTCGGTGATGGGCCTGATTTTCGTCAGTACCGCGCTGCTGTGGACAGGGCTTTATCTGCGCAAGGGCTTGCTCAGCCGTCCCGGCCCCAAGCTGACAGGATGGGCGCGTCGGCTGCATCCCGTCCTGCACAAGACGTTGATCTGGGGCATCTTCGGGGTCGCCCTGACGGGGTTGCTGATTGGCATCACCTCGACCGTACAGCTTTGGGCCGGAGGGATCGTGCCGATTGCTGTGCCGATGGACATGCCGCGCGCCAATGACTGGGTGGGCCTGCTGCACAGCATCGAATTCTACAGCCTCGCCCTGATCGCCGCCCTGCATGCCGGGTTCCACATCTGGCGGCACTACCGCCTGCGGGACAACGCCCTGCGCATCATGGTACCCAAAGCCCTGCACCGCTACCTCTAGCGTGCGGGGACCTGACCTTTTTGCAACTCCCCCCTAGCGATGGGTGCCACTGCGCGGTATGTCTTGGGCAAGCCTGCCATTGGACGTCTTGATGCCTGACAGAACTGCCTTCAAAACGCCCCCTCCGCCCCCCGGCCCGGAGGAGGAGCACCGCTTTCCCTGCGATACCTGCGGGTCCGACCTGCGGTTCGATCCCGAAACCTATCAACTGGTCTGCGATCACTGCGGCAATACCGAAGCGATCTCGGGCAGACGCCCCCACCACCCCATCGCCGAGCTTGATTTCCGCGCCGCCATCGCGCGCGAATTGCCCCAGGCCGAAATGGAAGAAACCCGCGTCACCAACTGCCCCAACTGCGCGGCGCAGATAGAATTTGACGACACCAAACACGCGACCGAATGCCCGTTCTGCGCCACGCCTCTGGTGATCGACACCGGTTTGAACCGCCATATCAAGCCACGCGCAGTCCTGCCCTTTGCGCTGACGGAAACCATCGCCCGCGATGCGATGACCGACTGGCTGGGCAGCCTGTGGTTCGCCCCCAACGGTTTGCAGGAATACGCCCGCAAGGGGCGGCGCATGCAGGGCATATATGTGCCCTACTGGACCTATGACGCCGATACCCGGTCCACCTACACAGGCGAACGGGGCACGGTCTATTACGTCACCCAAACCATGATGGTCGATGGTAAGCGCGTGCAGAAACAGGTCCCCAAGGTCCGCTGGAATCATGCCTCGGGGCGGGTCGCGCGGTTCTTTGACGATGTGCTCGTGCTGGCCTCCAAATCCCTGCCCAAGCGGTTCACCGACGCACTAGAACCGTGGGACCTGTCCGCCCTCGAACCCTATGCACCTGAATACCTCGCCGGTTTCCGCGCCGAGGCCTATGCCATCACCCTTGAGGATGGTTATACCGAGGCGCGCCAGATCATGGATGCGATGATCGAACGCGACGTGCGCTTTGACATCGGCGGCGACCGCCAACGCATCCACAACATCCAGACCCAGGTCAGCGATGTGACGTTCAAACATGTGCTGCTGCCCGTGTGGCTGGCGGCCTATAAGTATCGCGGCCAGACCTACCGTTTCGTGGTCAATGGCCGTACCGGAAATGTGCAGGGCGAACGGCCCTACTCTGCAATCAAAATCACCTTTGCCGTGATCCTTGGCCTGCTGGTCGCAGGGGTTGTCGGCTATTTCATGGCGCTCCAAAAATGACCCAGATCGATACGCTGACCGAAATTCTGCAATCGCGTTATTCCTGCAGGGCTTTCCGGCCTGATCCTGTGCCCGATGACGTGATAACCCGCATCGTCAAGGCTGCACGGCATGTCCCAAGCTGGTGTAACGCCCAGCCTTGGCAGCTTAGCATCACCAAAGGGGCCGCGACCGACCGCCTGCGGTCAGCCCTGCTGGCGCAAGCAGCCGAAGGCAGCACGCCGCAGCCCGATCTTGATTGGCCCAAAGGCTACTCAGGTGTGTACAACGACCGCCGCCGCACCTGCGGTTTTCAACTCTACGACGCTGTGAACATCGACAAATCCGATCGCGAGGGCCGCCACGCGCAGATGCTGCGCAACTACGCTCTCTTCGACGCGCCCCATGTGGCCATTGTCACCTCGCCGGACGAACTCGGGACCTACGGTGCCATGGACAGCGGCGGCTTTGTCACCGCCTTCACGCTGGCCGCGACCGCCCTTGGGGTGGCCACAGTGGCCCAGGCCGCCATCGCGGCCTATGCGCCCTTGCTCCGCGACCAGTTGAACATCGGCGATGACCGCCTGATCCTGTGCGCCATCTCCTTTGGCTACGCCGACACGGACGCCCCGATCAACCGGTTCCGCACGGAACGCGCCGCCCCTGCCGATATCATCGATTGGAACTGCTGAGGTGCGCGCGCTTTTGCAACGGGTTACCCAGGCTTCCGTCACCGTGGACGGCACCATCATCGGGAAAATCGACGCGGGCCTGCTGATCCTCGTCTGCGCCATGCCCGACGATACCGAAGCGACGGCCCAATCTCTCGCCGCCAAAATCGCCAAGCTGCGCCTGTTCAAGGATGACGCGGGCAAAATGAACCTGAGCCTTGCCCAAACCGGTGGCAGTGCACTGATCGTCAGCCAGTTCACCTTGGCTGCGGACACCTCGCGCGGCACCCGCCCCGGCTTTTCCTATGCCGCGAAACCCGACGTTGCCAATGCGCTCTACGAACACTTCGTCGGTTGCATGAAGTCCCTCGACATCCCTACCCAAACCGGCCAGTTCGGTGCTGACATGTCTGTTGCCCTGACCAACGACGGCCCCGTCACGCTCTGGATAGATACCCAAGCATGACGCCCCGGACCTGACGTTTCCTGGACCTTCTCTGGCTTGAAAATATCCTCGGGGGTTTGGGGGCAGACAGCCCCCATTGCGCGGCTCAAGGCTCGCGAAACGCCTCTTTGGATTTGTACAGCGGCTTCAACAGATACTGCAAAATCGTCTTGGACCCCGTGTGCAGTTCAACACTTGCCTGCATTCCAGGCCGGATCCGCAGCGACGCCTGGCGCGGTGTCAGATGCGCGGTATCAACCTGCAAGGTCACCTTGTAATGCGGGTCACCATCGGGCGCGCGGGACCGGTCATCCTTGAACGTGTCTGCCGAAATCAGCGTCACGGTGCCCTTGAGGGTGCCATAGATCGTATAGTCATAGGCCGACAGCTTGACCGTCGCCTCTTGCCCCGGACGCACGCCGGCGATGTTTTCGGGCTTTACGCGGGCCTCCACGAACAGTTCTTCATCCAGCGGAATGATCTGCAAGATCTCCTCGCCCGGCCGCACGACGCCACCAATGGTCGTCACGCTCAGGGTATTGACGATGCCCCGCAGCGGGCTGACCAGAACCGTGCGGTTCAACTGGTCCGTGCTGGATTTAAGCGTCTGCTTCAACGTCGCCAGTTCCTTCAGAACGTCCGAATATTCCTGCGCGCGCTCAAGGTCGGTACTTGTCGTGATCTCGTCCAGCTTGATGCGCGCATCGGCATGGATCTTGCGCGCGCGGGTCACTTCGATCAGCGACACGATCTTTTTCTCGTGCATGTTCTCTAGTAATTCGCGTTCTTTCGCCGCCTGCGTCAAGACCCGCTGCGCCCCCTCGGACCGGGATACAAAGTCGGCTTGCCGCGCCTTCAACAACCCGCGTTCAGAGTCGACGATCCCCGGCGTGCGTTGCGCGAATTCATCCGGCACCACCAGATCGGACCGGCCTGCGATCTCGGCCTCCAGACGCAGTCGGCGGATTTCAAAGGCACTGATCTGGTCTTGCAACTCATCGACGGACGACTGGAATTGCGTGGCATGCAACCGCGCCAGCACGTCCCCTTTTTCAACGATGTCGCCTTCGCCGACGGCAAGTTCGGCCAGGATGCCCCCCTCCAGGTTCTGAATGATCTGCGGGCGCGAAGACGATATCATCGACCCATCTGCGCGCACGATTTCGTCCACCCAGGCAAAGGCCGCCCATAACAGGAATACCAACACGCTGGCCGCACACAGCCAGACCACCATCGAAGGCCCCCGCAACTGTGCGTTCATCTGCGCGGCCAGAGGGGTGGTGCTGGCACTGCTCATGCGGCACCTCCCTTGTGGCTGGCCAGATGCGCCAGAACCTTTTCCTTTGGACCGTCAATAGTCATACGGCCATCCTGCAGGACCAGCGTACGGTCGGTCAGCGCCAGAATGGGCGCGCGATGCGTGGCGATGATGGCCGTGCGGCCTTTCATCCAGTCCTGCAACCGCGCGACCAATGTCGCCTCAAGCTGCTGATCCAGAGCAGCGGTGGGTTCGTCCAGCAAACAGATGGCGGGGTCTTGCAGCCACAGCCGCGCCCAGCCGATAGATTGGCGCTGCCCGATCGACAGGCCGGCCCCTGCATCCTTGATCTCGAGGTCCAGCCCCCTGTGATGCTTTCTCACGAAAGGCCCCAGCCCTGCGAAATCAAGTGCGGCCATCAGGCGGTCATCGTCACGCTCAAGCATGGTCAGGTTCAGGTTATCGCGCAGACTGCCGGAAAACAGACGCACGTCCTGGCTTAGATACCCGATCAGGCGGCGCAGGTCGCGCGGTTCAATCTGGGACATCTCGGTCCCGTCGATCAGGATGTGCCCTTCGGTGGGTGCATAAAGGCCGCTCAGCAGCTTTAGCAGCGACGATTTGCCTGACCCGTTGGCCCCCAGCACGGCGATATGCTGCCCCGGCTGGATCATCATCCCTTTGACATCCAGCGTTGGTGCGCCGTCCTCTTCATATCGGAAAATCACATCGCGCAGCTCGAACTGGCCCTGCAGCTTTTCGCGCCGCAGATAGGTGCGTGCCTCGTCGCTATCCTGAGCAGAGGAGACAATTCCGTCCAACCCGTCCAGCGCCCCTTTGACATTGCCCCACCGCGCCATCGTCCCCGAAAGCTGCGTCAGGGGCCCCAAGGTGCGCCCCGTCAGGATGCCGACGGCAATGATCGATCCGACGGTAAACTGTCCGGCAAACACCAGATATGTGCCGGTGATCACCGCAGCGACATAGGTGGCTTGCTGGATGCCCTGGCTCCAGAAGGTCAGAAACGACGCCAATTTGCGCTGCTCGGATGACTTGACGGCCGACAGGGTGTTCAGTTCCGTCCACAAACGCTGGATGCGGTCCTCAGCACGCTGGGTTTTTACCGTATCGCGTTCAAAGATCGCCTCATGCAGCAGGCGCGAGGCTTTCGTCGCGGCACCTTGGGTCTCTTGGGTCAACCGGATCGCCTTTTTCTGTAGGAAAAAGCCGGGCACCAGCATCAGCAAACCGCCCAAGACCAGAACCCACACCACGTTGCCCGCAATCGAGGCCACGAGAAACAAGAAGACAAAGATAAACGGTATGTCCGCGATGGTGCCGATGGTGGAGGCGGTGAAAAACTCACGGACCGACCCGAATTCACGCATCGCCGAAAACTGCTGGTTCGGGGCCTGGCCGCGGGCGTCCGACCGCATGCCCAAAATCCGCTTCATCAAGATATCCTGCACCGACAGTTCAACCTGCCGCCCGGCCCCGTCCATCAGACGCGCGCGGGCCATCTTGAGGAATGCCTCCATCAACAGGGCAAGCCCGGCCCCGGCGGCAAGCACCCAAAGCGTGGCTTCGGACTGGTGCGGTATCACGCGGTCATAGACCTGAAGCGAAAACAGCGCGACCGCGACGGCCAGAAGGTTGGCCACAAACGACCCCATCGCGACTTCTATCAGCTGGCGACGGAATTTCGGGAACTGGCCCCAGAACCAATGCGCAGGCGCGCCGTCGGTCTGATGGATCTGCGCAACGGTCCTCAGCGATGCCTCGGCCCGCAGGATCACGCCTGCAAAGAACGGTTGGAAATCCGCCATCGGCACCATCGCACGATTATCGGTGCAGGTTTTGTCATAGACGATCAGATCACCCCGTGTCTGGCCCATCACCAAGAGCACCTGCCCGGATGTCATAAATGCCAGCGCAGGCCACATATCTTCTGACAGGCCCACTATACGGCGGACCTGGGTCAGCAAGCCCGCGCTTTCCAGCCCCGTTGCGATAGCATCGGCTTCCTGACCGGTCTTTGCGCCTTCGATGGTGTGGGTGGCGATCGTTTCGTAGACGTCGCGGGCCGCTGTCTCTACTCCCAACAGCCCGGCATAGGTTGCAGCAAGCTGCGCGCGCGCCATCAGCCGGTCTTCCATCCGGTTGATATTGTCGGCCTTTGGCTGCGGCGCGTTTGCAGGCGCGGTCCGGCCTTGGTTGCCGTTGGTGATCGTCAGGGTAAAGGTCGGCTTTCGGGTCAAATCGCGCTCCCGTCAGCCAGAACGCCCTGCAGTTCCGCCATCTCGATCTTCAGCCGGACGACATCGTATTTCAGCACGACCTGCGTCTGTTGCTGGCGGGCGTATGTTTCATAGACCCCGACCACATCCATCACCTGTCGCTGGCCCGCGTCATATTGCTCCTGAAAGATGTCCAGATTGCGCCTGGCTTGTGCGGCAAGGGTTGCGGCTTCGTCGGCCTGACGTGTCTTGGCGCTGATCTGCCTTTCCAGACGGCGCAGGTTGCGGTTTGAATCCTCGACCGATTGACGCAGTTTGCGGGTCGCAGTTTCATCAGCCTGTGCGATCGCCTCAAGCGACGCCTTCGTCCCGAAGCCCAGCAACTGATCGGAACCGATGCGCAGCCCAAGGGTGCTGCCTTCGCCGACGGTGCCACCGGCGGACAGGCCCGGCAACTGACCGGCGCGCGCGACCTTGGCGGCGGCGATCGCGCGGGTCTTTTCGGCTTCGGACCGTACGACGTTCAACGGCGCGCCCGAAAACGCCGTGACCGGCACGTCAGGCACCCCGCGCAGATCGCCCAGCGGGATGACTGACATGGCGTTCAGCTCCGCGATCGAGGTTGCCTCGCGTTCAACGGCGGCATCATGGCTGGCGCGGATTTCAGACAGTTTCTGGCGCAGGATGGTGAGGTCGGACATGTCGGACACACCACCCTTGACCCGTTCCCCCATCACCCAGGCGAAATGCGTCATATCCTTGAGCGTCATCTGATCAAGCGCAGCAGTCTCGCGCGCCTCGGCGGCGGCGGTGTAAAGCTTCAGCGCCGTTGCCACGCGGTTGTTGGTGTCTTGCGCCAGCGACACGGCAGCAACCTCGACGTCGGCCACGGCAAAGGCGCGTTCGCCCTTGCGGCGGCCATTGTCGAACAGCACCTGATCCACCACCAGATTGGCAGCAACCGCCCCCAGTGACGTCAGGCTGACCTGCGGGCCGATCCGGGGCAACCAGTTCTTGCTGGCCGCCTCGGACCGCAAGGTCGCAGCGCGCAATTCCGCCTCGGCGGTGCGGCTGTTGGCGGCCAGAACCGCCGACGCGACCTGATCGGAAACGGTACCGACAGGCAGGACAGATGCCCGCAGCGACAACCCCTGGATGATCTGACTGTCAGCGCTGATTTTTTCGGCATAGGTCGGTTTGACGGCCTGCGAGGCGTCGGGCGTCTTCATCCGGGTGACCATATCAGCTGGATCAAACACGCGGGCAATGTCTGACATGCAGCCCGAAAGGGCCAGCGCCGCCGCGCAAAGCCCTCCTGCCCATGTAAAACTGTGCCCCATATCCTGCCCTCAAACGTGCCGTCTTTTTCAAGACGCGGAGGATCGTTGCCCCCGCGCCATCGGCTGGTCCTGGTTTTAGATTACGACGTTGATGTCATCGTCGATCATCAAGGTACCTTCGGCCCCCAGTGTGTAGATGTCGTAGGTCTGGCCATCTTTGACTTCGGACCCGTCGCGCGTTGCTCCGGTGATCGTGACCGTATCGTCACTGTGACCGTTGATCACCAACGTGTTGGTATTGCTGGACAAGTTCACCAATGCGGCTTCGGTGATGGTCAGCTGAGCTTCTTCGGCGAATTGCAGATCAACGGTTTCGATGTTGAACTGGGCCAGGTTGGGGTTGGTCAGGCCCAGCTGTGTGTTCGCACTTTCGTCGTCCAGCGCCAGATAGGTGCCCGACGAATTGCCCGCGGCATCCGTGGCGGTCACGATCAGATCGGACCCGTCAGGAACGTCGGTGGTGAACAGAAAGTTACGCTCCCCGATCTGGTCGATATTGAAGCTGCTTGCTTCAACCTCTGAAATCGATCTGTCGGGATTGACCTGATGCACATCCAGCTGGTCCGGGCTGATCTCGGTCGAGATGCCGCGGATGCCGTCGCCGTCGCGGGTATAGGACGCAATGACGGGGCCGTCGGGGGCGTAGGTATCAATCGCCAGGGTGTCGCTGATCGACGCCATGTTGTCAGCGTGATCGGTGGCGGCGACCGAAATCTCGGCGTCATAGGTGCCCGGGCGGATTTCGGATGCAGGGACAGTGACGCTCCAGGTGCCATTGCCATCGACATCGGCAGCATAGGTGCGCCCGTCAAATGTGACCGTGACGGATGAACCGGCTTCGACCTGCCCGTTCAAGTCGATGCCTACAGCGGCTTCGCGCGCACTGACGATGCCGTCGCTGCCGCCGGCCTGGGCCATGTCAAGCGGATCAACCACGGTGTCGATCAGTACCTGATGGCTTGCGGTGGCCGTATTGCCGGCGCGGTCCGTCGCATCGACCTTGACGGTAACCGTCTCGGTGCCTTGGGGAACCTCAGCGGGGGCGAAGGTCACAGACCAGTTTCCATTGGCGTCAACAGTGCCGCCTGCGATGGCATTGCCCAACGAGATCACGACAGACGATCCGATTTCGGTCGTGCCGGTGACCAGCACGCCGCCATTGGCCAAACGCTCTGCGCCGCTGACGATGTCATCGCCTTCGACTGCGTTCAGCGCCAGATTGTCAACGCGGGTGTCGACCTGGACGCTGTCCTGTTCAAAACGGGTATTCCCGGCCGCATCGGTCGTTGTCGCAGTGATTTGCGCGGTGTAGACGCCCTGCGCCACTTCACCGGCTGCATAAAAGGACGTCCAGTTGCCGTTGCCGTCCGCGTGCACGGAATGCGTCACACCGGCAAGGGAAACTTCGACCAGGGCACCTGCATCAGCGGTCCCCGAGATTACAACACCATCGCTGCGTTCGGCAAAATTGACGACATCATCGCCCTCGATCGCATCGGAGTTGATGGTCAGCAGACCGGCTTCGGTATCGACAGCGACAGACTGCGAAATTGTTCTGGTGTTGCCCGCCGCGTCGGTGGCCGTGGCCGTCACAGAGGTGGCGTAGGTGCCCGCAGGAATGTCGGCGGACGCGAAAGTAACTGTCCAGTTGCCGTCAGTATCCACGATTGCGTCACGGGACGCATCGCCCATTCTGACCACGACTGACGATCCGGCTTCGACCTTGCCGGTCATCACGATGCCATCGCCTGCCTCGGGTCCGTTGATCGTCGCGTCAAAGCCACCGGCCTGATTGCCGAAGGACAGGCGGTTGACCAGCGTATCAATGCTGACCTCACCCTGCGCCGTCGAGGTGTTGCCAAAACTGTCGGTTGCCACCGCAATGACGGTGCCGGTGCTTTCCCCCATCGGAATTTCATTGGCGGCAAAATCGACGGTCCAGTCACCGTTTGCGTCTACTTTGGCGGGATGCGTGGCCGACCCGAAAGTGACGTCAACACTGGATCCCGGCTGTGTGGTGCCGGTCAGCGTGACACCCTCGGCGCGTTCCGCACCGTTGATCATGCCGTCGCCCGCGACTGTATCCTGCGATACGGAAACCTCGGAAACCGTGTCCACCACCAGCTTTTCGACGGTTGTGGTCGCATTGCCATAGCTGTCGGTGGTCTTGACGGTGATGTCTTTGACGTATTCGCCAGCAGGCAAGACCCCGGACTGCCAAGTCACGGACCAAGTCCCGTTTTCCGCAACAGTCGCGGTCCGCGTGAAGGTGTCGATGGTCAGTTCGACCTTGGCACCTGGTTCGCCCGTGCCGCTGATGGTGACGCCGCCGCCAAAGCTGTCGGCGTTATAGCTGTCGCCCGTGGATTGTGCGCCCGAGGTGATGGCGACCGACGGGGCCAGCGTATCCACCACAAGGGTGTCCGTTGTGGTGGTCGAGTTGCCATGTTGGTCGGTCGATTTGATCGTGACCTCTTGTTCGTATTCGCCACCGGCCAGTGTGCCGTTCTCGTATGTTACAGACCACGCCCCATCGTCGCCCACGGTCGTTACCTGCGTGACGCCGCCCACCGTGATTGAAATCGTCGATCCGGCTTCGCCCTGACCTTCGATCTTGACGCCCTGTTCAAAGGTTTCGGCGTTAAAGAAATCAGACGCGCTTTTGGTGCCTTCCGTCACGGTGGTGGTCGGGGCGGTCGTATCGATCACGAATGTCGGACCGTCCAGGGTCGTGGCGGTGTCGTCGGTCGTCACGTCGACAATGGCATCGTAGCTGCCATCGTCGGGGAAATTGTCGCCATCGAAAACGACTTCGAAGGTGCCGTCTTCGTCGATGACGGTTTCGACCGTCTTGTCGCCGATCGTAACGGTCACATCCGATCCCGGTTCGCCGCCGCCGGTAACAGTTACCGACTTCACGACGTCATCCCCGCCAACCGTGGCCGAGGAGTTTGCATCGTTCACGTAGGGGCCCGTCGCGGTCGCACCGCCCCCACCGCCACTGCCGCCGATGCCACCCACTACGGCCGCGCCGCCGACAACCGCCGCGGCGGCCGCAGCAGCACCGCCACCGCCCAGCAACCCTGCCCCCAGCAAAGGTGCCGCAAACATCGACACTTCGTCATCTTCGCTGCCGATGATGCCACCGTTGGCAGCGGCCATATCATTATGACCTAGATAGATCAGATCGTCAGAGGGGCTCCACTTACCCCATTCTTCCGTCGGGCCATATTGCGCAAAAAGGGTCCCGCCCTCGCCTTCGATAAAGCCCACCTCGTTCAGATAGCCATCCGACGAGATGTACAGCCGGTTGGGCGCACCGACGTCGTTAAAGTAGTTCTCGATCGTGATCACGGACCCGTCCGCCAGCGTCAGAACAAGGTCCTTGCCAACGCGCTGCTGACCCGCAAGGTCGGTCTGGCGCAAATTAAGCGAGATTTCCTGACCTGATGTTGCCTGAATGACGTGAAAGCTGGACCCATCGGCCACCACATCACGTTGCACTGCGCCCGCTTGATCGCGAACGACGAAATCTATCGTCTTCATAATATCACCGCTCTGCCCCGATGCCCGTTCTACGCGGATCATCTGGTTGGTTTAATTGACCGCCGCTCCGTTGATCGGATCGTGCAGCCGCCTGAAATTTCCCTTATGATGGGACGCAACCTTTTATTGTCTGGTAATGTACAAGTGGCGCAGACGAAAAGCCAAGTTATATTTCATTCCGCCCTACTGTTGCCGCATTCTTGGGTGCACGCGTGCCACAGTTGCGGTTTTCGGCTGGTAGCGATAACCATATTTAAGCGCGCAGCGGCCAATTATTGTTAGGTTTCGCGGACTTACAACCCTGACGGGATACCCGTTCAATGTCTATTTTCGCACGGCTGAATCGTTGACAACCGGCGGCTTGACGGCAAACCTTCGGCCATGAACACATCTTCAAACACCCCGCTCCCGCTGATCGAAGACCCTGATATGGGCATCACCATGTCCGATGGCTGCCGACTGTCCGCCCGCATTTGGCGGCCCGAAAACTCCGGCGATGTGCCGGTGCCCGTCATTCTGGAATACCTGCCCTACCGCAAGCGCGACGGGACCACGGCACGCGATGCGCTGACCCATCCGTGGTTCGCTGAACGCGGCTATGCCTGCGTGCGCGTCGACATGCGCGGAAATGGCGACAGTCAGGGGCTGATGGAGGACGAATATACCCCGCTTGAGCAATCCGATTGCATCGAGGTGATCAACTGGCTGGCCCAGCAGGACTGGTGCAACGGCAACGTCGGCATGATGGGGATCAGCTGGGGCGGCTTCAACGGCTTGCAGGTCGCAGCACATGGGCCTGAACCGTTGAAGGCGGTGATTACCCTGTGTTCCACCGTGGACCGGTTCGCCGATGACATCCATTACAAGGGTGGCTGCCTGTTGAACGAAAATCTGGGCTGGGGGGCGACGATGTGGGCCTATTCCAGCCGCGCGCCCGATCCCGCTTTGCGAGAGGACTGGCGCGAGATGTGGCTGGAGCGGCTCGAGGCCGAACCATTCCTGCCATCGCTCTGGCTGCGACACCAGTCGCGCGATGCCTATTGGCAGCAAGGGTCGGTGATCGAGGATTATAGCGCGATCAAGGCCAAGGTGCTGGCCGTCGGCGGTTGGGGAGATGCCTATAAAAACGCCGTTCCGCAAATTGTCGAGGCATTGCCGGGGGCAAAAGGCATTGTCGGGCCCTGGGTGCATAAATATCCGCATTTCGCCATTCCCGAACCGCGCATCGGCTTTTTGCAAGAGGCACTGCGCTGGTGGGACCGCTGGCTGAAAGACATCGACACCGGCGTTGAAGACGACCCGGATTACCGCGCCTATCTGATGGACGGCATGCGGCCCGCAACGTGGGTTCTGGAACGGCCCGGTCGCTGGATCGCCGAACCCACGGGGGCCACCACACACCTGCCGGTCGAGACGCTGCACCTGACCGACGCCGGGCTTTTGCCGCAAACGGCATCGCTGGACGCCACCGTAGCATCGCCTGCCCATTGCGGCGCAAGCGCTGGCGAATACTGTGCGATCTGGCTGGGGCCTGAAATGCCCGGTGACCAGCGCCAGGACGACGCGTTGTCCACGACTTTTGATACCGGGCCGCTGACCGAAAACATGGATATCGTCGGCGCGCCACGCATCACCTTGAAGCTGTCTTGCGACAAACCCCAAGGCCAGATCGCGGTCCGGCTGAACCACGTCCACCCCGACGGGTCCAGCGCCCGCATCACCTATGGTGTATTGAACCTGAGCCACCGCAACAGTGCCCAGAACCCTACGGCCATGGAGCCCGGCAAGACAGAAGAGATCAGCTTTGATCTGGATCACATCGCCTACCGCGTACCGGCGGGGCACAGTTTGCGGGTGTCAATTTCGACCGCCTATTGGCCGTTGATCTGGCCCACACCGGAAACCGCGACGCTATCGCTTTCATCCGGTCAGATCGCCCTGCCCCAGCGGCCCACCACAGGGGGCGACGAATACACCTTTGCGCCGCCCACCGCAGCGGCCCCATGGGAAACGGAAACCCTGCGCCCCGAAAACCACATCCGGCGGCAGGAAATCGATATGGTGACAGGTAACGTGTCGCTGGTGATCGAAGATGATTTCGGCAAGGTAAAAGATAGCGACCACGGCCTGATCAACGGATCAATCGCGCGCGAACGCTGGACGATAAACCCCGACGATCCACTAAGCGCCACGGGCGTGTGTCACTGGACCGAAGAACTCGAGCGCGACGGCATCAGCCTGCGCACGGAGACTCATTCGAAAATGTGGTCGGATGCGACCACATTCTACCTGACCGCCCGGCTGGAGGCCTATGAAAACGGTGCATTGATTTACGAACGCGACGTCGAGGATGGCATTCCACGACACTTCATGTAATAAAACCGACGCAATCACCGAGCTATTAAGTCTTGCGACACAAACGGAAATGCTTAACGTTGTGTCATCAGTCAATAAAAACCACGGCGCAAAGTCGTGGATAAATCACGCACCAATCAGGGAGACACGATCAATGGATGATCAACTAAAACACATGACAGGCCAAGTAGCCAAAGGTACAATGACGCGCCGCGAATTCGTTGGCCGCGCTGCTGCCTTGGGTGTTACGGCTGCCGTCGCCAACTCGATGCTGGCCAACAATGCCCAGGCTGCCGCGCACGAGGCTCCGATTCGCGGTGGCTCTCTCAAGATCGGGTCGTCGGGCGGTGAATCCACCAATACGCTTGATCCGGCCCTGACCGCATCCGAAGTGCCACTGGACAACCTGCGCCACCTGTATGAAACGCTGGTCGAAGTCGACCCCAGCGGCTCTGTCGAACCCCGCATGGCCGAAAGCTATGAAGCGTCCGCAGACGCGAAGACATGGGCGTTCAAGATCCGCAAGGGCATCCAGTTCCACAATGGCAAGGACATGACCCCCGAAGACGTGCTGATGACCATGCAGCGCCACTCGGATGAAAACAGCCAGTCGGGTGCCTTGGGCATCATGCGCGGCATTTCAGACATGAAGGTCGATGGCGACAACTTCATCGTCGAACTCGAAGTCGGCAACGCTGACCTTCCCTATCTGATGGCCGACTACCACCTGATGATCCAGCCCGGCGGCGGCATCGACAATCCCGGTGCGGGTATCGGTACGGGCCCCTACACGCTTGAAGTCGACGAACCCGGCGTGCGCCACGGCTTTACCCGCAACGAAAACTACTGGGATGCCGACAACCGCGGCTTTACCGACTATAACGAAGTGCTGGTTCTGAACGACGCAACTGCGCGTACCGCAGCGTTGCAATCGGGTCAGGTCAACATGATCAACCGCGTCGACCCCAAGGTTGCGGCCCTGCTGGACCGTGCGCCGAACCTGAGCGTTAAATCCGTTTCCGGTCGTGGCCACTATGTGTTCATCGCCCACATCGACACGGCACCGTTTGACAACAACGACCTGCGTCTGGCGCTGAAATATGCGATCAACCGCGAAGAGATGGTCGACAAGATCCTGCGCGGCTACGGTTCCATCGGGAACGACATGCCGATCAACGGATCCTATCCGCTGTTTGACGAATCCATTCCGCAGCGCGAGCATTCCATCGAGATGGCGAAAGAACATTACGCCAAATCCGGTCACGATGGCAGCCCGATCATCCTGCGCGTCGCCGATGGTGCCTTCCCCGGTGCCGTGGATGCCGCGTCGCTGTTCCTCGAATCCGCCAAAGCCGCTGGTATCCCGCTGGAAATCAAGCGCGAGCCTAACGATGGCTACTGGTCCGAAGTCTGGAACAAGCAGCCGTTCTGTGCCTCTTACTGGGGTGGCCGTCCGGTGCAGGACCAGATGTATTCGACAGCCTATCTGTCGACCGCAGACTGGAACGACACCCGTTGGAAGCGCCCTGAATTCGACGCGATGCTGCTTGAGGCACGTGCCGAACTGGACGAAGCCAAGCGCAAGGAAATCTACTCCAAGATGGGCATGATGATCCGCGACGAAGGCGGCTTGATCCTGCCGATGTTCAACGACTTCGTCGATGGTGTCGCCAATAACGTCGGTGGCTGGATCGAAGACCCGAATGCGGAGCTGATGAACAACAAAGCGCCGATCAAATGCTGGGTCAAAGACGCGTAAGGGTACCATAGATGCACCCGATATTGAAACTGATCGCCCAACGCTTAGCGTTGGGCCTTCTTCTCCTTTTTGCCGCATCGATCCTGATCTTCGTCGGCACGTCGATTTTGCCCGGTGACGTGGCACAATCCATATTAGGCCAGTCCGCCACGCCCGAAGCGTTGGCGAACATGCGCCGCGAACTTGGACTGAACGATCCCGCCATCACCCGCTATTTCTCATGGCTGGGCGGCGTGTTGCAGGGCGATCTGGGCACTGCCCTGACCAATGGCCGCGACATCGCGGAAAGCCTTGGCGGGCGTCTGAAAAACACACTTTTCCTTGCCTTCTGGGCAGCCGCAATTTCGGTCCCGTTGGCGATCTTCCTGGGGCTTCTGGCAGTACGTTACAAAGACCGCTGGCCTGACAAGCTGATCTCGGCTGTGACGCTGACCACGATATCCATCCCCGAATTCATGATCGGCTACGTGTTGGTCTATTGGGTCGCGATCAAGTGGCGCATGTTTCCGTCAGTGTCGATCATCAACGACAGCATGACCCTTGGGGCCAAGCTGAACGCGATTGCCATTCCCGTCATGGTGCTGACGCTTGTGGTGCTGGCGCATATGATGCGCATGACCCGCGCCGCGATCCTGAACGTGATGCAATCAGCTTACATTGAGACGGCCGAACTGAAAGGTCTCGGCATGCTCAAGATCATTCGCACACATGCCTTCCCGAACGCCATCGCGCCCATCGTCAACGTGGTGATGCTGAACCTTGCCTATCTGGTGGTCGGCGTCGTCGTGGTCGAGGTCGTGTTCGCCTATCCCGGCATGGGTCAGTATCTGGTCGACCATGTCAGCAAACGTGACGTGCCTGTGGTACAGGCTTGCGGCCTGATCTTTGCCGCCGTCTATATCGGCCTGAACCTGATTGCGGACATCGTGTCGATCCTTGCCAATCCAAGGTTGAGGCATCCCAAATGAGGTCAGCGTATTTCCCCCCGAAGAAATGCGCTGCGCGCGACCAAGCATCCTTTTGCGAAAAAGACGCTGACCGACGCCCGGTCGCCGTATCGCCACTCAGTCCCAAAACCCTGCCATCGAAAGGGTTTCGCCCATGAAAAACATTCCCATCTCTGCCATGATCGGCCTGTTCTTTACCGGCATTTACTTCCTCATGGCCGTCTTCGCACCGTGGATTGCACCTTATGGCATGGCCGAAGTCGTCGGCGACGTCTGGGAGCCGTCCTCAAGTGAGTTCCTTCTGGGTACTGACAGCATTGGCCGCGACCTGCTGAGCCGCATGATCTATGGCGGGCAAACCACGATATTCATCGCCACAGCGGCCACGATCCTCAGCTTCACGCTGGGGTCCGTCATGGGGTTTTTCGCTGCGGTTTCAGGCGGCTGGGTGGATCAGGCGCTGTCGCGTTTCGTCGATCTGATCATGTCGATCCCGTCCCTGATCTTTGCACTGGTCGTCTTGTCGGTCATGCCGACGACTGTGCCGATCCTGATCATCCTGATGGGCCTGCTGGACAGCACCCGCGTGTTCCGTCTGGCGCGCGCTGTCGCGGTGGACATCACCGTGATGGATTATGTCGAAGCCGCCCGCCTGCGTGGCGAGAAGATCGGCTGGATCATCTTTCGCGAAACCCTGCCCAATGCGCTGTCCCCACTGGTGGCTGAAATGGGCCTGCGGTTTATCTTTGCGGTGCTGTTCGTCTCGACCCTGTCGTTCCTTGGACTGGGCGTGCAACCGCCACAGGCCGACTGGGGTGGCATCGTGAAAGAGAACAAGGAAGGCATCAACTACGGCATCCAGGCGGCGCTCTATCCCGCCTATGCAATCGCGACGCTTTGCATCTCGATCAACCTTGTTGCGGACTGGATCCTGAACCGCACCACATCGCTGAAAGGGGGCCGGGGATGACCGAACCATTGCTTAAGGTACGCGGGCTGAAAATCGGCGCGACGGCCTATCCGCCCGGTGAAAAGCCCGTTGCGATCAAGATCGTACATGGCGTGGATTTTGATCTGGAGGCCGGCAAGGTGCTGGGCCTGATCGGTGAATCCGGTGCCGGCAAATCCACCATCGGTTTGGCGGCCATGGCCTACGGCCGTGGCGGTGTTGAAATCACCGGCGGTGAAGTCTGGGTCAACGGGCGTGATATCCTCAAGGAAAACCTGCGCAACCTGCGCCGTCTGCGCGGGGCCGAGGTCACCTATGTCTCGCAATCCGCTGCGGCGTCGTTCAACCCCGCCAAAAAGATCATGGAGCAGGTGACCGAAGCGGCCATTTTCCAGAATAAGTTCACCAAGGCCGAGGCCGAAGCCCGCGCGGTTGACCTGTTTCGCAAACTGGGCCTGCCCAACCCCGAAACCATCGGCAACCGCTATCCGCATCAGGTGTCCGGTGGTCAGCTGCAACGCTGCATGACGGCGCTGGCCCTGTGCCCGGAACCCGATCTGGTGGTGTTTGACGAACCGACCACCGCGCTGGACGTGACCACGCAGATCGACGTGCTTGCCGCGATCAAGGAAGCGATTGCAGCAACAGGTGTGGCCGCACTTTATATCACCCACGATTTGGCTGTCGTCGCACAGGTCAGCGACCACATCATGGTGCTGCAACAAGGCGACATGGTGGAATACGGCACCGTCGACCAGATCATCAACAACCCGCAAGAGGAATACACACAGGCGCTGGTGTCCGTCCGGTCGATCCGCCACGAGGAAAAGACCCCGTCCGACAATCCCGTGCTGCGGGTGGAAAACGTGACCGCCCGCTACAAGGGCACCAATTTCGACGTGCTGAAAAACATCAATGTCGACATCCATCCCGGCCAGACCTTGGCGGTGGTCGGTGAATCCGGTTCCGGCAAATCGACGCTGGCCCGCGTGATCACCGGCCTGCTGCCCCCCAGTGACGGCCAGATCACCTTTGACGGACGGACGTTGAACCCCGAACTGGCAACCCGGCCCATCGAGGACCTGCGTGAAATGCAGATGATCTATCAAATGGCCGACACCGCGATGAATCCGCGCCAGACGGTGGGCACCATCATCGGTCGGCCGTTGGAGTTCTATTTCGGGCTGAAAGGCAAAGCCAAGCAGCAGCGCATTCAGGAATTGCTGGACGAAATCGAATTGGGACAAGGATTTCAGGACCGCTATCCGGCAGAGCTTTCGGGCGGTCAGAAACAACGTGTCTGCATTGCGCGCGCCCTTGCGGCCAAGCCCAAGCTGATCATCTGCGACGAGGTCACCTCGGCGCTAGATCCCCTGGTGGCAGATGGCATTCTCAAGCTGTTGCTGAACCTGCAAAAGATCGAGGATGTCGCCTATCTGTTCATCACCCACGATCTGGCGACGGTGCGGGCCATCGCCGATAGCATCGCCGTGATGTATCAAGGCAAAGTCGTGCGCTACGGGCCGAAAAGTGAGGTCCTGTCGCCACCGTTCGATGCCTACACCGACTTGCTGCTCAGCTCTGTTCCGGAAATGAAAATCGGCTGGCTTGAAGAAACCATCGAAAACCGCCGTATGGAAAGCGCCGGGAATTAGGGACACCGGATTTTTCGAAAGATCCGGACCGGAAAATTCGACTTTTCCGGCCAGCCCCGCAAATGTAGGACCAGAACATGGACAAGAAACTGCTGTTGATCATTCTCGACGGTGTGCCCTATCGCAACTTCCGCCGTCTGTTCGGCAATCTTGAAGGTTGGGTCGACAGCGGCGATGCCCGTGTCTGGACACAGCGCGCCGTGCTGCCGTCAATCTCTGCCTCGTGCTATGCCTCGATCCATACCGGCGTGGCCCCCGCCGAACATGGCTGCACCGGCAACGGCAACGTCTTTCGGCTGAAGCACAAGGATGTGTTTTCGCAGGTTCGCGAAGCGCAGGGTATCACGGGGGCCGTGGCGCATTCATTCTGGTCCGAATTCTTCAACCGCCACCCCTTCGATTATGTTCGCGACATCGAATATGACGAACCCGACAGCGACACGATCAACCACGGGCGTTTCCACACGATGACGGGATATGGCCTGATCAACCAGATGACCCCGTCGGACGCGGATCTGTTCGGCACGCTGACCAATCTGGCGGGCCGTTTCGGGTTGAACTACGGCATGCTGCACACCTGCACGTTGGACAGCATGGGACACCGGTTTTTCCACGATTGCCAAGAGATGGACCATGCATGCGCCGTCATGGACGAGATGCTGGCCCCTTTCATCCCCCGGTGGCGCGCGATGGGCTACGAGGTCATCGTGACTGCAGATCATGGGCAAGACGACCGTGGCCACCACGGCGGGCGCAGCGCGCTGCAACAGGAAACCGCGTTGTACTATTTCGGGGATGCCGATGGCCCGTCAGAGGATACGGTGATCGATCAGTTGCAGCTTGCACCGACCATTCTTGGCCGGCTCGGGGCCCCGGTTGCCGACACCATGAAAGCGAAATCGTTCCTAAGCTAGGGGCGTGTCGCAGGCCATTCCCCAGCCCCCAAACGGCTGATCGCATCAACGACCCGATCAAAGAACGCAGCCGCCCTGCGTGACATCACGCGGGCGCGCAGACAGCCATGGACCAGCCCCGCCTCTTCGACCCAGACCGCCTGTCCGCAAGCGGCCAGAATGGCATCGCGGTAGGCTTCTCCGTCGCTGGACAATGGATCACATTCAGCCGTGATCATGACGCTCGGCGGCAGTCCGGCGAAATCCGTATCTTGCAGCGGCGCGTATCGCGGATCATCCTTTGGCGGTTCCCCGCCGGAACGCACCTGCTGATAGAATTCCATATCCGCAACAGTCAGTTGGGGCGCATTGGCGTGACGAAGATAGCTGCCTTGCGTCCGATCGCCCCCAAGCCCCGGATAGATCAGCAGCTGCCCCTTGATGCGCCCGTCAACGCGGCCGCGGGCATGGTGAGCGACAGCGGCAGCCAGATTCCCCCCCGCGCTATCTCCGGCCAACACAATGTCACCTGAATAGGTCTTGGCGATGTTTTCGAACGCGCTGTAGGCATCGTTGAAACAGCCGGGAAAAACGACTTCGGGTGCCAGCCCGTAATCGACGGAGATTACGCGGTATCCGGTGCGTGCACAGATTTCGGCGCAGACGTCATCATGGCTTTCCAGACCACCGACAACGAACCCGCCCCCGTGATAATACACGACCGTCACATCCGATGCGACGACCTCGTAACGCCGGCATGGGACGCCGCCAAATGGAGCGTCCCATGTCTGCACCCCGTCAGGGTGGGGTTGGTGAAAGGCAGCGCACATCTTGTTGTAGACCGCGCGCTGGTCTTCGATTGTCAGCCCGACGGCGTCCGGCGGATAGAATTCATCGGACCGTTTCATGTAGGCCCGGATTTCATCATCCAGCAGGACACCATAGTCGGGATCGCTCATGCTGCGTCCCAGCCAAAGGTGAACACATCCAGCACGCCGCCGACATCTTCCTTGGATGCGCCGTTCAGGGTGACCTGCGCCACCAGTCCACGCTTTTTATCGTCGACCACCGACGTGACCCGCGCAGCAGAGCCCGATGCCTCCAGCGCTTCGTTATAGATGCGGGTGATCGCCATCTTGCGCAGATCCGGCTTGAAGATCTTGCCAACGGCCGTCTTGGGCAGTTCGGGCATGATCGTCAGGTGCTTGGGCTGTGCGGCGCGTTCGTGTACCTTTTTCTTGCAGAACTCGAGCAGTTCCTCTTCGGTCACCGACGCCCCGCCGACCAGTTCGACAAAGGCACATGGCACCTCGCCCGCGTGGGCATCGGGCTGGCCGATCGCGCCCGCGAAGGCAACGGCGTTATGGCCCAGAAGCGCCTCTTCGATCTCGGCGGGGTCGATGTTGTGGCCGCCGCGAATGATCAGATCCTTGGCGCGACCGGTGATCCAGAGATAGTTATCCGCATCAATGCGCCCCAAATCGCCAGTGCGCAGATATTTATCGAAATAGTAAAGGTCCTTGTTCTTGTCGGCCTCGGTATAGGTGTGTCCCGCATAGACGCCGGGGTTCGAGACGCAGATTTCACCGATCTCGTCGATGCCCGCTTCGACGGGGCCGCCGTCGGTGCCTTTGATGATCTTCACATCGGTATAGGGGAAGGTGATGCCGATGCTGCCGACCTTTTTCACACCATCCGTGGGGTTGCAGGACACCAGACAGGTGGCTTCGGTCAGGCCGTAGCCTTCTACCAAAGTGATGCCCGTCGCCTCTTCGAAGCGGCGGAACAATTCGAGCGGCAAAGGCGCAGACCCAGAAAACGCCGTCTTCACGGTCGAGATATCCGCATCAATCGGGCGTTGCATCTTGGCCGAGATCGCCGTGGGCACCGTGATGATAAAGGTGACCTTCCAGCGTTCCACCAGCTTCCAGAAGTTGTCGAATACGCCCTCGCCCCGGTAGCCTTGGGGGGTGGGGAATATCACATGCGCTCCGGACGCGACCGCAGCCATCAGGATCACATGGCAGGCAAAGACATGGAACAACGGCAGCGGGCACATGATGTTGTCGTCTTCGGTATAAAGCAGCGTGTGCCCTAGCCAGCCGTTATAGATCATGCCCGAATATTTGTGCTGCGCGACCTTGGGCATGCCCGTGGTGCCGCCGGTGTGGAAGTAGAAAGCCACGCGATCTTCCTGAGGGTCGTCAAAGGTCAGGTCGGTGGGCTGCTTTGAAATCGCCGTGTTGAAGTTTTGATAGGCCGCCTGGTTGGTGACCGTCAGCTTGGGCCGGATCAACGGGACGATCCACGACTTGGGCGCGGTCAGGTAACGGCACAGGTCCACTTCGAGCACGTGTTTGACATTGGGGGCCAGCTTGACTGCGGCGGCGGCTTTTTCGGCCACGTCCGTCTTGGGGAAAGGCCGCAAGGTCACGACGACCTTGGCGTTCGTTTCCCGCAGGATCGATCCGATCTGTTCGGCGTCAAGCAGCGGGTTGATGGGGTTCGCAATACCGGCAACCGCACCGCCCAGCAAGGTGATGACCGTTTCGTTACAGTTGGGCAGAACATAGGCCACGACATCCGTCGGTCCGACGCCAAGCGAGCGGAACAGATTTGCCGCGCGTCCGACCTGCCCGCGCAGTTGCGCCCAGTTCAGCGTCTCGGCGTGGTCCTTCACGCCGGAAAAAAGCTGGTAGCTGATCGCCTCGTGGCTTGGGAATTTATCCGCCGTATTGCTCAGCAGGCCCCAAAGCGTCTTGGCGACGTTGCGGTCTTCCCACGGCATTTCCGCTTCGATTGCATTACGGTCTTCTATCCCGGCAAATGTCATAATCTTCCTCCCCTCGGGTGCGGTTTGCCCACATCCCGTTTCTTCCCTGCCTGTAAGGATGATGGCTAAACGCAAGTTTCGCAAGCGTTTGAGGGGCGTTGAACGTTGCGTCAGGCATCAATTGCGCGGGTCTGACCGCAAAAAAGCGGCAGATACGCTCTGCCGCTTTTTTCAGAATTGATGATACCGCCCGAAACGTCGGCGGGCAGGCAGATTACTTTGCCGGGATGCGCAGCATCTGGCCCGGATAGATCTTGTCGGGATCGGTCAACATGGGTTTGTTCGCTTCAAAGATTTCCGTGTAGCGTGCGCCGTTGCCAAGGGTCTTCTCTGCGATCGCCCAAAGCGTGTCGCCCTTTTCAACGGTGTGGAATGTGCCGTCGCCGTCACCGCCTTCGATGTCTTCTTCAACGGCGGCCACACCTTCGACGTTGCCCACGGCAAGGATGACCTTTTCCTTCATTTCCTGGCTCACGGCCTTGCCGGAAACAGTTACCTTGTCGCCGGCGACCTGAATATCAAGACCCTCGGACTCAAGGCCCAGGTTTTTCAATTCGTCCTGCAGGGCAGCGCCTTGCACTTCTTTTTCATCATCGCCGCCAAAAATCTTTTTGCCGGCGTCTTTTACGAAGCTCCACAAACCCATGATATTTTTCCTCTGGATACAATTACTCGTGATCATTCCCAGATAGCCCATGCCGGGCACTTAACAAGTGTCTTATTCGGCAGCGATCCCGTCGGTAAATTGCAGGCGGGCCAAACGGGCATAAAGCCCGCCCTTGCCGACCAGTTCGTCATGGGTGCCGGTGTCAATGATCCGACCCGCTTCAAGGACCACGATGCGGTCGGCCTTCTTCACGGTCGCCAAACGGTGCGCAACGATCAACGTCGTGCGATCCGCGCTCAGCTTGTCCACTGCGGCCTGCACCGCGCCTTCGCTTTCGGCATCCAGCGCGCTGGTCGCTTCGTCCAGCAGCAGCACGGGGGCGTCACGCAATATCGCGCGGGCAATGGCGATCCGCTGCTTTTGCCCGCCCGACAGCATCACGCCACGTTCGCCCAGATAGCTGTCATAGCCGTCAGGCAAAGCGCTGATGAAACCATGCGCGGCCGCAGCCTCGGCGGCGGCCTCGATCTCGGCATCTGTGGCCTCAGGGCGGCCAAAGCGGATGTTCTCGCGGGCGGAGGTTGCAAAGATTACCGGGTCTTGGGGCACCAGCGCTACGGACCGGCGGAATTGCGCGCGCGCCATGTCGCGCAGGTCGATCCCGTCAAGGGTGATGCGCCCCGACTGCGGGTCATAAAAGCGCAGGATCATCTGGATGATCGTGGTCTTGCCCGCCCCCGATGGCCCGACAAAGGCAACAGTTTCACCGGGGTTGATGGTCAGGCTGATGCCGTCCAATGCCTGTACCCCGGGACGCGCGGGATAGGAAAACGCCACATTCTCAAAGGTGATACGGCCCGCGACCGGGCTTGGCAGGACCGCAGGTTGCAGCGGATCTTGCACAGTATCCTCAGTTTGCAGCAGTTCCACCAGACGTTCGGTCGCCCCCGCCGCGCGCTGCAATTCGCCCCATATCTCGGACAGCGCGGCAACACCGCCCGCCACCATCACCGCGTAGATCACAAACTGCACCAGCGCACCGGCCGTCATGTCGCCCGCGCGCACATCGCGCGCGCCCATCCACAGCACGCCGACGACGCCCGCAAAAACCAGAAAGATCACGATTACCGTCATCAGTGCGCGGGTCTGGATCCGCCTGCGCGCCGCGTCATAGGATTCTTCTGTCATCTGCGCGAATTGACCCCGGCTGGCCGCCTCGTTGGTAAAGGCCTGCACCGTCTGCACGGCCCCCAGGCTTTCCGACGCATTGCCCGAACTGGCCGCGATCCAATCCTGGTTCTGACGGCTGATCACCCGCAACTTGCGCCCCAACACGAGGATCGGGATCACCACCGCAGGCACGATCAACAGCACCATCCCCGTCAGCTTGGCAGACGTGAACAGCATCAACACCAGCCCGCCGCTGAAGATCAACATATTGCGCAAGGCAATCGACACCGACGACCCGATCACGGACAGGATCAGCGTGGTATCCGTGGTGATCCGGCTCAGGACCTCGCCTGTCATGATGTTTTCATAGAACGCGGGGCTCATGCTGATCACACGGTCAAACACCGCCTTGCGGATGTCGGCCACAACACGTTCGCCAAAGCGCGTCACCAAAGCATAGCGCAGCCCCGTCCCCACGGCGAGAAACCCGGCAATGACCAGTGCCGCGATGAAATACTGATCCAGCAGTTCTTCGCCGCTGCCGAAATTGTCGATCACCCGTCGCACGGCAAGGGGCAGCATCAGCGAAATCACCGCCGTCACCACCAGCGCAAGAATCGCTGCAAACATCAACGGGCGGTAGGGCGCGATGAATGGCACCAACGCGCGCAACGCCCCCAGTTCGCGTGATTTTTCGCGTTCTTCTTTCGACGGGGCGGGCGTTGGGGTGCGTGCCATGAGACTTCCTTTGAAAACTAGGGTTTCATGACCCGCGCGTCGCATGGGGTCAAGACCTGCGGGTCCGACTGCACTGCGCAAACTGCATCATCGTGCTGAAAAATATGGGAAGTTGGAGCGGGCGGAGGGAATCGAACCCTCATCTTCAGTTTGGAAAACTGAGGTCTTAACCATTACACAACGCCCGCGTAACGGGTTGTGACCTATGGCAAAGCAGACCTATCGTCAAGAGCAATGAAGGTGTGAATTCCGCTCAAATGTCTGAGCCGTGACCGTAGTGCTTTACCTGTGGGCGAGTTTGCCGCAAGTTTTTCCCCACAAGCCTGCACAAGGGACATTCCGGATGGCCAATCTGCTTTATGACGCTCTGTTCGGCCGCCATATCGGTCAGAAGACACCGTTTTTGCACATGCCCGACGGACACGTCATTTCCCACGATGATTTCATCAGGTCAGCAGCGCGCTATGCCAATACCCTGGTCGGGCTAGGATCGGAAGCGGGCGACAGGATCGCCGTGCACATCAATAAATCCCCTGACGCGCTGGCGCTTTATGCCGCATGCGTACAGGCTGGCCTCGTCTTTTTGCCACTAAACCCGGCCTATACGGCTGCCGAAATGGAATATTTTGTCGTGAATTCAGGCGCGCGCCTGCTGGTGTGCGATCCGGCCGATCACGATGCGATGGAAAAGGTCGCCAGACGCGCGACCGTCCGGCTTGAGACGATGGACGCCACCGGCCGTGGCAGCCTGCGCGATCTTGCGCAGCTTCAGTCCGGCGATTTCACGACGGTCGACCGGGGGCCTGATGATCTGGCGGCGCTTCTATACACCTCCGGCACCACAGGGCGGTCCAAGGGCGCGATGCTGAGCCACCAGAACCTGCTGAGCAACGCCCAGACCCTTGGCGATGTCTGGCGGTTCACCAAGGCAGATGTTCTGCTGCACGCGCTCCCCATCTTTCACACGCACGGATTGTTCGTGGCGACCAACATCATGCTGCTGGCGGGGGGCGCGATGATCTTCATGCCCCGGTTCGACGTCGACCAACTGATCCGGCTGATGCCGCGGGCGA
The DNA here is from genome assembly GCF_000156335.1 of Roseobacter sp. GAI101. Classification (GTDB taxonomy): domain Bacteria; phylum Pseudomonadota; class Alphaproteobacteria; order Rhodobacterales; family Rhodobacteraceae; genus Sulfitobacter. Next base: position 1,571,598 of record NZ_DS999213.1, read on the forward strand.
CCGCATTGATGGGCGTGCCGACCTTCTACACGCGGCTGCTGGCCTCGGATGATTTCACCGCCGGGCTGACCGCACATATGCGATTGTTCATTTCCGGGTCTGCCCCGCTGCTGGCCGAAACGCACACCCAATTCGAAGAACGCACCGGCCACCGTATTCTTGAACGCTACGGCATGACCGAAACCAATATGACCACCTCGAACCCCTATGACGGGCCGCGGCGCGCCGGAACGGTGGGCACGCCGCTGCCGGATGTCGAGCTGAAGATCTGCGATCCGGACACAGGGACCACCCTGCCGGACGGCGACACCGGCATGATCGAAGTGCGCGGCCCCGGCGTATTTCAAGGCTATTGGCACATGCCTGAAAAAACCGCTGCGGAACTGCGCTCCGACGGGTTTTTCATCACCGGCGACCTCGGGCTGATCGACGATCAAGGCTATGTGCACATCGTGGGGCGCGACAAGGACCTTATCATCTCGGGGGGGTACAACATCTACCCCAAGGAGATCGAACTGGTGCTGGACACACAACCCGGCGTTCTTGAAAGCGCTGTCATCGGCGTCCCCCACCCCGATCTGGGAGAAGCCCCCTTGGGCGTGCTGGTGCCTGACGGGTCGGTCGATCTGGATCTGGACGCAATCGCCGGAACCATCGGCCAGCACCTTGCGCGCTTCAAATGCCCGCGTTTGCTGGTGCTGGCGCAGGACCTGCCGCGCAACGCCATGGGCAAGGTGCAAAAGAACCTGCTGCGCGCGCAATATGCATCAGCTTTTGCGCCTTAAACTTTGCCCAGCCGTCCGGGTATCTTTGCGCGGATGCCCGATTGTCGCGCCATATCCCATGCCAAAACCTGATTGCTGGACAGACACGGCATCCCTGTCCGCGCCTCGATCAGGTCGATCACGCCAAGAGTGCGCAGATTGGTGCAGCTCAGAAAGATCGCCTCGGTCCCGCCCTGCCCGGCCAGATCAACCGCTGCCGCGATGATGGACTCCGGCGCGATGCGCACGACCTTGCTTTCCTCGGCCTCGTCAAAGCTGCCGAAGGCGGGCGTCGTGATCCCTTGCCCCGCAAGGGCGGTGCGCAATGTCGCCGACACCTCGGCCACATAGGGCGACAGCAGGGCCAGCCGCGTGACGCCCAACGCTCCGCACGCCGCGATCAATGCGGCAAGCGGGTTGGTGACATGGTCCGTCGTTACGCCGTCGTGAATGAAACCGGCAACCCTGTCCGACCCGATCTCGGCCGAGCCGGAGGTGCAGCCATAGCCGACGCTGGCAAAGCGCGCGGCCTTTGGCAGCAGCGCCGCCGACGCCGTCAGATGCGCGGCCATGGCCCCCAGGGTTTCAGGTGTCACATCATCCCCGCTTGGTACCCTGCTGATATAAAGCGCCGTCTCAAGCGGCAGCATCGCGCGCATGTCCCCCTCAAGGGTTTCATCCGCTTGCAGCACAATCAGGCCAAGGGCGGGATCCAGATCAGGGACGGTGGCATAGGGATAGGTCATGACAGCTGCGTCAGGGTGCGGTCGGCGCGCGGGCTTAGAAAACGGCAGCCGGTTTCGGTGATCGCGATGTCTTCCTCATGCACCATGATGCGGTCCGTCCCCGTATCCATCCCCGGCTCAAGGGTGATCACCATGCCGGGCACCAGCACCGTGTGGTCGCTGACGATCAGCGACAGCCCCTCGGTCAGTTGCATGCCCAAACCATGCCCCAGCCGCCCCGCATCGGACCCGCCAGCGCCGCCTGTTACGATCTTATCCATCGCGTGAAACAATTCTGCGGCGGTGGTGCCGGGGCGGGCAATATCGGCGGCGGCGTCAACCGCGTCGATCAGATGGGCGTGGGTATCGCGGGCAAGCTGCGACGCAGGGCCGACTGCAAAATTCCGATCGTAATCGCAGAAATAGCCGTCAAATACCGCCCCCGTATCCAGCATCAGGACATCGCCCTGCATCAACAACCGGTCACTGGCAGGCGATATCACATCGCCGTAGCCATCCGGCCCTGCCCCGCCCGCAAGATAGGGGACCCAATCTGCACCCTCGGCCAGCAGCAGGCCCTGAAAATCGCGAAAGACGGCCGACAGCGCACGCCCCTGCCGCGCAATCTGCGGCACACGGGCAAAGGCGCGACCAGCGATGGCGCAGGCGGTTTCGATCTTGGCGATCTCGGCGTGAGATTTCACGGCCCGCAACTGCGCGGTGATACCGCCATCGCTGACCACCACGCCGTTTAGCGCCGCCGTGATCCGAGCCCAATCGCCCTGGGGCACGCGCAAAAATGTCTCGGGACCCGAGGGCAGGCCGATGCGCCCGCTGCCTGCGACCTCGTTCAGGGTGTCGGTCAGCAGGCTGACCCCGTCGTCCAGCGGCACTGGCGCGCGCCAGGTTCGAATATCGCTGACCCATGTCTGCGCCATCAACGCCGCCCCGATCGACGGGATCACTGCGACCGGCAGGCCTGCAACGGGCAGCACCAGATACCAGGGCCGCGAGGGGCTTTCCCAGAACCGCGTCAGGAAACCGGTGAAATAGCGTATTTCCGCCTCGGTCGTCAGCAGCAGCGCCGACAGGTCATGGGCCGCCATCAAGGCCTGAGCCTTGGTCAGCCGCGCCTCGTACTCTGCCCGCGCAAATCCGCGCATCAGATGGCGGGTCCTTCACTGAGCACCGTCAGGATGATCGAATGGGCGCTGATGCCCAGATCGGCCTTTTGCGCAACCGACAGCGCCAGAAGCCCGGCGATCCCCGCCGCCCCCGAGGGGGTGGAGGCAAGGCCAGCCACCATCGCCGTACCGGCACCTGCCTGCCCTTCTTCTTCGGTGATCAAGGCGAATGCATCGGCATCGCGCGCCAGCCCTTTCAGGGCAATCAGCGACGGCATCTTGCAATCCAGCCGCCCCATATCACTGACCGGTCCGGTGCTGAGGGTCGGCGCACCGGCCTTGATCGACCCGTGCAGGGCTGGCGCGGCATCCGGTTCGACTACGATAATGCACGGACCATCGCCCCACGCCTGCCGTGCCAACGCGGCGCAGGCGGCGGCCAGCCCCCCGACACCCGCCTGAAGAAAAATATGCGTGGGCGGCGCAGGCATCTGGGCAATCGCCTCGGCCATCAGGACCAGATAGCCTTCCATCAGGCGGTGCGGCCGGTCGGTGTAGCCGGGCCATGACCCGTCCGACAGCAAAGCCCAGCCATTGGCCTCGGCGGCATTTTCGGCGGCCATCAGGCTGTCTTCGTAGGTTGCCCCTTCGCGCACCACCTGCGCGCCCTGGTCAGCCAGTCGCGTGGCAAAGCTTTGCGGGACGGTTTCGGCAATGTAGACGACGGATTTCGCACCAAAGGCCTGCGCACCCGCTGCCACCGACATGCCGTGGTTACCGGCGCTTGCCGTCACATAGGTGCGTCCGCGATGATCGCCGCGTTCCTTGTCGCAGGCGATAACATAGGCAGCGCCCAATGCCTTGAAACTGCCCAGCCCCATGCGCCCGCGTTCATCCTTGACCCAGACTTGGGCGACGCCTGCTTCGACGGCGATGGCTTCGGCATCGGACAAGGGTGTTTGTGCGGCGACGGGACAGCGCGCGACCAGCGTTTGCGCGGCCTTTGCGTCGACTGACGGCATGGGTATATCGTCAAGACCGGTGACGTCTGCCGGGCGGGTGTTGTGTAAAATTTCCATGCGCCATCGAACGGTGCAACCGTCGCCGGGTCAAGGATTCGTACACCCCTGTCAGGGATCGTCCGCGCAAGGCGTGCCTGCCGCTGCCCATATATCAAGCGCCGCGATCATGTCATCCAGCGTGCCCGGCGGGGCGCTGCGCCCTGCCCCCGGTGCAAATCCCCACGCCACGAAGGCAGAGGTTTCCAGATGGGTGGCCAAGCCATCCATCGCAAAGCCGTCATTGGTGTCGGGGTTGCGCAACTGTGCACAGACCTCTTCGCTGCTTTTGCCCAGCCACGCCAGTTCCGGTGGCGGCAGCCGCCATGCATCGTCGATCATGGGCGGCGCATGCGGGGTCGCGTTGTCGGAGATTTTCGAGATATGACAGGTCCGGCAGGGCATGGTTTCCGCCCCGACCCGGCTTTCGCCGGCGTGCACATACATGCCATGGGCCGCGTCTGCGCCATAGCCCAGTTCGTTCCACATCGGAACGCCGTCATCGCCCACGTGGCAATTTGTGCAGCGCGGATGCGAGGCGACGGCAAAGATATCCTCCCAGGCGGCAAGGCCGACAGCGCGGCTGGCCTGATCCTGTGCCACAGCGGGGGTGGCCAACAGCAGGCCGATCAGCAGCGTTCTCATACGAAATCAATCTGTTTTGACAGTGGCAATTCACGGATACGCTGACCCGTCGCGGCAAAGATCGCATTGGCCAGCGCGGGGGCTGCAGGCGGCACGCCGGGTTCGCCGATGCCCTTGATCCTGTCGCCGTTCTCAAGGCCCCGCACGATGATCTCCGGCGTCTGGTACAGGCGCATTCCCTCGTAGACGTGAAAGTTTTCCTGCTGGGCCGCGCCGTTCTGATAGGTGATTTCGCAATTCATGGCATGACCAAGGCCAAAGATCACGGCCCCTTGAAGCTGCGCCTCAAAGTTCACGGGGTCCAGCACGCGGCCCACATCGGCGGCGACGAAAACCTTGTCGATGCGAATGCCTGCATCGGTGCTGGTGACCTCGACCACCTCGGCCACAGGCACACCGAAGGCCAGCGTAAAGGCCAGACCGCGCCCCCGGTTCGGGCCAGGGTCACTGCCCCAGTCCGACATCTCGCCCACGGCCTCGAGCACCTTGCGGGACGGATCGTGCCAGCACAGACGCAGCCGTTCCGCCAGCGGATCGGCCCCCGCAGCATGGCACAGTTCATCCACAAAGCTTTCGTGCAGGAACCCGTTGCCCGACGCGCCCACCGACCGCCATGAACTGATCGGCACCATCGCGGGCGTGCGGTAGCCGGTGACCCGGTAATTGGGGATGTTAAACGGCTGATCCCACGCCCCTGCGACGATCGCCACATCAGGACCAATCGCAGGCTGGCCCAGCCGCGCGAGCGAGGATTCAGCGACGGACGGGGCCGCAATCGACAGATCGAACGCGTCCACTTTGCCATCCCTCGTGCTGCCCTTGGCACGTGCCATGGCAAGGGGACGGGGGAAATCATGGGTAAAGTCTTCTTCGCGCTGCCAGACCATCTTGATCGGGGTGTCGGGCAGTTGCATGGCGATCTCGACAGCTTGGTGGATGTAATCATCCTCGAGCCGGCGGCCGAAGCTGCCCCCGGACATCAGCACATGGACGTGGATATTATCGGCGTCCAGACCTGTCAGCTTGGCCATGTTGGCCTGCACGAAACGCGGGATCTGCGTGCCGGTCCAGATGTCGAGCCTCGCATCCGTCAGCCTGACAACCACGCTCATCGGTTCAAGCGGGGCGTGGGCCAGATAGGGGATGCGGTATTCGGCCCTGATGATCTCTGCACCCTCAAGGGCCGCGGCGACATCGCCTTCGTCCTTGAAGCGGCTGTCTTGCATATCATCCTCAAAAGACGCGGCAACGGCGGCAAACTGATCCGCGCTATTGCCGATGTAGGGCGACGGGCCCCAGTCACATTCCACGGCCTGCGCGGCCTGAAATGCCCGCCAGGTATTGTCGGCCACGACGGCAATGCCGCCGGTGATTGGCAAAACGGCCTGCACCCCGCGCATGGTGCGGGCGGTTTCGGCGTCAAACCCGATCAAACCACCACCAATCGCGGGATTGGTGCGGGTGGTGGCGATCACCATACCCTCCATCTGCATGTCGATGCCGTATTTCTGGGTACCGGTGGATTTCGCGACCATATCGGTCCGCTTGAAGGGCTTGCCAAGGTAGCGCCATTCGGCCGGGTCGCGCAGGGTGACGTCCTGAACCGGCTCGATCTCGGCGGCGGCGGCGGCAAGGTCGATGTACTCGAGCTTCAGGCCATCGGGCAGGACGATGCAGCCGTTTTCCGTGCTCAGCTGATCGCGCGGCAGGCCGGTCTGGTTCATTGCCGCCTTGATCAGCGTTTCGCGGGCGACGGCCCCCGCCATGCGCAGACGGTCATACATGTCCGGCACCGTGGTCGACCCGCCGGTGATGTGCAGGCCCATCAGCTTGCCCATGACATCTGCGGCACCGCGCCCGGTGCGCGCCAGCAAGCTGTCCGATGTGGCGGCGATCGGCATCGCTTCGGCACCGACAACGCCGTTGTAATAGATTGCGCTGGCAGGCCCCGGTGACAGTGTCGCGGTTGCGGGATCAATATCAAGCTCTTCTGCGATCAGATAGGCCTGCATCGACCACGCCCCCTGCCCCACGTCGGCGCGCGGCGTGATCAGGGTAACGCCATTTGCGTCGATGATGACATAGGGGGTGATTGCCGCCTGCCCCGGCTCAAGGTCAGCCAACAGCGGGTTGGTGCCCTCGCGCTTGTACAGGTAGGTGCCAAAGGCCACGCCGCCTGCAATGGCCGCCGACCCGATCAAAAAGCTGCGTCGAGCGATGGTTTTAACGCGTCCCATGTCAGACCCCCTTCAGCTTGGTCGCGGCGGATTTCACCGCAGCGCGGATGCGCGGATAGGACCCGCACCGGCACAGGTTACCGCTCATCGCGGCATCGATCTGATCATCGGTCGGGGTGGGGTTCAGGTCCAGAAAGGACGCGGCCTGCATGATCTGGCCTGCCTGACAGTAGCCGCATTGCGCCACCTGCAAGTCGATCCATGCCTCTTGGACAGCATGCAGGACCGCCGGTGTGCCAAGCCCTTCGATGGTCGTGATGTCCCCCGAGACGTCACCAGCGGCCAGTTGGCAGGACCGCACCGCTATGCCATCCACATGCACCGTACAGGCCCCGCATTGGGCAATGCCGCAGCCGTATTTCGGGCCCGTGATGCCAAGTTCATCGCGCAGGACCCATAAAAGCGGCATGTCCTCTTCGACATCGACCACATGAGATGTGCCGTTTACGGTCAGTTTCATGGGAACCCTCTCGCTGCTCTAAACTTAGAGTAGCATAATTCAGGGCGGGGTAAACGCAATGCGGGCCTACGGGGCGATGCCCTTGCGGCAGGCCGTATGGCTGCAGACGACCTGCCCCAACTAAAAACGCTGCCCTTGCGGGGCAGCGTTCAGTTTTTTTCGACAGTCTGGCGTCGGATCAGAATTCGACGACGGCCCGGATCGATTTGCCCTGATGCATCAGCTCGAAGCCATGGTTGATCTCGTCCAGGGTCAGTTTATGGGTGATCATCGGGTCAATCTCGATCTTGCCGTTCATGTACCAATCCACGATCTTCGGCACGTCCGTGCGCCCCTTGGCCCCGCCAAAGGCGGTGCCGCGCCAGACGCGACCGGTTACCAGCTGGAACGGACGGGTCGAGATTTCGGCACCCGCAGGGGCCACGCCGATGATGATCGATTCACCCCAGCCCTTATGCGCGGCTTCAAGCGCCTGACGCATGACCTTGGTGTTGCCGGTGGCATCAAAGGTGTAATCCGCGCCGCCTTTGGTCAACTCGACCAGGTGGGCGACAAGATCGCCTTCGACGTTGGACGGGTTCACGAAATCGGTCATGCCGAAATAGCGGCCGGTTTCTTCCTTGTCGTCATTAAGGTCGACACCGACGATCTGGTCCGCCCCGGCAAGGCGCAGGCCCTGGATCACGTTCAGACCGATGCCGCCCAGGCCGAACACAACGCAGCGTGCACCGATTTCGACCTTGGCCGTGTTGATCACAGCGCCGATGCCCGTGGTGACACCGCACCCGATGTAGCAGATTTTGTCAAACGGCGCGTCCTTGCGGACCTTGGCCAGTGCGATTTCGGGGATGACGGTATGGTTGGCAAAGGTCGAGCAGCCCATGTAATGATGGATCGGCGTGCCATCCAGCATCGAAAAGCGCGTCGTGCCATCGGGCAGCAGCCCCTGGCCCTGTGTCACGCGGATCGCCTGGCACAGGTTGGTCTTGCCAGACAGGCAATATTCGCATTCGCGGCATTCGGGCGTGTAAAGCGGGATGACGTGGTCGCCGACTTCAAGCGTGGTCACACCTTCGCCGACCTCGAGCACGACGCCCGCACCTTCGTGACCGAGGATGGCGGGAAAGATACCTTCGGGATCGTCGCCCGAGCGGGTGAATTCATCGGTGTGGCAAAGGCCGGTGGCCTTGATCTCGATCAGGACTTCGCCTTTGCGGGGGCCTTCGAGGTTGACCTCCATGATTTCGAGCGGTTTGCCTGCGGCAACGGCGACAGCGGCGCGGGTTTTCATCATTGGGGTCATCCTTTTCCTGTTGGTTGCAAAAGGCCGAAATTGAGCCTTCTTGTCAAGTATCGGGCGTGGACGGGGGCGCTGCCCCCGGGCCCGGCAAGCGGCCCCTCCCCCGGGATTTATTTCCATTTGGAATGCAGAAGGGTGGTGATCACCGGGAGATGGCGCTGTGGAGGGCGGTGATCATTGCCGTTATTTCAGGACTGTCGGACAGGCCCGCGCGTTGGCTGATGCCAACGGGTCCGGCCATCATCGGCGCGTTCAGTGACAAGGCACGCAACGACCCCGTGCCGAGTTCTTCAGCGACGACGCCACGCGAGATGAACCAGATCGCATCGGTCTGGTCCAGGATCTGGCGGCCAAAAGCGAGCGAGACGGTTTCAAAGGCGGGCGCGATGTCATCAATGCCGATGCTGCGGAGGTAGGAGCGTACCAGCGGACCGATCACAGCCCCCGGTGGCGGCAGGACCAACGGGAATTGTATCAATGCGTCGGGGCCAAAGCGGTCTTTGAGCGGGTGATCGGCGCGGACAACGGCCACCACGTCTTCGGTATAGAGTTGGCGAAAACTCAGCCCCTCCATCCGGTCGGGTTCGGCCATCCGGCCCACAACCAGATCAAGACTGCCTTCGCGAAGTTGCGACAACAGCAGCCAGTTCGGGCCGGTTGTGACACGGATCAGGCAATGGGGATGCGTGGCCCGAAAGCGGATGGTCGCAGCCGGTACCAGCCGCGTCGCCGCCGTGGGCAGCGCCCCGATGGTCAGCCGCGTCCGGGCCTGCGTCTTTGACTTCGCCTGCATTTGCGCCCGCAGCAAGGTAGTCATGGCCGCACCTGCCAGTTTCTGGAACCGCTGCCCCGCGCTGTTCAGCCGCAGGCGGCGCGCGGTACGGTCGAACAGGGGCTGGCCCAAGATGTCTTCGAGGTCGCGCAGGGTTTTCGAGACGGCGGGCTGGGTCACCCCCAGTTGACTTGCCGCCGCGACAATAGACCCCGCCTGGGCGATTTCCAGAAAGGTCGAGATGTGGCGCAGACGCAGGCGGGGGTCGATATTCATAACCATACGGTTATATGAATTGCTGGAAATCTCAATACCTTTGCGCCAAGCGTTATGCGAAAAGCAGCATGAACCCAGATGGAGGACCATGATGTCACAGAAATACGAAACGGGTATGAAAACCCGCCGCCATGTGCTTGGCGATGCGCATGTGGACCGTGCCGAGGCGGCAAAGACCGATTTTGACGCGCCCTTTCAAACCCTTATCACCGAAGGGGCCTGGGGCACCGTGTGGTCCAGCGACAAGATCACCCTGCGCGAACGGTCGATGCTGACGCTGGCCCTGCTGGCTGCCACCGGAAATTTCGAAGAAATTCCCATGCATATCCGCGCGACGGCCAACACCGGGGCCAGCAAGACCGACGTGATGGAGGCTTTTCAGCACGTTGCGATCTATGCGGGGGTGCCAAAGGCGAACCATGCGCTTAAACTGGCGAAACAGACCTACAAGGAAATGGGGGAGGACCTATGACCGACCAGAATGGCGCATTCTTTCACCGCGATCGCAACTGGCATCCGCCTGCTCTGACGCCGACCTATAAGACCAGCGTCGTGCGGTCGCCGCAAAAGGCGTTGATCTCGATGAACACAACGCTGAGCGAACAGACAGGGCCGGTGTTCGGCCACGATATTCTGGGCGCTTTGGACAATGATCTGATCCTGAACTACGCCGCTGCGGGCGAGATGGCGATTGGCCAGCGCATCATCGTGCACGGGCGCGTGCTGGACCAGAACGGGCGTGGCATTCCCGGTGTTCTTCTTGAATTCTGGCAGGCCAATGCCGGCGGGCGCTATCGCCACAAGAAAGAGGGTTATCTGGCACCGCTTGACCCCAATTTCGGCGGATGCGGGCGTACCGTGACCGATGCGCAGGGCGGCTACAGCTTTCGGACAATCAAGCCCGGCCCATACCCCTGGCCCAACGGGGTGAATGACTGGCGTCCGGCGCATATCCACTTTTCGCTGTTCGGCAGCGGCTTTGCGCAGCGGCTGATCACCCAGATGTATTTCGAGGGCGATCCACTGATCTGGAAATGCCCCATCGTGAAAACCATTCCGTCCCGCGAGGCGATCGAGCAGTTGATCGCACCGCTGGATATGGAAAACACCGTGCCGATGGATGCGCGTGCCTACAAGTTCGACATGGTCCTGCGCGGGCGCAGATCGACCCTGTTTGAAAACCGCCTGGAGGGGAATTGATGCAAGAGTTGAACCACCTGAAAGAAAGCCCTTCGCAGACCGCAGGGCCCTATGTGCATATCGGTTGCGTGCCGAATTTCTGCGACATCAAGGGGGTCTATCCCCATGATCTGGGTGATACGATGGTCAATGCCGACACGCGCGGTGACCGCATTACCGTCAAGGGCACCGTGTTCGACGGCACCGGCACAGCGCTGAAGGATGCCATGGTCGAGATCTGGCAAGCCGACGCCGACGGCATCTATCCAAACAACGATCCGCGCGGGGCGGCCGACCCGAACTTTTCCGGATGGGGCCGCAAGGCTGGCGATTACGACACGGGCGAATGGGTTTTCGACACCATCCGTCCGGGCGCGGTGCCTTTTCCCGACGGGCGGATGATGGCCCCGCATATCAACCTGTGGATCGTTGCGCGCGGGATCAATCTGGGGCTTAACACCCGGATGTATTTCCCCGATGCTGACAACAGCAGCGATCCGCTTTTGACGCGGATCGAACATCAGAACCGCGTGCAGACCCTGATCGCGGTGCAAGAGACGGCGGGCGTGTACCGCTTTGATATTTACCTTCAGGGTGAGAAAGAGACGGTGTTCCTAGATGTCTGATCCTTGTATCCTATGCGTTGCCATTACCGGCAGCGTACCGACCAAAGCCGCCAACCCCAATGTGCCGATTTCCATCGCCGAACAGGTCGAAAGCACCCACGAGGCGTTTGAGGCAGGCGCAAGCATCTGCCATGCCCATGTGCGCAACGACGACGAGACGCCATCCTCCGACCCGGAAAAATTCGCGGCGTTGAAAGAGGGCGTAGAGAAGCATTGCCCCGGGATGATCATCCAGTTTTCGACCGGCGGTCGGTCGGGCGCGGGCAAGGCGCGCGGCGGGATGCTGTCCTTGCGGCCCGATATGGCGTCGCTGTCGGTGGGATCGAATAACTTCCCGACGCGGGTCTACGAGAACCCCCCGGATCTGGTTGAATGGCTGTCGTCAGAGATGCGCCAATACGAGGTCGTGCCCGAAGTCGAAGCCTTTGACCTCAGCCATATCCTGCAAGCCATCCAGCACCACAAGGACGGCAAACTGTTCGGGCGTCTTTACGTGCAATTTGTCATGGGCGTGAAGAACGCGATGCCGGCGGACAAGACGGTGTTCGACTTCTATGTCGAACAGATGAAGGCGCGAGCGCCCGATGCGGCATGGTGTGCGGCCGGTATTGGCCCCAACCAGATCGTCGTCAACGAATGGGCGATTGCGGCGGGCGGCCATACCCGCGCGGGCCTTGAGGACAACGTGCGCCTTGACCGTGACACGCTGGCCCCGTCAAACGCGGCCCTGATCAAACGCGCCGCTGACCTGTGCGAGAAATACGAACGCCCCGTCGCCACATGGCAGCAGGCGCGCGAGATTTTGCGCCTGCGCCCCGTCAGCGTCTGAACACCTGCCTGCCCGGCGTTCTAGTTCAGACGTACGGGCAGGTTCAGCGGACCGCGAAAGCCGAAGCCCGACCAGACGACGGCATCGCGGTCCACCAGTTCCATGTTGGGGAACCGTTCGAACAGCATCGGCAACATGATCTTGCCCACTGTGTGCCGCGAGATGTGAGTGCCCATGCAATGATGCGGCCCGCTGCCAAAGGACTGGTGCGGCGCGGATTTGCGGAAGATGTTGAACAGATGCCCGTCTTCGAACACCTCTTCATCGTGGTTCGCCGAAGCCTGGATCGTCATGACCACATCGCCCTTGGGGATGGTAAAGCCGCGAATTTCCGTATCCTCGACCGCCACCCGTGAACTGGCCTGAATGGGCGCGACCCAACGCACGCCCTCTTCGAAGGCCGATCCCCAATCGCCGGATGATTTCAGCGCATCCAGCTGATCGGGGTTGGTCAGCAAGCCATAAAGGATCGTCAGCAAGGCATCGCGGGGTTCGTTGATCCCGCCCCCGATGGCGATCTTGATGTTCGCGATAATCTGGCTCATCTCGATGGGGTCATCGGCATTGATCATCACAGACAAGGCGGATTGATCTGGCGCGGCGCGCAGGATCTCGACCCGTCGTGCAATTTCCGCGTTCATCGCGACATTCGCTGCTGCGACCCGGGCAAAGGGTTCATCCGCCCAACCGAAATTGCCTGCTCCGTCGATCAGCGCCTGTGACCAGTGCTCCATGTCCGTGTCGGACGCGTCCGGCAGACCCAGAATTTCCGCGAGAATGCGTGCGGCCAAGGGGCCGGCCAGCATCGGGAACAGATCTATCACCTCATCGCGGGGCAAACGGTCAAGGTAGTCCGAGGCGTGTTTTTCATAGGAAGGTGCCCAGATCGTCTTGATGTTGCGGGCTGAAAACGTGGGCATCATCGCCATCCGTTCGCGCATGTGCTCCGCACCGTCCTTGCGCATCAGTGTGTGGGCCTCGAACGCCTTTTCCATCGGTGTATTGGGATCATTCGAACTGAACAGCGCCGGATTATCCTTGACCGCACGGGTGTCGGCAGCCTTGGTCAGAAAGGTCCGGTTCACAGATTTGACCCGCAGCACAGGGGTTTGGGTCCGCAGCCTTTTATAGATCGGATAAGGATCGCGCGTCAGATCGGCGATCGTGATCGTCTCGTCCAGCGGTGCTAATGGCATAGGTCCCCCTCCCAAGGTCGCAAATACGCAAAGTGTTCTACGACCGAACGGTAAGTGAAGCAGGGCGCTTAGGCAATCAGCACGGAGCGGTCACAAAAAGATTTCTTCGAATGCAATATCTGACTCGGCCTCAAGCGTCTTGACCGCGTCCTTGATGTCCTTTTCCGATGGATTGACCCAATCGGCGTTCTCGATCAGCCCCGCATCCTTGAGCGCCCGGGACGTCTTGGCAAAATCAATCAGCGCATAAAGTTCATTATACTGCACCTTTTCGCCCGTGCGGAACCAGAACCGCGTGCAGGCATCCACCACATCCGGCACCACCCCTGCAAACCACTTGAGCTGCAAGGTGAAGTCTTCGAAGATCGTGCCCGGTCGGCGCAGCAAAATGCCGATGCGGCAATCGGGCGGGATCACGAAAGCGGCAAGATGCAGCGCGGAATTATCGGTCGAGACGATCACCGATGCACCCTTGTACCACGCCAGTTGTGTCTCAAGATCATGGGCCTGAGGGTGAAAAATGGTAAAGCCTTCCGCCTCCATCTTGGCCTCGATATAGTCTTCCATCAAGAACCGCCCGCGTTTGCGAAACAGCCCCGACCGGGTGATGTAGATCTTGTCCGGCCCTGCGGGTTTCACCGTTTGGCGCAGCCGACGGTCGGTGAAATCGCGCATTTCGGGGCAGCCGACCATCAGCCCGCTGGTGCCGAACCCCTGCGGGGCAATCACCAGCCGCTCGATGCGGGTTGGTTTGTTAAAGGCCGTGTGGCGGGGCAGATCGCCGAAACGGTCGGTGATGTTCTTGACCATGCTCAGGCTGCGTTCGGGCCATGTCATCTGCTGCTTGGGTATAAAGGCCAGCGCGTCAATCGGTTCGTCAAACACATCCACCGCCCAGAGCCGTGCAAGGGATTCGCACAGCGCGTGTCCAAAGTGGCCATAAGACATTCCCGCATAAAGCATCGTGCCCGCGACCGTGCGGTCAATCTGGTCCTCGGACGGGAAATGGGGTTCAACCGTCGTGGGCTTGCCGCCCGACCGATAGGTCTGGGCGTCAGCGCAATATTCACCGTCAGCAGTAAACACCCCCGCAGGGCGGGCCATGCCTTGGCGCTTGCCTTCCCCCCACGGGACAAGAATGGCGTTTTCGACCACGCGAATATCCCCGGCCAAGGGTTTTTCTGGGTCTAGACGCAACGCCATAATTCTCTCCATTCACGCGCTAAGACGTGTGTTTAGCCCTGACGGATCTGGGCTTGCAATTTCTTAAAGGATACCCGCCCGTCAATGCGGATAAAGGACACGCCCAGACGGATATCGGCGCGGTCCGAGCCGGTGATCTGGATGTCGGGGTTCGCAGGCCATGCAGACAGGTCCAGTTGGTAATCGTCCTGCCAGCCGGTGATCAGCGTGACGCCCCCATAGGCCACATGGAACACCACGCGCCCCTCGCCCGGTTCAATCGTGTTATGGCCGCTGCCCACATGAATATGGTCGTCGCCCCCCGCCGAACGAACGATGTTGCGCCCCGGTCCGGTATGGATTTCCGATCCTCCCGGCCCGTCCGAGATGTCATCATTGCCCGGACCGCCGTAGATCTTGCTGCTTCCCTCGCCACCGCGAATGACGTCATCGCCCGCGCCGCCATCCAGAATATCGCGCCCGTTGCCGCCATAGAGCGTGTCATTACCCGCCCCGCCATAGAAGATATGCACGTCCTTGCCGCGTCCTGATTTGGCGATCAGCAGGTCGTTGCCCGCCCCGCCATGAAACGTGGCACCTGCGTATTTCGCGCCGATCATAACGTCGGCCCCGCGACTGCCCTGCACGTTGACGGCAACGCGCTCAGACGTTTCGAAATTCATCGGCGTTTCAGGGTGGGCCACGATGGCGATTTCCTTGCCCTCGCTGGCGTTTTGCTCCTTGCGCGACACGACCGTGGCGATGCGGATGTTCTCGATATAGGCGGGCATGTGCAGCACGTAGTCATCCGGCCCCGCCATGTACCATAGCGTGTCATTGCCGCCGTCTTCGTCTTCGGTAATTTTCTCGGCGTTGGCCCCGTAGGCCCAATAGTCATTGTCGGCATTGCCGCCCGCCAGTACCACAGACCCGTCCAGCGCCATCATCGCATTGACGCCCCGCTGCGGGTTCTCGAACCCGCGCAGGTCAAGCCCAAGTTCAAGCGCATTATCGACCATGGTGGCGCGCAACTCATCAAGTGGCGCGTCGGCCACGATGTTCGTCGTCTCGCCGGGATCGGCAACAAGATCGTAGATATGTTCTTCGCCATTGGGATAGCGGAAATAGCGATAGCGGCTTAGGTCAGGCTCGGAGGATCGCACCGACAGCGTGCCAAAGACAGAGGTCACAGGCGATTTACTGGCGTTGTACTGGCCGAAACTGTCATCGACCAAGGGCAACAGGCTTTGCCCCGACGTCCAGTCAGGCCGGTACGGCAGTCCCGCCAGATCCATGATCGTTTTGGGCACATTGTGCAAAGACACCGGCAAGTCGATCACCCGCCCCTGTTCCATGCGCGCATTCCAGATGCCAAGCGGAACGTGGGCCGCACTGTCCCACTGGCTCATCTTGTGGAAACTGTCATGGGTGCCAAGATTGAAACCGTTGTCCGACAGCAAAACAACCGTGGTATTCTGGCCCAGTTCGGACTTTCGCAGCGCCTCCATGAACCGGCCGATTTCAGCATCCACATGGCTGATCGCCGCGAAATAGGCCCGCACGACCTGACGCCACGCCTGATCTCCCGCCTTTTCCGGCGTCCAAGGGCCGTTGGCGATATAGGCCGCCTCGTAGACGGCCATGCCCTCTTGGGGGCCGAAATAATCCTCGGGGGCGGCGGTGGTGGGCCAGCTGATCCTGTCGACGTCATATTGCTGATAAAATCGGTCGGGGCATTGCAGGTTGTAATGCGGATGTTTGAAGCCAAGCTGGATCAGATGACGCCGTTTGGGGTCGGCGCGGCCCAGATAGTCGATGGCATTCTGCGCAACCATGTTGTCGTAGAACTTGTCGTCCTGGCTGCCGTCGTCATTCGGGTGATTGATCCCCGCGATCCCCGGCCCCTTGTCGAGGTACTTTTTGACATTGCTGCGCTTGCCCGCATCCTTTGCCTCGGGCTGTTCATGGAACAGGATGCGCGCGTATTCCTCGGGCATGGGTTTGTAATTGCTGTCGACCTTGCCGGTCGTGAATGTGCGAAAACCGGCGCGGCGCAGATCGAATTGCCAGCCCGTCGTAGGCGGCAGGATATCGCGCCAGAACCGGTTGAGATCGACCAGCCCCGTCTGAAACGGCGACAGGCCGGTGGCCAGTTCCGCACGGCACGGCGCGCATAGGGGCACGGTGGCATAGGCGTTGGCAAACCGCGTCCCCTCGGCCATGAACCGGTCAATGTTCGGAGTGCTGATGGTCAGGCCAAAGGCGTTGCGCCATGTGAAAATGTCGATCATGTCATCAATCCAGATGACGCAGATATTGTCGCCCTCGGCGGTCTGTCTGGTAAAGCTCATGACGCGTCCCCTTGGGCTTCGGCAAAGCGGCAGGCCTGGGTGATTTTTTCCAAGTCGGCTGGCCCCGTTCCGGCCGTATCAAGCCAGAACAGCACATCATGGATCACTGAACTGCCCAGCGTTTTCAGGATGCCCTTGCGGTGCGATCGGCACCCGATGAACAGATCATTGGGCCCCGAAAGCGCAGTGGCAAGGGGCGCGCTGGCATCGGGGCTGATGTGCGGAGCGGGGAATTTTGCGCCGGGTTTGGCCGCGCTCAGGCTGATCCTGCCGTGATCATAGCCGACCAGAACCCAGAATTCCGGTCCTGGTGCGGGCGCTGCCACCTCGACCGATCCGGCATCGTCGCGCCATTCCAGCATCCCGTCCTTTTCGGACAGAAACAGATAATTATCCCCGCCCGACGGGTTCAGGGTGATGATCGTGCGCGCCTGCCCCTCGGGCGAGGTCAGGCGCACGGCGCAGCAGAACCGTTCGGCTTCGACCAACGCGGCATCGACGACAAAACCGCCGTTGACCTCGCGGATATAGCCGACACCGCCGCTGGGGGTCAGGCGCGCATGGCCATCATTCGGTTCAGCGGGACGAGCGGCGGTGCCAAGCCCGTTTTCCGGTACCCACATCGCAATCGCGCCGCCTGGGTCCAGCCTCATGGCATCCGCATGACCGCGATACCACATCGCATCGGCGTCATTGGGATGCTGCATCGGCGGCACGTCGGGTACCGCGGGCGCAGGGGCGTCGCGTAGGATCACTGCGTCAGGCAGGTCAACATCCACGAACAGGGGGGCAAATTTATCCATCAGTGCACCGGCAATGCTGCGGGCAAGGCCCAGCGGTGAAGGCGTGTTCCGGTGGCGCTGACATGGGCAAAACCGTCGCGCAAGGACCCGCGATTGGCGGGCATCCCGTCATCGGATGCCGGATGGCCAAGCGCATAGCAAAGGGTCAAATTCTTGCCCTCGGGTGGCTTGTCGCAGGTGATCAGCAGATCGTTGCGATCGTTTCGGTCCACACGGACGTCAATGATCTTGGCCAGTTTCTCATCGCCCTCAAAGCGAAAGCCGCAGGCATCACCGGCGTTCAGCGGATCGTCGGAATCCAGCACGAACGCGCCCAATCCTTCGCCCCGACAGCGGATCACCCTGGCATCCGCCTCGCGTTCGGCCAGCAGCAGCACCGGACAGGCCCATGGGCTGTCGCTGTTGCGCGCCTCGATGGCGAAACTTTCCATCTCGGCCATCTGAATGCGCGCATCGGGTGTCGGGCGGCCAAAGGCGTCTTGGGCGAACATATATCCGGCGGCCGCATAGACGTGGTCATGGCCGCCCTTGTTCCACGCCAGATCCCATTGCGCGCGCAGGATCGGGCTGTCGGAAATATCTGCCGTTCCCGCATCGAAAATCGCGGTGAACAGGGGTTTGCGCAGGCCTTTATCAGCAAACAGATCGGTGATCTGGTGCATCAGCGCGTGCATGCCACGGGTCCAGTCGGGCGCGCTGCTGATCACGTCCTCGAGGGTGAAATCCAGCCCGACGGACAGCACCTTGGCGGGTTTGCCCAGCGACCGCGCTGCATCGCACAGATTGGCGACGGTCTGCCGGAAATTCGCGAAAGCCGCCCCTTGGGACAGTGCCGCGATGCTGGCCGAACTGTCGGTTTCAGAGCGTGCATAGATCAGCGGCAAGGCACGATGGTCGGCCTGACGCCGGCGCAGGATTTCATCAGCGATCAGGCTGTCGCGGGTCTGTTCGGTCAGCTTTTGGATCACGGGCGTTGCGGCAACGTCTTCTGTTCCGGCGGCCCCCGCAGGCCCCAGATCGTCGCCGGTGGTCACCACGTGATAGGGAAAAGACAACGGTTCATGCGCCGTCACCGCACGGCGCGTGCCGCCCAGGGCCAACAACCCGTAAACCGCACCAGCGGTGTCGGCGATGATGTCGGGCGCGCTGGCATCCGGCTCCGCTTTGACGGCGCGGCGAAACTGGCGCGGGCCCTGGGCACCGGGCAGATTGGCGCTGAAGACGTACCAGTCGCCACGCTGGCGTAGGTTCCATGCATCCACATCGCCCAGCACGGCCGGATCAACGGCGGCATCGGCCTGCCCTGCCGGCAAGCGGCGGTGGATATCGGCGATGACACTGTCGGACAGGTTCATCCGCAAACCAGTCTCGTCAAAGCCGATCACATCGCCGTTTTTCGCCCTCAAAAGGACGCCGCGTTTGGGGGCTCCGTGGTCTTGCATCTGTTCCATGTCCTTTGACGGATCGGTGTTGCGGTCAGGTATGGCATGATCCGGCATCGTTCTAAAGGGATCGCGCGTCCGGCTGTTTCATTTGTAGAAAGGTGTCCATTTCTTGATCAAGCGGTGAAAGCCCTTTTCCTGCGCAATCTCAAGAAATTTGCGGGCGGCGGGCTTGTTTTTCTCGTGAAGGAGGGTGCCAAGTTTGCGCAGATACCGAAAGCCGTCACGCCGCCCCGACCGATAGGCGTGACGCAAGGCGCGGGCCGAAAGATCGCCGCGCAGCAGGTCGAAAAGCGCCTGTGACTGGCCCATCCCCACGATGGTCTGGATGCCCGCATGCCCTGCCCCGTGCAGCAGGACACGGGCATAACCTGCCGGCTTGGGCAGGCGTGCCTCGTGTTTCTTGTCCTGCCCGTGCAGCGGATCGAACATCACGATATAGCGGCGCGCGCTATCCATATGGGCGCGCAGATCATGGTGCCAGCCGTCCATTCTGGCCCATTGTTCGCCATAGCGGCGTTCGAAGCGCACGGCACTGGGGTCGATCGAACTTTGCGGGGACACGGCGATGGCGCGGCGCGCATCCAGCGCCTTTGCCCCCAGCAGCGCGCCATAACCGCCCATGCTGAACCCGTAGGCTGTCAAATCTGGCGTGGGTCCGAAGAACGCGCGACAGGCCTGCATCGCCGTGAAAAATTCATCATGCTGGTGCCAGTCCTCGTTGCGATGGAAGACGCAGACATGGGCCATGCCGCGCTTGGTGAAGGACCGCGATCCCCAGCCGCCATCGTCGGCCTGAAACGGATAGTCGAAGGGGGCAAACGCCACTAAAACCCGCGGTGCGGCCCCAAGCGCAGGGCCGGTATATTCCAGCCGAAGCTGCGTGCCGTCATAGATCACCTGACGGCTGACCCACCCTTCGGGCAAGGCGACCTCGGCGCGGGTGGCGTCAGTCATCAGCCAGCAATTTGGCGGGATCGACCTTGTCAAAGCGACGTTCGCCCACGTGCTGCTCCAACATGCCTTTGGCCTTGCGCAGCATATCGACCTCCTTGAGGACCTTCATGTTGCGGTAATGGATCATCTTGATGTCCTTGTCTTCCGGCAAGGGTTCCCCGCGCAGGCTGCCGCCCAGAATATAGTGCTGTTCTTCGGGCAGGATATTCCAGTCCAGCCCCGCTGCGCGGATCGCCAAAGGCAGGCTCATCTGATCCAGATAGGGGCGTTTCTTGATCAGATCGACCTTGTCGATCACCTGCGCCAGACGCATCCACACATCGACAAAGGTTTCACCGCTGTCCGTCACCGGCCCTTCGGGAAAAACAATCAGACCCGCGTTGAAATAGGGCATCAGCTTTTTGCGGCGCTGGCGCGACAGCCAGATGCGCTCTTCGGGCAGCGGCATGTCGCAGGCCCTGTAGATGTCCTGCCAGATATCCTGGCCGGACCACAGCATCGACGTGGCCGGGGCCACCGACACATGCCCGGCCTTGAACATCTGATCTGTGCTGTTGGCCGCGATGAACAACATATCGCTATCCATGAACGCCGAATAGGGCGTGCGCCGGGGTTGCTGCGCCGCGACCATCTTGTTGCCATGGGGATAGGGCGGATCAAAGATACCAGCGGTTTCAATCGGCCGGATGTCCACGTCCAGCTTTTTGTAGATCGCAAGGGCATAGGCGTCCATGTCGCCGATGGTTTCCGCCGGGCAATAGCCGATCAAATCCACATCTTCCTTGAAATGCGTCCGGATCGACGCCGCCAGATAGCAGCCCATGTCCTGATATTTCGGAGGATCCACGACAAAGAAAATCGACAGGTTCGGCACGCTCATAGATCAGGCCCTTTGATCGGCATATGGAAGTCACCCATTGGATGTCTTGCGCTTTTTGGAGGATCCGGCCTTTTTAGCGGCGGGTTTGCGCGCGGGGGCAGCCGGCTTCCGGACGGTGGCCGTCTTCTTGCCCGCCCCCTTTTTGACAACCGCCTTTTCGACGACCGCAGGCGTGGCTTTTGACAGCCCCAATCCATCGCGCATCCCGTCGATCACACCAACAGCGATGGTCTGGCGTAGGTCCGGATCGGCAAGGAATTTGCACATCTCGGCAGAACGCGCCACCATCGCCTTGCAGTCGTCTTGATGATCGTCGCACCACGCCAGCCGCTTGTGCACGTTTCCGTGGTTCTTGCGGATCGGCACAAAATGTTCCCACGGCTTGAAATGATGGGTCGCAAAGGTTTCGAACTGACAATCGACCACCATGGCTACGCTGCCGGAATTCAAAGACCAATACAGGCTCGACCCGACGTCATTGCCGGGCAGCACAACGATGTACTTATAGGTCTGGAAATCCTCACGCGGGATGCGGGGGCGTTCGAAATCCGCCAGAAACGGTTCTTCCTCAAGGATGAAGCCGTCGGAATTGGTATACCCCAGATCAAAGCGGGGATCATCGATATAGCGGTGCAAAAAGTTGAACCGCTGCATGGATTTCAGCACATGCAGGGTTTCATCACGGCTGAATTCACCACTTTTGTATTTGCGCAACAGCGGGTGCATGCGGATCATCTCTCCGCGGGCGCGGGGGCCCAGACGGCCACGGTTGCCCGGCCCGCCCCGCCACACCATGCGGTCTGATTTGTCTTCCCACGCGATGCGGGTCGGATCGAGATTGCCAAGAAATTCGGGACTGTCGATGTCATGGTACAACGGCAACGGCCACAACACCTGCCCCATGGGGCGTGCGTGCAACCGGTTGAAGTTAAACAGCGGTGCCGCGCGGCCTTGTTCATCGGTGACCACGCGGTTGCGATGATCCTGCATGTCGATCAGAAAATCGAAATCCGCCCCGGCGTCCAGAACGGATCGTAACGCGTCTGTCGTCTTGTAGCTGTTTGCACGGCTGCCTTGTTCCGCCTGCCACGGCCGCGCCGGGTCCTTTGACGGCTGCCAGTCGTTCAGATCCTTGGGCGCACGGGCGGCATGATCCCATGACAGGGTCATCCCGCTTGATGCGGCGGCCGCGCGCTCGAACGCTTCGGGCGTATAAGACAGCCCCGCCCCGGCATGTGTGCCCAATTGGTGCGCAATCGAGGAGTCTACAAATTCTTTCGACGTCACCATGGAATGCCCATACCCCAGCAAGACAGCGGATAATTGCCTTTGTTCCCTGTCTATTACGCCTTAAACCATAGACCGGTTTTCCGTGAGGAGGCAACCTTTTCAATCGGCGCAGCCCGCCGTTGTGCCGCGTAAAAACTGCCCCCGTATTGCGCGATTATCGCCAAAGTCTTAGCACTTTGGTAACAGAAGCTGTCACGACGACGCACAGATCAGAATTGGAAACGTGGACTATGGCCATTGGTGGTGAAAAAGCCCTGCTGCTTGCGGTGATGCGCAACGAGGGACCCTATATTATCGAATGGATGGCGCACCACTTTGCCCTTGGCATTGACGATCTGCTGGTCTTCACCAACTTTTGCACCGACAACACTGACAAGATTCTGGACCGCATCGAGGAAATCTGGCCGCACCGCTGCAAACACCAGCCCAACCCCAAGGTGATGTTTCCCAACCACGGCAAATGGCTGATCATGGCGTTGCGCTTTGCGGGGCATTTCGGACGCTATCAGGCGGCCCCGTGGGTCTACACCACCGATCCCGACGAATTCCTGAACTTTACCGGCGACATCAAGACATTCGATGATTTCTTTGAGAAAACCGGCGAAGCCGATGTCGTGTCCTTCACCTCGATCGCGTTCAACAGCGGCAATCACAAACATGCCAAGGATGAACTGGTCACCAAGATGTACACGCAGATGGCAGCCGACCTTGAAAGCGCTGCCGCAGAGGACCAAGAGGTGCTGACCGCGGTCAAAACACTGTACCGCAACAAAGTCGAAGGGCCGCGCCGCCCGCACCGCCCTGTGACGATGGATTTCTCATCCAAAGGCTACAAGTGGATCAACGGCTCGGGCCAGACCATGCCTCCGGAATTCACCGACAGCGCCTACAAGGCGATTGCATCGAATGGCACGCGGGATCTGGCGCAGATCAACCACTATTCGATCAAGAGCGCCGAAGAATTCATCCTCAAGGTCGATCGCGGCGATGGCGGGCAAAACGACCGCGTCGGGGAATCCGAGAAGTATTGGAACACGGCCAACCGCAAGGGCAATATGGACACACGCGGCGTCGGGCTGTCACCGGCCGCGCGGGAAATCTATGATTTTCTGATGAGCGACGCAAAGCTGAAGGCGCTGTACGACGAATGCCTTGAACTGCGCCATGCCCGTTTCCAGGAAATCATGCAGACCGAAGCAGGTCAGGATCTGGCGCGCAGGATCGGCTATTACGACTGATCGGCAGCTTGGGCGTTGCTTCGCGGTTCGATGATGACAAATTCCGGCACGCTCAGGTCCTCCGACGGGGCCAGTGACGCATCGTCGACTTTCTTTTGTTCGCGCATGAAGGTCGCAATGGCGGGTCCGAACAAGACGATCCGTCTGACGCTGCCCAGATTGATCCGGCTAAGCAGTTTCGCCCCGACCTGTTCATAGCTTGCCCGCAGCACGTCGGGTTTTTCATCGGCAATCATCTGGTTGATCCGCGCGACGGTCTTGGCGTCGTCATTTGTGAACACGACCTGATCGGTTGTCATCTTCAGCTGCGCGCCCAGATCAATATCGTTATGCGTCAGAATGTTGCGCATGATTTGCATCCGCGACGCATTGTCGTCCTGCGCCACCACGACGGATTGTGGCACGGCCTTGGCAGTGTAGATCGACAAAAAGCCGATGCCTGCGCCAAGATCGAGTACCTTCTGCCCATCCTCGACCATGCGCCCCACCTTGCGCGCCAAGCGGCGCTGGTATTTGCCGCGCATGACAAAATCGAGCGTATTGTGCGCGAAAATGCGTACGTCGGCAGGCAGGGCGATATCGTGGCTGGGCACCCATTCCACGGCCGTTTCAGCGGTCACGTCAATCTCGCCAGGCACGAATCCATCCCCGCCCTCACCCACATCGGCAAAGTCAGGTTCGGGTTTCTTGCGGCGTTCCTCGGCGGGGCGGTCGGCGTTGTTCTTTTCAACCTGCGACATCAGCGCGGCGATTTCAGCCGGGTCGCGGGCCTTGGGCGGCTTGGCGACGATCTGGGTGATCGGCACCTTGGAAGCTTCTATCAGCGACTGCTTCAACTCTTCATAAGCTTCAGTCTGGCGGTATTCATCCAGACGCGCTTCGACACGGTCAATGGCCGCAAAATGCAGGCGCGACAAAACCGGATCGGTCAGCAACTCATCCATGATCGCCTTGCGGCGTTCGCTATAGCGCAGGATCTTGTCGTCATAGACCTCGTTGCGGTCCTGAAGCGACCAGTAATCCGCGTTATATTTGTCTTTCTTGTTGTTCACATTGCCGCGGAATTTGCGGATCGCATAGCTGTCGATGGATTTCACCGCATAGTGGTTCATTTGCGCCCACTGATACCCCACCGTGCGCCGGATCGACCGCCAGCCGCGAAACTTGAAGTAATCCTCCATCGGAAGGCCGGATCCGTTCAGCCATTTGACCGTGTCGGGAAAACCGGTTTCCAGATGTTTGTTCTTGATCGACGGTCGGTGGATGCCGATCTTCCACTTGTCAGGGTCGAACTTGAACAATGTCTTGACGCCCCAGCCCTTGTTCCAGGTTGGCGGGGCGGCATAAAGATACTGTTCGGTGACAGGCGCGTGCGACCAGTCGACCACATTGCCTGAACCGAAAATGCGCCATGTGATGACGATCCCGTTCGCATCGCCCGCCGCATCCAGCATCGGGTCAAGCGTACCGTCGCCATAGTTGATCGACAGAAATTCATCCGCGTCGAACATCAAGATCCAGTCCGCCTCGGCCACCTTCGGTTCGCTCTGCGCATATTTCATCGCGGATGGCTGTGGCTTGACGCCTTCGGGAATGTCGTTGCGACGATGATAGCCCAGCCCCAATTCCTCGAGGCGGATCAGCATTTCGTCGGTGCCGTCGCTGCAATCGTTCGTGTAGACAAGGATCTTGGTGAACCCCACGGCAAGGTGATGGGCATACCACTCCAGCAGGAATGGTGCCTCATCCTTCATCATCGAGATGGCCAGAAGCTTGCCGTGGGGGCTTTTGTGCGGTTTCAGTTTGATGGCGTCAGGCCCTTTTACTGTCGCTCAGCGCAGCGCCTTGGACGGGTCGATGCCGATCTTTTCACACATCCGCGCAGCATATGATCCGGGCAGCGGTTCGTTCTTTTCCCACCACGGTTTCGTGCCGTTGGTATAAAGATGCACCGAAAGGGTCTTGTCGGTGAAATGTCCTTCGACACGGCCATAGGGGTCGTAGAACACGTCGTTCAACTGAAACGGCACGGGGTACAAAACTTCGCGTTCGCTTGCCTTGTCATACTGGCCGGTCTGCTTGGCAAAATAGGTGAACGCCTGCGGGCCGAATGCCGTGCGCTCGGCGTTATAGATGCGGTGCGCGTGGGACAGTTTCGGGTCCTGGCGGTCGTATTTCTTGCGCTGGTTCTTGTTCCACCAGGCAGGATAATCCGGCAGGTTGTCGTAATAATCCAGCAGTTGATCAATAAGTTCACATTCCTGCGGCATCCCCACGACGCCACAGTTCAACGCCCCCGACATGCCGTGGCGGCCAAAGATATAGTCGTCTTCCTCGGGAAACGGCTGGTGGCAAAACGCGTCGCAATCAATCCAGATCGCGCCGGTCTTCTTGATCATCTTGTAGCGGAATACGTTCGACAGGAACGACGCGCTGGTGGCCTCGACCAGGGCACGGTCGATTTCCATGATCTCGGACGCAGGCCGCACCTCGACGCCTTCGGGGGCGTTATCAACCTTGTCGGCGCAATACAGGATCGTCTTGTGACCCGCGACGACATGGGATTTCAGGCAAAGCTGGTTCAGATAGTGAAGTTTCTCACCAATCCAAAGCGACGCGACGGGGCGGCGGTCATTCATAATTCAGGCCTCTCTGCTGACACTGTTTTTGCTGTGTCTGATACATCTGCTCGCGGGTCAGAATAGCTTAGCAGCCGTTGGCTTGTAAAGAATCCTTAGGGTTTTGGCGGGTTCAGCGCGCAAGATTGACTTGCGACCGCCCACATGAGAGTCAAATACGCAACGCAACCCTTTTTCCGACAAGGTTCCCCCACGCGTGACCCGCATTCTTGCCATCACCTGCATGCGAAACGAAGGGCCCTATTGCCTCGAGTGGATCGCCCATCACCGTGCCGCCGGCGTCGATGCGTTCCTGATCTTTACCCATGATTGTGACGATGGCACGGACGCGTTGTTGGATCTGATCCCCGGCGTGACCCATGTGCCTTTCATGCCAGAGCCCGGCAAATCCGTCCAATGGCAGGCGATGCGGCTGGCCGACGGGCACCCGCTGATGCAGACCGCCGACTGGGTAATCTTTTTCGATTGCGATGAATTTCTCAGCCTTGAGGCCCCGTTGCTGAGTTTCGGCGATCTGATCGCCTCGGTCCCCACAAACACCGATGCCATCGCGCTGCCTTGGCGATTTTTCGGCGCGGCGGGGCGGGAAGACTTCGAAGATCGCCTGACGCCAGAGCGTTTTACAAGGTGCGCGCCCGATCCGTTCTTTCTGCCTGCTGGCAATTTCTTCAAGACGCTTTTTCGGCCGGAACGTTTCCAAAAGCTTGGCGTGCATCGCCCGAAAAACAAAGGCAAAGGTCCAGGCGAATGGAACCTTGGCGGGGTCGCACAGGCAACGGCCGAGTTTGCGCAAAACGATAGCCGAATCAATCTGTTCGGCCTGATGCAAGCCCCTGCCCGCGCGCGGCTGCACCATTATTCACTGCGTTCGGCTGCGGAATTCATGGTCAAGCGCGGGCGCGGCTTACCGAACCGGACGGCGAAAACCCTGGATCTGCATTACTGGGCAGAGCGGAATTTCAACAGCGTCGAGGATCACATGATCGACCCGATGCTGGACGCGACCAGACACGAGATTGCAAATCTGCGGACGATCAAGCCCGTGCAGGATGCCCATGACCATGCGGTCCGCTGGCACCGCGCGGCCTTTGCCGCCTTGATGAACGACCCCGCCGAAGTGCAGGTCTACTGGCATCTGATCTTGCTGGGCAGCAGCACGCCCCCGTCAGCCGATCAGGCACGCGCCCATCTGGCGCGCCACAGACAGGCTGGGCAAAGCTGATCCCTTAGGACGGCTGTGGTTTCGGTGCGTCAGGCCAAAACCGGGTACCCGCGCGGGCATATCCGCCCCCCATCGCCATCGCTGTGCCATCCGCGCGCCAACAGGCAGCACCCGCCTTGGACCCTTGCGGCCCAAATTCGATCCCCGCCATGCCGCCGCCCACATGCGGCACATTCAAGACCTGCCAGCCTTTCGATCGCAACGCATCCCGGCAGGCGTCGCCATAGCCCTCCTCGACTTCGATCTCTTGGCCTTGGGTCCACAGGCGCGGCGCTTCGACGGCTTCTTGCAAGATCATGCCATGGTCGATCAGATTGACCAGCGCCTGCATGACCGACCCGAAAATCCGCAACCCGCCCGGCAGGCCAATCGCAAAGGCCGGTGCATCGCCGCGCATCACGATCGTCGGGGCCATCGACGTTGTCACGCGCTTGCCCGGCGCGATCGACAGCGCGTGGCCCGGATGCGGATCGAACAGGCACATGTAATTGTTGGGAATAATTCCCGTTCCGGGGATCATAAAGCGCGCACCGAACAGCCCGTTGATGGTTTGCGTGGTCGCCACGATATTGCCCGCGGCATCGGCCACACTGACATGGGTGGTGTTGGCAGATTCACCCGGCAGCGCCGGCGCAACCCCGGCCTGCCAGTCCTGGGTCCGGTCCAAGTCGATCATACCGCGACGCTGCGCGGCATAGTCCTTGGCAATCAACTGCGCGACAGGAACATCCACAAAAGCAGGGTCCGCCGTCGCGGCAGCACGGTCGGCAAATGCGATCTTGAGCACCTCGCCCAGCAGATGCGTCGCCTCCGGTGATCCGTAGCCCATCGCGCCGATGTCAAAGCCTTCGAGGATATTGAGCATCTGGAGCACATGCACCCCACCCGCCGAGGGGGGCGGTGGCCCATAAAGAGTATATCCGCGATAGCTGCCCCTGATCGGGGCACGGGTGATGGTGCGGACAGCGGCCAGATCATCCGCCGTGATCAACCCGCCGACACGCGCCATGTGATCTGTAACGGCTTGGCCAAGAGGACCGTCATAAAATACCTCGGGGCCGTCTTGGGCGATGGCGCGCAAGGTTCTGGCGTAATCCGCCATCACCAGCCTTTGCCCGGCCAAAAGAGGCACCCCACCGGGCAGCAGATGGCGGGCAATCTCGGGGTCCTGTGCCAGTTCGGCGGCGGCTTCTGCGATGCAATTGGCCAGATACGGCGTTACGGCAAAGCCCTGTTCGGCATGGCGGATCGCCGGGGCCATGACATGGTCAAGCGGCAAGGTCCCGAAGCTTTCCAATGAATCACACCAGCCCCGCAAGTTGCCCGGGGTCGCGACCGCCTTGGGCCCGATTTCGGTCTCGCGGCCCGCAACCTTCATGTAATCCGGCCCGCTGTCAGCAATGGTCTGAAAGGTATCCGCAGACGCTGACAAGGGCGCGGCACTCAACCCGTCCAGCACCACATGGTCGCCGTCCTTCATCCGGATGTGCGCGACACCGCCGCCGAAGATGCCGACCATCATCGGTTCGACCACCGACAGGGTGAACAAGGCGGCAATCGCGGCGTCAACGGCATTGCCCCCCGCCGCCAGCATCTCGGTTCCGGCGGCGGTGGCCAGCGGGTGGTTGGTCACCACCATGCCCTGATCGCCAGATGCAGGGCTTTTCTCGCAGTCAAAGACGGTCTTGGCAGTGCTGCGCCAATCGCGCAGACGGAGGTTCGGGGCGGTCATATGGATCAACCTTCATGTTTCAAAGGCAAGTATCCGACCACCCCTTGGCAGTTGCAACCGAAGTTTCGATCGACCGGCGTATGTCCTACGACAACCTGTCAAGCAAGGCGCGCGACGGATCGCCTGTCGCGCTCAGACCGACGCTTTGCTGATAGGCTGCGATCGCCTTGCGGCTGTTCGGGCCAATCACGCCATCGGTGCCGTCGGTATCAAAGCCGCGCGCGGTCAACCGCTGTTGAAGCGCCTTGCGATCATCAATCGTCAGGCCGTATCTGTCAGGGCCAAACTTGGCCTGGATCGGTCCGCCACCCGCAATCCGGTCCGACAAATGCCCCACGCCAATCGCGTAATTATCCGAATTATTATAGCGTTTGATCGCTTGGAAATTGCGGAACACGGCAAAGCGCGGACCGCCTGCATCGGGTTGCAGCACGGAAACGGGTGTCGCGGAGCCAGCCGCAGGCGTCCCCATTTCGCCGCCCCATTTCTGGCCCGACTGCCAGCCGGATTTCGCCAGATACGCAGCGGTCGAAGCCAATGAGTCCGCAGGATTCTCAGACCAGATATCGCGGCGGCCATCGCCGTTGAAATCAACGGCAAAGGCTTGGTACGAGGTCGGGATAAACTGTGTGTGCCCCATCGCCCCTGCCCAGCTTCCGGTCAGACCGGAGGCCGAAACATCCCCACGCTCAAGAATTTTCAGCGCCGCGATCAGCTGCTTTTCAAAAAACGCGCCGCGTCTGCCATCAAAGGCCAGCGTCGAGGTCGCCGAGATCACCGGCACGTTGCCGCGCCTTTCGCCGTAAAAGCTTTCCAGCCCCCAAACGGCAGTCACAACTTCGGCTGCAACGCCGTAGCGCGCTTCGATCTGGCGCAAGGTATCGCGGTGACGCGCAAAGGCCGCACGGCCCTTTGACACCCGTTCCTCGGACGCTGCGATGGCCAGATAATCCTCAAGCGTTCGGCTGAATTCGGTCTGGTTGCGGTCCCGTTTGACGACACCGGGCAGATACCCCGCACCAGCAAACCCCCGCCGCAAGGTGCTGTCCGATATGCCTTGTGCGCGCGCGCGGGGCTTGAACGCCGCGACCCACGCATCATAGGCCCCGTTTGACTGCGGTCGCAGATCATCCGGCAACGCGCCGTCGCTGCGCGAGGCGAAAACCTGCCCCCTGCCAGCGCTGTCGCAGGCCGACAGCCCCAGTGCCGCCAACCCGATCGTGAAACCTCTACGTGAAATACTCATACTGCTCGCGCCCTTTTTGCCTGCCGCTTTGAAGCAGGTTACCTCATGCCAGCGGGGGCGCAAAGGGGCACTTGCAGGGCGGCAAAGCTTTGCCGAGATTGCGTTGATTGCCCCCCAGCGGAGTTAAAGCTGATCCCCCGGCGTCTGACCGCCAAAGAACGCGTCCAGATTGTCGAGCGCCCGAAACCCCATGGCATCGCGGGTCTTGCGGGTGGCACTGCCGATGTGGGGCAGCATGAAGATGTTGTCATGTGCCGAAAACGCAGGATTGCCGCCCGGTTCGGTCTGGAAGCAATCCAGCCCTGCGGCGGATATCTGACCCTTTTCAAGCGCGTCCAGCAAGGCGGCCTCGTCTACCAGGGCACCGCGTGCGGTGTTGACGATAACGGCCCCCGGCGGCAGCAGGGCAAATCGTTCCTGGTTCATCAGGTTTGTCGTCTCGGGCGTGGCAGGACAATGCAGCGACAGGAAGTCCGCGACCTCAAGCAAGCTTTCGACGCTGTCATGATAAATTGCATCCTTGGCCTGATCCGCAGGCAGTTCCGAGCGGTTGTAGTAGTGAATTTCCATATCGAACCCGCGCGCCTTGGCGGCAAATGCGCGGCCCACACGGCCCATACCGATGATGCCCAGCCGTGCGCCCGTGACCTGCTTGCCGACCATGAAGGCCGGTGACCAGCTGTCCCATGCGCCGGTGCGCACGATGCGGTCACCCGCGACCGCGTTGCGCGCGGCCCCCAGCATCAGCAGCATGGCAAGTTCGGCCGTGGCATCGGACAGCACATCGGGTGTGTTGGTCACGACGATGCCGCGCTTTTTCAAGGCAGGCAGATCGCAGTGGTCGACCCCCACAGAATGGTTCGCAACGATCCTGAGCCGGTCCGCGAATTGCGCGACGACATCGGCGCTGAAATGTTCGGAATGGCACGGGATGATGGCATCGAAA
Source organism: Roseobacter sp. GAI101 (assembly GCF_000156335.1). Taxonomy (GTDB): domain Bacteria; phylum Pseudomonadota; class Alphaproteobacteria; order Rhodobacterales; family Rhodobacteraceae; genus Sulfitobacter. The sequence continues at coordinate 1,602,717 of NZ_DS999213.1, forward strand.
TCCGCGCTGGCCGCAATCAACTGGTCGGCGGTGCCGGGCTGGTCGTCGTAGTTGATTACGACATCATAATCGCGCGCGGCCCGTTCCAACGTGGCGTCAGACAGGCGGCGGGTGATCCAAAGGCGGGGTTTACGGTCGACTTCGCTCATTTCTTGCGGACACATTCATCCCAGAAATCATAGACGGCCATCGCGCAGACGACAAAGCCGATGATCATGAAGGGTGCCCCCCCGACGAAGCCCGCAAAACCGGTCGAGATGCTTTTGGACAGGCCGCCGATGAAGATGCACAGGATCGCCGTCCCGATGAACCCCACCACCAATTTAGTTGCGTATGACATATGAGTGTCCTTTCCCTTATTCGGCTGCGTCAGCCAGTTGGGTTTGCAGCCAGCGCGCCGTGCGCAGCAGGCGGTTGTCTTTCTCGGCAGGACCGATCAACTGCACGCCGATCGGCAGCCCGGTTTCCCCGACGAGCAAGGGCAGGCTGATGCAGGGCAATCCTGCCAGCGTCCAAAGCGTGCAGAAAATCGGATCGCCCGTGCCTGCCCCGAATTTCGGGGCCTCGCCTGCTGCCGAGGGCGCGATGATGGCGTCGAATTCAACAAAGAAGTTGTCAAAGAACGCCTCGGCCGAGGCTTTGACGGCCAGCGCATCTTCGTATTCGGCGCGGGTGATCTGGTTGCCACGCGTGATCACGGGCTTCAGCGTTTCGCTGATCTGGTCCCAGTGCCCTTCGAACACCTCGGCTTGATGTTGGCAGATCTCGTATTCGTGGATACGCGCCTGCACGGCGACAAGGTTCGACAGGGTGTCGGCCGGCTCCATCCGGGTCACTTGCGGATCCAGAATTTCCAGCACGGCCTCCAGCCCCTCTTGGGCATCGGCTGACAGGCGGTCATTGAAAGGCAGGTCGAACCAGACAAGTTCCGGCGTGACCGGCGCATCCTCGGCGGCCCCTGCGGACATGTCGGGGCGTGGGCGGGCAAAGCTGGTCGCATCGCTGCCGTCATAGCCCCCGATCACATCGGTCAGCAGCGCCACATCCGCAAGGCTGCGGCCAAAGCAGCCCACCTGATCCAGCGAGACCGATGTTTGCAGCAGCCCTGTGCGCGACACGACCCCGCGTGTCGGTTTGAACCCGAAAGTCCCGCAAAACGACGCAGGCCGGATCACGGAGCCGTTGGTTTGCGTGCCGATGGCAAGCGGAACGTGATGCGCCCCGACAGCCGCCGCCGACCCGCTGGATGACCCGCCGGGGCTGTGATCGGGGTTGTGCGGGTTGCGCGTATCGTTGGCGTGCACGAATGCCATTTCGGTCGTCACGGTCTTGCCCATGATCACCGCCCCGGCACCGCGCAGAAGTTCGACAAGACGCGCATCGTGGTCGGTCTGCCGACCCGCAAAGATCGGCGTGCCGCGCGCGGTCGGCATGTCTGCGGTGTCGATGATATCCTTGAGACCCACGGGAATCCCGTGCAAAGCGCCAATCGTCATCCCCGCCCTGCGGATGCGGTCACATTCCTGCGCCTGCGCGATCGCCGCCTCTTGATCAAGATAGGCCCAGGCCCGGATCGCATCATCCGTCGCGGTGATCTGCGCAAGGCAGGATTTCACCAGCTCGACCGAGGTCAGCTTGCCCGAGGCGCAAAGTGCCAGCGCCTCGGTTGCGGTCAGTTTATATGCGTCCTTGATCATGGGATGTATTCACCGAACAGATAGTCGGGGAACCACAGCGCGATGCCGGGGAACAAATACATCAGACACATCGTCAGGATCACGATCCCCAGATACGGCATGATGCCCCGGAAGATCTCCATCAGTTCGATCTGGTTCTTCAACACGCCCTTCAGATAATAGGCCGACATGGCCATGGGCGGTGTCAGGAAGGACGTTTGCAGGTTCAAGGCGATCAGCATGGCGAAGAAATAGGGGTTCACGCCAAAGACTTCGAGCAGGGGCAGGAAGATCGGCACGAAGATGATCAGGATTTCCGACCACTCGAGCGGCCAGCCCAGCAAGAAGATGATGACCTGCGCCAGAATGAGGAACTGCCAAGGCTCAAGGTCCATACCGCCGACCCATTGCGCGATCAGGTCATGCCCCCCGAGGTAGGAAAACACCGATGCGAAAGTCCAGGACCCGACGAAAAGCCAACAGACCATTGCCGTCGCCTTGGCGGTCAGGAACACGCTTTCCTTCAGTTTTGTCCAGCTCATCGACCGGTAGAGCACGGCGAGCACCATCCCCCCCAAGGCCCCCATCGCGGCCGCTTCCGCAGGCGTCGCAAGGCCGCCCAGAATGGACCCCAGAACAAGCGCGATCAGAACGGTCAGCGGCACGAAGCTCAGCAGCAGGTCCATATAGATTTCTTTGGGCGGCGGCACATCTTTCATCGACGGCTTGGGGGCCAGCGCCGGGTTCATCCAGACGCGCACGATTACGTAGACGATATAAAGACCCGCCAGCAAAAGCCCCGGGAACACCGCCGCCGCATACAGGCGCAGGGGCGAAAGATCGGCGATCGCGGCATAGACGATCAGCATGATCGACGGCGGGATTAGGATCCCCAGCGTACCGCCGGCACAGATGACACCGGATGCAAAGCTTTTGTTGTAGTTGGCATTGGCCATCGCGGGGAAAGCCAGCAGGCCCATCAGCGTCACGACCGCACCGACGATCCCGGACGCGGTCGAGAATACCGCGCAGGTCAGCAGCGCCGCGATGGCAAGGCTGCCCGGCAGGTTGCGCGCGGCCATGTAAAGCGAGAAGAACAGCTTGTCCACGATGTTGGCGCGTTCCACCACATACCCCATGAACAAGAACAGCGGGATCGCCACAAGGGTCGGGTTCTCCATCACGGAATAGGTGTTCTGGTTCACCAGATAGAAGATATTATTGTTAAAAATATCCGAGAATGTTTCGATAGGGTGCCCTTGGTAATAGGCGTAATAACCAAAGCCCACCCCCATCGCGAGAAGGGTGAAGGCAATCGGGAAACCAAGCAAGACAAAGACAATGAACAGTCCAAGCATCACCAGGGCGACTTCGGGATTTGACATCTTTTTTTCTTTCGTGAAGCGCTGAATAGCTTATTTGCGGGCTGGGGCCATGGCGCTGATCTGATCAAGATCGGCTTCGGTCAGAAGGTCTTCGGTCTCTTTCACGTCCGCCAGGCGTTCGGGCCAGATACCGGTGCGCATGGCCATCACGCAGCGAACCAGTTCGGCAAAGCCCTGGATCATCAAGAGCGCGCCGGACAACGGGATCAGGGACTTGAAAAAGTAGATCTGAATGCTGGCCGGACTGTTGAAGCTGACCTCCTTGTAGCGCCAGCTGTCCGAGGCGATCTCGTAGCCGTACCAGACCAGCGCAAGGATGCCGGGGAAGAAGAACAGGAAGTAGAGCACGAAATCCAGCACCGCCTGAACCCGGACCGGAAACAGACGGTACAGGACGTCGGCGCGCACATGCGTATCTTGCGCCAGCGCATAGGCCCCGCACATCAAGAACAGCGCGCCATACATCTGGACCATCATGTCGAACGACCAGACCGTCGGCGCATTGAGCACGTAGCGTACGAAGACCTCGTAGGACACCGACAGCGTCAGGATCAGAATGCACCACCCAAAGGCGCGCCCCACCCAAAGACTGAGACCTTCAATGGCATGTACGAATTTCATGTGTCTGTTGCTCCCTTAACAGATCAGCGGAACGGTGTTCTCGCTTGCAGTCATAGGATGTCCGGGCACCGATCTGGTACCCGGACATCTTTGTTCATGGTGTGACGATCAGCCGAAGTAGTGGTCGTAAGCCATCTGGTAGTTAGGCTGGTTCAGGTTGAGATAGCCCATGACTTCCTTGGCATAGACCTTCTGCGATTCCATCACCTTGGCAAAGAACGGATCTTCTTCCGCGATGCGGTTCGCAACCACGTCCCACGCAACCAGCTGCGCCTGCATGACGGAATCTGGTGTGCGGTGCACATTGACGCCGTCCGCTTCCTGCAGCTTGATCAGATCGTCCGAATACCGCTTGGTGTTGCCCCAGTAGAAGCCGGAGTTTTCAGCCATCGAGGCGTTCTTGATGATGGCCTTGTGCTCATCGGACAGCGAATTGAACTTGTCCTTGTTGATCGTGATCTCAAAGCATTCCTGGCTTTGGTGATACGACGCCAGCATGTATTCCTTGGACACGTCCTGCATCCCGAAGTCACGGTCAGACGTCGGGTTGTTGAATTCGGCCGCGTCAATCAGGCCGGATTTCATCGCAGGCTGGATTTCACCGCCCGGAAGCTGCACGACGGACATGCCCATTTCCAGCATGACGTCAGCGGCCAGACCGACGGTGCGGTACTTGAGGCCCTTCATCTCGGACGCATCGGTGATCTGCTTCTGGAACCAGCCAAGCGGCTGTGCAGGCATTGGCGAGTTGAAGAAGGAAACCACGTTCAACCGCAGTTCGCCCATCAGTTCGTCAAACAGTTCCTGACCGCCACCTGCGTGGATCCAGCCCAGCATTTCCTGGCTCGACCAGCCAAAGCAAGGGCCGGTGCCGAACAGCGACGCGGATTTCGACTTGCCGTACCAGTAGGCTGACACATAGTGCGCCGCATCCAGAACACCGCGATGGACCGCGTCTTGCATCTGGCTTGTTTTCACGACCGCGTCCACCGACAGGACTTCGATGGTCAGCGATCCGCCGGACATCTCATTGACCCGTGCGGCAAAGGACTGCGCGTTCTCAAGAAAGATGCCGCCGCCCCAGGCCGCTTGCATCTTGATCGTCGTGCCGTGGCTTTCCGCTAGTGCGGGCGTCGCCAGCGCTGCGGCACCGGCAACAGCCGAACCGCGCAGAAACTTTCTGCGATTGATAGAGTTTGTCATATTTCCTCCCAAGGAATTCGATGCGGTGGCCTCTCGGTCGAGCGGTCCGCATTCAATTTTACAGGTCCCGTTCAGCCGTTTCTGTGACTTTCGATCCCGGCTCTCCCCCCGGATCACAGAACGCAGCACAACATTACCCAAGGGCAATGTTATTGGTTACAGTTTTATAGGCAAGGGCTTCTTTTTGACGGCAGCCTTTGATGCGCCGCAATTTCGGGAAATTATTCCGCCTTGAATGCATGCTTTTTGCTGGGGCAACGCCCGGCCCAAATCGCTAGGAAATCAGGCGTTTCACCTGTTTTTTCTACCCTGATCAGGCACATTCGACCCCGGGAAGCACTGCATATGAAGGTGCCGGAAAATCGCCCCGGCCAGGTCCGAATTCGACCCGTCGCAAAGGTCATTAAACATTGTTCATGCCGCTTGGCGGCGCACGACGCTGGGTCAATTTTTTAAGATTTCGTAAGGGTTCGAAGACGTTAGCGGAAACAATGCGCAAAGGTAACGAATCAAAAAATATGAATATGTATCTTGCTGTCTGCACGTTAGCGCTACCGCTCTCCAAGCGCTTTGATCTGTGGCCCTGCGCTTGCGGTCAGGGGCGCTGCAAGATGTAATCAGGCTGGATACCTGATGTCTGAATGGGCCCGTCCACATCATGGCCCGAAAAGAAACCGTATCCGGCGATCAAGGCTGTCTTCACCCCGGCCGCCTGCCCCCCCAGAATATCCGTATGAAGGCTGTCTCCGACCATCACCGTGCGGCCAAGATCGACCTTGTCGATCTGCGCAAAGGCCAGATCAAAGATGTTTCCGAAGGGCTTACCGAAGAACTGCGGCTCGATTCCGGTCTGGTCCGCCAACCGGTGTGCGAAATGCCCCGGTTCGATGGAAAACCCGTCTTCGCGCGGGGCCACGATGTCGGGATTGCCGACATAGACCGGGCGCGGCGCGTGTCTTAGCGAGGCTTCCAGCAACGCCTGGCGCGTTTCCGTCCACACCGCACTGCCCAACAGCACAAACGCATCCGCAGCATCATAGTCAGCGGCATCTTCCGCAAGATAGACCATATCGAACGGCTCAATATCCCCGCGGCCAAGGCTTTGGGTCGCCATCAGCCCCCATTTCAACGGCGGGGCATTGTGCAGCGCATGAAGCGTGGCCTTGCGGCTGGTGATTACGTCCTCGGGCGCAAAATGATATCCGAGGTTCTTGTATTTCTCCATCAGCCGGGCATGGGGAAATCCGGCCGCGTTTGACACGATCATGACCCGCTTGCCGGCGTTCTGAAGGCCCGCGATCCGGTCTGGCACGCCCGGAATCGCGGTGTCGCCGATATTGAGAACTCCAAAAGCGTCGAGCAGGAAAATGTCCATCTTATCGGCAAGCGCATCAAGGTCCGGCAACCGCGTGCAAGGCGCGCCGGATGTGGACGCAGGCAGCCGGTGGCGCACCCGCTCGTAGCTGGCAAACGCCTCTTGCAGGTTCATATGATCGCGCCGCGTACTTTGGCGGAAACCCATTCCGAAATGACGACGGCCGCCAAAATCACCAGCAAGATCAGCGACACCTGTGGCCAGGCGAGCACGTTCAGCGACGATGACAACTGCAACCCAATGCCGCCTGCTCCGACCAGTCCCAGAACCGTCGATTCCCGAATATTGATGTCCCAGCGGAACACCGCGATGCCTGCAAAGGCGGGCAGGATTTGCGGGACGATGCCATAGGCCATGACCTGCCAGCGTGACGCGCCCGTTGCCGTGATCGCCTCAACCTGTGTCTGATCAATCTCCTCGATCGCCTCGTACAACAGCTTGGCGCAGAAGCCGATCGAACGGATTGCAATCGCGATCACACCCGCGAAGACACCGGGGCCAATGATCGCGATCAGCAACAAGGCCCAGATCAGCGAATTGATCGACCGCGTCGACACGATGATCAGCAGCGCGATGGGACGAATGAAAAACCGCGACGGCGTGGTATTATGCGCCGCCAGAAAGGCAACGGGAACGGCAAGGATCAGCGAAAAGATCGTGCCCAGCGTGGCGATGTTCAGCGTGTCCCAGATAGGTTTACCCAACTGGGTGATATATTCCCATCGCGGCGGCGTCGCGCGGGTCCAGATGTCATCGGCGATGCGCGGCGCATCCCAAACGAAGAACCATGTGGTCGAGGCTGAAATCTGCTGCCAGCAATAGGCAAAGACCGCGACGCCGATCAGCCACATCACCCAATGCGCAAGGCTTTCGCGGCCCGAGCGGCGTTGCCAGATCTTTTGGCCCTTAATTTCCTCTACTGGCATTATTGCACCCTCGCCCTGATCACCCCGGACAGGTATTCCAAGGCCATGACGATAAGAATGATGATCATCAGGATCGCGGCCGCCGTGTCGTATTCATAACGGTCGAACGCCGTGTTCAGCGTGGCACCGATGCCGCCCGCGCCCACCAGGCCCAAGATCGCACTTTCGCGAAAGTTGATATCAAGCCGGTAGATGCTGAGGCCGATCAGACGCGGCATCACCTGCGGCTGGACCCCGTAATTGATCCACTGCGTCCATCTGGCCCCCGACGCCTTGATCGCTTCGGCCTGCACCTTGTCCATGCTTTCGATGCCTTCGGCCAGCAATTTGGACAGGAACCCGATGGTCGCGAAACTGAGCGTCAGAAAACCGGCCAAGGGACCAAAGCCGAAGATCGCCACCAGCAGGATCGCCACGATGATTTCCTGCAACGCGCGGCTGATGGCGATGATCGACCGGCAGATCAGATAAATCGGCAAGGGCGCAATGTTGCGCGCCGCCCCCAAGGCAATGGGTATCGAAATCGCGATGCCCACCACAGACGATGCGATGGTCATGATGATGCTTTCCACCATGCCGGCGTAAATGTCGGACGACCGCGTGGTGAAATCGGGGCTGGTGAAGGCCAGAATGAACTTTTTCCCGCGCTCCAGCCCTTCGTAGACCCGAGACCAGTTTACGTCGATCGTCATGTAGGCTGCGATCAGATAGGCCGCGAAGCCCAGCATCAGGGCCCATCTCAGCCATGGTCGCTTGATAAAGGACGGTTTGCGCCACGGCTTGCCGATCAGGGTGTGCAGCTCGCTCATTCCGCGGCCTCGACTTCGTCCTCGTCGACCGGCGCGATTGTCGCTTCCCAGTCTTCCTCGCCGTAGATCGTTGTCAGCACATCGGGGGTCAGCCCGTCGGGAGGTCCGTCGAATTCGACTGCCCCAAAGCGCAGGCCGATGACGCGTTGCACGAACATCTGCGCCAGGGCGACGTCGTGAATGTTAATGATCGCGGCCAACCCGCGTTCTTTGCACAGCTCGCAAATCAGGCGCATGATCTGGCGCGACGTCTTGGGGTCCAGCGACGCGGTGGGTTCATCGACCAGCAGCAAGGCCGGATTTTGGATCAGCGCGCGGCAAATACCGACGCGTTGCCGCTGGCCGCCAGACAGCTCATCCGCGCGCTTGTCGGCCATATGGGCAAGGCCGACGCGGTCCAGCAGGCGGAACGCCTCGTCCACGTCCTTTTGCGGAAAACGCCGCAAGAAGCTGCGCCAGAACCCGACATAGCCCAAGCGCCCGGAAAGCACGTTTTCCATCACGCTCAGCCGTTCAACCAAAGCATATTCCTGAAAAATCATCCCCATCCTGCGGCGTTCACGGCGCAGATTGCCCTGGGACAGCCCCGTCAGTTCCACATCGCCCAGATAGATCCTGCCCGATGTCGGTTCGACCAGCCGGTTGATACACCGGATCAGCGTGGATTTCCCCGCCCCCGATGGCCCGATCAGCGCCAGCACCTGCCCCTCTGGCACGTTCAGTTCCACGGCCTTCAAGGCCTGGTCACCGGTTTTATATGTCTTAACAAGCTTCTCAAGCCGCAGCATGAAAGCGCCCCCCACCCCAGTTGTCATTATTGGAAATGGCGGGCCCGAAGACCCGCCAGATCAGTCGTTACTCGCAGGTGTAGCTGACGCCGTTTGCGGTATCGATCTTGCGGATCACTTCCCAGAATTCCTTGTAGGTCATCGGCAGGAACTGGCCCTCGTTCGATTTCTCGAATTCGGCCTGAAGCGACGTGCCTTCCCATTCAAAGTTGAAGAACGCGTTGCGGATCTTTTCCTTGAGATCAGGTGTCAGGTTATGCGCCGTGCCAAAACCCGTGGTCGGAAAGGTCTGCGATTTATAGATCGTCACGA
>NZ_DS999213.1:1611946-1688717 GCF_000156335.1 Roseobacter sp. GAI101
GCGACGCCCAGGATCGAGTTGTCGTGCTTACCGGAATAGACTGGCTCGAAGTCGCGGTCGGGCAGCAGGTCAAAGTCGCTTTTCAGGATCGCGCTTGGGGCCTTGAAGCCGGAATTCGACGTCGGCGAGGTAAAGGCCAACTGCTTGCCCTTGATATCCTCGACCTTTTCAATGCCCGAGCCGGGATAGGTGATGATTTCCATCTCGTAGCCGAAATTGCCATCCTTGGACGCCATGATCGTAAACGGGTTGAACCCCGCGCAATTGACCGCCAGCGGGTTCGATCCCGTATTGAAGCCCGCGATGTGCAAACGTCCCGACCGCATCGCTTCGATCTGCGCCGCGTTGTTCTGCACCGGGAAGAAGATGACCTTCTTGCCGGTCTCCGCCTCGAGATGGGTCAGGAAGTCGGACCAAGCCTCTTTGTAGACGGCGGGGTCTTCGACGGGCGTATAGGCAAAGATCAACGTATCGGGATCAACCTGTTCCGCCGGATCGGTGGGCGTGTCGGCGATCAGGTCGCCGTCCACATCGCAAAACCGCTTGTCCAGATCACCACGCGGGCAATCCTGCGCCGCAACGGGGGCCGCCAGCGAAAGTGCAAATGCCATGGCAGCGCCAGACAAAAGTGTATTCATTAATTTCATGTAAATATCCTCCCAGATACGAAAGGCTAACCGGAAAGGAATATTTTGCAAGCGCGTTTATGTTCGTTTTTCAGCCGGTCGGAATGCCGTGGGCCGTCCAGTCGTCGAACCGGCTTGCCTCTGGCAGGTCCGGCAAAGGCGCGTTCAAGTAGCCATTTGTGTACAATCGAAACGGGACATCCGCGTTGCGGGCCGTAAAATAGTCGATCGTGCTGTCGCCGACATACAAAGTCTCAGACGGCTTGGCGCGCAGGTCGTCGATACAGGCCAGCAAAGGTGCCGGATCGGGCTTTTTGGCCTGCCCGTCCTCTGCCCCTGCGATGACCTGAAAGTACGGCGTCAGATCCAGCCGTTCACAGATTTCGCGCGCCGGTCCGGTTGGTTTGTTGGTGCAGATGCCCAGCGGAACACCGGCATCCTGAAACGCCGCAAGTGCCGCCATCACGCCGGGGTAAGGACGGGTCAGTGTCGTCATGTCCTGATTGTAGCTGTCCATGAACAGACCAAGGGCCGTTTGCCTTTGCGCCGCGTCGTAGCCGCCTGTGGCGTCCAGGCTGCGTTCAACCAGCTTTTCGACCCCGTTCCCGATGAACGAGATGACGGTCGGCAAATCCAGCGCCTCGCGCCCCAGGGACGTGAGGGTCGCATTCGCGGCGGCGTGAAGATCAGGCGCGCTGTGGATCAGGGTGCCGTCCAGATCAAAGATGATCGCTTTGGGATATGTCATGCGGGCTACATATCGCGGCATTTGCGGTTCTTCAAAGCCAAAATACCGGTGCGCAGTCCTGGCCCCGCCCTGCTCATCCTTCTGATCTGTGCAAGCGGCGCGCCGGGACGACCGCCCCGACAATGGACTTTTGCCGGGGTTGATTGAACAGGTCGAAGCTGCCATCGTTTTCTTCAGGTTGGAAAATGAGAACCCCATGTTGGCCTATCTGACGTTGATACTTGTCTGCCAACTGGCCGGAGAGCTTGCCGTAGGTGCCTTGGCGATGCCCGTTCCCGGCCCCGTCGTCGGCATGGTCTTGCTTTTCATTCTCCTGATCGCGATTGGCTCCGTGCCCAAGGGGTTGGATCAAACGGCCACCGGCCTTCTGAATTCAATGTCCCTGCTTTTCGTTCCGGCGGGGACCGGCGTGATGCTGCATTTCAAACTGTTGGGAGAGGCGTTGCTGCCGCTCAGCCTCGCATTGATCTTCAGCACGCTGGCCACGATTGTCGTGACGGCCCGACTGATGCAATGGCTGGGAAAAGAGCGTGCCGATGAATAGCCTGCAAGACACCTGGGTTTATCTGAGTGCGACGCCGCTGTTCCATCTGACGATGACGCTGGTCGCCTTTCAGGTGGCCAACTTTGCCTTCGAGAAAGCCGGGCGAAACCCTTTGTTGAACCCGGTGCTTGGCGCGGTCTTGCTGCTTGTCGCGATGCTTTTGATCACCGGCACCGACTATGGCACCTATTTCGAAGGGGCGCAGTTCGTTCATTTTCTTCTGGGGCCCGCGACGGTCGCCCTGGCCGTACCGCTGTACCGGCAATGGTACAACGTGCGCCGGTCTGCACTTGCCATCGCAGTCAGCCTGATTGCCGGATCACTCACTGCCATCCTCACGGCGGTGGCGACGGCCTGGTTCTTTGGCGGGTCGTTGCCGATACTGGCGTCCCTGGCCCCCAAATCCGTCACGGCTCCGGTTGCGATGGCCATCGCAGAGGAGCTTGGCGGTTTGCCGTCCCTGACGGCGGTCCTTGTGATTGCGACGGGCATCTTCGGGGCCATGTTCGGGCCGGGCATTCTGAACCTTGTCGGGGTCAAGGACTGGCGCGCAAGAGGTCTGGCGATGGGCACGGCAAGCCACGGGATCGGCACGGCACGCGCGCTTCAGGTCAATGAAACGGCAGGGGCGTTTTCAGGCCTTGCGATGGGGCTGAACGCGCTTGCCACGGCGCTGTTGTTGCCGATCATATGGGGCATTCTCGTCGGTTTGCTTAGCGTCTGACCGGCCCTGCATGCGCGTGATACGTCACGGGAAGGTTTGACATGCTGTAAGCAATTCCATCTTAGACGAACAGGCAAGTGCGAGAGGCTTAGCGGCAGATTACCGTGAAGACATTGATAGCCTGTGACCTGCGCCACCGATGGTGCCGGACGATCCGGTGCCGCGTCGGGCCCGCTGCCCGAAAAGCGGAGCGGCCAATTTCTCTGCACCGGGGCGCAAAGCTTGCCACGATGGCCCTTTCGGTGACGACACCGGGGATGTATTCCACCGAATAGCGTGACCGGCTTAACGGTGTCACAAGATAGACGTGGGGCGCGACTTCTGCGCTCAATATCACCGGGGACCGATAGGGCTGCGGATACATTTCCATGTTGCACCCCGCCACCCCAAGGACAAAAAGCCACGACAGGATTGATGTGAGACACTTCATGATGACCTCCTGTGATTGGAAAACGCTATCGCGTCGGGGCCAGGTGCAAATTGATTTGCCGCAATCGTGTGGCGCGAAATCTTGGACGGTGCGGCGTTCCGACCGTTAGAATCTCGAACAGATACGAACATTGATCTGGGAAACATCACTCTGGCCTTTTACGGCCTGTAATCATCGCCTGGGCCAGATTTTCATGATGCGCAAAACTGGCCAGGATCACCCCGCCGATATGCAGCAAGGCCAGCACCAGCGTTATGTTGGCAAATGCTTCGTGCAACTCTTCGAGGCGTTCGTCTTCGGCATCATCCGTACGTGCTGCTGCGTCGTCGTCAGAATTCTCCTCGTCCGCAAGGGCAGTACTTGCGGCTGCGGTGGCCCCTTTCGTCTCGGCAAAGACCGCGCCAAGGGGGCCTTTGTTTTCCACCTGACCGTAGTAGGACATCCCGCTGATCACCGTTGCCGACAGTCCCGTCAAAAGCGCAAAGACCATCCATGCCCCCGCGGGACTGTGGCCCAGATAGCGCTTTGAATTGCCGCCGAAAACGCTGAACAGATACCGCAGGGCCGCGAATGGACCAAAAAGGAAATCACTGAACCGCGCATGTTTGGGGCCGATGAAACCCCAGATGATCCGCAAGACCACCAATCCCCCGACAGCATATCCCGCCCAGACGTGAACGGCCAAATTGCTGCCTTCGGGTTCCACGAAATATGCGGCCAGAAAGGCCACCACCAAGGACCAGTGAAAGACCCTTACGAACGGGTCCCAGACCTTGACGCTTTGCTGGCTAGATGCTGCCATGACGCTATCCCCCCTTATGGTTTTCCGGTGGCCGCGCCCGCGCGTCAGAACGGTTTCCGCTGTGCCCGGAATTCCCAGATTGTGACGTTGCCATCGCCGTTGGCGTCAGCCGCCTCATAGCTTTCCTGCGCCTTTGCCATGAATTCAGCCAAGGTCACGTTGCCATCGCCATCCGCATCCAGCGCCTTGAAACGTTCTGTCCGGTTCTGGTACCGGCGTTCCTGACTGCGCCGCCCCATCGGCATGGCCCATGGTGCGTTGTCCAGAAATTCATCCATCGAAATCTGGCCGTCGCCGTCGCCATCGAAATAGGCAAATGCCGTGCTGGCATGTTTGGACGCCTCGGAGGCGCTGATCTTCCCGTCGCCGTCATCGTCGACACGCAGGGTCATCATATGCAAATGCCCAAATAAGCCGGACCCGAAGGGCATCATGTGATCCCGGTCATCATCGTCGGTTTCTTCGGTCATCTCGGATTGAGCCTTGTCGGATTGCGCCTTGTCGGATTGCGCCCGAAGCGGGGCTGCCGTGGCCAATGTGGCAATCACTGCGACAAACGCGACAAGGCCGCGAAATGTAAGGTCGTGTTTCATGTTCTTTCCTTTCGGGATGTATGAAATCATGCAAGCAAGGGGCAAGTGCTGCAGACCATGTTCAGTCTGCGCATACGCCCCCGTTCCTAGTTCTTCCCGGAGCCGCCACCGGCCCCACCTGCGCCGCCGTCCCCGCCCGCGCCGTCAGAGGCAGGGTCGCAATCCTTGTCGCGATCGCGGTCCCGGTCGCGATCCTGATCCATCTCCGCATCGGCGCAGGTCTGCAGGCGGTCACGCTCGCGGCGCACATCGGCACATTCGGCCGACCCCGATCCGTCGCAGTCCATCAGTTGTTCGCGCACCTGCAACAAAAGCGCGCAATCTTGGGCATTCAGGCTGCCGCAATCTTGTAATTGGTCTTGTGTCTTATTCTGCGCCTGGATCACGCCGGGCATGGCAAGACCTAGCGTCAGTACAAACGGGCTGAAAAAACGCCATCGCATCGCTATTTCCTTTCCAATGGCTTCAATCTCATGACGCCAGAAATAGGATGCGCACGCCCCGTGGTATTGATACGGATCAATCCGCCCGGCACGAAGGATGCGGGTCGGCCAAACCCCGCCTCACCTGCCCCGGTCGACAATGCGGACAGGCCAATCCAGGTTGCACGCCATGGCTCCCGACCCTCACGACAGGATCACATCACCGCATTCGTTACGCGATGGCACTTGGTGCAATCCGCGTCTATTCTAGGCGAATGCGAGACATCAATCTTAAAGCCACTGAATATTTCGAGGCCGTCGCCCGACTGGGCACGGTGACCAAGGCGGCACAGGAACTGGGCGTGTCGCCCTCTGCCGTGAGCCAGCAGTTGACGTCACTCGAATCCCAGCTTGGGGTCAAACTGTTCCGGCGGGAAAAGCGTCGGTTGATCCTCAAGCTGGATGGCGACCGGCTGTTCCAGACGACGACGCAGGCGTTCCGCGCGCTCAGGAACGCCAGCAGCGCCATCGGGCGGCAACGAGACATGCGCAACATCACGATCAGGGTCAGCCCCAGTTTCGGCGTGCGCTGGCTTGGCCCCCGGATCGCCACATTCGCCGAGCAAAATCCAGACTGGAACATTCGCGTCGATGCCACCCCTGACTACAGTGCCTTTGACACCGAGGCGGTCGATCTTGACCTGCGTTACGGCGTAGGCAACTGGTCCGGCCTGACGGTCGAACCGGTGGTCAATGATCTATCGCTACCGATGTGCAACCCCGATTACCTTGCCTGGCTGCAACGCCAAAGCGATGATCCGGTCGAACAGCTAAAGCACGCCCGCCTGATCGACAGCGTAAAGACGCTTTAGCGGTGGGACATCTGGCTTGCCGCCAACCAGATCGAACTGCCCGACATCGCCTATCCTTTCCGCTTTGACCGGTCTTCCATGTCCATCGAGATGGCCAAGCAAGGTGCCGGCATTGCGCTCGACAGCGCGGTTTTGTGCCATGGAGAGTTGGAGCGCGGCGAACTGGTGCCCTTCGCGCCCCTTTTCCCGGTGGTCGATTTCATGGCCTACTGGATCGTCTGCCCGCCACGCCACCTGAACCGGCGGATCGTGAAACGCTTTGCGCATTGGGTCGTCACCGAAGCCCGTGAACACGAAGAAAGAACGCGCGCCCTGCTGATCCGTGCGGGCTGCCAATTCAGACCCGCAATCGACCTTGAGATGACCGAAGTCACACCTTGGGCGCTGTGACCGGGCGTCAGTAGATGGTCAAGGCAGGGATGAACGAGATCGCGAGAAGGACCATGAGCGCCACCAGATAGAACGGCATCAGCGCCTTGACGGTTTGCCCTATGCCGACCCGCGCAATCGCAGCGGATATAAACAGGGTCGTGCCTACCGGAGGCGTATAAAGCCCGATCGACAGATTGACGACCATCATCAAGCCGAGCTGGACGGGATCAAGGCCGATCGAATTGCCGATGGTTACGAAAAGCGGCCCCAGCAGCAGCACGGCGGCCGGCAGGTCAAGAAACGCCCCGACAATCAGCATCACGACATTCAACGCGAGGATGATCATCCAGGGGTTCTGGATGGTCGCGGCAACCCATTCCGCCAGTTCTTGTGGCACACGCTCAGCGGTCAGCACCCACTGGATCGTCGAGGACGCCATGATGATGATCATAACCGCGCCGGTCATCATCGCCGTGTCTACGCTGGCATCCCAGATGCCCTTGAACGTCAGGTCGCGGTAGACAAGGCCCGATATCAGCAGCGCATAGGCGACCGCCAGAACCGAAACCTCGGTCGGGGTTGCGATGCCGAAGCGCAGCGTGCCGATGATGAACACGGGCATCAGCATCGCCGGAAAAGCGATTATAAGCTGGCCGCGGAATTCCTTGAACCCGCCCGGCAAAGGGGAGCGCGGCAGCTTCTTGCGATGCGCCACCAGCCAGACGGTGGCAAACATCCCGATCCCCAACATCAGGCCGGGCAAGATACCCGCAACGAAGAGGTCCACGATCGAAACGTTAGAGACAAGGCCATACAGGATCAGCGGGATCGACGGCGGGATCAGTACCGAAACGGTCGAAGAGGCAGAGTTGATCGCGGCGGCAAAACCACCCGGATAACCTTCCTTCTGCTGGACCGGGATCAACGCGTTCCCCAATGCCGACGCATCCGCCACGGCGGAACCCGAGACACCGCCGAACATCACCGACCCAAGGATCGACACCTGCCCCATGCCCCCGCGCATGTTGCCGACCAGCAGCCGCGCGACGTTGATAAGGTAGACGCCGAACTTGCCCGACATCATCAGGTTGCCCGCCAGAATGAAGAACGGGATTGCCAGCATCGGAAAGCTTTGCGTCGGGGTGTACAGGCGCTGCGCGATCACCGCCAAAGGCTTGCCATCAAACCAAAGCGCTGCGGCGACGCCGCC
Organism: Roseobacter sp. GAI101; assembly: GCF_000156335.1. Classification (GTDB taxonomy): domain Bacteria; phylum Pseudomonadota; class Alphaproteobacteria; order Rhodobacterales; family Rhodobacteraceae; genus Sulfitobacter. The sequence goes on from NZ_DS999213.1 coordinate 1,619,290, forward strand.
AATCATCGCATGGGCCACGGGTACGGACAGGGCCAGCAAGGCAAAGAAAATCCAGATCATCGGAGCGGCCATGGTGTGTCCTCAGCTAAGGCTTGAATGTTCAGGGTCGCTCTTTTCCGGAGCGATGTATGCGACGCGGACCACACTGAGGGCCGCAATCACCGCCATGCTGGCGAAGGCGTAGACAAGGCTTGAATAGCCCCAGATCTGTTTTATCCCGAGCGTCGACAACGTCTGGAATTTGGACGCTCTGAGGATCGGCTGGCTCGACACCAGAACGTTGACCGAGATCACCAAGATGATGATGTTGACGGCGATCATCAGGGCACGCTGCCAGTTGGCGTTCAATGCGTCGGGCAACAGGAGGATCGCGATGTTGCGCGCCCGCGCCGCGGCGATGACGATGCCGCCCGCCACGAGCCAAGGCAGTGTCATTGCGTGAATCTCATAGGCCCAGGCGATGCCTGCCCCCGTCGCATAGCGCAGGATGACATTGACCAGAAGGGTCAGGAAGGTAAGCGAAAGCATCGCGAAGGCGATGATCTTCCCGCTCCACTCCAAGGCCGAAATCAACCCCGTTGCGGCTGTCAGGAAGGGGCGCGAACGCCCCTTCCTGTTTTCCACATCGGGCTGCAGCTGCGCCCCCGACGACATCAGAGACCCGCCGCTTCCCGCAGCGCTGCCACGAGCTCGGGATACTGCTCCGCGTATTTGTCATAGACCGATGCCGTTGCGGCCTGATACGCGGCCTTGTCTGCCTCGGCAAAGATAGCGCCTTCGGCTTCCATCACAGGACGCAGATCCTCATCGCTCGACAGGACCAGATCGCGCTGGATCTTGCCTGCTTCGGCCGTGGCTTCAAGCGCACAGGTCTGCGTTGCTTCATCCAGACCGGACCACCAGCCCAGACCTGCCACCACGGGGGTCGATTCGTACTTGTGACCGGTCAAGGTGACGTAGGGTGTGATCTCGTGCAGCTTGGCGGAATAGATGTTCACCAGCGGGTTTTCCTGTCCGTCGAAGACACCCGACTGAAGTGCTGTCGGCAGTTCGGACCATGCCAGCGGTGCCGGTGACGCGCCAAGGGCTTCAAAGATATCAACGGTCATCTGATCCGGTGGCGTGCGGATTTTCATCCCTGCCAGATCACCCGGTTCAGCCACGTTTTTCGATGTGTGCGTGACGTTGCGAATGCCGTTGTCCCAAAAGCCGAGGATCTTGAGACCGGCGTTCTGTGCACGCGCGTCGATCATTTCACCGACTTCGCCGTCCAGAGTGCCCCAGGCTGTCGGCAAATCCTTGAACAGGAACGGCAGACCCAGCAGGCCGATCTCCGGCACGATCTGGCTCATTGCGCCCTGGCTGTTTGCAGAAACCTGGATGACACCTGCCGTGGCAGAGGTCAGCATTTCCACATCGTTGCCCATCGTCGCGGACGGCGCATGGTTCACGGTGTGCGCCCCACCCGAGCAGGTGGCAAACAGCTCTGCCCATTTCTCGGCGGCGACATAGCGCGGGTTGCCTGGGTTGGCACCGTGCGCGAAAATCACTTCATCCGCATGCCCCGCACCGGCAAAGGCGGTAGTTGCGGCCAGAATGGCCAAGACGTTGATCTTCATGATGGTTTCCTCCCTTTTTGAAGATAGTCGATAGGCCCCTTTATGCGTAGGGGTATTGGGTAATTCAGTGAATGAGCGAGCCCCCGTTCACGTCCACTTCGGTGCCGGTGCAATAGGCCGACAGGTCCGAGGCAAGGAACAGGGCACAGCCCGCCACGTCGGATGCTTCGCCCGCACGCCCCATCGGAATACCGTCGAGCACTGTCTTTTGCATTTCCGGTGTCAGTTTTCCAGCGGTGATATCCGTGGCGATAAAGCCGGGACAGATTGCGTTCGACCGCACGTTGTCGGGGGCCAGTTCGCGGGCCATCGCCTTGGTCAGGCCCAGAACACCGGCCTTGGCAGCCGAATAATGCGGGCCGCCAAAGATGCCGCCACCGCGCTGCGCCGACACCGACGACAGGTTGACGATAGACCCGGATTTCTGCGCGCGCATGGCCGGAATGACGGCCTGGCTCATGTAAAGTGTGCCGCGCAGGCTCACGTCGGTCACGGCATCGTAATTGTCCGGCCCGATCTCCATCAGCTTGAGCGGCTGGGTGATGCCTGCGTTGTTCACCAGAATGTCGATGCGCCCGAACTGGTCAAGCGTCGCCTTGGCGACAGCATCGCAGGCTGCCTTGTCAACGACATTGCCCGCCAACCCGATGTGCCCTTCGCCGGGCAGGTCCTTGGCGGCGGCACTTGCCTGATCCGCATCAAGGTCCATGATGACGATCGTGGCACCATGTTCGGCAAACAGCTTGGCTGTCGCCTTTCCCAGACCACGCGGGCTTGCCGCCCCTGTAATGATCGCGATTTTTCCGTCAAGAAGGCCCATAGCCTCTTCTCCTCCCGTTAAAACTTCTGGCTTAAAGCCAGCTCTTGATCCGCTCGGCGACCTTGTCGACCGAAAGACCGTACATTTCGTGCAACGTTGGCAGTGCACCGGCTTCCAGAAATTCATCCGGCAACCCGATCATGCGGAACTGCGGCGCGATCCCGGCGGTCAGCAAGGTAGTGGCGACGGCTTCGCCCAGCCCCCCGTTGACCGTGTGGTTTTCTGCCGTAACGACCAGCCGGCCTTGCTTTGCCGCCTCGGCGCGGATGGTCTCAACGTCCAGCGGCTTGATCGTGGGAACGTGCAACACGCCGACATCGACATTGTCATCCGCCAGTTTCACGGCGGCATCCAGCGCCCGCATCGTCATGATGCCCGTGGAAATCACCAGCACGTCCCGGCCTTCGCGGATCATCTGCGCCTTGCCCAGTTCGAATTTGTAATCCGGTTTGTGCTTGCGCAGCACCGATGGCACCTTGCCCCGCAACAGACGCGCATAGACAGGGCCGTCATGGGCAACCATCGCAGGGACCATGCCTGCGACATCGGCGGCATCGCAGGGATCAATCAGCACCATGTTCGGCAGGCCCCGGAAAATGGCGAGGTCTTCGGTTGCCTGATGGCTTGGCCCATAGCCCGTCGTCAGGCCCGGCAGCGCGCAGGCAATCTTGACCGGCAGATTTTCTTCGGCAATCGCCATTGCGATAAAGTCATAGGCCCGGCGCGATGCAAACACCGCGTAGGTCGTCGCGAATGGAATGAATCCTTCACGCGCCAGCCCCGAGGCGGCAGAGAACAACAACTGCTCGGCCATGCCCATCTGGTAGAACCGCTCCGGCATCTCGTTGGCAAAGATATGAAGGTCGGTGTATTTTGACAGGTCAGCAGACAGGCCGACGATCCGCTTGTCCTTTTTGGCAAGTTCGACCAGCGCGTGACCGAAAGGCGCGTTTACGGTGTCATACCCTTCGGCCGCCAGCGACGCGATCATCGCCGAGGTTGCAACCTTGGTTTGCGCGACGCGGCGCGGCTCGTATTTGCGGGCCATCGAAGCAAGGGTCATTGTGGCTTTCCTTCTTCCAGCTTGGCGAGCGCCTTGGACCATTCATCCGCTTCGACGCGGACGAAATGGGTGATCTCGCGGGCCTCGAGGAAATCGACGCCCTTGCACATGGTCGTGTTGCAAATGATGACACGGGGTCTGGCGTCGGTAAGGTCGCGCGCCGCATCAAAGGCGGCAACCAAAGCGTCCAGGTCATTGCCGTCCACTTCTTGCGCGAACCAGCCGAACGCTTCCCATTTCGGCGCTTCGGCCCCGACCGCCAGCGCGTCGCGCGTCGGGCCATCGGCCTGCTGGTTGTTGAAGTCGACGATGCAGATCAGGTTATCCAGCTTCCACTGGACCGCGGACATCACCGCTTCCCAGGTTGAGCCTTCGTCAAGCTCGCCGTCAGACATCAGGTTATAGACGAACGCCGGGTTTTTCTTGCGTTTCAGCCCCATCGCCATGCCGACGGCGATGCCCAGACCATGGCCCAGCGATCCGCCGGTGATTTCCATGCCGGGGGTATAGGACGCCATGCCCGACATCGGCATCCGAGAGTCGTCCATGCCGTAGGTCTCAAGCTCTTCTTCCGGCAGGATGCCCGCTTCCATCAGCACGGCGTAAAGTGCGATGGCGTAGTGGCCGATCGACAGCAAAAAGCGGTCGCGCCCTTCCCATTCGGGGTCTTCGGCCTGAAAGTCCATGGCGTGAAAATAGGATGTGGCCAGCACATCCGCGACGCCAAGCGCCTGTCCGATGTACCCCTGCCCCTGAACTTCGCCCATCAGAAGTGCTTTGCGACGGATATTCCACGCACGCATCTCCAAGGACATGTTCGAGAATGCGCCCGGTGGCGTTTCAGCTGTCATTTGCTCCTCCCGAGTTGACGACCTGGGACAACGGTAGCAAGGTAAAATGGCCGCGTATTGTATGAAAACTGAAAGACCTCGTTAGCAATTCTTAACAACTTTCCCCGCGATCATCGGCTACTACTCGGGCGATTCCGCACGGGCGCGGCCGCGCCCAGAACGGAAAACTGAGGGAGGAACTTTATGTCACAGATGATCTTTGCCGACAGCTTGTCGCGCTTGGGAACAGAATCGGCTTTCACGGTACTGGCGCGGGCGCAGGCCCTTGCAGCGCAGGGCCACGACATCATCAACCTTGGCATCGGCCAGCCGGATTTCCAGACGCCTGACCATATCGTCGAGGCCGGAATTAAGGCGCTGCGCGATGGCCATCACGGCTATACGCCCGCAAACGGCATCCCCGCGCTGCGCGAAGCGGTCGCCGCCGATCTGCACAAACGGCACAAGGTCGAGGTGAACCCCGACAACGTGGTCGTCGTGCCGGGCGGCAAGCCCACGATGTTCTTTGCCGTGCTGATGTTCGGCCAGCCCGGCGTCGAGATCATGTACCCCAACCCCGGCTTCCCGATCTACGAAAGCGTGATCCGCTATTCCGGTGCCACGCCGGTGCCGATCGCCCTCGAGGAAAGTAACGGCTTTGCCTTTTCAGCCGAAGCCGTTCTAGACCAGATCACGCCGCGCACACGGCTGATCATCATCAACAGCCCCGCGAACCCGACTGGCGGCGTGACACCGCGCGCCGAAATCGACAAGTTTGTCGCCGGGCTGGCCGATCACCCCCATGTCGCCGTGCTGTCGGACGAGATCTACAGCCAGATGTTGTACGAGGGCCGCGAGCATGTTTCGCTGCTGCAATATCCCGAAATCCGCGACCGCCTGATCGTGCTGGATGGCTGGTCCAAGACCTATGCCATGACGGGCTGGCGTCTGGGTTTCGCGGTCTGGCCCGACGACGCTGTCGGCCCCGCGACCAAACTGGCGATCAATGACCATTCCTGCGTGAATGCCGCCACCCAATACGCGGGTATCGCAGCACTGACCGGCCCCCAAGATGCGGTTGCCGACATGATGGTGGCCTTTGACGCGCGCCGCAGGCTGATCGTCGAAGAACTGAACAGCCTTCCCGGTGTGCGCTGCTCGGACCCCGGCGGCGCGTTCTATGCGTTTCCCAACATCGAAGGCACCGGCATGACCGCCCGCGAGGCGCAGGACCGGTTCCTGGATGTGGCAGGTGTCGCGACCGTCGCGGGGACGTCCTTTGGCAGCTACGGCGAAGGCTATCTGCGGTTCTCCTACGCCAATTCGACCGACAATATCAGCGAGGCGATCCGTCGCATCCGCGAAATTTTATAAGAGGGCCCCGCGCGATGACCGATATTCAGTCGATGGCCCACGCCATCCGTTTCACCGCCCTTGATTCCATCCTGAACGCAGGCGAAGGCCATCAGGGGGTGCCTTTGGGCATGGCCGAAATCGCGGCGACGCTTTATGCCCGTCACCTCAAGGTGGACCCGAAGGACCCGCTTTGGCCTGATCGCGACCGTGTGGTGCTGTCCAACGGACACGGGTCGATGCTGCTATATTCCTTGCTGCATCTGGCAGGCTACGCGCATGTCACCACCGACGCGCTCAAGTCTTTCCGCAAGCTGGGATCGGTCTGCGCGGGGCATCCCGAAATCGAGCAAGAGGCAGGCATCGAGCTGACGACCGGGCTTCTGGGTCAGGGAATCGCCTGCTCTGTCGGGATGGCCGTGGCCGAAGCGCGGCTGGCCGCGCAATTCGGGTCCGACCTTGTGGACCACCGCACCTGGGCCTTTGTCGGCGACGGCTGCCTTCAGGAAGGTGTCGGCCAGGAAGCAATATCACTGGCCGGTCACCTGCAACTGGGCAAGCTGACGTTCCTTTGGGATGACAACCACATCACCGATTACGGAACGACAGACCTGTCGATCAGCGAAGATGTACCGGCGCGGTTCCAAGCCGCCAACTGGCATGTGCAAGCCGTTGATGGCCACGACATCGAAGCCGTCTCGGCCGCGATGGATGCCGCCAAGGCCGATCCGCGACCGTCCCTGATTGCTTGCCGCACCGTGATTGCCCGCGGCATTCCGCGCCTGCAAGGCCAGCGCAGCGGTCACAGCGCCCCCTTGACCCAGGCGGATTCCGACGAGGCGCGGGCCTTACTGAAGTGGGACCACGCGCCGTTTTATCTGCCCGAAATCGTACGCCACGACTGGGCCGCCTGTATGGAACGCGGCACGCAGGCACATGCGGCATGGCGATCCCGGATCGACGACCATGCATCGGCGACGACCTTTCACCAGTGGACCAGCGGCGCTTTGCCAAAGGACTGGACTGCCGCAATGCAAGGTATCACCAAAGATCAGGCGTCGCTGCGTACCCCCCGCCCGACGATCCAGTCGTCTGGTGAAGTCTGTGATGCACTGGCCCGGACACTGCCTGACACCCTTGTCCTGTGCGCCGATCTCGAGGCTCCGACAAACCACAAACGCAGCCGGATTGCCTTTGACGCATCCGACCATTCAGGCAGCTATGTCCACTGCGGCGTGCGCGAACATCTGATGGGGTCGATGTGTGACGGGATCGCCGCCCACCGCGGCTTGCGGCCCGTGAATGTCACCTATCTTGCCTTCGCCGATTACGAGAGACCCGCAATGCGCATGGCGGCGGTGATGGGTCTTCCCGCGCTTTTCGTGTTCAGCCACGACAGCATCGGTGTGGGCAGCAACGGGCCGACCCACCAGCCGGTCGAAATCCTTGCCAGTTTCCGCGCCATGCCGAACATGAAAGTGTTCCGCCCGGCCGACGCCGTCGAGACCGCCGAAGCATGGGCGCTGGCAATGGAGGCGACAGATGGTCCCAGCCTGTTTGCATTGTCGAGGCAGCCTGCGGATCAGGTGCGTGACACCTGCACCGAGAACCTGACCGCACGCGGGGCATATGTCCTGCACGAAGCGGATGGCGCGCGCGATATCACCTTGATGGCAAGCGGTACCGAAGTCGGCCTTGCCGTGACAGCACAGCAGGCGCTTGCGGGGATGGGCATTCAAGCCGCCGTGGTGTCCATGCCCTGTTGGGAACTTTTCGATGCGCAGGATGCAGACTATCGGGCCAGCGTCATCGGAACCGCGCCGCGCATCGGCATAGAGGCCGCCATGAAGTTCGGCTGGGAGCGCTGGCTTGGGGAGAACGGTCATTTCATCGGCATGAGCGGGTTCGGGGCATCGGATCAGTCCGCCAAACTGTATGAGCATTTTGGCATTTCGGTTGATGCCATCGTCACAGCCGCCACGACCATGGCGGGGAAAAAGGCGCGCTGAGCAAGCCGTACCTGTCCGCCGCCCTTGCCCGGTCTTTTGTGTTGTGCAAACGCCTGTCTCAGCATGCAGCCCCGTTCCAATGAACCGGACTGCATGGTATTTGCCGCCTCGCGGGTGACTTGACGGGCGGCTAATTCACTGCCGGGTTACATTTTGCTTAAGCCCGGACCGCTAGCATTCTATCGGTCGGCGGCACGCCAAGCCTCTCAGAGGGGGACAGCGGCAATGACATCCCGCGGACCAGAATGCGCGACCCTCAAGAGCGGCTGAACCTGGGCTCCTTTCTTGCGCCATTTTATCAGGATCGTTGCCGTATTCTTGATCCCGTGCTGGGCAAGGACCGAGGGCAAGGATTGAACATCACAGATCGCGATGATCTGCGCATCGGACTGGGCATTCGCAACGATGGTCACACAGATATCATCCGCGCCCTCTTTGGCCGAAAGGTGCGCGCTGACGCTTTGTGCTGCGGTGACCGCCATATAAAGGGCGACGCAACTGCCGGGCGCGAGATTTTTGATCGCGTCCGGCACGCCATATCCGCCTGAAAAATGCCCCGTCGTCAGGATCAGCGTGTCGATGGCATCGCGTTCGGTCAGCGTCTGCGCGCTGGCCGCCGCAGCCCCGCAGGCGGCCGTGACCCCGGGGACAATTTCAAACGGAATTGCGGCTGCACGCAGGGCGTCCATCTCTTCAAGGCTGCGGGCGAAAATTGCAGGGTCGCCACATTTCAAGCGGACGACCCGCGCGCCATTCCTTGCCGCAGCGACCATGGTTTGGGTGATTTTCTCTTGGGGCCAGCTGTGGCATCCGGGCCTTTTGCCGACATAGATCCGCTCGGCATCCCTGCGGGCGAGTTCGAGGATCTCGGGATCGACCAACCGATCATAATAGATCACATCCGCTTCCTGAAGCCGCTGCACACCGCGCAGGGTGATCAGGTCCTTGGCACCGGGGCCCGCGCCGACCAGGGCGACACTTCCCCCCATGTCCTGACCAAAATCACCGGTTTCAATCGCCTGCTTGATCATCTGCGCGGTCTCGCGCGCGGCACCGCGTGCATGGCTCCGCCGGGGGGCGTCGCCGAACACCCAACGCCACAAATCGCGCCGCACCCGAGGGGCAAGCCGGGCTGCCGCACCTGCGCGCAAGCGCCCGGCAAGCGCTGCCAGATCGCCCAGATTCGGTTCCAGCATCTGTTCCAGTTGCGTCTTGATCTGGCGGGCCAGAACCGGGGCAGTGCCTTCGGTCCCGATGGCCACCACCACCGGATCACGGTCCACGATCGACGGGGTGATCACATCGCATAGCGCGGGCTGATCGACCACGTTCACACAAGCCCCTGCGGTCTTGGCCAGGGCATGCAGCGCGCGGTCTGCACCGGGGCAGCCGGTTGCAATGAACACCAATGCGGTACCGGCAAAGTCATCCCCTCGTATCTGCCCGCGCTGCTGCCTGATCCGGCCCGTGGCAGCCAGGGCGGCAAGCTCGTCCTCCAGCGCGTCGCTGATCACCGTGATATGTGCATCTGTCTTGAGCATGAGGCGCACTTTTTGGGCCGCCTGCTCTGCGCCGCCGACGATCACGACACGTCTGCCGGCCATTTGAATGAACATGGGAAAGGTTTTCATACACGACATCCTTCATATGCGGCACGGTTGGCCCACAAGTCCTGCGCCTTGATCTGGGCCTGTGCGACGGTGGTGGTTGGGTCGACGGTCCACAGCGCAAGGGCGGCTGTGCCCGTCACGGTCGCTTCGGCGAACGCGTCCTGCGTGCGGCCTTGCCAAAGCGCAAGAGCGTCGACAGCGGCACCGGTTTCGTGCAGGCGGCGGGTTTCGGTCAGCAGGGCCGGCGCTGGCTGCTGGATATGCGCACCGTTCCGCAGGCCGAAGCAGATGATATCCTTGGACGGGTGGCGTTCGAATTCCCCGCCGCCGCCTTTGATGATGCTCAGCCTGTGTTGTCCCAGCATCGACGCTGCCCGGGCCTGTAAACTGCGGTAGGACGGGTGAAACACCCCCTGAACCGTTGCACCGGCACGCGACGGATTCCACATGCGCAAAACAGTGTTGATGCAGGACCGCAGGCCAAGATCGGCCCGCAGATCAAGAAGGCGGAACGCCTCGGGCGACAGCGTGACAAGCGGGTCATACCGGACCTGTGGTCCGACCAGCGCGCGGATGTCTTCGGCGCGCATAGTGGCGTTTTGAAAGGCGTTGTGGCCGTGCATCGAAATGCGCACCCCTGCCTGTGCCACCAGCCGTGCGGCCAGCAGGTATAGCGGTGCACCGCGGCTGCGCCCTGCGGCATAACTGGGCCAATCGAGATCGGCAGCAGGCAGCATGTCCGCCACACTTGCCCGCAAGGCGGCGGTAAAGCCTGCGATTTCCTGCGGCTCTTCTCCGCGCAGCCGAAGCACCATCAGCAACGCGCCCACGGCCTCGGGGGCGGCGCGGCCCTCCAGGATCACGGTCATGGCCTCTTGCGCCTCGGCCAGCGTCAGGGCGCGGGCACGCCCCTTGCCCTGCGCGACGATCCGGACGAAGGGTGCCAGCGTCATTCCGCAGCCGCCCGGAGCTTGTTTTGCGCGACGAGACGCGCCAGTTCCGGCTTGCAAGAGCCGCAGCTCGTACCCGCGCATGTCACTTCGCCCAAGGTCTGGACGGACTGCGCGCCCTCAGCGATCGCTGCCAGCAACGTATTCTGGCCGACGCTGAAACACGCACAGATCACAGTGCCCGGATCAGGCTGGTCCTGCCCCATCCGCCCGGCAAGCGCCTCGAGCGGTGTGGCGGTGGTGCCGATATGCGCAATCGCTGCTGCACGCGACAGGATCACCGGCTGACGCGCTGCATAGAACACAGCCTGCACCACGCCGCCCTCGCACAGCGCAACCCGCACCGCACCACTGGTGCTGTCCTCAAACACTGACGCCTCGGCATCGGGCAGTTGCGCGACCGCGCGTGCTTGCGCCACCCAGTCGGCCGGCAGATCCCGGCTCGCCAGTTCCACCTGCCAGCCCGTCTGCGTCCGTGCAATCGCCGCATAGGCCGTATCTGCGGTTGGCTGGTTGATGCAGGTCAAAAAACCGTACCAGCGCGCGCTGAAGACGCTGACAGACACGGCACCCCGCTTGAGCGCGGGCTGGCCGGAATGGGGGTCGGTCGCGGGGGTGATCACGCTGTTGATCGTGCCGTTGCGCGCGGTCTGGCGCGTCCAGTGCATCGGGGCAAACAGCGCGCCTTGCGTGACGCGGTCGGTAACGAGTGCGCGCAGTATCGTCGTGCCAAGGGTATTTCTGACCTCGACCAGATCACCATGGGCCGCGTTGATACCGGCAGCATCCTCGGGGTGGATTTCCAGATAGGGTTCAGCCAGATGTGCGCCCAGCCTGCGCGACTTTCCGGTCCGTGTCATCGTATGCCACTGGTCGCGGTTGCGACCCGTGTTCAGGATCAGACCCGCGTGCTGCGGCACGGGTGTTTCGACCGGTATCATCCGTGCCTTGCCATCGGGGTGGTAAAACTGCCCGTCCGCAAAGAACCGCATGTCATTGCGCGGCCATTGGGTGGGGATCAGCTGCGCGTAATCGGCATCGGCAAATATACTCAGGTCCAAATCACGGCCAAAACGGCGCGAGGCTGCGTCCAGCGCGATGTATTCCGCAAAAATCTCCGCAGGTGTCTGATAGGCAAAGGCATCCCCGAACCCCATCCGGGCTGCCACATCGCAAATGATGCGCCAATCCGGCCGTGCCCCTTCGGGTGCGGGCAAAAATGCCCGCTGGCGCGAGATGCGGCGCTCGGAATTTGTGACGGTACCGTCCTTTTCGCCCCAACCCGTTGCAGGCAGCAGCACATCGGCCAGATCGCCCGTATCCGTGCGCGCCATGATGTCCGAGACGGCGACGAAAGGGACATTGGCGATGGCGCGGGCCACCCCATCTGCATCCGGCATGGAAACGGCAGGGTTTGTGGACATCACCCACAGCGCCTTGATCCGGCCCGATGCGCAGGCCTTGAACAGATCAACTGCCTTGAGCCCCGCCGACCTGCATATGGTGGGGCTGTCCCAGAATGCCTGAACCGTGGCGCGGTGGTCAGCATTTTCGATGTCCAGGTGGTTTGCCAGCATGTTGGCAAGGCCGCCAACCTCGCGACCGCCCATCGCGTTGGGCTGTCCGGTGACCGAAAACGGGCCGCAGCCCGGCGTGCCGATCCGGCCCGTGGCAAGATGGCAGTTGATGATCGCGCCCACCTTGTCGGTGCCGCATGAAGACTGGTTCACGCCTTGGGAATAGACGGTCACGACCTTGGGCATGGCGGTCCAGAGGGCATAGAAGTCGGCAAGCTCGGCGGCGGTCAACCCCGAGTGCAAGGGGGCCGCCTGCCCGGCTGTCGCCACGGCCACATCAAGACCATTCACATGGCGTGCGACATAATCGGCATCGACCGCACCGGACGCCGCCAGATGTGCAAGCAATCCGTTGAACAAGGCGATGTCCCCGTCCGGAGCCACCCGCAAATGCATGTCCGCCAGATCACAGGTCGCGGTGCGGCGCGGATCGACGTTGACGACCCGCATCGCGGGGCGCGCTTGCTTGGCCGCTGCAATGCGCTGGTAGAGCACAGGATGACACCACGCGAGGTTCGAACCGACCAGCACGACCAGATCGGCCTGTTCCAGATCGGCGTAGGTCCCCGGCACGGTATCGGTCCCGAAGGCGCGTTTGTGCCCCGCCACCGACGACGCCATGCACAGCCGTGAATTCGTGTCGATGTTGGCTGATCCGATAAAGCCTTTCATCAGCTTGTTGGCGACGTAGTAATCCTCGGTCAAGAGTTGGCCCGAGACATAGAAGGCAACGCTGTCGGGGCCGTGATCACGGATTGCATCCGCGAATTTGCGGGCGACCAGATCAAGCGCCGTGTCCCAACTGGCAGGACGGCCTTCGATCTGCGGTTGCAAGAGCCGACCTTCGAGATCAATCGTTTCGCCCAGCGCCGACCCTTTGGAACACAGCCGCCCGAAGTTCGCCGGATGATCGGGATCGCCCTTGATGGTCCCATCTGCACCAGCCAGAACGCCGCAGCCGACACCGCAGTAGGGGCATGTGGTGCGCGTCAGGGTCATGCGGCGGAACGTCGGTTCAGGGCGGCCTTGTCCAGTAGAATCCGCCCGTTTTCCACCGTTGCCGGATAGGTTTCGACACGACCGTCGTCCGCGCCCTGTGCCTGGCCCGTTTCCAGCGAAAACACCCAGTTGTGCAGCGGACAGGTCACCTTGTCCCCGTGCACAATGCCTTCCGCCAGAGGGCCGCCCTTGTGCGGGCAACTGTTGTTGAGGGCGTAAACCTCATCCGTTGCAGTCCGGAACACAGCGACGCAACCGGCCAGCGTCTTGACCACCCGCGCCCCGCGTTGGGGCACGTCGTCCAGGGCGGCAATATCAATCCAGTCGCTCATTCCGCGGCCTCCATCTGCAGGGTTGCCAAAGGCTGATAGCTTTGTGCTTTTTGCTGGACGTGATCGGCCCACGGATCGCGGCGATAGATGCTCTGGCTCAGTTCGAACCCGGCAATCAGGGCTGCGCGCCCCTCAAGATCGTCCACCACACGTTCCTTGATCCAGTCCGCCCCCACCTTGCTCATCCACTTGTAGATACGATCAAGATAGCGGGCATTTTCGCGATAGAGCTGCGTGATCGCCTTGATCACGTCGATCGCTTCGCGTTCGGATGGCACCTGCACCAACAGATCCGTTTCGCGCACATCCATCCCGGCCGCGCCACCGATGGAAATCTGATAGCCGCTGTCGACACAGACGACGCCGATGTCCTTGCACGTTGCCTCTGCACAGTTGCGCGGACAGCCTGACACACCCAGCTTTAGCTTGTGCGGTGTCCATGCCCCCCACAGCGTCTTTTCCAGCTTGATCCCCAAGCCGGTACTGTCCTGGGTGCCAAAGCGGCAATGGTCGGTGCCGACACAGGTCTTTACCGTGCGCAACCCTTTTGAATAGGCATGCCCCGACACCATGCCCGCTGCGTTCAGATCTGCCCAGATGGCGGGCAGATCCTCGCCCCTGACGCCCAGCAGGTCGATCCGCTGACCGCCCGTCACCTTGACCGTCGGCACAGCGTATTTATCCGCCGCATCGGCGATGGCACGCAATTCGTCCGGTGTGGTGATCCCGCCCCACATGCGCGGCACTACGCTAAAGGTACCGTCCTTCTGGATGTTGGCGTGTTTGCGTTCATTGATGAAACGGCTTTGCGGATCATCCGCATATTCAAGCGGCCAATCCGCCAGCAGATAGAAGTTCAGCGCGGGGCGGCAGACATGGCACCCGCATGAGGTTTTCCAGCCGCATTCCTGCCAGACTGCCGGCATTGACGTCAGGTGCCGGGATTTGATCATCCGGCGCACGTCCTCGTGGGTCATATCCGCGCAGGCGCAGATCGACGCGGCGGCAGGCAGGACGAAATCATCGCCCAGCGTGACGGCCAGCACCTGTTCGACCAATCCGGTGCAGCTCCCGCAGGAGGCCGAGGCCTTGGTGGTCGCCTTGACTGCGCCAAGGTCGGTCGCACCCGCCGTGATGGCGTCTTCGATCTGGCCTTTGCAAATGCCGTTGCAGCCACAGATTTCCGCATCACGCGGTAAGGCTGCAACGGCTGCCAACGGGTCCAGCGGGGTGCCCCCCTGATAAGCCGGGCCAAAGATCAGCGTATCGCGCATCCGGGCGATATCGGTCTTGTCGCGGATCAGACCGAAGAACCAGTTGCTGTCAGCGGTGTCACCGTACATGACCGCGCCGATGATGATGTCGTTCTCGATCACCAGACGGCGGTAGACGCCGCGCCCGGGGTCCCGGAACACAATATCTTCGCGCCCGTCCCCATCGGCGAAATCGCCGGCGCTGAACAGATCGCATCCGGTGACCTTCAACTTGGTCGAAAGTTCCTTTTGCACAAAGGTTGCGGCCTCGCCCAGCAGCGTCTTGGCCGCCACCCGCGCCTGATCGTAAAGCGGGGCAACAAGGCCAAAAATTGCGCCGTCATGTTCCACACATTCACCGACGGCCAGAATGTCTGCGTCCGATGTGACCATCTGGTCATCGACATGAATGCCGCGCCCCACGGCCAGCCCTGCCTCGGCGGCAAGGGCCACGTTGGGCCGGATGCCGACGGCCATAACCAGCAGATCGCAGGGCAGTTCGGTGCCATCATCCAGCAAAAGCGCGCGGACGTGACCGTCTTTGCCAAGAATCTCCTTGGAGTTGGCCGAGCATTTGATCGTGATGCCCTTGTCCACCAAGGCCTTGCGCAACAGGTACCCCGCCGCTTCGTCCAGTTGCCGTTCCATCAGGTGGCCCATGATATGCACGACTGTGACCTTGACGCCCCGCGCGGCCATGCCTGCGGCAGCCTCAAGACCCAACAGACCGCCACCGATCACCACGCAGGTGTTGTCGGGGCCAAGGCCCATCATCCGCTCGGTATCCTCAAGATCACGGTAGGCGATGACACCTTCCAGATAGTGCCCCGGCAACGGAATGATGAAGGGATTTGATCCGGTGCCGAACATGAGCTTGTCATAGCTCAGCACATCGCCATTCTGCGCCGTCACCGTCTTGGCCGCGCGATCGATCCCGGCAATCCTTTCGCCAAAGCGGCAGGTCACGCCATTGTCGGCGTACCACTGCGGTGTGTGTGTCTCGATCTCGGCATAGGTTTTGTCCCCCGCCAACACGGGCGACAGCATGATGCGGTTGTAGTTTCCACGCGGCTCTGCGTTGAACAGGATCACGTCATACGCGTCGGGGGCCGTGTCCAGCAGGGTTTCCAGCGCACGGCCCGTGGCCATGCCCGCCCCGATGATGATCAGCTTCTGTTTCATCTCTTCACTCCGCTGCAATGGTTTTTCTGGGGGCGGCAGACGTCGTCTTGGAGGTGTTGCCATGCTCGTATTCCTCAAGGAAGTCGAGAACCTCCTGCCGGTAGCTGTAGTAGTCGGGATGCTCCAGCAGCGCCTTTCGGGTGCGCGGGCGCGGCAGTTTCACGTCTGTGATCTTGCCGATGGTCGCCTGGGGTCCGTTGGTCATCATCACCACGCGGTCAGCCAGCAAAATCGCCTCGTCCACGTCATGGGTCACGCAGACGGCAGTAACCTTGGTGCGTGACCACACTTCCATCAGCACTTCCTGCAGCTCCCAGCGGGTCAGGCTGTCAAGCATCCCGAAAGGTTCATCCAGCAGCAGCAATTTGGGCGACAGGGCAAAGGCCCGCGCGATGCCCACGCGCTGCTTCATGCCGTTCGACAAGGATGCCGCGTTCTTGTCCATGCTGTCGGCCAGACCGACACGTTCGAGGTAGTATTCGATCACATCCTGCCGTTCGGCCTGGCTTGCCTTGGGGTAGACCTTGTCGACCCCGATCGCCACGTTCTCTTTGGCGGTCAGCCACGGGAAAAGGTTCGGCGACTGGAAGACCACGGCACGCTCGGGGTCTGCGCCCTCGACGTTCCAGCCGTCCAGCCGGATTGCCCCCTTAGAGATCGGATTGAGCCCGGCCGCCATCGTCAGGACGGTGGATTTGCCACAGCCGGAATGCCCGATAAGCGAGATGAATTCGCCCTTGTTGATCTTGAGGTCGAAATTTTCGACCACGGTCAGCGGGCCTTTGGGGGTGGGATAGATCTTGTGCAGTTGCGAGAAGGTCAGATAGCGTTCTTCAATCGGGCTTTGCTGCGCCTCGGCCACTACTTTGGGGACCGCATGTATCGGGGTCACCTTCGGCAGCGTCTTGATCTCTTCGACCTTCGCCTCGATGCCAACATCCATCAGATACTTGGTAACGCCGGCCCGCAAGGCCTTGAATGTGGCATCGTTGTTCATCGCCATCCGGTCACGGGGGCGCGGAATGTCGACCGTGATCGGGTCTGCCAGGGTACCGTCAGGGTTCAGGGGCACGATGCGATCGGCCAGCAAGATTGCCTCGTCCACGTCGTTGGTGATCAGGATGCAGGTTTTTTTGTCCTGCTCCCAAATCTCGAGGATTTCATCCGCCAGATTGGCCCGCGTCAGTGCATCCAGCGCCGACAACGGTTCGTCCAGAAGCAACATTTCAGGGTTCATCGCCAAAGCACGCGCGACGGCGACCCGCTGGCGCATCCCGCCCGACAGTTCGGCAGGACGGCGGCCTGTGGCGTGGGACAGGCCGACCATCGACACGTAGTGGTCGATCTTTTCCTGCCGCTTTGCCTTGGACAGTTTGGGAAAGACCGCATCGACAGCCAGCCCCACGTTGCCGCCGACGGTCAGCCAGGGCATCAACGAATAGCTTTGAAAGATCAGACCGCGTTCCGGCCCCGGTTCGGTGATCGGTGCCCCGCGATAGGTCAGCGTGCCGCTGTCGGGCATCTCGAGACCCGCAATCAGGTTCATCAGCGTGGATTTTCCCGTGCCGGAAAATCCGAGGATGGCCAGAAATTCGCCCTCCCGCACATCGAGGTTGATCCCCTTGAGAACTTCTGCGCGATGTGTCCCCACGCCAAAGCCCTTGTTCACGTCCTTGATGGAAAGAATGCTCATATCGCTCACCGGTTTGCCGAAAAGGTAAACATGGATTGCAGCGCGAACATCACTCGGTCCAGCAGGAAGCCGATGATCCCGATGGTAAAGACCGCGACCATGATCTTGGCCAAAGACTGCGAGGAACCGTTCTGGAATTCATCCCAGACGAATTTGCCCAGACCGGGGTTCTGCGCCAGCATTTCCGCGGCGATCAGCACCATCCAGCCGACCCCGAGCGACAGGCGCAACCCGGTGAAGATCAGCGGCAGCGCCGAGGGCAACACCAGCTTGGTGATCTTGGTCCATGTGTTCATCTTCAACACGCGGCTGACGCTGACGAGGTCCTTGTCGATGCTGCTGACGCCAAGGGCCGTGTTGATCAGCGTGGGCCAAAGCGAACACAGGGTGACCGTGATTGCCGAGATCAGGAAGGATTTGGAAAACATCCCGTCGTTGCTGGCGTAGACCGCCGATACGATCATCGTCACGATGGGCAACCATGCCAGGGGTGAAACGGGTTTGAAAATCTGGATCAGCGGGTTCAGCGCGGCATTGGCCGTCTTGGACAGGCCCGCTGCAATGCCCAGCGGAATGGCAACCAGCGATGCGATCAGAAACCCGAAGAAGACGGTTTTGATCGACGTCCAGATCTGCGCGTAATATGTGGGCCTGCCGGTGTATTCACGCTGCTTGACGTCATCCGCCCTGCCGTCCGCGACCAGCTTTGCATTGCGCACATCCTGACGGTCATAAAAGGCGGCTTCCTTCTTGCGTTCTCGGATCGCGTCGGCATTCAGGCTGATGGCCTGTTCCCAGACCTGTGCGGGACCTGGGACCGCCCCCAATGACGTCTGAACCTTGGGTGCAAGTATGCCCCACGCCAGCAGGAAGATCACGATCGCCAGAAGCGGCACGCCCAGCAGACGCCAGATTTCACCCATCTGGGCGCGTGGGTTATCCCCTGCCGCAGCCTTCAAGACCGGTGTGATCCACGCAAGGCCCAGAACCTGAAACCAGTTGTCGGCCTTGTTGATGCGGGTGAAAAGGCGCGCGCGCTTTGCCTCGTTGCTCAATGTGTCGGGGTCGGTGACGGACATGACGGGAATCCTTTGATCGGGACGTAGAAAAGGTGCCCCCGCAACGGCTGTCGCGGGGAAGGGAAGCGTGTCTACCCTTTGACCTGGCTGCCAACGACGGTCTGGTCGCCCTTCAGGCCGATCGGGAGGCTTTCAAGATAGGCGTTGGGTGTGCGGCCGTCGTAGACGATCCCGTCAATGACATCGGCAGCCGCTGTCGGTTCCTTGAAACCGTCGCTTTCCCATGGAAAGTCCGCCTCGTTTGCCATGCCGTCGTCCACCAGCAGACGCGCAGCCTGAAGATAAAGGTCGGGGCGGTACACGTCCTTGGCGGTGTTCACGAACCACTCATCGGATTTCGGCTCGGCGATCTGGCCCCAGCGGCGCATCTGGGTCAGGTACCAGATCGCGTCGGAATAGAACGGATAGGTCGCATTGTGGCGGAAGAAGACGTTGAAATCGGGGATCTCGCGCTTGTCGCCCTTCTCGAACTCGAAGGTGCCGGTCATCGAATTGGCGATCACCTCGTAATCCGCACCGACATATTCGGACCGTGCAAGGATTTCGACAGCTTCTGCCCGGTTCCCGTTGTCATTTTCATCAAGCCAGATCGCCGCGCGGATCAGCGCCTTGGTCAGGGCCAGCGTGGTATTGGGGTTCGCGTCCGCGAATTCCTTCGAGATGCCAAAGACCTTCTCGGGGTTGTTTTTCCAAAGCTGGTAATCCGTGATCACCGGCACACCGATGCCTTTGAATACCGCCTGCTGGTTCCACGGCTCGCCCACGCAGTAGCCAAAGATGGTGCCGGCCTCCATCGTGGCGGGCATCTGCGGTGGCGGGGTCACGGACAGGAAAACATCCGCGCCGATCTGCCCGGAGATATCTTGCGGGGAATAATACCCCGGCTGCAATCCCCCCGCGGCGAGCCAGTAGCGCAGTTCGTAGTTATGGGTGGAGACGGGGAAAACCATGCCCATGTTGAACGCGATGCCCTGGTCCTTGTAACTGTCGACGACCGGGACCAGCGCGCTTGCGCTGATGGGGTGCTGCGGACGACCGTCCGCCATCTTGGGGACATTGGGTTTCATCTGTTCCCAGATTTCATTGGACACGGTGATGGCGTTACCGTTCAGATCCATCGAAAAGGGCGTGATGATATGCGCCTGGGTGCCATATCCGATCGTCGCGGCCAGCGGCTGGCCCGCCAGCATATGTGCGCCGTCCAGCTGGCCGTCGATCACGCCGTCCAGCAGGACTTTCCAGTTCGCCTGCGCCTCAAGCGTGACGAACAGGCCTTCATCCTCGAAATAGCCGTTCTCGTAGGCGACCGCCAATGGGGCCATGTCGGTCAGCTTGATAAAGCCGAAGGTCAGTTCGTCCTTTTCAAGGTCAAGCATCTCGGCAGAGGCCGCAGTCGCCCAAAGACCGGTGGCCGCAAGGATGAGGGGAAGCGTTTTATACATCTGGAATGTCCTTTGTCAGTCTGGCCCGGTCTGGTTCGACAAGGCCTGCAAAACGAAAAAAAGCCGCGCGTAAGCATCACGGAAAAATTCCATGGTTCTTACGAGCGGCTTTGCTCTGGGAGTATTCTGCCGTCATTGGCAGAAGGAAATCAGGCAGCAGTGCCTGACGTGTTGTATTCAGGGTTGAACAGTTCGGCCCCGGCTTCAACTATATTCTGCACTCCCGCATGCAATTTTCCTGCCGCGCGCGAATGTGCCCGTTTATTCACCATTTGAAGCATCGAAATCAAAGGTTCTGCCGTCAAAGAAAGCATCCGGCGCAAGAATCATCTGCCCCCGCGATGACGCCACGGCGGTGACATCCCGCATCGCGCCTTCGACTTTTTCCGACGCGCCGGGCAGATCCGCGCCGACAGGACCCAGATATTTTCGGTACAGATCCGTTCTGAAACACCTCTTTGCCTGCGCGATGCCCATCGCATCCACGCCCAGTTGCGCGGCGATCCACGCCGCCTGGCTGCGCCATGGAAAGGACGCGGCATGGTCATGGAACGTCAAGAACCGGTCGACTTTTGTCGGTGTGCCACCTTGCTCAAGCGTCAAGATGCCGGTGATTGCCGGCTCAATCACCTCATGCGCCAGATTAAGGTGTTCACTGCGGCCCAGAATTTCGACCGCCAAAGGCTTGTTGCGTTCCACGTCAAGCCATCGGGCCGACTGATAGACCGCGCGCATCAGGTGGCACGTCGTATCGGGGTTCTCCACAATCCAGTCATGTCGCGCGGCCAACACCTTTTCGGGCGCAAAACCCCAGACATGTCGCCCCGCCATCAGGATCTTGCCGGCCCCCCGACCGACAATGGCACTGCCCCAGGGTTCCCCCACCCAAAAGGCATCGACATGCCCCTGCATGACCGCATCCGCCATGCGCGGTGGCGGAACGGTCACGATCTCGACCTGCAGATCAGGTGTTGAAGCTGTCCAGTAGGACAAAAGCAAGCGGTGCATTGAAAACGGAAATGGCACCCCGACCCGCAAGGGCTGCGGCCCCCGCGTGCCAAGCGCGGCCAGCAATGCATCCGGATCGCCAAAGGGTACCGCCCCCAAGGCGTCCGCCAGCCCCGTCGACACACCGAACACCGTGCCGTTGGCGGAAAGCCCCATCAGATTGTCGATCCGTGCGGGCAACCCCCCAAGGCCAAGAGACATGGCAACCGGCATCGGAGACAACATCTGTGCCGCATCCAGATGCCCCAGGGCCAGCATGTCACGCAGCGCGGACCATGATGGCTGCCGGACCAGATTAAGGTCCAGCCCTTCTTCGGCCGCAAACCCAAGTTCCTTGGCGATGATCAGCGGCGCACTGTCCACCAGCGGGACATAGCCGCAATTCAACACGGTGCGGGTCATGTCAAAAGGTCCGACGCCGTGACCAGCGCCTGCGCCACATCAATCACCTTGCGGCCCTGATCCATCGCCGCCTTGCGCATCAGCTTGTAGGCCGCATCCTCGGAAATCCCGCGCCTGCGCATCACGATCCCTTTGGCGCGGTCGATCGTCTTGCGGTCCTCGAGCGCCTGTTTTGCAGCATCCAGTTCGGACTGCATCTGCCGCATCATCTGGAATCTGGCAATCGCGGTTTCGATCACCGATTTGATGCGGTTCATCTGCAACCCGTCCACGACATAGGCGCTGACCCCCGCCGCGAGGGCAGCCTGCGTCAAATGGGGGTCGGTCTGATCAACGAACATCGCGACGGCCCGCGATTTGGTGTCCGATACGGTTCCGATATGTTCCAGCGTGTCGCGATCCGGATTTGCCATGTCGATCAGCACGATATCGGGGGCATGTTTCGCGATGGACTGTTCAAGCCCTGAAACCTGGGCAATCTCGTGCACATCGCTCCAGCCTGCCTCAAGCAGAGCGTTGATGATGTTTTTCGCCTTGGCGCTATCAGCCTCGACGACAAGGATGCGCAAATCTTTTCTCATCCGCCTTGAGTAATGCTGCGGGGCATGGCTGAACATCTGCTGAAACGCAAATACGTGCGCGGCACAGGCCGACGCCAGCGGTCCGCGTATATTTTAGGCAGGCCAATGCCAAAACGAGAGTTTAACAGGCACTCGACGCCTTTTGGGGGATGCGCCCGCCCCCTTTTCAGTCAGCGACCGCTGACCGCCGGCAGGGTCAAGGATGCGGGTCTTGAAGCAGCTCCTTGAGGCTTCTTGACTGTGTCGGACGATCCCGCAGGTCCAGGGCCGAGTTGAGATCGACAAGATGGCTGCGCATCAGTTCTTCTGCGTTTTGTGCGTCCGCCTTCGCTATTGCGTCAATAAGGGCATGGTGGGCATGGCTCTCGCAGAGCGCGCTTTCACGACGCCAATACAGCGCGATAATCAGGGATGATCGCGCGATCAATGTCTCGATGAACTGCCGGATCGTATCCTGATCGGCGATCCGCGCAACCTCGATGTGAAAAACTCCCGACAGGCTTAACGCACGGCCATGATCACCGGCATCCATCGCGGCATGTTCCTGGGCGATGTGTTCCTTGAGGATGGCAATGTCGCGCGGGGTCGCACGCGCGGCAGCGGACCCTGCCGTGCGCGGCTCAAGCAGGGCGCGCGCCTCGAAGACCTCGCGGGCCTCGCGCAGGCTAGGCTGGGCAACGAATGCACCCTTGTTACGCTGGATCTCGACCAGTTGGATATGCGCAAGCGATTGCAGCGCGGCGCGTATCACGGTGCGGGAGACATCGTAGATCTCGCCCAGCTCGTCTTCACCCAGTTTCGTTCCGGGGGCGATCCGATGCTCGTGAATGGCCAACGCCAGTGCATGGGCCACCTTTTCGGTCGCATCTTTGGGTTTGGGGGGCGAAATTGGCAGTGGTGGCATAGTGCGTGTCCTTCAGAATCACTGATGCCAGAGCTGATCGTATTGAACAAGGCGATCCAAACGACCACAAAGCCTCAACTCATTGTATACAATCTTGCGTGCAATATTTGAGCAACAGCCCAAAATTGTGATCAAATTTGCGCCATTTTCAGTTTTGCCCCACTGCAAGCCACGGCTTTGTTTGAGTTTGCGGCACCCGATGCGCCCAATGGGATCAAATGTGGGGGCCTGAATGACAACATCAAAAAACGATCTGGAACTTGTCGGCGTGACCAAGCGCTATGGCGCAACGGTTGCCGTGGATGCGATTGCGCACAAGTTCAAACCCGGTTCCTACGCCTGCCTGCTGGGCCCTTCGGGCTGCGGAAAGTCATCGACGCTGCGGATGATCGCCGGGCACGAAAGCGTGACCGACGGGGCGATCCTGCTGGGAGGGCGCGATATATCGCACCTTGCCCCCGCACAGCGTGGCACGGCGATGATGTTCCAGAATTACGCGTTGTTTCCACATCTTAGCGTGATCGACAACGTCGGCTTCAGCCTCAAGATGCAGGGTGTCGACACCGCCAAACGCCGCGCGAAGGCAGGCGAGATGCTGGAACTGGTGGATTTGACGGCACTTGGTGACCGGTTGCCGGACCAGTTGTCGGGCGGGCAGCAGCAGCGGGTCGCCCTGGCGCGGGCCCTGATCACGCGGCCTGATGTGTTGCTGCTGGACGAGCCGCTGTCGGCCCTTGATCCTTTTCTGCGGATCCGGATGCGGGCCGAGTTGAAGAAGCTGCAAAAGGAACTGGGCATCAGCTTTATCCACGTCACCCACGGGCAGGATGAAGCCCTGGCGCTTGCGGACGAAATCGTCGTGATGAACAACGCCGTGATCGAACAGGCGGGCCCCGCGCAAGAGGTGTTCAACGCGCCCAAGACCCAATTCGTGGCCCGTTTCATGGGCGGCCATAACGTGATCGCCCTGTCCGGTGGGCATTACGCGATCCGCGCTGATGCCGTCGACGTGACGCCGTCCACCCAGGGTGTGGTCGAAGGGCATGTTACAGCGGTCGAATATCAGGGCACCCACGTGTCCGTGCTGTCGCGCATCGCAGGTGATCAGGAAATCACGGCCCTGATCCCCGATGGCGCATTTTTCGCAAACCCTCACAGCCCCGGCGACACCATCGGACTGTCCTGGGACACCTCGAAACTACACCAACTGACTGCATGAAGTTGCGGCTTTCCACCAACAAGGAGAACGACGAATGACGATGTTTACCAACAGAAACGGCCTTAGCCGCCGCACCTTGCTCAAGGGGGCCGCGTCGACGGCGCTGGTTGCGAGCGCATCCACCCTTGGCGCGCCGATGGTTTGGGCGCAAAACATCAAGGACGTGACCATCCGCCAGTTCGGCACGGGCGTCTCGAACCTCAACGAGGTGGCGACCAAGGTCAAGGAAGACCTGGGATTTACGCTCGAGATGACGGCCCTTGATACCGACAGCGTGACCCAGCGCGCGGCCACCCAGCCCAACAGCTTTGACATCGCGGACATCGAATATTTCATCTGCAAGAAAGTGTGGGCCGCAGGCAACCTGCAGGCGATGGATACCACCAAGCTGACAAATTATGACAAGATCGTCGGCATCTTCCGGGACGGCAAGCTGACCCCCGAAAGCACCATTGCCCAAGGGACCGCCCCCCACACCGTCGGCTTTACCTCGGGACAGAACGGCACCGATTTCGTGAATGAGGAATCCGGTTGGATGACCTTGATCCCGACGATTTACAATGCCGACACCCTGGGCATCCGCCCTGACCTGATCGGGCGTCCGATTTCGAAATGGTCCGAATTGCTGAACCCCGAATTCAAGGGCAAGGCGTCGATCCTCGACATCTCATCCATCGGGATCATGGACATGGCGATGGTCGTGGAAAGCATGGGCGAATACACCTATCCCGACAAGGGCAACATGACTAGGGAAGAGATCGACATGACCCTTGGCATCTTCACCGAGGCCAAGAAAAACGGTCAGTTCCGTGCCTTCTGGAAGTCCTTCGACGAAAGCGTCAACCTGATGGCGTCCGGTGAAGTCGTGATCCAGTCCATGTGGTCGCCTGCGATTACGGCCGTGAAATCACAGGGCGTGCCTTGCGTCTATCAACCGCTCGAAGAAGGCTACCGGTCATGGGGCGGCGGCTTGGGCATCTCGGCGGCGCTGTCCGGTCTGGAGCTGGAAGCGGCCTATGAATACATCAACTGGTACCTCTCCGGCTGGGTCGGCGGGTTCCTGATGCGTCAGGGGTATTATTCGGCCGTACCTGAAACATCCAAGGCGTTCATGTCGGCAGATGAATGGGGCTACTGGTTCGAGGGCAAGGAAGCCGAAGGCGATATCACGTCTCCGTTCGGCGACAAGCTGGCGGGCACCGGCGACACCCGCGATGGCGGGTCGTTCGAAGACCGCATGGGCGCGGTGGCCTGCTGGAATTCCGTCATGGACGAAAACCAGTACATGGTCCGCAAGTGGAACGAGTTTATCGCCGCCTGATCGACCACAAGAGGGCGCGCGCCTTGCCTCCCGAGGGTGCGCGCCCTTCCCTCCCCCTTTTGACCGGAAGCCCCATGAACAAACTGCGTGAAAATAATGCTCTCAAGGGGTGGATGATGCTATCCCCGCTGGCGCTGGTCCTGCTGGCCTTTCTGGTCACACCGATCATCATGATCACCGTGGTCAGTTTCTGGCGCGCGACCGAGTTTTCGATCATCCCCGCCTTTGTCTGGGAAAACTACGACTTCCTGTTCGGATCGCCGGTGACCTACACCGTCTTTTTCAACACCTTCAAATACGCGCTGATCACATGGGCCGCCACCTTCGTCATCGGCTTTACCGTCGCCTATTATCTGGCGTTCCATATCCGCACGCAGACGTGGCAAATCGCGCTTTTCCTGCTGTGTACGATCCCGTTCTGGACCTCGAACATCATCCGGATGATTTCATGGATCCCGTTTCTGGGTCGCAACGGTATCGCGAATTCCGCGTTGATCTCGTGGGGGGTGATCGACGAACCCGTTGAATGGCTGCTGTTCTCGGACTTTGCCGTGATCCTTGCCTTCGTGCATCTTTACACGCTGTTCATGGTCGTTCCGATTTTCAACACCATGATGCGGATCGACAGATCCCTGATCGAGGCGGCGCGCGATGCGGGTGCCAATGGCATTCAAATCCTGTGGAACGTGATCCTGCCGCTGACCAAGCCGGGCATCATGATCGGCACCATCTTCGTGGTGACGCTGGTGATGGGGGATTTCATAACCGTGCGGTTCATGTCGGGCAGCCAGTCCGCCAATGTCGGTCGCCTGATTTCGAATGACATCGCACTGCTGCAATATCCCAGTGCGTCGGCCACGGCCATCGTGTTGCTGCTGACCGTGCTGATCGTGATCGGCATCCTGCTGCGCTTTGTCGACATCCGAAAGGAGCTTTGACCCATGGAACCGCGCCCCCGCTCTTTCTATGTCCTTACCGGATTTTTCATCCTGTTCCTGCTGTTTCTCTACGGCCCCACGATCACCATCGGCATCCTGTCCTTTCAGGGTGAAAACGGTGGGCTGACCTTCCCGATGCGCGGGGTGTCGCTTTATTGGTTCAAGGATCTCTTCGAGCAGCAGGCCGTCGGCGACATCTGGGGCAGCTTCCGCCGCAGTTTCGTCCTGGGCCTGATGGTCATGGTCACGACCGTCGTCGTGTCTGTCATGGGCGGTCTGGCGTTTCGCAAGCGGTTTCCAGGGTCGGGCATCCTGTTTTACCTGATCATCACCTCGCTGGTCATCCCCTCGATCCTGATTTCGCTTGGCGTCGGTTTGATGTTCTCGCAGACGGGGCTGACCGTGCATTGGTCCACCTCGGGCTTCGGGGCGCAGTTGACCTGGACCCTGCCCTTTGGTCTGCTGATCATGTTCGCCGTCTTCAACCGTTTTGACAAAAGCTATGAGGAAGCCGCCCGTGATCTGGGTGCCAGCCCGTGGCAGACCATCCGGCATGTGGTGTTGCCGATCATCGCGCCTTCATTGATTGGCGTGGCCCTTTTCGGCTTTACGCTTAGCTATGACGAATTCGCCCGCACCCTGCTGACGGCAGGATCGTACAACACGCTCCCGCTCGAGATTTACGGGATGACGACCAACGTCACCTCGCCTGTGCTCTATGCGCTCGGCACGCTCACGACGGTGTTCTCGCTTGTCATCATCGGCGTGTTCCTCGCGCTGGCACTTGTCAGCAACCGGCGGCGTGCCAAAGCAGGCACCGACGCGGGCAAGGGTCTGGTATGATCGTCATCATCAACCCCAACAGCACGCAGGCCATGACCCGAACCATGGTCGATACCGCGCTGGACATGGGCATCAAGGTCGAGGGCTGGACGTCGCATGACGGCCCTCCCGCGATCCAGGGACCAGAGGACGGGGCCGCCTGCATTCCCCCGCTTCTCGGGCTGGTCCGCAAGGCGTCGGATGAAGGTGCCAGCGCGATCATCATCGGCTGCTTCGATGACACTGGCCTGGATCTTGCCCGCGATATCGCGCGCTGTCCTGTGATCGGCGTCGGCCAGGCGGCCTATCATATGGCGGTGCTTGCAGGGCAACGGTTTTCCGTCGTGACGACATTGCCGCAATCAATCCCCGTTCTGGAGCAGAATATTCACAGCTATGGCTTTGCGCCCCGTCTTGGCCGTGTGCGCGCCAGCAATGTGCCGGTTCTCGCGCTCGAGACGGATCTGCCGGGGTCCGCCCCAAAGGTCATCGCCGAAATCGACCGCGCCGTGGTCGAAGACAAGGTCGGCATCGTGGTGCTGGGCTGCGCCGGCATGGTCGGTATTCCCGACCTCTACGGCGATCGGCCCGACGTTCGGTTGGTCGACGGGGTCAAATCAGCGGTCCAGCTGTCGGCCATCCTGTCACGCTAGCCCCCAAGAAGTGCGATCTTGCATTTTGCCGTCGCGTGACTGTTTCTTTCGGCTTGCTTGGACGCTAAGTGTTCGGGCAAGGCAGAAACAGGAGAAATCAATGCGTATAGCGGTCTATGGAACACTTGTTGCGGTCGCGCTGACAGCCCTTTCGGGGTGTGAACTGGCAACGGGCGGTTCGGGTGGCAACTATGAGGTCGCTGGCGTCGAGGCAGATGACATGCTGAAAATGCGTGCGGGACCGGGCATCGGATATCGGGTCATCGTCGGTCTTCCGAACGGCACGGCCTTGCGCATCTCAAGTTGCCAGCAGACAGGTGGTACCCGCTGGTGCAAAGCATCCCTGAACACGTCGCCGGGGCTCGAAGGGTATGTCTCGTGGGCCTATCTAAAGGAAATCTGACCTAGATTGGTTCTGGTTTAACCTGATGCCGCACTCCATGTCGGTTCGCTAGTCTGGGGGCGGTACAGCGCTTGAAGCGGCGGTCACTAAAGGACCGGCACAAGACCTGCACGGTTTCAATCTTCGCCGCTCATGACGATATCCATTTTTGCGAAGATATTGTTTTCTTCTTCAAAGGACAGATTCGGGAACAACTCCCCCGCGGTCAGATTCTCGCGCAGTTTTTCACTGGCGGAAATGCCGGACCAGATGCGCTGGTCCGTAATCGGCTTGATCCGCATCCGGGGCGGTGCCGGAACCTCGCCACGTGCCGCGTCCCAATTCTTTTCCATCTTCAGATTCATGTTTTCCGCAATAAGATCGAAGTCCAGCCTGCGACGCCCCATCTGATACCCCACGAAGCGCCCTGACCCGGCGTAAGCCAACTGACTTGGCTGTTTCATCAGAGAACTGGCACCGGCCTCGGCACCCTGAGTAACGCAATAGCGGAAGGCAGGCGGCTTTACCGCGCGATAGATTCTGCGAAGCCCCTCGATTTCGACGGTGAACAGATTGATCCCGTAGCACCCGTTCTGGAGCCGCAAAAGCTGGTTTTCCAGTTCCAGAAATTCACCGACACCGTCAACATCAAGCTTGATGCGTTCATCGAACCTGATCTTCGTCGCCTGGGTCAGTTCTTCAAGCCTGTGGCGCGCCTGCTCTTCGCGTCGAAGGCTGTCGTTCAAAAGACCGGCCGTCTTGATCCGCGCGCCCAGCTCGATCCCGTTGAGTGGTTTGGTGATGAAATCCGTGGCCCCGACGACAAACGCGCGCTGCATCAGACCGATTTCGCGGCTGGCCGTGATCATCAGGATCGGCGTCGACCGATAGCCCGGGGTGTTTCGCAATGTTTCACATAATTCGATACCGCCGACGCCGGGCAACATGATGTCCAGCAAGAAGCAGTCGAAAGGGTGCTTTGCAGCCTTCAGCATGACCAGAGCGTCTTCGGCAGAAGTCGCGCAGGTCAGAAAATAGTTGTCATCCTCTGTCAGGCACCCCTTCAAGAGATCGCGGATGACCGGGTCATCATCAACAGCTAAAATGCGCATAAGTACTTACTTCCCCATAACTGGCCCATATCTGGCGTGCTGGTCTCAAACGGCCTCGAAACATTCTCAGCCTGTAAGGAAACACGTCTGGCGGGCAATGTTGGGGCGAGATTGTGTCACATTTTAGCCAAATGTTAATAATTCCCACAGATTCTGCCGCGCTTCCGGAAAACCGCGCGTTCAGGGGTGCCAATGCAGGGACTTCATTGGCGGTTTATCCGCGATAACCCGCCAGTCGGACCAAAAGTTGACCTTTTGACACAATTTGGCCGAAGTTTTGCGAAATGCTGTTTGAAAGTTACCGATGCCTTTGCGTGCAGTATCAAAGGCAGCAACCCCGAAGAGGTATTATGAGAATTCTTGCAGTCGATGACGATTCGGTCGTGCTGGACCTGCTTGAGGTGATCTTCAAGCAATCCGATGGCATAGAAGTCGTGGTTGCGGCCTCCGGCGCTTTGGCCCTCGAGGCGATAGCCACTTCAAAAGACGGTTTCGACTGCTTTCTTCTTGATATCTCAATGCCGGAAATGACCGGCATCGAGCTTTGTGAACGTATCCGTGTGCATGGCGCGCACCGTGACACTCCGATCATCATGCTGACGGCGAATACTGACAAGACATCGATCGAACAGGCGTTTGCCGCAGGGGCCAGCGACTATATCACAAAGCCATTCGATGTCGCTGACATCAGCACCCGAGTCCAGATTGCCGCGCGCATGGTTCAAAGTGGCGACACCGTCCGGGCAATCGACCCGTCGGAACCGTCGCGCAGCTCGGTTCCGGGCCGTCACCGCTTTGCCGTGACGGAACCGCTGCAAATTCTAAGCGCGGACCAGCTGATCCTGCCCTACTCTCTGGGCAATTATCTCTCCCAGCTGTCGCAAAGGCACTTGAACCACTGCCGGCTTTTCGCCGCCAAGATCATAGGGGTCGAGGCGCTGTATGACAGCTGCACCAGCCAGGAGTTCGCCATCGCGCTCTCGGCCGTATCGGATGCCATTTCAGACGTGGTAAACAGCCCGAAGTTGCTGTCGTCCTACTTTGGTTCAGGGATTTTCATTTGCATCGGTACCGAAGATTTCGGGACCCTTTGGCCGCAGATCGAAACGGATGTGCAAGAGGTGCTTGATACGTCTTATGCAGTCTTCGAAGACGGCCGCGCGATGAACATAAACCTGCACATCGGTCGCCCCGTACGCCCCAACGGCAGCCGGACACAACGTGTCAAACCAACGATCGACCGCGCGATTTCTTTGGTTGAACGTAGCGGAAAAAGCAAACGATTGAAGGCCTAGCACCCGCTTCGCGCACTCCGCAGGCGGGGCCTTTGCCCGGCAATGCCATTTCAACCAAGACAAACCTCACTTCAGGTCAGCGCTGATCCGCCAGGGTAACCTGCACCCCGCTAATGCATGACCCTGTTAAGATGGCTCACAAGGTCCTGTTCTTTATAAGGTTTGCTGAGGATAGCTGCCCCTTTGAATGCGGTACCCAGATCCGAACTATCGATTTGCCCGCTTAGAATTAAGAACGGGATCGCAAGTTCAGACAGGTGCAACGCAATCGCATCGGTTGTTTCCTGGCCCAAGTTCACATCCAGCATCGCGACGTCCGGTTTTTCACGGATAGCCTTGAGGGCACTTGCGACAGTCGTGAAGGGACCAATGACAGTCGCGCCCCGCGCTTCAAGAATATCAGCGATATCCATACCGATGATCGGATCATCTTCTACGACCAATACCCTTTGACCCGAGAACGAGACGTTACTGATCTGCGACTGGTCCACCGGAAATATCGCGGTTGGCGGGGCAGTTACCTCGGCGGCCTCTCTTTGAAAACTGTCGTTGATGACGATATCGCAGACCAGCCCGCCCGGGGCGAAATCGAGGTTGATGGCACCCTGATCCCGCATGGCTTTTTGCAGGATCGTCGACCCGATCCCGGTTGTCCGCTCCGCGGGCAAGGATGGGCCGCCAGTTTCAGTCCATTTGATATGAACCCGGCGGCCGGTTCCCATGACTGCTTTAATGCCCACTTGGCCGCCCCGGACCGAAAGCGCCCCATGTTTCACGGCATTCGTGAGAAGTTCGTGCAGGACCAACGCCAGAGCCTCGGACGCCTCACCAGAGAACCAGACGTTTGTGTCTCCCTCGATGGAAACGCGTGCTTCCCATCCGGCAAAGGCTTCCATCTCCATCCTGATAATATCCTGCAGGCTGGATCGCTCGGCCACCTCAGCCACCAGAACCCGGTTGGAGCGCGACAACGCGCCCAGCCGTTCCGTCAGGGAGCGAGCGAATTCTTCAACGCTGTCCGTCTTTTTCGACGCGTGGCGGATCATTGAGTTCAAGATCGTGAACGTATTCGCGACACGATGATTGAGTTCCTTCGACAACAGCTTGAGGCGGTCCTCATTCTGCTTCATCTCGGTGATGTCGATTACGTGGCCGATCAGTTTCGTCACAACACCGGTGTCCGAGAATTTTGGCATCCCCTTCGCGCTGATCCAGCGATCTACGCCATCCGCCCGACGAATCCGCGTTTCAAACGACCACGGCACCCCATCCTTCAGGGAAGCTTCCAACAGGCCACCAACGCGCTGGCGGTCCTCCTCGAAAACATAGGTTAGAAAGATTTCCCCGCTCCAACGGTCTAAAAGTTGATCATGTCCAAAGATTTGATCATGGCGCTCGTTGCGCATCGCCGTTCCGGTAACGGCGTCAAGCTCCCAAATTCCGATTTCGGATGTGGCAAGGATAAGGTCAAGGTGATCCCCGCCATTGTTCGTAAAGAGAAAGTCGTTCGTCATTATGGTCTCTCAAGAGTTCAGCCGTTCAATCATACACACCATTCTCCGTCTCGCAAACAGGCAACATAATCATGTGATAACAGAGATGCTTTGTAGGGGGTTTCATGCTGGCTCGGGCCTCGGAACCTGATCACTACCGTAGCCGCACATGCGATGGCGCACAGGAAGATCGTCGCGCATAAATCGTTTCGCGGGGCTACATGCCGTCAGTCCTTCGGGTGGCCAGATATGATCGTTGAGGCTTAGCGCCGAAGGCGCAATCCGGCATGGAAGTACCGGAACGACCCGCCCTCAGGCCCTGCGCAGAAGATTTGGCGGGCAGATCGCCAAGATCCGTCACCGCAACACGTTTTTGAAACACACCCTCCCTCCCTATTCCCTTCACTGGCCCATGCGGAATTAGCCCGGCTGTCAGTTGAAATATGAAACAGCGTCATTTGCCATAACAAGCGACGAAACCCTCACCGCGCACCGGCATGATCAACTTCTGCCAACTACGTGCGAATGCATCCTCGAAGCCGTCACAGGCACGAGATGGCACAGTCGGTGGCAGCGGCAAGGCTCCGGCTAGTGCTTCGATCCTGCGCGCCCATCGGGCAACAGAAGCGTCGGCCACGGCAATCGCGCCATGCGGCACATGATCTTTCAACCCGTCGATATCGTTGACCAAAAGAACCCGCCCCGCCGCAAGAGCCTCTATCGCAACCAGCCCGTACGCTTCCCACCGCGACGGCATGACCACGGCATCAACCCCCGCCATGACGGTGCGCTGATCGCCACAGTACCCCATAAACTTTATGCGCGGATCGTCGCCGGCACAGGCGCGCAAGGCAGGTGCCTCTGCACCGTCGCCATAGATATGCAGTGCAATGGCGGGATCGACCGTCTGCCGAAAAGCGGTGATCAGCGTATCGAACCCTTTCTGGCGGTCCAGACGCCCGATTGCTCCGATCACGCGGACGGGACCGGAGGGGGCCGCGAGGGCCCGAAAGCTGGAAAGATCCACGCAAGACTGGATGACACTCAATTTCATTGAAGGTATCGAAACCGACTGCGCCAGCCACCGGGCCTGCGCATGACTGACGGCGACGACCTTGTTGAAAAGCGCGTAGGCCGTGCGCAGCAAGACCGTGAAACGCCGCTTGCGGGTCACATTGTGGGTGACGAACCCTTCCGTATAGCTGTGTTCCACATGGACCAGAGGCGTCCCGGGATGGGCTGCACGCAACGCCAAAAGCATTGGCAGCGTCCGCCAACTGACCGCCAGATGCGATACGATGATATCGGCATTGATGCGTCCGACCGAAATGCTGCCGCGGTCTATGCAGCGCAGGCTATGGTCGCCGGTCTGCGCCATCGCAGGTGCCGTGAGGATGTGATCCAATACGCGCATCACGCCGCCGGCAGTCGTATCGTCGACAAGATGGACAATCCGGGCGCGTGTCATCGAACGGCCTTGCGGTGACGAAGAAGCTGAACGCCTTTCATGGCCTGACGCACGCCATGGGTCCCCACCATCGACAGGCCAAGGCTGGCCACCAGTGTCACAATCGATTTCACCGGTTCTTCTACAAGTGTCATCCGGGATTCCGCCAGCCACGCCCGCTGCCACATCAACGCTTTGGCCCCGTCAAGATCACTGACCGCGCGGCGGCAAAGATAGCGCAGTTGATAAGCCCGCGCGATGGGGGCATTGACGGTGAAAAAGGCCGGGTTCAGCGGGGTCAATTTGGTGACCATCCGTTCCCAGGCCGCCAATTGGCGTTCGGTCGCGGCGGACAGCCCGCCTGCGGTGATCCGGTAGTGGGTCAGCAATCCGGGAATGCCCTCGAACACCCAGCTTGTGGTCAACGCGATGCGCAACCAGCATTCGATGTCTTCAGACTGTCGGAACGTTTCGTCGAAATACCAGTCTCGCGCCGGCTCGCTTTGCGGGCGATAGGAAATCTCCTCCAGCACGGCGCGGCGCATGACGGCGGCAGAGCCGTTTCCAATCGGATTGCGTTTAAAGATGGTCGACGCACAGATGTTTTCCAACCGGGGGCGCTGCGCCTGCCCGATCAGGACGCCAGCGTCATTCATCAACGCAGACCCTGCATAGCTGACACCGACATGAGGGTTCGCCATCAGATGCGCCACATGGCGCGCAAGCTTGTGCGGCAGCCAGATGTCATCGGCATCACAGAACCCGATGATGTCACCGCGCGCGGCTGCGATGCCGCTGTTGCGTGCACCTGCAAGACCCCGATTGCCCTGACGGATAACCCGCACCCGGCGGTCGCGCGCGAATTCAGCGGCGATGCGCGCCGTATCATCGCTTGATCCATCATCGACGATGATGATTTCAAATGCGGGATATGTCTGGGCAAGAAGCGCATTCAGGGTGGCAGCCATCGTGGCTTCGACGTTGAACGCGGGCATGATGATAGAAGCAAATGTCATGGGGTAAGCCTTTCGGGAGGATCAGGAAAAAAGATAGCGGCGCAGCGGGTGCGGCAGCAGGGTGGCCACCAGCGCGCCTGCAAGGGTTGGCGCACCGCGCCGCAGGGGCGTCAGAAAGCCCACGGGGCTGTGTGCGAAACCGGCCACGCTATGGCGCAACGCATCGGTCCGGTTAGCACCAAGTCGCAGCGCGCGCCGCGCCAGATAGCGATGGTGGATTGCATGGCTTCGGGCACTGGGCCTGACACCGAAAGCCGCCGCGGATGCGATGGCACGCGCCCGCCCTGCCAGCATCGCATCAAGGTTGGTGGAAAGCCCGCCAACGCTGGTGCGATACCACGTCTGAAGCGATCGCAAGCCGATGATCCGCGCACCGCCGCCCACGACGCGGATCAGCCAGTCGAGATCTTCGTTATGGATCATCGACACGTCAAAGCCGCCCGATTGCACAAAGATGTCGCGCCGCACCGTCATGTTGGACATGGTGCACACGGGGTTTTCCCCCAGCAGCATATCGATGGTCAGATCCTGTTCGGGAACAGTCGAAAAGACCGTTGCATCATCTGGCCCGTCCTGGAAAAATCCGATCTGACCAAAGGCACCACCCACTTCGGCCTTTGCAAAGCTTTCGGCAAGCTCTGCCAGCTTGGTTGGCAGCCACAGGTCATCGGCATCGCAAAAGGCGATCAGACCGCCGCTTGAATGGTCCAGCGCGCCGGTGTTGCGGGCACTGCTTGGTCCCTTGCCCTGATTGCGCACAAGACGAATTCGCGGGTCGATCAGGGCGGCATTCTGGATCAGCGGCACCGTCGCATCCGTTGAACCGTCATCGACACAGATGGCCTCCCAATCGCCGAACGTCTGGCCGGTGATGCTTTGCAATGTTTCGACAATGGTCGTCTCGGCGTTGAAACACGGCAGGATAATCGAAAAGTCAGGCATGGTTCAGACCTTTGCTGTTGCGCGGCCAAAGGCCAGATAAAGAGCGGGAAAAGATGCGCCGACCATCAGAACCGTCGCGACAATCGCATAGCCTGTCGCCACCGCCACAAGGCCTAGAGGGGCAAGCACCACGGTGTTGAGCATGAAGGCAACGGTCATCGCCGCAGTCACCCAAAATTCGACCTGCGCCCGTCCCGTCGCCCGCAACCAGCCCGCAGTGGCGGACCAAAGCGTCGTGGGAATGGCAATGAGGCATAGAATGGACACGATCGTATCAATCCCCGACCACCCCGCGCCGAACAGAACCGGCACATAGTAAGGGGCAAGGATCGCCTGAAGGACAACGGCCGGCGTGATCAGCCCCATGGCAAGCAGAATGCTGTGACGCAGGGCAGCGCCCTTGTCGTCGCTTGCGCACAGATGGGGGAACAGAACGGTGGCGAACGCGACCGAGAAGGAATTGGCAAGGCTCAGACCCGCATTGAACGCCATGAAATAAAGCCCCAGCGCCTCTGCGCCCATCAGCGCCCCCACGATCAGCTTGTCCGCCTGAAGACGAACGGCCTTGACCAGTTCAACCCCCAGCACGGCCCATCCAAAGTGAAGAAACGGGCGCAACGGCGCGAAACCATTGCGAAGATCGCGCTTCCAGGGATGCAAACGGCGCATGGCGATCAGCCAGAACGGTGCGGTCAACAGCCGGGGCAGGATCAAAGCAAGCGCCGAAGGCCACAGCAGCGCAAGCACCGCCGAGATCAGATTCGCGCCGACGATCTGTGCCCCTGAAATAGCCGCTGTCTGGCGCAATTTTCCCGCACGCATCGCCAGGGCCGTCTGGACCAGCCCCGCAGGCATGAACAGATACTCGCCCGCAAGCAGCAGGATCAGGGCAAGCAGGACGACATTGCCCCCCGATGCGTACAAGGCAAGACCGATCAATGACTGCGCCACAAACAGACCCACACACCAGACCCAAAAGATACGGTGCGCGGTGGCGCAGATTTGCGGCAACTCCGCCTCGGGTGCGGAAATGATCTTTTGCCCGACACCGTTTTCCGTCAGCGCCTTGAGAATATCTGCTGCAGCCAGCGCCGCAGCCGCGACACCGATCTGCGCCAGATCAAGCGACCGCGCGACCGCGACAACGACCAGCAGACGCGATGCCTTGGCTGCAACCTCTGATGCGCCATAGGCAAAAAGGTTGTGCGCGATGCGAGAAGTCTTTTGAATGGCGCTCATGGTATTAGGGTCCGATCAAGGGAGGTTAACCATACCTAACCGCAACCTTTGCCCCCTGTCCTGGCCACCCCCGGAGAGGTCTAGGGCGCAACCGATCTGCATCATATCCGAACGGATAGACACTGCACGCCAACGCACCCTCGACCGGGCGGGCTGAAATGCATATCAGTGATTCAACCGAAGGCTATGAAGTGAGCGTAATGATGACGAAGACATTCAGACTTGGCTCTGCCCTTCTTGCTGTTATGGCGCTTGGCAATTGCACGGGCTTTGATGCGCCCGACAATCTGGAGCCCATTGCTGAGGGTGACGGGTATCAGGCCCAATACCGCGCCATTGATGGCAGCCGCAATTCCGCGCAATTCCTTCGGTCGCCTGCGATCAACGCCCAGAAATGCACCGCTCCCCGTGGCGGAACAGGGGGCAAGGGGGCCGGTCTGGCAGCCGCAAGCTTGCGCGGAGAGCGTCTGACCCGTAACGATCTGGTCGACATTCGCATCGGCGATGACGAGACATTCAATGGCGACTATGTCGTGTCGCGTGACGGGACGATCAAGCTGCCTTTTCTCGCCCCGATCCGCGCGCAGGGACAGCTGACCAGCGAGATTGAAAACGACATCGCAGAACAGCTGATCGCAAGGGACTTCTTTGTGGACAGGCCCAGGGTTTCGGTCCGGGTTGCCGACTTCGCTTCGGTGACAGTCGGGGTTTCCGGCGCGGTCTTCGAGCCGCACGCGGTAGAGATCGGGGGCGTGCCGGGCGATCAGGTAGACAGCAGACGCCAGACGGCCCTTGGCGCATCGACAGAGGGCCGGAACCTGTCCGCAGCCCTGCGCGCCGCAGGCGGGGTGCGCCCGGACGCTGATATCTCGGCGGTGGAACTGCGTCGGAATGGTGCGCTTTACCTGCTGGACATGCGCGGCGCATTCGAAGGCAAAAACGCCGTCGACATCATGCTGTTGACGGGCGACGAAGTTTCCGTACCCAGCCGGGGATGTTTCCAGGAAGACCTGATGCGGCCAAGTCCGATCAGCCCGCCCGGCATATCGCTTTTCCTGTCCAACCTGACGCAGCCTGCAGCAGGCAATGCGATCTCGGCCGTGGGCCGCGACGTGCGTGAAGTGCCTTACGGCACCCGCTATCTGCAGGCGGTGATCAACACGAACTGCGTCGGCGGCGCACGCGCATCAAGTGCCCACCGGTCATCCGTTCTGTTTTCGCGCAATCCGGTCACGGGGGTGTCTGTCGTGATCGAACGCGACATCGAGGATCTGGTGCGCCGCGCGGATCGGGATGACTATGACCCCTACCTCCTCCCCGGCGACTCCCTCGCGTGTTATGACAGCACGATCACCAATATCGGCGAGGTCGGAAGGGTTGTCGGCCAACTGGCGCTGTAGCTATCGGCGCGCCAGATATCGGATGGGGTGCAGGGCCAGCGCCGTCACTCGGGTTGAATTAGCGGACGGGTGACGCGCCAAACCTCTGGCAAGACCGCGATTGCGCCTTCCATTCGTGCCTGGTCTTTCCTCTTGGCCGCCTGTTCGACTTCGATCAGGGCAGAACGAAGGGCTGTCGCGCCAAACATCGCGGCACTTCCGGCGATGCGATGCGCCTGTGATGCGATTTCACCAAACGAATGACCCGCGGGGTCATTAAGAAAATCGAGCGTGCCGTCAACTTCCTGCTTGAACCGCTCAAGAAGAGATTTCAGCGCGCCGACACCCAAGGTGTCGCGCAGATCATCCAGATATGTCGCTTCAAAAGCGGAAGCCTGGTTGCCGGCATCCGGTGCTGCACCGTCCTGCCCCGGAACATGCTTGGCCAGAACACGGTTCAGGCTTTCCTGCGAGAGCGGTTTTGTAAGGATGTTGTTCATGCCGTCTGCCAAAAATGCCTCTTGCTCATCTGCCATTGCGCTGGCGGTCAACGCGATAATCGGCGTCTTGGCGCACACGCCGTGACCTGCGCGGATTGCCCTTGTCGCCGCACGGCCATCCATGACCGGCATACTGATGTCCATCAAGATTAGATCGAAGCTATTGACCGCAGCCAGATCCACGGCCACTTGCCCGTTCGGTGCTTCGGTCACTTTGTGGCCTGCACCGCTCAGCATTTCACGCGCCACCACGCGATTGATCTCGTTGTCTTCAACCAGCAAGATGTGGCTGGGACGCAGGTTTTTCTTGCCCGGACGCCTTTCGGCGGTGACATCAGGGGGCGATATCGGCGCAATCGGGAAGAATATCCGAAACGTGCTCCCTTCCCCCTTCTCGCTTTCGACCTCGATACTGCCCCCAAGGGCCTTAACAAAGCGTTGCGCGAGGCCGAGGCCAAGACCGGTACCGCCGACGGTACGCTCGTAAGACGTGTCGCCCGTCAGGAAATCTTCAAAGATATGCGCCTGAAGGTCAGGATCCATCCCGATGCCTGTATCGTTCACGCTAATCTGCAAAACCGGATCAGCATCAGGTGCGCCGTTCACCGACATTTCAACCGCGACCCGTCCGCCATGGGTAAACTTGACCGCATTCCCGATGACATTCATCAAGATGTGCTGGATCCGGTCCGGGTCCCCCAGAATCCAGTCAACTCTTGGGCCAATCCAGCCCCATTCAAGCGTCGTATCATTGGCCGATGCGGCACCGCTTTGGTTGTCGACGATGTCTTGCAGCAACGTGCTCAGGTTCATTGCGACGGACCGGAGCCTGAGCTTGCCTGCATCATATTTGGTGATGTCGAGAACGTCGGTGATATGGCTCATCAAAAGCTTGCCGGACGTGTCCATGTTCTTGACGAAACTGGCCTGTTTCGCGCTGAGGCGCGTGTTGTGCAGCAAGGAAAGATTGCCCAGCAGCCCATTCAACGGGGTTCGGATTTCATGGCTCATTGTGGCAAGAAAGTCGGTCTTGGCCTTTTCCCCGGCCAAGGCACGGTCGCGGGCCATCACCAATTCACGCTCGGCCTCTACGCGATGTGAAATATCCCGTAAAAACGCCACAAAGATTTCACCCTCATCTGTCTGTGCAGATTGGATCGCGAATTCGACGGGAAAGACTTCGCCGTTCGACCGCTTGGCTTCCAGTTTGATCCGGCCCTTTCCAACGGCTCTTCGTTCACCGCCTTCACGTATCCGTTTCATGCCTGATTCATGCGCAGCAAGGTGGTGATCCGGCACGATCAGCGCGCCCAGATCGCGACCGATGGCGTCCTTGGCCGCGTGGCCAAAGATCTGCTCTGCTGCCGCGTTGAATTCCAAAATCAGGCCGTTTTCGTCGCTGACGATGACGCCGTCCAATGCGGTACCCGTCACAATGTTCATACGCCTGCTGGCCTCGATCGCCTCGGCCCGCCGCCTGATGTTCTGGCTGTTCAGATAGCCAAGATAGACTGCAAACATCAGCAGGGCCACGATCAGAATGCTGACACCGGCCGCCATCTGCGTCAGCGTCCTGGCCACGGCCTGTCGACGCTGGTCCGCGTCGTTCGCAAAAAAGTTCAGCCCGGAGTTCGAGAGGCGTCGAACATTCGCCCTTGTGTCGGCGGTCAGATCGATCAGCGATGGCAATGCCTGGATCAATTCGGCATCCGGGGCATCAATCAGGGGTACGGCGCGGTCCAGAAAGGTCTGGACAATCCTGAGGTTGCGCGAAAAGTCCGGTAGCTCGCGCAGCGGCGCATAAATGGATGCCTGCCGCAGCGTGGTAATGCGACTGTAAAAGATATCGAATTCCCGCCGGAGGGTTCCCAGGTCAGGCTCGGGGTCTCTCAATTTCGTGACGAGGTCCATTTCGAACTCGAGAAATTCAACCTCGGTTTGCGAAAGGGTCCATTGCACATTGTCGGAACTTGCGGAATTCAACAGCCGCAAATCCCGTATGACGTTGGTGGACAGAAAGATCGCCGCCGAAAGGACAATGGCCGCCAGCAGAACAAAGGCGATCAGACGTGCGCGGACGGAGGAGCTTTTCAAACGGGACATTCTGATGCTCCTGTGTCTGGGCAGCAACCCGTTGCCTGACACCGGGTTGCTACAGGGTTACTCTAATGCTTCGACCCGGTCGAGTTGCCAAATGCTGCGCGAATAGATCACTTCGGACCGGTAGTCCGCGTCGTCATCATAGGGGTAGATGATCCAGAGCGGCCCCTTGTCGCGCACCGACATCGTTTCACCGTCCATGCGATAGGCAATGATCGGCCCGTTTTCAACCGCGTCAGAGATCGGAATATCAACGGCATAATCGTTGATCGCAGTCGCGCGCAGATTTTCCCCCGTGATCCCAAGGGCGTCGACCAGAACGTACAAAGACACACCCTTGAACGTGTGGGTTCCCTCGGTCCAGATGGTCGATGTCTCGATCTCCTCACCGTCGAGCGCTTCCAGCATCTCAAGATCGAACTGTGCGGTGCCGTCGACATTCGTATTTTCGACAAGCCCCGACACGGTGAGCAGCACATCACCCGTGGGCGTGGCAAGGTCCTGTGCGAAGACAGGCGCGGAAACCAGAGCCGCAAGGGCAGTGGCGTAAAAGATGGAGCGAAGCATGGGAACGTCCTTTTCCAGATTTAACAGTCGTATCGCATGAAACTGACGGCCAGACATCAGGTAAGACGGATAGGCTCCTATCCTTTCGGATAGAAACCCGGCTTCATGCCACTTGGCGGGCGGGCGCAGTGCAGGTGTCCAAAAAAGCCGAGAGGTCGCCGTGCAGCTCAGGGCGGTCCAGCGCAAATGCGACCGTCGCCTGGACAAAGCCCTGAACCGAACCGCAGTCAAACCGTTCGCCGTCAAAGCGGTAGCCGTTGACACCTGCCGTCTCTACGTCTGCATTGATCGCATCGGTCAGTTGCAGTTCGCCCCCTGCCCCCGGTCCCAGATTGGCAAGGCGTTCAAAAATGGACGGCTCCAGAATATAGCGGCCAATGACAGCGCTGGTGGACGGCGCGCGCGCGGGCCCGGGCTTTTCGACCAGGCCCCGCGCCTGAGAAAGCCGCCCCGTGGTCTGCGCCACATCAAGGATGCCATAAGACGACGTCGCAGCTAGCGGAACATCCATCGTCGCAACCATATGTCCGCGATGCTTGGCATGAGCGTCAACCATCTGGCCAAGCGCACCTTGCGGGGACCGGATCACGTCATCCGGCAAGAGCACGGCAAAGGGTTCATCCCCGACAAGTCGCTGGGCCAGACGGACTGCATGTCCCAACCCCAAAGGATTATTCTGCCGCACGAAAGCCAGTGACCCTTCTGACATGCGGGTACGGTCAAGGGCGGCCAACGCATCTGTCTTGCCGTTCATCGCCAGACGCTGCTCAAGCGCGGCCGCGGTATCAAAATAATCCTCCAGCGCCCCTTTGCCGGCGGCGGTGATGAAAATAAACTCCTCGATCCCGGCCGCGCGCGCTTCGTCCACGGCATATTGGATCAACGGGCGATCCACCAAAGGCAGCATTTCCTTTGGAATGGATTTTGTGGCGGGCAGAAAACGGGTCCCCATGCCGGCAACGGGGAAAACGGCTTTGCGGATATGTGTCATGATCGTGGTCCTTTTCAATGAGAGGGTCAGTATGCGCCGCGGCCAGATGTGACGGCACCGAAGGTTTTGAGGATAAGCACCAGGTCCAGCAGAAGGTTCCGTGATGCGGCGTAGGACAGATCCATTTCGACCATCTGGTCAAATCCGATCGTCGCGCGACCGGATACCTGCCAAAGCCCCGTGATGCCGGGTTTGACCGCCAGTCGCCCCAATGCCCGCGAGGGGTATTCGGAAACCTCACAGGGCAAGGCAGGGCGCGGGCCGACGATCGCCATGTCGCCGCGCAGCACGTTCAATATCTGCGGCAGCTCATCAATGGAAAAGCGCCGAATGATCCGGCCGACGCGCGTCACCCGCGGGTCGGTCCGGGATTTGAAGCAGACGCCTTCGCGGTCGGATGTCGCGATCAACCCGTCGCGCCGCTTTTCTGCGTCTTGCGCCATCGACCGAAACTTGAAGATCGTGAAGCTATTGCCATTCAGCCCGACCCGCTTTTGTTTGAACAAGACCGGCCCGCGGCTGTCGGCCTTGATGGCAAGCGCCGTGATCGCCAATAGCGGCGAAAGCGCGACCAAGGCAGTTGCAGACACTGTGATATCAAGGAAGCGCCGCTGCATGGCTGCAACAGGCATCTGCAAGACAGCACCTTTTGCCGCATGAGCCAGAAACGTCGCGTTGCCGACAAGATAGCGTTTCGCCAGACGTTTCGGTTCCTGCGCCAGACGCCAGATCCACTCCATCCTTGCGCGGCGCACCCATTTCGGGGCCCGCGATACGCTACCGGCAAGGAAATCAAACAGCGCGCCGACGGCCATGGTCAGCGGCGCGTCAAGGCGGTGTGCATGCTTGTGCAACCACAGCTCTTGCAGGGGGACGCCAAGTGCCACCAGCACGATATCCGCGCCGCTTTCGTTGATCTGCTTGATGACGGCGTCGGGATCGGACGCCCCGTTGAACCCGTCGCGTGTTCCCGCCACACAAAGCCCCGGGATCGAACGGATCAGCCGGTTTGCGGCGGCCTCTGCCGTGCCCGGTGCCCCGCCGAACAGAAAAACCGATTTGCCCATGCGGGCTGCTTCCTTCAGCAGGTGCGGCACAAGGTCGGTGCCATTCAGATTGGCAGTCAACCGGTCTGCGGTCATCCTCGCGGCAAGTTCGACACCGATGCCATCCGGCAGAACGACATCCGCCGCCGCCACCGCATCCGAGTAGTCAGAATCACGGCGCAGTACGTTAAAGCAGTGAGCGTTAATAAAGAACGAACGGCGTCGGCCCGGAGCCAACAACACCGACACCACCTGATCCGGCGTCGCATCAACCAAATCCAGTCCCAAAGCAGGGATTTTTTTCGTGGGCAGGCGCTGCATTTTCAGGGCCGCAGGTACCGGGGTGCCAAAGCCGAAGTTGATGTGTTTCATGGGGCAAGTCCTTGAGAAAAAGAAGTTGTCTCAAGCTGACCGATGCCGGGCATTCGCTCAACAGAGCGGACGGACAGACGCGCGGAACATTGGTTAACGAAACCTTTCTTGCGGTTCCAGATTCTATCCGAACGTAGAGGTATCTATTCGAACGCGCTCTCTTCTTGCCATTGTTGTGCCTGAAATTTGCCGTGCAACAATCTCATTCACAGTTTAAGTGTTGTGGAATGATGGGGAGACATAAATGCGGGTTTTGATCGCTGACGACCACGTTCTGCTGCGCGATACCTTGGTTATGTTTTTACAGGCCCAGGGCGATATCGAAACCAGCACCGCCGCTGATCTGGCAGGGGCGTGCAAGCTGATCGGGGATGAAGAACGGTTTGATCTTGTCCTGCTGGATCTCAACATGCCGGGGATGAACGGTCTGGAAGGGCTGAAATATGCGTTGACCCTCAAGGATGGTCAGCGGGTTGCCCTGCTGTCCGGTGAAGCCA
This sequence comes from Roseobacter sp. GAI101, assembly GCF_000156335.1. Classification (GTDB taxonomy): domain Bacteria; phylum Pseudomonadota; class Alphaproteobacteria; order Rhodobacterales; family Rhodobacteraceae; genus Sulfitobacter. The sequence goes on from NZ_DS999213.1 coordinate 1,663,327, forward strand.
CCCGCGAGATTGCCGAACAGGCGCTTGATGCCGGGGCCGCGGGGTTCGTCCCCAAGACGCTTCCGGCCAAGTCCATGATCAATGCCGTGAAGTTCATGGCGATGGGCGAACAATATGCCCCCGTCGATTTTATGACTGCCGTGGATGACACGCCCACCCATCCGCTGGCAGAAAAGCTGTCCTCGCGCGAGCTTCAGGTTCTCAAGGGGCTGACAGAGGGCAAGGCCAACAAGGAAATCGCGCGTGACCTGGATATATCAGAGCCCACGGTCAAGCTGCATATGAAGACGTTGTATCGCAAGGTCGGGGCCGCCAATCGCACCCAGGCCGCGCTGATCGCGCGCGAAGCAGGGCTTTTCTGACCTATCCGAACGGATAAGCGGAATTTGCGAATGTCCCGCTGACCAACCCGTGCGCGCGCAAGCACGATGAGCCACCACAGTATAGAGTTCGGGCAAAGGAGATGCCCGATGACACTTCAAGATGGCTTTGCCCCCCACGACGGTTCGATCTACAAACTGCGCCGCCCGAAAAAGCGCCGGCCCAGTCTGCGGCGCATTCTGGCAGGCGGTCAGATCAGTGATATGGGGCGCTTTCCGCGCTATCTGGCCTTTGCCGTGCTTGGCGGGACGATGATTTGGGCACCGATCACCGGCTACCTGCGAACGGCTCCGCTGTCGTTCAAATCTCATACCTCGTTGATCCTGCCGGGCTCGGGCGCATCGGCGTCCTTGAACCTGAATGGCATTGGCCAGGCATCCTCCTATGCGAACTCGGCGTTTTCCAGCAATTCGGTAAGCCCGACAGAGACCTACAAACGTCTGATCGGGGCAGACCGGATCCTCGAGACAGCCGCGACCTCGATGGGACTGAGCCGTGAGGCCTTTGGCAGGCCCCGGATCAATCTGGTCGATCAAACCAGCCTGATCCAGCTTGAGATCACAGGCGGCAGCGCAGAGGAATCGCAGGCACGCGGGGAAGCGTTGCTGGCCGCGTTTTTCGCCGAACTGGATGCCCTGCGCGCGGATGAGCAGAACACACGCGAAGACAGCGGCCTAGCCGCGATCGAAGACTATCGCAATTCAGTCGCCGCGACGCGTGCGGACATCGCCATGCTTCAAAAGGAAACCGGGCTGATTTCCAGTGATCAATACGATGCCATCGTCGAAACGACACGTCTGCTGGAAATCCGGGTGCAGGACCTTGCAGCAACCCTTGGCGAGAAAACACAAAGCGTTGCGGCACTGGAAGCCACACTTGGCATTCCTGCGGCAGACGCGGCAACGACCCTCAAGATCTATGCGGACGCAGAGTTTATCGCCCTGACGGACGAAATGGGCATCCACGCCGCCAAGCTGTCCGAAGCACGCTCTTTGTACGGCGAAGGCCACCCGAAAGTGCAGGATGCGCGCGCGGCCCATGCCGCCGCAACTGCAGCCGCTTTGGGACAGGCGGTTCAGGTCACAGGCTTGAACGCGGCCCGGTTGGGCAATCTCGATCTGGCACCTGCCGGCGCGCGAGCAGAGCTTCTAGCCCAGCTTGTGCGCATGGATACCGAACGATCCGGAGCCAGCCAGCAATACGAGACACTGAAGGCCCGGCTACTGGAAGATTCGACCAAGCAACGAAACCTCGCAGCTGCGGCGGCACGGCTTCAGGATCTCCAGCGGGATTTCTCGGTGGCCGAGGCGGTCTTTGCAACCGCCATCGCCCGTACGCAATCAACGAAATCGGATGTCTACGCCTCCTATCCCCTGGTTCAGGTACTCGAGAACCCATCCCTGCCCGACAGACCCTCTTCGCCCAATCGCAAGCTGGCCATCGCGGCAGGCGGGGCCGCGACCCTGATGATGCTGATCGGTCTTTTGCTGGGATGGATGCGCTCGGCGCTGATCGGGCGGCTTCTGGGCCAAGGCAAGGCCGCAGCATGACACCGCAAAACCCCGCCGAACGCATGGTCTACAAGGCGATGATCTATACATGGCCGCTTTATGCGATTGGCGCGCTTTACCTCGTCGGCCCGGTTCTGGCCTGGGTCTTGGGCGGGCTTGCAGCGCTTGCCCTGTATCTTGGCCCCGCCATGCGCAGCGATCTGCGGGTTACAGGTACCGTGCCGCCGCTGGTCTGGTGTTGGTTCATCGCCATGTTCGTCATGCTTGTCGCCTTGTGGGTCGGGCATCTTGATTGGGGTCTCGGCACCAAGCAAACGATCAAGTCGTCCGTTGGCTGGGCCAAGGGCTGGGCGCTTTTGGCCTTGTTCCCCTTGATCGGAGCCGTCTTGCCGATCCGTCGCGCAATCTTGATCCGTGGGCAATGCGTCATCGGGGCATGGACCCTGGCGGTGGCCCCTCTCCTGCTGGCAGCCCCTTATATCGGCCTGCCCGAACGCATCTTCACCTCACCGCTCAAGGCCGTTGGCGGGCCAGGGCCGGAGTATTTCTCGGTCTTTCTGTTCACCTTCGATCCCGCGTCCTGGACACCGCGCTGGCAGTTCTACGCCCCGTGGTCGCCCTTCGCCGCCCTGCTGGGGGTTGTGATGGTCCTGTTCGCGCTCGAAGAAAAGGAACGCAAATGGATGCTGGCGGGCGTCGGGGCCGGACTGTTGATGATCCTTGCCTCCAAGTCGCGCATGGGGCTGGTGGGGCTGGTTGCGTGTACCATCGCCCCGCGGATGATGCCGTTGCTGATGCGCGGTTGGGCATGGCATGTGACGGCGGCCCTCACAGCGTCGCTGGCCGTCTTGGGGACCACAATGATGACTTTGGCGCGGGACGCGGTATCAACGTTCAAAGGGGCGCGCGCAGACAGCACGCGCGTACGCGAAACCCTGCAACGGATCGCAAGCGAGCGCTGGCAGAACGAGGCTGTCTGGTTCGGCCATGGCACGGTGCAGCCTGGGTCGCATGCGGTTGAATACATGCCCATCGGCAGTCACCATACCTGGTTCGGCCTGCTGTTTGTCAAAGGCATTGTGGGGTTCGCAGCCTTGCTTGTCCCGATGGTCTGGCACACATGCTTTGCGATGATGGACGCCGCACGACACCCCCGGGGACGGCTGCCCATGGGCATCTTGATGACAATTGTCCTGCTGTCCTTTGGCGAAAACCTTGAAATCGAAGCCTATATGCTGTGGCCCGGTCTTGTCCTGCTTGGCGTCCACCTGCGCGAAGTCGCGCAAAGCTCGGAAGGCGGGTAACGGGGTCGGAGTTGTGCATCCCGTCGGGTCTGTTCTTAATCATAACGCGAGCTTTCACCGGAAACAGCCAAGCACACGATCCGAACCTTGATCAGCGCAAAAGCTGACAACAGGATGTTGGCCTAGCGGTACCGAAATCTTGCCGCACCTTGTCTGCTGACAACCCAAATACCAGCTGTTTCTGGCACTCTGGGCTGACAGTTTCATCAATGTCCAGACAGTCTCTTGAACGGCCCTTCCGGCCCGGCCGCGTCCTGGTCCCATTCAAGGCGAAGGGTCCTCTCCGGGGTCTCGACCACCCGCCCGCCGGACAGGCGCGCTTCGTGATCCATGCGCCGCGCCAGCCAGCCGCGCCCTTCTTCGTCAGCCCTTTCAAGCCGGAACCGATGGAGCCGGTAGGGCAACATTTCCAGCGCCATCAGCGCGCCTGTATCACGCCGGATATCGGCCACATACCCCAAGACCAGCTCGGGGCGAAACCCATCCTTGCCGCCAATCCCCTCGTAGTCATTGACCAGATCGCCCGCCCCGAAAAGCACAAGCCGCCCCGACCGTACGACCACCGCGCGCGGGTGGTGCGAGGAATGACCGAAGACGATATCGACACCTTGCGCCACCACCGCTTCGGCGATTGCGCGATGGACCGGGGCAATCGGATAGCCCCAGTTGGAACCCCAGTGGATCGAGAGCGCAAAAATGTCACCGGGCCGCCGGACTTGCCCAAGCTGCGCCGCCACTCGGGCGACGACCTCGTCCGGCTCAAGGTACGCCACGCCGGGGTGGTTCGGACCGGCCTTCCAGGACAAGGGTATCCCGGCATCTTCAAGCGCAACGGCAAGCACCACCAGTCGCCCCCCGCCCGCGATCGGCAGGTACTGCGGCGCGAACGCCTCTGCGTCATCCCGTCCCGCGCCCGCGTGCAGGATCGCGGCATGGTCCAGGCTGGCGAGCGTATCAGCAAGCCCTGCCTGCCCCCAGTCCAGCACATGGTTGTTGGCCAGCGTGACACCGTCGATCCTGGCGGCCGTCAACAGCGCCACATTCGCAGGATGCATTCTGTAGTGGATGCCCTTGTCCGGGTCATGCGCACCGCCGGACGTGATTGCCGTCTCGAGGTTCACCAGTCTCAAATCCACGTCCCGCGCATCAAGGTCGGCCAGCAAATCGCCCCAGACATAGCCCGGATCGACCCGGCGCGGGATCGTGCCACTCGCACGTTCGGCAAGCGTGACATAGTCCTGTGCAGAGGTGACATATCCTTCGAAAAGTCGGGGGTCACAGGACTGCGGCTGAATCTGATCGATCCCGCGGCCAAGCATCACGTCACCGGCGAGAAAGAGCCGCAGACAGTCTGGAGGGCGGCTCATCCGTGCCACCACATTTGGGCGGAGGGTCGCTTTGCAGCACTTTCCGGCATGCCGCCGCGCAGTATTTGAGCTGAAAAGGGATAATCGCTGGCCATACGGCACTATTCAACATCCGGCACGCTCCGCCTTGATCACGGTCAATGGCACCGCTGGAAATATGCTCCCTCAAGAACCGGTGCGAAGCACCGCAAGCGTGGCGAAAAGCACTGAACGATGTGCCCTTCCCGCTTGATGAGAGCCTGCGAATTCTCAGACAGAAAGGAGTTCAGCTTGGGATAGAACCCACCTGCCAAGTTCCCCCTGGCGACAGACGTACCATAGAGCAGCCTCACGGAGCTGGCCGACGATGCGCTATCCCCTTCAAATCAAGAAATGGCCTGCAACAGGATCGGCCCTAGGCAGATGTCCCTTCGGCGGCTTGCCTTTCGGCATAAGACCTGCGGGCCTGCTCGATCATTTCCAGATTTCCTTCGGCCCACAGCCAGACGCCGCAGAATGCCTTGCTCAAACCCAGACCGAGGTCTGTCAGACGGTATTCCACCTTCGGGGGCACGACGGCATAGACCTTGCGCGTGACCAGACCGTCACGCTCCATCGCCCGCAGCGTCTGCGTCAGCATCTTCTGGCTGATCCCGGTGCAGGCGCGCGCCAGTTCACCGAAACGACAGCATTCCTGCTCCGTCAGGATTTCGATCAGAAGCATCGTCCACTTGTCCGCGACGCGGCCGATGATCTCTTCCACCAGACGATCGACGGCCGGGTTGTTGGCCTGAAGTCCAAGCAGCTCTTGCCGCAGCGATCCGTCTGTCATGAAACCCACACTCTCTTTTTGGTAAGTATAAATATTTCGGGTGCCTACTTTCTGAAAAATAGCACGAGTGACATGTTCGGACCAGTCAATTGAAAGGATGAACTCTCATGACCTTCACCAACCGAACAATTCTTATCACCGGCGGCAACTCCGGCATCGGCCAGGCGCTGGCCGAGGGCCTCCAGGCCTTGGGCAACCGCGTCATCATAACGGGCCGCAAGCAGGACAGCTTGCAGACGGTTCTGGATCGAAATCCCGAGATGACCGGCTATGTCCTTGATGTTATGGACGACATTGCCCTTTCGGCCTTCCCGGACGGGGTATTGGCCGCGCATCCCGACCTTGACACCGTCATCCTGAATGCGGGCATCATGGAAGCCGAAGACTACACGACCGACCCGGTCGAGCTTGACACTGCCGAGCGCACCATTGCCACCAACCTTGTTGCGCCGATCCGTCTTGCCGCTGCGCTGCTGCCCCATCTGCAATCCCGTCCAGAGGCGGCGCTTATCACGGTCTCGTCGGGGCTGGCCTTCGTGCCCAAGGCATCGAACCCCGTCTATTCTGCGACCAAGGCGGCGATCCATTCCTGGACGCAGGCACTGCGTCACCAACTGCGCGGAACCAAGGTTGCCGTCCACGAGATCGCGCCGCCGTTGGTCGCAACCGAACTGACCCCCGGCCAGTCGAAGGTTGCCGCCGCAATGCCGCTGCGGGACTTCACCGATGAAGTGTTGGATATCATGTCGCGCGACGACGTTCCGGACGAAATCTTGGTAAGCCGCGTCGGTTTCCAACGCAACGCCGAGGCCGAAGGACGCTATGGCGCTGCCTTTGTCGCAATCAACGGCTGAACGGTGCCTGCGGCGCGCAGCACGGGCCAGAACACCTCTACGGGCCGCGCTCCGAAACGGGTTAGAATGGTGGTGCATGGTCTGGCTTGGCTTTGCATGGCGCATTCTTTCGACAGAATGCGCCGTTCATCGCGCAAGACACCGACGTTGCACAACTTATGGTGTTAAAATTGGGGACTGTCGGTTGAGATTTATCAAACCGAAAGCTGTGTTATCGGGATAGCATTCCCGATAGTGGCGGCTAACCCTGTTTCCAACTGTGGGGTTCGGACAACGGACAGCGGTTGAAAAAACCGACAGACCAAAAATCAGTCATTTTGCAAACAGGTCCGCAGAAATCCTGCTCGGATAAGAGGAGCTTTCAAAATGAAAACCATATTCAAACAGGCTCGTACTGTCGAAGCGATCTTTATCGTGATGGCGATGATCGCACCTGATGCAAGTGCCGCCATCGAGGTTCAGCCACCGGCCCCGGTGACCGGAAGGCCGATCGATCTGGCGACAGACACCCCTTTTCCCGATGTAATTTTGACGGACCATCGCTATCGGCGGCATATCGACCGCGACAGGGATCGGCGGCTTGGGAGACATGAAAGAGGTCGGCAGCGGGCAGATCGACACTGGGATCGCCCGCGCTACAAACGAGGATACCGGGGATCGCGAGAGTACCGAAGGGGCTATCGTCGTGACAGTGACGGCTGGTGGTTTCCGCTGGCAGCCTTCGCGCTTGGGGCGATCATCCTGAACCAGCAAAACCAAAGATCAACAAGTCCGCGATCCAGCGGGAATTGGAACCACATCCCCGCCGGAAACATGGCCGCGCATGACAACTGGTGTGCCCAGCGGTATCGCAGCTACGATCGTGCGAGTAAGACCTTCCAACCTTATAACGGTCCGCGGAAATACTGTAACTCGCCGTACGATCTGCTTTAGCCGCAGCGACGCGCGTCGCAGCGCTTCCGCTTGCCCGATAAGCTGAACATCCAGCTTCAAGCCGACCAGTGTCCAACACGACTTCCTGGTCGGCGTTTCAACCGCCGCTCTTGTCGCGCGGCGTACCGGCAGGCGCATCGCCATTCACCTCGATGTCCGCAATGTATCTTTTCATTTCAGCAATCTCGCCAAGCTGTGCCTCGATGATTGCGTCCGCGAGGGCACGCACACGCGGGTCTGAGACGTCGGCGCGTTCACTGGTCAGGATCGCAATGGAATGGTGCGGTATCATCGCCTTCATCCAAGCAAGATCTTCGACCGTTTCCTGGGAACGGACAAGAAACACCCCTGCTGCGAAAGCAATTGCACCGCCCGCGAAAATAGCCGTGTTCATCTTTTTATTCGTGTACATTCCCAGCATGAAGGCAAGCATGATGATCGCCATCATCCCCCCCATATAAAGGGCCATCCACATGCGGGTTTGCGAGAAGAATATGTGATCCAGCGCATATGTATTTAAGTACATCAAGCCGTACATCACGACCGTCGAAACCCCGATCATGGCGAAGAAACGACCGTATCCCCCACCGGATTTAATGTCGTGGCTATCTTGATGCATGTTGCGATGTTCCATTGTATCATCTCCGCATGAAAGTCAGGCGTCGGGCTTTCGCATACCCTTATAGCGTATATAACAAATATAGGCGCAATTGGTTCCGGATGGTCAAGGATTGCCAAGATATGAAAGCGAACAAACAGAAGACACTGGACCGGCTGGCACGGCTGGAAGGTCAGGTCCGCGGGGTAGCAGGCATGGTCGAGGCCGATCGCTATTGCATGGATATTCTGGCCCAGACTGCGGCCATCCGTTCGGCCATTCTGGGCGTCGAAAAGCTTATCTTGGAGCACCATGCGGAACATTGCGTCGAAACCGCGATCAGTAGCGGCGATCCGGAAGAGCAGAGAGCGAAATTCAACGAACTCATCGGGCTTTTGCAAAAAGCGTCGAGGTAACCGACCGGACGCCGCCGTAGGGTCGACTTTGTCGCGGTTCAGCAGGCGCATCCGCCAGGAAACGCCTCAGGATCATGTCGGAGACAGCAAAAGATAGGCTGATACTTCTGACACGTTCATGACCTCGTCGCTCTATCCTCTTGATCCAAGCAGCCGGTCAAGTTCACTTTGCATGCTGTCCATAAGGACAAGAGATGCCCCGGCCTGTGCCCCGCCACCCGGGCCGCGCAGCCGCGTGTCGGCGAGAGGAGAGACAGGCTGGCCATCGACACGAACTTCGTAGTGAAGATGCGGTGCCGTTGACGTGCCGGTTGATCCCACCTGGCCGATCCCCGTTCCGGCGGCGACACGTTGGCCTACTTGCAGGTCTTCGTTTACGGCGCTGAGGTGTGCATAAAGGGTGTTGGTGCCGCCTTCATGCTCCATCTCGACCAAAAGCCCATACCCGCTGCGCTCTCCCATGAAGGTGATTTTGCCTGATTGTGTCGCCGCGACGACCGCACCCTGTCCGGCCGCGAAATCCACACCGCTGTGCATCCGCATATAGCCATGAATGGGATGCATCCGCTGTCCGAAGGCAGAGCTGAGGCGTGCGCCGCGGATCGGTTGGTCGAACGTCTGCACAAGGTGACCGTCCTTGTAGATTCTGGTCTGCCGCGATGTGTCATCCGGCCATAGGATTTCATAGCGCCCGTCCGCCAGATCAAGCTGCGCAAAATCAATGGTCGGCTCGCCGACTACACGGTCGCCGGACCGGTATTCCCGCCACAGCAACCGAATGCTCTCTCCACCGCTGAGAGCGGTCCGAAGATCGAAGGTTCCGGCAAGGATCAGTTCAAGGTCCGTCGCAAATCTGGTCGGAATATCGGCATCATCCAATGCCGCGTAGATGGAGCTTTGTATTTTGGCTTCCCCCGCCCGGCGCACGCTATCAAGGTCGGGTGCCATTTTTTGAACCGACGGCACGGCACCGAACGTGGCCAGAATTCGCGTGCCATCTTCGATTTCGAGCGTCGCGGTTCGGGGCAGACCATCGGGGGCTATCGTCAGGGTAAGACTGTGCCCGGGTTTCAGACGCCGCAGGTCGTATTGCGACCCGATCGCACCGGTCACTTCGGTGCTTGCATCGGTGTCGAGCCCGGCCTCGGAGAGAAGCCCCGAAAGGCTGTCGCCGGTGCCGATTACCTGCGTCCAGATCACGGCGTCATCGGGCTGGGGCGGCATTTCGGTGCTGGGTACAGCCGACACGGTCACCGGATCATCCGTTTGAATGGGGGCACTCTTCGGCTCGTCACCACTCTGAACCGGTGCTGGTGCGCTGTCAGAAAGAGCGGCTTCCTCTTGGGGTTGCCGATCCCATTGCGTTGACACGACAAACGTGATGCCCCCGAGGACCAAAAGGGCTGTCCAGTATCTCAACCTCATCTATTCTCCATCGTCCGCCATTTTATCGTCCGCTATTTTGATGTGTCATCAGACTTTATCCCGACAAGCACATCTGAGAGCTTACTGGTTCGTGACGCCGGGTTTTGCAACGCCAAGCGATCACTGTCGGCGTTGTCTCGCGCAATCGTGGTGGAAGCTGATAACGTCAAAAAGTTACCGTCGGTATCGGAAAATGCCACACCCTGCGCTATCCCCAAAAGCCCGCGCGGCACGGTCGGTCAATTACGGCTGCGCTGTCAGGGGAACCGAGAAGCCTTATCAGATGCTTGAGTTTCGACACTGGTTTGTGGTGGCGTCAATCACCGGTGTTGGTGCATGTTTCAAAAGAAAGAGTTTGAACACCCTAAAGGACCACAACCCGGACAGAAGGGTCGTTTACGATCTGCCGAAACGAGCTGAAGAGGAACCATCGTGCTGATTAAGGTTGGCGATGATCGGACGTCAAATATTGATCTGGTGCTGGCTGGCCTGCTGTCCTCGATGGCGGGTGCGCTGAACGCCGTCGGGTTTCTGATTGCCGGATCGTTCACTGCCAATATGACAGGCAATATTTCGGCGTTTGCGGACCACCTTGCAGGTGGCGCGATCCTGATATCACTTTCCTTCATAGGACTGGTAGCGGCTTTTATCGGCGGGGCAAGCATGGCGGCCCTTGCCATACAGATCGGTGAAAAGAGGCAAATCCGCTCGATCTATGCCCTCGCCATCGCCGCAGAAGCCGTCATCCTGTTGCTACTGGGTATGGCTCTGGCCTTGTCATCAGCCAATACACACGAAACCTTTTTGGTTGTTGCCCTGAGCTTCGTCATGGGTCTGCAGAACGCCGTGACCACGATGATTTCGCGGGCGCGGGTCCGCACCACCCATGTGTCGGGGATGGCAACCGATATCGGAATCGAACTGGCGGCATTGTTCGGGAACAACGGATCGCAGAAGGACACGGTACGAAAGGTCAGGCTGCACAGTCTGACCCTTGCCAGCTTTGCCATAGGCGGTGTCTGCGGCGCGCTGTTGTTTCACCTTGTCGGGAGTTGGCTTTTCGTGATCGTCGCCATTGTGCTGCTGACAATAGCCTTGCCCGAGGCCCTTCGCGCGCACAGAAACTGACCGCATAAGCAAAGCATATTTCCAGAGTGCGACAATCGGCATCCTTCGGTACGGCCAAGATGTCAGACATTCGGGCGTAGATCCTTTTAGGCCTTTCCTTGCAAGAAGACAAAGCGCGTTGCCACGCGTTGCATCCTGCAAATCCTGTTGGTCGCGGCGACGGTATGTGCGGGTATGACGGATCAAATCAGGAAGACATCAAAGTCGCTGATAATCTGGGTTAGCGGGTCATCTACCAAGTCTGCGACGCTTGCGATTTCCCCTGTTCCGGCCTTCGAGAAGATGATCGTCGTACCACTATCCAACGTCAGGATCACGTCTGACCCGCGTCCATTATCTGTGATGGTAGAGATTGCGTCGATATCGTCGGCGTATCCGGGCGCGCCGGTATCAACAATGTCTGTAAAATTGATGGTGAAGTTCAAAATGTCCGAGGAGCTCTTGAAATCGCGGATGGTATCGATCCCTTGATCAGCGTCGATGGCGAATACAAATTGATCCTGGCCTGCGCCTCCGCGCAAAAGATCGTTGCCGAAGCCGCCATCAATAATGTCGTCTCCCGATCCACCGGAAACGGTGTCATCGCCAGCGTCTCCTCCGACCGTGTCGTTGCCTTGCCCTCCCATCATGACGTCATTGCCATCAGAGCCAAAGATATAGTCATTGCCAGAGCCTCCCGAGACGAAATCATCGCCCGGCCCCCCTGCAACGAAGCCGTCGTCACCCGGCCCTGCGAGAATGATGTCGTCTCCGTCTCCCCCACGAATATCGTCCCTGCCTTTCAGCCCCAGAATAAGATCGCGTTGATCGGTCCCTTGCAGAAAGTCCGCCTCTTGGGTCCCCAGGATTTTGTTGAAGTGAGAATGCCGTTTCATGACCATTTCCTATCGAGCAAGCCTCGTTTGAGTTTTGAAGATCGATAACCTGATCCACTTGCAAGGAAGGTATCAGCGCGCACATGGCACGAATTGACCTCCCTCAATGTCAGCGGCTTGTTGCCGGAACTGAAGGACGGCGTTCTGGCCAATCTTCACGTCGATAAGGCGTTAATATGCCAAAGCAGCGATGGCCTGTTCCTCTTTCGCACCAAACTTCCCCGGTTTGCAGCAGATGTGTGCAGTCCACCCGTCGTGAACCCGGCCACTTTCGGCCAAAACGGGTCAACCACCTACGCCCTCAGCACAGCCCGCAACGCCAGCATTCTTGCACAGGCGGGAACCCACCCCATATTTCCTGCATTACCTCTATGTGAAGGTTGGGAGACCAGGATGGGCTATGTAAAGACAGCAATGCTGATGGCGGCGATGACCGCTCTTTTCATGGGTGTGGGCTATCTGGTCGGCGGATCGGGCGGTGCGCTGATTGCGCTGGTCGTCGCTGCGGCAATGAACGCCTTTACCTGGTGGAACTCGGACCGCATGGTCTTGCGGATGCATAACGCCCAGCCCTTGGAGCCCGGCGACCGGATGGGCCTGCATGCCTTGACTGCGGGTCTCGCGCGGGATGCGGGCCTGCCTGTGCCTAAGGTCTATCTGATCGATACGCCGCAGCCCAATGCCTTTGCCACTGGGCGCAACCCCGCGAATGCGGCCGTTGCAGTGACGTCGGGCCTGATACGCAACCTGACCCGCGAGGAGCTGGCCGGTGTAATCGCGCACGAACTGGCCCACATCCGCAACCACGACACCGCGATCATGACCGTCACCGCAACTTTTGCCGGGGCGATTTCGATGCTGGCCAACTTCGCGCTCTTCTTCGGCGGATCTCGGGAGCGTCTTGGGTTGGTCGGGTCGCTTTTGATGATGATCTTGGCACCGATGGCAGCCGCGCTGGTTCAGATGGCGATCAGCCGAACACGGGAATATGCCGCTGACAAAGCCGGGGCCGAAATCTGCGGCCAGCCGCTTTGGCTCGCGTCAGCGCTCGAGAAGATCGCCATGGGGGCTGCACGCATCGACAACCCTGCGGCCGAACGCAACCCGGGGACGGCGCATATGTTCATCGTCAATCCGCTGCACGCGTACAAGCGCGACAATCTCTTCGCGACCCATCCTGCGACCGAAAACCGCGTGGCCGCTCTTCGGGCGATGCCTGGGCAACGAGGACAAGCCCCGGTCGCGGCTGAGAAACCCACGTCTGTCAGCCGTATCCCGAAGACCCGAAACCGCAGACGCTCGGGGCCCTGGACCTGACGGCGTCGATGTATTGTTGAGTTTATTGGGAAGCGTTCAAGCCGGTACACATCCCGCCATTGCTAACGGAACCGAGTGTTGCTGCGCCGATTGCACTCAGTAAAGCCCATCAATCTCCAGCGGCAATTTCGTGACCTTTTCGTGCTTCAACAGGCTGCGCGGCTGAACCGTCGCTTCGGCGTTCTGGGCACGGCGATAGCGCGTTTCGGCGGCCTTTTCCAGATCGGCGCGGGTCAGCATGATCGTAGGGCGCAAAAAGACAAACAGCGTGCGTTTGCTACGGCTGTTGTTGCGGCTTTTGAAAAGATTGCCAAGGACCGGAACGTCCCCTAGCAGCGGTACCTTTTGGTTGTTTTGCAGTCTGTCATCGGTGATCAGCCCGCCAAGCACTACGGTTCCGCCATTTTCAGCCAATACCGTCGTGTTGATGACGCGCCGGTTGGTCACGAGGTCGGCCGCGCCTGTCACGGCCTGATTGGTCAGTGATGACACTTCTTGTTCGATCTCAAGCTGCACGACCCCGCCCGCTGTAATGCGTGGTTTGACGACCATCGTAATACCGACGTCTTCGCGTTCGATCACTTCGGCGACATTCCCACCATCGGTTGTCAAACGCCCGGTTCGGAATGGCACGTTCTGGCCGACCACGATTGTGGCGGATTGGTTGTCCATGGTGGTCACAGACGGGGTCGAAAGCAGATTGGCACTTGTCGATGTGTTCAAGGCCTGGATCAGTGCGCCGAAACTATCCGACGCCAGCCCGACAGACAGCCCCGTAGAAAGCGCAGCAGCGTTGCTTTGCCCCAAAGCGACCAGAACGTTCTGAAGTGAGCCGCCCCCGTTGCCAAAAGACGTGGCGGCAATGCTGCCGGTTTCTGTATTTTCACCGATGCCAAGTTGCACGCCCAGACGCTCGGCGACGTCGCCAGACACCTCGACGATTGCAGCCTCGATCATGACTTGCGGGCGACGGACATCCAGTGCCTTGATCAGTTGTGAAACTTCGGCAAGCTGCCGCTGGGTACCGCGTACGATTACCGAATTTGTCTCGATCGACGCCTGAACGGAGACAGGTGAAATCGGGGCGGCATCGGGGCCACTCCCAAAACTTTGCGCGTCGGGATTAGCCGGGTCCTCGCCCAAGCTGGCAGCAACCGGATTGGTCAGATCTGTTGAACCGGTGAGTGTGTTGCGAACCAGATCAGCGACGATGGTCGCTTCGCCAAACTGCAGCCTGTAGATCGAGGTGCTCACAGTTTCGCTTTGCGCGACCCGTGGCGAGGTATCCATCGCCCGCGCCAGACTTCTGATTTGCGAAATGTCCCGCTGCGTGCCACGCACAAGAAGCACGTTCGAACTTACATCAACCGACAGCCGGGCCCCTGTCCCAGCGGGCCCAAGCACTTCGGATATTGCGGTCGCAACGGTGCCGGCTTCCGCATAGGTAAAACGGATCACCTCTGCTTCCATTTCGGCCTCGCCGTCAAAGGTGGTCGCGATGGCGACGATGCGGTCCACGTTCGCCAGCGTATCAGTCACAACGATTGCGTTTGGGTCCTCGATCGCCTCGATGTATCCGGCCTCGTCGATCAGCGGGCGCAAAACCCGTACCGCTTCGGCGGATGGCAAACGGTTCAGCCGCAACAGGCGCGTCACAACGTCCTGGCTGCCGGGGGTGTCGATCTTCTGGGGGCTGCCTTTGGTCCGCGCATCAAGTTCGGGTACGATCTGCCAGACGGCACCTGTTTCAACGGCTGCAAACCCGCGCACCCGCAGAATTGACTGGAACAGGGCCCAGACCCCTTCGCTATCAAGGGATTGCTGCGAAACCACGGTCACGTCGCCGGTCAAGTTCGGATCCAGAACAAGGGTGCGTCCCGTAATTTCGGAAACCTGTTCGGCCAGCAGGCTGATGTCGGCCCCGCGCAGATTTATCACGAACGTCTCTTGGGCCTGCGCCACATGGGGACGAACGAGGGCTGTGACCGCGAGGAATACCAGCGCCAGCAGGGGGACCAGACGGCTATTCATCGCAGGGGGAAAGACAAGACGAACGTCTTGTCATCTCTGACGACTTCCAACCGTGCGACACCTGAGGCCGCAACATCATCGAAAAATTTGCGATCTTGTTCTATGTTTCCCACTGTCTGCCCATTTACTCTTGCGACACGATCGCCAGCCTTGAGGCCAGCAAGTTTTACGCCTGGATCGTGAGTTTCGTCGACGATATAGCCTTTTTCCGTCGCAAGCAGACCAATTTCGCCTAAAACCTGATTGGGATTGCGAATGATGCGCTCGCGCCACATGCTGATGTATTCCTCAGTGGTCTCGGGCGGCGGCGGATCTTTGATTTCAATCGACCCCGAGCCGACAGAAAGTGCCGCCCGCAAGCGATCCAGATTGCTAAGCGGTGTAGGATTCTCGGAAGTCTCGGCGATGGACAGGTCAGGCATTTCTGCATTCGGGAAACCCAGAATTTGGCGCGTGCCGTCAACATCCAACACGACGTGCCGATCGTTGATGGCCATCAGCACCGCCTTGCCGGCGATGCTGTCACCGGTTGCATATCGCAGCGTGGCCCCGTCTGTCGCGATCAATGCAAAAGAAAGCGAAGGGTCAGATTGCAGCAATATACCGCGCAGCGCCAGATCTAGTGTTGTCGCCTGCGGTGTCACGGGCGTTTGCTGTTCTTGCTCGGCGCTGCCAAAGGGAGCCAACGCAACGGCCGGTATCAGATCGACGGGCGCAGGTGCGGGGGGGGCCGATCTGGCAGGAAAAGAAATCTCAGCGGGTTTTTCGGACGTTTCACCCATGACGTGCCAGAACACCTGCCCCGCCGCAATGGCAAGCGACGCCGTGACACATACAGCAAGGACAGGTATCAAAAAGCGCACAGGCGGCTTCATTGCGGCACCTGCGCACCATCGCCCGCAGTGTCGATGAACCCCGTCAGCGTGAACAGATTACGATTTTCGGACGACAAGGCAACAGCGACATCAACCCTTTGCAAGTCCAGATCTAGCGTTTCCATACGCGTGACACCGACGTCCCAACTTTGACCCAGCATTTCCACGACATCCGGTTGCTGCACGCCGATGCGTAGCGCGGCCAGCCGGTTGTCAGCGACCCACCTTGCTACGGTGCGATTCTCGATATCCGATATGCGGGTGACATGGGTCTGGGTTGCCGTCAAAAGCGACACCGCCCCGACGGCAAGCACCGCCAGCGCAACCAGCACCTCAAGCAAGGTAAATCCGGCTTCGGGGCCATTTGCTGCACTTGTCATGGTCGCCCCCTCTCAAGTTTGCGTTGGGACCGGGCTGTCACGCCATCGAAAACCACATTCCATGCGTCTTTTGATCCGACAAAGGCAACTTGCAATGGAACAGGGCTGTTGGTGTCTGGGTTCGTCACGGAAGGCAGCATATCGGACCGGATCAGATATTGGCCGCGCGCCTGCCCGAAGACCGACAGCACCACAGCGCGGTCCACCGAATGCGGCGCAGCAAGGATGGCGTCGGGATGCGCTGCCCAAGCACCGCCTTGCAGGCTGAGAAAGGAATATCCTTTCGCATCCCATCTAAAACCGGCGGGTGTCCCGTTCAGCGCGGCACTGTCAGCGGCCCTCTCGAGCCTGACGGACAAGAGCGTCGCTTCCCGCTCAAGAACGCCTGCGTTACGCGCGCCCCCGGAAACGCTAAGCCCCAAGACAGATGCCATGACGCCGATGATGGCCAGTACGACCAATATTTCGACAAGGGTCACCCCCGCATCTTTAGGGCGCTTTGCCTGCACTCGCTTTGGGACGCGACTGTCGCTCATCCGCTCGTCGGTGTGCTTGAGTTGGCAATGTCGGCATCCACGCCGGTGCCACCAACCGCCCCGTCAGCGCCAAGCGATATCAGATCGAAATTCGCTGTGTCTCCCGGTGATCGGTAAAGATAGGCGTTGCCCCATGGGTCGGTGGGATCTTCGGGCAGATAACCGCCCTGCACCCAGTTAGACGGTTCGGGGGGAGATGTGGGCCGTCGCACCAGCGCGGCAAGCCCTTGAGATGTCGTGGGGTAGGTCCGGTTGTCCAGACGGTAGAGTTCAAGCGCGCTTGAAATGGCGCGTATGTCAGTTTTGGCCACGGCAACGCGCGCCTCGTTCGGGCGACCGATCACGTTGGGGACAATCATCGCGGCGACCAATGCGATGATGACCAAAACCACCATCATCTCGATCAGCGTCACACCGGATTCCGGGTGACGTCTTTGATGATTGGCAATCCGTTTTTCTGGTGCCGCAAGACGAAGTTTTTTCATCGTTGTTGTACCCTTCCCGAAACTCTTTATCATCCTGAAACGTACCTATTTTATTGGGTCATAATGAAGGAATTCTATTGAAAAACCGGCCCCCGCACAATGATGAAACCTTGCAAAAGGTGCACATAAACGAGCGGCAAACCGCAAAAATCGACCCGGATCGGGTGGGTTCAAAACGCGTGTTTCAGAGCACTCAATTTTCACCTTCACTGCCGTCAGAGTTCACCATTTCCCTTTGCGACGCACTGGCTGATTCCCTGCAGGTTGCACCTGTGGTTTTGCCCGGCGAACAGGTCAGCCTGATGGCAGCCGTTTTGCCGGTGCGCGGCACACGGGCCAAGCGTGCTGCTTTGCCCTTTGCGCTAGAAGACCGCATCAGCGCACCGCTTGAAGATATTCACATCGCTTTCTGCCGGACGCTGGACGGACCCGATCAGGTTCTTGCCGCCGTCGTGGATCGAAACGTCATGCAGGCTGCAGCCGTTGCCGGCGATACCCCCGTTCTGCCCGAAATATTCGCACTTCCCACACCTGCCACGGCCGATGAAGGCCCAGTATGGGCGGTCTGGATCAGCGACGGGCGTGCTTTGGTGCGAGTCTCGGACGGGACCGGCTTTGTTGTATCAGTCGCCATGCTGCCGCTGATCTGGGCGCAGGCAGCCAAACCGCAAATCCAAAGCTATGGCGAAGCGTTGCCAGATACCATGGATGCCCGCGCTTACGATGCGCGCCCGCCCAAACCCGACCCCAAAGATCTGGGCGTTGATCTGCGGCAAGGCGCATTTGCCCCCAAGGCCACTGATTGGACACGGCATATAAAGCGCGCTGCGATCATCGCCATGATCGGGGTTATCGGTCACCTTGGTCTGATCGTTGTAGATACTGTTGCGCTCACCCGGATTGCGGAACGCGAACGCGCAGCGGCGCAAGCGGCAATCGATACGGTGCTTCCCGGTCTTATCGTCACCGCCGATGTGGAACCCATTCTGCGCCGTCTTGCCCCCGCTGCACCTGCCCCGAAAGGCAGTGCATTCCTTACGATACTCGGGAACGTATCCGCGGCGTTGCTTGAGGCTGACAACCAGATCAGCTTTCGACGTCTGGCCTTTGCAGACAATCCTGCGCGGCTGACGATGTCGGTCGAGGTGCCGGGGCTGGACGATCTGCAGCAAGCGGAACGGTTGCTGCGCGCAAGCGGCTTTGTTGTGACCAGCGGTGCCGCTACGGCGTCGGGCGGGGTGGCGGAAGCTGAATTTGTCGTGACGATGGGAGGGGTGAAATGAACGCGTTCAACCGTCTGTCGCTTCGGGAAAGGATACTGGTGCTTATCGCCCTTCCGCTGGTGATCTTGTTCGCCGGCTATCGTTTTGGCTGGGTACCGCTAAGCGAAGCAAGGACGGCGGCCCGCGTTGAAATTCAGGGTTATCAAACTCTGATTGAAGCCGCAGAAAATCAGGGGAACCAGCCCGTTGAAGTCGCGACGGTCGCTGTCGTCACGACGCCGCTCGCCACCCGCATCACCGACAGTGCGGCACGTGCCCAGGTTCTTGTGCGGCGGCTTGAGCCAGAGGGCGCGTTGGTGCGGGTCACCTTGGACGATGCCCCCTATGATGCCGTTATCAAATGGATTGCAGCGATGGAGACTGACGCGGAAATTGCCCTTGTCGCGATCGAGATGGACCGAAGAACCGCACCCGGCATCGTCGCCGCACGCCTGACCTTGGAGAATGCGCAATGAGCCTTGATGAAACGCCATCCTTTCCCCGCCTGAGCTACAGTTTTGCCAAGTCAAACGGCGTGATCCTGATGGCCGCGCCCGCCGGCGGCCCCTTGGGATGCCACTTTCGCCCCGGTGCCACTGTTGACGTGCTGATGGAGGCGCAGCGCAGGGCCGAACAGCCCATTGTCTTTGCCCCCATCGGGGCCGAAGAGTTTGAGGCCGCATTAGGCCGAATTTACCGTGACAGTGCATCCGAGGCGGCTGAGGCAGCGGCAGGGGATGATCTGAATGCGCTTGCCGACACGGCAGCGGCGGTTGACGATCTTCTGGATCAGAATGACGATGCCCCCGTTGTTCGGCTGATCAACGCGCTCCTGCTTGAGGCGGTCAAGGAAGGCGCGTCGGACGTCCATATCGAGACGGAAGAACGCCGCCTTATCGTCCGGTTTCGCGTCGATGGTGTCATGCGGGAGGTCATTGAACCCAAGCGCGCCTTGGCAGGGCTTCTGGTCAGCCGGATCAAAGTGATGGGCAAGCTTGATATCGCGGAAAAGCGTCAACCGCAGGATGGGCGGGTCAGCCTTCGGGTCGGCGGTTATGACCTTGATGTGCGTGTATCCACGATCCCGTCGCAGTTTGGCGAACGGGTGGTGCTGCGCCTGCTGGACCGCAGCCAGACGCAACGCGGCATCAGCCATCTGGGGATGAGCACTCGTGATCGCGAGACCTTTGAACGCATCCTTGCCCGGCCTGATGGATTGTTGCTGGTGACCGGCCCGACAGGGTCCGGCAAAACGACATCGCTTTATGCGGCGCTTGGGCGGCTGAATGACCGATCTCGCAATATTATGACCGTCGAAGATCCGATCGAATATTCGATGGATGGCGTGGGCCAGATGCAGGTCAACAGCAAGACGGGCCTGACATTTGCGCGAGGTCTGCGTGCGATTTTGCGGCAGGATCCGGATGTAGTCATGGTCGGCGAAATTCGGGACCGTGAGACGGCGCAGATCGCGGTAGAAAGCGCGATGACTGGCCACCTTGTTCTTTCGACCCTTCACACCAATACGGCCATCGGCGCGGTTTCACGCTTGGTAGAGATGGGCGTGGAACGCTTTTTGCTGGCCCCGATGCTGCGCGGGTTGGTTTCGCAACGCCTGGTGCGCCGCGTCTGCCCGGATTGCGCTGCACCACATGTCATCACCGAAAGCGAAAGTGCGCTGTTATCGGGGGCAATTGCCGCCGGCGAAACTGTCCAGCGCGGAGTGGGCTGCGAGGCCTGTCAAAATCAAGGCTTCAAGGGCCGATTGCCCATCTACGAGATCATAGAGATCGATCGGGAGCTTGAAAAACTGATACACGAAGGTGCATCAGAGGCGCGTTTGCAAGACCGTGCCCGTGCAAAGGGGCCTGGTATTCTGGCGGACGGGGTAGATAAGCTGCGTCAAGGCAAGACAACGGTCGAAGAGGTCGCCCGCGCCGTGCGTGATGACCTTGTGATACCGGATATGGTCTAGGACATGGCAGCATTTTCTTACAAGGCAGTTGATAAATCGGGGGCCGGCAGCAGCGGTCTGATCGAAGCATCAAGCGCAAGCGCGGCGCGGCAGGAATTACGCGCACGGGCATTGTTGCCGCTTTCCGTTGAACCGACGCGCAAGGGGATTTCAGGCGTATCGCTGTTCGGGGGCGGCCGCAGCAAGGGCATTGGCGGCAGAGCGCTGACCGTCGTAACGCGGCAGCTTGCGACGTTGATTGGTGCCGGCGTCCGTATTGAAGATGCGCTGAAGACCGTTGCGGATCAGGCCACCAATTCAAGGGTTGCCGCATTGATGTTGACGCTACGGGCCGATGTGCTGGATGGACAGGGACTTGCGCCTGCGCTTGATTCACACCCCCACATCTTTGGTGCGTTCTACCGCGCATCCGTCAAAGCCGGCGAAACGTCGGGCAGGCTCGGTGATGTGATGGATCATCTGGCCGACTTTGTCGAAACCCGGTCAAAGAACCGTCAGACCGTTCAGCTTGCCCTGCTATATCCGGCGATCCTGGCGCTGGTCTCTTTGGGGGTGATCGTCGCGCTGCTTGTCTATGTGGTCCCTGACATCGTCAAGGTTTTCACCTCGCGCGGCGCTGAGCTGCCGTTTTTGACCCGCAGCCTGATTTCAGTCAGTGACTTTGTTGCGAGTTACGGACTGATCATGCTGGGCGGTATTCTGGGGCTGATTGCACTGGGAGCATTGCTGCTTGGACGACCCGATGCACGTCTGCGGTTTGATCAATGGACAGCGCGGGCCTGGCCTATGCGGCATTTCGTATTGAAATCCAACGCAACACAGTTCGCGGGCACTTTGGCGACCTTGACGGTCAGCCGTGTACCGCTTTCAGAAGCCTTGGAAGCGGCAGGGGACACGATTGGCAACCGCTATATACGGGCCAAGGCGCAGGCCGTAGGCGCACGCGTGCGCGAAGGCACAGCACTGTCAAAGGCGATGCATCAGGCGGCTGTCTTCCCCCCCTTGCTGGTCGCGATGGTGGCCAGCGGCGAAGCGGGCGGCACGCTGGGCGCGAGCCTGACGCGCGCGGCCGCGGATCAGGCGCGCGATCTTGACGCCTTGGTGTCAGCCCTTGTGGCTTTGGTTGAACCCGCAGTCCTTTTGCTGATGGGGGGCGTGGTGATGTTGTTGGTTTTGTCCATTCTTCTGCCCATCGTAAATCTGAACAATCTGGTGATTTGATGTGGCTGGTACGGTTAGTTCAATTGAAACTCCAGCAGCGTTGGCCCGCTGTCCGGCAGGCCCGGCATCAATTGCGCCGCAGCCGGTTCAACCCTCAGTTTGACCCAGCCATCAGGACCCAGACGCATCTGGCCCATTTGCGACTTGGCGATGTCATTTGCTGTCAGCGTCGCAACGGCATCAGCCCCCTCGCTGGTCAGAACCAAATCAAGCGGGGGCGTCTTCAATGCCGTTCGCCCGGGGGCCTGACAATTGCTTTCGCTGATGTGCACCTGCCCTTGGCTGGTCACACGGTTGCGCGACCAGGTTACCCGTTTGATATCGACAACAGCTTGCCCGTCACACGGCGACGCGTCCGGCACCAACGCCAGCAGATCGGCACCGGCGCGTCCGGACACATCCCCAAGGCCAAGCTGCCACGGGCTGGCAAAGGCATTTGCTTTCAGCAGCGTACCCTCCCCGGTCAGGTTCAGGTCAGCACCGATCTGCCCGCGCCACAGGTTGCTCCAGGTTCCTTGCCAGGTCAGCACCAAACCGCCGTCCAACAACGCGCGCCCCGACCACAGGCTGCCCGAAACTGTACGCACCTGTGGCGGCATCCCCGTCATCCGTGCCATAGTGGCGGCGGGCAGGTTCAACACAACCGTACCCCCGAAAAACAGGAGTGCCACCAATGACAGACCGATTATCGATGCAATCTGACGTCCCCGCGCGGGCCGCCGTGCGACACGATCGACGGCTATTTCTTTCTGGTCTGGCAGCATCTGCTTCGCTTCTTTCTGCATGTTCTGCCACCGGGGTGGGCAGCATCCTTGAGGGCACGCCAGCCAAAAGCGATGGGCCGGGCCGGGCCGCGCTTTTGGCACCTGTGTCTGGCCGTGCACCGCAACTAGGGCAGATCATGCGCAATGCCGCAACCCTTGGCGGCAACACTCTGAGCGATACAGGCGAGATGGCCTTTTTTGATTCAGGGGATACGCCCGAAACCGCCGCCACTGCCGCGCGACTTGCCGTTGCCGCAGGCGCGCGCATGATTGTCGGCCCGCTTTTCGGGGCGCAGGTCGCTGCGGTTTCTCAGGTGGTCGGGTCGAACGTACCCGTCCTGACCTTGTCGAATGATGTCAGCGTCGCGGGGGGCGGTGTGTTCGTACTAGGTGTCACGCCGGAACAATCTGCCCGTGCGGTCCTGACCTTTGCGGCCAGACGCGGTTTGAACACCGTTGGCGTGGTCGTACCCCCCGGCGCATTTGGATCACGATCCGCCGAGGCTGCGGCGCTCGTCGGCAAAGGGACCGGGCAAACCGTATTGCCCCCCCTCATCGAAACCGACCCGGCAATCGCAGTTGCCAAATTGACTAAGGCAAATGGAGGCACCCTGCCCAAGGCCGTGTATCTGCCCGGCGCAGGTGCGGAACTCGAAGCTTTGGCCTCGGCGTTTCGGGGCAAGACCCAGGTTCTGGGGTCGTCGCAGTGGTCATCGCGCGATCCCGGTAATTTGCCCGCATTGCGAGATGCCTGGTACGCCGCCCCGGACCCGCTTGCGTTCGAACCCTTCGCCGTCGCGTATCAAGAGGCGCATGGGTCCAGCGCGGGGATACTTGCGGGAGTCGCATTTGACGGTGTCGAAACAGCGCGCCTTTTGGGACGGATACGGGAACAGTCCGCCAGCGGTCTAACCCGTGACAAGGGCTTTTCCGGTGTGCTTGGACCCTTCAAATTCAGCGGATTAGGCCTGTGCAGTCGTGGCCTTGCAGTGCTGAATGTGGGCGCGGGCGCGATTACGATGATCGGGTCCGCCTCGGCATGAGCGGACAGGCGCACCGCAACGCAGAGGCGGGCCTGACGCTCGTCGAGGTGCTCGTCGCGCTCGCGCTGTTTTCCCTGGTCGGTCTGGCCGGCTTTACGATGCTGGATAATATTCTGCGGGTCCAATCAGGAACCGAAGGGCGCTTGGAAAGATTGGGGCAGATCGATCGTGCGATGACCGTCTTTAGCCGTGATTTGCAGGAATCGGATTCAGGCAGCGTGAGGCAGGCTAGGAACGGCGTAACCATGAACCGGACGGGCACGGGTGTGTTGTCCTATCAGGCAACGTCGGGTGTTTTCCTGCGAAGCCTGTCACGCAGGGATTTCAACCAGCAGATGATCGACGGGGTGAATTCCATCCGGTTCAGATCGCTGGATTCTGCCGGGACCTGGCATGACAGTTGGCCAATCGAGCAAACTCAATCGCTGGGCCTGACCCCCATCTTGAAGGCGGTTGAACTGCAATTGGAACTGCGAGAAGGCACAGTCAGCCGTCTTGTTGACGTGCCCGCGGGGGCGGCGGAATGAAACGAGACCGCGACGCAGGGATCGTCTTGATCAATGTGCTGGTGATCCTTTCGATCGCCTCAATCGTCGTATTCCTGATGCTTACCTCGCAAGAGGTGTCGTTGCGGCGCGCGCAGTCCATGGCAGCGGCAACAGCCGCAGACGCATTGGCCAGAGGGGCCGAGGCGAGCGCAGTGACTGCGCTACGCCGTGACATGGTGACCGCCGCCGACACGGATAATTACACAGAGGCCTGGGCGCAAGTCGCCCAACAAGAGGCAGGCCTTTCGACAGGACGGTTTTCTGTCACAATCCGTGACGCGCAGGCCAAGCTGAACCTGACACGCCTTGCCGGTGGGGCACAGGTCGAGGTTGAAGCGCTTTTGCGCGTTCTTGCCGAGCTTGAGATCAGCCGTGCAGATGGCGCACGGATAGCCGCTGAAATTGCCAGCCGTCCCGGTTTGAAAAACCTGTCGGATTTACGCGGCATATCACCCGAAACGATCACCGCACTTTCACCCTACGTCGATTTTCTGCCTGCAACGGCAACGCTTAACCTGAATACGGCCGCGCCACTGCTTTTGCGCGCGGTGCTCAACAACCGCTCTGCTGCGCTGCGGCTTGAAAGCAGACGCACAGGTGCCGGGGTGCTGACCCCCCAAGACCTTGACCGCGTCGGGGCCGTCCGGCCCGCGTTGGCGGGGTTCACCTCGCAGAATTTTGACATCGATATTTTGGCCGAAGTCGATGACATCACCGTAAATCTACGCAGCAGGATCGTGCGCCGGGAAAGCTTTGCTGGCCGCAGTGTTGTCGTCACGCGCCGGGCCTTCGGCGTGCCGGTCAATACGGTGCCAGCGATACCGCAGATGTAAATAGGGGATCAGGTGCTTGAGGATACGCCTTTGCAACCTGTCGTCGGCGTCACGGACTACATGCCGGAAAAGGAAGAGCGCGTCCTGTACGAAATGCTGTCTTGGCGGCCCTCGGGCGTGATCATCGCGGGGCTCGAGCATTCCGATGCCACCCGCGCCATGCTGAAAAACGCAGGTATCCCCGTGGTCGAGATCATGGATGTCGACGGCCGCCCGATTGATGCGATGGTCGGCATTTCGCATCGCCGCGCGGGCAACGAGATGGCCAAGGCGATCCTGAAGGAAGGCTATGAGCGTATCGGCTTCATGGGCACCAAGATGCCTTTGGACCATCGTGCGCGCAAACGGTTCGAAGGCTTTACCGAAGGGCTTGCCAAAGCGGGGATCGAGATTGAAGACCGCGCGTTCTATTCCGGAGGCTCCGCGCTGGCGAAGGGCCGCGAGATGACGCAAGACATGCTGGAACGCTCCCCTGATCTGGATTTTCTGTACTATTCCAATGACATGATCGGCGCGGG
>NZ_DS999213.1:1688737-1701515 GCF_000156335.1 Roseobacter sp. GAI101
GCGCCCCCGGTCGTTGCTTGCCTGAATGGCAACCCATGACCCTTATGGGTTAAACGGATCGATATTCGGGTTTACGGTCAACCCTGCCGTCGCAGGATCAGCCAAAGCGCTGCCGTTTGCATTCGTCTGGAATGCTTTCACAAAGGCCGCGCCCAAGGTGTTGATCCCGGAAAGCGCGCCTCCCCCGCAAGCAGCCACCAGCAAGAGCACGGAGGCTCCCGCGATCAACTTGCCCTTGGGTGTAAGTGTCTGTCTCATCGTGAGTGTCATACGATCCTCCACTTAGTTTGGCGATCCGGCGAGCGGCGTGTTCAGATACGGGAACGTCGCGCGAAGATCGGTTGGTTTGATTGGCGCGCCATCTGTAAACGCCGCAGTTCCAACGGGTGCATCTGCCGGAGCACAAAGCCCAAGATTGACGTCGTCAGCAGCGGTTGGATCGCCGCTCAGCTCTTGGCCAAGAGGTACGGGGTGACACAAACGCCCCATGACAACGCGCAGGGCGATGTCGACGGTATCATCCGCCGGGCGACGGCCATTTGGAAATCCGGCGAGATCTTCGGCAACCAGACCAAAGACGTTCTGACTGGCAAGAGGCGTTGCCGGCACACCGGTGTTCAGGCGCATCATTTCAGATCCTGTAACGGTTGCCTGCTGGTTGAAGCCGGGGAAACCGGTCAGGAACGCCGCGACAAGGTCATTGCGCGGAAAGTTGTTTGGCGCAAGCTCTGAAGGCAGACCGGCAACACCGCCGAACAGCAGTTCGACAAGTTCGGGCAACGTCGGATTGGTGACATAAGGCGCAAGCGCACCATCTTGGGTCGGTTCGGCAGCGTTGAACAGATCCTTGTCAGGCAAGCCGATGACAACCTCGTTCACCAAAGGCGCAGACAACCGTGCAACCTGCACATAGGCCCCGCCGTTTTTGTCTGTTCCTTCATAGGTGGGGCTTGGATCCAGCAGCCGTGCCTGCGGCAGACTTGCAGTGGTCCAGGCACCGATTACGCCGTTACCGTCCCCTGTCAGACAGGAAATAGGCACTTCGATGGCCAGCGATGTGACGTTGAACTTGTCAATCAGATCATCGTTCGCGCGGTCTTGGGTAATCCCGCCGGCGAATGGCGATGCTAC
Source organism: Roseobacter sp. GAI101 (assembly GCF_000156335.1). Classification (GTDB taxonomy): domain Bacteria; phylum Pseudomonadota; class Alphaproteobacteria; order Rhodobacterales; family Rhodobacteraceae; genus Sulfitobacter. The sequence goes on from NZ_DS999213.1 coordinate 1,689,869, forward strand.
GTCATATTGAGGATACATGGCGTTCGCCGCACCCTGAATAGGGACGAGGTTCACAAGGTCGAAGATCTCACCAAGGTTGACCGCAAACGCTTCTGCGCGTTGACCGACAAAAACGCGACCCGGTGCCGAGCAATCGGGGATCGTAGCCGCGCTGACAAAGCCATCAGCGTATGTTGCATAGTCAGCGATGGTTTTGTTGCCGATGTTATCAATCGGCTTGTTGAACGACGTGCCACCGCCACTTGTGTTCGTCAGCAGCGCGCTTGCGGCAAAACCGGAACGGCGGTCGCCATTGATCTTGCGGACGGTATAGCTTTCGAATTCGTTTTGTGCCGAGGTGTTGCCAGCCCCGATGGTGCCGGCCTGACGCAATGGGATCGCAATGTCCTGACCGCCGACATTCAGCGCAATGCCCTTGCCTGCATTCGCGAGCGTGTTCTTGAACTGGAACTGGAACGTGATATCTTCCATCGCGTCGCCGTCATTGTCCACGTGGATTTCATACACAGCGTCGCTGTCCATCGTGAAATAATTGGGACCGCCATAAGGTGACTGCAAAGGCTGATAGTTTGCGATGAACGTTACAGTATCTTCTTTGCCTGTTTCGTAGCTTCGAAACATATAAAAATCCGTGGCATCCACTTTTGGCATCGCCGTGATACCGGGTGCTTCGCGATGCGAAGATGCCCACGCTGTCGTGGCGCAGACCGTTGCGATTACGGCCCCTGCGCTGACAAACGCCTTTTTCTTGTTAATTGACATTAAACTTCCTCCACTTGGAACGTTGGAATATGCAAAATAGGCTTACCCACCATTCCCTGAAAACCAGCGGCAAGTTTTTAAGCCCGACATACGAGCGAAGGCACGCGGGGATCTGGAAGTTAGTTTCAAAAAGTTCCCTGAACTGTAAAATAATTTCAAAACAGGGTTTCTGGGCAGTATCAGGTGCAAGTGCTTCCGGTTCGTTACTGTCATGTCTTGGCTTATTTACAGGTTCTTTTTTGGATTATCTTCTGTTCATTCTTTCGCAAACGCGCCCGACACAGCTTGATGTCATTGCGACGCCGCCGCTGGTCGCCGTTTTGATCTGGCTTAGTGTTACGGACTGGCAAAGCTTTCGCTTGCCTGACGCAGGCACGTTGCCGTTGATCATGTGCGGGCTGCTGCTCGCGGTGTGGAGGGACGGATCGGTTCCCGTTGATCAGGTGATCGGTACCGTCGCGGGATTTGCAGTCTTTTGGGCCATCGGGGCTGCCTATTTCAGGGCACGCGGAATAGATGCGCTCGGGCTTGGTGACTCAAAACTGCTTGCGGCTGCCGGGGCCTGGATGGGATGGCAGGCGCTGCCATCCATGATCCTGATTTCCTCCATCACGGGGATTGCCGTTGCCTTGGTCAGAGGCGGTGATTCAAGCGCGAACATTCCTTTTGGTCCGTCCCTCGCCCTGGCATTTTTCTTGCACTGGGCACTGTTTTTGTCTGGGTGGCTTTAGATATCAACCCAAGTGGCACTCATGTGTTTGATTACAGTTCCGAACCATGCGCCCGCGTGAAGTTGGGTTGCAGTGCTGTGTACCTACTGTGCAAACGCCCCGTGATGGCATTCCCCAAATAGTATCAAATCGACTTTCAAACCCGCCCCCCCCCCCTTGGGTCACCCGGTTCTGTCATTCCGTCCAGCGGCATCAACATCAAAGGCGAGCTTTCTCGTCCTGTATCCAACGTGGAGGCGTCTGGGTCAGTGCTGTGCCCCCTGCCCGCACCACTTCTTGTAAACGGCTTCGTCCCCGCCGTTTTCAGCCAAAGCGGTGCGACGGTTCGGCTGGGTTGGAAGACCATTCCATCTACTCGGCAGATGCGCGGGCTTCTGCCATTGGAGTAACTTCGCCTATTGACGGCGAAGGTTTGCCGCAAGGCGGTGCGAGTCACAAAACTTGAGTGGCTTTCACCCGCGATATCCCTAGAAGCAAAAATAATAAGCGGGTTTACACGCACTAAAAAAGAGCAGGAGCGCAGTTTTTTTGTGGAGAATAGTGATGCAGAATACGGGTCTCGACGTGGTTCGGTGCGCATGGATCCCTTTCAGGTTCGCGGTCGGTTCCTGACCGCGCTTGCGATCAGGATCGATGTGGACAAACCGGACGCAAGCTTTTTCGCGGCACTCGAGGACAAGATCAGGACGGCATCCAATCTGTTGGTCGGAGCGCCCATCGTGCTTGATCTGGAGCCGGTGCCAAACCTGGTCGACCGGGATCTTCTTCGGGAGGTGATCACGGCAATAAAATCAAAAGGGCTTTTGCTTTTCGGCGTGCAGAACGCCAACGAAGAGCAACGCGCGTTAGCCGAAGCCTTTGGCCTTATTCCCGTTCAGATCGGTCGGGACGCGCCTGCACACAAGGTGCGCAGCGACGCGCCGGCACGGACGCGGGGCCTTGCCCGTGTCGAAAACAAGATCATCACCAAGCATGTCCGTTCGGGCCAGATGATCGTGGCCGAACGGGGTGATCTTACGGTGATCGGTTCAGTCGCCTCCGGTGCCGAAGTCGTCGCCTCGGGCAACATACACATTTACGGGACGCTGCGCGGCCGGGCGATGGCAGGTGCGAACGGCGATGCCAGCGCCAGAATTTTCTGCCGCCAGCTCGAAGCCGAGCTCCTGGCAGTCGCGGGGCTTTTCAAGACAAGCGAGACGATTGATACCGACCTGCGGCGTTGCAGCGTTCAGGTTTTCCTCGAAGACGAAACACTCTGCATTGAGAGGGTAGAATGACACAACTGAAAGACAAAGCGCCGCTTGGGAAAGTGATCGTCATCACATCGGGCAAAGGCGGCGTAGGTAAAACCACATCGGCCGCGGCAATCGCCGCCGCCTTGGCGAAACGTGGGCACAAGACGGTCGTGATAGATTTCGACGTCGGCCTGCGCAATCTTGACATGATCATGGGATGCGAGCGCCGCGTGGTTTTCGATTTCATCAACGTCATTCAGGGAGAGGCACGCCTGAAGCAAGCGCTGATCCGGGACAAACGGCTGGACACGCTTTGGATCCTGCCCACGTCGCAGACCCGTGACAAGGATGCCTTGACCCAAGAAGGGGTCGAGAAGGTTCTGAACGAGCTTAAAGAGCAGTTCGACTACATCATCTGTGACAGCCCCGCCGGGATCGAGCGCGGCGCACAACTGGCGATGTATTTTGCAGACGAAGCTGTTGTCGTGACCAATCCCGAAGTCTCATCCGTGCGCGACAGCGACCGGGTTCTGGGCCTTTTGGCAAGCAAGACAAAGCGCGCCGAAAGCGAGGGGACGGAGGTCAAGGCACAGGTGCTTTTGACCCGCCATGACCAGCGCCGGATCGATGCCGGCGAAATGATGACGATCGAGGATGTTCTGGAAATTCTCGCGGTCCCGCTTCTGGGTGTCATCCCCGAAAGTCCGGCCATCTTGCGGGCTTCGAATGTGGGGATGCCCGTTGTGCTCGACGAACCTTCTGCAGCGGGCAGAAGTTATGAGACTGCTGTGGCGCGCCTGCTTGGTGAAGATGTCGACATGCACATGGAAGGCGAAAAGAGACCGGGCTTTTTCAGCCGTCTCTTTGGAGCGTCAGCATGAGCCTGTTCGGATTTTCACTCAGACCGCGTCGCCCCAAGTCGGCCCAGACGGCAAAGGACAGGCTGCAGATTCTGCTGGCCCATGAGCGTCGCGATGGATCGGACGGGCCGGATTACCTGCCAATGCTTCAGGCCGACATCCTTGCAGTTATCCGCAAATACACCAAGATCAAGGAAGATGACGTTGATATCCGGATGGAGCGAAACGACGACATTTCCAGCCTTGAAATCAACATCGAGATTCCGTCGGAAGGTCCGGAAAAATCCATTGCGTCCGCACTCCCCGGCAGAAGAATGAAATCTCGGGGTTGAAACCGGTTTCAGGCACAGTTGACGCTTCGCGCGGCATGCCCCTCATGGGGCTGATTGCAAGCCTTCAGCAAAGGCTTGGTTCGACTGCTGGCGGGGTGTCGTGCCTTTGCATTGGGCAAGGCCGCGCTCAGCATGTCCGGGCACGTCACGCGGTTCTGCTGCGTGCTGCGTCCCGGCAGCTGATGTCCCTGCTCTGTGACGCAGTGGCAGCGGCCGGGCGTCCGTCCTCCGGACGGTGCTGCCATCACCAATAACGGCGACCACGGTATCTGACCGCACGCCCCCCGTTATACTTTTGATCAAACTGCATATTCAGCACGGGTCTGGCCGGCAGTTGACAGGAAACGATCTGCGCTAAAGCATCACAGTCCATAATACGTGAACCGCCATATAGATCACAATTAATGATCCGATGGTGTAGAACGTCGCTCTCAGCTCGTGGGATCCCTTTGTGGCGTAGACGATGAAATGCGCGGCCCGTGCTAGTACGAATCCATACATCAGCACCTGTGCAATCCATAGGGTCGGATCAATGATCACGAACAGCAAACCTGCCGCCAGAAACGCTGGAATGTTCTCAAGATCGTTGCGGTGCAAACGGCGCGATCGTTCGACATAGTCGTTTGCGTCCAACTGTTCCGGACCTGGCTTCTTGTTGATCGGACCTTGCCGCAAGTCCTCGGGGCTTGCCCATCCGGACCCTGCCTTTAGCATTCGGTACACTGTCATCCAGCCTTGCAGCATCACTTTCAACACCATGATCGAGGCTGCAATCGCGTAGACTTCAAAAACCGGGTTTTCCAAGCTCAGAAGGTCCATTGCCGTTCCTTTTACTGATGAAAGCCGATATTTTTGGTCAATTTTGTGATATAAACCCAGAAAAAGCAATTTACTGATCACTTACAATGTTTTCAACTTACCGATGGTAAGTCGTCAAGGATCGTCCGTATGCAAGACGAAAACACGAAGGTAAAAATCTTGTCCGCAGCGCAGGAAATCCTCGCCAAGGATGGGCTTGATGCAGTCTCGTTTGGTGCCGTTGCGCGGCGGATTGGACACTCCAAACAGGCGGTCCTGTACTGGTATCCGAACAAACATGCCCTATTGAACGCGATGTTCCTGCCTTGGCTTTCCGCCGAGGCAGACGCGGCTGAAGCCGCTGTTTCCGAAGCCACGAAGAACGATGACGCTATCGCGACGTTTGTCAGAGCCGTAGCGGTTTTCCACCTTAAGGACCTGAACCGGTTTCGCATGATGTACCTTTTGCCACAGACCATCGGCGGCAAGTCCAAAAGCGGGCCCAAGGTTGTTCCCGGTGATAGCGTTCATCAGATCACGAACCGGCTTTACAGTGCGCTGGCCAACCGCCTGTCCGGCGAAGCCGGGGCTGCGCGGAAGAAAGCTGTGGCAATCCACTCTGCTGTTCTTGGGCTCGTTCTTTTATTTGGGCTGGCCGAGGCCGTCGAAGATCCAATCAAGCACACCGAAACTGATTTAATTGATGCACTGATTGGCAGCCTAACGGCTGTGGGGGCCTGAATTTAGCATAAGCATACACCATCAAAAGGAGATCATAGATGAAAACGATTCCAACGCGCTTCTTTACCCTGGCAGCACTAGCCGCACTTGTCGGGATGATCTGGGGCATCCAGATGTCCGCCAGCCACGACCACATGCTTTCCCCCGCACACGGTCACCTCAATCTGGTGGGGTTTGTCACAATGGCCATCTTTGGCACTTACTATGCCTTAACCCCGCGCGCGGCTAACAGCGCCTTGGCCAAAGTACACTTTTGGTTAGCAACGGCGGCCGCTGTGGTATTGGCACCCGGGATCGCTATGGCAATTACCGAACGCGGAGAAGTGGTCGCGCAGGTCGGGTCACTTCTCGCGGTCGTGTCTATGGCGCTGTTTGCCTTTACGGTTGCCCGCTATGGTGTCGGGACGCATGCCGTGGTCCACAAGGACGGCTAGGCAGCATTCGACCAACAAGGAAGGCTGGCACCCCGAAGCCATCACTGCCCGTACAGCCGTGGGGCCGGACCGATTGTAGGTTGGCGGGTGCCTCGCTAGATTGCGTCGCATAATCCCGCTATCGAAAAGGCAGGCGGCACAGCCGTGACATAGACCCGGGCAGGCTTCGCGCAGCACAAAAAGCAGTTATCCGCTCTTCCCTCCGGTCCCGCGGACAAAATCTTTTGGCGAAGCAATCTGGTGGCAATCAGCGGGATTTGCCGCCGCGCTTATGCCCCCGTGTCACCCTCCGTTTCGATTTTCAAAGATTCGCCGCAATGCTTGCAGTGGATTGCATCCGGTTCGTGGCGGTTCAGGCCACATGTCGGACACGTGTACTTGATCTTGGACGGCTGGAAGATGGCGCGCGCCAATTGCACGAAAAGCGCAACCCCCACGACCATGATGAAGACCGATAACAACTTCCCCCCCGGCGTCGTCATGGTGATGTCGCCAAAGCCCGTTGTCGTCAGCGTCGCGACCGTGAAATACAGCGCGTCGATATAGCCGGCGATGCCAGCCCCTTCGTCGAAGGCCAGCACAAAGACCAGCGACGTTGTCACGAAGATGAAGACGAGCAGGTTGACCGCAGCGAGGATCGCATCCTCGTGGCGGCGAAAGAAAAGGCTTTCGCGCCTTAGATCGCGCAGCAGGTGGTAGGCATGAAGTAGGCGCAGCCCCCGCAGCACGCGCAGGAAGGCGAGGTTTTGGGTGACAAGGGGCGCAAGCAGCAGGGACACGACAACCAGCAGATCCGCAAGCGTGTAGATGCGTCTAAGCTCTTGGCGCGGGTTTTCGGATATCCAGAACCGTGCCGCGAGGTCCAGGAGGATGAAAACGCCGAGCGCGGTATTCAGCGCGACGATAAACGGTGTCTTCGACAGCGCCGCGGTTGCAATGAAATAGATAATCGTCAGCGCATCGAAAGCGATCAGACCATAGCGGAATCGCCGGGCAAGCTGTGTTTGCCCGGTGTAGAGCAACCTGATGGTTTGGCGCAGTTTTCTCATGAATTTATCATATAGTACGCCATCGCCAGAAACCATGCGCGGAACAGCAGTATGCTTGCCTGTCAAAATGGTGCGCGTGGAAAAGATACGGATTGGTTTCGCGAGCCCCTTGTAGGTACCGTGTGATTTCCTTGCTTTCCCGGATGCAACGCGCGCAAAAGGCCATCAAGTACGACAAACGCCCAGACAAATGACCCAACCGGATTGAGATCATGCTTGGCCGTTTGAAAAACAAAAGGCGCGTGGCACCGCACGATGAGGAACGATGTCACGCTGGCCCTTGATCTCAGCACTGGTGAAACGCTCATTCACCCACACGTTCATTTCGAATAGTCAGTCAGACAATACCCCCCGCACGGAGCTCCTCTCACAAGGCTTTTTGCGACAGATATGCAGACACCAGCAGCTGCAGCATATGGTACATCATCAACGGCAGAACAATCGCACCAACCTGATCGCTTGCGAATAGTGCCGTGGCAATTGGCAACCCGCTCGCGAGACTTTTGGTAGCGCCGCAGTAGAACAAGGCTGTGCGGTCCGGATAGGACATCTTACTTATCTTGCCGATCAACACCATCGCGCCCATGACCACAGCCAGAAATATTACGATCACAAACAAAAGGATAACCAGCGTCGCCAGCGGAATATCCGCCCACAGGCCCGCCACGGTGCTGGCGCTGAACGCGGCATAGACGATCAACAGGATCGAGCCGCGATCGACCACTTGCGTGATCACCTTGTGCCGCTGCACCAGCCGTCCGACGAACGGCCGCAGCACTTGCCCCACAACGAAGGGCAGGAGGATTTGCACCCCGATTTTGACAATCGCCTCGATGCGCACCCCGCCACCGTCTGCATGCAACAGCAACGCCACCAGCGCGGGGGTAAGGAAGACACCGACAAGGTTGGATACAGAGGCCGCATAAATCGCCCCCGCCACATTGCCCTGCGCGATGGACGTGAACGCAATCGACGACTGCACCGTTGAAGGCAGCACGGCCAGAAACAATAGTCCCAATGCCAATGTCGCCCCTAGAACGGGGGCAACGACAGCGGCGATGATCAGCCCGAAGATCGGGAATATCACAAAAGTGGCACCGAACGTCAGCCCCTGAAGACGCCAGTTCAAAAACCCGTCACGCACGCCGCGCGGGTCCAGCTTTGCACCGTAAAGAAAGAACAAGAGCGACACGGCCCAATACGTAACGTGGCCCAACACATCGGCCGAGGCCCCTTGCGCAGGGAGAATAATTCCCGCCAAGACCGTCGCCAAAAGCAACAGCATATAGGCGTCAATCCCAAGGCGTTTCAATCGTTTCATCGTTGTGTCCTGTCGCGCAGTGGCGCGACGCGGGCTATAACCCCGCATCGCGTTTTCTGTAGAGAATAGAGGCGCTTGCGGCCTAGTAACCGCCTGCCTGCCCGTCCTTGCGTGGATCGGACCCGGCAGCATAGCCGCCATGGTCAAAACGTTGCACCAATTGCGCCCCGCCAAAGCCAAACGCATTGTCAGGGGCCTCAATTCGTACGGCGTGTCCCAAGCTCTCCAACCCCTCCAGCAAAGCCGCTGACATGGTCGGTTCACAGGCGATATCCAGCCCTTCAATCGCGCGCCAACGCGGGGCATCGGCGGCCGTTTGCGGGTCTTGGCCCCACAGTTGCGTGCGCAACAGCAGCTGCACATGGCCCTGTGCCTGAATTGGTCCGCCCATCATGCCAAAGGCCATCAAGGGTTTCCCATTCTTCATCGCAAAACCCGGAATGATCGTGTGAAACGGACGCTTGTTGGGGCCGACCTGATTGGGGTGGCCCTGCTCCGTCGTGAAACCAAACCCGCGGTTTTGCATGGAAATACCTGTCCCCGGCACCACAACACCCGACCCGAAGCCCGCATAGTTGGACTGGATAAAGCTGACCATCATCCCCGATGCATCGCCGACGTTCATCAACACCGTACCACCCAGTTTCGGAGCGCCTGCGCCAAAATCTTGCGCCCGATCACTTTCGATCAAAGCGGCGCGGGATTTCAGATATGCAGGGTCCAGCAGTGCGGTTTCATCCACCTCGCCCATGTGGTCGCGGTCAGCGACATAGGCATCCAGATCGCGGTAGGCCAGTTTGATCGCTTCGATCTGCAAATGCACCGCCAGAAGGTCATCAGGCCCGCAGTCGCGAATGGCCGTATGTTCCAACATACCAAGCGCCATCAACGCGGCGATCCCCTGCCCGTTCGGCGGGATTTCGTGAAGTTCCACATCGTCAAACGTCTGGCTGATCGTGCCGCACCAATCGTTGTGGTGCGCGGCAAGGTCCGCCACAGTCATTGCGCCACCGTTGGCTGCAGCGTACGCGGCAATTGTTTCGGCAATCTCGCCCTCGTAAAAGGCGCGCCCCTTGGTGGCGGCAATGGCGCGCAGCGTCTTGGCGGCGTCGGGGTTGCGAAACCGCTCGCCTGCTTTTGGCGCGCGGCCGTCCGGCATGAATGTCGCCGCAAATCCGGGCTGATCTTTAAGGGTCGCAGCCCCTTTTTCCCAAAGCGCGCCAACGACAGGCGACACGATGAACCCGTCTTCCGCGTAGCGGATTGCGGGTGCCAGCACGGTTTCCAAATCGAGTTTGCCGAATTTCTCGGACAATTCGACCCACGCGCTGACCATGCCGGGCACAGTGACCGCATCCCAGCCGTGTTGTGGCATTTCGCCTGCGAAACGATCAGGCGTCCATGCTGCGGGCGATCGGCCTGACGCATTCAGCCCGTGGAGCTTTTCACCGTCCCACAGGATGCAAAAGGCATCCGACCCAAGGCCGCAGCCCGTGGGTTCAACAATCGTCAGTGCTGCCGCCGTGGCGATTGCAGCGTCGACCGCATTGCCCCCCAACTGCAGGATCGCAAGGCCCGCCTGAGTGGCAAGGGGTTGGGACGTGGCGACCACATTTTCCGCCAGAACAGGCGAGCGGCGGGACGGGTAAGCGGCATCATGACGTAGGTGCATCGGATGGCCTTTCATTCGTTTTCTTATTGCTTTGAAGGTGGCTGCGGATTGCCCAGCCCACCGAGAGGATTGCCGCCAGCAAGAAGATCAAGCTGATCGGGCGGGTAAAGAACAAGGTGATGTCTTCATCTGTCATCAAGGCGCGGCGCAGGTTGGTTTCTGCAATCGGTCCAAGGATCACGCCCAGAACCAGCGGTGCCAAAGAGTACCCAAGCGCGCGCAGCACATAGCCCGCGATCCCGATGAAGATCAGCAGATACAGATCTGTCACGCGGTTATTGAGGGCGAATGTGCCAACCACACAGCAGGTCATCACAACAGGAACGATCAGCCATTTCGGCACCTCTGTGACGCGCAGGAACAAGCGCATGAACAGACCGCCACCACCAGCATCATGAAGGATGCGACGACCATGGCGATGAACATCCCATAGACCAGGTCTGCGTGGTCGATGATCAGGCGCGGGCCGACGGAAATGCCATGCACCATCAAGGACGCCATCAGGATCGCATCCACAGCCGAGCCTGGAATCCCCAACCCGATCAGCGGGATCAAGCCGCCGCCTGCCGTTGCGGAATTGCCCGCCTCCGAGGCGACAATACCGTCAGGTTCGCCTTCGCCAAAGGTTTCAGGATGCTTCGACGCCCGTTTTGCACGGTCATAGGCCACAAGATTGGCGATCGACCCGCCTGCCCCTGGCAACGCACCGATCAGCACACCAATGATAGAGGATCGAACCAGATTGACAGGCCGCATCAGGACTTCTTTCATCACGGCCCACGTGTGAAATTCAATCGCGCCCGTCACAAGTGTGTTGCCTGACCGAACATTGCTGGCGTCCTCAACCTCGGACACCAATTGCGAGATTGCGAAAATCCCGATCAGCACCACAAGGAAGGGCAAACCTGTTTGCAGCATTTCAAAGCCGAAATCGAAACGCGGACGGCCCATCATCGGGTCTGGCCCTACGGTCGAAATCGCAAGGCCGATAAGCCCTGCCAGAATGCCCCGCACCACGGACGCGCCCACAAGGCTGGCCACGATTGTAAGTGCGAAAACGATCAGCGAAAAATACTCCCACGGGCCCAAGCGCACCGCAAACAATGCCAAAGGCGGCGCTGCGAAGATCAGAACGATGGTTGAGATGACGGTGCCGAAAAATGACGCCCACACCCCAAGGGACAATGCGCGCCCCGGTTCACCTTTTCGCGCCATCGGAAACGCATCGAATGTCGTCGCCACAGAGGACGGCGTGCCTGGAATGCCCAGCAAGGCGGCCGATATCAGCCCGCCCGTGTAGCCGCCCACATAGACCGACAGCATCACCGAAATCCCCTGCAAAGGGTCCATGGTGAACGTCAGCGGCAACGTCAGCACAATGGCCATTGTCACAGTGAATCCGGGGATCGCGGCAGCAACAATGCCCGCGATGGAGCCGGCCAGCATGTAAATGAGCGTCGCGAGCGTGAACACCTGCGCGGCTCCGTTCAGAAAATCAGCCATGTCAGAACGCCCCTTTTGGCAGGAAGACCGTGAAGACGTCTGCGAAAAGCCAGTTCAACCCGAAGGAAAATACTGCCGCAATGACCAGCGCCAAAAGGATTGATTTAGCGCTGCGCGGCATCAGGATCAGCTGCAAGCAGAACAGAAAAATGAAGCTTGCGATCGAAAACCCCAAGACGGGGATCGCCAGCAAATAGGCAGAGAAAGCA
>NZ_DS999213.1:1701702-1713182 GCF_000156335.1 Roseobacter sp. GAI101
TTGGCGCGTCGCTCATTGAGCGAGAACCGAGGACAGGGACTTAACTGTCGCGTCCAAGCGTCCCAGATAGGCAGAATAATCATCCTGGCCACGGAACTGGACATCGGCACCTGCACCTTTTGTCTGTTCAATATAGGTAGCGTCCTGGGACAACGCCTCTAGCGCGGCTTCCATTGCGTCACGCGCCTCCTGAGGAGAGCCTTTTGGCATGACGATGCCGCGCGTCACGTTCAATTCCAGATCTTTGCCCAGCTCTTTGAATGTCGGCACGTTTTCGGTCGCCGCAACGCGTTCCGAGGAACCGACGGCCAGGAACACAAGATCGCCATTGTCCACAAACTGTTTGGACGAACTGATGTCACCGATTGCAACGTCAAGGTTGTTGCCAATCAAGGCGCGAACACGTTCGCCTGTGCCCTCATAACCGACATATTTGAATTCCAGATCAAAGGCTTGTTCGATCATCGCCGCGTGCAGGTGTGGCACGCCGCCCAATGTCACGCCGATTGTGACTTTCCCAGGGTTGGCCTGTGCGTAGGTCACAAATTCCTCAAACGTGCTGTAGTTGTCATTGACGCCCGCAACAAGGTACTGGGGTGATGCTGTCATCAGGGCAATCGGGTCAAAGTCATCCCATGCCAGATCGGTGATGCCTGTTTCAGTCGCAACAAGCAGACCTTCGTGTACAAGGCTGATGGTGTAGCCGTCTGCATCACGGCGCGATGCTTCGCGCAGACCAACTGTGCCGCCAACGCCCGGCATGTTGATGATGGGCATGTCTACACCCAGGAATGGCGTGATGTTGTTGGCCACGAGACGCATCAACGTGTCTGAACCGCCGCCCGGGGACCAAGGAACGATAAATTCAACAGCGCGCTCGGGATACGTCTCGGCCTGCACCGGAGCGGCAATAAGGGTTGCTGCGGCGAGCAGCGCAGCAAGGCTAGTACGGATTTTCATGTGTGTTCTTCCTGTTAGGATTCGGCGATGGTGTGATTGTAGAGAAACGCTAACACAAGAAATACGCTGACAAAGCGCCAATTTCTTGCTATTAAATCCATTATCGCTAATGTTAGATGATGGATACGCGACAACTTGAAACTCTGCTGGCCATTGAACAGCACGGCGGCTTTGCCGCTGCGGCGCAAGTCGTGAACCTCACGGCCTCCGCGGTCAGTCAACAGATAACCGCGCTCGAGACCGAAATCGGCGCGCAGTTGTTTGACAGATCACGACGCCCTCCGATGCTGACAGCCAAGGGCGTTGAAATGGTGCGATCAGCCCGGTCCATCCTGAATATCGTCAGCGAAACAAAGGCATCTGTCACCGCAGGGCGGGTCCGTGGAACGATGGCCTTTGGGTCCTTGCGGACCTGCGCCAATTCTGTGGTTCCCACTGCACTGGCAGTCATGCGCACCACATATCCTGATCTGAATTTCCGACTGCGGGTCGGCAAGTCCGAAGAGTTGATGAACAACGTCGCCTCAGGCCAATTGGACGCGGCCCTTGTGGCCGACCATGTCATTGTTCCAAGCACGCTGCGCTGGACACCTGTCATCGAAGAGCCCCTTGTCGTGCTGATGCCGACAGGCTGCGGACATATGTCGCTTGAGGATGTTGTGCGTAATGTGAATTTCATCCGCTACCGCACCCAGGTTCCCCTTGCCCGCCAGATTGACACTGAAATGGCACGGTTGGGGATTTCCCCCAAACAGATCGCCTCGGTCAATACGATGACGGCAGTCGTGGGGTGTGTCCGTGCGGGGCTTGGCTTTGCGGTTGTGCCGCAAATTGTCCTCAAGGATGTGATCGCGGTATCGCTTGACTGGCTACCCTTTGGCACGCCCCCCATCACCCGCAGACTTGGGGTGGTGCAGCGGTTTTCGTCGCGCCAGGAAGAAATCACCAGTGCGTTAATTGACGCACTAACTGAAATTTGATCCGTTTATCAGGGAGATATGCAAGCGCCCGCGGACGGCGTGGCTTTGCAATTTGCGTAAGGTGCCCCCAAAGCCCCCCATTATTTCGGGCCTTGTGCAGAACATGCACGACATGCGCCGCAGCCCGGCTTTGATCATTGGCGGTTGTCGAAAGGCATGAAGCGGACGGTACACTTTATTTGAGCGGCCAACGATTGAAACCGATCTCGCCGCTCAAGGATTGTGACCATATCTGACCGAGCCGCGAGATTTGATCCGCAGCTATTTCTTGCGCGTGGCGTCGTGTATCCGGCAGCAGGCAGGGATCGCGCAAACGCACCTTGATATCCACGGTCTGGGGTTCGTCGATGGGTCTGCCGATCTCGCTGACCAGAAAGCATTGTGCTTCGGTGACATCCGGTATCTCCCTTACAAGCGCATGTGCCATCAGCCCGGCAAGAAGATTGTAGAGTTTTCCAACATGGGTGATCGGGTTCTTGCCCGCGATCGATTCCATGGTCATCGGGCGGTAGGGCGTAATCAATCCGTTTGCCCTGTTGCCGCGCCCGGCTTCGCCATCGTCGCCTGCCTCCGCTGACGTGCCGGTCACGGTCAGAAAAACGCTTCCGGCGGCTATATCATCCGCCGCGTTGACGGTGACCACCATTTGCCGGTCGGTAAGCCGGCTACCGATTTTCTTGGCGATCTCGGCGACGCGTGCCTTTGCCGCGCAGTAATCATGCATCCCCGCGACGAACCGGTCGACGAAGGCGCAACTGATCGTGAGGTACATAGTGCCGGCCTTGCGGACCCCCATGATCTTGATGTCCTCGCCGATCTCTGGGTGGGCGGCTTTGACAGGCGGTGAATTCAGATGTTCCTCGACCCGCAACACGACCGTCTCAAGCTCGCTCAGCGGCGCATAGCCGATGCCCAGAGATGTGTCATTCGCCAGGGCAACCCCTTCAGAGCGTTGCCGCAGGAACAGTTCGACCAGATCGGGGGAACCGGACCTCGTCAATGTATGGAAGACCGCATTCGTTGTCGGGTCGAGGGCGTGCATGTGCTGTCGCAACCACGCTGTTGCAGCGTCATGGAACAACGCCTCGACCGGGACCTTGATCCCTTTGAACGCGGCCGTGGCACGTCCGGCGACAAAGAACTCGAACGGTTGGTTCACCTGCCCGCCCCCGAAGGCGGGGCGCGCGCTACCGCCCCAAAGGAGCGCCTTGTCGACGTTGTGATGAAGCACGAGGCCGAACCGATCCAGATAGAAGCGGCACAGCGACAGGCTGAAGTGTTCTGCAATGGCGTCGCAAATGGAGTCGGGGTGCCCGAGCCCCTTGCGCTCGACGATTTCGACATCAAGCGTTTCCATCTCAGGCGTATCAAGCGTGCTGACTGTCGGTTTCATGTCTCTTGCTCGCTTCAATAGCTGAAATGGCCATACTGATAGTCCTATAAAGGCTGCCTTTCTCGCGGCCTGACAGCGGCGGTGGTGCGACTGCCATCCGGCGGCATCAATGTGCCAAGGTTGGATTGCAACACGCCAATATATGAGGCGGTTTTAGCATCAACGATCCAAACACCCACCATGCTAATTTGTTCAGTACACCCCGGGTAACAATCGATAGCGAACGCGATCCGCATATTCCCGATAGCCTGTCAGCTCTTCCTGCAAGGTCCTGTCTTCCAGCGCCGTCCTGACGATCGTGATGATCATTGCCGCTGCGGCAGGTATCAAAGCCCAGAGGGAGCCCAAGGCAAGCACAATGCCGAACAGCGGCAAAATGTTTCCGGCATACCCCGGATGCCGCACGAACCGGTACGGCCCGCTGTCACATACCGCGTACCCCAGATCCGTCCGAATGATCATTGTGGTGAAGAAAAACCGGTTTTCTGCCAACGCCCAAGACGCGAATGCGTATCCGAACGCGATCAGGGCAAAACCGACGGCATTCAGCCACACCGGAAATGCGGGTGACCAGCCATAGCGATGGTCCAGCCCTGCCACGATGACCAAGGGGTACCCGATACTTACCGCCATCAGTGGCGCAAGCACCTTGTCCCACGGCTTTGCATTTCTGAAATTCTCAGTATCTTGTCGGGCGGCTGTCAATCCGGGATGCCGCCGCTCTGCCCATATGCGCGCCCAGATGCCCGCGGCGATGATAAGGGGTGCATAGAACCACGCCTGCCACCAACCCAAGTCTCCGCCGCATATCAACAGGATCAGCGGGATCGAGAGATAGACCACCAGCACTCCTATCCAAGCCCGCAAGGATGCTGGTGCGCCTCCTTCTTTTCTGCCGCGCCTCTCCGACATGTCATCACCTCCGCCAAGGGATGGTCCTGAGTGTACGACCGGGTCTGTTGCCGCTCAACCCTGCACGGTCTCAGCCCAGGCTGGGGTCCCTCCCCCAGCTCAACCTCCGCTCAGCCAAGGCCAGCCCCTTGCTGCCCGTTTTGGGCGTTTAAAACGTGCGTGCGCCAAAAACCGAAGGTCATTTGCCTGCTGAGAAATGCGGTCGTGGCTGTGGGACAAACCCGGCCTTCGTGAGCACGTCCTTTTTTCACGGTTCCCCGATGTATCGGGCCGCGTGACAGTTGATATGATATCGGCATTCTAGCAGGCTAGAAATTCAGTCCCGCCAATATATCCCCGATCGGCAATCGCGTCCAATACCTCGAACTTGAGCGCGTCTTTCTGCGGCCTGTGCCATCGGGACCACTTATGCAAGGTCGTTGCTAACCGTCGTTACCTTATGTGCCACGATCAAGTTGTTCTGGGGATCGACCGCATCCGGGACATTTTAACCCACGAAGCGTGTTCCCTTGCAACGGATCGCTATTGAGTTGGCATCTGAATTCCCGCGCGCCTCCCTTGCGCGGGGCCAATGGTCAATTGATAGGAGCTTAGAGGACTCAAAACATAGGAATGGTCAGGCAATGGTGTGTCCCACGACCTGTAACGACCAAAAAGAAACCGCCGACCCACTCGGACCGGCGCTTTCCACATTCAATGATTTCAGTACCTTAGGAGTCAGTGGCAAAATTAGACCCGAAGAGTGGCAGACAATTCAGACAAACTGGCGCTGAATCGCCTGTCGTGTAATCACGGGCAATTAAGAAACATTGGGGTTTACAAGTCATTGATTTCATTGAGGCGATAAAAACGATTTACGACAAACTTGAACATTTGACCGGGTATAAAACGGCCAAATTTATCTCGGTGAAACAACAAAAAAGGCCGCCAAGAGGCGACCTGAGTTCATTTATGACGTGTTATTTGGGGGTGACTTAGAGAATCAGAAAGCTGACAAGTCCTCGCGACGATACCAGATCCTGCCCAATTCATACTTTGGTGCTAGAGGAATCAAACCTCGACCATCCAGCTTCATTTTCATGATCCTAGGGGCAAAGCAATTTTGCTCAGCAATTTCCTTCAATGAAATGTGCTCATTGGTAAAGTTCTGAAGGTCATCAATTGAAAATAACCGGATTGTTTGTTGATTTCCACTCAGAAGTGACCCGGGTCACTTCTGAGTGGAAATCAACAAGCTGGTGCTCGGAACACACGGTTCACCATGTCGCGCGGACAGGGGGCTGACGTGTCTGGAACCATTGTTTTGACCACCTTCCCACTCACCGTGCCACGGATGCCGATCTGTTTCATCAGGCATTAAAGCGCGACAGGTCCTAGTGGCGCTCCGCACCGGACATATCATCTTCTGGTTCGCTTCTGAGATCCTTGGCCATCACGATCGGCTCTTGGATGAATTGGGATATTTCCCGAAGTCAATGCAGTAAAGGCCTGTTTGTCGATCGCTCGGCGACAGCAAGAAGTCGTAGAACTGACCGTAGGCTTAGAAGCTGTAGCTCTTTTGCGTGTTCGATAACCTCAAGCACCGAGCCAACTGCGTTTGCCCCTATCCCTCTTCGACCTGCTTCTCGCACTGCAAAACCTTGAAGGTGATCGACCGTTAATGCCGATAGGTTCATCGGGGGACATCGGCTCAGAAATGGCTCCGAGAGGCCCTGAGTGCTGTTTGCCGTCATGATCCAGGTGATCCATGACATGTCAAAATTCACCCGAAAATAGGGGCAACCCCAGCTAGCGGCCGTAGATCGTTCCAGCAAGGAAAGCAGGCCATCGCCCAGAGCAAAGCTCTGACCGCGTTCCGACTTCACCGAACCCGCCTTCTCAATCTCATCTACGACGATGACAGGAGAAGCGATCCCAGTAGCCAAGATGTTCTCTAGCGGCTTTCCAGGACCAGCATTGGCCCATCCACGTTGGGATCCGGTAACCGAAAAAGAAGCGGGCTCGCTAGTGGATTCAATTACCGTGGTCGGGACTTGAAGCTCTTTCCCAAGCAATCGGGCCCAATGGCTTTTGCCGATACCAGGAGGTCCTACCAATAAGAGCGGCCTTATGACAGTGCCAAGGTCGCCCCGCCGGAATGACGCACGCATATCCTGCCAGATCCGCTCTGTTGCAGGTGCCATCCAGGGCATTTCTGTATGCAACGCACTCGCGATCTCGTCAGCGCGGTGTTCGGTTTCAACTCGATGGAGGACACAGCCGTTGCTCAGCGCATCAAGCCATTCCTTGTCCTTACGCTGTAGGTGGCTCATGCCCGACCGTCGGCCCAGCGCGCCAACATAGGCATGAGCTCGACGCTCGATTTTGTCATTATCAGCTTCAGACAAATACAGGATTTCTTTTGAGCTGCCCGTCTTCTTTCGGTAACTTGAGAGAAAGCTCTTCAGGCGGTTGCCGACTTGGTAGCTGCAAAGAGCATGTTCCGAGAAGAAGTTTACTTCAGCAAATGGGATACGGGACATAGTTTACCTCTCTTTGCGGACCCGCCACTTCGACGGGGCCCGCGAAAAGCAGCGCGTCGCTGCCTTGGTTTGGTAATCCTCCCTAAAATTAGTGGTGTTCAAAAGTAGAATTTTCTCGGCAAGATAACTGAGGAGATTTACGATGAAGAATGGACGATATAGCGACGCGCGGATCATGGCGATCTTGAAGCAGGCGGAGGGCGGCGTGCCGGTTTCTGAGCTGTGCCGTGAGCATGGCATGAGCAGCGCCAGCTTCTACAAATGGCGGGCCAAGTTTGGCGGGATGGACGCGTCATTGATGTCAGAGATGAAGGACATGGCCGACGAGAACCGTCGCCTGAAGCGCATGTATGCCGAGATGAGCATGCAGAACGATCTGCTGAAGGAAGCTCTTGGAAAAAAGCGCTGAGGCCGTCTCAGCGAAGAGAGATGGCCATGAACGCAGTCGCACAACATGGGGTCAGTATCGCATTGGCTTGCCGCGCGTTTCAGATCAGCGAGACGTGTTTTCGATATAGCCCTGTTCTGAGCGATGAGAATGAAGAGATCGCTGACTGGTTGGAACGCCTGACAGCCAACAAGCGTAGTTGGGGCTTTGGCCTATGCTTCTTATACCTGCGCAACGTGCAGGGTTACGGCTGGAACCACAAACGCGTCTACCGGATCTACTGCGAGTTGGAGCTGAACCTACGGATTAAGCCCAGGAAACGCTTGAAGCGGGACAAACCCGAACCACTGGCCGTGCCTGACAGGCCAAATGAGACGTGGTCGATGGACTTCATGGCAGATCAGCTCGCGGATGGTCGATCAATCCGAACACTGAACGTCCTGGATGACTTCAACCGCGAGGGTCTGTGCATCGAGGTAGACTTTTCGCTGCCAGCGGAGCGCGTTGTGCGCAGCCTGAACCAGATCATTGAATGGCGAGGTCAGCCGCAGACAATTCGTGTCGACAACGGCCCGGAATATGTCAGTGGCAAGCTCATGGAATGGGCTGAGAAACGCAACATCCGGCTTGAATACATCCAGCCGGGCAAACCCCAGCAGAACGCGTATATTGAACGCTACAATCGCACCGTTCGCGGCGAGTGGCTTGGGCAATATATCTTTGAAACGATTGAGGAGGCACAAGACCAGGCGACTGAATGGCTCTGGACTTACAACAATGAGCGACCCAATATGGGTATCGGCGGCATGACACCCGCCATGAAACTGAAAACAGCCGCCTGAATTCTACGGCTGGACCCCATTAAAAATGGGGGGATTACCGTTTCAATGAGAGGATCCGGATCCATGCCGTAAAGTGAGATGAAGTCGCGATCCCGGTCAAGTGTCGGGCGATCATTCGCAGAGCTCAAAAAAAACGCCGACCCTTTCGGATCGGCGAATTTTTATTAAGCGATTTCAGCAACTTACATTCAGTGTTCGTTTTATACCCAACAAAAGGTCGTTTTTTTGGCCCCAATGTCTCTCAATTGCCCGTCGGAACATTCACACACAATGTCAACGGCGGCGTAACAACCTGCCATTGGGGCGGAGCAAAAGTCGGCCACTTGGTTACGCGCCTTGGGGCGTGATGCCATTAAGTAGCAAGCACGTTCCATGGCGCGTTGGCCGTCAGGCCAACCTGATGATGTGTTAAGTTTTGGTACGCTTTGATTTGCTCTGATTGAGCCTGTAGCTTTCACCATTCATTTCCAGAATGTTCACGTGGTGTGTCAGCCGATCCAGTAATGCGCCGGTCAGTCGTTCTGTGCCGAAGGTTTCTGTCCACTCTTCGAACGGCAGGTTGCTGGTGATGAGTGTTGATCCACGCTCGTAGCGTTGCGAGATCAGTTCGAACAGCAGTTCAGCGCCTGTTTTACTGAGCGGCACAAAACCCAGTTCATCGATGATCAACAGGCTGACCTTAGCGAGCTGGCGTTGCAATCGCAGCAGCCGTTTCTCGTCTCGCGCTTCCATCAACTCGTTCACCAGTGAGGCCGCCGTGACAAAAGCGACAGGCATGCCCTTTTGGCAGGCGGCCAGGCCCAACCCGAGGGCGATGTGGGTCTTTCCAGTGCCAGATGGGCCAAGTGCGATGACATTCTCCCGCCGTTCGACCCAATCACACCGCGCCAGATCCAAGACCATCATCTTGTTCAACGACGGGATTGCCTTGAAGTCGAAACTGTCCAGGCTTTTGACGGCTGGGAACTTGGCCGATTTGATCCTGCGCTCGACCATGCGGCGTTCGCGGTCGATCAGTTCAAGCTCGGTCAGCCGGGCCAAATAACGGACATGATCCACGCCCTGCGCGGCACAGATGCGCGCGAGCTTGTCGTGTTCACGCTGGAAGGTCGGTAAGCGCAGGGTTTTGAGATGGTTGGCCAAGAGCAGTTCTGGTGCATCGGTCATGCGCCACCTCCATCCAGCAGGCTCATGTAGGATGCGGCTGATGTCGTCGCGACATGCGTTCTGGGCAGAAACGGATAGAGATCCAAATCCAACCGAGGCTGCCTGCGTTCAACGCGGCATAGCACAAGGTGTTTGATGGCATCAAAGCTGATGGCTCCCATTTGAAGCGCATCTTTGACTGCATTGTGCAGCACCTCCATCTCAAAGCGTTCCAGCAGACGGAGGACCTGCACGTACTCGCGCTTCCCAGCCTTGCCCTGCCGCGCTTCCAACAACCGTTGCAACGTTGAAAATGCATCAGGTAGGTTCCAGTTTTGCAACGGAGCTGCCTGATCAAAGGCCATGATCTTACGCTCAATCAGTCGTAGATAATGCACAGGGTCAAAGGTGATATCGTCTTTGTCGTATGACCTGACATGCTGCGCAATCACCTCAGCAGCGCAGCCAATAACGACCCGATCCACAAATCCCTTTATCCAGACCTCACGGTGACCAAAGGCCACCGGCACTGAGTAATCATTGCCGCGATAGCGCACCACGGATGTCGATGTGACCTGGCCACTGCGCAGGTCGCAAGCTTCAAACGGCGCATCTGGCAAGCCCTGCATCGCAGCCAGATCAGCCTGCAATCGTTCACCGATGCTGATCTTATAGCCGCGCAAGATGTCTGCTTGCCGTTTGCAGCACTGTTCTTCGAGGTAATCGTTGAACGCTGCCCAACTCGCAAAGCGGGGCATTGGTACCATGAAGTTACGACGAGAATAGCCGACGAGACCTTCGACTTTACCTTTATCGTTCCCCTTTCCGGGGCGACCGTATCGGTCTCGGACCACGTAATGCGACAGCATCGCGCTGAACCGCTGTGTTCTCTGACGTTCGCCATTCGGCATGATCTTTGCAACCAAGCAACGGTCATTGTCGTAGAGCACCGACTGTGGCACCGCTCCAAAGAACGCAAACGCGTGAACATGCCCATCCAACCAAGCCTCGGTGTTCGCGGCAGGATAGGCACGGACATAACAGGCATCACTATGCGGCAGATCCAGCGCGAAGAAATAGGCTTTCTGCTCAATGCCACCAATCACAACCAACGCTTCGCCAAAGTCGGCCTGCGCATGTCCGGGCGGATGGCTCAACGGCACGAACATCTCACGCGAACCGCGCTTCTTGTTGCGCACATAATCTTTGACGATGGTGTACCCGCCGTTGAAGCCGCATTCATCACGGAGCCGTTCAAAAATGCGCTTGGATGTGTGTCGCTGCTTACGAGGGCGCATCTTGTCTTCCGCCAACCACCGATCAATCTGATCGATATATGCATCCAACTTCGGGCGTTTAATCGCCGCCGTCCGCCGGTATCCAGGCGGCTCAGAATGCGCCAACATCTTCGCAACACTGTCCCGGCTGATCCCAAAATCCCGAGCTATCTGCCGCCCGCTCAACCCATCCTGAAAATGGGCGCGACGCACCTTCAAATATAATTCCACAGTGAATATCCCCAAACCCTCCCATCAAATGAAAGGGCCAAAGTGGCCGACTTTTAAGCCGCCCGCGACCGCACTACGCCGCCGCTACCGTGGTCGAGTATTGCTCCGCCGATCACATTTCAGAGCGTGAACAGCCCCAGACCTTCGAAAACCTCCCGCTTTGTTCGCTCTGTAACCTCCCTCGCGGACACTGTCCCCTGTCTGATAACATCAACGACATAGCCGGGATCGTTGGCATAAGCTGCTCGTCTTGCACGGATCGGCGCAATCAAGTTCTGAAGAACGTCTTCCAACCGAGCTTTGATTTTGCTGTCTCCTAGACCGCCGCGCCTGTAATGCGCTTTCATGTTTTCGGTTTCGGCTTCATCTGGATTGAAGGCATCAAGATAGGTAAAGACAACGTTGTCCTCCACACGCCCTGGGTCTTCCACGCGCAGATGGTTAGGGTCCGTAAACATTGCCCTCACGGCTGCGCGAATTTCATCTGAGCTCGCGGACAGCCGAATGGCGTTCCCGCCCGACTTTGACATCTTTGCTTTTCCGTCAATTCCCGGGAGCCTACCAGATTTCGGGATGATTGCTTTCGTTTCAGGCAGTATCTCCGCGCCAGCGGTATGATTGATCCGGCGAACGATCTCGTTGGTTTGCTCAATGATCGGGGCTTGATCTTCCCCAACAGGGACCACCGTTGCCCTGAACGCTGTGATATCCGCGGCTTGTGCAGCAGGATAACAAAGGAATCCAGCTGGGATATCCCTTCCGAAGCCGCGGGCGCGGATTTCTTCTCTTATGGTAGGGTTTCGCTCAAGCCGCGCGACGCTGACGAAGT
>NZ_DS999213.1:1713222-1730215 GCF_000156335.1 Roseobacter sp. GAI101
TTCGCGTTGTCGGTCAGCGCTTGCATGTCCGCAAGCAATAGAAACTGCTGATGATCGTTCTGGAACTTCAGGCGATTGCGCAGTGAGCCGGCATAATGGCCGATATGCAGCGGGCCGGTTGTCCGGTCGCCAGTAAGGATGATGGGTTTCATTTGTGTGCCTTTTCATAGAAAGGTGCCGCACAGCGTAATGTAAGAAAACAAAAAAGGCCGCCATACGGCAGCCTTGGGTTTAATATATATCGCTCCAGCTGCCTTCTTAAAAAGACAGCCGCCAGTTCCGTGCGATGTTAAACATTTTTTCCATAACATTCCGATAGCTATAGCTAATCGTCAGGTCAAGTGCGTTAAGTTCTCGTTTCCTTTTCAGGACCAAACACACGTCTTCATCTCATGCAGATAAAAGTAGCCGCTCCACATCGGAAGCAGCTACTTTTCTATTGACAGGCCTTGCGCACACTATTGGTTGCTTTTGAGAAGCCTTTTCCTTTTTCTGCCTAAAGCTCAACAGGCGCGATTAACCACACTTACTATGCCCGCAGCTGCCGCAGGTCATGCAGCCTTCGACCATGCGCAGATCGTATTGGCCACAGCTGCTGCAGGCTTTGCCGCGGGGCGCATCAAGGCCCACGACCTTGGCCTGTGGATCCGTCTTCAGACCAAGCCCCTCGCCGGCGATAAAGCCTGTCGCTATCATGTGTTGCTCGATCACGCCGCCAATCGCGGCCAGCATCGACGGGATGTACTTGCCGCCCAACCATGCGCCGCCACGGGGGTCAAAGACCGCCTTCAATTCTTCCACGACAAATGACACGTCGCCACCGCGCCGGAACACGGCCGAGATCATGCGCGTCAACGCAACCGTCCAGGCGAAATGCTCCATGTTCTTGGAGTTGATGAAAACCTCGAACGGGCGACGGTGTCCGCCCATGATCACATCATTCACAGTGATATAAAGCGCGTGTTCGCTGTCGGGCCATTTGATCTTGTAGGTCGATCCTTCAAGTTCCTCCGGACGGTCCAGCGGTTCGGACATATAGACCACTTCGCCGCCTTCTGATGGCATCGGCTCGGGTGCGACCTCGCCCGGGGCATTATCGGTGGTCTCTGAAACCGATAGAACCGACCCGGTCACATCGTTGGGACGGTAGGTGGTGCAGCCTTTGCAGCCCTGATCCCATGCGGCCATGTAGACGTCCTTGAAGGCATCAAAGCTGATGTCTTCGGGGCAGTTGATCGTCTTGGAGATGCTTGAGTCGACCCATTTCTGCGCCGCCGCCTGCATCTTGACGTGGTCCAGGGGGGCCAGCGTCTGGGCGTTTACGAAATAATCGGGCAAAGGCGCGTCGCCTTTCAGGTCACGCCACATCTGGACGGCATAATCCACGACCTCTTCTTCGGTGCGGCTGCCGTCTTTTTGCAAAACCTTGCGGGTGTAGGCATAGGCAAAGACCGGTTCGATGCCGGAACTGACATTGCCGGCGTAAAGACTGATTGTGCCGGTCGGCGCGATCGAGGTCAGCAGCGCATTCCGGATGCCGTGTTCCTTGATTTCGGACCGGACATCCTCGTCCATCTGCTGCATCGTGCCGGACGCAAGGTAGGCGTCCGCGTCAAACAACGGGAACGCGCCCTTTTCCTTGGCCAGATCGACAGAGGCCAGATAGGCAGCCCGCGCAATGGCCTTGAGCCACGCTTCGGTCTGGGCCGCCGCTTCGTCGGATCCATAGCGCAGGCCGACCATCAGCAATGCATCGGCCAGACCCGTCACGCCAAGACCGATCCGGCGCTTGGCTTTCGCTTCGGCTTTCTGCGCCTCGAGCGGGAATTTCGATACATCGACGACGTTGTCCATCATCCGCACGGCCGTGGCGACCAGCTTGTCCAAGGCGACCACATCCAGATGCGCCGTCTTGTCGAAGGGGTCCGCAACCATGCGCGCCATGTTGATCGACCCTAACAGACACGCGCCATAGGGCGGCAAGGGTTGCTCGCCGCAGGGGTTGGTCGCAGCGATCGTTTCGCAATAGCTCAGGTTGTTGGCCGCATTGATCCGGTCGATGAAAATCACACCGGGTTCGGCAAATTCGTACGTTGCCTTCATGATCCGGTTCCACAAATCGCGCGCCTGCACGGTACGATAAACCTTGCCACCGAATTGCAGATCCCATGACTGATCCGCCTTGACCGCGTCCATGAACGGGTCAGTGATCAGAACCGACATGTTGAACATCCGCAGGCGGGCCGGATCGGATTTTGCGGCAATGAAGTCTTCGACGTCAGGGTGGTCGCAGCGCATCGTCGCCATCATCGCGCCGCGGCGGGATCCTGCGGACATGATCGTACGGCACATCGCGTCCCACACATCCATAAAAGATAACGGGCCGGACGCATCAGCGGACACACCCAGAACATCCGCGCCCTTTGGCCGGATGGTCGAGAAATCATAGCCGATGCCACCGCCCTGCTGCATGGTCAAAGCGGCTTCTTTCAGCATGTCGAAAATGCCGCCCATGCTGTCTGGTATGGTGCCCATCACGAAGCAGTTGAACAATGTCACGCGCCGCGCAGTGCCCGACCCTGCAGTGATGCGACCAGCGGGCAGGAATTTGAAATCCTCCAGCGCTTCAAAGAACGTCTCCTCCCAGACTTCAGGGGCGTCCTCGGTCTGCGCCAGATCACGTGCAATCCGCCGCCACGTGTCCTCGACCGTGACATCACGTGCCGCACCTTCGGCATCTTTGAAGCGGTATTTCATGTCCCAGATCTGTTCGGCGATAGGGGCGGCAAATCGTGACATAGTCGATTCCTTGAAAGCTTTTCGGAGAGGCCTCACCTTACCGCAAACATATCGACAAGCACAACAGTTTGAAGCCTGCGATAGATGAGCTACATAATGTCGTGTGGGATTGGAGAGAATCTGTGAATAACTGCGTAAACCTCGTAAAATTATCCGTCGGCACCGAGACGATCGCGGACCTTGCCGCATGGCAGGCCACAAAACGTGCCCAAACGCCCGAAGGTTTCCCGCGTCACGTCACCCGCATGTGGCCAAAAAGAGAATCCGAGATCATAAACGGCGGGTCGATGTATTGGGTCATCAAAGGCAGCATCCAGTGCCGTCAGAAAGTCATCCGCCTCGACGAATACGTCGGCCAGGACGGCATTCGGCGCTGCGCAATCGTGCTCGACCCCGAATTGATCGAAGTCCAAAGCAGCCTGAAACGTCCGTTTCAGGGCTGGCGTTATCTGGCACCCGCTGATGCACCATCCGACCTGCCAGCAGGCCGCGCTCAGGAAGAGCCGATTCCAGTCGAACTCAATCGGGCGCTGGCTGAAATCGGTGTGCTCTAACGGCAGCCGCCGCTCTCGGTTGAGGCTGCAGGATTTGAGTTTATTTTGCAAAATGAAGACGACAGGTTGGTTCTGCCCCTCTTCATTTTGCCCTTAAACTCCCGCCGGAGGCATCTTGAAAAAGAAATTGCGCGCAAGCGCAGCCTTTGGATCAACCCAGCTTTTCAAGCAGTGCAGCAAAGGTCTTGCGGTCCCGTTCATCCATATGCGCGGTGCGGCTGCGCCATAAGGTTGCCTGCGACTTGAGGATCAAGCCATCCGATAGGATCTTAAGGTGGTTGGCCCTGAGCGTTTCACCGCTGGATGTAATATCCGCGATCGCCTCGGCAGTCTCGTTTTTGATCGTGCCTTCCGTCGCCCCCTGGCTGTCGACAAGCGCATAATCCGCAACCCCGGCCCCACGCAGGAATTCCCGAACAAGACGGTGGTATTTCGTTGCAATCCTCAGTCTGAACCCGTGCGTGTTGCGAAACGCCGCAGCGGCCGCGTCAAGATCATCCATCGTGTCAACGTCAATCCAGGCGTGCGGCACGGCAATGATCAGATCCGCATGCCCGAAGGCAAGTTCTTCGACCGAGCTGACCAATTGATCCCACAAGGCCAGTTTTTCCTGGATCAGGTCGGTGCCCGTCACGCCAAGGTGGATCCGTCCGGCAGCCAGTTCACGCGGGATCTCGCCCGCCGACAAAAGCATAAGCGACACATCCTCGATGCCCTCGACTGCCCCGGCATACTCACGTTCGGACCCGGTGCGCTGCAGCGTTATCCCCCGCGCCGCGAACCATTCAAAGGTTTTCTCCATCAACCGTCCCTTTGACGGCACCCCCAGCTTGATCGTCATTGACCGGCCTCCAGTTCCAGCATCAGGCCCGGGCGCATGACGCCGCCAACCGCCGGGATTTCCCCGCCCTGTCCCAGCCTGCGGGTCAGCGCGTCATAGCGGCCGCCGCTTGCGATTGCAGGCAGATCGGGCCGCCGGTCGGCGCGAAACCCAAAGACAAACCCGTCATAATATTCCATCGACACCCGACCAAAGCTTGCCTCGAACATCAGCGTTTCGGTCTCGACCCCGCGGGCTTCCAACGCTGTCGCCCGTGCGGCCACACGCTCGACCGCAACAGAGATCGCAGGCAGATCGACCGCCAGATCCCGCAGCTGGCTGATCGCGTGAGGCATGGTTTCGCGAATGTCCAGCACGCCCTGGATCAGTTCGACCTGCCCTGCCGAAAGGGGCGCGGCGTCGGCATCTTCACGCAGCGCGGTGATGCGCGCCTCGATTTCGGGCCCACTGCGCAACCCGATCAGGGGCGCATCCGAAAAGGCCTGCCCCGCCAGCAGGGCCGCACGCGCAGGCGGCACCGGCGTCTTGCCAGCAAAGCGGTCCAGCAGCGCACGAAACCGGCGTGGCCGCCAGATGTGGCGCATCAGCGCATCCTTGCGCCGGCGCGTTGTGTCCAACCCTGCGACGGCAGCCATCAGGATGCCGATGTCCCCTGTCACGGCACTGACGGGCAGCCCACGCAAAGCATGCGCAATCAGGGCGAACACCTCGGCATCGGCCGCGGCCGGATCGGTTCTGTCGAAGACTTCATAGCCGACCTGGATGAATTCATTCGCCCGCGCCGGATCGCTTTCCTGACGGCGAAACACCTCGCCTGCATAGGTATAGCGCGCGGGGTCGGCCCCGTGGGCCATATGCATCTGCACCACGGGCAAGGTGTAATCGGGCCGCAGCATCTGTTCACCGCGCAAGGCATCCGATGTCACATAGGCGCGCGCGCGGATATCTTCGCCATAAAGGTCCAGCAAGGTTTCCGCAGGTTGCAGGATCGGGGGCTCAACCACGACGGCACCCTGCTCTTCGAACGTCATGCGCAACATGCCAGCCTTGGCAAGCGTCTGTGATCGGGTCGGCATCAGCGGTTCAGCTCCAGAATTTCGCGCACCTTTGCCACCAGATCGGCGCGGGGTACCTCGTATTGGCTGGGGCGGTCCTTCCACTCCTCAAGAGTGGCGTTTTCCGCGATCTTCGCACCAAGGATCAAATCCTTGATCTGCACCATCCCGTTGTCGAATTCATCCCCCCCGGCGATCACCGCGACGGGGCTGTTGCGGCGGTCTGCGTATTTCAGCTGATTGCCGAAATTCTTGGGGTTGCCCAGATATACCTCGGCCCGGATACCTGCCTGCCGCAGTTCGGCGACCATCGCCTGATAGTCGGCCATGCGCGCCTTATCCATCACGGTCACAACAACGGGGCCGATGGCATCGCCGGTCAACCGTCCCTTGGCGTGCAGCGCGGCCAACAGCCGGTCAACGCCGATGGACACGCCCGTGGCAGGCACCTCCTGGCCGGTAAAGCGCTTGACCAGATCGTCATAACGCCCGCCCCCGGCGACCGACCCAAAGTTACGCACGCGCCCCTTCTCGTCCTTGATCTCAAAGGTCAGTTCTGCCTCGAAAACAGGACCGGTGTAATAGCCAAGGCCGCGCACGACCGACGGGTCAATCTCGACCCGGTCGGGGCCATAGCCACCCGCTGCCATCAGATCGGCAATGGTCTCCAGCTCATCCACGCCTTGTACGCCTGTCGACGATCCCGCAACCAGTTCCCGCAACCGCGCCACAGTTTCCGCACCGGTATCGCGCTTGGCCTGCATGAAACCCATGACGACGTCGGCCTGCGCATCCGTCAAACCCGCCCCGTCGGTAAAATCACCACTGTCGTCCTTCCGCCCCGCCCCCAGCAAGGCACGCACGCCGTCCAGCCCCAGCCGGTCCAGCTTGTCGATCGCGCGCAAAACGATCCCACGCTCGGATGCAAACTTGTCAGGGTCGGTCGGGTCAAGCACGCCTGCTACCTCCATCACCCCGTTCAGCACCTTGCGGTTGTTCACGCGCACGATGTAATCGCCGCGCTCGATCCCGACTTCCTCAAGACAATCCGCCAGCATCGCGCAAATTTCCGCATCGGCAGCCACCGAAGGCGCGCCAACCGTATCGGCATCACATTGATAGAACTGACGAAACCGCCCCGGTCCGGGCTTTTCATTGCGCCACACAGGCCCCATCGCATAGCGGCGATACGGCGTCGGCAGATCATTGCGGTGCTGCGCATAGACACGGGCAAGCGGCGCGGTCAGATCATAGCGCAACGCCAGCCAGTCACCGGGCTTGTCCGCGTCCGCGTCTTCCTGCCATGCAAAAACCCCTTCGTTGGGGCGATCCACGTCGGGTAAAAACTTGCCCAAGGCCTCGACTGTCTCGACACCCGAACTTTCCAAAGCATCAAAACCATAGCGATGATACACCCCGGCAATCTTGCGCAGCATTTCGGCCCTTTGGGTAACTTCGGCACCGAAATAATCACGAAACCCCTTTGGCGCTTCGGCCTTGGGGCGGGGGGTCTTGTTTGGCTTGGCCATGGGATCACATCCTGTGGGCTGAACTTTGCGCCTCGCATCTACCCCACCCCCCACGCAAGAGCAAGCAAACCCCACCATCTTCTCTGGCTCTCAAATATCCTCGGGGGAACGGCGCAGCCGTGGGGGCAGACAGCCCCCATACGACAGTTGCAATGCCCACTGCCCTCACTTATCTGCGCCCTGACCCCCAGCATATGCGCTGAACGCAAAAGGACACCTGATGGACAAGCTCGAAGAACAACTCGCTCACCTCATGCGCTCCGTCGATGACCTGTCAGATGTCGTCGCCCGCCAAGAGACCGAGATCGCAACCCTGACCCGGCGCGTTCACATGCTGATGCAGCGCGAGGGCGAACGCGAAGCGGCGGGCAGCGAGGGCATCGTGTTGGGAAATGACCGCCCGCCCCACTACTGAATTCAGCCCGCCAGAGGGTCGGCCGTTACCCTCCGCCCGATCTGCACCTTATCCCCCTCAGATTTCTTCGACTTCCATGACGCCGCTCAGCGACCGGATCGCGCCCTTGATCTTGGGGGTCATCGGATATTCCGAACACAGGTCCACCTCGACCTCGCCGGGCAGGCTTGGGTCGATCAAGCACAGCTGTATCGGCCCCTTGCCCGCTGATTTCGCAGCGGATCGCGCACCGGCAAGCACATCGGCCACCGCTTGAATGGCTGCGGCTTCCTGGACGAAAATCCGCAGGCCCATATTGCCTGCATCGGCCACGACGTCGTCAATCGCGGCGACGGAACGGCCCAGCAGCTTCAGCTGATCGCTTTCCATCGTCGCCTCGACCATCACGACAACCTTCGATCCGGTCTCCAGATGATCGCGCGCCAGTTCCAGCGTGTCCGAAAACAGCGTGACTTCGTAAGCCCCTGTCGGATCAGACAGTTGTGCAAAGGCAAAGCGGTTGCCGCGCGCCGATTTGCGTTCCTGCCGCCCCGCGACAACGCCCGCAAGCCGCGCGTTCATCGCGCCCTTGATCGACACCTTTTCGGTCAATTCATCCAGCGTCAGGAACGGCACGCCGCCACTTGCCGATTTGCGCTTCATCGGCCCCATGTAGTCGTCCAGCGGGTGGCCAGACAGATAAAAGCCGACGGCCTTGAACTCCTCGGTCAGGCGTTCGGCAGCCTCCCAATCATCGCAGGGCAGGATGCGCGGCTCGGGCAGGTCATCGCCCGCCTCGCCGAACAAGGACACCTGATTGGATGCTTTTTGTTCATGGATGGCGGCGGAATAGCTTACCAGCCCGTCCAGCGCGTTCCAGACCCGGCGGCGGTTGTTGTCCAACTGGTCAAACGCACCCGACCGCGCCAGCATTTCCAGCGGCCGTTTGCCCACACGTTTCAAATCAACCCGCCGCGCAAGGTCGAACAGCGTGGCGAAAGGCCGGTCCACCCCTTCGATCTTGCGGCCCTGGGTGATCAGTTTCATCGCCTCGACGCCCACATTCTTCAATGCGCCCAGCGCATAGACCAAGGCCCCCTCCACCACTTTGAACATCGCATCGCTGCGGTTCACGCAAGGCGGCACCCACGGCAGTTCAAGCCGCTTGCGCACCTCTTCGAAATACACCGCCAGCTTGTCGGTCAGGTGAATATCGCAGTTCATCACACCGGCCATGAATTCAACCGGATGGTTCGCCTTGAGCCACGCGGTTTGATAACTGACCACGGCATAGGCGGCAGCGTGGGATTTGTTGAAGCCGTAGTTGGCGAATTTTTCCAAAAGGTCAAAGACTTCAGACGCTTTTTTCTTGTCGACACCATTGGCCATCGCACCCTTTTCGAACTTGGGGCGCTCCTTGGCCATTTCCTCGGCGATCTTCTTACCCATGGCGCGGCGCAGCAGGTCAGCGCCGCCAAGCGAATAGCCCGCCATGACCTGCGCAATCTGCATCACCTGTTCCTGGTAAACGATGATCCCCTGGGTTTCCTCAAGGATGTGGTCAATCGACGGGTGTACGGATTCGCGCTCCTTGATCCCGTTCTTGACTTCGCAATAGGTCGGAATGTTCTCCATCGGGCCGGGACGATACAGCGCCACAAGGGCCACGATATCCTCGATACAGGTCGGTTTCATCCGTTTCAGGGCATCCATCATGCCGCTGGATTCCACCTGAAACACAGCCACCGTCTTGGCGCTGGCATAAAGCTTGTACGACGCCTCGTCGTCCAGCGGGATGGTGGCGATATCGTCGATCAGACCTTCGGGGGGGGCAAACAGTTCGGTCCCGTCTGCGGCAATATGCAGATGGCGGCCCGATGATTTGATCTGGTCCACAGCATTCTGAATGACGGTCAGGGTTTTCAGCCCGAGAAAGTCGAACTTGACCAGTCCGGCCTGTTCCACCCATTTCATATTGAACTGGGTCGCGGGCATGTCCGATCGCGGGTCTTGATACAACGGCACAAGCCGGTCCAGCGGCCTGTCACCGATCACCACGCCCGCCGCGTGGGTTGACGCGTTGCGCAGCAGCCCCTCGACCTGCTGACCGTAGTCCAGCAGCCGTGCCACGACCTCTTCGTTGCGGGCTTCGTCACGCAGGCGCGGCTCGTCCGCAAGCGCCTTTTCGATGCTGACGGGTTTGACGCCTTCGACCGGGATCATCTTGGACAGACGGTCCACCTGACCGTATGGCATCTGCAAGACCCGCCCGATGTCGCGGACCGCCGCCTTGGACAGCAGCGCACCAAATGTGATGATCTGGCCCACCTTGTCGCGCCCGTATTTGCGCTGCACATACTGGATCACCTCTTCGCGGCGATCCATGCAAAAGTCGATATCAAAGTCGGGCATCGATACGCGTTCGGGGTTCAGAAACCGTTCAAACAGCAGTTGATAGCGTAGCGGATCAAGGTCGGTGATCGTCAGCGCATAGGCCACCAGCGACCCCGCACCCGACCCCCGCCCCGGCCCGACCGGAATGTCATGATCCTTGGCCCATTTGATGAAATCCGCAACGATCAGGAAATAGCCAGGAAACCCCATGCCCTCGATGATGCCCAGCTCGAAGTCCAGCCGCTTTTCGTAGTCCTCGACGCTGGTCGCGTGGGGGATCACCTTCAGCCGGTTCTTCAATCCTTCATGGGCCTGCCGCTTCAATTCCTCGATCTCGTCATCGGCAAATTTCGGCAGGATCGGATCGCGGCGGTAGGCCATGAAGGCGCAGCGTTTTGCGATCTCGACCGTGTTATCGATCGCCTCCGGCAGATCGGCAAACAACGTCACCATCTCGGATTGCGACTTGAAATAATGCTGCGCCGTCAGACGCCGCCGGTCCTGCTGCTGATCGACATAGGCCCCGTCCGCAATACAGATCAGCGCATCATGCGCCTCATACATCGACGTTTTCGGAAAATAGACGTCGTTGGTCGCCACCAGGGGGATGCCCATGGCATAGGCCATTTCGACAAAGCCGCGCTCGGTCAGGCGTTCAGCTTCGGGTTGGCCATTTTCGCCCGGATGGCGCTGCAGCTCGACATAAAGCCGGTCGCCAAAGGCCCCGTGCAACCGCTTCATCAACGCCTCGGCGGCCGGTGCCTGCCCTGTTTGCAGCAACTGCCCCACAGGGCCGCCAGCGCCACCGGTCAAACAGATGATGCCCGCGCTCAACGACTCAAGCTGGTCCAGTGTCACCTCGGGCAGCGCGCCGCCCTTGTCGATATACAGACACGAATTCAGCTTCATCAGGTTCTCATAGCCCGGTTCGGACTGTGCCAGCAGCACCACAGGGGCAGGCAAGCGCGGCTTTTCACCCGGCTGCGCCTGAACATAGGCTAGATCGACCTGACAGCCGATGATCGGCTGAACCCCCGCGCCCGACATGGCTATGGAGAATTCCAGGGCCGCGAACATGTTGTTGGTGTCGGTCAGCGCCATGGCGGGCATGCCCGCCGATTTGCACAGATCAGGCAGCTTTTTCAGCCGCAATGCCCCTTCCAGCAACGAATATTCCGAATGGGTGCGCAGGTGTATGAATCGGGGTGTGTGTGCCATGCCCCATGCTTAGGCCAGCCGCGCCCGCGCCACCAGACCCGCATCGCATCCACGCCCAATTTTCCGGCACCGGAAAGTGCCGCTGGGGCATGCGCTGTCGAAACCACTTGCCAATCCCCCCTGCGCCCGCCTAGCCTTGACCACTAATTGCCCGCGCCACGTTCTACGTCGCATCGAACCTCGCGCATATCTGGGCCCCGGTACCGCGGCGGAACGAACCTATGGACATCACTTTTCGCCTGAACGGGGAAGTCGTGTCGCTGACCGGCATCTCCCCCACCACGACCCTGCTCGACTGGCTGCGTGAAACACGTCACCTGACCGGCACCAAAGAAGGCTGCAACGAAGGCGATTGCGGCGCGTGCAGCGTCATGATCAGCGACGAAAGCGGGCACCGCGCCCTCAATGGCTGCATCCTGTTCCTGCCCCAAATCAACGGAAAATCTGTCACCACCGTCGAGGGCCTCAGCGCGCCTGACGGCACACTCCATCCTGTCCAGCAAACAATGATCGACCACCACGGCAGCCAATGCGGCTTTTGCACCCCCGGCTTCGCGGTCAGCATGGCGACGGCCCACCTGAACGGCACCACAGACCACGACACGCAGCTCGCCGGAAACCTGTGCCGCTGCACCGGTTACGCCCCGATCATCCGCGCCGCAAAAGCCGCCGAAACCCAGCCCGTCCCCCAACACCTCAAAAACCTTCGTATTCCAAATGGACAAAAATCCTCGGGGGGGCCGGCGCAGCCGGATGGGGGTAGACAGCCCCCTCATCATATCCAACCCGCCACCACCGATGATCTGGCGCACTGGTACGCCGCTAACCCCGATGCGACGCTGATCGCCGGAGCCACGGATGTCGGCCTTTGGGTGACCAAGCAGTTCCGCGACCTCGGGGCCACCGCCTTTCTGAACCGGATCGACGATCTGCGCGGCATCACCGACGCGGGCGATCACTGGCGGATCGGGGCCATGACCACCATCGCTGATCTTGAGGCGCATTTCGCCTCTCACCACCCCAGTCTCGCGACGATGCTGCGCCGCTACGGGTCTGCCCAGGTCCGCAATGCCGCGACCATCGGTGGCAATATCGCCAATGGCTCGCCTATCGGGGACGGGTCGCCTGCATTGATCGCCATGGGGGCCAAACTTCACTTGCGACAAGGGGATACCCGACGAACCCTCCCGCTCGAGGATTTCTTTATCGCCTACGGCAAACAGGACCGTCGCCCCGGCGAATTCGTCGAAGCCATCACAGTTCCGAAACAGCCGGACACCTTGCGCTGCTACAAGCTCAGCAAGCGGTTCGATCAGGACATCTCGGCGGTCTGCGGCTGCATCAACATTACCCGCGATGGCGACATCATCACCGATGCCCGCATCGCCTTTGGCGGCATGGCTGGCACTCCGAAACGCGCCAGCCGAACCGAAACCGCACTGCACGGCCAGCCCTTCACCGCCCCCACGATGCACCGCGCGATGGAAGCCCTCGCGCTTGATTTTCAACCCCTTTCGGACATGCGCGCCTCTGCGTCATATCGTTTGCAGACGGCCCAAAACATGCTGCTGCGTTACCTTCACGAGGCGGACGGTGTTCAAACCGACCTGCAGCAGGTGACCGCATGAGCGTCGCCAAGCCCCTGCCCCACGACGCCGCGCGGCTGCATGTCACCGGTGCCGCACGCTATGTCGATGACATCCCGACGCCCTCGGGCACGCTGCACCTTGCCTTTGGCCTCAGCACCTGCGCTGCGGGAACGATCACCGGCATTGATCTGAGCGCCGTGCAAGACGCTCCCGGCGTCGTCGATGTGCTTGTGGCCGGCGATCTGCCCTTTGCCAATGATGTCTCCCCCTCGAACCATGACGAACCGTTGCTGGCGACCGAGGCTGTGCACTATGCGGGCCAGCCGATCTTCATGGTCGTTGCCACCAGCCATCTTGCGGCGCGCCGCGCGGCCCGACTGGGGCAGGTCGATATTGACCAGACCGACCCCATCCTCACCATCGAACAGGCGCTTGCCGCCAACAGCCGTTTCGAGGACGGCCCGCGCATCTACCAAAAAGGCGACGCCGCCGCGGGCCTGAAAAAAGCGCCCCAGACCCTGAACGGGACGATCAATATCGGCGGGCAGGAACATTTCTATCTGGAAGGCCAAGCCGCCCTTACGCTGCCGCAGGACAATGGCGACATGGTCGTCCATTCCTCGACCCAGCACCCGACCGAAATTCAACACAAGGTCGCCGAAGCCCTTGGCCTGCCGATGCATGCGGTGCGGGTGGAAACCCGGCGCATGGGGGGCGGTTTCGGCGGAAAGGAAAGCCAGGGCAACGCCTTGGCGGTGGCCTGCGCGGTCGCTGCGGCAAGGACCGGGCGCGCCTGCAAGATGCGCTATGACCGCGATGATGACATGATCATCACCGGCAAGCGCCACGATTTCCGCATCGACTACACTGTCGGGTTTGACCCTGACGGGCGGATCACTGCGCTGGACTTCACCCATTACACCCGCTGCGGCTGGTCTATGGACCTGTCCTTGCCCGTGGCCGACCGTGCGATGCTGCACGCAGACAACGCCTATCATCTGGATAACATTCGCATCACCTCGCACCGGCTGCGCACCAACACCCAAAGCGCAACTGCATTTCGCGGCTTTGGCGGCCCCCAGGGCATCGTCGGTATCGAACGGGTCATCGACCATATCGCCCTTCATCTGAACGCAGATCCGCTGGCGGTCCGGCGGGTGAATTATTACGCCGATGCACCCTGCGACAGTGTCCAGACGACCCCCTACCACCAGCCCGTCACCGACGGCATCATCAACACGCTCACGGACAGGCTGGTTGAAACCTCGGACTACACAGCCCGTCGCGCGGCGATCCGGGACTGGAACGCCAGCCAGCCGGTTCTCAAACGCGGCATCGCGCTGACGCCGGTAAAATTCGGCATTTCCTTCACGCTGACCCACCTGAACCAGGCCGGGGCGCTGGTCCATGTGTATCAGGACGGGTCGATCCAGTTGAACCACGGCGGCACCGAGATGGGACAGGGCCTGTTCCAAAAGGTCGCCCAAGTTGCCGCCAGCCGCTTTGGCGTGGATGTCAGTCTGGTCAAGATCACCGCGACGGACACTGGCAAGGTCCCGAACACCTCGGCCACGGCGGCGTCTTCGGGCACGGATCTGAACGGAATGGCCGTGCAAGCCGCCTGCGATACGATCCGCGACCGCATCACGGAACATCTGGCAAAGCTTCATCAGGTTTCGCCCGAAGCCGTGACATTTTCCGGCGGCATGGTGACTGTGGGCAATCAAAAGATCACCTTTGCCGATGCCGTCGCCTCTGCCTACGTGCACCGCGTATCGCTGTCGTCGACGGGGTATTACAAAACGCCGGATATTGAATGGGACCGCATCGCGGGGCGCGGTCAGCCGTTTTTCTATTTCGCCTATGGCGCTGCGGTCACCGAAGTGGTGATCGACACGCTGACCGGCGAAAACCGTATCCTGCGGGCTGATATTCTGCATGACGCCGGGGCGTCCCTGAACCCGGCACTGGACATCGGCCAGATCGAAGGCGGCTATGTCCAGGGGGCCGGATGGCTGACCACCGAAGAATTGGTCTGGGACGATCACGGCACCCTGAAAACCCATGCACCGTCGACCTATAAAATCCCGGCCTGCTCTGACCGGCCCGATGTGTTCAACGTCGCCTTGTGGGATCATTCGAACCCCGCGCAGACGGTATACCGGTCCAAGGCAGTCGGAGAGCCACCCTTGATGCTGGGGATTTCCGCGGCCATGGCGCTGTCGGACGCGGTCAGCGCCTGCGGCCCGGGCTACGGTGATCTGCAAACACCCGCGACTGCCGAAGCAGTGCTGGCAGCCGTCCTCAAGACCCGCGCATGAACGACGCCGTATACATAGAAATCACCGCCGTGCGCGGCTCGACCCCGCGCGACGTCGGCACGGCGATGAAGGTGACCGCACACGAGATCGCAGGCACGATCGGCGGTGGCGCGTTGGAACACCAGGCGATCATGACCGCACGCCAGATGCTTTCCGACGGACGCGCCATGCAGACCCTCAAGATTCCGTTGGGCCCGAACCTGGGGCAATGTTGCGGCGGGGCCGTCACCTTGCGGTTTTCCCACGAGGAACGGCCGACCGACGCAGAACCGACCCCGACACATGGCCCCCTGCTCTCTGGCCCGCCGCGAAACCTGTGGCTTTGGGGGGCGGGCCATGTCGGACGCGCCGTGGTTGCCCATGCGCCGGCCAAGGCGTTCGACATCACCTGGGTCGATCGGGACCTTGACCGTTTTCCTGCCGTCTTGCCTGACGCGGTCACCGTGGTTCCCGCCCTCGATATGCCGCGTCTCGCCCTGCGGGCACCGCTGGATGCGCACCACCTGATCTTCACCTATTCCCACGACATCGACCTGGCGCTCTGTGCGGCGCTGCTGACACGCAGTGCGGCCAGCATCGGGCTGATCGGTTCGGACACGAAATGGGCCCGGTTTTCCAAGCGTCTGGACGCGATGGGCCTTGACCCCTCGCAGATCACCTGCCCCATTGGCGACAAAAGACTTGGAAAACGCCCCTCGGACATTGCACAAGGGGTCGTCGCCACATTGCTGGCCGACGCAAGAGCAGACGCACCATCAAAGGCCACCGCATGAATCCACCCCTTCTTGCCCTTTCCGGACTGACCAAAGCCTATCCCGGCGTCGTTGCAAATGACGACGTGTCCCTCACCATCGCGCCGGGCGAAGTCCACGCGCTGCTGGGGGAAAACGGTGCGGGGAAATCCACGCTGGTCAAGATGATCTACGGGTTGGTCAAACCTGACAGCGGCGTGATGCGGATGCACGGTACCCTGTTCAGCCCCCAGGAACCGCGCGCGGCAAGGGCCGAAGGCGTCGGCATGGTGTTTCAGCACTTTTCGCTTTTCGATGCGTTGAGCGTCGCGGAAAATATCGCCTTGGGGATGGAAAATGCCCCGAGACTGGGTGTTCTGAGCCAGAAGATCACCGAAGTGTCCGAAGCCTATGGCCTGCCGCTGTCGCCCGACCGGATTGTAGGTGATCTGTCCGCAGGCGAACGCCAGCGGGTCGAAATCATTCGCTGTCTCCTGCAAGATCCAAAGCTGCTGATCATGGACGAACCCACGTCGGTCCTGACCCCGCAAGAAGTTGAAATCCTGTTCAAGACGCTGCGCAAGCTCAGTGCCGAGGGCACGGCGATCCTGTATATCTCCCACAAGCTCGAAGAGATCCGTGCCCTGTGTGACAGCGCCACGATTCTGCGGCTGGGCAAGGTCGTGGGCCATTGCACACCCTCCGAGACGTCGGCCCGCGACATGGCCGAGATGATGGTTGGCAGCACGCTCAAGACGCCGCTGCGCGCGGACAAGACCCCCGGTGGCGTGTTGTTGGAGCTGCGCGGGCTTAAGGCGAAATCCCCTAGCGCGTTTGGCATGCCCTTGCGCGATATCTCTGTGCAAGTGCGCGCGGGCGAAGTGCTTGGCATCGGGGGCGTCGCGGGCAATGGTCAAGACGAATTGCTGGCAGCCTTGTCGGGCGAAACGCTGTCGGCCAAGGATATGGTCTGGTTCAAGGATCAGGACATTGGCCCCCTTGGTCCCACCGCAAGGCGCGCTTTGGGCGTTCTGACCGCCCCGGAGGAACGGCTGGGCCACGCCGCAGCACCCGACATGTCCTTGACAGAAAACGCGATGCTGACGGGGGCGGTGCGTGAAAATCTGGTGCGCGGCGGAATGCTGAACTGGCCTGCGGCCAGGCGTTTTGCCGAAAAGATCATACAGGCATTCGACGTGCGCACCCCCGGTCCCGGCAATGCCGCACGGTCCTTGTCCGGCGGGAATTTGCAGAAATTCGTGATCGGTCGCGAGGTGTTGCAACGGCCCGAGGTATTGGTGGTGAACCAGCCGACATGGGGTGTCGACGCCTCTGCCGCCGCTGCGATCCGGCAGGCGCTGCTGGACTTGGCCGATAACGGTGCCGCCGTTATTGTGATCAGTCAGGATCTGGACGAGTTGATGGAGATTTCAGACCGTTTCGCCGCCCTGAACGAAGGGCGCTTGTCTGAACCGCGCCCCGCGCAGGGGCTGACGGTGGACGAGATCGGTTTGATGATGGGCGGTGCCCACGGGATGGAGGTCGCGCATGTTTGATCTGTTGCAGGT
>NZ_DS999213.1:1730235-1739430 GCF_000156335.1 Roseobacter sp. GAI101
ACATATAAGGTGTCCACTGAAATGTTTGCGTTCTGGATTGCATGAAAGTTTAGCATGGGCTTGATGCTTTCTTTGGTGTTCTCGCAGATAAAATGGATTCGTGATGACGCTCCCGCGTGGGGGAGGGGTGACCCGTTGCGTTCTCCAACGGGGTCAGGGGAATATCGATCCCCCACACCCCCGTGGGATATTTGAAAGCCAGAGAAGGGGTGCCCGCGTGATCAGGTTGGAGAAGCGACCGCAGCCCAGTCAGGCGTTTTCCTGGGCCACCCCGCTTTTGGCGGTTTTGGCGACGATGTTTTTTGGCGGACTTTTGTTTGCCGCTTTGGGAAAAGATCCGGTTTCGTCCATCATCACGATCTTCTGGGAGCCGTTGTTTGGTAGCAATGCATTTTATTATCGCCCGCAACTGCTGATCAAAGGGGCACCCTTGGTCCTGATCGCCATTGGCCTGTCGCTGGGCTTCAAGGCAGGCATCTGGAACATCGGTGCCGAGGGCCAATATATCATCGGGGCCATTTTTGGTGCAGCCGTCGGGCTGGCGTTCTATCCTGCCCAGAGCGTGTTCATCTTTCCGCTGATGATCCTGGCAGGTGCGTTGGGAGGTTGGCTTTGGGCGATGATCCCAGCGGTCTTGAAGGTCAAGTTCGGCACCAACGAGATTTTGGTATCCTTGATGCTGGTCTATGTGGCCGAGCAGTTTCTGGCCTCGATGGCCCTGGGGGTGTTGAAAAACCCCGAAGGCTTCGGCTTTCCGGGCAGCCGGAACTTGCAGCAATATGCGTCGGCCCATAATGGCGAGCTGATCGCAGGGTCGGGCATGCATTGGGGGGTGGTTGCCGCGTTCATCGCAGTGATTTTCGCCTATGTCCTGCTGGCGCGGCATCGGTTGGGTTTTGCCATTCGCGTCACGGGCGAGGCCCCGAGAGCGGCAAAGTTTTCGGGCGTGAACC
This sequence comes from Roseobacter sp. GAI101, assembly GCF_000156335.1. Lineage (GTDB taxonomy): Bacteria > Pseudomonadota > Alphaproteobacteria > Rhodobacterales > Rhodobacteraceae > Sulfitobacter. Next base: position 1,731,189 of record NZ_DS999213.1, read on the forward strand.
CGACACGGCTGGTGTTGTTCTGCATGGGCACGTCGGGCCTTTTGGCAGGGCTTGCGGGCATGTTCGAGGTTGCAGGTCCCGCAGGCCAGATCACCATCGATTTCAACGTCGGCTATGGCTTTACCGCGATCATCGTGGCGTTCTTGGGCCGGTTGCATCCGATCGGCATTTTGTTGGCGGGCGGGCTGATGGCGCTGACCTATATTGGCGGCGACATCGCGCAAAGCCAGTTGGGGCTGCCTGCCGCCGCTATTCAGGTGTTTCAGGGGATGCTGCTGTTCTTCTTGCTGGCCTTTGATCTTTTCACAAATTACCGGCTGCGCTTTGGCCATCGGGAGGTCGCGTAATGGATCTGTCATCCATCAATCCGGTGCTTTTCGTTGCGGGCTTTCTGGTCGCCGCGACACCGTTGATCTTTGCCGCGTTGGGCGAATTGGTTGCCGAGAAATCAGGTGTGCTGAACCTTGGCGTTGAAGGCATGATGATCATCGGCGCCATCTGCGGCTTTGCCACGGCGGTTGAAACCGGATCACCCTTGCTGGGGTTTGCGGCGGCTGCCGTGGGCGGTGCGGCGTTGAGCCTTCTGTTTGCCTTTCTCACCCAGATCACGCTGGCCAATCAGGTGGCTTCGGGTCTGGCGTTGACGCTGTTCGGACTGGGGTTTTCCGCCCTGCTCGGCCAAAGCTATGTTGGTGTCAAACCGCCGCGTCTGGCCGAGGTGAACTTTGGCCCGCTGCATGACATCCCGGTGCTGGGACCGATCCTGTTTTCCCATGATATCGTCTTGTACTTTGGCTTTGCGCTGGTCGTTGTCGTTTGGGCCGTGTTGAAATACACCCGTGCGGGACTGATCCTGCGGGCCGTTGGCGAAAGCCATGATGCGGCCCATGCGCTTGGTTTCAGGGTGGTGCGGATCCGCACGCTTGCGATCATGTTCGGCGGGGCCTGCGCCGGGCTTGGCGGGGCCTACATCAGCCTGATCCGGGTCCCGCAATGGACCGAAGGCATGACTGCCGGCGTTGGCTGGATCGCGCTGGCACTGGTCGTTTTTGCCAGCTGGAAGCCATGGCGTCTGTTGCTGGGTGCCTATTTATTTGGCGGCATCACGCAGTTGCAGCTGAATTTGCAAGGCGCGGGCGTTGCCATTCCGGTCGAGTATCTGGCAATGTCGCCCTATATCATCACCATCCTTGTATTGGTGGTTCTTTCGGCCGATAAAAGCGCTGCTCCGGCGTCGCTTGGCCGTACCTTTCACGCCTCGTCCTAGACGGGCAGACTTCAAAGCGCCTAATAAAAGGGCGCAATACCAAGGGGATTACCTTATGAAATTATCCACACTTCTGGCCAGCGCGGCGCTGGCGCTTGGCCTTGCGGGCGGGGCCTATGCCGATGCCCATGGCAAGACCAAAGTCGGTTTCGTCTTTGTCGGCCCCGTGGGCGACGGCGGCTGGACTTATGAACACAACCAGGGCCGTCTGGCTGTCGAAAAGGAATTCGGCGACAAGGTCGAAACCGTGTTTGTTGAATCCGTGGCCGAGGGCCCCGATTCCGAACGCGTAATGACCCAGATGGCGCTGGACGGTGCCGACCTGATCTTTACCACATCCTTCGGCTACATGGATCCGACGATCAACATCGCGGCCAAGTTCCCGGATGTGAAGTTCGAACACGCAACCGGCTACAAGCGCGCCGACAACGTTTCCACCTATTCTGCGCGCTTCTACGAAGGTCGTGCCATCCAGGGCCACATCGCGGGCAAGATGACCAAATCGAACGTCATCGGCTACATCGGGTCCTTCCCGATCCCCGAAGTGATCCGCGGCATCAACTCTGCCTATATCCACGCCAAAAAGGTCAATCCTGACGTCGAATTCAAGATCGTTTGGGCCTATACATGGTTCGACCCCGCAAAAGAAGCGGACGCAGCCAAGGTCCTGATCGAACAAGGCGCTGACGTCATTCTGCAGCACACCGATTCCACAGCGCCCCAGGCGGCGGCACAGGAAGCGGGCAACGTGATCACATTCGGTCAGGCATCCGACATGGCGCAATACGCGCCGATGCCACGCGTGTCGTCGATCATCGATAACTGGGCCCCCTACTACATCGCGCGCACCAAGGCCGTGATGGATGGCACATGGACATCGACCGACACATGGGACGGCATCGGTGCCGGCATGGTTGGCATTGGTGAAATCACGGATGCGGTACCTGCGGAGGTCAAGGAAGAAGCGCTGGCGCTGAAAGCGTCCATCGCGGACGGGTCGTATCACCCGTTCACCGGTCCTTTGAAAAAGCAGGACGGTTCTGATTTCCTGGCCGAAGGCGAGACAGCGGATGACGGTACATTGGCTGGCATGAACTTCTACGTTGAAGGCATCACAGGCGACATCCCGAACTAAGGGAAAGCCACGATAAACGTAAAAAGGCTCTGCTTTGGCAGAGCCTTTTTTTATGCGGTCAAGCCCGTGGCAAAGGTCATCGCACTGCGCAAAGGCCGGCTGGCGATGCTCGGTTTTCCAGCGTCAGAACGTGTTCAACGGAATTTTCAAATAGCTGTTTCCGTCATTCTCTGGATCGGGCGCTTTTCCGGCCCGCAGGTTCATCTGCAACACATGTAACATCCGATCCGGCAGGCTAAGGGTTTTATCGCGGCCTGTCCTTAGTGCCACGAAATCTTCCTTTGAAACGCCGCCGCCGATATGGGTGTTGTGCCTGCGATGTTGCTGCACCGTCGCTTCCCATGCGGGCTCTTTTCTAAACTCGGTTCCGTAATCATGGCCGATAAACAGACGGGTGTGATCGGGCAGTTTCAATAATTCCTGCAAGCTGTCGTAAAGTTCGTCGGCTGATCCGCCGGGAAAGTCCGCGCGCGATGTCCCCGCATCCGGCTGCATGAAGGTATCGTGAACAAACGCCGCATCATCCCCGACCACATAGGTGATTGACCCCAGAGTATGCCCCGGAGACAACATGACCTTCACGTCGAGCGTTCCGATCTTAAAGCTGTCACCGTCTTTGAACAGATGATCGAAATCCTGTTCGGGGTCGAAGGCGTCGGGCATATTATACTTTTCGTGCCACAGTTTTGAGATGTCTTTGACTTTGGCACCGATGGCATTGGGGCATCCCAGCCGCTCTTTCAGATAGGACGAGGCCATCAGGTGATCCGCGTGCGGATGCGTATCCAGTATCCATTCAATCTCCAGCCCTTCGGTTTCTGCAAAGCCCAGGATTGCATCAACGCTGGTGTTGTCGGTCGACGCCGACCTGTGATCAAACGGCATGACAACGTCGATCAGGGCTGCTTTACTTGTTTGCGGATCGGCAACCAGATATTGAACACTGCCCGTATCATGGTCGTAAAATCCGGTCACCTGGGCAGAACTGTCACCAGCAGAGTCGCTGGTTCGTGATAACTTAATCTTTTTCATGGGCGATATCCTCCTGTCATATTAACAAATTCGAATTCATATCGTTCCATCACTGAAAATATAGACCCCTTTCCCTGAATTGTGGGGGGAAACTTGGCAGATCGGGTCGCTTCGTGCCACGCTTTTTTTCTTCGTCGGGGTGCGTCCTGCCCTATCCATCTTCCAGCGATCCGCTATCATCTGCGGCATGATCAAAATCCATCACCTGAACCGGTCCCGTTCCCATCGCATCTTGTGGCTGCTCGAAGAGATCGGGCAGCCCTATGATGTCATCCCCTACAAACGCGATGCAAAAACCAACCTGGCCCCGCCAGAGTTGAAACTGGTGCATCCTTTGGGCAAATCGCCGATGCTGGAAATTGACGGCACACTGGTCGCCGAAAGTGCTGCCATCACCGAAGTTTTGTGCAACCGTTTTGCGCCGGAACTGATCCCCAACCGCGATAGTGCCGCCTATCTTCAACATCTTGAACTGATGCATTTCGCCGAAGGGTCGGCCATGACGCCGATCCTGTTGAACCTCTATGTCAGCCGTCTGGGCGAAGCGGGCGCGCCGCTGCATCCGCGCATTACCGACGAATTGCACAACCATTTCAGCTATATGGACAGCCTTGTGCGTCCCTCGGGGCATTTCGTGCAGGACAGCCTGTCAGCGGCAGATATCATGCTGAGCTTTCCCGCAGAGATCGCGATGCGCGGCGGTGACGGTGCTGCGAAATACCCCGCCCTTGCCGGTTTCGTAGAGATGATACAGGCGCGCCCTGCCTACGCACGCGCCACCGAACGCGGTGCGATGAACGGCTGAAAGGCGCTGCCCTTTGGCGGTTCACCCCCATCTGTAGGGATAGGCCATTCTGATTGAACGGCCTCCCGCCGCTTTGGCAACTGGCGGAATTCTGACGACGGTCCGGGTGTCACCCCCTTGGTCCAAGATCACCGTTGCGAAGCGGCGCGCGCCGTGGCACGAATTGGGGATGAAACACACCCTGACCAGCCTCAACGGCACCCCCGCAAGCCGCCTTGCTTTTGGCACCATGCAATTTGGCGGGCGCGCGGATGCCGATGCCTCGCGCGCGATGTTCGACGCGTGCATTGACGCAGGCATCACGCATTTCGACACGGCGCATGTCTATACCGACGGGGCGTCGGAAACACTGCTGGGCGGGTTTCTGGGCGACCGCCGCGAAGATCTGATCATCGCGACCAAGGCCGCCTATACCGGCGGATCGGGCCGCGCCAACATTCTGGCCTCGGCCGAGACATCCCGCCAGCGACTGCAGCTGGATACGCTGGATGTGCTGTACCTGCACCGGTTCGATCCGGACACGGACATGCACGAAAGCTTTCAGACCTTCGCCGAACTGAAAACAGCGGGCCATATCCGCTTTATCGGTCTTTCGAACTACGCCGCCTGGCAGGTTGTCAAGGCTGCAAACATCGCGGCTGAATTCGATCTGGACATCGCGGTGATCCAGCCGATGTACAACCTGGTCAAACGTCAGGCCGAGGTGGAAATCCTGCCCATGGCCGATGATCTGGGCATACTTGTCGCGCCCTATTCCCCGCTGGGCGGTGGCCTGCTGACCGGGAAATACACCAAGGGCGAAGCCGGACGTCTGACCGAAGATGACCGCTATGCCGCGCGCTACGCCCCCGAGGTGATGCATGATGCAGCGGCAGGTCTTGCCGCGTTGGCCGGTGATCTGGGTCTGCATCCGGCCACCTTGGCCGTCGCGTGGGCGGCAGCGCACCCGACAGGGCCGTCGCCGATCATCTCGGCGCGGTCCGCCGAACAACTGGCCCCGTCACTGGCCGCGATGCAATACGAAATGCCGGCCGATGTCTACACCAGGATCGCCGCCCTGTCCCCCACACCGCCCCCCGCGACCGACCGGATCGAAGAACAGTCATGAATGATATCATCATCATCGGCGGCGGCATCGCGGGCCTGTCCGCCGCCGCGCGCCTGTCCGCAGATGCCACCGTGACATTGATCGAGGCTGAAAAAGCGCTTGGCTATCACGCCTCTGGCCGTTCTGCCGCGCTGATTGAACAAAACTATGGTGCGCCATCCGTGCAAGCGCTGAACCGCGCAAGCGTCAGCTATCTGCGGGACGGCGGATACCTGAGCCCGCGCGGTCTGATGATTGTCGCGGACGAACACGAAGAAGACGCGTTCAACGCCGACGTCACCGTCATGGGGGTGGACCCGATTACGCAGGCAGAGGCGATGGCGTTCGTTCCGATACTCGACCCCGCCAAGATCGCCTTTGCCGCCTATCACGAAGACGCGCAGGACATCGACACCGACCGGTTGCTTCAGGATTTTGCCCGCGTGCTGCGCGGCAATGGCGGCACGATCCTGACCGGCCAACGGGTGCAGGCAATCCGCCACGACACCTCGGGTTGGGAAGTTGATGCAGGGACGCAGACCTTGCGCGCCAAGATGCTGGTCAATGCTGCCGGGGCATGGGCCGATGAACTGGCGACGATGGCGGGCATTGCCCCGCTTGGCATCACGCCGCATCGCCGGTCGATGGCCCGGATCGCAACGCCCGGTGGACATGACCCGGCGCGTTGGCCGATGTTCTTCGGCGTGGGCGAAACATGGTATGCGAAACCCGACGCAGGGGCCTTGCTGATTTCCCCTGCGGATGAAGACCCTGTGCCACCGCAGGACGCGTGGCCCGATGATATGGTGCTGGCCGAAGGCCTTGACCGGTATCAAAACATGGTGGCCGAACCTTTGACCAGGCCGATTGCCACCTGGGCCGGTCTGCGCAGCTTTGCCCCTGATCGCACGTTGGTTTTGGGGCCGGACCCTGCGCAGCCTGATTTCATCTGGTGTGCCGGGCAAGGCGGTTACGGGTTTCAGACCTGCGCCGCGGCATCACAGCTTGTCGCCGATCTGACCTTGGGGCGGGCGTCCAAGCTGGACGCGCAAACTGTTGCCGCCCTGCGCCCTGACCGGCTGCGCTTGTGACCGGCAAACTGCCCTCCAGCGCCAGCGTCGCGTTGCCCATGGACGGCGCAAAGCTGCATGCCCCCGCCGCGGATCGAAATTGCGCCGCGCTGTGCGAACTGCTGCTTGCACACGCCCCGCATAAGGGACGCGCGCTTGAGATCGCCAGCGGTACCGGGCAGCATATCGCCGCCTTCGCCACCGCCTTGCCGGGGCTGTCATGGCAACCGTCAGAACCTGACGCCGCGCGCCGTGCCAGCATCGACGCCTATGTACGGGATGCCGGTGTCACGAATGTCGCCCCGGCGATTGCGCTGGATGCCACGGCGGACGGGTGGCACGGTGGCGTCGCGCCGCAAGACCTGATCTTTCTCGCCAACCTTCTGCATCTGATCCCTACGCCTGCCGCCCAGTGTTTGATTGCGCAGGCCGCACTGGCGCTCGCCCCGCGTGGCACACTGATCTTATACGGGCCGTTCAGGCGCGCCGGTCGGTTAACCTCGGCCGGGGATGTTATCTTTGACGCCGAACTGCGCGCCGCCGATCCGGCGATCGGCTACAAGGACACCGCCGACGTCATCACATGGCTTGACCGCGCAGGCCTTGCACCGGTCAGCATCGTCGCCCTGCCCGCAAACAACCTTGGCATCATTGCCGGAAAGCCCTGATATGTCGCCACTTCGCCTGCTTGCCCTGCTGTGTGTACTGACCTTGGGGGCCTGTGGGTCAAGCCAGGTATCCGTCCCGATCGGGACGGTCACGGCAGCGGATTTCGGGGACCGCAAGCCACATGCCTGGACGGGACGCACACCGCAAAGCTATCCGGTACATGGCATTGACGTGGCGCGGTTTCAAAACGCGCTGAACTGGGGCGACGCGCGCCTGGCCGGTGTGAATTTCGCCTTTATCAAGGCGACCGAGGGCGGTGACCTGCTGGACCCGATGTTCAGCGATCACTGGCGCGGGGCGGGGAGTGCCGGTGTGGCGCGCGGGGCCTATCATTTCTATTACTTCTGCACGACACCACAGGTTCAGGCACGCTGGTTCATCGAAAACGTGCCCAAGACCCCCGGCATGCTGCCGCCCGTACTTGATATGGAGTGGAACCCGTTTTCCCCCACCTGCACCCTGCGCCCCCCAGCCGGAACCGTGCGCCGAAACACCGAGATATTCCTGCGCATCCTCAAGGCGCATTACGGCCAGCAGCCGATCGTCTATACTACGCCCGAATTTTACAAGACCAACCAGATGGGGCGTCTGCGCGGCACCGAATTCTGGCTGCGTTCGACCGCCGCCCACCCCGCCGAACGCTATCCGGACGAACGCTGGACCTTCTGGCAATACACCAGCACCGGCCGCGTGCCCGGCGCGTCAGGCGATATTGACATCAACGTCTATGCAGGAAGTGCGGCAAGCTGGGATAACTGGCTGGCGCGCCGCCAGATCCGCTAGATCCGCCCCAACCCAGCGGGCAGTTGCCAAGCCGTGCTGCGGCGGACATCGGGCGCGCAGGGAAGCGGGTCGGTTACGCGGATAGACTGGAATTCTTGGGCCGCGCGGGCGATCACGCAGTCCTTGCCAACCTCAAAACCGCCGAAATCCGGCAGATGGAAGAACACGATCTTGCGCGTCCGCCGATAGCGCATCTGGGTGATGCTGACCTGCCCTGCCGCGCCCTTGCCACAGTCGTCGGCGCAAAACGCATCAAGGTCGGGCATGTTCGGCAACGTATCCCACCGGTTGAGCAAGACGATGGTGATCGCCGCTTGAGCAGATTGTTCCACGCCCAGTCCTGCCCGCAGGTCATCCGCATGATCGCCCAACACCGCAAAACCGACGGGGCCGG
>NZ_DS999213.1:1739450-1761562 GCF_000156335.1 Roseobacter sp. GAI101
CGGCCCCATAGACCGCAATTGGCACCAGCAAAACCAGTGCCAGAAATATGCGCTTAGCCGTCCATCCGGATCGTTGCGTTTTTCGGATCATAGGGGCTGTCCTCGACCACTTCAGCGTCCCAGAGCTGGTCAAACATCTTGACCTTCAGCTTGGTGCCAACCGTTGCTTGTTCGGGTTTGACATAGCCCATGCCGATGGATTTTCCAAAAGCCACCGAATACCCGCCCGAGGTCAGACGCCCGACACGGGTATCGCCATGATACAGCACCTCGCGGCCCCACGGATCAGCGTCCTCCGGCCCGTCGATCAACAGCGTCACGCATTGTGCGCGGATGCCATGGTCCTGCATCGCCTCCTTGCCGTAGAAGTCCTTGGACAGGTCGACAAACCGCGGCAGATCCGCCTCAAGTGGGGTCGCGTCGCGGCCCAGTTCGGTCCCGAAGGCGCGGTAGGATTTCTCCTGACGCAGCCAGTTCTGCGCCCGTGCGCCGACCAGCTTCATCCCATGCTTTTCGCCCGCCTTTTCCAGCAGGTCGAACAGGTGGTTCTGCATCTCGATCGGGTGGTGCAGTTCCCAGCCCAGTTCGCCGGTATAGGCGACGCGGATGGCGCGCACCGGTACCATGCCCAGTTCGATATTGCGCGTGGTCAGCCACGGGAACCGCTTGTTGGACAGCACGGTTTCCGGGTCGGCGTCCTTGACGATCTCTTTCAACATATCACGCGATTTCGGCCCGGCGATGGCAAAGACACCCCATTGCGTGGTCACGTCATGGCATTCGATATAGCCGAATTCAGGTGCTTTATCCTCGATTGCCTTGCGCAGGTAATCGCTGTCGTAGGCTGTCCAGGCCCCTGCGCTGACAAGGTAATATTCATGCTCGGCCAGCCGCACGATGGTATATTCCGTGCGCGTCGTGCCGTGGCTGGTCAGCGCATAGGTCAGGTTGATACGGCCAACCGATGGCAGCTTGTTGCAAGTGAACCAGTTCAGGAATTCCGTAGCCCCCGGCCCTTTGACCAGATGCTTGGTGAATGCCGTCGCGTCGATCAGGCCGACACCTTCGCGGATCGCCTTGGCCTCTTCGACGGCATATTGCCACCAACCGCCGCGCCTGAAGGACCGGCTGTCGTGATCGTTGAACCCCATGGGCGCGAAATAGTTCGGCCGTTCCCAGCCGTTCACATGGCCAAACTGCGCGCCGCGTGCGGCCTGACGGTCATAGGCTGGCGATGTGCGCAACGGACGGCACGCAGGGCGTTCTTCATCCGGGTGATGCAGGATATAGACGTGTTCGTAGGCTTCCTCGTTCTTGCGCGCGGCATATTCCGTGGTCATCCAGTCGCCGTAGCGCTTGGGGTCCAGCGACGCCATGTCGATGTCGGCCTCGCCGTTGACCATCAGTTGCGCCAGATAATAGCCCGTACCACCCGCCGCCGTGATCCCGAACGAGAACCCTTCGGCCAGCCACATGTTACGCAAACCGGGTGCCGGACCAACCAGCGGGTTGCCGTCAGGCGTGTAGCAGATCGGGCCGTTGAAATCATCCTTGAGACCGCAGCTTTCGGCGGACGGAATGCGGTGGTTCATCGCCATGTACTGGTCTTCGATCCGGTCCAGATCCAGCTGGAACAGATCGGCACGGAAGCTGTCCGGCACGCCATATTCGAACCGTGCGGGGGCGTGTTTTTCGTAGACGCCCAAGATCCAGCCGCCGCGTTCCTCGCGGACGTACGACTGCGCATCGGCATCGCGGATGACGGGGTGTTCGACATTGCCCTCGCCCTTGCGGAAGGCGACCAGTTCGGGGTCCTGGTCCATGACGATGAACTGATGCTCGACCGGAATGGCAGGCATCTTGATGCCCAGCATCTTGGCGGTGCGCTGCGCGTGGTTGCCCGATGCGGTCACGACATGTTCCGCCGTGATCACGACCTGTTCGTCCGACGGAACAAGGTTGCCGCCACGCTCGACCATCTTGGTCACGGTTACTTCCCACGCGTCACCATTCCAGTGGAACGCATCGGCCTGCCATTTGCGTTCAATCGCGACGCCCCGCTGGCGTGCGCCCTTGGCCATGGCCATGGTCACGTCCGCCGGGTTAATATAACCGTCCGTCTGGTGATAGATCGCGCCTTCCAGATCTTCGGTGCGGATCAGGGGCCATTTCGCCTTGATCTGGTCAGGGGTCAGCCATTCGTAGGGCACGCCGCACGTCTCGGCTGTGGCCGCGTATAGCATATATTCGTCCATACGCTCTTTGGTCTGCGCCATGCGCAGGTTGCCCACAACGGCAAAACCCGCGTTCAGGCCGGTTTCTTCCTCGAGGGTCTTGTAGAACTTGATCGAATAGTCGTGGATATGGGTCGTGGCATAGGACATGTTGAAATAGGGCAGCAGGCCCGCCGCATGCCATGTCGATCCGGACGTCAGTTCGTCGCGTTCAAGCAGCATGACATCATCCCAGCCCGCGCGGGCCAGATGATATGCGATCGATGTCCCAACGGCACCGCCGCCGACAACCAATGCTTTGACGTGTGTTTTCATGTCACCGAATCCCATGCTGAGTGTGACCCTGTTTTAGTCAGACCGCAGAATTACCGCGTTCACCCGCCGACGCAAGACAGCCCAAAACCGACCTGCCGCTCGGGTTTTCAACGTTTCAATGTTGCGCGCAAGTCCGCGCCTGCGGTGAAATATCCATGGCGGCTGACCGGGGCGGGTTTTTACAGGATAATCAGGTGAAAAGCCTTCGGTCTTGCTACTGCAGGACGGACACATTAGGCCGCGCGCAGATATCAGCTGGCGTGTTCAACGTTTGACGGGGGCAAGGGCTGATGATCCATGCTTTCCGTGAAATAGGCGGCTCTGCTTGCGCCTCGATGCTTGCCCCAATACATGGCCGCGTCTGCCTGGCGCAACAATTCTTCCCATTCAATATCGCCGGTCGCCACCGCGATGCCAATTGACAGCTCCAGCTTGCGGTCCGGGACCTTCGCGGCAAACGGGTTGTCGGTCATCTGAATGATCCGCTCTGCCACGTGGCCGGCCCCGTCTTTGGGGTCTTGATCAAAAATGATGCAGACAAATTCGTCGCCACCCAGCCGCGCGACAAAATCACCGTCACGGACCGAGGCTTCCAGCGCCTGCGCAAGGGCCGTCAAGGCGCTGTCGCCCACGGCATGCCCGAATGCGTCGTTCAATTTCTTGAGCCCGTTCATATCGACGTAGACGACCGCCACGCGCGCGCCTGCAATAGCCGCAGCCGTCAATTTAAGCTGAGACACGTGGCGCAGGCCCGCACGGTTCAGGACCCCCGTGAGCGGATCGGTCGTCGCGATGCGCATGGCCTTTTGCAGCGATTTGTGTTGCCCCTCGAAAAACCGCGCCGCGCAGAAACATGCCATCAGGATGCTTGCACAGACACCAAGGATTGCGGGCATGATCTGCTGCCGCAACATCTTCCCGGCAACGGGGCTGTCCCAGACCAGATAGCCGACGTGCTGGTCATCGGCACCCTTCAAGGCCGTCGCATTTTCAAGAAAGGCTCCGGTCGGGACCGCTGTCGTGAAATCATACCCCGCCTGAAGCGACAGGGTTGAAAGATCTTTGATCCAGCCGGGGTCCAGATGGACAAGCCCGACAAGGACGGGCACCAAACGGGTATCAAGTGTTTCAATGTAATCAGGTGTGATCCATGCGGAGGTCATGGCAAAAAACGCTCCGTTCAACTGGGCATAGCCGGATACGGATTGGTACTGCGCGGGTGGCAGGCCCTTCAACCTGGTCAGGGCACCCTGAAGCGCGGGCTGCATGGCGGCGAAATCCGGATAGGTTTCGCCGTCTGAATGGAATTCATGCAAAATCTCGAAATCGGGGGACAGAATGAAAAGTTGATCAAAAAGATCACTTTGCGCAGCGCCGCTTCCGATGTGTTCGAAAATCGCGCTTTCGTCACCGTCCTGAATCAATTCGTAGGAAAAGCTCCAATAGGCATAATCCTCGGTCATGGACCGCAGGCGATTGACCGTTTCCTGAAGCACGGCTTGGGTGACCACCCTAGCCCCGGTGCTGGCGACCTGGTCCAGCCGGATCGTGCCCCAATAGGCCGCGATCAGCAGGGTCGCCGATGCGACAAAAGCCACCAGGAACAAAGGCCCGCGAAAACGGCGCGGGGCAGCCTGCTGTTGGCGAACCGAAAGGACGTGCTGATGTGACATGGTGCCATCAGAAGCGGAATACAGGTTAACAAGGCGTTAACGAAGCCGCTCTTTCAACCCGTACGGGTGCGTTCTGGGAGATGATCGTCACTATAGACGGCGGGGTTGCCTTGCAGATCGGTCAATCACATCAGGATGGTCGTGTTCAACACGCGCTTCATACCGGAAGGGCGGCACCATCCTAAACACGCCTCAGGCAACCTGATCCGCGCACGTTGAACCGCCCCACCGCCTGCACTTACGCTGGCAAGATCTTCCCGGGGTTCATGATGTTATCGGGGTCAAGCGCCGCCTTGATCATCTCCATGACGCCAGTCGCGGCCCCAAGTTCCTTGACCAGATAGGGGCGCTTGCCCTGCCCGATGCCGTGTTCGCCCGTACAGGTCCCATCCATCGAAATCGCCAGATCGTTCAACCAGCTGACATAGGCTTCGGCCCGTGCGACTTCGTCCGCGTCGTCCATATCCAGCAACAAAGACGCGTGGAAATTGCCGTCCCCTGCATGCCCGACGATCGGGGCGATCAACCCAAGCTCGGCGGCTTTGCCATTGGCGGCCCCGACCGCATCCGCCAGCCGCGAGATCGGCACGCAGACGTCCGTCGCCACCGCCTTGCAGCCCGGACGCAGCGCCAGCATTGCCCAATAGGCGTCGTGACGGGCCTGCCACAGCTTGTTGCGTTCCTCCATCGTGGTGGTCGCCTGATAGTCGCTGCCGCCGTTTTCACCTGCAAGCATGCTGAACGCTTCGGCCTGTTCGACCACCCCTGCATCCGACCCGTGGAATTCCAGCAGCAGCATCGGGGTTTCGGGCAACGACAGCTTGGAATAGCCGTTCACCGCCTGCACCACCATTGCGTCCAGCAGTTCGATCCGCGCAACCGGCAGCCCGTACTGGATCACGTTCATCACCGTCTCGCAGGCGGCTTCGACCGTCGGAAAGGAACACCGCGCCGAACTGATCGCCTCGGGGATGCCCTGTAGCCTGAGCGTGATTTCAGTGATGATCCCCAGCGTGCCCTCAGAGCCGACCATCAAACGGGTCAGGTCATATCCGGCGGAGGATTTGCGGGCGCGGCTGGCGGTGCGGATCACCGTGCCGTCTGCCATCACCGCCTCGACCGCGATCACGTTGTCCTTCATCGTGCCATAGCGCACGGCGTTGGTGCCCGATGCGCGCGTCGCGGTCATGCCGCCAAGGGACGCGTTGGCACCGGGGTCAATGGGAAAGAACAACCCCTGATCGCGCAGATGGCTGTTCAGCGCCTCACGCGTTACGCCCGGTTGCACGCGGCAATCCAGATCGCCTGCGTTGACCTCGAGGACCTTGTCCATCTGCGACATGTCAATAGAAATGCCGCCGGCGGGCGCGTTCACGTGCCCCTCAAGCGAGGTGCCCGTGCCAAAGGCAATCACCGGCACCTTATGGGTGGCGCACACCTTGACGATCTCGGCAACGTCTTCGGTCGATTGGGCAAAGATGACCGCATCGGGGGCCTGGTTCTTGATCCATGTGGTGGTGTGGGCGTGCTGGTCGCGCATGGCCTGACCGGTGTGAAACCGATCTGCGAAATGTTGCTTGAGAATGCCCAAAGCAGTTGCGATTCCGGTTTCGTTCCGGGGCAGATCGGTGACCTGTACCATGTGTCGTTGTCCTCTTGCCTATTCCCCGAGGGCGATGCCTTCGCGGCGCGGATCGGCCCCGCCGCGTAGATTTTCCCCGATAGAGATCATGTGCAGGCCCGATGTCAACGCCCGCGTCGCCGTTTTGTAGCCGAGGTTTTCCAGCGCGTCGACTGCCTCTGCCATGTCGGTTTCACCTTCAAGGTCATAGGTCCCGAAGCGGTTGATCGCGTGGGGCATTGCGGCGGCTTGCTGCACGTCCATGTCCCAATCGATATGGGCGATGATGGCCCCCGCGACATAGCCGATGATGCGGCTGCCACCGGGGCTGCCCACGGCCAGCACGGGCTTGCCACCCTGCATCACGATCGTCGGGGCCATAGACGACCGCGGCCGCTTGCCGGGTTCGACCCGGTTGGCAATCGGCACACCGTCCACATGGCTGCTGAAAGAAAAATCGGTAAGCTCGTTGTTCAACAGAAACCCGCGTACCATCAGGCGGCTGCCAAACCCGTTTTCGATCGTCGTGGTCATGCTGGCCACATTGCCGCTGCTGTCCACAATCGAGATATGCGAGGTCGAGGGCAGTTCAATCGCCATGTCGTCGGCCCAATTCAGCGCATGATCAAAGGCCGGTTTTCCGGGGGTCACTTCGGGCAATGCGTCATCACCGGCCAGCAATTTCGCGCGCTCGGCCAGATAGGCGGGGTCCAGCATGCCCTGCACGGGGACAGGGACATAGTCGGTATCGGCGACATAGCGGCCACGGTCCGCAAAGGCCAAACGCGAGGCATCGCCGATCAGGCGCAGCACATCGGGATCCGTGGGACCGGCGCTTAGGTCATATCCTTCAAGCAGCCCCAAAATCTGCCCGATCGCCAAAGCGCCGGATGAAGGCGGGCCCATGCCACAAACCTCGTGGGCGCGGTAGGGCGCGCAGACGGCGGCGCGTTCCTTGACCTGATAAATGGCCAGATCGACCTCTGACAGGACACCGGGATTGCCTGTCGCCCCCTGAACCGTGGCGACGATATCCGCCGCGATGTTGCCGGTGTAGAACGCCCCTGCCCCGCCTTCGGCAAGCGCGCTCAAAGTCTGCGCATAATCGGGGTTCTTCAGCGTCATACCCGCCGTGATTGGCACGCCATCGGGCAGGAAATAGGCGGCCGTGGTCGCCGAACTGGCCAGCCTTTCGGCATCGTCAGCCACAAGCGCCGCAAGACGTGACGACACGGCAAATCCCTTTTCCGCCATCGCGGTCGCAGGAGCCAACAGATCGGCCCAAGGCTGCGTGCCCCATCGTTTATGCACCGCCTCCAGCAGGGCTGGGGTGCCGGGGGTGCCCACGGACCTGCCGCCCACCACAGCGTCAAAGAATTTCAAAGGCGCGCCCTGATCGTCCTGAAACAGGCGGGGCGTCACTGCCAACGGCGCTGTCTCACGGCCGTCCAATGTCGTGATCTTGCCGCTGGCCGCATCATACCAAACCAGAAACGCCCCCCCGCCAAGGCCCGAGCTTTGCGGTTCGACCAGTCCCAGCATCGTCTGCACCGCCACCAGCGCGTCTGCCGCAGTGCCACCCGCTGCAAGCACATCTGCACCCGCCTTGACCGCGTGGGGGTTCGCTGCGGCGACCATCCAGTTGTCGGCCACGACCGGCTTGCCCGCATCTTTGGCGGCAAAGGCCGCAGTCACATCGGGCGACATGGCCCCGAAAGCGCCGTTTCCGGCAGCCTCGGGGGCGACGCTATCGGCGGCCTGCTGCGCAAGCGCCCCACTGGCAAGGCATAAAGCAAGGGCGGCAAGGGTCACGCGCATGAGGGCACTCCGTTCTTGAAGGGGTCTTTCTGAAAAGCGAGCTTACAGCATCGAGGGGACGACCTGATCCGGCGGGCGGTGGCCGTCTTCGAAGGTCTTGATGTTGATGATGACTTTTTCGCCCATCTCGATCCGGCCTTCCAGCGTGGCGGACCCCATGTGCGGCAACAGCACCACGTTTTTCAATTCGCGCAGGCGCGGATTGATATCGGTGCCATGTTCGTAGACGTCCAGACCCGCGCCTTGCAATTCGCCCGCGCGCAACATCCGTGTCAGGGCGTTTTCGTCGATCACCTCGCCACGCGAGGTGTTCACGATCACGGCTTCCGGCTTCATCAGCTTCAGGCGGCGTGCGTTCATCAGGTGGAACGTGCTGGGGGTGTGCGGGCAGTTGATGCTCAGGACATCCATCCGCGCGACCATTTGATCCAGGCTTTCCCAATAGGTAGCCCCGAAATTTTCCTCGACCTCGGGGCGCAGGCGGCGACGGTTGTGGTAATGGACCTGCATGCCAAAGGCATTGGCGCGGCGGGCCACAGCCTGACCGATGCGCCCCATGCCAAGAATGCCCAAACGGCGGCCCCCAACACGCCCCCCCAGCAGCGCAGTCGGGGCCCAGCCTTTCCAGTCGCCCGACTGCATCTGCGCCATGCCTTCGGCCATGCGGCGGGTCACGGCCAGGATCAGCGCCATCGTCATATCCGCGGTATCATCGGTCAGCACCCCGGGGGTGTTCGATACCAGAATACCGCGCTGGCGGGCAGTCATCACGTCGATATGGTCCACGCCCGCGCCATAGTTGGCGATCAGTTTCAGCCGGTCCCCCGCCTGAGCAATCAAGGCGGCGTCGATTTCATCAGTGACCGTCGGGACCAGAATATCGGCGGATTTCATCGCCTCTGCCAGTTCGGCGCGGGTCATCGGCGTGTCATCTTCGCGCAAGGTAACGGTGAACAGTTCCGACAGGCGTTTCTCAACGACCTCCGGCAACCGTCGCGTGACTACAACACTTAGCGGTTGCTTTGACATTATGAGCCTCCCAAATCTGGCTTTGCGCTTCGCTTGATGGCATGGTGTAACAAGCGGCGACGAGGCACAAGAACTTCGCGGCGTAAAAGAGCATTAAATCAACACCGAAGCATCAGGCAGGCCGTCATGACATCCAAGTTCCGTTTCGCCCTTTTGGGGGCATTGATCGCGATTCTACCCATGGGTGGCGCAGGAAATGCGACCGAAGTGGGCCAGGTCACCAACCTGCCACTGCCGCGTTTCGTGTCGATGAAAGCTGCCGAAGGCAACGTGCGCCGGGGCCCGTCGCTGACCCACCGCATCGACTGGGTCTTCAAGCATCGTGACATGCCACTTCAAATCACCGCAGAGCACGGCCATTGGCGGCGTGTCGAAGACCGCGACGGCATGGGCGGCTGGGTGCATTATTCGCTTTTGTCCGGCACCCGCACCGTTCTGATCGAACAGGATCACCTGCGGTTGCTGGTGCGCCCCGACCCCAATGCGCCCGTCGCGGCGGAATTCGAACTGGGGGCCATCGCCCGGCTTGGGGCCTGCGATCTGGAGTGGTGTTTTCTTCGGGCCGACGGTTACAAGGGCTGGGCCCCCAAGGCGCGGCTTTGGGGTGTTGGCGCCGCTGAACTGCGCGACTAGAGTACCCCTCGGGGCCGTCGTCCCGAAACAGGGATCAGTGGAGGCTCTCAGATGCGCGCGATTAGATATTCTCAGCTTGGTGAAGCGCGCGATGTGCTTGGCTTGGTCGAAATGGACACCCCTGCCCCCGCAGCAGGCGAAGTTTGCGTGCGCATCGCGCTGTCAGGCGTCAACCCGTCGGATGTGAAATCCCGCAAGGGCCGCCCCGGCATGACCCATCCGCCGTTCGAGCAGGTCATCCCCCATAGCGACGGCGCAGGGGTGATCGAAGCCGTCGGCGAAGGTGTCGATCCGGCGCGCGTCGGGCAGCGCGTCTGGATCTGGAACGGCCAGTGGCAACGCCCCCTTGGCACCGCCGCCACACATATCACCCTGCCCGAGGCCCAAGCCGTCGCGCTTGCCGATGATGTAAGCTTTGAAACGGCGGCCAGCCTTGGCATTCCCGGCCTGACCGCAAGCCATGCAGTCTTTAACGGCGGCGATGTGGCAGGTCAGACCATCTTGATCCAGGGCGGCGCAGGCACCGTTGGCTATCTGGCCGTGCAACTTGCCAAATGGGCCGGTGCGCGGGTGATCGCAACCACCGGTAAGTCAGGTGCAGCGCGCGCATCATCAGCCGGAGCGGACGTCGTGCTGGACTATGCCGCCCCCGATCTGGCGGAACAGATTCTGGCCGCGAATGACGGAGCGCCGGTGGACCAGATCATCGAGGTCGAATTTGGCGTCAACATCGGTCTGGACGCACAGGTCATCAAGCCCAACGGTCGAATCGCAGCCTATGGATCGGCCAAGGAAATGGAGCCCACGCTGCCGTTCCTGCCGTTGCTTTTCAAGGCTGTTACCATCGATATCATCCTTGTTTATCTGCTGACACCAACCCAGAGAGCGCTTGCCATCGACCAAGTCCATCGCGCGTTGGCCGAGCATGCGCTTGAGTGCCCGGTCGAGCAAACATTCTCCCTCGCCGACACGGCATTGGCCCATGAAGCCGTTGAGGCCGGGGCACGCGCCGGGGCAATTCTGGTCGACTGTCAAAGCTGACCTTGGTTGGTGCGCCGGAATTCTCCAACGTTCCGGCGCACCAAGTCTGGCAAAGATCGTAGATTTTACATGGCTGCTAAAGCCGGATTTCCTTCAAGATGCATCGGGGTTGGCGACTCCACGACCAAGGGCTCAAGCCGAGGATTTTCTCCTTGCGACTTCTATGGTGTTTCCGTTTCATGGTCATGTCCTTGAATATATGGGCCAAACGCTCGTTTGTGGCGCAAATCATGTCAAAGCGCCTTGAAGGGAAAGAAAGATCGCAGCATTTTTTCAGCCATTTCGAGAGTGCATGCCCTGTTCTGAGGGAGAAGGCATTTGTTAATGTGCAGCCAGATAGCAACGAAATGAAAATATTCGGCGGCATGACGTCCGACCTTATGCCGCTCCGACTCGGCGGCGTCCAACTCTCGCAGTCGCAATGCCCATGCCAGCGTCAGGAAGGCATGGCGTCGATAGGCAAAGATCCTCGTTCATCGGTCCCCACTCAAGGTCGTGGAGCCGGGTCTTGCCGGAACAGTTGCGCGATTCCCCACCGGCTAGGCATCAGTCTCAGACTTCCCTGCTCAGAAAATTTGTCGTTTAAAGTCAATACAATTGAGATCTGATCGCATGCGGGCGATGATGACACGTCGCATGAAGCGCTCACAAGGATCCGTAATGCCGGCGATCCTGGCCCGGCCTCCCATTTCGATCAAATTGTAGCTGCACGAAAATTTCGGACGTCAAAGGGCACTTTTTCTTAAATCGGGTCTTGCACCCCCATCCAACCCGGACTAATTAGCACCCAGCGATGGGATGTGGCCTAGCGGTAGGGCAACTGTTTTTGGTACAGTAGATCGTAGGTTCGAATCCTACCATCCCAGCCATCACTCTCTTTAGAAATTGATGCTTACAATCTCCCCGGTCGGAGTGGCGATTGTTATACAACCGGATATACCGTCGTACTTATGCCAACTGTAGTTGAGCGCTTCGCGTATCCAGGCGAGCGACGTGATCAAAAGCTTGAAGCCGTTCAGGACGTCTAACGACGGCAGCGGTTTCTGTCTGAAATGGCAATGAGGACTACATTGCGGGGCTTCGGGAGATCGCTGGCGCGCAAAACGGGGCATTGGCCCCCTCACAGCCTCCCTTTAATCTGAAGCGGCCGCTTCAGATCTACGGCAGGCCCCCTATCAAAATCGGGGACAACCGGCCCGCCCAAAGATCAGTTTTTGGGGGGACACCTCAGCAGTCCGCGTGGGACTTTTGAACACCATCAGACGACTGGGATTGAGATAGGCTGCGCGGCGGACCGCAATGTCAGGCAACACTATCAAGACATATTTTAACGCTGATATGATGGAACCGAAGTTCACGACGTTGGTGCTAGAAAGCAAGTTTGATCTTCATTTCTTTCGCAAGCCTAGCGCCAGCAAGCGGGCCCTCAAGCCGCGCGCAGCGCTTCGAAACCTCCTTCGGAATTGTCTGCAAAATCGCTCCTCTCAGGTCACATGGAGCAAATCTTAGGTAAAATAGAGGACCGATCCCCTCAATATCACTCCAAAGAAAAGTTCGTGCGATCATTCAGAGAGCTCAAACATCTACTTGGCCTTATTCGTTCGACCTGCCGTAACATAACCTTAATCAGCCTGAAGCTATGAATCGCCCAAAGTTGTTTTGGACGATGAATGCGAGGGCTCTCTTGACAGTAAACCTATACACGCTGGATGAGGTCGTGGACCTTGGGTGTGCGAAGAAGATCGCCAAAGACCTCATACATTTTATTCGCACATCTTCCGAACCATGTCTGAATGCCTCCGGACTGCGCCAGGCAGGATTGCCGCTTTTGCAACTCCTTGTTTCTGCGCGCCGATATGCGGAAGCTGAAGGCAAGGCGATGCGCATCGAAGCGCCCGAAGACGGCACTTTGATGACGCTGCTCGCCACATTCGGATTAGACCCGCAACAGTGCGCCGCGGAAATTGTGGCGTCGTCTTCGGTCCCGTCCCACGAACTTCAATCGAGAGGGTCTGAAAAGTGACCAAAACAATCCTTGCAATCGATGATTCAGCTTCGGTGCGGCTGATGGTGAAAATGACGCTTTCCGGCGCAGGCTATACCGTCGTTGAAGCCGCGGATGGCGAACAGGGCCTTGAGATAGCCCGTTCCTGCAGGCCGGATGCAGTTCTAACCGATCAGAACATGCCCCGGTTGGACGGGATCGGCTTCATTCGCAAGTTCCGCCAGATGCAGGAATCAGAAGGTGTGCCGGTGGTGTTCATCTCGACGGAAAGCGATTCAGGCGTCGTTCAGCAGGCACGGTCAGCGGGTGCCACCGGATGGATCGTAAAGCCCTTCGATCAGGAAAAACTCCTGTCGGTGGTTGGAAAGCTGGTGAAGCTGTGAGCGATCCAGAAGACCTCGGTACCGGGATTTATCGTCAGGAAGCCGCTGAGCTGGTGCAATCAATCGAGGCAGGCCTTCTCGCGCTTGAGAACACGCCTGGTGACGGCGACCGTATAGATGCCGTTTTTCGGGATCTTCACACAGTCAAGGGTTCAGGCGCGATGTTCGGGTTCAAGGAACTGGCCGAGTTCGTTCATGAATTCGAAACCGCCTTTGACAGCGTGCGCAGACGGGAAGTGCCGGTCACGTCTGCCCTGATAGAGATTTCGCTTCGGGCCTGCGACCACATTCTGCGACTGCTTGATGATCCGGTTTCAGCCAAGGCGGTCAGCGCAACCATCTTGGGAAAGCTTGCCGCCTGTCTTGAGGCCGACGGATCGGACGCCTTGCCGGCCCCCCGGCAGGACATGAGTATAGGGACCGACAACCGCGGTATTCCTCCGGCGAATGGCTACCGCGTGAAATTCCGTCTCGCCGCCGACGCGCTGATGCATGGCCATGATCCCGAAGTTCTGCTGAATGACCTGCGCGATCTGGGCCCCACCCGCGTGCGCGCATTGGTCGAGGATGTGCCACCGCTTGATCAGCTGGATCCGACTGAATGCCTTATGGGCTGGGAGGTCGAAATCACCGGCGAAATTGATCCGACCGATATTGAAGCCGTCTTTTTGTTCACCCGCGATACCATGAGCTTGGAGGTATCGCCTTTGGATGCAGATGAAGCGCTGGAAGCCAACGCTGGCCCAACCGACGAACCTGATGCCAGCTTCTCCCTTGTTTCCGGCGCTTCCAACTCCACCAAAGCGACAGGCAATACAATGCGCGTAGCGACAGAGCGCCTTGACGAGATGATGGACCGGGTCGGTGAACTCGTGATCGCCGAAGCCCGGCTTCAGGCGCTGGCGCAAACCTCCGGTGACGCCACACTCATGGCTGTGGCCGAAGACATCCAGCGTCTGGCAGCAGGGTTGCGCGATTCCACCATGTCGATCCGGATGGTCCCGATATCATCGATTTTGGGCCGGTTTCAGCGTCTGATCCGGGATCTTTCCGGGTCGCTTGGCAAGCAGATGAACTTTGTGACCTGTGGCGAGGATACAGAACTGGACAAGACGGTGATCGAACTTCTCGCCGATCCACTGGTTCATATTCTGCGCAACTGTGCGGACCACGGCCTAGAAAGCGCGGAACGGCGTTTGGCGGCTGGAAAACCCGCAACCGGCACCATTGAACTGGGGGCGGAATATGCCGGGGCCGAGGTGGTAATCACGATTCGGGATGACGGTCGCGGCCTTGATGCGGCGCGCATTCGCTCTCGTGCCGTTGAGCGGGGGCTGATCGACGAAGATGTCGATCTGCCCGAGGCGGAACTTTATCGCATGATTTTTGAACCGGGGTTTTCCACGTCCAGTGCGGTGACAGAACTTTCCGGACGTGGCGTGGGCATGGACGTTGTCAAACGCACGATCGCGTCCCTGCGTGGACAGATCGACCTGGAGTCCGAGCCAGGCCATGGCACGACAGTCCGCTTGCGCCTGCCCCTGACGCTGGCGATCATCGATGGTTTGCTGGTCGAAGTCGGCGGTGAGCTTTACACCATTCCCCTCGCCGCGGTGGAAGAATGTGTCGAATTACCTGCCTTGCACAAATCTGAAAGGACCACCTCGTCTTTCCTGAACATCCGCGGCGGGTTGGTTCCATTCCTTCGTTTGCGGTCCCTGTTCGATGTCGCGGTGCCGCCCTCCGACTACCAGAAAGTCGTGGTGATCGCGTCGACAGGTGCCCGTGTCGGACTCGTCGTCGATAATATCATTGGCAACAATCAGACGGTGATCAAACAACTCTCGCCTCTCCATGCCGGGCTCAAGAGCTTTTCCGGGGCCACAATTCTGGGGGACGGCAGCGTCGCCTTGATCTTGGACGTGGCACAGTTGGTCGCGTCGGGTCGTGCGATCGAGGAGTCGACGAGGCGGGAGAATGCGGCATGAGCACGGCCACGCAAATAGACGTCGTGACGCTGCGACTGGGGGGAGAATGGATGGCGCTCCCCGCTGACAGCCTCCGTGAGATTTTGGAACCGGTCGCCGTAACGCGGGTACCGCAATCGCGCCCCTTTTCCAACGGGTTGATCAATGTGCGCGGGGTGGTCGTACCGCTCACGGATTTGCGGGTCGCTTTCGGGATGCCACCGGTCGACGCGACCGAAGATACGCGAATGCTCGTTTTCGATTTCCCTCTTGATGGCGATACGGTGACTGTCGCAATCACCGCCGACAAGGTTCACGAGGTGACCACCCTTGATGTCTCGGCGCTGGATGACGTTCCCAGCGTCGGCCTTCGTTGGCCGCCCGAATTTGTCCAAGGGATCGGAAAGCAGGAGGATGAATTCCTGTTGGTTCCCGATCTCGAAGCGATTTTCAAGCAACATGCCATGCGTGGCACCACACAAAAACAGCACGACGAAGGAATTTAACCGATGCGATTAACGATAAAGATAAAACTGGCCGCAACCTTCTTCGTCGTGCTTGCGCTGGCCGCGGCCGGACAGATCATGGCCATCCGTGACATGGGGCGATTGAACCACGCGATCAGCGAAATCGTAGAAGGCAGTGCCGAGCGGGTCCAGCTGACCGGCGTGCTCGTGACCCAACAACTCAAGGTGCAACGCGACATCAGGGAGTACCTGCTGACCACAACCCCCGCCCAGCGTCGCGAGATAGCCAACCGAACCGCTGCGCTTCGTGAAGAGGCGCAAGCCACATTCCTGACCCTCTACGAGATTGCTTCGCCCGAGGGACGGGTAAAGCTGGACGAGCTTGAAACAAGCAGGAATGCGATTGGTGCGATCAACGATCGTGCCGTGGAAATGAGTGAAGCCGGCAATCGTGACGGCGGCATCCGTTTGCTGTCTACAGAGGGGTTTGAAGCATGGAAAAGCGTTGAAACCACTTTAAACGAAATCGTAGAAATGAACGATCAAATGCAAACCAAGACTGCGGCCGAAACGGACGTGCTTTATACGACATCGCGAACAAACTTGATCGTCCTCTTGACGATCGCGATCATTGTCGGGGTCAGTGCAGCTGCCTGGATCGTGATGTCAATTTCGCGCGGTTTGAACCGGGCCGGTCAATTGATGCTTGCGGTCGCCGAGGGTGACCTGACGCAAACTGCGAAGCTCCGAGGCAATGACGAGCTGACCGATCTGATGCGTACTCTGAATACCATGATTACGCGTCTTCTGGATGTGGTCACGAATGTCACCAGCGCCGCGCGCAACGTGGCTTCCGGCTCTGAAGAGATGTCATCGACGGCCGAACAGCTAAGCCAGGGTGCCACTGAACAGGCATCCTCGACCGAGGAGGCTTCGGCTTCAATGGAACAGATGGCAGCCAATATCAATCAAAGCGCGCAGAACGCCTTGGACACCGAACAAATGGCCCGCAAGTCCGCAGCGGATGCGCGCGAAAGTGGTGCCGCCGTCGCCAAGGCCGTCGAAGCGATGCAGACGATCGCCGAAAGGATCATGGTAGTGCAGGAGATTGCGCGGCAGACAGACCTGCTCGCGTTGAATGCTGCGGTCGAAGCGGCACGGGCCGGGGAACATGGCCGGGGCTTCGCGGTGGTCGCCTCCGAGGTGCGCAAACTGGCTGAACGCAGCCAATCCGCAGCAGGCGAGATTTCGCAGCTGTCTGGCAATACGGTGCGTGCCGCTCAGGCCGCTGGCGAGATGCTTGACGGACTGGTGCCCGATATCGAAAAAACCTCTGCGCTGGTCGCAGAGATATCAAATGCAAGCCAAGAGACGGCGGCAGGTGCCACACAGGTCAATACAGCGATCCAGCAACTCGACAAGGTGACACAGGAAAACACCTCCGCCTCCGAGGAAATGTCTTCAACTGCTGAGGAACTGGCCAGTCAGGCAGAACAGCTTCAATCAGCGATCGCTTTTTTCAAGATGGAACAGAGCAATACCGGCGCGCCGCTTGCAAGAACATCACCTGCACGCAAACCGGCGCGTGTACCCAAGGCCGCAAGCGGCGGATTCGACTTCGACATGGGCTCTTCCGAAGATGCACTAGATCAGGAGTTCCTGGCCGGGTCCAAAAGCGGGCGGGCGGCATGACCAAGGTCACCCAAATCCTGACGCTTGGGTGTGGTGACGATCTTTATGCTGTGCCTGTCGATCGCGTGCAGGAAATCCTTGACCCCTGCCCCGTATCACGATTGCCCCATGCACCGGCCCATCTTCTGGGGGTCATCGATGTGCGCGGCGACGACGTCGTATTGGCGGATCTACGCATTATTCTAGGGCTCCCGCTCTGCGCTGACACCGCGGCGACGCGGATCGTCGTGCTTTGGTTGAACTGGGAGGGGCGTCGCGCTGTCATTGCGGTTAAAGCGGACAGGGTCATTGAAGTGACGCATCTTGATGACGATACTTTGACCGACGTGCCGGAGGCGGGACTGTTTGCGTGGGAAGAGCGCCTTGTTTCCGGGATCGGTCGATGCAAGGGCAAGTTCGTCACGATGATCGATTTGGACAGCATGTTTCAGGCTGTCTCGGCCGAAACCTTGTCAAAAGCGGTTTCTACGTCCTCCAAAAACGAGCAAGCCGCGTGACATCTATCGCTACAAAATCTGATTTTGACTCTTCCTCGAAAAGATTTGAGCGGTTCTCGAAACTGGTCAAAGACGAGATCGGTGTGCGGCTGCCGCTCAACAAACGTATGATGGTAGAAAGCCGACTGCGCCGTAGGATGACCCAGTTGAATTTGGTGTCGGTGGACGACTACTTTCGCTATCTCTTTGACGAGGGCAGGCTCGCTGAAGAACTCGACGTGATCTTTGACGCGGTTACGACGAACAAGACCGATTTCTTCCGGGAGCCGGATCATTTTTCCATTCTTGCCGATGTCATCGTTCCTGAACGGTTAAAGCGGCGCAAGGCAAATGGTCGGGCGTCAATGTTCAAGTTCTGGAGCGCAGCGGCGTCCTCGGGGATGGAGGCTTATACGACGGCGATGGTATTGGCCCAATACGAAGAGCGGGCCGCGCCTTTTGAATGGGGTATTCTGGGGACTGACATCAACCTCAAGATGCTTGAGCGATGCCACGAAGCCATCTTTGACACCGCTGAAATTGCACCCGTCCCTGCGTCCCTTCGCACAAAGTACCTGATGGAGGGTACTGGCGACCGAAAAGGACAATGGCGTGTCGTCCCCAAGCTGCGCAGCCGGACACGGTTTCAGAAACTGAACCTGTTAGGCGTAAACTACCCCGTTGACAGGGACATCGACGTCATTTTTTTGCGCAACGTGCTGATTTATTTCGATGCAGTGGATCAGGCCAAGGTGATTGAACGGATGATCTCGCATCTTGCTCCACATGGCCATCTGATCGTCGGCCACTCGGAAAGCATGATCGTACGTCAGCCCGGACTGACCCAGATCGCACCTGCCGTCTTTTGCAAGGACTGAGCCGATGCCCAATCGTGAAATCAAGGTTCTTATCGTCGATGACAGCGCCACGGTGCGGAGCGCTTTTTCATCAATCATACGTGCGGATCCTGGGCTTGGGCTCTTTGGGACTGCCGGTGATCCCTTTATCGCCGTCGACCGGATGAAAAGTGGCTTACCCGATGTGATCCTGCTGGATCTCGAATTGCCGAATATGGATGGGCTGACTTTTCTTAAAAAGATCATGGCGCAGCGACCGATGCCGGTGGTGGTGTGCTCAAGCTATACCGAAGCCGGGTCGCAAGCTGCGCTCAAGGCGCTTGATCTGGGGGCTGCGGAGGTGCTGGCAAAACCTCATCTCGACACCCAGCTGGCACGGGCCGAGGCCGCAGTGCGCATCGGCGACGCCCTGCGTGCGGCAGTCTCGAGCTACAAGGATCATAGCGCGCGAAAACCGGCCAGCCTTTTCACTCCGGGGGAAAAGTTCACCGCCGATGTGATACTGCCGTATCGCAAGCCGAAACAGGTGCCGGGAACCTCGCCGGTTGTTGCCATCGGCGCATCGACCGGCGGCACCGAGGCGCTTCGCGAAGTGCTGACGGCCCTGCCTGATACCACGCCTGCAATCGCGGTCGTTCAGCATATGCCCGAAAATTTCACCCGCGCGTTCGCAAACCGGCTCAATTCCCTGTGCCATATCAATGTACGTGAAGCGCAGAACGGGGACATGATGACGTCAGGCACCGCCCTTATTGCGCCAGGGAACCATCATATGATGCTCCGGCGCAGCGGCACGTCATATCGGGTTGATATCGTCGAAGGGTCCTATGTCAGCCGTCACAGGCCGTCAGTGGATGTGTTGTTTAGGTCGGTCGCACAGGCCGCTGGCGCAAATGCCCTTGGTATCATCATGACCGTTATGGGGGATGACGGTGCCGCCGGCATGACCGAAATGCACGCCGCCGGTGCGCGCACATTGGCGCAAGACGAGGCAAGCAGCGTCGTCTGGGGCATGCCGGGTGCGGCGGTACAGGCCGGCGGGGTAGATCGAATTGTCGCCCTGTCCAAGCTATTCAAGGAAATAGAAAGCCATGGTGCCTCACAGAAAAACCACGGCAGACCAACGAAATGATGTCAAATGCCCAAGCCCAACATCGACACTTGGCAAGTGCCGATCAGGTGGCCCTGCTAGAAGATGTCAAACATCTTAGGGACACGACGGAGAATGTCTTTCTAGCCACCGGCGAACAACTGATGGAAATCGCGACGCTTCTGGAAACAGCGATCACAGCGTTCAACACGCTCGTCGATCTAAGCCGGGATGACCTGATGCACAAGTTGCGCGAAAAGGCTCTGGGACAAGAGGAAAGCTTTGAGGAGTTGCGTTTAGGCTTTGTCGACGCAGGCAAGAAGATCACTGGCCTGACCTCGATGCTGCGCTTTCTTGATCGCGAATTTCATCGCGTTCGCCGTTCGGTCACGACAACCCGATTTGTCGTCGTCAACGCCAAGACCGTGCTCTCTTCGATCCCGTCGCAGCAACAGCGCCTAGGGCACCTGACCAAAGAAGGGTCGCGCGTCGTCGAAGAAATGGAAGGTCTGCTATCGCAATTCGAAAGCACGCTTCACGGGATTGGTCAGTCGGTTGGACGCATGGAACAAGTGGTCTTGCTGGTCGGATCTACCGTCGATGACAATGTGCGCAACGCCTTTGACGCGCTGATTTCCGACATCACCGATTTTGAAGAGAACGTGCAAAATATTGCCGGGTCCGGTGTCGAAACGTCCCTACGGCTTCGGGGCCTTCAGGCCGCAACAGCCAAAGCTGTCGCCGGGCTTCAGGTTGGAGACAGTACACGGCAGCGGCTTGACCATGTCGCCTTCGTTCTGGAGCATGCCTCAGGAGACAACAGCCCTTTGCAGGATCTTGCTGCGCTTTTGCTGGACGATGCCTTTCAAGAGCAAAGCGAAAAGCTGGACCAGTTGAAAAACAGCATCGCGACCATGATCACGGGCCTTCGCGACTTGGTTCAGACCCATCTGCTGGAGTTTTCAGGATCTACCGAACGCACTTTGAACGCGTCTTCGTTGTTGGGCGGGGCAAAGCGGATATCGACCTCTGTCGACGCTCTTCGACCGCTTCGGGACGAGGCGGGGCAGAGGTACCAGATGCTGGACAGGGAACTTGACCGGTTCAACGGTCTTATTCGCCAGAATGAGGGCGTTCAGATCAGAATCCAGCATATCGGGATGGATGCAGTACTGGCATGCACGCGGCTTGGTGACGATGGCAAGCCCCTCAAGGTCGTCGCAGAGCAGATTCAAATCGTTGCACAAGAGTCAGGTGACCATTTCCGAAGCATCCGGGAAACGATGAAAGAGATTAGTGAACTTGGCAGATCGGTGGCGTCGGAAACCGAAGAAATGGTTCAGCGGTCCATTCAAGTGCCTGCGACGCTTTCTGCGGATTTCAGCCCTTTGATCACCCAAGTGGTCGCAACCCTTTCCCCGATCCAGAGCATTGTCGCAGACCTGCAGGGTAAAACGGCCGCTGTTAAGTTCGATTTCACCCCGGCTCAGGCACACACTGCGCGGCTTGAATGGCTGGCAGGCCAAGTACCGCGATTCATATCGGGCCAAAAGACCGCCACCGTCTCGGATGCTGTGCTTGAAACGTTATTCCGCGTGTTCACAATCGAACGAGAACGAGATGTCTTTCGCAAAGTTTTTCCGGGGCATTCGATGACTGCAAACGCAGCAAGCCAACCTGAGGCAGACACCGAGATGGACGACTTTTTCCTCTAAGCCTATGATTTGAAATTTGAGAGTTGCCAGAAGAGCCGCATCGGACCGTGACAAATTCAGGATTCCACGCCACCGAGGGGAACGGGGCACCGAGACGCCCGGCACCTATCCTGCCTATCACCCTGCCTGACCATCGCCGCTCCGCCGACGGTGCAGTGGCCACAGCCGCGCCGTCTTATCAGCGCCACAGAGGCTTTGAATGCGTCCGAAAACCTGCATCTCTTGGCCCTGAGGGTATCCCGCCATCTCTGCTGGAAACATCCTGACATGCTGTCTGAATTTGTGGGAAGACTTCGGCTTGGCCGCGCGCGTCTTGTCAAAAGGCCACAAAAGAAGGATAGATACTTCGTTTCACCGTTTGGAGATAACGATAAATGACGCAAAAGCCCCTGTCGTTGGCACAGCCGTCGCTGGTGATCGGAAGTGGTGACATGGCGCAGGAGATTTTGGATTTCCGGTGGAGCAACACTCCCTTGGGTCCGATAGAATCCTGGCCGGTTTCCTTGCTTTCGGCTGTTCGGATCATGATCAGTCAGCAGCACGCTTCGTGTATGTTCTGGGGCCCGGATTTGACGATGCTCTACAACGACGCCTATGCGCCGATCCTCGGCGCGCGCAAGGACGGTGCGCTTGGCACGGCAGCCCGGGAAGTATGGCCGGAAATCTGGCATGATATTGAGCCATTCGTTAAAACCGCACTTGGCGGTGAAGGGGTATTCTTCAAGGAACTGCCGCTCACCATGACCCGCAACGGCTATGAAGAGCAGACCTATTGGACATTTTCCTACAGCCCCCTGCACGACGATGACGGTATTATCTGCGGGATGATCAATATCGCATTTGATGAAACGCCAAATGTCGACGCGCGGTCGATGCAGGATGCGATGAGGTTGGAACTGTCTCATCGCATGAAAAACATGCTGGCCGTCACCTCTGCGGTTGTCTCGTCCAGCCTGCGCACGTCGAAAGATCTCGGGCACGCCCGCGAGACTGTATCAGCGCGGATCATGGCCCTTGGGAAAGCACAGCAACTGCTTCAGCTGACGAAGAGATTGACCTCACCGAGGTGATAAATCTTTCGATGACGCGCATTTGG
>NZ_DS999213.1:1761761-1862809 GCF_000156335.1 Roseobacter sp. GAI101
AATATGGGGCATTTTCAGTCGAAGGCGGAAGCGTCAGTATCTGCTGGTCGCGTGCGGAAGACGGACAATTCACGCTTGATTGGCAGGAACGTGATGGGCCGCTGGTCACGCCCCCATCCGAACGGGGCTTTGGCTCCCAACTTCTATCGCGGGTCGGGCCCGGCTATTTTAATGGCACAGGCCGCACCGATTACCAGCCAGAGGGCGTGTCTTATCGCCTTCTCGGCGTCGTATAGACCAGCAGGGCAAACAGGTATTGTAGCTCTGCCTTACGCACGCACGGCCTTGCGTCTGCCGCCGTTATGGAAAGCCGTCGTTCGGCCATTAAGCAACGCACTCTACGGCTGGTTAAGGTGGCGGACCCGAAGCGGACGGCCCAAAGCGCTGAGAACCCGTTCGGTCAGCCGTGAAACGAGGGCGGTGATCAGGTTTCCGGCGGTCATCGGTACGACGACGACCAGTCCATGCCCCTTGGTGTAGCCGGGATTGCGCGCCTTGAAGAACTGAACGTCGGCCCGCCCGTTCAGCGTCCTTTCCTGCGGTGTCTCGATGGTCACCCAGCCCACATCACGCACGAAGGGATCGGAGGCAGACACAGGCGGGTCGGGAAAGCTGTTGATGAGTTCGCTGGCGATATCCCTTATGCGAGCGGGCGTTTCGTGGACGGGATGTGGAAATATCCGCGTGAAATATTTGCAAAAAAGGTGATAGCTTGATGGATGGACAAGCGTTCCGAGGTAGTAGATCGGCGTGAACGGATGCCGTATCTTTTCGACAGCCGCGCAGATCATCCCAAAGCCGTATGCGGCTCTGCGTCCGCGGTATTCGGGCAGAAGCCCGGCCTCGGCCCGCAGCACGATCACGTCACGTCCCTGCGCCTTGCGCCTGAAGCAGTGGCACGCACAATAGCCTACGATCCGACCGTCACCAGCAAGGTAAAGCTGGATGCGCGTCATCTCAGCAGGTGAATCCACAACATGGCGGCGGAATTCCTCTGGGGAAACACCCGAAAATATTTGTTGATGAACATCGTACATCTGACGCGACAGGTCAGAACGTCCGGACACGGACAGTCGTCCCGGAATGACGATCCGTCGGCCGGCCACCTTGGGCGCATCGTGCAGTTTATCGGACGTTTCCTTCATCGGATCGACTTTCATCTTGCGGCGTTCTGCCAGGTGCTCTTTTCGGGGCGTTCAACTATTGGTTTGGCGGTGCCGCGCTTGGCGCGCGTAAAGCTGTTCAATCACTGTCTGATAGCGGTGTTCGATGACCTGTCGCCTGACTTTCAGCGTTGGTGTCAGGCTGCCGTCCTCAACCGTCCAGGGCAGCAACACGGCATGAACGGCGCGTATCTGGGCAAAGGGCGGCGGGTCGCGCATTGCCTCTGTGACCCGGGTCAGCAACGCCGCTGCTGCCGTCGGCATATTGGGGTCCGCCGGGTCCAGATGGTGCTGTTTTGCAAAAACCTCCCACCGATCTTGGCAAAGAACGACAATGGCGACGATGCAGGACCGGTTGTCACCAATGACACAGCACTGTTCAAAGAGTGGATCGGCCACAACCGCCGCTTCGACAGTGGCAGAGACGACTTTCTTGCCGGTCGACAGCACGATCAAGTCCTTCAGGCGTCCGGTTATGAAAAGGCGACCCGCATGAAATTCAGCGATGTCACCCGTGTGTAGCCAGCCATCCTGATCAATAGCGGCAGCGCTGCGTTCGGGATCATGCCAGTAGCCCGACATCAGCGACGGGGACTTAACCAATAACTCCCCGTCGCTGCCAAGCCGGATTTCGATCCCCCGCAACGGCCGCCCCGCAGAGCCGGGGTTGCAGTCCTTCAATGTGGTCGCCGTGACGACCGGTGCCGCTTCGGTCAACCCGTAGCCTTCGACAAGAGGCAGCCCCAGACCGATCAGAAAATGGCTCGCTTCCAGCGACAAAGGCGCGCCACCGCTGACTGCGACCCGCACGTTGCCTCCGAAGGCCCGCAAGACAGGTCGGGCCACCAGCCGTTCAAGCATTGGCCACACCAGCAAGCGTGTGATCGCTCCGGGTGGCTTTGCCCTGCCCTGGCGTGCCTCGAAATGCTGCCAGCCGATTGTGGCCGCCTGCCCAAGCAGCCTACGCGTGATCGGGCTATGCGCGGCCTTGCTTTGGACGGCCTCGCAGATCCGCTCGTACAGCCGTGGCACTGCAACGAGGATCGTCGGCCGCACCTCAAGGAGGTCCTGCCGCAAGGTGTCGATCGACCGTGCGAAAACCACCCGAGAGCCGCCCATCATGGCCATGTGATATGTCGCCGTGCGCTCGAATGAATGAGCAAGCGGGAGGAGCGAAAGAAAAATATCGCTGGTCAGCGGCGGGATGAATTCCGTGACCGCTTCGGCATTCCAAAGCAGCGCATGAT
This sequence comes from Roseobacter sp. GAI101, assembly GCF_000156335.1. GTDB lineage: Bacteria > Pseudomonadota > Alphaproteobacteria > Rhodobacterales > Rhodobacteraceae > Sulfitobacter. The sequence goes on from NZ_DS999213.1 coordinate 1,764,172, forward strand.
GCGACAGCATCGCGCCTTTCGGCTGACCGGTGGTGCCCGAGGTATGGATCACCGTCGCGATATCCTGCGCCGCACAGCGCAACGGCCCCGGATCGCCTTCGGCAACGCTCAGGACATCGGACAGACAGCGAATGTCGGTTCCATGCACGTTTCGCGGTGCCTGGTCGCCGCTGCGCGTCCAGACCTCTCGCAAGGAAACGTCGCGCTCAAGATCGGCGGCCAGCGTATTCCAGCGCCCCGCGTTATCGACAAGGCACAGTCGAGCACCCGAATGTGCCAGAATGAACCGGATGTTGGCCGCGCTGTCGTGCGGATAAAGTGGCACGGTTATCAGGCCGTTTGCCATTGCTGCAATATCGAACGCGATCCAGTCGATGCAATTGGCCAGCAAGACGGCAACCCGGTCACCGCGGACCAACCCTGCAAACTGCAGCGCGGTGCGATAACGGGCGACGATCTGCGCCATCTCTTGCCAGGTGACGGCGCGCCATGCGCCACCGTGGAATTCCGAATATGCCACGGCATTCGGCGAACGTCCGACCCGATGCAACATCAACCCGGGGATCGTCCCGGCGACGTTGCAACCGATGATGTCAATATCAGGTGACGCTGAGAGGACCATGACTTTACTGGTGACACTCCCGCGCTCGGGGACGTTGATCTTTGTCAATTTCCCCCAGGCGGCGCGGGTTCGTTCAAAGCGTTTCTTCGTTCCGTAGGGATCCAGGCGATCGGATGGCATAATGCTTCAAAGGACCCGTTATTCACCCCCTGAAACCGACCGGCCACTCGCACGCCCTGCCCTGCAGTTCGCCCGTGCTTGGTTTCGGCTTTTGAATTCTGGGGCTGTGGTCGCTGGCGGAAAGCAGCTAAAGACTGATGGACATGGACATTGGAGCGTTTATGGCGACGAAAGTGAGCGGAGTTTGAAGAAAGTTCCCCCGGAATTACGCGTGGATTTTGTAAACGGAGCCGTGGCGCACCGGCTGCGGTTTGGTGGCGGACGCGGGCAAGACATCGCCAAGGCCATGGGTCTGCGTGGGGGAAAAACACCGAACATCATTGATGCGACAGCGGGCTTGGGCCGGGATTCATTCCTTTTGGCGTCGCTGGGCGCGCAGGTCACAATGATTGAACGGTCCGAGAAAATGCATGCGCTGTTGGTTCAGGGCATGGAACGCGCCGCGGCAGAGGGAGGCGAGTTGCGCGAGATTATCGGTCGCATGACGCTTTTGAAGGGAGACGCCAAGGACCTGCTGCCTGAAGTGTCGGGCGAGGCAATATTGATCGATCCGATGCATCCCCCCCGCAAAAGTTCCGCGCTGGTGAAGCTGGAATTGCGCCAAGTCCGCGAGATCGTCGGAAATGACGATGACGCGGCTGATCTGGTGCGTCTGGCGCTTAGGCACGCGCTGAACCGTGTGGTTCTAAAGTGGCCTGCCAAGGCTGATCCGATACAGGGGATCAGGCCATGCACGCATCAAATCCTTGGAAAAACAACGCGGTATGATGTTTTCATGACTGGACAAGGATAGCGCTGAAAACCCACTTTCGACACGAATGAAAGGGCGGCCCGAAAAGACCGCCCTGCCATGTGATCGTTCAGACGGCTTTGGGTTCCAGATCCACCGACCAAAGCTCCACATCTGCACTATCCATCAACCTGACGGTCATAACGCCGGTATCTGCTGCGATATCGACCTTGCCGAAAAACTGCATACCGTCGCTGGGGGGCAGGTTCGCCTGCCCCTCTTCGGGATGCTTTGCAAAGCGCACTTCGGGCCCGAAAGTGTTGTCGTAAGCAGACGGACCGAAGGTGCCGGCATGCAGCGGACCGGACACGAATTCCCAAAACGGATCAAACTCCTGAAAGACAGCGCGATCCGGCGAATAATGATGCGCTGCGGTATAGTGCACGTCCGCCGTCAGCCAGACCGTGTTCGCGATTTCGGCCGCTTTGATGAAGGACAAGACTGCCGCGATGTCCTGCTCGCGCCCAAGAACCGGACCGTCCCCATTCGCTCCGTTTTCCATGTTGGTCTCGCCGTCACGCACCATCATCCCGATGGGCATGTCCGATGCGATCACCTTCCATGTTGCGGTGGAATTCACCATCTCGCGCTTTAGCCAGGCCAGCTGGTCTGCGCCAAGGAATGGCGTGCCCTCTGCTTCGGTGTTGGCGGTGTTGTCGCCACGGTAGGTGCGCATGTCGATCACGAAGATATCCAGAAGCGGACCATAGGAAACCTTGCGGTACACCCGCATCGGTTCAGCCAGATTTTGCCGCGTTGGCATCATCTCGTGAAAGGCGTGGGCCGCGCGCGCCGAAAGCACCTGCATCGACTTGACCGCATACCGGTCGTCACTGGCAAGCATCTCGTTGGGGTACCAGTTGTTCGTCACCTCGTGGTCGTCCCATTGCGCAATGATCGGCACCGCTGCGTTGAACGCCTGAACATTCCGGTCCATGTAGTTGTACAGATGCTGCCCCCGGAATTCGTCGAGGGTTTCGGCAACCTTGCTTTTGGCGGGCGTGACGATGTTCTTCCAGATTGTCCCGTCGTCCAGCGCGACCTCTTCCTTGAGCGGGCCGTCGGCATAGACTGTATCGCCTGAATGCAGGAAAAAGTCGGGCGTATGGCCCAGCATGGTGGCATAGGTGGTCATGCCGCCGCGATCTTCGTCGATCCCCCAACCTTGTCCTGCGGTGTCACCAGACCAGACAAAGCTGACATCGCGGCGGCCCATCGGGGCGGTGCGAAACTTGCCGACTGTCGGCTCGGACGTGGTGCCATCCGCCAGATCGGTCATCGTCACCCGATAAAAGATGTCCTGATCGCTGGGAAGCCCGGTCAAAGCCATCTTGCCAGTGTAATCCGTCGGGGTGCCGACGGCCAGGGCAGGCACGGCCTGCGCGTTCGACATGCTCTCGGACGTCGCCCATTCCACCATCATCTTGGCCTCGCGGTCGGCGCGGCTCCAGATCATCGCGCCGTCGTGCGCGACATCGCCGGACATCACGCCATGTGTAATGAGAGGACGCGACCCCGCACGTGAAAGTGACGGCATGGCCAATGAAGCGCCAAGAGCCGCTGAGCCCAACAGAGCCTGACGGCGGGTAAAGGAAATACGTGGCATAATCACTGCCTCCTGAATGTTTTCTACAGGCCGGACCATCCATGCTTAGAGTTTCACTAGGTCGACAGTTTTATGACTCTTTGATGAAACCTGATGGCCCCACCAGACGGTCCGGTGGGGCGCGCCAAAGGCAGCGTCGGCTTCGCCGCCTTGCGCCGCATGTCATTCTTCGGGAATTCCCAGCTTGCGCAGGTAAACCGAAAACCCCTCCAACGCCTGTGGCGAGAATACCATCGCTTCTTTGTAGCGTCTGATGGTCATATCCGGATAGGCCTTCAGCAACGCAGCTTTCGATACCTCTGCCTCGTCAATCCGGCCCGCCGCCAACAGTGCCGGGGCAAGATTGCGGTGGATCCAAAAAGCGCTTGGGCGTTCCATCAGGGCCCGCAGAAACAAATCGGCAGAGGCACCGTATCCGCCGGAAATCTGATGGGCGGAGGCCATGCCCACAAGGTTGTTGAAATTCATCGGGTCAAGCGGGCTCAGACGCATCGCATGTTCGAAATGGCCGAACGCCTCGGCAGGACGGTCAGCGTAGACCTCGAGCCAACCCAACCTGCTAAGCGCCCAAGCCGAATTTGGGTCGAGGGTAATGGCCCGCTCCAGCAGGATGCGTGCGGTACCATAGTTGCGTGCAAACGTATGTACGACCCCCAGAACCGACAGGATCAGCGGGTCATCCCCCGAAAGCCCCGCGGCTTTTCTGCCATCTGCAGGGCGCGGGCCTTGACCGCCACGATATCATCGGACCAGTTGTAGACGGAATGCTGCGACCAGCACCAAGCCGAAAGCGCCAGTGCAAGAGGATATTCAGGGTCGATCTGGAGGGCCTTTTCCAGCAACACCAACGCCTTGGCGGATTCCTCTTTTTCTTGCATCCAGACATGTCGCATCGCCCGCATGGCGTAGTCATACGCCCCCATGTCATGCGGGCGCTTTCGTGTGGAACGGTCGATTTCCGCTTTCTGGATCGACGGCTGCAACGCGCCGGCGACCTGCTCCGTGATGCGGTCTTGCAGATCGAACAGCTCGCTATCCGCGCCATCATATTTTTCGGCCCATAAATGGGCACCTGTCGTCGTCTCGACCAGCTGGACAGTGATCCGCAGCTTGCCGCCCGCGCGCTGGACCGATCCCTCGAGCGCATAGCCGACCCCCAGCTCACGGCCAATGTCGATCACGTTCAAGTGCCTGCCCTTGTAGGCAAAGGCAGAATTACGGGCGATGACAAAGAACGATCCGATCCGCGAAAGCGCTGCGGTCAGTCCTTCGACGACGCCATCGGCAAAATACTCCTGATCGGGGTCGCTGGACATATTGTCGAACGGCAGCACCGCGATGGAAGGCTTGTCCGGCAAGGCCAGCCTTTGCGGCGCGTCGCGGGCTTGGGTATCGGGCCACCGGAAGACACGGACCTTGCGCGCAATGTTTTTCAACACCCGTTCACCGACATCGGCGAATTCGGCATCGACCTTCCCGGTCACGTGCTCAAAGGCTGTCGCGCTTAGCGCCACGCCGCCGGGGGTACACACCTCCTGGATGCGGGCGGCGACGTTGACGCCGTCGCCGAAGATATCCGTCCCCTCAAGGATCACATCCCCAAGATTGATGCCGATGCGTAGTGCCACTGTTTTTTCCGGCGGAATCTCTTCATTGAAATGGTGCATTTCCTGCTGGATCGCGATGGCAGCTGCCACGGCATCGACGACGCTGGCAAAAATGATGATCGCACCATCCCCCATCAACTTGGCGATGCGCCCCCGGTGCCGGACGATCTGAGGCGAAACGATGGTCTTTAGCAGACGCTTGAGCATGGCCAGGGTGCCGTCTTCATCTGCCCCCATCAGCCGGGAAAACCCCACGACGTCAACCGAGATGATTGCCGCGAGTTGCCGTTGGGTGCGCCGAGCGGACATCAGATTTATCCTTGTTCCTGATCATCCAGCGGCATCATCGCGCTGGATTGCGGAGACATGTGACCAAGCAGATCGAATGGCGTTTGTCGTGATATAGGCATCCTCGGTGGAAATCGGCCCCGATATCACCGATATCCGCATAACCCACTCGCCGCGCCAAGCGCCGCCTGCAACAAAAATATGTCCGTCCTCAATGACCCTGTCAATGACCGCTTCAGCCAGCACCTTGCGCCACTCGGCACCATCGCTTTGCTTTCCGAAGCGTAGAATGACCTGATTGAGCACCACGTCATTCATCACCAGAATGCCGGGCACCTGCGCCAGTTCTGCGGCGATCTGACGGGCAAGGCGACAGTGCCGACTGACCATTTCAATCACGCCGCTGCGCCCCAAAGACTTGAGCGCCGCCCAGGTCGGCACGCCGCGCCCGCGTCGCGACAATTCGGGGACAAGCTGGGATGGGGACCTGTGGTTCGCCTTCTTGGCAGGCAGATAGCTGGCGGTAATGGCCATGCTTCGCTCAAGCGCTTCGGGATCGCGGACAATTGCATAGCCCGTGTCGAACGGCACCTGCAGCCATTTGTGCCCGTCGACGACCCAGGAATCCGCCAGCTCGATCCCTTTGGTCAGAGGGTGCAAATCCGGGGCGACGCGCGCCCAAAGGCCAAAGGCCGCATCGACGTGAAGCCACGCATCATTTGCCCGTGCAACCTGCGCCACTTGGTCAAAGGGGTCAAATGCGCCGGTGTTGATCTGGCCGGCCTGCGCGATGATCAGCTTTGGGCCGTCGCAAGCGGCACATCGGCGCGCCAGATCATCCGCCGACATGCGCCCTTGGTCATCGGTGTCCACGCGGATCACGCGGCGTTCGCCAAACCCCAGATACCGAAGTGCCGAAAGGACGGATGCATGCACATCATCGCTGACGAAGACATGTACCTGCGGCGCACCGAAAAGCCCGTCAGCCTCGCAGTCCCATCCGACGCGCCGCAGAAGGGAACCACGGGCGGCAGAAAGCGCCACAAAGCTCCCCAAGGTTGCGCCGGTGACAAACCCGACGGCAGCCTCCCGCGGCAGATCGAAAATCTCGAGCAACCAGCGGGCAGCGGTTTCCTCCACCGCGGCGGCTGTTGGCGAGGCCGAATGCATCGCAGCATTTTGGCCCCACGCGGCCACCATCCAGTCGGCAGCCACGCTGACCGGTGCGGAGGCCCCCATCACCCACCCGAAGAACCGGGGGTGCGTGACGGGCATCAGCCCCGCTTCGCCAAGATCGGCGAGTTCGTCGATCACGTCGCAATCCGGCATGCCTGCTTCGGGCAGCGGCACACCGAAACGCGCCAGCATCTGAAGATAGTCAAGCTGTGGCTTCACCGGTTTTCCGGCAACTTCGGACCTGTATGCCGATGCTCTGCGACACGCAGTTTCAAAAACATCCATGATAGCCGGGCTCACCCCATTTGCGCGTCTGGTGTGGACTGGGATATGGCAATCTCGTCCGCATCCATATCTTCGGCGATGTTCTCGAACATTGGCGTGCTCATGTAGCGTTCGCCGGTATCGGGCAGCATGCACAGAATGACAGACCCTTTGGGCGCTTTTTCGGCAACGGCCAAAGCGACGGCAAAGGTCGCCCCGCCAGAGATGCCCGTAAAAATACCCTCTTTCCGGGCAAGGTCCTGGGCGCATTTGATCCCGTCAGGCCCTGCGATCGGGATCAGCTCGTCGTAATACCCGCCCTCGACCGCTTCTTCCAGCACAGCGGGGATAAAGTCGGGTGTCCAGCCCTGGATGGGGTGCGGTTCAAACGCCGGATGGCTGACCGCCGGGGCACCGTTTGCCTCGCGTTCCTGTGCATGTTTGCTGCCCAGAAGCTGCGCATTGGCAGGCTCCGTCAGGATGATCCTGGTATCGGGGCGCTTTTGGCGCAGCACCCTTCCGATCCCGGAAACCGTACCGCCCGAGCCATAGCCGGTGACGAAATAGTCCAGTTTCGACCCGTCGAAATCCGCCAGAATCTCTTGCGCCGTGGTGGCTTCGTGAATGTCGGCATTTGCCTTGGTCTCGAACTGGGCGGCCAGAAACCAGCCGTGTTTCTCGGCCAGGGCTGCGGCCTTTTTGTACATGCCCATGCCCTTTGCCGCGCGCGGCGTCAGAACAACCTTCGCCCCCAGCATCCGCATGAGGCGGCGACGCTCGATCGAGAAGCTATCGGCCATTGTGACGACTAACGGATAGCCCTTTTGCGCGCACACCATTGCAAGCCCGATACCGGTATTGCCGCTGGTGGCTTCAACGACCGTCTGACCGGGCTTCAGGGCCCCGGAACGCTCCGCCGCTTCGATGATGTTGACCGCGAGCCGGTCCTTGACCGATCCGCCGGGATTGAAGGCTTCGGCCTTTACATAGATCGTGGACCCGTGGGTCGGGATGTTGTTGACCCGGATCACCGGCGTATCGCCGATGGTGTCCAGGACAGTGTCATACAAGCGGCCACGGCCCTTGGTGGTTCTGATGGATGCATTGACAGGCATTTGACGTTCCTTTTTGAAAGTGGATCTTACCCGATCGTTGCGACTGGCGCAGTATCCGGGTGTCAGGCGGGCCCCGCATGCACCTGATCGCGCTGGCATCTTTGGACCGCGCGATCAGATGGCTGTAAGTTAAAGGTTAACAGATTTCGGCCCTTCTGTCGCCAAATGGCTACTTGGGGGCCTGCTTGGCTTCCATGGGCAACATGACATGCGCCAAGGGGGTTTCGCCCCACATAACATAGGGCCCACCGGCAAAAGGCGTGCGCGGCAGATCGGCGACAACCTTCAAATCCGGAAACAGGATCATGACATGCGGTCCTTCCTGAACCCATACGCCGCCATCGCCCGGATCGGTGGCCATGGGGTTGTCGTTGTTGACCAACGCATCACCGGCAAGCATGTAGGACACGCCGACGACATCCGTGGAAAACGCAGACCCCGATGCGGCGGCTGCCATCCATTTCATCCAGACGGCATCATTGCACATCGGATGCTGGTCGCCGGGGATAAGGCCGATACCGGGCAAGCAGACCCAGCCATTGCTACCGGCACGCAGGACGGTGCCGTCGACGTCCATGATCGTGGCATCATCCGTGATGTCCGAAGGGGCAGCGGTCAGGGACCGCTTGATCTTGTCCTCGACTGTTTCGGCCGGGGATGCGGTGGCCAGACAGGCAATGACCAAAGACCCGGCGGTAAGAGCAAGGAGAGCGGGGATGGAACGGCCATTCTTGTGGCTTGAAGTGTTCAACATTTTCGTTTGTCCTTTGCGAGATTGCAGAATGATCAACGTCTGCCAGATCGCGCGGAGCGCCGCTTGAGGGGAACTTGAGTTTTTCGTGGCGTTTTTCATGGTTGCGGCTAATGATTGAACATGCGCTACCGATTTGACCACTTCACGCTGGACATCGACCGCGGCATCTTGCTCGAGGGTGGACGCGATGCGCCAATCGAACCGCGGGCCTTCAAGTTACTGGCGCTGCTGGTCACGCACCATGACCGGATCGTGACAAAAGACGAGATTGTCGAAAATGTCTGGGATGGCCGGATCGTATCCGATGCGGCCATTGCCACGGTGATCAAAACAACGCGCAAGGTTTTAAGCGACGATGGCGTGGGGCAAAAATACCTTCGCACGATACGGGGGCGCGGCGTGCGGTTTGTGGGGACACTTATGCCAAGTCTGGCTGCCGAAGCGCGCAAACCCGAAACAGATCAAGCGCAGCCAGCGCCAGTCCAAACCGCGTCCCGCCCCACCATCGCCATCCTGCCTTTCCAGATGGTCGGATATTCGGAAACCTTCAGCGCCATCGCCGATGCAATCCCCGCCGAATTGATTTCTTGCCTGTCGCGCTTGCGCTGGCTTGCAGTGGTGTCGCGCGGGTCCACGTTTCGGTTCCGCGAAACCGAACCCGATCTGGCGACGATCCACGCGGCGCTTGGGGCCAAATACTGCCTGACGGGGCTGGTCGAAATCTTCGGATCTGTCATTGCGGTATCGGTCGAACTGTCAGACACCCGCAGCCAGGATGTCGTCTGGAGCGAACGGTTTTCAGGCACCATCAGCGACATCAACGAAACCAGAAATGACATTGTGACCCATGTTATTTCGGCGCTGGAACTTCATGTGCCGCTGAACGAGGCCAAGCGCGCGCGCCTGCGTCCGCCTGAAAATCTGGACGCCTGGAGCATCTACCATCTGGGCCTGCAGCACATGTACCGGTTCAACAAGACGGATAATCTGATCGCGGCCAGCCATTTCGAAAAGGCCACGATCCTGGATCCGGAGTTTGCCCGTGCCCATGCCGCAAGGTCCTTTACCAGCTTTCAAAGCGCTTTTCTCAAATACAGCACCGATGCGGCGGAAGAGGCCTCCAACACACGCCGGTTCGCTGAAAAAGCTGTAGAACTGGACCCGATAGACCCTTTCGCAAACTTTACGCTTGGCCGGGCGCACTGGCTTATCAGCGATCCCGAGGCGGGGATGCCCTGGATTGATCGTGCGATAGAACTCAGTCCGAATTTTGCACAAGGTTTCTATGCGCATGGCTGGGGCGATGTGATGGCCGGCCGTGGCGTCGAAGCCTTGCAGCAGTTGCAAACTGCCATTTCCCTTAGCCCGCTTGACCCATTCCTTTACGCAATGCAAAGCGCCTGCGGATTGGCCTATCTGCAAATGGAAGACTATGAAAATGCTGTGCTATGGGCCGAAAAAGGGGCCCGCGCGCCGGGGTCGCATTTTCTGATTGGTGCCATTGCTGCGATGATCTGCAAGATCAGCGGCGATGAAGAAAAAGCCAGACGTTGGGCAAAGACGACGAAAGACCGGCGGCCGGACGCCTCTGTTGAAATGTTCTTTGCAGCCTTTCCCTTTGAAAATCAGGAAATACGGGCGCTGATTGGCTCGGCACTGATCTCCATCGGGTTTCAAGCCCGCTGAACGTATTTTCCGGCCGCGACCTGTTATGCTGCCCCAAGAACAGGCGGCACCCTCCCTTCTGATCAAAGCCTATCAATCCACGGAACCCATGCGATCAACAAAGATCCAGCCGCGTTCCTGCATCAAACCCCGACAGCTCTGATCTGATAATTCGCGAGACAGGTTTGGAAAGCTGCCCGCCGTGAGTTTCCAGTCGGCGCAAAGCGCTGTCACAGCCCAGGGGGCATCCTTTCAGCCAAAGCCACATAAAGTTTACCCATGCGGGCGGGGCCGTCTTAGACTGGCACGGCGTGACCTGACCGCAGTTTTTCAGCAATAAGGGAGGACATGCCAATGGCGTTCGACCAGATCCTGCCATCGCTGGAGTCTCTCGGCTTGTGGTCCTACTGGATCATCGGCCTCGCGGCGATGCTGGAGGCATTCTTTGTCACTGGCGTCTTCGTCCCCGGCACCCTGTTCGTAGACGCGGGTGGCATCTTGGTGCAGCAAGGTGCGATCGACTATTTTGATCTGGTCTGGTTCGTCGCGATCGGATCGATACTCGGCGGTGAGGCGGGCTACTGGACCGGGCGGATTGCGCGCCGCGGCCTCTCGACGCGCTGGCATTTGGAGCGATCGGAGTACTTCCAGAGGGCCGTTCGCCTGTTCGAGCGTCACGGGGGCTTTGCACTGGTCATCGGTCGGTTCCTCGGCCCCGTGTCGGGGTTGGTTCCACTTGCAGCCTCGGTTGCCGGCATGGATCGGCGCAAGTTCGTGCTTTGGAACATCCTCAGCGGGTTTCCCTACGCGCTCGGCCATATTGCCTTCGGCTACTTCCTCGGAGAGGCTGCGTCCAGTCTTGGACCGCTGATCACCCGTCTGGGTCTGCTTGCCATAGCAGTGCTTGTCTTGCTGGCTGCCCTTTGGTGGGGCGTCGCCCGTGTCATCCGCCTCATGCCGCTCGCAATATCCATCCTCGCCTCGATGGGGCGAGCTGTCATCAATCATCCCGATGTTCAGGGCTGGATTCAAAAATACCCTCGAACGTCGGCCTTCATCACCCGCAGGTTCGAGCGCACCAGCTTCTGGGGCCTGACCGCCACGCTCCTGCTCGGGGCGGCGCTTTATATCTTTGTGATTTGGATCGGCACGATCTTCGACTTCCTCATGCTGGACCCCATCGTGCTGGCCGATACGCACATAGCGCAGCTTGTCGACGCGTTCTGGACACGGGGTCTTTTGAAGGTATCTGCCCATATCACCAGCTTGGGAGACTGGAGAGTCGTGCTCCCCCTCGCCATCGCCGCAACCGCAGGATTGCTGGCGTGGCGGCGTTATGACCTTTTGCTCGGGCTTGGCGTTGCTCTGGTTGGCCAACTTGCGTCGGTCACGTTGCTCAAGCAGATATTCCACCGTCCACGGCCCGATCTTGGCTATTTCCTCGAGACGTCGGGCAGCTTTCCGTCCGATCATGCCGCCGTTTCGATAGCCTTCTACGGCTTTATCTTCTTCATCCTATGGCGCGTGAAAATCCTCAAGTCGCTGCCTGCTACCACCGCGACCGTGACGCTGGGATTTCTGGTTGGTCTCAGTCAGATCTACCTGATCGAACATTACCTGACCGACGTCATAAATGGCTGGCTGGTTGGGGCGCTGTGGCTGGTTATCGGGATCGCCGTTGCGCAATGGCGACAAGAATATCGCATGGCCAGACATCCGGACGCTGCCCCGCGACCGGCCCGGATGGCGGCAGTCGCGCTCATGGTACTGTTGGTTCTGGGTGCCATCTGGCAGATCATCACCTACGATCATGCCAGAAACGTCACCAGTCCGTCTGCCGCACGGTCCGTCTGGACCAACCAGCCCGCCGATTCCGGGACCGTCACCGGCTCGATCCCCCTGCGGCGATCAAGATCGGGACCGGGTCAAACGTTGGCAAGCGCCCCTTGGTCCTCTGATGGGAGGGCGCGGATTTTCGCTTTTCACGAAGCAGGGCACGGATCGAAAGCCCCTCCCGCGCCGATCCGAACGATCAGGCCCGCTTCTGGCCAGACCATTCCCTTTCCGACTAGGAAATGACGACGTCGCAGCCTGCATCTTTGGGCGGCTTCAGGGCAGTTTCACCTTACCTTCCTTCAATGCCTCGAAGCCGATGATCACATCCAGAAGCTCGGTTGTGATTTCGTCTTGGCGCACTCTGCGCGTTTCCGACATTAGGTCTTCCAATCGCGCGTCAACCGACTTTTCAGCCTGCTGCATCAACGCCAGACGGGCAGCATTCTCGGTCATCAGGGCCTCGGCAATGGCGCGGAACAGGGTGGCGAACAGGTGGCTTCGGACCAACGCCATGAAAAGAGCGTTGGCGGGCATCGAAAAGGACGGCCGGCTTCGCGACACCCAGGGCTTTGTCTGAAGGTCCGACAGCAACACGTCGTCAATCGGAAGAAGCGATGTGACGGCAGGGCTTTGCTTTTGCCGACCGTCTTGCGTGACATAGGCCAATGACACGGCAATTTCACGCGCCTGAGCCGTATTTCGAAGATGCTCAAGACGGCGTGTAAGAAGGTTTGCAAGCCGTCCTATCCCGTCGACAGATGCTGCGGGGAACAAGGTCTGGTCGACTGTGATGCGTTGATCGGCCAATGCGTCCGCCATCTGCGCCCCGACACACAAGACTCGTGGATGCGTCGCAGGGGTGCCGTTGATCTGATCCGAAACATGCCGGGCCAGCGCCTCGTTATAGTTACCGCACAACCCGTGATCCGATCCAAAAACAATCAGAATCTGCGGCGCCTTGCTTGGCGGCCTTTCCGGTATCGGGCCGAACGACGTCAGGAACGCGTGCAAGCCCTCCAGCACGGTTTCATGATACAGCTCGATTGCCCGGGCCGCGCGTTCATAGGGGGCCGCGTTGATGACCGACAAGGTTTTCATCGTGTGAACGACGCTGCGTATCCCGCGCATGCTGCCGGTCTGGCGGGCCAGCTTTTCAAGGGTTTGCGTCATCCGCCCCTCCGATGGTTTCGCGGGCTTTCTTGCCAAGGGCCACCATCCTGGCGCGATCCTCCTCCGCAAGGGGCGCATTTGCTGCAATCTGCTTGGCGATGTCACCCAGATCGCGGGCAGCGGCCTGTCGAAGCCGGGCCATCACTGACACGGTATCGCTGTCGTCCAACCCGTCGAATTGTCCTTCCATCGCAGCCACCAGAACGGCAAGCTGTTCCACAGCCGGGATGGGGTCGCGTTCCGGTTGCCGCAAGGACGCCCGCACCGCCGCCCCGCGTTTCAGGCGCGCGCGCGTGGCATCGTCAAGCCGCGTGCCAAAGCGGGCGAAATCCTCAAGCTCTTCGAATTGCGCCAAGGTTACGCGCAAGTTGCCCGACACGGCGCGGAATGCCTCGCTTTGCGCCTTGCCCCCGACACGGGACACCGAAACGCCAAGGTCGACCGCAGGGAACTGGTTCTTGCGCACAAGGCGTGGCGACAGATAGATTTGCCCGTCGGTGATCGAGATCAGATTGGTCGGAATGTACGCCGACAGGTTTTCAGCCTGCGTCTCGACAACCGGCAGAACCGTTATCGACCCGCCGCCCGCAGCATGGGTAAACTGCCCTGCCCGCTCCAGCAGCCTTGCGTGGATGTAGAAGATGTCTCCGGGAAACGCCTCGCGTCCGGGGGGGCGGCGCAGCAGCAACGACAGCTCGCGATAGGAGCGCGCATGATGGGTCAGATCGTCCAGCACGATCAGAACGTCCCTGGCCTGTGCCGCAAAGTATTCGGCCATGGTCATCGCCGCATAGGGGGCAACATAGGCCAGACCGGCCGCGTCTTCGTCCCCTGCGGACATGATGATGCTGCGTGCCATCATGCCACCGTCGCGAATGGCCCCGATCACCTTGGCCACCGCATCGCCACGTTGCCCGATGGCACAGTAGATGCAGATCACCTGGGTCGACTTCTGGTTCAGGATCGCATCCACGGCGATAGACGTCTTGCCGGTCTGACGATCGCCGATGATCAGCTCCCGCTGGCCCAGTCCCACTGGCACTGCCGCATCAACCACCTTGATCCCGGTGGCGAGTGGACGGGAAATTGCCCGTCTGTCGAGGATTTTCGGCGCTTCCGCCTCAACCGGGCGCAGAAAATCGGTCTGGATCACGCCTGCGCCATCTCGTGCATTTCCCAAGGCATCCACGACACGGCCCAGAAGGGCCGGCCCGACCTTGGCGCTGACGACCCTGTGGGTTCGGGTGACACTTTCGCCGACAGTCACTGCATCAGAAGCGCCCAGCAGCACAACGCCCAACCTGCCCGGTTCCAGGTCAAGGACAATGCCCTGCACACCGCTGGTGAAGTGCAGCAACTCGTCCGACAGTGCACGCTCCAGCCCTGAAACGACGACGATGCCGTCCGCCACTTCGACCACCTTGCCGATTTCGCTCAGGCGTGGTGCCGGGGATGGGGCAGCCAAGAGAGCGTCAATCAATGCCTTGGGGTGTGCGGTCGGATGAGGCGCTGCATCGGTCATTGGGCCGCCTCCTTCACATCAGCCTCTGCGGTCAGTTGCGCCGCCATCAGATCGGCCAGACTGTCGATGTACGCGTCCACGGTCCAATCAAGCTGTGCGCCGCCGACGCGCAGAATGATGCCGGGGGGTTGTTCGGCGTTCGTTTCGAACCGGACGACGACATCCGGAAACACCGCCTGCACGACGGTGGACAGATCATCCCTGGCAGGTTGTGGCAGCGCGTCGCGACTGGTGATCACAGCCGCCTTGCCGTCACCGGCAGCACTGCGCAGTTCATTGGTCATCGGTTCGATCCGCTTGGTAAGGTGATGCGCGATACGGCTTTCCAGCGTCTCGTCCGCCAGATCGGTCAACGCCTTGCGGGTCAGGGATAACAAGGCCTTGCCGCCCGCGCTTTGCAGTTTCGCGGTGTATTTCCGCGTCTCTTCGTCAAGATGCGCGTGCCAGGTCTCCCGCTCCTGCGCCATCCGTTTATGGGCCTCGACCAAAAGCGCGTCGCGCTGTTTCTCGGCCTCAAGGCGAACGGCATCCGCCATGTCCGATTGCCTGGTCTTCAACGTCTTGAGCTGTTCGCGGAATTCATTCTCGACCGCTTCCGCCTTCTCCTTCGCACGCCCGGCTTCTTGCATTCTCTGGGTGATCTCTGCTTCGCGCGCGTCGATCCCGTCCAGAATGGGACGGTACAAAAACCGCCGCAAAAGCCAGACAAGCACCAGGAAATTGGCGATCTGGGCCGCAACAGTGATCCAGTCGATCGACATGCGTCAGCTTCCTGTCGCCTTTGCGGCAGCGATGGCCGCGTTCCAGAACGGATTGGCAAACAGCAGGATCATCGCAACGACAAAGCAATAGATCGCCGTGGATTCGATCATGGCAAGGCTGACGAACAGGGTCCTTGAAATGCTGGACGCCGCGTCAGGCTGCTGTGCAATCGCGGTCAGCGCGGCAGAGGCTGTGCGCCCTTCCCCAAGGGCAGGCCCGATTGCCCCGAAACAGACCGTCAATCCGGCGGTAAGGATCGAGATGGCCGCGATAATGGCAAGGTCCGTCATGATATGTCCTCTTGAGGTTCGAGTTGGGGAGAAGGCGGTGCCGTCGCGCTGGAAATGTAGACAGTCGCCAAAACCGCAAAGATATAGGCCTGGATCATCCCGGTCAGCAGGCCCAGCACATCCATCACCACCGGAAAGAAAAATGGCGCGACACTCAGCAGGATTGCGGCGATCACCGCCCCGCTCATGATGTTGCCGTAAAGGCGGATCGCCAGGGAAATGCCGCGCGAAAACTCAGAGATGATGTTGAACGGCAGCATGATGAAAGATGGCTCGAGGTAGGTCTTGAGGTAGCCGCCGATCCCACGACTTGTTATCCCGAAAATCGGCACGGCGATCAGTACCGACAGCGCGAGCGCCGTGGTCGTGGAGAGCGACGCCGTCGGCGGCTGGAATCCCGGGACGACCAGCAGCAGGTTCGACATCGCGACAAAAAGGAACAGCGTGCCGGCGTAATACAGAAGATACCGGGACGGACCTTGCGCGATTTCTTCAATCTGGCCCTGTATGCGCTGCACGATGACCTCGAGCATGGTCCGCCAACGGTTTGGGGGCACATCCGGGCGCAGATTGCGGGTGATCAGGAAAGACGCCAAACCGAGTATGCCCATGACGATCCAAGTAAAGAACACGGTCGCATTTATCGCGATGCCCCACGCCGCGAAGATAATCGTCTGATCGGGTGAAAGGTTCATGGCTTTGGCCCTTCAACAGCGCCGGGTCGGGCAAATGTCGTGGCGATCGTTCGCGCAGAGAAAAAGGCAAGGGCAAAGCCTGCCAGCGCGAAGGGCCCACCGACCGCCACGGTGCCCCACCCAACCCCAAGCAGGGCGGCGATCCGCACCAAAGCGCTTAGCATCAGGACCCTGACCGGTCGGTCTGTCAGCAGGGCAAACCGCATACCTAGGGCAAGGCCCATGAAAAACACGGTGCTGGCGACGGTCCCGACGCAGAACCCCAGCAGACCTGCACTCCAATCCACACCCGTCATTTGTCATCCCCTTCCTTCTTGATCCACGACGCCGCGATAAAGGCCCCAAGCACGACGCCCACCAACATCAGGGCGATCGTCCAGGAAAAGCTTTGCGGGGCCACCCGGTCGAGCCAGAGCCCCAAAAACGCGCCGCCCACGGTCGGGACGGCAATCGACCAGCCGATCATGCCAAAGGTACCAATGCCCCGCAGCGGACTGGGCCCCGGATTGTCGCGTGCGGATTTCTTGCGCTGCGCATGGCGTGCGATGTCTTCCGCCGATTTGTCGGATTTGCGCGTCATGGGTGTGGCTTTCGCAATTCGGCAAACCGTCGGACCACGTCCGCCTCAAGCCGGGAAAAAGCCGAACGGGCCTGACGTTCGTCTTCGTCCATCTCGACGAATTTGGTCCGGACGGCGTCGTGCAATGTGCCAAGGTCGTCCCCCCGCACACCGCGCATGACCGCCGCGACCACCCGGTGGCCCTTCTTTACCAGCAGACCTTCGTCGATCCCGAAGATCGCCTCGGACCCGTCAGCCATCTGCAGCGTCATCACGGACGGCACCAGCGCGGTGACAAAATCAATGTGGTTCGGCAGAATGCCGATGGCTCCGTCCTGGGCCACGGCCGTCATGCGGGTCGCACGGCCTTCGAACAACGCACCCGTGGGAAGCCGTAGCGCAACGCTCATATCCAAGGCCATGCTCATGGTGCTGCCTCCTTGAGGTCGTCCAGCGCCCCGATCATGTAATAGGCGCTTTCGGGCAAATCGAACCGCGTTTGACCCAGGATCGCCTCGCAACCCGCCAGCGTGTCGGCAATCGGCACCAGTTTGCCAGACATTCCCGAGAAAGATTCTGTCGTGAAGAAAGGCTGTGTCAGGAACCTTTCCAGCCGTCGCGCGCGGGCCACGGTGGCCCGGTCCGCAGACGACAATTCCTCCAACCCCAACATCGCGATGATGTCGCGCAGTTCCTCGTATTCCGACAAGGTGCGGCGCACCGCACGCGCGATGTCATAGTGCCGCTGCCCCACAACGGCGGGCGTCAGCATCACTGACGCCGATGCCAGCGGATCGACCGACGGGTATAGCCCTTCGCTGGCGCGTTTTCGGGACAGGACAACCGACGCTGACAGGTGCGAGAAAATATGCGCCGCTGCCGGATCGGTGAAATCATCCGCCGGCACATAGACCGCCTGGATCGATGTGATGGCAGCCTGACTGGTCGAGGTGATCCGCTCCTCCAAGGCTGCCAGTTCCGTGGCCAGCGTAGGCTGATACCCGACGCGCGAAGGCATCCGGCCCATCAGGCCAGACACCTCGGACCCGGCTTGCACGAACCGAAAGATGTTGTCGATCAACAGCAACACGTCCTGCCCCAAATCGTCGCGAAAATACTCGGCCATCGTCAGGGCTGTATTACCGACAAGAAAGCGGACGCCCGGTGCTTCGTTCATCTGGCCGAACAGCATGACTGTCTTGTCGCGCACGCCAGCGTCACCGATTTCGCGGTACAGTTCTTCTGCCTCGCGCGAGCGTTCGCCTATCCCGCAAAACAGGCTGACACCTTTGTAGTGCTGGACCGTGTTGTTGATCAGTTCGGTGATCAGCACGGTTTTCCCGACCCCTGCCCCGCCGAAAAGCCCGGTCTTGCCGCCGCGTTCGATAGGCGACAAAAGATCGATTGCCTTAATCCCGGTTTCAAGGATTTGCGCGTGCAGCACCCGGTCGCTCAGCTGGGGCGGCGCTTGATGAATGGACCGCCGTTCGACGGCCTGCGGTGACGGTCGCCCGTCCATGGGCGCGCCGAACACATCCAGCATCCGGCCCAGAACGGCCTCTCCGACCGGGACCATGATCGGGCTGCCCGTCGCCCTGACCGCCATGCCAAGCCCGAGACCGCGCACCGGGGCCATCGCAATGGCCCGCACAAGACCTTCTCCGACGAGAGCGGCAACTTCGAGTGCGACGGTCCCCGCGAACAAAAGGTCGTGGATCTGCGGCACCGGTCCGTCGAAGGCAACATCGACCACGCCGCCGCGAATGGCCGCGATACGCCCGTCGGTCTTCGGCTTTGCGACAGCGATGGCATCCGCGGTCATGTCGCACCTGTTGCGCTGTTGGAGACGCATGCGCCATCGCCGAGACAATCCCCCAGACCGTAAGCGGCACCTTGCCGAACTCTGCCGGTTTCACGCTGAACCCCCAACATGTCGACTTGTCCCATGTCTTCCGATCCCTTGATGACGGGCTGCGTTACGGGGCACCGATCGCAAACAAACTGGCCACGAGGCCCCTCTGACGTTCGTCGTCTTGCGGCCCACATGGTCCTTTCGCGAAGGAGGACCTGCACCCAAGTGAGTACTGACAGGATATCCAATCGCCGGGTTGACCTGCGTCAATCGCCTCATGTGCCACGAGGGATGTAGGCTATTCCGGCAGCGCAGGGCATGCAGACGCCCTGCCTCGGGACCAATGATATTTAGATCGGGATCGCAAATCGGGATGGAAAAATTCAGTTGGTTTTAGCGGCCAATCATGCTTAAACCCCAGCATTACCTTGGCAATAAAGGCATTGCGCGCTGCTGCTTGGGTGAGCGGAGCCAATCTGCTCACAGGTCGGGTCTTGTTTGACCCAAAGCGTGCAACTGGCTCCATTCATATGTCATCAGGCGGCGCGCCGCCAAATCCGAAGGGTAAGCCATGCTACACAATGATAAACTTGAACAATGGGACCGCGAGAACTTCTTTCACCCCTCAACCCATCTTGCCGAATTCGCGCGGGGCAATATCCCGCAGCGGGTGATCAAGACCGCCTCGGGCGTCCACATCGAAGACCGTGACGGCAACCGGATGCTGGATGCTTTCGCCGGGCTGTATTGCGTGAACGTCGGCTATGGCCGCACCGAGATTGCAGAAGCCATCGCCGATCAGGCCAAGGAACTGGCCTATTACCATTCCTACGTCGGCCATGGCACCGAAGCGTCGATCACGCTTGCAAAGATGGTTCTGGACCGTGCGCCCGACCATATGTCCAAGGTGTATTTCGGTCTTTCAGGATCGGATGCAAACGAAACCAACATCAAGCTGATCTGGTACTACAACAACATCTTGGGCCGTCCCCAGAAGAAAAAGATCATCTCGCGCTGGCGGGGGTATCACGGGTCCGGCCTGATGACAGGATCGCTGACCGGGCTGGATCTTTTCCACAAGAAATTCGACCTGCCCTTGGCACAGGTCATCCACACCGAAGCGCCGTTCTATTTCCAGCGTAAAAATCTGGATCAAAGCGAAAGCGAATTCGTCGCCCATTGTGTGGCCGAGCTTGAGGCGATGATTCACGCCGAAGGGGCCGACACCATTGCCGCCTTTATCGGTGAACCCGTGCTGGGCACCGGTGGCATCGTGCCGCCGCCCGCAGGCTATTGGCCCGCCATCCAAGAGGTTCTGGACCGCCATGACATCCTCCTGGTCGCAGACGAGGTCGTAACCGGGTTTGGCCGCCTGGGCACGATGTTCGGATCTGATCACTATGGGATGCGCCCCGATCTGATCACCATCGCGAAGGGTTTGACATCGGCTTACGCGCCGCTTTCCGGGTCCATCGTATCCGAAAAAATGTGGGCGGTCCTGGAAAAGGGCACCGATGAAAACGGGCCAATCGGCCACGGTTGGACATATTCCGCGCACCCCATCGGTGCGGCTGCGGGCGTGGCAAATCTGGAATTGATCGACAAACTGGGGCTGGTGGAAAATGCGGGGACCGTTGGCGGCTATCTGAACACCCAGATGCGCGCAGCCCTTGCCGACCACCCTCATGTGGGCGACGTCCGTGGCGAAGGCATGCTTTGCGCGGTCGAATTCGTGGCAGATAAGGACAGCCGGACGTTCTATGACGCAAGCGACAAGATCGGACCGCAGGTTGCCGCCAAACTGCTTGAGCAAAACAACGTTATTGCGCGTGCCATGCCTCAAGGTGATATTCTGGGGTTCGCACCGCCGTTCTGCCTGTCCAAGCAAGAGGCCGACGAAGTTGTCGCCGCAACCCATCAGGCCGTGACGTCCGTTCTGGGCTGAATTCGATAGACCAAAGGCGATGGCCACGCAGCGCTGTATCTGAAATTTCGGACGATGCAGCGCCGCGTGGCTAAGCCGACATAAAGCTAGAATCTATCAGGAAGGCGGCCGGAGACAGGCCGTCTTTTGCCCCTCCGACTGTCGGGTTCAGAAAGTGTTGACCGCTCCGTTTTCGGATGAGCGGCACTGATGCCCTTCTCCTCTCCCCCCGGTTATGTGCCTTCTCCGTCGGCCCTCAATCACTCAGATCAACCACGCTTCTGTCAGTTCTGTCGTCGCCGCGATGCCTTGCAGATAGGCCAGTTCGACAGGGTCATTCGCACCCAGCCCGTCTGTATCGAACATCAGCCAGGAATCCCGGCTCGTGATCGCCTCAAGTCCCACAATGCCCTGCGCAATCGCCGCTGACACGCTAAAGCCGAAATCATCCAACATGTTCGACACCTCGATCATATCGCCCTGACGCAGCTTCATATCGCTAATGGTGTCGCCCGCATCATCCAGCGTATTGAAGACGAATACATCCGCACCGGACCCACCCAGCAGCATGTCCGCGCCCATCCCGCCAATCAGCCGGTCATTACCCGACCCAGCATTGAGAATGTCATCGCCCGCACCGCCATCAAGCAGGTCATCGCCGCTGTCGCCGTAAACCCTGTCATTCCCGGCATCGCCGGAAAGTACGTCATCACCGGTGGCCCCGCTGATATAGTCGTCTCCGTCGCCGCCAGTCACCGTGTCGTGCCCGGTTTCGGCATAAATCCTGTCAGTGCCGGCCCCGCCATCAATCTGATCTTCGCCCGCGCCGCCTTTGATGTAATCAGCCCCGTCGCCGCCGCTGACCGTATCATTTCCGCTGTCGGCGTAGATCCTGTCGGTGCCAGCCCCGCCATCGACCAGATCGTCACCCGAGCCCCCTGCGATGTAATCGTCGCCCTCGCCCCCCGCGACCGTATCGTTCCCGCTTTCCGCATAAATCTTGTCATTGTCGGCCCCGCCATCAATCTGATCGTCGCCAGCATCCCCTTTCAGGTAGTCATTGCCGCTGCCGCCCAGGATCGTGTCATCGCCGCTGTCGCCATAGATATTGTCGTTGCCCGCGTCCCCGCTGACCAGATCATTGTCCCTGCCCGCCTGGATATAGTCGTTGCCGTTCCCCCCCGAGATCACATCATTGCCAGCGTCGCCAAATATCTTGTCGTTGCCATCGCCGCCAAGGATACCGTCAGCGCCGCCATCACCGTCCAGATAATCATCGCCAGTGCCGCCGTCGATCATGTCATTGCCGTCACCCGCGCCGACGCGGTCGTTCCCGTCACCGCCGGAAATGATATCGCTGCCGCTGCGGGTCGTAATCTTGTCATTACCGCTGCCCCCGTCGACCGTGTTATCACCGTCGCCGCCATCCAGGATGTCATCGTCAGCCCCGCCATCAAGACTATCATTCCCCTCGCGGCCAAATAGCCGGTCCCGGCCATCGTTCCCGCGCAGGTCATCATCGCCAAGGTCGCCATAGACGATGTCATTGCCGTCACCGCCCGCAATCGTGTCATCGCCGTCCTGACCATATAGCGTATCGTTGCGGGCACCACCGTCCATCTGGTCATCACCGGCTTCACCACGCATCTGGTCGTTGCCGGCACCGCCCGCCAGCGTGTCATTGCCGGTACCACCGTACAGGCGGTCATTACCGTCATCGCCTTGGAGGATGTCGTCGCCATCGCCCCCATACAGCATGTCGATCCCGGTGCCGCCGATCAGCGCATCATTCCCCGCCATGCCATACAGGCGATCATTGCCGCCCATCCCGTAGATCAGATTATCCGACCCGTTGCCGGTGCCACGGTCGTTCTTGCTGCCAAGGATCAGGTTTTCGATGATTGTCCCGGCATCAATGATCAGCTTGTTGCTGCCGATACGCCCGGTCACGCCGCTGTTCAGATCTATGGTCGCTGCGTAGGTGACCAAGCTGAGATCCAGCACATCCGTGCCGCCATCGGTGTCGATGATGAACCCACCATCCCGGCTCCAGGTGGTCATCGTGGTGTTCGAAATCGTATAATTCGTGTCGACCGATCCGTTGGGGATCGGGCCGGTGCCTGGGCCCGTCGGCGCACCGCTGGCGTCGATGATGTCATAGACCGAACTTGTCGCCGCAACGCCGGAAAGAAAGGCAACCTGCACCGCCGACCCCGACCCGGCCCCATCGCTGTCAACCGACAGATAGGACCCGCCAGAAGTCGCCACCAGTGCCACGATCCCGTCGGCCACCGCATCCGTGCCCGTGTACCCGATAGAGGTCAGCAGATCGCGCAAATCAATCCGATCGCTTTGCGCCAATGAGAAATCGGTGACGGTATCGCCAGCCTCGTCCAGGGCGGCATAGACGAAACGGTCCGCCCCCACGCCGCCGGACAATATATCGCTGCCCTGACCGCCTATCAGGACATCATCCCCGCCATTGCCAAGAATGGTATCGTTGCCAGCGCCGCTTGAAATCCGGTTACCCGCGTCATTGCCGAAGATATAATCGTGGCCGCTGCCCGTCGTTGCGTTCTCGATCACGGTATTGCGCCCGATCGACAGGTTTCCGGTTCGGCCGTTGATGTTCGAATAGGTTTCGGCGCGCAGATCGAGCATCTGGTTGTGGGTGCGCGAGGTCAGGTTGATGACATCGGTGCCGCCATTATCGACGATTGCCACCGACCAGTTTGTTCCCAACTCCATGCCCCATTGGCCAGTGTTCGCGCTGTCGCCATAAATGCTGTCACCGGTCGCAACAGAGGTGGGTGCCCCGTAAAGCTTTTGGATCGCCGCAATATCGCCCAATTGCGCCGAGGCCAGAAACAACCTTGTGGCATTGGTGTTCGGATTTTCGTTCTGGTCAAAATAGGACATCACCGTGGTCTGCCAACTGTCATTGGCAAAATGGGCGTCGCTCGCAAAACTGGCGCTGCCATTATACATCCCGGAATGCCCCAAACCCAACGCATGGCCGATCTCGTGAATGAAGGTTTGCAGGTAATAGTCACCATAGCCCTGCCAACTGTCCGAGATATTGACCCGCGACTCGATGATCCTGGTCCCCATCGTGGTGGAACTGTTATAGGCACCTGAATTTGCAGAACTGAAAACGATGTCGGCGCTGCTGCCTTGCACGAACTTCAGACCGCTGACCGCAGTCCAGGCGTCCAGCGCGCGCAGCGCCGTCGTCTCGGCCACGGTACCCAGCGCGCGCAGATCAACCGTCAACGTATCGCCGGTCTGCACGTCAAAAGACCGCTGCGACATGTTGTTATCCTGCCAGAAACCGACCGTCAGATAATCCGCAATCTGATCAATGGAGTAAACCGGCAGCGTGGCATTGATCTGCGTCGTGGTTCCGGACGTGACGCTGGCCATCGTATCCAGACTGCGGATCCCATGGGTGTCATATGTTGTCAAATTCGGCTTCAGGGTTTGGCACATCATACACATAATCAGGTCACTTTTATTAAATTCGGGTCATGCTGACCGTTGAAATCACTGCAGCCATGCAGCGTCGCCGTGCGACTGCTTCACGGGAATGGGGATAAGGTGCGCCGCACAGGATGGATCATGCGCCCGAAATATGGCGCATGTTTCGGGGCCGGGAATGGACCTTGGCATTGCAGTTGTGATCGCATCCACCAGATCGCGAAATTTGTCATTCGACATCAAAGTCAAACAACACCAAGCCAAGGAGGGGGATTTGAAAACCATCAGAACACCAGCAATCGAGTTTCCGGATTTTCCGGTTCAAGACGCAGGTCATTCTGACGCGATCCCCATGCAATCTCCGATCATCAAGGAATTAGCTTGGCCAAAATGTGTCAAATTAAAGACCTGATTTCCGGAGGGCCCGGCCATGGGCAATTGATCAAGCACCCCAGCTTTTCGTTCAAAATGGCTTTGCATTGCCAGCGATGATCGGCAAATATGTGACAAGCCCGCAGAACTGCTGCGGCATGTGCATGTCTTTTTGGCCGGCCCTTCCGAAATAACCCCCACCCCTCGGAGAGAAGGTGCCGATATCTTGATCATAAACAGCCGGTTAGCGTTGCTTTCCTTCCAGCATTCAGATCACAGGAATGCACGCTTGGGGTTTGCCGCATGACCCAGCAAAGCCGTGCAATCCTACTGATGTTGGGCGCGATTTTCTGCTTTTCAATCATGGACGCCACCGTCAAGGCCGTGGCCCCCAGCGTTGGCGTTCTTCCGGCACTTTGGGCCCGCTATGCAGGACAGATGCTTTTGGTCTTCATCCTTGTGCTCCCGCGTCTGAAACACGTGGTCCGCACACGGTATCCGGGGCTGCAGTTTCTGCGCTCCATCCTGTTGATGAGCGCGACCGCCTTCTTTTTCACGGGGTTAACCCTGATCCCGCTGACCGATGCTGCGGCACTGATGTCCACCAACCCCGTTCTGATCACCCTGGGTGCCGCGCTCTTTCTTGGCGAAGCCCTTGGCGTACGGCGCGTTACGGGCATTGCTGTGGCGCTGGTTGGCGCGATGATCGTGATACGTCCCGGCAGTGACGTGTTCAGCCTGTCCGCGCTGCTGCCACTGGCTGCGGCCGCCTGTTATTCCGGCTACGCGTTGCTGACCCGCCATGTCGGTGCCGACGAAGACATCTGGACGTCGCTTTTCTATACCGGATTGGTTGGGACCGTAATTTTGAGTCTGGCGGTTCCCTTCAGGTGGCAATCACCGGACATGGCCAGCGTTGGCCTGATGATCGTCATCGCGCTGGCGGGAACCCTTGGGCAGCTCGCCTTGATCAGGGCATTTTCACAAGGCGAGGCCGCGATATTGGCCCCCTATTCTTATGCCGGGCTGGCTTTCGCAGCATTTTGGGGGCTGGTATTCTTTGGCGAAACACCGGATTTCTGGACTGTCTTCGGCAGCCTCGTGATCGCGGGGGCCGGTCTTTATGTCTGGCACCGTGAAACCTACGCCAAGCGCGCGTATTCCCCTTCGTCATCAAAGGTTGAAATGCCGACCTTCAAACGATGACTTTTTGCCGCCACCAAGCCGCGTCACTTTCGGTAGTGGACGTTGCGATCTCCCAAATCGGTACCACGCGGCTTCTTCTGTTCTTTCGTTCGTTGTGATCCATTTAACCGAACTTTCTTGTCGGAAAATTCAGCAGTTCAGTGTCGATGTTTCTCAGGTTTTTCCGGTCAGGTTCCTCGCCTGCTTGCCGATTGGTGGGCTTTCAATGCGCCGCCGTCCAGGGCACCTCGGCGATCTGCAGGCAAGCGCAAGCAAACCCTCTATTTACTCGGGAACTCCAAGATGAATGTTGTTCCTTCATTGAACTTGGACTGACACCATATTTTGCCGCCATGGCGATCCATGATCTTCTTGCAAGTTGCCAACCCCAAGCCCGTGCCGTTGAACTCTTCATCGCGGTGCAAGCGTCTGAAAGGCTCAAAAATTCGTTTCAGGTATTTTTCTTCAATCCCGATACCGTTGTCTTCGATGCGTATCTGACGACTACTCCCCGCTGTCACAGAGGTGATCCTAACCCGCGGAAGGTCAGATCGATTGTATTTGATTCCATTTCCCACAATGTTTTGAAGTATCTGCATCATCTGCGGCGGACTTCCGTGTATTACTGGCAATGACCCGTCACTGAATATCTGCGCGCCGGCAGCCCTTAAATCGGAGGACAAATTCAGCCGGGCCGCATCAAGTTGCACGTTAAGGTCAACCGCCTCGAATACCGGGTGCGCGCTACTTTGCTCTGTATATGACTTGAGTGACATGATCAGCCGATCCATCCGGTCCGCACCCTGCGCAATGAAACTGAGCACCCTGTGATGCTCGATCGCTACTTTCGGTGGCAGATCTTCCTTCAGCATCTCAATCGCGTTGGTGACAGATTGAAGCGGAGCACGCAGATCATGGACAAGGACATTTGCAAATATCGTCAACTCATCTTGTTGTTCCTGAATCTTTTTTCGCATCGAAGCGCGCTCAGTCGCGTTCGTTATGGCGCGTTGCAGGCTATCGGGATTGATCTTTTCTTTGGGCAGATATTCCTGCGCCCCTATTTTCATCGCTTCAACGGCAATGTGTTCATCGCCATTTCCGGTAACCATAACCACCGCAATCATAGGCTCGATTTCGAGTATCTCTCTCAATACCGCCAGTCCATCGGCACCCGGCAATGAATAATCCAGGGTCACACAGTCGATCTGTTGGCCGCTCGCAATATGTGCGATGCATGATTTCCCGTCCACAGCTTCTAGAAATGGAAGAGCAAATCCATCCATAGCATTAAGGTTTCGGGTAATCACTTCCCGGTCATCCGGGTTATCATCTACGACCAGGATATGTTTTTTCATTTCAAAATCACTTCGGCAAAACTGCGATCTGGAACCAGTAATCATGAAGCCGTAATATGGCCTCTACAAAATCGTTCCAGTAAATTGGTTTGTGAACATAAGTGTTTGCACCTGCACGATAACTCGCGTCGATGTCTTCTTGGGCCGTTGATGTCGTCATGACCACCACGGGGATTTTGCAAAGCGCATCGTCTTGCTTGATCCGTTTAAGAACCTGTCGCCCATCAAGCCCGGGCATGTTGAGATCGAGCAAGATCAAGCTGGGGGGGCCGTGTTCATCCCGCGACGCATACTGGCCGTCCCGGTTCAAATAATCCAATGCATCCTGCCCATCGCGACACCGGACAATAGGATTTGAAAGGTTCTTTTTTCTAAATAGTGCACGTTCGGTTGCTTCGAAATCATCGTCATTATCTTCGACGATCAGAATGGTTTGGCTCATGTTCAGATCAAGCATTCTGTGCGCGCCCCAGTGCAAGGTCAGAAGAGGTTTCATGTACCTCTTCAGGTTTGGAAAATGAAAAATAGAAAGTGGTTCCATGCCCGGGTGTCGATGACAGTTTGATCGCCCCCCCATTGCTTTCGATCACCTTCTTCACAAAGGCGAGCCCGGCCCCGGAGCCGCCCTTATATGCTTCTGGCTGGTTCAGGCGTTTGAACATCCTGAAGACGTCATCATGAAATTCGGCGTCAATGCCTATCCCGTTGTCGCGAACATAAAACACATTCTGCAGTCTCACCAAATCTACGGTTTTTTCATCCATGTAGCCGACCCAGACCCTTTTATCGGTCGCTTCATTATAGGTCAGTCCGTTGACGATCAGATTCTGGAAAACAGTCTGTAAATCGGATGGATCAGCAGAAATCTCGGGCAAAGCCGTCTCAACGGTAACATCCGCGTTCTGCTCGGCAATGAACTCCTTCAAGGTTGAAACGATCGTGTTGACCATCTCGGCGGGATCTACGTTCTTATGCGCCTCCGACCTTCCGATCCTCGAATACTTCAGCAACGTCGTAATCAGCATTTCCAGGTGACCGCACAAATCCTGCATCCGGTTCAACCGGCGGCGCGCGTCAGGTTCAATCGCGTCCCCGTGGTCCTCGATCAGAAATCTGGCCTGATTGGCAATGCCGCGCAGCGGGGCCTTGAGGTCATGCGACGCGATGAAGGCAAATTCACTTAACTTGTCCCTCGCCTCCTTTGCCTCTCTGGCTTTTTCCTGCTCGATTGCGACCTGAGCGACCTTGCTGGCCAGATCATTGCGACTTGGCATGGTCAGATACACGGGAAGCAGCCGCGCAAGCTGCACTGCCGTATAAATCGACACAGCCGCCGTCGCCATTTTGATGACGCCCTGTACCCCATAGGCAGGCACCCAAAGCGTGACCAATCCGCTCAAGTGGCTCAGGGCACAGGGCACAGGCAGTGATGAATGCTGCGAAAAGCCGGGCAACCCCCGGGTCCATCAGGTCAGGCCTGCGTTTCACCGCCTTGATGATGATAACAGGGATCGTGAAATACGAAGCCGAGATCAACAGATCCGACACACCGTGCATGATCAGAAGGTCGGGACGCCACAAAAGGCACACAGCATGTGGCACGAATTGTGCGGCCCCGAACAAGTCGAGAATATAATCGAGCATGAAAAACTTACTCCGCCCTCAAAATTCACTCTAGCAATCCCGCAAAGCTAGGCTCCTTTAGTAAAGCGACGATTAACTTTCGCTTCCTCCGTTTGCTCGCGCCCATGTTAATTTTGAATTCGTAGCTATTTGGCAGAGATCTCGACAACCTCCCCCTCTGCAAGGCTTAATCAATATCCACTCTTGGGCGGCCCGTGAAAACATCTGCGCGCGCGATTGCATCCACCTATCTTGATGGAATCAGGCCAAAATCACCTGACACGCTCCCCCTTTTTGGGAACTGTATTTGTGAAAAAAATGATGTCACAGACTAACTTGGCGAATTTTAAGCAACGCACCGCCGATTTGCCCCCTAACAGGCAGAAAAATGCGTCAGGTTTTACGACCTTTCTATTGAACTTTCTGCACCGCAGCGCAAAAAAGCGTTTAAAGTGACACGTCAATCAGTCGGAGAGATTCCGTTGCCCCATCCAAATAACCTTACCAGCCTGCCGGTTACGCGCCGCCATGCGCTTGTGGGCCTCTTGTCCTCCGTTGCGGTGACGGCTTTGACATTCCCAAAGGCGATATCCGCCCAGCAAACGGACGAGACGCCTGAAAATTCAGGCTCCGATCAGACGCCATTCAGCTTCGATGTCCTGACCGAAAAAATGCGCGCTGCAGCGCTTGAGGCACCGAAACCCGCAGAAGAAGTTGATGGGTTTCTGGCTGAATTTGACTATGACGACTATCAGCGCGTGCGCTTCAACCGCGACCGGAACCGCTGGGCCGATACCGAAAACGCCCGTTTCCAATTGAACGCCTTTCACCTCGGCTGGCTTTTCAATGAGCCGGTTCATCTTAATTCGGTCGTCGACGGTGTTGCGACGCCAATGGCGTTTTCGACGGCAGATTTCGACTATTCCGATGTGCAGGTCGCCATCCCCCCTAATTTCGAGATGCCCGGCGTTGCGGGTTTCCGGATTATGACTCCGCTCAACCGGGCGGATCATCAGGATGAACTGGCGGCTTTTCTGGGGGCCAGCTATTTCCGCGCCCTTGGGCGTGGCAACCGCTATGGGCTGTCCGCCCGTGGCCTTGCGATCAATACCGGCACATCCGACGGCGAGGAATTCCCACGCTTCAACGACTACTGGATCGAACCCCCTTCAGCCAATTCCGAGAAGGTGACGCTTTATGCGGCACTGCAATCCGCTTCCGTCACGGGGGCCTATCGTTTTGACATCACCCCTGGAGAAACCACGGTGATGGAGGTCACTGCACGGCTGTTCATGCGCAAGGACGTGCAGCAGATCGGCATCGCCCCGCTGACCTCAATGTATCTGTTCGGCGGCGCAGACCCCGGCACGTACAATGATTTTCGCCCGGCCGTGCATGACAGCGATCACCTTGTTCTGAACGCCCGGAACGGCGACACCTTTGTGCGCCCGCTGACCAACCACACGCGGCTTGGGAATTCCTATCTGGCCGCGCAAAACCCCGCGTCTTTCGGGCTGATCCAGCGCATGCGCGACTTTGACGGCTATCTGGATGCGCAGGCACATTACGAATTGCGGCCCTCGTTGATGGTGGAACCGGTCGGGGACTGGGGCCAGGGCACTGTCCGGTTGATGGAAATTCCGTCAGATCTGGAGAGCAACGACAACATCGTGGCATATTGGGTTCCCGATGTGGCCCCCGCTAAAGGTGAAAGCCTCGAGGTCTCGTACCGTCTGCACTGGGGGCTGTCGCCACGCGGTGACAGATCCGTCGACCGCGCCCGGATCGTGCGCACACGTATTGGCAAGGGTGGCTTTGCAGGCGTCGACGAAAAGACGGACCGGATCAAGTTTGTCGTCGATTTCGAAGGCGGGCTGCTGTCGGGCCTCTCTGCCGACGCGGCCATCACGGCGCGGGTGTCCGTCACGCGCGGGGAACTCGCGCAGACGACATTGTCACCGATTGAGGGAACACCTATGTGGCGATTGGTGATCGAAGCCGTACCGGACAAGCCGGAGGCGGCGATGGAATTACAAGCCGTACTGAACGGCTATGGACAAGATTTGAGCGAGATATGGCTGTACCAATGGGAAGTCTGAATGTCGAAATGAAGGACCGGGGCGAAACCGGTTCTGGGCTGCTTTGCGATGATCCCGCGACTTGGGGACCACCCGAGGCACCGCTTGATATGCCCTACCAACAGCTAGAGCGCAGTCCGCGCCGCTTCGATATCCTGATGCAGCTTCGACTTCTGTTCACGGGTCAGCGCATCTGACCCCAAAGTGAGATTTGATGTGACGGCGAAACCCGACCTTTCACCTGACACCGCCACAGTTCAGATACGGACTGTGGCGGTCGTCTTTGCCTGCGCCTGCGCTGTCGGGGCCTGTATTCTGGTGGCTGACGCCGATCTGCAGGATGGGTTTCAGGTCTGGGACATCTTCCGCGCCGTCTTGATCCTGCTCACAACGGGGTGGCTGGCATGGGGTGCCGCACTGGGGCTGACAGGGCTATGGCCCAAGCGCCGATCCGTGCCCCCGCACGCGGCCAGTTCAACCGCATCCACGGTTGTGCTTGTGCCGATCTGCAACGAAGACCCGGTTGCCACATTCGCACGGATCGCCGCGATGGACCGTTCCATCCACGAGGCAGCATTACACCTTGATATCGTCATCCTGTCCGACACGCGGTCTGCTGAAAACCAAGCCGCCGAACAGGCTGCATTCCGGATGCTGATCACCGAGACAAACGGCGCAGGTCACATCTTTTACCGAAATCGGCTGGAAAATCATGGCCGCAAGGCCGGCAATGTCGAGGATTTCATCCGCAAGTCCGGCGGTGCCTATGACTATGCGGTAACGCTGGATGCCGACAGCCTGATGTCGGGTGCAGCGCTTGGTGAGATGATCCGCCAGATGGACGCAGACCCGAAACTCGGGCTGCTTCAGACCTTGCCGCAGATCACCGGTGCCCAAAGCTTCTTTGGCCGCGCCATGCAATTCGCCGCGTCCTTTCACGGCCCGATCTTCACCCGGGGGCTGGAAAGAATGCAGGGGTCCGTCGGCCCTTATTGGGGCCATAATGCTATCATCCGCATCCCTGCGTTTGCGCAATCGTGCAAGCTGCCTGAACTGTCCGGCAAGCCGCCGTTCGGGGGCCATATCCTGTCGCATGATTACGTCGAAGCGGCGCTTCTTGCGCGCAACGGCTGGCGTGTCATTGCCGACAGCAGCATCGACGGTTCTTTCGAGGAAGGCCCGGAAAACGTCCTGTCCTATGCCAAGCGGGATCGCCGCTGGTGTCAGGGGAACCTCCAGCATATGCGCCTACTGCTGGCACCGGGCCTTGCGGGTTGGAGCAGGTTTGTCTTTGTTCAGGGTATTTTCGCCTATCTCGTGTCGGTCTTCTGGGCGGTCTTTCTGATCAGCACCGTCAGCGGTGCCATTCTGGCCCCCGAACCCGACTATTTCCCGAACGCCTATCAGCTGTTCCCGGTTTTCCCGTCCGACCGCAGCCGGGAAATTCTGGCACTGGCACTTGGCATCATCGGGCTGCTGATCTTGCCGAAATTCGCGATCCTCTTGAATGCCGCCATCTCGGGGCGGGCGTGCGGGTTTGGCGGGGTCTACCGATCGCTAGTCTCCGTCGTGTCCGAAATCCTGCTGACCTCGGCGCTTGCGCCAATCATGCTTGCCTATCAGACGCGCGCCGTGTTGCAGGTTCTGTCCCGTCAGGACGGCGGCTGGCCCGCGAACGCGCGCGGCGAAGGGACGCTGACGTTTGCCGACGCTGCGCGTTCCTCGTTCTGGATCGTGATGATCGGGATGCTCGCCCTTGTGGCAACCTGGCTTCTTGCGCCGGCTCTGCTGATCTGGCTGCTGCCCGTAACGCTGCCGATGATCGCGGCCCCTTTGCTGATCTCGTGGTCGTCGAAACCGCTTGGGCCGCACCCCTTCATCACACCGACCGAAATCGACGTGCCGCCGGTCGTCGGCGCATTTCGTGAGATTCATGCGCGGTGGCGCAGCGATCTTGGCGCGGCCGAAATCCACACTGCACGACCGACCGAGTTGACCCATGTCCCAACCTGATCCCCGCCAGCCCACGCACCTGCGACGCCCACGTGACCCCCGCATCGACCTGTTCCGTGGATTGCTGTTGGTGATGATCTTTATCGATCATGTACCGGGCAACTGGTATGAAACCCTGACCCTGCGCAATTGGGGGTTCTCGGATGCCGCCGAAAGTTTCTTTGTCATGTCGGGCATGGCCGCGGGATTGGCCTACACCGGCGGCGTGGCACGCTGGCGCGAAATCGGACTATGGTCCGGCATTGCCCCGATCTGGAAGCGGGCCTGGGTCCTCTACCTGACACATGTTTTTCTGACCGTCGGCGGCATCGCGATCTTTGCCATAGGTGCAGAAGCGTTCGGCCTGACCGAGCTTTTGACCAAGAACAACTTGCGGCAGGTGTTTCAAAACACTGGCCCCGCGCTGATCGGCATCGTGACGCTGGGGCACCAGATCGGATATGTGAACATCCTGCCCGCCTATTCCGTGCTGCTGCTCGCCGCTCCTTTCGCGCTGCTTTTGGGCCAGCGCGCGCCTTATGGGCTGCTTGCCGTGTCGATCGTTCTTTGGTTCGCCACCGGTCTGTTCCGCCTTAACCTGCCGGCCTACCCCAATCCGGGGGGCTGGTTCTTTAACCCGTTCGCGTGGCAGCTGATCTTTGTCATCGGCTTGCTGACCGGGATCGCCTTGCGCGGCGGCAAGCGCTTCGTCCCGAAACATCCGGTGTTGTTGGCGTTTGCAGTGGGGTGGATCGTTTTCGTCTTGTCGTGGATCTACATTCCCGGCTTTGGGCCGGTGATGGACGGCTTGATGGCGCGGCTTCAGGCAGTCGGCGTGCCGTTTCACATCACGTCGCAGGACAAGACGTTCCTGCCCGTGCTGCGGCTGCTGCACGTTCTGGCCGTGGTCTATGTGATCTCCTGCCTGCCTATCATCGCGCGGCTCAGCGCCCATGCCTATGGCGAGCCGCTGCGCGTCATGGGCCGCCAAGGGCTGCTTGTGTTTTCGGCGGGTGCGCTGCTGTCGCTCGCGGGTCAAGCGGTGCTTGTCTACTTTGATGGTGTGGCTATCGTGCCGTGGCTTTTCATCCCCGTTGGAATGGTTGCTCTTTGGGGTGTCGCGTGGGTTGCGGACTGGAAACGCCGGGCGGGGCGGCCCCTGCGGCACACGCTTGTCCAGACCGAAGATCGCGTGATGCCTGTCGCCGCCGAATGACGGAAAGGTTGTAGGCCTAAATGCCACTTTCGGGACTGTCGATAGATCAACAGACCTTGATGCATCTAAGACAGTCGAAAACTTTTCGGGTGGATATGAGCCGAGCCAAACGGTATGGCGGTGGGGAACATTTAACCAGGCTCTCGTCAACTTTTTCTGAACACCCGGCGACTTAACCTTTGCCGTTCCATCGCCTTGAGCTCACGGTGACCCGCTGATGCCCCCCTTACACTCGTCGAAATAGGCTACTCTTTGTGACTGAAAAACTACCCGTGACCATCGCGATCCCCGTCAAGAACGAAGCGGCCAACCTCGCGCAGTGCCTTGATCGATTGGAACAATTCGCTGAAATCGTCGTGATTGACAGCGGGTCCGAGGATAAGACATGCGAGATCGCGGAATCTTACGGCGCGCGGGTGTCGCATTTCCGGTGGGACGGAAAGTACCCGAAGAAACGCAACTGGTTCTTGATGAACGAACCGCCCACCCAGCCTTGGGTACTGTTTCTGGATGCGGATGAATTCATCGATCCGGCCTTCTGCGACGCGCTGAAAGAGGCGCTGTTGGATGAAACCAAGGACGCCTACTGGCTATCCTACACCAACCATTTTCTGGGCAAGCCGCTGCGCTTTGGGGTGGCGCAGCGCAAGCTGGCGTTGTTTCGCACAGGCAAGGCGCTTTACGAAAAGATCGACGAAGACGGGTGGAGCACGCTCGACATGGAAATCCATGAGCATCCCATCGTCGATGGCGACGTCGGAGAGATCACGGCCCCGATAGACCACCGCGATTACAAGGGCTTGGGCAAGTTCATCGAGAAACACCGCGACTATGCCCTGTGGGAAGCCCGCCGCTATGCCAAGCTGGTCGAGAACCCGTCGGCCTGGACGCATTTCACCAATCGTCAGCGGTTCAAATACCGGCATTTGGCGGAATGGTGGTACCCTTGGTTCTATTTCGGCTTCACCTATGTCGTGAAGTTGGGGATGCTGGACGGGGGGGCCGGTTTCCACTATGCGGCGTACAAGTCCTGGTATTTTCAGACGATCCGGCTGCTGATCCGGGAACAGTCTGCGCTGAAAGACCACTGAATTCAAAGAGGAGACTGCCATGGCGCGTCTTTACGACAGTCGGAAACGTATCTTGATCACCGGGGGGGCCGGCTTTCTGGGCTCGCATCTGACCGACCGGCTGCTTGAACAGGGTCACGAGGTGCTATGTGCGGACAACCTGTTCACCGGGACGAAGCGCAATATCGAACATCTGCACGCAAATCCGCGGTTTGAATTCATCCGCCACGACGTGACCTTTCCGCTGTATGTCGAGGTTGACGAGATCTACAACCTCGCCTGCCCCGCCTCGCCCGTGCATTACAAGCATGATCCGGTGCAGACGACCAAGACGTCGGTCCACGGTGCGATCAACATGCTCGGACTTGCCAAGCGCTTGAATTGCAAGATCTTTCAGGCTTCGACCAGCGAAGTCTATGGCGACCCCTTCATCCACCCCCAGACCGAAGACTATTGGGGCAACGTCAACCCGATCGGCCCGCGGTCCTGTTACGACGAAGGCAAACGTTGCGCGGAAACATTGTTTTTCGATTACCACCGCCAGCATGATCTGAACATCAAGGTCGCGCGCATCTTCAACACCTACGGCCCACGGATGCACCATGCGGACGGGCGGGTCGTGTCGAATTTCATCGTGCAGGCCCTGGCCGGAAAGTCGATCACGATCTACGGTGACGGCAGTCAAACGCGATCCTTCTGCTATGTCGACGACCTGGTCGAAGGCTTCATCCGCCTGATGGCAACGGATGATGACGTGACCGGCCCCGTCAATCTGGGCAACCCCGGCGAATTCACGATCAAGGAGCTTGCCGAAAAGGTCATCGAAATGACCGGGTCAAAGTCCAGGCTGATCTTCGAAGACCTGCCCACCGACGACCCCAAACAACGCCAGCCCGACATCAGCCTGGCCCGCAGCACCCTGGACTGGGAACCAACCGTGCGGCTTGAGGAAGGGTTGCAGAAAACAATCGCCTACTTCGAAACCGTCATGCCTCAACTCGAGGTCGGGTGAGCGACACCCCATCCGCCGAGCCACGAAAAAACTTTATCCAGACCCCATGTTCTAACCGAACATGGGGTCTTTTTTCATGTCTACCAAAACGGGCCGGGCACCGCCTTCAACAACGGGCAGAAACAAACCCATCGACGTGCCACGCTTTTCAGACAGCCCGTCGACAGGAAAATCGAAACACCAGCGAGCCCGATTGAGGCTAGTCTGATGCCCGGCTCGAACGGTGCACCAAACTCCAGTTCCCGCAGCTGTTCTACTTCCGGGGCATCATTGACAGCATCGATTTTCATGATCGAACGCTGAGGGGTGCTGCCAAAAGGCCAAGTCAGGTCCACAAAAAAGTAATGCAAATCGCTAATGGCCCGGCACTCTTCTTGAAAAAACGCTCTTAAATTGGTTATTTACCGACAAACTCTGCATCATCGTCCCAGCATTATGCCAAGGCGGATGACACCTTCCCGTTGAGGGGTGCCCAGCAAGACGCCGTCAGGCATTCGGCGCAAAGGTTACCGCCCAGAAACACTTCGAACGGGCGGGC
Organism: Roseobacter sp. GAI101; assembly: GCF_000156335.1. Classification (GTDB taxonomy): domain Bacteria; phylum Pseudomonadota; class Alphaproteobacteria; order Rhodobacterales; family Rhodobacteraceae; genus Sulfitobacter. Next base: position 1,800,710 of record NZ_DS999213.1, read on the forward strand.
TGATGATGTTACGGTGGGAATTGCCGCCTGGGCCACCTGCTTTTCTTTGTGGCCAAGGTGCACCATAAGGCCTGAAAAATGTGGAAACCCTAGATTTACACCTAGCTTGTAAAAAACTGATTGTTGCGAAAGAGAGCCTCCATGCCAAAGTTACCCCTGCCCCACACAAGCCGTCCAGGTTGGTTTGCTTTTGCGATGGCAAGTTTGGTCATGCTGGTTCTTGCGCTGATGCCGATGGCTGCGCAGTCTCAATCCTTGTTTACCGGCGGAAGCGCGCAATCGGACGAGGCCACGACCGATGGCGCGACCGACGCCGGGGCCGACGCCACCAACGAGGCAACACCGCTTTCGACGTTGCTGGACGTCCTGAAAGACGATGCCGCACGGGCCGCCCTGATCGCCGATCTTGAAAAGACCGTCGCACCGCAAGCCGCGACCGAAGACGCCCCCGCTCTTGAACAAACCCCACAAGAGACCGAGGCCGAAAGCATGTCGATCGGCCGCAAGATCGCGCTGCAAACCCAGCAGGTCGGGGAAGAGACCATCGCAACCTTGCAGTCATTCTGGTCCTCGCTGCAGGGCGGTGGCGGGGTATTCTCCGGCCTAAGCGGTGCCGAAATTTCGGTTTTGATCCAGGCCATTCCCGGTCTGTTGACCGTGATCGCCATCACGATCGTTCTGTTCGTTCTTCTGCGCCGTTTCGCACGGGGGCTTTATGCCCGCATGGGCCGCCGCGCCGAAAACGTCGGCATCATCCCCTCTATCGGTCTGTTTATCGGATCGAACGTTCTCGACGCCTTCATCGTCTTGCTGGCATGGGCCGCGGGCTATCTGATCACGATCCTTGCCGTTGGCGATTTTGGCCAGATCGGCATCCGCCAATCCCTGTATCTGAACGCATTTCTGCTGGTCGAAATGACCAAAGTCATCATCCGTTCCTTCCTGTCGCCCGTTACTTCCGGCCTGCGGATTGTGCCCGTCAGTGACAGCGCCGCGCGCGCAATGACACGGTATCTAAGTATCGTGGTCAGCGTCTTGGGCTACGGCCAGTTGTTGATTGTACCTATCGTCAATCAAAGCGCGAACATGGCGGCAGGCGCGGGCGTTTCGGCGCTCTTGTCCGTGTTTGTCCTGCTTTATTTCGTCTATATCGTCCTGCGTCGCCGCAAGGACGTGACCCGCTGGTTGAAAAAGGAAACCGATCCGGCGGTGGCCGAAGATGCGGTCGGCGTTGACCCGGTGGCCATCGAAAAGGCACGCCGCAGCTTTGTGGTCCGCACCATGCACGGGCTGGCGCAGATCTGGCATTGGTTTGCGTTGATCTACATTGCAGTGATGTTCATCGTCGTGATGACCCAGCCTGCGGATGTGACATTGAACGCGCTTGTCGCGTCAGGCAAGGTCCTTGCGGCTCTGATCATCGCCGCCTTGATATCGGGGTGGCTGGCGCGGACGGTGCAAAACGGAATCCCCCTGCCCGACGATATCAACGCCAAACTGCCGCTGCTTGAACGGCGCATCAACACCTTCGTGCCACGTGCCTTCAGCCTGCTGCGTCTTGCCCTGCTGGTCGGTGTCCTGGTCTTTACGTTGGACGTGATCGGCATGATCGACGTCAGAAGCTGGCTAGAAAGCCAGGTGGGTCTCGCCTTTACCGCTGCGATCATTTCTGTCGGGCTGATCCTGACCGTAGCGTTTGGTCTGTGGCTCGCGCTGACTTCGTTCGTCGATTACAAACTGAACCCCGAATTCGGCGGCATCCCGTCATCGCGCGAAACGACGTTGCTGACGCTGTTGCGCAACGCGGTGACGATTGCCCTGGTGATCCTGACGCTGATGTTCGTGCTTAGCGAAATTGGGCTGGACATCGGGCCGCTGCTGGCCTCGGCCGGGGTTCTGGGTCTGGCGATTGGTTTCGGTGCGCAAAAGATGGTGCAGGACATCATTACCGGTGTCTTTATCCAGTTCGAAAACGTCATCAATGTCGGTGATGTGATCACCGTGGGCGGCACCACCGGCACGGTCGAAAAGCTGTCTGTGCGTTCGGTTTCCCTGCGCGATGTTCAGGGCGTGTTCCACATGATCCCGTTTTCCACCGTCGATATGGTCAGCAACTACATGCGCGGTTTTGCCTATACCGTGACCGATATGGGCATCGCTTACCGCGAGAATATCGAAGAGGCCAAGCAGGCCATGTTCGACGCGTTTGACCGCATGGTGGCCAATGAACCCGACATCGCCGCCAGCATCATTGGAGAGCTGGAATGGTTCGGCGTGCAATCGCTGGGCGACAGCGCCGTGGTGCTGCGCACGCGGATCAAGACGGATCCGGGCAAGCAGTGGGGCATCGGCCGCATGTTCAACGGCTACCTGAAGGTCGTGTTCGACGAACGCGGCATCGAAATCCCGTTCCCGCAACAGACCATCTGGCTGGGCGAAAACAAGGACGGCACGACGCAGCCGTTCAAGATCGAGGGGCCCGAAACGAAGACATCGAAGCCTGCGAAAAAGGCACCCACCAAGCAGATCAAAGCCGATGATGTGCCAGACAGCGACGAAGCTGATGGCGACGTCGGGGCGGACCGCTAGCCATATCACCAGCCAAACAAAAGGCCCCCGGTCAGACGATGACCGGGGGCCTTTTTACTTTGCTGTTTCAGAGGTTACAGCACAGCTTCGATCAGATACGGTCCCTTGGTCGCCAGGCCGGTTTCAATCGCCAGCTCAAGGGCGGCACAATCGCTGACCTGCGTTGCCTCGACGCCCATCGATTGCGCCATTTCGACGAATTTCAGCGTCGGCTGATCAAGGGACAGCATGTCCATCGCCTTGGGGCCTGCGTTGCTGACGCCGACATTGGTCAACTCTCCGCGCAGGATCTTGTAGACGCGGTTGGCGAAGATCACGATCGTCACATCCAGCCCTTCGCGGGCCATCGTCCACAGGGCCTGAACCGTGTACATCGCGCTGCCATCCCCAACCAGGGCCAGCACCTTGCGGTCCGGACACGCCACCGCAGCACCGATGGCCACAGGCATCCCATACCCGATCGAGCCGCCACAATTGTTGAGCCAAGTGTGTTTCGGCGCGCCTGCCGTCACGGGGAAAAAGTTCCGCCCCGTGGTGATTGCTTCGTCCACGACGATTGCGTTCTCAGGGATCGTACGGCCCAGAACATCCGCAATGCCGCCGGGATCCAGCGGGCCTGACGGCTTGTCCGGCGTCACAATTTGCGCGACATGCGTGGGAGCCGTATCCGCGGCACCGACCCCGTCACAGATCGCATCCAGCGCGCCGGCGATATCCTGGGATGTCTTGCACAGTTCAATGATCTGCGTACCATCAGCGGTCAGGATCGCAGGCTTGCCCGGATAGGCGAAAAACCCGATCGGCGCACGCGCCCCGACAAGGACGATGCGCTTATATGGCTTGAGCGCCTCAAGCGCCTGGTCAATCGGATAAGGCACGCGGTTGATGGCCACCCGCCCCGCCCCGCGTTCCAGCTTGGCATTGGCCCACTCGCTCAGCAACTCGCACCCTGTCTTGGCCGCGATGCGCCCGGCGATTTCAAGCATATCCTCGCCAAGGGCCGCCCCGCCAAGCAAGAGCAGACTGTCGGGACCGGACAATGCCGCGACGGCGTCTTCCAGTGCGGCCTGATCAAACGCTGGCCGTGTCGCGGGGGCGACAGGGGCCGCCACCACGCCGCCTTCGTTCCACGCCGTGTCGCTGGGCAACATCAATGTCGCCACCTGACCGGGCGCTATGTTGGCCGCATGGACAGCCGTCGCCGCATCTGCGCCCACATCCGTGGAAGACAGCGACGTATGCACCCAATGCGACACAGGGCGCGCGATCCCTTCGATGTCCGACGTCAGCGGCGCGTTCAGTTCGATGTGGCTGACCGCGTGTTCACCGACGATATTCACCACGCCCGACCCCGCCTTTTTCGCGTTGTGCAGGTTCGACAAACCGTTCGCCAGACCGGGCCCAAGGTGCAGCAGGGTACAGGCCGGTTTCTGGGCCATACGGAAATACCCGTCGGCGGCACCGGTCGCCACGCCTTCCTGCAACACAAGGATCGACCGCATGCCGGGGACGTGGTCAAGGGCGGCAACGAAATGCATCTCGGAGGTGCCGGGATTGGTGAAACAAGTGTCCAGCCCGCTGTCGAGCAGGGATTTCACAAGGCTTTCGGCCCCGTTCATCGGGGGGGTATCGGTTGGGTTGCTCATGACGTTTTCCTTTGGATTAGGGGGCTACATCCGCCCAATAGGGGATGCGCAATTCTTTCTTGAGGATTTTTCCGATGGAACTGCGCGGCAGCACATCGCGGGCCTCAACCGCGGACAAGCGTTGGCTTTTGCCCAGCTTTTCGTTGGCATCGGCACAAATCTGATCTGCGGTGCGGGTGGCACCATCGCGCAGCACGACCAGCCCCAATGGGGTCTCTCCCCAGGCGTCGGACGGCACGCCGATCACGGCGGCGTCGGTCACGTCCGGGTCGGACAGCAACACCAGTTCCAGATCATCGGCATAGATGTTCAACCCGCCCGAGATGATCATATCCTTCTTGCGGTCCGAAAGGATCAGGAAATCGTCTTCGTCAAAGCGGCCCATGTCGCCGGAGCGAAAGAATACCCGGCCCTCGCCATCGCGCCAGATATAGTCCTGCGTCAGGTCATCACGCCCGAAATACCCCGCCATCATGGTGGGACCGCGGCCGCAGATCTCTCCGACCTTGCCCTTTGGCACCTCATTCCCGGCCTCGTCGATCAAACGGATTTCGTTGCCCGGTGCCACCTGCCCCACGGTGTGCAGCTTGTCAGGGTGTTCAGAGGAATTCAGCACCGTCACGCCACCGCCTTCGGTCAGGCCGTAATATTCAAGCAGGCTGCCGGGGAAACGCGCCAGCACATCCGCCTTCACATCAGCGCGCAAAGGGGCAGAGGTCGAAAATTTGACCCGCATCGACGACAGGTCAAACTGGTCGAAATCGGGCACATCCATGATGCGCTTATACTGTACCGGGACCAGCATGGTGTGCGTGATCTTCTCGCGCTGCACGATCTCGAGATATGCACGCGCATCGAATTTCGGCATCAGATAGACCGTCGATCCCCCGAACAGCGTCGGCAGGAACGACACGATCGTGGTGTTGGAATATAGCGGCGTCGACAACAGCGTGCGCGCGTTATCGTCATATCCGTTCGGCGACACACGCTCCATCTGGGCGGCGCGCATCCAGTGATTGTGCAAGATCCCCTTGGGCGTGCCCGTGGTGCCGGAGGAATAGATAAGGTTGAAGGCGTCGGACATGTCGATTGCAATGGCGGGGTCCGTGGCATCCGCATCCTCCACCGCTGCCTCGAACGGGGTAAAGGCATCGTGGTCGAAATCAATCGCAAAGCGGGCGATATCCAGATCGGCAATAAACCCGTCCACCAGCGCAAGATATTGTTCTGCAACAAAGATCGCCTTGGCTCCGCAGTCGGTCAGCATCTTTTGCAGGGCATCCGGCGACGCCATGGTCGACAGCGGTGTCACACAGGCCCCTGCCCGCAATATGCCCATGAACAGTTCGGCATAGGGGATCGAGTTTGGCGAGATGATCGCGATATTATCGCCCTTGGTCACGCCCAGGGACAGCAACAGATTGGCGATCTTGTTGATCCGCTGATCGAAAGCCCCCCACGTCACCCTGCGCCCGTCACACACCAGAGCCAGCTTTTCGGGGTCAACCTTCGCGTTGGCGCGAATGACGTCGACGATTGTCTGGGTGGGCGGCGTTGCCGGAATAGGCGGATTGATCGTTAGCATTTCACGGTCCTGATCTGTGTTTGCAAGGCCCACGCAAGAATGTTGCGCAGGCCCCTTCGGAAACAGTTGTAGCGATCAGAATTAAATGTGCAAATGGATGTAACTTAATCGGCAGCCTTTTTTAGCTCGGTATAGGCCGCGTGTTGGGACAAAAACACCTTGCCCGTCAGGTCGGTGATGAAATGCTGTTTTTGCAGACGGTCCATCACCGGGCCTTTGACCTCGGACAGGTGCAGCTTGATCCCCATGTCTCTCAGGCGCGCGTTGATCGCCTCAAGGGATTCCAGCGCGCTGAAGTCGATTTCGTTTACGGCAGAGCACATCAGCACTACGTTCCTGATCGGCGCGTCCCCGGCCAGACGGTCATAGATATAATCTTCGAGGAAACGAGCGTTGGCGAAATAGAGGCTTTCGTCAATGCGCAGGGTCAGCAACGTCGGGTCGGTTTCAACCTTATGGCGGTGGATATTGCGGAAATGTTCGGTGCCCGGCACCAGCCCGACTTCGGCGATATGGGGTTTGGTGGTCTTGTACAGATGCAGCATGATCGACAGCACGACACCGCAGGTCACACCCAGTTCGACGCCACTGCCCAATGTCACCAGCATGGTTGCCAGAACAGCGGCAAAATCAGCCTTGGAATAGGCCCATGCTTTCTTAAGAATGCTGAAATCGACCAACGTCAGCACGGCGACGATGATCGTGGCGGCCAGTGTCGCTTGGGGCAGGAAAAACACCAGCGGCGTCAGGGCAAGCGCCGCAATTCCCAGGCCGACGGCGGTAAAAGCCCCGGCCGCGGGCGTTTCAGCGCCTGCGTCAAAGTTCACGACAGAGCGCGAGAACCCACCCGTCACCGGAAAGCCACCGGTAAACGCCGCCCCAAGGTTGGCGGTTCCCAGCCCGATCAGTTCCTGGTCCGGATTGATGCGTTGGCGTTTTTTCGCGGCCAAAGTCTGCGCGACCGAAATTGATTCAACAAAGCCGATCACGGAAATCAGGATCGCCGGCAGCAGCAGCGTCCCCATCAGATCAAAGGAAAAATCAGGCATCGTCAGCGGCGGCAGGCTTTGCGGGACGGCACCGACGACGCGCACGCCGTAATCGGAAAGCCCGAACAGCCAGACAACCAGCGTGGTCAAAACCACGGCGGCAACGGGCCCCGCCTTGGTCGCCACGTCCGCAGCACCCGGACTGACCCCTTTGGATTTCAGCATCGGCTTCATGCCCTTGCGCACCCAGAACAGAAAAGCCGTGGCAGACACGCCGATGATCATGGTGATCCAGTTGGTGTCGCCCAGATGGGTAAAGATGGAATGCAGCAGTTCGATCAGGTTCTCGCCCGAGGCGCTGATGCCAAGGATGTGTTTGATCTGGCTGGCGGCGATAATGACGCCCGAGGCAGTGATAAAGCCCGCAATCACCGGGTGCGACAGGAAGTTCGCCAGAAAACCCAGCTTGAAAATGCCCATCGCCAACAGGATCGCGCCGGACAGGAACGCCAAGGTCAACGCCGCAACGGCATAACCCATCGTGCCCTGATCAGCGATATTACTAAGCGCCGCAGCCGTCATCAGAGACACCACTGCCACCGGCCCCACGGCCAGCGCGCGACTGGTACCGAACACGGCATATAGCAGGATCGGCACGATCGACGCATAAAGCCCCGCTTCGGGCGGCAACCCTGCCAGCAGCGCATAAGCCAGAGATTGCGGGATCAGCATGATCGTCACGATCAGCGCGGCAATCAGGTCGTTGGAGAGGGTCGCCTTGGTATAGCTGCGGCCCCAGTCAAGGATCGGCAGGTATTTCTGGAGGTTCTTTGGCATTTTGCGCCGACTTTCAAAATAGGGGGCGGCAAGGGCAGTACCCTTGCCGCATGGGCCGTTCTACAGACCGTTGACCGGCACCTTGAGCATCACGTTACCATCCTTGTCTGTCGGCATGTGACCCGCGCGCATGTTCACCTGCAAAGACGGAATAATCAGTTTGGGCATGCCAAGCTCGGCGTCGCGGGCTGTGCGGAAACTGATGAACTCTTCGCGGGTTTTGCCCCCACCGACATGGATGTTATGGGCCTTTTCATCGCCAACGGTGGTTTCCCATGCGATATCGCGGCCATTGGGGCCATAGTCGTGGCACATGAACAGGCGCATGTCATCAGGCAGGCTCAATACTTTCTGGATGCTGTCGAACAGCACGCCGGCGTCCCCGCCGGGGAAATCCGCGCGCGCAGACCCGCCATCGGGCATGAACAACGTGTCGCCGGTAAAGGCCGCGTCGCCCATCACATGCACCATGCAGGCAGGCGTGTGGCCGGGCGTGTACATCGCAAAGCAGGTCATTCCGCCGATCTGATAGGTGTCGCCATCCTTGAACAGCGCGTCGAATTGCGACCCGTCGCGCTGGAATTCGGTGCCCTCGTTGAAAATCTTGCCGAACGTCTCTTGGACCACAAGGATCTTTTCACCGACACCGATTTTGCCGCCCAGTTTCTGCTGGATATAGGGTGCGGCGGACAGGTGATCGGCGTGGACATGTGTTTCAATGATCCACTCAAGCTTGAGGCCCTTGCCTTCGACCTCGGCAATCAGGGTGTCGGCGTGTTCAAAGGTGATGCGCCCCGCCGCGTAATCCATATCCATGACGGAATCGACAATCGCGCAGGATGTCGAATTGGGATCGCGCACGATGTAGCTGATCGTATTTGTCGCGGGGTCGAAATACCCCGTGACTTCTGGGGTCACATTCATATTCACGGGATAGTCAGTCAACGCCATATCCTCCGGTAAGGGACCGCCGCCGCGCCGTCAACAAAGCTTGCGCAGATGCATTTCTTCATACATATTCATACTATGGAATTTTTAATTTGGGAAGTGGGTTATGCTGACAAATAGACGCGACTTCATGCTGCAAGGTGTCGCAGCCGGCGCATTGATGGGCCTGCCTAATTTTCTGCATGCGCAGATGGCGATCGGTGAAATGACGTTGGATGTTGTCTATGACGGGCATCTGACGCTTCCTGGCAGCTTTATATTCGAAACCATGCCCAAGGACGAACTGCTGCCGATCCTGGAACGCCTTGGACAGGATTATGACCAGCTGACGCCGCCGTGCAACCTTAGCCTGCTGCGTGGCGACGGACGTGTGGTTCTGTTCGACGCGGGGTCCGGAGCGGAATTCATGCCGACCGCCGGCAAGATGCTGGATGCGCTGGAGGCCCTTGACGTGACCCCCGAGGACATCACCGACCTTGTGTTCACCCACGGCCACCCCGACCACCTTTGGGGCGTGCTGGATGATTTCGGGGATGCCATGTTCACCAACGCGACCCACCATATCGGACAGGCCGAATGGGACTATTGGACCGATCCCAACACCGTCAACACCATCGACAGCGGCCGTCAGGCCTTTGCGGTGGGCGCGGAACGGCGCTTGCAGGTCGTGGCCGACCGGATGCAGTTTTTCAATGATGGCGACGAAGTCTTGCCGGGTGTGGGCGCACGCCTGACCCCCGGCCACACCCCCGGCCACATGGCCTTTGAGGTGCGCGCAGGCAACACCGCGGCGATGATCGTGGGGGACAGCATCGGCAACGATCACATCGCATTGGCGCGGCCCGCCTGGGAATCCGGATCGGATCAGGACCCGACACTGGGGGCCGTGACGCGCGCAGGGCTGATCAATGATCTGGTCACTGCCCAAATGCCCATTGTCGGGTTTCACCTGGGCCAGGGCGGTCTGGGCAGGATCGAAAAATTCGCCGACGGCTTTGTCTTTGTGGGGCAGGTGTAGGATATGAAAACCCTCGGCCTGATCCTTGCACTGACCGCCCTGCCCGTTCTTCCGGCCTTTGCCAGCGAAGACATCCCGGATCAATATCCCGCGTCAATGTTGTATTCCAAACCCGTTGAATTCATTCCGGGCGTGTATTCCGCCATCGGGGCCACAGCGCCGCCGACCTATGAAAACGCAGGGCACAACAACAACCTGAGCTTTATCGTGACCGGTGACGGTGTCGTGGTGATCAACAGCGGCGGGTCCTACCAGTTGGCAAAAGCCCTGCATGACGAAATCAAACAGGTCACGGACCAGCCGGTCAAACTGGTACTGAATGAAAACGGTCAAGGCCACGCGATGCTGGGCAACACCTATTGGGCCGAACACGGCGTCAAGATCGTAGCGCAGACAGAGGGTGCCGAAGCCTTTGCCGAAGAAGGTCTGGCGTCCCTGCGCGCGGCCGAATCAAGGCTGAAGGACCGCGCAGATGGCACGGATCTGACCCCTCCGACCGAAACCTTCGAAGACGAATATGTCGTGGATATGGGGGATTTCCACATCGAGGCGCTGCACCTCGGTCCGTCGCACAGCCCCGGCGATATTGTCGTCTGGCTGCCCGAACAAAGCCTTGTGATCGCGGGTGATATGGCGTTTCACGAAAGGATGTTGCCGATTTTCCCCGACACGCTGACCGATGAATGGCTGGAAACATGGGACGGCCCGTTCGAGGCGCTTGGCGCGACCTACGTCATCCCCGGCCACGGTCACCCGACGAACATGGCGCAGGTCCGGCGTTACACCAAAGGCTATCTGGAATATCTGCGTGGCAAAATCAGGGATCATCTGGACGCTGGCGGGTCGCTGGCCGACGCGTATTACGTCGACCAGTCCCCCTATGCCCATCTGGATACGTTCGAAGAGCTGGCCACCAAGAATGCAGGCCGTCTGTTTGAACAGATGGAGTTTGAATAGGGCCTAGGACCCGTCCGCTGCGCTTTTGACGATTTCATCCAGGAAGGCCTGAACCTCTTGCATCGGCCCTTCGGGGTAGGTGCGATAGCCGATGGCCACCTCGCCCTTCGTGTCCGTGACGAAGATACCATAGGGGCAATGGGCGATGTTCGCCGGGTCTGCCTCCATCACCTTGCGGGACAACACGGCAGAGCAGAACAGGAAAATATCGGCGGCTTTGAAGATTTCGACGTCGCTGCCGACATCGGCAGCCGTACGGTTCAGCATCTCGCCCGTGTGGCTGACGTAATCAATGACCAGACCTTTGCCGATAATCGCGTTTTCGACCGCGAATGTCGCGTCTTCGAAACTGCCGTCATAGGCATAGGAGACCATATGATCCTGCGCCGCCAAAGGGGCCGCAAGCAGTGAAAGTAAAAGGGCACCAAGGGGAAGTTTCATCTTATGCATCCTTTCGGGTTTGGGGGGATGGCAGGGCCGGAATGGTCCAGCCTGTCCCTTTAATTCAGCTTATCAGCGTTACCGTCTGATTACCAACCACCTGAATGGGCATAGGTGGCGGGGCGCGGGGCGCTTTCCGGCCAGATTGCGAAATGAACAAGCCCGTCCATTGCATCTGTTCGCACCGTAGATAGTTCCGACCGCCACGGCGTTTCAAACCCGTGGCGGCCGGCATGTCTGTCGCAGGCAGGCGCGCCTACTTATCCGAAAAGGTCGACAGGTAGGCGATAACGGCGGCGATATCGTCCTCCTTCTTCAACCCGGCAAAACCCATCTTGGTCCCTTTGATGTACTTCTTCGGACCGGCAAGAAATTCGGCGATGGTTTCTGCGTTCCAGACCAGACCTTCTTCGGCTTTTTCCATCAGGGATTTAGAGTATTTGAACCCGTCGATATGGCCTGCTGACGCCCCCATTACACCGTTAAGGATCGGACCGGACCGGTTCTTGGCACCGTCACCGACCTGATGGCAGGCCTTGCACTTGCGAAACACCTTTTCGCCATCGGCAATCAGGGCCGGATCAATGGCAGCGACTTCTGGCGCGGGCACGGCCTCTTCCTGGGCAGCGACCTCTGCCGTCTCCGTCGTGACGGCGGTTTCTTCGGTAGCAGCTTCTTCGGTGCTGGCGTCCGTGGTGGTTTCTTCCGGTGTGACGTCCAGCACGAGCGCGCGCATCGTCACTTCGACGTTTTCCTTGCAATTGGTCATGCAGGGTTCGCCAGACCAGATAGCAAGCTCGGTTTCTTCACGGTCGTCCAGGATGAACCCGTCCGCATTGGGCATTTCAACATCCAGGAATGTCTCCTTGGACAGAACGAAATCATCCTCGATCAAATCGTTGGAGTACAGAATGTAGGCCACGATCGCATAAGTTTCGTCAGCCGTCAGCGTGCCCGCATTCCCGTAGGGCATCGACCGGCGGATATAGTCAAAGCTGGTCGACAGGTAGGGCCAGTAGGACCCGACAGTTTTCAGAGGGTCCTTGTGGTCAAGTGTGCCCATGCCACCCGCCAGTTTCGGCCAGTTGCCAATACCTTCGGCAAAGTCTCCATGGCAGGCGGCACATTTGGTGGCAAAGATTTCCTCGCCGATGATCGCATCGCCCTGCCCTTCTGGAAGGCCCGTCCCATCGGGGTGGATATCCAAGTTCCAGGCAGCGATTTCTTCGGGAAGTGCCGGACGGCCAAGGCCATATGTCTGCGCGACCGCTGGCACCGCCAGCACGGCGGCAACAGCCCCGATCGTGAGTGATTTAAGAAACTTCGACATTTTCGGCCTCCCCGTTCGGGCGTACCCACCAGGTTTGAATACAGTTGTTGTGATAGATCGAATTCAATCCGCGGACCTCGCGCAGTTGCGCCTTGGTCGGCTGGACATATCCGGTTTCATCCATCGCGCGGCTTTGCAGCAGCATTTCTTCGCCGTCCCATTCCACATCAAGGTAGAAGCGGGTCAGCGCCATCTTCTCGCCGGGTTTGGCCAGACGCGCGGTTTCCCATGTCTTGCCCCCGTCCTTGGACACATCCACGCGGGTGATGGCCCCCCGTCCCGACCATGCCAGACCGGAAATGACCAGCGGCCCCTTGCCGTGGGTGATCGGCGATTGCGGGCTGGGCGACGTGACGACAGATTTCGCGTCCATCGCCCATGTCCATTTGCGGCTGATGCCGTTCGCAAGCGTATCAGTGTATTTGGAGGTTTCTTCGCGGCTCTCGACCGGCGCATCGGTCACTTCGATCCGGCGGATCCACTTGACCCACATGTTGCCTTCCCAGCCCGGCACGACAAGGCGCACGGGATAGCCGTGTTCCTTGCGCAGCGCCTCGCCGTTGGCCTTGAACGCGACCAGAACGTCATCCAGCGCCTTCTCCATCGGGATGGAACGCCCGTTCGATGACGCATCGGCACCTTCGACGAATACCCATTTGCCCGCAGTGTCATAGCCCGCTTCTTCCAGCAGGGTCCGCAGGGGGACGCCGGTGTATTCCATGTTGTGGATCATGCCGTGGGTGAATTGCGCACCATTCAACTGTGCGCCCGCCCATTCCATGCCGGTGTTTGCCGCGCATTCCAGGAAATACGTGTGGTTTTCACGCGGAAACCGTTCAAGATCGGCGTAGGTGAACACAAGCGGGCGGTCGACCAACCCGTTGATCATCAGACGGTAATCTTCCTTCTTCAGTTCGATCGCGCCCGAATGGTGCCGCTCGAATGCGCAGCCCTGGGGGGTGATCGTGCCATCCAGCGCATGGATCGGCGTAAAGTTGATCGAACTGACAGTGTCGGCGGTCAGCCATTCCACGTTGCGGCGGATCACATCGTCTTCGAACTTGATCGGCAGACCGTAGGGCGTGGCATCGACGCCATCGCCAAAGGTCTGCGCCCATTCCTGCGTCTCGGTGATCAGCGGATCAGGCGTTTGGGCGCGCGCAGTACCGGCGGCCAATGCGCCGACCCCTGCCGTTGCGGCCCCGCGCAAGAACGCACGGCGGTTTGGTTTCTTGGTTTCAAAGGTGTCTGACATGTAGAACCCCTTCCCTTTGGTTGAACGGAGGCGTTAGACGCCGTCGACGGTTACACTGGTGTTTTCGGCAAGGGTCACTGTGCCCAACTTGCGGATGTGATTTTCAACCACGTCCCAGATCGGAGGACCTTCGGTGCCTTGATTGACGCTGGCCCAACCCGCGATCTGGTAGGTCTTGGCCGGATCAATCAATTCCCCTGTCTTGAGCAGGGTCATTTCAGTAATGCGGCTGCCTTGCGGCTTGGTCACGTCGATGCGGTAGCCAAGGCCACCGGTGCGCACCATGTCCCCGCCCTGCTGATAATACGGGTCGGGGTTGAACAGGTTATCGGCCACGTCTTCCAGCACGACATGCAGGAATTCGCCTGTCATTTCAGTGCGGTATGCTTCTGGGTAGGTCATCGAGGTGACGTTCCAGATGTCTTCGCGGGTGATGTCCTGACCGGGCAGGATGGACGGCCCCCAACGGACGCCGGGGCTTAGCGCGATGTCGGCTTCGCGCTCGGACAGCAGCGCATCGCAGATCAGATCATCCCACGAGCCGTTGAAATTGCCCCGACGATACAGCAGCGTGTCCTCGGCGGTTTTGCCGATTACCTCGCTCAGTTGATCCGCATAGGGTGCACGCTGTTCGTCGATCAAGGCGGTGATCGCCTTATCGGGCTCGATCACATCCGAAAAGATCGGGATCAGCTTGTGGCGGAAGCCCATCATGCGGCCATTCTGCACGTCCAGATCAACGCGGCTGACGAATTTCCCGTTCGAGCCTGACGCGACGATGATCGTATCCCCGACCAGCACAGGTTCGGGCAATGCGTCATGGGTGTGACCCGACAGGATCACGTCGATACCGGTGACGATGCCCGCCATCTGCTTGTCGACGTCGAACCCGTTGTGGCTTAGGCACACGACCAGTTCAGCCCCCTTGGCGCGGACTTCGTCGACCATTTCCTGCATCCGTTCGTCGCGGATACCAAAGGTGTATTCGGGGAACATCCAACCGGGGTTGGCGATCGGCATGTAGGGAAAGGCCTGCCCGATAACCGCGACCTTGACGCCGCCAGTCTCGAAGAACTTGTAGGGCGGGAAAAGCTCTGTCGGCTCGTCCCATTCGGCGTCAAAGATGTTCTGGCCAAGCGCCGCAAAGGGCAACCCTTCAACGATTTCATTGACGCGGTCGGACCCCAGCGTGAATTCCCAGTGAAACGTCATCGCGTCTGGTTTCAGCGCGTTCATCACGTTGACCATGTCCTGACCTTGGGTCTGGTAACAGGTATAGCTGCCGTGCCAGGTGTCGCCACCATCCAGCAACAGCGCGTCGGGGCGGTCTGCGCGGATTTGGTTGATCACGGTCGAAACCCGATCCAGTCCGCCCATCTTGCCATAGGCTTGGGCCAGCGACGAAAAGTCATTGTAGGTCAGCGCATATGCCGACCGGCTGCCGTCCTCGATGCCGTAAAGCTTTCGAAAATCAGCACCCGTGACATGCGGCACCGCCCCTTTGTTCGAGCCCACGCCGATGTTGACCGACGGTTCGCGGAAATAGATCGGTTTCAGCTGCGCATGAATGTCGGTGATGTGGATCAGACTGACGTTGCCGAATGTGTCAAATTCCAGCAGCTTGTCCTGGGTCAGCGCCTGCTGCGCGGCCAGTTTGCCCCAGTTGCCAAAGGAAGATGCCCCGTAAAGGGCCGTTGCAGCCATGCTGGCTTGAAGAAAGTCGCGGCGAGAAATCATGCGGGTGGCCTTCTGTTGCGCCTATACATGCGCATGTTTGAATGAGTTATATCTGCAAAACCCCGCCTCGCAAAAAAGCAAGGCGGGGCCTGAATTGTTTAGTTGCGGACGGACGGACCTTCGACAGACAGGCCGTTGCCGCGTGAACCGACATACAGCTCCAGCGCCACGAACTCGGGGCTGCCCGGCGCGAATGTTTCGGCGCGGGTGTCACGGACACAGCCCTTAAAGCGGTCCTGAACGGCGTTCAGTTTGGTGTTTTTCAGACGGTAGGCGGGGAAACCGTTGATCTGGCCCTGGCTCAGGTGGTCTGCGCGGATCATGTTGCCGTAGTTGTCTTCGTGGCAATTTGCGCAGGACAGTTCAAGCTGACCAAAACGGGTGTAATAGATTTCCTTGCCCTGCTCCCATGTGGATTGCGCAGGACCGTCAATCGCGACGTTCACGGGCATGCCACGGGATACGGATGCCATCAGCGCCGTCATGTTGACCATGTCGCCGCCGGTGTATTTCCACTTTTCCGCGCCCATACGGTTTTCACGGCAATCGTTGATCGCCATTTCCATCGTACGCACCTCGCCCGCGGCTTCGACATATTTCGGATAGACCGGACGCACGCCCGCCATTTCCGAAGATGCGCCGTGACAATCGGCACAGGACTTGCCTTCGGACCCGTCGGCGGTGTTCCACACGTCCTCTGCCTGTTCGACAAAGATCATACCGGGGTTGTCGAAGTCATCGGATTCCATGGCGCGGGTTTCCGTGCCACGGAACAGCCAGCCAGACATCACCTCGTCCATCACGTCGGACAAATGGGCGGGGGCCGCCGTGCGTGTCACGATTTCGATGTCACCGTTGATGACCAGATTATCGTCTGCAGGTTCGGCCATTGCACCCGATGCCACGATGATCGCGGTCATGCAGGCACCCAGACCTTTAGTGAATTTATTCATTCTTCTTCCCTCCCAAGGATGCAGACGCTTATCCGATACTGATGTCTTTGCTGTCCTCGTAGACAGAGCCGTCATCGTCATACCATGTGAATTTGAACGTGCCGGCCTCTGGGACGGTGGCGTCAAATTCAAGGTATGGGTTCGTCGAAATTGCGGGCTGCAATTCGATATCGACAACATTCTGATCGTTGAAATCACAGGTAAAGCGATTGATGATCGAACGCGGGATGGCGTTTCCATCCTTGTCCTTGCGCTGACCGGATTCCATCTTGTGGCTGATCAGCGTCTTGATGGTGATCGTTTCACCTGCTGCTGCCGATTTTGGTACTTTGACGCGGGGTTTTACACCAGATGCCATTTCATTAATTCCTTATAAAGCCTTAGCCGCCGCAGCCGCCGATTGTCACTTTTACCGTGCTGGATGCCTTGGCGAACGAGCCGTCAGCCATCTTCGCAATGGCCACCACGTCTTGGGTTCCAGCCAGACGGATCCGTGTGGATGCGTGCTGCGAACCCGCGAGGGGACCAAATTTGAATGTCGCGACACCGGGCGTGGGGTTACCCAATGCCAGCACCATGATCTCTGTCGCGCCGGGGGCGTCGACTTCGATTGGCACGGTGTTGCCGTTTTCGGCAATTTCCGGCGCGGTCAGGGTCAGCCCTGTGTCCGCCATTTCCGCACCACCGGTGAAGGCGGCGATCGCGTCATCGCCAGCAGCCGCAAAGGCCAGCTTTGGCAAGGCGAGGGCCGCGAAAGCGCTTGCGCCCATGACGATTGCATTACGTCTTGTGAATTCCATTGTCATACTCCTGAACAAACCCTGTCTAAAGGGTTTTTAATCTTTCAGCGTGGCAAGATAGGCCACGACATCTTCTACCTGCTGCGCCGTCAAAAGCGGCCCCAGCGTGTCATCGGCGGCTTTGCCGGTATAGGCCTTGCCCGGACGGATATAGCCGGTGTCCTTGTAGAACGATGGCATCATCGTGCCCTCGAACATCATCTTTGCATTTGCAACGATGCCGCGCAGATCAGCCTCGCTCCAGCGGCTGCCAGCGCCGTCCAGCGCGGGACCAATCATGCCCTGGAACGCGATATCAGGCAAAGCGCTGACTTCGTGGCAGGCCACACAGTTGCCCAACTGTTTACTGCCGACGACCTTGGCCCCCTCTTCGGGGTTGCCAGCGGTACCGGTCAAGGATGCTTCAACGGCACCATCAACATATGTGACGGCGGTTGGTGCGATATCGGCTGCATTTGCGTTTGCCGCAAGTCCAACGGACGCCACCAAGGCGAGTATAGAAATTTTCATGCGTCCTCCCAAAGACTCTTATTTGTATACGAGCGTAGACGGTGTGGCATAACCACGCAACTATAAATTCGCTTTTGTGAATTTTTAACGACAGCTTTTGATGTATCGCCGCCCGCCGACTACTACTTATCCCGCTCTGCCAGCTTGCGCGCATGGTACTTCTGAAAGCTTTCGTCGCCTTCATACTCCTTGTCGACCACCCAGTTAAGCATATTGAAGATCGTGCCTGCCTCGAATGCGCCCGGAACCGTGGCCACTGCCGCCTCTGCCGCCGTTTGCCCTTCAGGCACCTCTTGCGGCAGGAAAACAAGCGTCGGCGTGAACAACATGCCCCATTTGCGCACCATGTCTTTTTCCGACAGCGATTCGCCGTCGAAATCCGTTACCTCGACATCACCGAACATGTTGATCTGCACGACGAAGAAATGCTCCTTAAGGTAGGCGTCGATTTGAGGCAGCGGAAACACCTCCTTGTGCATCTTGGCGCAATAGATGCAGCCGCGCTGTTCGATGATCAGCATGAGGCGCTTGCCCTCGGCATTGGCTTCGGCAAGGTCGTCTGACAGGTCCTTGAAGGTGTCGCGCATCCATTCGGTCTTGTGCAGCCCGTCATCACCCAGTTCGGCGGAAAAGGCAGAACCGGCAAGGCAAAGCGACAGGGCAGTCAGGCAAATTTTCAGCAGTTTCATGGTACGATCCCTTTATCAGCCGATGGCGCTGAAGACCGGAAAGGTCTCAAGCAACCATTGCGCGATGTAGTTAACAGAATTTGTGGCAATCAGCAGCCCGAAGATCACCAGCAAGGCACCCATGACTTTTTCGACTGTGCCCAGATGCCGGCGAAACCGCGCCATAAAACGCATGAACGGGCCAATGAACAGGGCAGCCAGGACAAAGGGCGCTGTCATGCCGACGCCGTAGGTGAACAGCAAAAGCGCCCCGCTGGTTGCCGTATCGGTCCCGGCGGCCGTGAAAAGGATCGCGGCCAGAACGGGACCGACGCACGGGGTCCACCCGAAGGCAAAGGCCAGCCCGATGACATAGGCCCCCAGCAGGCTTGTCGCCTTGGTATCGCCTGCGTCGGCGCGGAATTGACGGTACAGAAAGCCGATGCGGATGACCCCCAGAAAATGCAGGCCCATGGCGATGATGATGGCCGCTGCGATCCAGCGCAGGATGTCGAAATAGTCGCGCACCACCTGGCCAAAACTGCTTGCCGCAGCCCCCAGCCCCATAAAGATGGTGATCACCCCCGCAGCAAAGAACAGGGCGGCG
The DNA here is from genome assembly GCF_000156335.1 of Roseobacter sp. GAI101. Lineage (GTDB taxonomy): Bacteria > Pseudomonadota > Alphaproteobacteria > Rhodobacterales > Rhodobacteraceae > Sulfitobacter. The sequence goes on from NZ_DS999213.1 coordinate 1,819,580, forward strand.
ACCACCGCGCGGCCGCGCACGCCGCTCTGGATGGGGCCATCAACAGTGATCTGGTTCATCCCGACCCCGGCCAGATAACTCAGGTAAAAGGGCACGATCGGCAGAATGCAGGGGGACAGAAAGGACAATAATCCGGCAATTGCGGCACCGTAAAAGGTTATTTCAAGCATTCATGCTGCCTTTAACTTGTTTCATGCACATATTCACATTATGTTATGCGAAATCAATCGGTATTTCCATGACACAACTGCGCCTTTTTCTTCTTTCTCTCCTCACCTCGACCCTGTTGGCTGGTGCGGCTTTTGCCGACGCCACCCTTGTCATGATCGAGGAAAAAGGCTGCGTCTGGTGCGCCCGCTGGAATGAACAGATCGCCCCGATCTACCCCAAGACCGACGCGGGCAAAAACGCCCCGCTGCGCCGGGTCGACATCGCCGATGAACGCCCGTCGGACCTGACATTTGCGCGTGGCCTGCACTTTACGCCGACCTTCGTGCTGATGAAGGACGGAGAGGAAATATCCCGGATCGAAGGATACCCCGGCGAAGATTTCTTCTGGGGCGTATTGGAAAAAATGATGATGGATGCAAAACTGCTCCCGTCGCCAAAAGGAAGCTAAGACATATGTGTTGCCCGATTTCGCGGGCGGCCTGACCGTTGATCTGAAAGCTAAGGAAACGAAACCGTGGGTCTACCCGTTTTTGACAAGAATATGTGCGCCGAAGACCTTGATAAGATGGCGAACAACGCCGTGCGCGCGTCCAACTTTCTGAAGGCGATCAGTCATGAGGGTCGTTTGATGATCCTGTGCCATCTTGCATCAGGTGAAAAGTCCGTGACCGAGTTGGAAGAATTGCTCTCCGCGCGCCAGGCCGCCGTATCGCAGCAACTGTCGCGCTTGCGGCTTGAGGGGCTGGTGATTCCGCGCCGCGATGGCAAGACGATTTACTACCGGTTGTCCGACGACCGCCCCAAGCAGATCATGGAAGTCGTCTATGATCTTTTCTGCCGCGCTGACTAACTTGTCGTGGGACAGCTTGGCACATTCCTACTGGAGCGATTTTCCGAACCCACATTGATGGCTCTCGCGGGCCTTTTCGGCGGTGTCTTGCTGGGGCTGGCCGCGCGGCTTGGCCGCTTCTGCACCCTCGGGGCCATCGAAGACCTGTATTACGGAGCCAGCTCGGTCCGGTTTGCGATGTGGGGCATTGCCCTTGGCGTGGCGATCATCGGGACGTTCGGGTTGTCCGCGGCAGGCGCGCTGGCGCTGACCGACACGCTGTATCTGGGCATCGCCTGGAACCCGTGGGCCAGCATCGTGGGCGGGTTGATTTTCGGCTACGGCATGGCGTTGGCGGGCAACTGCGGTTACGGCGCGCTGGCGCGGATGGGCTGCGGTGACTTGCGGTCGTTCATGATCGTCATCGTAATGGGCGTGTCGTCCTATGTGGCCTTGGGCGGCCCCCTGTCCGCGGCGCGGCTGGCCATCTTTCCCGTCAACGATGCGGGGCCAAACCCAGCAAGCCTCGCCCATCTGGCATCCAGCTTTCTGCCCTTTGACCTGCATGTGACGGGCATCACCATCGGTGTCCTGATAATCCTGCTGACGCTATTCCACGCCGGACTGCGCAACAGCCCCAAGTCAATCCTGTGGGGCGCGGTCGTCGGGGTCGCGATCATTTCGGGCTGGGGGTTCACGCAGTGGATCACGGCGCATGGGTTTGACCGCAGCATCATCGTCTCGCACACCTTTACCGCGCCCGTCGGGGAAACGCTTCTTTACGTCATGACATCTTCGGGCAATTCAATCAGCTTTGGTACGGGATCGGTCTGCGGAGTTGTACTTGGCGCGTTGCTGGGCTGTTTGATCAAAGGCCATCTGCGATGGGAGGCGTGCGAGGACCCCCGCGAATTGCGCCGCCAGATCGGTGGGGCCGTGCTGATGGGCATCGGTGCCGTGATCGCAGTGGGCTGTAGCGTCGGCCAAGGGCTGTCGGCGTTTTCCGTCCTGGCGTACAGCGGACCGGTGACTTTGGCTTGCATCGTTGCGGGTGCCGCGATCGGCCTGCGTCAGTTGATCGTCGGGTTCAGCCGGATCGCATAGCGTCTGGTCTCTAGGGCATGCCCCCCGTGTTCGTATTCAACAGGAACTGCTGGAATATCGGGCCCGAGGCTGCCCCGATGGCGCGGGCATTTTCGCCGATGGTGCCCTCTTCGATGCGCGGGACTTTCAGACCGCGGGTATCCTGAAGCTCCACCTCAGCCCGGATTTGCTCGACCAGTTTGGTCCGTACGTCCGGGGGCACCGCACCGTCGATCACGATCGCTTCAAAGTCGATTACGGCACAGGTCGACAGGCTGGCCTTGGCCAATTCACGGGCAGTTTGCGCAATCCAGGGATCGACCATCTCGGTAAAAGCGCTCCAGTCTTGCGGTTGTACCCAAAGGTCGGCGGCCGGTTGGCCTGCCTTGGTCAGCATGGTTTCCAGAAGATGGATCGATGCCGTGTCAATCAGCTGCAAGCTTTCGCCATCCGGCCCGATGGACCGCAATGACCCCAAAGCACCGGCATTGCCCTGTTGCCCCTCGTAGACCGAATTGTTCAACACGATGCCGCCCCCCACGAAGGCCCCCACGAAGAAATAGGCGTAGTCGCGGAATTCCTTGCCGCGGCCGTAGACATGTTCGGCCCAGCAGCCGGCCGTGGCATCATTGACCAAGGACACCGGCAAATCCGTGCATTTGGCCACCTCGGCGACGATGTCGATATTGCTCCAGCGTTGGAATTCTTCGGCGGGAGCACCGACCAGTTCAGCCCAGTGCCAGATTTCGAACGGGGCTGCGACGCCGATGCCGCACAGGCGTTCAAACAACGAAGGTGCCATCTGTTCGCGGAACTGCGCAATCCCGTCGGCAAGGAACTGAAATACCGTCCGGGGCAAGGGATAGGCGTAGGTAATCTGCGCCTGCTGCCAGATCGTCCCGTGGAAATCGATCAGCAGCAGATCAGCACTGCGCCGCCCGACCTTGAGACCCAGCGACATGACGCCATCCGCCGCAAGCCCCATCGGCACGGACGGTTTGCCGACCTTGCCGCGCACGGGGGTGCCGCGTTCCAGCAGCCCGTCGTTTTCCAGTTTGCGCAGGATGACCGACACGGTTTGCGGCGACAACCCGGCAAGGCGCGCCAGATCCATTCCCGGCAAGCGCCCATGACGCTGAAGGATCGTCAAAAGCAGGCGCTCGTTGTGATTGCGCACCCCGCTTTGATTGACGCCCGCACTCAGCGCCCTGACAACTGATTGATCCATAGCTGCAACGCCCTCCCAAGCATCTGCCTCATTTATCGCCAGCCGGATTAATAAATCAAGTTTATTTATTAATTGACAGCGCAGCCAGAATCACGTTGTAGTTGGAATATTGGGTGCCTTGCCGTACCCTAAACTTGGCGCGAAAGTCGCCGCACCGATTTCTGGGAGGGGATCATGAAAACATTACTCGCAAGCACCGCAATCGCATTTGCCGCCATGTCCGGCAGCGCAATGGCCGATGCGCATAGCGTTACCGCCTGTCTGATCACGAAAACGGACACCAACCCGTTTTTCGTGAAGATGAAGGAAGGTGCCGAAGCCAAGGCAGCCGAGCTTGGCATGACCTTGAAATCCTTTGCCGGCAAGATTGACGGCGATCACGAAACACAGGTGGCCGCGATTGAAACCTGCATCGCAGACGGTGCCAAGGGTATCCTGCTGACCGCCTCCGACACCTCTTCGATCGTGACTGCCGTGCAGCAGGCGCGCGACGCGGGCATTGTCGTGATCGCTCTGGACACCCCCCTGGACCCTGCCGATGCGGCTGATGCGACGTTCGCGACAGACAACTTCCTTGCAGGCAAGCTGATCGGCCAATGGGCCGCTGCCAAGCTGGGTGATGACGCGGCGAATGCGAAAATCGCCATGCTCGATCTGGCCGTCAGCCAGCCGACCGTCGGCGTATTGCGCGACCAGGGCTTTCTGGAAGGCTTCGGCATTGATCTGGGCGACCCGAACAAATGGGGCGATGAAACAGACCCGCGCATCGTCGGCAACGACGTGACGGCAGGCAACGAAGAAGGCGGCCGCAAGGCGATGGAGAACCTTCTGGCCAAGGACCCGATGATCAACGTGGTCTACACGATCAACGAACCCGCGGCAGCCGGTGCTTACGAAGCGCTGAAATCCATCGGCCGTGAAAACGATGTGCTGATCGTGTCTGTCGATGGCGGGTGCCCCGGCGTGTCCAACATTGCCGACGGCATCATCGGTGCCACCTCGCAGCAGTACCCTTTGCTGATGGCCTCCAAAGGCGTCGAAGCAATCGCGCAGTTTGCAAAAGACGGCACCAAGCCCGCGCCAACCGAAGGCAAGGATTTCTTTGACACGGGCGTTTCCCTTGTCACGGACCAGCCTGTTGACGGTGTTGAATCGATCTCTGTTCAGGAAGGCACAGATCGCTGCTGGGGCTAAGCCTTTACCATAAAGACGCAAGTCCAGGGGCAGGTCACGTGCCTGCCCCGAAACCATCCTGATACTCTGAAATTTCATAACTGCAGGGGCGCACCATGTCTGACCCTACGAATTACGAATCCGCCGCCAAGGGAAGCCCCGAGGCCGTTGCCGAATTCGCCGACACCGGAAAATCATTGATCAACAAGCTGCAGCATGCGCTGCATGTGACGCCATCGCTGGTGCCGCTGATCGTTCTGGTCCTGTCCTTGATCGTGTTCGGCATCCTGCTGGGGTCAAAGTTCTTCTCGCCTTTCGCGCTGACGCTGATCCTGCAACAGGTGGCCATCGTGGGCATCGTAGGGGCGGCGCAATCGCTTGTTATCCTGACCGCTGGCATTGACTTGTCGGTTGGTGCGATCATGGTGCTAAGTTCGGTCGTAATGGGCCAGTTTTCATTCCGCTACGGGCTGCCCCCGGAAATCGCCGTGGTCTGCGGGCTTTTGTGCGGCACGGCCTGCGGCTTCGTCAACGGCTGGCTGGTCGCCTACATGAAGCTGCCGCCGTTCATCGTGACCCTTGGCATGTGGCAGATCATTCTGGCGTCGAATTTCCTGTATTCCGCCAATGAAACCATCCGCAGCCAAGACATCAGCGCCAATGCCCCCTTGCTTCAGCTCTTTGGCGAAAAGATCAATATCGGCGGGGCGATCTTTACTTACGGAGTGATCTTCCTTGTGGTGCTGGTGTTGTTTCTGGCCTATGTCCTGCGCCACACGGCCTGGGGCCGCCACGTCTATGCCGTAGGCGACGACCCTGACGCGGCTGAACTGTCCGGTGTGAATGTCAAACGCGTGCTTGTGTCGGTCTATATGCTGGCGGGGCTGATCTGCGCCTTTGCGGGCTGGGCCCTGATCGGACGGATCGGGTCGGTGTCGCCCACTTCCGGGCAGCTGGCCAATATCGAAAGCATCACCGCAGTCGTGATTGGCGGCATCAGCCTTTTCGGCGGGCGTGGCTCCGTGCTGGGAATGCTGTTCGGCGCGCTGATCGTCGGTGTCTTTACCCTTGGGCTGCGGCTGATGGGGGCGGATGCACAATGGACCTATCTGCTGATCGGTGCGCTGATCATTGCAGCTGTGGCCGTGGATCAATGGATTAGAAAGGTATCGGTCTGATGGTTGAACCCATTCTCAAAGGGCGCGGTCTGGTCAAGCGATATGGCCGCGTCACCGCATTGGATCATTGCGACTTCGATCTGATGCCCGGTGAAATTCTGGCGGTGATCGGCGACAACGGTGCCGGCAAGTCATCCCTGATCAAGGCGGTTTCCGGCGCGGTGATCCCCGATGCGGGCGATGTGTTTCTCGAGGGCAAGAAGGTAAAGTTCACCTCGCCCATCGATGCGCGCAATGTGGGCATTGAAACGGTCTATCAAACGCTTGCCATGTCCCCGGCCCTGTCGATTGCCGACAACATGTTCATGGGCCGCGAGTTGCGCAAACCGGGGTTTCGCGGCAAGTTCCTGCGCCAGCTTGACCGCAAGCGCATGGAAGACACGGCCCGCGCAAAGCTGAACGAACTGGGGCTGATGACGATCCAGAACATCAATCAGGCGGTCGAGACGTTGTCCGGTGGCCAGCGCCAAGGCGTGGCGGTAGCCCGCGCGGCAGCCTTCGGATCAAAGGTCATCATCCTTGATGAACCAACGGCCGCCCTTGGGGTCAAGGAATCGCGCCGGGTGTTGGAACTGATCCAGGATGTGCGGTCGCGTGGCATTCCGATCATTCTGATCAGCCACAACATGCCTCATGTGTTCGAAGTCGCAGACCGTATTCACGTTCACCGACTGGGCCGGCGTCTGTGCGTGATCAAGCCCGGCGAACATACCATGTCGGACGCGGTTGCCTTCATGACCGGTGCGGCAGAACCGCCCGTGATGGCCCCCGCGTGACACTGGCCCCGGACCTTAAGACGATCTGCACCACCATCGCCGCCGCCCCGTTTTCGGGCCGGCGGCGTCTGGTTGCGGTTGCAGGCGCACCGGCGAGCGGCAAATCAACCCTCGCGGATGATATCGTGGGCCAGTTGAATGCAGACGGACACCGGGCGCAGGTCGTGCCGATGGACGGCTTCCATCTGGACAACGCGTTGCTGGACCAGATGGGACTGCGGTCCCGCAAAGGTGCGCCCGAAACATTCGACGTCGGGGGCCTGACCCGGCTGATCAGTGCACTGTCGCAAGACGAACAGGTCTACATCCCGCGTTTCGACCGCAGCCGTGATATTGCCATCGCTGCTGCGGCGACCGTGGCACCGAATGTCGAAACGGTTATCGTCGAAGGAAATTACCTGCTGTTTGATGATACAGCATGGAGTGCACTTGTCCTGTCATGGGATTTAAGCGTCTTTTTGACTGTGCCCGAAGACGTCTTGCGCGCACGCCTTGTTGATCGCTGGTTGACCCATGACCACACGCAGGCCGAGGCCGAAGCGCGTGCCGATGGCAATGACATGGCCAATGCACGTCGCATTTATGCCAAACGCCTGCCCTGCGATATCGACGTTACCTTCGTGTCCTAGTCGTCTTCCAAGAACGCCAGCAGGCGCGCTTCGGCGGCAAAAAGGCCCGATGTTCGGCCAACGTCAATTTCCAGCGGGTCGGCACCCGCCAGGTCGATCACCGCGGGATGGATATAGCTGTTGCGCGCGACCGTGGCCGTGTTGCTAAGCTGTTGCGCGGCCGCCCGCGCCATGTCCTTGATGGTAGCCGCACCCTTTTCGCCCACCTCGAACGCGGCGACAGTGCCCGCCCATGTGCGAAATGTCTTGGCGGTAAAGCCATCGTCGCCTGCCGCTTGCGCGATGTAGTTGTTCAGCGCGGTCGAATTCAGCTGATGCACGTCGCCATCGGCGTCGATCCAAGACAAAAGTTCTGCCCCCGGCAAGTCGTTGATCTTGCCAAGGGTCTTGGCAAGTGTCCGGTCGTTGATCTGGCGGCGCACTTTCTTGCCCCCTTTGGCAGTATAGCGCAGGCTGATCTTGTTGCCGTCCAGCTTTACATGACGGTTCTGCAAGGTCACCGTGCCATAGCTGCCATTTTCGCGGCTGTAATCGGCATTGCCGACGCGCAGCGAAGCGCGGTCGATCAGCGTCACGGCGCTTGCCAGCGCAAAGACGCGTTCGCCCGCGTCTTCCTCCAGATCGCGTTTGACCAGACGGCGCAGTTTCGGCAGCGCGTGTCCAAATGCCACCAGACCGTTGAATTTGGTTTCGGCCTGCGCGGCCGCCCATTTCTCGTGATAGCGATATTGCTTGCGTGCCCGCGCGTCGCGGCCCGTGGCCAGCAGATGACCATTCGCCAGCGGCGACATCCAGACATCTTCATAGGCCGGCGGCACGGCCATTGCATCCAGCCGCGCCCTTTCGGTCTTGCGGTCGATCGTCGTGCCATCGGCGGCTCTGTAGGTAAAGTGATCGCCATTGCGCAGCCGCGCGATGCCGGGCCGGTCGTCACCGTAGTAAATCAGGTCAGATGACGCCATTCCTCAACACGCCTCGACTTCGGTGCTCAGCTTCAACACCTCGTCCCCATCCTCTTGTTCGATCAGGTAGGCAGGCGTGTCGTCCGATCCGTCGCGGGTCACTTCGTTGCCCTTGAGGGTGCGCGTGACGCTTTCGGTGAATACCTCTTTGACCTTGCCGCTGGCAGTCCCCTGCCCCCAGTTCCATTCAACCTTTGTGCCTTTGGAAATCTGTGCCATGCCGCGTTGCTCCTGAATTGCGTCAGAAGGCAAACGACGGGCGGGTACCATAGGTTCCGGTCTGAATTACACCCGCCAGCGCAAAACCCGCGCCTCGATTGCGCCAATGACGGTGCTGACACCCACCCCAAGGACCGACAGGATCACCACACCGGCAAACAGGCGTTCCAGATCATACAGGCTGCCCGCTTCGAGGATATAGGCCCCGATGCCGTATTCCGCCCCCAGCATTTCTGCGGCGACCAGCAGGATGATCGCGATCGCCAGCGAAATCCGCAACCCCGACAGGATACCCGGCATCGCACCGGGCAACACGATCTTGCGCACGATGGACCACCACGTCAGACCAAAGCTTTGGCCCATGCGGATCAGGCTGCGGTCCACGTTATCGACGGCCGCATAGGTTGCGACGACGGTGGGGGTGAAGGTACCAAAGGCGATCAGCGCGAATTTGCTGGCCTCGTCGATGCCGAACCAGATCACGAACAGCGGCAGCAACGCGATCTTGGGGATCGGAAACAGTGCTGCGACCAGCGGCACAAGCCCTGCACGCACATAGCTGAAAAGGCCGATCATCACGCCCACGGCGATTCCGATACTGGCCCCGATGGTCGCCCCGACGGCCAGGCGGCTTAGCGAGGGGATCAGGTGCTTGAACAGCAATCCGCTGTCCCACAATTCGACAAAGGTCAGCACGACATCGGACGGGCGCGGCAGCGTCAGGTTCGAGATGAAGCCCGTCCGCGTGCCCCATTCCGCCAGCAAAATCAGCAAGACAAAGACCAAAAGCCCCATGCCGCGCCTGCGTTTGGGGGCAAAGCCGCCGCCGCGAAAATCAACCGGTTTGGTAAGCTCAGACATGGATCAACTCCGCATCTGCGGCAGCCGCTTCTTCGCGCATCAGCCCCCACAGATGTTGTTGCTGGACCTCAAGGTCGGCGTCGCCATAGGCGCGGTCGGCCAGTGGCGTTGTCAGATCGACGATCTCGCGGATCTGGCCGGGGCGGCGCGACAGCACGACGATCTTGTGACCAAGGCGCACGGCCTCGGCCAGATTATGGGTCACGTAGACAGCGGTAAAGGGCTGGCGGGTCCACAGGTTGATCAGATCGTCCATCAGCAATTCGCGCGTCTGGCTGTCAAGCGCGCTCAGCGGTTCGTCCATCAGCATCACGGCGGGGTTCACCGCCAGGGCGCGTGCAATCGCCACCCGTTGCTTCATGCCGCCGGACAGTTGCCGTGGCAGCGCATCGGCGAATTCGGTCAGCTTGGTCCGCGCCAGCACGTCGTCGATGATGCGGTCCCTTCGGGCAGCGTCCAGCCCGTGATCCTCAAGCACCAGCGCCACGTTGCCGCGCGCCGACCGCCATGGCAGCAGCGCGAAATCCTGAAAGATATAGGTCAGCGGGTTCAGACACCCCTCGGGTGGGGACCCCAACTGCAAGACATCGCCCTTGGTCGGCTTTTCCAGCCCGCCCAGCATCCGCAGCAACGTGGATTTGCCGCAGCCCGACGGCCCCACGATGCACACGATCTGGCCTGACGGGATATCCAGCGTGATGTCGTGCAGCACTTCGGTTTCGCCGTAGTAATGGCTTACGCCTGCCAACCTTAGGTCCATGAACTATCCTTAAAATGCAAAGGGCCGAACAGCATCTGCCCGGCCCCTTTCGTTTCCGGTCGCTTACGCGCCGATGGTTTCGACAAAGGACGTGTCGATCAACGCGTCCAACGCGATGTCGCTGTCGACCAACCCTTCGGACTGGAACCACTCAAGCTGGTCACGCACCGAGCCCACGTTCATCGCGGCCCCTTCGTTCAGGCGCATCGTCCCGTTGACGATGCCGGGTGTGGCGTCTTCAAGCGACTTGTCAGTGTAGACATAATTGTGGATCAGCTTGACCATCTCGGCCATGCCGTCGTCGCTGCCGGATTTGGCGATCATGGCTGCGTTGTAATCCGCAACACCCTTGGAATAGGCGGCCAGATAATCCTGCGTCTGCTGCTTTTCTTCCGTGGCGTTCTTGGTTGATGTGAACACGGTCGTAACCTGGTAGTCGGGCAGATAATCGGACACGTTGCCGATGATATGCACAGCGCCCGACCCTGCCAATGGTTTGGCGATATGGGGCACGATGGACCACGCGTCGATCTGGCCAGTCTTCAGCGCGCCAATGATCGCGCCTACTTTTTGCAGCGGCTTGAAGGACATCGAGATGCCTTCGGCCTGCGCCATCTTGGACCCCATGTAATGGAACGACGACCCCGCCGTGGTCATGCCAAAGCTTTTGCCATCCAGCATCCCCGGTGCCGTCACGCCCGCCTGGAACGCCGCATCCGATGCCAGGAACTTCTGCCCGTCGATGCCCGGCTCTTCGGACAGCGCGCCGCCGATCACCTTGATCGCACCTTTATCGGCCAGCGATACCAGACCGCCCGAAATCGCCGTTACGGCATAATCGACATCCCCGCTGGCGATGGCGACGGCCATGGGCTGTGCGGCCTGAAAGAACTTCAGTTCGACATCCAGCCCGGCCTGCTTGAAATACTCGCGTTGCACCGCGACGAATGTCCCGGAATGGCTGGTAAAGCGCAGCGCGCCCAAGGTGATCTTTTTGCCCTGAGCGATGGCTGGGGCAGCAAGGCCCACGGCTGTGGCGGCCCCCAAAGTGGCCAGTGCCTGACGGCGATTGAAAACTGTCATCCTATCCTCCCATGAATATGGGCGGACAATGGGTCGCATCACACGCGCGTGTCAAGATGGCCGCCCCGTCACGGCGCGTGCAACGGCACTGGTATTTTGCACAAAGGAATGCGAGCGTTTGCAGCATGAAGCTTTTTTCAGGCAAATCGCGCCCCGTCCATCTTGGCCCCTATCCGCTTGAGCGTTTACGCAGGTCGGAACCCTCAACGCCCCCGCTGCCTGACCTGCCATTCCCGCCGCTGTCCTTTGACGCGACCGATCGCCCGCAGAGCATCATCAACGCCATGGGCCCGTTTCAGGCCATGATGGACGCCGTGCGCGCCGGGCAGCCGAACACGCAGGCGGTTGATATCCCCAAGGACCCGATTGAAAGAGCGCAGCACCTCAAGGCGTTCGGCTATTACAATGACGCGTCCATGGTTGGCATCTGCGCGCTGCCCCCCAAAGCGTTCCTGAGCGAACCGCGCGCGAACCCGGACACCGCCGCCTTGGGCGAGGATCTGAAAAACCGCCAGACCAAGACCTTGGCTTCGGGTGTGGACGCGATCATGGCCAATCTGCGGGACACCGCCGGGGCTGACAGCGCGCCCATCCGTCATCACACCCATGCCATCGTCATGCTTGTCGCCTATCCCCGCGATCCTGCAGCGACCGAGCCGGGCAGCGACTGGATCATCGGTGCGCAGGCCCACCGCGCCGCCATCCGCGCGACCGAGAACGCGACCGTGCTGGCCGAATACCTGCGCATCCTCGGGTTTGACGCCCGCGCCCACAGTGCCACCACCAGCGACGTGCATCTGCCGCAGTTGTCGCTGGCCGCCGGGTTGACCGTCTTGGAGAATGGCGAGGCCAACGCCCCCTGGCTCGGCACCCGTTTTGGTCTGGCCGCTGTCACGACCGATATGGCGCTGGCTGCCGATCAGCCGTTGCGCCCGCTCAATCAACAGCCGGCATCGGTTTTACGCGGCCATGTCTGGCAGCTTGGCACCCATGGCGGGGCGAGCGCGCGCAGCCACGACCCCTATGCCAAACGCAATTTTGTTGATGGCCCGCACCCGTTCGAAACCCTGAAACGCGTCGAACAGCCCACGACCTATATCGATGCCCCCAACGTGCCGCGCGTGCCCAAACGCACCGACATGTTCGCACGCGGCCAGTTCGGCGACATGGGCCCAAAGGTGCAGGATGCCATGAAAGGCGGCCAGCATATCGTCAAATCCGCCCCCGCTGCCGCGCAGCGCCGTTTGCTGGGGGCGATGATCCTCTTGCAGGACGGGGCGATTGCCGACGCCCCACAAGGCGACACCCCCGACCGAAACGCCGCCAACATCAAGGCTGCTGCCTATTTTCTGGGTGTCGATGCGGCGGGCCTGTCGGCGTGTCCCGATTGGACATGGTACAGCCACGACGCCACCGGCACCCCTGTCACGCCGCCCCATGATCACGCGCTCAGCACGGTGATCGATCAGGGGTTCGACACGATGGAGGGTGCTTCGGGTGATGACTGGATCAGCACGGCTCAATCCATGCGGGCCTATTTGCGGTTTGCCGTTCTGGGCGGCATTCTGGCGCAACATTTGCGCAATCTCGGTTTCAAGGCCAAGGCGCATACGGTGATGGATGGCGACGTGTTGCAACCGCCCCTGCTGTTGCTTGCGGGTCTGGGCGAAGTCAGCCGCATTGGAGAGGTCATCCTGAACCCGTTCCTTGGGCCACGTCTGAAATCCGGCGTCGTCACCCACACCATGCCCGTGACCCATGACAGGCCCATAGATTTCGGCCTGCAAAAATTCTGCGACGCCTGCAATAAATGTGCCCGTGAATGCCCCAGCGGGGCGATCACCGCAGGGCCGAAAAAGATGTTTAATGGCTATGAGATCTGGAAATCCGACAGCCAGAAATGCGCCACCTACCGGATTACCAACAAGGGCGGGTCGATGTGCGGGCGCTGCATGAAAACCTGCCCGTGGAACCTCGAAGGGCTGTTCGCCGAAGCCCCGTTTCGCTGGGCCGCCAGCACCATCCCCGCCGCCGCCCCCCTGCTGGCAAAGCTGGACGATGCTCTGGGGCGTGGCGGGCTGAACCCGGTCAAGAAATGGTGGTGGGACATCGAACAGCAGCGCAGCGGCGATGTCACAAAGCCGTCCCATCCGGTCAACGCCCGTGGCTTGCAGCGTGATCTGGATCTGCGCGCGAAGGATCAGACCATGGCCGTCTACCCTGCCCCGCTTGCGCCCCATCCGTGGCCCTACCCCGACCCGATGAACCGCGAGGCCGGGATCAAAGCGCATGCCGCATTGCTGTCGGCAGACGAACACCGCGCGCGCAGTGCCATGGGTCAAACGGATCATTTACACCTTTACGATGCGGGGGCTGAATCACCTGTGCTGGACCTGCGCATCACAGCGGTTCAGCAGCTGAACGACAGCGTGACGCTCTACGACTTGGCCCATCCAGACGGTGCCGATCTGCCCCTCTGGACGGCGGGCGCGCATCTTGATCTGGTCGTGGCTCCCGAATATCTGCGCCCCTATTCCCTGCTGGGCGATCCAGCCGAACGCAGCCGCTTTCGCATCGCTGTCCTGCGCGAGGACGCGGGTCGTGGCGGATCGGCCCTGCTGCACCGGATCTTTTCCAAAGGGCGGCGGGTCTTTGTGTCTGCCCCCGTTAACCACTTTGAACTGGTGCAGGACGCGCTGCATAGCTTGCTGTTCGGCGGCGGGATCGGCGTCACGCCGATGATCGCCTTTGCCCACCGCTTGCACGCACTTGGACGCCCCTTTGAACTGCATTATTCGGCACCGACCCAAACGGCCGCCGCTTTCGCGCCCCTGCTGGCCGATGTCGCGTGGGCTGACCGCGTTCACCTTCATATCAGCGCCGATGGCACGCGCGCAGATATGGATACACTGATGGCAAGTGCGCCCAACGGCACCCACGCCTATACCTGCGGCCCTGACGCCTACATGCAAGCGGTGATGTCGGCGGGAAAGGCACGGGGCCTTCCCGACGATGCCCTGCATCTGGAATATTTCGCCCCGCCCGCACAGCCCGAATACACCAACCATCCCTTCACCTTGCGGTTGCCAGACGGCCGCGACATCCCCGTCAGCGCGGATCAATCCGCCAGCGACGCCCTGATCGCTGCGGATATCAAACTGGACATCAAATGCGCAGATGGCATATGCGGTGTCTGTAAATGCACGCTGCTGTCCGGGCAGGCAGAGCACCGCGATTTCGTCCTCTCCGCCAAACAGCGCGAGTCGACATTGATCCTGTGCCAGTCCCGCGCGGCTTCCCCCGGTGGCGTATTGGAGATTGAGCTATGACCCGCACCGCCCTCGTCACAGGATCATCCGGATTCATCGGATATTTCACCTCTATCGCTTTGCTGGACGCAGGCTGGAAGGTCATCGGGCTGGATTGCCTGTCAGATTACTACGACGTCGCCCTCAAGGAACGCCGCCAGGCGATGCTGAACCAGCATGCCGGCTTCAGCGTGATCAAAGACCGGCTGGAAACCCCCGGCACGCTGATGGAGATTTTCGAAAAGCACCGCCCCGACGCAGTGGTTCATCTGGCAGCCCAAGCTGGCGTGCGCCACTCCATCGAAGCGCCCCGCGACTACGTCGAGGCAAACCTGATCGGGACATTCGAACTGCTCGAAGCCGCCCGTGCCTACCCCCCCGCGCACATGCTGCTGGCCTCGACCTCCTCGGTCTACGGCTCGAACACCGACATGCCCTATGCGGAAACACATAAGGTCGACACGCAGATGTCGTTCTACGCCGCCACCAAAAAGGCGACCGAGAACATGTCGCACAGCTATGCGCATCTTTATCATCTGCCGATCACCATGTTCCGGTTCTTTACCGTCTATGGCCCATGGGGTCGCCCCGATATGGCGCATTTCAAATTCACCAAAGCGATCCTGAACGGCGACCCGATCGACATCTACAACCACGGCGACATGAAACGCGACTTTACCTATATCGACGATCTGACCGCCTCGATCCTTGCGCTGATCGACACCGTGCCGGGTGACACGCCCGTTGAAAACGACAGCCTGTCCAACGTCGCGCCCTTCCGCGTCGTCAACATCGGTAACGACAGCCCCGTGCCGTTGATGGATTTCATTGCCGCCATCGAAAAGGCCTGCGGTCGCGCGGCGATCAAGACCTACCACGACATGCAACCCGGCGATGTGCCCGCCACCTGGGCGGATGCAAGCTTGCTGCAAAACCTGACAGGCCAGCGCCCCGTCACCCCCATCGAAACCGGTTTGCAAAACTTCGTCGACTGGTACCGCGATTATTACAAGATCTGACGCCCTGTATTCCAAATGGTCTAAAATCCTCGCCGAAGGCTCCGCCGATTGCCACCGGCACTGCCAATGCTTATATCGCGCCCAACCCTCCCAATAAGGCCCAGACACATGACATTCGATCGCTCCATCAAAATAGCCCCCTCGATCCTTGCCGCCGATTTTGCCAATTTCGGGGCCGAATGCGCCGCCGTCGAGGCGCAAGGGGCCGATTGGGTCCATGTCGATGTGATGGATGGCCATTTCGTGCCCAACATCAGTTTTGGCCCCACCACATGCGCCGCAATCCGGCCCCATATCAAGGGCATCATGGACGTGCATCTGATGATCGCCCCCGTTGATCCCTACATTGATGCCTTCGCGCAGGCGGGTGCCGATTTCATCACCGCCCATGTCGAGGCAGGCCCCCATATCCACCGCACGCTTCAGGCGATCCGTGGCGCGGGGGCCAAGGCAGGCGTGGCGCTGAACCCTGGCACACCGGCGTCGGCGGTTGAACATCTGCTCGATATCACCGATCTGGTCTGCGTGATGACCGTGAACCCCGGCTTTGGCGGTCAGAAATTCATCGACATGACGGACAAGATCAAAACCCTGCGCGCCATGATCGGCGACCGTCCGGTGCATATCGAAATCGACGGCGGCGTGGATGTGAATACCGCACCGACCGTAGCAAAAGCCGGTGCCGATGTTCTGGTCGCAGGTTCAGCCGTGTTCCGCGGTGGTTCGGTCACCAACCCCGGTCCTTACGGCGATAACATCCGCGCCATCCGCGAAGCGGCCTCCGGCGTTTACGTCTGAATTTCGCCCAAACGCAGCACTGCGCATGAAAAGGCCGGCCCTCTATCGCGAGGGCCGGCCTTTTTTTGTTTCAGCAGGGTCAGTCAAGCTGGTCTTTAAACGTCGCGATCAGCTTGTGTTTCAGGATCTTACCCGTTGGCGCTGCCGGCAAGGCGGTGCCGATGATAATGTGTTTCGGGCGCTTGTAGCCAGTCAGCCGCTCTTTCACGAACGCCCGAAGATCATCGGCAGTCAGGCTGTCGCCCTCGGCGATCTGGACAAATGCCAGCACCTCCTCGTCACCATCCTTGCTGCGCCCGATCACGGCAGACTGGATCACCTGCGGGTGGTCGTTGATCGCGGCTTCTACCTCGGGGGGGTACACGTTGAACCCGCCGTGAATGATCAGTTCCTTTGACCGGCCCAGGATATGCAGCAGCCCATTTTCGTCAAGCTTGCCCAAATCACCCGTGCGCAGCCACCCGTCTGCATCGACCACTTTCGCAGTCTCGGTCGGGTTCTTGTAATAGCCCTTCATGATGTGCGGACCACGGGTCAGCACTTCGCCGGTGCCCGCGCTGCCGCCCTCGACGGTGTCGTCAATCTTGACCTCGATCCCGGCCAGTGGCGGGCCGACGGATACATCAGGCGATCCGATCGGGTTGGACGTTGCCGATGTGCCGGCAGTGGTTTCGGTCATGCCATAGCCGTTCTGGATCGCCACGCCGTAAAATCCTTCGGCCTTGCGCTTCCAGGCAGGGTCAAGCGGCGCTGCCCCCGACGACACATAGCGCAGGGTTTCCGAATTAAGCTGGGTCAGCCCCTTTTCCTTGGTGTATTGCATCAGCAATGCGTGCATCTGCGGCACTGCAGACAGAAAATTCACGCCCGACGTCAACGCATTATACAGCTTTTCAGCCGAAAAACGCGCCTCAAGCCGGACTTCGGCCCCGATATAGCAGGATGCGGTCAGCACCGAACACAGACCGAACACATGGGTCAGCGGCAACACGCCATAGACCACATCACCCGGTGTCATGCCGCGCAGGTTGGCCGATGTCATCCCGCCAAAGCGCACGTTTGCATGGGTCAGCATCACACCCTTCGGGTCGCCCGTGGTGCCCGTTGTGTACAGCAACACAGCAACGTCGCTTAGGTCGGCATCGGGATTGCTGGCGATGGGCTTGGCCATATGCAGCGCACCGAATGCACCCGTGATTTCCTGTGCGCCCATGCCTTCGGCGTGCTTACCCGCGTCCGGCGATGCGCCGGTGGTCATAAGAACGGCTGCCGGTGTGGCATGGTCCAGAATCCGTTTGACCTCGCCCTCGGTCTGTCTGGCGTTGACCGGAATGATTACCGCGCCCGCCTTCCAGGTGCCAAAGATGGTGGCCACAGCCGCCGCGCAGTTTTCCGACAACAGCAGGACGCGGTCATTTGGCTGCACGCCGGATGCCTTTAGCGTTTCGGCCACGTCATCCGATGCCTTGTCGAGATCGCGGAAGGTCCAGCGGGCCCCCACGCTGTCACTCAGGGCCTGTGCATCGCCCCGTGTCGTGATCTGATGTGCAAGATAATCCTCTACACGCGCCATAATTGCTCTGCCTCCTCGCAGGTTATGGACGCCTTCCGCCCGAACGGACTGAAAGCGCGTATTCAGTTTGGCAACATTTCAGCCGCCGTAATTCGGTTTGCGCTTTTCCAGGAACGCGGCGATGCCTTCGGCGGCCTCCTCGGCACCGGCGGCATGGGCCATGGCGTTGCGTTCGGCATCCAGTTGCGCGGCTTCGGTCACGTCGTACCCTTGGGCGACAAGGCCCCGAATGACAGACTGCGCCTGACGCGGGCCCTGGGCCAGACGGTCGGCATAGGCCATGGCACCGTCCATCGCCGCCCCGGGTTCGGCCAGCGCATTCACAACGCCAAGGTCATGCATCCGGTCGACCGTGACCGGCAACGCCAGTAAACACATTTCCATCGCCAACTGGCGCGGCAAGGCGCGGGCAAGCGACGCGGTCAGGCCGCCATCGGGGACCAGGCCTGCCTTGACGTAGGCTGCCGTGAATTTGGCACCTTTCGCGGCGACAATCAGATCGCAGGCCAGCGCAAAGGACAGGCCCGCACCGGCAGCTCCACCTTCGACGGCGGCGATCACAGGCACCGGGCTGTTCCGGATCGCGCGCACCACGTCATGCAATTCGTCAATCTTGCTGCGGCGCACATCCTCGGGCAGCTCGCGGCGTGCGATCAACACGTTCAAATCGCCCCCCGCGCAGAAAAAATCGCCTTCGGAGGTCAGGATGACCGCGCGGATACGGGGGGCTGCGGCCAGTTCAATCGCCTCTTTGATGCAGGCATAAAGTTCCGGCGACAGGGCACCGCGTTTGTGCGCATTCCCGTTCCAGACGATGATCCGGTCGCCCTTGTCTTCAATCCGTGCGCTCATGTCAATTTCTCCTGTGGGACGCGTTTGAACACGCCCGTCGATGTGGCAATCACGGTGCCATCTTCGTGGACCAGCTCGGCGTCGATATAAAGCAGGCTGCGCCCGCCCCCCTTGATGCGCCCCGTGGCAGTGACCCGCCCGGGTTTTCCCGCCGCCAGAAATTGCGTGGTCAGCGAAATCGTCAAGAACGGGTTCAGACCCTTGGGATCAACGCTGAGCGATCCGGTCATGCCACATGCGTTGTCCAGCAAAGTGGCCGCGATACCGCCATGAAGAACTCCATGGCGGTTGAGGTGTTGCGGACCCAGATCAAGGTAGCAGCGCCCGTGGGGCGGATCGGATATGTCAACGACATACCCGACCAGCGTTTGGGTGCCGGTCTCGTCCCGGATCAGCAAGCTTTCATCAGGCTGCTGCGATGGCAATGTAGCGCTCCAGATGGTGGTCAGTGTCGCCAAAGCGGTGGTCGGCCATGATGATACGCTTGGCGATATGGGCCAGTTCGTATTCCTGCGTCATGGCAATCCCGCCGTGCATCTGGATGCTGTCCTCGGCAACCAGACGTCCGGCGCGGCCCAACAGGTTCTTGGCGGCGGACACATGGCTTTCGCGGGCCTTGTGGGGATGCTCAAGATGGCCCGCAGCGACGATCACGGCAGAGCGTGCCTGCTCCATCTCGATCAGCAGGTCGGACATGCGGTGCGCAAGCGCCTGGAACGTGCCGATCGGTTTGCCGAACTGTTTGCGCGTCATCAGATAGTCGCGCGTCAGGCGGCACGCTGTTTCCATCGCACCCAGCGTTTCAGCACAGATCGCAACGTTTGCGGCTGCGATGCGGGCCTCGATCGCGGGGTATGCCTTGCCAGCGTCACCCAGACGGGCAGAGGCAGGCACAGTCACATCATCCAGCGTGATTTCCGCAGCACGGCCACCGGCCAGCAGTGCGTAGCCTTGCAGCGTGATACCCTTGGCGTCCGCGGGCACCAGGAACAACGAGATGCCATCTTCGTCCGCCACGTCACCGCTTTCGCGCGCAGACACAACCAGCATGTCGGCGTTTTCAGCGTTCACGACGACAGCCTTGCGGCCGTTCAACACGACGTTGTCGCCATCGGCCTTGGCCGTGGTGCTGACGCGGTTCATGTCATAGCGGCTGGTAGGTTCGCCGTGGGCAAACGCCAGTTGCAGCGCGCCGCCGATGATTTCCTCGACATGGGCCTTTTGGTCGTCATTGCCCAGCTCGGCAATCAGACCGCCGCCCAGAACGGCGGTATCAAGGAACGGTTCGACCACGCCTGCGCGGCCCAGCTCTTCGAACACCACCGCGATGTCGAAACCAGCACCGCCAAAGCCGCCCTGATCTTCGGTGAAGAGCGCGCCGATGACGCCCAGTTCGGCAAGGCCGTTCCAGATGTCGGCGGAAAACCCGGTGTTACTTTCAAGGATCTTGTTGCGTGTCGCGGTATCGTATTTGTCGCGCAGGAAACGACGCAGGCTGTCTTGCAGCATTTGGCGTTCTTCTGTCAGGTCGAAGTTCATGCTCCACCTCCCATCGTTGTTTTGGCAATGATCTGGCGCTGGATTTCGTTCGAGCCGCCAAAGATCGACAGTTTACGGTTGTTGAAATACTGCGCGGCCACGGGGCCGGCATTCAACGGATCAGGCAGGGCAAGGTTGGACCCTTCGATCGCTTCGGATGCGAAGGGCATCGCGTAAGCACCTGCGGCACGCCGCGCCAGATCGTTGATTTCCTGACGGATGATCGTGCCTTTGACCTTGAGCATGGACGATTCGACACCCGGTGCCGCGCCCGCTGCCGCCTTTGAGACGATGCGCAGGTTGGTCGTGCTCATCGCCATCAGGTCGATTTCAACCCGTGCAACTCGTGCCGCAAAGTGGGGGTTTTCCATCAACGGCTTGCCGCCGGACATTTCGGCCCGTGCGATCCGCTTAACCGCTGTCAGACCGGCCTGAGAGAACCCGACGCCCGCGATGTTCGTGCGTTCGTGGGTCAGCAGGTACTTGGCATAGGTCCAGCCTTTGTTTTCTTCGCCAACCAGGTTTTCGACAGGGACCTTGCAGTCGGTGAACCAGACTTCGTTCACCTCGTGAGTGCCATCCAGCAGGATAATCGGGCGCACTTCGACGCCGGGGGTGTCCATGTCGATCAACAGGAACGAGATACCTTCCTGCTGCTTTACCGTCTTGTCGGTGCGTACGAGACAGAAGATCATGTTGGCGTGCTGGCCAAGGGTCGTCCAGGTCTTCTGACCGTTGACGATGTAATGCGTGCCCTCTTCGTTCAACACGGCCTCGGTCTTGAGAGAGGCAAGGTCGGACCCGGCACCCGGCTCGGAATAGCCCTGACACCACCAGTCTTCGCCCGAAAGAATACGGGGCAGCCAGTAATCGTTCTGTTCTTGGGAGCCAAATTTCTGCAGCACAGGTGCCAGCATCGACAGACCGAACGGCACGATGCGCGGCGCGTAATGTGCGGCGGCCTCTTCCTCGAAGATGTGGCGCTGAACCGCGTTCCATTCGGCACCGCCGAACTTCTTGGGCCAGTTCGGGGCCAGCCAGCCCTGTGCGTTCAGGATGGCATGCCATTCTTCCTGACCCGCTTTGCCCAGTTCTTCCCCCTTGCGGATTTTATCGCTCATTTCCTTGGGAAGCTTTTCCTCAAGGAAGGCGCGCACTTCGGCGCGGAAGGCCTTTTCTTCGTCGCTGTAGCTCAGATCCATTAATCTTTCCTCCGGTTGATGTCGTTCGGGCATTGCGCCCTTGTTACTTTATTTAGCGGCGTCTTTGTTCAGGTCATCAAAGGTGCGACCCTCTGCCACCAGTTGTTTCAGCAGCGGCGCGGGTTCCCAGAACCATGCGTCGTCCTTGGCGTAGGTTTCGATATCGGCCAGCAGTTCAGGCAGGCCTTGCAGGTCGGCCCATTTCATCGGGCCACCCCAATAGCGCGGGAAGCCGTAGCCAAACAGCAGCACCATATCGATGTCGAGGGGACGTTTCGCGATGCCTTCGCCCAGCAGTCTTGCGGCTTCGTTCACCATCGCGGCCATGTAGCGGCGCACGATCTCGGCATCTGTGAAATCACGCGGGGTGATGCCCAGTTCCTTGCGCTCTGCCTCGATCAAAACGGGGACTTCAGGGTTCGGGACACCGCCACGGCTACCGGCCTCGTAGACATAGTAGCCCTTGCCGGTCTTCTGGCCAAAGTTGCCGCCTTCGCAGATTTTGTCAGGGTATGTCGGCACACGTTCCGCCGGATGACGTGTCGCCGCCTTGCGTTTGCGCGTGGCCCAGCCGATGTCCAGCCCCGCCAGATCGCCCACGGCAAACGGCCCCATGGCAAAGCCGAAATCGACCAACGCCTTGTCGATCTGATAGGGCGACGCGCCGTCCAGCACCATGTGATCGGCGGCGGTACGATAGGTCGCCAGAATGCGGTTGCCGATAAACCCGTCGCACACCCCTGCCCGGACAGAGATCTTGCCGAGTGCCTTGCCAAGGGCAAAGCCCGTGGCCACCACATCCGGCGCAGTCTTGTCAGCCACAACCACTTCGAGCAGTTTCATGATGTGCGCGGGCGAAAAGAAGTGCAGCCCGATAACGTCCGCGGGGCGCGACGTACTGGCCGCGATCTCGTTGATGTCCAGATAGGATGTATTCGACGCCAAAATTGCGCCGGGCCTGCACACGGCATCCAACTTGCCGAACACGTCCTTCTTGACGTCCATGTCCTCGAACACGGCCTCGATCACCAGATCCACCAAGGCGAGGCTCTCGTAGTTGACCGACACTTCAAGTGCGACGGTGGTCATGGCGTCGAATTTCATCTGTGTGATCTTGCCACGCTTGAGCGCGCCGGACAGGTTGCCCGCGATACGGGCCCTTGCGGCTTCCGCGGCCTCTGGCTTCATCTCGATCAGGACAACGTTGAAACCGGCCAGCAGCGCCGCCGTCGCGATCCCTGCCCCCATGGTCCCGCCGCCGATGATCCCGATGGATTGCAACGCACGGGGTTGCACGCCCTTCAGCTCTGGCAGGTTACCAACGGCACGTTCGGAGAAGAACGCGTGGATCATGCCCTCACGTTGGTCGGTTTCCATCAAATCGGTGAAAATCTTGCGTTCGGCGGCCATGCCTTGGTCAAAGGGCAATTCCGAAGCCGCTTGCACGGCGCGCACGGCATGTGCAGGCGAAATCTGGCCCCGGCCCTTTTTCAGCGTCCCGTCATAGGCCGCATCCCAATCGATGGCGGCGGGGGCGGCCATTTCGCTGACCGCGCGGCGGGGGGCAGCGGCATCCAGCAGCTCTTGGGCATAGGCAAGGCCGACCTCTTGCGGATCACCTTCGGCCACCTTGTCGATGATGCCCAGCGTCAACGCCTCGGGGGCCTTGACCTGACGGCCAGAGGTGATCAGGTCAAGCGCGGCATCCACGCCGATCAGGCGCGGCAGGCGCTGCGTCGCACCGGCACCGGGGATCAGGCCCAGATGCACTTCGGGCAGGCCGACGATGGCTGAAGGCTGTGCAACGCGGTAATGTGCCGACAGCGCGATTTCCAGACCACCGCCCAGGCTGACGCCATGCATCGACGCGACGACCAGCAGGGGCGATGCCTCGATCCGCTTGCACACATCAGGCAGGTAGGGTTCCAGCGGCGTCTTGCCGAATTCAGTGATGTCGGCACCGGCGATAAAGGAGCGGCCTTCGCCCACGATCAGAACCGCCTTCACGCCCGTGTCAGCCTCGGCGCGTTCGATCCCGGCGACCAGACCCAGCCGGACGGCATGGGACAGCGCGTTGACCGGTGGGTTCTGCAAGCGCAACACGGCAATGTCACCGCTGCGGGTATAGGCAATCTTGTCAGTCATCTAAATACTTCCTGTCACTTTGATTAGTCCCGACGGCTTAGCGCGGGTTTGCGGCCTGTCCGTGTTTCAAGCGCGCGCACGAGGTCGCGCAAGGCCGGACCGACCTCGTTTTGGATGCGGGCATCGGGCAGGTCACCCGGCGTGGCCCCCATGGAAAAGGCGACCGGTTCGCCGAACTCTTCCGCGAAATACGGCACGCTGACCGCGTGCACGCCGTTGGCATAGCGCGAGTCCCCCAGCGATGAAGCGAAACCTTGAGCAACCAATTGTTTGAATCCTTCCGCCCGGAACTGTCGCATATCCGGATCGGCCGTCAACTGCTCAAAGCGCTCTTCGCTAAGTGACGCCACGACGGCCATGCCGGAGGACGAGCCAAGGATCGGAATCCGGTGCCCCGGCTCAAGCCAGATCGTCGATGCGTTCTGCGGCCGCCACGTGCGCACCAGCATCATGCGGGCGTCATCGCGGACCGCGACCAGCCCCAGCGTACCGGTATCATCGGCCAGTTGCTGCATGGCATCAGATGCCAGATCAAGGAAATTCACGGCCACCGATGCCACCGACCCCAAGGCAATCGCCGACGGCCCCAGCCGGAAGCGGTCATTGCGCCCCCCGTGGCTAAGGTACCCCAAGGAACACAATGTATAGGTCAGGCGCGATACGGTGGGTTTCGGCAGTCCGGTCCGGTCGGCGATCTGCGCATGGGTCAATCCACTGTCGCTGGCGCGAAATGCCCGCAGCACAGCCATGCCACGGGCCAGTGTATTGGCGAATTTGCGATCAACGGGGACCGAATTCATGTCTCCACCTCGGTTTGTTTTACTATGTAAAACACAATTTTACTCTGCATTGCGGATACGTACCTGCCAGCTGTTTTGATTGCAACAAGGACGTGGGGACAAAAATCTGCCTTGGCTCCTGACTGGTGCCAAAAGCCTTAAGGTAACCGCATCTTCTGGATGCAAAGCCTAGCTGCGTTGATAGATAAAACAGCGCCCGGGCACCGCATCTGCAGGCAGCGGGATTTCGGTCAGTCCGTCGAAATACATCCGGTCGCTGGACACCATCAGGCCACCGCTGGCCAACAGCGGTTCGACCAGCGGTGAAATCGCACGGGCAAAGGCGTCGTTCTTGGCCAGATTATGCCCCCCCAGATCTGCGTGGATCAGCCGCGCCGCGGGCCCGAAACGCTCCAACGCGGCGGGCAAGGTGTCGTGCACATCTCCCAGCAGCAGCATATCGTCCGGAGGGGTGCTGTCGGGGTTTGACGCCACCGCACGCTCAAAGACGAAAATCTCGCGCTCGGGCATGATCTCGCACATGTGGTGGTAGGTGCGTCCGTTGCCCAAACCCAATTCAAAGACCGGACCCGGCTGGCCCTTGGTCAGGGCGACGGCGTGGTTCAGGCAGGCGCGCTGTGACACCATCCGGTTGATAAAAATGTCAAGACGGCTCATTTTGCGGCTCCCTTTGTGCAATACGTGGTACATGGGGGCGAACCCGCCCGAATTTTAGGGGACGCTGCGCAATTCATGACACCCCTAGACGCTAAGGCTTTTATCGGCTTCACTTTGCGGGATAGTTTTCGCTTTGACGTGTTTGGATCCAAATGACCGCCCTATTAGACGTACGCGACCTGACAATCGGCTTTGGCACCTCTGAACCGGTCGTGGATCGGGTCAACTTTTCCGTGAATGCAGGCGAGACGTTGGCGCTGGTGGGGGAAAGCGGGTCGGGCAAGACATTGACCTGCAGGTCAGTGCTGCGGATCCTGCCCGATGCCGCACGGATACGCGGCGGGTCCATTCACTATTCCGGCCAGTGCGGCGACCAGTTCAACGACGCATCGGGACCGGTCGATCTGATGGACCTGCCCGAAAAAGCGATGCGCGCCATCCGTGGCAACCGTATTTCGATGATCTTTCAGGAACCGATGCGGTCCCTGTCGCCGTTGCACCGGCTGGGCGATCAAGTTGCCGAAGTCCTGCGCCTGCATCGCAAAATGGGCCGCGCCGAGGCCAAGCGCGCCGTGTTGGAAAAATTCGACAAGGTCGGCTTTGCCGACGCCGAGCGTGCCTGGCGCAGTTATCCTTTCGAGATGTCGGGCGGCATGCGCCAGCGCGCGATGATTGCAATGGCGATGGTCGCCAAGCCGGAGCTGCTGATCGCGGATGAACCGACCACGGCGCTGGATGTCACCACACAGGCACAGGTGTTGGGGCTGATCCGCACCTTGCAAAAGGAAACCGGCATGGCCGTCATTCTGGTCACCCATGATCTGGGCGTGGTGGCCAATATGGCGCAGCAGGTGGTGGTGTTGAACAAGGGCCGCGTAATGGAGAGCGGACAGGCAGGCCATGTGCTTGGCGCGCCCGCGCATCCCTATACGGCCAAGCTTTTTGCCGCCGCACCGATGATCCCGCTGGTGGCCAAGCCCGCCCGCGCGCCCAGCCACGATGACGTGATCCTGGATCTGCGCGCTGTATCCAAAACCTATACGATGCGCGCTGGCGGCTGGCGCAAGCCGGTGACCGTTTCGGCCTGCGAAAACGTGAACCTGCAATTGGAACGCGGCAAGACACTGGCGATCGTCGGTGAATCCGGTTCAGGCAAGACCACCTGCGCGCGGATCGCCATGGGCGCCGAAACCCCTGATCCGGGTGGCGAGGTTCTGTTTCGCCCCAGCCCGACCGGGGACGCGACCCCTGTGCATTCAATGACCAGCACAGAGCGCACTGCCTTTCAGCGTCAGGCGCAAATGGTGTTCCAGGATCCCTATTCATCGCTGAGCCCGCGCATGCGCGTTCAGGAAGCCATGACAGAACCGATGGAGATTCACGGTATCGGAACAGCCGCTGACCGGCGCGACAAGGCGGCCGAGATGCTGCAATGGGTCGGGCTGGACCCCGACATGCTGCGCCGCTTTCCCCATGCGTTTTCGGGCGGTCAGCGGCAACGCCTGTCGATTGCCCGCGCGCTGACGCTGGACCCGAAACTGCTGATCTGTGACGAACCGACATCGGCTTTGGATGTGTCGGTACAAGACCAGATCCTGACCCTGCTCGAGGATATCCGCGAACGCGCCAACCTGAGCTATCTGTTCATCAGCCATGATCTGGCCGTCGTGGCACGGATCGCCGACGAGGTCGCCGTGATGCGCGCAGGCGTGATCGTCGAACAGGCCGCGCCGGACACGCTGTTCTACAACCCGCAGCATCCCTATACCCGCGCACTGATCGCCGCCCAGCCCGAACCCGACATCAACCGCCCCATCGATCTGGATCTGGTGGCGAAGGGCGCGGGATCGCCCACGCTTTGGCCCGAAAACTACCGCTTCGAAGGCACGCAGGCCCCCGCCTTGCGCGAATTGGAACCCGGTCATATGGTACGGTGCCATGCGTAAGCTTGTTGTTCTTCTTTGTGCCCTCGTCACACCCCTTTGGGCGCAAACCCCGACGCCGGTGCTTCAGGAAAGCGGCTATTGGGCCCAGGAGGTCACCAATGGCGACCTGCCGCCGGTCATCCAACGCGTGCCCTCCGACCCGCTGATTGTCGATCTGGCCGCCAAAGGCCGCAGCTTTGGCATCCAGGGCGGCACATTGCGCACGCTGATATCGCGGTCCAAGGACGTGCGGCAAATGGTGGTCTATGGCTATGCGCGGCTGGTGGGGTATCAGGCCGACTACACCTTGGCCCCCGACATCCTCAGCGCCGTGGATGTGGTTGAGAACCGCAAGTACACCTTACATCTGCGCCCGGGCCACCGCTGGTCAGACGGGGCCCCCTTTACATCGGCTGACTTCGAATACTGGTGGAAACACGTCGTTAACGACCCGGAAATCACCCCCAGCGGTCCGCCAGACTTCATGATGGTCGAAGGGAAATGGGGCAGCGTCACCTTTCCCGACCCCCAGACTGTGGTGTTCGAGTGGGAAGACGCAAATCCCAGTTTTCTGCCCCTGCTGGCACAAGCCAGCCCGCCATTCATCTACCGGCCCGCACATTACCTCAAGCAATTTCACGTCGCATTCGCGGAGCCCGAACAACTGGCCAATGAGGTCAACACCGCCCGCGTAAAAAGCTGGGCCGCGCTGCACAACAAGCGCGACAACATGTACAAGTACGACAACCCCGAAGAGCCGACACTGCAGCCGTGGGTCAATACCTCGGACAGCGACAGCTCGCGACAGGTGTTCGTGCGCAACCCTTATTTCCATCGCGTCGACAGCCACGGCGTGCAGCTGCCCTATATCGACACCGTCGACATGACTGTGGTCGGCGGCGGGCTGATCGCGGCCAAGGCCAATGCCGGCGAAGTTGACCTGCAAGCGCGTGGCCTTGATTTTACCGACATCTCGATCCTGAAAAAGGGCGAGGCGGACGGCGGCACATACCGCACTTTCTTGTGGGCCAATGGTGCTGCCAGCCAGATCGCCATCTATCCCAACCTGAACTTTGCCGACCCGGTCTGGCGCGAGGTGATGCGCGATGTCCGGTTCCGCCGCGCGCTGAGCCTTGGCATCGACCGGCGTATGATCAACCGCGCGCTGTACTTCGGGCTGGCCCAGGAAGGCGGGATGACCGCCCTGCCGCAAAGCCCCCTGTTCAGCCCCGATGCGCTGCATGCGTGGTCCAA
Source organism: Roseobacter sp. GAI101 (assembly GCF_000156335.1). Lineage (GTDB taxonomy): Bacteria > Pseudomonadota > Alphaproteobacteria > Rhodobacterales > Rhodobacteraceae > Sulfitobacter. The sequence goes on from NZ_DS999213.1 coordinate 1,847,604, forward strand.
GATGGACATCGACCGCGCCAATGCCCTGCTCGATGACATGGGCCTCACCGACCGCACGCCGTCTGGGTTGCGCAAACTGCCCGATGGCCGCCCGATGGAATTCGTGATCGAAACCGCCGGCGAACGCAGCGAAGAAGAAAGCGCGCTTGCCATCATCACCGACACCTGGCGCGATCTGGGCATCCGGCTGATCATGCGCCCGCTGGATCGCGATATCCTGCGCAACCGGATCTATGCCGGCACCACGATGGCCTCGGTCTGGTTTGGCTGGGACAACGGCATTCCCAGTGCCGGGACATCGCCCGGCTATCTTGCCCCGACCAATCAGGAGTTCTTTTCCTGGCCGATGTGGGGGCAGTATTACCAGACCCTCGGTCAATCCGGAGAGGCCCCCGACATGCAGCCCGCGCAGCAACTGATGCTGCTGGCCAATGACTGGAGCCATACCGAAAGCCAGACCAAACGGACCGAGATCTGGAAGAAGATGCTGGAGATCCATGCCGACCAGCAATTCGCCATCGGCATCCTTTCTGAGGCCCCGCAGCCCGTCGTCGTATCGAACCGTCTGAAGAACGTTCCCGAACAGGGCATCTGGGCCTTTGACCCCGGTGCGCATTTCGGCATCCACCGGATTGATGAATTCTATTTCGAAGACCCCCTCGTGCAGGTAAGCCAATGATCTTTCTCAGATACGCAGTATGGCGCTTTATCACCATGCTGCTGACCCTTTGGGTCGTGTCCATGCTGGTGTTCGTGATCATCAACCTGCCGCCGGGCGATTACCTGTCCAACCAGATCGCCGAATTGCGCGCCACGGGTCAGGCCGAAGGCGTCGCCAAGGCCGAATTCCTGCGCCGTGAATATTCGCTCGATCAGCCTGTGTGGAAGCAATACATGATCTGGGCGGGTATCGCACAGGGCCCGCAGGGGTTTTCGGGGCTGATACAGGGCAATTTCGGCTGGTCCTTCGAATTCGACCGCCCTGTCGGCGAAATCGTCGGTGACGCGCTGTGGATGACGGTGCTTGTTAATCTGGCGGCGGTGCTTTTTGTCTATCTGATCGCCCTGCCCCTTGGCGTGCTGGCCGCTGCCAAGTCTGAAACCTGGGTGGATTACACCGCAGGGTTCATCGGTTATCTGGGCCTTGCGACGCCGAACTTTCTGCTGGCACTGATCCTGTTCTACTACGGCCACAAATATTTCGACCTGCCGATTGGCGGGCTTATGGCCCCCGAGCTTGAGGGCGAGCCGATGTCATGGACGAAGGTACAGTCGATATTGCTGCATCTGATCGTCCCCACCTTTGTAATCGGGACCGCAGGGGCGGCTGCGATGATGCAACGCCTGCGCGCCAACATGCTGGACGAACTCAGCAAACCTTATGTGGACACCGCCAAGGCCAAGGGCCTCGCACCTGCGCGACTGCTGGCGAAATACCCGCTGCGCATGGCGTTCAACCCCTTTGTCGCCGATATTGGCAACCTGCTGCCGGCGATGATCTCGGGGTCGGTGCTGGTGTCGGTGGTGCTGGGCCTTCAGACGATCGGGCCGTCGCTGCTGATCGCGCTGAAATCCCAGGATCAGTTCCTGGCCGCCTTCATCCTGATGTTCGTGGCCCTCCTGACGCTGATCGGCACCATGATCTCTGACATGCTGCTGGTCCTGCTGGATCCGCGCATTCGCTTCGGGGCGCGCGGCTGATGAGCATTCAACCCGATAACCGATTTGTCGATACGACCCCCTGGACCGATGCGACAGATCTGTCTGCGCCCGAACGGTCGGACATGGACGCCTCCGTCGGCCTGCTGATGTGGCGCAAGTTCCGCCGTCACAAGCTGGCGTTGGTGTCGGGCCTGTTTCTCGCGTTTTGCTATCTGATCCTGCCCGTCGCAGGGTTTGTCGCGCCCTATACCCCGAACGAACGGAATGCAGAGCATCTCTACGCTCCGCCCCAAAGCATCAACCTGTGGCATGACGGCAAGTTCATCGGCCCCTATGTCTACGAAACCACCGGAGAAGCGGACCTGATCAATTTCCGCTGGGTCTATGACACGGATGAAACCGCCCCTCGCAAGCTGGAGTTCTTCTGCGAGGGCGAAACCTACAACATCTTTGCGCTGATCCCGTCGGACACACACCTGTTCTGCGCGCCTGATGGGGCTACCGTCTTCCTGTGGGGCTCTGACCGTCTGGGCCGCGATGTGTTCAGCCGCATCCTTTATGGCGCACAACTGTCGCTCACGGTGGGCCTGATCGGCATCACCGTGTCGTTCATCCTCGGCATTTTCTTCGGCTCCCTCGCAGGCTACTTCGGGGGCAAGACTGACTGGTTCGTGAACCGCATGATCGAAATCCTGCGCTCGCTTCCGGAACTGCCACTTTGGCTGGCGCTCTCGGCGGCAGTACCCTCCAACTGGGGGCCGGTGTCGGTCTTTTTCATGATATCAATCATTCTTGGCATCCTCGACTGGCCCGGACTTGCCCGCGCCGTGCGCTCGAAATTCCTTAGCCTGCGCGAAGAGGAATACGTCAAGGCAGCCGAAATGATGGGCGCAAAGCCCTCGCGGATCATCCGCAAACACCTGCTGCCGAACTTCATGTCACACCTGATCGCCAGCGCGACCCTGTCAATTCCGGCGATGATCCTGGGGGAAACGGCGCTCAGCTTTCTGGGCCTCGGCCTGCGCGCGCCAGCGGTCAGCTGGGGCGTGATGCTTAATGATGCACAAAACTTGGCCAGCATCGAAATCTACTGGTGGACTGCCATCCCGATGCTACCGATCATCGTCGTCGTTCTGGCTTTCAACTTTTTGGGCGACGGCCTGCGCGCCTGTCTGGACCCCTACAAAAGCTGATCCCCCCTTCTTCTCTGGCTCGAAAAGATCCCGGGGGGTGCGGGGGGCTGGCCACCCCGCCTTGCAACCGGTTGCTCCCCGCATGGGCAACCGGAAACCAATATCAATACCAGTCGGCGATCTTCACTTCGGTCCCTGTCGCCACCATCTTGGCGAATTCTGCCGGATCCTGCGTGCCACCATCGCGGCCACGGAAGTGGTAGGGGTAGACGTAAGATGGCTTGAACTCGGACACAGCCGCAGCGGCGGCTTCGGCGTCCATCGTGAAGGGCAGGTTCATACAAACGAACGCCAGATCGATATTCTTGAGGGCGCGCATCTCGGGCGTGCCTTCGGTATCACCCGAGATATAGACGCGGAAGTCAGGCAGGTTCACCACATAGCCATTGTCGCGACCCTGCGGGTGAAAGTTCAACCGCTCTTCTGTCGTATTATAGGCTGGGATCGCTTCGATGGTAAGCTCGCGGAACATCGCCGTTTCACCGTTCGCGATCATGCTCGCCTTGGCTTTCAGCGCCTCTGGCAGCATCTCGTAGACTGCGGGGTTGGTGATGATCTGCGTGTTCTCCCCCACCACAGCCGTCAGCGTATCCACGTTATAGTGATCGCCATGCTCGTGGGTGATCAGCACCAGATCGGGGGTGGCGAAATCAGCGTAATTCGCGGGCTCGCCAACTGGGTCGTTATAGATCACGCCAGCAGGCGTCTCCATCACAAAGGACGCGTGATCGACAGGATGAACCTTGATCTCTCCGCTTGGGGTGGGGAACATATCGGCACCGTGGGCCGCCGCATGGGCAGCGTAAGGCAGCATCGTGACGACACCCGCAGCGGCGGCGGATGTCATTAGGAACTGTCGTCTTGAGTGTGTCATAGGGAACCTCCTGTTGATGTTGGAACAGAATTAGCGCGCCCAGGGCCCCTTTCAATCACGCCCGCCCAAATTTTTCAGCGGTCGTCGCCGCCTGCCTCCGGGCCATCCTGCATCTCTTCCTCGATCGACGCCTGCGCCGCAGCGGTGACTGCTTTGCGCTCCTCCTCGCTCAGGTCCTTGACCTTGCCGTCCGCCAACCGCACCGTGACCTCGCGGTGGGCAAAGCGCACGCCTTCCCGTTCAAACAGGGCGCGGATCTCTTCATAGACTTTCTTGCGGACCAGCCACTGATCCCCCGGCTTGGTCATGAACTTGACCCGGATGATCATCGCGGAATCCTGCATCTCGATCACGCCCTGGGATTTCAGCGGCTGGATAAAGTTCTCTCCGATCACCGGGTCATCCAGCAGGGCAATGCCCAGCTTCTTGATCATCTTGCGGACCTTTTCGACATCCGTGTCGTAGGTGACGCGCAGGGGCAGCTTCATGATCACCCAATCACGGCTGTAGTTGGTCATGACCTGCAATTCACCGAAAGGAATGGTGTGCAGCGCCCCCAGATGATGGCGCAGCTGGAACGACCGGACCGAGATTTTCTCGACCGTGCCTTTGACACCGCCCACGTCAAGATATTCGCCCTTGCGAAAGGCATCGTCGAACAGGAAGAACGCGCCGGCAAAGATGTCCCGCACCAGCGCCTGCGACCCGAAACCAACGGCGACACCGACGATGCCCGCACCGGCAAACAAGGGGCCGACATTGATGCCGAATTCCATCAGAACGATCAGCACGATGGTGACGACCACGACGATCAGGATGAAGTTGCGAAACAGCGGCAGCAGCGTGGCAAGGCGGCTGGCCGATGACGCGCCGCTTCCTTCATCGCCCAATTCGGCCTCAGGCTGGTCGCCGACTTCGGCTTCGATCTTGGTGTCGATCCAGATGCGAAAGGCGTGGTAGACGACATAGCCGATGAAGATGATGACCATGATATCAAGCAGCCGGTCCGCAAGGGTTTCGACCATCCGCGCGCCTTCATTGTCCCAGATGAAAAAGAACGCATAGGTCCCGGCCACAAAGGCCAGAATGCCGGCGACCCTTTGGGCCAATGCCTCGAAGGTGTTCATCGTCCGGCGGGGGATCATGTCTGCGCGGGCTCTTTCCTCGGCCAGTGCCAGACGCTCTGCGGCGTCACTCTGTCCGGTCTGGTCCATTTCGTCATTGCTGTCGTTCAACGCTATTTTCGCGTCGCGGATGGCGTTCAGCCGACGAATGCTGCGGGCGCGGGCAAAGCCCCGTTCGATCCCGTAGTTGATCACGCCATACACCACGATGATCGAGATCAGGATGCCGTACGCACCCGCAATCAGGGGGATCGAACTGGGTCTTTCCAGCACCAGATCATAGGTCAGCTCCACCCAGGCAAACAGCACATAGACCACCACGGCCGGTGCCCAGGCCTTGGACAGGACGCGGGTCACCAAACTGCTTTGCGCAATGGGTTTGCCGTGGCGCAGCGCATTCGAAATCGCGCGGCGGTTGACCAGCACCATCAGGATATTCATCAGCACGATCACCGCCGACATCAACGACGAGATGAAGGCATAAAAGTCGTAGTTCAGGCCCAGTTCGCCGATCCACATGCCGAACAGGATCGCGCAGGTATCAAGGCTCGCCAAAATCCAGAGCCACGTATAGAGACGTTTGGCATCCTTGTCGCTGAAAACGGGGATACGGTATTGGGTCAGAAAGGGCGACAGGACCATCCGCCAAAGCGTCGCGAAAAAGCGGCACACGAAATAGCCGATGTTGATCAACACCACCGTGAATTGCATCGCGGTGTCCTCGAGCGTGCCGAAAATGGCCAGACCCAGCAGATAGGCCACCGCCATCGACACCAGTATCCCGAGCAGCCCCATGAAGAACCGGAACACCAGAAACGGCATCTTTTCAGCATAGCCGACGGGGTTCTCCAGCACACGGGCTGTTACGAACCCGCGTGCGATGCGTTTGCCGAAGACCTCTCGTTCGACCACGACCCCGATGCCGAACAACGCGAGCGAGATCAGCAAGGTTGATCCGAACGCCCACAGCGTCCCGTCAGGGCTGGCGGCGCGCAGGATGTACAGCACCTCGTTCACCGCGATGGGCAGTTCCTTCAGCCGCTGGATCAGGGCCGCGCGAAACTTGTTGGTGCGTTCCTGCGCCTTCATCAGGGGCGAATGTTCCGAAGGGGTGTCCTGAGCGTCGGATGCCGCCATCTGGCCTGCGGGCGCGGCCGATTGGGTCAACAACTGCCCGTTGCTGTCGATCACCACAACGCCGACGCCATTTTGCGCGGCCTGTTTCATGATGCCCTCGATCCGGGCGGCTTCAGGATCAGTTGCGGCCTTTGCAGTGGGGAACAAGGTTTGCAACCCCTGCGCCTGACTGTCAGAGCCGATCACAACCAACAAAAGAGAGAACAGCAGGGTGAATAAAACGTGTCGCATACTGCCCGCACCTGTCTGGAAAACCTTCCAGATACGCTAAGCGACGCTGCCCCCCATTGCAATCGTTTGGCACCGGCACCACCTTAAGCATCCATTCACGAAACCCGATCGGTTTTGCACAAAATTTAATTCTATGCGATGTTCACCCTAACAGTGGTTTGTATGGCATCGCACCATGCGCTTGAGGATCCCAAGATGACGAATATTTCAGCCGCCGAGCGTATTGCTGTTTTGGGTCTTGGCTATGTCGGCCTGCCGTTGACCGTGGCGCTGGCGCGCGCTGGATTTGACGTCGTGGGACTTGATACCCACGCGCCCACCATCGCCGCGCTGCAAGGCGGCACCGACCCCAATGGCGAGGTGTCGGATGCGTCGATCAGCGCGACCACTGCGCGCTTTACCAATGACGCCGCCGATCTGGCAGGCTGTACCGCTTTCATCATTGCCGTGCCGACACCGATCACCGATGCCAAAGCCCCCGATCTGGGGCCGGTTCTGGGGGCCTGCGCAACAATCGCGCCCCATCTGATGCCCGGCAGCGTCGTGATTTTGGAAAGCACCGTCTACCCCGGCGTGACCGAAGACGTCTGCGGCCCCGCGTTGGCGGCAGGCAGCGGGCTGACACCGGGCACACAGATCAAGCTGGCCTATAGCCCCGAGCGCGTGAACCCGGGCGATGCCGAGCATTCGATGGAAAACGTGATCAAGATCATCGCGGCGCAGGACGGCGAAACCCTTGACCGGGTGGAGGCGATTTACAAACCCGTCGTCAAGGCAGGCCTGCACCGGGCCTCCTCCATCGCCACGGCAGAAGCCGCCAAGGTCATCGAAAATACGCAACGCGACCTGAATATCGCTCTGGTCAATGAATTCTCGCTGATCTTTTCGCGGCTTAACCTTGATACGCTCGAGGTTCTCGAGGCTGCGGGGACGAAGTGGAATTTCCTGCCCTTCCGCCCCGGTCTGGTGGGCGGGCATTGCATCGGCGTCGACCCCTATTACCTGACATACCGCGCCGAACAGTTGGGCTATCACCCCGAAGTGATCCTTGCCGGGCGGCGTATCAACGACCAGATGGGCGTGCATGTAGCGCAGACCCTGATCAAGAAACTGCTGTCCAAGGACATGGGCGTGCGCGGAGCCAAAGTGTTGATCATGGGCTATACCTTCAAGGAGAACTGCGCCGACACCCGCAACACCCGCGTCAGCGACATCGTCGCGGAACTGGCCAGCTATTCAGTCGAGCCTACCGTGCATGATCCATGGGTCGGCGCGGACCGTTTGCGCCGTGAGCATGGCCAGACCGCAACCGATACGTTGGAGGATGGCACCTATGATGCGATCGTTCTGGCGGTCGGGCACCGCGAATTCGTCGACATGGGTGCCGAAAAAATACGCGCCTTGGGCAAACCCGGTGCGGTAATCTTTGACATCAAGGGACTTTTTGGCAAAACAGAAAGTGACCTGCGGCTTTAGGCATCAAGACCAAGTTAGGACCGGCTTATGAGCCAGACAGCCCCCGAAGACCTGCGCAATGCGGACCCCAAGCGCAGGATCATCTTCTACAGCCATGATACCTTCGGTCTGGGCCACCTGCGCCGTTCGCGCGCTTTGGCGGCAGCCTTGACCGAAGGTGACGATCACGCATCGGCGATCATCCTGACCGGGTCGCCCGTGGCCGGGCGCTTTACCTTTCCCAAGGGCGTTGACCACATTCGCCTGCCCGGCGTGACCAAGCTGGCCGATGGCAGTTATGTGTCGCAGACCCTGGGGCTGGACATCGACGAGATCACCGCCCTGCGTGCCGGTCTGATCAAGACCGCGATCGAGAAATACGAACCCGACCTGCTGATCGTCGACAAGGAACCGTCGGGCTTTCGCGGTGAACTGCTGCCCAGCCTTGAATGGCTGCGCGATCACGGCAACACCAAGACCGTGCTGGGCCTGCGCGATGTGCTGGACGAACCCGAAGTGCTGGCCGCCGAATGGGCGCGCAAGGGGGCCGTCGCGGCGACCGAGGCCTTTTATGACGAAATCTGGGTTTACGGCATGCACGACGTCTATGACCCGACCAAGGGCCTGCCCCTGTCGGACGCAGCGCGCGACCGGATGCATTGGACAGGCTACCTGCGCCGCGAAACCACGGACGAGGTCGACCTGCCGCAACACCCCTACGTGCTGATCACCCCCGGCGGCGGTGGCGATGGCGCGGCAATGGTGTCACTGGTGCTTGAGGCCTATGAAAAGGACCCAGACCTGTCGCCAAACGCGGTGCTGATCTATGGCCCGTTCCTGTCGGGCGACGTGCGCGATGCCTTTGATGCACGGGTCGAGAAACTGAACGGGCGCGTGACGGCCGTCGGCTTTGACAGCCGGATCGAGGCGCTGTTCGTCGGGGCCGAAGGTGTCGTCTGCATGGGGGGGTACAATACCTTTTGCGAGGTGCTGTCCTTTGACAAGCGGGCCGTGATCGTGCCGCGCACCGTGCCCCGTCTTGAACAATGGATCCGCGCCAGCCGCGCAGAGGAACTGGGCCTTGTGCGCATGCTTGATGAAACCCGCGACGGCATGACCGCCGACGCGATGATCGCGGCAATCCGCAACCTGCCGCATCAGAACAAACCCTCCGAAGCAGGGGCGGACGGTCTGCTTGACGGGCTTGATGTGGTGATCAAACGGGGCCGTGCATTGATGGATGGCACTGCATGAACCATCCGAAACTGGCGGTCGTCGTCAAAGGCTGGCCGCGCCTGTCCGAAACGTTCATCGCCCAGGAACTGGTGGCCCTCGAAGAGGCCGGGCTGCGCTTTGACATCTGGTCGCTGCGGCACCCGACCGACGTCAAGACCCATCCGCTGCATGACAAGTTGCAGGCGCGCGTGCGCTATTTGCCGGAATATCTGCGCGATGATCCTGACCGTGTCGCCACCGCCCGTGCAGCGGCCCAGGCCATGCCGGGCTATGCCGATGCGTTCGAGACGTTCCAGCGCGATCTGGCCCGCGACGACACCCCAAACCGGCGACGCCGCTTTGGACAGGCCTGTGTTATGGCCCACGAACTGCCCGAAAGCACCCGCGGGATTTATGCGCATTTTCTGCATACGCCCTCTTCGGTCGCGCGCTATGCCGCGATCCTGCGCGGCATCCCCTGGAGCTTTTCCGCCCACGCCAAGGACATCTGGACATCCCCCGACTGGGAACTGCGCGAAAAGCTGGACCCGGCCCGGTTCGGCGCGGCATTCGGGGCGACCTGCACGGGTTTCGGGGCGAAACACCTGCGCGCAATGGCGGGCGATCCAGACCGCATTGATCTGGTGTATCACGGGCTTGATCTGTCGCGGTTTCCCGCCCCTCCCGAACGAACGCCGCGAAGCCTGAGCGATCCGTTCCAGATGATGTCCGTGGGCCGCATGGTCGAGAAAAAGGGCTTTGACAACCTGATCGACGCGCTGGCCTTGCTGCCCGAGACGCTGGACTGGCGCTGGACCCATATTGGCGGCGGCAGTCTGTCGGACACGATGCAGGACCGTGCCACGGCTTTGGGCATCAATGACCGCATCACATGGCGCGGGGCCTGCGACCAGCCCGAGGTGATCGCGGCCATGCGTGCTGCCGATCTGTTCGTCCTGCCCTCGCGGATCGCACAGGACGGTGACCGCGACGGCCTGCCCAATGTCCTGATGGAGGCGGCCGGTCAAAAGCTGCCAATCCTCAGCACGCCGGTATCAGCGATCCCCGAATTTATAGATACAGGCACCAGCGGTATCCTGAGCGACGACGCGCCGGCTGCATTGGCCAGCGCGATCCAGGGTTTTGCCGATGATCCGGCGCTTGGGCCGCGACTTGCCGAAGCGGCCCATGCCAGATTGCACAGCGACTTTACGATGGCACCGGGCATCCGACAGCTGCACAAACGGCTGAATGCACTGCTGGTGCAGGCGGACTGATGAATCTTGCTTTTTATGCACCGCTCAAGGCTGCGGACCATGCTGTGCCATCAGGCGATCGTGCAATGGCGCGGGCCCTGATCGCAGCGCTGGAATTCGGCGGGGCGCAGGTGACCCTTGCCAGTGATTTGCGCAGTCGCGACGGTGCAGGCGATGCAGCAGTGCAACAGCGCTTGTTTGATGCTGCCAAGGCCGAGGTGGCGCGCCTGATCCCTCAGGGGCACCGTGAAAAATGGGCGGCCTGGATCACCTATCACAACTACTACAAGGCCCCTGACCTGATCGGTCCCGCCGTCGCCAAAGCGCTGAAGATCCCCTATCTGCTGATCGAATCCACCCGCGCGCGCAAGCGACTGACCGGACCGTGGGCGCCCTTTGCCAAAGCCGCCGAAGCTGCCAGCGACGCGGCGGATGTGATCTTTTACCTGACGCAGCGCGATGCCCAGACCCTTGAACGCGACAAGACCCAAGGCCAGACCCTGCTGCATCTGCGTCCTTTCCTTGCTCGCCAGACCTTGCCCGCGATGTCCTTGGGAAATGGACCAATGCTGTCGGTGGGCATGCTGCGCAGTGGCGACAAATTGGCGTCCTATCGCATCATCGCAGAGACGTTACACCATCTGCCCTCAGGCGCATGGGCCCTGGACATCGCTGGCGACGGCCCTGCCCGCCCGCAGGTCGAGGCGTTGATGGCCCCCTTCGGGAAGGCCGTGCGGTTCCTGGGACAACTGGATGCCACCGCAATGGAAAGCGTCTATGCCCGCGCATCCCTGCTGTTCTGGCCCGGCGTGAACGAGGCCTTCGGCCTGGCCTACCTTGAGGCGCAGGCAGCAGGTTTGCCCATCGTCGCCCAAAACCGACCCGGCGTGTGCGACGTGCTGGCCCCCGGTGATTACGCAGACCCCGAGGACGGGATCGCCCCGATGTCGACAAGGCTTCAGGCGCTGTTGGCCGTGCCATCCCTGCGCATGGCCTTGGGCGAACGCGCACGCTGCCATGTGGCGGGCCACCATTTGCTGCCCGCTGCGGCCGACACGCTGCGGCGCGGGCTGGCCCGGGCCGGGGTATCCCTATGATCCAGCTTGCCATTCTGCGCCACGGTCACACCGATTGGAACCGCGCCGGACGCATTCAGGGCCGGACGGACATTGCGCTGGACGCAGAGGCGCGCACCCAACTGGCCGCGCTGCGCCTGCCCGCGCCATGGGGCGATGCCGATCTGGTAGCCAGCCCGCTATCCCGCGCCGTCGAGACGGCCCATCTGGTCGCAGACCGTGCGCCCGCGACGACCCACGCCTTGATGGAGATGGACTGGGGCCAGTGGGAAGGCAAACGCGGCATCGACCTGAAAGCCGACCCGGCAAGCGGGTTTCGCGATATCGAAGACTGGGGCTGGGACTATAGGCCACCGGGCGGCGAAAGCCCCGCAGCATTGCGCACGCGGCTGATCCCCTGGGCCGAAAGCCTGCGCTGTGATACGGTGGCCGTATGTCATATCGGCGTGATGCGGGTGTTGCTGGCCCATGCGACGGGCTGGGATTTTGACGGCCCTGCCCCGTTTCAGGTCAAACGCAACCGGCTCTATGTCCTCCGGATTGCGCCCGAGGGATGGCAGGCCGTGTCCGGTCCGATCCGATTGGAGAACCGCGCATGAACGTCTTGATTGTCGTGACACATTTGCTCGGGACCGGCCATCTGGCCCGCGCCTTGAACCTCGCCCGCGCCTATGGCGCTGCAGGCCATGATGCGACGGTCATATCGGGCGGGATGCAGGCCCCGCAATTGAACAGCGACGGTGTGACGGTGCTGCAACTGCCGCCGCTGCGATCAGACGGGATCGATTTCGCGCGGCTTCTCGACCAGGATGGTGCGTTGGCGGGCCCAGAGGTTTACGACGCGAGGCGCGCCATGCTGATGGACTATCTGCAGGACCTGCAACCTGACGTGCTGATTACCGAACTGTTTCCCTTTGGCCGTCGCACCCTGAAAGCCGAATTCACCGCCTTGCTGGAGGCGGCGCATGATTTGCCCCAACGCCCGCTGATCTGCGCATCGGTCCGCGACATTCTGGCCCCGCCGTCAAAGCCCGCCAAGGCCGCGCTGGCCGATGATCTGATCGCACGGTTCTATGACGCCGTGCTGGTCCATTCAGACGCCGACATAACGCCCCTGTCGCTAAGCTGGCCGGTGTCTGACGCAGTGCAAGCCAAGCTGCGCTACACCGGTTTCGTCGCCCCGCCCCCCGCTGGCCCGCACCCGCACGGGCTGGGGGATGGTGAAATCATCGTCAGCGCAGGGGGCGGCGATGTTGGCGCGCATGTCTTCGACACCTGCCGCGCCGCCGCCGCGCGGGACCCGGACAGGCGCTGGCGGTTGTTGCTTGGCGGACAGAACGCCGCCGCGCCCTGTGATGCCCTGATGCTAACCGCGCCTGCAAATGTGGTGATAGAACCCGCCCGCCCCGAGTTTCGCCAGATGCTGTACCATGCCGCCGCTTCGGTTTCGCTTTGTGGATACAACACGGCGCTGGACGTGTTGCAAAGCGGGGTCCGCGCGGTTTTCGTGCCGTTTGATGCGGGCAATGAGGTTGAACAGGGATTGCGCGCAGATGCTTTGGCGCAGATGCCGGGGATCGGCGTGCTGCGCAACGCTGATCTGACACCGGACAGCTTGCTTGCCACGTTAAAGACCGTGCTTGCCAGTCCTGATCGCGCAGCGCGCAGTGCCGGGTTGGACGGCGCGGCCATGACGGTGACCTTGACCGATGAAATGCGGTCTGAATTGCTGCGCGGTACCAAAGCATGAAAATCGACTGGACCCCGTTGACCACAGAGCTGGCCCTGTGGCGCGCCAGCGGGCTGGCTCTGCCGCTGTGGTGGCGCGATGATGATGCCATCGCCGCAACACCCGATCTTGAGGTTCTGACCGCCTTGGCCGAGGATTTGCACCTGCCCGTCCATCTCGCCGTGATCCCGAAACTCGCGCAGCCTTCCCTCCCCCAGTTTGTGGCAGGCCATGATGCCGTCATCCCGGTCGTCCACGGCTGGCAGCACCATAACCACGCCCCCGCCGGGGCCAAGAAGGCCGAATTCGGCCATCCGCGGCCCGATGCGTTGACCGATGCCAGGCAAGCATTGGCGCGGATGCAGGCGCTGTTCGGTGCAAGACTGCTGCCGATCTTCGTGCCGCCCTGGAACCGCCTTGATCCGGGTCTGCTGCCGGGGCTGGCGCAGGCAGGTTACTGCGGTGTCTCGACCTATTTGCCGCGGACGTCCCGTTTGGCAGTACCCGGAATGGTCCGGATCAACACCCATATCGACCCGATATTCTGGCGCGGCGGGCGCGGACTGGTGCCGCCCGAGGAACAAATCGCGGGGATCGTATCGCTTTTGCAGGACCGCCGCATGGGGCTTTCCGATACGACCGAGCCGCTCGGGTTCCTCACCCATCATCTGGTGCATACCCACGAGATATGGGAGTTTACCCGCGCATGCCTTGGCCGGATGCTGGATGGTGGCGCAGCCCCCGCCGACCTGCGCACGCTGCCCTAACGCTTTTTGACAAACTCGGTCAGGATGACGATCCGCTGACCTTCGACGCGCCCTTCGATATGGGCGGGATTATCGGCCACCAAGGAAATGCGATGCACGGCTGTGCCGCGCTTGGCCGTGAAACCGCCGCCTTTTACAGGTAAATCCTTGATCAACACCACAGTGTCACCGCTGGCAAGCGGCACGCCGTTGCTGTCTTTGTGATCTGTCGGGGCCGCCACGTTATCGGCCCAGCTTTGGGTTTCGTCATCAAGATACAGCTGTTCCAGCAAATCGCGCGCCCAGTCGGTGTCGAGCCGTTTCAGTGTCCGCGCGGCATAGACCTGAAGCGCCGCATCCTCGGACCACATCGTCGACGCGATAGGTCGGAAGTGATCTGCAGGTGTTTCAGGATCAGCGCAAAGGGCGCAAACGTCAACGCTCGCGTCCGCAGGGCCGCCTGCGACGGGAACGGAAACGAGCGGGGCATCTGTTGTGCAAAGGGGGCATGTCATGGGGTGTGGTTTAGGTCGGCGCTGCGCGGGGCGCAATGGGTTGTTAACCAGAATCGCGCAGCCTTGAAGTATGAGCAAATACCGCCGCATGTATGTACCCGGTGGTACCTATTTTTCGCCGTCTGCCTGGCTGAGCGAGGGTCTGACCTGCTGCTGCGCGAGGTGTCCGCGCGACACCGGGCCGTGCGGATCACGATGGCCGAACGCCCCTTTCAGATCGACGCCTTTGTAGTGTTGCCGAACCATCTGCACACGGTATGGACGCTGTCGCCCGGTGACGCGGATTTCTCGGTCCGGTGGCGTGCCATCAAATCGCGATTCACCCGCGAGGTGCGTAGGGTGGCGGTCAAGGACATCAAGGAACAAGACGTATTCATGGGCGACATGCCTTTGATGACCCCGAACGGCACATTTGTCGTGAACGGGACCGAACGCGTGATCGTCAGCCAGATGCACCGGTCTCCCGGTGTGTTCTTTGACCACGACAAGGGCAAGACACACTCTTCGGGCAAGCTTTTGTTTGCCTGCCGCATCATTCCTTACCGCGGTTCCTGGCTGGATTTCGAATTCGATGCCAAAGACATCGTCTTTGCCCGGATTGACCGTCGTCGTAAATTGCCTGTCACGACATTGCTCTACGCGCTTGGTCTTGACCAGGAAGCGATCATGGACGCGTATTATGACACCGTCACCTATACGCTGAAAGCTGGCGAAGGCTGGGTCGCACCATTCTATCCGGACCGTGTCCGTGGCACCCGCCCGACCTACGATTTGATCGATGCCGCAACCGGCGAAGTCTTGTTCGAAAAGGGCAAGAAAGTAACGCCACGCGCCGTCAAGCAGCTGGTCGATGAGGGCAAGGTGAGCGAACTGGTTCTACCATTCGAGCACATTGTCGGCAAATTTGCGGCACGCGACATCATCAACGAAGAAACCGGTGCGATCTATGTCGAACCCGGCGACGAGATGACGTTGGAATACGACAAGGACGGC
>NZ_DS999213.1:1862829-2025816 GCF_000156335.1 Roseobacter sp. GAI101
CAGAGCAATCGCCGTAAAGGCGACGCAGGCATCTGGCAACGGCGGTTTTGGGAGCGTTCCATCATCTGCTCCGTCGTTTCCATTTTGCTGGACGCATTGAGCCAATGGTCTAAGACAATTCGGCAAATGGAGACCCGCGAATAACCATTCGAGCAGAGGGCCTAGGCTTTGCCTAACTTCTGCATCGGGTTCATAAACACAGTTCTTATCCGCACTGGAAGGGACCGCATCCCAGTGCGCAGGACGCTCACCCCACCGCGCTTTATATCAACCCGAGATGGACCGCGTTAGCCATCCATCTTCAGCGCGGAAATGAACGCTTCCTGAGGGATATCCACCTTACCGAACTGGCGCATCTTCTTCTTACCAGCCTTCTGCTTGTCCAGCAGCTTGCGCTTGCGCGAGGCGTCGCCGCCGTAACATTTTGCAGTCACGTCCTTGCGCATCGCAGACAATGTTTCGCGAGCGATGACCTTGCCGCCGATGGCCGCCTGGATCGGGATTTTGAACATGTGGCGCGGGATCAGGTCTTTGAGCTTTTCGACCATTGCACGGCCTCGCGTTTCGGCGCGGTCGCGGTGGACCATCGTTGACAGGGCATCAACCGGCTCGTCGTTCACAAGGATCGACATTTTCACCAGATTGTCCTGACGGTAGCCGATCATCTGATAGTCAAAGGACGCATAGCCCTTGGTCACCGATTTCAGGCGGTCGTAGAAGTCGAACACCACTTCGTTCAGCGGCAGGTCATAGACCACCATCGCGCGGCTGCCCGCATAGGTCAGGTCCAACTGGATGCCACGGCGGTCCTGGCACAGCTTCAGCACGTCGCCCAGATAGTCATCGGGCACAAGGATCGTCGCCTTGATGCGCGGCTCTTCGATGTGGTCCACAAAGGTCAGGTCGACCATATCCGCAGGGTTGTGCAACTGCGTGACGGTGCCGTCTTTCATGTGGATGTCGTAAATAACCGACGGGGCCGTGGTGATCAGGTCAATGTCATATTCGCGCTCGATCCGGTCGCGGATCACCTCGAGGTGCAGCAGGCCAAGGAACCCGCAGCGGAAACCGAAACCAAGCGCGGCCGAGGTTTCCATCTCGAAGCTGAAGGACGCATCATTCAGCGCCAGTTTTTCGATACTGTCGCGCAGGTCTTCGAATTCGGCGGCGTCCACGGGGAACAGGCCGCAGAAGACCACAGGCTGTGCAGGCTTGAAGCCCGGCAATGCCTTGTCGCAGCCTTTTTTCTCGTGGGTGATGGTATCGCCGACGCGGGTGTCGCGGACCTGTTTGATCGACGCGGTCAGGAACCCGATATCGCCCGGCCCCAGCACGTCAATTTCGGTCATTGCGGGACGGAACACGCCGATGCGGTCAACGTGATGCACGGACCCGTTCTGCATCATGCGGATGCGGTCGCCCTTTTTCAGCTGACCATCCATGATGCGCACCAGAACGATCACGCCCAGATAGCTGTCGTACCACGAATCAACCAGCATCGCTTTGAGCGGTGCGTCCAGCGTGCCTTTGGGCGGCGGCAGACGGTGCACCACAGCCTCGAGGGTTTCGATGATGCCGACGCCGGTCTTGGCAGATACGCGGATCGCTTCGGAGGCGTCGATGCCGATCACGTCCTCAATCTGTTCCGCGACGCGGTCGCAATCGGTGGCGGGCAGGTCAATCTTGTTCAGGACGGGCACGATCTCGTGATCCGCATCCAGCGCGTGATAGACGTTGGCCAATGTTTGCGCTTCGACGCCCTGGGTGCTGTCGACAACCAGCAGCGACCCTTCGACGGCGCGCATGGAACGTGACACCTCATAGGCGAAATCGACGTGGCCGGGCGTGTCGATCAGGTTGAGAACGTAATTCTCGCCATTGAGCGCGGTATAGTCGATCCGCACGGTTTGTGCCTTGATCGTGATGCCGCGTTCGCGTTCGATGTCCATGCTGTCGAGCATCTGCTCTTTCATATCGCGCAAGGCGACTGTGTTCGTCTCTTGAATAAGACGATCAGCGAGCGTGGATTTACCATGGTCGATATGGGCGACGATGGAGAAATTGCGGATGTGTGAAAGTGCTGTCATGGATAGGGATATGGTGCGGATTCGGGCGCTGGTCAATGGGGCGGATGGCCTGCCGGCGTTGATGTTTGCGCCATGTTTAACGGCGGCCCTGCCCTGACGTCGTAATTCCCTTTGTCCCCGGTCGATCAATACAAGGGCTGGATGCGGGAAACACTTATGCAAAAACTGCATATCACCCTGAAATCCCAAGAAAATAAGGACCAATATCCTGCTCACTTTTGTTTGAGCAGGGCCTAGATGCAACACATCATCTTAGTTCGGCTACCTTATGGTTTCGTCGGCACGATCGGCGTTCTAGGTCCAGGGTCTCTAATGGCCTGCGACACTGTGGGCCGGGTGAAAAAAGGAATTTAGAGATGAAGATCAAACAACAGCTGGGAACTGTAACCGTCGCCGCGCTTGGCCTTGCGGTCGTACCTGCGCTGGCACAAGCCCAATCAGCCGGGCCGGTTTGGGACTTTTACGGTCAGTTGAACTTGGGCGTGGTCAGCGTTGACGATGGCGTCGACAGCAATTCCGCATTCACGGACAATGACAACTCCAACAGCCGCATCGGTCTGACGATGACGCAGGCGCTGCAAAACGGCTCCGAACTCAAGCTGACGCTCGAAACCGGCTTGGGCCTGACAGGGTCTTCCAGTCTGAACGGTCAGGACAACGATTTTGACGGCGAATACCGCCGGACCGAGTTGCGCAAGCTTGACCTGTCATACCGGACGCCGACCATGGGCACGTTCTCTTTCGGTCAGGGCAGCACGTCGACGGACGGTTCCGCCGAAGCCGATTTCTCGGGGACAGGCGTTGCCGCATATGTCGGCATCAGCGACATCGCGGGCGGTCAGTCCTTGCGGTTTGCCGATGGCACGCTGTCGGCTGTCAGCATCGGCAACACGAACAGCTCTTTCGACGGAAGCCGCCGCTTGCGCGTTCGCTATGACACGCCAGTCTTCAGCGGTTTCTCTGCATCGGTATCGGCGGGTCAGGAGGTCCTGAAATCGGGGGATGACAACGACTATTACGATATCGGGACGCGCTATGCGAACGACTACGGCGATTACAAGGTCGACGCACGTCTGGGCTATTCCTTCCGCGACAGCACGAATGATCTGGTCATGGGATCCACTGCCGTTCTGCACGAACCAACCGGCCTTAGCCTGGCTGTTTCGGCAGGTCGTCGCGTTGGCGGAGAAGGTGATTACGCCTACATCAAAGCGGGTTTGACGCGCGATTATCTCGCCATCGGCTCGACTTGGTTCTCGATTGATTACTACGACGGCAATGATTTCGTCGTGGCCGGGTCCAGCACGTCGTCTGTCGGCGTCGCGGTTGTTCAGCGCCTTGATCAGTACAACACTGAACTGTTCGCAACGCACCGCACCTATGAATTCGACAGCGCCTCTGCGTCCTATCAGGACATGGACGTGACATTTGTCGGTGCCCGCTGGAAGTTCTGAAAAACGCCTTTGCCCGATCATTTCGGGCAAAGGCATTTCATTATCGTGAATTGCCCCATCTTGCATTTTACGGCATAGTCGCGCCCAAGCAGCAGGGGCAGCAAACGGGATCAACCCGACGCGCCGAAGATGAGGCATCAAATGTTACGACTTTTAACCATGATCTGTGCGCTATCCGCGTTGGCCGCATGTGGCGGTTCGCGCGGATATAACCCCAGCGGAAACTATGGCGGCGGGGTGATCCTCTTCGCGACCGGCCCGATCAATTCGGCCTGCCTGCAAACCGGCCGCAAGCAGGCCAGCCGGGCACGGTGTGGCTGCATTCAGGCGGTCGCGGATCGGGAATTGTCGTCGGCCCAGCAGCGGCGCGGCGTTTCCGTGTTCAAGGACCCGCACAAGCTGCAGCAGGCACGCCAGTCAGATCGCTCAAGCGACAACGCGTTCTGGAGCGCGTGGAAAGCCTATGGCCAGACCGCCGAGGCCCTGTGCAGCGCGACCTGAGCCACATAGTCAAAGACCGCTAGAGATCACGCATCCAGAACTGGAGCGGCTTGGCCGTCTGGGATTCCAGGCCGACGTCTTTCCACTCAAACTCTGCCACGACGCCCGTCAGAGGCGCATAGCCGCGCGCGCGCCAGAACGGATCAAGCGGACGGGCGTCCAACGGTCTGGCCGGGTGATCCGCGGGCCGCTGCACCGCGCAAAAGCAGCATTTGGTGAACCCATGGCGGCGCGCGTGCGCCTCGCGCAGATCAAAGAACCGATGGCCGATGCCCCTGCCCCGATAGGCGGGCAGCAGCACGCTTTCGGCGCAGTAGAAGATCCGGTCAAGGTTCAGGCCCGTCGCCGCAAAGGCCCGTGAAAAATCATCGGCGTGGTCTGCCAGCGGCGTGCCGGTACTGGCCCCCACCAGCGCGTCCCCGTCAAAGGCCCCGACCACGATGGCGCGGGGGCTGGCACGATAGCTTTGCAGGTAGGTTTCCTCGTAGGCGAGGTCCCCGTCATAGAGATAGGGCCAGTCGCGAAACACGTTGACACGCAAACGGGCGACGTCAGGCAAGGCGGAGGCAAGGGCGTCGCCGGTCAGGGCTGCAACCCTCATGAGACCTGCGCGATCCAGTCGGTAAGGTTGTAGCGGGTGGTCACACGGGTGATCTTGCCGCCCTGGACGTCAAAAAACGATCCTGCGGAGATTTCATAGGTCTGACCGCGGGCTTCCGGCAGCCCCTCATCCGTCGCTTTATAGGTACCATTGACCACATATTCGGCCGCAGCTCTCGCGCCGTCTTCGGACGCGAAGATCACCATATCCGTCAATTGTTCGGCGTAGCAGCGGTTCATGTGGCTGCAAAAATCGGCGAATTTGTCGCGTCCGATGCGAATATCACCTTCGTTGACGTGGTGGGCCACATCATCCGACAGGCAGGCCAGCATGCCGTCCACATCGCCCGCATTGAATGCGTCAAAATAGGTCTTGATGATCTGCATCATGGGATTTCCTTACGTCAGACTGCAAGTGGGCGGACCGAAACGCGCGATCAAACGGTCCTTGATCTGGTCACGCGCCGCGCGATATTGCGCCATCTTGGCTTCGCGGGTTTCACCCAAACCCGTGGGATCAAGGATTGGCCAATATTCGACGGTTAGATGGTAAAACCGCGTCAGTTCAAGCGCACGGCGCTGGCTGGCGGGGCTTAGCGCGATGATCAGATCAAAGGAACTGAGGTCGTCGCCCCAATTCTCCATCTCGTCGAAGCTGCGCGAACGGTGGCGCGACAGTTCAACATCAAGTTCCTGACAGACGGCAATCGAAAAGCCGTCAATTTCAAGATCGTTCATCACACCGACGGATTGCACGTAGGTGCCGGTGCCAAAATATTTCTTCATCAACCCTTCGGCCATCGGCGACCGCACAGCATTGTGGTCGCAGCAAAACAGCACCGATTGGGGCAATGCGTCCTTCATCTAGCCGCCGTAATGCAGGACGCAGATCAGGGTGAACAGGCGGCGTGCAGTGTCGGTATCGATCTCTGCCTTGCCCTCAAGCCGCTCTTGCAGCACGCGTGACCCTTCGTTGTGGATGCCACGACGGGCCATATCGATGGTTTCTATCTGGGCGGGGGCAGATTTCTTGACCGCCTCGAAATACGATTCGCAGATCTGAAAATAGTCTTTGACGACCTGCCGGAACGGCCCCAGTGACAGGTGGAATTCCGCAGCTTTTTCATCATTTTCCGTGTTCACATCAAAGACCAGCCGCTTGTCCCGGATCGACAGGCCAAGGTGGTACGGGCCTTGGGGCGCAGGGCGATCCGCGCGCACTGGCAGGGCGAAAACGTTATCCTCCAGCAGATCGAACATCGCGACTTTGCGTTCCTGTTCTATCTCGGGGGTGGGCGGGGGCAGGTTCGCATCGTCAAGGACGATATGCGTGATGCGCGACATGGGCTTCTCAATTCTATCAGATCTTTGGCAGACCTTAGCCCGCCCACCGGTTTTGATCAATCTGCGTCGCTGCGTCTAGTCGTTCAGCTTGCGCAAACGCGCCGTGACGGACAGGCCATGCGCCTCGAGGCTTTCTGAGCGCGCGAGCCGTTCCGCCGATGGCCCGATCGCGCGCAAGGCGTCAGGGGTCATGCGGGCAAGGGTCGTGCGCTTCATGAAATCCAGCACGGACAGCCCCGAAGAAAACCGCGCCGAGCGCGCCGTTGGCAGCACATGGTTCGGCCCGCCGACATAATCGCCGATGGCTTCGGGGGTCCACTGGCCAAGGAAAATCGCACCGGCATGGGTGATCTGCGCGCTCAGCGCATCAACATCCGCGACGCAAAGCTCCAGATGCTCCGGTGCGATGCGGTTGCTAAGGGCGGCCGCCGTGGCGATGTCAGGCACGGTGATGATCGCCCCGTTGTCGCGCCAGCTGGCACCGGCAATAGCACGCCGTTCAAGGGTTTCGAGACGTTTATCGACGGCTGCAGCGACCGCTTGCCCGAAAGCCGCGTCGGTGGTGATCAGAATGGATTGCGCACTTTCGTCATGTTCGGCCTGGGACAGCAGATCAAGGGCGATCCAGTCAGGGTCGTTGTCCTGATCGGCAATCACCAGAATTTCCGAAGGGCCCGCGATCATGTCGATGCCGACCTTGCCAAACACGCGCCGCTTGGCGGCGGCCACGAAGGCATTTCCCGGACCGGTAATCTTGTCCACCGGCGGGATCGTTTCAGTGCCATAGGCCAATGCGGCAACCGCCTGCGCCCCGCCGATGCGGTAGATTTCGTCAACGCCCGCGATGCGCGCCGCCAGCAGGACCAACGGGTTGAGGATACCGTCGGGGGTCGGCACGACCATGGCAAGCCGCGCAACGCCTGCGACCTTGGCCGGGATCGCGTTCATCAGAACAGAACTGGGATAGCTCGCCAAGCCGCCGGGCACATAAAGCCCCGCCGCCGAGACTGCCGTCCAGCGCCAACCGAGTATCGCACCAGCCTCGTCCGTCCATTCGGCGTCTTCGGGCAGTTGACGCGCGTGATAGGCGCGGATGCGGTTTGCCGCCAGTTCAAGCGCCGCACGGTCATCGGCCGAGACCTGAGCAACGGCAGCGTCGACTTCGGCCGCAGTAATTCGAAGCGTCTGTGGCGTCAGCGTGATGCGGTCGAACTTTTCGGTCAGCGCAATGACAGCGGCATCGCCCGTCGCGCGGACCTGTGCGATTATATCCGCAACAACGTCGTCCACATCGGGGCTGTCCTCACGTTTGGCTGACAACAGGGCGGTGAATGCCTGTTCGAAATCGGACTGCGCATGGTCAAGAAACTGAGGCATGGAATCTCCTGTTCCGCCGGGGGCCGAACATTGGCCGGGCATGGTTTGGCATTGGGGTGCAAGCGCTTCGCGCGAGGATATTTAAGAGCCAGAGAAGGGGATCAGGCCGGATGTTCCGGCAGCTTGCGCGAGGGGGCCATGTAGGGGCGTGTCACGTCTTTGAGGGTCACTTCGAGCGCTTCGACGCTGAGCCGGATCGCGCCGTCGCCTGCAAGGGTCAGGATCACGTCGCCAGAGGGGGCATCAGTTTGCGTGAACTCGATTTGCAGCAGCGACAGGATTGTATCGGTGTCGCCTTTGGCGACGCCCTGGCTTGATACCCGCTGGACGTTGTTGAACATCAGGACCGATTGCACACGTTCGGCCGCGTGGCGGGTTTTGCCTGCGTCTTCCCAACGGACACGGTTCAGCAGCAGTGCAAAGCGCGCGCCCTTCTGGTGCCAGCGCATTTCAGAGGCAGGGAACACGGCATCCTGCGCCAAGGAAGAGATCACCTTGAGGTCGTCACTGTCCAGGGCACCCAGGTTCAGGGGGGCCTCGCGACCGTCTTCGAAACGTGCGTCCTGGGTCATTGTTCTTTTATCCGTTCAATGTTTGCGCCCACACCGCGCAGCTTGGCCACGACATGTTCATAACCGCGGTCCAGGTGGTAGACGCGGTTGACCCTGGTTTCGCCTTCTGCCGCCATCGCCGCAAGGATCAGCGACACCGAAGCGCGCAGGTCGGTGGCCATGACCGGTGCCCCTTTCAGCTTTTTCACGCCGGTTACCGTGGCCGTGCCGCCGTGAACCTCAATGTCGGCCCCCATGCGGATCAGTTCAGGCGCGTGCATAAAGCGGTTCTCGAAGATTTTCTCTTCGAGAACCGAGGTCCCGTCCGCGGTACACAGCAGCGCCATCATCTGCGCCTGCAAATCGGTCGGAAAGCCGGGAAACGGTTCCGTGGTCACGTCGACGGCACTGATCACACCATTGCGCCGCGCCACCTTGAGGCCGTTTTCGGTTTCGGTCACGTCAATGCCCGCCGCATCCAGCTTTTCGCAGAACGCTTGCAGCAGGTTGATCCGGCCGCCCAGCAATTCAACTTCGCCGCCGCAGATGGCCGGGGCCAGCATGTAGGTGCCCAGTTCGATCCGGTCGGTGACAACGCGGTGTGTCGCGCCCCCCAGACGGTCAACGCCCTGAATTTCGATCCGGCTGGTCCCGTCCCCGTCGATCTGTGCCCCCATGGCGCGCAGGCAATCGGCAAGGTCAACGATTTCAGGTTCGCGGGCGGCGTTGTTGATGACCGTTGTCCCCTTGGCCAGCGTCGCGGCCATCATGATGTTTTCCGTCGCCCCGACCGAAGCAAACGGGAAGTCGATGACAGCCCCCTTGAGCGATCCGCCCTGGGCTTTGGCATGCAGGTAGCCATCGCGCAGATCGATTTCGGCCCCCATCAGGGCCAGACTGTCTGTGTGAATATCCATTGGGCGCGCGCCGATCGCGCAGCCGCCGGGCAAGGACACCTGCGCATGACCTTCGCGGGCCAGCAGCGGCCCCAGCACCAGATTGGAGGCGCGCATCTTGCGGACGATGTCGTATTCGGCGCGGGTGTTGATGGCACCGTGACACGAAAGCGCCAGGACCTTGCCCTCTTGCATCGTTGATACTTCGGCACCGAGCGAGCGCAAAAGCTCTGTCATGGTGCGAATGTCTGACAGGCGCGGTGCGTTCGTCAGCGTCAGGGGTTCTTCTGACAGCAAGGTTGCCGGCATCAGGGTCAGGCAGGCATTCTTGGCACCCGCGATCGGAATTTGCCCTGACAGCGCGCCGCCGCCCTTGACCACAATCGAATCCATCCTTCAGCCTTCCTTGTCTAGGTCGTCACGACCATTGTCTGCCTGCGCTTCATCAGACTGCGTGTGATCAGCCTGCAACTTATCGGTCCGTGCACGCGCCTGAGCTTTGCGCCGACCCATGTTGGCCTTGAGCGCAGCCTTCAGCCTGTCTTCCCGATTTTGCTTCGGAGTGCGTGGCTTTTGCGGGGCGGTATCGTGTGACATTCGCATTGTCTAGCGTAGCGGGCGGATATGGTCCAGATTACGCTTGCACCAATTTGCGAATGGGGCTACTCAGCCGCCGATAGTGCTGGAGTAGCTCAGTGGTAGAGCGCGTCATTGGTAATGACGAGGTCGGGAGTTCAATCCTCCCCTTCAGCACCATTAATCATTTGACCCCCTGAAAACATGCCCAAAGCCTTGAAGGGCAACGCTTTTTGAGGTGTTCTATGTGCTCCATTTCGATGGTACGCAAATCCCTCTGTAAATGCCAATCTGAGCAGCGTTCTGCGCAGAGCAATGTCTCCGCTTTCCCATATTTTCCAGGGGCTTGAGAGAAATTTCAGTGAGAGTTCTATCATCTCCTCAAGCATGCCAGCCTTTGGCTCACTTTTTGAGAGGTTTTCACGCATGCGAGCCTTGTCTTTTTCAAGCTGATCGAGCTTGCTTTCATACGCGACGATCACAGGGTCGCTTGTCGCGTTCATGATACGGCCAAGCAGCGTTTCAATTTGCTTCTCGATATTGACAATCTGGCGTTGCGTTGAACGCTTCGCGTCCTTCGCCTGTGCCAAACGTGCATCCCAAGCTTGTCTGAACATGGCCTTCGTCAGAGCAAAGAGCTTTGGGCTAGGTTCAAGTGTTCTGACGACCTCACCGAACGCATCTTCGAGTTTGTCGCGCGGAATTGATTTACCGTAGCTGTCACAACCCTTCGTATGACATGCATAATATGGGTAGCTCTTATATTTGCCTTTGGACCAAGAAGACCGCAGAGACGCGTTGCAATCGCCGCAGGTGGCAAATCCTCTTAAAGCAAAGTCCACACCGGTATTTTTTCGTTCTGGTGCATATCCAGTTATTTTCAGGCGCTCTTGCACCTTATCGAATGTCGCCATTGAGATAAGAGGAGCATGTTGACCTTTGAGCCAACTCAGCCCGTAGACTTTACTGCACACATAGCCAGCGTAGAGAGGTTGTCTTAAAAGGTCTGAGACACGCTTATCACGAACCTCCCCTTGAAGGTTGTGCGGGTAGTCAGGCTTGGTTTCTAAAAAACGCTTCACTTCCGTCTGCGTTTGAAAGCGTCCAGCGGCGAAACCTTCCAGCGCTTCGCGCACAACGCTTGCATGTGGTTCATCAGGAACAAGTAATTTGCCATGCCCCTTCACCGTCATGTAGCGATAACCGACAGGTGCGTTATGCACCCAGTAACCCGACTGCATACGAGCCTTCATTTTTTGTGCAACTTGCCGTCCATTTTGTTTACGTTCTAACGCACCTTGGGCCGCCATGATCGTCTCGATGAATTCACCTTCCGGTGTCTCATCAAATTTGAAGTTCAGGCATTCGATGGATGCGCGCCTCGCACGGAAGGCCTCGCGCAAATCCAGATGAAACCGTGTGTCACGCGCAAAACGTTTAAGGTCATCAAAGATCACGACAAAGCGCGTATCAGGTTGCGCATCAAGGAATGACAACAAAGCCACCATCCCCGGACGCTTCATGAAATCCCCGCCACCGGAGATGGTATCAGGAAACACGGCTGCTACGTTGAAGCCTTTAGATTGAGCAAACTCGCGGCAACGAGTCTCTTGGCTTTGAAGGCCATGCCCGTCCTCTTCTTGCGCCCGTGACGACACACGGCAGTAAATAACGGCCTGTTGTTGATTTACTGATCCTGCCATGGGTCCTCCTGTTCTGATTGTTCGCTCTTAAATAATGATAGCAGATCAGGCGGCGTATCACTCAGAGGATCATCGTCTTTTCCACAAGCCTGTTGGACAGGGTGAACGCCAAAGCCGAGATCAACAAAGCTGACGACGATGGACCATAGCGCTTCGATCAACTCAAGTTTGTCTTCCTCGGAGATGTCGTCATCTTCAAAGAACGGCAGATAGGCGTCCCAATCAATGGTCAGTGACGGCGGTGCCGTCTCGGGGTTAAAGTTTGGGGGTGTATCACGCATTGTGTTGTCCTTTCTGCCGCTGTGGCTTTTGCCTTGTTGATCCCTCCTTTCTTCACGCATTATACGTGAGAACATAAAGTGAACATTATAGGATAAAAGTCCTATATCTCAAAGCATTATCTGCAAAAATGATAGTCGTACTCTGACAGAATAAGGGGTATCCAAGGGCACAACATCAGGTAGAGCGCGGGTTGAAACGGGTATTGGACATGGATAAAAATTCTGGGGATATCGACTGGCGGGCACTTCCAAAGGAAGAACGCGTCACATTTACACTCAGACTTTATCGCGCCGTTAGTGGCGTTGCTGATGCTCAAAGGATCACAATCAGACAGGTGATCGACCAAGCCTTCAAAGGCTTGCCCGAAGTGGGAACCGATTATGAGTCAAATTTTAGAAGGGGTAACACCTCGGTAGAGAAAGCTCAGCTGGTGCATCAATGGTTGGAAGTAAACCACTTTGATCTGGCAAAGATTTTTGCACCAGAGTTATTTCAGATGAACCCTGCACGCGCCTGGGATCGTTTCCTTGAGAAACGCCGCGTTGATACTGGATTGCGCATTGTGCGCATGCAAAATGAATTTGGGATTGCACAGCGCGCCGCGAATGTCAGTGACGTTTGCGATGTCCTGCAGTTTGGCCAGGAGTATTGTCTGGAGCTGACCTCGGATCGCTCAGGTCACGCCATCGCGTTTCAGGGGTATCGAGGAAAATGGTATCCGCTGGCGCTAGGCAATGATGAAGGACGCTGGCGCATTCCCATCGTGGATGATGTTCAGCTCTTACCGCGTGACCACAAAGGAAAACCAATTCCCCTTGTCGAGCTTGATGATGCTGGCGACCACAGCTTTGTCGTTATTACCGCACCTGACAGAGATTTGCCGTTGGATCAACCAAGTCTTGCAGCACGGTTTGAAGATGAATTTCTGAGGGTGTTTCAAATCAACGTTCGATTTGTGACTTGAGGTTTTGGGCGCAAAGCACCTACCAGCCAAGTATTTTCAGCAGTCGGTCATTGAGCGGTTTCAATGCCGCCCATTGCTTGGCGCACTCGGTTTTGAATTCTGCGATATCACTCTGACCTCCAAGTACAGCTGTTTGGATATCAGCAAAGAACGCCTCAGTGCCGCCAAGCTCATCTAGAATATTAGGCAGCTCGACTGCCTCAGCGATAATTTCGCAGGCAGCAAACACCGGACCAACAACGACCTTACTGTATTGCTGGACCTCGGTCTTATCGGGAAGATATTCTTCCGGCATATGCTCCAGCCCCTCTTGAGCTGCCCGCTTATAAGCTGGAATGTATGGAAGCTCGACAAGATAGGCGAGCAACATGAACAGCCGTGTTGATGCCTTGGGGTGACTGATTTCTCGATTACCCTGTTCGCGGTCAATTCGCTCAATCACGAAAATCACAAGCGCGATGCAAATTGCATAATATCTGAACAGCTCATGGTTCTCGTTGAAGTACGCGCCAAGGACAATTTCTGTGGCGTCGTGGTCGGCCTGCAACTCAAGACAGAGTGGAGCAAGCTTTCGATCACTAGCATTGAGCTGATCAAGTGGCGAAGCGGGTCTCTGCTTTTGGGTCGCCAACGCAAATTGCGTCAGCCCGCCGCCCTCTACAATTCCAGCTCCGGCGCTCAATTTGAAATGGCCGACTGCGACGTGGTTGAGCTCGTGCTGCATCAGCCATCGCAAAGCGATATCGACCACATGGTCATGATCACCCAGCAACGCGATCTGGCTGTCGTTAGGTAAGGCGTTTGAGAGGTCCAGCGCCGCCGCCCAAACCTCTTCTATGAGTGTAACGACCGCCAGCGTTGCCTCGATGCTGATGCCCGCCCCATCGGGGCGCACAATCGCTAAAAATGCATCGTCGGGATTGATCAGCAGACCAACCTCATAAGGGAATGTTTCTCCGACCCGATCATCGTAACGCTCCAGCGCAGCAGCAAGCGCATGCCGTAATCGAGCCTCTCGATCTATCATTGGCCTATGACCCTTGTTCTGGCATCAGTGAAACGAATCTGACCATGCAGTTTGATGGCTAGAATGTACGATCTCAGGGTTCAGGCTATCGCGCCAAGATGTGTGCGGTAGTACCGCACATCTTGAAAAGGGGGCTGCTGCGCTCCCCCGTTTTATCCCCCAAAGCCAATGGTCATGATTTGGCATTGAGCCTTTCATGACCATGTAAACGTATCGCCGTTTCATCACTCGCAGGGCTTGGAGAGTTCCCTCTCCACCTGCACCGGACCATGGATCAAAGGGTGTATCGCCACCCCTTGAAACCCGCTCGCGGGAGACTTCGCTCTCCCTACCCCCATCGACTTGGAGGGCGTTCCTGCCCCCAATACCCCAGACCAACCCTACGCGGTTTGGATGCCGTCAGCGTATCGACGCTGAACCTGAACAAAAGGCTATCGTGCCCCTTGTAACCGCACTGGTGGCAGCCAGAGACTACTCGGCTCAACCTTAACCGCACTTGTCGGCATGACTAACCGTTGTATGGGTGCATAGGATCGGCGAGGTTTCCCGCCTATCATTGACAGTCTATGCTGTGGACAAACGCAGTTTTCGATGTGTTCTCCATCGCTTTCCCTGCTATCCTGATCCAAAATAAAATGGAATATTGATTTGAGCAGCGAAATTGCAAGCCAGGGTAGCCTGTTTACCTCCGACTTTTTGACCGAATCCATTCAGAACGTTTCGGAGTGGACTACGCTTGGTGATGCTGATCTTGAACAGTTTGGCGAGAGCGTTCGTGGCCATTTTGACGGCTTCCCAATTGCTCAAACACCGAATGAAAGCCAGACAGAAGACGATCTAATCTGGCCAATTCTTGAAGCCCTTGGCTGGACGGAGTCGCTGCGTCAGCAAAACCTGTCACCAAAGGGGCGCGAAGACGTGCCCGATGGTCTGTTGTTTGAAAGCGTTGATTCGAAGGCCAAAGCGAATGGCTTCCCAGAAGAATGGAAGCGCTATGAGTTCGGCCGCGCCGTGGTCGAGTCCAAAAGATGGGCGCGCCCCCTCGATAGGCGATCTGGCCGACGCGGGGAAGAAACTGCGCCCTCAACCCAGATGCTTCGCTACTTGCGCCGCATCGACGACATCACAGGCGGCACGCTCCGTTGGGGCATTCTGACCAATGGCTCTAAATGGCGGCTCTACTTTTCGGGCGCGAGATCTGTCTCCGAGCAGTTCTTCGAGCTCGACATCGCCGCGATCCTCAATTTGCCAGGCCACAATGACGGGCTTTTCGCACTCAATGAGGACGATCGCCGTCACTGGCTGAAGGTCTTCTTGCTGATCTTCCGGCGTGAAGCCTTCGTGCCTGCGGGCGCTGATCCGCGCACCTTCCACGAGAAAGCCCTCGAAGAAGGCAAATTTTACGAAGAGCGCGTTGCTGAAGACCTCTCCAACAAGGTTTTCGGGGAGGTGTTCCCCGACCTGGTGCGCGCGATCGTCAAGGCCGCGCCCGAGGCCGATTTACAGGCTGTGCGCGAAGCAGCCCTTATCCTACTCTACCGTCTCTTGTTCATCCTTTACGCCGAAGACCGTGATCTCTTGCCGGTCAAAGACACGCGCTATGACGACTACGGACTGCGCAACAAAGTGCGCATCGATGTCAAAGACCGCAAAGACAAGAACGATGTTTTCTCGGAAACCGCCGCGCGCTATTGGGGCGCGCTGGCCGATCTGTTCATCGCGATCGACCAGGGGGACGCCTCGATCGGCTTGCCGCCCTATAATGGCGGTCTTTTCGACCAGGAGCGCCATGCGATCCTGGCCAATATCCGCCTCCCTGATGCCGTCATGGCGCGCGTGATCGACGCTCTGTCCTTCGAGGTGACGCCAGACGGGCGGAAATATATCAACTACCGAAACCTTTCGGTGCAGCAGCTTGGCTCGATCTACGAGCGGCTTCTCGAATACGAGGTGAAGCGCGACGGTGATGATATCACCGTTCAGCCCAACATTTTCGCGCGTAAAGGATCGGGCAGCTACTACACGCCCGACGACCTGGTGCAGCTCATTTTAACCGAAACCCTTGAGCCGCTTATCGAAGAGCGCAAGCGTGCCTTCAGGGACAAGATCACGGAACTGGAAGACAGCACTCGCGCTGATGATCGCAAGATTGGGCAACTCCGTTTACATGACCCCGCGACAGCGCTTCTTGATCTAAAAATCTGCGACCCGGCCATGGGCTCTGGCCACTTCCTTGTGAGTCTTGTCGATTTCATGGCCGACCAGGTGATCACCGCCATGGCCGAGGCCGAGCTCGACGCGCCCGAGGAATGGGGAGACTACATCTCGCCACTTGGCGAACGGATCGACACAATCCGCAACACCATCCTTGCCAATGCCGATGAACGGGACTGGACGATCGACGAGGAACAGCTCGACGATCGGCACATCATCCGCCGCATGGTGCTCAAGCGCTGCATCTATGGCGTGGACAAGAACCCGATGGCCGTGGAGCTCGCCAAGGTGGCGCTGTGGCTGCACACCTTCACCGTGGGCGCGCCGCTTTCCTTCCTCGATCACCATCTTCGCTGTGGTGACAGCCTTTTTGGTTCTTGGGTCAAGAAGGGCATCGACAAGGCCGCGACCTATGGCACGCCGCTCTTGCTGCATGAGCCGATGAAGCGCGCCTTGCGGGCGGCATCCAAGATGCAGATCGTCGAAGGGCTAACTGACGCTGAGATCGCCGAAGCGCACCGATCGGCAGACGTGTTTGCCGAGGTTGAAGACATGACAGCACCGCTTGATGCGCTGCTAAAGCTGATCCATGCGATCGACTGGCTCGACATCAAAGGCAAGGAGAAGAAGACTGCGATGCAAGCCTTCTTCGATGGCGAACTTGGTGATCCGCTCGATATCGTCTTGGGCAAACGAAAGCTCACAAGACCCAAGGCAAAGGCCGCAGAAGAAACCCTCAAAGGGCGCATGAGCGCCGCTGAAAAATTTGATCTGTTTTCTGATATCTTTGCGCAAGCGCAGATGCTCATCGCAGAGGAAAACTTCCTCAACTGGCAAGTGACTTTCCCAGGCATTTGGTCGGATTGGGAAGTAGATGATTTGACCGGCGGATTTCATGCCGTGATCGGCAACCCACCATGGGATAAAATGCGGTTTGAAGAGATACCGTGGTTTGAACAGCGTGTCCCCGAGATTGCTAAACTTGGAAGCGGTGCAGAACGAAAAGAAGCGATCAATGAGTTGATCGAAAGCGCACCTGAGCTGCACCGACAATTTGAACAGGCACGCGAACGTAGCACTTTGGCGACCACTGTTGCTAGAAAGACTGGAGATTACCCACTGCTATCCGGCGGTGACACAAACATCTACTCTCTATTCGTAGAACAGGCTCGCCGTTTGCTTAATGCTAATGGTCGTTCTGGCTTACTTGTACCATCGGGCATCGCCTCTGACGGTACATCGGCCAAATTCTTCGAGCAGGTTTCAACTGGCGGTCAGTTGCGCACACTGATCGACTTTGAAAATAGGCGCACCCGCTATGGGTTAAGGCCATTTTTTGAAGATGTAGATAGCCGATATAAATTCTGTGTTTTTGTTCTTAGTAAGGTGGCCTTGGAAGAAGCGGCTAAATGCGCGTTCTTTCTTCAAGCCGTCAGTGAACTTGAACACCAGGATGTTATTTTTGAGTATCGCGCGGAAGACTTTAATCGTGTGAACCCCAATACGAAGACTGCGCCAATATTCCGCTCAAGAAGAGACGCTGAAATTTGCGCGCGAATTTATGAAGCTGCGCCAGTCTATAGCCATCACGACTCAGGGGAAAAACAGTATCCGATCAAGCTTGGTGTACCGATGCACGTCACGCATGATTCCAAGCACTTCCAGTCTAGGGCGAAGTTGGAAGCTATTGGTTTTTATCACATAGGAAATCATATTCTTGAGAAGGGAAGCCTTCAGGCGCGCCCGCTCTACGAAGGTAAAATGATGATGGACTACGATCACCGCTCGTCGGATGTCGTGGTGAATCTTGCGAACTCAAAAAGACCTGCGCAGCCTAAAGAAATTCCTTCGGACCAGAAGACTGATCTTGATCGCATGAGCGTACCCCGATTTTGGGTTCAAGATGATGCTCCGAAGCGCCCAATTTCTCTTTCGTGGTTGCTAGCATATAAAAATGTATGTTCTCCCACGAACCGCAGAGGAATGATAAGTTGTGTTGTGCCAACAAATCGTTGCGGGCACTCACTTCAAATTCTTGTTCCGGATCAAGATGAAAATGGCCTTGAATCATATAAGTCTTGTGTTTCCAACCTTCTGGCGAACATCTCATCTATAGTCTTCGACTTTGTTGCTAGAGCAAAAATTCAAGGTAACAATTTAAGCTGGTACATCTTTGAACAGCTTCCTGTGATACCACCGGATCGGCTTGCAAGTGAGCGCTTTGGAGAAAAAAGTGCTGCTGAAATCGTGCGAGAAGCCGTTCTTGAACTCACCTATACGGCCCATGACATGGAACCGTTTGCGCGGGACATGGGCTATGTGGATGAAGCTGGAAATGTGAAGCCGCCGTTCACCTGGGATGAAGAACGACGCCTTGTTCTGCGCGCCAAGCTCGATGCCGTCTTCTTCCACCTCTACGGCATCACCGACCGCGACGACATCCGCTACATCTATTCGACGTTCCCGATCGTCGAGCGTGAAGAGAAAGCCGCCTATGGTGGCAAGTATCGGTCGCGCGATCTTTGCCTCGCCTACATGAACGCCCTCGCCGCCGGAAACCCCGACGCGGAGATCAAGCTATGAGAAAGCAATATAATTGGAAAATAGTAATACGTACAAATGCTCTGCAAAGCCGAGAATGTACGCGTGTAGCTGGAGCGAATAAATCTAACGGGTTTGTTTCAGCGCGGGAAGATTGAGGTCAGTATGCATCTAAAGAAGATCACAGTAAGAAATTTTCGACGTTTAAAAGACGTGTCCATTGATTTCGAAGAAAGTGAAACCGTTTTTGTGGGCCCAAACAACAGCGGTAAGACATCCGCAACTGCGGCGATCAGGAGCTTTCTAAGTAGCCGGGATTTCAAAATTCACGATTTCTCACTTTGCTCCCTGACGGCGATCAATGCATACGATCCCGCTGCTCAGACCGCCCACCCATGTATCCAGCTTGATCTTTGGTTTCATATTGACCCTGATGCCATCGAGTTTGGAACAGTTTTTGCGCTGGCAACTGATCTTTCGGGCGACTTTACGGAAATTGGTATTCGATGTTCCTTGGAGGTCGAGGATGCAGTCGAGCTCTGGACCAAGTATGATCAAGCATTCCCCGTCCAAGGCGACGGGCAACGCAAGAAGACACTGGTGGATTTCCTGGCTCTTGACGGAAATCTTAAGGCGCACTTCAAGCCCCGATACTACTCCCTTGAGAAAAGTGCTGCGGGGGTTGTCCAGACGCCCCTTGAGCCAAGCGAGGGGAAAAAGACGCTTCGATCATTGCTTCGTGTCGATTTCGTCGATGCACAGCGGAACATCGACGACGAAAATGCCACCCGCAGTAACAGGCTCTCGGAGGCATTTGCTGCCTACTACCAGCGGAATCTGGAGCAAGCCGAGGCCGCCGAAGAAGCAGTCGCGGTGATCGAAGAGAACAACCAGAATCTGACGGCGCACTATGATCAGCATTTTCAGCCCCTGATGGGCATCATCGCTGACTTGGGACTGCCCTCTCACAACGATCGAGCGATGAAGATCGTTTCGACGCTTAGCTCCGAAGTTGCTCTGCGGGGCAGCGCCGAGCTCTTCTATGTAGACGCCACATCCAGCCATGAGTTGCCCGAGGCCTATAACGGTCTTGGCTTCAAGAACCTCGTCTTCATGGCCATTCAAATCGACAACTTCTACAAGCAGTGGCTGGCAACCGACGAAAATCGCCCGCTCTGCCAGATGATCTTTGTCGAAGAGCCCGAGGTTCATCTGCATGCGCAAGTGCAGCAAACCTTCATCAAGCAAATGTGGAAGGTACTTACACAAGGTGCAGGCGAGGCGGAGCCGCGTCCGCAGCTCACTGTCACAACCCACTCGTCCCATGTGTTGGATGCGGTGGACTTCTCAAAAATCCGCTACTTCCGCCGCGTCGATTTGGATGATGAAGGCACTGGGAACACCTACCCAGGGTCGATCGTCAAAAGTCTGAAGGAATTTCAACCCGACGCAATCAATGTTGGTGATCTTGAGGTCAGTGTGGAGGAAGCGCTGGCATTTCTGAAAAAGTATCTTCGGCTGATACATTGTGACCTGTTCTTCGCCGACGCTGCGATTTTGGTCGAGGGGGCTGTTGAAAAACTACTGTTGCCAAAGATGATCGATCTGGCGGCAGGAGGATTGAACGCGAAGTACATCACCATTCTTGAAGTTGGCGGCGCATACAGTATGCGATTCGCAAAGCTGTTGGAATTTCTTGGAATTCCTTATTTGGTCATCACCGATATCGACTCCGTCGATCCAGCCAACAACCGAAAAGGATGTAAGGCAACGGATGCAGGAGCTGTTACATCGAACGCGTCCATAAAATACTTCTTCGATGGCAGCGATCTTGTCTCCGATCTAACGGCCAAGCCTGATGCTGATCATATCCAAGCCGACAATATGCGCTTCGTCTCTTTCCAGAAAGCGGTTGCGATCGAGTACGGAGGAGCTTCTCACAATTTCCACGGCAGGACGCTTGAAGAAGCTTTTGTATATGAAAATCATGGACTTTTCTCCAGTGGCGCGTTGTCGATCGGAAAGGACATCCCTGCTGACGCCGCAGAGTTTCATCAGCTGGTATGGGAACGGATAAAGAGCTCTACATTTAAGAAGACTGAGTTTGCCATGGATGTTTTGGCGCGTGATCCGGACGTTGAAGGCACTGCACCTTGGGCGGTTCCGGACTACATAGCAGTCGGCTTGCGCTGGCTCGAAGCTCGTGTAGGCGATCAGCCGGTTGCAGGAGAGTTGAATGCCTGACCTCCAGCCAACCGAAGCAGATATCCAAATTGCCAAGTGCATCGGTGAGGAGACATCGTTCGCGGTCATAGCTGGTGCAGGCTCTGGCAAGACCACGTCATTGATTGAAGCCCTCAAGAAAATTCGCGAAACACAAGGACGTCAGCTGCGAGAGCGTGGCCAGAGTGTGGTTTGTATCACCTATACCAATCGGGCTGTGGATGTGATTTCCTCACGTTTGGAATTTGATGAGCTCTATACGGTTACGACCCTGCATGGGTTCCTCTGGGGTGAGGTATCTAGGTTTCAAGCTCCTCTAAGAGAGGCATTGGCCGAACATGTTATTCCTGCCCATATCGAGAAGGCTCAACTAGACGACAATGGGGGAAATTCGAAAAAGGCGATTTCTGCACGGAAGAAAATTGAACGTTTGCACGCTGAGCTAGCGGAGCTTGTCGAGAATAATCCGCCAGTAAAGTACGAAGAGACGACGGTAAGCGATTACTCGAAATGCGTACTCAACCATGATGACATCATAGATGTCGCCTCGCACTTAATCGCAACGAAGCCGATCCTTCAAAAAGGTCTTGGCTTTAAATACCCTTATATCTTCGTAGACGAAGCGCAAGACACTTTTCCGCAGGTGATGGCTGCGCTGAACTCTATTTGCGCTAGGGAAGGTCTCCCAATGATAGGGTATTTCGGTGATCCCATGCAGCAAATCTATGACAAGCGTGCGGGAGACTTTGCCGGACCAGAAGGCTCAGTGACAATCGCAAAGCAAGAAAATTTCCGCTGTTCGGTCTCGGTTATCAATCTTCTCAATAAGTTCAGAGATGATGTCGAGCAATTCCCGGCAGGTAAGAACGCGGATGTCGAGGGTAGTGTTGAAATCACTATTGCTCAGGCCCCCAATCCTGAGGGGCCCAGAAAAACATACACGCCAGAGCAGCTTGATCATGTGTCCGGCATGTTTCACCAGGCGCTGGAAAATTGGGAATGGCAAGACATCCCGTCTGTGAAGAAGCTGTTCTTGGCACGGCAAATGATTGCAAGGCGGCTGAACTTCTCGACGCTACATAGGCTTTTTACTGGTGTATACTCGTCGTCTCGATCGCAATCCGACTACGAAGACGGAACGCATTATCTTCTAAAGCCTTTTGTCGAAGGAGTTTATCCTCTCGTGTCGGCTTCGACCAAGGGTGACCCAAAACGCGTTCTTGAGGTCTTGCGCCAAACAAGTCCCGCGTTCTTTCCAGATGGCGTCAACAAGCGAAAATCTCTGAAGCAAATGCTCGATCGCGCCGACGAGGCTTCCGAGAAGTTGGCTGAGTTGTGGGTCGGGGCGACAACCAAGGAAATTTTCAAATACTGTGAGGACAGCGGCTTATTGCCGATTTCGGATCGCCTTTCTTCGCAGCTGGGACGTGATGCGCGCGAAGGTTTCGATGCCGAGAATGAGGACCATCAGCGCGACAAGGGAGACTGGCTGGCTGATGAATTCTTCAAAATGGATTGCAGAGAAATTGGCCCGTATGCCGAATTCCTCGATGAAAATTCCCCCTTCAGTACCCAGCATGGCTCTAAGGGCGAAGAGTATCCGAATGTATTAGTGATGATCGACGACATCGAAGCGTCGTGGAATACCTACAGCTTTGGGAAGACACTTACTCCTGGCACCGCTGGCGAGCCGACTGAGCGTCAAGCTGAGCTAACCCGAAAATTGACCTACGTTTGTTTTTCTCGCGCTGAAGTGAACCTGCGTATCCTTTTCTTCTCTCTGAACCCGGAGGCCGCGGGGCGGGAACTCATCGAAAAGGGTTTATTCATTGAGGATCAAGTAACTTATATTTAGTTTGAACGCCGCTTCCAGAAAGAAAACGCTTTCGCACCCTTCGGGCCGGGCTGTCATGAACCTAGCCATCCTTCGTCTGTCTCGGCCTTTCGGCCTCCATCCCTTGCGTAGTAAGTAAGCTGTCAGCCCCATTGGGCTGGCGGCTTTTTCTTTTTGGATTGGGGGTCTAGTGACCCCATCAGCTATCAAGACCAAGCCCTTCGTTGCCTGCGGGCGATGACGGCGGTCTCCCCATCCTTCCTTTTTTCGCGTTGCTCACGTCGTGCAGGACGGGTGATCCCCCTCCGCCGCCTTCGGTCTTTGACAGCCTCCCCCCACTCATTGGCGTGGGCCTAGTTCGGTTGCATGCGCAACCAACAAACCAAGAGGAAGAAAAGACAATGAAACAAGATATTTACCAGAAAGTGACAGACAAAATCATTGCTGATTTAGAAAAGGGTCAGCTCACTTGGCTGAAGCCTTGGAGCACTGGCAATCTGGACGGGCGGATCGTGAAACCGCTACGCCATAATGGCATGCCCTATAATGGGATCAACGTACTGATGTTATGGGCGGCAAGTGTTGAGGCGGGTTATGTCTCACCCCACTGGATGACCTTTAAGCAGGCGAAAGAGCTTGGCGCAAATGTGCGCAAGGGCGAGCGTGGGTCTTTGGTTGTCTATGCCAACAGCATCACCAAAGCCGAAGAGCAGGACGATGGCAGCGAAGAAGAGCGAAAAATCCCGTTCATGAAGGGCTATAGCGTCTTTAACGTCGATCAGATCGAAGGATTGCCCGAGCAGTTTTGTACCAAGCCGGAACCCATCATCGACGGCGTGGAGCGGATCGCGCATGCAGATGCATTCTTTGCGGCAACCAATGCCGATCTTCGCCATGGTGGCAACCGTGCCTTTTATAGCGGTGGGTCTGATCATGTGCAGATGCCAGCCTTTGAAAGCTTCCGCAGCCCTGAGGCCTATTATGCGACCCTTGCGCATGAGCTGACACATTGGACCAAGCACAAAACCCGTCTTGATCGCGAATTCGGTCGCAAAAAGTGGGGTGATGAAGGCTATGCTAAGGAAGAGCTGGTCGCAGAGCTTGGCGCGGCATTCCTTTGCGCTGATCTGGCCCTGACCCCTGAGGCAGGCGAGGATCATGCGGCCTATATCCAAAGCTGGTTGAAGGTTCTCAAAGATGACAAGCGCGCGATATTCAGCGCGGCGGCCCATGCACAGCGCGCGGCTGATTTTTTGCACGGCTTGCAATCAAGCGGAGACATCAAAGAGGAGGTTGCCGCGTGAGCGGTAACTTTCCAAACATGAATAGCAAATCTTGCGTCCGCCGCTGGCGGTCGCAATTGCGCTCTGCGCTCAAAATTTGATTGGGCGGACCCGTCGGTCCAACCCTCATACCCCGCAGGCGGATAGCAATGCGGCGTTGGAAGGCCTTCACGGAAGCGGTTGCACTCATCTGTCCAGAGCCAATACATCAGCAGATGCGAGAGTGTGTAGCCCTCTGATGGGTTGCTGTCGCAATGGACGACCCATTCGGCAAAGCTGTTTTCGGTGTTGGCTTCTAGCCATTCCACATAATCCCAATTGCAGCGATGAAGATGGATGATCTCATCAATGCCTTTGGCATTTTTATACGCGCGGGCCACGACATCGTAAGTCGTTGTACTTGGCGTTCTGGTGCGCATGTGTGTCATGTATTCTTGGTGGTTCATATGCAAACAGGATAGCATTTTAAGGTGCTATCCTGCCATAAGATCATAATCCTAGATTGTGGATGATGGTTTTAAATGTCCATGCCGTGATCCTTGTTCGCGCCTTTATCAAAGCCTTTGAAGGGTTTTTGTGGGCTGTCATCCAAACCATTGCGGATGCGCTGAAGGGCCTCTTTGTGCTCTGGCGTTTGTGGGTCTTTGTCCCAGCCGCGATCATAACGCATGACCAACTCGCCGTCCTTGCGCACGTCCAGCTTTGATATCTTGCCGCCATCAATGCCGAACTTCGAGGGTTCGTCATACATCTTGGCTTGGAACTCATAGCCTTTCATTGTGGTGATCTTGCCGTCGATCCACAGGCTGGTCTCTCGTTGCCCAGCGTCTTTGGTAATGATGGCTGGCTTATGTGGCTCAGGGATGCGCTGCACGGGCTGTTTTAGCCCCGTCCTGATTCCTTGCATGCCCGGAGGTGCAAGGTTGGGCGCAGGTCTTGTGACGCCCTGTGGTGGCTTTGGGGTGAGTTGTGCGTTGTCCTTATCCCGAATGGGCGAGCCATCCGGATTTATGACTTCAACGGCCTCTGTTTTATTCTGCCAGAAGGATATCTTCTCCGCAGTTGCGCTCTTGCGAAACGCGATCTTGCTGGATTCTTGGGGGTTGTTCTCGACCATGGGAAACACCTCTTTGAAAGCTGGTTGCTGTAATCTTGGGGGATGGCAAAACGGCGGAGCATGATGCCCCGCCGCAGATGTTCATATGGGTATCAGCCCTGATGGATATTGACGCCTTTGGTGCTCATCACGGGGTCTTCATACCACTTGATCTTCTTGGCCATGATCGGATTGGTGTTTTCGATTAGGATCAATTGCTGACCCTCACGCAGCCGCATCAGCTCATCGGGATAGGCCAACTTGCGCTGCGTTGCCGCCCGATTGTCGGTATTGGTGGTGGAGTTGCTGCTTGAGCCACCATTCATTCCAGAGCTTGAGCTGAAGGCCGTGGCAACAGCCGTGCTGAAGTTCCACACGGTGGTCACACCACACATGGCCGAGAAGTATTCTGCCGAAGTCTTATCCGGCGATCCAAAATATGCCACGGCACCAGAGTTGCCGATGAAGCTTTCGTAATCTTCACCGTAGACCTTGCGCAATTGGCACAGGTCCTGAGTGATACCCCATAGCTGGATTCCGAAACCTGCCATCAAGCCATAGGCTTGCTCGACCATGGTAAGACGCCCGAGGGCAGGCATTTCATCCAGAATGAACAGGACCGGCTTTTTGGGTTTGTCTTCGATGTTGCGCGCATTGACCGTAATGGCTTGCTGTACCAGCAGGCGCAGGAACCGACCAAAAGCACCCAGCCGGTCTGATGGCAAAATAAGATAGATGGTCATTGGCTTTTTCTTGAGGTCTTCGAAGGTGAAGTCTGATGCTGACAGGCTTTCACGCAACCGCGCAGAATCCAGCATGTGCGTTTCAGCTTGCGCTGAGGCTAAGACGTTGGCCATCAGCTTCGCTTCTTTTTGAAGACTACGTGCCCCAGTGCTGGCGATGATGTGGTGCGGAGAGTTTGCCATTTGCTGAAACAGGGCTTCCAGCTCTTCACCGCTGAGCAGCAGCAAATCCCGAACCGTTCCCAGGTGACGTTGCCCCTGATAGGCTTCATCAAAAGCAACCAGCAGGATCAGGCCTTGCAGCAATGCTTTGGCCTCTTCTGCCCAGAAACTATCGCCGTGGCTGTCTTTTTGCACCAAAGCATCAGCCAGCAACATCGCGTTTTCGACGGCATCGACATCCCCGAGCTCCAGCCAATCCAATGGATTGAACCGCGAGACCTCCCCACCAGAAATATGCCATGGATCAACACGGTGAACCTCTTGGCCCATATCGATCCGGGCTTGCGCTGTAATGCGAGCATTCTCTCCTTTTGGATCGATCACCAACATTGAGCCTGGGTAGCATAGAAGATTGACGATGATGTGCGACACACCCTTGCCCGAACGCGTCGGGGCCGAGGTCAGAAGATGCCGATCCCCTTTATAGGAAAACACCTTCTCGACGGCGTCCTCGATGACCGAGCCCAAGATGATCCCATCCGTGCCGAACAGGCTTTTCTCCTTCATATGCTCAATGGTCGCCCATTCACTGGACCCAAACGTGGTGGGCATTTCCAGCATGGCTTTCACACCGCGTCCGATCCAGTAGCCAAGCGCTGCAAAAAACCCAATGAACGACACAAGCCAAGCTGCGCTCCAGCCAAGCAAGCCTCCGTTAAAGACTGCCAGAATGACCGTCACACCCGCCAAACACAGCATGATGATGCGGCGAAGTTCTTTGGCTTGAGGTGAAAGAAACCAGCCAATGCAAAAGCCTGATCCGACGGAGACCATCATCATGATGATGCGCGCCATGGTCATCTCGAACATGTAGTCATTGTAGTAGTTGTAGTTGCTCCCACCGCCAAAGAGGTTTTGAGCGAAAGCCGGATGCGGCTCTATGGTCGCCGCGAGTATGACAGCCGAAAGGGCTGTTTTTAGTATTTGCCAATTCATGACACTTCTCCTTTGAGAAAGGTTGCAAGTGCCAATTGGTTAGGAAAATTCGGTACTACCGCGCGTGGGTATAGCGGAGGTCAAAACGGGTAATTGATTTACAGCGATAGATCGGGACCGCGCGACCGACGGAGTTCTGGCATCACATCAAGCCCTTTCTGCAAGCCCCTGTTTTGATTGCGTTTACGCTGCGTCATGAACTGGCTGATAGAACGAGCGAGAATTTTGCGATCTTCTTTTTGTTTGGATCGTAACGCCACAAACTGCACTTGAAGCACTTTGCGATCTTTGGATTGTGCCAGAACCAGATCATCCCGTTGCGCCTGATCACGCTTTGCAGCTTGATAAGCCTCAGCTTCAATCTGATCTTTGGTCTTGCTGTTCTTGCCAGTGATGCGATCAAAGAGACCGCGCAAGCCACCATTGAGCCGGGAAAGTCGGGCTTTGGTTTCTTCCTTCCAGCGTTTCTCTTGGCCGTCCTTCAGGGCTTTGCGCTCAGCGCGATGCTTGCTGACCATCTCTGCTTTTTGTTCTAAAAGCGGCTGCGCATCCCGAGCATGCTTGGAGCGTGTTTCGGCAATGTAGGATTTCAGCTGATCCGTCACGCGAGATTTGATATCGGCCCTGACATCAGATACGGACGACAATCCATCCGGCGATCCAAGCTTTTGCGTGACAGCTTTTGACTTCTCACCGATCCACTTTGGCAGGGAATAGATTGCGCCGTTCACATCGACAGCAACAAAACCGCGTCGATCCCCCTTGGCCAGAAAATACCCGCGTTCTTGCAAGGCATTGCTAAGGGATTTGATATTATCCGACCTTTCCCAAGCATCGCGAAACACTTGCTTGATTTCGCGGGGGTCGAGGCCGATGCGTTTGGCTTGCTGCCATTCCGCCAATGAGAAATTGAG
Source organism: Roseobacter sp. GAI101 (assembly GCF_000156335.1). Taxonomy (GTDB): domain Bacteria; phylum Pseudomonadota; class Alphaproteobacteria; order Rhodobacterales; family Rhodobacteraceae; genus Sulfitobacter. The sequence goes on from NZ_DS999213.1 coordinate 1,890,198, forward strand.
AGGGCTTTTGCCGCCATGGGTTTGCAAGCCTTCCGGCAACACCCAGCCATGATCAAGATAGAGTTCGCGTGACAGGCTTGTCAGCTTGTTCTTGAAATGGGGCAGATTGATCGCTTTCATCGCGTCACCATCAATGCGCGACCAGACAACATGGGCGTGACGCCGCCCTTCCTTTTCGTGCATGATGATGGCGCGAGGCTGACCAGTTAGGCCGAGTGCATTTTCGGCACGATCTGCCGCATCAAGAAAATCTTGCTCTGATCCAACATGATCTTGAGGCGGGTTCAGACTTAGCGAAAACATGAACTGCGTGCATTGTGTTGCATTTGAAATCGCATACGCTTCTGAAAGAGCGCCATGCAGATCATCTGCCATGAAGCCGCTCACTTCCAAAACGGTGACATGGTCGTTGTCGCGATCATTCATCAGATGATCAGCCAGTGCTTTTGCACCAGCCCTCTGGGAGCCCTTGAGGATCATGACTTGATCCCCAAGGCTTGCATTAGCGTCGCGCGCATCCAAGCCACTTCGGCACAGGCCTGCTTTAGATCAGCTTCAAGTTCATCATCAACATAAAGCGTGCCCTGATTGATCGCTTTGGCAATTTGATTCAGATTGCTGGCTGAGCGCGTCGCACCCAACCGAGCCAGAACCTCAGCCAAAAGCTGTTGTTCCGCAACAGGTGGCTTTGATCGCTTTCGGTATTTGGGAGCATCGTCGGCCAAGATTACAGATTTGATATATGAGGCCAGTGGCATTGAGCCTGCTTTGGCTTCAAGTTGCTTGCGCTCATCATCAGTGAGGCGAAGTGAAAACGGTGCTGGGCGGGTCATGGCCGTGGCCCTCGCAGTACGTCAGAGTTTAATACGGTTGTTGATGATGTGTCGTCATCAAGTGCGCGTAACCTCTGAGACAGCTCCGGATCAGACTGCAAATATCGTTCCCAGTCCTCCAAATTCTCAAGCATTTTACAGGGATCAAGGTGTTCTAGGTTTTTGTTCTCAAGGGCACCATTAATCCATCTTCACCTAAGATATATTGGTAGAGCCATTCTGGTTATCGCACTGCCGCGCGAGCGTTTGCCCTTGCAAGACAAGGCGGAAATGCGCTGTCGTACAACCGAAAAGCGCTTTTGGAGCTACGATCAGGCAAGGCCAGAGGCATGTGAAGGATCGGAAAGGATCAGGCATGCGATCGCTTGGACCGGGTGGCGCGCCCGACAGAATCGGACCGCGCCCTGATCGCCGCACGTCTGAAACATGCGGCGATCCTTTTGAATTTGAAGGGGTGCGCACGAATACGCGATTTTATCCCGCGGTTTTGCCCGCCAGGATACCCTCGACAAGGATTTGCACCCGCAAGGCTTCGTCAAGAGTTGCCAGACGGTTCGGCTTGCCCGCCACCAACAAGGCCAGATCATCCAGTTGCGCCCTCAGGCTGGTCGCTCGCGGGTCTGCCACGTCGCCGGTCACAGGCACGAATTCACCCCCGTCAGATTTGGCATCCCGGTAGAATTCACTGATGCGGCGGCTGGTTTCAGCCCCCTTGATGGTAAGCTCCTGACGGTCGGGCTGTGCGCCGCCAACCGCCCCCATGATGGTGACGGGTGCGCCGTTTTCCGCGACCAACCTTGCCGCCACATGCGTTTCGCAAAGGTCGCTGCCTGCGGGGTAATCGGCCCGTGCCCAGACCAGTTGCAGCGGGCCAAGGATACGCTCCGAGAAGAACAGGAAATGCGAGATCACCTCGCGGGTCATGCCGCCCTCGGCCGCAAAGCGCAGCCAGTCCGCTGATTGCTGCCATGCGCGCGGCCAATGGGCATAGGTCACGACGATATCCGCCCCCATCAGATCGCCCATTTCGCCAGCTTGCGCCGACGCCGATACATCGGTCAGTGCTTCCCCTGCGGCTTGGGTAAAGTTGACGGCGGCAGGCACCCCCAATGCCGAAATTTGCGCCACAAGATCACGGCTTTCGGCGATATCGACGCCAAGCGGCTTTTCGAGGAACACGGCCTTGCCTGCCCCGGCTGCGGCCAAGGCATAGGCCTTGCGCGGCACTGGCGGACAGGCCAGATAGACCAGATCGGCGGCCGCGATTGCAGCATCCGCATCCGCCGAAATTTGTACATCCGGCGCGACGGCTTTGGCCGCGTGGCACGCGTCCACGTCAGGGTCCCAGATGGCCACAACCGTGAAATCAGGGTGCAGGACCATGTGTTCCAACATGCGTCTCCCCATGATACCCAAGCCGATAATTGCTGTTTTGATGGTCACTCGAAATTCCCTTCAGTGGTGCGGGCCTGCTTCAAAACCAGCGGTGCCCTATGGTCAAGCGCAGAGTGTCATGCTGCCGCCGGCTGTGCCAGCAGGGATTTCTTCTTACCCCCGCGTCCAATGGTCGAACGCCGCATCCGTCGGCTTTGATTGCTTCACACACGTCCACCACGAGACTGCCTCAAAGGAACGGCATGACCGGTATCCTTTAGGTGGCCGCAGTTTCCGGCGTGCCGGTTCCGATGTCCCAGAACAGCCCGGCCATCACCTGCATTGCCTCGCGGCAGACCGGCTTCAGGACGTGTTCGTCGGGCGCGTGCTGATTGCAGCCCAGATAGCTGTGGGGAATCCAGATGGTCGGCAGGCCCAGCACATCGGCGAAACAATCATTGGGCAGCGATCCTGCCAGATTGGGAAGGACATGGGGGGCCTTGCCAGTGGTGCGTTTCAGCGATTCGCGCACATAGGACACCCACGGGTGGTCCGGGTCCAGACGGGTGGCCGGAAAACAGCCCTTGTCCAGCGGCTGGATCTGCACCTTTTCGAACCCGTGCGCATCCAGATGGCGGCGCAAGGCGGGCAGCACCTTTTCGACGTCGGTGCCCACCACAAAGCGCAGCGCACAACGCGCCCATGCGGTGGGTGAAATCGCATTGACGGGGGCTTCGGTATTGCCTGATTTCATCGCCAGAACGCTGAAGCTGTTCCAACCATAGGCGCGCTCGGCAGGGGTCAGGTCTGCTTCGCCCCAATCCGTATCGACCGTAAGTTCCTCGTTCGTGCCGACCGGCAGATCGCGCAGCGCTGCGCGCAGCTTCGGGGTCAGACTGGCGGGCCGCCATTCGGGTATCTGCAACTGGCCGCGGGCATCCGTGATGGTGGCCAGGGCATGGGCCAGAATGATCGCAGGGTCGGCCAAAAGACCGCCCCAGTTGCCCGAATGATGCGCCCCCTTGCGCAGATCGACCACCAGATCAAAGCCAAGCCCGCCGCGCGCGCCCATGAACATCGTCGGCTGCGTCGCACTGAGCCGCGGCCCGTCCGAAGCGATCAGCACATCGGCCTGTAAGGTGTCGCGGTGCAGTTCCATCATCTCGGACAGACCGGGCGATCCGATTTCCTCGCTCATTTCCAGAACGATCTTGATGTTGAACCCCAGCCTGCCGCGCAGCGACAAAACGGTTTCAAGCGCTGCGATATTGATCAGATGCTGGACCTTGTTATCCGCTGCCCCGCGCCCGTACAGGCGGTCGCCGTCCGGCGTCAGTTCAAACGGGGTCAGACCGTCACGCCACTGGGCGTCCTGCCCCCAGATCACATCACCATGGCCATAGGTCAGCACTGTGGGCAGGTCCGGATCTTCGATCCGCATGCCCAGCAACAACGGGCCACCTGTCGTTTCCGCGCTGGGATTATCATGGATCGTGCAGTCAAATCCCATGGCCTCAAGCCGCGGCTGAATGGCATGGGTCAGGTATTCGTGCAGCACCGGGGCCTGATCAGGGTTCTGGCTTTCGCTGCGATAGGCCACAAGAGCGGCAAGTTCGGACTGTAAACGCCCGCTTTCAAAATAAGCAGTCGCTTGGGCAATCGCATCGTTGCGGGTCATCAAATCAAGGTCCGTTTGTTGGGTTTTCATCACGGCCAGACTGCGCGCCTGACTTTGGGCGGCATGATCATGCGCCCGAGCCCGGCATGCAAGATCCAAAGTTGACGCCCGCCGCCGGCAGCGGACGCCGTCAACCGATCCGCGTTACACCACGCAACATGATCTCGTCGACCTCGGGTCCGTGCAGCACCGATATGTCCCCTGTGGTTTCCAGCACAACGGCGCGGACGTTCGACATCTCAAGGGCGTTCGCCTCGCGCAGTTTCGCGATCAGGTCGCCTTGGCTGACGCGCGTGGTCCTCAGGGCGTTTTCACAGATCACCCCGTTTTCCAGCAACATCACAGGATCATTCTGGATCGCCGTAAGAAATGTTTCCGACCGCTGCCGCAGGTACGCCGCGGTGAACTGCAAAATGAAAAGGGCTGTGATCGCCGTCACGCTTTGGACCAGCGACCCCCAGCTGGTTGATTGTGACACGCCCGCCAGCAACGACCCCACGGCGATCGTCATTACAAAGTCGAAATTGGTCATCTTGGAAAATGACCGCAGGCCGAAAACACGCACCAGCAGGATGATCCAGACAAGGCCCACCGTGCTAAGCACCAATCCGCACGCGAGGGCGTCGGGAATTTCACTGTCGAAAATCATGGGGTATCCTGTGTATGTAAAATAATTAAGTGCGGGCGTCAGCGCGCCGGGCGACGGTGATCAACATCCAGCCAAAGCTGCACACCCAGACCATCGTAACGACCCCCAGCCCGCGTTCAAAAGCGCCATCAATGTTGGTTGGCAGCACGAAAAAGATCGGCGCACCGGCCCCCCAAAGCATGGCACAGGCATAGCTGATGTAAGCGAAAGACTTGTCCACGGCCGCCATGCCCTGCGCCATCAGCACAAACAATGCGGTAAAGAAAACGCCCAGTACATAGACCAGATACACATGGATCACGATGCCGTCGCTATCCTGATCGCCGTATTCGTTGCGCGCGCCGATGACGATCACACTGGCCGCTAGGATCGCAAGGCTCAGGATGCCCCCATTCCACCGCAAGGTGTGTGCATGGAAATGCGCAGCCCCCAAGGCGCATGCGATCAGCGCGGCGGCGTAGCCATAAAGGGCCACATCCTGAATGATCTCGTACTTGCCCGCGGCAAGGTCACTGACGGTATCCGCCACCCAATCGTGGTTCGGGACCACCATGCTGCCCACGATATTTCCCACCAGCAGGCAGATGGACCCAAAAATGGCGATCCCCCCTGCCCCAAGCAGCAGATGCCGATCGCGTTTCTGGTCACTGTCGCTGTGAAAGGGATGGCTCATGCGGTTTCGCCTTGCTTCTGCGCGCGGGGTTTGGGCACGTCACCGCGCCCGGCGGGCCAGCCTTCGCGCTGGCGGGTGCGGTCGCCATCAGTTTCTTCAGTCTGGTCGTGGAACAGATGCACCTGGGTCGGATAGGGCATGTCGATCCCTTCGGCATCAAGCGCCTTGTAAACCGCGACCAAAACATCACCGAACGTATGGATTTGCGAGGCGCGGTCGGATTTCGTCCACCAGCGCAGGCGCACGATGTTGGCAAAATCGCCCAGTTCAATCGGAATGGTTTCGGGTGCGGGGTCGCTGACCACGCCAGTTACGCTGGCGCAGGCATCCTCCATCAGCGTGCGGGCCTTGTCCCAGTCATCGTTACAGCCGATGCCGATATCATATTGCGACCGGCGGATGTCGAACGCGGTATTGACCACGACGCTATCGGTATAGATGTCGGAATTCGGGATCACCACACGTCGCCCGTCATAGGTTTTGATCATGGTGGCACGGGTCTCGATCTTTTCGACAGTGCCTTCGTGGCCGCCCGACACGATCTGGTCGCCGACCTCGAACGGTTGGCGCAGCAGAATCAGGATTCCCGCCAGCATGTTTTGCAAAATATCCTTGAAGGCGAAACCGATGGCGACCGAACTGACACCAAGCCCTGCAAACAGGTCACCGGGTGTGATCGACGGCGCGACGACCGTGATCGCCAACATAAATCCCACAACCACAAGCGTCCAACGGATCAGCGAACCGCCGACATCGCCCAGATTGCCACGGCCGCGCCTGTCCAGCGTACGGCGCACCAAGGCACCGATGCCCAGTCCCAACAGCCAAAAGATGATCGCCACGACGATCGCAACGCCGATATTCGGCAAGAGCTTGAAAAACCCGTCAAGCCAGGCGTCCAGCTTGTGAAAAATCAGGCCGGGGTTTGCGTCGACTTCTTCCATTGTCTCGAAATCCAATCATTGTATCGGGTCGTTTTGAAATGCACTTGTCCCGCAAACAGGATCGCCCCCATTCAGGGCGCACACGCGGGTGTGATCACAGACCAACCCGACGCAGTCCGCTTCGGTTCCGGCCCATGCCTATTTTTTATGCACAGGCGTGCGGTCATGCCGGATTGACCCGGCCGCGCGCATTCCGGCGAAATCACAGCGCGGGCAATGCCTTGCGGCATCTGCAGAAACCGGCAACAGGCCGGAAACCGGTACGTGATCTGCGCAATGGCCCTAATCTTGTTGCTGCCCCGCAGCAGAACGGCCATGCTGGACCGCAGGAGCACCCACATATGTCAATTACCGCCAGTATCTATCACCTTACCCATTACAAATACGACCGTCCGGTCACCTTGGGGCCGCAAATCATCCGGCTGCGCCCTGCGCCGCATTCTCGCACGCGCGTCATCTCGCATGCGCTGAAGGTGTCGCCGGAAAACCACTTTGTGAACCACCAGCAAGACCCCTACGGCAACTGGCTGGCGCGTTTCGTGTTTCCCGAACCGGTGATGGAGTTCAAGATCGAGGTCGATCTGGTCGCCGACATGTCCGTCTACAACCCCTTCGATTTCTTCGTCGAAGAGGCCGCGACGAAATTCCCCTTTACCTATGGCGATGAAATAGCGCCGGACCTGAGCATCTACATGCAGCCCGAGCCTGTCGGCCCGCTGTTGTCGGATTTCATGAAGTCAATCTCGCGCAATCCGATGGTCACGGTTGATTTTCTGGTAATGCTCAACAGCCGTCTGGCGTCCGAAATCAACTACGAGATCCGCATGGAACCCGGCGTCCAGACCGCCGAGGTGACCCTTGGCCGCGCCTCGGGGTCGTGCCGCGACAGCAGTTGGCTCTTGGTGCAGATCTTGCGCAACCTCGGCCTCGCCGCGCGGTTCGTGTCGGGGTATCTGATCCAGCTGAAACCGGACCTCAAGGCGCTGGACGGGCCCTCGGGGACGGACACCGATTTCACCGATCTGCATGCCTGGGTCGAAGTTTACCTTCCCGGTGCCGGCTGGGTTGGCCTTGACCCGACATCGGGGCTTCTGGCGGGCGAAAGCCATGTGCCGCTGGCCGCCACGCCGCACTATCAGAACGCCGCGCCCATCGCCGGTGTCGCGTCTTACGCCGAGGTCGATTTCTCGTTCGACATGCAGGTCAGGCGCACGGCCGAACACCCGCGCATCACCAAGCCGTTTTCGGACACATCGTGGGACGCGCTGAACCAGCTGGGACAGGACATCGACAAACGGCTTGAAGCTGGCGATGTGCGCCTGACCATGGGCGGCGAGCCGACATTCGTGTCGATTGACGATTTCGAAGGCCCCGAATGGAACACCGACGCCGTTGGCCCCACCAAACGCGGGCTTGCCGACAAGCTGATCCGCCGGTTGCAGGATAAATTCTCGACCGGGGGACTGCTGCATTACGGTCAGGGCAAGTGGTATCCGGGCGAAACCCTGCCGCGGTGGACGTTTTCGATGTTCTGGCGCAAGGACGGGCATCCGATCTGGAACGACGCCGATCTGCTGGCCCGCGAAGACACCCGCGAAGATGTCGGCCCCGATGATGCACAGGCCCTGTTGACCGAAATCGCGCGCAGCCTGTCTGTGCCGGGCGAAAACGTGCTGCCCGCTTTCGAGGACCCTGCCGAGTGGATCGTCAAGGAAAGCAACCTGCCCGAAAACGTCACGCCAGAGAATTCAAAACTGAAGGACCCCGAGGAGCGCGCCCGCATCGCGCGTGTCTTTGAACGCGGTCTGACCACGCCTGCGGGGTATGTCCTGCCCGTGCAGCGCTGGCAGGCGCGTGCGGAAAGCCGCTGGATGTCAGAGGTCTGGAACCTGCGGCGTGGCAAGGTGTTTCTGGTCGCGGGCGACAGTCCGGTCGGCTACCGCCTTCCGCTGGGCACCCTGCCCCATATCCCCGAAAGCGACTATCCTTTCGTCTATCCGCAAGACCCGTCTGAACCCCGCGCGCCCCTGCCCCAGGATATGACACAGCGTCCCCAGGCCATCGCCAGCCGGACCGAAGACGCGACCCAAAGCCAGACCCAGAACGAACAAAGCCTGAAGGCCGATCTGACAGGCAAGGTCCGCACCGCGATCTCAGTCGAGCCGCGCGATGGCAAGCTGTGTGTATTCCTGCCGCCTGTTGAGACGCTCGAGGATTACCTTGAACTGATCTCGGCCACGGAAAACGCCGCCAAGACGATTGGCCGCAAGGTGTTGATCGAAGGGTATTCACCCCCCAGCGACCCGCGCATCGACGTGATCCGAGTGGCCCCCGACCCCGGTGTGCTTGAGGTCAACGTGCATCCTGCCGCATCTTGGGCGGAATGCGTAAACACCACAGAAACGGTCTACGAGGAAGCCCGACAGACCCGTCTGGGCACTGACAAGTTCATGATCGACGGGCGGCATACCGGGACCGGCGGCGGCAACCACGTGGTTGTCGGCGGGGCAACCACTGCCGACAGCCCCTTCCTGCGCCGCCCCGATCTGCTCAAAAGCCTGATCCTGTTCTGGCAGCGCCATCCCAGCCTGTCCTATCTGTTCTCGGGCACCTTCGTCGGACCAACCAGCCAGGCCCCCCGCATCGACGAGGCACGGCATGATGCGCTGTACGAACTGGAAATCGCGCTGGACCAGATCTGGCCACCGGCCGAAGGCACCCCGCCCCCGCCATGGCTGACCGACCGTTTGCTGCGCAACAGCCTGATCGACGTGACCGGCAACACCCACCGGACCGAGATTTGCATCGACAAGCTGTTTTCCCCCGATGGTCCCACAGGCCGTCTTGGCCTTGTCGAATTCCGCGGCTTCGAGATGCCCCCGAACCCAAGGATGAGCCTTGCGCAGCAGGTCTTGATCCGCGCCATCATCACGCGCTGCTGGGAACACCCGATCAGTGGCAAGCTGACCCGTTGGGGCACCACACTGCACGACCGTTTCATGCTGCCCGCCTGTATCTGGGACGATTTTCTGGATGTGCTGGACGACCTCAAGGGGCACGGCATGGCGCTGGACCCCGCGTGGTTCACAGCACAGGCCGAGTTCCGTTTCCCTTTCTGTGGCGACGTCACCTATGAGGGCATGACGCTGGAATTGCGTCAGGCGCTTGAGCCGTGGCATGTGCTGGGTGAAACCGGCGCAATCGGCGGCACGGTGCGCTATACGGACAGTTCGGTGGAGCGGTTGCAGGTCAAGCTGACCGGTCCCAACCCTGACCGTTACCGTGTGACGGCAAACCAGCGGTTTGTCCCGTTGCAGCAGACCGCCAAGACCGAAGAACGCGTCGGTGGCGTGCGGTTCAAGGCGTGGAAACCCGCCGTGTCGCTGCATCCGGTGCTCGAGGTTGACGCACCGCTGACCTTTGACATCTACGACACATGGACGGGGCGTTCCCTGGGCGGGTGCCGCTATCATGTGGCGCATCCCGGCGGGCGCAATTTCGATACCTTCCCCGTGAATGGTAACGAGGCAGAGGCGCGCCGCCTGTCGCGGTTCGAACCCATGGGGCATACCACGAACAGCTACACCCCACCGCAAGAAACGCCGCACCCCGAATTCCCCATGACGCTTGATTTGCGGCGGCGTCCCGGTTTTTAACGGATGAACAACTCGCGCCACACACAAGGGGCCTCCAGCCCGCGTGACCTTCTGACCGGGTACCGCCAGCAGGCGGGTAACCGTGATGAAATGCTGGACGGCGCGGGCAATGTGAAACCTGTGTGGCAGGAGTTTCTGGACCATCTGCAACGGCTTGGCGACACCGATCTGACACATCGCTTTGCCCGTGGGGATCAGTACCTGCGGGACGCAGGCGTGCTTTACCGCCAATATGACGACACGGTTTCAGTCGATCGTGGCTGGCCGCTCAGCCACTTGCCCGTGATGCTGAGCGAAGCGGAATGGCGGGAGATTTCGGCAGGGTTGATCCAGCGCGCCGACCTTCTGGAACATGTGGTGCGCGATCTTTACGGCCCCGGCGAATTGGTCGCCTCGGGCCAGTTGCCAGCAAGCTTGCTGACACAAAACCCCGCCTGGCTGCGGCCCATGGTGGGGGTCACACCAGCCAATGGCAATTTCCTGAACCTGCTGTCCTTCGAGATAGGGCGGGGACCGAATGGCAAATGGTGGGTGATCAGCGATCTGGTCGAAGCGCCCTCGACCGCCGGGTTCGTGATTGAAAACCGGGTCGCGATGACCAAGGTGTTCCCGAACTTCTTCAACGGCTCGAATGTGCACCGCATCGCAGGGTTCTTTCAGGATTTCCAACAACAGCTGTTCAATCTGCGGGGCAATTCAAAAGGACAGATTGCCTTGCTGTCGTCGGGACCGGCGAACCAGAACTATGCTGAACACGCCTATATCGCGCGGTATCTGGGGATGCTTCTGGTCGAAGGCGAGGATTTGATCGTGCAGGACGGCCATGTGATGGTGCGCACGGTTGCGGGGCCAAAACCGCTTAGTCTGCTATGGAACCGGGTACCGAGCGCGCTGTGCGACCCGCTTGAGCTGGACCAGACATCGCTGATCGGCACCCCCGGACTGGTTGACGCCTTGCGCCAGCAGCAGTTGCATCTGGTAAACGCCATCGGTGCTGCGGTTCTGGAAACCCGTGCGCTGATGGCGTTTCTGCCCAAGATTGCACGGCAGCATTTTGGCGCGCCGCTGAAACTGCCCAACATCGCGACATGGTGGTGTGGCCAGGAAACAGCACGCGCTCATGTGATCAAGCATCGCGATACGATGATGGTGGGGTCGGCCTTTTCCACGGTGCCGCTGATGGCGGACAGTGCCGACCAAGGGGCACCCGCAGCGCCCACGCAGCAAGAGATCGCAGCGCTGCTGCAGCGATCGGGCCGCGAATTGGTTGGTCAGGAATCCATCACCCTGTCGACCACACCAACCTACGAAGACGGCGCATTGGTCGCGCGACCGATGTGCATCCGCCTGTTCCTGGCCCGCACGCCTGACGGTTGGCAGGTTATGCCCGGCGGCTATGCGCAGGTCAGTGCAGGCAATGACGCCAAAGCCTTTGCCATGCAGCGCGGCGGCAAAGTGGCCGATGTCTGGATCAGAGGCGAACAGCCCGTCGAAACCCCCAGCCTGCTGGAGTCCGGCGCGGCGGAAAACCGTGCGGCAACTTCGCGCGCGGCCCTGCCCAGCAGGGCAGCGGATAACCTGTTCTGGCTGGGCCGGTATGTCGAACGCGCCGAACAGAACATCCGCCTGTTTCGCGCCTATTTTGCCCGGATCAACGATGGGGCGAGCCATGATGCCCCCCTGCTGGCCTTCATGCGCAGCCATTTGATGCAGGACGTTGCCGCCCAGCCCGCGGCCATGGCCGAACGGTTCGGCGCGCCGCTGGATATGGCGCTGAATGCCGCACGCAAAATCGGGGACCGGTTTGCGCCGGACGGTCTGATGGCCCTGCGTGCATTGGTTGCCACCACCAGTGATCTGGATCAGCGCGATATCCCCCTTGAAGAATTCCCAAGAGAGACCAGCCAGTTGTTGCGTCAGATCACCGGCTTTGCGGGACTGGTGCACGAGAACATGTATCGCTCCGACGGCTGGCGGTTCCTGAGCCTTGGCATCTCGCTGGAGCGCGCCGCCAACATGGCGCAGCTTTTGTCGCAGCTGGTGGGGCCGGATGCCCCCGACGGCGCGCTGGATCTGGCGCTCGAGGTGGGCGATAGCGTGGTGTCATATCACGCGCGTTTCTCGATCCTGACCAACAAGGTGGCGATCGCCGATATCCTAGGTGTTGACGATCAGAACCCCAGATCAATCCGCTATCACGTGTCCCGTGCCAAGCGGCATATCGCGGAACTGCCGGGCCAAAGTGACAGTCATGTCCTGTCGGATGTGGCGCGGCAAATCCTCCTGCTCGAAACAACCTTGGCCGCCAGCGCACCTTCCGCCCTGACGCCAGAGATGCTCGGGAAGGTCAAAACCGACATCTGGGACATCGCCGATGCCCTGACCCTAGCGCATCTGGTTTAGGCGATGCTGTATGATATCCGCCTGACGATTGCCCACCGGTATGCAGGCTCTGCCGGAAACGGTCGGCATCTGCTGCGGGTGCTGCCCCGCCCGCTGACGGGTCGGCAACGGGTCACGGCCCATCTGGTCGACGTCACGCCCCTGCCGGACCAGCGCCATGACAGCGTCGACTTCTTTGGCAATGCCGTCACAACGGTCACCCACCTTGAGGCACATTCCAAAATGTCGATCCGCATGTCGTCGCGGGTCGAGATCACGGCACCAGTTGCCTTTTCGGGCCCCCATCTTGGCCTGGGCGACCTGCACCGGTCGCTGACGGTTCACAACGCATTGGATGCCGCATCCCCGCTGCATTTTCTTGGGCCGTCCCCGCGTCTGCATCCGAACGCGGACATCGCAGAATTCGCGCGCATGAACTGCGATCCAACCGCCACTGTCACCCGGATCGTCGCGCAACTGGGCGAAGCGCTGCATCGTTTGATCACCTTTGATTCAACCGCCACCACCGTCGACACCGACGCAGCCGAAGCCTTTGCCCAACGGCGCGGGGTCTGTCAGGACCTGTCGCATATCATGATCCTTGCCTTGCAATCCCTTGGCATTCCGGCAGGCTACGTCAGCGGCTATCTGCGCACCCTGCCCCCTCCGGGCGGTGTACGGCTGGAAGGCGTCGACGCGATGCATGCCTGGGTACAAGCCTGGTGCGGCCCCGATCAGGGCTGGGTCGAATACGACCCCACCAATGCGACCTTTGTGGGGACGGATCATATCGTTGTAGCCTACGGGCGCGATTATTCTGATGTCAGCCCCGTCATCGGGTATCTGCGATCCTCTGGCAAACAGACCAATTCGCAATCAGTGGACGTCGCCTGCGCCGACTGACCGGCACCCATCAACGGGCGCGTGGTGCGTTCAATGAGGTTTTGTGGGCTGCCATCGAAGGACGTCACGCCACTTCTTCGCTATCGCTGACCTCGAAGACTTGCTCCGGCCTGAGCGCTGATTTTTCTCAGCGAACAGCCCATGCGCTTTGATCCTCGGCATGGAGGGGCATCACAGCGCCAGATCGGCAATCAGCATCTCTTTTGAATAGTCAGCCTTCAACTTGCGTGGCGCTGTCCGCCCGCCTTCGACCACGATGAAACTGTCCCCGAGCGCGTATGCGAAATCGGCGTTCTGTTCGACCAGCAAGATTGCCATCTCTCCTTGCGACCGCAACAGGCGCAGCGCGTCGCCGATCTGTTCGATCACATTGGGCTGGATGCCCTCTGTCGGCTCGTCCAGCAACAAGACCGTCGGTTTGGCGATCAGCGCACGGGCGATGGCCAGTTGCTGCTGTTGCCCGCCCGACAGATCGCCCCCGCGCCGCGCCCGCATGTCGCGCAGCACCGGAAACAAATCAAAGATGGCATCGGGGATGAACCGTTCGGCCTTTGGCAGGCAGGCAAATCCGGTCTCGAGGTTTTCAAGCACCGTCATCATCGGAAACACCTCGCGCCCCTGCGGCACATAGCCGATCCCGGCACGGGCCGCCTGAAACGCGGTGCTAAGACGCACGGGCCTGCCGCCAATCGTGATCGTGCCACCAGACGCCGGATGCCGCCCCGCAATCGCCTTGAGCAGACTGGTTTTACCCACGCCGTTATTGCCCACAACCGTGGTAATCTGCCCCTGCGGGGCTTCGAACGACATCTCGTACAGGATGCGGCTTTGGCCGTAATGCAGGTCAAGGTTTACTACATCAAGCATGACCACGCCCCAGATAAACTTCGATCACTGTAGGGTTCGAGGTGACGTGATCCAAGGACCCTTCGGCCAGCACGGACCCTTCATGCAGCACGGTCACCTTGCAGTTCAGGCGGCGCACGAATTCCATGTCATGTTCCACCACGACAACCGCACGGGTTTCAGCGGCACGCTTCAGGATATCAGTGGTTTTTTCACGCTCTTCGACGGTCATCCCCGCTGCGGGTTCATCGACCAGCAACAAGCGCGGTTCCTGCGCCAGCAGCATCCCGATTTCCAGCCATTGCTTTTGACCGTGGCTCAGCTCTCCCGCGATGCGGGGCAAGCTGTCGGATAGGCCGATTTCTTCGGCAATCGCTTCGATCCGCGCGGCGTTGGAGGGCGTCTTGCGGTGCAGCAGAACCGCCAGCGGTCCACGCGGGTTTTTCAACGCCATGGCAAGGTTCTGCCGTACGGTCTGCGCCTCGAACACCGTGGGTTTCTGAAATTTGCGCCCGATACCCGCATTGGCGATGTCGGCCTCGGACAGGCCCAGCAGGGAAATGTTACGCTCGCCCCAGATCACCTTGCCCTCGTCGGGTTTGGTCTTGCCGGTGATGATGTCCATAAAGGTCGTCTTGCCCGCGCCATTGGGCCCGATGATGGCGCGCAACTCGGGTTCGGCGATCTGGATCGACAGGCTGTTGATCGCCTTGAACCCGTCGAAACTGACCGAAACGCCCGACACTTCCAGCAAGGTGTTGTTCATGACGGCTTCCTAATCAGGTAATCGAACAGGCCGCCGATCCCCTTGGGAAAGAACAGCGTGACGCAGACGAAAGAGACCCCCAGCAGGACCAGCCACCAGTCGGTCCACAGGATCGTGTAAAATCCAAGGTCGATCGCCGGCGCACCGCCGCCCGTGAACCAACTGGACAATAGCGATACGAAAGCGGCACCGATCACCGCGCCGTACAGCCGCCCGCGCCCGCCGATGGCGACCCAGACGGCCAGATAGATCGACGCGATCGTGGCCAGTTCAGCAGGGTTGATGATACCCGCCTGAGGGTAGTACAGCGCGCCCGCGATGCCCGATACCACGGCCGTCAGCGTGAAGATGAACAGTTTGTAGCTTTCGACGCGGTAGCCCAGGAACCGCACCCGCGCCTCGTTGTCGCGAATGCCCTGAACGACGCTGCCCATCTTGCCCGACACGACCCATGCAAACAAAAGATACCCCAGGGCCAAGGCAAGCGCCGAGCCCAGAAAGAATACCAGACTGATCACCGCCTGCGGGGTCTGTTCAAATCCCGGAATGTTTTGCAGACCCGAAAGGCCGTTGTTGCCGCGCAAGCCGCTGTCGTTTTGAAACAGCCACAAGGACAAGGCCAAGGTCATCGCCTGTGTCAGGATCGACAGGTAGACGCCGGTGACACGACTGCGGAAGGCGAGCCAGCCAAAGACCAGTGCCAGCAGGCCCGGCACAAGCGCGACCATCAGAAGTTGCAGGAACAGACTGTCGGAAAGGGCCCACAGCCACGGAAATTCCGAACTGCCGACCACGCCGAAAATCTGGTTCCCGATGGCGTCTGTCACCTCTTGGGACGTGGGCGGGATAATCTGGCCCTCAAGGCTGTTGAGCACGATGATTTCGGTGCGCGCATACATCAGCCACATGCCGATGGCATAGCCACCGATGCCGAAAAACGCAAAATGGCCCAGCGAAAGGATGCCGCAATAGCCCCAGACCACATCCATCGCGATGGCGATCAGACACAGGCACAGCGTCTTGCCCAGTGTCTTGACCATCGAAGTGGAAATCAGGCCGGTGCCCGTTGCCTCTGATCCGACGACGACCGCGAGGGTGAACAGCCCCAGCAGACCGATGAACCATAGGATGGAAGGGTTTTCGGAGATAAATGTCTTGCGCATGGGTTAATCCGCCGCCGCCCGGCCTTTTTGGGCGACGATGCCCTTGGGCCGGAATTGAATGAACAGGATGATGAACAGCACCATGTAGGTCTGCGCCGCCAGCGTGTTGGACGGGTTGAACCATTCGATCCCCTTTTGCAGGAAGCCGATCAGTGACGCCCCCGCAAGCGTGCCCCACACGTTGCCGACCCCGCCAACGACCACGGTCATGAAAGATTGAACGATGTAGTCGGCCCCCATTTCCGAGGTCACCTTGGCATAAAGACCGATCGCGACCCCCGCGATGCCCGCAATGCCCGACCCCAGCCCGAAGGTCAGCATGTTGATGCGGTCGGGGTTGATGCCCATGCTGGCGGCCATGCCGGGGTTTTGCGTCACGGCACGCACCTCAAGCCCCAACCGGGTGCGCTTGAGCACGAACAGGATCAGCCCCAGAAACAGCAGCGCCAGCACGAAGATCGCAATGCGGATATAGCTGATCTGGATCACATCCGAGAATACCAGCGCCCCGTCCAACCACGCGGGCGACGTCAGCGGGCGGGCCTGCGTGCCAAAGATGTTCTTGGCCAGCTGCTGCAGCGCGATTGAAATGCCAAACGTGGCGAGCAGCGTCTCAAGCGGGCGATGGTAAAGATGACGGATCACCAACCGCTCCATCACGACCCCCGCCGCAAAGGTGATTGCAAAGGCCAGCGGCAGGGCGACGATGATCGACACGGTGTAATCGGGCACGAACAGTTGCACGACATAGCCGGTATAGGCCCCCATCATGATGAATTCGCCATGTGCCATGTTGATCACCCCCATCACCCCGAACGTGATGGCAAGACCAATAGCCGCAAGAAAATAGATCGAGGCAAGCGACAGCGCGTCCAGCGTCAGATCAACGGTCTGCGCCACGCCGACACGGGTTTCGATCCGGTCCAAGGCGGCGCGCGCCGCTTCGGTGATGGCAGGTGTCTCCTCGGTGTATCGCTCGAAAAAGATGTGATTTTCGGTGGCTGCGCGCTGCTCGTCCATTGTGACCAGCGGCGGCACGGTCCCGGCTTGGGCCAGCGCGGCATAGGCTTTTTCGCGCGCGGCCTGGGTATTCAGTTGTGCTGTCGGCATCCCGCCAGCGCGACCATCAACCACGTTGGCCGCTAATGCGTCACGGATGTCATTGGGGGCGATCACGGGCGGGGCAAGCCCGGCGTCGACCAATCGGCCGTAAGCCTCTGATTGGCTCAGGTCACCGCCCACAGTCAGAATGCGCGCCACGTTTCCCTCTGGTTCGGTGGCGGATACCGACGTCGTGACCGTCAATATCTGGTTCAGAACCGCGCGCGCCTCGATCGAGGTGTCAGTGGACATGCTGTTGATCGCGGCAATCCGGTCAGACGCATCCGGCGCAAAGCTGGCCGACAGGAAATTCGCAAGCTGGATCTTGCGCGCCTTGAGCTGTTTGTCAGCCTCACCGTCGATCGACTTAAGCAAGGGGGCAAGCTGGCTCTCGTCGGGCCTGCGGGCGATAGAGTCGACCGCTGTGCTGCGGCGGTCCGCATCAGGGTCAGTCAGTTGGAACTGCACAAGGGCCGTGCCGATCAGACGGCGCACACCGCCATTGGGTTTCAGCTGGGTAAAGCCGTCTGCCGGCACAACCAACTGCGCCCCGCTGTCGATATCTTGCAGCGCCAGATCATCGCCGGATTCGTCTGCGAAATAGAAAATGCCGTCATCGTCGCGCTGCCACACGCCTTTGTTCTGCCAACGTTCCAGAAAGTCGCTGACCTGCGGCGCGCCGGTTGCGATCAGATCATCCAGGGCGATGGACACGCTGCCACGTGACGGTTTGGCGATCTCGTCTGCGTGGGTCTGCAAGACAGGCTGCAAGTCCTGAGCCTGCACCGCACCGGCAAGTCCAAGCCCGAGCGCGAGGATCAATAAATGACGAAACATGCGAAACCTTTGTCAGAAAGGAAACCGGGCGCGAGGGGGTCCGCGCGCCCGGTCGGAAGGCTTAGTAGTTCGAGGTCAGCTGGACGCAGGACTTGGTTTCGGTGTTGTACATACCGCAGCCAAGATCTTTCCAGTCGGACATCAGCACTGCGGATTCAGGCAAGAAATCTGTCCACGCATCGCCGGGGACCGGATCGGTCTGGCTGATGATGTCGAACTGGCCGTCTGCCGTGATCTCGCCAATCAGGACAGGCTTGCTCAGGTGGTGGTTCACCAGCATTTCAGCTGTGCCGCCTGTCAGGTTCGGGAACGTCTGGCCATACATGGCTGTGCGCACCGCATCCACATCCGTGGTGCCTGCCTTTTCGACTGCATTCACCCACATGTTGAAGCCGATATAATGCGCCTCCATCGGGTCATTGGTCACGCGATCCGTGCTGCCGATGAAGTCCTGCCATGTCTTGATGAATTCGGCATTGGCAGGCGTGTCCGCAGACATGAAGTAGTTCCACGCCGCCAGGTGGCCGACAAGGTTCGTGGTATCCAGACCCGACAGTTCTTCTTCCCCGACCGAGAAGGCAACAACCGGAATATCATCAGCCGACACGTCGGCCGCGGCCAGTTCCTTGTAGAAGCCAATGTTGGCGTCGCCGTTGATGGTGGAAATCACGCCGACCTGCTTGCCGTCCTCGCCAAGGGCAACAACGTCGCCAACGATTGTGGCCCAGTCAGAGTGACCAAAGGGCGTGTAGTTCACAAAGATATCTTCGGCAGCAATTCCTTTATCTTTCAGATACTGCTCAAGAATATTGTTCGTGGTGCGCGGGTAGACATAGTCCGTTCCGAGCAATGCAAACTTTTCGACGCCAAGTTCTTCGAGGAAGTAGTCAACCGCCGGGATCGCCTGCTGGTTGGGCGCGGCCCCTGTGTAGAATACGTTTTTCGACGATTCTTCGCCTTCGTATTGCACTGGATAGAACAGCAGACCGTTCAGTTCTTCGATGACCGGCAAGACGGATTTACGCGACACGGATGTCCAATTGCCAAAGATCACGTCGACTTCATTCACGGTCAGCAATTCGCGCGCTTTTTCAGCAAACAGCGGCCAGTCAGACGCGGGGTCAACCACAACCGCTTCGATTTGACAGCCCAACACGCCGCCCTTGGCGTTTTGCTGTTCAACCAACATCAGCATGGTGTCTTTCAATGTCGTCTCTGAAATCGCCATTGTCCCCGACAGGGAGTGCAAAACGCCAAGCTTGACCGGATCTGCACATTCCGCCAGCGCGATCGACGTTGACCCCATCAGCGCGACGGTGGCGCAGGTGGCAAATTTGTTAAAGTATTTCATGTCTTATCCCCTATTGGCGCTGCGGAAACCCGTGCTTAAATGCACTTTCGCCAAATCCCCGATCACGATAGATTGGGGCCGCAGCAGTTTTGTTGTGGTCGTCGCGCAGCGGGAGGTATCTTGCAGGATAGCCCGTCGTGCGGCGATGTTGCCGTGTAGGCACGTCGCAACGATGCATAGGTGATTGGCAAACTTGCCAGCCAAAATAGTGCTAGCCGAAGTGGCCACGGCTGATAGCGCCCAATTTACAGGCACCCGACTGCACAACCGCCCTCATTTTAATCACTCAAGTCATGTGAAGGGGTGTTGGGGCATGGACGTTGTGTAGGGCCAACCAGTCGCGTGACGATTTTAGCGGCACCAGTTGGTGCCCGCGCCCAGTATTTGGGCCACCCCTAAGAATCACGGTTTTGCAATACCTCGGGGTTCCGGCCCACAGTGACGTCCTGAGGTCACTGCGCAGGGTTAAAAATCTTCAAGCTGAGGTCAATTTCATTATGTTTACAGCGGTTTAACACAAATGATTTTGGGATTTTGCACAAAAGGCCATCCCGCCATCTGTCTGGATACCCTGTTTTCGCAGCTTTGCTGCGGTGTGGCTGGTTTTTGGCAAGGTAACTTGAACGCACCCAACCATTATCGACCCGGCTCACGTCTGCAAATATCTGAGCCCGCAACATGACACCCGTTTCACTTCAGGTGAACGAAACACCGAAAGCCCCAAGTTTCGATGGACCATGGGGCTTACGCGATTTACCCGGCCGCCATTCAGAAATTAAGCGACCGAAGATCTTTTATGTTTTGCAATTTGATTAACATTTCCGCTCTCAGCAGTGGTCTGGAAAGCTGAAACGATGTTGGTCAAAGCTTTGGCCTCCTGCGCCAAAGACTGGTTCGTCGCCGCCGTCTCTTCAAACATAGCCGCATTTTTTTGCGTCGATTGATCAAGTCTGGTGACCGCTTCATTTACGTCCGATACGTTTTTGGACTGCTCGGTTGCGGATAGGGCGATGGTATTCATGGCCTTTGAAACCCGTCCGATACCTTCCAAAATCGTTGCAATCGACACATCAGCTTTGCTGGTTAATGCAACCCCCCGTTCGACAGTTTCATTCGTCTCTTTTACGACGGCGTTAATTTCTGACGCGGCTTCGGTACAGCGTTGTGCCAGACTACGGACTTCCGACGCAACGACGGCAAACCCTTGTCCCGCCTGTCCCGCACGTGCCGCTTCTACGCCAGCGTTCAGTGCCAGCAAGTTTGTCTGGAACGCAATTGAATCAATGACATCAACGATCGAAATAATCTTTGAGAATGACATCTCGACTTCGGCCATCGCTGATGTCGTTTCCATGACAACATCCCTGCTGATCGCTGCATCCTGTTCAACACCGCGCGCTGCAACGTCTGCACTTGTCGCACCTTCAGCCGATATCGAAACGCTATTCGCCAGTTCACGGATTGCGTTCGCAACTTTTTCAAGCGTAGCCGCGTTTGTTTCCGTGCGCCGCCCTAAATCGCCGGACGCCATGGCAAGATGCGCAGAACTATCTTCAATGATCGCCGAACTCTCCCGCAAGCGGATAATATGTTCTGCAAGTTGTGAGACGGCGGTATTAAAGTCTTGACGCAGCGCTTCATACGGGCCGGGGAACTCGGTCTTAATTTGATAGGTAAGATCGCCGGCGGAGAGATGCGTGAGCCCCTGCGCCAACGCTGAAACGATCGTTTCTTGCTCTTGCATGCGCTCTTTTCTCTCGGCTTCGATCATAGCCTGGGCTTTTTGGGTTTTTTCGGCCTCCAAAGCTTTACGTTCGCTCTCTAATCTTTCGCGTTCGGCAGTCTCATCCTTCTGCCGCTTTTCATCTTCTTGTCTTAGCCTTTCGGCCTCCCGTTCTGCTTCGATGGCAGCTTGGTCCCTGCGCTTTTCTTCTTCCTGAAGCGCGATGGTTTTCAAAGCTCCGTCACGGAAGACATGCAAAGCTGACGCGAGGCGTCCAAGTTCACCAGAGCCTTGGCGCAAACCTCTAATTTCGGAAAGGTCACCCGATGCTAATCGCTCGGTTACAGACGTAACACGGTTCAGTGGGCGCGTTACCATAGCCCAAACAAGAACAGGGGCAGCCAAACCCAACAGAACACTTATGAGAGCGATTTTGCCGAGCTGTAATCCAGCGCCATCAACATCCGACTGTAGTGTTGTCGCAGTCAAGGCGATCTGCTCCAAGGCAAGATCGGAGAATACGCTGGTTTCCAATGCGATTGCATCCACTGCAGCGGCTGCGTTCTTTGCCGCCAGTGATGCCGCAGCCACAGCAGAGAAAGACTGCCTCCGAAGCTTTGCGATCCCGCTATCGACGGATGCAAAAGCAATGAGTTGGTTTACAAGCTCAGCCATTTGCGCGGATTCTTTGGATGCAAGTTCTTGGATCAGGGCGGACTCGGCCGTCAATTCACTTTGACGCTGGGAGAGTTCGGCCTCACTGCGTGCAAGCGCTGCTGTCAGGATTGTCGCGAAGAATTGTTTTGTAGCCGCGTCAAGCTGGGCTTTTTCACGCATCCCTTTGACTTCAACATTCAGCAATGTGTCGATCGACTGTGAATTCGCTGTCTTCGCATCATCTGTTCCGAGGATCAGATTGAAGTGGATATCGTCCAATGCCGGTGAGAGAACACGATCTACTTCCAGACGCGCAGCCAAAATATCATTGGAATTTGCTGCGATGCCCGTCTCGGTAAAGGCAGATTCAAAGATATCAGTTGCGTTTATCAGGGCAGGCAAAAGTTCTGCAAATTCGAGAGTACCAGCGTTTTCGTCTGCCTTGGTGCGAAGTCGGCTGATTGACGACGTCGCGAGGTCTGTAACGATCGATTTCAAACCCGAAGAGTAAGTCTGTGACATTGTAAGAGCCAGACCAGACAAAAGGCCGACATCCGCACGAATTTCCAGTACCGTCTGATACATGTTGAAATCGTCTTCGACGAGCTTGCTCAGTGTTTCGTCGATAACCGTTATGGTCTCTTCGCCGCGCAGGGACATATCAAACAGTGCCGCATCCGAAGCCTCTTCCAGAACGACGCTGACCGAAGTGGCAAGTGCAAACGCGCTCTCGACCATAGCGGCCAAATCTTGCGCTGTCCGCAATTCAGTTTCTCTCGCAACGAGAAGGTTCGCAAGGGACTGCTCTACTTTTGACAGGTTCGATGCTTCCACATCCGTATCCGAAGCAGGGAGCTGTGCAAGGGCATCGGAAAATGAGGTCATAAGAGAAGCGACTTCCCCTTTCTTACCCTCCCATGCTGCTTCTGTTTCGACGATCAATAAGTCGGACAACAATCTGCGGGTCTGGTCTGCGGCTTCCTTGACGACGGCAGTCGCGCGCAATTCGGGCAGACGATCATTTGTCAGTGCCGTCATGCTTTCATCAATCGATTGGAAAATCATCCAACTGATCACAATGGCTGCAGCTGTCATTGCAACCATCGCCCCAAGGATGAAGGCAAGGCGCGCCATGATGGAATTGAACACTCGACTGATGAACCGCATGATTAACCAAACCCTACTACTTGAATGAAAATATCGCGGATGACACTGGTGCAATCAGTGCCATCCGACCGTTGGTTTAGCTGCCGGGCATCATGGCTTCGAAAGAGCCATCTGCGCGAATACGCGTCAGGAACACACTGTCTGACCCTTGGTTGTCGCCAGGGCCGTAGCTTAACGCCATGCCGCCCAAATCAATCGTCCCAAGGCCACTCAGCGCCTCGAGATAACCCGCGCGGGTCACATCGGCACCCGCATTTTCCAACGCCTGGATCGCAAGGCGACCGGTGATATAGCCCTCGAGCGATACAAAGCCGGGTTCCTCGTTTGCATCAAACGTTTTCATCGCGGCTTGATACGCAGCAACAACAGGCAAAGAGGCATCCCAAGGTTGAGGGACGACCTGGCTGACGATGACGCCGTCACCTGCTTCGCCAAGCTCCGCCGCCAAGGCCTTTGAGCCGACAAAGGAGATCGTGACAAACACCGGGTCCATCTTCATTTTCTTCGAAAGCTTGATGAATTCAGCAAGCGGCTTGTAGGCACCGACCATGACAATCGCTTCGGGTTCCGCCTTGCGAATCTCAAGCAAGGCGGATTTCACCGCGAGCGTGTTTCGGGTGTAGGTCCCTTCTGCCGACAGGGTCATCCCACGTGCTTCAAGCGCCTTGTTCACACCGGAAAGCCCCACGCGACCAAAGCCGTCGTCCTGATACAGGATCGCGATATTATTCAAGCCCAGATCATCAACCAGATAGTCGACCCAAGCCTGCGTTTCCGCATCATACGTGGCCCGCATGTTGACCACGTTTGACAGCGCCGGATCGCGCAAGAAACCCGCCCCTGTGAACGGGCCGATCAAAGGCAGGTTTGCGGCAGTTGCAAGCGGCTGGGTCGCTTTTGTCGTCGGCGTCCCGACGGTGCCGATCAGCGCAAGGTAGTCGTCGCTTTTGATCACGCTCGTGACCGCCTCGATTGATCGGCTGGGTTCATACCCGTCATCCATGCTGGTCAATTCGAGCGTTCGACCATGGACACCGCCTGCAAGGTTTGCTTCGTTGAATGCCGCCAAAAGACCTTGCCGCATGCCCGTGCCAAGGGCCGCCGCCGGGCCATCAAGGGCCGCAACCTGGGCAAAGCGGACAGACGTCTGGTCGACCCCCTGATCCGCCAGAACCGGTGACGCCAGGGCCATTGCCGCCGCGCACGCAATCGTATGAGTGATTTTGAACATTTCTCTTCCCGCAATTTGGACACATCTACGGGGTTGGTGATTGATCAATCTCTACATTACCTTAATCCTGACAGCTTATTTTCAGGGTTAACCAGCAGTAAGTCGTTGATGGCGGTCTCATCCGCCTTGCCTTAAACACGTGTTTACAATGCATTACGCCAGCGGTTGGCGTGTTTACGCTGCTAAATAAATGTGCCGACTTTTAAAAACTCAAAATTGAGCCGATCACCGAAACACTACAATGTTCAACCATGACAGGTGCGACCAAGGTTACATCAGCCCTCACAATGCCGCGTCCGAACGTGGCAAGAGCGTGCACTTCGATGATTCCGTCTTCGGTATTGCGTGAGGCCATTCAGACTGTGGACCGGCCAAGTTTGCCCCCTATGGCAGTTCGCTGATCTGATACGTGGATTTCGCCAGCCACTCGGGGTTGATCTCGACGCCCCAGCCCGGCGCATCGGTGACCCGCGCATGGCCGTTTTCGATCGCGTAAGGCGAAGCGACGTACAACCCGTCTTGCCAAGGGTAGTAATCCGCGCCTTCGATCGAAAATTCCAGATATTTTCCCGCGTTGGGGATCGCGCGCAAAAGGTGCATCGTGAACAAGGTCACCAGCGATCCGTTCGCGCAATGGGGCGTCACGGGCAGGTCCGCCGCCTTGGCCATGCCAGCGACACGGAGCGTGCGACAAATGCCCCCCAGATACAGGATGTCTGGCTGTACGATATCCACGGCACGCATGTCGATCATGCGCTTCCACGTGGTCAGATCGCAATCCTGCTCGCCTCCGGACACGTCGATATCAAGGGCGTCGGTGACCTGTTTGGTCTGGTCCAGTTCCCAATAGGGGCACGGTTCTTCGTAGTGGCAAAAGCCGTGATCTTGCAGCATATGCCCGACCTCGATTGCGCGGTCGGGGGAATAGCAGCTGTTGGCGTCAATCAGCAGATCGACGTCATCGCCCAGCGCGCGCCGCATGGTGAGAATGATCTCTTCCGTGCGGCCAGGCCATTCGTCCTTGTTGCGCCCGACCTCTGATCCTGCGCGAACCTTGAAGGCGTCAAACCCGTGGGTGTCGCGCAATTTCTTCAGGCGCAGCGCCTCGTCGGCGGGGGTGATGTCGCGCTTCATCGACGACGCATAGGCGCGGATCGGTCCGGCAGAGCCGCCCAGCAATTCCGCCACGGGCTTGCCTTGCTGCTTGCCGCGCAGATCCCAGATCGCCGTATCAACCCCTGCCATGGCACGGCGCAGGTACGATCCGGGAAATTTATGCTCACGCTCGGTCACAAGATCAAGCAGATCATCAAGGTCGGTGGTGTCCTGCCCCAACATCCATGGGGCGACCTGGCGGTGCAGAACCTGACAGGTAATATCGGAATGATAGGTAGACACCTGCCCCCAACCTTGCGCGCCATCCTCGGCCGTGACGCGCACGAAACCGACGAATTCATTGGTGAAAGTCTCTATTGATTTCAGCTTCATCGGGGATCCTTTCAGGATTTTGCGTCTTCAAGAATAAGGTCCGACGCCTTTTCACCCACCATGATTGCAGGGGCATTGGTGTTGCCCGTCGGTATGGTCGGAAAGATCGACGCATCTGCCACGCGCAGCCCTTGAATGCCGTGCACCCGCAGCCGGGCATCCACAACGTTGGCCGAGGCATCAGCCCCCATCCGGCAGGTCGAGCATTGGTGAAACACGGTCCAGGCAGTCCTGCGCAGGTAGGCCGCGATATCCGCATCATTGGTAACATCGGCACCGGGCGACAGTTCGGACTGGATCACGGATTTCAGCGCTGGCATATCGGCAATCTGGCGGATCAGTTTCGTGCCGGCCAACATCACGGCACGGTCATGATCCGTGTCCAGATAATTGGGATGCAGTTCAGGGGCGACCATCGGATCGGGCGACTGGATCTGTAGGTACCCCGCGCTGGTCGGCTTGCACGGATTGAACCCCATCAAGAAACCTTGGAACGGGTCCGGATTCATCAGCGGGCGCACCCCGACAGGGGCGCGGGTATAGCTGACGGGCGAGAAGTACAGTTGCAGGTCAGGACCTTCGGACTCCTCCGAAAGACGGACAAAACCACCGCCCTGATTAAGGCTCAGCGACAGCGGACCTTTGCGTTTCAACGCATATTGCGCCGCGGCAATCGCCTTGCCCCACAGCGGGCGCAGCTGCTGGTTCAGGCTGGGCACCTTCGAGACATAATAGTTATCCGCCCCCAGATGGTCTTGCAGATTGCGCCCCACCTGCGGGGCGTCCAGCAGCACCGGAATGCCGTGGTCCTGCAACACCGCCGCAGGGCCGATCCCCGACAGTTGCAGCAGTTGCGGCGAATTGATTGCGCCGCCCGACAGGATCACCTCGGCGCGGGCCGATGCGGTTTTGGTCTGACCGTTCTGGCGATATTCAACGCCGGTTGCGCGCGTGCCGTCGAACAAGATCCGCGTCACATGGGCATTGGTCTGGATGTTCAGGTTCTGCCGTTTGCGCGCGGGCCGCAGGTAACTGCGCGCGGCAGAGGCGCGCCAGCCGTCCTTGGTGGTGATCTGATAGCAGGCTGCGCCTTCCATCACCGGACCGTTGTAATCGGGGTTGGTGGGGATACCGGCCTGCGCTGCGGCCTGCAAATAGGTGTTGGTCAGCGGATGCACCTCGTCTGTCACATCATGCACGGACAACGGACCGCCGACGCCCCGCGCATCGCTGGCCGGACCATCCCAATCTTCCATGCGGCGGAAAACCGGTTCGATATCGTCCCACCCCCACCCGGGGGCGGCGGCATTCCATTC
Source organism: Roseobacter sp. GAI101 (assembly GCF_000156335.1). Classification (GTDB taxonomy): domain Bacteria; phylum Pseudomonadota; class Alphaproteobacteria; order Rhodobacterales; family Rhodobacteraceae; genus Sulfitobacter. The sequence goes on from NZ_DS999213.1 coordinate 1,916,936, forward strand.
GGCATAATCGCGAGGGTGACCGCGCACATAGACCATCGCGTTGATCGAACTTGACCCGCCCAGAACCTTGCCGCGCGGCCAATAGGACCGCTGGCCATCCAGACCCGCAACTGGTTCGGTCGTGTATTTCCAGTTCACCCGCGCGTCGTAATAAACCTTGCCGTAGCCAATCGGCACCTGCACCCAAGGGCTGCTGTCAGCGCCGCCAGCCTCAAGCAGCAATACGCTGAACTGACCGCTTTGGGACAAACGGTTCGCCAGCACCGACCCTGCCGACCCTGCGCCGACGATCACATAATCAAATTGGTCCAAATCACTTCTCCGACGGGCAACCCAAACATCCGCCAAGGGATCATCATTGTGCCCCTGATGACAATCACAAACTTCAAACTTTCCTTTGAAAGTGACCGTTTCAGAACTTCTTTGCTGACGGACGGCCCCGCTTTGAAGGCGAGTTGCCCCCGGTTACGCCACAGGTCGGAAATTAATATTCGGATTGGACGCGCGACGGCCTAAATTATCAGGTATCACCGCTTCAATGCTCTTTGGTTATCTACATTAGAAATGGGAATAACACCTTGAACCGCTATTACTCCGGCCCTGCCAGCCACAATTTTGATGGCACCCGGTTTCATTCGCCAGGGCAACCCTCGGCTGACAAGACCTTGGGTGATCTGTTCCGCTGGCGGCGCAGCGGGGGCAAGGCAACATGGCCCAAACACGTCCCCGTCTCCCCTCAAACTCCGCCCGAGCGAAGCGATGTCGCGCGCATCACGATGGTCGGCCACGCGTCAATGCTGATCCAGGTGTCAGGGGTTAATCTGTTGACCGATCCGGTCTGGTCCGACCGCGCCAGCCCGCTCAGCTTTGCCGGGCCGAAACGCGTCACGGCACCGGGAATAGCCTTTGACGATCTGCCCCCTATCGACGCGGTTCTTCTAAGCCACAATCACTACGATCACCTTGATCTGGCGACGCTGCGTCGCTTGCAGATCGGGCACCGCCCCTTGATGATGATGCCGCTTGGCAATGACACGATCGTCCGCAAGACCGTGCAGGACGCGCAGATCAAGACAGGCAACTGGCATGACCGGATCGTGGTCACCCCCGACGTCACCGTGACGTTAACCCCCGCCAACCATTGGTCGGCGCGCGGCGTCGCGGACAGGCGCATGGCCCTCTGGAGCGGGTTCTGGATACACACCCCCCACGCGCAAATCTGGTTTGTCGGGGACACCGGGTATGGTGACGGAGCCATCTTTCACGACATCCGCAGCCGCCATGGCCAGCCGGATATCGCCCTAATCCCGATCGGAGCCTACGAGCCGCGCTGGTTCATGGCCGCGCAACATGTCGCCCCCGAGGAATCGCTGCGGATTTTCCAGGATGTCGGGGCCAAACAGGCCCTCGGGATGCATTGGGGAACCTTCCAGTTGACGGACGAGGCACGAGACGCGCCCAAGGAATTGCTGAACGCAACATTGGCCGCGGCAAACATTCCGCCAGAGAGCTTCGTCGCCCTGGATGCCGGCGAAGTACATGTGCAACGAAGCTAAACGCGTTTTACACCGGTCATCACGGCAGGGCTCCTTGGGTCAGACGTAGATCGCGAGCCTGATGGCATAGGCGACAATGCCAAGGGCCAGGACGCTGGCCAGCCAGATCGCGATGAACCAACCGATCCGGCGCAATGGGCCTTGCGCCATCAGTGATACCCCTCGGCGGGGTCGATCTTGCCGCGAAAGACCCAGTAGGCATAGGCCGTATACGCAAGGATCATCGGGACCAACACGACAGTGCCGACCAGCGTAAAGCGCAAGCTTTTATCCGGCGCGGCAGCCTCGACGATGGTGAGGTTTGGCGGCACGATGTTGGGATAAAAGCTGATCCCGATGCCGATGAAGCACAACACGAACAGGCTGATGGCGGCCAGAAACGGCTGCGCATCCTTGCCCGCGTTCAGCCCGGTGAACAGCGCCCAGGCGGCAGCCAGAACCGCCCCCGGCATCAGAAAGCTGAAGATGCTGCCAGGCAGGCTTAGCCAGCGGTTGAAGTATTCGGGGTCCTGAAACGGCGTCATGATGCTGACAACACCGATAAAGCCAAGGGTCACGGCCCCAAGCCACCAGGCATGACCCTGCATCTGGCGTTGCAGACGGCCCTCGGTCTTCAGAATGACCCAGGTCGCCCCAAGCAGGGCGTATCCGACAACAACGGCCAGACCTGTCAGGACGGAAAACACACTTAGCCAGTCCCACCAGCCGCCCGCATAGGCCCGGTCAGCCACCTTGATGCCTTGCACCAAGGCCCCCAAGGCGATCCCCTGCATGAAGGCGGCGACGACCGATCCGCCAAAGAAAGCGGCATCCCAGACCGGCTTCCAACGTTCCGTCCGCCAGCGATATTCAAACGCAACGCCGCGAAAGATCAGCGCCAGCAGCATCAGGATGATTGGCATGTAAAGTGCAGGCATGACCACGGCATAGGCCAGCGGGAAAACGGCGAACAACCCGCCGCCGCCCAACACCAGCCAGGTTTCGTTGCCATCCCAGATCGGCGCGATCGAATTCATCATCGTCGCCTTTTCCTGTTCATCGTCGGCAAGGGGGAAAAGGATGCCCACGCCAAGGTCGAACCCGTCGAGGATCACGTAGGTCAGGACTGCAAATGCGATGATTCCGGCCCAGATAAAGGAAAGTTCAAACACCGGTAGGCTCCTTATTCGCCTGGGGTTGCATCGGGGTCGACCTGTTGGACCGGCGTGATCCCCGCTGTGCGGATCGGGCCATCTTTCAGACCCGGAACAGGGGCACCCGCCGGGCTGTTCATCATGCGCAGCAGATAGAAGGTGCCCGCACCGAAGATGAAGAAATAGACCAGAATGAACGCAGTCAGCGACGCGGCAACGGCAGGGGCCGCCACGGGGGCAAGGCTGTCCGACGTGCGCAACATGCCGTAGACCGTGAACGGCTGACGCCCCACTTCGGTCGTGATCCAGCCCGCCAACACGGCGACAAAGCCCATCGGCCCCATCACGATGGCCGCCCGGTGCAACCAGCGGTCCTCGTAGAGCCGGCCCCGCATCCGGCGCAGCACGCTCCATGCGCCAAGGCCAAGCATCGCAAAGCCAAGACCGACCATGACGCGGAAGCTCCAGAATATGATCGCGACGGGCGGTTCGTCCGCGTCGGGTATGGTATCAAGGCCGGCAAGCGGCGCGTCCAGATCATGCTTGAGGATCAGACTGGAAAGCTTGGGCACCTGAATGGCATAGTCGATCCGCTTTTCGGCCGGGTTCGGGATGCCGAACAGGATCAGCGGTGCGCCATCGGGGTGGCTGTCATAATGGCCTTCCATGGCCATGACCTTGGCGGGCTGATGTTCCAGAGTGTTGATCCCGTGAAAATCCCCCGCGAGGATTTGCAGCGGGGCCACGAAGATCAACATCCACATCGCCATCGAGAACATCCGCCGCGCCGGTGCGTCCTCGCGGTTGCGCAACAGGTGCAGGCCTCCGACGCCCCCGACCACAAGCGCCGTCGTCAGATACGCGGCCAAGACCATGTGGACCAGGCGGTACGGGAAGGACGGGTTAAAGACGATCTGCCACCAATCCTCGGGCACGAATTGCCCCAGTTCGTTGATGCTGAAGCCCGCAGGTGTCTGCATCCACGAATTGACCGACAAAATCCACGTGGCAGACATCAGTGTGCCAAAGGCCACCATCGCGGTGGCGAACATGTGCAATCCGTCGCCGACACGCTTCCGACCGAACAGCATGATACCCAGAAAACCCGCCTCAAGGAAGAAGGCCGACAAAACCTCGTAGGCCATCAAGGGCCCAAGGACCGGGCCGGTCTTGTCCGAAAAGACCGACCAGTTGGTCCCGAACTGGTAGGACATCACGATGCCCGACACAACGCCCATGCCGAATGCGACGGCAAAGATCTTTTTCCAATAGTTGAACAGGGTCAGGTACCTGTCGTCTTTCGTCCGCAGCCAAAGACCGTTCAGCACGGCAAGATAGCTGGCCAGACCGATGGAGAAGGCCGGAAAAATGATGTGAAACGACACCGTGAATGCGAATTGCATCCGGGCCAGCGTTTCTGCGGTCATACCGTCAAACATGATGTTTGCCTCTTTGGATTGGTTGCTACCCTTGCCAGATCACAGGGCACCGGTAAATTTTCTCAGTTACCCTGCGGGCCAAAATCCGCAGCAGTGATTGTTCCGTCGCCATCGTGATCGACCTGCGCAAGCCAAGCCCCGCTACTGGCACCAAACTCCGCTTTCGAGACCGCGCCATCCGCATCGGTGTCGTTAAAACCCAAGGTCAGCCCCTCTTGCATGTGGCCACCCTTGCCGTGGCCTGCGGCATTGTTTTCCATGTCAGCCGCGCGTGTTTCATCAAACAACGCGTACTCGATTACGCTTAGGAAACCGTTATCATTTTGGTCGAGCATAGCAAACACGTCCCCACGCCGATCTGTGAGCTTGGCAGGGGTGACGGCATCATTCCCCGCCAGATCCCGGTTTTCGATAACACCTGCCGCCGCAGCCATTTCAGCAAAAACGGCGCGTGACGTTGAAGCAACGGGCATTCCAGGAATGGCAAATCTGGTCATGATATTCTCCTGTATTTATAGATGCTTGCGCGAATTTTGGTCACGTGCAGCGGGTTGTTCATGTCACCAATTTCGAACGATCCAGCACATATCCTATATTCAAAATAGTTGTTTTATCTTGGGTAGCTTGCAAGCTTTACAAAAGCAATATTCTGAATATATCTTTTGGGTGCGACAAGAGGATGCACCATGAAACTGACCAGCTACACCAACTATGCGATGCGTTCGCTACAGCTTGCCGCGATCAAGGCCCCTGACCTTGTTCGCGTGGATGACGTGGCAAAGATCCACAATCTGTCGCGCCCGCACATCATGAAGATCGTGCATGAACTGGGCAAAGCGGGCTATCTGGAAACGGTGCGCGGACGTGGGGGCGGATTTCGTCTGGCCCGTGATCCGGCCGACATCATCGTGGGCGACGTGGTGCGGATTACCGAAGGTCCCTTGGATGTGGTCGAATGTTTCAACCCCGAAAAGAACACCTGCCCCCTGATCGGCATCTGCATCCTGTCGCGCAAGATGCAGGAAGCGACAGCCGCTTTCATGGCGGTTCTGGATGATTTGACCATCGCGGACATAACCGCAAACCGCGGCCAGTTGCTGGACCGTATCGCACCGCTTGAATTTCCGCCCATGGGCAAGGCGTGACAATAACCGACACAGCCGGATAGGTCGAACATTTCCCCGGAGTGGCGCGTCTTGCGCCATCGGCAAAGCAACGCATCATGGCGCGCAGCACCTCGGTCGAGTGCCCAAGGGAACGCCCATCTTGGGGTCGGGAAAATCGCCCATGAACCTGCTGTTCCTGATGATTGACGAAGTCGTATTCCAGAAAGCTGGATGTGCGCCTCGCGGACAAGCTGATTGCGTTTGCAAATGACGATTGCGTGGTCGCGACCACGCATCAGAAACTCTCTGCCGAACGGGGCACCGCCCGCGAGGTCGTCTTGCGGCAGCTTAAGGAATTTCAGCGTCGCGGCTGGGTGGAACTGGACCGTGGCAGCATCCGTCTGACGGATCGCGCGCGACTGGTCCGGTTGGCGCAACATAACGGTTAAGCACGTTTTGCGTTCGCGCACCTGCCAAGGACCGCCACCAACACCCCGAATCCCCGTCATATGACCAGAATCAGATAGCCCGGTTTCGCCTAAAACTCCTGTGCCGGGTGTGTCGAACAGCATGGTGAGCGCCGCATAATAAATGGACTTTTTCCACCAGTTTCGTCAGGTCGACACCCCATGCCGACCTGCCTTGTTTTTGCCACATCTGCGCCCAATGCAGAACACATGTCGGACCATCCCCCATCATCCTTTGGTATGAAAGACCTGCATCATGGGTAGGACCGCCCCCGGCTAAACCCAACGGCGGATAGAGATCCCCGGCGGGTGCTGCCATGTCCACCGTCATACCGGTTACTCCCAACCGCTTTAACCTAACGAAAGAAACGACATGACACTTACACGTAAAATCATCCGCACTTCCGTCCGTACCTTCTGCAAGGACGAAGACGGCGCGACCGCCATTGAATACGGTCTTTTCGCCGCCCTGGTAGGTGCCGTGATCGTCGGCAGTGTCGCTGGCTTGGGCAAGCAGACCGACAAAGGCTTTACGACAATGGCCAGCGCGCTCACTGCCGAAGGCATCACCGAGTAAATTGCAGATTGAGCGCATGCCGGTTCACGCCGCCATGCGCTCAATGCTCTCGTTCTCCCAAACTCAAGGCAGCTTTCCATGATACACCCCAGCGCGTCTACCGCGACCCCCGCCATCTTGGCGGCGTATGTCAGCACCGATCAAGGGGCTGAAGTCGCCCGCGCGGTTGCTGCCATGATCGGCGCGAACCCCGCCGTCCTGCACGGTGGCGGCTTGAGCGGTGCAGCGCGGGTCAGTACCGGAACCGCCATCGCAAATACCGTCCTGACCGAAATGGGCAATATGCCATTGGATGCCGCCTGTGAAAGCGTCTCTGAAATCTGCAAGTCCGGGGCCAATGTGGTCGTACTGGGCGGCAGGTCCGACCTGAGCATCTACCGCGCGCTGCGCAATGCGGGTGCGTCGGAATATTTCGCCTTTCCGGTCACGGCCGAAGAAATCATTGCCGCCAATATTCAGGCCGCCCCAAGCAGTCCTGCGTCGCAGCCGATCCCTTTGGCCCCCTCCAGCACGTGCATCGGCGTCATGGGCTGCACCGGTGGCGTTGGTGGCAGCCTTCTGGCGCAAAGCCTTGCCTTTCATGCCGCGTCGCCCAAAGGTCCGGCGCTTCAGACCGCCTTGATCGACGCTGATCTGCGCTTTGGCACTCAGGCGATTGATCTGGACCGCAACGACACCCCCGGCCTGCAAGAGGCGCTGTCCGCCCCCGACAGGGTCGACCCAACGTTTCTGGCCGCCACGATGGAGCCGTTGAACGACCGCCTTGCGCTTTATTCCCAACCGTCCCGCGGTTTCGAGAATGTTGACCAGCTCGAAGCATCCTTTGCCCCTCTGATCCAGTCAATGAAAGGCAAGTTCGGCGCACTCGTGGTCGATCTGCCGCGCACAACCCTTGTGGCGCAACCCGAATTGGCAAGAAAACTGGATACGCTGGTGCTGGTCATTCCCGCCGGCTACGCGGGTGTAAATGTCGCCAGCCGCCTGATGGCGTTGCTGAAGACCGAAGCCCCCGATCTGAAGATCCTGCCCGTGCTGTCAGAGTTTCGCCAAGACGCCAAGCTGACGGCAAAGGATCTGGCCAAGGCGATCCATCAGGATGTCGCAGCAATCCTGCCCGACAGCGGTGCGATCATCCACCGCGCCCACCGTGCCGCCAAGCCAGTGATCGAAAGCCAGCCACGCAGTGCCTACGCCAAAGCGACACGCCAACTGTGGGCACTGGCCGTGGCAGATCACCGAGCGCCCGCACAAAAGACGAAACGCCGGTTTTTCAAGAGGACCCCCTCATGACCTTGCATTTATCCCAACCCTCACTGCGCGACACCGTCGAACTGGTCGCGAGGATCGCGAAGCACATGGATGGCACAGGCTTTACCGACGAAGACCGCGCCAATGCGGCCCTGTCCTATGTCATAGAACAGGGCGATTTCCCGTGGCCCTTGGCCCTGCAACGGCGCGTATTGGCCGAAGCGACGCTTGCCCTGGCACCGACGCCCGCTGACAATGTGGTGCCAATGACCGTGAACCGGACACAGCAGACGCCCCCGGCGCAACCCGCCACACAACCGACACCGCAACCGGCCCCCGCCCCGGTCGCCCCTGCAACCGCGCCTGCATCGCCCAAAATGCTGGCCTTGGCGAATGACGTCGTGCGATCGCTGCTTGAATTCATGGATTTCTCGGAACTGGCCGCAAAACCCCGTGCAGAACAGGAAAAACTGATCCGCAGCGGGATCGAAATCGTGTCGACCGAGAAAAAGATGCACATGAACGGGCGCGAAATCCAGGAACTGGTCGAAACCGTTCTGGCCGACATGCTGGGCCTTGGCCCGCTCGAGCAGTTGCTGAACGACGAGCGCATCACCGACATCATGGTTAACGGCCCCGATCAGATCTACGTCGAACGCGGCGGCAAGCTGGAACTGACGCAAGTGCGGTTTCGCGATAACGCCCATGTATTTTCGGTCGCCAGCCGCATTGCGTCAGCTGTGGGGCGTCGTATCGACGAATCTCAGCCCATGGTCGACGCCCGGCTTGCCGATGGCAGCCGCGTCAACATCGCCGTGCCGCCGCTGGCCATTGACGGGCCAACCATTACAATCCGCAAATTCCCTTCGGCACCGGTTATGCTGCAAAGCCTTGTCGATGGCGGCAGCCTGTCGCTCCAGATGAGCCGGTTCCTGGGGCTGGCGGCCTATCTGCGCCTGAACATTCTGGTGTCGGGCGGCACCGGTTCGGGCAAGACCACCCTGATGAACGCGATGTCGGCCTTTATTCCGGAAGGCGAACGCATCGTGACGATCGAAGACGCCGCCGAATTGCGCTTTCAGCAAGGCCACGTCGTACGCTTTGAAACCCGACCGCCCAATGTCGAAGGCATGGGCGAAGTCACCATGCGCACACTGGTCCGTAACGCGCTGCGGATGCGCCCCGACCGTATCATCATCGGCGAAATCCGCGGCGACGAAGTGCTGGACCTGTTGCAAGCCATGAACACCGGCCACGATGGCTCAATGAGCACCCTGCACGCGAATTCCCCGACCGAGGCCCTGACCCGCGTGGAAAGCATGGCCGCGCTGGCCGGTTTTGCCCCCGGCGGCGGGGTTGTGCGCCGTCAACTGGTCGATGCAGTTCATCTGATCGTTCAGGTCTCGCGGATGCGCGACGGCAAGCGGCGCGTGACCTCGATCTCGGAAATCGCAGGGCTCGCCGGCGATGTCATCACCCTGCAAGAGTTGTTTTCCTTTCAACCGGACGAAAACAGCACCCGGGCGCAAGTGACGGGCAAACATGTCTATTCCGGCTACCGTCCCAAGTTTGCCAGCCGCGCGGCAGATTATGGCGTGGCCGATGAACTTGATGCCATTCTGGGAGGCTGACCGTGTCCACGATAACGCTTCTCTTGCTGGCCGGTTTCGGGCTGAATGCGGGCCTGATCCTGCTGGGGTTCGTTCTGGCGGACCGGCAGCGGCACCGCCATATATCCCGCCTGCTGCGCGCTGACACCACGGAACAGCCGCCCTTGGCCCAAAGCTTGAAACCCAGGAAACGGGCTGTCGCGCAACCCACCAATCCGCTTGAGCGTGTGATCGCATTCATTGAACGACAGTTGGATCAAACCAGCCTCGGTTTTGGCGTGGGCGAGGTGCTTGTGCAGGCCGGGATCACCCTTCTGGGCCTTTATGCTGTGGCCGTTCTTGCAGTGGGAATCCATCCCTTGGCAGCACTGCCCCTGGCCGCCATGCTGACTGTCGCCCTGTTGCTTAGCATCCTGTCCATCGCCCAGTCCCGTTACAAAGCGACGTTTGCGGCGGATCTGCCCGAAGCGCTTGATATCTTTGCGCGGGGATTGCGTGCAGGGCGTCCGGTCACGGATTCAATGGCCATCGTCGTCGACAATGCCAAAGGCCCGATCCTGCGTGAATTCACCCGTTGCCACGACGAAGTCCGCATGGGCAACACCTTGCCGGAAACCCTTGAGCGGCTGAGCGCGCGGCTGCCCCTGCCCGAGGTCACGTTTTTTGCCGTGGCCACCGCCTTGCAGGCCGAAACCGGCGGCAATCTGATCGAAACGATGGAAAATCTTGCCACCCAGCTGCGCGAACGCCGCAAACTGCGCAAGAAGGCTCGCGCCCTGTCATCCGAAGCACGGGCAAGTGCCGTTATCCTTGCGGCCCTGCCCTTTGCCGTTGCCGTGCTGATCGCGGTGCTGAACGGTGACTATCTGGAGCCGCTTTATTCCGATCCGCGCGGCCGCTTCATGTCGGTGACCGCGGCCAGCAGCATTGGCCTTGGTATTTTCGTGATGGTGCGCATGGGCAAGCTGAATGTCTGACGCAAGCCTGCATATCTTCTGGATGGCCTTTGCGGGTCTGAGCACCGCAATGCTGGCCCTGACCGTCCTGCTGTATTTGGAACGCCAGCGCAGCCTGCGCGACGCCCGCTTGCGCCGCGCCAACGGGACCAGTCAACCGCGCCCCACATTGGACAACGCCACGTCGCCGGGCATGGTCGGCAGCCTTGCGCGGCAGGTGCGGCATACCGTTGCGACCATCGGCCAACGGCTTTCGGTGGTCCTGGGCGGCGAGGCGCGCGAAACGGCGGCAGATCTGGCGTCTGCCGGTTACCGCAGCCGGGATGCCTTGCTGATCTATGCGTTTCTCAAAACGGTGGTGCCGATGGCTGCGCTGATGGCCGGGTTGGTCTGGCTCGGGCTGACCACGCCCGTCGGCATCGACATGCTGATCCCCGCCGCCATGGTCATCGGCACCGCGCTGGCCCTGTCCAAAGGCGTCGACATGTATGTGGACCTTCGACGCAAGAACCGCCTGGGCCGCATCCGCCACAGCTTTCCCGATATGCTTGAGCTGATCGTGATCACATCCGAAGCCGGGCTGGGCCCCCAACCCGCCTTGCACCGTGTCGCCCAGGAAATGTCCCTGAGCCATCCTGAACTGGCGCGGGAAATGCTGCAAATGGTGTCAGAAATGGCGATGACGAACGATTGCCGCGGCGCTTACGCCAAGATGAACCTACGCGTGCCGCTACCCGAAATCGGTATCTTTACGCAAACGCTGGATCAATCCGACCGCTACGGCACGCCCTTTTCGCGCGCCATGCGTACCCTGATCATTGAACAGCGTGGCAACCGGCTGATGGCCATCGAGGAGAAAGCGGCGCGGCTGCCGGTTCTGATGACCCTGCCGTTGATCTTTTGCATCATGCCTGCGGTTTTTGTCGTCCTTGTCGGCCCTGCTGTTCTAAGCGTTCTGGACAATATCTTCTCGTGAAGGTGAGAGAGGCCATGCGCCATAAAACCCTGCGGCACCTGAATAATTTCCGCCGTGATACGTCTGGTGCGGTTGCGATCGAATTCGTGCTGATCGCGCCGCTCTTGTTCGCGTTGCTTTTCGGAATCATGACGATCGGCTACTATGTCGGGGTAAGCCATTCGGTGTCGCAACTGGCGACCGGGGCCGCACGCGCGTCCGTTGCGGGTCTGGACATGCAAGAACGTGTTGAGCTGGCCGAAGCCTATCTGTCGCGGGCCAGCGTGAACTATCCGCTGCTAACCCAAAGTGCCGTGACACCTGACATCCGGACCGAAACCACCAACCCCCCTGGTATCACGATCCGCGTCACCTATGCGGTCGACGGGACTGTTCTGGATCTGGCCAACAGCCTGCTGAAGCTCAATATTTCCGACATCACAGGGAAATCATACCTTGCCTACTGACGCAAAAACCTTGGCGTCTTTCACCCGTGACGAGGGCGGTGCAGTGGCCGTGGTCGTGGCGTTGTTGCTCACGGTTCTTTTGGGCTTCGTCGCCCTTGGGGTTGATGTCGCGTCGCTTTACCGTGAAAGGGCAAGCCTTCAGGCCGACAGCGACATGGTCGCGATGAGCGCGATGACAGACACGGATGCGGCGACCGACCGCGCGCTCTACGCTTTGGGACAAAACGGCCGCCATAGCGAGGCGCTGGCGACCCTCACGGTGGGGCGTTTTCTGCGCAATCCGGAGGTGCCGCGCGGTGAACGTTTCACGCCGTTGGCACCCGGCACCCCCGGCATCAACGCGGTGGCCGTGACCCTGAAAGACGCAGCCCCCCTGCATTTCGCCAAGATTTTCACCCCGCAAAGCAAAGTTGCCCTAACCCGAAATGCCACCGCGATCCGCACCGGCGCGGCGAGTTTTTCGCTTGATAGCAACATCCTCCGGTTGGACCTGGCCGATCTGAACGCCGCCTTGTCCGACAGTTTCGGCACCTCTGTCACGCTCAGCGTACTGGATATGGACATACTGTCCCGGACATCGGTGAACATGGGTGATCTTCTGACCGAGGTGAGCAGCCTCATGGGCAGTACCGCGCGCAACCCCGCCGCCATTCTGGATGCCCGGACGGACGTCGGGACAGTCATCACGGCAATACGCAACATGCTGCCGCCCGCGGCGTCCGGCAGTCTGGACAGTATCGCGGCTGGGGCGGGGCTAAGGGAAATCCCCCTAGCAGCAGTGATCGGCGGGATCGACAGTGCCTTGGGCCTGACAGCAGTGGAATTTGCGTCGCATATCGACATCTCGGCGCTTGATGTGGTCGCTGCATTGGCCGTCTCGCATGACTATACGCATCCCGTGTCAGGCGCGGCTGATGTCGCCATTAGCGGCGTTCTTTCAACCACGACGCAACTTGCCGCGGGGGAGCCGCCTGCCCGATCGGGTTGGGTCGCTTTGGGGGAAAAGGGCGTGCAACTTCACCGCGCGGCACTGCGGCTGAAGACGGATGTCGCGTTCACGCCAGATCTGTTGGGCGGTCTTGGTGCCGGCGTGTCCGTGACCCGCCTTGATCTGCCGGTCTATGTCGAAGGCGCAGGTGCCACAGCCACGTTGGAGGAAATCAACTGCACCTATGGCGACGCGGACGCAACTGCAGCCAGATTTTCGACCGCGCCTACGCCGCTGAACCCTGAAAATGGCACGTCGGTTGCCGCACTGTACCTTGGCAAGCTGGATGATGCGGCTTTCAACAGCGGGCCGATCGCCCCTTCTGACTTGGACTTTGCAGATATTCTGGACCTGTCCTTGCGCATTGATTTGCCGTTGCTGCCCGATATCGTGATTGACGGCATCACCGTGCAGGCCCGGTCCCACGTCGCCTTGGGGGCGTCACAGGTGGAAACGATCAGCTTTTCGATGGACGATGTGCGCAGCAACCGAACGACGCGCGGCTTCAGTTCAGGCGACTTGCAGACGACGGGCATCGCCAGCCTTTTGTCCCCCGACAGAACCGAGATCCGCATAAAGCCCGGCCAGGAAGGTCTGATCACGGGGGCAGCAGCAATCCTGGTGGAAACGGCCCTGGCAGCCCTGCCCAACCGCTTGCTGACCGGCCTGACTGGCCCCTTGGATGCAGCAGTCGGCAGTGCATTGGACAGCGCAGGCCTGCACCTGGGAGAAGGCGCGCTGACGCTGACCGGTCATCACTGCGAATTGGTGAGGCTGGTGCAATGACGGGTAGCGGCGCACAAAAACGCGCGCCGTTGGGCGCGCGTCATCAGAATTGAACCGGGGTTTGAAGGTCGGGGCGCAGTATCAGGCGCGCAGCCGTTCCGGATCACTGAATTTCGACCGCCCGACGAGCGGCAGGACCCGACGTGTCGGAACCAAAGCTGCACGCGTCTTCTTTTCGGTGTCGGCAATACTTGCGCTGGCGCAGACTTCATCCGTGACAAAAGCGATTAGCTGATAGCGCGATCCCAGACCTGATTTCTGGTAAATGCTGCTTAATTGCGATTTCACAGTGGCGATGGCGCAGCCGCGCATTTCGGCGACCTCGCTGTTCGAGAACCCCTTGGCGACAAACATCGCAACATCTGCTTCGGCCTGCGACAGCCCCCAATCGGGGGCATAACGGGCGATGACGCTTTCCTTGGCCACAGGTTCACCACCCCCTGGTGCCAGACGCATTTTACGCTGTTCGCCCTGATATTTCTGAATTTGCAATATGCACAGATAGGCAACGGCGCTGGTCAACGCGAAAAAGAAGGCAAACAGGCCCGTTACAGTTGCCCAGTCTGCGCTTGCCGGCTCGAGCACGAAAGCCACGATCAGCCCTGTCTTAAGTGCAGCCACCCCAGAAACCAATGCGATTCCAGCAAACCAATAACGACCCATTTTAACATCCTACTTTTCAGCTGCGTACGTATGATGCCCGTTTTTTCGGATTAATATGTCAGAAAAGAGACGTTATTGGGCCTCAATTTGGATTAGAGTCGAATTCGACATATTCTTTAAACACCTGTCTCCCGCTTAACGCGAGATGCCGTTCAGCCAAGACTTGGCGGCCCCCGGAGCGGAGGACTGCGCTGTCCGGGGCATCGCACCAAAGTTCTGACCTGATCTTTGCCTTGCCGCGCGGGACTTCCGTAGGGACAGCTGGCGACGCATTTCCGGCCTACTTCTTTTTGGACTGCTTTTTTCTGGCATTTTTTTCTGCTTCGGCTTTGACCCGGGCGATCAATTTTGAATTGGTCGCGAAGGCCGAGAGTACCTTTTCCTCAACCACCTTGGGCGGTTCTGACCCGGTCAGGTTGCCAAGGACAGTATCATATACCTTGCCTGCGCTTTCCTTGTAACTTTCCTCAAAAGCCTTCCCAAAAATCGGCAATAGGTCTTTTTCTTTTGCGCCGTCACCAAGGGACTTGATAAGGTCTTTCTTTACAGACCCCGAAAGCCTTTTGAATACGGCGCTTGAAGAGCTGCCCCCGATCTTGGCGAATTTAGAAAATACGCCAGCAGTCAGAATTTCTTTGCTGACAATACTGATGAACTTGTCAAAAGTCAGGTTTTGAGGTCTGGACTTGTATGTTTTCAGACACTCTTTCATCGTGCCTTCCAGGATATCCGAACCATTCTTTTTGAAATAGATGATAATAAACTTTGTCACCAGCTTTTCGCTGGCTTTCTCGAAAAATTCCCCCGAAAGCTTTTTCGCGACCATAGGCCCCAGCTTGGCAAGAATTTTGTCCGCCCCCTTGCCTTTGACCAACGCGCCGATTGACCCGCCAATAAAAGAATCCTTAAGGACATTCCCGGCGGCATCGCCAAAGCCCTTTGATTGGCCGGAGATGCCTTTGCCGACCTCATGCGACAGCGTTTCCACCGCCGAGGTTCCGGCCCCGGCGACGACGCCAGCTGCAATCGCGCCGGCACCATAACCGGCGGCAACCGGAGCCGCGATAATTCCAACGATAACAAAGCTGGAGGTCGACACAAACTCAAGTCCGGTAACGATATTTTCACCGCCATCCACAATCTTGGCGGCGTATTCCTTCATCTTTTTACGGGCTTCGTTTGCCTGTTTCTGGGCCTTGGGAAAAACGGCTGCGAATGTTCTCAGATCACCCGAACTCAATGCTTTGTCGCAGGCCTGAACACCTTTTTCGGCAGATTTTATCAGCCCTTCGGAAGGCAACTTGGCCCCTGAATATGCCTCGAGGCACCAACAGACAATGTATTGGTCCTTTTTCAAAGCATTGTGATTGTCCCAATATATCCGCGCTTCGTTTACGGCCCCCCGAAGCCGAAACATCGGGGTTTTGAAATCACCGGCAATCCTTTTGACAAGCTGCTTGTATTCCGAATCTGTGAATAGGTATATTTTTCCACTTATGATGATCTGATATTTCGGGTTCGAAATCTTTGCACTTTTGCGTAGATTGTCCAGCAGTGTCTTATCAAGAATCCCTGTTGGTCGCAGCCCTGATTCCAACTGATACTGCTTGATCGAATTTAAAGTCGATTTATCGAATGCGCCATTTTCTGGCGCCCGTGATTGCAACGCAGATTGATTAAGGAGTTTCTGCGCCTCGAGTACAATAGTGCTGGAAGTATTCGGTTCTGCAAGTGCGGCCATATCATGCTCCTTAATATGATATAGAAGAGGTGCAGGAGAATTAGACAGTTATCGTTTGCACTCTTACTTTTCAAAATCCGGCTATAGTGCCGGTGTTTCGTCCGAAATCTGAAAAAATAAATACCATGAAAATTACGGTCGCGCGGGGCGCGACGTCGCATCAAAGAAGCCACAATTAAAACTGTGCGTCAACTTCCAAGGCTTTCTGACGGACGTCCCCCGCAGCCCATCCTCCTTGAATAAAAGGCGCGGCAGTTGGCCGTGCCAAAAAACGCGGATATTTGGAGAAATCGTAAATTCCTTTTTTTAACAAATGTTTGCACGAAGCGCCCCCTGTCTTATTCAGGGGGCCCTAGGCGCGCGCCGACCTCTGCGACTTTGTGCACAATGCGTCGCATTTTTCGAACATCAACGGCGGCAGGCGGGTCTTACAACGCGTGCTGGCGATTGTTTTTCACGTCAGAAGATTATGAAATCCACAATCACTGTAGAGAACGCTTAAACCTTAAATGCGCATGCGTGGCACATCGCGCGGATCCAGCCGAAGCTCGATCAGGAAAGGCCCCTTTCGGGCGTTGAGGTGCACGAGCGCGGCTTCGAGCTCTTCTTTGGAGTGGACTTCAACCCCTTCCCCGCCAAGAGACTTGGCAATCTCGGCAAAGGACGGCCAGTTGAACTCTGTCAGGCTGGGGTCCATCTTTCGGTCGATAAATTGGATATGCTCGGCCCCGTAGGCGGAATCGTTTGCAATGATCACGATCAGATCAAGCCCAAGGCGCACCGCTGTGTTGAATTCATTGATGCCGCCCATCATGAAACCACCATCGCCACTGAAAAGGACCACGGGGCGGTCCGGGGCGGCCAAACCGACCCCCACAGCTTCTTGCAGGCCCAGCCCGATGGCACCGAAGTTCACGGTCCCGACGAAACTTTGCGGATTGGGCACGGATATGCGGCACCAAACTTCGGTCATGAAGCGCCCGCCATCGGTCACAAGCACACGATCCTTCGGCAGCGCGTCTTCCAATCGTTCCAGCGCATAAACAAAGTTGATGAACCCGTCAGACTCCGTCTCCGCCCCGGCAGGGTGCATCGTGAGCGTCGCCACGTCCAGATCACGGGTGAAACCGCTTGGGGGCACCTCCGCCTCATCCAGCCAGTAGCGAATGGTTTCGGCGGTCAGGCCCGCATCGGCGACAAGCGCTGCATCGGGGTGCAAGCCCCCGCCGATTGCTGCGGGTTCGACATCGACCTGCACGATCCGCTTGTTTTTCATCAATTTGCCGCGGTCGGTGGTAAAGTCATGCAGGGCAGTCCCGAAACAGACGATGCAATCAGATTGTGCGATAAGGTCATAAGCCGCCGGCGTGGACAGCGTGCCGAAAATGCCGATGTCGTAGGGGTGATTGCTGAACAATCCTTTGGCCTTCAGGGTGGTCGCAAGAGGCGCTTCCAACCGGTCAGCCAGTTGGATCAACTGATCCCGCGCCGCAACTGCCCCGCCCCCGGCCAAGATCAAGGGACGGCGTGCCGAGGCGATCATACCGATGGCATTGTCAAGAATATCACCCTGCGCGACCCCGCCCGGTGCGGTAAAGACGTCAAGCACCTGAACGTCGTGGGTTACCTCTTCCCACATGAAATCGGCGGGCATATTCAGCACGATGGGGCGGCGTTCAACCTGAGCCCGGTAGAACGCGCGTGCGACATCCTTACCGACCGTTGCGGGCGTACGAAGCTGCTCAAAGCCCGCACCTGTCACTTTGACCAGCTCGCGTTGGTCAATGCTTTGCAGGTGGCGCGGGTTGTCGACCGGCGTATCACCGGCAAGAATGACCAGGGGCACATGGGCCCGCGCTGCTTCGGTCAGGGCTGTAATGCAGTTGGTCAGCGCCGGTCCATGGGTCACCGTCGCCACGCCGACATTGCCCGAGACATGGGCATAGGCCACTGCCATTAACACCGAACTTCCCTCATGGGCTGCCGGAACAAACCGCCCGCCGAAATCACGCACGAAGCTGTCCACCATGAAAAGATTGGCATCGCCCATCAGCCCGAACATCGTTTCTACACCGTGTTCGTGGGTCGCGCGCGCGATGGACTGATATGCGTAGAATGGACTGCTCATTGAAATGACCCCTGTTTGTTTCATCTCGGATAGCAGTTAAAGGATGCGCAAATTCCGCAATTCTTTCGCATTTTTGCATTAAATTTGCAGACTGCAGCGCGTAATAGCCCCAAACATGCGCGTTATCCGCATGAAGCCGTTAAATATGCCCGATCAGCTTCGCCAAGGGCTGAAAAATGGCTTAAGGCTGCCGGATACCGTTTGGAATTGGGGCCGGGTTCGCGGTTCTTCCGACGATTAACCACCTATCGAAATTCCGGCGCGCGTTGACAGACGACAAACGGTTTTGCTGGGTATGCTCAAATACACTCGAAATATATGCTCCCGAAGTAGCCGCACTGAGCGCTAGATCGAAATCATTTTGCAGATTATTACGTCACCTGGAAATATGAAAGGCTATCCATCGACCCTCATAAGCGCGGCCTGGGTTCGAGTGCCGTCTATGTTCATGACCGGGCCCACCTGAACAGCGCTCAAAAGTCCCAGTCTCGTCATCCACTTGCTGAAAACTGCCGGAACGATCCCGATGACATGTTCCGCGCCCATCTCGGCGGCAGTGTCAGCCATTTCCTCCAACAAAAGCCGCTGCAAATCTGCTCTCCGCGCAGCAGGAGTGTCGGATGAGATGAACAACCGCGTTGCTTCCCAGATGGACGGGGTCACTGGGGCCTGGAAGAACAGGACATCCGCCGGAATGGTATCAATCACACCAAGCTGTGCGTCGCGAATCATGTAACTGTAGTGGCCGCATTGAGAGGTCGTCGGCGTCAATCGGACCCCTCCCAGAACCTCGCCGAACTCGTGAAGCACAATCCACCTTGCTCTCGGCGTATCGTATTGGTCGAATTCCATGCCATCTACTTCTGACAAATCCCATCCGGCTTGGTTGATGAAAACTTTCTTTCTAGCACGCAGAAAGTTAACAAATAGTTCACCGTGGTTGTGCAGATTACTTATGGATAGCGTGCTGACGTGCAAGTTACGTCCGATGGACGCAGGTGTCTTTGGTTCAGCTTTTTTCGTTGGTTTTCTAAGCTTTAGGTGAGCTTCCAGCTTGACGGGGTCCAACTCTTCTTGGGGTACCAACTCGGGAAAGATGCTCATCCATCTTCGATTGGTTACAAAATTGCGCTGTATGTTCATTTGTTAAGTTACCCAATTGTTAACGTTTTTGTGTTACCATAACTCTGGGTTGCACACAAATGCCACACAAACTCCTCAATATCGTGAAAATTTTATTAGATGTGTGTTTTGGATCTGAGCTGCCAGTTAGCGAAGACTAGCGGGCGATCTCCAGATTGCTCATTTTAATACGATTAATTCTACGATTGGCAGGATCAAAGTGGTTCAGAGGCAAGATCTTTTCCCACCGACAAGCACTGAAGCACAAACCAGAGTGCGGCAAATTCGTGATTACTGTCGTGTAGGTGCCAGCATGTTCTGGCAACGACAGATCATATTTGCAGCAGCGCTTGGCCTTCAGGCGTATTACTACAACTTTTGGCTATCGGTCGTGATCCTTGTGGGGGTTATCTTGTCCGAAGTTCATGACTACATTCTGGTTAGACAGGTTTTGGTATGGCACGGCAGAGGTGAAGCCGTCATGCGCATGTTCATGCGTCGGATCTACATGGGAACGGTCTTGAGCGCTGGCGTTATCGCATTCTATGCGATTGCCATGGCGATCGAACAAGGTGCCACAACACACTTCATGTCGCTTTTCTTTTTGTTTGCCGCATCCCTGTTCGCAGCGATGAACAATCACCAACTGCTGCCGGTTCTTTTGTTGCGTCTGGCGATTTACGGCGGTACGTTTATCTTCATTCCACTATACGACATTATACGAACCTCGGCACCAATCGACTCTCAACTCTGGATGCAATTCTTCACCGTTTTGTTCGTCGTTTACTTTATTGTTGACTGCTCGCGGATCTATTTAAATTTTTATCGCTCACACCTTCGGCAGTTGGAGGCTTTGACCGCCGAACATGAGAAGACGAAAGTTGCGTTTATTGCAAAAACTGAGTTCATTTCTACTGTCAGCCACGAATTGCGGACCCCGTTGACGTCCATCAAGGCACCTCTGGATATGGCTTGCGCCGGTGCCTTGGGCGAATTGCCCGAGAAAGCCCAAAAGGCACTTCTTGTCGCTCAGCGAAATGCCAACCGGCTGTCGTCACTCGTTAACGAGATCCTGGATTTCCAGAAACTGGAAGCGGGCAAGGTCACAATGCAGGTTGAGCCACTTGAGCTCGACGACGTCATCGCCTCGGCGATCGAGATGAACCACGCATATGCCGCGTCTGTCGGTGTCACCATAGAAACGGGGCACATCGACAATCATCTTCTGGTCAATGCAGATCAACAAAGACTTCAGCAGGTTATGTCTAATCTTCTGTCAAATGCTGCCAAATTTTCACATGGCAAAGGAAGAATTACCGTCTCCACTGATCTATACAAAGACTTTGCCCGCGTTTTCGTTTCGGATGAGGGCATTGGATTGGACGAAAGAGATCGCGTAAAAGTATTTGAAGAATTTTCGCAATTGGACAGCACGGCCCAGAGACGTTTCGGCGGCTCCGGTCTTGGGATGAACATTTCAAAACGTATTATGGAAGCTCTTGGCGGAGATATCGACTACCGCAAGAATGAGGGCCCAGGCACCACCTTTCATATCGATATTCCCCTGACCCCGTTGGAGAACGCAACGGGTCACCCCTCCCCCACGCGGGAGCGTCATCACGAATCCATTTTATCTGCGAGAACACCAAAGAAAGCATCAAGCCCATGCTAAACTTTCATGCAATCCAGAACGCAAAACATTTCAGTGGACACCTTATATGTCCAGAGGATCTACCCGATAACCTGGAGGCGCTCCTTGCTGACCTTCACAGGATTGAGGACCAGTTTCCGACGGCTGCAAGAGATACCGGATTGCCAGCAAGCACCTTGGGCAGATCCCTGAACCTGGAAGCCCGGATTGAAAATCTCGCAAATGCAAGCATGCAAACCCTTTTTGACGATCGGCATTTATACTGCGGAACGTCTTGGCGTCTTCTTATTCTTCAATGTGTAGGGCACTGTTATATGTCCTTCGACCTTGATAAATTGGAACGTCTCGTACGCATTCGAAATCAGGTTCCCCCGCTCTTTGCCACGTTGTTTCCCGAGGACATGGAGGCGATACCGTCGCAGATGAATACCTTTGTTTTTGCGCTCGAAGAAGTTCTGGATGAAGGCGCTGCGCTAGGGGTTGTCAAAGAATTGGGTGAGCTGCATGGCTTGGCACGCTTTGGTGTTGTGATGAAAACCTGGCTCGATCATTTAGCAGATGTCGGACAGATCAAGAAAGCTGTGAGAAACGGCCAGATCACCTATTGGTCACACGATATATCCTGACCCGATCCGCTGAGAATCCGTTTCCATGGATGGGCGGGGTTCAGATTTCGGGTCTCTTTTGACCGGTTGAATTACTCCTTCGTGGGTAATCCCCCCTAAAATGGGTGGCGCTCAAAAACCGACCTTTCTCGACAGGATATCCGACAAGGTTTGCGATAAAGAATGGACGCTTCAGCGACGCGCCGATCATGGGTGTTCTAAAGCAGGCTGGGCCCAGAGGGTATTGACCAAAGCTTTTTCTCGATCACACCGGAATGGAGACGCGCGTTTACCTTTTTAAGCCATGTGGTTGCGATGGCGCAGCAATTGACGCAATGCACGCCATTTGGTTACAAAAGACAGACCTTTCGCCAACCCATTACCGCGCATCAATCCATATCGAACCGTCCCGCCGAAGTGTGGACCTGTCACGCTTTCGTGGGGCTCAAAGGGCTCGTCTAGGCCACCTGACTGTCGAAAGCGACCGGCTTATCACCAGACGTTCCGCTGCGAATTTTTACGTCACGACAAGCCAGGCAACCAAAGGATCACCTGCGGAAAGGCCACCATTATTGTCACGACCACAGCATCGGCCACCAGAAACCAGATCACTCCGCGAAAGATCACACCCAGCGATATCGAGCGGTCCACGACCCCCTTGATGACGAACACGTTCAGGCCGACAGGCGGAGTGATCATGCCGATCTCAAGAAACTTGGCGACGAAGACACCGAACCAGATCAGCGAAATCCCTGCCTCGTCCACCACAGGCAGCAACACCGGCAACGTCAGCAGCATGGCCCCAATCGGGTCAAGGAACATGCCCAGAATGATATAAACCAGCGCGATCCCCAGCACCAAAGCCAGTTCGGACGCGCCAAAGGTCAGGATCGTCTGGGTGATAAGCTCGCCGGAACCGGAGAGCGCCAGAAACCGCGTCAACAGATTGGCCCCGATGGCGATCAGGAACAGGGCGGCGGTGGTCACGATGGTTTCGTTCACAGACTGGCGCAGGGTGGCCAATGTCAGCCCGCCACCGGCCCATGCGATGACGCAAGCGGCGAGCGCGCCGACGGCTCCGGCCTCGGTTGCTGTGAACAGGCCCGCGAACATGCCGCCGATCACCACCACGAACAGCAAGATAACCGGCCAGATCCCCCGAAGGTGGGCAAAGCGTTCGCCCCAGCCAGCGGGATCTTGACGCACAGGTGCCAGCGCCGGATTGATCCAGACGCGGATATAGATCATCGCGGCATAAATCACCGCGGTCAGAACCCCCGCGCCGATACCGCCCAGAAACAATTGGCCAATCGGCACTTGGGCGAAAATGCCAAACAGGATCAACAGGATCGACGGCGGGATCAGCGCGCCCAGTGTACCGGCTGCAGCAATCGACCCCGTCGCCAGCCCCGGATCATAACCGGCACGCGTCATTTCAGGCACGGCGATGCGGCCCATGGCAGCGGCACACGCCACCGACGATCCGGTCACCGCCGCAAAGCCGCCCGCACCAAATACCGATGCAATGGCCAGGCCTCCGGGCAAGGCCCCCAGCCACGCCCGCGCGGCCGCAAACAGCGCCCGCGTCATGCCGCCGTGATAACAGACATATCCCATCAGCAGGAACATCGGCACCGACGACAACGTCCATTTCGCCGCGAACTGATAGGGCACACTGGTCAGAATTCCCCACGCAGGACGCGGGCCCAGAAGAATGTAGATACCGGTAAAACTGACCAGGATCAGCGACAGGCCCACAGGCATGCGCAGCAACAAAAGCAATGCGAGAACGGCCAGCCCGACCAATCCGATGATTTCAGGTGTCATTGGCCTGTCTCCCCTGCTGTTTCTGAAGCGTCAGGTACCAGCGGTTGGCGCGCTTCCTTGGCCCCCGCGATACCAAGGACGATGCGCAGCAAATAGGTCATCGCCAGCAGGGCAAAGCCTGCGGGCAACAGGAAATACCCCTGCCAGACAGCCATCGAAACCCCATCCTCGACTGCGACAGACCCGCTGGCATAACGGCGCATCGCCTCGTCCCACATGGTCGATGTCAGCCCGCAACATGTCGCGAACGCCAGCACATGCACCAGCAGGCCGACCAGCCGCTGCGCGACAGGCCCGAGGTTGCCATAGACCAGATCGACCGAAATATTGCGGTCTTGCGCCTCGGCCATGGCGAGCGGCAAAAAGGCGATGGCGACCATAAAATAATTGGCCACGATCACCGAAACAAAGGGGATACGCACGTTGAACACCTGCCGCACGAACGCGTCAGAGGCGACAGTCAGCATCATCGCAATCACCGCAACAGCGGCAATCATAGCGGCAATGCGGGTCAGCAAAAGGTCGAAACGGATCAGGTTTGCCATCGGCTTAGCTTTCGTTTGACGGAGGTCCGGTGGGTAAAGATCAAAAATGTCCCACCGCACCTGAACCGGTGCGGCGGGACAAACGCAGGTTTAACCCAGTGACGCAGGGTCGATTTTCGAGAACACCTCGCGCAGATAGAGATCACCCACGGCCTTGACGTCGCTGGTGTCGATATCCTTCACCAGCGCGTCCCATTTGGCGACCAGCTCCTGAAAACGTGCGACCTGCGCCTCGGCGTCGGATATGCCGTATTCATCGCGGTTAAGGGTCACGACAGTGTCCATGTCTGACGTGCGGAAGGCTTCGGATTTATCTTTCACGTCCGCTTCAGGTTCAAGCAGCTCGACGCCATGTGCCTGCGGTTCATTCAAAATCGCCTCGGCCTGATTGACGCTGTCGATGGTCGCAATCGCATGGCCAATGGCAGCACCGTCGATCATCGCGCGTTTGGTCTCAGCACTTAGCCCCGCCCATGTCATCGCGCTCACGTTGAACATGGTGTTGCCGATGAACACCGCAATCGGCTGGTTCAGGGCATAATCCGCCACTTCGCCGGTCGACAGTGTGTCGAGCGTTTCCAGCGTGTGCACGTTGCCGTCAATGTGGCCCTGGCTCATGCTCTCGTAAATGTCCGTCGCCCCCAGGCTGACGGTCGAAGCACCCATCGCATCCAGCCAGCGGGCGAAGGGGCCGAAACCGCGCACTTTGATGCCTTCAAAATCCGCCAGCGCCTTCACCGGCTTCTGGTTGTACATATAGTAGGGGCCAGTGACCGTGTTGCCGAGAAAGATCTGGCCCGCCGCATTGAACTCGGCCAGACAAGACGCGCACGTGAACATGAATTCGTTTGCCGCCCCTGCCATCGCAACAGGGTCAACACCGGCCGTACCCATATCGCTTAGCAGGTTGGCATAGGGCAGTTCGGCCCGGTGGTATGCAGGCACGACAAAGCCGCTGTCGGCAATGCCATCGCGCAGGCCGGTGAAGGTTTCGGTAAAGTTCAGCAGCGATCCGGCATAGATCTTGATCTCGGTCTCACCGTTTGTCTGTTCCTTGATGTAATCGGCCCAGGCCTCGGTGCCGTCGATCAGTCCGCTGACCCCGGCCGATCCGATCGCGTGGCGCAGGGTCTCGGCGTTTGCCATCGGCGTCAGTGCGATTGCCGCCGTGGCCGCCAGTGCCGTCATTTTAAGATGTTTCATGTTATCCTCCCGATTTACATGTGTTTTCTACAGCCGCAGCACACCTCCCTGTGCTATGGCTTCCCGTTTTTCGCAGCCTGCTAAAGCAGCTCGGCTAATTCCTCTTTCTTGACCTTGCCTGTGGCGGTCATCGGCAGCCCGTCGACCAACCGGATCTCCGGCACTTTGAACGACGCCATCTGTTCGCGGCACCATGCGCGCAGGTTGTCGGCGTCGATGCCCTTTGCCTGCTCGGGGTTGAGATGGACAAACGCCACCGGCACTTCGCCCTTGGCCTCGTCCTTGCGACCGATCACGCCCGATCCAAGGATCGCGGGGTGACGGCCCAGCAGCATTTCGATCTCGGCAGGAAACACCGGCATGCCGTTCACTTTCAGCATTTCCTTGCGCCGCCCCAAGTAGTGAACAAAGCCGCGGTCATTCACCATTCCGATGTCGCCCGTGTGCAGCCAGCCATCGCGCAGGGCGTGCGTCGTCTCGTCGGGCTTGTTCCAATACGACTTCAGGACCGAGGGGGAGCGGATGCAGATCTCGCCCGTCTCGCCGATGTCCTTCAGGGCACCCGTTTCAAAATCCCGAATGATGATGTCGGTTTCGGGCACCGGAAGGCCCACGAAGACCGGCTGTTGTTGCAGGTCATAGTCACCGTCTTGCAGACCCACGGTAAAGGTGTCGCAAGTGTTGGTTTCGGTCATGCCATAGGCCGCTTCTACCATTGTGCTATCGGTCAAGTCGCGCCATTCGCTGCGGAAGGCCGCACCCAGTTTCTTGACGAAGGAACAGACCGACGTGTTGCGCAGCGATGTCAGGTCATAGTCTTTGACCCGCGCATGACGCATCACCTCCACAGCGTTGTCCACCAGCAACGTGACGATGGTGGCACGGTGTTCGGCCACCGCCGCCATCCAGCCGACCGCATCCCAGCGGTGCAAAATGCAGACTGCCGCGCCGGTATAGACCGGGGCCAGCACACCCAAATCCTCGCCTGCGATCCAGAACATCGGGAAAAAATTGACCACAACATCGTTATGACCCGCGTCCCCCATCGCACAGCCGCAATAGGATGCAACGGTATAAAGCATATCACCGTGGGTGTGGACGCAGCCCTTGGGCATCCCCGTGGTGCCACCAGTATAGTTCAGCGCCGCGACCGCATCCAGATCGGTGCAATCGGGGCCGGTGAATGGCGTGGCTGCTGCAAGCGCGTCCAGCAGCCGTTCAATCCCTTCGGCCCTTGGCGCGTCGCCCATGCCAGCGGGGCGCGGTACGGCTCCGCCTACGCCCGCCATTTCCGCGGCCCCTGTGGCCAGCAACATCCGTAACGGGGTGTCAGCCGCCACCGATGCCACCAGCGGTGCCAGATCATCCTGAAATACCAGGGTCTCTGCGCCGCTGTCGTTCAACTGATAGGTCAGCTCGATTGCCTTGAACATCGGGTTCACCGGCACGAGAACCGCGCCCAGCTTCATGATTCCCCAAAAGCAGATCACGAATTGTGGGCAGTTTCCCATCATGACCGCGACACGGTCACCCGCAGTCACTCCGCGCGCCTGCAACACCCCTGCAAAGCGGTCCGAGGCATCATCGATCTCTGCCCAGCTCAGCGTGCGCCCATAGTAGTGAACCATCGCATCGTTCGGCCGCGCTTTGGCTTCGGCGCGGACGTACTGGCTCATCGGGACCTTGCCCAGACGGTAGTTAACCTCGCGCGATACGCCTTTGGGCCAGCTTTCGGCCTGCCGCTTGCGCAGGTCTACAAGTTGCTCTTCGATCTGTTGGTTGTGGGTCATCCCGTCATCCTTTTCGAAAATCTGTCACCGCAGCGCATCATTTACGCGCCGCCATGCGCATCCCTTTGGCGATCCAACCGCGCGTATCCGCCGGGTCAATCACCGCATCGATTTCATGGGTCGAAGCGACGTTCATCGCGCTACCCCGCTCGTAGAGGCCATTGACCAGCCGGTCGTACAGCGCTTCGCGTTTCGCGGGGTCGGTTTCGGCCTCAAGCTCTTTGCGGTAGCCAAGCTGCACGGCCCCTTCGAGCCCCATCGGCCCGAATTCGCCCGTGGGCCACGCCAGCGAGAACGCAGGCTCACCCAAACTCCCCGCGGCCATCGCCTGTGCGCCAATGCCATATCCCTTGCGCAAGCACACAAAGAACATCGGCGCATCAAGATTGGCCCCCGCCGAGATAAGTTCGCAGGCCGCAGCCACCGCGCCTTGAGTTTCGCTTTCGGGGCCAACCATGAAACCCGGCGTGTCGCACAGCGATAGCACCGGCAAATTGAAGCGCCCGCACAAGTTGATGAACCGTGCCCCCTTGGCCGAGGCCGCCGCATCCAGCGCACCGCCCAGATGTTGCGGATTGTTGGCGATCACGCCCATCGGCTGCCCTTCGATCCGCAGGAAACCGGTGACCATACCCTTGGCGTGCTCCGCCCCCAGCTCAAGGAAACTGCCGGTGTCCGCCAACCCTTCGATCACGGGGCGGATCAGGTACGACCGTTTGCGGTTCTCGGGGATCATGTGCCGCAGCAGGCGCTGGTCGGGGGCGTCCCAACCGGTCAGCGCCCCTTGGAAAAATGACAGCACTTCGCGGGTCGCGCGAATGGCAGCGTCGTCATCCTCGGCCAGAATATCCAGCAGGCCGTTTTCCGCGTGCATCGGCGCGGGGCCGATCTCTTTTGGGTGAAACGCCCCGATACCGCCCGCTTCGATCATCGCGGGGCCGGCCAGACCGATCCAGCTGTTGCGCGTGGCGATACGAATGTCGCCCGCGCCGAAAAGCGCCGCGTTGCCCGCAAAGCAAAAGCCGGAACTGACCGTGATCCTTGGCCCCCATCCGCGCAGTCGCGCGTATTCGGCAAAGGTTGTGACCTTGAGCCCCGATTGCACGGTTTCGGCAAAATCATCGTCATTGGGTCGTCCGCCGCCGCCTTCGGTAAAGAAGACCGAAGCCAAGCCCCGTTCGCGCGCCACTTCGATCATGCGGTCGGTTTTCAGATGGCCGAAATACCCCTGAGTGCCCGCCATGACGGTCGAGTCGTAGGCCAGCAGCGCCACCTGGCTGCGGTCCTCGGCAAAGCGGTCGGCGTTCATCGACCCCACGCCCGTGACGATTCCGTCGGCCGGCGAGATGTCAATCAGCGCGTCGATCCCCAGCTTGCGCCGCTGCCCAGCCAGAACGAGCTGGCCGTATTCATGAAAGTCGCCGCCCTCGCACAACCCCGAGACAATCTCGCGGGTGGTGCGCTGGTCGCGGCTGCGGCGGCGTTCCACCGCTTTGGGGCGATTTTCGTCAAGCGTGCGCGCCAGGCGATCGTTCAATGCCTGCAGATCGGGGCGGATATGATCGGGGTCCACAACCGTTTCGTCCGCGGCAATATCGTCCAGCGTATCGTCGGGGGTAAAGGCCAGAACCGGGGTCCCTGATGCAATCGTCCCGCCCGCTTCGACATAGGTCGCAACCACCACACCGCCTGCTTCGGCCAGCACCGTGTGCTGCATTTTCATTGCCTCGATCACGGCTACGACTTGTCCCTTGGCAATCTGGTCGCCGACGACAACCTGCACCTCTTGCACCATCGCCTGCATCGGCGCGCGCAGGACTTCGGCCCCCTCGGGGATGTCGTAGACGTCAGCGGCCTCGGTGGCATCAGTCTCGAAATACCGCGTCTGGCAGGTGTCCGCCGTGGACATACCCGGCGACTGCGTGTCCAGCGTGCGCACGTCCACGTCCCACGCAGCAATCGCGGGAAGTTTCAGCAGCGACCGCAGAAAGCCGATGTTGGTGCCGACGCCCTCAATCTGGAACTCGGACAATGCCCGCTCCGTCTTGGCAAAAAGCCGCCCCAGATCGCCCGATGTGTCATGCACGACCAGCTTGGCCAGCAGACTGTCGAAACTGGGATTCGTGCTGTAGCCTGCATAGGCATAGCCGTCGATCCGCACACCAGGCCCGGACGGTGCCGCATAGGTGCCCAGACGCCCGCCGGTCGGGGTAAATCCGCCCTGCCCGTCCGGCGTTTCCGCATTGATCCGCGCCTGCACGGCAAACCCTTTGGGCCGCGCGGGTGCATCACCCAGCCCCACGTCGGCCAGTGTTTTCCCCGAAGCCAGCCCCAGCTGGATTTCCACCAGATCAAAGCCGGTGATTTCTTCGGTGATTGTATGTTCGACCTGAATGCGCGGGTTTGTTTCTATGAAATAAAACGCACCGCTGTCTTCAACAAGAAACTCGACCGTTCCCAGCCCGCGATACCCGCAGGCCTCTCCGATGGCGACAGCCGCCTTCAGCAAGGCATCGCGGGTGGCATCGTCAAGATTTGGCGCGGGGGCCAGTTCGATCACCTTCTGATGGCGGCGTTGCACAGAACAGTCCCGCTCCCACAGATGGGTCACGTTCCGCCCGTCCCCGACGATCTGCACCTCGATATGGCGGACTGATTGCAAAAACCGCTCAGCGTAAAGCTGGTCATCGCCAAAGGCCGACAACGTCTCAGCCCGCGCCTGGGCAAAGGCGGCGTCGATTTCGCCTGCGTCCTGCACCATCCGCATCCCGCGCCCGCCGCCACCGTTCACCGCCTTGAT
This sequence comes from Roseobacter sp. GAI101, assembly GCF_000156335.1. Taxonomy (GTDB): domain Bacteria; phylum Pseudomonadota; class Alphaproteobacteria; order Rhodobacterales; family Rhodobacteraceae; genus Sulfitobacter. The sequence goes on from NZ_DS999213.1 coordinate 1,946,299, forward strand.
CATCAAGGGCGCGCCGCCCTGAGCCTCGAAAAACGCATGCAGGTCCGCCGACGTCTCCAACAAATCGGACCCGCGCAGCACAGGAACGCCCGCATTTTCGGCAAGCGTACGGGCCGACACCTTGTCACCCTGAAGGCGCAAAGTCGCAGCATCGGGGCCGACAAAAACCAGACCGGCATCCGCACACGCATCGGCGAAATCCGCACGCTCACTTAGCAATCCATAGCCCGGATGCACGGCGTCACAGCCGGTGTCACGTGCAATGGCAATCAAAGCGGCGATGTCCAGATAGCCGGTAACGCCCGCCTGCGGCAGAACACGCACCCTGTCGGCATGTTTGATGTGCAAAGACGTTGCGTCGTCCTCCGTGTGGACCGCCACCGTTTCAACACCAAGGGCCGCCGCCGTGCGTGCCACGCGAATCGCAATCTCTCCGCGATTGGCAATCAACAGCCTTTTGATCATCGGTGGCCCTCCCCTGCTACCGTGTTCCCTGCCCTTTGGTTACAGGCGCAAAACCATAACCCTTCGGCACTTTGGTAACCGTTGGTTACCAAACTTTCCGGAGATTAGATTTGTATCTAACGTAAAGTCAACTTGATATTGTTCATTCTATTGACGCCGATACTTCGCCAGAGGATAACCGTAAGATGAAATCAATCAGCGCCTTCCCGACCAAACAAGAAATGCGCGATCATAAGCGCCGGGAAATTGTGCGCTGCGCGTCTGAAAAGTTTGGTACCGAGGGCTATGACAACGTCCCTCTGGAAGCCATCGCCGCCGAACTGGGCGTAACCAAAGCCGCACTTTACAACTATGTCAGCAGCAAGAACGACCTGCTGATGCAATGCTATGAGGTTGGGATGGACCGCCTGATCACCGCGGTCGAACAGGCGATGGACACCCCCGGCACGGCAGCCGAGCGTTTGCGGATCGGGCTTGAAACCTATGTCGTCACGATGACGCGTAAGGACATGCAGTATCTATGGAACTATATCCGCCCGCTGCTGTCCCCCGGTGAAACACACAGTGTGCAAACCAGCCGCGATCAGATCGACAGCATCTTCCGCGCCATGCTGAAAAACGGCATCGAAGACGGATCGCTGCGCGCAGACCTTGATCCCAAGCTGGCCAGTCTGGTAATTCTGGGCGCGATCAACTGGGTCGGCATCTGGTTCCGCCCCTCCGGCGCGCAGAAATCACAAGAGGTCGCCCGCGAAGTCGTGGGCGAAGCGCTGCGCGGTTATCTGACCAGTTGATCCCACTCAGACGATTAGAGGTCCCGACGGCTTAGTCTGTCCCTTCGACCTGTGCGCCTGGGTTCTCTGGGGGGGCCACGTCAAAAATGTCCAGCGCATCAAAACCACCAAGAATAGCGTCAACGGCGATGGTCGCGAGGATGATGCCCATGACGCGGGAAATCACCGACGCGCCAGTATCGCCAATCAGGCGGTGCACAAAAGTGGCGATCAGAAGCAAAGCGAGGGTGATAATGAGAACGAGGACCAGCAATGCAGCCGTTGTCGCCTGCTCGGCCAAGGTGTTGGAACTGTTTTCGGTAAGTATGACGATGGCCAACATTGCTCCGGGGGACGCAATAGAAGGCATCGCGAGTGGGAAGACTGCCCCTGACAGATGATCACGGCCGGCTTCGGCTATTTCGGTTTGAGGTTTTGACTCGCCAAAGATCATGGAGAGCGCAAACAGAAATAGAACAATCCCTCCTGCGATCTGGAATGAACCGAGACGCAGTCCGAGCGTTTCAAGAACCACCTGCCCCCCCACAAGGAAGGCAAGCAGAACCAATGTTGCGATGACAACTGCGCGAAATGCAAAGCGGCGATGCAGATGGGGAGGGATGCTCGCGACTGCAAAGAGATAGACCGGGATCGTCCCGATGGGATCAATTACAACCAAGAGCGTGATGAACTCACGCAGCAGGGGCAGCCAGTCAATCGCAAACAATGTCATTCCATACTTTCGTGGTGTTAAACGTAGCAAAAAATCGAACGCCACAGCGTCCGAACAAGACTTTTTGTATTTCGAAGAATTGTTTTTATTTTATCATATGCTGGCATTCTTTTGCAACGCAGCATCTGGCGGTTTGGGCTTCAAGAACACTTTCGCTGCGACCTGCACGGATAGCCGCCCTGCGGGACAAAGTTGCCGTCGACAGGTTTGCTTGGATGAATACTTGCAAGCAATAATATGATACTCTTCCTATGAAAGATTTACTGGAGGAAATTTTATGGGGCATAAACGAGAGCTGATATCCAACGGCAACCCCATGGAGATTATCGTCGGGTTCAGCCGCGCGGTCCGCGTGGGAAACTTCATTGCGGTCGGTGGCACTGCGCCGGTCGATACCAATGGTCAGACCGTGGGTGTCGGCGATGTTTTCAAGCAAACGAAACAGTGCTTTGAGATCATCAAGGCTGCGCTTGAACAAGCCGGTTCCGGTTTACAGAACATCGTCAGAACACGGGTCATCCTGACGGACATTGATAACTGGAAAGACGCTATAGAAGCGCGAAAACTCTACTGTCTCGATGCGCGCCCGGTTGACACGATCATGGCAATTAACCGTTTTGTGAATCCCGAATGGCTTGTCGAGATCGAAGTAGACGCCGTGGTCCCCGATTGACCCCTGCCGGTTTCTGAGGCCTCCTAGCTCCCCCGGATGCGGTGCCGCATTTCATGATATGATGCGGCGTCAATGTCGGGGTGTCGCGATAAGAGTGGGTTGGCGTATCTTAAACGTCCAGGCCACACCGAGCGGCTTTCCTCCCACCTGCCTGTCAACGTTCCTATCCTTCACCCAACCGGCGGTCGATCAAATGAGATAAGCGCATCTGGCGGCGCGGCTCAGTCCTACGCCTTCAGGCTCGCGCGGCTCTGCCGGAACATCCGCACCAACAGCCAGATCGAAAGCGCCAGCATCACGACGGCAATCGGAGACTTTAGCAGGAACAACGGGTCCCCGCCCGACGCGGTAAAGCTGCCACGGATTAACCCCTCCAAAGTCGGCGCGAGCAGGAAACCGATGACGAAGGGCAGGATCGAAACCCCCAAACGGCGCAAGAAATAGCCGATGACGGCAAAGGCACAAGCGCTGAGCAGGCCGACATAACCACCATCCTGCACATAGGCCGCCGTCAGGGAGACCGTCAGGATCACAGGCAACATAACGTCCTTTGGGATGTGGATGAGCCGCCCCAACTGTCCCATCAGGAAACTGCCGACGCTCCAGTTGCAGATATTGGCGATCACCATCATCGTGAACAGACCGAAGGCCATGACCAGATCCCTGTTCATGATCGTGTCAAAGCCTTCGATCTCCTTGATCGGAGTAAAGCGGAAGACCTGCGGGCCAAACGCAAAGTCGCCGATGGTCTCGACTGCCAGAATGATGAAGACGGCGGCGAAATTGCCCGGAATGCCAAGGCTCATCACCGGAATCAGGTTCGCGCCTGACACCGCCGAGTTTGCCGATTCCGTGGCCACCACCCCCTCGATCGCGCCGTTACCGAAGGCCTCGGGCGTTTTAGAGCGCCGTCTGGCCGTGTCATGCGAGAGGGTCGCCGCGGTGGTGGTACCGATCCCCGGAAGCGCACCGATCATCGTGCCGATGCTGGCACCGCGCAGGATTGCGGGCATCATGCGCCAGCGCTCAACCCAGCTCAGTTTCGGCCCCATCTCTGGTGTTTGAACTGGGCCGCTGGCGTGGATGCGGTCCTTACGCATGTCTTCGACGGCGATCAGCACTTCGGACAGCACCAAAACCCCCAGCACGCAAGAAGTCAGCGGCAGCCCGCCGCCCAGTTCCGGGATACCAAGGGTCATGCGCGGGCCATCCCACGACATCGTCGTACCAACCAAAGAGACAAACATGCCCAGCAACCCGCCGATCAACCCCTTCAGGGGGGCCTTGCCGACGACCGCAGCCATGAAGCACAGTGACAGAATGATCAGGGCGGATTTCTCTGGCAGGCCCAAGACCCGCTCGACCGCGACGGCAAGAACCGGCGCGGCAATGAAAAGAACCAGATCAGAGAAGTTATCCCCCACAACAGAGGCAAAATGCGCAGTCTGGATCGCCCGGCGTCCCTGCCCCTTTTGCGCCAACGGATAGCCGTCCACGGTAGTCAGGAAAGCATCCGGCGTGCCGGGCGTGTTAAAGAGGATTGCAGGTACGGCACCGCCGACCGTCGCTCCTTTCATAATCCCCAAGAGACACCCCAGCACCGGATAGAGCGCCTCGTTCCCGTAGCCGAAGATCGACACCAGAACCGGCAGCGCAATGGCCATGGCAAAGGGCCCCGAAAGACCGGGGGTTGCCCCGACAAGAATGCCGATCACGACACCGATCAGCACCATGGCAACCGGCATCAGCCAGAGGCTGCCATCTGCCGCCGTGAAGACAGAGCTAATGCCAAGCGCGAGATATTGCAGCAAAATGTCCAAGGGATATCCTTTAGAGGTCGGCGTTTGGAGGCAGTTGGATGTTGTCGAGCAAGCCAGCAAAGATCAGGATCAACAACGCCGTCGACAACGCGGACACCAAGAGGTCACGGCCCCGAAGTCTGCGGCGGGTGATGTAAATATAGCAGGCGCTCAACGCCGTCCCGCCCAGAAAGAACCCCGAGACATTGTAGGGAAATGTGCCGGAGGCTGCGCGGTAACTGGTAAAATCGGACAACCCCATACCGTTGCTGACCCAAACCACCAATGGCCCGCCCAAGGCCATCAGAACAAGCGCGCCGCCCGTGGCAAGGCTGGCATAGAGCAGGAACAATAGGTTTTGCAGACTGACGCGACCGACGGCTTCGCCCCCGCCTTGCCCGGCACGCAGCGCCCCGACAATCAGCAACAGGGCCAAGGGCACCATCAGCATGACCAGCAGCACGGGGAAAAAAGCATCGCCGGGAATTGTATTGCCCGTCAGGCTTTTCTTTAAAAAGCCGCTGCTGATGTCCCGCGGAAACCAGACAAAAAGGCAGAGCGCGACAAGCACAAGCGTGCCGCCTCCCAGCCAGAGGTTCCAGCGCCCCCCGGAGGGAACGCCTGCGTCAGTTTCCACGGGACGCGGTTTCATTCAGCCAAAGCTTTCATCATCGAAACGTTCGCTTCATAGGTCGACAAGATCTGCTCCCGCAGGTCGTCGCCCTGCGTGACGATTGGCGCAGGGGGATATTGTTTTTCGATGAACTGACGTGTTTCGCTTTCCGGATCGACGAGGATTTCGGCGATGACACTGCCAATCTCTTCGCGGATTTCATCCGGCATGCCTGCGGGGGCGGTGATGATGTATTGATAGCCAAGGTTCAGATCGATCCCCTGATCCATCAGCGTGGGCATATCGGGTGCCAAAGCCACCGGCCCGGTCTCTGCCGAAGACAGGATGACCAGTTCACCAGCTTCGACCAGCGGTTTTTGCACACCGCCGCCCCAAGCGACATTGGCGTCCATCGACACCAGCGCGTTCAGCGTGCCGCGGCCGCCTTTCATGCGCAGGTGGTTTACGTCGATACCCAAAGACCGCGCCACAATCTCGGCACCCGCTTCGACCTGCGTGCCCCAGTTGGCCCACACGATCTGCTCATTCGCGGCGGCGGCCTTGAGGTCGTCCAGCGTTTTCCAGCCGCTTTCGGCACGGGCCAGAACCGCCATCTGCGAACCGGCAGTCGTTGTGATATAGGTGAAATCCTCGGGCGACAGGTTGTCGCTGTTCATCGGGGCGAAATCATATGTTGTGGTGATCGCGAAGCCCAAGGTCTGGCCATCGGGTTCTTCGGTTTTCAACTGTGCCGACATGACGGTGCCATCGTCACCGGCCTTGTTTTCGGGAATGACCTGCCAGCCACGCTTGGCTTCGATTTCCTTGGCAAGGGTGCGGCCCTGCACGTCGGTGCCGCCGCCTGCGCCGTAGCCAATCCAAAGGCGGATCGGCCCATCGGGGTTCCACTCGGCCAAGGCAGGTCCTGCAGCCAGCATTACGGATGCGGCGGTCATCAAAAGAATACGTTTCATGTTGTCTCCACAGTTGGTTTGCGTGTTTCCGGGGTTAGAAGCCCGGTTTTGTTTCCACGATTTCCATCGGACGATGGCCGCGGGGTAGTTCAAAGCGTTGGATCAGCTGAAGCTTGTCTTGGCTGTCATGTTCATAGGCATCCCAGATCATGCCGACATGTGGCGCTGCGAGATCGAGATGCGCGCAGGCTTGACCCGACAGCAGCTCCGCCCTCGAGCTATGCCGTACTGTCGCCGTTCTGACACGGAAATCTTCCCAGAGCATGCGGTGGTAAGAGATGCCGTGCAGGTCGTCCAGCGGGCGCTCAAGCAGCGAATCTGCGTGTTCGCAACGCAGAAACATCGTGCCAAAGGCAGGCTGTGATCCCGTGACCCAGACCAGCCGGTCGATACGGATCGCATGCTCGGCCTCAAACCCGATCAGAAGCGGGCCAAACTCGGCCGTCGGTACCCGCTGGATATCAACCACGCGGGTATAAGGCATCTTCCATTGCCCGGTGTCGGCATCGCGAAACCGATAGACATGCACCTCGGGCACCTGATGGCGGGCGTCGGCAATGAAACTGCCAAGCTTGCGACGGCGGATGATCATCCCCTGCTCGACCAAAAGCGACAGCGCCTTTTGCACGGTCGAAAGACCGATAGGCAGCGCTGCCGCGATTTCGGTTTCGCCGGGCAGATGCCCACCCGGTCCATAGGTTGCCTGTTGAATGCAACTGGTGAAGGCCTGCGCCAACCGGAGGTATTTCGGACGCCCCCGAGCTTCGGGCCCCAAGGCCTCCCAAGCCGCCAGGAGCGGCACAAGCGAAAGTTTTTCAGACGCGGTATCCATGTTTACTATGGTAGAACAACTGGTATTACCCTTGTCAACTGCGTAGTTAATAAATATCCATGGGATGCAAGACACAACGGAGGGGCGCGTGATGAACGATAATTGGGCAGTGGCAACAGGGCACCCCATCGCCACAGGCGCGGCCACCCGCATCTTGAAATCCGGCGGCAACGCAGTGGATGCCGGGGTTGCGGCGGGTATCGCGCTGGGCGTGGTGCAGCCTGACCTTGTTTCTTTTGCGGGGGTTGCGCCGATTATCCTCTACCGCGCCGATGACGGGCGGGTGGTCAGCCTTGACGGGGTCGGCGTCTGGCCGCGCGCGGCAGATGTGGCCACCATGCAGCGCGATCACGGCGACCATGTCCCTGAAGGGCTGCTGCGCACCGTTGTCCCCGCCGCCCCAGCAAGCTGGATCAAAGCGCTGACAGACCACGGCACGCTTGGCTTTGCCGATGTGTCAGCAGAAGCATTAAAAGCCGCGCGTGACGGATTTGAGGTTTACCCGCTTTTCGCGGATTTCGTGGCATCCCGCGCTGAAAAATACGCCCGCTTCCCCTCGACAGCGGCAATCTTCCTGCCCGGTGGCCGCCCCCCACAGGTGGGAGAAACCTTCCGACAGACCGACCTTGCGGCAACCCTTCAATCCCTGATCGACGCCGAAGCCGAAGCGCGCGCAGCGGGTGGCGACCGGCTGGAGGGGCTCGTCGCTGCCCGCGCTGCGTTCTACACCGGGCCAATCGCCAATCGCATTCTGGCGTTCCACGCCGCCAATGGTGGCCTCTTGCGGGCCGATGATCTTGCCGATTACGAAGTGCGCGAAGAGCGGACATATGCGGTCCCTTTCCGCGGCACCGAGATCCACTGCTGTGGTGCATGGTGTCAGGGCATCTCAATGGCCGAAACCCTTGCAATGCTTGAGCTTGCCGGCCCGCAGGCGGTGCAACAGGATGGCCAGATCGACCTGCATTTTCTGCTCGAAGTCCTGAAACGCGCTTTTGCGGACCGTGAAGCCTATGTCACCGACCCCCGCTTCATGAAGATCGCCCCCGAGGACCTGCTTGCACCAGAATTCCTGGCGGCGCGCCTTGCCAGCATCGGCGAAACCTCTGACCCGCTGCCCGCCCCCGCCGTGCCTGATACGCCCCCCTCGGGCGAGGCCGCTGTTTTCGAGGTGGGCTGCGCTGATACTTCGCATGTCAGTGTGATCGACGCGGATGGCAATATTTTCTCCGCCACGCCAAGCGATCCCAGCTATGACACGGTGGTCATTCCAGGCACCGGGCTTTCGGTCTCATCGCGGGGGTCGCAAAGCAGGGCGATCCCGGGGCATCTGAACGCTTTGGCACCGGGCAAGCGGCCACGGCTGACACCGAACCCGATCTTGGGTCTGAAGAATGGCAAACCCTGGATGGCCATGGGCACCCCCGGCGGTGACGTCCAGGTTCAGGCCATGGCGCAGGTACTGATCAACCTGCTCGATTTGAACATGACCCCCGAGGAAGCAGTCAATGCGCCTCGGGTTTCGACCTACGCTTTTCCGGGCAGCTTCGCGCCCCATGATGTCCATCCCAACAAGGTTCTTTTCGAGGCAGACCTGCCGCCGCATCAAGTGGAGAGCCTGACCGCGCGGGGGCATGACCTTGCCTCTTGGCCCGCCCGAACGTGGATGGCGGGCGGCATCTGCGTGGCATTGAGAGAGACCTCGGGCGTCACCGCCATTGCTGATCCACGGCGGGCTGGTACCGCAGAAACCGGAGAGGCTTCATGATCGCTGACATCTGCAACCGTATCGCCGATCGGAACACACCCTTGCAACAGGCGCTTGGTCTTTGCGGCACTGCCATCGACAACGGGCTTTTCACCGCAATGCGTTTCCACGCTGACCTGATGGAGGTGGAGCGGATCTATTCCACCCTGCCCGATGTCTACCCGGTCAGCGGGCGCAAGCCAAAACGTGATACGGCTTGGGGGGAAAAGGTGCTGGTTCAACAACAGGTGAACAACGGTTTCGGCCCCGCAGATATTGAATGGGCCTTTTCAGATCACGAAACCATTCTGGGGCTCGGGCTAACGGCCGTTTTGAATATTCCGGTCGTAAGGGGCGGAAAGGTTTTGGGCACAATCAATTTTCTGCGCGGGGATCAGCCTTTCAGTTTGCAGGATATCAATTCCGGACAGCGGCTTGCGGCGGCACTCGTCGATCGGGCAGATCTTTAGGATTGAGCAGCACATCTTCCAATGCGCTTCGGGTATTCGGCGTCGTGGCGTCGCACAGAAACCATCAACGCGCTGCCGAATAACCGAACCTCTTGCGCGGGGCGGCCTCTCAGCGGATCGACCAATTCGATATCGTGCTTGGGATGGTCGTATCTCTGTGATGATACGGGCATCTGAAGTTGGCCGCGCTATTGAGAACACACTGACGTCAAATTGAATGCCACCAACGGCGAGGCGGTTGGATCTGCCATCCGCCTAACAAGCGACATCTGCCTCAAGGGGCATGGAGCTACTATTCTTGGCGCTGGACACGCCTGATAGCTCAGACGTGACATCAGCCCTTGGCCAGTCGGACTGCGGAGTTCTCGGACTGCGCCGGAAAGACCATTTCCGCGGATCGGGGCAAGAGTGGACATAATACCGAAACTGCTTATCGTTGTATCAAGATATCCTCTGGAGGCAGTGTCCCGTGGTCCGTACCAGCGTTCTTTGTGCTTTCATATTAGCGTTCTTTCACGGCCAATTATGGGCACAGGTCACGGACGGCTGGTCTGGCCGCTGGGATAGCTACTGGCGTGACGGCGAAGCGCGTATCCTGCTGCAACAGCAAGGCGAAAATGTCTCGGGCACCTACGATCCGGGCGAGGGCCGCATAGAGGGGCAGACCGAGGGGCGGATTTTGCGTGGGTCCTGGTTTCAGGACGGCACCTCCGGACCTATCCTGTTTGCCCTGTCCGGGGACGGGCAAAGCTTTACCGGCCGGTTCATGGACGGCGAATATTGGAACGGCAAAAAGGTCTCTGACACAGCCGGCTCCTATGCGGCCAAGGTGAACCAGGAGACCCCGCGCACGGCCTTCCGGTCGCTGATCTCTCTGGAGAACGCAACCTTCTACGAAGGCGACATTTCGGCGGTCAGCGCAGCTGAAACGCTCTTGCTATATGTCGGCGGGCCCTCTGACGAGCGTGACAAGCGGCGTCGCAGGCGTCTTTTTTGGACCTTGCTTGACCTGTCGACCTTCCGCATCTACGACGCGCCCAGCCGTGTTGACGGTGACACCGCACAATTTTCCATCGGCCCCGCTGCGGGAAATGTCGAAGTCAGCATACAGTTCCGGAAAGTTGACGATGCGTGGTTTGTACTCGTCCCGTCTGCGTCTGAACTGCGTCGGGACTTGGACGATATGGTCGCGACACTTGGTTATGATACGCTTGCCCAGCTGAAAGAGGCTTCCGCCAACAGCCCGCGCGGTGCGATGCGCGATTTTCTTCAGGGTATGCGAAGCTGGCGCTCCGGAGGGCGTGAACGGGCGCTGGCGACTCTCGATCTGTCGTTCTTGCCCCCGAGGCTCTATAGCTTCGAGGCCCCTCTGCTTGCAGAGTATCTCAAACAGATTATCGACCGGGCCGGCTATGTGACCTGGCAGGAAATTCCCGACAATCCCGACCGGGCTGGGTCCTACGTCTTTTACCGGCATCCCAAAGGTTCGGTCGTCATAGACCAGGTATCAGGACCTGACGGCGGGCCGGCCCGATGGAAGTTCTCGGTAGAGACCCTGCGCAACGCGCCGCAGCTTTTTGCCGAAATGCAAGATCTTCCGGTCGCTGGTGGGATTTCCGTGTCCGAGCCCATCACCCGCTTTTTCCAAATTCGCGAGCATATTCGCACACTGTTCCCCGCGCTTCTCACGCGGCCGGGCCCTCTGGAGCTCTGGCAATGGCTGGTCATCCCTCTGTCGGTCGTATTTGCCGTCGTCCTCGGCGGGCTGACCGGAAAGGGTGTGGCCCTGTTCCTAAGCCGGAGCTTGCGTCGGATTGAACGCGGTTTACGCGTCGGGGCGGCCAGACGCCTTGGCAAGCCGACAGCACTTTTGGTGAGCGCCGGCTTTGCCGTTCTGGTGTTCACCTGGGCTGGTTTGGCCGAAACCGTGCTTGGTGCGGTGACTGTTGCGCTTGCCGCGATCGCAGCGACTGCACTTGGCTGGTTTCTATATACCGCTATTGATCTGCTCGGCGGTTACTTTCAGCGGCGGTCTGGACGCACAAGCGGCTTTGTAGACGAAATTGCAGTTTCGCTGGTCACCGGTGTGCTCAAGATATGTGTTGTAGCGGCGGGGATCATCGCAATCGCAGACATCACAGGTATCCCCTACGAGGGGGTCGTTGCCGGCCTTGGGGTCGGCGGCATCGCGCTGGCCTTTGCCGCGCGCGATACCGTCAGCAACCTGATCGGCGGTGCGATCCTGATGAGCGACCGCCCGTTTCATCGCGGCGACCTGATCGAGACAGAAGGCCAGATGGCCGCAGTCGAGAATGTCGGCCTTCGGTCAACACGCATGCGAACCTTCGACGATTCACTTCTGGTGATCCCGAATTCCCAGCTGACCGACAAGGCTATCGTGAACTGGGGGCAACGGCGCAAGCGCAAGATACGCCTTGAAATCAGCTTGCACTACGACACGCCCCGTGACCGGCTTGATGCCTTCAAGACCCGACTGCGGGAGGTGTATCTTGCCCAGCCCACTGCAGATGACACGACGGGGTATGTTGGGCTGCGATCATTTGGAGAGTCGGCATTGAACGTAGAACTCTGGGGGTATTTCAACCTCGCGGACTATGAGGACTATATCGCGGCCAGGCATCTTCTGATCGGTGACATTGTCGATCTCGCACGCAGTCTGGACGTCGATTTTGCCTATCCGACACGCACGATCAGGCTCCTTTCCGAGGAAGACGGAAAGATTGCAAATGAGCAAATGACATCAAACCCCGTTTGAGGGCGAATGGCACGCTCAGCCGCAGAAATCAGACGCCATTAACCAGGGTCGTCGCCGAGCAACTAGCCAATGACTGGCTTTTGCGCGTGCCCGTGGTTTCCTGGGTGAGCGACATACGGCAACATGAATGACTGGCTCAAAGCGGACGATAACGCATCGCGCGGCGAATGGCATCTTCATTCGTTTGGCAGACGTTGTAATCAGCCGCAGCGAGGTTCCGGTTACCGCATAGAGCGGCAGATTTCATTCAGGTTTGCGGTTGCGGAAGAGATCAACACAAACGCCATTCAGACATCTACATGCGGAATCCATCGAACTTACTCAATGATCGTCTGTATCGTGATGGTTAGGATCCGAGGCGCCGGGAGATATCAAGCATCTCCTCAAACTCTTCGGGATCCAGCTGCTCCAATTCCGGCAAGTTGACCGACATCACATCGTCGTATTGGCTCGTGGCTTCGGAGATTACTGATGAAAGGCTGGCGGCGGTCTCAAGGGTGATCAGCGTGTTCACGGCAGCATCGCCTCTTTCCCTTGCAAGTTCCAGGGCGTCTGATGTGAGGCCGCGGCGTCGCTCGAGCATAGCCTCGTATCGATCTATGACGTCGAGAATTCGGGCTTGAATCACCATATTGTTCTCGTATGTTTGCCGGACATTGCCGTGGCTCGCCTTTTCCGCGTCTCTGCGGGTCCTGGAAAGAAGCGCTTCCGCTTCCGCGCGCATTTCCTCGAGCCGTGGTAGCCAATCTCCGTCATACGCTGCCAAGTGTCGCTGAAGGAGACGCGCGTGGATCAGACGCGTCGCAGAGGCCACACCGATATAAGTGCGGCGCGCATCCGATCCGATATCTTCCCTCATAACATCAGAAAGCTGACGTTCAACAACTCCGAGAGCACGGAGGACCACTGTCGACTCCACCATCAGGCCGCCATTCACCGAGTAGAGTATGGCCTTTGCCTGTGCACTCGTAAGGTCGACACTGTGTAAGTTGCGCATTTCCCGCGCAAACTCCATGGCGGCCAGTTCACGATCCTCGCCCAGCTGGGCCAGCGCAGCGTCGAGCTCGGCGAGCTTTTGATCGATGTCCTCAAGACTGCCACGTTGGTGTTCTCGTCCGAGAATCTTTCCAACCATGCTGACACCTTCCGACGTGCTGGCCCGCATCCGCTGCAGAAAAAGTTCCGCGCGCTCGGTTTCGGCTTCGGTCACTGCTGAGTCGATGTCGCGGATCTGTTCCGCCCAAGTATCAAACGTTTTTGGCACGACTAAGCGGAGGGCCTTATCAAGAACGGCGTCGATATCGGATTGGTAATCGGACCTGTCGTTCTTAAAATACCCGCCTTCGACCGGAGCAGCATCGCGCGCCTCCACGTGTTCACGGATATCGGACAGCTCCTCTTGTAGGTATTCGATGAGCTCTCCCTCGTCGGCGGAAGCGGTCACGGCTGTCAGGGCTAAGGTGAGGGTGAAGGCAATTTGCTTAAACATAGATGGACATGTCCGGAACTATAAATTGAAAAAATTTCTATCACAGTGATACGTCCGATTGAGCACCGAAAGCAAGCTTGTGCAAAATGGAGTGCTTGCAACCGATACTCTTTTGCATAGGCTCGATGATCGTTAACTGAGGTTGAACTGAAGCGCCAATTTAGGACGATCGGGGTGCCGGCCCCGCGTCGGCAGCGCATGACAGTTCACCGCTCTTGGTGTCTGCGCTGGCTTTTAGGCCAATCCAATTTCGCGGTTGCTGCGAAAGTCGGAAAAGTCCGCACTCCGTCCGTATCCCCACCGACACACCCTCCTTATCGGTCTGGCACAATGGGAAGTCTGGACAGGGATATTCCCGCTCTCTACCGTATCCATAGAGTTCATTGAGAGGCCCCGGGATGACCGATTATGAGACCTTCGATCTTGGTGCGACCAAGCTTTCCTGCGGTGTAATTGTTCCGTCTCTGCATCTCGCCTACAAGGTGTACGGCCAGTTGAATGCGGAGAAATCGAACCTGATCCTCTACCCGACATCTTACGGCGCGCAGCATTCCGATATCGACTGGCTGATCGGTTCGGACCGCATCCTCGATCCGGAACGCTACTGCATTGTGATCCCCAACCAACTCGGCAACGGGCTGTCGAGCAGTCCCAGCAACTTTGCCCTTCCTTTTACGCATGGTCGCGCACCCGCGTTTTCCCATCTCGACAATATCAGCGCGCAGGAACGGCTGCTCCGGGAAGTCCTCGGGGTCGAGCGCATCGCTCTCGTTTACGGCTGGTCGATGGGCGGTCAGCAGACGCTGCACTGGGGCGCTCTTCATCCGGAAAAGGTTGAGCGCATTTGCGCAACCTGCACATCTGCCCGCACCAGCCCGCATAACAAACTCTTCCTTGAAGGGCTTCGTGCAGCGCTTACGACGGATCCTGCCTGGAACGGAGAGTGGTTTACCCAACATCCGGTCCGGGGTCTGCGCGCCTTTGCACGGGTTTATGCGGGATGGGCGCTTAGTCAGGCGTTCTATCGCGAAGACATCTGGGCGGAAGCGGGCTTTGCGTCTCGCGAAGATTATGTGGTGCGGGCGTGGGAAGGGAATTTCCTGCGCCGCGATCCGATGGACCTTTTGTCCATGATCCAGACCTGGATAGATTCCGACATTTCCAGCAATGACGTCTTCCGCGGTGACCTCAACGCCGCCCTCGGTGCGATCAAAGCGCGTGCAATCATCATGCCATCGACAACCGACCTCTATTTCACGATCGACGACAGCGAAATCGAAACCTCAATGATGCCAAATGCAGAGCTTCGGCCCATAAGTTCAAACTGGGGACACCGTGCCGGAAACCCGCAGAATTCGCGTGAGGACGAGGCTGCAATCCAGCAGGCGGTGAAGTCGTTGCTTGCAGAATGAAAGGTGGGTTTTCGGGCTGATGGCCCTAACCTGCCTTTTGAAGGGAAAGATGAGGCTGCAGCGCATCTGCTACCAGGAAACCTCGCCGCTTATGCAGAACATTATTCCACCGGTGCTCTCACATCATGGGATCCAGTTTAACAGGCGATCCCAAAGCCCGCGGCTGCCAGCCGTGCCGGGGTTGGTCTAGTCACCCAAAGGTTGCGGGCCGGTTCGGCCGTGATAAGCGGTCAGGGACGCTCGGATGCGGCGCAAGTTTTCCGTTGTTTCGTGCGCCAGATCCTGAGCGACAGACATGGCCAGCGCATCGACAATGATCATGTGAATATAGCGTGAGGCGGTCGGTTTATGGATATCCCTGTCTTCCGGAAGGTCGATAAGAATGGGGATATTACATACATTGGCAAGGCGGGTACCGGATTTGGTGATACATATCGTGGTCGCCCCGTAACCACCGGCAATCTCGGCGGCACCGACTATTGCATCGGCTTCGCCGCTCGCAGAGATCAGAAACAACACGTCGCCAGCCTGAAGCGTCGCGGCGCGCATCTGCAAAATATAACTGTCGCTGGTCGAGAACGATGGAATACCCAAGCGAAAAAACCTGTTGGCTGCTTCTTGAGATACATTCGACGATCCGCCGCCAATTCCTGCAAACAGCAGGTGCCTCGTTTTCAACAGGGCCGACTTGGCACGATCCAGCACTTCGGGGTCGATCTGGCGACGCATCACATTTGCTGAGGCGTAGATCCCGCCAAGTATCTGATTGATTGCGGTATCACCGTCAGCCGGTTCCGGCTGAGGGTCCGCTGACAGGTATTGCATGCTGACCGCGAGGTTCTGTGCCAGCCTCAGCTTGAACTCACGAAAACCATCGCAGCCCAGCGTCCGGCAAAAGCGGATCACAGTCGGAGTGCTGACATCGCAATGGCCCGCAAGTTCAGCGATGGTCATCGCGCTGATGTCCTCCAAGTGGGCTTTGACATAGTTGGCCACTTTCTGTTCTTGCGTGGCAAGATGGCCGTCATGACGGCGCAGGGCCGAGATGACATCGGCGACGCCCGACCGGCCTTTTTGTGGCGGTAAACTCTCCGGCTTTGATTCGGTGGATTTGGGCACCACATCGTCCTCCTGCTTCAAGAAAATGAGTGTAGTTAAGTTACGCGCAACGGTCAATTGCGGAGAAAATACGCTTGAATCCTAAATATTTGGTAGAAAATATGTAACTCGGTGACATTATTTATTGATTCCTACCGAATTACACTTTCATATGTAATTAAATTACAGCGCCATTTCAGGGGAGCAAGCCGATGCGTAACTGGGCAGAAAATGCCAGTTCCAAGATCAACACCGTCGTAGAAGCCATTGTTGCCGCGCTGATGCTAGCCTTGGTGCTCGACGTGTGGCTGGGCGTCGCGGACCGCTACTATTTCCACTGGCAGTTGCCATGGCCTGAGGTGCTGGCCCGTTACCTGATGATCTGGGCCGCGATGCTTGCAGTTTCGTCAGGTATCGCCCGGCGTGATCACATCGGCCTGACGGCGTTCCTCTTGATGTTGCCCTATCAGGTTCGCCGAACAGTGCTGATCGCTATCGATATTATCTCCCTTGCGCTGTTCCTCTATGTTGCGTGGTTCGGCATCAGCTTCGCCCAAAGCGGTGCGCCGCGGCAGGCGATGATCTTTGGTGCCAGTCTTGCACCGTTCTATGCCGCCATACCTGTCGCAGCTGCGCTGTCCTCCCTTCAACTCGTGCTCGTCCTTTTACGGGACATGGGCGCACATATCGATGAACCTCCGTTCAACGATCACCTGGAAGAAGAAGCACCATGATCGTTGCAATCGCATTTATTGCCCTCATCCTTTTTGGCATGCCAATTGGCTTTGCGATTGGAACTGCCGGCGTCATCGGGCTGATCGACATGGGTGGTAGCCAGTTCCTGGCAATCGGGCCCAGCAAAATCTTCAACGGCCTCAACATCTTCCCGTTCCTTGCCATGCCATTTTTCATTCTGGCCGGCGAGATCATGAATGACATCGGCATCACGGCCCGATTGGTGAACTTGGCGCAGGTCCTGGTCGGCCGGTTTCGGGGCGGGCTGGCACACACGAATATGCTGGCCTCGGTGTTCTTTGCCGGATTGACCGGATCGGCCACTGCGGATGCCGCAGCGTTTGGCCGGACCCTTGTCCCTGCAATGGTCAAGGAAGGTTACAAGCGCGATTATGCCTGCGCTGTGACAGCAGCCGGGTCAATCATCGGACCAACTATTCCACCCTCGGGCCTGATGGTCGTTTATGGCTCTCTCATGGGCGTGTCGATTGCCGGATTGTTTGCTGCGGGCATTCTGCCCGGGCTGGTGATCTGCATTGTCTGCATGGGCATCATCGCCATCGGTGGCAAGCGCGAGAACCTGCCCAAGGCTGTGCGCGGGGCAACCCCGCGCGAGATCTGGGACACGTTCAAGTCGTCGCTGACTGCGCTGACGATGCCCGTCATCATACTTGGGGGAATCCTGGGCGGGATTGTCACCCCGACCGAAGCCGCATCAATCGCCGTCGCATATGCGTTGTTCATTGGCATCTTCGTCTATCGCACGCTGACCCTGAAAGGGTTCTACGGCATGCTGGTGCGCACGGCGCGGATCATGGGTGTCATCTTCGTGATCATCGCCTTTGCCGGCATCCTCGGCTGGTGGATGAGCTTTGAGCGTATTCCACAGATGATTGCTGAAGCCGTGTTGGGTCTGTCTGACAACCGGTATGCCGTCATCGCCATCATCATCGGTATTCTGTTGGTGGTCGGCATGGTCATGGACATAACCGCGATCCTGATCATCCTGGCCCCTGTTCTGGTCCCCCTGACCGAACAAGTCGGGCTGGAGCCGATCCACGCAGGCATCATCTTTGTACTTGCGCTTAACATTTCACTGATGACGCCACCGGTCGGGGCCTGCCTTTTCGTCCTGTCGTCAGTCACCGGAGAGAAACTTGAACGCATATCGATCAAGCTGTTTCCTTTCCTGATCGCCGAAATTGCCATCTTGTTCGCTTTTGCCTTCTGGGAAGACGCGGCGCTGTGGCTGCCCAGGATGCTCGGCTTTGCCCAGTAAGTCCTGACCAAACTGAACCCTTTAACCAAACCAAAACCAACTGGAGGATACCCATGAAAACCCTATTAAAAGGGCTGGCGATTGCCGCAACAATGACAGCCAACAACGCCTATGCTGAAGGCGGCGTGATCAAATTCGGACACGACAACAAAACGGATCCGTTCGAAAACCCGGCGCATGCCTGCACCGCTGTGTTCTCTAACATCGTTACAGCAGACACCAACGGATCTGTCACCGTAGAAGTCTTCGGCTCGAACCAGCTTGGATCGGCTGCGGAGCATGTTCAGCAGGTCCGCGATGGTATCATTCAGGCGACGCTGACATCGACCGGCGCGCTGGCCAGCTACTACCCGCGCATTGACGTGTTGAACCTGCCATTTGCCTTCACCGGTAACGCCTCGACTTACGCGGTGTTTGATGGCGCATTCGGCAAGGAACTGGCGGCTGACATCGAAGCCGAGCTTGGCGATGTTGTCGTGCTGGGCTTCCCGGATACCGGCGGGTTCTTTGCCGTGACCAACTCGAAGCACTCGATTGCAAACCTTGAAGACTTTGACGGCATCCGCATCCGCACGATGACGCTGCCGTCGCACCAGACCATCATGCAGTCGCTGGGTGCAGAAGCCTATCCGCTGGCCTGGGGCGAAGTATATTCCGGCCTGCAGACCGGGGTGATCGACGGTCAGATGAACCCTATTCCGACCATTTCCTTCGCCAACTTCGCCGAAGTCCAGAAGCACATGACGCTGACCAATCACCTGTTCTCGCCCTACACATTCATGATCAATCGCGCCTTCTATGAAGGTCTGAGCGACAGCGAGCGCGCCACGGTACACACGGCGGCCGAAAACTGTGTCACCGCCAGCCGCGGCCTGTCGCGGATCATCGAAGCGTCGGACCGCGGCCTTGCCGGATTGATGGACAAGATCGAAGTGACCGCCCTGACCGCGGACCAGCGTGCCGCGATGGCAGGTGCAGCACAACCCGCGTTCGAGGCCCACGTCGCTGAAAACATGGACGAGCGAGCCAATGAACTTCTGGCCAGCTTCAAGGCCGAAGTCGCCGCTGCCAACGCGGCCAGCTATCTCGACTAACTTCTTGTCCGGCCGTGTCCGCGCGGGTGGAAAAACCGGGCAAGCGCCCACCTCTGGACGCTTGCCCGCCCAATTATACCAAAGGACCGAAAAATGCGGGTCTTCTGTGCCTCGATTGCAACCGAAACCAACACGTTCTCACCTCTGCGCACCGATTTCTCGGATTTCGCGCAAAGCTTTTACGCGGCTCCGGGCGATCATCCGGAAACGCCCACCTTGTGCAGCGCCGTGTTCCCTGCCCTGCGCAAACGCGCGCAGCAAGGTGAAGTCACGCTGATCGAAGGCACCGCCACCTGGGCCGAGCCAGGCGGGCTGGTGAATGCGCGCACCTGGTCCCGGCTGCGTGACGAGGTACTTGCCCAGCTTCGGGCCGCCCTGCCGTTGGATGCCGTCGTGCTTGGCCTGCATGGCGCGATGATTGCCGATGGTTGTGTTGATTGCGAAGGTGCGCTGATCGAAGCAGTCCGCGAAATTGTCGGCCCGAATGTCCGTATCGGGGTGACCTTCGACCCGCACAGCCACCTGAGTGCGCGCCGGGTCGACAATGCCGATATCATCACCGTCTTCAAAGAATTTCCACACACGGATTTTGTCGAAACCGGAGAGGCCTGCGTCGACCTTACCCTGCGCGCGGCACGGGGAGAGATCGCGCCAGTCCTGTCTGTGTTCGATGTAAGAATGATTGATGTCTTGCCGACCAGTCGCGCCCCAATGCGAGGTTTCGTGGATAAGATGATGGCACTGGAGGAAGACGGCACCGCTCTGTCGGTCTCGGCCATCCACGGCTTTATGGCCGGAGATTCGCCCGATCTTGGGGCTAAGATCATCGTTGTGTCAGACGGTGACAAACCCGCAGGTGATGCCCTTGCCCGCGATCTGGGAATGGAACTGTTTTCATTCCGCGGAACCACCAAGCCGGAATTTCTGGCCGTTGAAGACGCGCTTGCGCAGGCCCGGGACGCCAAAACCGGACCGGTTGTCATCGCCGATGTCTGGGACAATCCCGGTGGTGGCGTCGCGGGGGATTCCACGATCCTTTTGCGAACGGCAATCGAGATGAATATGACGTCGATGGCGCTTGGCACCATCTGGGACCCGATGGCGGTGCGTCTGTGCCACGCCGCCGGTGAAGGAACGGTTCTGGATCTGCGCTTCGGCGGGAAGACCTCGGCCTTTGCCGGGGCACCGATTGATGCCACCGTGACCGTGGTCAAGACAGCCAGCAACGCTGTGCAAAGCTTTGGAGCCTCTGTCGTTCCTTTGGGCGATTGCGCGGTGATCCGCGTGGGCGACATCGAAGTGGTGCTAAACTCCAACCGCTCTCAGGCGTTTTCGCCGGACTTGTTCACCAATCTTGGGATCGACATCACGACACGCAAGGTGCTGGTGGTGAAATCGACCAACCATTTTCACGGTGCCTTTGCTTCGGTCGCAGCCGAAATCCTTTATGCGGCGGTCAGCGGCCCCTACCCCAATGATCCGACACGCACGGACTACACCCGGTTGACGCGCCCCCTGTGGCCGATCGTTGAAGCCCCCTTTGATCTGGAAACAGCATGATATTTCCCGAACTCGACACCCCCGCCGTTTTGATTGATCTGGATATAGCTGAGGCAAATATCGACCGTTTTCAGGCCCATTGCGATGCCCATGATCTGAATCTGCGCCCTCATATCAAGACCCACAAGCTGCCGATGCTCGCGAAGCGGCAGGTTCAGGCCGGTGCCATCGGGATCACCTGTCAGAAAGTCAGCGAAGCCGAGGCGATGATTTCCGAAGGCGGCATCGACGATGTGCTGATTACCTTCAACATCCTGGGCACCGGCAAGCTGTCGCGCCTGCGGGCCATTGCTGACAAAGTGCGCCTGAGTGTTGTCGCTGATAACACAACCACCATCGACGGGCTGGCTGGTGCATTTTCCGACGCAGACGCGCCTCTGAGCGTATTGGTCGAGTGTGACACGGGTGCCGCGCGCTGCGGTGTCGCGACGCCGCAGGCCGCTGGGGAACTTGCCACCTATATTGCCGGACAACCGGGGCTGACATTCGGCGGGTTGATGACCTACCCGCCGGCCGAGCAGGAACGATTTGTCCAGTCATGGTTGACCGAAGCCAAGGACCTTATTGAAGCGTCAGGCCTTGACGTTCCGGTCATCTCGAACGGCGGATCACCCGGCATGTGGCAGGCCCAGGATGTGCCCGTTGCCACCGAATACCGGATCGGTACCTATGTCTTCAACGACCGGTCGCTTCAGGATCGCGGCGTATGCACATGGGATGATTGCGCGCTCAACGTTCTGGTCACAGTGGTTTCGGTGCCCGCAAGGAACCGCGCTGTGATCGATGCCGGCACCAAGGTTCTGACGTCAGACCTGCTGGGTTTGGACGGGCATGGTCATGTGCTGGGCCGACCCGACATAGAGGTCGCAGGTCTGTCCGAAGAACATGGTGTGCTGATGGCAGATTCAATCAACCTCAAGGTCGGTGATCGTCTGCGCATCATCCCGAACCATGTCTGTATGGT
Source organism: Roseobacter sp. GAI101 (assembly GCF_000156335.1). Lineage (GTDB taxonomy): Bacteria > Pseudomonadota > Alphaproteobacteria > Rhodobacterales > Rhodobacteraceae > Sulfitobacter. The sequence goes on from NZ_DS999213.1 coordinate 1,967,785, forward strand.
CAGCAACATGCTGGATGAGGTGCAGCTCCATCGCGGTGACACGGTTGTGGGGCCCTGCCCTGTCGCCGCACGCGGCAAGGTAAGGTGACCTCGGGATGAGCGATATTCTATGCCTTGGTGAACCGCTTTATGAGCTGAACGCCCAAGCCGATGGTCTGTTCAAGGCGGGCTTTGGCGGGGATGTGTCGAACGTTGCAATTGCTGCCGCACGGCAGGGCATGGACGTTGGCCTGATCTCGCGGGTCGGGGACGATCCGTTCGGGGCCGATCTGTGCCAGCTCTGGCGGCGCGAAAATGTCTGCACGGATCACGTCACGATCATGCCGGGGCAGGAAACCGGGATGTATTTCGTGTTTCATGGAAAGGATGGCCACCGCTTTGTCTACCGGCGCAAAGGGTCTGCTGCCAGCAGGGTTGCCCCAGAAGACATCCCCGAAACGGCAGTTGCACAGGCACGGGTCTTCTATGCGTCCGGCATTGGCCTTGGGGTCAGCAAAAGCCTTCGTGCGGCAACCTTTCATGCCGCCAGGGTCGCAAAGCAAGCCGGTGTTACGGTAGCCTTTGACCCCAACCTGCGCACCGCGCTCTGGTCGCTGGAGGAGGCCCGCGTGGTCACCCATGATCTCATGCGGCACTGCGATATCGCGTTGCCCGGGCTTGATGACGCGCGTCAATTGACAGGGCTGCAGAGCCCCGAAGATATCATCCGGTTCTACCATGATCTTGGCGCAGGTGTCGTGGCGCTGACCCTGGGCGGTGACGGGGTGATTGTTTCGGATAACCAAGTTGCCCACACCATTCCCGGAACAAAAGTAGAGGCGAACGACGCAACCGGCGCAGGTGACTGTTTTAACGGCATTTTCCTTGCCAACTACCTCTGCGACGGCGACATTCTGAACGCCGCCAAAACCGCAAATCGCGGCGCAGCCTTATCAACCACAGGCTATGGCGCGGTTGACCCGATCCCATACAAATCAACTCTCGAAAAACTAAAGGAACCTCAGACATGAGTAGCAAGAATATCGAACGCCTTGGCGATGACCGCACCGGTGCGGGCGGGCAAGCCCTGCCATTTGCCCCCGCCGTGCGGGCTGGCGATTTCGTCTTTATTTCCGGCCAGGTCGCGATGAAGGAAAATGGTGAAATTGAGGCCGGTGGCATCGAGAGCCAAACCAGAAAGACGATGGAAAACCTGATTGCAGCACTTGCGCTGGCCGATTGCACGCTCGAGGATATCGCCAAATGCGGCGTTTGGCTGGACGATCCGCGCGATTTCTGGACGTTTAACAAGGTTTACGCCAGCTATTTCCCGAACGGTGGTCCGGCCCGATCCACCGTGCGCTCGCAGATCATGGTGGATGCCAAGGTCGAGATTGACGCAGTGGTCTATAAACCTCTGGGATAAGATAAAACTGCGCGAAAGCAGCAAATAAGATCTGGCCCATCAAATGGGCCAGATCCACCCACCTGCCCGTGAGCGGAAGCACCAGTCCCTAGCAGGTTGCCCGCAGCATTTTGAGTTTTGGACCAGTTGCCGCGACTGGCAAATGCCATGCATCGCCGTTTGCAGCTGAACCGTATAGGGCTATACTGTTGTTCCAACACAGTTTCTGAACTTGTATGTCCAAAGGTTTGCAGTTTCTTACTGTGTGTACATGACAGCTAAACGATATCTTGGATTAGGCTCTTCGAGAGCGTCACCAACCTTCACAAAAAGTTCTTCCCCAACGCGGTCAAAGCAATCGTGAACAACATGCCAATGACGATATGCCGCGAACGGCTGCTTCCAAAATTCAGGAACCAATCGGGAAACGCTATTTATACGTTTCTCTCCGATCGCCAAAGTCCAGCACGCGCTTACGCCAAGCCTTGTAGCTGCCGCTTTTAAGGGTATCCCGCATCAACGTTTTAACCTGCTTGTCGGTGACTCCATATTCCGCCTCAATGTTCGCAAAGCTGATGTGATCCGACAACGCCATTTGGATGATTTCACCCAAATGTTCTGGGGGTATATTTTTTACTTTTTTCATGACTGGCAGTTAGTTGGATATCAAACAATCGCAAGTGGACATCGCAAAACTGGAACACCTTAGTCCGTTGTCCACATCAAGACGGCAACCGGGCGACCACCAGCGGCCCCTCAGATGCGCCATTCCCGGATCGTGTAGCAATTTGTTTGATCCAACTGCAGTCCGCGGGACGAAGTTGCCGTCCCGCTTCACTCTCCGCCTTTCTTACGGGAAAGCCTGATCGGTCGCGGCAGCAGAGACAATTGCCCTGGAAACACGCGGTCAGGTTATGCGCTGCCCATCAGTCTCATCATGGCAAGGCTCAGTGCCCGGACCGCTGTGGGGATGCAGGCCTCGTCCAGATTGAAGTCGCTGCGGTGGAGCATGGTTTGGTGATGTTCCAGCTTCGAGCCAATGCGCAGATGTGCAGCTGGCTTGCGGGTCGAGAATTCTGCGAAATCCTCGCTGCCCATAGACCCTTGTGTGAGTTCGATCACCTTGTCCGCCCCGATGATCTGACGCGTGGCTTCGAGAACCGGATGGAGGATATTGCGATTGTTCACAACTGGCGGAACGCCGGTGTGGAAAACCGGTGTGATGTCGACACCGAACTGGGCGGCAACCCCGGCGCATTGCAGTTTGATCGCGTCTCGGATGATCGGGTCATGCCTTCGGGATGCAAACGCCGCAGGTAGTCCTCCGGTGAGGTGACGGCAGGGAACTGGTTAATTTGAGCGAAATAGTTAGAGGGGCTGTGTTTCATTCACAGCAGATATGGCCCGGCCAAGAAACACAGAAAAAACTACAGAAGATTCTTGCTGCCCGGAGGTAGATTGAAGAACTAAGAGCTCCAACCGGACATAGGGCTTTGCCAGCATACCCTGTTTAAGACCTTCTTCATTTTCATTCTTCGCGCCAAGTGTTGATGGCTTCATTGATCTGTTAGCTTGCCTAAAATGCGGTTCGCATGAATAGCTGATCTGGACCTTTCGCGTCGCCCATCAAAGGAGGGCGGAGAGTTGCCGTTCGCGGCGCTGGCCGCGAAAGGCAGCAGTGCGCAGGAAGCGGTGTTTGCAAAGTCGAGAGTTTCCTAGATGGTTCTTAAAGGACAAGCTTCCTTTGACAGGCTGAGCCATCGCTGCCAAGCGCCTTTTGGACCTCGACCACCCATTATGAAACTTCAGACACTTCGCATCAAGGATTGCACTTATTACTTGAACTCTGATTTACGACATTCGCAATCCGAACCGTGCAGTCAAAGGTCCAGGCTTGGCTTGCGTATGTGTCAATTGAACGAGGCATGAGATTGTATGACTGAAGAACTAACCTACTATTGCAGTGAAAATGTATTTTTGTCTTTCTTAGAGAGCAAGCAGCTTTGGCTGACGTCCCTTTCACAGTCAAATGACTCGGCTGAGGGACGCTGGATGCGGGACTACTGGCTTGAAAGCTTTGCGCGGAAACCGTCCCCGGCAAAAAGATTAGAGCGACAAGGCGCAGCGGTCTGTATGGACATTGCTAGCCACGACCGTTTGGCGTTGGGCGTCTGTTTCTCCGAGGAACGAGATCTTTTAAGCCAGTGGCGCGGATACGCTGCAGATGGCACCGGATTCTCCATTACTTTCTCTAAGAAAGCCTTGGAGGCCGTCGCTAAAGACCATCTTGCGAGCAAGTTGCAGTTGACCAAGATCGCTTACGGCCCCCAAGACACTGATGAAATCGGTGCCATTGTGGATTTGCTCAACAACGCCTTCGGCGAGGACGCCCGGCTCTATAATGAGTCCAATGGTACCGGCAGTATGGCACTAGACTATGGCACCAATGGCGAAAAGCAGGCGAATTATGAAAAAGCTGCCAGATTCCTCTTCACGGCCAAAAACGGCGCGTTCCGTGAGGAAAAAGAATGGCGGCTCTTCACCTATGGAAATCTCTTTTCAATTGACGGAGTGAAGCTTAGGGGGACGGGGAAGGCGATTTCTCCGTACATCCCCATAACCATCCCTGCAGAAGCCGTATTACAGGTGACCCTTGGCCCGACCAATCAGACCCCACAACACGTTTTGAAATTTGCCTTAAAGCACAATGGACTTTCCGAGGTTAATATTGGAGCGAGTAACGCGAGCTATCAGGCACGCTGACGCTCGGAAGTTTGGATTTTCAACGTGATCGCTGCGACTTTATTGAATGGCCGCGTTAGGCTGTTCACGGCACCTAACACCAAGGGCGTATTCTGTTGAAAAACTCTTGTTGATTTGAAGTGCTGTCGCTGATTCACTTTCCTTACGGATTGGGAGGGAATGGCGATGTTGGGACCGAAGCAAGAGGCGCAAGGCGCGTTGTTTTATGAGTTCTCGATTGAAGATCATGTGCCTCAAGATCACCTGCTACGTTCGATTGACCGGTTTGTGGATCTGAACAGTATCCGTCCGCATCTTGCAGAATTTTACAGCCACACTGGCCGTCCATCGGTAATCCCCCCATTTTTAATGGGGCCCAGCCGTAGAATTCAGGCGGCTGTTTTCAGTTTCATGGCGGGTGTCATGCCGCCGATACCCATATTGGGTCGCTCATTGTTGTAAGTCCAGAGCCATTCAGTCGCCTGGTCTTGTGCCTTCTCAATCGTTTCAAAGATATATTGCCCAAGCCACTCGCCGCGAACGGTGCGATTGTAGCGTTCAATATACGCGTTCTGCTGGGGTTTGCCCGGCTGGATGTATTCAAGCCGGATGTTGCGTTTCTCAGCCCATTCCATGAGCTTGCCACTGACATATTCCGGGCCGTTGTCGACACGAATTGTCTGCGGCTGACCTCGCCATTCAATGATCTGGTTCAGGCTGCGCACAACGCGCTCCGCTGGCAGCGAAAAGTCTACCTCGATGCACAGACCCTCGCGGTTGAAGTCATCCAGGACGTTCAGTGTTCGGATTGATCGACCATCCGCGAGCTGATCTGCCATGAAGTCCATCGACCACGTCTCATTTGGCCTGTCAGGCACGGCCAGTGGTTCGGGTTTGTCCCGCTTCAAGCGTTTCCTGGGCTTAATCCGTAGGTTCAGCTCCAACTCGCAGTAGATCCGGTAGACGCGTTTGTGGTTCCAGCCGTAACCCTGCACGTTGCGCAGGTATGAGAAGCATAGGCCAAAGCCCCAACTACGCTTGTTGGCTGTCAGGCGTTCCAACCAGTCAGCGATCTCTTCATTCTCATCGCTCAGAACAGGGCTATATCGAAAGCACGTCTCGCTGATCTGAAACGCGCGGCAAGCCAATGCGATACTGACCCCATGTTGTGCGACTGCGTTCATGGCCATCTCACTTCGCTGAGACGGCCTCAGCGCTTTTTTCCAAGAGCTTCCTTCAGCAGATCGTTCTGCATGCTCATCTCGGCATACATGCGCTTCAGGCGACGGTTCTCGTCGGCCATGTCCTTCATCTCTGACATCAATGACGCGTCCATCCCGCCAAACTTGGCCCGCCATTTGTAGAAGCTGGCGCTGCTCATGCCATGCTCACGGCACAGCTCAGAAAATGGCACGCCGCCCTCCGCCTGCTTCAGGATCGCCATGATCTGCGCGTCGCTATATCGTCCATTCTTCATCGTAAATCTCCTCAGTTATCTTGCCGAGAAAATTCTACTTTTGAACACCACTAATTTTAGGGAGGATTACCCTTGGTAATGTAGCGATGAAGATCGTCGGGTTTCATATCGTCGTCCGGTCTCGAAGATCTATCCAAAGACAGATTGCTGCGCGTCGCTGCAACATTGCCATTCCCGGGATGGGGATACTAGGGTTCGAGTTTTTTCATATATGAAAAATTGACCTAGGTGGTTGCCATCCTCTGTCCGGCATTCAGTCCTGATTGTGGTTATTCCCCGCATTAGGAGGTCGAATGGACGTTCAAGAAAAAATCCAGACACGTCTGGATGTATCAGATCTTTTTATAGAACCACCGTCCCAATGGGGCTTTCGTGGAGACCCTATCCTGTGGCAGCGACTAAGGGATCGTTTCGTCGACATAGAACAGCCCAAGTGTATCAACGACTTCGTCGCGTTGATTGACAATGCATTTACCGCTGAAATCGGTGTAGGCATGTTAGCGCTTGATGAAGCAACGCTGTCGGGCTTTCACTCGGACGGAATGTCGTCAGGCATGATCAGTGGTACTTTTTGGCGGAATACTGCTCTACCAATTTTGCTCCAACGCTTCATCTCGACACACGCTTTATCTCAAGTCGAAGATCAGCCGGGAAAATCGATACGATATCGACATCCCTCGAGACAGTAAATCTGTCGGAATAACATGGTACCCACATGGAAAGTACTAACCAGAAAATTTCAACTTCAAGCATCTAGATTTATATGCAGCTGAATTCTTTCAAGGTTGCCACCCTCTCTCCGTCGTTCAGTCCTGATTAAGGTTATTCCCCACATTAGGAGATCGAATGAACGTTCGAGAGATGTGATCGGCGGAGCAATACTCGACCACGGTAGCGGCGGCGTAGTGCGGTCGCGGGCGGCTTAAAAGTCGGCCACTTTGGCCCTTTCATTTGATGGCATTGTTTCAGAATTTGGTGAGGTGGCATTCCTGAAGATGGATATCGAAGGCGCAGAACTTGATATTCTAGAACAGATGCTGGTCCGAAAAACTTTCGAACGAGTGCGTTTGACAGTAGCCGAAACTCACGAAAATAAATTTAAGGAGTTGCGGCCTAGATTTCGTGCATTGCGGCTCGCTGTCGCCGAGGCGTATCCCACAACCCGTGTCAATCTGGACTGGATCTAGCTCAATCGTAATAGCTGCCATTCGCCGCGGAGCAGAATTTCGGTAACACTGGGCTCAAACCGGACTTGCGGCGGTGCGGCACGCAAATCTTGACCTTGCAGGTTTCAGCGCGACCAACCGGATGACCGGTTCCAGCCCTTCTTGCGGTTCGTCGCTGCGTCGTGGTCACCCAGAACTACCGACGGACAGGGCTAATTCTGTTGAAAAACTCTTCTTGATTTGAGGGTCTTCGGGTGATTCAATTTCCCCATAAAAGCGGGGGACTGGTCAATGATGGGACCGAAGCAGGAAGCACAGGCGGCGCTGTTTTATGAGTTTTCACTTGAGGATCATGTCCCGCAAGATCACCTATTGCGGTCGATTGATCGGTTTGTCGATTTGAGTGACATTAGGCAATATCTCGCAGAGTTTTACAGTCACACTGGCCGTCCATCGATTGACCCTGAGCTGTTAATCCGCATGCTACTGGTTGGTTATTGCTTTGGCATTCGGTCCGAGCGGCGGCTGTGCGAGGAGATTCATTTGAACTTGGCGTATCGCTGGTTCTGTCGCCTTGATCTGTCAGATCCGATACCAAGCCATTCGACTTTTTCAAAGAACAGACATGGGCGTTTTCGTGAGAGCGCTCTGCTGCGGCATCTGTTTGAGAAGACCGTTGCGCGCTGCATTGCAGACGGTTTGGTGAGTGGCCAGCGCCTCGCAGCGGACGCCAGTCTAATTGAGGCCGACGCCAACAAACAGAACTCCACACCAAAGGAGGACTGGGATCACAGGGCAATTGACCCGAGCGATGCGCCCCGCGCGGTCAAAGAGTATCTGGACGTCCTGGACGATGCGGCATTCGGTGCTGCATCTGAAGTTGAGCCAAAGTTCACGTCCCACTCCGACCCAAGCAGCCAGTGGACTGCAGCCCGAAAAGGCCCTGCGTTCTTTGCCTATTCCACCAATTATCTGATCGATACCGATCACAGTGTCATCGTGGACGTTGAAGCGACCAGATCGATCCGGCAGGCGGAAGTTCGATCTGTGCGCACCATGTTGGATAGGATCAAAGACCGGCATGATCTGGCACCCGAACGTCTCATCGCGGACAGCGCTTATGGATCAGGGCCCATGCTCGGCTGGCTTGTAGATCGCAAAATCAATCCCCATATTCCGGTCCTGGATAAAGCTGGTCGCACCGACGGCACCTGGTCTCGCGCAGATTTTGAATGGGACGCCGAGAACAACCAATACATCTGCCCAGAGGGTGAACCCCTGAAGCAGTTCCGCCGAAACTATTCTGACCCCAACCGTGGGCCCACCGGCAAAGGCGTCGCCAAGTATCAGGCTCTGAAGCATACCTGTCAGGCCTGCCAATCAAAGATGAAATGCTGCCCGAATGCTGATGCCCGCAAGATCACTCGCGAAGAACATGAAGATGCCCGCCAGGTTGCCCGCGACATTGCCAAGACCAAGCAATATGCGATCTCAATGAGGTTGCGAAAGAAGGTCGAGATGCTCTTCGCACACCTCAAACGCATTCTCGGCCTCGGAAGGCTCCGATTACGTGGACCATGCGGTGCAAATGACGAATTCCTACTCGCCGCAACCGCCCAAAACCTCCGCAAACTGGCCAAGATCTTTCCTGCACCGCAGCAAACGCGCAAAGCCTGATAAGAAAGGTGCTTGCTCCCAGTTTGGAGCACCACTTTCTGCACCGGCAACACGGTGTTTTTCCACAGAATCGGCGGAAAGCGGATGTTCGCTGCAACTGCATGATCACTCTGTCATTGGTACCGAAGCGGACATGCAATAGGCACCTTGGAATTATACTGGTAGGGTGATTTATGGGTCGACGGCAACAATCCCTAAATACTTGACCGATGGCGTCACGTCGCATTCGCAATTTGTGTTGAATGGTCTAAAGTGAATCTTAAAAGGAAGGCGAAATTGGTGGCCAACGCACAGCAACTCATTGGTCTCTTGAAGAGTCATGTTGAGGGGAACGAAGAGCGATTCTTCGATCTCGCGCTTCAGCTTGCGTCTTCGGAAGAGCAAAAGGGCCATACACGACTGGCAGAACAGCTTCGGCAGTGGGTCGAGGCAGGGCAAGCACCAAAGCCACCTACGCCATCCCCAACACTGATCGCAAAGCCACGTGGTGAGCTGGCTTCGATCATTGGTACAGCGTATCCAGAGACCAGACTGAATGATCTAATCCTTCCAGAGTCTGTGGCCTCTGAACTTGAGCAACTCGTTGTTGAGTTCCGCAAGCGCGACATTCTGGAAAAGCATGGCCTGACACCGAGGCAGCGTGTCCTGTTGGCAGGACCGCCGGGGACCGGAAAGACGATGACCGCATCAGCATTAGCGGGTGATTTGAAGCTGCCTCTCTACTCTGTACTGTTGCATGGGTTGATATCGAAGTTCATGGGTGAGACCGCCTCCAAACTGAATGCTGTCTTCGAGGCTGTTAGGACCCAAAGAGGGGTCTACTTGTTCGATGAGATCGATGCCCTTGCCGCGACCAGAGAGGGTGACAATGACGTTGGCGAAGCGCGACGAACCCTGAATTCCTTTCTGCAGTTTATGGAAGAAGACACAGGGCCTTCGTTGATAATTGCAACAACGAACCTTCCTCGGATTTTAGACAAGGCAATACTGCGCCGCTTTGATCTGGTCTTGATGTACGAATTGCCTACTGCTGAAGCCATGCAGAAAGCTATGTCGCGGCGGCTAATTGGGTTTGATTTATCAGGGGTTATCTGGGACGATGTGGTTGAGCAGGCCCATGGTCTTTCATCCTCTGATGTAATTCAGGCCGCGATGGATGCCGCTCGTCGGGCAGTATTGAATTCAAAAAAGACTATAACGTCGGCTGACTTGTTACGTTCAATTGGTCGCCGACGGGATTTGCAGGCGTTGGGTATAAACAGTGGCAGAACGGAATCTTCCTCACATAGTTCTTAATGGAGTTTCGAAGTCTGAGAGTTTTCGCGGTAAAGGCGGTGGCGGAACGCCGTCCCCGTCTTTCATTCAAAATCGACAGGCTCACGCACAACGATTGATAGCGTCCCTTGACGCGATTCAAGTCGAAGAGACCGCACGAGCAACCTACATCGCAGTGCAAGGTCGTCCCGGAGAGCCATTTCTGCCCGAAAAATTCAATGTCAGTGGCCTGTCACTACTTAGCATGAAAGAAGCCGATACCGATCAGCAAGTTCCTGGTCGTGCAATCGTAAAGGCCAGCCGTTCGGAAAGCGGTCTTTCCAACCTCAAAGGTAAATTGCGTCAGTTTGCAGGTGACCTACGACCGCCGAACAACAATGGAGTAAGGAACCCATATCATGCTGACATGGCAAATAGCGTTGATCTTTTCGCCGAAATCGAGCTCAGAGACCTATGGCGACATCCAACCAAGCCGTTCCCCGAGGCCATAGGTCCGATCCCTTGGGAAGTTTGGCTGGAACCAGGAGAAGTGGAGCAATTCGTTGCGAGGGCAGTGCTGGAAGGCTTAACAGTTTATCCTGATCGCTTGGAATTCCCTGAGGATATTGTTGTTCTCGTCGAAGGCGATGTTGGCCAGATGGCAAGGACAGCAATTGGCACGGGTTCGGTCCGCTCAATTTCTCCGCCTGGTGTTCCTATCGACTTCGTGGATGGCCTCGAAGCGGAGGAGCAGGCTGATTGGTTGCAAGATGTACTTGGCCGAACTCTGTTTGGCCCCCAAGATCAGCAGGCGGCGTCTTATGTCACGCTCTTAGATACGGGTATCACCTTGGCGCACCCACTAATCCAGCCTGCGTTTGATGCAGCCGATCGCCATGCGGCTGTGGATGGGTGGGACCTCGCAGACCTGCATGGTCATGGATCGAGGATGGCAGGGGCGGCGCTCTTTGGTGATCTGCGAACTCACTTGAACAGTACAGCAGCAATTTATGTCCCTCATAGGCTGGAGTCGGCAAAGGTGATCCCAGATGCAGGACATAACCCCTATCATCTGTTGGGGGACAGGACGCAGAAAGCCATCAACGCGGTAGAAGTTAAGCCTGATAGGTTGCGGACTTTCGCTTTGGCCACGACCACAGACCTTGATTCTCCCCACAGCGGTGCACCTACGTCTTGGTCCACTGAACTCGACCAGCTTGCGGCTGGTCGATCCGGCGAAGTGAAGCAGCGGCGACTTATCGTGACTTCGGTTGGTAACATTGATGCCCAGCATGATGGAAATACTGACTACCTAAGTAAATGCGATGACCTTGATGAGGGGGAGGTTCAGTCCCCTTCCCAAGCATGGAATTCAATCGCCGTTGGTGCGATGACCGAAATGAACGGTGTTGGTGGACCGACCCATGGTGCGACGTTGGCTGAAGTTGGGGACCTCGCTCCGATGTCCCGCACAGCGAGTTGGACCAAGACCTGGCCAATTAAACCGGATGTCGTACTTGAAGGCGGCAATTGGTACGACGACGGGTATTCAACAACGCCCAATCAACATTCTGATCTGATGTTGGTTGCAACGAGCAGGAACTTCCCTGAACGATCTTTTACGCACATCTCGGATACCAGTGCCGCGACGGCATTGGCGGCACGTGAAATTGCATTGCTTCGCGCCTCTTACCCCAACCTATGGCCAGAGACGATCCGTGCACTCTATGTCGCCTCGGCTCGGTGGACTGAACGGATGTGGTCACATATTGCGGCAGCGGATCGAAGTCGAAAGGGTGCCTTCGATGTTATGTTCACCCGGTACGGATATGGTCAGCCGAACCTTGAGCGTGCCCTTAAAAGTGCAAGCAGCGCTGTCACGCTGATCGCAGAGGATTCTATTCGCCCCTATGAAAACAAGGGATCAGGTAGGAAATTGAACGAAATGCGGTTGTTTGAACTGCCGTGGCCGACGAACGTTCTCCGTGGCTTGGTGGGGCAGGACGTTACTCTGCGCGTTGCTCTAAGCACCTTCATCGAACCGAACCCATCAGAGGTCGCTCGTGGCCGAAAGAACAGATACGCATCTCATGGCCTTCGGGTTGCGTTAAAGGGCGCAGATGAAGATGTTGATGATTTCACGCAACGTATTGGCCGCACCGCGGATGAAGACCAACCAGACCATAACGGCCCTGTTGGTGGCGAATGGGACTTCGGCTACAATCGCCGGAGTGTCGGGTCGCTGCACATCGATACAATGACAGTCGCCGCCAGCGATCTTGCCCGTCGCGGAGTCCTTGCGGTCTATCCGGTTGGGGGCTGGTGGAAAGAAAACCGCAGTGTAGATCCTGAACGATGCGTTGCGCGTTTCTCATTAGTCGTTGAAATCGATGCGACTGAGGCAGAAGTGGATCTTTATGCAGAAGTCCAACAGAGAGTGGCGCCACAAGCGGCGATCCAGGTCTGAGAAAGTCCCTTAGACTTAACAACTTTGCTTGTCCTCGCGGTTGAACCGGAACACTTCTTCGCTGCGTATCAAGGTCAGCTTCTGGGGAACCGCTCAGCTGGTTTATAGATGCAGCGAATGGAATGCTCTGGGCCGGACTTTCACTTTAAATATGATTTTGTAAGCAGTTTTAGCGAAGCTCGTACCGCTTGGAAGATAGAGAATTGCCTGAAAGGAATATTGACACGATGGACATACGCTGGTTCTTAAAACAACGCTTAGATTTCATCCGAAATCACTACGATTGTAGCGCATCGACTTTCTTAAATATAACACGTCAGATCGAGCGCGGAGAGGCACCTTTTGACAATCCGCCTTATAGCGAGGATGGGGAACCCCCTTTTCAAATTGAATGGGAAGACGCCAACACGTCAATCGATCTCATTGGAATCTCCTGCGTTTCACTTCTTAGTGATGCGTAGAAGATTTACCTTAACTCGATCAAAAAATTGGAGTTTCGTTTCGAATTTGGCGAGACGGAAAAGAAGGCCTTAAAGAAGGGATATGTAGGTGCCTTTAAGGCCGCATTGGGTGAAGTACTCCATACAGATTGGGTAGAGAGTGGTGTCGATTTTGAGATCTTAGAGCAGGTAGTGCTTGCTCGAAATCAAGGTCAACACGGAAACGACATCACCGGATTTCGAGTCAAGATTGATGGCAAGACTATACAGCAACACCCGCGCCCAATTTTCGGCCGAACTGAGGAAATCGAAGTTATGGACGGGGAAGGCTTAGTATTCAGGAATATCCATGGCATAACGATGAAAATCGACCGAGCGTCTTTATTCGGAGCGATTGATGAAATTGAGAAGTTGGGTGATTGGGTTGAATTAAATCGAGAACGAGCGCTGCCATGGTTTGAAAAACAGCGTTCCCTACGTCAAGCCATGGCAAAACCGGAATCGAACTCCTAACGCTGAAAGAAAAGCAATATTCTTTTAGGGGCGGCTCAAATGCTGCGTCCTGCATGAATGTCCGCAATGTGGTCTGCGGGCGCGGCATCAAGCGGGTGTGGTCAACGGCAGCTGGGCGCGAAGGCTGGGTAAACTACTCGAGGTGCCGACTACGGTCATTGAGGCTAACTTGCGTGTCGTTCACCCAGAGAGCGCTTAACGAGAGTGGCGCTGCAATCTGCCCACAGCTTATCAAACCGGCGGCAGGAAAATTTTGTTCATTTCCAGACTTATACAGGACATCAAAACAACTTACCCTCAGTGCTGAAACCAGAAGTGTGAGCCTATGTACCTGAAGTCGAACACCAGCCTATTTTATCTACTCGATAAATGGCGAGGGAACGCGGCGTCGCTCACGATGGCAGGCCCAAAGATCAGTGCCGCCGGTGGAAAGATTTCTTCAACCTCTCTGTCTGAAATCACCGAAATACCGAAGGTCGAACGCAAATGGTTTGGTTCGGAGCTTTCGATCAATATTGATGGTAGCGATCACATCCTTCGAGTTCGCGGCGCAAATAGGTCAGAACTCGATCTGTTTGCCCACCAACTTGAATCTGCTTGGCGCGACCACAGTTTGGCCCAGCTGGACGCCCAATCAGACGCGATCAGCTACGTTGTAAAAGCGATCACTAAACTTGAGGCCCCAACTGGCTATCCAGCGGCATGTTATGTGCAGCCCATTTTGGAGTCTGCTCGGGAACTCGAGACAAGCTTGTTTTCCAAGCTAAACGAAAACGCGATTGGGATTGCCCGATTCAAAAATGTTAAATTTATTACAGCGTTTCTGTCGTCGCCCGGTAAACAGCGATCCCGAGCCATCGAAAAATTTGAACAAACGCAATTGGCTAAATGGTCGGATTTCCTTGATAGTTTTGAGACTAACCCACTGACACCCGAGCAGCGCCTCGCCGTCATTGCAGATGAGGACGCAACCTTGGTGCTCGCAGGTGCCGGGTCCGGAAAAACAAGCGTGATCACTGCCAAGGCCGGATACTTGCTCAAGGCAGGCATCCGCAAACCCGAAGAAATCCTACTTCTGGCGTTCGCACGAGATGCCGCAGTAGAGATGAGTGAACGCATTGAGCAGAAATGCGGCGAACCCGTCGAGGCGCGGACTTTTCACGCGCTATCTTACGACATCATCGGGTTTGTCGAAGGCTGCAAACCGGCCCTTGCTGCACACGCAACAGACAACAAGGCATTTCTCGTTTTAATCAGGGACATCTTGATTACCATCGCGGCTGGCGCGGCAGAGGCATCTAAAGCCATAATAAACTGGTTCACATCAGGTCGGTTGGAAGCAAAGTCTGAATGGGATTTCAAACAGAAGCATGACTACTACAGCTATCTTGAAAAGGAAGAGCTCAGGACGCTTCAAGGCGACCAGGTCAAAAGCTACGAAGAGCTCCTTATATCCAACTGGCTCTACGAAAATGGCGTCGAGTATGAGTACGAGCCAGATTATGAATTTGACACGTCAGATCCTACCAAGCGCAATTACTGTCCCGATTTCCGTCTTTCCGAAAGCGGAGTATACCTCGAACATTTCGGCGTGAGAAAGGTTGTCAGCCGCGGTGAAGAGCGGCTTGAAACTGCCCCCTGGGTCGATCGCGACGACTACCTTGAGGGCATGGAATGGAAACGGCAGGTCCATAAAGACAACGAAACCATCCTGCTCCAAACGTTCAGTTATGAGCGTCAGGAAGGACGCTTACTCGACGCGTTGGCCGAAAAAGTAGCGCCACACGTCACGCTCAATCCTCGGCCGCCAGAAATGCTCTTTGATCGTGTGATGGAGATGAACGACATCGACGGTTTTGTGCAGCTGTTGGCAAACTTCCTGCGCAACTACAAGAGCGGCGGCTATACGCTTGAGCACTGTACCCAAAAAGCTGACACAGCCAAGCTTGGCAAACGGGCCCAGTTGTTCCTGACTATCTTTAGGCCCGTCTTTGAGGCGTATGAGGAGAGCCTCGAGGGCCGTATCGACTTTGAGGATATGGTCCTGCGGGCCGCTCAACATGTTGAATCCGGCCGATACAAAAGCCCATTCGGGCACATCCTCATTGATGAATTCCAGGATATCTCGCGAAGTCGTGCTCGACTGGTAAAAGCCCTTCTCGGCCAAAAGCATGATACACGATTATTTGCCGTGGGAGACGATTGGCAATCAATCTATCGGTTTGCAGGCTCTGACATTCATCTGATGCGCAACTTTGGTGCCGAGTTTGGTGGTAACTTCGACGGCCAATCAGGCGTTCATCGCACAGTCGACCTTGGCCGGACGTTCAGATCTGTCGATAAGATAGCCTTTGCGGCACGCAAGTTTATCCTGAAGAATCCGACCCAATTGACCAAGACGGTCATCCCTGCCGGGACAACTGAAACTCCCGCCATCAAGGTCATTCCGACATTCAAACATGACGGTGATCAGAAGCTCGAAAATGAACTTTTGACGTTGCAGACCGTGGCCCAAGAAAGCGGTCAGAGAGCATCCGTTTTGCTCTTAGGACGGTACAGGCATTCTGAGCCCGATGATTTCCGCAAGTTTCGAAGGACGTATAAAGACCTCGATATTACCTTCAAGACGATCCACTCTTCGAAAGGTCTGGAAGCGGATCACGTCATATTGCTGCAAGCATTCAAAGGACAAATCGGCTTCCCCTCTGAAATTGTGGACGATCCATTGTTGACGATGGTGTCCCCCGAAGCCGAGCCATTTGAACATGCGGAGGAACGGCGCGTCATGTACGTCGCAATGACGCGAGCACGCAAAACGCTGACAATAATGGGGTCAGCGGCAAAGCCGTCTGTGTTCGTTGAAGAACTGGTCGAGGACGCTGAATACGGTTTACTGCCCACGGCCATGGAGTCGGCGAAAGTGCAGACATGCGGAGAATGTCAGGGGCATCTCCAGCCAATCCCGAAGCGTGACGGCGGCACGTTCTATCGATGTGAACACGTCCAGCTCTGCGGGAATATTATGCCATCTTGTCCGAGCTGCGGCGTGGGTTTCCCCGCGCGGAAAAAGGGGCAAACTGAGGCAGTTTGTGACTGTAAGGAGAGCTTTCCAGCTTGTCCTTGTTGCGCTGACGGGTGGCTGGTCGAGCGTAAGGGGCGCTTTGGGAAGTTCCTGGGGTGCGTGAAGTTTCCGAGGTGTACGGGTAAGGCGAAAGTGCCAAAGAGGTGACGCATTGGTGCCGCATGTGACCTCACCAGAGGTAGGGCGTGAGATCGTGTCGCTGGCGCGTTATGATCCCGGGACGCGAGGCCTGTCACCCACCACCCGAGCAGGAAACTTCGGCAGCATCTCGATGGCCGAACACATTAAATCACAAGACGCGCGCTGTGCCGTCATCGCGATGATAGAGGACGCAGAGGCACTCGACCGAATTGACGAACAGCAGGACGACGCCACATTCATCGGTGGCATCAAGTCTTGGATGACAGAGTAAGTCTGCGACTGGTGCCGATCGGCAAAATGTCCGCTTCGGCGCGCTGCGCCGCAGCATCGCGACACTTCGGCCAAGGTCGGCTCTGGGCCGTTCACGTCCTGAAGGACGACCATGGTTCGCAACTTTGAGGGTCCGTTTCCTGCGCACAGCCGACTTTGGTGCGCAGCGCAGCATGGGGCTTCGGTCTGCTACGGCTTGAATGGCCGCTTTTGCAATTCTGGCAAAGAACCTTCGCCGACGCAGCTAAGGTCCGGTTTCCGCCCCTCAAGTCGACTGCAAATTCCTGATCTGCTCCGGACTCAAAGCCATGTTCTTCAAATAGAACCGCTCCAGCTGATCCACAGACGTGCCCGCGTTCTTTGCTAGCCAGTATATGTTAACCTTGCCCTTTGACCCTCTGAGGCGCGCCTGAAGCGCGTAGTGGCGCAATGAGTATGGTGTACGAGGGTTTCCACTCATGTCCTTCCTCAGATTGCTCTCCTCAAGGACATGATTGAACAAACGCCGCGCCGTGTTCACCGCTGTCGTTCGGTTTTGATATTCCGACATGAACACATAGTCAGTCGGTTCCGCGTTCGGGGATTTTGATCTCACGCTTTGATACAAACCCTGAGCGAAAGGCATCGTTGCAGAGATACGATGTCCCGTCTTGCCGAACAAAGTCAGTTCCAAATGCGTCGGATTACCTCCAACAACAATGTCGCAGTGCCTCAGCGCAAAGAGTTCAGTTTCAGTTGGTCGAACAAATGAATGAACGATGAACTGCCACATGTGAACGTGATCATGCGAGATCAATACACCCCGCACTTTGGTCTTACCCTCCGACGCGATCCGACGCGCGGTGGTCATCAAGTGCTTGTATTCTTTATCAGTGAACGTTGGACGTGGCGCATCTTTCGTCCGCTGTTTTGGCATTGGTGGGATGATGTCGATCACACCGTCTTCAAGCGCAACCATCAAAACCTTGCGGATCATTATGCACTGTTTGGCTTTTGTTGAAAACGCGAGTGGTTTGTCCCGTCGACTGTCTAAAAAAAACAGATAGTCGCGCACCATGCCCGACGTGATCTTTCCAACATCATATTTACCAAAGTATGAAATCACCCCATCCGTCTCACGCAAGAGGATCTTTGCTTCGTCCGAGAATGCGTACTTGTTTTTCACGCCACGCTTTTGCACGCGCGCCATATTCATATAGATCTGAGCGAAGTGTTCGAACGACTGATCTTTGGCGGTGGCATGATTATTCTTCTGTTTGGATTTTAAGTCCGCGAGAATTTCTTCCGCGACTTCTGCTGCATCAAGACGTGAAGTTTCTTTCGTCGATCTAACGACATACTTTTTCTGTGAAGAAATATAGACACGCGCATGCCAGTAAGGTGAGCGCTCCGTCTTGTAGATGCTCAAACCCTTACGCAAATGCTTAATCTGCTTCTTTGTGTTTACAGATTTTTCCGACAAACCAATGACTTATCCCGAGTGTCTAACTGTGTCTAAGTATATGACACAAAAATCACATCGGCAAATATGTTAAATTATCGTTTGTTATCAGATAATTAATGGTGCCCAGGGGCGGAATCGAACCACCGACACGAGGATTTTCAATCCACTGCTCTACCCCTGAGCTACCCGGGCACCGGAGACCTCCGTAGAGGTCGGGTGAGCGGTTTCTAAGAGGTTGCGGCTGGGGTGTCCATAGTCTTTTGCACTGTTTGGCAAAGGTTTTTTTCTTATGACCCAAACGGGGCCTAATGTGGCTTTGTTGGCGCGTTCAATGCGGCCTCGGCAGCTTCCAGTGCGGTCTCGATGTCATCGGGGTCATTGCTGGGGGCCGCATAGCTGCCGTTAAGCCATTTGGCCAGGTCGATGTCAGCGCAGCGGCGCGAGCAGAAGGGGCGGTATTTGGCGGAAACGTCGCCGCTGCAGATCGGACAGCTCACTTCAGCACCTCGGACATTGGCATTCGGGCGCGCTTGCGTTGCATCTCATAATGGCCCAAAGGCGTCCAGCCGATCAAAGTGGTCTCCACGTCGTCGGCGCGAAAGGCCTGGCGTAGGGCTGTCTCGAACGGGCGGCGGTCCTTCTTGGGCATGGGGGCAAGGTCAAGCGTGATTTGCCCGCCAAGGCCGCGCAGGCGCAGCGCGCGCGGCAAGGCACGGGCGCAGGACATGTTGGCCTTGATCCCGGCGGCAAGGGATACGTCAGCGCCTGTGTTCACGTCGACGGCCACCAAGGCGCGTGTGGGTTCGACGAACATCGATGCACCGCCATCCAGTTCGACACGCGGCTGGCGCAGGCCGTCGATGGCATCAAGCACCGCATGCGTTTCAAAACTGCCCGGTTCGGTCACGACTTCGGCCGGGTCGACCCAGTCGCGCCAGGCCAGAATATGCGGCCCATCGCCTTCGGACAGCACTTCCATCTCGGTCGCCGTGTCGCCCAGCACCTTGTCGGCGAGGGTCAGCATGGCATCGATGTCATCGGCGATATCGTCACCGTCGGCACCGGCACAAGATGACCGCAGGATCAGACCATGGCTGGCCCCCTGCGCGGCCTCGTGGGCGATCTCAAGCAGGCGATCGCGCTCTTCCTCGTCGCGGATGGAGCGCGAGATGTTGGTTCCCGGCGCACCGGGCGTCACGATGGCATAGCGGCTTTTGAACAGAATCTTTTGCGTGACGGGAACTGCCTTGCCGGGTTCCGCATAGCCCGACACTTGCACCAATATTGGCTGACCGGGGGCAAGCCCTTTGATCTGGCGCAAGAAAGCCGAACCATCGGGGGTTTTCAGGAACATGCCCCCCTGCCCTTTGACGGGCCGGTCCGCGATGGCGCGGTAGATGGTGCCCGGACGGGGTGAATCGCTGTCGATGAGCAGATCATCCAATTTGCCGTCAACCATCAAGGCGGCAGCCTCAACCCCTGCGAAATGGTCCAGAACGATTGTGCGGCCCTTCATGATGTCTCTCCATCGAAAATATAGCCTGCGGCACGCAGCAGGTTTGCGGTTTCGGCAAGGGGCAAGCCCACGATGCCGGTAAACGACCCGCTGATCCACGGGATCAACGCACCAGCCGGGCCCTGGATGCCATAGCCGCCAGCCTTGCCCCGCCAGTCGCCAGTGGCAAGGTATGCGTTCAGTTCCGCGTCAGACAGGCGTTTCATGCGCACGGTGCTGACCACGTCGCGTTCCCAAAGCTGGTCACCCCGTTTGACGGCAACAGCGGTGATCACCTTGTGGCGTCGCCCCGACATCAGCCGCAAAAAACTGGCAGCCTCATCGGCGTTTTCGGGTTTGCCCAGAATACGCCGCCCGACGGCAACGGTCGTATCGGCGCACAGCACGATATCGTCCGGCCCGGCCTGCAAGATGGCGGCCTTTTCGCGCGCCATCCGCGCGCAGTAGGGGCGCGGCAATTCTGCCTTTTGCGGCGTCTCGTTAATGTCAGGTGCGCGAATATCATCAGGCACAACGCCAATTTGCGCCAGCAATTCCTTGCGGCGCGGACTGCCTGATCCGAGAATAAAGGTCATATGCAACCTCGAAGCGCTGACCGAAAATTATGAAACTTCCGGTAAGCCGCGTTATTTAAAGCGATAATTGATCCGGCCCTTGGTCAGATCATAGGGGGTCATTTCCACCTGTACCTTATCGCCTGCCAGAACCCGAATGCGGTTTTTGCGCATTTTGCCTGCCGTATGTGCGATAATCTCATGGCCGTTTTCAAGCTCGACCCGGAATGTCGCATTCGGCAGGAGTTCCTTCACGATACCGGGGAATTCGAGCGTGTCTTCCTTGGCCATGTTGTCTCCTTGAATACTATGCCCCGCAATTCCGGGACGCAGGCTTAAATGGGCGCAATCTTCCCGTTTTTCAAGGCCTATTCACATTAAGGACACGTTTATCGCCGTTGCGTCGCGCCCGGCCTGATCTTGCCAATGCGCGCGGTTCAACACGACGCCATCAGCACGCACGCGGGCAATCTGCGCCAGATCAGCGTCGGCATAGGTCCATCCGGGCAGGTTGATCTCGGCTGCGGCCAGCACCCCGGTAGACGGGAAGCCCACATCCGGCGGGCAAAAGATGCCCCCTGCCCCGTAACACTGGCCCAAAGCGTCAGACCAATCGGCAGCCCCCACGCAAGAAGACATTGCCGTGATGCACTGATTCTCAAGGGCACGGGCCATGGATCCGATGCGCACGCGCCAATATCCGGCCAGTGCTTCGGTGACGCTGGGCACTGCAATCACATCACAGTCTGACAGCGCGCGGCCCAATAGCGGGAATTCGCTGTCGTAGCAGATCAGAATGCCGATCTTGCCGATTGATGTTTCGAACACCTGCAAGGCGTTGCCACCGATAACATGCCAGACCTCACGTTCGAACCGCGTCATGATCTGCTTGTCCTGCACGCCGATCTTGCCATCCGGGGTGATCAACCGCGCGCGGTTCACCGGTCGGGTGCCGGTCGCGGCAGGAGCCGACGCCGCGACGATATGCACGCGATATTCTGCGGCCAGTTTCTGATGCAGCACGTCCGCATCCGCCAACCGGTCCGACACCGCAAAAAGCGACGCCTCAAGATCAGCGGCCACATCAAGCCCCGCAAGCGTTGCCAGTTCCATCGCCCCGTATTCCGGAAACACCAGCAATTCCGCCTTGTTCGCAGCAGCCGAGGCGACCCAGCTTGCCAGCTTGTCTTCGTATTGGGCCCAGCTGGTCAGCACGTCCAGCGGGTAGGCGGCGGTTGCGATTTTCATCCTGGGTCTCCGGCTTTTTGTCCCGCCCATGGTGCGCTGGATCAGGGGGCAGCTTCAAGGGCAGGTCGCACCTGCCAACCCTATTTTATGTTCACGAAAGTGCGCTTGGCATCCTGACTTAAAACTTGCCTATGGCGGCAATTAGTTTCACAAAAATGAAAACCAACAGAGGGCGTGACAATGATCAAGAAGGGTGTGACCCTGCGCGGCATCGAAGTGTTCGAGGCGTTGGCAAGCTGTGGATCGGTCGCACAGGCGGCGGACATCACCGGGCTTAGCCAACCCGCCGTCAGCCAACAGATAAGCAACCTTGAAACCGCAATCGGCGTCGCGTTGCTGGATCACGGCCGCCGCCCGATGCGTTTGACGGCGGCTGGCGAAAGCTTTTTGCGGCGCACGGCTTCCGCACTCACGCAACTCAGGCTGGCGCAAAGCGAACTGACGGTGATGGATCTGGCCAATCTGACCGATCTAAGCCTTGGCGTGATTGACGATTTCGACAATGACCTCACCCCGCGCCTGGCCACGATGCTGGCAGACAGCATGGCGGGCTGCCGGTTTCGCATGGTCACCGACAGCAGCAAGGCGTTGATTCAGGCAGTGCAGGACAAGACCTTGCACATCGTGATTGCGGCCACCAGCGGCGACGCCAAGGACGGGCTGATCGAACTGCCCCTGGCGCGCGACCCTTTCATCATGGTGACCCCGTCCGGCTATCGCGGCAAGCCGGGCGATCTGCTGGCCGGCACCAGTGATCTGCCGTTTCTGCGCTACGAATCGCACCAGTTGATCGCAGACCAGATCGCAAACCACCTGACGCGCAGCAATATCACGATCGAATCACAATTCGAAATCGGCAGCCATCTGGCCCTGATGTCGATGGTTGCGCGCGGGATCGGCTGGGCGATCACCACGCCCTTCGGCTTTGCCCGCGCCGAAAGGTTCCACACCACGCTACAGGCGCACCCCCTGCCATCGCCCGGGGTGTCGCGGCAGATATCGCTGTTCGCGGGCGCGGATTGGACCGGGCCGGTGCCGCAAAACATCGCCACCGCCATGCGCCAGATGCTACACAGCCACATGATCGCCCCCCTGCATACGCAGCTTCCATGGCTTGCCGGCAGCTTTCACACACTAGAAGGGTGACAGGCTTGCACCCGCCAGTGCTTGCTGGTTCACTTGGCCAAACGAAAGGCAGCCCCCCATGAGCAAGATCGTCATTCTGACCGGTGCAGGCATATCCGCCGAAAGCGGTATCGAAACCTTCCGTGCCGAAGATGGTCTTTGGGCGCAGCACCGGGTCGAAGATGTGGCCACCCCTGAAGGTTTTGCCCGCAACCCCGAACTGGTGGTCAGCTTCTACAACGCCCGGCGCAAGCAAGCCGCGGAGGTGTCGCCCAATGCGGCCCACAAGGCACTCGCACGGCTTGAGCAGCTTTATGCAGGTCAGGTCATTGTGGTCACCCAGAATGTGGACGATCTGCATGAAAAAGGCGGGTCGCAAAACGTGATGCACATGCATGGCGCATTGAAATCAGCGCTATGTGCGGCCTGCGATCACCGCTGGCCCGCGCCGATGGTGATGGCACCGGGCGATATCTGCCCCAAATGCTCGGCCCCTGCCGCACGGCCGGATATCGTGTGGTTCGGCGAAATGCCCTATGAAATGGACGCGATCTTTGACCACTTGGCCGAGGCTGATATTTTCGCCGCCATCGGCACCTCTGGCAACGTTTATCCTGCGGCCGGTTTCGTCGCCGAAGCGCGTAGTAACGGGGCCCATACGATCGAACTTAACCTGGAGCGGTCAGCCGTCGGCAATCAGTTTGCAGAGCACCGTACCGGCCCTGCGACCCGCACCGTCACCGACTGGGTCGATGAACTGCTCGGGGCCAAAACGCCGACGCGGCCCGGCTTCAGGTAGTCCCGTCGCCGGACCGCCCAGCATCGCCTAGTTTGACATGTCGCCATGTTTGGCGTGGTTCTTCGGATCGTGACCGGAATGATCCATTGTGCCGTGGCCAGGCTTGCGGTCCTGATCGACGAGAACATCAATCTCAAACGGTCCGGCCTTTTCAAACTCCAGCGTCACTTTGATGATGTCACCTTGAACCAACGGCCTTTTCAACCCGAAGAGCATCAGGTGATCACCGCCCCGCTTGAATTCATGGGCCTCGTCTGACGCAATTGCCACGCCGCCTTCGATTTCGCCCATGCGCATCACGCCATTCGCATCCTCGGCATGTTGGTGAAGCTCGATTTTCTCAGCCACATCCGAAGAGGCACCGATCAGCCGGTCATCGTCCCCCGAGTGGTTCATGACCATCATGAAGGCCGCACCGGATGTCGATTCGGCAGTTGAACTGCGGGCGTAAGCGTCGTGCACCATCATGCCTTGCGCTGCCAAAGGTGCGGCAGACAGCAGAAAAATCGCGCAGATCGCGCGGGTCAGAGAGGTAAGGTTCATTGGAATTTCCTGTAAATTGATAAGTGTCTGATGATTTGGGTCGTCAGACAGTTACAGGCGGTGCCCTTGGGCCGGGGCGCTCCAGCCGTTGGGGAATTGCATGCAAGACCGGTTTGGGCAGGACTTTTTCAAAGGTAATCATCCGCTCTGGCGCATCGAGCGGGGGCATCATGTCGTCGAAAGCGACGTTCAATGCCGAATCGGGGCAAATATGCGGCGCGCTGGTCGGTTTGCCCTGAGCGTCGAAATATATCGCCACGGGGCCAGAGCCGGTGCACAGCACCATATGCCCCGTCGCAGCCGATGCCCCCCGCGCGACCGCCATGCTTTGCCCCGTCAGGGCCAGCATCAGGACAAGTGCAATCGCAATGAAGGAACGGAACGTCATGACAGGCTGCCTAAACCGTCCATCGCAAAGCTGCGAGAGGTTAAAACGCCGCAACCCCAGCCAAAGGGCCGGGGTTGCAAAATTCGCGTCAGAAAGGACAGCTTAGGAAAGTGCGTCAGCAGTCGTGGTTGCAGACTTTGCAATCGCTTTCTTAACCTTCAGGGCGTTACCGGACAGTTCAGTGTCCTTTGCTTTGGCCATGAATTTGTCCAGACCACCACGGTGGTCGACAGTGCGCAAAGCAGCCGCAGAAATGCGGAACTTGAAGCTGCGGCCCAGCGATTCAGACTGCAGGGTCACATCGTTCAAGTTAGGCAAAAACCGGCGACGGGTGCGGTTCTTGGCGTGGCTTACGTTGTTGCCCGTCATCGGGCCTTTTCCGGTCAATTCGCAAACACGCGACATGGGTTAATCCTTTTGCTGCGGGGCGGTGACGGCGATCCGACATAACACCCAAACGGGCTGCTTTTCGGCAACCCTGAAATTCGTCTGCTGGCTTTAGGCGGAATCACTGACGGGGTCAACCCAAGCCTGCGTGACAAAATGCGCTTTTCCTTTTGCATCCGCGCAAAAGATTTGCCATCTGTGATCCATGCATATTCAGACACGCGCCCTTCTTGTACATCTTTTTACTGCAACGGGCGCGATTTTCGCCATGCTTGCCATGCTCGCTGCGGTCGATGGCGAATGGGATCTGATGTTCCTGTGGCTGGTCGTCGCGTTCTTTGTCGATGGGATCGACGGCCCGCTGGCGCGTAAATACGACGTAAAGGTCAATGCGCCGCAGTTCGATGGCGTCCTTCTGGACCTGATCATCGATTACCTGACATATGTGTTCATCCCCGCCTTTGCGCTGTTCAAATCCGGCCTGATGGACGGGTGGAGCGGCTGGGTGATGATCATCATCATCACCTTCGCCAGCGCGATGTATTTTTGCGATACCCGCATGAAAACCAAAGACAATTCATTCTGGGGCTTTCCCGGATGCTGGAATATGCTGGTGTTGGTCCTGTTTGCGCTCAGCCCGCCTTGGTGGGTGTCGCTGATGCTTGTGACCTTCCTTGCCGGGACGATGTTTGCACCGCTGAAGTTCGTCCACCCCGTGCGAACGGAACGCTGGCGGTCCGTGACCTTGCCCATGGCCCTGGCCTGGACGTTTTTTGCGGGATGGGCCGCGTGGGTCGATTTTCACCCCGAAAGCTGGGCGCACTGGGGATTGATAATCACCAGCCTGTATCTGACTTTCGCAGGCGTCGCCCAGCAGTTCCTGTACGAGCGGAATTTGTAGGGCGGGTGGATAAACCACGCCCCTCTTGAGTTCACATCAGATCCGTCAAATCAAAAGCGCCGCAGCCCCTTCGTGGCGCAACAAGGCAATCTTTGTCTCGATTCCCCCTGCCCCCGAATAGCCTGTCAGCCCTTTGGCCCCCATCACGCGGTGGCACGGGATGATAACGGGAATCGGATTTTGACCGCAGGCCTGCCCCACCACCTGTGCGGGGATGCCAAGCTTTTTGGCAATATCCCCGTAAGTGCAGGTCTCGCCGAATGGAATTGCCGAGATCTCGGCGCACACGGCTCGCAGGACGTCACTGCCCGCAACATAAAGCGGCAGGTCGAACTGCGTCAGCTGGCTCGCATCAAAGGCGCGCAGCTGGTCGGCCGCACGATCCAGTAAATCACTCCGGCCTTCCGTGTCAGCAGATCCCCAGGACAGGCGCGTAATCGCGCCTGTCTGTTCCGTCAAACTCAGCGTGCCGAACTGCGTCACGACCGAGCAGTGCTTCATGCCTCAGCGCTGCGCGAAACGCGCCCCACCTTACGACACGGCCGCGTCACAGCGACCACATACGCCAGCGTGGCTGTGCGTGCCAACATCGGGCAATACCTTCCAACAGCGGGCACATTTCTCGCCTGCTGCCTTCTCGAACACCACGGCAACGCCTTCGGTCTCTGGCATGCGGAACGCTTCGGCTGGGGCCTCATCGTCTGAAATGGCGATCTGCGACGTGATGCACACATCCTCGAACACCACGCTCTCCAAGGCCGCGCGCTGCGCATCATCGGCGACATAAACGATCGGGGCCGCCTCAAGCGACGCACCGATCACCTTCTCGACGCGCTGCACCTCGAGGGCCGAGGTGACGACACGCCGCGCGGCACGGACCTTGGCCCATTTCGCGGCCAGACCAGAATCGAGCCAGTCTGCGGGAGTCGCCGGAATGTCGGTCAAGTGAACCGAGCTTTCCTCTCCCGGGAACCTCTCGAGCCAGACCTCTTCCATGGTGAACACCAGAACGGGTGCCAGCCAAGTGGTCAGGCGGTGGAACAGGATATCCAGCACGGTGCGCGCTGCACGACGGCGCAGCGTGTCGCCATCGCAATACAGCGCATCCTTGCGCACATCGAAATAGAACGCCGACAGATCGACCGTGGCAAAGGTAAAGACCGCCTGGAAAACGCCTTGGAAATCGAACTTGGCATACCCGTCGCGGACCTGCGCGTCCAACTCGGCCACCCGGTGCAGCACCCAGCGTTCAAGCTCGGGCATATCGGCAGGGGCTGTCCGGTCGCTTTCCTCGAAATCGCTCAGGGCACCCAGCATATAGCGCATGGTATTCCGCAACCGGCGATAGCTGTCGGCCACACCCTTCAGAATCTCGGGCCCGATGCGCTGGTCAGCGGTATAGTCGGTTTGTGCCACCCACAGCCGCAGAATATCAGCGCCATATTGCTGCACGATCTTTTCCGGCACGATGGTGTTACCGATGGATTTGGACATCTTCATGCCCTTTTCATCCAGCGTGAACCCGTGTGTGACCACATTGCGGTAAGGCGCATGGCCCGTGGTGCCGACCGATTGCAACAGCGACGAATGGAACCAGCCACGGTGCTGGTCCGTACCTTCCATATATACGTCGGCAATGCCGTCCTTGGTCCCGTCGGGCCGGTCGCGCAAAACAAAGGCATGGGTCGATCCGGAATCGAACCATACGTCCAGAATATCGAACACCTGATTGTAGTCATCCGGGTTCACGATCCCGCCAAGGAACCGTTCCTTTGCGCCATCCTCGTACCAGACATCCGCGCCATCCGCCTCGAAGGCGTCAACGATGCGCTGGTTTACATCCGGGTTGCGCAGCAGGAAATCAGCGTCGGTTGGCAAGGCCCCTTTCTTGGTGAAACAGGTCAGCGGCACACCCCAGGCGCGTTGACGCGACAACACCCAATCCGGCCGCGCCTCCATCATCGAATAAAGACGGTTGCGGCCCTTCTTGGGGACCCAGTTGACGTTATCGATTTCGGTCAGGGCGCGTTCGCGGATCGTCTTGCCGTGCATGTCCAGACCATCACCGACAGGCTTGTCGATGGCCGCAAACCATTGCGCCGTATTGCGGTAGATCACCGGCGCTTTCGAACGCCAGGAATGCGGGTAGCTGTGCTTGATCTTGCCGCGCGCCAGCAAACCGCCAACTTCGACCAGCTTGTTGATCACGGCGGTGTTCGCATCACCTTCCTTGCCATTTGGCTTCAGAATCGCCTTACCGCCAAAGAACGGCAGATCCGCGCGGAAAGAGCCGTCTTCGACCACGTTATAGGTGATCACCTGCTCCAGCATGCCCAGACTGCGGTACAGTTCGTATTCCTCAAGGCCGTGGGACGGCGCACAATGTACGAAACCAGTGCCTTCGGTATCGGTCACGAAATCAGCAGCGCGGAAATCGCGGATGTCGTCCCATTCGCCATTGCCCCCTTCGGCCCCGGCAAGCGGATGCTGAAGCGCAATACCCGCAAGTTCGTCATTCGTGACATCCCGCACCCGGCGGTACATGCCATCTTCCAGACGTGCGCGCGTCATGACGTCACCCGCCAGATTATCCGCAAGCAGATAACGATCACCTACGTTGACCCAAGATTCCTCCGGGGTCTCGACGACCTCATACAGACCATATGAAATCGCCTCGCCATAGACGACCGCCTTGTTGCTTGGCATGGTCCAGGGCGTCGTGGTCCAGATCACCACCTGCGCGCCATCCAACGCGGCATCGCCCGTGCCGACAACCTTGAACTTCACCCAGATGGTAAAGCTTTCCTTGTCGTGATACTCGACCTCGGCCTCGGCCAGCGCGGTCTTTTCAACCGGCGACCACATCACCGGCTTGGACCCCTGATAAAGCGTGCCGTTCATCAGGAACTTCATGAATTCTTCGGCGATCACACGCTCGGCGTGGAAATCCATCGTCAGATACGGATCAGCCCAATTTCCCGTGATGCCAAGACGCTTGAATTCCTCGCGCTGCACGTCGACCCAGCCTGCGGCGAACTTGCGGCACTCGGCACGGAAATCGTTGATCGGCACGTCGTCCTTGTTGCGGCCCTTGTTGCGGTACTGCTCTTCGATCTTCCATTCAATCGGCAGACCGTGGCAATCCCAGCCCGGGATATAGCGCGCATCAAAGCCCATCATCTGATGGCTCCGTACGATCATGTCCTTGATCGTCTTGTTCAACGCGTGGCCGATATGCAGATGCCCGTTGGCATAGGGGGGACCATCATGAAGCGTGAAAGGCGTCCGGCCTTCCTTTTCGCGCAACCGGTCATAGACCCCGATCTTCTCCCACCGCTCAAGCCACTCAGGCTCGCGCTTGGGCAGGCCTGCGCGCATCGGAAAATCGGTCTTGGGCAGATTCAGCGTGGATTTATAGTCGGGCATCTCGGGGGTGTCGGCGCACATGGCGGGCGTCCTTTGGCAAACGGATATGGGAAGGGATGGTCAACTGCGGTGCGAAAGTCTCGAACACCTGAGGCCCGGCGTCTCGTCAAATCAGAGCGCCGGGAAAATAATTCGAATAATGATCACGGATATCCGGTTCATGCGCGCCTTATAAGCCCCGCCACCGCAACCGACAAGCCCCATCGCCCGTCCCTTCTCTGGCTCTTAAATATCCCGGGGGTTTGGGGCAGCGCCCCAATCAGGCGGCCTTACTCCCCTGCCTGCGATCCCTTCCCGAACAATCCCGACAACGCCCGCTTGATGATGCTGCGCACCTTCGGCCTGCGGCCTTCGGAAAACGGCATCGGACGACAGACCTCCATGGCCGCCACACCGACCCGCGCCGTCAGGGCTCCGTTCACCAGCCCTTCGCCGAACCGCCGTGACAACCGCGCCAGAACGGTACCGCCCAGAATTGGCTCAAGCATATCATCGCCTACGGCCACCGCCCCCGTCGCCACCAGATGCGACAGCACCACTCGCGTCAGCCGCCATGACCCAAAGAACCCCGACCGACCTCCGTAGATCTCTGCCACTCTGCGGATCATCCGCAGATTGCTGGTCAAGGCCGCTGCAACATCCGCCAGCGCCAGTGGCACCAGCGCGGTCACCGTCGCCACCTGCCGCGCGGCAGCTTCGACCTCGCGGCTGGCGGCGATGTCCAGCGGCCCCAGCAACTCGGCCTCGGCCAGGGCCAAAAGCGCCCCGGCGTCCAACTGATCGCCGCGCAACTCGGCCAGACGGTCGCGCCCCCAGCGGGTGTCTTCGCGGCCCTTGTACAGACCGACAAGGCGATCGGTGACCGAACGCGCGGCCTCCAGATCATCCTGCGCCCGTGCTTCGGCCACATCGTGGTGCAGCCCGTCCAGCCGCGCCAGACGGCTGAAGGCCGCCAGTTCCCGCAGTGAAATCAACGCCAGCACCAACAACAAGGCACCGATCAGGATGCTCATGGCAAGGCCGATCAGCGGATAGCTGGCCATTAGCCCCGTGATAAAATTCCACGCCGCAATCGACACCAGCGCCCCGATCAACGCCGTCAGCAGCCACCAGAACAGCCAGACCAGCTTTGACGGCTTGCGTGCTGCCAGCCGGGCCGCAATCTGCATCGCCTGGCCTTGCGCGGCTGCCATGCCGACATCGGGCACGGGCGGCGCGTCCGATACGGAGGGGCGCGGCGTCGCGTCTTCTTCGAGATCAAATAATATCGGACCCTTGGCCATCACGTCGTCCCTTTTTTCCATTCGAACCGGATATCGGGCAGCCCGAAATCATTGCCCGTCCCGTCGCTGCGGGCGACCTCGACAAAGCCTGCCTTGCGATAAAACCGCGCGGCACGGACATTGGCCTGAAAGCTCCAGAGCCCCAGTTCATCGCGCCCCGCCTTCGCCCCGTCGACCAAGCGCCGTGCGACGCCTTTTCCCTGAACCGAAGGGCACAGGTAAAGCCCGTGAATCTCTCCGCCCCGCAGGGCAATAAAGCCCAGAACCTGCTGGTCCAAACGCGCCACCCGCACCCAGCCTGCGTCGATCATGTCGCCAAGCGTGCCGATTTCCTCAGCACCGCTATAGACCCGCGGCAACCAGTCCAGCTGCGCGTTCGCCTGCCCCATAACATCGGCCAATACACGTGCATCCAAAACGCGCGCGTCGCCGATCCTGACACCGCTCAAGGTCACAGACGATCCCCGATCAAAAACTCGGCCGCCTTGTCCAGACGGATATGCGGTGGCCCATCCCCGGGGCGCAGGTTCAGCCGCGCAGGTGCAAACCGCATGATCTTGTAGTCCTGATCCAGCCATTTCACGGCCCCCGCCCGTGCCGGGCTTAGCAGATGCGCAGGGTCCTTGGGCAGTTCACCGGGATAGAACGCCGCCTCCTTGCCAGTCTCAAGCAAGCTGCCGCGCACCACGTCCAGCGGTTCGCCGTTATGCGGCATGGTCGCCTCGGTCGTGGCGCGCAACGATGCCAGCGACATCGCAGAGGTGGCCGCACCCGCAAAGCGCGCGCGATCGCGGGCTTCACGGGTCAGGGCCTCCATGATGGCGGTCAGACTGGGGTGCTGGGAATGGTGCAGATGATCGGCCTTTGTCGCGGCGAACAGGATTTTCTCGACCCGCTTGCCACGCAGTATGTTCGTCAGAAACCCGTTGCGGCCGGGTTTGAAACTGCTCAGGATTTCGCTCATCGCGCCGCGCAGGTCTTCGACGGCACGGGGGCCCTGATTGATCGCGCCAAGGGCATCGACCAGCACCACCTGCCGGTCGATCTTGGCAAAATGGTCGCGGAAAAATGGCTGCACGACCTTGCGTTTATACGCTTCGAACCGCCGCGCCATTTCACGCAGCAGCGATCCGCGTGCCCCATCGCCACCGGGCAAGGGCGCAAACGTCAGCACAGGCGACCCCGCCAGATCACCGGGCAGCAAGAACCGCCCCGGCGTGCAATCGGAATAGCCATTCGCGCGCGCGGTCTGCAAGTAGCCGGCAAAGCTGGTGGCAAGGGTTTGCGCCGTGGGTTCATCCAGCGCGGCCGTGGGGTCCGTATCAGCGACCAGCGCCCGATAGCCTGCCGCCTCTTCGCGGTTCTCGATCCGCTTCAAGACTTGTGCAGACCATTCGGCATAATCGACATCCATCAACGCCAGATCCAGCAGCCATTCACCGGGGTAATCCACGATATCCAGATGAACGCTACGCGGCCCCTGAAACCCTGCCAGCAGCCCCTTGGGACGTACCCGCAGGGACAAGCGAAGCTCTGATATGGCGCGGGTGCTGTCGGGCCAGCGGGGCGTCGGCCCCGTCAATGCGGCAAGGTGGTTTTCGTACTCGAAGCGCGGGACAGTATCGTCGGGCTGGGGTTGCAGGAATGCGGCTTCGATCCGGCCCTCGGACGCGGCCAGCAGACCCGGCATGCGCCCCCGGTCCAGCAGGTTCGCCACAAGGGACGTGATAAACACCGTCTTGCCCGATCGCGCCAATCCGGTGACGCCCAAGCGGATCACGGGCTCAAAGAACACCTCCGACACGCCGTCCTGTACATTTTCCACCTGCCGCCAAATACCATCGGCAATTTTTGAAAGTACCAAAGCCCGCGCCCGCCCTAATCTTGTTGTTGTCTGTTCCTGCCGTCGAAAGTGAACATAAGCACGGGGTGCAGGGATTGCCAGAAGGCACGGCCCGCGCTAAGCCCGCGCCATGTACCGCTATGCCCTGAAAATTGAATATAACGGCGCGCCTTACGTGGGATGGCAACGCCAGATCGGCCTTGCGACCGTACAGGGCGTGATCGAAGACGCCTTGGCCAAGGTTGAACCCCGCGCCCACAAGATCGCCGCCGCCGGACGGACCGATGGCGGTGTGCATGCGTTGGGACAGGTTGCCCATTGCGACATGGAACGCGACTGGGACCCGTTCCGCCTGTCGGAAGCGTTGAACTTCCACATGAAGCCCAACCCTGTCGCGGTCGTGGATTGCGCCCCGGTCGGCCCGGAATTCCACGCGCGCTTTTCGGCACAGGAACGGCGGTACCAGTTTCGTATTCTGGTGCGCCGTGCACCTGCAACCCATCAGGCAGGGCTGGTCTGGCAGGTGAAAAAACCGCTTGATCTGGACGCGATGCGCGCGGGGGCCAGACATCTGATCGGGCAACATGATTTCACCACGTTCCGGTCGACGATCTGCCAGGCCGCGACGCCGGTCAAGACCGTTGACCGGATCGATATTTCCGCGGTCGAAACGCTTGGCGGGCTAGAGGTCCATCTGGACGTGCGCGCGCGGTCGTTCCTGCACAATCAGGTGCGCAGCTTTGTCGGCACCCTCGAAAGGGTCGGCGCGGGTTCTTTGACGCCCGATGACGTCAAGGTGATGCGCGATGCACGCGACCGTCAGGCCTGTGGCCCGGTATCCCCGCCGCATGGCCTGTATCTGGCGCATGTCGACTATCCGGTGGATCCTTTCGCGCGCTAGGTTTTCTGGACGCGGTTCCAATCGCCGTGATGGCGACCTTCTGCATCCACCCTCGCGAACCCATGTGCGCCAAAGAAATCACGCTGCGCCTGAATGAGGTCCGCCGTGCCGCGCCCCCGGCGGATCGTGTCATACCACGCCAGGGCCGCGCCAAGTGCCGGCACGGCGACACCTGCCATAACAGCTGCTGCTACGACGCGGCGCAGGGATGCGATTGAATCTTCCAGCATGTCCGAGATGGCAGGGGCAAGGACCAGTTCGTTCAGGGGAAGGTCACCCCGAAAGGCGGCCGCAAAATCGTCCAGCAAGGCAGAGCGGATGATGCAGCCAGCCCGCCAGATTTCCGAAATGCGCGCCATATCAAGCTGCCAGTCAAACTCTGCCGAGGCTGCGGAAAGGATACGAAAGCCCTGTGTGTGGCCAAGGATACGAGCGGCAAGCAGGGCGCGCTCAAGATCGGCCGGCTCCGGCAGATCGACATGCGCTGCCATTGCCGGCAATTGCGGCTCTGCGGCCACGCGTGTTCCCTTTTCGCTGGACCACCCGCGTGCGCCCACTGCGGCCTCGATCGTGCTGGCTGATTGTCCCAGCTTCAACGCCTCGATCAGCGTCCAGCGGCCGGTGCCCTTCTGCCCCGCCTGATCCAGGATCATATCCACCAGAGGCTGTCCCGTCTCGGGGTCTATCGTCTGAAGCGCGGCGGCCGAAACCTCGATCAGGTACGAGCTAAGGGGGCCATCTTGCCAACGCTCAAAAAGCGCACCGATGTCCGGGGCCGACTGCCCGCCTGCATCGCGCAGCAGGCCATAAACCTCTGCGATCATTTGCATATCGGCGTATTCGATCCCGTTGTGCACAGTCTTGACGAAATGCCCCGCGCCATCTGGCCCCAGATGCGCGACGCAGGGATCGCCATCGAACTTGGCAGCAATGGCCTGGACCATAGGGCGCAGTTGGTCCCAGCTGTGGGCCGTGCCGCCGACCATCATCGATGGACCATGGCGCGCCCCTTCGGCACCGCCGGAAACGCCCATGCCGACGAAATGCCGCCCCGTGCCCTTGAACGCGGCGGACCTGCGGCGGGTGTCGTTGAAATCCGCGTTGCCCCCGTCAATGATCGTGTCCCCGTCGTCCAACAGCGGCAGGATCGCGTCGATCATCGCATCCATCGGCGCGCCCGAGGGGATCATGAACAGGATGCTGCGCGGGCGGGCAATGGCCGCGACGAACTCCGTCAGGGTCTGCGCTCCGGTCAGATGCGGCGCAAGGGGGCCGGCCTCCTGAAGAAAGGGGGCGATCCAATCCGTTTCCTTGTTGCTGACCGCAACCTTGAAGCCGTGATCGGCAAGGTTCAGCGCCAGCGCGCTACCCATCGTGCCAAGGCCGTAAACTCCGATATCAGCGTCGCCGTATCGTTCTGCCATTCTGCCTGTCCCCTCATGGTTGGGAAAAGATTGGTGATCCAAACTGCCGCCCACAAGGGGGAAATTGGTAAGGAATTGATTTTAGTTATAAATTCGTTTACTAAGGAGGCATAAAAGCAAAAACAAGTATTCAGGCATTTGGTTTCAGAATGATGCACGCCTTCAAACGCGCCTGGTCGGATGTGATCCTTCCCCTTTGGCGACGCCCCAAAATGGTTCAGGTCGCAGCCCTGTGCTACCGTGAAACGGACTGCGGTAAAGAGGTCTTGTTGGTCACCAGCCGGGACACCGGTCGATGGATCGTGCCCAAAGGCTGGCCAATCGACGGGATGAACGGCGCGCAGGCCGCACTTCAGGAAGCGTGGGAAGAAGCTGGCGTTTCAAAGGCCGATATCGAAGCCGATCCCATCGGGTTTTATGACTATGACAAAGGGTTGAACGACGGGCTGTCCACGCCGGTGGTGGCACAGGTCTATCTGACCCGTGTGCGGCATATCAAGGATGCCTATCCAGAGGTTGGCCAGCGCAAGCGGCGTTGGTTCACCCCGCAAGAGGCCGCGCGGCTTGTTGCAGAGCCGGACCTTCGGGAAATATTGCTAGGCCTGTGATGGCGCGGCTTGTGGTCTGACTTGTCAAACCCAAACCGCTATGCCAACACCGCCGGATTCAACCGACCGGAGCCGCCATGACAGACGCACCCAAAGGCCAGCAGTGGAAAACGCTGGATACCGACCTGCACCGCATTTCACGCGTAGAACAAGCCGCCAGCTACGTCGGTCGGCCCATGGTTGGTCTGGGCATCGCATTGGCCTTTATCGTCATGGCCGCTTTGGCTGCTGCCGTTTTCCTGGGGCATGCCCCTTCGAATTTCGTGGTGATCGCTGCTGCCGCCTTCGGTGCCTATATGGCCGTCAATATCGGGGCGAATGACGTCGCCAACAACATGGGCCCCGCGGTCGGGGCCAAGGCGCTCAGCATGGGCTGGGCGATTGTGATTGCCGCCGTTTGCGAAAGTGCCGGCGCGTTGCTGGCGGGCGGGGACGTGGTATCGACCATCGCCAAGGGCATCATCGACCCCGCTTCGGTTGCCGATACCAGGATTTTCATCTGGGCCATGATGGCGGCGCTCATATCGTCGGCTCTTTGGGTGAACCTGGCCACGTGGGTGGGCGCGCCGGTCTCGACCACGCATTCGGTTGTCGGCGGCGTCATGGGGGCCGGTATCGCGGCGGCCGGCATGGCGGCGGTCAACTGGACATCGATGGGGATGATCGCCGCAAGCTGGATCATCTCGCCTGCCTTGGGCGGCTTGATCGCGGCGCTTTTCCTGGCCCTCATCAAAGCCAAAATTCTGTATCAAGATGACAAGATCGCGGCCGCGCGTCGCTGGGTGCCGATATTGATCGGCGTCATGGCGGGTGTCTTTGCGACCTATCTCGCGCTCAAGGGGCTGGGCAAGGTTATCGACATCGACATGGGCCGCGCCCTCTTGGTGGGCTTGGGGTCAGGCGCTTTGGCCTATGCCGCATCGCGCCCCTATGTCGTTCGCACATCCGAGGGGATGGAGAACCGCAACAAATCCGTCAAACTTCTATTCGCCCTGCCCCTGATCTTTTCCGCAGCACTGCTGAGCTTTGCCCATGGGGCCAACGATGTGGCCAATGCGGTCGGGCCTCTGGCCGCGATTGTGCACGCCACCGAATTTGGCGGGGTCGAGGCCAAGGTATCGATCCCCATGTGGGTGATGGTGATCGGGGCTTTTGGCATTTCGTTCGGGTTGTTCCTGTTTGGTCCCAAACTGATCCGGATGGTGGGCAGCCAGATCACCAAGCTGAACCCGATGCGCGCCTATTGCGTGGCACTGTCAGCTGCGATCACGGTCATCGTCGCGTCGTGGCTGGGCCTGCCTGTCAGTTCGACGCATATCGCCGTGGGTGGCGTGTTCGGCGTCGGGTTCTACCGCGAATGGCATATGGAACGTCGCCTGCGCCGCCCCGGTGCCATCGTGGGTCGTGTGAACAAGATTGCCGTCGAAGAACGGCGCAGACGCAAGCTGGTGCGCCGGTCGCATTTCATGACGATCCTGGCAGCATGGGTGATCACGGTTCCTGCTGCGGCAACCATGTCGGCAGTGATTTACTGGGTTCTGACCAGTCTGGTCAGCTAAGGTCTGATGGCATCAGGTCAGGCAAACCCTGCCCTGCATCTCGGGCCTGCTTGATCCGCCGGGACACGCGGGTGCAAATCGGGGTGGGCACCGCCTTTTGCGCGCCCATGTCGATGATCGCCCCCTGAAGCGCATCAATCTCGGTCGCCTTCCCGGCTTCCAGATCATAAGACATCGACGTGCGCGCCGTCGGGTCAATCGTCAGCATCTTTGCCGCGACACGTGAGAACAGCGGCGTGGGCAAACGCAACACCCACGGGATAAGATCAGCGGGCAGCGGCGTGGTGGATGCAGGCGAAATGCCGTGCGCCTTCAATACCCGCAAGGCCTCGGCCATCTGCGCCGCCATAATGCAGCGCCACGGACGGCAAAGCAGTTGGGCCTGCAAGGTCAACCCGGACAGGGCATTCAACGCATTGTTCAGATTGATCAAAAGCTTGCCCCATTGGACCGCTTCAATCTGGCATGTTTCGGCAAACGCCAAATCAGGAGAGCCGAGATGCTTCCCGATATCCTTCGGCCCTGCTTCGATTACGATGCCACCGCTCGTGGCGCGATGATAGCAGCCAAGCGCCTTTGGGACGACATTGAATGGCACCATCCCTGCGCGCAGATCGAATTGCGGCAGATACTGGCGCAGGACCTGCACGGCCTCCATACCGTTCTGCAAACTCAGGATCGTGGCCGTCGGCGCAGCGTGGCTGGCAATGGCCTGGGCGACCGTCGCGGTATCGCCGGTCTTTACGCAAACCAGGATGATCCTGGCATCGGCCAAGCAGGTCGGGTCTTCTGAAAGGGTCACATCGGCAGCGCGTACAACACGGTCCAGCCCGTCAAAATCGGTCAGGCTCAGCCCGTGTGATCTGATATGGTCAAGGATGCGCGGGCGGCCCAAGAGGGTCACGGGATGGCCCCGCGCCGCCAGAAGCCCGCCCACAAAACAGCCTATCGCCCCTGCACCAGCAACGACGATCGGCTGATCCGGGTTCACTTGCCCAAGCACCAACGCATGACGGATTTCTGCGCATGAAGACGGTTCTCGGCCTCGTCAAAGATCACCGAATGCGGACCGTCCATGACCGAGCTTGTCACCTCGTCATCGCGGTGTGCGGGCAGACAGTGCATGAAAAGGGCGTCAGGCTTGGCCTTGGCCATCAACGCGTCATTCACCTGATAGCCGCGTAGCTGGTTATGACGCCGTTCGCGTGCAGATTGCGGGTCATGCATGGACACCCAAGTGTCGGTCACGACCAGATCCGCGCCTTCGACGGCCTTGTTCGGGTCCCGTTCGACCGTGTAAAGACCATTCAGCGCGGGTTCGGGATCAAGGGTCGGCGGACCGGTAAAGACCAGCTCGAAGTCAAAGCTTTTGGCCGCGTGGGCAAAACTGGCAAAGACGTTGTTGCCATCTCCGGACCAGACGACCTTCTTGCCTTTGATCGGACCGCTGTGTTCCTCGAAGGTCATGATATCGGCCATGATCTGGCACGGGTGCGTCCGGTTGGTCAGCCCGTTGATCACAGGAACAGAGGCGTATTCCGCCATCTCGAGAAGGGTGGCTTCTTCGAAGGTGCGGATCATGATCAGATCGACGTAGCGCGACAGAACGCGGGCGGTGTCGGCGATGGTCTCACCGTGGCCCAGCTGCATGTCAGCCCCCGACAGCACCATCGTCTGGCCACCCATCTGCCGCACGCCGACGTCGAAACTGACGCGGGTCCGGGTTGAGGGTTTTTCGAAAATCAGTGCGACCATGTGGTCTTTGAGCGGCTGTTCATCGTCGGGAGCCCCGCGGGGACGGCCCTGCCGGCTACTTTTCATGGCGGCGGCGCGGTCAATGATGTGCCGCAGGTCGGCGGGATCGGTTTGGTGGATATCGAGAAAATGGTTCATGAGAGATTCTTTTATTTCGAAAGGACGGGGGGCCAGCCCCCCCGAAACCCCCCGGAGTTTATTTGGCAAAATGAAGATCAGGCGGTTTCAAGGCTGCCTGCGGCTTGATCAAGGCGCGAGATCGCTTCAGCGATTTCTTCATCGGTGATGTTGAGAGGCGGCAGCAGACGGATCACATTATCTGCTGCGGGAACTGTGATGACTTCGTGCGCGTAGCCGGCGGAGACCACATCGCTGTTGGTGGCCTTGCATTTGAGACCGAGCATGAGCCCGCTGCCACGCACGCTTTCGAAGATGTCAGGGTGACCGGCAACGAGGCCTTCGAGCTTTTGGAGAATCAGCCCTGCCTTGCGGTTCACCTCGGCAAGGAAATCAGGTGCGCTGATGATATCGATCACCGCGTTGCCGACGGCACAGCCCAGGGGGTTGCCGCCATAGGTGGAGCCGTGGGTGCCGGCGGTCATGCCCGATGCGGCATCTTCGGTCGCGAGAACGGCCCCCAAGGGAAAACCGCCGCCAATGCCTTTGGCAACCATCATGATGTCCGGCGCGATGCCGGACCATTCGTGGGCAAAGAGCTTGCCGGTGCGGCCAACGCCACATTGCACTTCGTCCATGATCAGCAGGATGCCATTTTCATCGCACAGGTCGCGCAGGCCCTTGAGGCATTGATCGGGGACCGGACGAATGCCGCCTTCGCCCTGAACCGGTTCGATCAGGATTGCAGCGGTGGTATCGGTGATTGCCGCCCTGAGCGCGTCATGATCGCCAAAGTCCAGGTGGACGAAACCCGGCAAAAGCGGTCCGAAGCCTTTGGTCATCTTCTCGGACCCTGCTGCTGCGATCCCCGCGGAGGAGCGGCCATGGAAGGACCCCGAGAAGGTGATGATCTCGACCCGGTCGGGCTGGCCCTTGTCATAGAAATACTTGCGGGCCATTTTCACGGCCAGTTCGCAGGATTCAGTCCCTGAGTTGGTGAAGAACACTGTGTCCGCAAAGGTCAGCGCCACCAGTTTATCGGCCAGCGCCTGTTGTTGCGGGATCTGGTAAAGGTTCGAGGTATGCCACAGCTTGCCCGCCTGTTCGGTCAGGGCCGCCACGAGTGCCGGATTGGCGTGGCCCAGGGCATTCACGGCAATGCCCGCCCCCAGATCAAGGAAGCGTCGGCCGTCCTGTTCGATCAGCCAAGCGCCTTCGCCTTCGACGAAGCTGAGGGGCGCACGGGAATAGGTCGGCAGAACAGATGGGATCATCGGGATCATCCTTGATGGGTTGGCCGTATCAAAGCCACAAAAGGCCATGGGTTCGGCAGAGGGTCAATGGGATTTACGAAAGAGCGACGGATTATTGTCGCAAAAGATCATGCCACCCCCTGTCGGGGCAGCCAGCTGGGTCAGCCTTGGCGTCGTCGCAAGATATGGGGTGCGCAGTTGATCATGGGGTTTGCTTAATACGCCAATCTGGCTTTGCAAAGCAAAAACGCGCTGGAGTGTCTGAATTCAGGGCCTGATCTGCGAAGAGGATCTAATATGATATGGTTTTGACCGCCTGAATAGGGTTACAAGCCGCGCAAATACAGGATCGCGCCTTGCACCCAAGCTGTCAGTGATTAGTATAGGGACTTGAGATTTTCCAAGGCGGTCCGAATTGGGGCCGCTTTTTAGCTAAGGACGCCAAATGTCTTGGACCGATGACCGCGTAGAGATTTTGAAAAAGATGTGGGGTGAGGGCCAATCCGCCAGCCAGATCGCGAAAGAATTGGGCGGCGTGACGCGCAACGCCGTGATTGGCAAAGTGCATCGCCTGGGCTTGTCGAACCGTACTGCAACCGGTGCAGCGGCGGCCCCGGTCGCGCCAGCACCCGTTGCCCCCAAAGCCGAGGCCAAGCCGAAACCGGCACCAAAGCCGGAGCCCAAGGAAGAAGTAGAAGAGGTCGTGGCCGCACCTGCGCCCAAGCCGAACCTGCCAGCACGCGCAAAGATCATTCCAGCGGGCCAGCCGCTGCCCCCGCAGCCTTCGGCGAACGAGATCAGCCCCGAGGCGCTGGCCAAGGTGAGTGAGGTCGAGAAGAAATCCAAGAAGATTGGCCTGATGGACCTGACGGAACGGACCTGCAAATGGCCTGTCGGCGATCCGGCGACGGATGATTTCTGGTTCTGCGGTCTGCCTGTGCAACAAGGCAAACCCTATTGCGAGGCCCATGTCGGCGTCGCCTTCCAGCCCATGAGCGCACGGCGCGACCGCCGTCGGTAAACGCTCTTTGATAACCTCTTTCACGTCAGGCAGTGCCGACGTGGAAGAGGCATACTGACCCCATAAAATTGTTATCGTCTTTGCCGTCGGACACGCCTTAGCCGACGGCTGTTTTTCCACGCCGGTCATTGCGCAGCTGGGCATAGAGCACGTGAGTGCGCCAGCGTCCGTCGATCTGTAGATAGCTTTGCGCGACGCCCTCGTACTTGAAACCGGTTTTTTCCAGCAACCCCCGCGAGGCCGCATTTTCGGGCAAGCACGCAGCCTCTACCCGGCTAAGATCCAGACGCGTGAAGGCATGGTGCACCGTCGCCTCGATCGCTTCGCGCATATAGCCACGGCGCGCAAACTGCTCTCCGGTCCAATAGCCAAGCGTACCGGCCTGCGAGGGCCCCCGGCGGATGTTATCGAGCGTGATCGCCCCGATCAGAACATTATCTTTGCGCCGGATCAGGAACAATGGCAGCGCCGTCCCGCCGGATACCGACCGGTTGGCCCAATAGACGCGGTTGGTGAACGCCTTGCGCGACAGGTGATCCTTTGCCCAAGACGGTTCCCACGGGGTAAGGTATTCAATGCTTTCCGAGCGCAACGTTGCCCAAGACCGAAAATCGGCGTGGATCGGCGGACGCAGGGTCAACCGTTCCGTTTCAATCGCCAATTTTCGTTTGACCAAAAGCATCAGGCAGCGCGGCGTTCTTGCAATTCTGCCAAAGTGGGTGCGTTTTCGACCGGACCATAGAGCGCCAATGCAGCTGGTGCGGTGGCCGCCATGGTCTGCGCGAAATCACGGACATCGCCCGTCGTCACGGCATCAATCTGCGCAATGGTTTCTTCCAGCGGCGGGACACGATCCCAGATCTGGATCAGTCGCGCCAGGCGTTCGGCACGGTTTGAAGGGCTTTCCAGCCCCATCAACAGGCCAGCTTTCATCTGGGCACGCGCACGGGCGACTTCGGCAGGCGACATGTCGGATGCAGCGCGCTTCATCTCGTCAATCGTGATCCCCGCGAGTTCGGGCAATTGTTCGCCGCTGGTGCCCGCGTAGATCGTCATCATGCCGGTGTCCGCATAAGCACCTGCCTGTGCGAAAATCGTGTAGCACAGTCCCCGGTTTTCACGGACTTCCTGGAACAGGCGGCTGGACATGCCGCCGCCAAGGGCGGAGGCATAGATTTGCGCCACATAGATATCGTCGGCACGGTAGCCCGGCGATTCAAATCCAAGGGCGAAATGCGCCTGCTCAAGTGTTTTCACCTGGCGAAGCTCTCCGCCTGTGAACTTTGCGGCATCTACGTCAAACATGGGTTTTTTCGGCATATCACCGAACAACTGCTCAGCCAGACGCACGATTTCATCATGATCCACAGCCCCTGCCGCAGCCAGAATCATCTGGTCGGGGCCGTAGTGCTGGTCGATGAACCCCGACAGATCTTCGCGCGAAAACCTTGAGACAGCCTCGGACGGGCCAAGGATCGTGCGGCCAAGAGGCTGGTTCGGATAGGCTTCCTCTTGAAGCCAGTCGAAAATCACATCGTCCGGGGTATCCAGTGCCTGACCGATTTCCTGCAGGATGACCCCGCGTTCGACTTCGATCTCGTTGTTGTCCAGAACCGGATTGCGCAGGATATCTGCGATCACATCAAGGCCAAGCGACACGTCGTTTTCCAATACGCGTACATAATAGGCCGTCACCTCGCGCGAGGTATAGGCGTTGATATAGCCGCCCACGTCTTCAATGGCTTCGGCGATCTGCAACGATGTACGTTTGGCCGTGCCCTTGAACGCCATATGCTCCAGAAAATGGGCGATACCGTTTTGCTGCGGCGTCTCGTGGCGCGCGCCTGCGGTGACCCAAACGCCGATCGACGCCGAGGCCAAGCCAGGCATGTGTTCGGTGACAATGCGAAAGCCGTTGGACAGGCGGTGTTGCTGTAGGCTCACTGGGCGATGCCCCCTTTGATAATGTCTTTGAGCGCCTCAAGATCGTTGGGCACCCGTGTCAGGCGTTCGTCGCGGTCAAACAGATCGGCCATATGGTCTGGCAGCGGCGGGCGCACACCTGTGGCAGCTTCGACCGCGTCGGGGAATTTGGCGGGATGCGCGGTGGCCAGCGTGATCATCGGCGTCGCCGGGTCGCGCATCTCTTGGGCCACACGCACACCGATGGCCGAATGCGGACACAGCAATTCGCCTGTGGTCGCGTAAAATTCCTTGATCGTGGCCGAAGTTTCCTCTTCCGAGACCCGCCCCGATTTGTAGGTGTTTTGCAGATCACGCAGGGCATTGTCGCCCACGTCAAAACCACCGTCCGCCAGATCGTTCATCAACCCGTTGATCGCATCGCTGTCCTGACCATAGGCGAAATACAACGCGCGCTCGAAATTCGAACTGACCTGAATGTCCATCGACGGGCTGATAGACGCGTGGACCGCACCCTTGTGATAGGCACCGGTCGTAAGGCAGCGATGCAAGATGTCGTTCTGGTTTGTGGCGACCACCAGATCGGCAATCGGCAGTCCCATTTCGCGTGCGATATAGCCCGCGAAAATATCACCGAAGTTGCCGGTGGGAACGGTAAAGCTGACCTTGCGGTCCAGCGCACCCAAAGACAGGCCGGCAGTGAAGTAATACACCACCTGCGCCAGCACGCGGCCCCAGTTGATGCTGTTCACCCCCGCCAGCTTTACCCCGTCGCGGAAGGCATGATCGTTAAACATGTCCTTCAGGCGGGCCTGACAATCATCGAAATCGCCATCCAGCGCCAAGGCGTGAACATTCTTTTCTGCTGGCGTTGTCATCTGGCGGCGCTGAACGTCGGACACGCGGCCGTGAGGGAACAAGATAAAGACGTCGACGTTATCCAGCCCCCGGAATGCCTCGATCGCGGCGGAGCCTGTGTCGCCGGACGTCGCACCAACGATGGTCACCCGTTCGCCCTTGCGCGACAAAACGGCCTGAAACATGTGGCCGATTAACTGCATGGCAAAGTCTTTGAAGGCCAGCGTGGGACCGTGAAACAGCTCAAGCAGGAAATGTCCTTGATCCAGCTGGACCAACGGCGCGCGGACCGTATGGTTGAACCCCGCATACGCCTTTGCGATCAGGGCTTTGAATTCCGCGTCCGTGAATGTGTCGCCGATAAAAGGCTTCATCACTTTGAAAGCAACGTCCTCGTAAGACATCGTCGCCATTTCGGTCAGATCACCGCGACTAAGGGTCGGAATCTTTTCTGGGACATAAAGGCCGCCGTCACGGGCAAGCCCGGTCAGCAGTGCGTCTTCGAAATTCAGGACAGGGGCGGAACCACGGGTGGAAACGTAACGCATAAGAAAGGTCAGCTTTCGACTTTGGGTGCGCGGCGGCGCAGGAAGAAAAGGCTCATGCCTAGCCAGATGGCGGCAAGAGAGAACCAGGTGATGGCGTATTGCAAGTGGTCATTGGGAATACGCGCCGTATCGATGGGCAATGGGCTGATGTCAGCCGCAGCGGGGGTACTGCTGCGCGCGACCAGCAAAATGGGGAGGGTCTGCAACGCGTCAGCCATCGCAGGCACATCGCGGGCAAACCAGATATTTGCGGCCAGATCAGGCGCAGGGGTGAAACCGTCAGTCTCCTGCGGCCATTGCAGGTTGCCAATGATGGTCATCCGCCCAACGGCCCGCGATGTCGTTTTGGCGGTGGTCAGCGCAAAACCCCGGTCGACCATGATCTTGCGGCCATCTTCCAGCGTGAAGGGCGCAATAATCCGGTATCCTGCACCCAGATCCTTTTGCGACACAAGAATATGCAGTTCGCCATCCCCGATCACGCCGGTGGCAGAGA
Organism: Roseobacter sp. GAI101; assembly: GCF_000156335.1. Lineage (GTDB taxonomy): Bacteria > Pseudomonadota > Alphaproteobacteria > Rhodobacterales > Rhodobacteraceae > Sulfitobacter. Next base: position 2,012,318 of record NZ_DS999213.1, read on the forward strand.
CCGGAAGATAGGCATCGGATTCAGGCGCAACTTCATCCGGCAATGCAACCGGCTCTGCCACGATACGGGCGTTGATGTCGCTGATGATCGCCTCTTTCCACGCAAGACGCTGAATCTGCCAGACGCCCAGCGAGATCAGGATAGCTGCCCCGCCAAGACCGACGATCAGCAAGAATAGCGTGCGACGCATAAGGCTCTCTTGAGGTTGGTCACCCGTTCGGGCGGCTTGAATGCAGAGGCGCGCAAGGTTCCCCTCGCGCGCCCGTAGCTTTTAGTCATTCCAAGGCGGTTTGCAAGCCGCCGGGGCGTTTAGATGCCCCACATGTAGACGGCGAAGAACAGGAAGAGCCATACCACATCGACGAAGTGCCAGTACCAAGCCGCGGCTTCGAAACCAACGTGCTGTTCGGGCGTGAAATGCCCCTTTAGCGCGCGGATCAGGCAGACGGTCAGAAAGATCGTACCAATGATCACGTGAAAGCCGTGAAAGCCGGTTGCCATAAAGAAGCTGGAGAAGAATAGGTCGCCACCGAACTGCCAGTCATAATGGGCAATCAATTCGTAATATTCAAACGCCTGGAATGCGGTGAACATGAGGCCAAGACCGATCGCAAGCGCCAGTCCGGTGATCAGGTCTTTGCGGTTGTTTTCATGTACCAACGCATGGTGTGCCCATGTCACGGCACAGCCCGACAGCAGCAAGATCAGCGTGTTTATCAGGGGAAGGTGGAATGCGTCGACGGGGATGATGTCAGGCTGAACATACTCGGAGCCCGGAAAATCGCTCATCGGGTAAAGCGCTTCTTTGAAGAAGGTCCAGAACCACGCGACAAAGAACATCACTTCGGACATGATGAACAGGATGAAGCCATAGCGCAGCCCGATACGCACGACCGGCGTGTGATCGCCAATCTTGCTTTCGGCGACCACTTCGGACCACCAGCCAAACATGCAGTACAGAACCGCGATGAAACCGCCGAAGAAGACGAACGGTGTTACATCGTGCATCCAGAAAACGATACCCGCCAGCATGATGCTGCCAGCCAGCGAGCTAAGCAGGGGCCATGTCGAGGGCGCTAGAATGTGATAGTCGTGGTTTTTTTCATGGGCCATGATGGCGTCCCTCACCTTTTTCTTAATTCAGGTTTGTCTGGCTGTCCTGATCAAGGGCTGCGTATCCCTCGGGCAGGTCAATTTCATAGAACGTATAAGACAGTGTGATCGTATGTACAAACTTGCCATCACGGTCTGCTACAATTTCAGGGTCAACAAAGAAGCTGACCGGCATTTCAACGCGCTCGCCGGGGGCCAGCACTTGTTCAGTAAAGCAAAAGCATTCGATCTTTTCAAAGAATGCCCCTGCGGCGTAAGGCGTCACGTTATAGGCCGCTTGACCAGCAATCGGGTGGTCGGTCGGATTATAAGCCTCGTAAAAGGCCAGACCTGTTTCACCGATCCGGATTTCCATTTCGTTGACGACCGGTTTGAATTCCCAGCTCATGCCATCATTCAGGCTGCCGTCAAAACGAACTGTGACCGTCTGATCCAGAATTCCTTCGGAGTTTGCGGAAACCTGGCCCGGCGTGCCGCCAAAGCCGGTAACCCGGCAAAACCAATCGTAAAACGGCACGGATGCCCATGCCAGCCCCCCCATCAACACAACGACAGAGACCGTTTGCAGTACCGTCTTTGCAGGACCAGAGATCGCCATCAGCTGCTCTCCTGAGTTTGGACGGCACCACCAGGCAGGTCATTGAAGTCGATGTTGGTGATTTTCACATAGGTCAGTACCATCACCAGCAAGACGAACCCGCCAAGCATCAGACCAATGCCCAAGTTGCGCCCGCGACGACGGGTGTGAATTTCATGCTCTGCGCGGATGGTCATGACCAACCTCCAAATCCGTAGGGCCGAAGGGTTGCTTCGGCCAGAATCGCACCGAAGTGCAGGAAAAGGTACCAAAGCGACAAGCGGAAGAATTTGCGTTCAATCAGGAAGTTATCCGCTTCGCTATCATCTTCGTCACGTTTCCAGATGCGTATGGCACCAATCAGGAACAATACGTTCAGGACCACAGCAGCCGTCAGATAGATCGGGCCGCCAATCGACGTAAACCCGGTCCCGATCGCCAAAATGACCAACAAGACAGTATAGGCAAGGATATGGCGGCGCGTAGACCGGCGACCGTGTGTGACGGTCAGCATCGGAACCTTGGCATCGTCGTAGTCATTGCGCATGAACAAGGCCAATGCCCAGAAGTGTGGCGGTGTCCACATGAAGATCAGGGCGAACATCAACCATGCCTCGACAGAGAAACTGCCCGTTGCGATGATCCAGCCGATCACAGGGGGAAATGCACCAGCCGCACCACCGATCACGATGTTCTGCGGCGTCAGACGCTTGAGCCACATGCTGTAGAACACGGCGTAAAACAGAATGGTAAAGAGCAACATGCCAGCCGCCAGCAGGTTTGCCGCCAGCCCGAGCATCATAACAGACAGCCCTGAAAGCGCGACACCGATGGCGAGCGCTTCACCCGGCTGAACACGGCCGGACGGGATCGGACGATTTGCGGTGCGGCGCATGATGGCGTCGATATCCGCATCCCACCACATGTTCAGCGCGCCCGAGGCACCCGCCCCGATCGCGACAAACAGGATGGAGGCGAAGGCGACCACAGGATGCACCGACGTCGGCGCGGCCAACATGCCGACAAGCGCGGTAAAGACCACCAATTGCATCACGCGCGGCTTCAGCAGGGCAAAGTAATCGCCCAGTTGCGCCTCGTATTCGCCAGAATGTGTTGTGCTTGTGTCAGTCATACTCATACCGCCAGAATTGTGGATCGGGGCACGGAAAACGCGCCCCGACACTAGACGTTGTGTTTAGTTCGATGCCACGGTCAAAGGCTGTGGAATGCCCGCATACTCGGCCTTCGCCCGGCTCAACCACTCGGCATAGATTTCTTCCGAAACCACTTTGACGGTGATCGGCATGTACGCATGCGCGTTGCCACACAGCTCGGAACACTGACCAAAGTAGGTGCCTTCCTTCTCTGCCTTGAACCATGTCTCGGCCAGACGACCGGGAACCGCGTCCTGCTTGACGCCGAATGCAGGCATCGCCCAGGAATGGATCACGTCAGACCCGGTTACCTGCACGACGATCGTCTTGCCCACTGGAATGACAACGGCAGTATCGGTCGCGAGCAAGAATTGCTGCTCCGTATAGCCTGCGGCTTCCAACTGGGCGATCACTTCGGGTGTCTTGCGGTTTTCGCCGCCGACCGCAGGTGCGCCGATCATGTAGCTGTCAAAGCCGAAACCCTCGTCGACATAGTTATAGGACCAGTACCACTGGTTGCCCGTCGCCTTGATCGTCAGATCGGCCTGCGGAATCTCCTGCTGCCGGAACAGGATCGGCAACGAGTAGGCACCAATCAGGACCAGGATGAGAATCGGCACGATTGTCCATGCGATTTCAACCGGGGTGTGGTGCGTGAACGACGATGCCGTCGGGTTACGCTTTTTGTTGTAGCGGAAGCCCACCCAGAGAATCAGCGCCGTCACGAACAGGGTGATCAGGGTGATGATGACGAGGATCAGGTGATCCAGATCGTGGATATCCTGCGCCACGCGTGTCACGGCAGGTTGAAAACCCATTTTTCCGTCAACGGGTTCACCGATGATCTCTAGACCATCAATTCGAAGATTTTCCTGTGCCCACACGGGTACTGCGGAAAAAGCGGCCATGAGACCTGAAAGGGATAGAAGATGTTTCATATGTCGTCCTGATCTTGTGACCATTGATAGCGAATCTGGGCCTGACCCATCTTGGGCAAGGCCGAACCGTTGTAATCTGCAGTCTTACAATCATATTCTAACTTCAAGATAAAGACTTGTGCTTGCGTCAAACGGACGCGAAGCGATTTTTATGACACGATTGGGGATCATTCGGATGAGCCAGACGCCTTTTAACCCTTTTGGGACAGATCTTGATCGCGATGCGGCGCTCAAGGTCCTGCGCGATGCGGTTGCGGGGGCCGATGACGGGGAATTGTTCCTTGAACGGCGTCGGTCCGAGGGGCTGATGTTCGATGATGGCCGGCTGAAAACCGCAAGCTATGATGCGTCCGAGGGGTTTGGCCTGCGCGCCGTGCGTGGTGAAGTGGCCGGATACGCCCATTCGTCGGAGATCAGCGAATCTGCTCTGCGCCGCGCCAGTGAAACGGCACGGTTGGCGGTGGGCGATGGCGGTGGCACCTGGGCGGATGCGCCGATTTCCACAAATCAACGGCTGTATACGGATGCTGATCCTATCGCAGGGGCCGCTTTTCCTGTAAAAGTCGAAACACTTCGTGAGATCGATGATTTCGCCCGCAGCCTCGATAGCCGGGTCGTGCAGGTATCCGCATCGATTTCCGCATCGATCCAGGAAATCGAGATTCTGCGGCCCGAAGGTACGTCCGTCCGGGATGTGCGACCGATGACGCGGGTCAATGTATCGATCATCGTCGAACAGAACGGGCGGCGCGAAAGCGGCACGGCGGGCGGCGGTGGTCGCGTAGGCCTTGATGGCTTACTTGAGCGTTCTGATTGGCAGGCCAAAGCCCGCGAGGCCCTGCGCATCGCTTGCGTTAACCTTGATGCCGTCCCCGCCCCCGCCGGCGTGATGGATGTCGTGCTTGGTCCCGGCTGGCCCGGCATCCTGCTGCACGAAGCGATCGGCCACGGTCTTGAGGGCGATTTCAACCGCAAGGGCTCCAGCGCCTTTTCCGGCCTTATGGGGCAGCAGATCGCAGCCAAAGGGGTGACTGTGCTGGACGACGGCACGATACCGGACCGGCGCGGGTCGATCAGCGTTGATGACGAAGGCACGCCGTCGGCCAAGAATGTCTTGATCGAGGACGGTGTTCTGGTTGGCTATATGCAAGACCGTCAGAACGCGCGGCTGATGGGCGTCCAGTCCACCGGTAACGGGCGGCGCGAGTCCTATGCGCATATTCCGATGCCACGGATGACCAATACTTACATGCTTGGCGGGAGTATGACCCCCGGCGACATCGTGGCCGACCTGAAAGATGGCATATATGCCGTGGGATTCGGCGGCGGGCAGGTCGATATCACCAATGGCAAGTTCGTGTTTTCCTGTACCGAAGCCTACCGCGTTCAAAACGGCGTGGTCGGCGCGCCGGTAAAGGGTGCGACGTTGATCGGTGACGGTGCCACTGCTTTGAAGCAGATCCGCGCCATCGGCAACGACCCCACGCTTGATCCCGGCATGGGCAATTGCGGCAAGGCCGGTCAATGGGTGCCAGTCGGCGTCGGTCAACCGACCCTGATGATCGGCGGGCTGACCGTTGGCGGGGCTGCAGCCTGACAGCTACTGCTGAACGTGTCCCCGCCCGTTTAACAAGAATGGGCGGGGACCGATTCATGCGTTGTTAACCAGGTCGACCTATACCTGATTCTAGCAACGGACGGAGACGCGGGATGACTGACAAGGACTACAATCCTTCTTCCACTCACCCCCCAATCCCACCCACCTCGGAAGATGAAAGCTTCGCGCGCCTTCGTCTGTTGCGCTCGCGCCGGGTCGGTGTGTCTACGTATAAACGTCTGCTGATCGAACACGGCACTGCGCAGAATGCGCTGGTCGCGCTGCCCGAGGTAGCGCGCGCCGCGGGAGTAACAAACTATGAGATCTGCCCCGAAGGGGTAGTCTTTGCAGAGTTGCGCGCCGCCAAAGCTGCTGGCGCGCAACTTATCATGCACGGCACTGATGCTTATCCCGAGACATTGTGCGATCTGAACGACGCCCCGCCGTTCCTGTGGGCGATCGGGAACCTGGATCTGTTGCACCGCCCCAAGATTTCTCTGGTCGGGGCGCGCAATGCATCCTCGTTGGGGACGCGAATGGCAAAAGCGTTGGCCCAAGGGCTTGGAGAGGCGGGATATGTCGTTGTGTCCGGTCTGGCACGCGGCGTTGATGCCGCAGCGCACCTTGCCGCGCTTGGCACGGGCACGATCGCGGTGCAGGCAGGGGGTGTAGACGTCATGTACCCGGCAGAAAACACGCAGCTTGCGGCCGACATTGCCGCATCGGGGCTGCGTCTGTCAGAACAGCCGATGGGCCTGCAGCCGATGGCGCGCCACTTCCCCAGCCGTAACCGGATCATCGCCGGATTGAGCCACGCCACCATTGTCGTGGAAGCGGCCGCGAAATCTGGCAGCCTGATCACGGCACGTGACGCCCTGGACCAGGGGCGCGAAGTTCTGGCAGTGCCCGGCCACCCCTTTGATGCGCGCGCGGCCGGATGCAACATGTTGCTGCGCGACGGGGCGACATTGGTGCGCAATGCTGCGGACGTGATCGAATTGTTGGGCCGGGCCGATGCCGTGCAGCCCCGCCAAGCGGAGTTGGGGCTGCCCGAAAGCGCCCCAGCCCCCACGCGGTCGCTGCGCGAAACGGCGGCTTTACATCTGCAAATCTTGTCACGCCTTGGCCCAAGCCCGATTGCAGAGGATCAACTGATCCGTGACCTGCAAGCATCTGCGGCCAAAGTGGCCCCGGTCTTGATTGACCTGGAATTGGAAGGCCAGATATTGCGCCAGCCTGGTGGATTGGTCTCGCGCACGGGATGATCTTTCCCGGAATGCGCTGAAATCGACGAATGGGGGCCAGCCCCCGCCCCGGATTTCATCCGGACCTCCCCCGGGATTTTTTACCATCTGGAAAAAGGAAAGCACCGATTTACGAGGCTTATGCAGTGAGGTTCCCAAATCGGCGTCCGAGCATAATTTCCACTTGGCATAGATCAGATCAGTCAGATCAGCGCATTGACAAAACACCCCCCACGCCACATGTGAAAGCACACGCTGAGCCAATTCATCTGATCCAAGGTACTTAATTTTATGCCCGTTGTTGTCGTCGAATCACCTGCCAAGGCCAAAACGATCAACTCTTATCTGGGCAGTAACTACACTGTTCTGGCGTCTTACGGTCATGTCCGTGACTTGCCGCCGAAGGACGGGTCGGTCGATACAGATAATGATTTCGACATGAAGTGGGAGATCGCTGCGGCCAGCAAGAAACACGTCAAGGCAATCGCCGACGCCTTGAAGGATGACAACGAACTGATTCTCGCGACTGACCCCGACCGCGAAGGCGAGGCGATCAGTTGGCACCTGCAAGAGGCGCTGACCCAACGCAAATCCATCAAGAAGGATACGCCGGTCAGCCGCGTCGTTTTTAACGCGATCACCAAGGCCGCCGTTACCGAGGCGATGAAAAATCCACGTCAGGTGGATATGCCGCTGGTCGAGGCCTATCTGGCGCGCCGCGCTTTGGATTATCTGGTCGGCTTCAATCTGTCGCCGGTTCTGTGGCGCAAGCTGCCGGGCGCGAAATCGGCGGGCCGTGTGCAATCGGTGACCTTGCGTCTGATCGTCGAGCGCGAGATGGAGATCGAGGCGTTCCGCAATCGCGAATACTGGACCGTCAAGGCATTGGTTGCGACCCCGCGCGGGCAGGAGTTCGAAGCGCGGCTTGTCACCCTTGCGGGCAAGAAGCTTGATCGGTTCGATCTGGCCAACGATACGCAGTCCGAGATGGCCGTGCAGGCGATCAACAGCCGCGACCTGACAGTCACAAGTGTTGAGGCAAAACCGGCCAGCCGCAACCCGTCAGCCCCGTTCATGACATCGACCTTGCAGCAAGAAGCCAGCCGCAAGTTCGGCATGGGTGCGCGCCAGACGATGAGCACGGCACAGCGGCTATATGAGGCCGGGCACATTACCTATATGCGGACCGACGGCATCGACATGGCCCCCGAAGCGATGAACATGGCCCGCGATGCGATCAAGGACCGGTTTGGAGCGGAGTACGTCCCCTCTTCCCCGCGTATCTATAAGAACAAGGCCAAGAATGCCCAAGAGGCGCATGAATGTATCCGGCCCACGGACATGTCCAAGGATGCCGCCGCGCTGAAACTGACCGAACCGGACCAGCGCAAGCTGTATGATCTGATCTGGAAGCGCACGCTGGCCTGCCAGATGGAGAGCGCGCGGCTGGAGCGCACCACGGTCGAGATCGGCAGCAAGGATGAGCAGGTCGGCCTGCGTGCCACAGGTCAGGTCGTGCAGTTTGACGGTTTCCTGCGCGTCTACGAAGAAGGCCGCGACGATGTGGTCGACGAGGATGACAAGCGCCTGCCGCAAATCAGCCAGGGCGACAAGATGGACAAGCGTGCCATTACACCCGAGCAGCATTTTACCCAGCCGCCGCCACGCTATACCGAAGCGACATTGGTCAAGCGAATGGAAGAGCTTGGCATCGGACGTCCGTCGACCTATGCGAGCGTCGTCACCACGATTCAGGACCGTGAATATGTGCGCAAGGAAGGCAACCGGCTGTTCCCAGAGGATAAAGGCCGGCTTGTTACCGCATTTCTCGAAAATTACTTCCGCAAATATGTAGGCTACGATTTCACCGCCGATCTGGAAGACCAGCTGGACAAAGTGAGTGCTGCCGATGCGGATTACAAAGACGTTCTGACCCGTTTTTGGAAAGATTTCTCGGCTGCGATCGCGGAAACCGCCGATCTGCGCATTACTGAAGTGCTCGAAAAAATCAACGAGGTGCTTGAGCCGCATCTTTTCCCCCCGACCGAAGACGGCAAGGACCCGCGTCTGTGCCCGAATTGCGAGATCGGACGCCTGTCGATGCGCACCGCGCGGTCCGGCGGGGCGTTCATCGGCTGTTCGAACTATCCCGAATGCCGTTATACGCGCCCGTTCGGCCCCCCCGACCCAGAGGCCGAAGCATCGGCCATCCCACCCGACGGCAAGCTGCTGGGGGAAGATCAGGGCGATGAAATCCGCGTTTTCAAAGGGCGGTTTGGCCCCTATGTGCAGCGCGGCCCGGTGACCGAAGAAAACAAGAAACCGCCGCGCCAGTCGGTCCCCAAGGACTGGCCCGCAGAAGAGCTTGATCTTGAACGTGCCCTGATGCTGCTGTCCCTGCCCCGCGAAATCGGGCCGCATCCAGAAGACGGCATCATGGTCTGGGCCAATATCGGGCGCTACGGGCCTTACATCAAACACGCCCCCAGCACGTCGGATCGTGGCGGAACCAATGCCAATCTCGAGGGGCTGGACGAGGTGTTTACCGTCGGCATGAACCGCGCTGTCCAACTGCTGGCCGAAAAGGTCGCCAGCCGTGGCGGTCGTGGCAAGGCAGCCAAACCGATCCGCGAGATGGGCGAACATCCAGATCTGGGCGGTGACGTGCACATTATGGAAGGCAAATACGGCCCCTACGTGAAGTGGGAAAAGGTCAATGCGACAATCCCCAAGGAGATCGAGCCTGCCGATCTGACGATGGAGCGCGCCGTTGAGCTGATCGAAGAGAAGCTGGCCAAGTCCCCGGCAAAACGCAAGGCTGCGACCAAGAAAGCGCCAGCAAAGAAGGCACCAGCCAAGAAAGCAGCGGCAAAGAAGCCTGCGGTCAAAAAGAAAGCGCCCGCCAAGAAAAAGGCCCCTGCAAAGAAAGCCGAGTGACGTTATCCGACTGACGAAATCGTGAACATATTGAAATTCATGAATATGTGAATTGCCGACCTGCCCTCTTTCTGCGACCCATGTGCGAAATGCCGCAGAAGAAGGAGCAGTTAGATGGCAGAGCAGAAGATTTCACGGCGCGGATTGATTGGGGCAGCAGGGGCTGCGGCGTTCATGCCGGCAATTCTACGGGCTGAAACGACAGATGTCGCAGCGGTGCGGCACAACACATCAAGCTTTACGCAGCAGCGGTGGGAAGACCACTTTGACACGCTTGGCAAGGCGGCGATCGTTGCAGACACAACATCGCGCGCGCTCCATTTCTGGAGCGGCGATGGCGAGACCTACAACATCTACCCGACGTCTGTTCCGCGCAGCGACGAACTGACCAAGCGCGGATATACGCGGATCGTGCGCAAGCGCGTCGGGCCGGACTGGACACCGACACCCAGCATGATCGAACGCAATCCTGATCTGAAGTACATGCCCCCCGGTCCGGACAACCCCCTGGGCACGCATGCCATGTATCTCGATTGGCCCGCCTATCTGATCCACGGCACCCATGACACGCGCAAGATCGGGCGGCAAAGTTCGGACGGGTGTATCGGACTTTACAACCACATGATCGAGGCGCTTTTCCAGATCGCCCCCGTCGGGACGCAGGTCCGGATCATCTAGCGCAGCCAGCCAAAGGCGCAGGATTGGGCATCCGGACTGTGGCCTTTCGGTTTTGACTGCATTTTCAGGCGCATCCCGACGGGTGCGCCTGAGCCACGTTTGACACATCCCTAACGTCGCGTCATAGAAGCATATGCATGTGAAGTAGCGGGGTCTAAACCCCCTATCGAAAGGAGCCCGAATGAAGAAAGTTTATGGAAGTGCCGCCGAGGCGCTGGAAGGCGTGCTGCACGACGGTATGTTGATCGCTGCGGGCGGGTTTGGCCTGTGTGGCATCCCCGAACTGCTGCTGAATGCCATTCGCGACGCGGGCACCAAGGATCTGACCTTTGCCTCGAACAACGCAGGCGTCGATGATTTCGGCATCGGGATCTTGTTGCAGACCAAGCAGGTCAAAAAAATGATCAGCTCTTATGTTGGCGAGAACAAGGAATTCATGCGCCAGTACCTGGGCGGCGAGCTCGAGCTTGAATTCAACCCGCAAGGCACTTTGGCCGAACGCATGCGCGCCGGCGGCGCGGGCATCCCCGGCTTCTATACCAAGACCGGCGTCGGTACCGTGATCGCCGAGGGCAAGGAGCACAAGGATTTCGACGGCGAGACCTATATTCTGGAACGCGGGATCGTCGCGGATCTGGCGATCGTAAAGGCATGGAAGGCCGACGACACCGGTAACCTTGTGTTCCGCAAGACGGCGCGCAACTTCAACCCACCTGCTGCGATGTGTGGCAAGATCTGCATCGCCGAGGTCGAAGAGATCGTCCCGCGCGGCAGCCTTGGCGGCGACGCCATCCACCTGCCGGGCATCTATGTGCACCGCATAATCCAGGGTGATCACGAAAAACGCATCGAACAGCGCACAGTGAGGACTGCATAATGGCTTGGGATCGCAATCAAATGGCGGCACGCGCCGCACTGGAACTGCAAGACGGCTGGTATGTGAACCTGGGCATCGGGATTCCGACGCTGGTGTCGAACTATATCCCCGAAGGCATGGATGTGACGCTGCAATCGGAAAACGGCATGCTGGGCATGGGCGCGTTCCCGATCGAAGGTGAAGAAGACGCTGACCTGATCAATGCGGGCAAGCAGACCATCACGGAACTGGATCGCACGTCCTATTTCGACAGCTCGACATCATTCGGCATGATCCGCGGTGGCAAAATCGCCATGGCGATCCTTGGCGCGATGGAGGTTGCCGAAAACGGTGACCTTGCCAACTGGATGATCCCCGGCAAGCTGGTCAAAGGTATGGGCGGCGCGATGGATCTGGTTGCGGGCGTCGGCCGCGTGGTGGTCGTGATGGATCACGCCAGCAAGCACGGCGACAGCAAAGTGCTGAAGGAATGCACATTGCCCCTGACCGGCAAAGCCGTGGTTGACCGTATCATCACCAACCTTGGTGTGCTGGATGTTGTCGAAGGAGGGCTGAAAATTGTGGAATGCGCCGAAGGCGTGACCGAAGAAGAGCTGCGCGCAGCGACCCTCGCCACCATCGTCTGATCTTTTCACGAAACGAAACTGAAAGGGCACCGCCGTTAGGGTTGGTGCCCTTTGTCGTACCGTTATTTCATCGCAGCAAAGACACAGCCATCCGTGATCAGCTCTGGCGGAGTCTGGCACAGGCCCTTGGCGACCTGAAACGCGGCAAGCACCTTGGGCACGTAATCGCGTGTCTCGGCAAAGGGTGGCACGCCTTCATGTTTGCGCACCGATCCTTCGCCAGCGTTGTATCCCGCTAAAACCAGAATGGGGTCGCGGTCGAATTCGCCCATCAGCCAATCAAGATATTTGACACCGCCCAGGATATTTTCAGTCGGCTTCATGCTGTCAGTCACACCGAACCGCGCCGCCGTGTCCGGCATCAACTGCATCAACCCTTCAGCCCCTGCCCCGCTTACCGCATCTGCCCGCCCTGCCGATTCCACCGTGATCACGGCCAGCACAAGCGCAGGAGAGACCGACGTGCCGATGGTCGATCGCAGGATGTCGATCCCATTGGTCTTTGCGATCTCTTGCATCTGCTGCATGCGGGGTGCCGGGACTTTGGTGCTCGCGGTGGCAAGCGTGATCATCGCATCCTCAAGCCGGCCAGGGCCCGAGGATGCCGCATCTGGCGATATCCGGGCCCAGAACCAGTCAAACTGCCCTGGTGCTGCGGGTGCAATCGCCCCCGACGGGGTCGCGACCGCCTCCGGCACGGCATCGACCTTTGGTTCGATAAAGACATTGATTCTGTTGGTACTGCCGGCTTTCGGCGGCTTCACCCGCTTGGCTTCGAAATTCGGGAAAGGTTTTGGCGAATCTGCCCATAGCGCCGGCGCAGCCAAGGCCCCCACAATGAGCGAGACGTTAATTAATCGAAACATTTATGCCTGCTTTTTTTATACTTTTAAGCCCGATGGCATAATATCTCATGAAAACCGCCTCCAAACTAGCAAATCATGGCGCAAATCATGGCGAGCTTGCCATAATTGCACGGCGACAGGATTGAAATATGTGGCTCCTTGAAAATTTTTACTTTTTTTATCTTTTAAAATCAGTGCGCTAATATGTTTTCTCAAAAAAAGAACTGCAAAACATCAAAAGCCATATTTGCCGCCAAATTCATGCCCCAATCAGACGGCTATATAAGGTCATACCAAGTCGGACAGGCGCTTACTGAGAGAGACGGCACCAGACACCAACGACAAGGTACAGATTAAAAAACCTAATGATCCTTGGAGGGACATACCATGATGAACTTTATCAAAAACTTCCGCAAAGACGACTCCGGTGCCGTGACTGTTGACTGGGTTGTTCTGACCGCAGCCGTAGTTGGCCTGGCTGTTGCCGCTTATTCCTCGATCGAAACAGGCGCATCCAACCTGACAAGCGACACCAACTCCTTCATGGCGACACAAAAGCCAACATAATAGCCTCTTCGGCTACACAGCTTAAAAGGTGGCCGCATTCTGCAAATCAGGATGCGGCCATTTTTGAAGATACCCCCGTCCTTCGTGGAGGTTGTCACCAAATGCTTTTTCACTTGAAGAAATTTCGCGCGACCGAAAGCGGGGCTGTAACTGTCGATTGGGTCGTGCTTTGCGCGGCCATCGTCTTGTTGGGCGTTACGATCATTACCAGCATCACGACGGGCACCGTCGATCTTGCCGATAGCTTGATGAAGGTCGAACCCGGCGGCATCTGATACCGCAGCGCTTGTTCAAGGCACTTCACCCGCTGCGGCCATGATTTCATGCCGACAGGTACGCGCCATCT
>NZ_DS999213.1:2026213-2171487 GCF_000156335.1 Roseobacter sp. GAI101
ACAAGGTCTCGATCGTCAAAGTCGACTTACCGCCGCCTGATACACCCGTGACGCAGACGAATTGCCCCAAGGGGAAGTCAACGGTGATGTCGTGCAAGTTGTTGCCCGAAGCTTTGAGGCTATTCTGGCGGCAAAAGTCACGGCCCCCGGCGAAGATACCGGCCTTACATCGCGGTTGGCCCGCGGTACCCGTGCCTTTACCATCAAAGTGGACGTGTCCAGCGGCGTGTCAGGCTTTTTGCGCCCCGGTGACCGCGTCGATGTCTATTGGACCGGCCGCATCACAGTGGGTGACAGCAATCTGCGCAACGCCGGAGACGTGACAAAACTGATCGAAGCAGGTGTTCAGTTGATCGCCATCGACCAAAGCGCCGGTGGTGAGATGAATGAAGCCAACATCGCCCAAACAGTGACAGTCGCCGTAAAGCCAAGCCAGGTCGCGGCCTTGGCTCAGGCCCAATCGACCGGCAAGCTGTCGCTGTCCTTGGTGGGTGCCGATGACGACACCATCGCCGGTGCGATCGAAGTGGACCAGCGCAGCTTGCTTGGCATCACAAACGAGACGGTGCAGGTTGAAGTCGAAAAGGAACGGGTCTGTACGATCCGGACCCGCCGTGGCGCTGAAGTCGTCGCAATTCCGATCCCCTGCACCAACTGATCTCACCATCGACAGACATCAAAGGCCGCGCATCCTTGTGCGGCCTTTGATTTAAATGGCACATGTTGCTGTTAATCCACAGCCATACAGCGCTGCATCTCATTGATTCTTGCAAAAAAAACAAAATAAACGCACAATGGTACGAACCGCGGGCACCAAGACCCTATCCAGAGGCGTGATCACAAAGGCAGGTCACATGAAAATCGACAGATTTATCACAGCGGCCCTCTTCGGGCTGACCATATGTGCAATGCCGCTTGCTTTGGCGGCACCGACCGCCGTTCAGGCGGATACGTTGCGCGTGGTCAACAGAGGTACCAACCGCGCCCTGGAAGTCCCGATGAACCGCGCCGTCGTTGTCGAAAGCGACATTCCCTTTGCAGAACTCAGCATCGCCAATCCCGGCATTGCGGACATCTCGTCCCTTTCCGACCGCACGATCTATGTTCTGGGCAAATCCCCCGGCCTGACAACCCTGACGCTTTTGGACGCTGCAGGGCAGTTAATCACCAACGTGGACGTCCGGGTTGCATCCGACATTTCCGAATTCAAGGAACGCCTGCGGCAGATCCTTCCGGGTGAAAAGATCGAAGTGCGCACCGCCAACGACGGGATCGTCCTGTCGGGCATCGTGTCATCGACCCAAGGTTTGCAGCGCGCGCTGGATCTGGCGGAACGCTATGCGCCCGAACGTGTGTCCAATCTGATGAGCGTAGGTGGCATTCAGCAGGTCATGCTGAAGGTCCGTTTCGCTGAAATGCAGCGCTCCGTTTCGAAATCGCTTAGCGCGTCCTTGGCGCTCAATGGTTTGCTGGGCTCGGATCTTGCCATCAACGGCGGCACGAACACGACCAACGGATCGACCGCGATCGCGAATTCCCTGAATGGTTCGACACCCACAACGAATAGCAATGCGGGTGCCGTCCTGTTCGGCTTCAACGCAGGCTCGACGCAGGTTGGCCTGCTGCTTGAAGCGTTGGAGCAAAAGGGCGCTGTGCGCTTCCTTGCCGAACCCAACCTTGTCGCGCTTTCCGGCCAAGAGGCGACATTCCTTGCGGGCGGTGAATATCCTGTGCCCGTATCCCAGTCCGGCGACCGGATTTCCGTCGAATACAAGCCCTTCGGCGTCGAGATGAGCTTTATCCCCCGCGTGGTGGACAAGAACCTTATCAACCTTGAACTGAAGGCCGCCGTTTCCGCGATTGACCCCAGCAACAGCGTGTCCCTGGGCAACGGTTTTGATATTTCCGCCTTCACGCGGCGCGAAACCTCGACCACGGTCGAGATGCGCGATGGCGAAAGCTTTGCCATCGCCGGTCTCCTGACCGATGATTTTACCGACACCTCACGGCAGTTGCCGTGGATCGGCGACGTGCCGGTCTTGGGCGCGTTGTTCCGCAGCGCAAATTACCAGCGCAGCCAGACAGAGCTGGTGATCATCATCACGGCACATCTTGTGACGCCGACGCGCGGCGACGCGCTGGCCTTGCCGACCGACCGGATCAAACCCCCGACCGAAAACGAGCTTTTCCTGAGCGGTCGCACGTCGAGCGGCGGAAAGGCCCCGACACGGGGTGCCGCCGGTGAAGTCGCCAAACAGGATTTCAGCGGCTCCTACGGCTATGTACTGGATTGATCAGATGAACACGCGGATCATTGCAAAACTCAGCACAGTCAGCCTTATCGCCGCACTTGCCACGCTCGCGGCCTGCGCGCGCAGCAACGACCCCGTCTATACGCAGTTCTACCGCGAAGCCGGGTCGCTGTCGGATCTGGGCACCTTTGGCGATGCGACACTGAACAATCGTTTGGTGATGACCGGCGAGCGTCAATATACATTTGATCTTGCCAATCGCTTTGCTGGCGAAGTGCAATCGACCGTCACGTTCGACTTCAACTCTTCGCAGCTGGACGCGGCCGCGCAGGCGATTTTGCGCCAGCAGGCGAACTGGATCAGGCAGTTCCCCGAGGTGCGGTTCCGTGTCTACGGCCACACCGATGCGGTGGGGTCCAACCGTTCAAACAAGGCACTCGGCTTGCGCCGCGCACGGTCTGTCGTGGCCTTCCTGACAACCCAGGGCATCAGCACGTCGCGGCTTGAAGCTGTTGTTTCCTTTGGGGAAACCCAGCCCCTTATCGTGACGCAGGGCCGCGAACGCGCCAACCGGCGCACCGTGACCGAGGTAAGCGGGTTTGTCGGTCGCCACCCCACTGTGCTGGACGGAAAATACGCGCAAATCATCTATCGCGACTACGTCGCCAGCGCCGTCCCACCGACGCAGTTGACCGGCGGTACAGCCACGGCAACGACGGAATAATATCCGCCATTTGACCTTGTCAGACCGATCGGGACACCGTCCCTGTCGGGGACCGTGTCGAAATGCCTGTTTGGGCCGCGCGATCGTTGCAAAAGACCAAACAATAGAAACTATTTGGCCCCATTTATGCCCAAGTTAGCTGTGATATTTGCAGCAATAGGACAAATGCGTCTCGCCAAAATGGCACGACGCGGGCGACCGCAGAGCTACTCACAGGGGCCCGGACCATCTGTGACCTTTTGCAAAGCCCCAAGTAGTAAAAGGACTAAGGCCATGAGCAGCAGTATCCCACAGATCGAAGCGCCCCAAATCGTCGCGTGCACCGTCAGCCGCGATGTGCAGAATTTCGACCTGCTGATCGAAGACATGGAGGACGCATTGGGCGAAAGCTGGGGCGATCTCGGGTTCTCCGAGGCGCTCGCCTTTTTCGGACAACCAGAAGCCCAATCCCTTGAGCTGATCGCGTTGGCGCTGGACGTCGAGGACGAAGAAGACCTTGTTTTAATGGGGGAAATCATTGTTCAGGCCAAGGCGCGCGACATCAAGGTGATCCTGATCGCCGAAGATGTCAGCCCCGTCTCGCTGCATTCCCTGCTGCGTCAGGGTGCGGATGAATTTGTCCCCTACCCCCTGCCCGAAGGTGAACTGGCCGCCGCGATCGAACGTGTGCGCGCCGAACCGGACCCCGTCGGCCAATCGGCCACCAAGGCCCCCACCCTGAAACCGGGGGCCGACAAGGACGGGGCGCTGATCGTGGTGCACGGTCTGGCCGGGGGCACGGGCGGAACCACCATGGCCGTGAACCTTGCTTGGGAATTGGCCAATGCCGACAAAAAGAACCCGCCCAAAGTCTGCCTGCTGGATCTAGACCTGCAATTCGGGGCCGTCGCGACCTTTCTTGATCTGCCGCGCCGCGAAGTCGTCTATGACATGCTGTCCGAGACTGAAAACATGGACGAGGAAAGCTTTGGACAGGCCCTGCTGACCTATGAAGACCGGCTTCAGGTTCTGACCGCGCCTGCGGAAATGCTGCCTCTGGACCTTATTACGTCCGAAGACGTGAACCGCATTCTGGATCTCGCGCGCAACCAGTTCGATTATGTGGTGGTCGATATGCCGTCGACCCTCGTGCAATGGTCCGAAGCCGTGCTGAACAACGCGCATATCTATTTCGCGATGCTAGAACTGGACATGCGTTGCGCGCAGAACGCCTTGCGTTTCAAACGTGCGCTGCAATCAGAAGAACTGCCCGTGGAAAAGCTGCGCTATGTCATGAACCGCGCGCCCAAGTTCACCGATCTAAGCGCCAAGAGCCGTGTCAAACGCATGGCCGAAAGTCTGGGCATCTCGATTGATGTGCATCTGCCCGATGGCGGCAAGCAGATTACCCAAGCCAATGATCACGGCATGCCCCTGGCGAATTCCGCCCCCAAAAACCCATTGCGTCGCGAGATTGCCAAGCTTGCCGCGTCCATTCACGACCTCAAGGCCGAAGAAGCCAAAGCAGCGTAACAACCCCGCGCCTGCTAACCCAGAAAGAGTGTTCAGATGTTTTCCAAGTACAAAAAACAGGGTGCCGCACCTGCTGCCAAGATCGCAGAAGTCGCAAAAATAGCACCGGTCAAGCAGGCCGAGGACGCGCCGGCCAAACCTGCTTCGATGCGTCGCGCATCACAGCCCGCCACGGTCGCGCCTCTGGACAAAGACCTCAAGCGCAAGCAACGGATGAGCGAAATCAAGCTTGAACTGCACCGCGCGCTTTTGGACAATCTGAACCTTGCCGCCCTCGAGCACGCAACCGAGCAGGACCTTCGTCAGGAAATCAACGAGATCTCGGCTGAAATCCTGGCCGAGAAGTCCATCGTTCTGAACCGCGAAGACCGGGTGCAATTGAACTCGGAACTTTATGACGAAGTCACCGGGCTCGGGCCGCTAGAGACATTGCTGAAAGACGACACGGTCAACGATATCCTGGTCAACGGGCCGCAGCAGATTTTCGTGGAACGGTCCGGTAAACTGCAACTGACGGACATTACGTTCAAGGATGAAAAGCACCTGTTGCGGATCATCGACAAGATCGTGTCGGCCGTGGGCCGCCGTGTCGACGAAAGCAATCCTTACGTAGATGCGCGACTGAAAGACGGGTCACGCTTCAACGCCATGGTCCCGCCGATCGCGGTGGACGGCAGCCTTGTTTCCATTCGCAAGTTCAAAAAGGACAAGCTGGGCATTGATGATCTGGTGGCCTTCGGTGCGTTTTCCGAAGAAATGGCGGCCTATTTGCAGGCTGCTGTGGCGACACGTCTGAACATCATCGTATCGGGCGGTACGGGTTCGGGTAAAACCACAACACTGAACGCGCTGTCGTCGTTCATCGACAACGACGAACGCATCCTGACCATCGAAGATACCGCCGAACTTCAGCTGCAACAGACCCATGTGGGCCGGATGGAAAGCCGTCCGCCCAACGTGGAAGGCAAAGGCGAGGTTTCCCCGCGCGACTGTCTGAAAAACGCCCTGCGGATGCGCCCGGACCGGATCATCGTGGGGGAAACCCGTGGCGAAGAGGTCATCGACATGTTGCAGGCGATGAACACCGGCCACGACGGGTCGATGACGACAATCCACGCCAACTCTGCCCGCGATGGCGTCAGCCGACTGGAAAACATGATTGCGATGGCCGGGATCGAAATGCCGCTCAAGGCGGTGCGCAGCCAGATTTCAAGCGCTGTGAACCTGATCGTGCAAGCCTCACGTTTGCAGGACGGGTCAAGACGCATGACCTCGATCACCGAAATCACCGGCATGGAAGGCGACGTCATCTCGATGCAGGAATTGTTTCGCTATCAGCGCGTCGGGCTGACCCCCGAGAACAAGATCATCGGTCACTTCACCGCGACCGGTGTGCGCAGCCACTTTTCCGAGCGGTTCAAGATGTGGGGCTATGATCTGCCCTCGACCATCTACGACCCCATTGCCGCCCAGTAAGGACCCTATGTCATGAGCGCTGAACCACTTATCTACGGTCTGATCTTTATCGGCGTTCTTGTGCTGGTCGAAGGCCTGTATCTTGTCGCTTTCGGCAAATCCATCAGCCTCAACAGTCGCGTGAACCGACGCCTTGAGATGCTGGAAAAAGGCACACGCCGCGAAGAGGTGTTGGACAAGCTGCGCAAGGAAATGCAGCAGCACATGGATAACAAATCCATCCCGATCTATTCGATGCTGGCCGCAAAGGCCCAAAAGGCCGCCATCGCCTTTTCCCCCAAACAGTTGATCATGCTGATGGGCGGCCTGTCTGTCGTCGCCTTCATGGGTCTGACCATCGGCACCGCCACCGAAGTGCCGATCCGCGCTGTAATCTCTGTCGCGATCGGCATTGGCGCGGTCTATTTCTGGATCTCTTCCAAGGCGAAGAAGCGCATGAGCATGATCGAAGAACAACTGCCGGACGCGGTTGAACTGATGGTGCGGTCCTTGCGGGTCGGCCACCCCTTCACCAACGCGATCGCCATCGTATCAAAGGAAATTCAGGATCCGCTGGCCTCTGAATTCGGCATCATCTCGGACGAGGCAGCCTATGGCCGCGACATCGGTGAGGCGCTCAAGGAGATGGCGGAACGGCTGGACATGCAGGATCTGCGCTTCCTTGCCGTGGCGGTGACGATCCAGCAGCAATCGGGCGGCAACCTTGCCGAAATCCTTGCCGGCCTGGCCAAGGTGATCCGGGCGCGCTTCAAGCTCTTCCGCCGCGTCAATGCCATCACAGCAGAGGCGAAATGGTCCGGAAAATTCCTGTCTGCCTTCCCCATCGTCGCCTTGATCGTAATCAAGCTGGGTGATCCGCATTACTACGATGAAGTCATGACCCATGAACTTTTCATTCCCGGTTGCATTGCCGTGATCCTGTTCCTGTCGGCCAACCTGCTGGTGATGCGCAAGTTGACAGACATCAAGGTTTAAGGGGTAAAATTATGGAATTTATGAATACAATCAATGAGATAATGGGACCCTTGGGCTGGATCGTGCTGTTGGGCGTTCTGGGCGTGATGATGATCGGCATGACCGTCATCATGTTGATGCGCCAGCCACAGGACCCGATGGCAAAGCTGAAACGCAGCCAGACAGAACCATCAGAACGGCCCAGTCAACAACGCTTGCGCCAGTCGGATCGCAACGAGCAGTTGCAGAAATTCGCAAAGTTCCTTGAGCCTGAAAACCTTGACGAACTGACAGCCAAACAGTTGATGCTGCGTCAGGCGGGTTATTCTTCGCGCGATGCGGTTCGGTTTTTCCATTTTGCCCAGATGGCCCTGGGAATTGGCGGCCTGGTCTTCGGTATTGTCTACGTCAATTTCCTAGGAGGCGGCGAAGGTCTGACCACGCAGAAGATGATGATGTATACCGTGGGTCCTGGCGGGATCGGCTATTACCTCCCGAAATACTGGGTCACCAAACGCGTTGAAAAACGCAAAGAGGAAATCACCCGCGGCTTTCCCGACGCACTGGACATGATGCTGGTCTGCGTTGAGGCAGGGCAATCGCTGGATCAATCCATCGTGCGCGTCGCCAAGGAATTGCATGCGTCCTACCCTGCCCTGGCCGAAGAATTCGAAGTCGTGGCCTATGAAATGAAAGCCGGCAAGGACAAAGTCGGCGTTCTGACCGACATGGGCGACCGTTGCGGCGTGCAGGATGTGTCGTCTTTCGTCACCGTCTTGTGCCAATCAGCGGCCTTTGGGACGTCAATTTCGGATGCGCTGCGGGTCTATGCAGAGGAAATGCGTGACAAGCGCGTGATGCGCGCCGAAGAGGCCGCAAACAAGTTGCCAACAAAGATGACCCTTGCCACTATGATGCTGACCGTCCCGCCATTGTTGATCATTCTGGTCGCACCTTCCGTAATGAACATCACAAAACTTGGTAATTAATTGGAATGAACCCTGAGAAATATCGCAAGCGCACTGTAACGCTCGCGATGTGCCTTCTCGCTGCCACCGTATTGACCGCCTGTTCACCAACGGGCGGTCAGCCCTTGTTTGGCATATCGCGCACACAGACAGGCCCGTTTGCGCCCGGAATCAACCGAAGCAAACAATCCGAAGACGGCGTGGAAGTCGCCCACCGTCTGATGCAGGCAGGCGAATTCGAACTGGCCATTCGCGCCTTTAACCGCGCGGCCTTGGCAGACGGGCTGGATGCTGAAATCCTGTCCGGCCTTGGCAGTGCCAATCTGGGTCTGGGCCGTCTGGGTCAGGCCGAAGAATTGCTGCGCAGTGCGGTCGAAAAGGACGATACCCGGCCAGAAGTCTGGAATAATTTGGGTGTTGTCCTGATGGAAAGTGGCAAACTGGCCGAAGCACAACTGACGTTTCGCAAGGCTTACGCGCTGGATAATGGCGAAAGTGACGCAATCCGGGACAATCTGCGCTTAGCACTCGCAAAATCAGAAAATCCTGTTACGATTAACGTTGAAGAAGAGAATTATAAATTGGTGCGGCGCGGTACGGGTGACTACCTGATCCGGCCAGCATCATGACCGAGGCAGAGCAGTAAAAGGACGCAAAAATGCGCCACCCTATTCTTTTGGCCGCCTGCATTGCAGGCGTCACCGCTGTTGCAGGCTGCGGTGATAAATCGGGCGAAGACACCGTGACGCGGGCCTTTCAGGACGTGAACGTTGTCGATGAAACCAACCTTAACGACGTGATGCTGACCGTGGCGGACCCGAATGAAGCCGTCAGCTATTTCGCCAGAACCGCAAAAGAACATCCCGAACGCATCGACATCCAGCGTGGCTTGGGCAAATCCCTGATCCGCGCCAAGCGGAACCAGGAAGGGGCCGCAGCCTGGGCCAACGTCGTCAAGCTTGAAGGTGCCACACCCGATGACAGCATCGACTACGCCGATGCGCTGATCCGCGCGGGCGACTGGGCCAAGGCCGAAGCGATGCTCGATTCCGTGCCTCCCACGCACGAGACCTACAATCGATACCGGCTTGAGGCGATCGTCGCCGACAGCAAGCAGGAATGGGCGAAGGCCGACAGTTTCTATGAAATCGCCATCGGACTGACGACCAAGCCGGGATCGGTCATGAACAACTGGGGATATTCGAAACTGACCCGCGGTGAATACCAAGACGCCGAGCGGCTTTTCAGCCAGGCCGTCCAGCAAGACCCGACCCTTTTCACCGCCAAGAACAACCTGATCCTCGCTCGCGGGGCACAGCGTGATTACACCTTGCCCCCCATCGCCATGGACCAGACAGAGCGCGCGCAACTGCTGCACACGCTGGCGCTGTCGGCGATCAAAAAGGGTGATGTAGAAACCGGCAAGGGCCTGCTGCGTGATGCCATCAGCACCCACCCCCAGCACTTCGAAGCCGCCGTGCGGTCGCTGCGGGCGCTGGAAAACGCTGGCTAGGCGCGTGTCGATCACCGTATACGCCGCCTTGTGGTTCTTGCCCTTCGTGCTGCCACTGTGCTTGTACACCGCCTATACTGACATCGCCTCAATGCGGATCACCAACCCCACGGTGATCACGCTTGCGGCCGTGTTTGTCATTATCGGACCGGTGGTGCTGCCCTTTGAAACCTATCTTTGGCATCTTCTGGCCATGGTGATCGCGCTGGTCGTCGGCATCATCCTGAATGCTGGCGGCGTCATGGGCGCAGGCGACGCCAAATTTATCGCCGCTGCCACGCCCTTTATCGCCTTGGGTGATCTGCGGCTAGTGATGGCCTTGTTCATGGCGACGCTCCTTGCGGCCGCACTGACCCACCGCATCGCCAAACATACTGTGGCGCGCAGGTTTGCACCCACCTGGACCAGCTGGCAGCAGGGCAAGAAATTTCCCATGGGCTTGGCGCTTGGCCCCGCCCTTGCCTTTTATTTGATCCTTGGGGCGCTGTTCGGGGCCTGAATTACGCCATATTCAACCGCTAGCTTGGCCGTAGAACCCATCGCATTCCATCCAAAGGTCACGCCCATGAACATGCCAAGCTCTGCCGTGATGGCACCACCGCCACCGCGCACCATTGAAGAGATGAAATTGCCCGTGGTGATGATGCGCGACATCATGATCAAGACGATGTACCGCAAAAACGTCACGATGGTCAGCGAGGTGGCCAAAGCGATCTGCCTGCCCATTCAGGTGACCCAGGAGCTGATCGACATGGCCCGCGAGCAACGCCTGCTGGAGGCAACCGGCACGCTGAACGCCAATAACGGCAACGAAATGGGCTATCAGCTGACCGATCTGGGCAAGGCCCGCGCGCTGGATGCGCTGGCACAGTCGGAATATTTCGGCGCGATGCCTGTCCCTCTCGAAGTCTACCGCGAACAGGTCAAACGCCAGTCGGTGCGCAATATGCAGATCACCCGCGCCCAACTTGAAGGCGCGATGGGGCATCTGGTGTTGCCCGATGAACTGATCGGCAATCTGGGGCCGGCGGTATCCGCAGGGCGTTCCATCTTGATGTACGGCCCTCCCGGTAACGGAAAATCAAGCATCTCGAACGGCATCCGTGACGCGCTTGGCGACAAGATCTATGTGCCGCGCGCCATCGAATATGCATCGCAGGTCATCACGGTCTATGACCCCATCGTGCATTCCGCCGCCTCGGACGAAGAACAAGACCCCAATTCCCTGCGCCGTGTGACCCGCTATGACGGCCGCTACGTCAAATGCGAACGCCCCACCGTGATCACAGGCGGTGAATTGTCGCTGGACATGCTTGATCTGGTTTATAACCCGACGGCGCGCACCTATCAGGCCCCGCTGCAATTGAAATCGACCGGTGGCATTTTCATCGTCGACGACCTTGGCCGTCAAAAGGAACCACCCCAAAGCATCGTGAACCGCTGGATCGTTCCGCTTGAAGAAAGCAAGGACATCCTCGCCCTGCAATCGGGCGAAAAATTCGAGGTTCCCTTTGATACACTGGTCATCTTTTCGACCAACTTCCACCCAAACGAAATCTTCGACCAAGCGGCCTTGCGCCGGATCTTTTTCAAGATCAAGATCGACGGACCAAACCAGAAAAACTTCCTCAAGATCTTTGCCATGGTCGCGAAAAAACGTAAAATGCCGCTGGACGAGTCCACATTGATCCACCTGCTGAGGAACAAGTATCCGACGATCGACAATACATTCGCCAACTACCAACCGATTTTTCTGATCGACCAGATGATTGCCATCTGCGAATTTGAAGGGATACCGTATCAGATGAACCCCGAATTGATGGACCGTGCATGGGCCAACATGTTCGTCAAAGACGAACATATCGTGAAATGACGCGATGCGTTCACTGACTGGGGTGGCTGGCTGCGGCCGGATGGGGGCACCGATGCTGGCAGCACTGCGCGCTGCCGGTCTGCCCGCACGTGGCTATGACGTGGTGCCAATGGATGCGGGCCACATCACCGACGACATCGCGGTCTTTTCCGAAGACCTGACGACGCTGATCACGGTCGTGCGCGACATCGACCAAACCGATGCGGTGCTTTTCGGCGATCAAAACTTCAGCGCCATTCCCAGCCTGCGGCGCATCATCATCTGCTCCACTCTCAGCCCGCGCTATGTCCGCGATCTGCGTGCTCGTGTACCTGCGCATATCACACTGATCGACGCCCCGATGTCCGGTGCCCAGATTGCAGCAGAACAGGCGCGTCTCAGCTTTATGCTGGGCGGCGACACCGAAGACATTGCCGCAGCCCAGCCGCTTTTCAATGCGATGGGCAAACATTTCCACCACATGGGTGATTTCGGCGCAGGCATGCAGGCTAAAGTGCTCAACAATCTACTGGCCGCCTCGAACACCGCGATGACCCGACTTGTACTTGATTGGGCAGATGCGGCCGGCCTGGACGAGGCAAAACTGCTTAATCTCATCCACACCTCTTCCGGCCAAAACTGGCTGGCCTCGGGGTTCAATGATATCGAATTCGCCCGCGACGGATTTGCCCCGGACAACACCATCGCGATCCTGGTCAAAGATGTGGCAAGCGCGCTGGACGCAGCCCCGACCGATGCCGACACGACCCTCCCCGCACTGATCCAGAACATGATCAAAACCCTCAAACCCCGCCCCTGACTTCATTTTGCCAGATAAACTCCGGGGGTGTGGGGGCTGGCCCCCACTTAATTCTGATCTGCTGGGGCTGGCACCGGCACAGGCGCATCCTATCTAGACGGATATGAATGCCTTACCCCCCAAATTCACCGAATGGTTCGCCACAAAAGGCTGGGACATCCACCCCCACCAACAGGACATGCTCGACCGCGCCGATGCCCCTGCACTGCTGCTGATTGCCCCAACAGGCGGCGGCAAGACCCTCGCTGGGTTCCTGCCAACCCTGGTCGATCTGGCGCAGGGCGACCACAAAGGGCTGCACACGCTTTATATCTCGCCGCTCAAGGCGCTTGCCGCAGACATCAAACGCAATCTGACAACGCCGGTCACCGAAATGGACTTGCCCATCCGGATCGAAGACAGGACCGGCGACACATCCCAGACGCGCAAGCGCCGCCAACGCGCCGACCCGCCCCATATCCTGTTGACCACCCCCGAAAGCCTCGCCCTGCTTACGTCTTACGAGGACGCACCGCGCATGTTTCAGGGCCTCAAGCGGGTTGTGATCGATGAAATCCACGCGCTGGCCGATAGCAAGCGTGGCGATCAACTGATGCTGGCCTTGGCCCGACTGCAAAGCCTTTGTCCCGACCTGAAACGGGTCGGGTTGTCGGCAACGGTCGAAGACCCGGCTGCCATCGCGCATTTCATGGCACGCCACCCCGATCCCTGCCCGATCCTGCTGGCCGATCCCGGTCCTGCCCCCGACATCCAGATGCTGCGCACCACCGAGGCACCGCCGTGGGCCGGCGCAGGGGCCGCCTACGCGATCCCCACCGTGCTTGATCAAATCCGACAGCACAACACCACGCTGATCTTTCACAACACCCGCGCCCAGGCCGAGATTTTCTTTCACAATCTCTGGCTCGCCAATGATGACGGCCTGCCCATCGGCATTCACCACGGATCGCTGGACCGCACGCAGCGCGAACGGGTCGAGGCGGCAATGGTGCGCGGCGACTTGCGCGCGATCGTCTGCACAGGCAGTCTTGATCTGGGCATCGACTGGGGTGATGTGGACCTGGTCATCCAGATCGGTGCACCGAAGAACGTCAAACGCCTGGTCCAGCGTATCGGCCGCGCCAACCACCGCTACAATGCGCCCTCCAAGGCCCTGCTGGTACCCGCAAACCGCTTTGAAGTCGTCGAATGCGTCGCGGCCCTGGACGCCGTTCTGGCCGGCGATCTTGACGGCGACCCGCGCGGCCCCGGACCCCGCGACGTGCTGTGCCAACACATCCTGATCACCGCCTGCGCTGGCCCGTTTGATGCTAACGCGCTCTTTGCCGAAGTCACCAGCGCTGGTGCCTACGCGGCGCTCACCCGTTCGGAATTCGATGCCTGCCTCAACTTCTGCGCGACCGGTGGATATGCCCTGCGTGCCTATGATCGGTGGCAACGCCTGCTGCAAACGGACGGCAAGTGGCACTTGCGTGACCCCCGCAGCAGCCAACGCATCCGGATGAATATCGGCACGATCCAGGACACGGATACGCTGAAGGTC
The DNA here is from genome assembly GCF_000156335.1 of Roseobacter sp. GAI101. Classification (GTDB taxonomy): domain Bacteria; phylum Pseudomonadota; class Alphaproteobacteria; order Rhodobacterales; family Rhodobacteraceae; genus Sulfitobacter. The sequence goes on from NZ_DS999213.1 coordinate 2,039,828, forward strand.
AGGATGAAACGCAATCGCGGCGGCAACCCCCTGGGCGAGATCGAAGAAGGCTTTGCCGCCACCCTGACGGCAGGCGATACATTCCTGATCGGCGGTCAGATCGTGAAATACGAAGGCCTGCGCGAAATGACCGTCGAGGTCAGCCGCGATGCCTCCAAAAAGCCGCGCATCGCATCCTTCATGGGGACGAAATTCGCCACATCCACCCAACTGTCGGCCCGCGTCCAACGCATGTTTACCAAAGAAACTTGGCCCGAGCTTCCGCCCCACACCGCAGAATGGCTCGAGCTTCAGCGCAAGGTCAGCCAATTACCGCAACCCGGTCGCCTGCTGGTCGAAAGCTTTCCCCATGACGGGCGCGAACAAACCGTCATCTACGGATTTGCGGGGCGCAACGGGCAACAAACGCTTGGCCTGCTGCTGACCAAACGGATGGAGGAACTGGGCCTCGCCCCCCTTGGCTTCGTCTCGACCGACTATGCAACTTTGATCTGGGGCCTGAACGCCGTTGAAGACCCCGCAGCGCTGCTTGACCCGGTCGCCTTGAACGACGGGCTTGAGACATGGCTTGCAGGGAATGCCGTGATGAAAAGGACCTTTCGCGCATCCGCAACGATTGCCGGGCTGATCGAACGCAACACCCCTCAGGCGCGCAAATCCGGCCGGCAAGCGACATTCAGTTCTGATATCTTGTATGACACGCTGCACAAATATGACCCGGATCACCTGCTGCTCGATATTACCCGAGAGGAAGCATTGCGTGGCCTGGTTGATTTTGGCCGCATCGAAGAGATGTTGATACGGATCGACGGACGGATCGATCATCGCAAGCTGAGCCGTGTCAGCCCCTTGTCCGCGCCATTGTTTCTTGAAATGGGCCGCGTGCCAGTCAAGGGCGACGCCGAAGAACGTCTTTTGGCACAAGAAGCAGAACGTCTGATGCAAGCATCAGGGCTGGCCAACATAACGCCGGCCCCCTCAAACAAACCACGCTGGCGGGTGGGCTATTGAAACTAGACGACGAGAACGCTGACAGAGTTGAATTTGAGTATTTGGAAAAGGGTGAAACTGCGGGTTGGTTTACTTATTTTTAAGTATGCGTCCGATATTACCAAGCCGCGGTACAGGCTGGAGAGCCGATGGCCGTAAAGGGTGAAGGCGTCCCTGAAACCTGGTATTCGTACCTTGTGTGGGGCGTCTTCTGCTTCACCCTTTTCAAATACTCAAATTCAACGCTTTCACCCGCGAAGTCGCCTGCGTTCAACACCCTTGCACCCCCGACTGTTTTACCCGATGACCCCTGCATGAGCGTTGGTCATGATTTCACTTTGGCGGGGGCCCAGCTTGCAGCCCTTGGGTCAGGTGCCCTTTGGTGGGCAAAACAACGATTGCTCTGCGTCTCTGACCTTCACCTGGGCAAGTCGGAACGTATCATCCGACGCGGAGGCTCGGCTTTGCCGCCCTACGAGACGCGCGATACTTTGGCACGGCTTGAGGCAGATCTGGAACACCATCCAGCGCAAACCGTTATTTGTCTTGGCGACAGTTTTGATGATCTGGATGCTGCACGTGCCCTGCCCGAACAAGAGAGATTGTGGATTGCGCGACTTCAAGCCGGGCGTCGGTGGATTTGGGTCGAAGGCAACCATGACCCTGGCCCGATCGATGTCGGTGGCAGCCATCTGGACGAAGTATCGATTGATGCCCTGACATTCAGGCATATTGCCGACCCTTCCTGCAACGGCGAGGTGTCCGGGCACTATCACCCCAAGGCAAGCCTCAGTATGCGCGGGCGCACTGTCTCCCGTTCTGCATTCCTATATGACTCAGAGCGGCTGATCATGCCTGCATTCGGCACCTATACGGGCGGGCTGCGCAGCACGTCGGATACACTGGCACGTCTCATGCTTCCGGGTTCCATAGCCGTGCTGACGGGCCCACGTCCGACGGCGATCCCGATGCCGCGTTAGACGTTTTCTTGACCGCAAAAACATGGCAGCTTGACAGGAAAGGACCGACACAATGACCCCAGAAGAGATCGCGCGCATCAAGACCAGCTTTGCCGCCCAATCCATGATGGTGACCTTTGGTGCAACCCTTGCCGATATCGGCAAAAGCAGCATCAGGATCGAAGCCCCCATTTTACCTGGCGCGCTGCAGCAGCAAGGGTTCGGCCATGCCGGGCTTACCTTTGCGATCGGAGACAGCGCAGCAGGCTATGCAGCCTTGACGACCTTGCCGTTGGATATGGAAGTCGTCACTGCCGAGATCAAGATCAACCTGCTGGCCCCCGCACGGGGAGAGAAGCTGATTGCCATCGGCAAGGTGATCAAGCCAGGCAAACGGCTCTGTGTCGTCACCGCAGAGGTTTTTGCCCATAGCAAAGGCCAAGATACGCTGATCGCGATTTTGCAAGGCACGATGGTACCGGTCCCGGCCTAGATCAGCCCCGCATCTTGCGTAAGTATCAGGATCAGGATCAGCGCGCTGCCTGCCCTTCTGACCACATGTAAATAACGATCTTGTGCTTCCATCCTAATCAACGGGGCACGTTCCAAGGGGATGCGCCACAAAAACATTGCCTGAATGTCCACATGGACATCGCCGACAAACGGATCAAAAACACTTAGAGCCAACTAAATAGCCCCATATACTACAGCGCGCTGACGACGAGCCAACAGGCCACTCATCCCTATACACAAATTCGCCCCAACGACTGATAGCCTCACCTTCTATCCGCCGTCGTGCTCGTAGAACTGGTGGTGAATGTACGCGCCGAGCGATCAACGCGGATCCGCCGTCACGTCCGCGGCTGAAGGGCCTCACATCCGGCGCGCAGGGTTACCGAAGGAGGGTTCACCCACCTGCTCGACCGTATCAGGTAGAAGACGAAGACAGGCGGTTAGGCCGTCAATCCTTCAGGCTCTGCCAGCCCGTTTGCGCGACAACAGGCGGTCACGGTGTTGGCCAACAGGCACGCTATCGTCATCGGCCCCACACCACCCGGTACAGGGGTGATCGCACCCGCGACATCGACACAGCTCGCAAAATCGACATCGCCCACAAGACGCGTCTTGCCTTCGCCTTTTTCGGGCGCATCCAGCCGGTTGATGCCCACGTCAATTATGGTTGCACCTGGCTTGATCCAATCGCCTGGCACCATCTCTGGCCGCCCGACGGCCGCCACGACGATATCGGCGCGGCGGACCACCTCTGCCAAGTCCTTGGTCCGCGAATGGGCGATCGTCACCGTGCAACTGTCATTCAGCAAAAGCTGTGCCATCGGCTTGCCCACAATATTGCTGCGGCCGATGATCACGGCATCCATGCCCGAAAGACTGCCATGATGCTCTCGCAACATCATCAGACACCCCAACGGCGTACAGGGTACCATCGACTTCTGCCCGGTGCCCAACAGCCCCACGTTGGAAATATGAAACCCGTCGACATCCTTGGCCGGATCAATCGCGTTGATCACCAGATCCTCGTTCAAATGCTTGGGCAGCGGAAGCTGCACCAGAATTCCATGTATCGCGGGATCTGCATTCAACTGCGCAATCAGCGCCAACAAATCGGCCTCTTCCGTATCCGCTTCAAGCCGGTGCTCAAGCGACTTCATGCCCACCTCGACGGTCATCTTCCCCTTTGAGCGGACATAAACTTCGGACGCCGGGTCAGCCCCGACCAACACAACCGCCAACCCCGGCGTAATCCCGTGATCGGCCTTCAGCCGGGAGACATGTTCGCCGACCTGCTCGCGCACGCGGGCCGCAAATGCCTTGCCGTCAATGATCGTCGCTGTCATGAATACCGTCCTTCATCTTCTCTGGCTCTTAAATATCCCCGCCGGAGGCAGGAAAGGGCGCGGGGGTCTATCCCCCGTGCCCTTTTCATAAGCCTTTAAAACAGACCTTCAACATCACCATCGGCATTCAGACGAATATTCTCGGCCGATGGCACCCGCGGCAGGCCCGGCATGGTCATGATCTCGCCGCAGATCGCCACAACGAAACCCGCTCCTGCAGACAAACGCACCTCACGCACCGGAATATTGAAGCCTGTTGGCGCACCGCGCTTTTCGGGGTCGGTGGTAAAGCTGTACTGCGTTTTCGCCATGCAGACCGGCAGGTTGCCATACCCCTGATCTTCCCAATCCTTAAGCTGGTTGAGAATCTTCTGATCCATCACCGCTGCATCTGCGCGGTAAATCTTGGTGGCAATGGTGTTGATCTTGTCGGCCAGGCCCATCTCGTCCGGATAGATCGGTGCGAAATTTGCTTCATCCTTTTCGATGACCTCGACCACCTTGGTTGCCAGATCGGCCGATCCTTCGCTGCCCAGTTCCCAGTGCCGCGACAGCACCGCTTCGGAGCCTTGCGAGGCGACGTAGTCCTTGACTGCCTGCACTTCGGCATCCGTGTCGGTGACAAAGTGGTTGATCGCCACGACCACCGGCACGCCAAAGGATTTGAGGTTCTCGATGTGGCGGCCAAGGTTCGGACAGCCCGCCTGAACCGCCTCGACATTTTCGCTGCCCAGATCGGCCTTGGCGACGCCACCGTTCATCTTCATCGCGCGCACGGTCGCCACAACCACCACGCAGGACGGGGCCAAACCCGCTTTGCGGCACTTGATGTTCAGGAACTTCTCGGCCCCCAGATCAGCGCCAAAACCCGCTTCGGTGACGACGTAATCCGCCAATTTCAGCGCTGTCGTCGTCGCGATCACCGAGTTACACCCATGTGCGATGTTGGCGAAGGGGCCACCGTGAACGAAAGCAGGATTGTTCTCGAGCGTTTGAACAAGGTTCGGCTGCATCGCGTCTTTCAGCAGAACTGTCATCGCGCCATCCGCCTTGATATCGCGGGCATAGATCGGCTTGCGCTCGCGGGTGTAGGCGACGATCATATCGCCAAGACGCTTCTGCAGATCGCTCAGGTCTTTTGCCAAACACAAGATCGCCATAACCTCGGACGCCACGGTAATGTCGAACCCTGCCTCGCGCGGGAAACCGTTCGATACGCCGCCCAAGGATGCCGTGATCTGGCGCAGCGCGCGGTCGTTCATGTCGACGACACGACGCCACACAACGCGGCGCAGGTCGATCTCAAGCTCGTTGCCCCAGTAGATGTGGTTGTCGATCATCGCGCTCAGCAGGTTGTGCGCCGAGGTGATCGCGTGGAAATCGCCGGTAAAGTGCAGGTTCATTTCTTCCATCGGCACGATCTGGGCATAGCCGCCGCCTGCGGCACCGCCCTTCATGCCAAAGTTCGGGCCCAATGATGCCTCGCGGATGCACACGGCGGCATTCTTGCCGATGCGGTTCAGACCGTCGCCCAGACCCACGGTGGTGGTCGTCTTGCCTTCGCCGGCGGGGGTCGGGTTGATCGCGGTCACAAGGATCAGCTTGCCGTCGGTACGGTCCTGAACCGAGTTGATGAAGCTTTGCGACACCTTCGCCTTGTCATGCCCGTAAGGCAGCAGATCGTCGCTGCTAATTCCCAGCTTCGCGCCGATCTCCTGAATGGGTTTCTTGGACGCTTCGCGCGCAATTTGGATGTCAGTTTTGAAAGCCATGGTATCCCCCATTCAGTGCCGCTACGGCATGTTCATACGACTCCATACAGCGCCCGGCCAGTGGCTTGGGTCAGGATTGCGACATTTTCAAAGCGCGTTGCGGCGTGGGGGCAAGGTGGCGTTTCATTTTAGAAACCCGGTCCGCGCAGCGCTTGACTGCCGCGCGTCCGGACCGGTTAGGTCAGTCGCCTTTAATGCCGGCCACATCTGCAAAAAACCGAATCTGGATCAGCAGAGTGTCTCGGCGATCATCCGTTCACTTTGGATCTAAAAGTAACGAAGAGATATATTCCAGATCTGCCGCGGTCAGGGGCTTGTTCAGAAAGGCCTTCACAATGCTGAACGAGTCAGCGCGTTCCTTGTCTTTTGGATCAAGTGACGTCGTCAGCATCACCACGACGACCTTGGCGAAGGCTGGTCCGACCTCTGCAACCGCGCGTTCGAGAAACTCGAACCCGTTCAGCCTGGGCATATTGATATCCAAGAGCAAGACATCGATCTCACCGCAGTCAGGTGCCTTGAGAAACTCAAGCGCCTTGTCAGGGTACTGGAAGGAAATGATTTTGCGGACCAAGCCTGAGCGGTCAATCACCCGCTTGTACATCATCTGGTCGACCTGATCATCGTCGACCAACATAATGGTGCCTATTTTAGGTAAATCGCTCATATTGGCCTCCTCGGCAGCGACACCGTGAAGACTGCGCCGGCCCCCACTTCAGAGGACACGCGAAGCGTGCCACTGTGGTTCAGGCAAACCCGACGGCACAGTGCAAGGCCAACGCCTGTGCCCGGATACTCCTCTCGGACATGAAGGCGTCCGAAAAGCCTGAAGATACGTTCATGGTTCTCGGCCGCCATCCCTATTCCGTTGTCTTCAAACTCGAGTCTTCTGAACTGGCTTGACGGATCATGATGGCTGCTGACCCGAACGAAAGACGACCGGTTAAGAGCGCGAAATTTGATGCCGTTGCCGATAAGGTTGCGGAAAAGGCTGCGCAGCTGAACCTCACTCCCAACGACAGAGGGCAGATCACCCCGCTCTAACAGCACAGCGGTCGTTTTCAGCTCCGCTTTCAAGTCATCCGCGATTTCGTCGAACAGCATATTCAGATCGACGGTCTTGTGCGCATCGTCGTTGCCGATGGTCTGCGTATACTCAAGAACATCCTCGACCTGTTGCTTCATGCGCACGGTGGTTTCGATACCGATATCAAGAAAGTTCCTGCCGTCCCTGCTCAGCCCCTCTTCTTTCAATTCGCTCAACAGCATGAACAGATTGTTCGCAGGTGACAGCAGGTCGTGTGAAATCGCATAGGTAAAATCACGCTGTTCCTGTCGCAGTTGTTCGCTTGTGATCAGCGATGCATTCAGCCGGATGGCGTCGGTGACGCAGTTGGACAGCTGTTGCAGCGACGCAATTTCTCCGTCCGTCCAGTCGCGTCGCGAACCTTGAATAACGCACAAAGCGCCGACCGGCAGCCTTTCCAATGTGTATACGGGCACGCCAAGATAGGCGATGATGCCAAGCGCTGAAATGCCAAGGTTGTCTTTGACCAAAGGGTGATTTGGTGCGTCCCCGACAACGAGCGGGGCATTTTTCCGCACGACGTGCTGGCAAAACGAATGAGAAAGCGGAGTTTCCTGTTCAGTCGCCCATGGTTCACCCAGCCCGCGATGACTTTTGATGAACTCGCGGTCATTCTCGAAATCAACGAAGGAAACCAGCGAGACTGGCGTTCTCAGAACATCGGAGGCGAGTTGTGTTAGATTGTCATAAACTGGTTCAGGCAGCGCATCGACAAGACCGAGTTGTTGCAAGGTAAACTTCACAATTTAATAGGGACCCTCTGGCCTTTTTGTTTCACCTCGAAAGAATTAGTCCATTTTTCTTAAGAAGGCATGAAGTTGACTGTGACACACCTCATGCCTACACGACCCACCAGTAGCGATCGCACTCGGCATCTAACGTCATGTGACGGCATTCAACCACAGCGGATGGCCGCGGTATCTTGCAACACAAATCATCGCAAACGACGTCTCAAAACCGTATTTAACGACCTAACCCGACCTCTGGCAGCTTAAAACCGCAGGTTCAGATCATCGACGGTGCCCAGGCCCGCTGGTCAGGAACATGCAGCCGCAAACGATCCCCGACTTGCAGGATACCTTCGCGTTCGATCCAGGCTGTAACACCCCGACGGTCTTTTGCGGCTGGCTTGAAGGCCTTGCCAAGCCCGGGCATGTCTGCCTCGATCTCTCGGGACGGCAGGGTGCAGGGGCGGTTTTCCATGTCGATCACGATGGTCGCGCCGGATGGGCCCTGCAGCCGCGAAGACGGGGGCACATGGGTGAAATCGGAAATCCCTTCAATCACCATGGTCGCCCCCATATAGACCGGGTCCAGCGATGCGATACCCATTCCGGCGGCGATGGCGGCGATTTCCTCGGCGCTCATCACGCACATCTGGCGGGTGTTGCGGATCACCGTATCGCGCGGATGCTGGGACAGCACACGGCTGCACGAGGGTCGCGTCAGACCGCCGTGGTCTTCGCCTTCAGGTCCTGCAAAGCTTAAATTCAGCGATTCTCGCGATTGCGCTTTCAACGCGGCAGCGCGGTCGGGGACGATGCCCAGCCAGGTGATGATCGCATAATGGTCGGTGGGGATCAGCGCGGGCATGAGGTCTCTCCTTGTTGGGGGAAATTTGCGTAAAACCCACACAAAAGAAAAGGCCCCGCAGATGCAGGGCCTTTCAATATCTTCAATTCTAACGATTAGATAACACAGATCAGGCTGTAGGTTCAGGCTCCAGATCACCGGACGGGGGCGATTTCTTGCCTTTGGCCTTGGGAATGGACGTGACGCTGGGTTTGTCCATGCCGCTGGTGTCTTCTCCGTCAGGATCCTGCGGCGGTTTACCATCCATGATGCGCTGGATTTCTTCGCCGGTAAGGGTCTCGTATTCCAGCAGGCCTTGGGCCAGACGCTCGAATTCTTCCTCGTACTCGGCAATCATCTTGAACGCGCGATCATAGCCGGTGTCGATAATCGCCTTCACTTCGCTTTCGATCAGTTCTTTCGTCGCGGCAGAGACGCTAAAGCCGCCTGCCCCGCCATTGGCCTGATAACCGGCCGCTGCTTCGGAATAATCGATGTTCCCGACCTTGTCCGACATACCCATGCGCATCACCATGCCACGCGCAAGCTGGCTGGCCTGCATGATGTCGCCCATCGGACCCGAGGAAACGCTATCAGGGCCGTATTTAAAGATTTCAGCCGCTTTGCCCGCCATGGTCATGGCGATTTTCTGTTCGGCTTCATCCTTGAACATCTGCAGCTTGTCCATTTCTGGCAGGCTCATCACCATGCCCAAGGCACCACCGCGCGGAATGATCGTGGCTTTATAGACTGGGTCACACTTGTCCAGTTTCATGCCGACGATTGCATGGCCTGCTTCGTGGTAGGCCGTCTTTTCTTTCTGGTCCTGGGTCAACACCATCGACCGGCGCTCGGCCCCCATCATGATCTTGTCCTTGGCGGATTCGAAATCCATCATCGCCACGAAACGACGCCCTACGCGGGCAGCTGTCAATGCAGCCTCGTTCACGAGGTTCGCCAGATCGGCACCCGAAAAACCGGGTGTCCCGCGCGCGATGATCCGAAGATCGACGTCAGGGCCCAGCGGTGTCTTGCGCGCATGAACGCCCAAAATCTTCTCGCGACCCTTGATGTCAGGGTTACCCACGGTGACCTGACGGTCAAAACGTCCCGGACGCAGCAAAGCGGGGTCAAGCACGTCTTTACGGTTGGTGGCCGCGATGATGATCACACCTTCGTTGGCCTCGAAACCGTCCATCTCGACAAGCAACTGGTTGAGGGTCTGTTCACGCTCGTCATTACCGCCGCCATAGCCGGCACCGCGGTGACGACCGACCGCGTCGATTTCGTCGATGAAGACGATGCAGGGCGCGTTTTTCTTGGCCTGCTCGAACATGTCACGCACACGCGATGCACCGACACCTACGAACATCTCGACAAAGTCGGAGCCCGAGATGGTGAAGAACGGCACACCCGCTTCGCCTGCGATGGCACGCGCCAGAAGCGTCTTACCTGTACCAGGAGGGCCCTCAAGCAACGCGCCTTTGGGAATCTTGCCGCCAAGACGGCTGAATTTTTGTGGATTGCGCAGGAATTCGACGATCTCTTCCAGCTCTTCTTTGGCCTCGTCGATGCCCGCGACGTCGTCAAACGTCACGCGACCATGCTTTTCGGTCAGCATCTTGGCCTTGGATTTGCCAAAGCCCATGGCCCCGCCTTTACCCCCGCCTTGCATCCGGTTCATGAAGTAAATCCACACACCGATCAGCAAAAGAATGGGCAACAGCGACATCAGGAAGGTCTGGAAACCGGACTGCTGCTGCGGCTCTGCACGGACAGGCACATCATTGGACATCAGCAGCGACGTCACTTCGGCGTCTTGCGGCATGATTGTCACATAATCGGTACCATCGGCCCGCCGAAAGCGTACCTGTTCGCCGTCCAGCGTCACGTTGCGGACATCGCCAGCCTCAACGGCCGTGACAAATTCGGAATAGCTGATTTCGCGGCTCTGCAAGCCGCCAGTTGATCCGCTGAACAAATTGAACAGCGCCAATACCAACAGCATCAAGACGACCCAAAAGGCGAGATTACGCATATTACCCAAAGGAAACTCTCCTAAATCCGGGGGACTGCACCAAGACGATGCGCCCGTTGCCTATAAGATAGACCCGATGGGCACATGTTCAATGCGTCATGTGTACGGCAAAGAAGGTATCTTTGCCGCGTTCGAGCACTGCTTGCCAGTTTTGCGAGGTCCCAGCAAGGGGGGCCGCAACCAGCCGCGCGCCCTGCCAGACAGCTGGGGATGACAAAAGCACCCCCCGCGGCAGCCCCAGATCACGCCAGTCGGGGCAAAGTTTAAGCCCGTCCGCGCCAAGCGCGCCGACGGTCAGATCGCCTGTGTCGGCGGAAAATTGCGCGGGCGGCGCGATCCGCCAGCGACCGTCCCATAGATCTCGGATGTCGCAGGTCATTCGCGACACTACCCGCAACTCTCTGAAAACCCATAGCTTTCCAACGCGATGCCGCAGTTCGCAGCCCTGCAATGTGGCTGACGGGGCCGTCGCAAGTGCCGCCATCACATCGCCAAGCGCGGCACTGCGCGGCGCATAGTATGCGCCGTTCACCCACTTCAGCGCATGGGCAATCAGGCGACGTCGGATTTCAAACGGTTGCGCATTCAATCCTGCCACATCAATGGCCACGGCACCTGCATGCAGCGACACATAAGCGCGGGCGGTCTGTTGCATTTGATGGTTCAGGGCATCTTTTGCCGCGCTCATATTCTGCGCGACGACAGACAATGCCTCTGCCTCGACGCCAATGCCTTCGAGAATCGACAAGGCATTGCGGATTCGCACCCGGTCATAGCGCGTGTCTTCGTTGCTGGGATCATCTGCCCATTGGATGCCATTGCTTTCCAGATAGGCCTGCAATGCTGCCCGGCGCGCGCCCAGCAGCGGTCTGATCCATGTCATGCCCTCTCGTTCAAACCGGTCCGGCATCGCGGACAGACCGTCAACGCCGGCGCGGCGGGCCAGCCGCATCAGGAAAGTCTCGGCCTGATCATCGGCGGTGTGGCCAAGAGCAATCACATCAAGCTGCCGCCTGCGGCCCCAGTCAGCCAACAGCTGATACCGTGCCTTGCGGGCTTCGTTTTGCAGGTTGCCGCTGCGATCCCAACCTTGCCAGTGCAGGACCTCGTGATCCAACCCCAAGCTGCGGCAGGTATCGGCGACCATCGCGGCCTCGGCTCCGGCTTCCCGGCGTAGCCCATGATCAACGGTGGCGACGTGCAGCGTGCAACTGTGCGTTACCGCAAAGTCATGAAGAAGGTGCAGCAGCGCGAGGGAATCGCTGCCGCCGGACACGGCAACGCCGATGGTCTTTGGCGGGTCGGGGAGCAATCCGTCAGCAAGCAGCCGCGCCGGATCGACCGTCATCGGGTCACTGGCAGCTTAACGCCGCACGTTCGGCCTGCGCTTGGGGAACAAAGGGGCTGGCGGGAAACCGGGTGGCAACCTCGTCCAGGGTAACGCACCCTTCTTGGACCTGTCCCAAGGCCCCAAGGGACTGTCCCAGCTGGTACAGCGCTTCGGGGGCGACGGGACCCACGGGATCAGCGCTGAAGCTGGCCAGATAGGCACGGGCCGCTTCACGGATGTCGCCCAAACCGCGAAGCGCATCACCGCGGCGCAGGTCTGCCTCGGATCCTAGCGGACCACCGGGGTAGGTTTCATTAAAGGTCGCAAACTGGTCCGCGGCGGTGCGAAAGTCACCGTCAGCGAGCGCCGCCTTCGCCCGCTCGAAATCGGATGCTTCACCGACGGCAAGTTCGGCTGTGTTGGTGGAAGGGGCGGCTGGCGCGATCGGGGCGGTGTTGGTGGCGGGCATCTCCCCGCCGCCCAAGGTGGATGTCGCCCCAAGAGCGCCGACATCGCCGCCCTCAAGTTCGACCAAACGGAATTCAAGATCGCCGATCCGGTTGGTGCCATCGGCAACAACGCGGTTCACGCGGTTCTCAAGCTCTTCGGTTTTGGACGTCAGCCGCTGGAGTTCACTTTCCATCGCGTTGACCCGGTCCAGAACGGACCCGCCTGTAAAGTTCACAGACGCGCCGCCCGTGGTGGACAACTCGCGGCGCAGTTTCTGCACCTCGACGTTCAGGACCGTCAATTCCTGGCGTACATCGGCCAAGGTCTGCGCATCCTGCGCTTGTGCCGTGACTGGCCCGAAGGCCAGCCCAAGCGCTATCATCACAACGAACCGCATAAAGATCATCCTTACCGTCTGGTATTTCGATTTAGCTCGACAGACCGCCTGCCAACACCGTCACGGCGCGACGGTTCTTGGCATAGCATGCCTCGGCCGAACAGACTTCGATCGGGCGTTCCTTGCCATAGCTGACGACGCGCAGACGGTTGCCTGCAACCCCGCGCGAGATCAGGTATTCGCGTGCGGCATTGGCGCGCCGCGCGCCAAGCGCCACGTTATATTCGCGCGTGCCCTGTTCGTCCGCGTGGCCCTCGATGATGGCCTGATAATCGATGTTGGTGATCAGCCAGGTGGCCTGACCGTCCAGGGTGGCCTGACCAGCGGGGGTCAGGTTGGACTGGTTGACCTCGAACAACACGCGGTCGCCGACGGCCTGTTGGAAATAGGCGGTCGAAGACGGGTCATTCGCGCTGCCGGGGATCATCCCGCCAGGGGCCATGGTGCCGCCGCCGTTCATGCCATCGGCCCCAAAGCGGTCGGGGTTGGTACAGGCGGAAACAGCCAGCGCTGCGATCAAAAGAGTACTTGTCAGAATGCGGTTCATAAGCTCGGCCTTTTTGGGATGTGGCGTTTATTCTTGCTGAAGTAACGTTAGCACAGCGCCTTGAGATTGGGAATTATCAAGGCGCTGGCGATTTTATTGTTGCAGGGGCGACCAAGACGGGTCTGATCCGCCTTCTTGCGTGCGTACGGGTTTCAGGTTGCGCCCTGAAATATCCACGGAATACAGCGAAGAGGACCCGCCTGCCCCTTGGGTTTCGCGCGCAAACATGATGACGCGCCCGTTGGGGGCCCATGTCGGGCCTTCGTCCAGAAACGAAGCCGTCAAAAGGCGTTCTTCCGACCCGTCCAGACGCATGACCCCGATGTGAAAGCGGCCCTTGTTCTGTTTGGTAAAGGCCACCAGATCGCCGCGCGGCGACCAGACCGGTGTGCCATAGCGACCTTCCCCAAAGGAAATACGCTGCGCTTCGCCGCCGCTTGCGGGCATGATGTACAGCTGCTGCGTGCCCGAACGGTCGCTTTCAAACACGATCCGGCTGCCGTCGGGCGAATAGCTGGGGGCGGTTTCAATCGCAGGGGTGTTGGTCAGGCGCACGGACTGCCCGGTGTTGATATCCATGGTGTAGATGTCGGTATTGCCGCCTTGGGTCAGCGAATACACAACCGTTTGCCCCGAAGGCGAAAACCGCGGCGCAAAGCTCATCGTGCCATCGGCGCTTTCCAGGACGCGGCGCTGGACCGATCCGATGTCCAGAACGTAGATGCGCGGAAAGCCACTTTCATAGCTGGTGTACAAGATACGGTCTCCGGTCGGGGAAAACCGCGGGGCCAGCACGATCGACGTGCTGTCGGTCAGATAGCGCACGTTCGCCCCGTCATAATCCATGACCGCCAGCCGCTTTTGGCGTCCATCCTTGGGACCCGTTTCTGAAACGTAGACCACGCGGCTGTCGAAATATCCGCCTTCGCCGGTGATCCGGCTGTAGACGGCATCGGCCACCTTGTGGGCCATGCGCCGCCATCCATCAACCGTGCCCTGAAACTGCAGCCCGGACCCAAGCTCGGCCCCCGAAAACACGTCATAAAGGCGGAATTTCACACTCAGCGTGTTGCCCGATACGTTGACGGCCCCGGTGATCAGCGCCTGCGCGTTGATCGCCTTCCAGTCGGCGTATTGTACAGGCGCGTTGAAATCGCTCACGGTCGAGATGAACGCGCTGGCCGGAATTTCCCGGAACAGGCCGGAGCCTACCAGATCCTCCGACACCACACGGGCCAGATCGACAGCCATCTGCCCTGCCTCGCCGCTCTCGGGTTGAAAACTAGGGACGGCAAAGGGCAATGGTTCAATCACACCTTCGGTAATTTCGATCCGCAGGGGGCCTTGCTGGGCCTGCGCAATGCCCGCGACGGCGCAAAGCAGCACCAGACAGAGGCTAAACAGTCGTGTAATCATTTGATGCGCATCCTTTCAGGATTAAATGTCATCTCAATATTCTGCCATTGGCCAAATTTATCCACAGGAAGCTGATATCCCCGCGCGCCACAGCGGATAATCGCCCGTCTTGCTGCCTCGAAGGCCTGATTTGCCGCCGCCTGCGACCCGCCGGAACTGCCTGTCATGGTGATTGACCCGTTTTGCGGTGTGCCGTCCTGGTTCATCGCGACGCTGACAACGACTGTGGTGCTCAGCGCCTCGGAAGACAGGGACCCGACGTTCCAGCAGGATGATACCGCCACGCGCAGCGATTCCTTTTCGCCCGCCGACAGCGGCGGACCGGAGGGCGCAGCTGCCGTGGCCGCTGGGGTATTCTGACTGCCAAGCGCTTCTGCCAGGGCGGCGGCTACCGCATCTGTATCAACAGCAGGCTTCGCCGGTGTTTCGGCCGCAGGCTTTGGTGTCGGCTTTGGCTCTGGCTTGGCCGGTGTTTCGACAGGCGTCTCGGGCTTCTCTGCGACCTGAGGTGCAGGGGGCGTAGGGCGGCGCGCAGGCGGGCGCGCGGATTGGTTCGGCGCGGCCTTTGGGGCCTCGGCTGCTTCGGTCACGATCTCGGTTGTCGCCTCTTCGGGCGCCGTGGCTTGCTGCGACTCTTCGACGACGGTTTCAGCAGGCGCATCCGGGGTCGCGGCCTGCTGCTCCACGACATCCGGGCGCGCTTCGGGGTCGGGCTTGGCCACGGCTTCGGGAGCGACGCGGTCAACCGGTCGCGGCACCGCCACAGGGGCCACTTCGGGGGCCAGCACGGCAACCTCGGCAGGGGGTTCGGGCGATTCCGGAGCCTGATCACTGACCTCTGCGGCGGGCGGCGGCACCTGTTCGGCCACTTCCGGCACGGCGTCCGGCGGCGGGGTTTCCGTCTGGACAGGGGGTGGTTGCTGGATCTCCTCATCCGGCGTAGCGGCAACCTGCGGCTCTTCCACAGGGGCAGCCGGCGCTTCGGGTTGCGAGATATCCGGCGCTTGGTCAGGGGTCTGGTCCGTCGCCTGATCGGATTGCTGCGACGCCGCAACCAGCGCATCGAATTCTGCGCCCGAAATCACGGAAACTTCCTGCATCTCGAACGGCTCCGGGTCGGCAGTAAAGATACTCCCGAACAACAAGAAGGCGATCAGACCCAAATGCCCCGCACCAGAAATGTAATGCCCGGTATGCATGGTTAACCGCCTGACGCGCCCGCGCCGTCAAGCTTGGGGCCACCGGTTTCGGTAACCAGCCCGATGTTTGAAAAACCGCCGCCGTTCAGGGCTCCCATGACCTCCATCACCAGCGCATAAGGTACAGATCCGTCTGCGCGCAGGAAAACACGGTCGCTGGCGCGCTCGGCCGCGATGGCACGCAGCTTGGAGATCAGATCGCCACGGCCGGTTTCTGTTTTCTGGATCTGCACGGTGCCATCGGCCAGCACCGTCACGGTCAACGGCTCTTCCTGCTCTGAGGGCAAGGCCGTGGCCGCTGTCTTGGGCAGTTCAACCGGCACGCCGACGGTCAGCAACGGTGCCGCAACCATGAAGATGATCAGCAACACCAACATCACGTCGACGAAAGGCGTGATGTTGATTTCCGCCATCGGCTGCGCGCGGCCCCGACGCCGTCTGCGCCCGCCCCCGCCTTGTTTTTTCATCACACCTGAGGCCATGGTTCAGCTGTCCAACTGGCGGCTGAGGATGGTGGCGAATTCGTCGGCAAAAGCCTCGTATCCACCAAGAATACGGTCTGAATCAGCGCTCAGCTTGTTGTAGAAGATCACGGCGGGGATCGCCGCCAGCAGGCCGATGCCCGTGGCCAACAGCGCCTCGGCAATGCCCGGTGCCACGACCACCAGACTGGTGTTTTGCTGGGCAGCGATTTCGATGAACGAATGCATGATGCCGAAAACCGTCCCGAACAGCCCGACAAATGGTGCTGTCGATCCGGTCGTCGCGAGCACGGGCAGCCCTTTTTGCAGCTTTTCGGATTCCTTCGCGATGGCCACATCCATCGACCGGTCGATCCGGGCCGTCGCCCCGGGGATCAAGCCGCCATCTTCGCGGTGCGAGCGGCGCCATTCGGTCATGCCGGCCGCGAAAATCTTGTCAGCCGCCCCTTCAGGGTCCGGCCCGATGGAATCGTACAATCCGTCCAGCGGTTCACCCGACCAGAACGCCTGGTCAAACCGCTCCGCCTCGGCCTTGGCACGGCGATACTGCAGGATTTTCTGCACGATGATCGACCACGACCAGAACGACGCAACGATCAGGCTGATCATTACAAGTTTCACGGTGAATGTCGCGCGTAGGAATAGACCCAAGAGCGAGAAATCAATCTCACTCGCCGCCGCCAGCGTTTGTGCTTCCATCGGTACTGCTCTTTTCTTTGCGCCCTTTTAGGGGCTGTTCCGCCTCAACGGCCCTGTTTTCCAAGGCGCTATTTGACGTAATCCTAGCCGAGTGCAATGTTGATTGCTAGGCATATGGCGTCAATCTGCCGCCTGGGCAGGGATTGAGCGGAGTTTCGCTGGCAATCTACAGGGTTTTCCCGCTGAATTGATGCACACAATCGTGACAACAGCCTGAAACAACAGCGTATCGGCCCGCCACACCTCCTGGCGCATGACCATGCGCGCAGGTGAAATTGCCGTGGCCCAGGTGCGCACCTCGAGCAGGTCGTCGAACACCGCAGGCAAAAGATAATCCGCCTCGACCCGGCGCACGGCAAAGACCACACCCTCGGCCTTCATCTCAAGCTGGTCGACCCCGATTTCGCGAACCCAGTCACTGCGCGCGCGTTCGATATAGCGCAGATAATTGGCGTAATAGACGATCCCGGCCATGTCGGTGTCTTCGTAATACACGCGGATCGGCAGGCAATGGGTCATTGTGTTTTGCTCAGCCGGGCAAACAGCCGCAATGCGTGGGACGGGTCCTGTGCGGCAGGCGGCAAAACCGGGTCATAGGCCGCGCGCAACAGCCCGGCGATATCGGGCCGCAATATGGTCGCGCCCTCGGCCACAGCCAAGGGCGACCGGTCCTTGAACGCCCCGTCGGACCACAGCAGGAACGACTGCACGATCTGGCTCAGCGCCAAAGTTTGCGCTGGCACGGCACCAAGATGCTGATCCATCCGCAGAAACACGAAACAAGCCTTGATCGCGCCCGCCTCGTCAAAGCGGAACAGGCGATATTGATTTGCCTCGACTGCTTCCAGCTTTTGCACCAGAGGGCCTAGATCCGGCACCAGCCGGTCCAGTCCCGGCACCTCGGGCAACTCAGACCATTCCTTGAAGAAAAACATCATCAGGTTGCTGCCCAGCTCTGGGTCCGTCTCGGCCATCTGGTGCCCCGCCAAATGGCAGACGGCCTCCAACGCGCCCTTGATCACCGACAAGGTCGCATCATCGACGCCAAAAACCACCGGAGACAGCGGCCGCCCCCAGCGTGCAAACACAAAACTGCCGTCGTCCCGTGTGAACAACGTTTCGATTTCCTGTGGTGTCATCGCATCTTCCAAATGGTCTAAAATCCTCGCCGAAGGCTCCGTCGCCTCAGCCAAACAAATCGGTCTGGGACTTGGGCGGTGCCATGCCCAAATGCGTCCAGGCCTTTTGCGCCAACATCCGTCCGCGCGGGGTACGCTGGATCAGGCCTTGCTGCAAAAGAAACGGCTCGATCACCTCTTCCAAGGCATCGCGCGATTCAGACAGCGCGGCCGACATCGTCTCAATCCCCACCGGACCGCCCTGATAATTCTCGGCGATCATCCGCAAATAGCGTCGGTCCGCACCATCAAGCCCCAGATAATCCACGCCAAGCCGCGTCAGCGCCATATCCGCCAATTCGCGCGTCACGCGGCCATCGCCTTCGACGACTGCGAAATCCACGACACGGCGCAACAGCCGGCCTGCGATCCGAGGCGTGCCGCGGGCGCGTTTAGCGATCTCGCGGGCACCGCCTTCGTCTGCGGGGGCCCCCAGTTTGCGGGCATTGCGGTCTACGATGATGAACAATTCATCCTCGGTATAGAACTGCAAACGCGTCGGAATGCCAAAGCGGTCGCGAAGCGGCGTGGTCAGCAACCCCATCCGCGTGGTGGCCCCCACCAGCGTAAAGGGCTGCAATTCGATCCGCACCGTACGCGCAGCGGGGCCTTCGCCGATCACAAGATCAAGCTCGAAATCCTCCAGGGCGGGGTACAGCACTTCTTCCACCGCTGGGTTCAGCCGGTGGATTTCGTCGATAAACAAGACATCGCGCGCTTCGAGGTTGGTCAGGATCGCGGCCAGATCGCCCGCCTTGGCCAGCACCGGCCCCGAAGTCATGCGAAACCCGACCCCCAGTTCGCGCGCCATGATCTGTGCCAGCGTGGTTTTGCCCAGTCCGGGAGGGCCGTGGAACAGCGTGTGATCCATTGCCTCGCCGCGTTGTTTGGCCGATTGGATGAATACCTTGAGGTTCGACCGCGCTTCGGCCTGCCCCACGAATTCATCCAGCAACTGGGGACGCAATGCGCGGTCGAAATCACCGGGCATCGGGTCAGGCCGCAAGGTTGGGTCACTTTCGATCATGCATTATCCAAGGCTCTTGGGCGCAAGACGCGCCGGTGCGGCCACTCTATCCCTTTGGGGCCAGCAGTTTCAACGCCGCGCGGATCAATGTCGGCGTATCGGCATCAGGCATGTCACCTGCCGCCTGCGCCACCGCCCCCGCCGCATCGCCTGGCCCGTAGCCAAGGTTGCCAAGCGCCGACAAGGCTTCGGATTGGGCAGAGTGGTTGGGGGCTGTTGCGGGGCGACGCTTCGCCTCGGGCGCTTCAATGACTTGCACGGCCTCGACCTCGCCATGGGCTTCGGCCAATGTCTGGGTCATCGCCATCACGCCGGGGGCCTTGTCTTTGAGGTCCAGAACAACGCGCTGTGCGATCTTGGGGCCGACACCCTTGGCAACCTTGACCGCGTTCCAATCCCCCAGTGCGATAGCGCGACTGACCCCGTCAGGGCCGAGCGCGCCCAAAATGGCCAGCGATGCCTTGGCCCCGACCCCCTGCACCGACGTCAACAAGCGGTGCCATTCCTTTTCCGCCAGCGTTTGAAAACCGAACAACTGCATCAGATCCTCGCGCACCACCAGATCGGTGAACAGCGCCACGGCTTCGCCTACACCGGGCAAGGCGGCCAAAGTCCGGTCGGAACAATAAACAAGATATCCGACACCGCGCACGTCGATCAGCACATGGTCAGGCGCGCGGTAGTCAATCCGACCTGTGATCTTGCCGATCATGCGCTGGCCCTTGCCACGGCTTGCGCCAGGGTGCTGGCCCCGCCGTGATGGGCGTGGCAGATCGCGATGGCCAGCGCATCAGCGGCATCAGGTCCCACGATTTCCGCGCCCGGCAGTTGCATTTTCACCATATGTAGCACCTGACCCTTATCCGCATGGCCCACGCCGACGACGGTTTTCTTTACTGTGTTGGGGGCATATTCACCCACCGCCAGCCCAGCCTGCGCAGGGACCAGCATCGCAATGCCGCGCGCCTGCCCCAACTTAAGCGTGCCGGCCCCATCCTTGTTTACAAAGGTCTGTTCAACTGCGGCGGCCTGGGGGTGGTAGGTTTTTATGATCCGCGTCAACTGGCCGTGCAGCGACAAAAGCCGCGACCCCAGGTCAGGCCCCTCGGACACGCAGACGCCATTTGCCACATGACTGAGTCGGCTTCCCGCCACATCAATGATGCCCCAACCCATATTGCGCAGCCCCGGATCGATGCCGATTACCCGTATCATATGCTTGAATACCTCGAATTTTTTGTTTTTTCAGGGTTAGCACGAAACACGAACATCCACCAAGGCTTTTGCACCCCGCCCTACAAAGGCCACAATTCGTCGCCGCGACGGCTGGAATGATGCGAAAACGACCCCTTGGCGCAATCAAACGGCAACCGCCGATACTGCAATCTCGCTTTGTTAAATAAGGGTTCCGGCAAAAATGCTGCCATGCAGAAAACGCAGGTCAGGGATGCGCCGGTGGGTGTTGTGGGAAGTTTTCATTCTGCCTAGTTCATGGGCACAACGCCGGATCGACCGGCTGTCAACATTAGTATAGAAGGATGGCTCCAATGGCTGTTTTCCACACCACCCAGACTACCTACGGAACGGCAGCTGCCGTCAACCGCTTTTTCTCGCACCTTGGCGACATCGCCGGCAACGTCGTTGCCTGGAATGATGCACGCGTCACACGCAACGCCCTGTCTTCGCTGTCAGACCGCGAACTGGACGATATCGGCCTTGTACGCGGCGATATCGATAAAGTCGCCTTGAACCACTTTATCCGTTAATCCCTGATGGGCAGACAACGCCCGAAGGGCGGTCACCGGGATAAAAAATAAGCCACGCCGTCCGATGGGTCAGCGTGGCTTTCCCGTTAAAAAGTGCAGTTTAAAAGTGCTGCCTAAAATGACTTGGTCTCATTTTAACGCCACATTTAACCGTTTTTCGGATCAGCCCCGAAAAATCGGGCCGACCTTCGTCGAAATCGCCAACGTCACCGGATCCAGTCCCAGCATCCAGGCCCCCGCCTGTTCGACCACCGTGCCGCTTTGCAGCTTGTTCAGTCTGATCTGGTAAGTGCCCGGTCCGACAGAGGACAAGACCAACGCTTTAAATATAAAAAACAGAACGCCAAGAAGCAAGAACGTCTTGAACGGAAAACCGGCTGAGCGTTTTGCGGGACGCGCAATCACCAGACCGTCGTCGCGAATTACCGTGTGATATCCGTTCGCCATCATGACGTGTTTCCGGTTCAAATCGTTGATGCGTTTTCCAAAATGTTGATGTGTTTCAACCATGGTAGCCTCAAAATGCTTAAGGCCCCCACCTTTCACATTTCAATATTACAGCATAACCCAACTTGTTGCTAACAATTTGCCTCGAATTGGGGCATCAACCGGTCGCAAATTAGGGCATTTTTTGGACCGTTAGCGTTGTCCAGTCGCCAATCATCTCTTTATGCAGCAGATTGATGCCAGATTCGGCATAAACAGCGATAACATCGTCCGCCTGCTCGTTCAAAATGCCCGAGAGAATCGCTTTGCCCTGCGGGGCCAGTGCTTGGGCCATATCGGGGGCCAAAGCGACAAGCGGCCCCTTGAGGATATTGGCAAAGATCAGATCGAATGGAGCCTTTGCGGCAAGGTCAGGATGGTCAAAGCCAGCGGCCTCGACGCAGATCAACCGGTCTGACAGTTCGTTTGCCTCCGCATTCGCCCGCGCCACGTCAACCGCGACCTCGTCAATGTCACTTGCCAGAACCGGATTTGGCCAGATGCGTGCAGCGGCCATCGCCAGCACCGCCGTGCCGCACCCGATGTCGGCCACATTCTGAGCAACCATCCCGTCATTCGCCAAACGGTCCAGCGCGCGCAGACAGCCCAGCGTCGTGCCATGGTGGCCGGTGCCAAAGGCCATGGCGGCTTCGATCAGCAAGGGCTCGCAATCTGCCGGGACCTTATCGGCGTCATGGCTGCCATAGACAAAGAACCGCCCGGCCGCGACCGGGGACAGTTCGCGACGGACATGGGCAACCCAATCGGTTTCGGGCAACTCAGACACCACAAACGCCTTGGCCCCCATCGCCGCCGCAAGCACGGCAAGCGCGGTCTCGTCGGGTGCTTCTTCGAAATAGCCGCCCACTTCCCACAGCCCCGATCCGTCTTCCATTTCAAAGACGCCCACGCCTGTCGGCTCCGGCACCAGGTTCTCCATCGCCTCGCCCAAAGCATAGGCGGGCTTGCGTCCTTCGAGGGTGGTCAGGGCTGTGAAAGTGGTCATGTGGCTCTCCGAAAAGGGTTCAAACGGCGCGTAAGGTCGTGGGCCCGCCCCGTCAAGGGCCGGCTATTCCGCGACGGCTGGAACGGGGGCGGCAAAAATCGTCTCATTCCCGGGTGCAGGGTGGCGCGGGATCATCATTGCCAAGGCCAGCGATACGCCTGCCATCCCCGCCGCCAGAAAGAACACGGCAGCAGGCGACACCAGCCACAGCAGGCCCAGGCCCACCGGCAGGAAAACAGCCGCAATATGGTTGATGGTAAACGCAACGGCGGCCGTCGGCGCGATGTCACGCGGGTCGGCGATCTTTTGAAAATAGGTTTTCAACGCCAGCGCCAGGGCAAAGAACATGTGATCCAGAACATACAACGTGGCGGCGACAACAACACCCCAGCCCAGATAATAGACACCGCCATAGGCCAGAAACACGATGATCAGCCCGATATATTCGAACCCCAAGGTGCGCCTTTCGCCGAAACGACCCACAGCGCGCCCCATCAAGGGCGCAAAGATCATGTTGGCGATCAGGTTGATCAGGAACAGCAGCGTGATCTCATGCACGTCAAAGCCGAAACGTTCGACCATCATGAAGCCTGCGAAAACGACAAAAATCTGCCGCCGCGCGCCCGACATGAACTGCAGCGCGTAATAGAGCCAATAGCGCTTGCGCAGCACCATCTTCTTGACCTGCGGCGTCGGCGCTTCGAACTGCGGATAGGCGGCCAGCGCGAATAGCGCGATCGCAACGGTCACTCCGCCGCCAATCAGATAGACGATATTATAGGACAGCGACAGCGTGTCCCACAGCGCCATGATCGCCAGATAGGCTACCAGCGTCGCCGCCGACCCCGCGGCCATCAGCCAGCCCAGCATACGCGGCGCGTCCTCAATCTTGAGCCATTGCAGCTGCAGCGACTGGTTCACCGTCTCGTAATAATGAAACCCGATCGAGCTGAGCATCGTAATGGTCAAAATCCCGCCCATCGACGGAAACCAGGCGGTCACGGCCGTGGCCGCGCCCAGCAGAACCAGCGATACCAACCCCAGAATCTGCTCGCGCACGAAAATGATAAGTGCAATGACACCAACAGCCAGAAATCCTGGAATTTCGCGCACCGTGTGCAGCAACCCGATGTCAGCACCATCGAATCCCGCCACCTCGATCACGAAGTTGTTCAACAGCGCCGACCAGGTGTTGAAGGCGATCGGCATCGCCAAGGCCATCAAGAACAACAGCGCCACGGGGCGGCGCCAAAACGGCTGATGCTTGGCATCTTCAAGGGTCACTAAATGCGTCATGCGACCTCCAATACGCCTCTTGCCGCCCCTTGACGAGATCAAATCAAACGCCCCCGGCGCGCATCGTCCACACCCTTCACTTCCAAATGGAAAAAAATCCTCGCCGAAGGCATGTTTTGCCCCTTGAGGGCAAAACCATCAAAGACTCTCCAACGGTAAAGCACAGCGTAAAACGGTTCAGTAAAAACTCTGCGGATCAATATCCACGGCGATCCTCAGATCCCCCTTCAACCGCAATTGCCCGACCCATTTCGCCAAGGCGTCTTGCAAGGGGGCCGATTTATCCGCCTTCACCAAAAGCCGCACCCGGTGCCGCCCGCGTACACGCGCAATAGGCGCAGGCGCGGGCCCATAGACCTTTGCGCCAACCGCCCGCAGCGGTCCGTCTTGCCGTGCAAGCTGATTGCCCGCGTCAAAGGCGGCCGCCACATCGGGCCCGCTCAGGATGATCCCCGCCATGCGCCCGTAGGGTGGCACACCGGCCTGACGCCGCTCGCCGGCTTCGGCTTTCCAGAAACCTTCTTCGTCCCCTGCCAAGATGGCGCGGATCACGGGGTGGTCCGGCTGATAGGTCTGCAACAACGCAGTCCCCGGAGTCTCTGCCCGGCCGGCCCGGCCCGCAACCTGACGCATCAACTGAAAAGTCCGCTCGGCTGCACGCAAATCCGACCCCATCAGCCCCAGATCGGCATCAATCACCCCCACCAGGGTGAGGTTGGGAAAGTTATGCCCTTTGGCCACAAGCTGCGTGCCGATGATAATGTCGGCGGCCCCCTCCGCGATGCCTGCAATCTCGGCCTTCAGCGCCCGCGCCGATCCGTACATGTCAGAACTAAGGGTGGCGACCCGCGCATCGGGCCAAAGAGCTGCGGCTTCCTCACCCAGACGCTCTACGCCCGGCCCCACTGCGGCCAGTTTACCTGTCGCGTCGCAAGACGGGCAGGCTTCGGGCATCGGTTTACTCTCACCACATTGGTGGCAGACCAGACGCTTGAGAAACCGGTGCTCCACCATACGCGCGTCACAATCATCGCAGCCGATCTGGTGCCCGCAGGCCCGGCACAACGTCACCGGCGCATAGCCGCGACGGTTGATGAACAGCATCGCCTGTTCGCCTCGTTCCAGCCGCTTGTCCACCTCGGCACGCAAGGTCGGAGACACCCATTTATCGCTGGGCAACCCTTCGGCGCGCATGTCTATCGCGCCCATCTTCGGCATCACCGCAGGCCCGAACCGCGACGTCAGTTCAACCCGCGTATACTTACCTGCCTCGGCATTGGCCCAGCTTTCCAGACTTGGCGTGGCGGATGCCAGCACCACCTGTGCCCCGCAGATCGAGGCGCGCAAGACCGCCATGTCGCGGGCATTGTACAAAACACCCTCTTCCTGCTTGTAGGAAGTATCGTGTTCTTCATCAACGACGATCAGCCCAAGGTTCTGGAACGGCAGGAACAACGCCGACCGCGCACCGATCACGACCTGCGCATTGCCCTGCCCCACCATGCGCCAGATCCTGCGGCGTTCGGTCATCGTCGCGCCCGAATGCCATTCCGCAGGCTTTGTCCCGAACCGCGCGGCGATCCGGTGCAGAAATTGTTCGGTCAGCGCGATTTCGGGCAGCAGGACCAACGCCTGCCGCCCGGCTTTCAACGCGGCCGCGACGGCCTCAAGGTACACTTCGGTCTTGCCCGATCCGGTAACACCACGCAGCAGGGTGGTGGCATAGGTCTCCGATGCAACGCCTTTGGCCAGCAGCGCCGACGCTGCGGCCTGATCCGCTGTCAGTTCCTTGCTGGGCAGCGTCGGATCCATGCGGGCGAAGGGGACATCGCGCGGGCTGTCTTGCTCAATCACCGCGTCCTGCGCCACCAACCCTTTGATAACCGACGATGTGACCCCCGCCATTTCGGCCAATTCCTTGAGGGTGAACGACAGATCACCATAGTCTGCCAAGGTCGCCAGCACCCGACGGCGGGCATCTGTCATCCGGTCAGGTTCTGCTGTCCCGCGCCGATAGATCTTGCGCATCGACGGCGGGTCGCCCAGCCCCGGCGCACGGGTCGCCAGCCGCAGCATCGCGGGCATGGGCGTCAGCGTATAGGCGGCAGCGCGGGACAGAAAACTGCGCAATTCCTCGCGCATCGGGGCTGCATCCAGCACGCGGATGACCGACCGGACCTTTGACAGATCGTAATCACCCTGCCCTGCCCCCCAGACCACCCCAAGAACCTTGCGCGGGCCCAAGGGCACCTCGACAAACGCGCCCAGATGGCAGCCGCCTTCGGGTGCTTTATAGTCCAGCGCACGGCCCAGGGGCTGTGTGGTCAACACGCCGACAAGTTCGCCTTGATGAAAGAATTCAGGGGGGGGCACCGACGTCTCCGGCTTGGGATAAATAGAATTAGGGTTTCGGCACCGCAGTTCATAGGCTAAAGCCCCTTGGCAAGAGACATAGCCATTCGCGCCGCCCATTCCAACCAGAAGGACCAAATATGAAATTCTTCGTAGATACCGCCGAAATCGACGCCATTGCAGAACTGAACGATCTGGGGATGGTCGACGGGGTGACCACCAACCCGTCGCTGATCCTGAAGTCAGGCCGCAACATTCTGGAAGTCACCAAAGAGATTTGCGATCTGGTCGAGGGTCCCGTTTCCGCCGAAGTCGTCGCCCTCAAGGCAGAGGAAATGATCGCCGAAGGCCGCAAGCTGGCCGAGATTGCCGAGAACATCACTGTAAAGCTCCCGCTGACATGGGACGGGTTGAAAGCGTGCAAGGTCCTGTCCGGCGAGGGCAAGATGGTCAACGTCACGCTGTGCTTTTCTGCCAATCAGGCATTGATCGCCGCCAAGGCGGGTGCCACGTTCATCTCTCCCTTCATCGGGCGTCTGGATGATATCAACCTTGATGGCATGGAGCTGATCCAGGACATCCGCACGGTCTATGACAACTACGGTTTCGAGACGCAGATTTTGGCCGCCTCCATCCGGTCGCCCAACCACGTGTTGGAAGCGGCCCGCATCGGTGCCGACGTGATGACCGCCCCGCCAGAAGTCATCAAAAAGCTCGCGTCGCATCCGCTGACCGACAAGGGCCTTGAGCAGTTTATGGCCGATTGGGCCAAGACCGGTCAGAACATTCTGTAAGCTCTGATCATGTCAAACTCTTGCGCGCGGTGTCTTCAAGCAGCGCGCGCAAGAACGACGGGCTAAGCGGGAAAAGCGTGTTGGCCTGTTCAGGCAAGGGCTGAGGTGCTTCTTTCATCTTCTCAGTCAAGACATCCAAGCCGCGCTGCGTCCCGAAAATACGTCACATGAAGCCTGACTTTTCCCCGGCGAAATCGTTTTTGCTGAAAAAACGCGCGAAATCTCAAAATAAAAATGCAGATTTTGCGGATGTCGCATGCTAAGACGGTCAAAATCAAAAAAAACGAGCCCCGCATGAGCAGCAACCACAAGATCGAAGATTCCCTTCGGGAAGCGATCATTTCGCAGCCCGATGTCATTCTGGACGACAACGATGTGATGCAGGCCCTGATCGCCGCGAATGAACGCGCGATGGGGAACAACATCGTGGACCTGCGCGGCATCGCGATGGACCGTCTGGAAACCCGGCTGGACCGCCTGGAAGACACACACCGCAACGTCATCGCGGCGGCCTATGAAAACCTGGCTGGCACGAACCAGATCCACCGCGCGATCCTGCGGATGCTGGACCCGGTCGAATTTGAAACCTTCCTGCGGGATCTGGGCGGTGAAGTCGCTGATATCCTGCGGGTGGATGCGGTGCGGCTGTTGCTGGAATCGGTCCAGAACGACAACGACCCTGCGGTCAAACGCCTGGGCGATGTGCTGAACGTGGCCGAGCCGGGATTTATCGATGATTACCTGACCGCAGGGCGCGGCGGTACCGTGCGGCAGGTGACATTGCGCAGCGTCCAAGACAGCCCCGAAACGGTTTACGGCGGCGCGGCCGACTGGATCCGGTCCGAAGCCTGCCTCAAGCTGAACTTCGGCGAGGGGCGTCTGCCTGGCCTGCTGATCCTCGGGTCAGAAGATCCACACATGTTCGGCCCGCAGCAAGGTACCGATTTGCTGGGCTTTTTCGCCGGCGTCTTTGAGCGTACGATGCGCCGCTGGTTGTCTTGAGCAGCGCCACCAACACGCTCCTGATCAGCCCGGCGGCGCGGGACGCCATGCAAACCTGGCTGGATCATCAACGTGCTCTCAAAGGCGCGGCAGAAAATACGATCACGGCCTACCAAGGGGACGTGACCGACTTTCTGGCTTTCATGACGCTGCACAAAGGCGACAGCATCGGCTTGGGCGCGCTGGCAAACATCACCATCTCGGATATGCGCAGCTGGATGGCCCGGACCCGCGGTCCCGATGTTGGTCCGCGGTCTTTGGCCCGCAAGTTGTCGGCGGTAAAGGCATTCTACCGCTGGCTGGCCGAGCGTGAAGGGTTTGAACCCACGGCGGTCTTGTCGACACGGTCGCCGAAATTTCCTAAGAAACTGCCGCGCCCCTTGGCCGTGGATGCTGCAAAAGCGATGATCGACTGTGTCGAACTGCAATCGCCCCGCCCATGGGTTGCCGCGCGCGATGTCGCGGTATTGACGCTGCTTTGGGGCTGCGGCTTGCGGATCTCCGAGGCGCTTGGCCTGAAAGGAGCCGACGCACCCCTGCCCGATGTATTGCGCATTGTCGGCAAGGGCGGGAAAGAACGCGTCGTGCCGGTGCTGCCTGCCGCCCGTGACGCCGTTGACGCCTATTTGCGGGCCTGTCCACATCCCCAAGAACATGGCACGGCGCTTTTCAAGGCCGTGCGCGGCGGCCCCTTGGCGGCCCGCGCCATCGCCCAGGTGATGGCAGATGCACGGATGCAGCTTGGCCTGCCTGCGACCGCGACACCGCACGCGATGCGCCACAGCTTTGCAACCCATCTGCTGGACGCGGGCGGCGATCTACGCGCGATCCAGGAATTGCTGGGGCACGCGTCCTTGTCCACCACGCAGGCTTATACGGCGGTCGATACCGCGCGGCTCATGGATGTCTACAACCGCGCCCATCCCAAGGCGACGGGCTGAAAACCAGGCTTTCGCCAAGTGCCCTTCTGTTCGAAAAAATCGATCCGGAATTTTTGAAAATTCCGGTCAGCCTCTTACCTGTCCAACTGCGCCACGAAATCCTGCGCGGCCTTGGTCGGGTCTTCCCCGCCTTGCGCCACCAGATCGCTCAGCGCGGCCAGCGCGGCCTTTGCCTTTGGTGCCTCAAGCTGTGCCAACAGCGCGTGTTTCACGGCCTGTTCGAACCAATACCGCGCTTGCGCCGCGCGGGTGCGTTGCCAGAACCCGTGATCCTTCCGCCAGCCCGCCAGCGTCTGAACCTCTGCCCACGCCTCTGACAACCCGTTTTCCTCCAAGGCCGACACCATCATCGCCTTGGGAAAGCCGTCGGGGTCCTGCGGGCGTTTGCGCAACAATCTCAATGCACCGGCATAATCCGCACAGGTCCTTGAGGCTGCTGGCTTCAGGTCGCCGTCAGCCTTGTTCACCACGATGATGTCCGCCATCTCCATGATTCCGCGTTTGACGCCTTGCAATTCGTCCCCGCCCGCGGGGGCCAACAGCAGCAAAAACACATCCGACATTTCCGCGACCACAGTTTCCGACTGTCCGACGCCGACCGTTTCGATCAGCACCACGTCAAACCCGGCAGCCTCGCAAAGGGTGACCGCCTCGCGGGTGCGGCGGGCCACGCCGCCCAAATGGGTCTGGCTGGGCGAGGGTCGAATAAATGCGCCTCTCTCGCGGGCCAGCAGGTCCATGCGGGTCTTGTCCCCCAGGATCGACCCGCCGGAACGGCTTGAGGACGGATCGATCGCCAACACAGCCACGCGCAAGCCCTGACGGATCAGCATCATGCCAAAGCTTTCGATGAAGGTGGATTTGCCGACACCCGGCGTGCCTGACAGACCTATCCGCAACGCCTCCCGGTCTTTGGGCAGGGCCGCCAGCAGTGCTGTGGCCTGTGCACGGTGATCCGCGCGGGACGATTCGACCAGCGTGATCCCCCGCGCCAGCGCGCGCCGGTCCCCCGCGACGATGCCCTTGGCCAACTTGTCGATATCCATGCCACAGCCCCTTTGTCTTGGCCTGCATCTTTCAGACGATCCGCGGCAAATGTCCAGACCAACGCAAGGCTTGGCGGCGCGCCCGGATTGACCCATAACCCCGATCATGAGCTTTGAACTTCCCATCGATCACGTCATGCCGCAGGTCATCGACGCGTTGCGCCAGACCGGGCGCGTCGTGTTGCAAGCGCCCCCTGGCGCGGGCAAGACCACCCGCGTGCCCCTTGCGATGCTGGATGCCGGCCTGACCTCTGGCCGGATTATCATGCTGGAACCGCGCCGCCTCGCCGCGCGCGCTGCCGCCGAAAGGATGTCTGCGACTTTGGGCGAAGACGTCGGCCAGACCGTTGGCTTTCGCGTGCGCGGAGCCTCTGCCATCGGGCCGAACACCCGGATCGAGGTCGTCACCGAGGGCATCCTGACCCGCATGTTGCAGGACAACCCCGATCTGCCGGGCGTCGGTGCCGTGGTCTTTGACGAATTTCACGAACGGTCGCTGAATGCCGATCTGGGGCTGGCGCTGTGTCTTGAGGTGGCAGGCGCGTTGCGCGACGATCTTTTGCTGGTTGCAATGTCCGCCACATTGGATGCTGCCCCCGTGGCCACCTTGATGGACGCCCCGATCGTGACGTCGGAGGGGCGCAGTTTTCCCGTGACGCCCCGCTGGCTGGACCGACCCGTCGGCACACAACGCTTTGAACAGGCGATGGCTGATCTGGTCATTCACGCGCTCGAAACGGCCCCCGGTTCCGCCTTGGTCTTTCTGCCCGGCGAAGGTGAAATCCGCCGCGTTGAATCCGCGTTGAAGGACCGCCTGCCCCCAGATTGCACCCTTGCCCCGCTGTTCGGCGCGATGGAATTCAAAGCGCAGCGCGCCGCCATTGCCCCCGCCATCACGGGACGCAAGGTCGTGCTGGCAACTTCCATCGCCGAAACCTCGCTGACCATCGAAGGCATCCAGATCGTCGTGGACGGGGGCCGCGCGCGCCGCGCACGGTTTGATCCGTCGTCGGGCATGTCGCGACTGGTCACCGACCGCGTGACGCGGGCCGAAGCCACCCAGAGGGCCGGCCGTGCGGGCCGTGTCTCAGAAGGGGTCGCCTTCAAGCTCTGGACCCGGGGCGAAGAGGGCGCGCTGGCCGCCTTCCCTCCAGCCGAAATCGAAGTGGGCGATCTGTCGTCTTTCGCGCTTGAACTCGCGATGTGGGGCGCGCGCGCCGCCGACCTTAACTTTGTCACGCCGCCGCATGACGGGCGACTGGCCGAAGCGCAAGGCGTCTTGCAAATGCTGGGCGCGCTGGACCACGCGGGCCGCATCACCGACCACGGTCGTGCTTTGGCGCGGCTGCCGTTGCCCCCCCGCCTCGCGCATATGGTTGCCAAGGGCGGGCCGCGCGCGCCGACACTGGCGGCGATCCTGTCTGAACGCGATCCTCTGCGTGGTGCCCCGATTGATCTGGCGCTGCGCATGGATGCCGTCGCTGGCAAGCGCACCTTGGGCGAGGTCAACCACGCCACCCTTGCCCGCATCCGCCAAGAGGCCAAGCGCCTTGCGCGGGGCCAATCGGTGCAGGGGCCGGATACGCTGGGGGTGCTTGCAGCACTTGCCTATCCCGACCGCGTGGCCTTGCGCCGCAAGGGCGATGCGCCGCGCTTTGTGATGTCGGGCGGCAAAGGGGCAGTGATCCAAGACAATGACCCGATGGCGGGCGAACGTTTGATCGTGGCGACCGATCTTGACGGCGACCCCCGCGAGGCGCGCATCCGTCAGGCTGTCCGTCTGTCCGATGCTGATTTGCGCGACACGTTTCCCGATCAGATTGTCTGGCATGACGTCTGCATCTGGTCGCGCCGCGAAGGGCGCGTTCTGACCCGCCAACAGGAACGCTTTGGCGCGCTGGTGCTGGACGACCGCGCGTGGTCCGACGCCCCGCCCGAAGATATCGCCCGCGCCATGCTGGACGGTGTGCGCCAGTTGGGGATGATGCCGGGCAAAGCAGCGGCGCTTTTTCTGGCGCGCGCGCGGCTGATGGGGGAAAATTTCCCCAATTTCTCGGACGCGCATTTAATGGAAACCATCCAGGACTGGTTGCTGCCGCATCTGACCCGCGTGCGAAGCAGCGGCGACTGGAAAGCATTCGATCTGCTGCCCGCCCTTACGGCGCGCCTGTCCTGGGACGAACAACAGATGCTCGACAAGGCCGTGCCTGCGCATTTCACCACACCTCTGGGCCGCAAGCTGGCCATTGATTATGACGGCGCGCAACCACAGATATCGCTGCGCCTGCAAGAGGTGTTCGGCGTGACCCGCCACCCGATGATCGCGGGGCAACCGTTACAGGTCACCTTGCTGTCGCCCGCCCAGCGTCCGGTTCAGGTGACAACCGATCTGCCGGGGTTTTGGGCGGGATCCTATGCAGATGTGCGCAAGGACATGCGCGCGCGCTATCCGCGCCACCCCTGGCCAGAGGACCCGACACAGGCGGACCCGACGCTGCGCGTTAAACCGCGCGGAACGTAAGTTGGGTGCTTCTTCGCCAAACGGGCCGAAAACGATGGGGCCGCGCAACGAGAACGCCGACTGCAAGACAGCCGGCGTCACTCGTTATTGCGCGCAATGGCGCTGATACTTGTCAAACTGATAAGCAGGGCACATCGTTACGACTTGGATCAACTTGTTACCGATTGCGACAAACACACAGGGCATCGCGACCCTTCGCAGCGGAAAACCTCGGCGCATCGCGCGCGCAAGGCGCGGTGTTTTGATGCAAGGGAGTTCATCAGAATTCTGCCGCTGGTCCTTTATCCACGCCAGACACTGACGAAGAGTTTCAAACCAACCAGAATCTCTGCGGGTTTTGACTAAAAACCGGGAATACATCTGACGTGGGCAGTCCGGCCAAGGGGCCGAACACCGCACCGTAAGGTGTCAAAGTTCGGTCATTTCCCCAACGGCCAGCACGTCGCCGGTCGGCGCACCGGTGGGCGAGCCGCCCAAAGGTTCGTCCGAAATGGCCAGCGTGATCTGGGCAGCCTGGCTGCGCAGGGCCTCGGGCACCAGCAGGCGCACGGTTTCCTGTTCCGGCAGCACGCCCAAGGATACCGGCGCTTGGCCGGGCAAGATCGCCCAAAGTTCGAACGCGCGGTTCGGGGCCACCTGACCTGATACGCGGCGCAGGGCGATTTCATGCTTCACCGGCTCGACGACCGCAAGGATCTGCAAGCCGCTTGTTTCCCCGACCAATTGTGCGGCCAGAACGGTGGGCTGCGTAACAGGGCCCGTATTGATCTGGAGCAGTTGGACACCGAGGTATCCGGCAAACAGGAGCGCTGCGATACTGACGCCCTGCCACAACCAGACACGCTGCAAGACCGATACACGCGGCTTGGGAAAGACCCGCGCCAGCATCTTTTTCTTGAGCTTGGCGGATGGCTTGACCGGGGCAATCGCGCCCGTCATCGCGGCAAAGCGTTCCTGCCAGAAGACCATACGTTCGGCAAAACCGGCATCCGTCGCCATGCGCCGCCGCGCGGCGGCCTGATCATCGGCAGAGGCAAGGCCCAACACCAGTTCGGCGGCCATCAGATCATCGTCGGGGGGGGTATCTTGGATATCGGTCATTGGCTCATGCACTCCCGCAGGGCGATCAGACCACGGCGCAGCCATGTGCGCATCGTGTTCAGAGGCACGCCGAACCGATCTGCCAGATCCGCGTAGGTTTCACCGTCCAGGTAGGCACCGCGAATGGCCTTTCCGCGGTCCTCCTCAAGGGTATCGAGACATCCGGACAGGCGCGACGCCTCTGACGAAGCCACAGCAAATTCTTCGGGGTTGGGGCCGGGCGACACCAGTTCCAGGCCCGGCGTGTCGATATCCTGATGCCCCTTCTTGCGCGCGCGCAGCCGGTCGATCGACGTATTGCGCGCGATCGTGATCAGCCAGGTCATCGGGCTGAGGCCATTGGAATGATACCTGTCGGCGTTATTCCAGATTTTGACAAATGTATCCTGCATCGCGTCCTCTGCTGCCGCGCGTTTGTTCAACACACGCAGGCAGACCCCGAAAAGTTTCGCACAGGTCCGGTCGTACAACAGATCAAACGCGGCCCGGTCCTTGAGAGCGACGCGCGCGATCAGGTTCTCGATTTCTTGTCGGTCCATTTGCAACAGCTGGCTCCGTCATGCAGGGTCTATGTCTTCGGTCACGATGATAGACGCAGCTTTGGCTTTGTCCAGCGCGGGGGCTTGGGCACAGCGTAACATCAAGCGATCCGATTTGGCGATATTTCATTTCAAGTGGCCCTTGGGGGCAATCGGCTCTTTTCATGGGGGAAAATTTCCGTAGGGATGGTGCCAAACCCCACCCTAAAAGGATCCCACCAATGCCCCCTGCCCACGCCTCTTATGATGTTGTGATCGTCGGTGGCGCGATCTTTGGATCGTCGCTGGCCTGGTGGCTGACACAGATGCCGGGATTTGATGGCAAGGTGCTGGTGGTTGAACGTGACCCAAGCTATCAATTTGCGTCGACAAGCCATACCAATAGCTGCATCCGGCAGCAGTTCACCGCAGCGATCAACGTGAAGGTGTCGCAATTCGGGGCGGAGTTCGTCAAGAACTTCCGCCATTTCATGGGCGATGATCCGGAGGTGCCGAATCTGGCGCTGCAAAGCTTTGGTTATATGTATCTGGCCGATACGCCTGAATTTGCCGAAACGCTGAAACGCAACCAACAGGTGCAGATGGCGCTTGGCGCGGGGACAAAACACCTGAGCCGAGCCGAGATCGCCGCAGCCTATCCGTTTTACCAGCTTGATGATATTCTGGCCGGAAATCACAACCTGATCGACGAAGGATATTTCGACGGCGGCACCATGTTTGACTGGTTCAAGCGCATGGCACGGCGTCAGGGTGTGGAATATGTCCACGACGAGGTCATTGCGATGACCAAGGCCCCGAATGGCAAGACCGTGGACAGCGTGACGCTGAAATCAGGTGCCGTGATCGCCTGCGGCACGGTCGTCAATGCCTCTGGTCCGCGCGCGCAGGCGACAGCACAGATGGCAGGGCTTAGCCTGCCGGTCGAACCGCGCAAGCGCTACACCTTCGTGTTTGATGCCGCCGATCCGCTTGACCGTGATCTGCCGCTGACGATTGACCCGTCCGGCGTGCATTTCCGCAGCGAGGGGAAATATTACATGGCCGGATGCACCCCCGACGAAGACCCAGCCGTTGCCTACGACGATTTCGGCTTTGATCATTCCATTTGGGAAAGCAAAGCGTGGCCGGCCGTAGCGACCCGTGTGCCGCAACTGGACCGGGTGAAGGTGATCAACGAATGGGTCGGGCATTACGCCTATAACGTGCTGGATCAAAACGCGATCCTTGGCCCGCATGGCGAAGTCGGCAATTTCATGTTCATGAACGGGTTCTCCGGCCATGGGCTGCAACAATCCCCGGCCCTCGGGCGTGGCATGGCGGAATTGATTGCCTACGGGGAATATCGCAGTCTCGATCTGACACCCTTTGCCTTCAAGCGGATCGAAACCGGGGCCTCAATGATCGAAAAGGCGGTGATATGAAACTGCGCGAGAATACATTCCTGCGCGCGATCCGCGCGGGGCAGCAACAGGTCGGCCTGTGGATCAGCCTTAGCAATGCCTATGCCGCCGAGGCCGTGGCCCCTGCCGGATACGACTGGGCGCTGCTGGACATGGAACATTCGCCGAATGAACTGGCGTCGCTTTTGGGGCAGTTGCAGGCTTTTGCGGCAACCGACACCACCGCCATCGTGCGCCCCGACTGGAATGACGCCGTCAAGGTCAAGCGGCTGCTTGATCTGGGCGTGCCCGGGTTGCTGTTTCCGATGGTCGAGAGCGTCGAAGAGGCCCAAGATGCCGTTGCCGCCTGCCGCTATCCACCGCACGGGGTGCGCGGGGTGGCGGGAACCACGCGGGCGAACGGCTTTGGCCGGATCAAGGATTATTACAGCGAGGTTGAAAAACAGACCGCCATTCTGATCCAGCTTGAAACCGTGCAAGCGGTCGAAAATGCCCTGGCTTACGGCGAAGTGGACGGCGTCGACGGTATCTTTTTCGGGCCGGCCGATATAGGGGCAAGCATGGGGCATGTCGGCCAACCGATGCACCCCGAGGTCTGGCAACTGATCCGCCCTGCCGCCCGCGCCCTGATGAGCCGTGGCATGCCCGTGGGCACGCTGGTGTCCGATCCGGCCTTTGCGGCCGAATTGCTGAACGAAGGCTTCAGCTTTGTCGCATGTGGCAGTGACGCGGGGTTGCTGGCCAAGGGTGCGGATAATTTATTGGGCCAGGTCAAATCGGCCCTGAAGTGAGAAAGTGAAGGAAATGACAATGCTGAAAAAACTCGTTTTGACAGGGGCCGCGGGCCGACTGGGATCCTACTTGCGTGAACCTTTGGCCGCGATGTGTGACGAACTGGTCAGCACGGATATCGCCGATGACATCGGCACACTTTACGCGGGCGAAACCTATGCCAAGGCCGATATTGCTGTTTACGACCAGATTGCGCCCCTGCTGGAAGGGGCCGATATGGTGGTGCATTTCGGGGCGATCGTGGATGAAAAGCCTTTCATGGAACTGCTGGGCCCGAATTTCGTCGGTTCGTATAACATCTGGGAAGCGGCCTATCAGCACGGCCTGCAACGGGTCGTCTATGCCTCTTCAATCCACGCGGTCGGGATGCACAAGAAAGCGGATTTCATCGGCATCGATGCGCCCCACAAGCCCGATACTTTCTACGGGCTTGCCAAGTGCTTCAGCGAAGATCTGGCGTCGATGTATTGGGACAAGCGTGGCCTCGAGGCAGTTTGCATGCGCATCCTGAGCTGCGCGCAGGTCAATAATCCGCGCGCTCTGGGATCCTGGCTGTCCTATGATGACCTTATCCAGCTGGTGACACGCGCTGTCGACACCCCGTCGGTCGGGTTCAGCGTCGTCTACGGCGTATCCAACAACGACCGCGCGCCGGTGGACAATGCCAAGGCGTCTTTCCTTGGCTACCGGCCCAAGGACAACGCCGAACAATTCGCGCCCGAGATTCTGGCGAACGCCCCGCCAGCCGATCTGAAGGATCCCGGCGAAATGCACCAAGGTGGCCCCTTCGCCAAGGTCGATCTGGGCGAAAGCGGCGTGGCGTCGATGAACATCGTCAACGACAAGAAAACGACCTGACGCCTCAAAGGCCGCGCGCTTAGGCTTTGTCGAGCGAGCGGCCGATGATCTCTTTCATGATCTCCGAGGTGCCCGCATAAATCCGTTCAATGCGGGCATCCACAAACGCTTGGGCGATGGGGTATTCCTCCATATAGCCATAGCCGCCAAACAGTTGCAGGCACTGGTCCACGACCCGCCCGAGCAATTCGGAATGATACAGCTTGCCCGCAGACGCCTGCACCGCGTCCAGCTTTCCGGCAAGCCGCAGGGCAATCAACGCATCGCAAAACGCACGCCCTGCCATCAATTCGGCCTTGAGCCCAGCCAACACAAACCGCGTGTTCTGGAAATCGAGGATCTTTTTGCCGAAGGCCTTGCGTTCGTTCACATAGTCCACCGTCATCTCGAACGCGGCTTCGGCGCGGGCCTGACACTGGACAGAGATCAGCAACCGTTCCTGCGCCAGCTCCTCCATCAGGTAGTAGAACCCCTTGTTTTCCTCGCCCAACAGGTTCTCGCCGGGCACAAAGACATCCTCGAAGAACAGTTCGGCAGTGTCATTGCCATGCTGACCGATCTTGCGCAGGTTGCGCCCCCGGCTAAAGCCCGCCATTTCGCGTTCGATCACGAAAAGCGACACGCCCTTGGCCCCTTTGCTGGGGTCGGTCACGCAAGCCGTGACAACCACATCGGCGTTCTGGCCATTGGTGATAAAGGTCTTTTGACCGTTGATCTTCCACCCATTGCCGTGGCGTTCTGCGCGGGTCTTGATGGCTGCCAGATCACTGCCGGTACCGGGTTCGGTCATGGCAACAGCCCCGATCGCATCACCGCTGACCATCCGCGGCAGAATGCGCGCCTTCAGCTCATCAGAGCCGCGGTTGTTGATATAGGGCGTCACGATCAGCGAATGCAGCGAAAACCCCGGCCCCGTCGCGCCGATGCGGCCCAATTCCTCGCTCACGATGATATCAAACAGGATTCCCTGCCCGATCCCGCCGTATTCTTCAGCCAGCCACGCGTTCAACATGCCCAAGGCCCCCGCCTGCTTCCACGTTTCGGGCGGGACCTGATGCGCTGCATTCCAATCGGCCATGTGGGGCTTGATCTGTGTCTCGCAGAACCGGCGGACGGTATCGCGGAAGCTGTCATGGTCCTTGTTGAACAAGGTGCGGGGGAATGCGGTCATGGGGTCTCCGAAGGTTTTGTGGCGCACGGATGGGGGCGAAATGGCGGGGCGCTTTTTGCGTCATGTGATCTGGATCGAACAAACATCCCGGCATTTAGGAAGGGGAACAGCACCGGTGTCAAACCTTCTGTTCGTCGCTACGCGGTAGAAACACCCCCGAATTTTCCAAATGGTAGTGGTCAGGCGTGCGCCCCGTTTTTGCAACGCCGACCGTGGTTCAGGTGTTCGGGCCGAACAGCATCGCAAGCGCCCGCCTGTCGATTTTTTTCGAAGTGGTGCGAGGAAATTCCTGAAGAATATGGATCTCTGCAGGGACGCAATACCGTGCCAGCCTGTCGCGACAATGCACGATCAGTTCCTCAGGCGTGGTCATCGCCCCCGGCTGCAAGGTGACCGCAGCCCAAATGGTCGATGCGTCCCGGCTCAGGAAACTTCCGGCTTCCTCGACCTGCTCATGCTGCGCCAGAACGGCCTCAATCTCGTCAAGCTCAATCCGGAAGCCGCGCAGTTTGATCTGGCGGTCCTTGCGGCCCAGAAACTGCATGCCGTCAGGGCCGCCATCCACCACCAGATCACCCGTCCGGTAAAACCGGTCCGAAAAATCTTCGGTCACGGGACGATGATAGAAGCAGGTCGCGTTCAGGTCGGGCGCGCGCCAATAGCCGCGCATCATCGTGGGGGTCCGGACCAGCAATTCACCCGGGGTGCCGAATGCAACGGGCGCGTCGTTCTCATCGACGATCAATCCTTCGGCGACATCCCATATCCGCCCAATCGGAATCGCCTCGACATCGTCGGCCAAACTCTGGTCGATGTGATGATACGTGCACGCGTTGACCTCGGCGGGGCCGTAGCAATTGCTGAACCGCGCATGGGGCCACTGCGCGATCAAAGCATTGAGGTACTTGGGGGCAAAGGGTTCCCCACCAAAGATCACCCACCGCAGTGCCGTCAGATCACGCTGGTCCAAAACCCCGCGCAGACACAGTTCTGTCAGCGCGAAGGGAGCCGAAAACCAGATTGAAACCTTCTCCTTCTCCATCAGTTCCGACATGCTGGCGGGAAAAGCCTTGTAGGGATCGGGCAGGATCACGGTCGTGGCACCGCACAGCGGCCCGCCCAGAAAATCGAACAAGGAGATATCGAAATGCAAAGGCGCGTGGTTGGCCAGCCGGTCCGAGGGCAGGATGCCGAACAGGTCAGTGATGCCGCGGGCATAATGCAGCCCACTGGCGTGGGTATGGGTCACGCCCTTGGGCATTCCGGTCGAACCGGAGGTAAAGATGATGTAGGCGATGTCACTGGAAATCATCCGCACCGGGGCCGCCGGCGGGGTGGTTGTGACACTGTCCCAACTGATGCAGCGGACGGTTGGCGCGATGTCCGTCGTCACGCCGACGATGCAGGACAGCTTTGGCAATCTTTCGCATAGGGCTTCAAGCGTCGCCGTTTTGGCATCAGCCGAGATCAGATGCGTGATCCCGCATTGCTGCATGATCAGCACAAGCCTTTCGACCGGAGCGCTCGGATCAAGCGGCACATAGGCAGCCCCTGACTTGAGTATCCCGTAGATGGCCAAGGCCGATTCAAGCGACATGGGCATCAAAATACCGACACGGTCACCGCGCTTGACGCCTTGGCCGATCAACTCAGCCGCAAGACGGGCGCTGCGGTCTGCAAGCGCGGCGTAGGTCAGGCTTTGATCCATGAACCGGAACGCCTGGCTTGTTGGATCACGTTCAGCCGCGCGGTCGATTATCTGGTGGAGGAGGTTAACGGTCATCGTCAGGCCAACCCTTCCCGTGCGGTTGCCGCCGAAAGTGCCATTGGCGTCTCAGGTTTCATCCCGTGCTGATGGTTTGCAGATATCACGGGACCACGCCTAATCCAGCAGACGCGCAATGATCTGGCGCTGGATATCCGAGGTACCGGAATAAATCAGACCGGCGGTCGCATCCCGCAGATCACGTTCGACACCATCGGCGGACAGGTACCCCCGCCCCCCGAAGATCCGCACTGCGTCCAGACTTGAGGCGGCAAATGCTTCCGAGATGTGCAATTTCGCCATTGCGGCCTCCAGCGGGGCGGGGCGCTTTTTGTCCTTAAGCGACGCGGCCCGGTAAAGCAGCAACCTTGACGTCTCAAGACGCAGGCGCATGTCGGCAAGCCGGTTCGAGACGGACTGGTGATCAATAATCGGCACGCCGAAGGTCTCGCGTGATCGGGCATAGGCCGTGCAGTCCTTCAACTGCCGCGCCATGGCCCCCACATGGCTGGAGAAAATAAAGCACCGTTCCCATTCCATCGTATGCTGGAAAATGCTCATCCCCGCGCCGACGGGCCCCAGCAGGCGATCTTTGGGAATCCAGCAATTGTCAAAGCCCAGGGGGCCCAGCGGCACGGTGCGCAGCCCCATCTTTTCATCCGCTGCCCCCCGGATAAATCCGGCATCAGACGTTTCGACAAGAAAGGCCGAGACGCCCCAAGCGCCCTTGTCAGGATCGGTCTTGGCAAAGACGATGGCCAGATCGCAAGCTGGCCCCATGCCGACAAATGCTTTGGCCCCGTTCAGTACAAAACCACCGTCACGTTCCCGGGCGGTGGTGGTCATTTTCATCGCATCGGACCCGGTTTCCCGTTCGGTCAGCCCATGCGCGCCCACAAGGCTGCCATCACACAGACCCGGCACATATTTCTTCTTTTGCGCGTCTGAGCCAAAGGCCAGGATCGGGTAAAGAACAGTCCAGATGTGCCCGTTTATCGCCAAGGTCAGGCCATTGTCCCGGCACCCTTGCCCGATCGCTTCCAGCGCCATAATCGTGGTCAGGACATCGTGGCCTGCACCGCCATATTCTTCGGGTACGCCCAGACCAAACAGGCCAAAATCACCGCATTTTTGCCACAGGGCGCGCCAGGCGGGGTCTTTGACCGGGTCGCCTTTTTCGCGCTCGGCCGTACCCGGGTCCAGATTTTTCTGTGCAAAGGCCAACGCCGCCGCAGTCAGCGACCGCTGGGCATCACTGGGGTCAGACATCATTCCCGCATCGTGATCGGGGCTCACGCTCACAGTCCCCTGCTTTCAAGATAGATCATTACCGCGTCGATACTGGCCAGATTGGTCAAGGTGATATCCTGAGGCGGGATGACCAGATCGAATTCGGTCTCAAGCATCGCGACAAAGCGCACAACGGAAAGGGAATCGAGCAATCCGCTGACCAACAGGTCTTCGTCATCAGTCAGATCGCGCCCCAAACGCAGGCCTTCCCCCAGATAGCTGCGGATGACGGTGCGTGTCTGGGCCTGTAATGCTGGCGTCATTTCAGAGACCTTTCAGAAAGAAAATACGAGGCTAGAACAGCAATCTGGAAAGCGAAACATCCAGCATAAACGCACGTTTTACGCACCAGTACAATGCGATGAGCATCAAAAGAGATGACCCGCCATAGAGGAACACCGGCACGTAGACCCACAATTTCCGAAGCACGAAAAGTACCGGAAAACAGATCAGGACAAATGCGATCTGTCCAATTTCGACGCCGATGTTGAACCCCAGTAGCGTCACGAAAAGGTTGGATGGATCGACGCCCAGCGGCGACAGTACATTCGCAAAGCCCAGCCCGTGCAACAAGCCAAAGCCACAGATAACGATCCAGACCCGCCGCCTGGGCGTGGCGGTCAGATTGGCCGCGGCGGCAATGGCGATGGATGCTGCGATCAGCGTCTCGACCAGACGCTCCGGCAGGCGGATCAACTCCAACGCCGCAAGGCTGAAGGTGACGGAATGCGCTATGGTGAACAGCGTCACGACTGTCAGCACATTCATCAACCCGGACCGAAGACTGTCCACCGGCACCCAACTGCGGTTGCGCAGGGTCAGAACCGCCGGCAGTAGCAGCGCAAAAAGGAACAAAAGATGGTCATAGCCGATCAGGATGTGATGAAATCCATAGACGATGAAACTGGTGAAAATCCCCCAGGACGACCCACCCGTCAGGTCGATGCTGCGGGTTTCACGGTTTGGCGCGAATATCAGGCTGTGACGGGCCTCGTTGCCCTCTAGCCCCGATTTTGCGTTGCTTTCAATAATCAGGAACACCGGCAGGCTTGGCCCGTTTTCGGGGAAATAGGGGGTGTAGGCCGCATCCACACTGTCGGGCAATGGCGTTGCAACATCGGTATCAAAATAGACCTGCGCAAAGACACCGATAGCAACCTCTAGAAACCGGTGGTGGGACGGTGCAATCGGATAGCTTTGACCGTTGATGTCAAAGACCAAGACCGTTTGCAGAAGGTCGTAAATTTCGGTGCGATGGGCGTCGAACTCTGCCGGGGTCACGATGCCGTTCGCGTCGTCATCAAGAGGCAGAACCTCCCCGAAATCCTGAATGTTGAATTCAAACCGCCCCGAAAGGGCCGCGTCTGCGACGTTCAGGTAAATATAGCTTTCGTTTTTACGGTGGGCCGACGCTTCGGTTGCGATAAATCCGAAACTCAGAAGAAAAGGCAGCAATAGGCGCAAGAACAACTGTGTAATTCCATTTTTAAAATCAAAACCTGATGGATGCTGGGCCGAAACCCGCTTGATGTCCAGAGTTGTCGACCATGCGTGGTGCGATGGGCCGCAGCATCTGAAGCCTTAAGGTTTTGGCCCGACACGCTGCCAAAAAAGCGCACGAATTTCAAGCAGATGCAGGATCGAAAAGGCAGCCATCGCGCCGACACCGACTGGAAAGGCCGCAGGGCTGTCGATCAGGCGCAACGCGGCGACGACCCCAAGCCCGAGGATCAACTGGGCAGCGATCAGCTTCACATCACGCTGCCAATAGGACAGGATACCTTCCTTTTGCAGCAAAAGCCCCGTGACGAGCATCGCAATCGGTCCCGTCACATTGGCGAAAGCCACATAGTCAAAGGGCTGGTCCAGCAACACCACCAGCCCGACTGTGGCGACATACACCACCGCCGCGACCACTTGGGTCACCAGATAGGCACCATTCCGGTCCCGCGCGAGCAAGTTGAAAATCGGGATCCAGGCCAGCGATTTGACGACCTCGCCCACGAACCAGATCGCAGCGAATGTCACCAACCCTGTAAGTTCCGACGAAAAAAGCACACTGAAGACAGCGGTTGAAAACCCGTTCACCCCCAGCAAGACACCGCCCACGACAATCAGCAGCAACCGCGCCTGATCGTTTGAAATCTTTCGCGCGCGGGCATGATCCGACCCTGCACGGCTGAGCTGCGGATACAGGTTTGCCTGAAAGCTCAGCAGCAGGAAGGCCGAGATTTGAAAAGCAATCGCATAGACGCCTTGAAACCCGCCGACGGCTGGCAGGCCATAGGTGGTCAGGATAAGGTGTTGGACGACCAGAACGCTGCCGACCCCCAACGCGCCGCCCGACATGAAATGCAGACCGGTCAGCATCATCGGCCGCACCGTGCGCCATGCGGCCCGTATTCGCAGATGCTTGCGCATCTCGACCAGTCGGTCACGGCCATAGGCCTGCGCCAGAACCATCATTCGCACCAGATGATAAACCAGGATCAACGGAAACAGACCGCCCGTGCCATAGACCCATATCAGCCAGATCCCGACCGGGATCGCGATGATATTCGCCACCAAGGTTGCGCGGGCAAATTTACGGGTTTCCTCGTGCCCCATCAATCCTGCGCCCAGCGCATTGCACCAGACCATGATCGGAAGGCACGGCAACAACCACCAGATCAGCAAAGGCCCGTCGCCAAACGGAATCAGCGCCGGCAGCACCGTCATCCCGAAAGCAATGGACACGAGGGCCGCAGTCACCGCCGTTGCGGCCAACACGAGCAGCGTATGACTGACGATCATCGCCTGTCGCGGCGCATCACCCGCAGCTTTGGCAACTGCGCCGGTCAGGCTGAAGGCCAAACCCATGGTCGCAAGCGCCGCCACCATGCCCGTGACATTCTGCAAGATGCCATAGATGCCCAATCCCGCGGTCCCCAAAATGACGGTGACGAACTTGTACCGCACGAACGCGGCGGCCACGTTCAGCATCGACACGAACCCGATCTGCACCGTGCCAAGGCGCAATTTTTGCCGGGATGCCTCTTCGTCAGGAACTGCCGTCACAGGTACGGCACCGGCCTGATTCCCGCGGTCAGACAGTGCTGCTGTCCGGTGCTTCGGCGTTGGCATTCTTGACGCGGAAATTCGGCCACTTAAAATCCAAACCGATCTATCATTGGGGGACCTATGTACTATGGTACCTCAGTATTTAGACTAATTTCGAATAGAGACCAAGCATTTGGAAAAGACGCTCGAAAGCAGACCCGATAGCGAACCGCAAGAAAGCCGATCCGTCACTTTGACACGGTTTCAGAAGGGCTTGATCGTTGCAGGGAACGCGTCAACAGGCGACCCTAAGAACAACATGCCGCTGCTGGTCGAATTCGCGGGTGCAATTGACAATGACAGACTGCGCGCCGCCTTTTCGCAGGTGGTCAAGAAACACACCGCCTTGCGTACACGCATCCATGACCGAGACACCGCCGAGGTTATCCCCGCAGCCGAGTTTCCCGTCGAGACCGATATCATTCCTCTTGCAAAGACCGATCTGCAAGCGTGGGTCAAAACCGCCTCCGCACGCCCCTTCGATCTGACCAAACGGGCCTTAAGGAGCACGCTGCTTGATCACGGCGACGCAGGGTTTTCGTGGTTCCTGATCATGCATCACGCCGTGACCGACGGCAGGTCC
Organism: Roseobacter sp. GAI101; assembly: GCF_000156335.1. Lineage (GTDB taxonomy): Bacteria > Pseudomonadota > Alphaproteobacteria > Rhodobacterales > Rhodobacteraceae > Sulfitobacter. The sequence continues at coordinate 2,084,635 of NZ_DS999213.1, forward strand.
GCTGTTTTGATGGTTACGGAAACGGCAAAAGCATATGCTGATGGCGTGCTTGAAGGGTCAAATCTTTACGCCGTCACACCAACGCCCCCTTCCGCGCCGATGACCTTCGACACGGTCACCAAAACCGGCCCGCTCTATTTTCCCACCTCCTTGGGCGGGACCGATGCGACCCAGCTTTCCTTTTGCCTGTCATCTGACGAACAGGACCTGTTGAACACGGCAGCCAAGGGCGGGCTAAGCGTGTTTTCACCGGACCTCAGCCTGCTTGTACTGCACGCGACTGCACTTTGCGTGTGGATTGGCAAGCTGACGGGCAAGCCCCAGCTGACCATCGGTGTCCTGCTGCACCAGCGCAACGGGACGAACATGGATGTCATCGGCCCGCTGGCAGAGGTGTTTCCCGTCACTATCAGTTGCGACCCTGATGACAGCTTCAGAACCCGATTTCGCAAGACCGCCGATGCCGTTCTGAGAATGCTGCGCCACGCGCTGCCGGGGTCAAGCCCGCAGGTCCCGGTTGATGTCCTGCTGAACTATCTGCCCCATTCACAATCCGACGTGCAATTCGGCGATGTGCAGGCGCGGATTGCCTATCTTTTCTCGGGTGCGCTGGATTCCCATCAGGTCGCCCGCTACCAGATACATAAATTCGCCACCACGGTCGGGTCTCCGGTCACGGCGGGGGATCAAGTCACCCATGTGATCGACCTCAAGACCGCGCCCGGTCAAAACGGTTTTGCCTACCCCGCCGCCGCACATCTGAAGCATGCATTGCTGGCGGGTGTACGATCACCGGATACGCCCTTGGATGCCCTTGACCTAAGTCCCCCGGACGAGGCCGAATTTGTTCGAAATTGGGAGAATACCCCACCACTGCTTGGTCCCGAAACCGATGTTGCGGCGCTGTTGAACACGGCCTTGCAGGGCCGGCACGCCCCCGTGCTGGAAGAGAAGGACGCGTCCCTTTCGGGCCATGAACTGTGGCGGGCGGCGTGGGGCTTTGCACGCTACCTGCACAAGCATGGCTGCGGTGCGGGTGATCGCATTTGCCTCGAACGTGCGCCCGGCATGGCTTATGTGATCGCCTCTTATGGGGCGGTGCTTGCGGGGTGCAGCTTTGTGCCGCTTGACCTGTCGCTTACGCCACAAAGACGGGCAACCCTGATAGATCTGGCCAAGCCCGCAATGATCATCGACATGGCGACCAACCTTGACACGATCAGCCCTGCGGATCCGATCCCGGATATGACCTACCAGCCGACGGACGAAGCCTATCTTCTATTCACGTCGGGCACATCGGGGACGCCGAAAGGCGTCGCCATTTCACGCGAAGGCCTTTCGGACTATCTGCGATTTGCGCTTGCCGCATATTTCGATGCCCCCGCAGTCGCGCCGCTGTTCGGCAACATGGGTTTTGACCTGACGATCACCAGCCTGTTCTGCCCCATCCTGAGCGGCGGCCGCCTGATCGCGATCCCCGATGCGGGACCTGCGGCACTGTCCGCACTGGCAGCGCAAAAAGACATAACATGGCTCAAGGCGACCCCGTCCCACCTTGCGATCTTGCAGAAGATTTTGCCCGCCCGTCATGCGATAAACACGATCGTCGTCGGAGGGGAGGCGCTTGGCTTGGGATTGGTGGACGCCCTGCAGCGGGTTGGTCGCCCCATCAGGATATTCAACGAATATGGCCCGACCGAAACCGTCGTGGGCTGCATGATCTTCTCCTCTGACCAGCCCCGCCCGACGGGCGAGACCAACATGCCGATCGGAGTCCCCGCCCCCGGTGTGACCCTGCGCATCGTGGATGCCCAAGGCAACCGCGTCCCGCCGGGCGTTCCCGGCGAATTGCTGGTGTCGCGGTCCGGCATGGCCAACGGGTATCTGGACGGCAGCACAGATGCCTTCATCACTCTGGACGCAAAGACATTCTACCGGACGGGCGATCTGGCCTATCTGAATGGAGACGGCCAGGCCGTCTACCTGGGGCGCATCGACACGCAGCTGAAGGTCGGCGGTGTCCGGTTGGAACCCGAGGAAATCGAACAGGCGTTGACCGCACACCCCGGCGTTGCCCAAGCGGTCGTGCGGCTTTGGTCGCCGCAACCTTTGGCCGCCACGCGCCACTGCCTGACCTGCGGATTGCCGGATAACGTGCCAAATGTCACCTTCGATGCTGATGGCATCTGCGTAGTGTGCCGTGATTTCGAACAGATCGTGGCGCAAACTGAAAGCTGGTTCAAAACACCGCAAGACATGCAGGCGGAAATCAACGGGCGTGCAACGGATGCCCCCCATGATTGCCTGTTCCTGCTGAGCGGCGGCAAGGATTCGACCTATGCCCTTTACCGCACCGTGGCGCTTGGCCATCGCCCCTATGTCCTCACGCTGGACAATGGCTATCTGTCCCAGGACGCCAAGACGAACATTAAAAGGGCAATCCGCGATCTGTGCGTCCCCCACGAATTCGTCACGACCTCGGAAATGGGCACCATCTTCCGCGAGTCGCTGTCAGCCCATTCAAACGTGTGTCACGGCTGCTTCAAGACCATCTATACACTCGCCCTGCAAAAAGCGGCAGAGCTGGACATCCGTGCGATCGTAACAGGCCTGTCGCGCGGGCAGCTTTTTGAAACCAGACTGTCGCCCGATCAATTTCGCGCAGGGCGCTTTGACGCCAACGCGATTGATGATGCCGTGGTTGCCGCACGCAAAAGCTATCACCGGGTCGACGACACGGTGCGCGGCATCGTTGATCCGGATCTGTTGTCCGATGACAGCCTGTTCGACCGCATCGCCTTTATCGATTTCTACCGCTACCATGATGTACGCCTTGAACAGATGCTTGCCTATCTGGCGCACCATACGGCGTGGCAGCGGCCACGCGACACGGGGCGGTCGTCAAACTGCCTGATCAATGTGGCCGGAATTCACACCCATCTGATCGAACAGGGGTTCCATAACTATGCCATTCCCTATGCCTGGGACGTGCGCCTGGGCCACAAAACCCGCGACGAGGCCATTGCGGAGCTGACCGACCATATCAGATCGGACGAAGTCGATCCGATCCTGAACGACATCGACTATGCGCCCGCGGCACGCAAAACCCTGACGGCGTGGGTGGTTCTGTCAGAGGCGGAGAAAGGCCATTTGGACCCCGCAGCGCTGCGCCGCCACCTTGCGGGCTTGTTGCCAGCGTACGCGATGCCGACTGCCTTTGTCGAAATTGACGCCGTCCCGCTGAGCCCGAATGGCAAGATTGACCAAGCCCTGCTTCCAAAGCCCGACAGGACAGTGCGCGCGGCTGCCGAAATCCCGCTCTCCTTTCTCACTCCGACCGAACGCACCCTCATTCAGGTCTGGGAACAGGTGTTGAAAACATCTCCCATCGGGCCGAATGATACGTTCTCGGCCCTGGGGGGAGATTCCCTTTCTGCCGTGACCATGATCATTACCTTAAGTGACCGGCTGGGTAAGCGGATACCCGATCAGATCGCCTTTGCGCCAAACACTCTGTCCGAACTTGCGGCGACCATTGATGCGCTTGATGCCGTGGATTCCCCTCTGCCGCCAGCGATGCCGTCAGAGGGCCAGGATCAGCCCCCGACCCTGTCGCTGCAGGAAAAGTCGATACTTTTCGAACACAGGTCACAGCCCGCATCAAGCCGCTACAATGTCTGCATGATGGCAAGGTTTTCGGCCCCTCTGAACGCGGAGCGGTTCGGCGAAGCGTTGAAGGCCGTGGCCCGGTGCCACGCGCCGTTAATTTGGACTTATGGCGCGACACGCCGCAGATTGCCGATAGATCGCGCTGTCGACATCCGGCATGTCCTGCATGTACCAACGCGCGAGGCGGCCGAGAAAGCCGCCCGCGACTTGCAGCGGTACCCCTTCGATCTTGAGAACGGCCCCCTGTTGCGCTGCCTGCCGATGGTACTGGATGGCGGGGACACCGTCGTCGCCCTGGCCGTCCATCACATCGCCTGCGACCATCAGAGTTTTGCAGTTCTTTGGCAGCAGTTGGATGATTGCTATCAGGATGGGATATTGCCAACGCTTCCAAGCAGCTATGCGTCGGTGTCAGCCTGGCAAGAAGACCGGCAGACAACCGCGCACAAGGATTTCTGGCTGGTCTACCCGCCTGCTACGCGAACGGGTTATCTTGATCGACCGCGCCCGAAGCTGCCAGAGCCTGACGCCCTGCTGACGCACCGGCTGTCGTCGCTGTCGGATGTGTATCGGAAAAATGTGGACCATACGCCTGTCGCCGTATCCATTGCGGCCGCGGTGGTTGCCTTGCGTCCTTTGATCGGGGGCGATGATGTGTCCATCGGCTTGGTGTCGTCGTCACGCGTCCATCCAGATACCGCAGATTTGGTGGGCTATTTCCTTAACCCGCTGCCCTTGGTGATCCATTGCCCCCTCGATGCGACCTATGAAAGCTTGCTGGCCGAGGTTACCCGGACCCTGGCCCAAGTGTTGCCGCTAAAGGATTACCCCTTTGCCCAGATTGTTGCGGATCGAAAGGAAGCGGGCACCCCCTTGCCGCAACTGGATGCGCTGGTCGCCATCATTCACGACAACCCGATCCATTTTGCGGGCGCGCGCATCGACGGCACGTTTCTTTCCGCTGGCGATGCGGTCGCGCCACTGACATTCTTTCACGAGGTCCATGACACCTCGCCCACTGCGATGCTGGAATATTCCGGCACATTCACCGGGTCGGATGACGCGCAGAACCTGCTGGGCGATTTCTGCAAGGCCATTGAACAGATGATCGAAGACCCCAACGCCGCTATTTTCAACGCGCGTTCAGACCAAGACACCGGCGCGATGTTGATCGGCCCCAAGCCGCTCAAGGCCCCGCATATCCTTGACGCCATCCTGTCGCATGTCGCGCACCAGCCCAGTGCCAGCGCAGTCATCTGCGGCGATGAAACGCTCAGCTGGCAAGAGCTTGACCGCCAGTCCGGTGCCATCGCGGCGCATCTTGCGGCGCAGGGTGTTGGCCCCGGTGCCCGCGTCCTGATCAGCGGTGCCCGAAGCGTTCGGCTGATCGCGGCGATCATCGGGATCATGCGCAGCGGTGCAGCCTATGTTCCGGTCAACACGCAAACCCCACAGGCGCGCATAAGGCGCATCGTGGAAACCCTGGGGGTGACCTACGCCCTCACGGATCAGAAAAACACGCAGCTCGGATGCCCGTCGGACGAGTTGAACCGGGACTGGGCGCGCGTTGAGGCCCCCGAGGCCGACCGCGATCTGAACAGCGAAGCCTATGTGATCTTCACGTCCGGCAGCACCGGAAGCCCCATGGGCGTGCCCATCCGTCACGATCAGCTTGCAGCCAGCACCGCCGCGCGGCAGGTCGAATACGCCACCCCGCCCTGTCAGTTCCTGCTTTTGTCGGACATCGGCTTTGACAGTTCGATGGTCGGCATTTTCTGGACCCTCTCGACAGGTGGCACGCTGGTTTTACCCACCGATCAGGAACGCGGTGACATCGACGGTCTTGCCGCACGGCTTGCCAGCGGCCAGATCAGCCATACGCTTTGCGTGCCTGTGCTGTATGCAGGCTTTTTGAAACGCCACAGGGGCAAGACGTGGCCGACGCAGGTCATCCTTGCCGGGGATCACTGTCCTGAATGGCTGGTCAAGGCGCATTTCGAACAGGCCCCCGACAGCCGGTTGTCAAATGAATTCGGCCCCACCGAAGCCACCGTCTGGGCCACGGTCGTGCATTACGAACCCGGCGCTTCAGACGACAGTGTGGGCCATCCGATCCCCGGTGTATGGCTGGGCATACTGGATGATGCAGGGGTCCTGTTGCCACCGTGCCAGCAAGGGCGACTGGCCATTGGCGGGCCGCAAGTCACATCGGGATATATCGGTGCCGATCCAGAAAAATCCGGCCGGTTCGGCAGCCTGGCGGACAGTCCGGACCCGTTTGGGCCTGTGCCAATGCGCTATGTCCTGTCTGGTGACAATGCCATGATCAGGGACGACAGACTGGTCCTGCTGGGCAGAACTGGCGCGCAGCTAAACGTGAACGGACACAGAATTGGCGCAACCGAAGTCGAAGCGCTGGTCTGCGCGACAGGCGAGATATCACATGCGATTTTGACAACGCTTGATCCGCGCCCCCTGACCCAGATCATGCAATCGGTGCCCCCGGCGGTTTTGACTGCAGCCCTTGACGAGGTGAAGACCACCGCCGATCCCGACAGCGCACTGCGGCTGGCACTGGGCACACGGCACAGCGATCACGTCGATCTGGCCCTTGTGGTAGAGACACCGACACAGCCAGATACCGATGCCATACGCGCGGCACTTGCCCGAGAACTCCCCCCCTATATGGTGCCCACGCGCATTGCATGGATGCCGCGCTTTGCGGTCAGCATCAATGAAAAGATCGACCGCAACGCAACCGTTGCGCTGGCCTTGCCAAAGTTGCTTGGCGCAGAGACAACACCGTCCACCCCCACATTCCTGCAACCTAGATCCCCCAGGATCATGGCATCGGTCGAAGATCTTAGCGCTCAAATCCTCGCGGTGTTCCGGGCGGAATTGCGCAATGACCAGCTGACCGCGTCACAGTCCTTTTTCGATCACGGCGGGCATTCTTTGATGGGGCTCAACGCGGTCATGGCGATTGAAAAAACCGGTCTGTCGATTTCCACGACACAGCTTTATGACACGCCCACGGCCCATGGCCTTGCATACGCGCTGCTGGGGGATGTGCCCCCTGCCGCAGTCCAACCGCCGCAGCCCCGGTTTCACCGCGCCCCCCTGCCGCTTCCCGAGGCTGGGGGCTACCGGACCCTGAATATCCCGATCCAGCCCAACGGAACCCGTCCGCCAATTTTTGCAATCCATAATCTGGGCGAGAATGTCGAATTCTTCCGCCACATATCAGAGCAATTGGGGCCGGATCAGCCATTTTTCGGGCTGGGTAAACCGATCAAGTTCAGCCACCACCGCAAACCGTCGGAAATGCTTCACGGCAAGATCGACATTCACGCGGTCGGGCATGCCTATGCAGATGAAATCATGCGCATGTACCCTCAGGGGCCGATTGTGCTGACGGCCCATTGTGGGGGCGTTCCCTTCAGCCATGCGACCGCCGTTGAATTGACCCGCCGCGGACGGACGCCGGCGCTTAACATCATGCTCAACGACTTACATGCGCCCCGCCTGAATCATCGGTATGACAACGTGGTGAAACGCGTTTGGAGACAGCGTTGGAACCAGTTGAAGCGCGATAAATTCGATCTTTTCATCACGCTGCCGCAACGGCTGGGCGGCATCGTCAAGTTGCGCCAGCAGATGATCACGCGGCATATTGAAAACCATCTGGTGCGCCGGGCAGAGGCTGCGGGCAAGCCCCTGTCCCCCCGCCTGACATCGCGCAAATACGTCGAAGATTCGATTGCTCTGCTGTACGATTTTGAACATGTGCCCTACGCAGGGCCGTCCGTTGCGATCCGCAGCACCAAGGAACCCAAGTTTTGGCTGAAAGACGGGGCGGATCGGGGCTGGGGCGGTATTCTGAGCGACTGGAAGGAGATCACCATCGAAGGCTTCGGTGTGGAAATACTCTTTCCCCCGCGGGTACAGGACACAGCCGCGGAGTTTCGCATGATGATCGACAACGTGGTCGCCCGGTGCCATCCGTTTGACGCACAACCGCAAGCAGTGCCGCCGTCTGTGCCCGTCCCCGACGGCACCAAAGCGGACGCGTACCGGATAGAGACCGCAGATTTCAGTGTCGAACTGAAGCTGAAGCATGAAAATGCCGTTGCCATGCCACGGATCGAGCAGCGCAACTGGTTGCTGAATATGGCCGTGCGCGAACTTGCCGAAGAAGTGGATGATCTGTCCCGCCGTGGCCCCAAAATGATCAAGACGGGCGGGATGGCCGCGATGAGCGATCGCGCGACAGCGGCTCTCAGACCTGAGGAGATCATGGAGAACTGGCAAATCCCCTTGATGGAAGCGATGGCTGACAGTGTTTGTGCCCGCGGCGGGGATATTCTGGAAATCGGCTATGGGCGGGGGGTTTCCGCGGCGATGGTGCAGTCGCACGAGATCGCATCGCACACCATTGTCGATTGCAACCCCCATGTTATTGCGGATGCGAACCGCTGGAAGCGCCAGTTCCGCAACCGCGAAATTCAGATCATTGATGCCCTTTGGCAAGACAGTCTTGATCAACTGGCACAGTATGACGGCATCTTGTTTCACACCTACCCTCTGGATGTCGAAGAGCTGGTGCAGAACCTCAGGCATTGCTGCACCTTCGCAGAAGAGTTTTTCCCCGTCGCCGCGCGGCTGTTGAAACCGGGCGGGCGGTTCACCTATTTCGCGCCCGAGCGCGATTCCTTAAGCCGACGACACCAACGCGCGCTTCATTCCCATTTCGACACGGTGGAACTTCGCCTGATCCGCGATCTGGGGCTGCCCCCGGAAAGCCGCGATGCGCATTGGTTCAATGAAATCACCTGCATCACCGCGACGGCGAAACGCGTCTGACATCAGCCGCTATGGAAATGCCCGGTCATCGCAGGTGACCTTTGTCCGGTCGGCCGCACGCGGTGACCGGTGCGAAACCTTGCGTCAGGGCCGTTCTGGGTTTCACCGATATGCGAAATTGACTGAGCGACAGGTTGTCGCTACGAATTATATGCAGATACATATAAAGTGGTACCGGAGCGTTAGACGACGGACCACATTCAACCGGGAGGATTACCATGAACACCTTGAGAATGCTTACTGCCGCTATCGTCACTGCCACCTCGCTGACCTCGCCTGCCTTCGCGCAAGAAGTCACGTTGCGCGGCGTTTCCGCCTTTAATCTTGGCACCACGTTCAGCCGCGAGTTTGAAGCCTTCGTCGGATGGGTCAATGAAAACGGCAAAGGTGTCGTTCAGATCCAGATCATCGGCGGGCCCGAAGCAGTGCCCCCCTTCGAGCTGGGCAATGCCGTGCAATCCGGCGTGGTGGACATTGCCAACAACACGTCGGCCTTCTATCCCAATCTTGTTCCGACCGGCGACGCCATCCACCTGGCGGAAAATACAGTACAGGAACAGCGCGAAAACGGCTGCTATGATGTCATCGACCGCATCCACCAAGAGCAGATGAACGCGAAATATCTGGCGCGTGCGGGTGACGGGATGGGCTTTCATCTTTACCTGACCAAGCCGGTCGAAGGTCCGGACCTAAGCGGCCTGACCATTCGCACCACGCCGGTCTATCAGGCGATGTTTGCGGCGCTTGGCGCAAATCTGGTGCGCACCGCACCGGGCGAGGTCTATAGCGCGCTGGAGCGTGGAGCGATTGACGGCTACGGCTGGCCTTCACAGGGCGTGCTGGATCTTGGCTGGGACGAGCAGACCAAATACCGCGTCGATCCCAGCTTTTACAACGTCGACGTGAACCTGTTGGTCAATCTTGATGTCTGGAACGGGCTGACCGATGAACAGCGCGCCAAGCTTGAGGAAGGGGCCGCGTGGATGGAAGCGTTGAACGCCAACAACGCCGACCTGAATGCCGCCGAATACGCCAAGCAGGCCGAGGCGGGGATCGAAACGATCACCTTTGACGCGGCCGGTGCGGAAAAATGGCTGAACACGGCACGGGACGCCGGTTGGGCCGCTGTCGACGCCATCGATGCGCCGTTGGCCAAAGAACTTCGCGCTTGCCTGGTCAAGTAATCAAAGATGATCGGACACATCTTTGCCCGGCTACTCTGGGTGCTTGCCGTGTTTTCGGCAGGTATCCTGGGTTTGATTGCCGTGGCCATCGCGATCAACGTGGCACTGCGCAACCTTGGCTTGCCCGTCATCTACGGCGCGCTGGACGCGATACAATACGCGCTGATGATTGCCACTTTCATGGGGGCACCCTGGGTTCTGGCGCAGGGCGGTCACGTCAAGGTCGACCTGATCACCAGCGCCCTGCCCCCCCGGACAGAGCAGACAGTAGGCCGCGTCACCAATCTGGTCGGGGCGGTCACGGCGGGTATTCTGGGTTGGTACGGGCTGCAGGCCGCAATTGCGTCGGCCGCGCGCGGGTCGATGATCCGCACGTCATTTGTGATCCCGGAATGGTGGATGCTGGCATTCGTACCTGCCTCCATGGCGCTTTGCGTCATTGTTTTCCTGCGCAAGGTACTTCAGCCTGACATGCCCAACGCCCCGCTGAGCGGGCTTTAGCATCATGGATTGGGGACTCACTTTAACATTGATGCTTGGTGGCCTGGCGGTACTCTTGCTTATCGGCCTGCCTGTCGCCTTCGCATTCATCGCCGTCACCACAGTCGGTGCCTATTTCGTGCTGGGCGGGGATCGCGGCATCCTGCAACTGGCACGAAACTCCGCGCAGTCGGTGGCGAACTTCCAGCTTGCGCCGATCCCGCTATTCATCCTGATGGGCGAGATTTTATTTCAGACCGGTGTCGCACACCGGGCCATTGACGCGATTGAACGGGTCGTGACGCGCATCCCGGGGCGTATGTCCGTGGTCACCATCTTTGGCGGTACGATCTTTGCCGCCTTGTCCGGGTCCACCATCGCAAATACGGCAATGCTGGGCAGTACGCTGCTGCCGGGCATGCTCAAGCGAGGCTACCACCCGTCGATGGCCATGGGGCCGATAATGGCATCCGGCGCGATTGCAATGCTGATCCCGCCCTCGGCTCTGGCGGTACTGGTCGGCTCGCTTGCGGGAATATCCATCGCCGGGCTGCTGATCGCAGGGGTCATCCCCGCGCTGCTTTTGGCGTTCTTGTTCGTGGCCTATGTGGTCGGGCGCAGCATTCTTGATCCTTCCGTCGCCCCCCCAGACACGCAGGAAAAAATGAGCCTGAGGGAAAGGTGGACGCCCTTCGCCCTCTATGTTCTTCCCCTGTCGGTACTTTTTGCCGTGGTGATCGGATCACTGCTGCTGGGGATCGCAACACCAACAGAAAGCGCGGCCCTGGGCAGTCTGACCGCAGTGGCCATCGGTGCGGCCTATCGCGCACTGACCTGGGCAAAGCTGGGACGCGCGCTGATGGAAACGCTCAAGCTTTCGGTGATGATCCTGTTCATCATCGCAGCAAGCCAGACTTTCGCGCAGGTTCTGTCCTTTTCAGGAGCCACCAACGGTCTCATCAACGCCATCAACAGCTTTGACCCGACGCCGCTGATGGTCTTGCTGGGCATGATCGCGATCCTGTTGTTTCTGGGCTGCTTCATTGATCAGGTGTCGATGCTGATGGTCACGGTTCCGGTCTTTGTGCCACTGGCCAATGCGATGGGGATCGACCCGCTGGTTTTGGGCGTGGTCTACCTTTTGACGATGGAGATCGGTCTGCTGACGCCCCCCTTCGGATTGCTGTTGTTCGTGATGCGCGGCGTGGCACCCCCCGAAATTCGCATGCGCGACATCTATGCGGCCGTGACACCTTTCGTTCTGATCAAGCTTTTCGTGCTTGGCCTGATCGTCTGGCTGCCCGAACTGGGCACATGGTTGCCGGGGCTGATGGGCCGGTAGGCTTGACCAAGAAAGCAGAAAGCCGACGTCCGAGGAAAATGTCCCTTGATTGCGTAGTACTCAAGGACCCGCTCAATACTTAGAAGAGGCGCATTGTGGCAACCCGCCGCAACGCGCCTCTTTTCTGTATTTGTCGATACGGGCCAAAGCGAGGCGCGTTTCAGCAGGTCAATGTTGTAGTCTACATCTACCTCCGGGTCAGGCGCAAAGGTCTCACCCTACCATCGAACTCACCGAAAGGGAGGAACTCGACTATCCCAAATGCATTATTTTTTTAATTTCAGCAGGTTGGCCAGAAAACGGCGGGAACGAAGCCCAAACAATAATGCTTTGCTACTATAAAATAATTAGATGAATTCTTGATTCATCTCCACACCTCACACTTCACACCTCACAAGATGTGAGGTTGGGTTGCACCCAAGCGTTCGAGGGGGCCAAGAGCGTTTCTTAAGCCAGAGCGACAGGGTGCGCACCCCCATATCCAATGACAATACGCCTTGGACATGCGCGGACAGCGAAACAAAGTTCCTCCGTAGGCCCGGATCAACATTAAGTTGATGTGATTTTACCTGCGGGACGCTAACTAATGGAACGAACGGCAATCACACGAATGGATTCACAATGGCAGCGCTCCGTCAAATTGGTCTTTTGATCATAGTTCTCGTTGCGGGGCTTTATATTTGGATCACCTATGTTCCTGCAGCACAACCGTTTCTGGATCGCATAGGCTTGCTTGATCTGCTCGGGATCGAGGCATCTCAAACCGCAGCCTCGGAAGAAGGCGGGCGGCGCGGCGGGGGTGCTGCGCGTGTCATTGCGGTTTCTGTCGGCGAAAAATCGGTTACCGACCGGATCAATGCGATCGGCGACGGGCGCGCGCGGCGGTCTGTGACTGTGCGCTCCAGTGCCGTGGGGGTGATAACGGATCTTTACCTGACTGCGGGCGGATACGTGCAAAGCGGTGACATCATCATCAAGCTTCAGGACGAGGAAGAGCAAATTGCGCTGGAGCAGGCAAAAATTCAGCTCGACGATGCGCGCGCAGAGGCGGATCGCATCAAACGACTGGAAGCAACCGGCGCTACCACCGAAGTCCGCAAGCGAGAAGCCGAACTGGCGCAGCGCAGCGCGGAGCTTGCCGTGCGTCAGGCCGAATTTGACTTGTCCCAACGACAGGTCGCGGCACCGATTTCCGGTTGGGTCGGGATCATTGATCTTGAGGAAGGTGACCGCGTCAATGCGCAGGATGTTCTGGTGACGATCACCGATCGATCCGAAATCCTGATCGACTTTCGGGTCCCTGAACGGGTCGTGAACAAGATCGAAATCGGTCAAAGCTTTGCGCTGACGCCCCTGGGCCTGCGCGATACAACACTGACGGGCGAGGTTAGCGCGATAGATTCCGTGGTCGACAGAGCCAGCAGAACCCTGCTGGTGCAGGGCCGAGTTGCCAATGACGCAGATCTGCTGCGCGCAGGCATGGCCTTTTCGGTCAACCTGAGTTTTCCCGGTGAGACAATGTTGTCGATTGCCCCGTTGGCAGTGCAATGGTCAAGCGAGGGCCCTTTTGTCTGGGCCGTCCGGGACGGCAAGGTTTCGCAGGTCGCTGTTGCGATTGTGCAGCGCAACAGCGACGAGGTCCTCGTGACTTCCGAAGGCCTCAAGAAGGATGACATGGTCGTGACCGAGGGCGTTCAAACCCTGCGCGAGGGGGCCGAGGTCAACATTTCAAGCCAAGATGCCTCTGCCCTTCTGGGGCCGGAGAAGTCCCAAGGTGCCTCGCTATGAGCACAGCAAATTCTAGCGGCACAGCGCTTTTTGTACGCCGCCCGATCCTTGCCTTTGTCTTGAATGCGCTGATCGTCTTGGCGGGTGTTGCCGCACTTTTTGGTGCCGAAATTCGTGAATTGCCAAACGTGGATCGGCCGGTTGTCACGATCACCACCCCCTTCCCCGGCGCGTCACCCGAAGCGGTTGATCAGGAACTGACAGGCCGGATTGAAGGTGCCGTGGGCCGCGTATCCGGCGTGCGCAGCATATCGTCAAACTCGCGGTTCGGGCGCAGTCGGGTCACCGTCGAATTCAACGACAACGTCGATATCGATGTGGCCGCAACGGATGTGCGCGATGCCGTCGGGCGTATCGTCAACGACCTGCCCGAAGACGCGGACCAGCCCCAGATCGTAAAGGCTGACGCGAATGCGCAACCGGTGATGCGCATCGCTGTCACCTCGGCGCGACGGTCCCCCCAAGAGTTGACTGCCATCGTACAAGACCGCGTTGAAGATCGCCTGATCTCTGTCGATGGGGTTGCGGATTTGCAAATCTATGGTGACCGTGAACCAATTTTCCGGGTGGATATCAATCAACTGGAACTGGCAAGCCGTGGGCTGACGCTGGGTGATATGCAGCGTGCCTTGTCCAGTGTGGCTTTCGATTCACCCGCCGGTGATCTGGCCGGTGATCGCCAGTCTATCAATGTGCGTACAACGGCCAGCGTTGCCACCGTCGATGCGTTCGAGGCGCTTGAAATCATGCCTGACGTCACCGTCGGCGATGTGGCACAGGTGACCCTGGGGCCGGCAACCGGCGAAACAGCGCTGCGGGCAAACGGTCAGTTGGGGTTGGGCATCGGGGTCATTCGGCAGGCCACGTCGAATACGTTGGAGATTTCAACGAACGTGCGCGAAGTCGTGGCCGACCTTGGCCGCACGTTGCCCGATGACGTCACGATCGCGGTGACGTCCGACGATGCTGTCTTTATTTCTGGTTCAATCGACGAGGTGATCAAGTCGCTTGGGTTTGCAATCGCGATTGTCGTCGCGGTGATCTTTTTGTTCTTGAGGGATGTGCGCGCGACGCTGATCCCTGCGCTGACGTTGCCCGTTGCCTTGGTCGGGACGCTTGCGGCGATCTATCTTGTGGGGTTTTCGATCAATATCCTGACGCTGCTGGCCCTTGTGCTGGCGACCGGGATGGTTGTCGATGATGCGATCGTTGTGCTTGAGAATATCGTGCGCCAACGCGCCTTGGGTATGGGGCCCCGGGCCGCTGCGGTGAACGGTACGGCGCAGGTGTTCTTTGCCGTCATCACCACAACCGCGACGCTGGCCGCCGTCTTTGTGCCGCTCTCGTTTCTGCCCGGTCAGGCAGGCGGTCTGTTTCGCGAATTCGGCTTTACGCTGGCGATGGCGGTGCTTCTGTCGTCGGTTGTGGCGCTTAGTCTGTGCCCGGTATTGGCAAGCCGCTTGCTGACAAAAAAGCCAAAGGAAAACCCGCGTGGGCCGATGATCTGGCTCGGCAACCGCCTGCTGGGCGTCTACGAAAGCACGCTTAAGGGGGCACTCGCGATGCCTTTTGTGATCGTGCTTGTATCGGTCTTTGTCGCCGCCACAGCCATCATGATGACCAACGGCATCAGACAGGAATTGACCCCACCCGAAGACCGCGCCGTGGCCCTGCTGCGTGTTACGGCACCGCAGGGGGTATCGCTGGAATATACGCAAAGCAAAATGCGCGAGATCGAAGATGTGGTTGCCCCCCTGCAAGACAACGGAGAAATCACAAACGTCTTTTCGATAAGCGGCTTTGGCGCAAATAATCGCGGCTTTATGGTTTTCACCTTGGCCAAATGGCAGGACCGCACCCGCGGTCAGCAGGAGATTGTTGCAGAGATTAACGGCAAGCTCAGACAGATCATCGGGGTGCGCGCCTTTGCCATTCAGCCTAATTCCCTTGGTATTCGGGGTGCCGGCCGGGGGTTGGCGTTCGGGATCACCGGCAGCAGCTATGAACAACTTGCCGACGTCGCGGAAACGATGGTCGACCGGCTGCGCGCCATACCCGGGATGGGGCAGGTCCAGCTTGAATATGAACAGACCCAGCCCCAGTTGTTTGTCCAGATCGACCGCGCTTTGGCCGCGGACCTCGAGATTGATATCACCGGTCTGGGTCAGGCTTTGCAGGCATTGCTGGACGGGCGCACCGTTGGCTCGGTATTCATTGATGACAAAAGCTTTGATGTGCAGATGCAATCAACCGCGAACCCGATCAATGATCCGGGCGACCTTGAGAATATTTTTGTGCAGTCGGGCACGGGGCAGATGGTGCCCATGTCCAGCTTTGTCACGCTTGAAGAACGGGCCGTTGCCCCTGAATTATCGCGCGAAGGCCAGAACCGGTCGGTCGAATTGACGGCAGGGCTGACACCCGATCTGTCGTTGGGCGATGCATTTGCGCAGGTATTGGACATAGGCGACGAGGTTCTGGCAGACGAAAACCGGATCGTCCCCTTGGCTGAAGCGGCCACCCTGGATCAAACAAACTCGGGGATCGTGATCACTTTCGGCTTTGCGATCCTTGTGGTGTTTCTCGTGTTGGCGGCACAATTCGAAAGCTTCATTTCTGCTGTGATCGTGATGGCAACTGTCCCGTTGGGGTTGGCATGCGCTGTCTTTGCCTTGCTGTTGACGGGCCAAAGTTTGAATGTCTACAGCCAGATTGGGCTGGTTATCCTGATTGGGATCATGGCTAAAAATGGCATCCTTATCGTCGAATTTGCCAACCAGCTGCGTGACAAAGGCCAGGATGTGCAAAGCGCGATCAAGGACGCCTGCATCATTCGTCTGCGCCCCGTCATGATGACGATGACGTCCACCGTATTGGGCGGCGTGCCATTGGTGTTGTCCACCGGCGCAGGTGCCGAGGCGCGCGAAGCCTTGGGTTGGGTGATCGTGGGGGGGCTGGGACTGGCAACGCTCTTTACGCTGTATCTGACACCCGTGGCCTATGCCCTGCTGGCGCGTTTTTCGACCCCCAAGGCCCAAGAAGAAGCGCGCCTGCAAAAGGAATTGGAACAGGCGCAAGGGATCTGACGGATTGGCCGCAGACCTATTCTGCCAATAGCAATATGCGACCTTCAGGCATGTCCGAGGAATGGAAAAACGACATGCGCGATGTAGTTTTGATCAGGAATAGGAGAGCTTGATCTAAGTGGTATTATTTTCATAAATCGTAATGAGTTGCCGTAGAGAGACCGGTGTTTTCGCGAGGCCCATGACCGGACCAGATGCTGGGTTATCTGATAATCAAACGATCCCGATCAAGATATGTGCGGCCGCTTAAAAGGCTGGCGACGGGTCGGCACCCCATATGGCAAATGCCCAAAGATATGTCTGCAATTGCCCTCTCAGCCACCATCTTGTTTTGCTTTTAACTCAATGAGTTATCGAGCCCAGACCACCGGATCATACAGCAGTCTTAATTCGCGCGCCCGCTGGTTTGTGTTGGTTCGCAATTGTCTTGGCGACATGGGCGGCATCCTCTGCCACGCCCAGAAAACGGCCCGAGCCCCATGTATGCAGCCAGCCCAGCCCCAGAAAGAATATGCCATCCTCATCACAGACCCCGCGCGTATGTATCGGGCGACCGCGCGCGTCCAGACAATCGACCAGAAGCCAGTTGTAGTTTGGGCGGAAACCGATGCACCACAGGATCGAGGTTATGCCTTCGGCAGCGGCGTCGATTTCGGTGATCTCGGCATCCGGACGCCAGACTTTTTCGAAGGGCGGTTCAAGCGGCGCATCAATCCCTTCACGCGCGATGTAGTCGTCTATCATCTGGCGAATACCGACATAGCTTTTGTCGGCGGCATCAAGGTTCTTTTCCAGATCAGGCAGGAAGCGGATCGTCATTCCAGCCATATCCGCAACCGAACCATACATGCGCAGCCCCTCCACAGCAAAGCGGCGCAGGTCGATCTCGTGGCCGCCGTCGCGGCCCGACATATAATGATTGGTCTTTGCCTCGGTGGTTTTCGGGTCGGGCTGTTCCGCGATGGTGGTTTCGTAGTAGCCCAATTGATGCAGCCAATCCGTCGCGTCCCTGCCGCGATACCAGCGCGGACTGCGCGGTGCCGGGCCAACCGCCAGTCGCACGTCGCGGCCTGCGATGGTCAGATCTTCCATCATCTGCACTCCAGACTGGCCGGTGCCGACCACAAGGCACGTGCCGTCAGGAATGTCGGATGGGCGACGATAGGCCTTGGAGTGGAGTTGCGTGATTGCGGGGTCAAGCTGGCTGGCAAAGGGCGGCGTGATGGGGCGGTCATATCCCCCGGATGCCACAATGACGCTGTCAGCGGACCACAGCCCCTGATCGGTGTCCACCTCAAAGACGCCACGGTTTTTTTCCACCCGGGTCACGGTCACACCCTCGTGCAACGGGGCATCGAAACTGTCGCAGAAGCCATCAACGTACTCAATGATCTCTTCTTTGACCATGAAACCGGTAGGATCGTCCCCCCGATAGGGAAAGTCCGGCAACTTGCACTGCCAGTTGGGCGTCACAAGGCAGAAGCTGTCCCAGCGATCTTCTTTCCATGCGTGAAACCGCTCATATCTCTCCAGAACGACGTGATCGACACCTGCCTGGCAAAGGTAATAGGATGCGGACATTCCCGCTTGGCCAGCACCGACAATGACTGTTGTGACATGGGTTCGAGTTTGGGACTTCAGCGGATTGACAGGCATATGACGGTCTCCTCAGGCTTGTATCGGGCAACGGCTGTGGCAAGTTTCGCCGCCTGCGCGTCGGCAGAGGTGCAGCGGAACCCAAACTTGGCCTCAACCCGCCGGGCGGCAAGGTCCAGGGCCATACGGCTTCGGGTGTGGAAGTCATCCACGCGGTATTTTTGACCCACCTTCAGGTGGTCGTGGATGACGGTTGAGGGGGAATAACACTCCTCCTCCGCCCCGTCGGGCCAACGAATTCGGAAAATTGTCTCAGGCATGGTCTGCCTCTTTGATCGGGGGAAGACCAAGATAGGGTGCGACGGCATGATCCCATATCAGATGGTCCGCGGTGACGTCATTCAGGGTCAGGGCGCTGCCAGCGACAACAGTGCCAATAACCTCTGCCCCTATTTCCCGCCTATGGAACCGAGACAGAATAGCGGCGGCGTTTTCCGGCTTTGCGGTCAGCAGAAATCCGAAGCTGGGGAATGCGGTCATCCAGCGGGTCAGATCGCCGTCGGGGGGCGTGATAACATTTGGATCAAGGGAAATGCCGACGCCGGAACATTCCGCCAGCATCAGCGCCGTCCCTGCGATGCCCCCCTGGCTGATGTCCTTGCCCGCAGTGACAAGGCCGTCTTCGGCCAGCGCTGGCAGAATTTCCATGTCACCGCGCAGCCGCTCGTGGGGCGCGTTTAGAAAGGCCGGAAAGTTGCTGCTATCGCCGGCATATGCCCCACGCAGGTCAGCGCATGCAATCAGCACGTCGTCTGGTTGCGCGCCAAAGCTGGTGATCAGCACCTTGGCGTGCCCCCAGATCGCGGCGGCAAGTTGAGGTTGCGCGGTGCGCAGGTTCGTATGCCCGCCAACGATGGGGATGCCATAGGCTTCCGACGCCTGCTTCATCCCTCGCAGAATTTCTTGCGCCGTCGTTGCATCTGGTGCCCAAAGGGCATTTGTCACGGCGGTGGGCCTGCCACCCATGGCCAGTATATCGCTCATGTTGACCATCACGGCACACCAGCCAGCGAACCATGGGGCGGAGGCGACGAAGTCGTTCATGAACCCTTCCGTCGCCATCAACTGCCAGCCGTCGCCGTCCGGGATCGCGGCTGCGTCGTCGCCGGGGCGGCCAGGACTATTCTGTGACAACCCAAGGGCCGCGCAAGCCACGTCGATGTCGCGCTTGCCGGTCACGTGCGGATGCGCGGCCAGATGCGCGGCAAGGGCAGCGACGTCTATCATGCGGCGCGCCGTGTCAACGCCAGCCATCCGCGCGCGGGATCGGTGACCGGGGGATAGGCATCCAGATTTGCCTGCATCTTCATATGCGGGTGGCCGTGCAGGTCCTCCTGACCAAGTGGTTGCCAATTCAGTTTTTCAAAGAGGGCGACATTCTGCATCTGGATATGGGCGAGGAATGTAGTGCAACCACGCGCGTGTGCCGTGCCGACCGCGAGACGGATCAGTTCCGCCCCCAGTCGCCCGACGCGCCGATAATCAGGCGCGACGGCCAGACGCGACCCCCACCAGACGCCGGGACTGTCCTTGTGAATGCGGACGGTGCCGACGACCTCGTCCGCTTCTGATGCCATCGTCGAGACGGCCACCAGCGGAAGGGCGGTGTGATCAATTTGATCACGGTCATGATCCGCAAAGATTGCCTGTTCCGTAACGAAGGTGCGGTGACGCAAGGAGGCGGCACCGCCGATTTCCCAGTTTTCTGTCGCAAGGCGGATCAGGAATTCCGGCGTGACGAAGGCTGCGGGGCGTTCGATGATCATGTCGCAGTCTCCCGCGCAGGCTTTCTGAACTTCTCAAAAGCTGACAGGGCCGAACAGGCCCCGCAGCGTCCGCAACCAGCCTTGATGTCCTCAGCCCGCATCCCCCGATCCACGATCATCTGCGACAGCGGGCCAAGCACGCCGTGCATGAAGGCAGAGGTCGGCGCAGGGTGGCTTTCCAAGGGTGTGCCCGTAACGGGTACGAAGGGCACAACGAAAGGATAGACGCCGATCGCAGTCAGCCGTTCGCAGATCGACAGGATCGCCTCTTGCGTATCGCCAAGCCCGGCAAGGATGTAGGTCGAGACCTGTCCCCAACCGAAAACCTCTACCGCCGCGGCGAAGCTGTCGAAGTATTTCTCAAGCGAGACTTGCGCCTTGCCGGGCATGATCTGCTCGCGCAACGCGGGCGTGACGACCTCAAGATGCATGCCAAGACTGTCGATACCTGCATCCTTCATGCGGCGGTGCCACATGTCATCCTCGGGGGGCTCGCATTGCGCCTGCAGCGGCAGATTGACGGCGGCGCGGATGGCTTCGGCGCTTTCGGTCAGAACTTTGGCACCCCGATCCTTGCCAGCAGGAGTACCGGTCGTCATGACCATGTGTTTAACCCCGTCCAGCAAAACGGCGGCCCGGGCAACTTCGGCCAGTTGCGCGGGCGTCTTGTGGGCGATGGTCCGGCCAGCGGCAAGGCTTTGGCCGATGGCGCAGAATTTGCAGGTCTTCTTGCGGCTCTCATAGCGGATGCATGTCTGAAGCACCGTCGTTGCCAGAACGTCCTTGGCGTGCAGCTGGGCGATGTGGCCGTAGGGGACACCGTCGGCGGTCGAAAGATCAAGGAACTTGGCCCGCTGCGGGAATATTACGTCGGCAAAGAACGCGCCGTCCTTCATGACCCGTGCGTTGCCCGAAGCGTCCGGGGCTTCGACCAGATAGGGCGACGCAAAGGCCGTCGCGGTGTGGACGGGTACCATCACGGTCATGCCACCTATTGTGACAGCCTTGTGGTCTGTCGGTCCGGCACCGCCACGACGGCTGTCGGCCCCGGCGCGGGGATCGACAAGGCGCATGCCTCGGGTCTGCAGGTCGTTGATCAGGTCGCCGGTTGTCGCTTGCATATCAATCCTCCAATGGGATCGGCTGGAATTGGGGTCCGGTCGCACTCACATGCCGTGTGGGCGTCAGATCGGTCTTGTGATGTAGGGAAAGAAGCTCGGGCCGGGCATAGTGGCCAACTGAATCCATCATCCGCTTGCGCTTGGTGACCAGCGCCATGTCGAGATCGCCGTATAGGATCCCTTCCCCACTGGTCAAAGGCGGCACGACATGACGCCCCTCAGGGGTGACGATGCAGGTCATGCAACCGTCACGCAGCGCCTTTTGCAGCGCGGGATCGGCCGTGATGCTTTCGATCTGGTCATCTGTCAGCCAACCCGTCGCATTCACGACGAAACAGCCCGATTCCAACGCGTGGTGGCGCATCGTCACCTCGATCTGCTCTGCAAAAATCGGCCCGACAAGGCTGCCGGGGAATTGGGCAACGTGGATTTCCTCATGTTGGGTCATCAGGGCATAGCGTGCCAGCGGGTTGTAATGCTCCCAGCAGGCCAGCGCGCCGATGCGCCCCACGCGGGTATCAACGACCTGCAGGCCAGCACCGTCGCCTTGGCCCCAGACCATCCGCTCGTGGTAGGTTGGCGTAATCTTGCGCCGCTTCAGCAGCAGCGTGCCATTTGCATCAAAGATCAGTTGCGCATTGTAGAGCGATCCATGGTCGCGCTCATTCACCCCCAGCACGACGACCACACCATGATGGGCGCATCGTTCGGCCACCCGGCGCGTATCGTCTGACGGGACCGTCACGGCCTGTTCATAAAGATTCAGATGCGGCTTGCCCTGCTGGCAAGGCGGCAAGACAAAAGAAAAATACGGATAGAACGGCACCAACGTCTCTGGAAAGACAATCAGGTCCGCGCCGTTTCCGGCAGCCTCGTCTATCGCGTCAAGCACGCGGGCCATTGTCTTGTCGCGGCTTGTCAGATCGGGTGCGATCTGGACTGCCGCTGCCTTGATGGTACGGGACATTGTGTTTCTCCGAATGGATAAGCCGGGACGGCTGTCGCCCCGGCGCTGGCGCTTAAAGCGTCCAGGTATCGACGATCACCGCATTCTCGCGGATGTGCAGAAGCTTGAGATCCAAAACATCCTGCGGCGCTATCGGGATGATGCCTGGCAGCAGCGATGCTTCGCCGTGACCATAGAGTGCCTGAAGCGCAAAGCGGCATGCGTAGATCTTGCTGCCCTCAGCCATGAACTTTTTGAGATTGTCTGCAAAGTTCTGATGCCCTGGGAACGCCGCATCGCCCAGTGTCGGAAATCCGCGCTGGATGCCAAGTGTCACGCCAGGACCGTACAGCAGGATCGAGGTTTCGAACCCTTTGCGTGCCAGACGAATGGCGTTGAGCATATTGACGAGGCCGATGGACCCCTCGAAGGCCACGGTGTG
Organism: Roseobacter sp. GAI101; assembly: GCF_000156335.1. Lineage (GTDB taxonomy): Bacteria > Pseudomonadota > Alphaproteobacteria > Rhodobacterales > Rhodobacteraceae > Sulfitobacter. The sequence continues at coordinate 2,106,978 of NZ_DS999213.1, forward strand.
GAAGGTGACAAGCGCCTTCTGGCCCGGTTCTGCTTTCACATCCTCGAAAACCTTGTCTTCGTAATCGACGAAAAAATCGCCGTCCTTGTGTTTTTCTTGCGTTACTGCCGGCATGTATCAATCCCTTTTGCTGGTCGGCCAGTATTGACCGCTTCGTGTAGAGTGAGTGTGCCGCGCCTAAGGAAATCCAATCAATATAAGAATCAATTACACATACAATTTAGAGCAATGAATCCCTTCGCCTTCGTAATATTCACCGGTCGAGACCTATTTATCAGCAGTCCAAGAAGGATTGAGCTGGATTATTTGAATAAAATCCATACAAAGCAATTCAATCCGATATAATTTGGCTGTAGTATTTCCCGATGAAAGACTGGACACCGATTCTGCGCACCGACGGTGCCGCCCGTTACTTGCAACTGGCCGATGCCATTGCCGAAGGGATTTCGAATGGCACCCTTCAGGATGGCGTGCGCCTGCCGCCTCAGCGCAAGCTCGCCGACAGGCTGGGCATCGACTTTACCACTGTATCACGCGGCTATGTTGAGGCGCGGCAACGCGGACTGGTAAGCAGCCACGTCGGGCGCGGCACTTTCGTGATCGGCACAAAACGCGCGGATCCCCAACGCGAGCAGCGCCGACACGCCGACGTCGACCTGACCATGAACCTGCCTCCCGAGCCGGACGAGCCCGCGCTTCTGGCCCGGATGGAGGCAGGCGTGCAGACCGTCACAGCGAACCTGATCGACTTGCTGCGATACCAATCGTCCACGGGCGGCCAGATCGACAAGGAGGCCGCATCGACGTGGTTATCCCTGCGCGGCCTCGTCCCGTCACTCGACCGGATCGCAGTGACACCCGGCGCACATCCCACCATCCTTGCGATCCTGATGAGTCTGGCCAAACCCGGGGATGTCGTGTTGTGCGAGGATGTGACCTATCCTGGTATACGCAGCATCTGCGCGCGGCTGAACCTGCGCCTTGTGGGCCTTCCGGGGGATGCGGATGGGATCGATATTGATGCGCTTAACACGGCGATCCGTGAACATCGGCCAAAGGCTCTTTATCTCAATCCGACCCTGAACAACCCAACGACACGGACAATCTCACTCGCGCGCCGTCAGTCCATAGCAGACGTGATTATTGCCCACCATCTGCCACTGATCGAGGATGACGCCTACGGCTTCATTCCACCCCACCCACCGGCACCGTTGGCCAGCTTCGCTCCCGATCTGGTCTGGCATATCGGCGGGCTGGCCAAGTGTATCGGTGCCGGTTTGCGCCTTGCCTACACCGTCGCCCCCAACAGCCACGCTGCCCGCGAACTGGCACATCAGATCAGGATCATCTCGGTCATGCCGTCACCCTTGATGATGGCACTTGCAACACGCTGGATCATCGATGGCACCGCGGACGGCATCCGCCGCTTTGTCCGCGAGGAAACGCTGGCACGTCAGGCCATCGCTTCCCAAGCCCTGAACGGGTTCCGCTTTGAATCGACCCCACACGCCTTCAATGTCTGGCTTCACCTGCCCGAAGGCATCACGCGCGCCGAAATGATCGGGCGCATGGCAGGCACAGGAGTGGGGATCATGCCGTCAGACGCCTTCACCGTTTCCGGCAATCCAACCGAAGCCATCCGAGTCTGCCTCGGTGGACAGATCAAACGAAGCCAGCTCCACGATGCGATGGGCCTTCTTGCCTATATCATGTCGAGTACGGACTGAGGCTTCTTGTGTTTGGTGTAACGGTGTTTGTTGATTTGTGCCTGCACATTAACGGAAAGTTGATAAGCCCGCTGTCGTGCCCCACGTTGAGGAACCACACTTTGCGCTCTTCGTGCATCAGCGAGCGGACATCACGTTCAGCACCGATGGTGACCGCACCGAAATCGGCGCGCGGCCAAATGAGCGTTGAGAAACTGAACGCCATTGCATGAATTCAAACGCAATGCCGTCAACGGCTTAAGCGTTTTTTCCATGTGGGGCCTTACGTGGGGCCACTACCTAAAATCACTAGTCTACGCAATGATTTCAGAGGGTAATGGCGGAGACGAAGGGATTCGAACCCTCGAGACCCTTCCGGGCCTACTCCCTTAGCAGGGGAGCGCCTTCGACCACTCGGCCACATCTCCGCTGACGCGTATAGCCGCCCAAGCCTTGGGTTTACAAGGGCGAATTTGAAAGTTTCAGGCCGATCGCCTGCGCATGACGAATACCGCTGGCTTGGACGCCTGAACGAATAAATCGGCAGTGTCTTCGTGTGCGCGGCAAAGCTTGCGGCTGCCCCCGACGGGACGTTCGCGCAGGCTATGGGCACCGAAGGTGTGGAAATTTCTTTGAAGGACGAGATCTTGCGGCCTGGATGATCTGGCTTGGCTTACATTCCACCATGCCAGAAACCAGGTTCATCCAAAACCGCCGGCAGGAATTCCCTGACCACCCCAATTGCGCAGCGCTAAAGCTTGAGGTGACAGTGATTTCAAACGGTAAACAGCGGGACAAAAGCCGCGAACGTGCGGCAGATATTAAGTGTTGAACAGGAAGTGCAGCACGTCGCCGTCTTTCACCGTGTAAGCTTTGCCTTCGGAGCGCATCTTGCCGGCTTCCTTTGCCGGCCCCTCGCCACCCAGCGTCACGAAATCATCATAGGCAATCGTCTCGGCTCGGATGAAGCCTTTTTCAAAATCACCGTGAATCACGCCGGCAGCCTTGGGGGCGGATGTGCCGTGCTTGATCGTCCAGGCACGTGCCTCTTTGGGGCCGACGGTAAAGTAAGTCTCGAGGTGCAACAGTTCATATCCGGCGCGGATCAGGCGATTCAGGCCCGCTTCCTTGAGGCCCATCTCCTCAAGGAACATGTCTGCTTCCTCGGGGTCAAGCTGGCTGATTTCCTCTTCGATTTGGGCCGAGATGATGACGTGGCTGTTGCCCTGCGCTGCGGCCATCTCGCCGACGGCGGTGGACAGGGCATTGCCCTCTGCAGCCTCTGATTCGCCGACGTTGCAAACGTAAAGCACGGGCTTGGTGGTCAGAAGTTGCAGCATCCGCCAGGCTTTGGCATCGTCTTCGTCGATGGTCACGGTGCGGGCGGGCTTGCCGTCTTCAATTGCGGCCTGGGCCAGTGCCAGAAGGCGGTCCTGCTGGGCTGCATCCTTGTCATTGCCCTTGATCTTGCGGACCAGGCCAGCGCGGCGCTTTTCGATGCTCTCCAGATCAGCCAGCATCAATTCGGTGTCGATTGTCTCGGCGTCGGCTACAGGGTCGACCCGGCCTTCGACGTGGGTAACGTCGCCGTCCTCAAAACAGCGCAGGACATGGGCGATGGCGTCGGTTTCGCGGATGTTGGCAAGGAACTGGTTGCCCAACCCTTCGCCCTTGGACGCGCCTTTGACGAGGCCCGCGATATCGACGAAAGTCATGCGCGTGGGGATGATCGATTTCGACTTGGCGATCTCGGCCAGTTTATCAAGGCGCGCGTCCGGTACGGCGACTTCACCCACATTGGGTTCAATCGTGCAGAACGGGAAGTTGGCAGCCTGCGCGGCCGCCGTCCGGGTCAGCGCATTGAAGAGGGTCGATTTGCCGACATTCGGCAGACCCACGATTCCCATTTTAAAACCCATGACATGCATCCTTTATAACTTGGCGCTGTCCTAGGGTTTTGACGGGGTTTGCGCAAGTCTTAGCGCGCGCGGCGATCCTCATGCGATTGATAGATCAGGATCCAAGCCAGCAAGATGAACATCGGGTGCGTCAGACCACCGGAAAAGATGATCGCCGGAATCCAGATGAGGAACACGATGATGGCTGTAAAAATCCGGCCTGTCAGCAGGATGGAAAGCGGGGGCAAAAGGAGCGCGAGGACATAATTCATACGCATCATTTAAGCCGACTGCGTGACATTGGAAGACCCCGCAGCGGCAAGTGCGCGGAAAATTCGAATTTTTCGGTCCGGAATTTTTGAAAATTCCACGCCCCACTCGCGCGGTGCTCCATTGATTTCTGTGGTTTTATTGGGCATTGCAAAGCAACCATGCAAAAAGGCCGCACTCATGACACGCATCGACGCAAAATTCGCTGACCTGAAATCCCAAGGCAAAAAGGCTTTCGTGTCTTATGTCATGGCGGGCGACCCGGATTTTGACAAATCCCTTGAAATCGTGCGTGGCCTTCCGGGGGCCGGCGTAGACATCATTGAACTTGGCCTGCCCTTCACTGACCCCATGGCCGACGGCCCCGCCATTCAGTTGGCCGGACAGCGCGCATTGGCGGCCGGCATGACGCTGAAAAAGACGCTGGAACTTGCAACGGCATTTCGTGAACAGGACGACACCACGCCAATCGTCCTGATGGGGTATTACAACCCGATCTATTCCATGGGCGTCGATAAATTCCTGGTCGCCGCCAAGGCAGCAGGCGTCGACGGGTTGATCGTGGTCGACCTGCCCCCCGAAGAAGACAACGAACTGTGCATTCCCGCCCAGGCTGCCGGATTGAACTTTATCCGGCTGGCCACACCCACCACCGACGACAAGCGCCTGCCGCGCGTTGTTCAGAACACCTCGGGCTTTGTCTATTACGTCTCGATCACCGGCATCACCGGTTCAGCCGAAGCGAATGCCGGCGATGTCGCCCCCGAGGTCGCGCGTATCCAGAACGCCAGCGGTCTGCCCGTGATTGTGGGTTTTGGCGTTAATACCCCCGAAAAGGCCGAGGCGATTTCGGCTGTGGCCGACGGCTGCGTTGTCGGCTCTGCCATTGTGTCCAAGATCGCCGGCGGCGCGCCGGTTGCCGACGTGCTTGCCTTCGTCAAGACCCTGGCGGACGGGGCGCATCGCGCCTGATTTATTCAGCGCAAAGCGATTGCGTTAAGCGTTCTGTATTGGTTAGATAATCTGACCAATACAGAGGAAGCCCGCTGATGCCCGTGATCACGAATATCCAAGACCTCAAGCGCCTGCACGAACGCCGCGTGCCGCGCATGTTCTATGATTATGCCGAATCGGGCAGCTGGACCGAGCAGACCTTCCGCGAAAACACATCTGATTTCGATAAAATCCGTCTGCGCCAGCGCGTTGCCGTCGACATGAGCGGGCGCACCACCAAGACACAGATGATCGGCCAGGATGTCGCCATGCCCGTGGCCCTTGCCCCCGTCGGTCTTACCGGCATGCAACACGCTGACGGCGAGATCAAAGCCGCCCGTGCTGCCGAAGCCTTTGGCGTGCCCTATACCCTTTCAACGATGTCGATCAATTCGATCGAGGACGTGGCCGAGGCAACGACCAAGCCGTTCTGGTTCCAGCTTTATACCATGCGTGACGAAGATTACGTGTCACGTCTGATCCAGCGCGCCAAAGATGCGAAATGTTCGGCGCTTGTCATCACGCTTGACCTCCAAATTCTTGGCCAGCGGCACAAGGATCTGAAAAACGGCCTTTCTGCCCCGCCCAAGCTGACCGCCAAGACCATCGCAAACCTTGCGACCAAATGGTCCTGGGGGATTGAAATGCTCAGCGCAAAGCGGCGGACCTTTGGCAATATCGTCGGCCATGTGACGGGCGTCGATGATACGGCAAACCTTGGCGCGTGGACGGCTGAACAGTTCGATCCATCGCTGGACTGGGGCAAGATCGCCAAGCTGAAGGAACAGTGGGGCGGAAAGGTGATCCTCAAGGGCATTCTGGACGCCGAAGACGCCAAAATGGCACTGCAAGTCGGCGCGGATGCGATCATCGTCAGCAACCATGGCGGCCGGCAGCTGGATGGGGCGATCAGCTCGATCAGTGCGTTGCCGTCGATTCTGGACGCGGTTGGCGACCAGATCGAAGTGCATCTGGATAGTGGTATCCGGTCGGGTCAGGACGTGCTCAAGGCGATGGCAATGGGGGCGTCGGGCACCTTTATCGGCCGCGCCTATATCTACGGTCTGGGTGCCATGGGTCAGAAAGGCGTGACCACTGCGCTTGAGGTGATCCACAAGGAACTGGACCTGACCATGGCGCTGTGCGGCGAAACGTCGGTCAAGGATCTGGGAAAGCATAACCTTTTGATCCCCAAGGATTTCGGAGGCGACTGGCAGGACTGACCTGGCCCCGTCCCCGTCTTGCGTGCCAAGGCGGGGATCAGGACGGTCAGGGCCGCGGCACCCGTTACAAACGGCAACCGTGCACCCGCAAGACCACGACCGTCACGCCCAAGGCGATTTTTTGTCTTTCCTCGGTGCCAGATCCCGTCTATACGCGCGGCTTCACGCGGACATACAGCCTTGGAGGATGTCCGCCCTAAACATATTGGAGAATAACATGGCTGGAGAGATTCCTGATCTTGAAGCTTTCGTACGGACGGGGACAGGCAAGGGCGCCGCTCGTCAGGCACGTCGTGACGGCATGGTACCGGGCATCGTGTTTGGCGGTGACGTTGACCCACTGCCGATCAACCTGGATTTCAACAAGCTGCTGACCAAGCTGCGCGCAGGCCGTTTCAAGGCCACGCTGTTCAACATGAAGGTCGAAGGCCACGACGACGTTCGTGTCATCTGCCGCGATGTTCAGCGTCACGTTGTCAAAGACTTGCCAACGCACGTCGACTTCATGCGTCTCAAGCGCACCACAAAAATCAACCTGTTCATTCAGGTCGAAGTTTCGGGTGAAGAAGAATGCCCTGGCCTGAAAAAAGGCGGCGTTCTGACATTGGTACGCCCCGAAGTCGAACTGGTTGTGACTGCGGGCGATATCCCTGATCACATCACCGTTGATATTTCCGGTCTGCAAATCGGCGACAGCGCGACAATCGCGAATGTTGTTCTGCCCGAAGGCTCGAAGCCAGTCATCGACCGCGACTTTGTGATTGCACAGGTTTCGGCACCTTCCGGTCTTGCCAGCCAGGACGACGAAGATGAAGACGTTGCAGCAGACGAAGTGCCAGCAACAGAAGTCAACGAAGACTGATAGAACGCGCAACCCCACGCAAGTGCGGTTGAAGGAATACGGGGTCGCCAGTGGCGGCCCCGTATTTCGTTTGACGCGAGTGTTTGATAAGCAGGGCTGCAATCATAAGGGATCTTTTCATGAAACTGATCGTAGGGCTTGGAAATCCGGGCGCGAAATACGCCCGCAACCGCCATAACATCGGCTTCATGGCGCTGGACATGATCGCGGCCGATCACGGTTTCGCCCCCTGGAAGTCCAAGCACCAGGGACTGGTCAGCGAGGGCCGCTTGGGGTCGGAACGCGCCGTACTGCTCAAGCCAGAGACGTTCATGAACCTCTCGGGCCAGTCCGTGCAGGCGGCGATGCGGTTTTACAAGCTCGAGCCATCGGACGTGATCGTTCTGCATGATGAAATCGACCTCGCTCCGGCCAAGGTGAAATGCAAAACCGGCGGCGGCCATGCAGGCCACAACGGGTTGCGGTCGATCCATACGCATATCGGTCCGGACTATCATCGCGTCCGTCTTGGCGTGGGCCACCCCGGCCACAAGGACGCCGTGCCCGGCTATGTGCTGCGCGACTTTGCCAAGGCGGACGAGGCTTGGCTGGATGACGTATTGCGCGGCATCAGCGACGGCGCGCCGGAACTGGCGCGCGGTGATACTGCAAAATTCATGAATGCCGTCGCAATGCGCGTTTCCCCGCCCCGATCCGGTACCGGCACCAAGGGACCGGCGAAACCGCCGCAAAAGACGCAGGCCACCAAGCCGCCCCAACCGACTGTCAAAGATGACCCCGAACCGCAGGCCGACGAACGATCTTCCCTCCAAAAACTGATGGACCGCTTCAAATGACATTGAAACAAGCCTTTGAAGACCAAGCAGCCCATTGCGTCGCTTTGGGCTCGCCCTTCATGGGGCAATTGATGATGGTTCTGGCCCGCGACTGGCCCAGGGACACAGCGCTTGGTCGTAAATTCGCAAGCGCCAAGGGCGATGTCGGGCCGATGGGGGCATCCTTGCCGCTGCGCATCGCGGGCGGCCTGCATGCGCTGGTGCTCAAGCGCAAGGCACCGGAATTGGTCGCGGTCTACCCGCCGCATCAGACCTCGGATGCCGATCTCTCTGCCGCCGTGCTGGGAGCGCTTCAGACCCACGAGGCGTTCTTGCTGGAGTGGACCGATCATGCGCCCCAGACCAACGAGGTACGCCGTTCGGCCGCTCTGATCGCGGGCGCGCGCGTTGCGGCACAGCATTTCAACCTGCCGATCCACTTGTCCGAACTTGGGGCCAGTGGCGGGTTGAACCTGATGTGGGATCACTTTGCGCTGGAAATTGATGGCCACCACTTTGGCCCCAACATGTCGACCATCCTGCTGTCTCCGGACTGGACCGGTGCCCTGCCCCCGAAAACCCAGCCTCGTGTCGAAAAGCGGCGCGGCGTTGATCTGCATCCGCTTGACCCTACGCGCCACGACCATCTGCTGCGCTTGATGGCCTATCTGTGGGCCGACCAGCCTGAACGGCTGAACCTGACCCGCTCTGCCGCGTCGGTGATGCAGGCCAAGGTGGATCAGGGCGATGCCATCGACTGGCTGGCGCAGCAATTGCCCAAAGCCCCCCAAGGGAGCCTGCATCTGATCCAGCACACCGTCGCGTGGCAGTATTTCCCCAAATCTGCCCAGGCGCGCGGCAAGGCCCTGATCGAAGCGGCGGGCGCGCGCGCCACGGCACAGCGCCCCTTGGCATGGCTTGCGATGGAAAACGACGGGACAGACAAAAAGGGGGCTGCGCTGACCCTGCGCCTGTGGCCGGGCGACATCACGCTGAACCTTGGCCGCGTCGATTTTCACGGGCGCTGGATCGACTGGCAGCACACCGGCTGATGCCGTTGGGCTGGTACGCGACCGCCCCCTGTGGTTGGATGGCCCAAGTGGCAGGGAGTTGATGATGCGAACATTCGGAAAATGGCTGGGGCGGATCTTGTTGGCGCTGATTCTGGCGGCAGTGGTCGTCGGCCTGTGGAAACGGGACGAGATCACGCGGCTGATGGCGGTCAATTCGCTGTTCTCACCCGAAAAGATCGTCTTCAACTTCAGCCACATGGATCAGGCGTTTCTGTCCACCCCTGTGCCCCGCGGCGATGGCCCCACCGCCGAATTGGGCTATGGCGATGAATTCACCTTGCCGCCGCAGGTAAATGACTGGATCACCGCGCGCGATGTCACCGCACTTGTCGTTCTGAAGGACGGGCAGATCGTTTACGAGGATTACTACAAGGGAACGAACCCCGATGACCGGCGGATCAGCTGGTCGGTCGCCAAAAGCTACTTGTCAGGTCTGGTCGGCATCTTGTTGGACGAGGGGCAGATCGGGTCGCTGGATGACCAGGTCACCCAATATGCGCCAAGCTTGATCGGAACGGCCTATGACGGGGCCACGATCCGCAACGTGCTGAACATGGCCAGCGGCGTCACCTTTGACGAGGATTATCTGGACAAGGATTCGGATATCAACCGCATGGGCCGTGTCATTGCATTGGGCGGCACATTGGATGATTTCACCGCCGAGCTGACGGATCGCTTTGCCGCGCCCGGTCAGCAGTGGCAATATGTGTCGATCGACACCCACGTGATCGGGATGGTCGTGCGCGGGGCGACAGGGCGTTCGGTGCCTGATTTGCTCAGCGAAAAGGTGATTGTGCCGATGGGGCTGGAATACGAACCCTACTACCTGACCGACGGGGCGGGCGTGGGCTTTGTTCTGGGCGGGCTGAACCTGACCACCCGCGATTATGCACGCATGGGGCAGATGTTCATGCAGGACGGGGCCTATAACGGCCGCCAGATCATCCCTGCGGCCTGGGTGGCAGCCTCGACGGCGGCATCGGCCCCCACTGCGGCGGGGGCGATCGGGTATGGCTATCAATGGTGGATCCCCAAAGGGGCTGCGGCAGGGGAGTTCATGGCCCGTGGCGTCTATGGCCAGTATATCTATATCAACCGCGCGGCGGGCGTGGTGATTGCCACAAACGCCGCCGACCGGAATTTTCGACAATCAGGGGTCAGCGAACAGAACGTCGATATCTTTCGCCAGATCAGCACCGCCTTGGAGGATATCTGATGGAGCCTGAAGACAGTATAAACGTCCTGAATGGTGTCCTGGTGGTATGTGGCACCGATCCGGTAACGGGCTTCTTTCGCGACGGGCTGTGCAATACCTGCGCCGCCGATCAAGGCAGCCACACCGTCTGCGCCGTAATGACAGCCGAGTTTTTGGCCTTTTCGAAATATGTCGGCAATGACCTTAGCACCCCGCGCCCCGAATTCGGCTTTGTCGGGCTGAACCCCGGCGATCCATGGTGCCTGTGCGCCGGACGTTTCTTGCAGGCAGCCGAAGAAGGCTGCGGGCCGAAGGTGCATCTGGAGGCGACCCACAAGCGTGCGCTGGATATCGTACCTTTGCAGGTGTTGCTGGCACATGCGATTACCGCAGGCGACGCATGAAGGGACGGTTGCTTGCCCTGGCGCTGATCTGCGCCGCACTGCCTGCGACGGCCCAGCAAACGTTGCGCCCTCAGGAACAATCGCGTCTTGAACGGTTCGACCAGACCGCGGGCCGCGCCATGTTGCAGGCGTTTCAAACCGGATCCCCCGCAGATGTGGACGCGCTAACCCGGGCGCTGTCTGGCACCGCTCAGGTCGCCTTTGACGAAGGACTGGGCGGCGAATGGTCCTGCCGCACCATGAAGCTGGGCGGGCTGACCGGATTGGTCGTCTACAGCCCCTTCAAATGCCGCCTGACGTTTCAGGGCGACGGCTATCTGTTCGAAAAGCTAAGCGGTTCGCAACGCACGCGCGGGTTTATTGCCCTGCGCGACGGGCGCGCGATCTATAGCGGCGTCGGCTATGTCGCGGGCAAGACGCCGCCTGACTACGCTGATCTGGCCGCTGATTACGCGGGCGACGGTGAGATACAGCCCGACATCGCGGTATTCGAACGCGTCAGCAACCAGCGCGCACGGCTGATGTTCCCGGCCCCGGTGGTGGAAAGCGACTTCGATATTCTTGAGCTGACACGATAAAAAAGGGCAGCGCGAACGCTGCCCTGATGTATTCGTTGATGAAAGTCCGCTTAGACTTTCATGTCAAAGCTAAGCGCCTTGGCGACGGTAAAGATATCCTTGTCGCCACGCCCACACATGTTCATGCAGATGATGTGGTCTTTGGGCAATTCCGGCGCGATCTTCATCACATGGGCCAGCGCGTGAGACGGCTCAAGCGCGGGAATGATCCCTTCAAGCTTGCAGCTGAGTTGGAAAGCCTCAAGCGCTTCGACATCGGTGATCGACACATATTGCGCGCGACCGATGTCATGCAGCCACGAATGCTCGGGCCCGATCCCGGGATAGTCCAGGCCAGCAGAGATCGAGAACCCTTCGAGGATCTGCCCGTCGTCGTCTTGCAGCAGATAGGTGCGGTTGCCATGCAGCACGCCGGGACGGCCGCCGGTCAGCGACGCACAATGCTCCATCTTTTCATTCACGCCCTTGCCGCCGGCTTCGACGCCGATGATGCCGACCTGTTTGTCATCGAGAAAGGGATAGAACAGCCCCATGGCGTTCGACCCGCCCCCGATCGCAGCGATGACAGTGTCTGGGAACCGGCCCTCGGCAGCCATCATCTGTTCGCGCACTTCCTTGCCGATGATGCTTTGGAAATCGCGCACCATGGCGGGATAAGGGTGGGGACCGGCCACTGTGCCGATGCAATAGAAGGTATCGCGCACGTTGGTGACCCAATCGCGCAACGCATCGTTCATCGCGTCCTTCAGCGTGCCACGGCCTGACGTCACGGGAATGACCTCGGCCCCCAGCAGGCGCATGCGGAACACGTTCGGCGCTTGGCGCTCAACATCATGCGCGCCCATGTAGACGACACATTGCAGGCCAAACTTGGCACATACGGTCGCCGTGGCCACGCCGTGCTGCCCCGCGCCGGTTTCTGCGATGATCCGCTTCTTGCCCATGCGGCGGGCAAGAATGATCTGGCCCAGCACGTTGTTGATCTTGTGGGCACCGGTATGGTTCAGCTCGTCCCGCTTCATATAGACCTTGGCACCGCCCAGATGGTCGGTCAGGCGCTCGGCAAAGTACAGCGGGCTGGGGCGACCCACGTAATGGGTCCACAGATCGTGCATTTCAGCCCAGAAACTGTCGTCCGTCTTGGCTTTCTCATACTGCTCTTCCAACTCGAGAATAAGCGGCATCAGGGTTTCCGAGACGAACCGCCCGCCGAATTCGCCGAAACGACCGTTCTCGTCGGGTCCGGTCATGAAAGAGTTGAAAAGATCATTGGCCATGAGATGCTCCTTGCGCTTGGCATAGCCATAGCGCCCCCGTTCACTTAGGTAAAGACGAGGACGCGGCGGCGATTTGACACGAAACGACCCGGCCCGATGCGGTGGCCGGGAAATTCGAACTTTCCGATACTGAATTTTTGAAAATTCCGGGCAGCCACGCTAGTCGAACATCTTGAACAACTCGCGTTTCAGCTTGTCTTCCAGCTTGTCCTTGACGGCATCTTCAACCGATTGCCCGTCTTGCCGCTGAAGGCCCAGCCTTTCCTCCAGTTTTTGCTCCAGTCTGTTCTGGACTTTCGCCTTTTCGTCCGCAAAGTTCAGATCAAGCGCCGCTTGCAGGTCAGGTTTGATGCGAGGCGCAGCCCAAGGCCCGACAATGCGCACAGGCACGGCCAGACCGCGATCACCGTTCACGCGCAGCGCTTTTGGCGTCACGGTATAATCAATCGTTTGCGCCCCAAGCCCCACCTGCCCTGTGCCGGTTGCCGTGAAATTGGGCAGCAGCATCAGCAGGTCGCCATTTTCCAGCACGCCATTTTCGATCCCGAAGGTTGCCCCAAGCGAATCAAACACTGTCGTGCCCCCTTTGACGTCAAAATTCCCCATCAACGCATCCAGATCGATCCCGTCGATGCTGCCGCGCCCGATGTTGACGGCCCCCTTGCCGCCAAGCGACCGCATGATGGCATCCAGCGTCTGACCGCTGCCCAGGAACGACAGTTCGGCATCACCGGTGCCGCGGAACCGATTCAAGCCCGCAGTCTGCTGCAACAACGGCTGCATTGATACGCCCTGCGCTGCCAGCTTGCCCCCGACAGACAGGCCGCCACGATTGTTCACCACGAACTCACCGCTGATCACACCGTCATAGGCGTTGATTTCGCGCAGTTCAGCCACCATGCGGGATCTGTCATTGCGCAGCAAAACGCGCGTTGCCCCCAAGGTAAGCGCGCCCAGTTCGACGCTGTCCGCCCTCAACGCGATTTCACCGTTGAAAGCTGCAAGCCCCGAAGCGTCAATCGCGGTCTTGGACCATCCCGAGGCGGACGAAGCCTCAGAGGTACCGCCGCCTGCAGTCTCGTTTCCCCCGAAGTCCGCCAGATTCAAGGCACCCGCGCTGAGCTGCGCGTTGATGTCAGGCGTGCCGTTCAGCGTGATATCCGCAGCACCGCGCAGCGTATTCCCACCAAGGTCCGCTGTCATCTCGCGTATTGCAAGACGGCGATCCGGTGTCATGGTCAGCTGCGCCCTGACGTCCATGGTGCGCCCCAACCCTTGGGGCAGATCAACACCCGCTGCCCCCAGAGACGCCAAAAACCGCCCGGTATCAGATGTTTTTATCCAAAAATCGCCCGCAACAGCCCCCGCAAGCCCCGCACGTCCGGTCAGGTTCGCGCCGCCGCCTTTGGTATCGATGCGCGCCTGCAAGGGCCGCACATCCCCGTTCAGAAACTGGTCAAAGCGGTCAATCGTGGCTTCGACCGACACCCTTTCCCCCGCAGGACGAAGTGCTGCATTGATCACGGCAGGGCCAGCGCGTTCGGACCAGTCCAGCGACAGATCGACCCCCTCGTAGCGCACCAGATCACTGCCTTCGGCGTCATAGATCAGCGTCGCGTCCGTGATGTTCAGCCGTTGGATCGTCAGCGGGCGCGGGGTGCTGGCCGGAGCCGTCGGCGCGGTTTCAATCTGCGCGTCGCCGCCCGCGTCGGTGAACTGCCAGCTGGCGCGGCCGTCGCGACGCTGTTCCAACCGGATCGTGGGGCTTTGCGCTTCGATGTTGGTGATCTTGATCTCGCCACGGATCAGCGCCATGGCATCGACGCCAATCGCCGCATTGGCCGCCGACAGCATGGCACCGTCCTTGGCCCATGATGCATTACCCACCTCAAGCCCGTCTGCGTTGATCCCCAACACGGGCCAGAACGTAAGCCCGACATCCCCCGTGATGGCAACGTTGCGCCCCGTCAAATTGCGCAGCTGGTCCGCCGCCACTTTCGCAATCCGGTCCGCCGGCAGCAAGAACAGTGACCCGATCCCGACCACGATGATCAGCAGAACCAGCCCGAACAGCCTGATAATCCATTTCATTGCCCGTCTCCTTGCCGTTACAGGCCCTTTCCCAGACCCTTTGCATGGCTTATAGCGCATTTCATGAGCACAAACCCACCCAATCTACGCCCTGATCTTGCGCCCCAAGCGAAAATCAGTACCCCGTCCCGCCCCGGCCAGCCGACCATCGGCATGGTCAGCCTGGGCTGTCCCAAGGCGCTTGTCGATTCCGAACGCATCCTGACGCGCCTGCGGGCCGAAGGCTACGGCGTGTCGCCAGATTATGCCGGTGCCGACGCAGTGATCGTGAACACATGCGGCTTCCTTGATTCCGCCAAGGCCGAAAGCCTTGATGCCATCGGAGAGGCGCTCAAGGAAAATGGCCGCGTGATCGTGACAGGCTGCCTGGGGGCCGAACCTGATTACATCCGCGAACATCATCCGCGCATTCTGGCCGTCACCGGCCCGCACCAATATGAGCAGGTCCTGGATGCCGTGCACGCCGCTGTGCCGCCATCGCCCGATCCGTTCATCGACCTGCTGCCTGCCCAAGCCGTCAGCCTGACCCCGCGCCACTACAGCTATCTGAAAATCTCAGAGGGCTGTAACCACAAATGCAAGTTCTGCATCATCCCCGACATGCGCGGCCGCCTGCAATCGCGCCCCGCCCATGCGATCCTGCGCGAGGCGGAAAAGCTGGTGCAAGGCGGTGTGAAAGAACTGCTGGTGATCTCTCAGGATACATCGGCCTACGGGGTTGATATCAAACATGCCGAAGATCGCGGCCACCGCGCCCACATCACCGATCTGGCACGTGATCTGGGGTCGCTTGGTGCGTGGGTGCGGCTGCACTATGTCTATCCCTACCCCCATGTCCGCAACCTGATCCCGCTGATGGCAGACGGTCTGGTGCTGCCCTATCTGGATATCCCGTTTCAGCACGCACACCCCGATGTGCTGAAACGCATGGCCCGCCCTGCTGCTGCAGCCAAAACGCTGGACGAGATCGCAGCCTGGCGCGACACCTGCCCCGACATCACCCTGCGGTCGACCTTTATCGTCGGCTATCCCGGCGAGACTGAGGCCGAGTTCCAGACCCTTCTGGATTGGCTGGACGAGGCGCAGCTGGACCGCGTCGGTTGTTTTCAATACGAAAACGTCGATGGCGCGCGGTCAAACGCGCTGCCAGATCATGTGCCGGACGAAGTCAAACAAGACCGCTGGAACCGGTTCATGGAGAAAGCGCAGGCCATTTCCGAGGCCAAGCTGGAAGCCAAAGTCGGGCGTCGGATGGATGTGATCATCGACGAGATCGACGGCGATGCCGCAACTTGCCGGACGAAGGCCGACGCACCAGAGATCGACGGGAACCTGTTCATCGACGAGGGCTTCGAGGGGCTGTCGGTCGGCGACATCGTCACGGTCGAGGTCGAGGAAGCGGGCGAGTATGACCTGTGGGGTCGGGTTGTCTGACGCGACCGAGGCCGGATAGCCCCGGCGAAATGAGGCTCTCGAAGTTTTGATTGGTTTCGAGAGCGCCTTGGTCACGTGCCCTTTAGCAGAGCTTGCATCACAAACGGCTCTTCTCTTGCCAAAGTGACCGCCGCCCTGTTGGGCGGCATTTGGCGTACTCGCGACCATTGAAAATCAGAACGATCTATTCGCCTCTCAAGATACAATTCATCAAGGGCAGCGGAGGCACCTCTGCCTATTGGGCGAAGCAGGCTTAGCGTGGTTCACGTCGTCGCGAGCGAAGGTATACCCACGCCTCTCTCCGCCAGGACATCACTGATTTTGATGCCTCACCGGACATTCCTGACGAAGTGTTCGAAAGCCTTCAACATTATGGAAAAGCCCGAAGCCGAGGGTCGACCAGGCATTTCCCTATTCAGTTGGTATTTCATTCTGATCTGAAGTTGAAAAAGACCAAGGCGGTACCATCGGCATCTGCCCCACCCTGATGGCGTTTCGGGCAAACTCTGTCGCGAAGCACAACACAGCTACCCATTGGATGTTCTCCACACGAAATCGGCGAAGTGCCGCCTATGTAGTTTAAACCTCAACACAGAACCCTACATGTAGAGTTGCGAGTAAGACACCCACACCATTCACCTTGCAAATGTTCCGTTACTGTTCTATATATGTTCCATAGTAAAATGCAGGAGGTTTCACGAATGTCATATCAACCTCACTTCCCCGGTATCTTCTCCTCCGATCAGGTGGCGGTTCCGGCGCATCATCACGATGACCGCCACGCGTTGCCTGCAACGCCAAAGCAGATGCAATATGCGACCGCCCTGGCCGCGAAAACCGGTGCGCAACTGCCTGACGGCATCGAAGCGGATCGGGCGGCTTTGTCGGCATGGATCGACGGCCACAATCCGAAACCCCTTGAGGGGCGCTTTGCCGATTATCCATCGTCCAAGCAGGTGGGTTTTGCCGAGCGTATTGCAAGGCTCAAGCGGACCCAGGTCCCGCAGGAATGTTTCCGCGATAAAACCATGATGTCGCGATGGATCGACAGTAACAAACCGCGCTAGGGACTGTTACTGGGTCCGGCGCGACCTATATTCATAGACATGACCGACAAGACTAAAGTCCTTTATAACGCCAGTTGCGCCGTGTGCAGTCGCGAGATTGACCACTATGAACGGTTGAGCCAAGCGCAGGCTTTGGCGATCCAGTATGACGATCTGAATGATGGCAGCCGGTTGGCTGAATGGGGTCTGACGCCGGATGAGGCTGCAAGACGCTTGCACCTGCGCAAGGACGGGCAGGTCTATGCGGGCATTCCGGCCTTCATTGTCCTGTGGCAGGAAATCCCGCAGATGCGATGGGTGGCGCGGGTTGTCAGCCTTCCCGGCGTGCATGGTCTGGCGTGTGTGGTTTATGACCATGTTCTTGCGCCGATATTGTACCGTTGGCACCTGAAACGGCAGCAAAAGGAGGAGCAGAGATAGCACGTGATGGCCAAAAGTCGTTCATGAAAACAAAACCGTTTGGTGCTAGCATTTAATCATGGCTTATCCTTATTCCCCAGCTGAAACCGTTGCCGATAGCACTGTACATGGGCTTGGGCTGGGCTTTGCGATTCCTGGAACGTTTTTGCTGATGGATCATGCCGGCGTTCAGGGCGCACCGGTCATCGCGACCCTCGTTTACGCGATCTGCTTTATCCTGTCGCTGTCCGCATCGGCGATCTATCACACCTTGCCATTCGACAGGACCCGCCCGCTGCTTCAACGGGTCGATCACGCGGCGATATACTTCAAGATAGCAGGAACCTACACTCCCATCGTCATGGTGATCGGGACCGGTTTTGCCTACGGCATCCTTGGCATCGTCTGGGTGCTGGCGATCATCGGCGCGGTGGCCAAGCTGCTGTTCTGGAGCGCGCAATCAAGGGCCTCGCTGGCCTTGTATCTGGCCATGGGCTGGCTGTCGGTTCTACTGATCTGGCCGATGTGGAATACATTGCCGGGTGTCGCGCTGGTGCTGATCGCCGTGGGCGGGCTGACCTATTCGCTGGGGACCATCGTCTATGCGCATCCCGGCATGCGGTTCCAGAACGCGATCTGGCACGGGTTCGTGCTGGCCGCATCCATCTGCTTTTTCTCGGCAATCGCGATTAGCCTATAGGCCGTTAGCCTCGGCCATCTCGTCCAGATACGCACGCACGCAGCTTTGCACATGGCGAAACCGGTCGCCGCCCAGATGCTTGCCACCGTACCACCGCGTCACGACAATCAGGTGATCTGACAGGCCCTCACGCTCCAACATGCGGATGATGACCATGCCGGCCCCGGCTTCCCCGTCGTCACCCTTTAACGGGGTGCCGTCGGACAGGACGACGCCCCAAGTGTTGTGGGTGGCCTTGGCATAGGACTTGTCGCGCTTGAGTTCTTTCAAGGCCGCGTCGACGGCGTTTCGGTCTGACACAGGGCACCCCGAGACCGCATATTTCGACCCCCGGTCCGTGATGATCTGCCCAAGCTGCCGCATTGAGACGCCTTAAAGTCCCGCAGCCGTGCGGCGGACCGTATCCAACCGCGATGCGTTGGGCGGATGGGTACCCAGGAAACGATCGCCCGGATCGGGAATGCGGGTAAAGAATTCGGCACCGCGCAGCGGGTTATAGCCCGCACGCGCCGTGATCACAGTGCCCAAAGCGTCTGCTTCAAGCTCGAAATCTTTTGAATATGTGCGCGCGCCGACCTGTGCGCCCAACCGCTGTGCCGTTTCCACGGCACTGGAATCCCCGCCGCTTAGCGATGCGAGCCCCGCAAAGATCACCGCCCCTGCAACGGCATTCTGCTGCTGGCGCGCGATATGGCCTTCAATGTGGTGTGACGCTTCGTGCCCCATGACAAAGGCCAATTCATCTTCGTTGCGTGCATCGGCGATCAGCGCTAGCGTAAAGGCGATCACGGGGCGCCCTGCCTTGTCTTCGGTCTGATAGGCGTTGGCGGGCTGATTGGGCCGGTCATCGACCACGATGTTGAAGTCGCAGTTGATACCAGTCGTGCGCGTGCGGCATTCGCGCTCGGCCACCGGTTCGACAGTTTGCAGCACACGCAGGAAATTGCGCGTCGTCTGCTGCCCGCTCAGCGAAGGCTGCGCGTTTTGCACAGGCTGCGGCGTCATCGGCCCCGAGGCCGGGATGGGTTCGCAGGCGGCAACCAGAACCACAGCTGCAATCGCGCTAAAAATTCTCATCATCTGTCTGGGCTTCCTCGTTATGTAATCTGCACAGAATTGATCTTGATGTAGGCCACGTGTCTACCGTGGCAAGATGTGGTTGAACAGCCACCCAAGAGGTGCCCTTGCAATGATCCGCCGAAAGCATACTGTACAAGTCATGTTTACCATCGAACACGAATTTGATGCCAGTGTGATCACCCTGGTCGACGAAGGCAAATCAATCCTGCGCGAAGACGTGATCGTTCACGCCTTTGCCAGCGTGGTGACGTTTGAACAATGGGACCCGCGTACCAATACGGTGAGCAAAATCAATCTGTCTCCTGAACAACTGCGCGATCTTACCCTTGCGCTGAACATGCCCGAAGGTATTTACCGGACCAGCCCGAAACGCTGATCAAAGGAATATCTCATGGCCACAGGCACCCATATCAAAACCTATTTCGAGGGCGCATGGCATGACGGCGATGTGTCGGTCATCAAGGCAGCGGACCACGGGGCCTGGCTGGGCACCACAGTATTTGATGGCGCGCGGATGTTTGACGGGCTGTCCCCCGACCTTGAGGCGCATTGCGCGCGGATCAACCGGTCGGCAAAAGCGCTGATGATCACGCCGACGGTTGAAACGGCAGATATGGTCGAAATGGTCCGCGAGGGGCTGAAAGGCTATGACCGCAGTGCGGCGATCTATATCCGGCCGATGTATTGGGCCCTGGCCGGGGATGAACTGGGGATCGTGCCGTTGCAGGACGCGACAGGTTTCGCCATCAGCCTCGAACAGATCCCGATGGCCGCCCCCGAAGCAGCCACCACCCTGACCCGTACCCGTTTTCGCCGTCCCGTGCTGGAGGACAACGTGGTGAACGCCAAGGCAGGATGCCTTTATCCCAACAACGCCCGCATGATGGCCGAGGCCCGCAGCAAGGGGTTTGGCAACGCGCTGGTGGCCGACGCGATAGGCAATGTCGCGGAAACGGCCTCGGCCAACGTGTTCATGGTAAAGGATGGCGAGGTGTTCACCCCTGTCCCGAACGGCACGTTCCTTGCGGGGATCACCCGCGCGCGGCACATGGCGAACATGCGCGCCGACGGGATCAAGGTGCATGAAACCGTGCTCAGCTTTGATGATTTCCACGGCGCAGATGAGGTATTCCTGTCGGGCAACATGATGAAAGTCACGCCCGTGAAAGCATTTGACGATACCCAATACCAGCTCGGCCCCATCACCCGTAGGGTGCGCGAGATGTATTGGGATTGGGCCGCCTCTGAGCGGGCCTGACGTTTGAAAGAAAATCGCAATTGCCAGCCAAGCCCGCACAAGTCATGATCGCCCAGGATCATGGCGGGCCAACGCTGCCAACCGGAGGACATGATGCGTAAATTTATGGTCGTGCTGGATGACAGCCGCGAATGCCTGAATGCAATGCGCTTTGCCGCGATGCGGGCGTCAAAGTCCGGCGGCGGGGTCGTGATCCTTTCGATCATTCCCCCGGACGAATTCAACCACTGGATCGGTGTGGCTGAAGTCATGCGCGAAGAGGCCCGCGAGCGGATCGAGGTGCATTACGAGGTCTTTGCCAAGTGGATGCGCGACCGTTTGCAGGTTGAACCGGAACTCGTGATCCGCGAAGGCGTGATCGTGGACGAGATCATCGCGCAACTGGCCGAAGACCCCGAAGTCGGCGTGCTGGTGCTGGGCGCGGGAACGGACAAGAAATCAGGCCCCGGCCCCTTGGTCACGCAACTGTCGCGCAATGCGGGCAGCCTGCCTGTGCCGATCACGATCGTACCCGGAGACCTGAGCAAGGAACGGCTCGAAGCGATCACCTGATCGGCCGTCCCGATGCAATCGCCCCGCGTTTTAGAATCGTTCCAAACCTTGACTTGCACCCTGTCAGCCCGCATATCTGGATCAACCCCATAGAGGAGCCTGCAATGTTCATTCAGACCGAATCCACGCCAAACCCCGCGACACTGAAATTTCTGCCCGGCCAGACCGTGCTTGAAATGGGTACCGCCGATTTCCCCGCCCCCGAAGCGGCCAGTTCTTCGCCCCTTGCCACGCGGCTTTTCGCCGTTGATGGCGTGACGGGCGTTTTCTTTGGTACGGATTTCGTGACCGTGACGAAGGCGGATACGATTGAATGGGATCACCTCAAGCCTGCGCTTCTTGGTGCGATCATGGAGCATTTCCAATCTGGCCAGTCGGTCATGGAGCAGGGTCACGAACATGCGTCCGGCCATGCCGAGCACACCGGCGAAGACGGCGCGATCGTGGGTCAGATCAAGGAATTGCTGGACAGCCGCGTGCGCCCGGCCGTGGCCCAGGACGGGGGCGATATCACCTTTCACGGGTTTGAACGCGGTGTGGTCTACCTGCACATGCAAGGGGCCTGCGCAGGTTGCCCATCGTCGACATTGACGCTGAAGATGGGCATCGAAAACCTGCTGCGCCATTATATCCCCGAAGTGACCGAGGTACGCCCGGTTGCCTAAACCGCCCCTGATACTGGCGTTTGACACATCGGCCGCACATTGTGCGGCCGCTTTGCTGTGCGGCGACAAGTTGCTGGCTAGCGTCGAAGAACCCATGGCCAAGGGTCAGGGCGAACGGCTGCTCGGGCTTTGTGCCGAAGTGCTGGAAACTGCGGGCGTGGCCTATGCCGATCTGACCGCGATTGGCGTGGGCATCGGGCCCGGAAACTTCACCGGCATCCGCATTTCCGTTTCCGCCGCACGCGGGCTTGCCCTTGGCCTTGGCATCCCCGCCATCGGCGTTTCCAGGCTTGAGGCATTGGCCTACGGCACGGACGGCGTTGTCGTCGCCAGCCTTGATGCGCGTCAGGATGCCATGTTCGTGCAGGTGTCCGGCACGTTGGATGACCGCGATCCGGTGATGTGCAGCCTTGATGATCTGCCAATGGTCCCCACCCGCGGTGATCCGATCTGCATCGGGTTTCAGGCCGACATGATCGCCGCGCTGTGCAACGGGTCTGCCCGCGCGCCGAAACTGCCCGTCGCCGAGGCGACAGCCCACATCGCGGCAAGCCGTCTGGGCCACGAAAACCCGCGCCCTGCCCCCTTGTACCTGCGCCCTGCCGACGCCGCGCCGGCACGCGACACGCCGCCTGCCATTCTGTCATGAGGCCGAATAAACTGGCGCAGATCCACGCCGCCGCCTTTCCCCAGGACCGCAGCTGGAGCGCGCAGGAATTTGAACAACTGCTGTCCTCGGATTTTGTGACATTGATCAGCGACACCGCCGGTTTTGCCCTGACGCGGCTGATCGCGGGCGAAACCGAACTGCTGACCCTTGCCGTTGATCCCGCACAGCAAAATCAGGGCATCGGGCGAAGCCTCTTGCAGCGTTGGCTAGACATCCCCGCCGATACAGCTTTTCTTGAGGTCGCCGCCGATAACGCGCCAGCGATTTATCTTTATACCAGCCTGGGCTTTGAAACGACGGCCACACGGCGGCGCTATTATCTGCGCAAAGATGCGGCAGCGGTGGATGCTTTGACCATGTCATTGGACTTAACGCGCCGTCACCCGCCCGATTCCACGACGAATGGGTGCGAATCCGGTTGACCCCACCCGTAGCCTAAGCAGTATCTTAGCAGTGATCGACGGGCTCAAGGAAACATCCGGGCCTGCGACCGGGTTTTGGCGCTGCGCCAACACCCCAACATAATGAAACTCGGGAGACCCTTCATGACCCTTATGACCAAATTCCTTGGCGCTGCTGCTGTCACAGCCCTCAGCGCAGGTGCCGCATTGGCCGAACCTGCCCTGATTTTTGACCTTGGCGGGAAATTCGACAAATCCTTCAACGAAGCGGCATTCTCCGGTGCGCAGCGTTGGGCCGAAGAAACAGGCGAAACCTTCCGCGAAATCGAACTGCAATCCGAAGCGCAGCGCGAACAGGCCCTGCGCCGCTTTGCCGAAGCAGGATCGAACCCCATCGTCATGACCGGTTTCGCCTTTGGTGACGCGCTTGGTCAGGTTGCGGGCGACTATCCCGACACCGATTTCGTGATCATCGACATGGTCGTCGACGCACCCAACGTGCGCTCCGTCGTGTTCAACGAACATGAAGGGTCCTATCTGGTCGGCATGATGGCTGCGATGGCGTCCAAATCCAACACCGTCGGCTTTATCGGCGGCATGGACATCCCGCTGATCCGCAAATTCGCCTGCGGCTATGCCGAAGGCGTCAAGGCCGTGAACCCCGACGCAACCGTGATTGCCAACATGACCGGCACGACACCGGCCGCGTGGAATGACCCGGTCAAAGGGTCCGAGCTGACCAAAGCACAGATCAGCCAAGGCGCGGACGTGGTGTATGCGGCGGCGGGCGGCACCGGTGTTGGCGTTCTGCAAACTGCCGCTGACGAAAACATCCTGTCGATCGGCGTGGACAGCAACCAGAACTACATGCACCCCGGCAAGATCCTGACCTCGATGCTGAAGCGCGTCGATAATGCTGTTTATCAAGCCATGGCAGACGGCCCCGGCATGGAAAAAGGCTTTAACGTCATGGGCATCGCCAATGGTGGCGTCGGTTATGCCATGGACGAATTCAACAAGGATCTCGTGACAGCGGAAATGCAGACCGCCGTTGACGAAGCTTCAGCCAAGATCGCAGACGGGTCGTTGATGGTTCACGACTACATGTCCGACGACAGCTGCCCCGCGCTGAGCTTCTGAACGTGACAGACAAGACGGATATGGAGCGGCAGGCAACTGCCGCTCCAGCCATTGAACTGAAGGGCATTTCCAAAGCCTTCGGTCCGGTGCAGGCCAATAAAGACATTTCAATTCGCGTCATGCCCGGCACGATCCATGGGATCATCGGTGAAAACGGCGCGGGCAAGTCCACCTTGATGAGCATCCTTTACGGTTTTTACAAAGCCGATAAGGGCGAGATTTTCGTCGGTGGCAAAAAGACCGACATCCCTGACAGCCAGGCCGCAATCGCCGCAGGCATCGGGATGGTGTTCCAGCACTTCAAGCTGGTCGAGAATTTCACGGTGCTCGAGAATATCATTCTGGGTGCCGAAGACGGGCGGTTGCTGAAACCGTCGCTGGCAAAAGCGCGCAAAAGCCTTTTGACGCTGGCCGACGATTACGGCCTCAAGGTCGATCCCGATGCGCTGATCCAGGATATCGGTGTCGGCATGCAGCAGCGGGTCGAAATCCTGAAGGCGTTGTACCGGCAGGCGGATATTCTGATTCTGGATGAACCCACAGGCGTGCTGACCCCCGCAGAGGCGGACCAGCTGTTCCGGATCCTCGGGCGGCTGAAATCCGAAGGCAAGACCATCATCCTGATCACCCACAAGCTGCGTGAGATAATGGAAACGACCGATACCGTTTCCGTCATGCGCCGCGGGGAAATGACCGCGACAGTCAAGACCTCCGAGACGTCTCCAGCCGCCCTGGCTGAGCTGATGGTCGGGCGCAAGGTTTTGTTGCGCGTAGATAAAACGCCTGCACAACCGGGCGATGTGATTTTGGACATCGAAGGATTGCGCGTCGTCGATGAAAAGGGCGTCGAACGTCTGCGGGGCATCGACCTGCAAGTGCGCGCCGGCGAAATTCTGGGCGTCGCAGGGGTCGCCGGAAACGGCCAGTCGGAACTCCTCGAGGTGTTGGGCGGTTACCGGACCGGCACCGGCAGCGTGCGTGTCAAAGGACAGGCGCTGGACCTGACCGGCAAACATTCCGACGGCCAGTCACGGCGCCAGCACGGGATCGCCCATGTGCCCGAAGATCGCCAGCGCGAAGGTCTGATCATGGACTACCAGGCGTGGGAAAACACCGCCTTCGGCTATCACAATGACCCCGCCTATCGCAGCGGCATTCTGATGAACAACGCCGCGATCAAGGCGGACACAGTGGAAAAGATGGAACGTTTCGACGTCCGCCCCCCGAACCCGAAACTCGAAGCCAAGAATTTTTCAGGCGGCAACCAGCAAAAGATCGTCCTCGCCCGCGAGATCGAGCGGAACCCGGACCTGCTGCTGATCGGCCAGCCGACCCGCGGCGTGGACATCGGGGCCATCGAATTCATCCACCAACAGATCGTCGCCCTCCGCGATCAGGGCAAGGCCATTCTGCTGGTGTCGGTCGAGCTTGAAGAAATCCTCGCCCTCAGCGACCGGGTCGCGGTGATGTTCGACGGTCAGGTCATGGGCGTGCGCGATGCGTCGGCGACCGACGAAAAGGAACTGGGCCTGATGATGGCCGGGATCACTCATGCGGGCGAAGGAACGTAACATGGATACGATGCCAAAATGGGCCGAAGTTGTCCTTGTGCCGCTCATCTCGCTTTTGCTGGCCGCAATCCTGTCGGCGCTGGTGATCCTGGGGATCGGTGAAGACCCTGTTGCCGCTGTCAAACTGATGGTCACCGGCGCATTGGGCAGCACCTACGGCTGGGGCTATACGCTTTATTACGCGACGAATTTCATGTTCACCGGCCTTTGTGTCGCCATCGCGTTTCATGCACGCCTGTTCAACATCGGCGGTGAAGGTCAGGCGATGCTGGGCGGGCTTGGCGTCGCACTGGCCTGTCTGTACATCCCGTGGCCGCATTGGTCGCTGGCGCTGATCGGGGCCACGGCGATGGCTGCGTTGTTCGGGGCGGTCTGGGCCGCGATCCCTGCCTTCTTGCAGGCGAAGCGCGGCAGCCATATCGTGATTACGACGATCATGTTCAACTTCATCGCAGCTGCGGTGCTGAACTACATCCTCGTCAACATGATGCGCCCCCAAGGCAGCATGGACCCGGCCACCGCACGCTTTCCCGATGCGACCAAGCTGCCCACCCTGCATGATCTGCTGGCCCCCATCGGGATCAATTTTTCCAAGGCCGCGCCTGCAAACATCTCGCTTCTGGTGGCAATGGCGGCGTGTATCTTCCTGTGGGTGCTGATCTGGCGCACCCGGCTGGGGTATGAAATCCGCGCGTATGGGCATTCGGAATCGGCGGCGAAATATGCCGGCATTTCCCCGGTGAAAATCACGATGATTGCGATGATTATTTCCGGTGCGCTGGCTGGTATGATGGCCATCAACAACGTGATGGGCGAGGCCGAGCGCCTTGTGCTGAACGCCACCGAAGGTGCCGGTTTCATCGGGATCGCCGTGGCGTTGATGGGGCGTAGCCATCCTTTGGGCGTGTTTCTGGCCGCGATCCTGTTTGGCTTCCTCTATCAGGGCGGCGCAGAGCTTGCGCTTTGGACGTCGATCCCGCGCGAGTTGATCGTCGTCATTCAGGCGCTGGTCATCCTGTTTACAGGCGCGCTGGATAATATGGTCCGGATGCCGCTCGAGAAAATCTTTCTTTCGGTGCGCGCCGCCCGCGCGCCCAAGCCCAAGCGTAAACCGGTGGAGCCTGCAGAATAATGGATTACATGACACTTATCCAACTGCTGGACAGCACGGTGCGCCTTGCCACGCCCTTGTTGCTGGCCTGTCTTGCTGGGTTGTTTTCCGAACGTGCGGGCATTTTCGATATCGGTCTTGATGGCAAGATGCTGGCTGCGGCGTTCTTTTCCGCCGCCATCGCTGCCATCAGTGGCAGTGTCTGGCTGGGTCTGCTGGCGGGCATCGCCGCGTCGCTCGCGCTTAGCCTGCTGCACGGGTTGGCGTCGATCACCTTTCGCGGCAACCAGTTGATTTCCGGCGTTGCGATCAACTTTCTGGCGGCGGGCCTGACGGTGCTGATCGCGCAAAGCTGGTTCCAGCAAGGCGGGCGCACACCGTCCCTGATCGGGGGCGCGCGGTTCAATCCGATCACCCTGCCCTTTGCGGATCAGATCGAACCCACCCCCTTTATCGGGCCGCTCTATGCCGAGCTGATTTCAGGCCATTCGATCCTGGTCTACATGGCCTTTGCCGCCGTGCCTTTGACGTGGTGGTTGTTGTACCGCACGCGCTTTGGCCTGCGCTTGCGCGCCGTCGGTGAAAACCCTGCGGCGGTCGATACGGCGGGCGTTTCCGTGATCGGGCTGCGCTATGCGGCGGTGTGCATCTGCGGCGTGCTGTGCGGCATTGCGGGCGCATACCTCAGCACCGCGCTGCAGGCGGGTTTCATCAAGGATATGTCGGCCGGGCGCGGCTATATCGCGCTCGCGGCGTTGATCTTTGCCAAATGGCGGCCATGGTACGCCCTTTGGGCAACACTGCTGTTCGGACTTTTCGGCGCGCTTGAAACACGGCCGGACGTGATCGAAGCGTTGATCGGCATCAAGGTTCAGGGACAATTGCTTGGGGCCTTGCCCTATGTGATGACCGTCATCATCCTTGCCGGTTTTGTCGGCAAGGCGATCCCCCCCCGCGCGGGCGGAGAACCTTACGTGAAAGAACGCTAAGCCATGCTGCGCCATCCTTAAAATTGTATTGGCGCAGCATCGACAATTGATTTTTCCCATCGGATCGGGCTAACAGCGTCCATGCAAATATACCTGCCCATCGCCGAGATTTCGGTTAACGCGTTCCTTCTTTTGGGACTGGGCGGGATTGTGGGTGTCTTGTCGGGCATGTTCGGCGTCGGCGGCGGCTTCCTGATCACGCCCCTGTTGTTCTTTATCGGCATTCCCCCCGCCGTGGCCGTCGCAACGGGTGCGAACCAGATCGTGGCCTCGTCCTTTTCGGCGCTTCTGGCGCATTTGAAACGGAAAACCGTTGATCTGAGGATGGGCAGTGTGCTGCTCGCGGGGGGGCTTGTCGGGGCTGCCGGCGGCGTTGGCATCTTCAACTATCTGAAATCACTGGGTCAGGTCGATCTGCTGGTAAACCTTTGCTATGTGGTGTTCCTGGGCATCATCGGCGGGTTGATGTTCATTGAATCGGTCAATGCACTGTACAAGACCCGATCGGGCAAGCGGCAACCGCGCAAAAAGCACACATGGATCCAAAAGCTGCCCTTCAAGATGCGGTTTCGCGTCACAGGGCTGTATATCTCGGTCATTCCACCCCTGCTGGTGGGGGCGTTCGTCGGCTTGCTTGCGGCGATCATGGGGGTCGGCGGCGGCTTTATCATGGTCCCCGCGATGATCTATCTGCTAGGCATGCCGACCAAAGTGGTTGTCGGAACGTCCCTATTCCAGATCATTTTTGTGACCGCGTTCACCACACTTCTACACGCCACCACCAACTACACGGTCGATATCATCCTGGCTGTCCTGCTGTTGGTCGGCGGCGTGATCGGCGCACAATTCGGCACGACCCTCGGGGCCAAGCTGAAAGCCGAACAGTTGCGCATTCTGCTGGCACTGCTGGTGCTGATCGTCTGTGGCAAGCTGGCACTGGACCTGTTGTTGCAACCGTCCGAGCTGTATTCGATCGGTTTCAGCTCGTGATGCGCGCGCTGCTCGTCCTGATCACCGCCGGGATGCTGGTTGGCGCTGCGCAGGCCGAAGAAGATATCGTACTGGGTCTGAACCAAAGCGAGGTTTCGATCTCAACCAATTTCAACGGCTCCGAGATCATCATCTTCGGTGCCGTAAAACGCGAAACGCCGATCCCCGATGGCCCGGAGCTTGAGGTCGTGGTAACGGTTTCGGGCCCGTCAAAGCCCCTGGTCGTGCGCCGCAAGGAAAAGAAGTTCGGCATCTGGGTGAACGTCGACGCGGTCGAGGTTGACCGCGCGCCCAGCTTTTATGCCGTCGCGACAAGCGCGCCCTTGCGCGAAGTCCTGAACCGGATCGAGGATCTGCGCTACAAGATATCGGTCCCGCGCGCGATCCGGTCGGTCGGGGCCCCCATGAACATCATGAATTCCGCCGCCTTCACCGAGGCGCTGATCCGCATCCGCCGAAAAGAAAATCAGTATCAGCTGATCGAAGACGGGGTCACCGTCGACCAGCAAACGCTTTTCCGCGCAAACGTCCAACTGCCCGCTGCCCTGATCGAAGGCGATTACAACACCCGCATTTTCCTCACGCGGGGGGGCAAGGTGATATCGCAATACGAAACGGTGATTGATGTGCGCAAGGTCGGGCTGGAACGCTGGCTGTATAACCTGTCGCGCGAACAATCGCTGATCTACGGGTTGCTGTCGCTGGCAATCGCGATTGCCGCTGGCTGGGCTGCCTCTGCGGCCTTTGCCCTGCTGCGGCGCTAACCGCGCCCGATATAGGGCATTTTGGTCGCCATCACCGTCATGAACTGCACATTGGCCTGCGCCGGCATCTGCGCCATATGCAGGACCGAGGACGCCGCATGGGCCACATCCATCGTGTCCATTTCAGGATTGGCGGCTTTCAGATCGGCGACCAGTTCACTTTCTGCATTGCCGATGTCGATCTGACCGCAGGCGATATTAAACGGCCGACCGTCCAGCGACAGGGTTCTGGTCAGGCCGGTCACGGCATGTTTGCTCATCGTGTAGCAGACTGACCCGGGGCGCGGCACATAGGCAGACAGGGACCCGTTGTTGATGATACGCCCGCCGTCCGCCTGCTTGCGCATCTGCTCGAACGCCAATTGTGCGGTGATGAACATGCCGTTGATATTGACCTGCATGACTTCGGTCCAAACCTCGAGAGGGACCTCGTCGATGGGGGCGGAAACGCCGAAGAGGCCCGCATTATTGAAAAGCACGTCAATGTGGCCGAAATCCTCGAACGCCTGTCGCATCGCTTTCGGGTCCGTCACGTCGGCGGGCAAAGCCACCGCATTCGGATGCTCTGCCGCCATTGCGTTCAGGCGGTCCGCGCGCCGTGCGATCAGCCCGACACGCCAGCCTGTCTGCAAGAACAGTTCTGCCGTGGCGCGTCCGATGCCCGAGCTTGCGCCAGTGATAAGAATGCTTTTCATGTTTCTTCCTTCTCGGTCTCGATGGCCAGACGCAGCGGGGCGGCAGGGGCTGCGCGCAGATCATCCACCCGCAAAACGCCTGTCGGTTTTGAAAGCCGGTTCCGAACCACCCAGATCAACCGCTCCTGCGCGCGGGTGATCGCGACATAGGCCAGACGCTTCCACAAGGGCTGTCCCGCCTCAGAGCGCCCCATACGCGCCGCTGCATACAGATCGGGCGCGAACACCTGCACCGTGTCCCACTGGCTGCCCTGCGCCTTGTGGATGGTCACAGCAGCACCATGCAGGAAGGTGGCCCCCATACGCGCGGCAAACGGGATAAAGGGCTCTTCCTCGTCCGGCTTTTCGATCTTTACGATCGACGCTGCCGAAATCTGCGGATCCTCCGCCCCCATGACATGCAGGCGGCTGAACCCCGGCTTGCGCCCGTTGCCCAGATAGATGACCTGCGCGCCTTTGATCAGGCCGCGCGCCTCAAGATCCAGACGTTTCTTGCGATGTTTCAGCGGCAGTTCGATCCCGTCGCAAATCAACGGCTCCCCCTCCAGCAGCGCGTCTTCGGGGGCCCCATGCACGGCACGGAATGCATTGATCAACCGGATGCGTGTCGCGTTGCGCCAGACCAGAACAGGCGAACGTGCCATCAAGTCCACTTCGACCCGCTGCCCCCAGACAACGCGATCATCCTTTTTCGAGGCCGCTTCGATCATCCTCTCGAACTGCTCGAACGTCAGATCGGGGTCGGCCAGCGCATGGGCCAGATCAAGGATGGGGTTGTCGGCCTGTTGACGGTGGATGCGGCTCAGGTTCAGCACACGGCCCTTGGGCAGCTTTTCGAAAACCATGGTGCCGGATTGCCCGACCGGGGCCAGCTGTGCAGGATCCCCGAACAACAGCAAGGTCGGGAAGATCTCTTTCAAATCCTCGAACTGCTTGTCATCCAGCATCGAACTTTCATCGACAAAGCCGATGTCCAAGGGCTCTTCGCGCCGTTTCCAGCCCGTGATGAAATCACTGCCACGCAATCCGGCGGCAGCCAACGCGCCGGGGATCGACTTGTTATTTGCGTAAAAGGCAAAGGCCCGGTCCAGCGAGACTTCGTTCATGCCTTCGATTACGGGCCGCTCGCCATTACCCGCAAGCCATTCGGCAATGCGTTCGTATTCAGGGTCATAAACGGGAGTGTACAGGATCCGGTGGATCGTCGTCGCAGGGACGCCGCGCAGCCGCAACACCGATGCGGCCTTGTTTGTCGGTGCCAGGATCGCCAGCGACCGCTTGTCCTTGCGCTTGCGGGATTCGTAGTCGCCGGAAACGATCTCGACGCCAGCGGCTTCCAATGCCTTGTAAAGTTCGGCCAGCAAAAGGGTCTTGCCCGATCCAGCCTTGCCCGTGACCGCCATCACCTGATCCTTGCCGCCCGCAGGCGGCATCAGCAGACTGTCCTCCAGATCAATGCCGGCAAGGCGCAACATCTCGGCAACACTGTCAAATGCAGCGGCTTGATCGTCGGAATAGGTCAGCGCAGGTGTTGTCATGGCGCGACCCTAAATCAGGGGCGCGCCGGGGACCAGATGGCTTAGCCGCAAATCGCAACATCAAGGCTGCGCTCCGCCCCGAAACGCTGCTCGAACCAGTACCGCGACTGAACCAAAGACACCCCCGCACGCCGTGCAACCTGTTGCTGCGCGGCCTCGTCAAACTCCCACAGACCGACGCTGATCTTGGCCGCCCCCTCACCACTGCTGCCCAGAATTTCCGGCGAAGACCCCGTCATGCGATAAATGCGCACCATACGGGCATCGAACACACCCGCAAAATGAGACACGCCGAAACCTTGCATGATCTCGCCGCCGCCCAACATCAGGGCAGCCGCCACATGCGCCGGTGCCCCCTTGGCCAGACAGAACCGCGTGCATTCCCAAATCAACGGGCTTTTGATCGGCCCGGTCAACAAATCCGCAAAATGCTCGTTCACCATCACCCTGCCGGTGGTTGGCAAAAACCGCATCGACCCGCCATGGGTCCCATCAGGGCGCTCCCAGATCACATAAAGCGGATTAAGGTCGTCGTACGCGTCCCGCTCGAACCCGTTCGCATCAACCGTTACGTCCCAATTCAGGCGCATCTTGAACTGCTCTGCCCGATCCCGAAACATGCTGTGTGCCAAACGCGGATGCGATGCTAGTTCATCGCCATAAAGATATCGCAACATAATCTGCCTCTTTCCCCACTGAATGTGAGAAAAGGGATAACAAGCCGACCCTTAACGCCGCTGCACCCGTCCGTACGCCGCACGACACTGGCACGCAACGATCCTGCTTCCAAATGGATCAAAATCCCGGGGGGAGTCCGCAGGACGGGGGCTGGCCCCCCTTACACCGATGGCTAAACGACGATCAGCCCGCGGCTAAGCGCGCGCGCCACGGCGTGGGTTGTATTCATCGCCCCCAGCTTGAACCGCGCACTTTCAATATAGACACGCAGCGTATGTTCCGAAATCGAAAGCGAGTCGGCCACCTGGGCACGGTTGTACCCGATCGCCAAAAGGGTCATCGCATCAATTTCGCGCGGTGACAAAGCCTGCGCGACCTCGGGCGTGCGCCCCGGTTCGAACTCAAGTGCCTTTTGGTTGAAATAATGCGCAATCAGGATCAGATCTCGCCTGTTGGCCTGCGTAAAAGCCTGCCAGGCATCATCCGTGCAATTGTCGTTGACGGTAAACAGGGCGAATTGTCCGTTGGGGCCTCGGATCGGGACGGTAAATCCCTGATTGCCGACACCGTGGTCGATGGCCTCCGTCAGCAGGGCACGCGCGGCCTTGCTGGACCAATCCAGCCGCTTCCAGTCGACCGGGTGAAACCGCTGAAAGCAGCCCGACACGACCGGATCAACCCGTAGATAATTCTGATCAAGATAGCGGGACCGCCATTCCGGTGAATAGGTTCCGCACCCATACTGATCACCCGCAGAGTCCACCCAATGGTAAACGATATGCGCGACACCCAGAAACGTGCGCAGCGCTTCGGTCGCGGTCTGAAGACCGTCAAGCGTGTCGGTCTTTTCCAGCGCCGCCAATATCTGGTCCAGCGTGAGAGTCATTGCCATGCGTTTGCCGTCCGATCCGTTCTTTCAATGCAGATATCTCGGCCAATGCTATAATCGCGGTGTCATCCAGTTGCTCTGCAAGTGCAGGCAGACCATTGATCGTCGCGAAAGTTTTAAGATCGGTGAGAACGTCAAGTATCCAGTCACTTTGCATGTTTAGACTCTCGCTTAATTGGTTAATTCTTTATTAACACAACCATAACATGTGCCTAAATCTGGGTATATTCGCATATTCCAACTCCCCAATTATGGTGAGGCCCCGATTTCCAAGTCCCTGTTTCGTCTGGAACCGCCTTCCGGAACGAAAATCGCCCGCGGATCAGATAGCTGATTCGCGGGCGATTGCTTCCAAATCGTAAACAGTCAGATTATTTTTTGAACTCCAGCGCGTCTTCCAGCGTGCGCAGACCCGTGGTCGGGGATTGAACCAAAACCGACATGTTGCCCGGCTTATGTTCGTTCGCGAGCATCTTCATATGTGCAGCGGGCAGATCGGCCCAGCTGAACACTTCCGACATGCAAGGGTCCAAACGACGCTCAAGCATCAGCTTGTTGGCCGCCGACGCTTGCTTGAGATGGGCAAAGTGGCTGCCCTGCAGGCGCTTCTGGTGCATCCACATATAGCGCACGTCAAGGGTCAGGTTGAACCCCGTCGTCCCGGCGCAGATCACGACCATGCCGCCCTTCTTGCACACGAAAGTAGAGACGGGGAACGTCGCCTCGCCTGGGTGTTCGAATACCATGTCGACGTTCACACCCTTGCCGGTGATCGCCCAGATCGCGGCACCGAATTTCCGCGCTTCTTTGAACCATTCGGCATATTCAGGCGTGTTCACGGTGGGCATCTGCCCCCAGCAATTGAAATCCTTGCGGTTCAGAACGCCTTTGGCCCCCAGATCCATGACGAAATCCCGTTTGGATTCGTCCGAGATGACCCCGATCGCATTCGCACCCGCGGTGTTGATCAACTGGATCGCATAAGACCCCAGCCCGCCCGAAGCGCCCCAGACCAGAACGTTCTGGCCCGGCTTCAGGTCGTGTGGCTCGTGACCGAACAGCATCCGGTAAGCGGTGGCCAGCGTCAGCGTATAGCACGCCGCTTCCTCCCATGTCAGATGCTTGGGGCGCGGCATAAGCTGCTGTGCCTGCACATTGGTGAACTGGGCAAAGGACCCATCGGGCGTCTCATAGCCCCAGATCCGCTGGCTTGGCGAATACATCGGATCGCCGCCATTGCATTCCTCGTCGTCCCCGTCGTCCTGGTTGCAGTGAATAACGACCTCGTCGCCGACCTTCCACCGTTTGACCTTGTCGCCCACCGCCCAGACAATGCCCGCAGCATCGGAACCCGCGATGTGATAGGGTTGCTTGTGGCCGTCAAACGGGCTGATGGGTTTGCCCAACGCAGCCCAGACGCCGTTGTAGTTCACACCGGCCGCCATCACCA
Source organism: Roseobacter sp. GAI101 (assembly GCF_000156335.1). GTDB lineage: Bacteria > Pseudomonadota > Alphaproteobacteria > Rhodobacterales > Rhodobacteraceae > Sulfitobacter. The sequence goes on from NZ_DS999213.1 coordinate 2,141,404, forward strand.
AGACCAGCACTTCGTGGCTGTCAAGCGTGGGGACATCGACCACTTCTTCGACCATCGCAGTGTTGGGGTTGCCATGCCGCTCGCGGCGGATCGCCCACGCATACATTTGCTTGGGAACGTATCCCATGGGCGGAATCTCACCCATTTCATACAGGTCTTTTTCGGGGGCGTCATATTGCGCGATATTGGTGTCCAAGGCCATGTCCGTCTCCAACAGTCAGAATAGAGTTGTGCCGCAGTGCAGAATCGCGGCGTCTAAAGCTGGGATATGACCGCTTGCGCAATAATGCAACATGAATTGGCTTCTTTTTGTAATTTTATAACCTCGCAACCGCAGCAATTTGCGAAGTTTCGCCTAAACATCAAAGAAATGCGCAACCGAGTTTGCATAATAGGTCAAAGCCGGCCGTTCATCCGCCGCAGCGACATAGCCATCGCCCACCTTGATGATGAACGCGCGCTGCAAAAGATGCTCGCGGGCTTTGGCAACCGATGCGGGAAAATCAACATGGTCAATCGCATCCGACGCCTTTGCGCGCGCGATCAAACGGTGCATCTCTGCCTCGAGCCTGCCCTCGTCCAACGGCCCTTCGGCCAGAAGCAGAATACGCGCCATCAGGGGCACAAACAGCAGCGGCATCTCATCGGCAATCCGGCGCATCAGATCCTGCGCCAACAGGTTCACATCAGGGGTCGGACCATAATCGCTGAGCAGCACAGGTTCGCCAAACACAACCGCCGCCTCTCCGAAGCGCAAAAACTTGCCACGAATGCGCAGCCACGTCTTGCGCAGGATAAAGACCAGGATCACGGATATACGCGCCTTGAACCGTCTGGTGCCAGCCCGGTCGGCAGCAATCAGAACGCGGTCTTCCAACACCCTGTCGTAATTGATCGCAACGGGTACAAACACCACATCGCGGTCCGCCAGATCAGCTTCGGTCACATAGCCCAGCAGACCCATCTTGGGCGGCATCAATTTCCCATCCAGGCTCAGCCCGCCTTCGGGAAAGATGGCCTGCGTCACGCCGCCTTCGGTTGCCATCTGCACATAACGCGCCAGAACCCTCCGGTATAGCGCACCACGAGATTTGCGCCGGATGAAATAGGCCCCCAGCGACTTGATCAGGCGACTCAACGGCCAGACCCGCGCCCACTCTCCCACGGCATAACTCAACGCCGACGCATCCCCCGCCAGATAAGTCACCAACATGTAATCCATATTGCTGCGGTGGTTCATGACAAAGATTACGGTCGCATCGCCGGGAATTGATTCGATCAATGCAGCATTGTTCGACCCGGTGCGCACTTCGTATAGGGCATTGGCCAGAAACCGGGCCAGTCGGATGCCAAAGCTGAAATAGGCAAAGGCGCTGAAACTGGGCACAATTTCACGGGCATACCGGCGGGCTTGTTCAAAGGCGACGTTTTCCGGCACGCCCTCCTTGCGGGCATGGTTGACGATCGCCTGACTGACTTGCGGATCATAGATCAACCGCTGGATCATGTCGTGACGCCGCGCCAGCTTGAACGGCTCGATCGGTCGGGTCAGACGCCGGTTCAGACGCTCGACGGCCTTTTCTAGTCGGCGTCGGAAAAACCAGCGCACGGAAGGCAGCAGAAAATGACTAAGGGCCGTGACCGCCGCAAAAAGCACGATCACCACAAAAAGCCATACAGGAAGTTCAATCGTATCCGTCATCGTGCAACCCTTGCAGCAGCAAAGGCGTCTGGGCAATATCCCTCCTTTGATTAGTTGTTATCGCGCTATGCGCGCACGCTGCGTCGAAATCACTTTCGTTGAGAAATAAAGCACCGGCACCCCATCGGCTGAATTTGGGTCTTTGAGACTGGAATGAACTGGACACAAGCCAATCGTTCGGTCGACAATGCCGCAACGCAGCGAATTGACACCGCCCGATTGTTTCAAGTATCAGTCACGCAACGCAAGATTATTACGCAACCGATTCACGAGAGGCCGCCCCATGTCGCATCCGCAAAAAGACCGCCCCTGGCTGATCCGCACCTATGCCGGACATTCGACCGCAGAGGCGTCGAATGCGCTGTACCGCGCCAACCTGTTAAAGGGCCAGACCGGACTGTCGGTGGCCTTCGATTTGCCCACGCAGACCGGTTATGACAGCGACCACATTCTGGCACGGGGCGAAGTCGGCAAGGTCGGCGTGCCCGTCAGCCACCTGGGGGACATGCGAATGCTGTTCCGCGATATTCCGCTGGACCAGATGAACACCTCCATGACGATCAACGCGACGGCCCCTTGGCTGCTGGCGCTTTATATCGCCGTGGCCGAGGAACAGGGCGCTGATGTCTCGGCCCTTCAAGGCACGGTGCAAAACGACCTGATCAAGGAATACCTTAGCCGCGGCACCTATATCTGCCCCCCCGCGCCCAGCCTCAAGATGATCGCGGATGTTGCCGAGTATTGTTATACCAACGTGCCGAAATGGAACCCGATGAACGTCTGTTCCTACCACCTGCAAGAGGCCGGTGCCACGCCGGAACAGGAACTGGCCTTCGCCCTTGCCACCGCGACCGCCGTGCTGGATGCCCTGCGCCCACGCGTGCCGGAAAAGGACTTTCCGATGCTGGTCGGGCGGATCTCTTTCTTCGTTAACGCTGGCATCCGATTTGTCACCGAGATGTGCAAAATGCGCGCCTTTGGTGACCTATGGGATGAAATTTGTCTGGAACGCTATGGTGTCGAAGACCCGAAATTCCGCCGCTTCCGCTATGGCGTGCAGGTGAATTCCCTTGGCCTCACGGAACAGCAGCCCGAAAATAACGTCTACCGCATATTGATCGAAATGCTGGCCGTGACCCTGTCGAAAAACGCCCGCGCCCGCGCTGTGCAACTGCCCGCATGGAACGAAGCGCTTGGCCTGCCGCGCCCGTGGGACCAGCAATGGTCGATGCGGATGCAGCAGATCATGGCCTATGAAACGGATTTGTTGGAATTCGACGATCTGTTCGATGGCAACCCTGCCGTGGATCGCAAAGTCGAAGCGCTGAAGGAAGGCGCGCGCGCCGAACTGGCCAATCTGGATGGCATGGGCGGCGCGATCTCGGCCATCGATTATATGAAATCACGACTTGTGGAAAGCAACGCCGACCGTCTGGGCCGGATCGAGGCCGGCGAGACGATCGTGGTGGGTGTGAACAAGTGGCAACAAGGCGAACCGTCCCCTCTGATGACCGGCGATGGCGGCATCATGGTGGTGGACCCCGCCGTGGAGGCCGACCAGATCGACCGTCTGAATACATGGCGCGCGAACCGCGATCAGGCGGCGGTGGACAAGGCGCTTGCCGATTTGCGCGCAGCGGCTGCCGAAGGGCGCAACGTGATGGAGCCTTCGATTGCAGGAGCAAAGGCTGGCGTGACCACAGGCGAATGGGCTGCACAGATGCGCGCCGTCCATGGCGAATATCGTGGGCCGACCGGGGTCGGCACGGGCCGTTCCAACAAGACCGAAGGGCTGGATACCCTGCGCGAAGCGGTTGATGCCGTCAGCACGCGCCTTGGCCGACGCCTGAGCTTTCTGGTGGGCAAGCCCGGCCTGGATGGCCATTCCAACGGTGCGGAGCAAATCGCCGTGCGCGCGCGCGATTGCGGCATGGATATCTCTTACGAGGGTATTCGCCTCACGCCGTCAGAGATCGTCGCGGCGGCTGTCGCGGGCAAACACCACGTTGTCGGGCTTTCTATTCTTTCCGGATCCCATATACCGCTGGTAGAAGATTTGGTGAAACAAATGCGTGACGCCGGTATTGGACATATTCCTCTCATTGTGGGGGGTATTATTCCTGACGACGATTCAAAACGTCTTCTCGCTATGGGTGTAGCGCGCGTCTATACGCCGAAAGATTTCGAATTGAATACCATCATGCAGGACATCGTCACATTGGCAGATCCGCAAACAGTTGCGGCCGAATAATAACGTCATGAATTATTTACTCTCTTTTTTTATCGCTCCTTTTGGAGTAAGGCGACATCACGCTTTTCGAGAGAGGGAATAGCAAAATGACAATCAATCTTGACAGCATGACCCATAAAGAGCTCGAGACGCTCTTGGAAGATGTGAAAAAGGCAATCAAGTCGGCTTACCAACGTGACCGCGTTGAAGCACGTAAAGCAGCAGAAAAAGCAGCGGCACAATTCGGCTTTTCTTTGGATGAAGTTTCCGGCGGCACAACCGGGAAGAAACCGGCGGCAACCAAGGCACCTGCGAAATACGCCAATCCGGAAGACCCTTCCCAAACCTGGACGGGAAAAGGACGCCAGCCAAATTGGTATCGCGAGATGGTTGCCAAAGGCGTTTCACCGGACGACTTGCTGGTTTAAGCCGACATCGGCATAGATCCAGCATCATGATCCAGACTAAAAAGGAGTTTTCCGTGCAAACGTGAAACTCCTTTTTTAATATCCCCAACAACTTATTAAGGCGTCCCATGACAATTCATATTGGTGCAAAACCCGGCGATATTGCCGAAACTGTTTTAATGCCGGGCGATCCGTATCGCGCGAAATGGGCAGCGGAGAATTTCCTGCAAGATGCAAAGCTTGTGAATGACGTGCGTGGCATGTTGGGTTTCACGGGAACCTGGAACGGGCACCGGGTGACAATTCAGGGATCAGGCATGGGGATGCCGTCACTTTCGATTTATGTGAATGAATTGATTACACAATATGACGCCAAAACGCTGATCCGTATTGGGTCATGTGGCGGTATGCAGCCACATGTCGGCATTCGGGACGTCATCATTGCCATGACCGCGACCACCATTACATCACCATCTTCGGGAATATTTCGCGAAATGAATTATGCGCCCTGTGCGGATTGGTCATTGTTGCGGGCTGCCGTCGCGGCGGCAGAGGCAATGGGCACCACGACCCATGTAGGCGGCATCTATTCGTCAGATGTATTTTACGCCGAGCGCCCGGATCTGGACGAGCAGATGACACGCCATGGTATCTTGGGCGTCGAAATGGAGGCGGCAGAGCTCTATACGCTGGCCGCCCGCCACAAGCGGCGCGCATTGGCCGTGCTGACCGTCAGCGATCATCTACAAACCGGTGAAGCGCTTTCGGCGGCAGACCGTGAAGGGTCTTTTGGCGATATGGTCGAAATCGCGCTGGAAGCGGCTTTCGCGGACGTCTGATCGCGTCGATGGCTCTGGACGCTCCGCGGGGGATTTAAGTCCATTTGGAAAACAAGGGCTGCGGCACCAACCGAATGTCAGGTGCCGTGGCTGCGGTCGTAATGGTTGCGCGGGGCTAAATTGATCCCTTCCAAAACGGCCGGATCGGCGGCGAATATTTCAACCAGCAGCGGATGACAGGCAGCCGCGTCTGAAGAATGTTCGGACGAACAGTCCCCCCCTGGGCATGCGCTAAGTGCCCCCAGCAGGTCGATCTCGGCAAAAAACTCGAGGTAGTCTCCCGGCCGGACGGGGCTGGCTTTCATGAAGTATTGCCCTGTGTCCTGCGTAAACCCCGTACACATGAAAACATTGAGAACGTCATGGACATGAGGCTCTGCCTGTAGGGGCGGGACATCCAAGTGGGCAGCCAAGGCACGGACAAGATTGGAATGGCAGCATTGATGATACTGTCCCCCCGCCAGAAGATTATGCGTATAGGGGTCGCAGCGCGTGCCGATCACGTCATGAACAGATCCGCCGAACGCGTCCTTGCCATACCATTCCAGCGTATCATGCGTGATCGTCGCCATGGGCCGCAGATGAGGGAAGCTCGACCACATGCGCTGTCCTGTCGTGATATGGGTCCCATGCAGCGCGCGGGTCTTGCCGGAATAAAATCGTTCGGTCAGGTCGTTTTCCGCCCAAAGGTTCAAATCGCCGACTTGCGGTCCTTCCACCGACCTGATGCGGAAAAAATGGCCCGCCGGGACAGAAAAACATCGCGCATCACGCGCCGGGACAAGCACTTCGTCCACCTTGGTCAGTGTCGCGCGCGCGCGTGTCAGGGCAGCCATATCCGGCACGGGCAGTGTATCAACCGGATAGCAGATCACGGGTTTGACCGCGCGGCGCGCGGCGGCGTCTTCAGGTTCCATCATGTATTTTGTCCTGCTATGCGTCCGGAGAACAGGCAACCGCCCAGAAATGTCCCCTCAAGCGCGTTATAACCATGGTAACCGCCGCCGCCGAAACCGCTGACTTCACCTGCTGCGAATAGTCCCGGGAGTACGGCTCCGGTCGGGGTAAGCACGCGACCCTGCATGTCCGTGTGCAGCCCCCCCAGACTTTTGCGTGTCAGGATGTTCAGCCGCACGGCGATAAGCGGCCCGTTTTGGGGGTCGAGTATTGCATGGGGTTTGGCCGTGCGGATCAGCCGATCCCCCCGGTAGGCGCGCGCGCCTCGGATGGCTGTGATTTGCGCATCCTTGGCAAAGGGGTTGGCCAGTTGCCCGTCCCGTGCCGAAATCTGGCCGCGCACATCCGCCAGATCCAACGGCTGCTCAGGGGTCAACCGGTTCATGCCCGCGACCAAGTCCTCGAGCCTGTCCGCCACGATAAAATCAGCGCCCTTTTCCTTGAACGCTTCGACTGCAGGCGTCGCCCCTTTCCCAAGCCGCGCCTTGAGAACATCGCGCCACCCGCCGTTGGTAAGGTCCGGGTTCTGTTCAGACCCCGACAGGGCGAATTCCTTTTCGATGATCTTTTGGGTCAGGATGAACCAACTGTGGTCGCCGGCGTGCAAAATGCGTTTCAGCGTGGCCAGTGTATCGAAACCGGGCATGCAGGGGGCCTCCATCCGGTCGCCCTTGGCATCCAGCCAGATCGAAGACGGTCCCGGCAGAATGCGAATGCCGTGATTGGGCCAGATGGGGTTCCAGTTTTCGACCCCCTCGCAATAATGCCACATGCGATCTTCGTTAATCAGTCCGGCCCCTGCATCGGCGGCAATGGCGTGCATCTTGCCGTCCACATAGTCGGGAACGCCGGAAATCATGCGCTTTGGGGGCTGGCCCAGACGGTCAACCGGCCAATGCTTGCGCACAAGGTCATGGTTCGCCCCGATCCCGCCGGTGGTCAGGACAATCGCCTCGGCCTGATGATTAAAACCGCCCACGACCGTCCGCCCTGTGCTTTCACCGCGCGGTGCCGTGTTTGGCTCAAGTACATCGCCTGTAACGCCCCTGACAGCGCCATTGGTGACGTCAAGCGCGGTCACACGGTGCCGGAATGCAAGTTTGACCTTACCCGCCAGTACATGTTCTTGCATCAGCTTGGCAAAGGGCGCGACGACGCCCGTGCCTGTCCCCCAGGTGATGTGAAACCGCGGCACCGAATTGCCGTGGCCGCCCGCCAACGCCCCGCCCCGTTCGGCCCAACCGACAACGGGAAACCAGCGCATGCCCAAGCCGTGCAGCCAGGGGCGCATACCGCCGGCCGCCCAGTCGACAAAGCGTTCTGCGTAGGCGCGCGGGTTTGCGTCTTGCTCGCGGTCGAACTGGGCCGACCCCATCCAGTCCGTCAGGGCCAATTCCGCGCTGTCCCGGATACCAAGGCGGCGCTGTTCGGGGGTATCGACCATGAACAAGCCCCCCAGGGACCAGAAAGCCTGCCCGCCAAGGCTTTGCGGACCTTCCTGATCAACCAGCAATACACGCCGCCCGCGCAACACGGCCTCGTGGGCGGCAACCATTCCGGCAAGCCCCGCCCCCACAACGATAACATCTGCTTTGAAGTTTTGATCGGCCATGATCCCCCCGCGCCCGGCAACGCTAAACCACGATGCGTTGCGCTGTCGAGGGGCCGCGTTTTACAATGGGCGCGACGCCACTTTGGCCTTGCAATCGCGTGGGGGACCTTTGGTCGCGGTATAGGCTTCGGCCCCACAGGCGGCGCAGCGATAGAAGTGCAACGCACCCTTGTCGCGCGCGGTGTCCTGACGCCAACGGCATCCCCGCGTGCCTTTGTTGCGCCGCGCAAAATACGCGACGATGACAAAAGCGATCAGGAGGCCGAGGATAATATGCATGGCATTCTATGGCCCATCCCGCGAGAGGCGGGATGGGCATTTACAATCAAACGGTCCGTTCGACCATCATTTTCTTGATATTCGCAATCGCGGCTGCGGGATTAAGGCCCTTGGGGCACGTCTTGGCGCAGTTCATGATCGTGTGGCAGCGGTACAGCTTGAAGGGGTCTTCAAGATCGTCCAGACGTTCGCCTGTGGCCTCGTCACGGCTGTCGATCAACCAGCGGTACGCGTGCAGCAAAGCTGCTGGCCCAAGGTAGCGATCACCGTTCCACCAGTAGCTGGGGCAAGATGTCGAACAGCACGCACACATGATGCATTCATAAAGACCATCCAGCTTGGCACGGTCATCAATCGACTGCTTCCACTCTTTCGCAGGCGCGGGCGTTTCGGTTTCCAACCAAGGCTGGATCGACGCATGCTGCGCATAGAAATGCGTGAGGTCCGGGATCAGATCCTTGACCACTGGCATGTGCGGCAGCGGATAGATTTTCACCGCACCTTTGACCTCTTCGACGCCGTAGGTACATGCAAGCGTGTTGATCCCGTCAATGTTCATCGCACAGGATCCGCAAATCCCTTCGCGGCAGGACCGGCGGAAGGTCAGTGTCGGGTCAATCTCGTTCTTGATCTTGATCAACGCGTCCAAAATCATCGGACCGCAGGTGTCCATATCAACGAAATAGGTGTCGATGGCCGGGTTCTTGCCATCATCAGGATTCCAACGGTAGACTTGGAACTGCTTGAGGTTTTTGGCACCTTCGGGCTTGGGCCACGTCTTACCGGTCGTCATCCGGGAATTCTTGGGGAGCGTGAGTTGAACCATATCGCTTCTCCTGGTCTGGTGGGCCGCAGCCCTTTTCGTTTCAATTCAGGCGCTTACTTCTTTTTGATGTAAAGCGCGTTGCCTTCGGCCTGTAAGGTTTCTTCAAACCCAGCGGCCAGTATTTTTGCACAAAGATCGGTTTGCCATTGGTGGGCGTGGCGCACTTCGATCAGGATCGCATCGGGCAGCCATCCACCGTCTGCCGCGCCATCAAGCATCGGGTTCAGCACGACTTCCTCGGCCCCCTCCACGTCGATCTTGATTACGGTAAGATCGTGATTCTTTGCAGCATCGGTGAAGGCCGAAAGGGGGCGCGTCGGCACCAGCAGCCCGCCGGTGCGCTGGCGCGGCTGAACCCGCTTGAGCGACGCCTGCCCATAGTTATGGCCCCGAAAGTTCAAGACCGCTTCGCCATCGCGGTCGGACAGGGCACAGCCTTCGATGCGAACTTTGCTATGCAGATCATTTAGCTGGATGTTGGTCGCCAGCCGTCCGATCATCACGGGGTTCGGCTCAAACGCGACAACTCGGGAGCCGTCACCACTGGCCAGGCCAAGCGGAATGGTGAACGCCCCGCAATTCGCACCAATATCCAGAACCAGAACATTACGGTCTTCGACCAATTGAACCAAGGCCAATAGCGATTTCAGTTCGGGCGGATATCCTTCCAGCCAGATACAGGTTTCTGTGTAATTATCACGCGGGTCGACCACCATCCGGATGTCCGCGAATTCGATTTCGACAGGGGAGAGTGTAGCATTGATCGCAGCGCGTTCCTTGGACGTTCCGTTGCGAAAACGGTCACGCAACGTGTCCATGTCGGCCGCTTTGATCTGGTCCATCATATCTGAGGTTCCATGCACAGCGCTCATCACCCCAGCGTCCCAGTCATGCCCAAGGTCGATTGCGACAGGCATCGCACGGTTTCAGGACGCGACAATACCGTGCGGACGGTTGCGACGGTTGTGTCATCGACCCCCATCACGGCCGACTTGGCGAAAACCCGAATCTCGATCGCGTCGGAATTGTCGATGATGCAATCGGTAAAGGGGGTAATCATTTGTTTTGGGACCTGCGGGAAACGGGTAGCGATCGTTTGGGATACGACGCCTTTGGCGCTTTCGCGCGCAAGGGTATCCACGCGCTGCGATGCCTGATCGCAGGCTGTCAAAGCAAAAAGAACAACTATGGCTAAAACCTGTTTCATACGCTCCGCTTTCCAAGATCGCTGCGACAAACCCGTGCATCGCTCACGTGACCCACCTGCACCTTGCAGAGGTCACAATAAGCCGCATAGCAAGCCTTCGACGTCCCCGTCATGACAGGGCCGCCGCTAAAATTACGTTCCTCCGCAAGGCAACAGCCATGCGGAGGCCCAGAGGACTGCCGCATTCAGTAGGGCTGATGCCTTGGGTAAAACCCGTCATTCGATCAATAAACCCGCGCTTTGGGCGCGATCTTTTTCAAGTCGATGCCGCCGTCGTTATGGCTTGTCAGCGGTTGCAGGTGCACCCCACGGTAGCCCAGCGTCGCCTCGTTGCCCTTGAACCAGACAAGGCTGTGCTTGCGCCAGTTCTCGTCGTCGCGATCGGGGTAATCCTCGTGAGCGTGTGCCCCACGGCTTTCCTTGCGTGCCGCAGCAGCCGAGATTGTCGCCACCGCATTCGGCATCAGGTTGGTCAGCTCGAGGGTTTCCATCAGGTCGGAGTTCCAGACTAGGGATTTATCCGTCACCTTGAGGTCGGAAATCTTGCCTGCAACCTCGTCCATCTTGACCTTGCCTTCGTTCAGCGTCTTGTCCGTGCGGAACACGGCAGCATCGGCCTGCATCGTTTTCTGCATCTCAAGGCGCAGTTCAGCAGTTGCAACATGCCCCTTGGCATAGCGCAGACCATCGAACCGGCTGAACGCCGCTTCGATCGACCGCGTGTTCGGGGTTGGCACAGGTGTCGAAGGATCGACGATTTCCTTGGCACGGATCGCGGCAGCGCGGCCAAAGACCACGAGGTCGATCAGCGAGTTCGATCCAAGACGGTTGGCACCGTGAACCGACGCGCAGCCGGCTTCACCAACGGCCATCAGACCGGGTGACACGTTGTCAGGCTTGTCCGCCGTGGGTGCCAGCACCTCGCCCCAGTAATTCGTGGGGATGCCGCCCATGTTGTAATGAACGGTTGGCAGTACCGGAATAGGTTCCTTGGTCAGATCTACACCGGCAAAGATGCGCGCGGATTCAGAAATACCAGGCAAACGCAGATCCAACGTTTCCTTTGGCAGGTGGTTCAGGTGCAAGTGAATGTGATCCTTGCTCTCTCCCACACCGCGGCCTTCGCGAATCTCCATCGTCATGCAGCGCGAAACAACGTCGCGGCTGGCAAGGTCTTTGTAGGTCGGCGCGTACCGCTCCATAAAGCGTTCGCCTTCGGAGTTGGTCAGATAGCCACCTTCACCCCGCGCCCCTTCGGTGATCAGACAGCCTGCGCCATAGATACCGGTGGGGTGGAACTGAACGAATTCCATGTCTTGCAGGGGCAGACCGGCGCGTGCAGTCATGCCGCCGCCATCGCCTGTACAGGTATGTGCAGAAGTCGCGCTGAAATAGGCGCGGCCATAGCCGCCTGTCGCCAGAACGACCATCTTGGCGCTGAACAGGTGCATTGTACCGTCATCAAGCTTCCAGCACAGCACACCCTGGCAGACGCCATCATCAGACATGATCAGGTCAATCGCGAAATATTCGATGTAGAATTCCGCGTTGTGCTTGAGCGATTGACCATAAAGCGTGTGCAAAATGGCATGGCCGGTCCGGTCCGCGGCGGCACAGGTGCGCTGCACGGGGGGGCCTTCACCGAATTCGGTGGTGTGGCCGCCAAAGGGCCGCTGATAGATCTTGCCTGCTTCAGTGCGCGAGAACGGCACGCCGTAATGCTCAAGCTCGTAAACGGCCTTTGGCGCTTCGCGTGCAAGGTATTCCATTGCATCGGTATCGCCCAACCAATCAGACCCTTTGACCGTGTCATACATGTGCCACTGCCAGTTGTCGGGCCCCATGTTGGACAGCGACGCCGCGATGCCGCCCTGTGCGGCAACCGTGTGCGAGCGGGTCGGGAATACTTTGGTAACGCAGGCTGTCTTCAGCCCCTGCTCGGCCATGCCGAGGGTCGCGCGCAGACCGGCACCGCCAGCCCCCACGACAACCACGTCATATTCATGCGTCTCATAGTCATATGCAGCCATGTCTCGGTCTCCCGTGTAGCGAATTCTTGTTTTAAAGCGCGAGGCGGATGATGGCGAACACGCCAGCCGCCGCTGCGCCGTAGCTGAGGCAGGTCATCAGGATGATCGCGACTTTCTGCGACAGCCCATGAACATAGTCCTCAATCAGCACCTGCACACCGTCGTTGAAATGCTTGAAGCCAACGGCGATCGTGAGGGCTGCGATCAATGCAGGAAAAGGCTTGGCGTAATAGGCCAAAATCTCTTCGTAGGTGCCACCAAGTGCCGCACCAAAAGTAAAGACGAACAAGGGGATCAGGATCAGCAATGCAACCGAGCTGACTTTCATCGCCCAGAAATGCGCGGTCCCGGATTTTGCCGACCCCATGCCGACGGCGCGTTTGCGGTCTGTCAAATAAGCCATGTCTATCCCCCTCAGATGATCAGCGCGGTGATGATGGTCAGCAGGACGGAGCCCACCAAGGCGGCCCACCCCAGTTTTTCCGCCGTCTGAATGTCCAGCCCATAGCCGTTGTCCCAGATCAGGTGCCGGATGCCCGCCAGTGTGTGATACCACAGACCGAGCAGAGAGAAGAACATGATCAAATCACCAAACCAGCTGGTGATGAAACCGTTTGCCGCCGCGAATGCCTCGGGGGATGTGGCCGCCGCGAGGAACCACCACACGATCAACAACGCAGCAACCAGCATCGCGTTGCCGGTGATGCGTGTCAGGATCGACGTCATCGAGGTCAATTGAGGGCGATAGATCGTTAGATGGGGTGACAGCGGGCGGTTGCCCCGGTTCACATCAGCCATGATGGATTCCTTTTCTCGTCTAATTGAGCCTATAGATAGCGGTATTTTCTGTGCTGTCACGCGCAGACGTCTGTTTTGCACGTCGTTTAAGGGTTTTTGCGGCAAATTCCTCCGAAAATCCTAAAAGTAACCTAATTTGTGATCACGGATTTTTCGGCTGTGATCACAAAATTCGCGCTATAGTGCATTCAATATCTTTTACGGCACCAATTGCTACCGATGCTTTAATGGGCGTGCATTGAACGCTTTTCGACGGTGCCCGTGTGTATGTAACTTGGCTTTTACGGCTCAAGATGGATTTCCGCCTCTGCCCGATTGAAGCTCGAGCGATAAGAAAGTGCTGAAACTTGAGGAACGACACAGGGACACAACAGCGCAGCAAAAGCTGCAAGGCATACCGGTCTTAGCTGTTAAATGACGGGAAATCTTGTCTGCCTGACGGTCTGCGGGTGGCGCTGCTTCGTCGGGGCGTGTGCAGCAGGCGGTCACGATCAATGCAAAAAGGTTTTGCCAATCGCCTCGCCTGCTGCGTCTTCTTATCAGCTCAAGGAGCCATCAATGCCTTTGCATGCATCGACCAAGCCTTTGACAGCGTTGACGGAATTGTCGAACATCGCCTGCTCTTCCTTATCCATCGAAATCTCGACAACACGCTCGACGCCACCGGCACCGATCACGGTTGGCACACCGACGTAGAAACCATCAAGACCGTAAGCACCGTCAACATAGGCGGCGCAAGGCAGCACGCGCTTTTGGTCTTTAAGATAGGCTTCTGCCATCTCGATCGCGGAAGTCGCAGGTGCGTAGAACGCGGAACCTGTCTTGAGCAGACCAACGATTTCGGCACCGCCGTCACGGGTGCGCTGAACGATCGCGTCCAGTTTTTCCTGCGAGGTCCAGCCCATTTTTACCAGATCAGGCAATGGGATACCGGCGACGGTCGAATAGCGCGTAAGCGGCACCATCGTGTCACCATGCCCGCCCAGAACGAACGCGGTCACGTCCTTCATCGAGACATTGAATTCAGTCGCGAGGAAGTGGCGGAAGCGTGCCGAATCAAGCACACCGGCCATGCCGCACACCATGTGATGGGGCAGACCTGAAAATTCGCGCAGGGCCCAAACCATCGCATCAAGCGGGTTGGTGATGCAGATTACGAATGCATTCGGCGCATGGGCCGCGATACCTTCGCCGACGGATTTCATGACCTTGAGGTTGATGCCCAGCAGGTCATCACGGCTCATCCCCGGCTTGCGGGCAACACCGGCAGTCACGATGCACACATCGGCACCGGCGATATCGGCATAATCATTCGCGCCGCTCATGGTGGCGTCGAACTTGGCCGAAGGGCCCGATTCTGCGATATCCAGCGCTTTGCCTTGCGGCACGCCTTCGGCAATATCGAACAGGACGACGTCGCCAAGTTCTTTAATTGCTGCAAGATGGGCAAGTGTGCCCCCGATCTGCCCAGCGCCGATAAGCGCGATTTTGGGTCTGGCCATGTGGTATTCTCCGACAAGGTTGCGTTGAGGCAGGGGATAGCGAAAAGCTTCTCACCGTGCAAGTTGCGCATGAACCTTGGCGTATCGAAGGTGAATAAACGCATAAAAATAGGCCATTCCCGGTTGGAAATGGCCCATTTTCTTGTCTTGCTCAGCCCTTGCGAGCCAGTATTAATCGCGCGTTAGCGAATTAGTCCTGGTATTCTGGCAGAGCTTCCAGCGCTTCTTTGTTGCTGTCGATGTAGATGCGGAAGTCATCGCCATCGGTTTCTTTCAGGACCTGAAGTTCGTCCCAAGTTACGGCAACAGGCTTTTCGCCCAGACCCAGGAAGCCACCAACGTTGATCACAACTGCGGTTACTTTACCGGCATCGTCCAGAACGAGTGCACCCACTTCACCAACGGTTTCATCGTTTGTACCGTAGACATAAGTACCTTCCAGCTCTTCTGCTGTCAGACCCTGCATTTCTTCCATGTTGGCGTCTGCAAAGCCTTCATATTCGGCTGTCGGGCGGGCCAGCATGGCGCGCTCTTGATCCGCGTCAGCGTTTTCAACTTCAGCTTCAGCGTTCTCAGCTGCGGCTTCTGTTTTGTCTGCGGCCTCGTCTACCTCTTTGGCAGCCTCATCGGCGGCTTGGTCAACTTCTTTTGCGGCCTTGTCTGTCGCTTGGTCTACCTCTTCGGCAGCCGCTGCAACATCATCGTCCATGGCGCGGTCGAATTCGGGGGCTTGCTCAAGCTCTTCCTTGGAAGTGGTTACAACTAGGAAACGATCGTTCGAATCGCCCTCTTCCATGACAACTTTGATGGCGTCCATGCTGACGGTTACGTCACGTTCGCCCATACCAAGGAAACCGCCGACGCCCAGAATAACGGCCTTCACGTCGCCGTTTTCGTCCAGCAGAATGTCGTTGATTTCGCCGATGTCATCCCATTCGGCTTCTGCGCCGTCTGCGATTTTTGCGTTGCCGTCAACTTCGGTTTCGGAGTTATAGATGCGCATGCCGATCAGGTCGGAAGCGAAAAAATCAGATTGTTCAGCAGTTGTGGTACCAAACCCTGCAGAGGTGTGGGATTCAGCAAATGCTGCGCCCGAGAGAGAAAGAAGGATAGCTGTTGTTCCAAGAATACGTTTCATTACTGGTTACTCCGTTTTGAGGTCCGTGCGAATATCGCCCGGTTGTAGTATTAACCACGATCTCGTGATTTCGTTCCAAACGGGTGCGGTTTTTTTCAACTCTTTTTATTTCGCGCGGACAGACTCAAAGACATGAAACGATGACGCTGGATTTCTGGTTTTTCTGCATCGCTGGCCCCGCCGTTCTTTTCGCCGGCATTTCGAAAGGCGGGTTCGGATCCGGTGCCGCTTTTGCCAGCGCGTCGATCCTGGCGTTGGTCATTGAACCGGGCATGGCCCTTGGGATCATGCTGCCGCTTTTGATGCTGATCGATGTATCGACGCTCAGACCCTATTGGGGCAAGTGGGGCGCGTCCGAGGTAAAGTTGCTTGTCGCTGGCGGAGTCCCGGGCGTCATCTTGGGCGCGCTTTTGTACAAGATCGCGTCACCCGATTTCTTTCGTCTGCTGATCGGCGGAATATCAGTGGGTTTCGTGATCTGGCAATTGGGCCGAAGCACGGGATGGATCGCAGCTGGAAAACGCAGCCTGCCAAGCTCTGCCGGTTTGTTCTGGGGCGCGGTCGCAGGGTTCACCAGCTTTGTCAGTCATGCCGGTGGCCCCCCGGCCGCCGTCTACCTTCTGTCGCGCAACCTGAGCAAAACGCAATATCAGGCAACCACAGTCCTTTTGTTCTGGACATTGAACGCCGTCAAATTCGTGCCCTATGCCTTTCTCGGGATTTTCACGATGGAAACGATGACGGCGGACCTGCTTCTGGCACCATTCGCAATTGCGGGCGCATGGATCGGCGTCAAGGCGCACAGGCTGATCTCGCAAAAGGTGTTCTTTGGCATCACCTACCTCTTACTTATGGTCACGGGTACCAAGCTGATCTGGGACGGGCTGACCTAACTTGCCTGCGCCTTGCTTTTTGCCAGACCTTGTTCAGGTGTGCTTTCCCCCTGCACCAACCCGATATCCTGCGTCGCCGCGATGACGATGGCGGCGGCGGCAGTCAAAGCGGCCAATTGAAACAGCTTGTGGAACTTCGCCATACAACCCTCCTGTCCTGAAGGCCCTTTGAGGATACACCATCAAAGGGCGACAACGCTTTCGGGACGCCCACATGCGACCCACCTGATAGCAAAAAACCAACGCCAATCGCAACCATTCGGACTTTGGGCATCCAAGTTGAATTTTTGGTTAACTCAACCGAGACAATAGGCAGCACCCTATTATTGCTGCGCTGCGGCGGGTTTGGACTTGAAGTTTTCATCTAAAAATGCAGACCTGCGCGCAACATTATTTCTTCGGAGACTCACATCATGTCGAAAATCACCCGCCCCTTACGCTCCGTCCTCTATATCCCCGGCTCGAAGGACCGTGCCCTGGACAAAGCGCGCGGCCTGCCTGCTGATGCGATTATCTTTGATCTTGAAGATGCCGTGATCCCCGAAGAAAAAAGTGCGGCGCGCGAAACGCTGGCACAGGCACTGAAAGACGGGGGCTATGGCAGCCGCTACAAAGTGATCCGCATCAACGGGCTGGACACGGAATGGGGCGCGGACGACGCCCGTGCCGCCGCGACGATGGATTGCGATGCTATTCTATTGCCCAAGGTCGGCAGCCCCGCGGATCTGGACGCACTTGCCGCAATCACCGGCGACATTCCCTTGTGGGCCATGATGGAAACCCCGGGCGCGATGTTGAACGCCGCCGCCATCGCCGCACATCCGAAACTGCAATGCATGGTCATGGGCACCAATGACCTGAACAAGGATCTGCAAACCCGCGTCCGCGCTGACCGCCTGCCTCTGTTGACCGGTCTTGGCCTGTGCGTGCTGGCGGCCAAGGCCTACGGGATCGCGATCATCGACGGCGTCTACAATGCCTTCAAGGACGACAAAGGCCACCGCGTTGAATGTGACCAAGGCCGCGACATGGGTTTTGACGGCAAGACACTAATCCACCCTGCACAGCTGGACGTGGCGAACGAAGCGTTCTCACCGTCAGAGGCCGAAGCAGACCTTGCCCGCCGCCAGATCGCAGCGTTTGACGAAATGCAGGCAACAGGTCAGGGTGTAGCAGTCGTGGACGGCCGCATCGTGGAAAATCTGCATGTTGCAACCGCACGCGAAACATTGGCAAAACTGGACGCAATCGCGGCCCTACAAGCGGAGTAGCCCCATGATGGCACTTTTGATCCTCGGCATGATCCTTTGGGTCGGTGCACATTATTTCCGGCGACTGATGCCCGACCAACGCGCCGCTCTTGGCAACAAGGGAAAAGGCATGATTGCCGTGGCGATTGTGGTGGCTTTGGTGATGATCATCATCGGCTACCGCGGCGCGGCGTTCATCAACGTCTGGTATCCGCCCAGTTTCCTGACCCACGTCAACAATCTGCTGATGGTTCTGGCGTTCTGGGTCTACGGGTCAAGCGCTGCCAAAGGTGCCAAGGCCTGGCCCGCCAACAAGACCCGCCACCCGCAACTGATGGCAGTGAAAATCTGGGCCGTCGCGCATTTGCTGGTGAACGGTGACCTTGCGTCGATCATCCTGTTTGGCGGCATGCTGGCCTGGGCTGTCGGATCCGTCATCCTGATCAACAAGGCCGAACCGAATTGGACACCGCCCCCCGCCGCAGGCAAGGCGACCTATATCCGCCTCGTCGTGATCACGGCCGTCGTGCTGGTCATCGTCATAGGCATCCACACGTGGCTTGGCGTCTCGCCGTTCCCCTGAAACAGTCCGCCCCTAACCTGAAAGTACCCGCATGAAACTTTACCGTTTCCTGTCCGAAGAGGACACCTCCGCCTTTTGTCATAAGGTCACCGATGCCCTGAACAAGGGTTGGGAACTATACGGCACCCCCACCCAGACATTCGACGCCGCCGCAGGTGTGATGCGCTGCGGTCAGGCCGTCACCAAGGAAGTCGAAGGCACCTATACGCCCGACACCAAGCTGGGGGCGCATTGAATGGCCGTCACGAAAACCAACGCGGGCCGTTTTTTTGAAGACTATAAAGTCGGACAGACCCTGAACCACGCGGTGCCCCGCACCGTAAAGGGCGGCGAACGCGCCTTGTATCATGCGCTTTACCCGGCACGACACGCGCTTTACTCGTCCGATCAATTCGCCCAAACCTGCGGCCTGCCATTCAGCCCGATGGACGACATGATCACCTTTCACATCGTCTTCGGCAAATCCGTGCCCGATGTGTCACTGAACGCCGTTGCCAATCTGGGCTATGCCCAAGGCCGCTGGCTGGCCCCCGTCTGGCCTGGCGACACCCTGCGGTCAGTATCCGAAGTGATCGGCCTAAAACAGAATTCGAACGGGAAAACCGGCGTGGTCTATGTACGTACCGCTGGCTTTAACCAGGACGATACCAAGGTGCTCGAGTATGTACGCTGGGTAATGGTGCGCAAACGCGACTTCGACGCCCCGGCCCCTGCCGAAGTCGTGCCGAACCTGCCAAAAGCGCTGAGCGTCGGGCAGTTGCATATTCCCGACGATCTGGATTTCAGCAACTACGACTTCACCCTGGCCGGCGAACCGCACCGCTGGAACGACTACGAGGTAGGTGAAAAAATCGACCACGTTGACGGCGTCACGATCGAAGAAGCCGAACATATGATGGCCACCCGACTGTGGCAAAACACAGCAAAGGTCCATTTCGACACCTCGGCGCGCCCCGACGGGTCGCGGCTGATCTACGGGGGCCACGTGATTTCGATGGCGCGTGCGCTGTCGTTCAACGGCTTGGCCAATGCGCAAATGATCGTCGGGCTGAACAGCGGGGCCCATGCGAACCCCTGTCTGTCGGGTGACACCGTCCGTGCATGGTCCGAAGTTCTGGACAAGGCCGACACATCCGCCCCCGGCGTCGGTGCGATCCGGCTGCGGTTGGTGGCAACCAAGGGCGGCGATCCGTTCAAGCTGAAGGGTGACGATGGCAAGTACCTGCCCGATGTGCTGCTGGACCTGGATTACTGGGCATTGATGCCAAAGTGAAATCACTGCTCTTGCTCGTGCATACAAAGGCTTGCTGACCAAGCAGACACACAGCTGTTAAATCAGTACAAGCCGGGTCCGCACATCGACCAACCGTTCGAAGCGGGCCCCGGCAACCAGTCCGATCCATATCGGTGCGGATAGATGTTGTTACCGGCCATGAAACCCGCTCTGTGGTTGCCACGTTTGACATATTTCTAACCCTGTTTGTAGCATTGATGACCACCTTCGCGCCTTGTGGTGAGCCCGTGACCTTGTGCGACCCCTCCTTGCCGAGCGCCATAATTTGCGGTGAATTTAAACCGCATTTGCGTCAAATTGCCCTATGAGGGCCGACGTGTGCGCCAACAAACAAGTGATTCTCTTACCACATTTGATATTTTGTGATCACACGATAAATACGTGTGATCACAAATGTCGCTTTTGTTTGGAAAATCCTGTATTTCCCGAAAAAACTGTTTACCCAGTATCAAGACTAAATCGTATACCGCGATTTGACTGGAACAAAAAACGGGACCGTTTTTCATGAACATCCACGAATATCAGGCGAAAGCCCTCTTGCGCAGCTACGGCGCGCCAGTATCCGACGGTCGCGTCGTGCTGAAAGCAGAAGACGCGAAAAATGCCGCTGGCGAAATGGATGGCCCCCTTTGGGTGGTCAAGGCCCAGATTCACGCCGGTGGGCGTGGCAAGGGGTCTTTCAAAGAAGCCGACGCTGGCGAAAAAGGCGGCGTGCGCCTGACGAAATCCGTCGAGGAAGCCGCTGAAGAAGCCAAGAAAATGCTGGGCCGCACCTTGGTCACGCACCAGACCGGCCCCGCCGGCAAGCAGGTCAACCGCATTTACATCGAAGATGGCTCGGGCATTGAAACCGAACTGTATCTTGCGCTGCTGGTCGACCGCCAGACCGCTCGCGTCGGGTTTGTCTGTTCGACCGAAGGCGGCATGGACATCGAAGAGGTCGCCGAGTCGACACCCGAGAAGATCATCAGCTTTTCCGTTGACCCGGCCACGGGCTTCCAACCGTTTCACGGCCGTCGCGTCGCCTTTGCGCTTGGCCTTGAAGGCAAGCAGGTAAAGCAGTGCGTGACCCTGATGGGTCAGCTGTACAAAGCCTTCACCGACAAAGACATGGAAATGCTCGAGATCAACCCGCTGATCGTGACCGACAGCGGCGACCTCAAGGTGCTGGATGCCAAGGTCAGCTTTGACGGCAACGCCATGTACCGTCACGCCGACATCGCCGAGCTGCGCGATACCACCGAAGAAGACAGCAAGGAACTCGAAGCGTCCAAGTACGATCTGAACTACATCGCTTTGGACGGTGAAATCGGCTGCATGGTCAACGGTGCCGGTCTGGCGATGGCCACGATGGACATCATCAAGCTTTATGGCGCTGAACCAGCCAACTTCCTTGACGTTGGTGGCGGTGCGACCAAGGAAAAAGTCACCGAGGCGTTCAAGATCATCACCTCCGACCCGCAGGTCAAAGGCATTCTGGTCAACATCTTCGGTGGCATCATGCGCTGCGACGTCATCGCCGAGGGCGTGATCGCCGCGGTCAAGGAAGTGGGCCTGAAGGTTCCGCTGGTCGTCCGTCTGGAAGGCACGAATGTTGAGCAGGGTAAAGAGATCATCAAGAACTCCGGCCTTGATGTGATTGCTGCCGACGATCTGAAAGACGGTGCACAGAAGATCGTTAAAGCAGTCAAAGGCTAAGGCATTAGGGTAAAGGAAAGACCGATGGATAATTCCCCTCGCACATCGCCTCTGTTGGCGGGCTTGGCACTGGTTGGCGCGGGACTGGCCCTGCGCCAGATCCAGCCGTCGGTCTTGGCCTTGCCCGAACCGGATGGCCTTGACCGCAACGACAGTGGTGTCCGCCGCGCCGCGCGCAAGTCGCGGGACGGTCTGGCAAGTGTACTGCCCAGTAATTTGACAGGCTCCATCGGGCGGTCGTTGATGATCATGGGCCTTGGCCTCGTGACCATTCGCGCGCTTGATGCGCTCGTCGATGACAAAGATGCGCTATACTGATGCGATTGACTGCTTTTCTTTTGGCCGGCCTCGCGCTTGGCACCCCGGCATTGGCCCAAGGGCAGAACGCGGCAATTGCTGCGTTCAATGCGTGGTGCTTCAAGGCTGGCCAGACGGAAAGCAGCATACGCTCCAATATGGAGCGTAGCGCAGGCTCCCCCCTGCCCTTTGATCTGGTGTTCTGGGACGTGTCGCTTGAACCGGTCTCGCAAGATCTGCCCAAGGGCGTCGAACGTCGCTGCGAAGTCTCTTTCGCGGGGGATCACACCGACGACGCCATCACGGGGCTGCGCAAGCAAATGGCGACACCTCCGGTTTTCGGCACGCAAATCCCGTTGCCCGACACACATCAAGCGTTGGCCGGCACAGCCTTGATCGAAGGGCGGGAACTACTGGCCGGACGTGTGGCCGTCGTGCATGTCGGACAGCGGGACACCAAAACCTTCATGGCCGTTGATCGTTTGTTTGACGGTCTCGGGCAGCCAGGGAAGGGTGGATAATATGCTGCGACATCCATCCTTGCTGCGGGTTTTCAAAACAGGCCTGACCGCCGCATACCGATCCAGATCAATACCTTCACAAGACGCGCCCTACACGGCCGCGACTTTCTAAATATACCACGCACATCTCGTGCGTATTCATGCAAGACAGGAGGGCCTCATGGCCGTACTCGTAGACGAAAACACCAAAGTGATCTGTCAGGGCCTCACCGGCTCGCAGGGGACATTCCACACCGAACAGGCGATTGCCTATGGGACGAAGATGGTCGGCGGTGTGACCCCCGGCAAAGGCGGCCAGACGCATCTGGACCTGCCCGTGTTCAACTCTGTCCACGAAGCCCGCCACGTGACTGACGCAAACGCGACCGTCATCTATGTGCCGCCCCCCTTCGCCGCCGACAGTATCCTTGAGGCGATCGACGCCGAAATGGAACTGATCGTCTGCATCACCGAAGGTATCCCGGTGCTGGACATGATGCGCGTCAAGCGCGCGCTGGACGGGTCGAAATCCCGCCTGATCGGGCCGAACTGCCCAGGCGTCATCACGCCCGATGCCTGCAAGATCGGCATCATGCCCGGCCACATCCACAAGCGCGGGTCCTGCGGTGTTGTATCGCGGTCCGGCACGTTGACATACGAAGCGGTCAAGCAGACCTCTGATCTGGGCCTTGGCCAATCCTCTGCCGTCGGCATCGGTGGCGACCCCATCAAAGGGTCCGAGCATATCGACATCCTGGAAATGTTCCTCGCCGATCCTGAAACTCATTCGATCATCATGATCGGTGAAATCGGCGGCTCTGCCGAAGAAGAAGCGGCGCAGTTCCTGGCAGACGAGAAAAAGAAGGGCCGTTGGAAGCCCACAGCTGGCTTCATCGCCGGTCGCACGGCCCCTCCCGGTCGCCGCATGGGCCACGCCGGTGCCATCGTTGCCGGCGGCAAGGGTGACGCGGAATCCAAGATCAACGCGATGCGCGAAGCAGGCATCGTGGTTGCGGACAGCCCTGCGACCTTGGGCGAAGCCGTCCAGGAAGCCATCAACAAAGGGTAACACCCATTGGCCGGGCGCGCACACCGCATGCCCGGCTTACCATATCAATCCGTTGCGCTCTCATCAGAGGTATCGCCATGACCGACCACCCAGCAAACGACCAGTTTCATGATTCCTCTTTTCTCGAGGGGCAGAACAGCACGTATCTCGAAGCGATGTATGCGCGCTATGCCAATGATCCGACGGCGGTCGACGACGCATGGCAAGCATTCTTCAAGGCGATGGATGATGATGGCGAAGACGTAAAGGCCGAGGCCGCCGGTCCATCCTGGGCGCGCAGCGACTGGCCCCCCATGCCGCAGGATGATCTGACGGCAGCACTTACAGGGCAGTGGCCCGCACCGGTTGAAACCAAAGCCGCTGGTCAGAAGATTGTCGAAAAAGCCGCCGCCAAGGGCGTGGAGCTTTCGGATGCGCAGGTACAGCGCGCCGTGCTGGACAGTGTCCGTGCGTTGATGTTGATCCGCGCCTACCGCATTCGCGGCCATCTGGCCGCCGATCTTGACCCGCTTGGTATGCGCGATACCGGCGGGCAGCCCGAGCTTGATCCCGAAGCATATGGCTTTACCCCGGCCGACATGGACCGCCCGATCTTTATCGACAATGTGCTTGGCCTGCAGATTGCCACGATGAAACAGATCGTCGACATCGTGAAGCGCACCTATTGTGGTACATTCGCGCTGCAATACATGCATATTTCGAACCCCGAAGAAGCATCGTGGCTGAAAGAGCGGATTGAAGGCTACGGCAAGGAAATTCACTTTACCCAGAACGGTCGCAAGGCCATCCTGAACAAACTGGTCGAGGCCGAAGGCTTTGAGAAGTTCTTGCATGTCAAATACATGGGCACCAAGCGTTTTGGTCTGGACGGCGGCGAATCCCTGATCCCCGCGATGGAACAGATCATCAAACGTGGTGGCCAGTTGGGCGTTCAGGACATCGTCATCGGCATGCCCCACCGCGGGCGCCTGTCCGTGCTCGCCAACGTCATGCAAAAACCTTACCGCGCGATTTTCAACGAATTCCAGGGCGGGAGTTTCAAGCCCGAAGACGTCGATGGATCGGGCGACGTGAAATACCACCTAGGTGCATCTTCGGACCGCGAATTTGACGGCAACACCGTGCACTTGTCGCTGACTGCCAACCCGTCCCACCTTGAGGCGGTGAACCCCGTGGTTCTGGGCAAGGTCCGCGCCAAGCAGGACCAGTTGAACGATCCCAACCGGATCAAGGTCATGCCGATCCTGCTGCACGGCGATGCGGCCTTTGCCGGTCAGGGTGTCGTGGCGGAATGTTTCGCGCTGTCCGGCCTGCGCGGTCACCGTACCGGCGGGACCATGCATATCGTGGTGAACAACCAGATCGGTTTCACCACCGCGCCGCATTTCAGCCGCTCCAGCCCCTACCCGACCGACAACGCGCTTGTGGTCGAAGCTCCGATTTTCCACGTGAACGGGGATGATCCCGAAGCGGTGGTTCATGCCGCCCGCGTGGCCACCGAATTCCGCCAGAAGTTCCACAAGGATGTGGTTCTGGACATCATCTGCTACCGCCGCTTCGGTCACAACGAGGGCGATGAACCGATGTTCACCAACCCCGTGATGTATCAGAAGATCAAAAAGCAAAAGACCACGCTGACGCTCTATACGGATCGTCTGGTCAAAGATGGCCTGATCCCCGAGGGCGAGATCGAGGATATGAAAGCCGCCTTCCAGGAGAAGATGAACACGGAATTCGAGGCCGGCAAAGAGTACCGCCCCAACAAGGCTGATTGGCTTGATGGCAAGTGGTCGCATCTCGATAAGGCGAAGGAAAAGAAGTACCAGCGCGGCAAGACCGCGATTGCCGAAGAGACGATGGCCGAAGTTGGCAAGGCGCTTACCACGGCACCGTCCGATTTCCCGGTACACAAGACCATCACGCGTCTGCTGGATGCCAAGGCCGAAATGTTCAAGTCAGGGACAGGCTTTGACTGGGCCACGGCCGAAGCGCTGGCGTTCGGGTCCCTGTTGACTGAAGGCTACAAGGTGCGCCTTGCCGGCCAGGATTCCGCGCGCGGCACATTTTCGCAACGCCATTCCGCCCTGATCAATCAGGAAAACGAAGACCGTTATTACCCGCTAAACCACATCCGCGAAGGGCAGGCAGAATACGAGGTCATCGATTCAATGCTGTCCGAATATGCGGTTCTTGGTTTTGAATACGGCTATTCCTTGGCCGAACCGAACGCCCTGACCCTTTGGGAAGCGCAATTCGGTGATTTCGCCAACGGCGCGCAGATCATGTTTGACCAGTTCATCAGCTCGGGCGAAAGCAAATGGCTGCGCATGTCCGGTCTCGTCTGCCTGATGCCGCATGGCTACGAAGGGCAAGGGCCTGAACACTCCTCTGCCCGTCTTGAGCGGTTCCTGACCATGTGTGGCGGGGACAACTGGATTGTCGCCAACTGCACCACGCCTGCGAACTATTTTCACCTGCTGCGCCGCCAATTGCACCGCAGCTACCGCAAGCCATTGATGTTGATGACCCCGAAATCCTTGCTGCGTCACAAGATGGCAGTCAGCAAGACCGAAGAATTCACCACCGGTTCCAGCTTTCACCGGGTTTTGTGGGATGATGCGCAGCAGGGTAATTCGGAAACCACGCTGGTTGCAGATGACAAGATCAAGCGCGTCGTGATGTGTTCGGGCAAGGTCTATTATGATCTGCTCGAAGAACGCGATGCCCGCGGGATCGACGACATCTACCTGCTCCGGTTTGAACAATTCTATCCCTTCCCCGCTCAATCCGCGGTCAAGGAACTGGAACGCTTCAAGAATGCTGAAATGGTTTGGTGTCAGGAAGAACCCAAGAACCAGGGGGCCTGGACCTTTATCGAACCCAACATCGAATGGGTTCTGGGCCGGATCAATGCCACACACACCCGCCCCGTCTACGCCGGGCGCGCCACAGCCGCTTCGCCCGCCACGGGCCTTGCCTCTCAACATAAAGCACAACAAGCAGCACTCGTTAACGACGCGCTGACCATCGAAGGAAAATAACCATGACAAGCGAAGTACGCGTCCCCACCTTGGGCGAATCCGTTACCGAAGCGACCGTGGCGACATGGTTCAAGAAACCCGGCGACAGCGTCGAAGTCGACGAAATGCTCTGCGAGCTGGAAACCGACAAGGTTACCGTCGAAGTGCCTAGCCCTGTGGCCGGAACATTGGCGGAAATCGTCGCCGCAGAAGGCGAGACTGTCGGCGTTGACGCCCTGCTGGCCAACATCTCCGAAGGTGGTGAAAAACCAGCCGCCAAGGCAGAAAAGCCCGCTGCCGAAGCCAAGGAAGATGCACCTGCCGCGGGCGGTGACACCGTTGATGTCATGGTCCCGACCCTTGGTGAATCAGTCACAGAAGCGACGATCAGCACCTGGTTCAAGAAAGTCGGCGACACCGTTGCGGCGGATGAAATGCTGTGCGAGCTTGAAACCGACAAGGTCAGCGTCGAAGTTCCTTCGCCCGCTGCAGGCACTCTGACCGAGATTCTGTTCGAAGAAGGTGCCACCGTCGAGGCAAACGGCAAGCTTGCCGTGATCACGGAAGAAGCCGGCGGCGCATCCGCGACGTCCGGCACGCCCGAAACCACGGCCAAGCCCGGCGGCCGCGATGCATCCCCCTCGACATCTTCCGGTGACATCGAAGACGCGCCATCAGCCAAGAAGGCAATGGCCGAGGCAGGCATCACACGCGATCAGGTCACCGGCACCGGCCGCGATGGCCGCGTGATGAAGGAAGATGTGGCCAAGGCGGTTTCCGCGGGTACATCTGCTGCGAAACCAGCACCCGCCGCCGCACCACGCGCCCCTTCGGCCCCCCAGGATGCCGCGCGCGAAGAACGGGTCAAAATGACCCGCCTGCGCCAGACAATCGCCCGCCGTCTGAAAGACAGCCAGAACACCGCCGCGATGCTCACGACCTATAACGAGGTCGACATGACGGAAATCATGGCGCTGCGGAACGAATACAAGGATCTGTTCCTTAAAAAGCATGGCGTCAAACTGGGCTTCATGTCCTTCTTCACCAAGGCCTGCATCCACGCGCTGCACGAAGTCCCCGAGGTGAACGCCGAAATCGACGGTACCGATGTTGTTTACAAGAACTATGTGAACATGGGCATCGCGGCAGGCACTCCCACCGGCCTAGTAGTCCCCGTAATCAAAGACGCCCAGGACATGTCCTTTGCCACGATCGAAAAATCGATTGCGGACATGGGTGCCAAAGCGCGCGATGGCAAGCTAAGCATGGCCGAAATGCAAGGCGGCACATTCACCATCTCGAATGGTGGCGTCTATGGCTCGCTGATGTCTTCGCCGATCCTGAACCCACCGCAATCGGGTATCTTGGGCATGCACAAGATCCAAGACCGCCCAATGGCCATCAATGGTCAGGTCGTGATCCGTCCGATGATGTATCTTGCCCTCAGCTATGACCATCGCATTGTCGACGGCAAAGGGGCGGTCACTTTCCTAGTGCGCGTCAAAGAAGCGCTAGAAGACCCCCGCCGGCTGCTGATGGATCTGTAAAAACCGCGTGGCGGGTGCATAACCCGCCACGCTGAACGAATGGTGCGCGAAAGCGGCGAAAGGATATCCGATGACAGAAACGACAATACTTGCTGCCTATGGTCTTCTCGTGCTTCTGACGATCCTTCTTCAGGTTCTTGGCGGGATGCAGCAGCTTAGCCTCGGCTACCTGATGTCCTCCCGTGATGAATCGCGCACCGTGACCGGCATGACCGCCAGACTTGGGCGCGCACTGAACAACTCGGTGGTGGCGATGGCACTTTTCGCGCCGGCGGTCCTGATCCTTGTGCTGCTGGACAGAACCAGTTCCGCCAGCTTGCTTGCCGCACAGGTTTTCCTGATCGCACGTATCGTCTACCTGCCCGTCTATGCCTTCGGCATCCCGGCTGTGCGCACTCTGGCGTGGCTTGCAGGCTTCGCCGCCACGGCTTTCCTGTACCTCCTCGCGCTTTAGCGGATCGAAATCTCCATGACACCCGAACTGACTGTCCTCATCCTCACCACGTTGCTGCAAATCGTGACCTTCGTCCTCTACGCGATCCCAGCGAACCGCGAACTTGGCCCCGGCTACACCATGTCCGCACGCGACCGTGAACCGACCCGCAAGATGTCAGACCGGACGGCCCGCCTCGGCCGCGCGATGGACAACACGTTCGAGGCTCTGATCCTCTTTGGCATCGCCGCCATCGTGATCACCCTCACGGATCAAAGCACCCCCTACACCGCACTGCTGTCTTGGATTTTTCTCGCTGCCCGTATCGTTTACATCCCCGCCTACGCTTTCGGCTGGCGTCCCGGCCGCTCACTGATCTGGGCTGTAGGCTTCACCGCCACGACGCTCATGCTGATCGCAGCCCTATTCTGATCTTCCAAATGGGCCTAAATCCCGGGGGAGTGCGCTTGCGCACGGGGGCAGCGCCCCCTAGCCTACCCCTCGACCACCACACGGCCTGAAACACCCACTCGTCCGACCTTCTCAAGGAGACCTCCCATGTCCAGCTACGATGTCATCATCATCGGCTCCGGCCCCGGCGGCTATGTATCCGCCATCCGCTGCGCCCAATTGGGCCTCAAGACCGCCTGCGTCGAAGGGCGCGACACCCTGGGCGGCACCTGCTTGAACGTCGGCTGCATCCCGTCCAAGGCTCTGCTGCACGCGACCCATATGCTTCACGAGGCTGAACATAATTTCGGCGAGATGGGTCTGAAGGGCAAAAGCCCCTCGGTCGACTGGAACCAGATGCAGGCCTATAAGCAGAACACCATCGATACCAATACCAAGGGCATCGAATTCCTGTTCAAAAAGAACAAGATCGACTGGATCAAAGGCTGGGCCACGATCCCCGAGGCCGGCAAGGTCAAGGTCGGTGACGACATTCACGAAGCGAAAAACATCATCATCGCAACCGGATCCGAACCGGCGTCCCTTCCCGGTGTTGAGGTAGACGAGAAAGTCGTTGTCACCTCGACCGGCGTATTGTCGTTGAACAAGGTGCCCAAGAAGATGGTCGTCATCGGCGCGGGCGTGATCGGGTTGGAAATCGGATCGGTCTATGCCCGTTTGGGCAGCGACGTCACCGTGGTCGAATACCTCGATGCGATCACGCCCGGCATGGACGCCGAAGTGCAAAAGAACTTCATGCGTATCCTGAAAAAACAGGGGATCAACTTCATCATGGGGGCAGCAGTGCAAGGCACAGAGGCGTCCAAATCCAAGGCGAAAGTCACTTATAAACTGCGCAAGGATGAAAGCGAACATACGCTGGATGCAGATGTCGTGCTTGTCTCGACCGGTCGCAAACCGTTCCATGACGGGCTCGACCTCAACGGTCTCGGCGTCGAGATGACCAAGCGCGGCCAGATCGCCGTGAATGATCATTGGGAAACATCCGTCAAAGGCATCTATGCGATCGGCGACGTGATCGAGGGCCCGATGCTTGCGCATAAGGCGGAAGACGAAGGTATGGCGGTCGCCGCGGTCGTTGCGGGCAAGCATGGCCACGTGAACTACGGCGTGATCCCCGGCGTAATTTATACCCACCCCGAAGTCGCAAATGTCGGCATGACCGAAGAACAACTGAAGGAGGCCGGACGCGCCTACAAGGTTGGCAAATTCAGCTTTATGGGCAATGCCCGCGCAAAGGCCGTTTTTGCAGGCGAAGGGTTTGTGAAAATCATCGCCGACAAGGATACAGACCGCGTTCTGGGGGCCCATATCATCGGGCCAGCGGCAGGCGATCTGATCCATGAGGTCTGTGTGGCCATGGAGTTTGGTGCATCTGCAGAAGATCTGGCAATGACCTGCCACGCCCACCCGACATATTCCGAAGCGGTGCGCGAAGCAGCCCTCGCCTGTGGAGACGGCCCGATCCATATGTGATCGGATTGCGACAATCTTGCGTCTGG
>NZ_DS999213.1:2171548-2236548 GCF_000156335.1 Roseobacter sp. GAI101
CCCAGACCCCGGGATATTTAAGAGCCAGAGAAGACTGAATAGTCGTTGTTTGAAAGCAACGGCAGTAAGGTCTCAGCGGTCGGTATCTTATGAAGTCTTACCGCCTGATCTCTCAGGTCTCCGGTTTTGCTCAAGCTTCTAAGTATTTTTTAAACAGGTCAAGATCCTACGCTCTTGGAAACGATAGCAAGCGCAGTCGCATCTGATGATGGCTGCCACCACCTTTAACGCTTAGAATGCGCCCGTGCGTCTGCGAGCAATTGATCCGATCGCGTTTCGACAACGCGTTCTAGGGTTTCCATAAACTCCTTGCGCGCCATTCCGGCGGGCATCGGTTCCAGAAACTCGACCACCGCGACGCCAGGGCGACGGTACAGGCCGCGACGGGGCCAGAAATACCCAACATTCGTGGCGACCGGTACGCAGGGCTGACCCAGCTGTTCATAAAGTGCCGCAGTCCCTTTTTTATAGGGGACGACTGCGCCCGGTGCGACGCGGGTGCCTTGGGCGTAGATGATCATCTGGCCCGCTTCCATGTCGCCGACCCTGACGTCGGCCAGCATCTTTGTCACCGCCTGCCCCCGTTTGCCACGGTTGACGGGGATCATCCCCATGCGTTTGGCATATTGCCCGATCACAGGCATCCAGAGGATTTCCCTTTTCATGATGAATTTACCCGCCGGGACAGATTGAAATATCATCAGAATATCCAGGAAGGACTGATGCTTGGCGGCAATCAAGACTGCATCTGTTGGGGGCGTGCCGCGTACTTCACAGCGCATGCCGACGATATGTTCTGCCATCCACATCACCCCGCGCGAATAGCATTTGCAGCAGGCATAAGCCCCCCGCTTGGAAAACAGCGCCCATGGTGCATAAAGAAGGCCGATAACAGGCATGAAGACCGTGCACCCCACGATAAAGGTGATCGAGCGTATCCACTGTAACATCAGGCAAGTTCCTTTAGGGTACGGCGCGCTGCGGCACCAGTAGCGGCAAAGGCGACGGCACCTGCCAAGAACGGGATCAGCGGCGGCACCAGCCAATGCCATCCTTGAAAGCCGAGACCGGTCAGAAAGCCCC
This sequence comes from Roseobacter sp. GAI101, assembly GCF_000156335.1. Classification (GTDB taxonomy): domain Bacteria; phylum Pseudomonadota; class Alphaproteobacteria; order Rhodobacterales; family Rhodobacteraceae; genus Sulfitobacter. The sequence continues at coordinate 2,172,632 of NZ_DS999213.1, forward strand.
CCGCGTCAGAGGTGCTTGGCAGCAGCAGGATCGCCAGCATCCCCAGCACCGTGCCCGCTGCCGACCCTGTCAGCGCGCGCAGCGTGAAACGCCGGATAAAGGCCTGCGCGATATAGCCATCGGTGGCACCGACCAACCGCAACACCGCGATGACCTGTGCGTTCGCAGACAGCGCGGCATTGGCTGCAAGTGTTACCATCGCCGCCATCGTCGCCGTGATCAGCAATGTCGATATCCACCCCAACAGTTTGAGCCGCGAGGCCGCTTTGACCAGCGGCGCACGCCAGCGGCTATGGTTGTCCAACACCGCGCCGGGCACCTCGGCAGCCAGTCGCAGGCGGAGCCCGTCGGCGTCCATGCCATCACCGTCCTCGATGATTTCGATCAGGCGGGGCACCGGCAATGCGTCAATTGCCAATTCCGGGCCGAACCAAGGGGCAAGCAGTTCCTGCTGTTCGGCGTCTGTCAGCGCACGGGCGGTCTGTACACCTTTTGTCGTCTCAAGAATGCGCAGGGCGGCGGCCGTTTGTGCGGCGCGTTGATCAACCGGAGCCACGACGCGGATCGTCGCAGTACGCGCCAGTTCCTGCCCCCACATATTCGCCAACCGGCCTGACGCCAGCGACAGCGCCAGCGCAAACACCGCCAGAAACGCCATCGTCGCAGCCGCAAATAATGTCAGCTGCGCGGTGAACCCAGACGGCGGCACGACCCGGTCCGCCTGCCGGTCCCCTTTGAAAAGGGCCGCAAGGGTGGCGTTTGGCTTGGTCACAGGTCAGCCCCCGCCAGTTGGATACGCCGGTTGGCGATCCGCAACACCCGCGCCTGCACCTGCGCCTTGGTGGCGCGGATCAGGCTCAGGTCATGGGTCGCGATCAGCACGGTCTTTCCCATCTTGTTCAGCTCGACCAACAGGCGCAGCAGGCGTTGGGACATTTCCCAATCCACATTGCCCGTGGGTTCATCGGCCAGCACCACATCGGGCGACATGATCACGGCACGTGCAAGGGCCGCACGCTGGCGTTCGCCCCCCGACAGTTCAGGCGGCAAGGCATCGGCGCGGTTGCTCAGGCCGACCCAGGATAACAATTCCTGAAGGTCTCCGCCTGCAGTATCGGCATGGCGACCCGACACTGTCAGCGGCAGGCTTATGTTTTCGGACACCGGCAGGTGGTTCAGAAACTGGCAATCCTGATGCACGACACCGACGCGCCGGCGGACCATCGCGATATCATCGCGGTCAAGGCTGCGCACATCCGTATCGAACAGGCGCACATGACCCGCTGTCGGCAACAGCGCGCCGTAGCATAGCTTCATCAAGGTGGTCTTGCCGGACCCCGACGGCCCGGTCAAAAAGTGAAACGATCCCGGTGCCAGCTTGACCGAGATATCGGACAGCAATTCGCCCCCGCCATAGCTATAGGCCACGTTTTCAAACTCGATCACACGAAATTCCCAACTCGTTCGAACTGTTGTGCCTTAGCACCGCTTGGGTTTCAATGCACCCCTTGGCAGGCTGGGTGCGAAGATTGCACTTTTCCTGTCGATTTCTACACCATAAGGTCATTTACAGGTGAAGAAGGTGAGGTTTCCAATGGGTACGGACGCGAGATGAGACTGATCTGTCCCAATTGTGATGCGCAATACGAGGTTCCCGACGAGGTCATGCCGAGATCGGGGCGCGATGTGCAATGTTCGAACTGTGGCCAGACCTGGTTCCAGCACCATCCCGATCATATGCCCGAAGAGGATTCAGACGCTGCCGAGGATGACGATTTCTTTCCCGGGACCACACCGCAAGGGACACCTGCCCCTGTGCGCAAGCAGCTTGATCCGTCGGTCGCAGATATCCTGCGACAGGAAGCCGAAGCGGAGCAGGCCGCACGCCAAAGCCGTCAGGCAGAGACATTGGAAAGCCAACCCGATCTGGGGTTGGATAGTGCCAGCGAAACCACTGAAAGCGAACGCGCACGACAGGCCCGCGACCGCATGGCCCGGCTGCGCGGCGAGGAAATGCGCACCGCACCCGAAGCCAAGGCAACAGCGGCTGCCATGGGATCACGCCGCGACCTGTTGCCCGACATCGAAGAGATAAATTCAACCCTGCGGTCTGATACGGCGCGGCGCAATGCCGCCCCCGCCGGAGATGTGGCAACCGCCGTAGGCCTGGATACACCCGAAGAGCGGCGCGGCTTCAGCGTCGGGTTTCTGAGCATCGTGGTTCTGGCGACGCTGCTGATCATGGTCTATGTCTTTGCGCCAAAGATTGCCGCGATGGCACCTGGGGTCGATCCCTATCTGTCGGCCTATGTGGCTTGGGTCGACAACACCCGCCTGTGGCTGGACAGCCAGTTGCAAATCGCCTTGCAGTGGCTGGATGCCAAGGCTCTGGAATCGGGCAGCTAGGCCAGTATCAATCAGAATTCTGGCGCGCTCAGGCCTGAGCTAGAAACGGTCCAGCAAACGGTTCAGGTAGTCACGTTCGACCTCGGGGCGGCCAGCTTCGCCTGACCGGCGTCTAATCTCATCCAGCAATTCGCGCGCGCGCCCGTAAGCATCATTGTCCATCGACAGGTCGCCTTCGGTGCTTTCGCCCCCGTTCGAGGATTGATTGCGCCCCAAGGGATCACGGCTCTTGGCCTGCTGGTTTCCTTCGCCAGTGCCTTGGCCCGGCTGGTTCTGCTGCTGTTCCTGCGCCATGGCATCCCCAAGGGCACGCATGCCGTCGCGCAGGGCTTCCATCGCCTGAGACTGGTTATCAATCGCCTCGGACAGGTCATTCCTGCGCAGAGCTTCTTCGGCACCATCCATGGCCCGGCCCGCGCGGTCCAGCGCGTCGCGCGCGGCTTTTCCTTCGGGTGTGCCACCGCCCGGAAGCCTCCCTCGCTGGCGGTTCAACTCATCCCGCAGCGCTTGCTGGCGATCGGCGATGGACCCTTGGCCTTGACCCTCTTGGGTCTGACCGTCGTTTTGGCCGTTGTTCTTCCCGGGCTGCTGTCCTTGCTGCTGCCCCTGCTGTTGTCCTTGTTGCTGACCGGGCTGCTGACCTTGCTGGCCTTGTTGCCCCTGCTGACCCTCGGGATTGAACTGATCCTGAAGATCGCGAAAGGCCTGATCGCTCAGGTCCTGCTGATCGCGCAAGGTCTCTGCCAGCCCTTCCATCGCTTGCTCACCGGGGCTTTGACCGCCCTGACCGGGCTGGCCCTGGGTGACGCGCATGTTCTCCATCATTTCCTGCAACTCGCGCAGGGCCTGTTCGGCCTCGGCCATGCGGCCCTGCTCCATCAACTCCTGAATGCGGTCCATCATGCGCTGCAAATCGTCCTGGGTCATCTGCATGCTTTCGCCCTGCTGCCCTTGCTGCGGGTCCTGCGGGTCGCCGTTCTGAGCTTGCTGGCGCTGCAACTGACGCATGTATTCCTCGGTCGCGCGGCGCAATTCGTCCATCAGTTCGGCGATTTCCTCTTTCGACGCACCGTTCTTCATCGCCTCTGTCAGGCGTTCCTGCGCACGGCGCATCCGGTCCAACGCATCGGCCAGCACGCCCTCTTCCAGCTCAATCGCGAGGTCCCATAGATCTTCGGCGATATCGGTCTGGACCTCATCGGTCAGGCCATACCGGGCGCGAATATCCAACCGGTCGATCTGCTGACGCAGCCGCAATGCGGATGTTTCCGACCGGAACACGTCTTGCGGACGATACGCCACCGCCTTGAGGACCTGTGCCAACCGCGCCGCGTTCGCCTTGGACCACAGCAGGTCACGCCTCTGTTCGATCACTGCGGCAGCAAGCGGGTCGAAAAAGCGCCGTCCCGGCAAGGTCATCTCGCGCGCGGGGGTCGCAACCTGCTGCTCTGACGCGTCCAGAACGCTCAGGCTGATTTTGACCGGCAGGTTCGCCCATGGGTGCTTTGAGAAATCATCGATCAGATTTTCTTCGAAACTGGTACGGTCCCCCGCGATCGGCATCGGCAAGGGCACAACCAGTTCGGGGCGCATATCGGGTTCAATCGCCAGACCGTAGCGCCGGTCAACCGCCGCCAGATCAAGGCTGATCCGCGCCTCGCCCGCCTCGACTCCGTAATCATCGCGGGCCGCAAAAGGCAGGCGCATTTCACCCAAGGCCGCAACCTCGGGATTGCCCAGAATTTCCACCTCGGGGGCGGCATCCGGCAGCATCGTCACGTCCCACGCCCGCCCGCCGGGGCCATCAATGCGGATTTCACCACTTTGGGCGACCGTAAAATCCATCACCAGTGCAGGTTCTGCATCAGATGCGACAGGATCACCCGACACGGTCTGCGCCACGGTCAACGCGCCGACTTCGCCATAAAGCCGCAGCGTGATCAGCGTACCGGCAGGCAAATTGATCGCCCCGGCGTCCAAGTCAGCTAGGTACAGCGTCGGCCGCCCGGTATAGCGGGGCGGTTCGGCCCAGCCTTCCCAGACAGGGCCGCTCGCCAGTCCGCCAGCGCCCGGGGCCATCCCCGCAACCGATCCCACACGCAGGACTGACCCAAAGATCAGCGCCGTCGCGAAAAACAGCACCGCCACATAGCGGAGCGCAAACGGATCGCGCCGTGACACGCGCAAATCGGCAGGCACGGCCCGCGCTGCCGCCGCGCGGTCGCTCATCCGTTTCTGATGGGCGCGCCAGACCGCCATCGACGCCGCATCGCCCGCACCGATGGCTTGCGCGTCCTTCAGGGCCTGAATGGGCCGTCCGGGCAAGCTGGCATCCAGCCGTGCCAATGCTTCGAACTGTCTAGGGATCCGAAAATGCCATGCGGCGTAAACCAATGCACCCACGGCAGCGATCAACGCCACCACAGCCGCGGCGTAAACACCTTCGACCGGGACAAGATCGTGCAGCCCCAGCATCAACGCCGCCAGCACGAAAAGGATCACCCCGAACACAGGCCAAAGCGCCTGCACCAACATTTCAGCCCACATGCCCGCCCAAGTCAGCCTGAGCGGCCACTTGATCTTGGCCAGCCCGCGCCGTTGGTCATCGCTTGTGAATAAGGTCATCTTTGACAGTCTCCCGCACGGCAGACACGCAGCGCGCGGTCAAAGCCATTCAGGGATGGTATCTCGATTTATCATTTCGTCAAAGGTCGGTCGCGGGCGGATAACCGCAAATTGATCATCCTTGACCAGAACTTCGGGAATAAGTGCCCGCGAATTATACTCGCTGCTCATCACGGCACCATATGCACCGGCACTTCTGAACGCGACAAGGTCTCCTGCGGCAAGCGCGGGCATCATGCGCTGCTTGGCAAAGGTATCCCCGGATTCGCAGACCGGCCCGACGATGTCATAAGGCTGCTGTTCCGCACCCGGTGCGGGTTCCACCACGGGGATGATATCGTGATGGGCCTCGTACATGGCGGGGCGGATCAGGTCGTTCATCGCACCATCCAGAATCAGGAAATCGCGGCCTTCGCCAGACTTCACATAGATCACTTCGCTGATCATCAGGCCGGCATTGCCCGCAATCAGGCGACCGGGCTCGATTTCAACCTCGCACCCCAGATGCCCCAGCTTGCGCTGCACCATCGCCCCGTAATCGCGGGGCAAAGGCGGCGCTTCATTGCTGCGCTCGTAAGGAATGCCCAATCCGCCCCCCAGATCAAGGCGGCGAATGTTGTGGCCATCAGCGCGCAGAACTTCCGTCAGTTCGGCGACCTTGTCATAGGCCTGTTCGAACGGGGCAAGATCGGTCAGCTGGCTGCCGATATGCACATCGATCCCGATGACCTCCAGGCCCGCCATCGCGCCAGCCATGCGGTAAACCTCGCGCGCACGCGCGATGGGAATGCCGAACTTGTTCTCGGACTTGCCGGTCGCGATCTTGGCGTGGGTCTTGGCGTCAACATCCGGGTTCACGCGAATGGTAATGGGCGCGACCTTGCCCAGTGACCGTGCCACAGTATCCAGCACCTCCATCTCGGGCTCGGATTCAACGTTGAACTGTCGAATGCCGCCTTCCAGCGCCAGCCGTATCTCGGCGGCCGTTTTGCCTACGCCGGAAAACACAATCTTGTCGCCCGGAACACCAGCCGCCTTGGCGCGCAGATATTCCCCGGCTGACACAACATCCATGCCAGCGCCCGCCTGGGCCAAAGTGCGCAAAACCGCCTGATTGGAATTGGCCTTCATCGCATAGCAAACCAGATGGTCCATCCCTTCAAGTGCATCATCAAACGCCTTGAAATGGCGCAGCAACGTCGCCGTGGAATAGACGTAAAACGGTGTTCCCACCGTTGCCGCGATCTCTGATATGGCAACGTCTTCAGCGAACAGCGCACCGTCGCGATACAGGAAATGATCCATCTTCTCTGGCTCCCAAATATCCCCGCCGGAGGCTCCGACACTATTTTACAGGGGCCGACCGCAGAAATAGATACAAGGGCAGGCCACAGCTTACCCCAATACCAAAGGTTGCGGGAATGGCAATCAGCGCCAGCCAATTTCGCCGCACCGCGACCTCGGCGACGATCCAGACCGTCAGCGTAACAGCGGCGATCGTCAAATCCCAGACCAACCCGCTCGAGGCTGCGTTCGCATGCCACGCATCGACCATGCCCATGATATCAAACCCATTGGCCCGAAACCATGACACGAAATAATACATCGGATGGACCGCGCCCCAGACGGCCAGGGCAAGATAGATCATGCGCAGGACGGACATGTCAGAACCCCTTTGAAACGCCGACGTTCACATACCCTGAAACGTGAATGCCCGGTTCATAATTCGACGGCTCTTGGCGCGGGTGGGTCACGTCATCAGCATTGCGCGGCACCGGTGTGGTACAGGCCCCCAGCACGATCGCCGATAGGATCATCCCCGCCAGCCGCGTCACAGACCCAACCCCAGACCCAACCGAAACGGGTTGGGTCCGACAGACACGGACGTGCCAGCGTAAACGCCTGAATTCGACAGGGTCACGTTGCCGTTGATCTGCGGTTTTTGCGGTTCGCCATCCGCGCCGCACCCCGCAAGGGCAAGCAAGGACACCAAAGCCAAGGCAGGTTTCATCCTACAATCCCTTTCCAGCGGGCAACCTGCGCCCGCACTTGCGCTGGCGCGGTCCCCCCGTAAGACATACGCGAATTGACGGAATTTTCCACGCCCAGCACGTCAAAAACATCCGCCGTGATGCCGTCATGGGCAGTCTTCATCTGGTCCAGCGTCAGATCGGGCAGGTCACAGCCGTTCTTTTCGGCCAGTGCCACAAGCGATCCGGTGATGTGATGCGCGTCACGAAACGGCAGGCCCAGCACACGCACCAGCCAGTCCGCCAGATCGGTCGCGGTCGAAAACCCCGACCCCGCCGCAGCGGCAAGGCTGTCGCGGTTCGCGGACATGTCCTTGACCATGCCCTCCATCGCGGCCAGCGCCAGCATCAGGTTATCGGCGGCGTCAAACACCTGTTCCTTGTCTTCCTGCATGTCCTTGGAATAGGCCAGTGGCAGCCCCTTCATCACCATCATCAGCGCCACGTTGGCCCCCATGATGCGTCCGATCTTGGCGCGGATCAGCTCTGCCGCGTCAGGGTTCTTCTTTTGCGGCATGATGCTGGACCCGGTCGAAAAACGGTCCGACAAGGTGACAAAACGGAACTGTGCAGACGACCAGATCACCAGTTCTTCCGCGAAACGGCTCAGGTGCATCGCACAGATGGACGCCGCCCCGAGGAATTCGAGGGCGAAGTCGCGGTCACTGACCGCATCAAGCGAATTGGCAGACGGGCGGTCGAACCCAAGCGCATGCGCCGTCATGTCGCGGTCGATCGGAAAGGACGTGCCCGCCAATGCCGCCGCACCCAAGGGGGATTCGTTCATCCGGGCCCGTGCATCGCGCATCCGGCTCAAATCCCGGCCGAACATCTCGACATAGGCCATCATGTGGTGGCCCCAGGTGACCGGCTGCGCGGTTTGCAGATGGGTGAAACCTGGCATGACCCAATCGGCCCCCGCTTCTGCCTGCCCCAGCAATGCCTGGATCAAGGCCAGCAGACCGCTTTCGGCGGCGTCGAACTGGTCGCGCACCCACAGCTTGAAATCCGTCGCGACCTGGTCGTTGCGCGACCGGCCCGTGTGCAGACGCCCGGCGGGTTCGCCGATGACTTCTTTCAGCCGCGCCTCGACGTTCATGTGGATGTCTTCCAGCGTCGTTGAGAACTGGAACGTCCCGCCTTCAATCTCTGACAAGACCGTGAGCAGGCCTTTCCCAATCGCATCCGCATCGCTATCAGTGATGATGTTCTGTGCGGCCAACATGGCGGCATGGGCGCGCGACCCGGCAATATCCTGGGCGGCCATGCGCTGGTCAAACGAGATCGAGGCGTTGATCGCCTCCATGATCGCGTCTGGTCCGGCGGCGAAACGGCCACCCCACATCTTGTTCGAAGTCGTATCAGTCATCAGGCAACCCCTCGGAGGGAAAATGAGAAAAGTAATGCTCGCGCTCGTTTATACGGCCCTGGCCGTCGGTGCAAACCCAAGCTTTGGCCAAAGCGTCGACATCGCAGCCTTGCGCGACGGGGACATGAAAAAACTCGTGGTGCATGACGCGCCTGTGGCGACGTCGACAGTGGCCTTTGATCTGGCTGATGGCGCGGGCCAGGCGACACTTGAGGACTGGCGCGGCAAATATGTTGTGGTCAACTTTTGGGCGACATGGTGCGCGCCCTGTCGCAAGGAAATGCCGCAGTTGAACGCACTGCAAAAGGAATTCGGCGGCGATAATTTCGAGGTGCTGACGATTGCCACGGGCCGCAATTCCCCCGACGGGATTCAACGGTTCTTTGACGAGGCTGGCGTTGACAGCCTGCCGCGCCATCAAGACCCCAAGCAGGCCCTCGCCAGCCAGATGGGGATTTTCGGCCTGCCGATCACCGTGATCATGGACCCCGACGGCCGCGAGATCGCCCGCCTGCGCGGCGACGCCGATTGGTCCAGCGACAGCGCAAAGGCGATTGTTCAGGCATTGGTGGCCGACAGGACCGACAGTTAACCGGTTCTGTTGCTAAAAACGACCGCACGCCCCCCCCTTATCAGGCCGCGTGATGCAAAATCGCGGCCTCGGATACGCTAAGGTTGCGCCGCGCATAGCTGCCATAGGTATGCGGATCAAAGGTCAGCTTGGGGTACTGCGCGACAAGCCGTGCCCGGTCGGAGCCATCAAGCGTCTCCAGCGCCGCCGAGGCGGGGTGGAAGCTTTCTGTTTCGACACCGTTGGCCCACATGATCTGGTGGGTGTCCAGCAGCACGTGGATATAGGTGATCTCGCGGGTGTGGGCGTCGACCGTGACGCTTGACCCGTTGATCATATCCTTGGCCGACACCAGCACCTCTGATGTATTGAACAAACTGCGCGCGACCTCACCCTTGATCAGCAGCCGGTGACTGGGCGACACCAGCAAATCCTGATCCGGGCGCGCAAGGCCCAGCGCGTTGGCGTGAAACCGCACAGGACGCAGTTTCGGCATCGCAAACAGGCGTGCACCGCTCATCCGGCGTTTGCCGATCCAGCGGATCGGTTGCATCCCGTTGTCTTTGGTCTGAACCAGATCACCTTCGCGCAGATTTTCGATCCGGTCTGCGCCATCTGCGGTGCGGATCAGCGTGCCGGGGGTAAAACAGATCACGCCCCCGCCGTTTTCGGCAACCTTGTCCAACGCGACAGACCCAAGCGTATGGTGCACGATCCAAAGATCGCTGTTGCGCGGCGGCATTTCATCCAGAAACATCAACAGTGGCTGGCTGCCACGGCCCACCTCGATCAAGGTCACGGTATAGCTTTTGCCACCGTCGGTGACGACAAAACTGTTGTCCATCAGTTCCGAAAACTGCGTATCGCTGCGATCCTTGCGCACCGGCGGTGCGTCCTGATCCAATGCTGCGCCCACAAGACGGTGCACCATGCGTGCCGCCCGTTTGCGCAAGTCTTCTGCGCCGTCTGCCTGATCCAGCCGCAATACATCATTCGGGCCGTCAACGCGGATTGCGTCACCTCTCCATGCCCATGCAGCCCCTACTTTCAAGGATTGCACCGGCGCGGCGTCTAGCCCGTCTATTTCTGTTTGCGCCCAGCTTATGACAAACGTGCCTTTAAAGCCCGTTCTGCCCACTGTTCACCTGCCTCGTCTTTTTTTATTGGGGTCAGGTTAGCAAAACGGCAGCCGTCTGGGAAGACCGGTTGCGTCAAAGGTTCCAAGGCGTTGCAAAAAGGCTAACCTGTCAGATCGGCAGGTCGATGCTGCCCCTGCGTGCAGTCAGTTAACCGATCCGCCGGATCGGCACTGCTAGAACGAGAAATTCACCCGAACCGCCCCGACAACCTGATCTTCGGGCTGGGTTTCATATTCCTTGCCCAACCATGTCACGCCATAAAAGGCCGATGCGCCGTCGCCCTGCCAATGCACGCCAAGACGCACGCGGTCGCGGTGGTCCGTCAGGTCAAGGCCGCGGTCTTCGGGCAGATAGGTGCTATCGGTGACATAGGCCATGTCGGCCCCCACGACAAAGCTGAAGCCGGTGTTTTCCGCATTCGGGATCACCCGATAGCGATGTCCGGACGTCGAATCGCGGACCAATAGCCCGCCCCTGCCGATGCTGCCAAAGGTAAAGTCGACCCCTGCCCGCACCATGGTCTCGATCCCGGCTTGGCCTTCGACGAAAGGACGCAGGGTCGTTTTTGTCCCGATCGGATAGCTGCGGGCCGCCTCGACGATCATGGTCGGATGAAATCCATTGGCGATCTGCGCATTCAGGGTCTGGTCCGACGGAGGTCTGTCCCCGACCAGATCATGAAACTCACGCTGCAAGCTGCCCAGCCCGGTCTGCGGACCCGTGGCATAGACCGCAGCACCCATCGCCAGTTCCATTGATTTATACTGGTAATGCGTGTGCAATCCTGCGGAAAGCACCCCGGCCCAAGGGCGCGATCCCGCGCCAGGGTTGACGATATTTTCCGGGGCGAGCACTTCCATCCCAAGGCGCAATTCGATCAGATCGCCGAAACGGTCCGGAAGATCGCCGATCCAAGGGCTCCCCCACACTCTCGATGAGGCGACAGCGCCAGTACGTTCGCGGTCTTCCAGATCACCCAGAAAATCATTTGTGATCAAGCGGCCATAGCCGATGCGCGTGCGATCCGCGGCACTGGCAACGAGTGGTGTCAGAAGGGATGCGGTCAAAGCGGCAAGAAAAATTCGAAACATATGCGGTCCTGCGGTTACGCCCCCCGGCCCACCTGATTTAACCCCTAAAGTGATTCGATCAATGCGGCTAGTGCGCAGCGGCAACAGAACAAGTTTTGTTTTCAACCTGTTGCATCCGATGAAACTTGCGCAACGCCGACAAATCGCTAACGTTATACCAGTAAAAATAGCGCCGGAGCCCCCATGTCAGACCCGAAATCGCACCCGTCCCGCCGAATCGTTTCATCGCGCCACCTTGCCGAAGGCGAAGGTTGGGAGGCTTCCGAGCTCGAATACGGCATGATCATCGCATATAACGCGTTCAGCCGATGGATGTCGCGCTGCATGACCGCAGCCGGCAATCCCGACCTGACACCGCTTGAGATTCTGGTGCTCCACAACACCAACCACCGCCAGCGCGACAAACGCCTGACCGACATTTGCTTTATGCTGAACATCGAAGACACGCACACGGTCAACTACGCGCTGCGCAAGCTGTTGAAATCCGGTCTGATCGAAGCGGAAAAGCGCGGCAAGGAAGTATTTTACCGCACCTCAACCGCAGGGGCCGACCTGATCGAGGCCTACCGCGCCGTGCGCAACACCTGCCTGATCGACAGTCTGGGCCGCACCGACATCAAGGGCGACGATCTGCGTAACATCGCCGCCCATCTGCGGGCCATTTCAGGCCAATATGATCAGGCAAGCCGCGCGGCGGCGTCGCTTTAGCGGCCCAACTGGTTGGCGGCACGGGCCAATTCGGTGATCGCGGCCCAGTCGCCAGCACGCACCAGCGCGTCGGGGGCAACCCAGCTGCCGCCTGCGCAAACCACATTGGGCAGCGACAGATAGCTTTCCGCATTGGACGGGCTGACCCCGCCCGTCGGGCAAAAGCGGATTTGCGGCAAGGGTGACGCCAGCGATTTCAATGCCGGTGCCCCGCCAGATGCTTCGGCAGGAAAGAACTTGAGCATATCATAGCCGCGTTCCAGCAAGCGCATCGCTTCTGATGCCGTGGCGGCACCGGGCAGCATCGGCAGATCCAGATCTTCGGCGGCTTGAAGCAGCTTGTCGGTGGCACCGGGCGAGACGCCGAATGTGGCCCCTGCATCGACCGCGCGCTTTACATCGTCGGGCGTCAGCAAGGTGCCAGCACCGACGAAGCCGCCCTCGACCTTTGCCATTTCGGCAATGACATCAAGCGCGGCATCCGTACGCAATGTCACCTCGAGCGCAGGCAAGCCGCCAGCGACCAGCGCCTCGGCCAAGGGCCGCGCATGTGCAACGTCATGCACCACCAGAACCGGCACGATCGGGGCGCGTTTGCAGATCTCGTAGGCGGATGCGCTTGCGTCTTGGGGGGTCATATTTTTCGTCCTTTTGTCAAATCAAATGCTGCTGGCACCGGTATCGGCAGCGCCGACGGTCTTGCGGAAGGTGGCGAACAATTCACGCCCCTGCCCGTGTTCATTGCCCGACAGATCGGCGCTCGCCAACGGGCGATCCATCACACCGGGCGTCACGATATCAAGCAGGCCGTCACGGGCATCGACGCGGATCACGTCCCCGTCCTGTATCCGTGCGATCGGCCCGCCGTCCAGCGCTTCGGGACAGACATGGATCGCGCTCAGCACCTTGCCCGACGCGCCCGACATGCGGCCATCGGTGACCAGCGCCACCTGTAGCCCGCGCGCTTGCAGGTTCGCCAAGACTGGTGTCAGGCTGTGCAGTTCGGGCATGCCGTTGGCCTTGGGCCCCTGAAAGCGCACGACAACCACGACGTCTTCGTTGAATTCGCCATTCTTGTAGGCCAGCTTGACCGCTTCCTGATCGTGAAACACCCGTGCAGGCGCTTCGACCACATGCTGTTCGGGCTTGACCGCAGATACTTTGGTCACCGCATTGCCCAGCGACCCCGTCAAGCGTTTCAAACCGCCTGTCGGCTGGAACGGGTCCCCCATGGGCCGCAGGATCTTGTCGTTCAATGTCGCGGTCGGCCCCGCGACCCATTCGACCGCACCGTCCTTCAGCTTGGGGTCCTGGGTGTAGCGGTCCAGACCGTCTCCGGCGACGGTTTTGACGTCCTTGTGCAGCAAGCCGCCCGATATCAACTGCCCGATCATATAGCCTAGCCCCCCGGCCGCGTGGAAGTGGTTCACATCGGCCAGACCGTTGGGATAGACCCGCGCCAGCAGCGGCGTCACATCGGCCAGATCCGAAAAATCCTGCCAGTCCAGAACAATTCCGCCAGCCCGCGCCATCGCCACCAGGTGGATCAGCAGATTGGTCGATCCGCCCGTCGCATTCAGCCCGACGATACCGTTCACATAGGCTTTTTCGTCGAGCACATCGCACACCGGCGTATAGTTGTTGCCCAGATGGCTGATCGCCAGCGCACGCTGCGCGCCTGTCACGGTCAGCGCATCGCGCAATGGGGTATTGGGGTTCACGAAAGACGCGCCGGGCAAATGCAAGCCCATGAACTCCATCAACATCTGGTTGGTATTGGCGGTACCGTAAAAGGTGCACGTGCCCGGACCGTGATAGGCTGCCATCTCCGAGGCCATGAGCTCTTCGCGCGTCGCCTCGCCCGAGGCGAACCGTTGGCGCACCGCAGCCTTTGCATCGTTCGAGATACCCGAGGTCATCGGCCCCGCAGGCAGGAAGATCGCGGGCAGATGCCCAAAGACCTGCGCCGCGATCACCAGCCCCGGCACGATCTTGTCGCAGACCCCCAGAAAAACGGCGGCGTCAAAAGTGTTGTGGCTCAGGCCGACCCCTGCGGCCATGGCGATGACGTCGCGCGAAAACAGGCTCAGCTCCATCCCCGGGGTGCCCTGGGTGACACCGTCGCACATGGCGGGCACGCCGCCTGCAACCTGCGCGGTGCCCCCGACGGCGCGGGCGGCGTCGCGGATGATTTCGGGAAAGCGTTCAAACGGCTGATGCGCCGAAAGCATGTCATTATAGGTGGTGATGATGCCGATGTTGCCCGCCGATTTCGTGGCAAGCGCATCCTGATCGGGGCCGGCACCGGCATAGGCATGGGCCTGCCCGCTGCACGACAGATGCGCGCGCGCCGGTCCGTCTTCGGCGGCGCGGCGCATGCGGCCCAGATAGGCTTCGCGGCTTTGCGCGCTGCGCGCAATGATCCGGTTGGTGACGCGGGCTACGGTATCGTTAAGCATGATTTCTCCTCCTGTTTCGCATCCCGGCGGGGCCGTTGATCCAAAATATGTTAGCGCTAACCTAGCACGGCCGTCAGGATTTTGCAAACCTGCTGAAGCCTACGTGCGGGATAAAGCGAAAAGACCCTTTCCCCGCAAATTCTTGTACCTTAAACAAACCCAATGACAAATATTGAACCTTCTTTTCTGATCGCCGTAGATGGTGGCGGCACCGGGTGTCGCGTTGCTGTGGGCACGGCAGCGCAGGGCATTCTGGCCGAAGCCAAGGGCGGGCGTGCCAATGTCAGCACCGATTTCGACGAGGCGATCGCGAATATCATGCAGGCCACCGGAACAGCGCTTCAGGCCGCAGGGCTGGACGCCAGCCGGATGGGCGACGCCGTGGCGCATCTGGGGCTGGCAGGTTTTACCGGGCCGGACATCGGGGCCAGGGTCGCTGCGGCATTGCCCTTTGGCACATCGGTCGTGACTGAAGATACCGCGACCACCATCGTCGGGGCCATCGGGCAAGACGACGGGTTCGTGATTGCCCTTGGCACAGGTACCATCATCGCGCGCCAACGTGACGAGGTGCAAAAATGCATCGGCGGGTGGTGTTATCAGGTGTCGGATCAGGCGTCAGGCGCGTGGCTGGGACACGGGGCGTTGGTACAAACGCTGCTGGTGGTAGACGGCATATTGCCTCCCAGCCCCTTGTCCAGCCATCTGCTCGACACCCTTGGCGGCGGCGCGGGCATCGTGCAATTCAGCCTCAAGGCGCGGCCCGGAGATTTCGCGACCCACGCGCCGGCCGTGGTGCAGGCCGCTGCCGCTGGTGATGCGATCGGTGTCGACCTGATGAAAAGCGGTGCAGCATATCTGCAAAGCGCGCTCACCTCACTTGACTACAAGACCGGGGATATCCTGTGCCTCGCGGGCGGTGTCGGTCCGCATTACGCAGATTACCTGCCCGCCGACATGACGCGCCATCTGGTCCCCGCCAAGGGCCGCGCAGTAGACGGGGCCTTTGCGCTCGCGATGCGCGCTGCGCGGCAATGACCCCAAGACAGGCCTTCACAGGGGCACGGATATTTGACGGCAGCACCCTGTGGGACGACCATGCGCTGCTGGTTTCGCAGACCGGCACGACACAGTTGGTTGCCCCTCATGCTGTGCCCGATGGGTGCCCCGTCACAGCGCTGAACGGCGGTGTGGTTTCACCCGGCTTTGTCGATCTTCAGGTCAACGGCGGTGGCGGGGTGATGTTTAACGACAGCCCCGATGTCGAAACCCTGACCGTGATGGCCACCGCCCATCAAAGCCTTGGCACGTCGGCATTTCTGCCGACGCTGATCACCGATACCCCTGATCAAACCCGGGCGGCAATTACCGCGGTACGCCAAGCGCTCGGGCAAAATATCCCCGGGATTTGCGGGCTGCATCTGGAAGGGCCACACCTGAGCGTGGCGCGCAAGGGGGCCCATGACGCAACCTTGGTCCGGTCAATGACGGCCGATGACCTTGCTATGCTGCTTGAAGCTGCCGACCATATCGACACGCTGATGGTCACCGTCGCCCCCGAAAACGTCACCACAGCGCAGATCACCGCGCTGTCCAAGGCAGGCGTCATTGTTTCGCTGGGTCACAGCGATTGCGTTTACGACACTGCGATGCGGGCGTTTGACGCTGGCGCGGCCTGCGCCACCCATCTGTTCAACGCGATGAGCCAAGCCACTGCGCGCGAACCCGGACTGGTCGGTGCCGCGCTGGATCATGACACCGTGTCGTCAGGGCTGATCGCGGATGGCGTTCATGTGCACCCCGCAATGATCCGCGCCGCACTGGCCGCGAACAAGGGACCGGGCGAGGTTTTTCTGGTCACGGATGCCATGGCAACGGCGGGGTCGGACATCACCAGCTTTACCCTGAACGGTCGCGTTATTTCGCGCGCGGGCGGCAGGTTGACCTTGGCCGACGGCACGCTTGCGGGTGCTGATCTGACGCTGCCGCAGGCGGTGCGTTATATGGTTGATGTGGTTGGCACACCTCTGACTGACGCTTTGGCCCGCGCAACGACCTTCCCCGCCGCACTGCTGCGCACGGCGCATGATACGGCGCACGCGCATAGCATGATCTGGCTAAGCGATGACTTCACCCGGTGCCGCTGGCTGACCGACCTATAGCGGCGGCAGGATCGGCGCAAAGGAATAGTCCTGACAAAAGCCGATCAGTTTTTGTACCGCATGCGATCCGCTCTCGATGGCTTCGGCCTCGGTTCCGATCAAGGTGATGACGGCCTGCGCCTCGCCCTGCCAATCAAGGATCGGAGCAGCCAAGGCGACCAGACCGGGAATGAAATCACCGTCCACTGTCGCATGCCCCTGCGCCTTGATCTTGGCACACAGCGCATCGACCCCCGCCGTCGTCGGCACAAAATCCGATGCCAGGGCGGGTGTGCGTTTCATCCGGCGCAATTCGGCCTCGAGTAAGGTCTGGATCGGCGCGCGCGGGGCCCATGCAAGAAAAGCCCTGCCTGACGACGAATTCAGCAAAGGCAGCGTCGTGCCCAGGCCCATCGACGTCACGACAGGGGCCGCCGCGCGTTCCCACCGGACCACCGTCGCACCGCCACCGCCCCACACGGACAGCAGCACCGTCAGGCCGGTTTCGTCGCGCAGATCGGCCAGCGCTTCGGACGGGCGGTTCACGAAATCATGGCGTGCGATGGCGGCAAGGCCCAGCCGCATTGCCCCCGGCCCCAGATCATATTTCCCCGACCGTCCTGCCTGCGCCACAAGCCCCGCGTTCAGGAAGGACGCCAGATAACGGTGCACCTTGCTGGGGGGCATGTCACTGGCGCGCGCCAGATCGGTCAGCGATGTCGGTCCCGCCTGATCCGCCATCACCGACAGCAAACGCAACGCGGTATCAAGCGACTGGATGCCTGCGCTTTGGCTTTCGGATGATTTGGACATGGCACCTTCCCTTGCGAATTCCCCCATCGTTACAGTCCGGACGGGCAAGACACAATCACCGCATATTTTCCGCAATAAGGAATCTATTGCCTAATGTGCAATTGTCCCCTAGCGTCCCCGCAAGGTTTGAGTGAGAGCTTTGGGAGGAGCAGGATGTCAAAACTATCAAGCGTGGCGATTCTGGGCGGCGGGCCTGCGGGGCTTTACACCGCGATCTTGTTGCGGCGCAAAATGCCCCACGTCCGCGTAAAGCTTTTCGAACAGAACCCCCAAGGTGCCACCTTTGGCTTTGGCGTGGTATTCTCGGATCAGGCGCTGGCGTTTCTGAAGTCAGCGGACCCCGAGATTCACGACCTGCTGACGCCCCATATGGAACAGTGGCAAAACATGACCCTCCACCTGCCCACAGATCAGGTTGTGCTGGACGGGGTCGGGTTTTCCGCCGTTGGCCGGCTTGAGCTGATCGAGATCCTGCGCAAACATGCGCTGGCCTTGGGCGTCGAGATGTCGTTTGACCACCTGATCACCTCATTGGACGAGATTGATGCCGATCTTATTGTCGGGGCCGACGGGCTGAATTCACTGGTGCGCCGGACGTTCGAGGCTGATTTCGCCCCGCAAATCGACCATTTCACCAACCACTTTGCGTGGTTCGGCACCGACCGCCCCTTTGATACCCTGACACAAAGCTTTATCGAGACTGATCTTGGCCCGCTGAACGCGCACCACTACCGGTTTGCGCCGGATCGCAGCACGTTTATCATCGAATGCGAGGCCGAGACGTTCCAGAACTACGGCTTTGCCGACATGACCGAAGACGCCAGCGCCGCCCTGTGCCAGTCCCTGTTTGCGGATGTTCTGGGCGGGACCAAGTTGATCACGAACAAATCGCTTTGGCGGCAGTTCCCGCGGCTTTGGTGTGAAAACTGGGTCTCGGGGCGGCATGTCATCATTGGCGATGCAGCACATACCGCGCATTTTTCCATCGGGTCCGGTACGCGCCTCGCGCTTGAGGATTGCATCGCGTTGGTCAACGCCCTGGCCACGGATGCCGACATTGATGCCGCCTTGGCCACGTTTCAGGCCGACCGTTTGCCGGTGGCGAAAAAGATGGTGCAGGCGGCAAACACCTCTGCCCTCTGGTACGACAATTTCGGCGACAAGATGGCGCTTGCCCCGCTGGATTTCGCGTTTGACTACATCACCCGCTCCGGCCGTGTGGACATGGACCGGTTGCGCAAAATGGCCCCGGCATTCGCGGCCCGTTACGAGGGGCGGCCCGCCCAGATCACGGACCCGGTTGCCGACATGGTGCCCGGCGCGGTCGAGATCGGGTTTGACAAGACGCAGCACGCCAACTGCTCTGACATCCTGTGGCAAAACCTTGCACGCAACCCCGACAGCACCGCCATCATTACCCCCGATGGCCGGATCAGCTATGCCGCACTGATCACGGATGCCGCGCGTTGGGGCAATGCGTTCATCGCCGCCGGTTTGAAACGTGGCGAACGGATCGCATTCCTCCTGGATGATACCGCTGCCTATCCTGCTGCCTTCTTTGGGGCTGTGCGGGCAGGATTCGTGCCAGTGTTGCTGAACACGATGACCACGCCCGAGGTGTTGACCTTTTTCCTCAAAGACAGTGCTGCACGGTTTGCGATCTGCGACACGGCGCTGGCGGACAGGTTTGACGCGACCGTAATGACAGGCACCGATCTTGAGACTGTGATCGTCGTCGGAGGTGATGCAGCCGGTTTCATGACAGACGCAGCTTTCCTTGAAAACCAACCCGACACGCTGGCCTGCGCGGATACCGGCCCCGATGATATGGCGTTCTGGATGTATTCTTCAGGCTCGACAGGCATGCCAAAGGGCATCGTGCATCTGCATCACGACATGGCCTATACCCAAGCGTCATTTGGCGTTCAGATCTTGCAACTGCGCCCTGATGATGTCTGCTATTCCGTCCCCAAGATGTATTTCGCATACGGGTTCGGCAACTCCGCCACCTTCCCGTTTTCGGTCGGCGCTGCGGTCTTGCTGATGCCCGGACAGCCCCGCCCCGAGGCCGTGTTATCGGCGATCGAAACCTGCAAGCCCACGGTGCTGTTCGGCCTGCCGACCTTGTTCACCGCCGTCGCACGGCATGAAAATGCGGCGACGACCGATCTGTCCTCTGTGCGTCAAAGCATGTCCGCCGCCGAAATTCTGTCAGAGGATGTCTATAAAACATGGGTCGATCTGGTGGGTCACGGCCCGACCGAGGGGCTGGGATCGACCGAATTACTTCATGTCTACCTGTCGAACACATTGCAGGATCACCGTCCGGGGGCCGCTGGGGCGCGGGTACCCGGCTATGAAATCCGGCTCGAAACCCCTGATGGCACCCCTGCACAGCCGGGCGAAGAGGGCGTGATGTATGTGCGCGGTACCTCGTCCGCGCCGATGTATTGGAACCGCCCCGACAAGACCGCCGATACGATGCGCGGCGACTGGATCTATACCGGGGACCGCTTTGTCGAGCGTGACGGGTATTACTATTTCCAAGGCCGCGCCGATGATCTGATCAAGGTGTCCGGACAATGGGTCTGGCCGCTGGAAGTCGAACGCTGCCTGAACGAACACCCCGATGTGCACGAATGCGCCGTGCTGGCGCATCAGCTTGACGACCGCCGCATGACCCTGCGCGCCATCGTGCATCTGCGCGACGGCATTACGGCGGATGACACCCAAAGCGACGCATTGCGCGGCTTCGTCAAATCCCGGCTACAGCCGTATAAATACCCCCGCCTGATCGATTATGTCGCTGAATTGCCCAAGACCGGCACCGGCAAGATCGACCGCCAAGCGTTGCTGCACCGCCCCTGAATGACCGGAGACCCCATGAGCTTTATCTTTCCTCCTGCCCCCACCCCCAGCGTCGCCATCGCCGGATCGACCGACCGCATCCCAGTGCGCCGTATCTTTTGTGTGGGGCGCAACTATGCTGCCCACGCTATTGAAATGGGCAAAGACCCCGACCGGGACCCTCCGTTCTTTTTTACCAAACCCGCCGACGCGATGGTCGAGGATGGCCAGACGATCCCCTATCCGCCCGAAACCGAAAATTTCCACTACGAGGCGGAATTGATCGCCGTCATCAGCACGGGCGGGCGCAACATCGCGCAAGCGGACGCTTTGGATCACGTTTGGGGCTATGCTGTCGGCAATGATCTGACCCGCCGCGACCTTCAGCTTGAGGCACGCGAAAAGGGCCGACCCTGGGACTGGGGCAAAGCCTTTGACCGCTCGGCGGTGATCGGGCCTGTCCATGCCGCAAGCGATGTGGGCCATCTGGCACAAGGGGCGATCAGGCTGACGGTGAATGGCCAGCCCCGCCAAGACGCCGATCTGGCCGAACTGATCTGGTCGGTGCCCGAGGTCGTTTCGATCATCTCGCAGTCCATCGAACTGCGGCCTGGCGATCTGATCATGACAGGTACCCCCGCTGGCGTCGGGCCGCTGCTGGAAGGCGATACATGTGTTGTCGAAATCGAAGGCCTGGGGCAGGTTACCACCCATATTGGCCCGCGCGCCTGATCCGAAAAAGGGAGAGAGACCATGACCAAAGAACCTGATCACGAGACGGTTGCCCACGGCATGCAACCCGAAGATACGCCTGCGCTTCGGGCGTTGTACAAGGGGTTCGAGGCGGAAAACCTGATCCCGCTTTGGAACCAGCTTGGCGATCTGATGCCGATGCACCCCAAGCCCAAGGCGGTGCCGCACATCTGGAAATGGTCGCGCATTCTACCGCTGGCCGAAGCGTCCGGTGAACTTGTCCCCGTGGGCCGTGGCGGCGAACGCCGCGCGCTTGGGCTGGCGAACCCCGGCCTTGGCGGCAACGCCTATGTCAGCCCGACCCTGTGGGCCGCGATCCAGTATCTGGGGCCAAAGGAAACCGCGCCCGAACACCGCCATTCCCAGAATGCCTTTCGGTTCGTGGTCGAAGGTGAAGGCGTCTGGACGGTGGTAAACGGCGATCCCGTGCGCATGTCGCGCGGTGACCTGTTGCTGACGCCGGGGTGGAACTTTCACGGGCATCACAATGTCACGGACAAGCCAATGGCATGGATCGACGGGCTGGACATCCCCTTCAGCCAGCATAATGACGTCGGCTTTTTCGAATTCGGCACCGAACATGTCACCGATTATGCCACCCCCAACTTCAGCCAGGGCGAACGGCTCTGGGCCAACCCCGGCCTGCGCCCGCTCTCAAGGCTCGAGGATACCGTGAGCAGCCCGCTGGGGGCGTATCGCTGGGAACACACCGACCGCGCCTTGACTGAACAGCTGCTGCTGGAAGACGAAGGCATTCCCGCCACCGTCGAACAAGGCCACGCCGCGATCCGATATGTGAACCCCACGACGGGCGGCGATGTGATGCCGACGATCCGCTGCCAGTTCCACCGCTTGCGTGCCGGCGCATCCAGCAAGACCCGCCGCGAGGTGGGATCATCAGTGTTTCAAGTGTTCGAAGGCAAAGGTTCGGTTGTACTGGACGGCGTAGAACATGCGCTCGACATCGGCGACATGTTCGTCGTGCCCTCGTGGATTTCATGGTCGCTGCAAGCCGAAACGCAATTCGATCTGTTCCGCTTTTCCGACGCGCCGATCATAGAACGGTTGAATTTCGGACGCACCATGGTGGTCGAGGAATGACAACCACAGACGCGGCCCTTGCAGCTTTTGTTGCGCGCCAAGGCAAGGGCGCGCGTTACGATGCGCAGGCGGCCCCGGCGGACGCACTGGCGATGGCCCGTAGGGGCACGGCCTATTTTGCCCGTCTTCTGAACGGGCTGGGCGATGCCGATCTTGACGCGCCATCGGCTCGCGCGGGGTGGTCACGACGCGCGGTGATTGCGCAGACCGGATACCATGCCCGCCACCTTGGGCTTTTCATCGCCGCCGCGCAGACTGGTACCGGCCGGGACCGGCCGCTGGCCCCCTCCCCGGCGGAAATAGCCTTGGGTGAAACCCTCCCGCCGCGCGCCTTGCGGCACCTGATCGAACACGCCAGCGTGCATCTGAACGTCGCATGGCGCGACATGACGGATGGGGATTGGGGGTTGACCTGCAACGGCATCGCCCTGCGCGATACGCCGGTGCTGCGTGCGCGGGTGCTTTGGCAGAACGCGCTGGACCTGAATGCCGGAGGACGCGTCAAAGACGTGCCCGACGACCTGCTTTAGAAAACGGCGGCGCGGGGTAAACCCTACGCCGCCGCCGTTATTCATCGCTCAAGGCCGCCATGATCTGATCATAAGCCTCACGCGCTTTGACGCGCATTTCGTCGTCGGTGGCATCCTGAATAGGATGCGGCACCAACACGTATCTTGCGCCTTCCATGCCTAGTGCCTTGCGCTGCGTTTCGGCGGCTTGGCCAAATGCGCTCGAGGCGACGGAAACGGACGGGATCCCCTGGATTTCAAACCAGACTGTATCGTGCATACTGCACGTGGTACATGATCCTCAATCCGCCAATGCCTCTATCATGAAATCGCATTCATCGCGGATTTGATGGCGCAATGCGTCGGGGCACGGCTTGGCGAAAGTCGGCTTGGTATAGCGGCGGATTTCAACGGCGGGCGCGCCTTCGGCTATCAAGCGGTCCAGTTCGTCCAGCAGGATATTGCCGCGCGGTTTGCTGATGTTCAGCAGCCCTACGACACCCTGGACCGATCCGGATCGTTCGGTAATCTGACGCACGACCGGGACGCGTTCATCCGTCGGGTCGAGAATTATTGTCATTCATGTCCTCCTCTGTAGGTGATGCTAGCCCAGATCGATCTTTCTGGAAACGGAAATTGATCCGACCGCCCCCGTGGCCCAGCCATGGAAGGCCGACGAAAACTTGCCGGCCTCGCCGCCGGCGACAACGATATGGATGTATTCCTTGCCTGCGAATTTCGGGGCAAGCTGCGCCAGCTTTTCCGGGCCCATCTTTTCGGCATCAGCCTGCGGTATGCCTGCACCGGAATGATCATCCTGGACCATTTCACTTAAGGGGCGCGACGTGACCTCTTGGATCCGGTCGCGCAGGCGGTCTTTGGAGTATTCGCCATCCACGGTCAGCGTATTGATATGTTCAGGGCACACGACCAGCAGCGCATCGACGGGCAAGTTGTGTAACTTGGGCATGAAGACCCCCTCTAGCCCCTGCCCCAATGACCCGGCAATCTGGTCGGGCTTGCGCGAGGTCTGGTCGACGATATGCACCGGGCCGCCGGTCATGGCAAAGACGGTCACGACGGACTCCTCCGCCTTGAATCCGCGTTCAACATGCAGCGGCTCCCACGGCGACACGGCCTCGTTTTCGGCAAAGCACATGGTGTATTTCATAGGGTTACCCAACACCGACCGTTCAACGCCCCCCGTCGTGGCCCCGCCAACATTGCGGATCACCAGACGCAGCGCGCGACCGATGGTGGCGTTGGCACGGTTGCCCGCGCCCATTGCGCCAAGGCCCGCATTCATCCCGATTTTCTCTATCACGGGGCCGTTCACGATCATGACCGTCGCGGCCCCCATCGTCGTGGCAGTCACCCCGTGAATGTTGAATTCATCCGTACAAACCGCCTCGACCGCAGCGATGACTACGGGCAGATATTCCGGCTTGCAGCCCGCCATCACCGCATTGATCGCGATCTTTTCAACGGTACCGACCCCCATGTTCGGCGGCACGGTCGCGATCACCTCTTGCGGATCGCGGTGGGTCCCCGCGAGCATCCGCATCACCCGTTCGGGCGTCGGCGGCACCAGCGGCAACCCGTCCGAGAACCCCTGATCGAACATGAACTCTGCCACGTCGTCACCGCTGGCAACCTCAACCTTGCGGGCGCGCAGAACGCTGCCGTCCGCTTCGGCGCGCAGCTTGTCGTAGATTTCGGGATCAAAGTGTTTTGACCCGCAACCCGGCCGCCATGCGGGCAGGCTGTCCCAGTCGATCTGGGCATTGGGTTGGCGCGTCTCGGTCGCAATCTGATCGGATAGCGCTTGCCAGTCGTCGCGCACGAAACCCTCGAATTTGGTGACGACCTTGCCGTCAGCATCAATCCAGAACACGGCAGGTACGATTTCGATGTCCCAATCAAAGGACGCCTTGCATCCCGCATCGGCCAGAACCGGCATACTCAGAACATGGCGTTGGGCAAAATCCGCGTTTTTGTCGCCGGACTGGCCCAGAACAATCATGTCGATGCCGCTGCCGTAGGCCTTGAACAGCCCCTCAAGAACAGGGCCCGCGATGTTGCAGGTCTCGCAATCTTCTTTCACGAAACAAACCAAAGCGGGGCCAGTGCCATCAAAGGCATGTGCCGTCCCGTCCAGATTATCCAGTGTGAAAGAACGCGCCTCGTCGATCATGTTCCACCCTCCCAAATATGCATTTGCATAGTGCAGGTGAACGCGGCGCAATGTCCAGCCGCTTGGCGGAGGTGGATGGGAATCGAACCCACCACACGCCTTTTCGGCGCGTCCATGGTTTTGAAGACCAGGGAAGCCACCAGACTCCAGTCACCTCCGAACCGGGCCAAACTAGCGTGGGGCGGGCCGGGGTAAAGACCTATTGCGCGGGCGGGGCCATTTGGCGGGTATCGTCGCTGCGGAAGGTGATGCCTTGGGCGTCGAAGTGTTCCAGCACCGGGACGATGAATTTGCGCGTCGTGGCCAGTGCTGCGCGGGCCTGACCGGTCGTGAAACGGGTTGCCGGCGGAAAGGCCGCCGTCAGGTCACGGGCGGCACGGGCAAGGGCATCAGCATGGAAAACCAGCCTTTGGTTCAGACCGACATTGACCATCGCGACGACACGCCCCGTGCCGGTCAACAAGGCCAAAAGATCGGCATCATCCGGCGCGTCAAGAACCGTGGCGATGTCGGGCGGTGTTACCGCGCCGTGCCTGATCCGGCCTTCCATATGGTCCAGCCGTGTGCGCTGCGCATCGGTCAGCAGCGCCCAGGGATCATGGGCGGCAAGGGCAATATGGTCATCCTGTCGGCGCAGCACGCCGTCGGCGATCAACCCGTTTTCCGCGTGTTTCAAGACCACCTCGGACACAGTGCGGTCTTGAACGACAGCCTGCGGTGCCCATTGCCTGACCGGCTGCGCCGCGTGAAAATCCGTAAGCCGCGCGCGCATCTCTCCCTGGACAGTTTCCAGCGCTTTGTCCTGAATGACCCATCCGCCTTCAACCACAGTGAACCCGGCAGGCAGGTCCGCCTGCACCATTTCTACGCTTTGCCGGCCGATGCGGACGATATCACTTATCCGCGCCGCACCCCGCCCCTTTTTGCACAGGGCCAAGATGATCTGACCTGCATCTTGCGCCCACCCCGCCTGCATCACCCCCAGATGGGCGGTATCGCCCGATTTCACGGGCAACGCCTGCGGGTCCAGAATGCTACACCCGCCCAAGGTGACAGCCGGTGACAGGCTGCGCAAAATAGCAGTCTGACCGGCAAAGGCCACGACGCGCTGCCCAAAGCGCAGTTGCGCAAATCCGGTGCCGCCCGGTGCTATCTGCCCGCCGCCCATCAACCGCACGGTCGCGACCGCATGCGCAGTGCCAAACAGCACGCGAATGTCCTGCATGTGCTTCAGGGGCCGCTTTGCGTCGGGCAGCAGCGACAGGCATACATCCAGACAATCGGACGGCGCAAACGCAGCAGCGCCACACAAGACATCGCCGCGTGCGATGCCGTCGACCGCGATACCCCGCAGGTTCACCGCGACGCGTTCACCGGGGGCGACCGCATCACACGCCTGCCCCCGAGACTGCAAACCACGGACCGCCACCGGTCTGGCCTCAGGGTGTAGCACCATGGGATCGTCCAGCGTCAACGCCCCGCCCAAAAGCGTGCCGGTGACCACGGTGCCCATGCCCGGCAGGCTGAACACACGGTCAATGGGCAAGAAAGCCGCCCCGGGCGACATGCCCTTTGGCAAGGTTTGCAGAACGGCGTCCAACTCTTTGGTCAGCGCCTCCATCCCGCCGGTTTGCAGCGCCGAACATGCGATCACAGGAACCCCGGCCAGACCAAGTTCCGTCAAGGCTGCAGCAATGGCATCAAGGCGATCAACCATGGCGCTGACCGGCACCAGATCGGCCTTGGTCACTGCGACAAGGGCGATCGGCACCCCCAAAAGCCCGGCAATCCGCAGGTGTTCAACGGTCTGCGGCGCAACGCCTTCGGCGGCCGACACGACCAGCATCGCACCGCTTGCGCCCGTGGCACCGCTGACCATGGCGCGGATGAAATCCTCATGCCCTGGCGCGTCGATCAGATCAAGCGTGCCCGAGGGCAAAACGCAATGAGCAAAGCCAAGGGTGATCGACAGGCCGCGTTGTTTTTCCTGGGCCAGACGGTCGGTTTCGATCCCCGTCAAGGCACGCACCAGCGCCGTCTTGCCGTGATCCACGTGACCGATGACGATCATGCAGGCGGTTGTCATGGGGCCGTCACCGCGTTGAATGCTGCCGCGATCCGGGGCAGGTCATCATCTGTCACCGTGCGCATGTCCAACAGCATCCGGCCTTGGTGTATCCGGCCAATGACCGGTGGATGCGCGTGGCGCAATGCCTTGGCCAGATCATCGGCCGGCAGATCAGGCACACTGACCGAAACCGCAAAACTGGCCAGATCCTGCTGCGGCATCGCCCCGCCCCCGACATAGGCCGCAGACGGCGCGACCGACACCTCGCAGCCCCCTTGATCGTGCAACATGCCCGCCAGCAGATCAGCGCGGGCTTGGACCGTCGGCAACGGTTCGGACAACATCCGCAAGACGGGGATGCGGGTCAGCGGATCGTTCGGCGCGCGGTACAGACGCAACGTCGCCTCAAGCGCGGCAAGCGAGAGTTTGTCGATGCGCAGGGCACGCAGCAAAGGATGCGCGCGCAGCTGCGCGATGATGTCGGCACGGCCCGCAATGATGCCCGCCTGTGGCCCGCCCAGCAGCTTGTCGCCCGAGAACATCACAAGATCGACGCCAGCTTTCAAGATATCCGCCACCACCGGTTCATCCGCCAGCCCGAATGGGGACAGGTCGATCAGAACGCCACTGCCCAAATCCTCGATCAGGATCAGATCACGATCCTTGGCCAGCTTGGCCAGATCCTCGCGCGCGGGCGAAGCCGTGAACCCCACGATCCGGAAATTGCTGGTGTGGCTTTTCAGCAGAACGGCCACGTCATCCTCAATGGCATCGGCATAGTCGCCAATCCGGGTCTTGTTGGTGGCTCCGACCTCTTTCAGCACCGCACCGCTTTGGGCAATGACATCGGGCAGGCGGAAGGAGCCGCCGATCTCGATCAACTCCCCCCGTGACGCGATGACCTTGCGCCCCATTGCAGTGCCCATCAGGCCAAGAACGACGGCGGCGGCGCAATTGTTGACGATCAGCGCGGCGTCGGCACCGGTCAATTCGCAAATCAGCGCCTCGGCGTGATCATACCGCGACCCGCGCTTGCCGGTCGTCAGGTTCAGTTCAAGGTTGGACGCCTGCGCGCCGACATCCTGCATCGCCGCCAAGGCTTCGGGGGCTAGGCGGGCGCGGCCCAGATTGGTGTGAATGATGATCCCCGTGGCATTGACCACTGCGCGCAAATTCGGTGCACGCGCCTTGAGGATCTGCGCGTGCAGCCCCTGTGCAAAGCGGTCACCTGCAAAATCGGGCAGTTCGGCAGCATGCCCCGCCAGGATATCGACGCGCAGTCGCGACAACAGGTCACGCAACGCGTCAATGACTTCTTGGCGACTGCACGCATCAATCACCTTGGCGATCGCGGGGCTGTGCAACAGGGTATCAACCTGTGGCAATTGTCTAAGCTGGCTGTTCACCTGTCGGCCCTTCCCCCCTGTGCCGCGCCAGTCTAATGGGCCACACAGGCGGGGCAAGGCCGATCGCACCCCGTCAAAAGGAAAGCCGCAGCAAGATCAGAACGACGCGATCCAGATGCCTGCAAACATAAGGATGCCGCCGAAATTCACCCAGAGATGCCATGTGGCATAGCGATACGGCATGGCCTTGCGGGCATAGAAAACCGTACCGATCACATAGCAGGCCGCGCCTGCGATGACACACCACAGCGCCGAGATATCGACGCTGGTCAAATGCGGCAGCGCCGCCATCCCCACGGCACCAAGGCCCAGATAAGAAGCCGTGGACCAGCGCGTTTTGACGGATTCGTTGGTGATCTTGTGCCAGATCGCCACCGCTGTCAGCACCCAGCTGACAACCAGCAACGCAAGCGTCCATGTGGTATTCGCCTGAACGAAAAACGGGGTGAACGTGCCGGAAATACTGGGGTAAATCGCGGCGTGATCAATGCGCCGCAACAGCGTGCGGTGACCGTGCCAGGCAGTAAAGTGATACGCAATAGACGCCAGGTTGGACCCAAGCGCACAGAGAACATAGACCACAACGGCAGCGATCAGCGCGGGTTCCAAGCTGTTCGCCGCATGAAAGATCAGCGCCGTACCGGCCGTCAGGATCAGCGCAAGCCCCAGAACATGCACGGCCAGATCGGCGCGGCGGTGGGCAAAATGCGGGCTGGGAAAGGTGATTGTGGTCATGGTCTTCTCTGCTAGATGGCGTTTGGCATGGGGCGCACCAAGGCTATTCGGCCAAGGCCTCCGTCACGGCCAGTTCGGCCATCTGCAAGACCGCGTCACGGCTGCTGGCCACGGCGATAAAGCGACCGTTGTGGCAGAACTTTGCGCCTTTCACGCCAGACGCGTCCTCAAGCGCGGTGTCCGTCAGGCCGGCCCATGCAGCGGGCAGATCGGCGCGGGTGTCAAAGGTGTCGTCGCCGGTGCGGATCGTGGTCAACGCCCAATCCGCGCCGCGCGGGTGAACGACGAAAAGCAGATGGTCGGCACCGGCATTCTCTACGCCCGCGCGAAAGGGCATGCCCATCGGAAGCTCAAGAACATGGCGATCCCCGGCAGCTGTGATAGCGGCCATGACCATCGCCTCGGCGCGGTTTTTGGCAGCTTTGCGGTTGATCTGCGCCTCGACGAAGGCGCGTGCAATGGGCAGCGCCGCGGCAAAAGCGCGGTCGTCAGCGCCGTCTTCGCGATCATCAAACACCGGCTTGAGCGTCTCAAGCAGCACGGGCAGCGTCAGTCCGGCGAACAACGGGCCTGCTTCGGAGGCGTTGATCGCGCCATTGTCGATCAGATCGACGGGCACTACGAAACCACGGTCAAATGACGTGTGGATCGCCTCGATGTCCTGATCCGGCACATCCATCGCGCGCAGGTAGTCGCGACCGTAATGCGCCCAGATCAGGCCGAACGCACTGAAGGGCTGGCCGTTTTCACGCAGCGGATTGGGCCGCTGGTGGTGATCGAATATCTGCAAGCCCGCATCGAACTGCCCCCCCAGATCATAGATGATCCGGTCTTGGGCAGGCGTGATCCAGTCCTTGTCACGGGTGCGCACAAGCTGCGCATCCGGAAAAAGGCGCGTCAGGATCACCGAGGACAAAAGTTCGTCCGCGTGAAATCCGCCGGAGTGGGTGACAAGGTGCTGGATGGTCATGGCAATGCCTTACATGAAACCGGCGGCCCGGTGACCGCCTTGGCGCAACCCGCAGGCCG
Organism: Roseobacter sp. GAI101; assembly: GCF_000156335.1. GTDB lineage: Bacteria > Pseudomonadota > Alphaproteobacteria > Rhodobacterales > Rhodobacteraceae > Sulfitobacter. The sequence continues at coordinate 2,202,626 of NZ_DS999213.1, forward strand.
CGCGCCAGTTGGGATCGCAAAAGGATGTGATCATAGCGCAAAGCAAATCCCCCGCCGCCGATTGGCCACGGGGGATTGAAGTTCCGCTAAAGCGAGTCGTGAATTATGCTTCGCGCTCAAGCTTTTTGCGTGCCAGCTTGCGTGCACGACGGATCGCTTCAGCCTTCTCGCGCGCTTTCTTCTCGGAAGGCTTCTCGAACTGTTCCTTGAGTTTCATCTCACGGAACACGCCTTCGCGCTGGAGCTTTTTCTTCAGAGCCCGGAGGGCTTGATCGACGTTGTTGTCGCGTACACTAACCTGCATGTGGTTTTCATCATCCTTCTGGGATAAATCTACAATCATTGAAATCAAGCCGCCGTTTATCAACTCAACTTTGCTTTGTCGAGTCTGCTTTTGCATCAAATGGCGCGAAGGCGTGATGCGCACCTGAAACGGCGCGAGGCGATGCCCCCTCTTCGACAAACGGACATGTCCTGCTCCAATCCCGGTGCCTTAAGGTATTTGGAACAGTTGGCCGCATGCGGTGTTGTCTCTTCGAACACACAAAACTCGGAGAGTTTGCATGACAGAGCTTACGACAGTTAATCCCGCAACGGACAAGCCGATTGCCGAATACCCCCTGATGGACAAGGAGACAGCATTCGAAAAAATCGAAAGCGCCCATGCCGCCTTCCTCGATTGGAGAGAGAAGACGCATGCCGAGCGCGCGCCTTATCTGAACGCAATCGCAAAGGCGCTGCGGGAAAACGTCGACGATCTGGCGCAACTCATGACACAAGAGACCGGCAAGCTGCTGCGCGACGGCAAGGGCGAAGTCGAGCTTTGCGCGCAGATTTTTGAATACACGGCAACGCAGGGGCCCGATCTGCTTGCTGATGAGGAACGCACCCATTCAGGAGGCAAGAAACGCGGGATTGTCGCGCATTGTCCCATCGGCGTGATCTACAGCATCCAGCCTTGGAACTTCCCCGTCTATCAGCCCGTGCGCGTTCTTGCCGCCAATCTGATGGCGGGCAATGCGGTCGTGCTGAAGCATGCCGAAATCTGTACGGGCACCGGGCTGATGCTCAAGGAGATTTGCGCCAAGGCGGGGTTGCCCGACGGGTTGTTCGAGGTGATCATCATCGATCACGACACGTCGGATGAAGTGATTGCACATGACCTTGTGCGCGGTGTCACCATGACGGGCAGCGACGGTGCCGGGCGCAAGATTGGCCAGACTGCCGCGAAACATCTGAAGAAATCCGTGCTCGAACTGGGGTCGAACGATGCATATCTCGTGCTTGAGGACGCGGATGTCGAACTGGCCGTGAAAACCTGTGTGCAGGGGCGGCTTTATAACAATGGTCAGACCTGCGTATCGGCGAAACGCTTCGTGGTGACGGACGCTGTCTATGATGCGTTCGTGGATGCCTTTGTCGCGCAGATGAAGACCATCAGGATGGGTGACCCTACTTCGGATGACACCCAGCTTGGGCCGCTGTCCAGCGAAGAACAATTTGCGACGATCAAGGAACAGGTAGAAAAAAGCGTCGCCAAAGGGGCCACCCTGCTGTGCGGCGGGGACCCTGATGACCGCACGGGCCAATACTACCCCGCGACCGTTCTGGCAGATTGTCAGCCGGGATCACCCGCCTATGACGATGAAATCTTTGGGCCCGTTGCCGCGATCATCAAGGCCAAGGACGATGCCGATGCCATGCGCATTGCCAATGACAGCCGCTACGGCCTGGGTGGAGGCATCTTTACCAAGGACGAAGACAAGGCGCTGAAGCTGGCCCGCGACCATTTCGATACGGGCATGGTCCGTCTTAATTCCTTCGGGACAGCCGATCCGAACATGCCGTTCGGCGGCGTGAAAGATTCCGGTTTCGGCCGTGAACACGGCGGATTTGGCATGAAAGAATTCGTCAACGCCAAGGCGATCTATCTGCCTTGAGCAGCATATCGTGATGATCAAGAGGCGGCAAAGCACTGGCCAGATAAGGGGCCGCTTTGCCGACCGCATTCTATTTTTGAAAGGATACGACCATGAAAGTACTTGTTGCAGGGGCGACCGGAAAAACCGGCTCCCGCCTGATGGAAACGCTCGTTGCGCGTGGTCATGACCCGATCGCCCTGGTGCGCGAAAGCTCAGACACCAGCAAACTTCCCGCGCAGGCCGAACAGCGCCTCGGGGACCTTGCGGATTTGCAAGACGGTGTGTGTGAAGGTTGCGACGCGGTGGTTTTCGCCGCGGGGTCCGGCGGGGATACCGGTGCCGACATGACCGACAAGATCGACCGTGACGGGGCGATGCGTCTGGTCGATCTCGCGGCGGATGCCGGTGTGCGCCGCTTTGTGATGCTAAGCAGTGTCGGTGCGGGTGACCCCGACCCTGAAAGCGATCTGGCGCATTATCTGCAGGCCAAACACGACGCGGACGAGCATCTGAAAAAGTCGGGGTTGGACTATGCCATCCTGCGTCCTGTCGCCCTGACGGACGATGACGGAACTGGCGACATGCTGTTCGGGGATGATGTCGATGTCACGGCCAAAGCAGCGCGCGGCGATGTGGCCACCGCCCTCGCGGATGCACTTGAAAGCGACGCGTGGACCGGCAAGGTAAAGCTGATGCAGTCGGCCTGAATCCGATGACATCACCAGCGACCAAGGGCCGTAGCACCTGACACCGGCCCTTGGTCGCCAGACTGCCAAACTTCACTTAACGTGATCTTCTGTCTCGAAACACTGCCTCAAGACAGCTGGCAACGCTTCGGGAAGATCCTCAGCGATCAGACCGGGGCCAAACTTTTCGGCACAGCGCAGATGAAGGTTCGCGCCCAGTGACGCAGCGTCGGACACATCAAACCCCTTGGCGATAAGGCCGGTGATGATGCCTGACAAAACGTCCCCCGACCCCGCTGTCGCCAGCCAGGCGGCATGTGCGAAACCCTGTGACGATACAACGCTATGATCGCCGTTTGGCTGTGCAACAATCGTGTCGGTACCCTTGAAAAGCACGGTGCACTTCATCGTTTGCGCAGCACTCACTGCCAGCGATACGCGGCAGGTCGTTCGGGCAAATACATCGGGGATCAGACGGCGCAGTTCACCCTCGTGCGGGGTCATGACCACCTGCGGATGCATCACGGCCTTGATCGGCTCGGGGTCTTGCGCGATCAGTGTTATGGCATCGGCATCAAGGCAAAGCGGGATGCCAAGGGACAGAATATCCAGCAGTTTTCCATGGCTTTCCCAATCCAGTCCAAGGTTCGGACCAATGCAGACCGCCGATGCCCGCAACGTCGACAGCCCATCGGCAAATCCATCATCATCGGGGTAGGCTTTGACCATGATGGCATCCAGACGCGCAGCATTTTCACCTTTGCAGGCGTCCAGGCAGAAAACGCTGACCAGCCCTGCCCCGACGCGAAGCGCACCGCGCGCAGCCAACCTTGCGGCCCCGCTTTGCCCCGGCGGGCCCGATACCACGACCGCGTGGCCGTAATCGTATTTATGCCTGTCACCGGATTTCATCAGTCGCTTCAGGTGGTCCCGCGTGATCCTGAATTCGGATTCCCGTTCGTCGGGTTGTGTCATGCTGAACCTCACAGGTTGTTTCATGTCCGCCAAGCCCGGTTTGACATGGACCAGACACCGTTCCATCACTATCCTTGATCTGCAAGGCCAGAGCAACTGCGGTCCCCTTGGCCGATGGGTCAAATCGCGTTTTGGCGGCCGACCCCAATATTGGAAATACCCGTGACGACACGACTGCCGAACGACCGCAAAGCAAACCTGATTGGCAGCCTCTGGATGGTCGCGGCGATGGCTGTCTTTGCCAGCGAGGATGCGTTCATCAAGGCTGCTTCGGTCATGCTGCCCGTCGGCCAAATTCTGGTGATCTTCGGCATGGGGGGCGCACTGATTTTTGCAGGTCTGGCACGGTTGAACGCTCAACCCTTGTTCGTGAAAGACGTGGTGTCACGCCCGATGCGCTTTCGGATCCTGTTCGAGATCGTCGGCCGCCTGTTCTACGTCCTGGCCATTGCCGTGATCCCGTTATCGGCAGCGACCGTGATCTTGCAGGCGACGCCGCTTGTCGTTGTGGCGGGTGCCGCGCTGGTGTTCGGTGAAAAGGTGGGATGGCGCAGATGGACGGCGATCATCATTGGGCTGATCGGCGTTATCATCATCATACGACCGGGCACCGATAGCTTTTCGATGCTGTCCGTTCTGGCGGTGATCGGCATGATCGGATTTGCAGGGCGCGATCTGGCCAGCCGCGCCGCACCTGCAACGCTCAGCACGTGGCTGCTTGGGTTATACGGCTTTATCGCGGTTGTCATCGCGGGCGTGGCCTATTCCATCTGGCAAGGACAGGCGTATGTGCGCCCGAGCGTCGAAATCTCCCTTTACCTGCTGCTGTCGGTGCTTGCCGGCGTGGGGGCCTATTCCTGCCTGATGAAGGCGATGCGCACCGGCGACGTTTCGGCGGTGACACCGTTCAGATACACCCGGCTCTTGTTTGGCATCGCCTTTGGCGTCGCCCTGTTTGGCGAGGAACTCAGCATTCCCATGCTTGCGGGATCCGGCCTGATCGTCATTTCCGGGCTGTTCATCCTCTGGCGGGGGAAGGCAATAGAGGCCCCCCCGCCACACGATGCGGCATTGTTAAAGTAGGACGAGATGATTGTCCCATGCCTGCTTTGCCCGCGACCCGGATTGCAGGTTTTGCCCGCGCAGCCCGCTGAGCAACCCTGTCCCGGATGTCAGCGTGAACCCCGTTTCATGTGTTGCGACGCCGCACACGTCCTCCAGATCAAGGCTGGCCTTGAGGCGCATGTTTTCGGCGTCGTAGACATGCAGCACGCTGCCACGCGGTGACGTCGCCGCGATGGATTTGCCGTCTTTCGAAAACGCGATGCTGCCGATATAGCCGTCCAGCCTGCGCGCATCCTCGGCGGGCGCATCCAACAAGACCGGCGCAGCGCCTCTTTTGTGCACCCCGACCAGCGACGCTACGGGCGTATCGCCCTGCCATTGCATCCCGAACGCCACATCGCCCGTGGGCGCGACGTCCAGATGCCGGATCGAATTCATATGCAGGTCCGCAGGCAGACTGGTGGTTTCCGTGATGCGACCGTTTTCGGCATAGGACAGGTTGGGCTGCATCGTCGCGATGTTCAGCTTGGCCCGCCCCGACCCCGGATGCGTGTCGATGCCGCCATTCGCAATCACTAACGTGTCGGAACCGGGAAGCCGCTTGATGTCATGCGGACCGACACCGCCACTGTCGAATTCACCGGTGCGTTTATAACCGGCAGCCACGTCCCAGACCCCGACAACGCCCCGCCCCGCCTCAAAGTCATTTTCGGTCGTGAACAGCCAGGCACCGTCGGCGGAAAACGCCCCGTGCCCGTAGAAATGGCGGCCTTCCGGCGCGTCCAGCGTTGCCTTGGGGGTTCCCGTGGCGCAGTTGATCACCATTGCGACAGTGCCGGGGCGGCGGGCGAACGCCACCGCTTCGGGCCGCGCGGGGTGGCCTGCTGCCGCATGGCCCCGCACGGGCAACGGGATTTCAAACAGCACGTCTAAGGCGGCGCTGATCCCGCACAAGACATATGCCCCATCCGGTTTTGCCGCCGCCGACAGATATGCCGGAGAGCCGACATCGGCCCAAGTGGGCGCAGGCACCAGCCCCGCCGCCAAAAGCCCGCCCAGAAAACGGCGGCGTCCGGGTTTCATACTGTCCATGTCAATCCCCATCCAAAGCGTTGAAGCCCGCCGCGACACCCAGTGTCGGCCCCAGATCCTCGCGCACCGTGGCGCGGATGGCGTCGATGGACTGCTGCACAACCTCGACCCTCAGGCGGCTTTGCGGATCGTCGACACCGGCAAAGACCGGATCGTTCAACGCAGCCAGTTGGTCCAGTGCCTTCTGGAAATCGCCGCCCAGTTCGGCGACCAGATCAGGTTTGCCCATGGCCAGACGCAACGCGAGGTCCCTCAGCGCGATCAGGCTTAGTTCCACATGGCGCGCAGACCGGCCCGCGCGCCAGCTTTCCGCCCGCGATGCACGCGGGTGGTCAAACGTCCCCAACGGGCGGCCCATGCGCACGTCCGACGTAAACTCCAGCCCCGCAGTCTCTGCCTTGAACAGCTCTTTCAGGACTTCTTCGTGTGAATGGTACGTACCGTCCGGAGCGGGGGCAATCAGGCGATCGGCGTAGAAAGACTGCCAGTCGTTCAATATCGCCGCGCTGTTCGCCGCGATATCGCCAGCAACAGTCTGGACCAGCGTGCAGTGATAGGCCGGATCACCGGCAGTGCTTAATGTCTCGTCATACAGCAGGTATTCCATGGCATAAAATCCCCGCGCCGCGATGGACATTTCGGCATAACTTTCGGGGCTTTGCGCTATCTTGTCTTCATCCGCGATCAATGCGGCCAGCGCACGGGGCGTTGCACCGCGACTGTCGGGCCAGAACGCCAGTGCGAAAGCGCGGTTGTCGGTTTCCGTCGGTCCAAAGCGCAGATGGCTGGCTGCGATCCAGGCATCGAAAGCGTCGCCATAGGACGCGCGCAGGGTTTCGGATGCCGGATCGCAGTCGTCCAGCGCCACGTCACGCAGCCGTTGGGCCATGGTGTCCAGCGTGCCGAACTGCACCAGAATGTGATCATTGACGACATCCGTGATAATGTCCTGCGGTGTTTCGGCACCGGCAGCCATAGGCAGGGCCATCAGTGCCGCACGAAGGATGAAACGTCTCATAAGCTCTCCAGATAGGCGATCAGGGCCTCCCGATCCGCGGTAGGAAGTTGGATCACGGCATCGCGCTGCGCTTTGGCTTCGCCGCCGTGCCACAGTACGGCCTCCAACAGCGATCGGGCGCGCCCGTCATGCAGAAAATATGTGTGCCCGCTGACCTGGCCTGTCAACCCGATACCCCACAGCGGCGGCGTGCGCCATTCGCTGCCCGTTGCACGGGCTTCGGGGCGGTTGTCGGCCAGCGCAGGCCCCATGTCATGGAGCAACAGGTCGGTAAAGGGCCAGATCAGCTGGAAACTCTGTTCGGGTCGGTCTTGCAGTCGCTGGGTCACGAAACTGGGGGTGTGACAGGCCGTGCAGCCGGTTTGATAGAACAGCTTTTTGCCGCGCAGGACCTGTGGGTCATCGACATTCCGACGTGCCGGAACACCCAGGTTGCGGCTGTAGAAGGTGACCAGATCAAGCCCCTTTTCATCAACCTCGAACACACGGTCATCGCCGTCACCGTGCTGGGCTGCCTGACAGTCGGCCTGAAGGTCCGTGCATTCGCCGGCACCTGCAGTAAAGATGGGATTGGAAATGCCGATATCCCCGACAAAGGCAGAGGCGGATTGTTCCAGGATGGTGGGATTGCCCGCCTTCATCCCGAAACGCCCCAGCATGGGCTGCGCATGAACCTGCGACCAGACGATGTTGGGCCGTCCCGATATCCCGTCGCCGTCGGCGTCGTCGGGGTCGGCACCGGCAAGGATATCGGCGCTGGAAATGGCTTCCAACAGGCCCAGTCCGATCATCTGCGGCGCGACGCGCGGGCTAAGCATCGCGTCGGGGTGCAACGGGCCGTACCCCAGATCGGCAGCGGTATAGGTTGGCTGTCTCAGCGATACGGTTTGCCCGTCGGCAAGGGCGATCTTCGTTTCCGTATAGCTGATTTCAAGCCGGTATTCAGAGGCATGGCCCGGCACGGCAAAATCCTGCAATTGCGTACCATAGGTCGGATCGGGGCGGGTCCCGATGTAATCCTTGATCTGCGCCATTGCATCATCCACCGTGCCCGGGATCGAGATACGCAGGAACATCGAGATGGCGTTGTCATCGGGGCCTTCGGGCGGATGGCCGCGCCCGTCCTTGATGTGGCAGCGCTGGCAGGACCGCGCATTGTAAAGCGGCCCCAGCCCGTCAGAAGCCAGCGTCGATGAAGGGGATGACACCCAAAGCTTGCGAAACAGGCCGTTGCCCACCTTGAAGGTCAACTCGTCCTCGAAGGTGATGTTGCCCGAGGGCTGAGAGAAGGCATCGGCCGTCTTGCGGGCGCGTACCGTCGCGGCCCCAGCCGGCTTTTCCTCGAACTTCTGGGGCGCGCTGAAATCCGTGGTCGGCGCGGTAACCGCAGCAATCCGTTCCGCTTCCTTTGCTGACCGGGGGATCACGTTCAGATGTGGATCACCCAGATTGAAACCGGGGTCCTGCGCATTGGCGGCGGTGGTGAACACCAACGCCAATGCGATAAGGCTGCTACTTTTCATCCATGTTCGATGCATTTTGCCGCCCATTTTTTGTCCACGCCGTCTTACCACTTGATCGCTTTCTTCAACCATAAAGTCGATCGCACCTTATCCACGGATCACCGCCCCCTCAACCAAGGCGGTTTCCGTGGTAGGCTGGCAGTAGCGGCGCTGTATCATCATCCCGTTAGAACGACACCACAACGGCCAGGCCGACAGCGGTGGATTTCTCGTCCCCGACATCGAAACGTGCCACGCCAAAGTTGACCTCGATACTTTCCGTCACGGCGCGGTCCACGCCAAATGCGATCACGCTGTCGGTGCCTGCTGCGGTATCAACCGTGGTGGCAGTCGTGGAAAACGTCCAATCGCCCAGCGCATAAGCACCGCCCAACGTCGCATAGGTCGCGTTTGCGTCAGTGCCGCCCGCGCCGTCAAAATGCGCGACCTCTGCAATCATGTCGAACCCGTTGCCGAAATCATGGGTCGCGCCAACGACGACACCCGTTTCATCTGATGCATCCCCCTCGCCCGCCGACTGGTGGCGCGCGCCGACCCAGCCGGTCGTAGCGCCAAATTCCTGCGTGTACTGGATTGCAAAGTTGTTCAGCTTGCCCGTGTTGCCGACACCCCCTGCGGCAACCGAATTGCGCCCGCGTTTATTGCCGATGCTGTCGCTCAGAAAGCTGTCATCGACGTAGAACGCCGCAAATGACAAAATGCCCCCCGTGGTGCCCGCGGGCGTGTCCACGGTGACACCGATCATTTCGCTCAACTCGTAATCTTCGACCAGTGACGTGCCGTAGAATCCCGGCGCGGCATCCCAAGCGACTGCGAACACCGGGCTAAGCTTGCCCACCGACATCACCGTTTCGCCAAAGGCGAACCGCAGTCCCAGTTCGCTAATGTACAGCCCCAGATCATCAAAGGTGCGATCATCTGCGGCGTCCGTTACGGATTCGAGCGTCAGTCCACCAAAGGCGCTGATGCGGTCCGTCAACGCCGCGCTGAAAGCAGCCTCAAAGCTGAGGTAGGTATCTGTCACCTCGGATGCTGGGTCACTGGCATTGACCGTGCTGTCAACGCCGACCTCAAGGCTGCCGCCCCAGGCAAAGCCTGCGTCCTGAGCGTGAAGTGCGGTGCCGCCAGCCAGCACGAGGCCGTAAAGCCCCGCGGTAAGTATCGTCTTTTTCATCTATGGGTGTCCCGGTTCAGATGTGGATCAACGTGGCTGGCGACGTGCTGGCGGGTTGGTTTATTGGAAAACGGCGTTCGGATCATCAAGGCTGTTCGACCCTTCAAACGCGATCTGATCAAGACCAAGCGTCGTGACGACACGTTCGATGGAGCGGGTTTGGTCGATCAGGGCATCAACGCCGCCCATGATGAGCGCCTCACCGCCCGCATCCCCGCGCGCCAGCATCTGGTCATAGGCGAAACCTGCCTCGGCTGCGGTCTTGATCCGGCCAAGCGCCATCATGGTCTTGCTCAGCTTGGCTTGCATTTCCGTGTTAAGGTCGGCGTCTGTCTCGGCGACCATATCGGCAAGGGATGGGCCCGACACCATGGTACCGTCGATGCGGACATATTCGCCCAGATACGCGCTTTGGATGCCAAGCCCGTCATAATAGTGGCTGTTGTGCGTGTTGTCGGAAAAGCAATCGTGCTCTTCTTCGGGGTCGTTCAGCATCAGGCCAAGGCGCATCCTTTCGCCCGCCTGTTCGCCGTAGGACAAGGACCCCATACCAGTAAGAATGGCTGCCAGACCTGCATTGGTGTCTTGCGTCAGTTCTGCGCGCGCAGCGCCGTCGTCGGCCCATTGCGCCGTCATCCACGTCAGGTCAGACACCAGCAGGTCGGTCGCAGCGGTCAGGTATGCGCCCCGGCGATCGCAGTTGGCGTTCGTGCACGCGTCACCCTTAGCGTAATCCGTCCAAGGGCGGTTGCCTGCGCCATCGCCGTGCCCGTTCAGGTCCTGCCCCCACAGCAGGAATTCAATGGCATGGTACCCAGTGGCCACGTTCGCTTCTATCCCGTCGGCTTCGTGCAGGGTGTCGGACAGAAAGGCAGGCGTGATGGTCGAGGCGTCAATTTCCGTGCCAGACAACGTAAAGGTCGGGCTGCTGATCACGTTCAGTCCGGCCAGTTCGTTTTCATCCGACGGCCCGCCATAGGACGCATCGACATAGTCGATCAGGCCTTCATCAAGGGGCCATGAATTCACCTTGCCTTCCCAGTCATCCACGATCGGATTGCCGAAACGGTACACCTCGGTCTGCTGATACGGCACGCGGGCTGCCAACCATGCCGAACGGGCCGCGGTCAGCGTATCGGCAGAGGGATCGGAAACCAGTGCGGCCACGGCAGTCTGAAGCCGCTGTGCGGTGATCAGGCTGTCCTCGTATTTTGCGGCGGCGATGTCTGCATAGGTGCCAAGCACTTCGGCTTTTTCAAGGGCTGCAGCCGGGGACGCGAGCGCCAGCAAGGCAAGAGGTGTCAAAAGATGAATACGTATCATGGAGGATCCCTTTAGTGAAATGTGGTGGGGGTTGTGTCCAGACCGGCGATGTTTCGCGGCCTGCAAAGGTGCATCCGCTTCAGCGCCAGCCCGAATTCGGCGGCGCAGGATGCGATCAAGGGGGCCACGTCCGGCCGAACCAGCAAGGTGGCGATCAACAAGGCGTCCTCCCGCTCTCCCTCGGCTGCGGTGGCGATGAAGTTGGCAAAGCAGGATTCGTCCGCGCCAAGGCATTTGCACTGCACAGCATGGCGCATCAGCGGGCGGCGGCCATAGCTGGCACACAGATCGCACAGCCGTTCGAACGACTGCATCGCCTTGCGCCCCCGAACAGCGCCAAGCCCTGCGACGAAGTCATCCAGCACCTTGGCTTGCGCGTCTGCGCCATCGGACCAAAGCCGCAGACACATAACGGAGGTCGCTTCGATCGCCGTCAGCTCCGTGAGCAAGCCGACAGGTGCGCCGCCGCGTTTTTCCGCTGCGTTGGTCATTTGGTCAGAATCAATTTGCCGGCCCGCGTGATCCGCAGGGTGTAGGTTTGATCGTTCAGCACGATCTGCGCAAGATCGCCGCCGCCGGTCAGATCGCTGGCCGCGTAGGTGGGCAAGTGGTCTGCGGGGGCACGTTGCGCCGGTACGGAATGAAAGCTCATGCCGTCACCCCGCCTTGCACTTGCGCAAGGTCACGCGTCCACGCCAGCGCCTTTTGCGTCCCGGTCAGTTGAACGACCTGACCGTCGGCGTGCGGTTTTGAATGGGGTGCAGAATGATGCATTTCGAAGTCCTCACATGGCTCGCGTATCGGGCGTCCCCAGTTTCAGACCCGGGGTGGCTTGACATGATGCATTCCTGAGTGATTTCATAGGATATGTCAATCCGACAAAATTAGTAAACTATTATCGCGGTTAAAGAAGGGGGTAATGAGGTCGCTCAGAGGCGCAAAACCTTCAGGGTCGCGACACTGCCGAACATGAACCTAAAGCTGCGGGTTTGGTCTGTGCGACGACCCCCGCCTACGCCCTGACGAAGCGGATCAACCGCGTCAGGGCGCACTTGGCCAACGGACAGGCACGGGATTTTTGGCCGGGCTAGGCCACGTCCTTCCACCCCGGAACAAAGCTGCGCCAGTCCGGTTGCCGCCCCGCAGCATACTCCATGCCGATCTTGACCCAATCAATGTCACCCGCAGGGGCTTGTCCGCTGATGTTCCCGCTGCCATAGCGCACAACCCTCGATCCCTCCTCAAAAGCGTCAATGGACTGTTCCCAGACGACGCCTTCCCAGTGCAGGGTCATATGACGCCGCAGCGGCTGGTATTCGGCGGTGAACAAAGTGCCGAAACCTTCGCCGTAGCGGTCTTGCCTTAACGGGGCCTCTTGGAATCGGCTGGCAAGGGTCGACGGCGTACACCCGCCCGACAACACCCCGTCCAGATGGTCAGATCTCTCGAACGTGCGGGTGAAGGCACCGCGATCAGGGGTGCTGCCGTCGGTCTGGTGGTTCGTGGCGACAAGGCGAGGCTGCACCTTGGCACCCCCACCGGCGTAGATCTCGACACTTGCTGCAGCGCCCGAGGCATCGGCTACCACCACATTATAGGGCATATGCGACGGCACCCGTTGCAGGGCACGCAACGCTTGCGGGACCGTGTCGCAGGTTTCAAGCACATAGCGCAGGATCGTGGTGATGCCGAAACCGCGCCCGGTTTCCTGCCGCCCGCCATAGGCCAGCGCGATGCTTAGCCCCGCGTCGTTGATCCCGTCGGACAGGCCCCACAGGAACTCGACCATGCCCATGACGCGGCGGCCGGTCCACGCACTGTGCAGCAGCAGGCCTTCGTTCAGGTCAGGCGACAGATCGTAGTTGCGCACAAGGCGAATGTCGTCCTTGGACGTGGCGACGGCCAGCGAACAGCCTCCCAGATAGCTGGGCGGGCACCACGTTGACAAAAAGCACGCGGCGCGGTCCGATCCGCCCGCCAAGGCGGTCAGTTGCGCGTGAACCGGCACCAGTTCGGGCATGTACTTTTCCAAAGCGGCAACGCAGGCGGCACGGTCGGGACCGCTGTCGCCGCCGCGCGCCACGAACCACGCTTCGTATGCAGGCCATGAACGCTGCCAGCGGGCTGCCCACTTTTGGCCGGGGGTTGTTTCGCTGATCGCATCGAAGGTCAGGGAATGGGTCATGTCATGCGCCTTTCAAAGGGAGATCGAGGAAGAACCGCACCATTTCGGTGCTGGCGTCGGGGCCGTCGGGGTCGGTGTAGGATCCTGCGGCATTGCCACCGGACCAGGCGTGACCCAGCCCCGCAATGGTCCAATGCTCCACCACCGGATGTCCCTCGGTCGCCAGGACCGTGCTTCGGGTAAACCTGCGTTTGCCGATGGTGCCGTCGTCGATCACCTGCGGGCCCGTCGCAGCATCTTCCGCGATGCGTTGGCCATTCGCCGCATTCACCGTATGATCGGTGTCACCATGAAACACGATCGTGGGAATGGGCTGCGCTTTCTGGCCATGCGCGCCCCATGCCCCCATCGCGGCAAAGGCGGACGGCATGTCGTGCGCAGCCTTGTAAGGCAGCCCCGAATGCGCGCCAACAGCGTCAAATACGTCCGGATAGGTCTGCCCCAGAATGACCGCCATCGCGGCCCCAGCAGACAGTCCCGCAACAAAGCAGCGACCCTGCGGAATCCGATGATCGCGCTGCATTTGCCCTGCCAGTTCGGCAAGGATCGCGGGTTCGCCTGCATCGCGCGCCTGGTCGGCAGCCGCAAACCAGTTCCAGCAAGATTGCATGTTGGCCCCCCGCGATTGCGCCGGATAGACCACAACCAGCCCATGTTTATCAGCCAGTTGGTTCATGCCCGTGCCTTTTGCAAAATCCACGGGCGACTGCGTGCAGCCATGCAGCATCATGATCAGGCCCGTCGGCGCGGCCCCGTTCAGATCGGGGATGTAAACGCGGTACTCCCTGCTGCCTTGCGCACAGGTTACGGTGCCACTGTCAAATCGCGCACCATCCGGCAGGGGTGGCTCCGTCACATTTGCCGCCGGCATCGGGGATTTCGGCATGTTGCTCAGGCTGGCAAGCGTTTCGCGCAAGCTGCAGCCTGCCTTGGCGCGACCGAACCTTTCAAGGGGCGTTGTGGTAGACGCCCCCTGGCCGGGCAATCCGCCCACGCCAAGGGCGGCTTGTATCATTTCGGTCGCGCCCACGGGGTTTCCCGCGCGCACAAGTTTACTGGCCCGGCGCAGAGCCGAGTTGAATTCATGTGTCATTTCAGTTTCCTTTAAGAGGTTAAATCGGGGTCAGCTGATCCGTGCGCCCAAGGCCTTCTTCACCTCGGCACTGGCCTGAAGCGCGCCCAGCACGTTGATCGACCCGATGGTGGCAAGCGCCAGTTCGGGCGTCACGTCGCTGGCGATGCGGGCAAGGCCCACCACCTTGATGTGCAGGATTTCATTGGCAGCCTGCACGGCCTCAAGATCGGCTGTGGTGTAATCGCGCAGGCCCAGTTCCATCGTGTGGCGGTCGATTGACTGCGTCACGGTATCGGATTGATGGTCCAACTGGTTGCGAATGGCAGTGCGGATAAAATCGCTGCGGTTCGAATAGAACCCTTCCTGCACCAACAGATCAATCCGGCCCAGATCGACAAAGCCAAGGTTGATGGTGATCTTTTCGTTTTCCGGCATCTTGTCCCGGATCTGTCTGACGTTGCTCATGACGTTTCTCCATCCATGTGGATGGTATATGGATGCTAACCGCCAGTTTGCAACACGTGATTTGGATTTACCCGCGCTTAGGCCAACATCCGCACAGCTGTTTCCAGATCGGCTCTGAATTGCGCGGTGGCATCCGCCTTGGCGGCACGGTCGGGCAGACGCAGCAGATAGGACGGGTGCAGGGTCAGCAGCACGGGTGTGCCGTCTGGCGCCTCTTCCACCTTGCCACGGCGGGCAAGGATCGCGTCACGGCGGCCCGTCAGCCCCTCGGCGGCCGTGGCCCCCATGCCAAGGATCAGCTTGGGCTTCACTTGCGCCACTTCGGCATCCAGCCACCAGCGGCAATGGTCAATCTCAGAGGTGTTGGGCCGCTGGTGGATACGCTTTTTACCGCGCGGCGTGAATTTAAAGTGCTTCACCGCATTGGTGACATAGGCCCGGGACCGGTCCAGCCCCGCCTGTACGGCGATCTGGTCGAACAACTGCCCGGCAGGACCGACAAAGGGGCGACCGCTCAGGTCTTCTTGGTCTCCGGGCTGTTCGCCAACGATCATCAGGTCGGCATCCATCGGCCCTTCGCCCACGACGGCTTGCGTCGCGGTACAATGCAGCGGGCAGCGGGTGCAGGCGGCAATCGCGGCGGGCAGCGCATCGCTGGGGCCGTCCCACGCCGAGTGATGCGCCGCCAGTTGCGCCTGAACCTGCGCCATCCGCGCGGGGGGCAGCGACGGGGCCGCTTGGGCCATGGCACGCGCGCGGGCAGGGGCATCGGCGATCATCCGGGGGATGAATGCCGCTTCGGGCATGTTCTTCCAGTATTTCTTGGGCATCTCGGATTGCATGGCTTTGACCATGAGCCGCGCGGGGTTAAAGATATTCTGGAAATAGGTGATCCAAAGCTGTTCGCTGGCGTCTTCGGGCAGGTGCGGCTTTTCCTGCCCCTCGTGAAACGACAGCTTGCCGTTTTCAAACACTGCGGACACATCCGGCGTCAGGATACGCCAATCCATATCGCTGAAGCGGCGCACAAAGAAATCCGCCGTGGGTTCAACCGTATGGTACGTCGGTTCAAACCAGGCGGCAAAGGACCGGCGCGGCGCATCGGCTTCGCCAATCTCGCGAAAGCGCACGAAGGCTTTCATCTTGTGCTGGCAGCGATGCACGTTCTTTTCCATTTGCCGCAGCCGCGACAGATCGCGATCGCCGCGATCCGTCATAAGATGCGGCGCATCTTTCAACCGCCACAAAAAAGTATAAAGCCGGGCAAAGCGTTCAGGATCGCCGTGCCAGACCACGCTGCTTGCCATGCTGACAAAACTGCGCGGCACGGAGACTTGGCCGTTTGGACGCAGGGGCGCGTCGGTGCCAAACAGGTCGGGTGCCGTGTTGGCATCACCCCACAAGATGTCCTCGGGGCGGATACCGGCTGCCAGAAACTGCCGCGCCGCATCGCGCCACGCCTGCGCGGTGCCGATCTGTGGCATGACGGCGCGGTGCATCAGAATAGGCTAAGTTGCTGTGGCGGAGGCGTAAAGCGGGCGCGCAAATTAACGCTGTCGGTCAGACTGCCGGGGGACCAACCGGCCGCCGTGATAAAGCTGCGCGCCTTTTTCATGGACGCGCCCATGCGGATCAGATCCTCGTAGCGCAGGGTGCGGTGGCGGCGGGTGGACAGGATGCGGTTGACGGTTTTCAAGCCAAAGCCGGGCACGCGCAACAGCATCTCGCGACTGGCGCGGTTGACGTCCAGCGGGAAGACCGCGCGGTGTACCAAGGCCCAGGCCAGCTTGGGATCAACCTCAAGATCAAGGTTCCCGTCGGCGGTCACCGACGTAATCTCGTCCAGCTGAAAATCATAGAACCGCAGCAGCCAATCCGCCTGATAAAGCCGGTGTTCACGCTGCAACGGCGGACGGATCAACGGCAGCTTGGAGGAACTGTCAGGGATCGGCGAGAAGGCGGAATAATAAACACGCTTGAGCTTGTAGCTGGAATAGAGCCGCGTGGATTGCCCCAGCACGGTGGCATCATTCGACCCGTCGGCCCCGATGATCATCTGCGTCGACTGCCCCGCAGGCGCGAACCGCGGCGGGCGCTTGCCTGTGTGGGATGTGTCTTTGGACACGTCTTTGCGCAGCCGGAAATCGGCCATCGCCTTGCGGATCTGTTCGGGCTTCTTCTCGGGGGCGTATTGCTGGATCGCGGCGTCGGTGGGCAGTTCGACGTTGATCGACAAACGATCCGCCAGCAATCCTGCTTCGGCAATCAGTTCGGGGGCGGCATCAGGGATGGTTTTCAGGTGAATGTAGCCGCGAAAGTTTTCCTCGTGGCGCAGTTTGCGCGCGATTTGCACCATGTCGGACATGGTTGCATCCGGCGACCGGATCACGCCCGAGGACAGGAACAACCCTTCGATATAATTGCGGCGGTAGAATTCGATGGTCAGTTTGACCACTTCATCCACGCTGAACCGTGCGCGTGTGACGTTCGACGACGCCCGATTGATGCAATAGCTGCAGTCGTAAATGCAGAAATTGGTCATCAGGATTTTCAGCAGACTGATGCAGCGGCCATCCGGAGCATAGGCGTGGCAAATGCCACTGCCTTCGTTTGATCCCAACCCTTTGCCATCACGCGAATCGCGCTTCGTAGAGCCTGAAGAGGCGCAGGAAGCGTCATATTTTGCCGCGTCACTTAGAATCGCGAGCTTTTGTTCTACCGTATGTTTAACCATACGTTCACTGTATGTTCTTATCTGACGGATGTCATGTCAAATCGCCGTGTAACACCGCCGTGGCCTGCGCGTACGGCCAAGGCGGTTTCGTGCCGCGGCCGGGACTTACGTTTCCAGGTCTGGATACACGCGACGCAGTGTTTCGATCAGCTTTTGGCTGCTGACGGGTTTTTTCACCACACGGTCGTCTGGCCCGACAAAGCTGATCTGATCGCGATCATAGGCCGTGATGTAAACGAAGGGGATGCCGCGTTCGCGCAGGATATCCGCAACGGGCTTTGACGTCTTGTTGTGGCCTAGGTTCACATCCAGAAAGGCGATGTCGATATCACCTTCGCGGGCTTTGACCTTGGCGTCTTCAAGATGGATACTTGGACCAACGACGGTAAAGCCGATATCCTCTAGGATGTCAGTCATTTCAAAGGCCACGACGACCTCGTCCTCAACGATGAATATGTTCTGGGGAGCATTAGTCATTATTTTAAATGGTCTTCCGTTTGTTGCGGCATCCGAAGGTGCCATTTATATCCATCAGGCTCGAAGAATGTCTTAATCTCTCCGCCTGTTTCCATCTGAAGCGCGCGCCCGGTGATGATGCTGCCAAAACCCGTCTCTTTCGGTTTTTCCGCACCGGGTCCGCCTGTCTCGATCCAATGGAGTTCTATAGCAGAACCATTTTCCGTCTCAGTTTGTTCCCAAGACAAATTGACACGCCCGTCCGGCACGGACAACGCACCATATTTCATGGCATTTGTCGCCAGTTCATAAAAGGCCATTGAAAAGGCCAGCGCCTGCCGCGAGGGGATTTCGATCTGGGGGCCGTTCATGATGATGCGGCCGTTTCCGATCGGGTCCAGCACATCGGCAGCGACGGCACCGATCGCGGCACGGTCCCACGTGGTACCGACCAATTTGGAATGCGCCACCGCGTAGGCGTTCAGCCGTTGGTCGATGGTTTCGCGCAGCCCGATCTGAACGCGCATCTTGCGCAGGGACTGGCTGACGATAGACTTGACGACACTGAAGGCGTTTTTGACACGGTGGTTCAGTTCGGCGATCAGGATGTTCTGCGCCTCGCGCAGGCGGCGTTCTTCCTCGATGTCGATCAGGGCAACCGTCGCCCCGATGCGCTGCCCTTCGCCATCCCGCACGGGTTCGCAAATGATGCGCATCCAGAAGAACGTCCCGTCGCCCCGCTTGTAGTTCACGTCAATCTCGGAATGGTCCTCGTTTTCGAGGATGACCCGCGCAAGGGGGTATTCGTGGCTCTGAACCCGGCTGCCGTCCTCGTGAAAGGATACCCATTCATCGTATGAATCCGTGCTCTCGGAATGGAATACCGGATGGCGCACCATCTTTTCAACGTGGCTGTTCCCATAAAGGATCTGGCCGTCCCCGTCCGCCATGATGACGCCGATCGGAACCGTTTCCATCATGGCTTCGAGAAAGCTCAATCGGTTGGAGGCATTGCGTGCCTTGTTCCTGCGCGCGGTGGTTTCATCATTATGTGCTGCCAACTCTTCTTGCAGATGCAGAAGCTCCTTGGCCATCTCGTCGGGTGATCGTGTCGGCATGCTGTTTCCAAGATGGTTAAATGTGCTCCGCGAGGAATTAGAGCTTAGGCGGGCAGAGTCTAGCGAAAAACCACGCCCGTTCATTGGATGCCATAGTTTTCGAATTTGCAACATTGGAAATCTGCCAGATCCGGCAACGGCCAGAAGGAATGGCGAGCACTGCCTGCACGTTGTTTCAGGGCGCAAACCACGGATCCGCCCAAGGTGCCGAAAGCAAGATGACCGAGGTTATTCAACGGCACTGCTTGCTTCGCCAAAGGGCTGTGTCAGATGCCGTTGCCGCGCCAGGAAGCGGTCAACATCATGCGCGTCGGGTTGGACGCCGGCGAAAAGTTCGACGTAGTGTTGAACGCGGGCATGCCTTTCAGTGACTGTTTCTTTGACCTGCATCGAGATATAGCCGATCTGGGTATAGATCACGGTCAGCCCGCGCACCTCTGCCTGTTCGGGGGAATAGCCGTGCCGCGTGAACATGCCCGACACCGCACCGATACGACGCCTGTCCGCCGCGCCGACACGCCGTTGCAGATCGGCATCGTTGCGGGCCCAGTTCCGGATGGCCAGATCAAGAGGCGCATCAAACAGCGCGGTGTCCAGCCAGCAGTCCATCAGATGAAAAAGTGCCTCGCAAATGTTGGATGCATCCTTTTGGCACCGGGCCTCGAGGGTGGCGGTATTCTTAGCTTCCCACATCTCGATCATCGCGCCATGCAGTTCGGCGATATCTTTGAAAAACCAGTAGAACCCCGTGCGTGTCAGGTTGAGCCTTTTGGCCAGAGCCATGATTTTGACAGCCTCGATACCGTCTGAAATCAACAGATCATACGCGGCGTTCAGCCATATGTCCCTGGAGCCGCGCTGCCGCGAGAGGTTTGCGTTCATATCAAGCACCATAGAACTCTTGACACACATGTCAATTGTGCGGCACGCTTTGAATGTGACACCCCTGTCAAGTCGCTTTGCTGAACCGGCCAAGCCGATTGTACCTTTGTTTGCGAGATCACCCCGATGACAAAAGACCCGCTGCTTCAGCCCTATCAACTCAAGCACCTGACGTTGAAGAACCGCATCATGACGACCAGCCACGAACCGGCCTACCCCGAGGACGGCATGCCAAAAGACCGCTACCGCGCCTATCACGAAGAGCGCGCCAAGGCTGGTGTGGCCCTTGCGATGACAGCGGGATCGGCGGCGGTATCAAAGGACAGCCCGCCGGTCTTCAACAACATTCTGGCCTACAAGGACGAGGTCGTGCCGTGGATCCAAAACCTGACCGACGGGTGCCACGCCCACGGCTGTGCCGTCATGATCCAATTGACACACCTGGGGCGGCGCACCACTTGGAACAAGGGTGACTGGCTGCCGTCGGTATCGTCGTCGAAACACCGCGAACCGGCACACCGCGCCTTTCCCAAGCTGATCGAGGATTGGGACATTGACCGCATCATCACCGACTTTGCCGATGCTGCCGAACGCATGAAGGCCGGCGGCATGGACGGGATCGAACTACAGGTTTACGGCCACCTTCTGGATCAGTTCTGGTCACCGCTTTCGAATGATCTGGTCGGGCCATACGGGGCCGATACATTGGAGAACCGCATGCGGTTCCCGCTTGATGTGCTGGGCGCGGTCCGCAAGCGGGTCGGAGACGATTTCATCATCGGCTTCCGTTATACCGCCGATGAAGCGCAGAAAGGCGGGATCACCGCCGAAGACGGGCTGGAGATTTCCAGAAAACTGGCCGCGACAGGCCAGCTTGATTTCCTGAACGTCGTCCGAGGCCGTATTCACACCGACCCCGCGATGACCGACCTCATTCCCGTGCAGGGCATGGCAAATGCCCCGCATCTGGACTTTGCCGGGCAGGTCAAAAAGCTGACGGGCATGCCGACATTCCATGCAGCGAAAATCCCCGATGTCGCCACCGCTCGGCACGCAATCGAGGCGGGGTTGTTGGATATGGTGGGCATGACCCGCGCCCATATGGCCGATCCGCATGTGGTCAAAAAGATCATCGAGGGTCGCGAGGAAGACATCCGCCCCTGCGTCGGTGCAACCTATTGCCTTGATCGCATCTATCAGGCGGGCGAGGCGCTGTGCATCCACAATCCGGCGACCGGCCGCGAACTGACGATGCCACACGAGATTTCGCCCGCCGCAGTCAAGCGAAAGGTCGTCATCATCGGCGCGGGCCCGGCAGGCCTTGAAGCTGCGCGGGTCGCGGCAGAGCGGGGCCATGACGTCGTCGTCTTTGAGGCGCAGGCCGATCCCGGAGGGCAGATCCGTCTGACGGCCCGCAGCCCGCGCAGGCGCGAAATGATCTCGATCATCGCGTGGCGGATGGCCCAATGTGCCGCACGCGATGTGGTGTTCCACTTTAACACCTGGGCCGAAGCTGCGGATGTCATGGCGCTGAACCCCGACGTCGTGATCGTGGCGACGGGGGGCATGCCCAATCTCGAGCTGTTCGAGACCGGCAAGGATGCTGCAAATGTGGTGTCTGCCTGGGACATCATTGCAGGCGATGTGAAGCCTGCTCAAAACATCCTGATCTACGATGAAAGCGGCGACCACCCTGCCCTGCAGGCCGCGGAAATCGCGGCCTTTGCAGGATCAAAGGTCGAGGTGATGACACCTGACCGCACATTTTCGCCCGACATCATGGCCATGAATCTGGTGCCCTACATGCGGTCGCTGCAAGACAAGGATGTGACCTTTACCGTGACCCGCAGATTGCTGGGTGTCCTGCGTAACGGCAACCAGCTTACCGCAACGATCGGCACGGATTACAGCGACCACACAGAGATGAAGGACTACGATCAGGTGGTCGTGAATTATGGCACACTGCCCCTGGATGATCTGTATTTCGACCTCAAGCCCAAAAGCTCGAACGGGGGGGCCGTGGACCATGACGCCTTGATCGCCGGCACGCCGCAAACGATGACGCGCAACGAAAGCGGCACGTTCCAGTTGTTCCGCATCGGCGACGCGGTTTCCGCCCGCAACACGCACGCAGCGATCTATGATGCCTTGCGCCTTGTGAAGGATATCTAGGACACAGGTGGTGGCTGATAGCCGACAACCACAGCTCCCAAAACCATATCGACCACGCGCTGCCGCATTCTTTTCTGCCCTTCTTTAGTATAAAGGCTGTTGCCGAACGAGGTCGAGAACGTCGCCATGTTGGAGACGTTGTAGAAACTTGCCGAACTGGTCATCCAGTGAAGTTCGAGAGGGTCGGCATCCTCGCGCAGGACGCCGCTGGCTTTGCCCCGTTCGCAAACGTCGGCCAGTTTTTCGATGATCGCCTTGTTCAGCTTCGGAATGATCTCCGACTTCTTCACATACTCCGCGTTGTGAATATTCTCGATCATCACGAGGCGGATGAAATGCGGGTTGTTTACGTGTGAATCGAACGTCGCTTCGGTCAACCGGCGCAGGGCCGCGACCGGTTCAAGGTCGCTGACATTCAACGCCTGTTCGGTCTCGCGCAGGGATGAATAGACCCGCTCCAGCACGTGCTGGTACAACCCTTCCTTATCGCCGAAGTAATAGTAGATCATCCGCTTGGACGTCGCCGTCCGCTTTGCGATCTCGTTGATGTTCGCACCGGACAGACCCTGCGCCGCGAATTCTTCAGTTGCGATCGTCAGGATGTTCTCCTTGACGGCCTCAGGATTCTTTTTCCACGATGTCTTCCGGTTTTGAGAAGCCTCGTCACAGCTGCCACCCATTTCAAACGCCTCCCCACGTTTTTTGATTCTTGTGTTGAGATATCACAAAATTAACTCGAAGGTACAATCTATTTGACAAATTAACCACGAGGTACATAAGTGAGGCATGACGGCGATGCGAGGAGCGAATCGCCGGCAAACGAACAACTAGGGAGGACACAAATGTCTCGTAAACTGATTGGCGCACTTGTTGCGTTCGGGCTGAGCACAAGCGTTGCAATGGCTCAGGAATACCCAACCAAAGAAATCCAGGGCATCATCCAATGGGGTGCCGGTGGGTCGACAGACACCGTGATGCGGTCCGTCACACCCCACGCCGAAGCGGCGCTTGGTGGCACGGTCGTTATGCAGAACATGACCGGTGCGGTTGGCGCGATCGCCCTGAACCACGTTGCCGGCGCGAAAGCTGACGGCTACACCTTGCTGATGGGCGCGGAAAACCCGCTGCTCTACAAGGTTATGGGCCTTGGCGACAAAGACTACTCCGAATTCACACCAATCAACATTCTGGCACGCGGCACGCCAATTCTGGTTGCCAACAATGACGCGCCTTTCGACGATTACGCAGGCATGATGGACTACATCGCCAAGAACCCTGGCGAGCTGCGCATCGGTTCAACCGGCCCCGGCGGCGTTCCTTCGGTCGTTACCGCGATGATGAACACAGTCGAAGGCAATCTGGACGTGATCGCAGTCCCTTACGACGGTGACGGTCCTGCACTGACAGCCCTTCAGGGTGGTGCCATCGACGTGATGCCCGCCGTTCTGGGTGCCGCAATCGAAAGCATCCGCGCCGGCGCGATGAAGCCTATCGCGATCTTTGATGTCGAACAGAACCCAAAACTGCCAGAAGTGCCCGCCGTGACATCGTTCAACGATGGCTACAGCAAGTACCTGCCTTGGGGTCCGTTCTTTGGCGTCTTCGTACCCAAAGGCACAGCTGACGATGTCGTGGCCAAGCTAAGCGCGGCCTACTCCGAAGGTGCCGCACACCCTGATTTCGTAAAGCTGATGGACGACCGTGGCTTTACCATGATGGGCATCAGCGGCGACGACGCGACCGCGTTCCTGTCGAAATGGCAGCAAGGTACCGCATGGCTTCTTCAGGACGCTGGTCTGGCCAAGACGTCCCCGGAAGAGTTCGGCATCGCACGCCCATAAGACGACACCCCGATTTTATCGGACGGCCGGCCTTCGGGCCTGCCAAACTTGGTGCCGCCCGCGCCTGAAGATGCTGGGCGGCGCTTTGCGTTCCGGGGGAGGAGCCCGGATCAACCCCAGGGAGGAGAGGATCATGGATCCGGATTTCAGAGGTGACATCGATCATCACGACGGCACATCCGACGCAACGCCGGGCGGATATGTTGAAAAGCGCCGGCCCGGGGAATTGGCTTTTGCCCTGTTCCTGACAGCGGCCAGCCTGTTCTTGCTCTATAGCGCTTATGGCATCTCGGGCTTCGAAGCCCTGTCGGCACCGGGTGCCATTCCGATGGCCACGACGCTGGTCATGGCGATCTCAGCCTTTATCGTGGTCCTGCGCACGGCAGGTCTGCCGAAGGTCACGACCGAAACGCTGGCCAAGGATATCCTGCCCGGCACCGTGATCGTCTTCATCGGATTTCTGATCCTGTTCGGTTTGCTTTTGCAGCCGCTGGGGTTTGTCCTCACGGCTGGCCTGTTTCTGATCGTCGCGATCAAGGTGCTCGCGAAACGGGGCTGGGGCTATACGCTGGCCGTCGCCCTTGGATCACTGGTTCTGATCTGGATCGTCTTTCGGGTGGTGTTCACGGTGCTCTTGCCCTCCGGCGTCCTGCCCGAAGCTGAATTCATCCAGTTCTTCCGCAACCTCATCGCCGCAGGAGCATCCTGATGGAAACGTTTCTCGCCATCCTTACCGTATTCACCCAGCCTGAACTGCTATTGCTTGTCGGCGTGGGCACCTTTGCGGGCATCTACATCGGGGCCATTCCCGGTCTTTCGGTCACAATGGCCGTATCGATCCTGATCTCCTTTACCTTTTCATGGGACGTTTACCCCGCGATTTCATTGATGGTCGGCATCTACATGGGCGGCGTCTATGGCGGTTCGCGCACGGCCATTCTGTTGAACATTCCCGGTGCCCCGTCTGCCATTGCGACGGCCATGGACGGCTACCCCATGGCGCAACGCGGCGAAGCGGGCCAAGCCATCGGCGTGACAACGGTCATGTCGTTCTTTGGGGGGCTGATCGGCATTCTGGTGCTGGCCCTCGCCGCCCCGTTCGTTTCGGAATTCGCGCTCAGCTTTCAGCCGCGCGACTACATGCTGCTGGCGGTTCTGGGCATCCTCCTGGTCGGTTCGCTGTCCAGTGGGTCGATGATCAAGGGGATATTCGCAGGCTCACTGGGCATCGCCATCGGTGCCGTCGGCCGCGACCCGCTGACCTTTACGGAACGGTTCACCTTTGATTTTCAGATCATGGAAGGCGGCATTTCCTTTATCGCCGTGATGATCGGCATGTTCGGCGTGTCCGAAGCACTGATGCAGTTGCAGAACGTCAACATGAAAGCCGTCCGCCAGAAGATCGACAAGATCGTTCCTTCCTTCGGGACCGTCAAGAAATTCCTGCCGCTGTCCCTGCAAACCTCGACCATCGGGGTGGTGATCGGCGCGTTGCCCGGAACGGGCGGCGATATTGCGGCGCTGATGGCCTATGACCACGCAAAACGTGTGACCAAAAACCCGAAAACCCCCTTTGGTGAAGGCGCGATGGAGGGGCTGGTGGCCCCCGAGACCGCGAACAACGCCGCCGTCGGCGGGGCCTTCATCCCGATGATGACGCTGGGAATTCCCGGCGATGCGGTCACCGCGATCATGATCGGCGCGCTGTTCATCCACGGCCTGAACCCCGGCCCGATGCTGATGATCGACCAGCCGAACATGTTCTGGTTCATCGTCGGGGCACTTTTCACCGCGAACATCTTCATGCTGATCTTCGGCCTGACCGGCATCAAGATCTTCACCAAGATCGTCGAGATGCCGCGGGCCATCATCATCCCGCTGATCCTGCTGCTGTCGATCGTCGGTGCCTATGCGGTGAACAATTCAATCACGGACGTTTACTGGATGCTCGGCTTTGGCGTGTTCGGCTATTTCATGCGCCACTACGGCTATCCTTTGGGGCCCGTGATCCTGGGTGTCATCCTGTCCCGTCTGCTGGATGACAACTGGCGTCGCGCAATCATATCGGAACGTGAGGATCTGGGCCGCTTTTTCGAAGGCGTCTTCACCAGCCCTCTTTCCCTTGTGCTGTTCGTCGCCGTGATTCTGATTTTCGTGAGCCAGACACCGCTTTGGACAGCGATGAAGAAACGCCTGTTTAGAAAGACACCGTCATGACCTCTCCTGCTTCCAAAACCATCAAGCTTGGCCTGATCGGCGACAACATCAGCCGGTCCAAATCGCCGCGCCTGCATCGAACTGCCGGACAGTTGGCCGGCTTGGACGTCACCTATGACCGCCTGATCCCCAAGGACATGGGGCTGTCGTTTGACGACGTCTTTGCCCAAGCCCAAAGCGGCGGGTTTTGCGGCATCAACGTCACCTACCCCTACAAGGAACTGGTGACCTCGAAAGTGACTGTTGCCGATCCGCTAGTCCGTGCCATCGGGGCCGTCAACACCGTGGTTTTCGATGCAGATGGCCCGAAAGGGTTCAACACGGATTACACCGGGTTCATGCATGCCTACAGGGCAGTGCGCGGTGCGCAGAACCCCGGCATCGTTTGCCTGATCGGTACTGGCGGGGTCGGCAAGGCGGTGGCCTTCGGTCTGGGTGCGCTCAAGGCGCAGACCATCCGCTGCGTTGATCTGGATCCGACAAAGGCAGATGCGCTTGCCGACGCGCTGCGCGCGCTTGGATCGGACACCACGGTTGAAACCTCGACCGATGCGATCCAGGCGGCCAAAGGCGCGGACGGCCTGATCAACTGCACCCCGTTGGGGATGGTCGGAATTGGAGGAACAGCCTTGCCAGCCGAGGCGATGCAGGGTGCAAGCTGGGCCTTTGACGCCGTTTATACCCCGGTAGACACGCAATTCCTACAAGACGCCGTGCAGGCAAGCCTGACCGTGATTTCCGGATACGAGCTGTTCTTCGGGCAAGGTCTGGATGCCTGGAAAATCTTTACCGGCGTCGAAATAGACCCATCGGATCTGCGCAATGCCATTCAAGGGGAAGAGGTATGAAAACATCAATCGCCACTGTTTCGATCTCGGGCAACCTGCCGGAAAAGCTTGAAGCGATTGCCGCTGCGGGCTTTGATGGCATCGAAATCTTTGAACAGGATTTCATCGCCCATGACGGAAACCCCCGCGAGGTGGGCGACCTGATACGGTCTATGGGGCTCGAGATCACATTGTTCCAACCGTTCAGGGACTTTGAAGGCCTGCCCGCCCCGCTGCGGGCAAAGGCGTTCGACCGCGCGGAACGCAAATTCGATCTGATGCAGGAACTGGGCACTGATCTGGTGTTGATTTGTTCGTCCTGCCATCCGGAGGCACTTGGCGGCATCGACCGTGCGGCGGCTGACTTTCACGAGCTGGGCGCACGTGCGGCCAAGCGTGACCTGCGGGTCGGCTTTGAAGCGCTGGCCTGGGGTCGCCATGTCAACGATCACCGCGATGCGTGGGAAATCGTGCGCCGCGCAGACCATGCGAATGTCGGCCTGATCCTTGATAGTTTTCACACCCTGGCCCGCAAGATCGACCCTGAAACGATCCGCCGTATTCCCGGCGACAAGATCTTTTTCGTGCAACTCGCCGATGCGCCGTTGATCGATATGGACCTGCTGTATTGGTCCCGCCACTTTCGCAACATGCCGTTCGAGGGCGATCTGCCTGTTGTCGACTTTATGAAAGCGGTGATGGCCACGGGATACGCCGGGCCGATCTCGCTCGAGATTTTCAACGACCAGTTCCGGGGTGGACAGCCCAAGACTATCGCGAAGGATGGCCATCGGTCACTGATTGCGCTGATGGATGACGTGCGGCGGGATGCGCCGACTGCCCCTGCAGACATCGCCCCCATGCCTGCGCGGTCCAATGTCGATGGCGTATCGTTCGTTGAATTCGCCACGCGCGGTGAAGAGGCCGAAGCGTTGGAAGCCATTCTGGATACGCTTGGGTTTCAACACTCCGGCACGCATATCGCGAAAAAGCTGTCGCTTTGGACCCAGGGTGACATCCGCATCGTCATTAACCGCGAAACCTCAGGCTATGCCAGCAGTGCCTATACCACCCACGGTACGACCGTTTGCGATATCGGAATATCCGTCGACGCGGCCGCCAAGACGGTTTCGAGGGCAAAGTCGTTGGGTGCCGACCCGTTCGAGCAGGCCATTGGCCCGGGCGAGCTGAACATTCCCGCGATCCGGGGACAAAGCGGCAGTGTCCTGCATTTCATCGACAAGACCAGCGGCCTGAGTGACGTTTGGTCGGTTGAATTCATCAAGACGGCGGCCGACAAGGCGGGCGCGGGACTTGAGCGGATCGACCACCTTGCGCAGACCATGAGCTATGACGAAATGCTAAGCTGGTCGTTGTTCTACACCACGCTGTTCCAGATGCAGAAATCACCGATGGTGGATGTGGTTGATCCGGACGGGCTGGTGCGCAGTCAAGCGCTCGAGACAGCGGACGGGTCGTTTCGCATCACGCTGAACGGGGCGGAAACGCATCGTACGATGGCAGGAAACTTTCTGGCCGACAGCTTTGGCGCGTCTGTTCAGCATATCGCCCTTTCCACCAGCGATATCTTTGCTACAGCCGACGCGATGGCCCAGCGGGGTTTCAAACCGTTACCGATGTCGGAGAACTACTATGCCGATCTGGTTGCCCGGTTCGATCTGGACCCCGACATGCTTGCCGCCTTGAAGGCCGCCAACATCCTGTACGACGAAGATGCGCAGGGGGCTTTTTTTCAATTCTATTCGCAGCCCTATGCGGGCGGAATGTTTTTCGAAATTGTAGAAAGGCGGGGCGGTTACAAAGGATATGGCGCACCAAACGCACCGTTCCGGATCGCAGCACAAAAGCGTCTGATGCGCCCCAAGAGAATGCCCAGACGATAGGGGGCATCAGCGTCCCCACAAACACACTGGCCCGGTGCCAACCCTCGGGTTTGGACAAACGGCGGCATTCCTAACGGGGTGCCGCCGTTTTGTCGTTGGTCCGGTGGCAATTTCCAGTGTCGCGCACCGCATCTTTGCCCCCTTTAGGGCCATCCATTGATCCATGACATATTGGCCCCGTGAAAAAGCATCTAAACTTTCTCTCAAAAGCATCGAAATCACATCGCGGGACCACGTGCGCAGAAGGAAGATATGAAACCCCTGTTTTTGATCGCTGCCTATCTTGTCGTCGTCACCCTTCCGCTGATCTTGTCCTGGCTGACGGGCGCCCCGACGCGTGCGGTCCATCAGGAACTTGCTTCGGGCCTCGGCATTCTTGCCTTTTCTATGATCCTGATGGAATTCGTCCTTTCCGGCCGCTTCAAGAGCATTTCCAATGGCATCGGCATGGACGTGACAATGCGGGTTCACCAGATGATGGCCCGCACGGCACTCGCTTTTGCGGTGGTCCATCCGCTGCTTTACCAAGGGACACCGTCAGGCGGACCGCGCCCGTGGGACCCGTCGCGGCAGATAACGATCACGACCGGTTTTTCCGATCTTTCGACGGGTATTGCGGCCTATCTTTTGCTGCCAGGCCTTGTTCTTCTGGCAGTCGGGCGCAGTCAGCTGGACTATAAATACGAAACGTGGCGTCTGATGCATGGCATCGGCGCGCTCTTGATCGCGGCCCTTTTGCTGCATCACACCGTCTATGCAGGGCGGTACGGATCGCAGCCGGTGATGATCTGGCTGTGGATCACGATGACCGGCATCGCGGTTGGGTCGCTGTTCTATGTTTATCTGCTCGTGCCGCTGCGGGATAGAAATCGCGCGTGGCGTGTGATGTCTGTCACCCCGTTGACACCGGGACAGTGGGAATTGACCCTCGCCCCCAAAGACCATCACGGGCTTGATTACAGTGCGGGACAATTCGTTTGGCTGAATGTGGGCCACAGTCCTTTCTCGCTCAAGGAAAATCCCTTTTCGTTATCTTCTACACCCGCGGCGCGGCCGACGATTTCTTTCATGATCAAGGAATTCGGTGATTTCACGCGAACCCTGGGCCAGATCAAGCCCGGCACGGCTGCGTATCTTGATGGCCCTTTTGGCCACCTGTCCGTCGAAAACCGCACTGAGCCAGGGATCGCCCTGATTGCGGGCGGTGTCGGCCTTGCCCCGCTGTTGGGCATTCTCAGGCACCTGCGCCTGACAGGCGATCCGCGCGAAATCAGGCTGGTCTATGGGAATCGGACCGAAGATCAGATTGCCTATTCGGATGAATTGGGTGCGCAGGACGTGACATATGTGTTGTCGGCCCCGCCCCCGGACTGGCAAGGTGCGACGGGTATCATCGATGCGGCGCTGATGGATCACGTCTTTTCGACGCAACAGTACAAAGAATGGGTCTTTGTGTTGTGTGGGCCGCCGGTCATGATGGATATCGTCGAAAATCACCTCCTGAAGTGCGGCGTGCCTTCCCATCGTATACTTTCAGAGCGGTTTTACTATGACTAGACTATTCAATCACATGTGTCTGCGACGGCGCATCTTGGCCGCAATCTGGGCACAGAATATCATCCTGTGCCTCGCGCTTCTCGCGTTTGCCCTGCGCTGATGACTGCGGGTGTTTCATGGGCACTCTAAGGACTTGTGGGTCGTGGTGAAATTACTTCCAGAAATCCGGCATAGTCGTGAAATACCAGAGCCTTGCTGGCGAAAGGCTCAAGATGGAATTGAATATCTCGCAAATATGGGAAGGTGCCTGAAGCGTCCTGGCTTTACCTTCGCCGTGATGGGGCGTGTGGCTCCCGTTCTCTCACAAGCAAGGGCCCGACTTTAAAGCCAAGCGCTGTACATTTCTCGATCCTGCCTTCGCGGCGCACATTTTCAACTGGATGCAAGACATTATTCCTGATTGTGTTTTTCAATCAGTGTTTTGTTTGTTTGGATTTGTCTTTGATTTCATCGTAGAGAGATACGTTTTTGATTGATGAACTTATTAGGTTTGGCGGTGACCTACTCTCCCACGTCTTAAGACGCAGTACCATTGGCGCAGTAGCACTTAACTGCCGAGTTCGGGATGGGATCGGGTGTTTTGCTTACGCTATGACCACCAAACCGAATAAATTCATCAACGTCGCTGTTTTGCGTAGCAAAAAGCGACGGTGGCGAGAGCGTATTGCAGAGCAATGCGCGTAGCCACACGTTTGTTGTTATCGCCATTTCCCTGGCGATAACAACGAAGTCCAAGTCAGTACATTTATGTATGTGTGTATGCTTTTGATAAATCCGTAAAAGTCTTGCTTCTACTGGATCAAATCAAGCCTATCGAGCCATTAGTACCAGTCAACTGAACGTATTACTACGCTTACATCTCTGGCCTATCGACGAGGTGGTCTACCTCGGCTCTCAGGGATACCTTGTTTTGAGGGGGGCTTCCCGCTTAGATGCCTTCAGCGGTTATCCTGTCCGATCATAGCTACCCAGCACTGCTATTGGCATAACAACTGGTCCACCAGTGGATCGTTCACCCCGGTCCTCTCGTACTAGGGGCAACTCCTCTCAAGTATCCTACACCCACGGAAGATAGGGACCGAACTGTCTCACGACGTTCTAAACCCAGCTCACGTACCTCTTTAAACGGCGAACAGCCGTACCCTTGGGACCTGCTCCAGCCCCAGGATGAGATGAGCCGACATCGAGGTGCCAAACACTGCCGTCGATATGGACTCTTGGGCAGTATCAGCCTGTTATCCCCGGCGTACCTTTTATCCGTTGAGCGATGGCCCTCCCACTTGGGACCACCGGATCACTATGGCCGTCTTTCGACTCTGCTCGACTTGTCAGTCTCGCAGTCAGGCTGGCTTCTGCCATTGCACTCAACGAGCGATTTCCGACCGCTCTGAGCCAACCTTCGCGCGCCTCCGTTACGATTTAGGAGGCGACCGCCCCAGTCAAACTACCCACCACACAGGGTCCCGGATCCGGATAACGGACCGCGGTTAGACATCAAGCAGAACAAGGGTGGTATCTCAAGGGAGGCTCCACGCAGACTGGCGTCCACGCTTCAAAGCCCACCACCTATCCTGCACATGTTCGGCCTAATGCCAGTGTGAAGTTGTAGTAAAGGTGCACGGGGTCTTTCCGTCTAACCGCGGGTAACCGGCATCTTGACCGGTAATTCAATTTCGCTGAGTCTATGTTGGAGACAGCGGGGAAGTCGTTACGCCATTCGTGCAGGTCGGAACTTACCCGACAAGGAATTTCGCTACCTTAGGACCGTTATAGTTACGGCCGCCGTTTACCTGGGCTTCAATTCAGAGCTCTCACCCCTCCTTTTAACCTTCAGGCACCGGGCAGGCGTCAGACCCTATACGTCGTCTTACGACTTCGCAGAGCCCTGTGTTTTTAATAAACAGTCGCCACCCCCTGGTTTGTGCCCCCAGCCTCTAGTTGCCTAGAAACCGGGCCTCCTTCTCGCGAACTTACGGAGGTATTTTGCCGAGTTCCTTCAACATAGTTCTCTCAAGCGCCTTGGTATTCTCTACCTATCCACCTGTGTCGGTTTAGGGTACGATCTAGCGATGGAGCTATTTCCAGGGACCTCTAAGCAGCCCATTCAATCCGATAAGGATGAACTACCCTCGAGATCCGTCACTTCCATCTGGCCCAGGAATATTAACCTGGTTCCCATCGACTACGCCTTTCGGCCTCGCCTTAGGGGTCGGCTTACCCTGCTCAGATTAGCTTTAAGCAGGAACCCTTGGATTTTCGGCGAGAGTGTCTCTCACACTCTTTGTCGCTACTCATGTCATCATTCTCACTAGTGATCTCTCCACGGGATCCCTCACAGGCCCGCTTCACAGAAAAGACTTTGTCTTTTATGATCTCTTTATATGCACTACCGCCTTTGGCTACTTGAGTGCGAACACCCAAACAACAAACCTTGGTACTACAAAAGATCAATAAAGACGTAGTCTTATGTCACACTACGCTCTGCTACCATGCAATAAATGCATCCTAAGCTTCGGCTCATGGCTTGAGCCCCGTTACATCTTCGCCGCAAGACAACTTATTTAGACCAGTGAGCTGTTACGCTATCTTTAAAGGATGGCTGCTTCTAAGCCAACCTCCTGGTTGTTTTGGTCGTCTCACCTGCTTTCCCACTTAGCCATGAATTAGGGGCCTTAGCTGTAGGTCAGGGTTGTTTCCCTCTTCACGACGGACGTTAGCATTCGCCGTGTGTCTGCCATCTAGTACTCCTCGGTATTCGGAGTTTGGTTAGGATCAGTAAGCCTGTGGGGCCCCATTACCCATCCAGTGCTCTACCCCCGAGGGTATTCGGATGACGCTCT
Organism: Roseobacter sp. GAI101; assembly: GCF_000156335.1. Classification (GTDB taxonomy): domain Bacteria; phylum Pseudomonadota; class Alphaproteobacteria; order Rhodobacterales; family Rhodobacteraceae; genus Sulfitobacter. Next base: position 2,235,677 of record NZ_DS999213.1, read on the forward strand.
ACCTAAATAGATTTCGCAGAGAACCAGCTATCTCCGAGTTTGATTGGCCTTTCACCCCTAGGCACAGCTCATCCCGATCCTTTTCAACGGATGTGGGTTCGGTCCTCCAGTAAGTGTTACCTTACCTTCAACCTGGCCATGCCTAGATCACTCGGTTTCGGGTCTGATCCCACAAACTCAACGCCCTATTAAGACTCGCTTTCGCTGCGCCTACACCTAACGGCTTAAGCTTGCTTGTGAGACCAAGTCGATGACCCATTATACAAAAGGTACGCTGTCAGATCGTAAAGATCCTCCAACTGATTGTAGGCGTTCGGTTTCAGGTACTGTTTCACTCCCCTCGTCGGGGTGCTTTTCACCTTTCCCTCACGGTACTGGTTCACTATCGGTCAGTAAGGAGTACTTAGCCTTCGAAGGTGGTCCTCCGATCTTCAGACAGAATTTCACGTGTTCCGCCCTACTTAATACGTCCTCTCATGCTTCTTATACGGGACTGTCACCCACTTTGGTTGCGCATTCCAACGCATTCTAACCACAATTGAGGCTCGGCTGGTCCCCGTTCGCTCGCCGCTACTAGGGGAGTATCAATTGATTTCCTTTCCTCCGGGTACTTAGATGTTTCAGTTCCCCGGGTTTGCTTTTATAAACCTATGTATTCAGTCTATAAATACCTGGTTTACCTCATTATTAGCTACCCCGAAGGGTAATAATAACAAAGTATCAGGTGGGTTGCCCCATTCAGAAATCCATGGATCAAAGCTTATTCTCAGCTCCCCATGGCTTATCGCAGAGTATCACGTCTTTCATCGCCTCTTACTGCCAAGGCATTCACCAAACGCCCTTTTCGCGCTTGATTTGATCCAGAAAAAGCA
>NZ_DS999213.1:2239048-2311351 GCF_000156335.1 Roseobacter sp. GAI101
CTGGATCATCGCTAACACCTAAGTGCGTCGCTACCAGCGCGATATGTAGAGGTTGATCCATCGAATGAACCAAACCGCCCACATATCTCTTCAGATATCTATCATTTCAAAGAGCGTCGAGACAAAAGAAACCAAGATGCGCCGTAACTTTCAGCGCGCCCCGCCTCAATGCCTCAGAATTTCCCCGCTACGTAAACCTCCGAAACCTCAGCCCCGTCCGTCCCGTCTAGCGCACCGTGTCTGCTTGTCTGCGTCTCCGGTAAGGGGCGTTCTAAGGTTTGTTCCAAATACCCGCAACCCCTTTTTTGGGTTAATCGTCATTTTTTTCAAATTCCCGTATTTCGCCGTAAAATCATAGGGTTGATTATCGAATGATGCGTTAACCACCCCGGTTTGCGCAGGATTATTGCTCTTACCATAGGTCAGCTTTGGGGTGCCATGTTAGCGCCCTAAACTTATCCACAGGCCGGGCGGCAAAATGTGGATTGTTTGCCGCCATTCGGGCCGAATCCGGCAGCTTAGAGACCCCTGTTCGCGGCGCGATCTTGGAAATGAATCGGTATCGCAATCAAACCGCCCGTGCTTTGCGCCGTTTTGGCAGGCGCAAGGCCAGCAGCCCCAGAATCACGGCCATATAAACCAGCGGCTCGATCTGGAATCCTTTGACCAGCCAGATGTAGTGAACGCCCCCCAGGATCACAGCCAGATAAGTCAGCCTGTGCAGCTTGCGCCATTTGGGCCCCAGCTTGCGGATCGAGAAATTGTTCGAGGTCGCCGCCAATGGCAGCAGGCAGAGAAACCCCGCCATTCCGATGGTAATATAGGGACGCTTTATGATGTCCGCCCAGATCTGGCTTGGAATACCGACATCCAACACCAGCCAGACCAGCAAGTGCAGCGATACATAGGCAAAGGCCAGCAGACCAAAGGCGCGGCGGAACTTGATCAGGTTCACCCCGACATAGCGGCGCAACGGGGTAACCGCCAAACCGATGATCAGCAGCTGAAGCGCGATCTCGCCCAACTCATGCTCAAGCTCTTTGATTGGCTCGACACCCAGGCCGCCGGTTTGCGCCAGATACAGCAACCACGGCACCGGCAAGAGATACAGTATATAGAGAGGCCAGGTTGGCACCTTGCCGGCCAATCCGTTCACGCGATCAATGATGCTCCCCACGGTCCGGCCCTGCCTTAAATGTCTTTCGCCAGGTCCATGCCTTCATAAAGGCCAGCGACCTCGCCTTCATAGCCATTGAACATCAGGGTCGGCACGCGTTTGGAAAACAGCCCCCCCCCGATCAACCGCTCGGAGGCTTGCGACCAGCGCGGGTGATCCACCTCAGGGTTCACATTACTATAGAACCCGTATTCGCGTGCGTTCGCCTTGTTCCAGCTGGTGGCAGGCTGCTTGTCGGTCAAAGTGATCTTGACCACGGACTTGATCGATTTGAAGCCGTATTTCCATGGCACCACCAAACGCAGCGGCGCACCGTTCTGGTTTGGGATGTCCTTGCCGTATATCCCCGTCGCCATGATGGTCAGGGGATGCATTGCCTCGTCCAGCCGCAACCCTTCGACATAGGGCCAATCCAGCACGGGATACGCGACGCCGGGCATTTCGTCCGGGCGCAGGGCAGTTTCAAACGCCACATATTTCGCGCCCGACTGTACACCAGCCATGTTCAGCAGATCGGCCAGCTCGAACCCGTTCCACGGCACCACCATCGACCACGCTTCGACACAGCGGAACTTGTAGATCCGCTCCTCGATGGTCATCGCCTTCATAATATCCTCGAATGCGAATTCGCCGGGATTGTCGACCATCCCGTCAATCTGCACAGTCCACGGCGTGGTCGTCAGCTTTCCTGCATATCTGGCCGGATCATCCTTGCCGGTGCCGAATTCATAATAGTTGTTGTAGCTGGTGATTTCTTCGTAGCTGTTCGGCTCAAGCCCCTCGGGCGCGGCGGATACCGAAGACCCCATTCCGGCCAGCCCGACCCCAGCCAAAGCGCCGCCCATGATCTGCCGCCGGTTCAGGAACATATCCTCGGGGGTCACGTCTTTGTCTTTTAGCGTATTGATCCAGCGATTGGCCATTTTGGGCACTCCTTACATCTATATATAAAGTAGGTAGTGCGCCGCCCGCCCGTTACCAAACGCTTTGAGGGTACATTTCAAGGATCACACCGAAACGTCAGGGACGTGTCATGCCGTCAAAGGGGCCACAGCTTGCCCGAGTTGTTGCCGTGGGCAACCTGTGCGAAACGCCAATACTATGGTGAGGATATTGGCATTCTGCGATGCGGCAAGCAACGGCGATGCGGACAGTCCGAGGGGATTCACGGATTATGATGCCCTATAAGAATTGCAGTTTTGCAGACAATGCACCACTTCACGGCAATGCATCCTACGGCAGCTTGCGGACCGCCCCCACCATGTTCCGACAGTAAGGACGCCGCAGCGCAGGTCGTGCGCCCAAGCCGACGCCATCAAGGGTATGGCGCTAGAAACGCGTTACCTTGATGGACCGGTCGATCAGCCGAGCGAGAGGCTGAACATGCACAAGAACACACGCGGGCAGTGCGCCACATGTTCAAGTTTCTGACGGGTCTAATTGTGGCCAAACGCCGCCGCGGGCACTGTTTCCAGCGCGCTGCCTTCTTCTGCCCACTCCATGATCAGGCAGCTCCCGCCCTTACGTTGCCAGTAAAGCGCCTCAAGTTCGTACCACCCCGCTTCCGGAACGCTCACCTCGACAGCGCCGATCGGGTCACACCCCCGTTTCTCGTCCACCTTCGCAACCTCGCGCCCGCCGATGCTGAGTTCGAGGCCATCGTTTGAATAGGTCTCGAGCGTGTAAACGCCGGGCGCATCGAAGCGAAGATAGCCCTTGATTCGCGCCGCAACCATCATTTCCTGCCCCGAAGTAAGCGCGAAGGGCTCGCTCTCGGAACTCAAATAATCGATATCCGCCAAAGGCTCGCCTGGCTTTGCCCCAATGCCAAGCGCAATATAGGCATCGCGCAGCGACTTGACGTCTTCGGGGAAAGCATAATCGACCGCCAGCCCCGTGCTCACGCTTTCTGGCTGCGGGTCTGCGGGTTTCAGTTTCAAGGGGCTTGCCACAACCGTGCCCGCACAAAGCGCCACAAGCGCCGCCACCCCTGCTATCCGATGCATTATCATCTTGGCTCGTCTCCCTGTTTTTCTCTGTTCCAGCCTACGCTCACCCGCGTCGTGCGCAAGCGCTGTGTGAACCAGCTGACGTTAAGTAGGTCTCTGGAAGTTTGCAGCACAAGCACCTGCTGGTGCCCAACGCGGCATATCACGCCAGAAACGCACACTGCTGCACAAAAACGTTTGGGACAAATGCCGGCATGGGCCTGCACCGGACCGTTATCACGTTGCCCGGTCCTGCCAAGAAGATGTTAATTCGATTATCCAAGCAAAAGGGCCAGGGTTTCCCCCGGCCCTTTTTATCAACACCTAACGGCGTTTAGTGTACCGTTGCCTCTTCCGGCTTGGGCCGGTTGCTGGCGGCGATGCGGTCGCCGATGATCAGACCTTCGACACCTGCCGACACAGGGATCAAATCGCCATCCATCACATCCCCGGCCAGGATCATCTCGGCCAGCGGATCTTGCAGCGCGCGTTGGATCACACGTTTCAAGGGCCGCGCACCGAACACCGGATCATAGCCTTCATCCGCAAGCCATTGTTTGGCCGATGCGTCCAGCTCCAGACCGATCTTGCGCCCGGCAAGCCGTTTCAACAGACGGCCGATCTGGATATCGACGATTCCAGTCATGTCGTCGCGCGCCAGACGGTCAAAGATGATGGTTTCATCCAGACGGTTCAGGAACTCGGGGCGGAAGTGTCCGCGAACGGCATCCATGACATCGCGCTTGGCCTGTGCCATGTCCCCGCCTTCCGGCAGTTGGCTAAGCGATTGCGCGCCAAGGTTGCTGGTCAGAACGATCAGCGTCTGCTTGAAGTCGACCTTGCGGCCCTGACCATCGGTCAGCACACCATCATCAAGCACCTGCAGCAGCACGTTGAACACATCCGGATGCGCCTTTTCGACCTCGTCGAACAGCACGACCTGATAGGGCCTGCGCCGCACGGCTTCGGTCAGGACACCGCCTTCGTCATACCCGACATAGCCCGGAGGGGCACCAATCAGGCGGGACACGGCGTGTTTCTCCATGAATTCACTCATGTCGATCCGCACCATCGCGTTTTCGTCATCAAACAGGAACTCGGCCACGGCTTTGGTCAGCTCGGTCTTACCCACGCCGGTTGGTCCAAGGAACAAGAAGCTGCCCAAGGGGCGCGCCTCGTCGTTCAGGCCGGCGCGCGCACGGCGTACCGCGTTGGCGACAGCCTTCACCGCCTGGTTCTGACCGATCACACGGTTGTGCAATTGCTCTTCCATGCGCAGCAGCTTGTCACGCTCGCCTTCCAGCATCCGGCCGGCAGGGATACCTGTCCAGCGCTCGACCACGCTCGCGATCTGGTCGGGGCGCACGGCCTCTTCCACCATCACGTCAGCTTCGCTGTCCTCGGCTTCGCCCAGCTCGCGCTCCAGCTGCGGGATCACGCCATAAGACAGCTCTCCGGCCTTGGCCAGATTGCCTTCACGCTTGGCGATGTCCAGCTCGGCCCGCGCACGGTCCAGCTTTTCCTTCAGCTCGCGCGCACCTTCAAGACGGTCGCGCTCCCCTTGCCACTGTGCCGTCATGGCATCGGCTTTTTCCTGAAGATCGCCCAGTTCTTTTTCAAGCTTTTCCAGACGGTCCTTGCTGGCGACGTCATCTTCTTTCTTCAGCGCCTCGGCTTCGATCTGAAGCTGCATGATCTGACGGTCCAGCGCGTCCAGTTCTTCGGGCTTGCTGTCGACTTCCATCCGCAACCGGCTGGCAGCCTCGTCCATCAGGTCAATCGCCTTGTCGGGCAAAAACCGATCCGTGATATAGCGGTGCGACAGGGTCGCCGCAGCCACAAGCGCGGAGTCGCTGATCCGCACGCCATGGTGCAGCTCGTACTTTTCCTTGATGCCGCGCAAGATGCTGACCGTGTCTTCCACCGTTGGTTCGCTTACCATCACGGGCTGGAACCGCCGCGCCAGGGCTGCGTCCTTTTCAACGTATTTGCGGTATTCGTCCAAAGTGGTCGCACCAACGCAATGCAATTCGCCCCGCGCCAAGGCAGGTTTGATCAGGTTGGCCGCGTCCATCGCGCCCTCGCCTTTGCCCGCGCCGACAAGCGTGTGCATTTCGTCAATGAACAAGATCACCTCGCCCGCGGCTTCGGTGACCTCGGTCAGGACGGCTTTCAACCGCTCCTCGAATTCGCCACGGTATTTCGCACCGGCGATCAGCGCACCCATGTCGAGCGCAAGCAGACGCTTGTTGCGCAGGCTTTCAGGCACGTCACCATCGACGATGCGCAAGGCCAAGCCTTCGGCAATCGCGGTTTTCCCTACACCCGGCTCACCGATCAGCACCGGATTGTTCTTGGTTCGACGGCTAAGCACCTGCATGGCGCGGCGAATTTCTTCGTCACGGCCAATGATAGGGTCGATTTTACCCTCCCGCGCACGTTCCGTCAGATCGAGACTGTATTTTTTCAGCGCATCATAGCCTTCTTCGGCGCTTGCCGTATCGGCAGTGCGCCCTTTCCGGACATCGTTGATCGCGGCGTTCAGGCCTTGGGCCGTCACCTTGCCGTTCTCTAGCGCCTCTTTCGCGGCGGATTTCACCATGCACAACGCCATCAGGATACGTTCTACCGGCACGAAACTGTCGCCAGCCTTCTTGGCCAGCGCTTCGGCTTCGGCCAATACCTTGGCTGTCGCATTGTCCAGATATACCTGTGCAGCGTCGCCCGTCACCTTGGGCAGCTTGCCCATCGACAACGTCAGCGCTTCGACAACCCGTGACGGCGTACCGCCTGCGGCCGCAATCAGATTGCTTGCCAGTCCCTGGTCGTCATCCAGCAGTGCCTTAAGAAGGTGCTCCGGCGTCAGGCGCTGGTGGCTTTCTCGGGTCGCAATTGTCTGCGCTGCCTGAATGAAGCCACGCGATCTCTCCGTGAACTTGCTCAAGTCCATGGTTCTCTCCTTTTTCAGTTAAGCGCCAATCGGTTCCGGCACCTGATTATCAGCGTGCCGGGGTTTTGGCCTTGATCTGAATCAAAGGTTTGAAGCCCCCCGTTTCAAGAGGCAGGTAACATAATTCTGTCCTGAAAATTCGCCCGCACCGACCGGGTTCGCGCAGATTAGTGGAAAATGACCACAATTCGAAGCACTTGAAACCATTCACCTAAACAGCCGCCGCGCAATATTCCGCGCACGTCAAGTAAAAAATATCCACACTACAATTGACTGTTTTTTAATGGAAAATTAACTTTATTAACAGGTTGCGTTGGAATTTATGGAACTTTTCCGCAACAGTTGAGTTTACTAGTCAATGGGAGACAAACCCACGGTACGAGCAGATATAACGATCAATGAGGTAAGACACATGAAGACGTGTAAAATCCAACTGAATGACGTGATTTATAACGCTGCAGAACAATGCTTTGAGGCGATCGTCACCGTCCATGACAAGGGCCGTTCCTTTAGATACGCCTGCGCCATCAATGCGCCGATTACAACATCCTTTGCTGACGCCGCCAAGGGTCTGACCAAACAAGCCGACCGCCGCCATCTGGGCCGCGGTGGCATGAGATCAGAGATCAAGCGACTGGGTCCCGACCAGCGCGCTGGACGCCCCCGTTTTGACCCCAAGGCCTGGCTGAAACATGTGATCAACCTGCCCGGCCTGCGCGCCGCCTGATTTTTTCGATTTTGCGGAACTGCCTGTTGTACCTGCCCCGGTACAGCGCCGCAAACCCCAGAGACTGCTGCCTAGTCCGTCTCTGTTACTTGCCCGGACTGCCCTCGTGCAGTCCGGGTTTTTTTTGTTTTCATGGACATGCCCCGCCAGACCTCGTAAGCCAGCATCGTTTGCCCTTCCCCCACCAACCGGAGCCCCCCATGTCTGACGACCGCCTGATTGTAGCCCTTGATGTTCCCAATGCCGTCGCCGGATTTGAACTGGCCCAAACGCTGGGGGATAGCGTTGGTTTTTATAAAATTGGCCTCGGGATGCTGACGGGGGGCGGGCTGGGGCTGGCCAATGAACTGATTCAGGATCACGGCAAACGGATCTTTCTGGATATGAAGTTATTCGATATCGGGGCCACGGTCGAAGCCGCCGTGCGGGGCCTTGCGCAGTTTGATCTGGATTTCCTGACGGTGCACGGCGACCCGCATGTGGTGCGCGCCGCGATGGAGGGTGCCTCGGGGTCGGGCATGAAAATCCTTGCTGTGACAATCCTGACCTCGCTGGATCGGACCGATCTGGACGCAAGCCTGATCCAGGCGGGCGACATTCCAGATCTGGTCGCCACCCGTGCGGGCCGCGCGTTTGACGCCGGTGCCGATGGCGTGATCGCATCCCCGCAAGAGGCCGCCCTAATCCGCGCCCTGCCCGAAGCCACTGGCAAGCTGATCGTTACCCCCGGCGTGCGCCCTCAAGGTGCGGCGTTGGGTGATCAAAAGCGCGTGGCAACCCCGGCACAAGCGATCGCGGACGGCGCAGACCATATCGTGGTGGGTCGCCCCATCTGGCAGGCCAGAGACCCCGCCGCCGCGGCCCGTGCCGTCTTGGCCGAACTTCCCTGATCTGACACGCGCCACCAAACCTGTGTTAATTCGGTAACAGAACAAAGCTTTTAAACCTTAGCGGGAATAATCGTTTTGAAATTCCACAATCGTATGGCACCCTTACTATGGTGATACTCCCCGACGAACTGGTTCTTCCTGAAGTTCGTCACCTCCCCCCGCACAGTTGCGGGGGGCCTTTCTAACCCTCCACATAGCTACAATGACCGCGGGGAACCCCCGTTCAGATAAAGCCGCAGACGATCCTGAAACATCGGGACTGCTTTGGCGTGTGTGATAAACCTCTGGTCGGTCATCAACGCCCATTTTTGCCCCTCATCCCCGAAAACAATTTCGTCGGCAAAAGACGCAGGCAGGTGGCCGACAAAGAACCAATGCACCACGCCACCCGTTTCAAAGCTACGCCCCCAGTCGAACACCATATCGGTCAAATCCAACGCCAGTTCTTCGAAACACTCCCGCTGAACGCAGGCTTGCGGGGTTTCAACGCCTTCGCGGCCGCCGCCGGGCAAATCCCAAAAACCGGGGAAGGGCAGCCCGTCGATGTCGTCGCGCAAGATCACAACCAGTTGGTCGCCCAGATAAAGCGCGATCTTTGCCCCCTCGAAATCCATGTTCAAACCCTTCGCCCTAAGATAGTCTTGCTACGATCCAGCTTTGAACCCACATACCCCATATGCCAGCCCTTTGTCGTGACTGCCTGTCCCAAATTGCGCCTGCACGCCGCTGTCCGGCCTGCGGTAGCCCGCGTGTGTTTGCGCATCCCGAATTGTTTGACCTTTCCATCGCGCACATGGATTGCGACGCGTTTTATGCCTCGGTCGAGAAACGCGACAACCCGGCCCTGAACGGCAAACCCGTGATCATCGGGGGCGGGCGGCGCGGGGTTGTATCGACCGCCTGCTATATTGCGCGGATCAAGGGCGTGAAATCCGCCATGCCGATGTTTCAGGCGCTCAAGCTTTGCCCCGAGGCGATCATCATCAAACCCCGCATGGATGCCTATGTCGAAGCATCGCGTGCGATTCGCACCATGATGGAGGAATTGACACCCTCGATCGAACCCTTGTCGCTGGACGAGGCATTTTTGGACATGACCGGTACGACCAAACTGCACGGCGCACCGCCAGCGGTGATGCTGGCGCGGTTGGTGCGACGGATGAAGACGGAACTGGGGCTGACAGGCTCCATCGGTTTGTCCCACAACAAGTTTCTGGCCAAGGTCGCGTCGGATCTGGATAAGCCCAACGGCTTTTCCGTGATCGGTATGGCCGAAACCCAAAGCTTTCTTGCCGATAAACCCGTCAGTATGATCTGGGGCGTCGGTGCAGCGTCTCTTGCCACGTTGAACAGGGCGGGAATCAAGACGTTTTCCGATCTGCTGCGGTGGGAACGGACTGATCTGGTGGCACGTTTCGGCAGCATGGGGGACCGGTTGTGGCATCTCGCACGCGGTCAGGACAAGCGCCGCGTCTCGTCGCACGAGCAGATGAAATCCATCAGCAACGAGACGACATTCAACGACGACACCTCGGATCCCGAGCTGCTTGACGGTCACCTGTGGCGCATGGCCCAAAAGGTCGCCGACCGCGCCAAGGCCAAGGATCTGGCGGGGCGCGTCGTGGTGCTCAAGCTCAAGCGTGCCGATTTTTCGCTGATCACCCGGCGCGTGTCACTGTATGATCCGACGCAACTGGCCGATCGCATCTATCGCACGGCGCGCGGTTTGTTCGATCAGTTGAACGATCCCGGCCCTTACCGCCTGTTGGGCTGCGGCATCTCAGACCTTGGGCCCGCCGCGGGGGCCGACCAGTCCGGCGATCTGCTGGACCCCGACGCCAAGCGCCGCGGTCAGGCCGAACGCGCCACCGATGCGATTCGCGAGAAATTCGGCGACAAGGCCATCGTCAAAGGCCGTGCCCTACGCTGAACTTTGGGCTGGCTATTCGGCCGCCAAGGGCACCCGCCCCTCACCGATTCCCGCGATCTGCGCCACGACGACGTGAAGAGCCTTTTGAACGGCCTCGAAGTTGTCGTTTGGACAAACAAGTGATTCGTTCATGTACAAAGACCGGTCCAATTCAACCTGCACCGCATGCTGGCCCCGCGACGGACGTCCGTAGGCCTGCGTGATATAAGCCCCCGCAAAGGGCGTGTTGCGCGTGACGTTAAACCCCGCGTCGACAAAAGCCGCCTCGACCCGGTCCACAACATCACCGCTTGCCGTAGACCCGAAACGATCCCCCAGCACGACATCGGGCCGCTTCATGCCGCGACGGGCCACGCCATCCATCGCTTCGTGGGGCATTGAATGACAATCAATCAGCACCGCCTGACCGTGGCGGCGACGCGCGTTGTCCAACAGTTTTTGCTGCATGGCGTGATAGGGATGCCAATATCCATCAAGGCGGCGCTGCACCTCTTCCTGACTAATCTTGCCGTGATAAATCGACCGTCCGTTGGCCACGACCCGGGGAATCACCCCCAAACCCGATGAAACACGCGGATTATGGCCCTGTTTGCGCAGCCCTTCGATCAGCGCGGGATCAAGTTCTTCGCAGGATCGGTTCAAATCGACAAAGGCCCGCGGCGCGCGCGCCATCAGGAACGGCGCACCGAATTGGGGGGCCGCGTTGAACAGCCGATCGACAAAAGCATCCTCGGAAGACCGGATCGTATGGCTGTCCAAAACGCTGGCCTGCAAGAACGAAAGGCTATAATCCCGCCCCGAATGGGGCGATGCAAACACCACGCAGGACAGGGCACCGTCGGGGTGTAAAACGTCATAGGCAGAGTGTGGCATTCGCGCACCTTTCAAATAACATCATAGCGCATGTTTTTACAAAGCCAAAACCCCTTGATCATGTCTGCGACTCTATTTATAGACCCCGCTACCGGCGCGGAAATCTCGCGCCCCGTTTTTGTTAGGGGCGTTGGTTTTCGGGCTACATAGGGGGTGATTAGCTCAGCGGTAGAGCACTTCGTTGACATCGAAGGGGTCACTGGTTCGATCCCAGTATCGCCCACCACCTAATTCATTGGTCCAGCATCCGCTGGACTGCCCGCAACCCGGCGCTGGCCCGCGCCACGACACAGGAGAACGACCATGAAGGTTCGCAATTCGCTCCGCTCGCTCAAAAACCGGCATCGTGACTGCCGCGTTGTGCGTCGCAAAGGCCGCGTTTACGTCATCAACAAGACGCAGCGCCGGTTCAAAGCCCGTCAGGGTTAAGAACTGTTGCATTCAGTTAGAAAAGCCGCTCCTTCGGGGGCGGTTTTTTTTGTTTCAGTGCAGCACTAGGCACCATCCGGACAGGGCCATTTTGCGGCCCGAACGACGCCAACCTCTGAAAAGGCCCGCTAGTCCGAAAGATAGTCGCTCCAAAGCGTCCGATCGAAACCTTTGACAAAGGGTGTCAGCAGGTCGGGGTTCTTCCGCCATTTTTCGATAGAATCAGTATGTACCGGTCGCCGCAATTGCGTGGCGCTGTGGGTCAGGACCTGCGTCGCGTTCAGATCGGGACGCGCCATTGCGCCGTGCCACTCAAGGTCACAGAACGCTGCCATGCTGCGGCCTGTGGCTTCGACATCTTCGACCAGATCCTTGTAGTGGACGTCAAGGATCTGCCCCGGCAGTATGGTTTTCCAATGCGCCATTGATTGCGCATACAGATTGAACCTGAACGCCATTCGGTCCCAGTCATATGTATACGACAGTGCCGTTCCCGAAAAATGGGATTTCCACATCGACAGGGCAATATCCCTTGGATCACGGCGGACATTGATGATCCGCGCATTCGGGTAAGCCGATTTCAGAAACCCGACAAGCCGGTAATTTTCGGGCATTTTATCAACATAGGCGACTGTTCCCTCGGGGAGATCCGGCATCAGCCTTTGATCCTCTCGGATCATTTTGATGGCGTCGTTGCGCGTGAATGGCAGGTTTTGTTCAATGATATCCCGCAGCAGAAAGCCTGCGGTGCCGCGCTCTCCCAATGGGGCGACATGCGGGTGGGCCCCCAAGACGGCTTCGACAAGTGTCGTGCCCGATCGCGGCAGTCCGATCACGAAAACCGGATACGGAGCGGTAGAAGTTTCGCCGTCGCTTTCGAGAATGGCAGGAAATCTGCCAAGTATCGCGCGTGTCACATCAGCGTCGGCAACCGGGTCGTATGGCAACAAATTCGCCATTTCCTTGTTCGCCAAACCCAGCATCTTGTCAGCATCCAGCGGCTTTTCCTGCGCCGATAAGGCTGCGGACAGCGCATAGAACAACGAAGCGCGGTCTTCGGAATTCCTCGCCACTTTCTTAAGAGCCATTTGGATTTTCGGCTCTAGGGCGGCAACCTCGGCCTTGGACAAGAGGAGCGTCAGTTGCTCTAGCGCCCCTGCATGATCGGGCTGCATGTCCAGAATGGCGTTGTAGTGGAAAATACCGTCCTCGGACCGTCCCATCTCCACGAACTGGGTGGCAAGCCGGTACCGGGCCGCGACGTTGTTCGGGGCAAGCTTCACGGCCTTCTGCACCACTTCCAGCGCCTCTTCAAATCTCGTCTGGCGCGCAAGCGGGAGGCTGAGGTTGGTCAGGGCTACGACGTCCTCCGGATTGATCTTCAAGGCAGCATACAGATCATCAATCGCGTCCTTAATATGCCCAAGGCTCAGGTTGATCGTGCTTCGAAGATGATGGACCGTGACCGATGTTGCAGTAAGGGCAAGCGCCCTGTCCACAGAGGCGAGCCCGTCCTTTTCCTTCCCCAAAGCAAGTTCGGCTTGCGCCTTGAGGTACCAGACCTTCCAGTCCGCAGGCGTCCTGATCGCAAGCTTGGCCAACTGCGCCAGGGCAACGCCCGGACGGCCGATCAAGATCAACGTCTGAGCGAAATTCTTTTGCGCATCGGGGAAGTCCGGCGTGAGCTTCAAGGCCTTTTGAAAATACTTGATCGCATCGCCGGGCCTGCCTGTCGCGCTTGTCGCGATGCCCGTGATATTGGCGGCCACCGCCGAACCCGGCGATTTTCTGGACGCCGAAAGCGCTGCCTTCAAGCTCCGTTTGTAGTTGCCTTGCTGGAGGTATTTCTGCGCATCCAGCATGTCATTTTCATACGTCATCCGGGCAAACTACTCGCGATTTTGGGTAATCAGATTGCATATATATCCAGAACGCGGCCGCGCAAGCGCATGATCACTCAATTGCCCTGCCCAATCGCAAATTCCCAAGTGTGAACGACAGCCGTCCCGGCTGCGCATCCCACCTCCGCCCTTGCGCTCCGCACTCCACACCCTAGGTTCCTCGTCAGACATGAAATATCTGCATCGAAAGGGATATTATGACCGATCTGCCCGACTACACGCCCCCCGCCGTCTGGGAATGGGAACCCGGCAACGGCGGTAAATTCGCCAATATTAACCGGCCGATCGCGGGTCCGACCTCGGAAAAAGAGCTGCCGGTGGGCAAGCATCCGATTCAGCTTTATTCTTTGGCGACGCCAAACGGCGTCAAGGTCACCGTGCTGCTCGAGGAACTTCTGGCAGCCGGTCACGAAGGCGCGGAATATGATGCGTGGCTGATCAACATTGGTGAAGGTGACCAGTTCGGGTCGGGTTTCGTTGACGTGAACCCCAATTCCAAGATCCCTGCGATGATGGACCATTCCGCCGACAAACCGCAGCGGCTTTTCGAATCCGGGTCGATGATGCTGTATCTGGCCGAGAAATTCGGCGCGTTCATCCCGAAGGACCCCGCGCAAAAGGCCGAATGCATGTCCTGGCTGTTCTGGCAAATGGGCAGCGCGCCCTATCTGGGCGGTGGCTTCGGGCACTTCTACGCCTATGCGCCGGTCAAGATCAAATATTGCATCGACCGCTTCGCGATGGAAACCAAGCGCCAGCTTGATGTGCTTGACCGTCACCTTGCTGACAACGAATACATGGCGGGCGAGTATTCAATCGCCGATATGGCAATCTGGGCCTGGTATGGTCAACTTGTGCTGGGGCGTCTGTACGACGCGGCAGAGTTCCTTGATGTGGCGTCCTATAAGAATGTCATGAGATGGGCACAAACGATTGATTCCCGCCCCGCCGTGTTGCGCGGCCGCATGGTCAACCGCCCCTTCGGAGAGCCTGAGATGCAGCTGCACGAGCGTCACGACGCCAGCGATTTCGACACCAAGACCCAGGACAAGATCGGGACGGACAGCTAAATCTACTGCGTTTTGCCGCGCCTGGAGTTAGCGGCAAAACGCTTATCCCACTATTTTAGTCAAGAACTCCTTGCCTTAAGGGGCCATATCTGTTTCTTACTAAATTAGTAAGTAATACAAATCACATGGACATTTATTATGACCCTGAAAAAATCCGCTCTCGCTGCCGTGCTTATGGCCTCAGCTGCCCTGCCCGCTTTCGCCGAAGGCCAGCTGAACATATATTCGTCGCGCCACTACGACACGGATGAAAAGCTGTATTCCGACTTTACCGATCAAACCGGAATCACCATCAACCGGATCGAAGGCAAAGCCGACGAATTGCTGGCCCGCATGAAGGCGGAAGGCGCGAATTCGCCCGCAGATATTCTGGTTACCGTCGACACAAGCCGCCTGAGCCGGGCCCAGAACATGGCCTGCTGCATCCGTGGACAGCGACATCTTGAGGAACGCATCCCCGCCAACTGCAAGACAGCGAAAACGAATGGTTCGGGTTCTCCCAGCGGTCGCGGATCATTTCTACGCCAAGGACACCGTCGACACGCCGCCGATGACCTATCTTGATCTGGCCGCCCCTGCCTACAAAGGCAAGGTGTGCATCCGGTCGTCCTCGAACGAATACAACCAGACCCTGCTGGCCGCGATGGTCACGCATTACGGTGAAGAAAAAGCCACCGCTTGGGCGCAAGGCGTTGTCGACAACATGGCCCGCGCGCCGCAAGGTGGTGATACCGACCAGCTGCGCGGTCTGGTGTCCGGCGAATGTGAAATCGCCGTGTCGAACACCTATTACTTTGCCCGCGCCCTGCGCACGGACGTGGACGGCGTCAGTGCCGAAATCGACAAGATCGGCTGGATCTTCCCGGATCAGGAAGACACCGGCGCGCATATGAACCTGTCCGGTGCAGGCGTCGCGGCCAATGCGCCCAACCGCGACCACGCTGTGAAATTCCTTGAATATCTGTCGTCGGACAGCGCACAGGTCTATTTCTCGACCGGGAACGACGAATTTCCCGCCGTCAAAGGCGTCGAACTGGCTGAATCAGTCGCGAAGCTGGGTGAATTCAAGGCAGACGAAGTGAACCTGTCGGAAGTGGCCGAAAACATCCCGACTGCACAGAAAATCTTTGACGCGGTTGGCTGGGAATAAATCCCACCTGCCCTGACAGATATGTGAAAACAAGACCGTATCGGAAACGCTTCGATACGGTCTATTCTTTTCTGGACACCCCCAGCAGCCCTACCGAACAGGAGCGTCCAGATGACCCAAGGCCCCCGCAAGACCGCCCGCGATTTCGACCCACGCCTGCTCGAGATTTTCGACGGCTATGTGCACGGCGCGATTTCGAAACGTGACTTCATGCGCCAAGCCAGCAAATTCGCCGCCGTCGGTGTAACAGGTGCGATGCTGCTGGAACAGCTTCAGCCAAACTATGCCCTGGCCCAGCAAGTCGCCCCCGATGATCCCGACATCGAAACCGCCACCATCGAATATGACAGCCCGGACGGCCATGGCACCATCAAGGGCCTGATGGCCAAGCCGGCAGGTGCCACCGGCCCCTTGCCCGCCGTTCTGGTGATCCACGAGAACCGTGGCCTGAACCCCTATATCGAAGACGTGGTGCGCCGCTGTGCCAAAGCGGGATACCTTGCCCTTGGTCCCGACGGACTGACGCCGCTTGGCGGCTATCCCGGCACCGACGAAGAGGGCCGAGAAATGCAGCGTTCCCTGGACGGGGTCAAGCTGATGGCGGATTTCTTTGCCGCCTTTGAATTTCTGCGCGACCATGACGACACCACCGGCAAGGTCGGCGCTGTCGGCTTTTGCTATGGCGGTGGCGTGTGCAATGCGCTGGCGGTGGCCTACCCGGATCTGGCGGCCTCGGTCCCGTTCTACGGTCGCCAGCCGGATGCCGCAGATGTGGCTGCGATCCAGGCCCCGCTGATGATCCACTATGCAGGGCTGGACGAACGGATCAACGCAGGCTGGGACGCCTATTCAGAAGCGCTGCGGGCCAATCAAAAAGAGTTCAGCGTGCATTTTTATCCGGATGTGAACCACGGTTTTCACAACGATACCACACCCCGGTATGACGCCGAAGCTGCCGCATTGGCATGGGACCGCACCCTGGCGCATTTCGAAGAACATCTGCGCGGGTGACCCGCGCGGGCGGTGGCCTAGCGCTGCCGTCCCACCTGCCGACAGATCAGAATGACAGGCAGCAACCCCAGTGCAACGATCACCAGACTGGGTACGGCAGCCCCGTCCAGTCTTTCATCGCTGGCCAGACGGTATGCCTGCACCGCAAGGGTATCATAGTTGAAAGGCCGCATGATCAAGGTCGCGGGAAGTTCCTTCATCACATCGACAAAAACGATCAGCAGCGCCGTCAAAAGGCTGGGCGACAAGATCGGCAAATGCACCCGGCGCAGGGTGCCAACCGGCGTTTCGCCCAAGGACCGGGCTGCCGAATCCATATTGGCGTGCACCATCGCCTGACCGCCCTCGTAGGCCCCAAGCGCCGCCGCGAGGAAACGTACCATATAGGCTGCGACCAGCAGCCAGATCGACCCCGTTACCAGCAACCCGGTCGAGATGTCGAAGGTACTGCGCATCCATGCGTCCAGCGCATTGTCAAAGGCTGCGAACGGCACCAGCAGCCCCACCGCGATCACTCCGCCCGGCACCGCATAGCCAAGCCGCGCCACATAGGCGGCAGCATTCGACAGCGTTCCCGGCCGCAGCCGCTGAAAGAAACCGACACAAACCGCCGCCGTCACCGTCAACGCCGCAGCGATCCCCGCAAGCATGGCTGAATTGCGGATAAAGCCAAGATAGCGCGGGCTGAGCAGATCCTGTTCGGACCCGATGCCCATGGAAAACAGGATCACGACGGGCAGCACGGCCCCCAACAGCACCGGCAGGCCGCAGGCGACCAGCGCCGCAGCCGCGCGCCAGCCGGTCAATTGCAGCGGCGGCATGGCGACAGCACGGCGCGAGGGGTCATGGTATTTCGCCTTGCCGCGCTGGACCCGTTCAAGCATGGCCAGCAACAGCGCAAAGCTGAGCAGGCACAGCGCCAGCTGCGCCGCACCCGCACGGTCGAACAGGGAAAACCAGCTGGTGTAGATGCCTGTCGCAAAGGTCTGGACCCCGAAATATGCGACAGTACCAAAATCGGCGATCGTCTCCATCACGGCAAGCAGCACGCCCCCTGCGATGGCCGGACGTGCAAGCGGCAAGCTGACCTTGTAGAACGCCACCCACGCGCTGCTGCCCAAGGCACGCGCGGCCAGGAATGTCGTCGCCGACTGCTGCAGGAACGCGGCACGGGCCAGAAGATAAACATACGGATACAGCACGAGGATCAGCATCAGGGCGGCCCCGCCCAGCGACCTGATCTCAGGGAACCAATAGTCACGCGGGCCCCATCCCGTCATATCGCGCAAGGTCGCCTGCACAATGCCCGGATGATCAAGGACATGGGTATAGGCGTAGGCCAGCACGTAGGCGGGAAAGGCCAGCGGCAGGACCAGCGCGATTTCGAGGATTTTTGCCCCCGGAAAGCGGGTCATCGTCACCAGCCACGCCGCCCCGACCCCCAGGGCAAACGTGCCCACTGCCACAAAAACCACCAGCAGCAGCGTTGTGCCGGCATAGCCCAGCAAAACGGTTTCTATCAGATGGCGCACCGTGTCTGTGCCGCCCACAAGGGCCGCCAGCAGCACCGCCAGCATCGGCAAGGCGCAAGCCCCTGCAATGGCGACGGCAGCCGCAGCCAGCAGGCGCAGCCCGTCACGGGGCCCCTTGACGTCAATTCGGGATGGATTTGTCTGGCGCGAGGTCATTTGTTTGGTTTCGACTATTTTAGTCGGAAATACCAGCGGGGTGCGCAAAATTATCGCTGCATCTGCTGCGACGTCGTGCCGCCTTCGGCGAGGATATTTAAGAGCCAGAGAAGGTCAGGGACGTTAGTCGTAGCTGCGTTGATCTTCGATCACGAGGCCGTCCTTGGGCAAGGTTCCGGGATCGGCAAGAACGATTCTCGCCTTGAGTTTGAGAACGTCGACCACGGTTTGCGCATAGGCATCGGCGTCGCCGCCGGTGGTTTCGATATGCACGGTCATCACGTCCTGTTCACCAGCGCGGCTCGCCACGACGCGGGCCTTGGTGATTTCGGTATGATGGGCGACAAGGGCCGCGACCTGTTCGGGGCGCACGAACATCCCCTTGATCTTGGTGGTTTGGTCGGCGCGCCCCATCCAGCCCTTGATGCGCATGTTGGTGCGTCCGCAGGGCGAGGTGCCGGGCAGGACCGCGCTTAGGTCCCCTGTGGCAAAGCGGATCAGCGGGTAGTCAGGGTTCAGCGTGGTCACGATCACTTCGCCGACTTCACCGGCGGGGACCGGATTGCCCGTGCCTGGCGTGACGATTTCGACGATGACGCCCTCATCGACGATCATCCCCTCCATCGCGGGGCTTTCATAGGCGATGTTGCCCAGATCGGCGGTTGCATAGCTTTGCAGGCAGGTGATGCCGCGCGCGGTGTAATAGTCGCGCAGGGACGGGAACAGGGCACCGCCGCCGACGGCCGCCTTGGTGATGCCAAGGGTCACGCCCATGTCGTCGGCTTTTTCGAGGATGACTTTGAGGTAGTCTGGTGTGCCTGCATAGGCTGTGGTGCCGACATCGCGCGCGGCGATGACCTGCAATTCGGTTTGACCGGTGCCTGCGGGCAGCACGGCCGCCCCGACGGCCTGTGCGCCGGATTCAAAGATCATGCCTGCAGGGGTCAGGTGGTAGCCAAAGCAGTTCTGGACGATATCCCCAGTCCCGATGCCAACCGCATGCAGGAACCGGCCCATGCGCCACCAGTCGGGCGCATTTGACGAAGGTTCATAGATTGGGCCGGGGGATTGGAAGATGTGGGTAAAGGCCTGTGCAGGCTTGGTCGTGAAGCCGCCAAAGGGGGCTGATACCGCCTGCGCCTTGCCCAGTTCGGACTTGCGCAACACCGGCAGTCCGGCAAGTGCGTCGGCGCTGGTGATGGTCGCAGGGTCGACCCCGTCCAACGATCCCGAATATCCCGGCAACGCCTTTGCGCGCGCTATCTGGGCAGGCAAGGCCTGCGCCAGATCAGCGGCGCGGGCGTCGGCGCTGCGGGTTTCTTGGTCATGGAAATGGGACATCTGTGCCATGTTGCTTACTCGCAATTCACGTAAAATTCAGGATCGGTGGCAAGGGTCGGTTCAGCTGAGCCAGCGTTTCCGGCGGCGGTAACTGCGCACGTCGCGGAAGGATTTGCGGCCCTCGTCGGACATGCCAAGATAGAATTCCTTGACGTCCTGGTTTTCGCGCAGATCGGCGGCGGGACCATCCATCACGACACGACCGGATTCCAGAATGTATCCGTAATGTGCAAACCTCAGCGCCACGTTGGTGTTCTGTTCGGCCAACAGGAAAGTCACGCCTTCCTGTTCGTTTACCGATTTCACGATCTCGAAAATCTGTTCGACCAGTTGCGGGGCCAGCCCCATGGACGGTTCGTCCAGGAGGATTGTTTCAGGGCGTGACATCAGCGCGCGGCCAATCGCGCACATCTGTTGTTCCCCGCCCGAAGTATAGCCGGCCTGTGATTTGCGGCGTTCGCGCAGGCGTGGAAAATAATCATACACCATCTCAAGATCGCGCGCGATTGCAGCTTTGCCGTCACTGCGGGTATAGGCTCCGGTCAGCAGGTTTTCTTCGATGGTCAGGTGTTCAAAACAATGCCGGCCCTCCATGACCTGCACGACGCCACGTTTGACCATCTCGGCGGGATCGGATTTGTGCACCGGCTCGTTACGGTACTTGATCGACCCTTTGGTAACCTCGCCCCGTTCAGAGTGCAGCAGGTTCGAAATCGCCTTAAGCGTCGTCGTCTTGCCCGCGCCATTGCCGCCCAGCAAGGCTGTGATACCGCCCTTGGGGACCTTCAGGCTCACGCCCTTGAGCACCAGAATGACCGAGTTATAGATCACTTCGATATTGTTGACCTCAAGAAGGGTCTCGACCTGCGCGTCGGGCGTTGGTGTGGCGTCCAGCATGGGTGTCTCTTTCATAGATGGCGGTTGTCGGGGATGCGGCGACCTGGCCGCCGCATCCCAATTCGAACGGTCCGCTTAGCAGCCTGGCGTGATACCGGATTCAGCAGCAAATGCGGCTGCGTCTTCGGTAACCAACGGGCCAAGGATGTCCTGGTCAGACTGCACATAGTCGGTGATCAGGCTCCAGCTGTCGGCAGCTGCGTCCCACTGGGACACGGCCACAAAGCCGTTACCGCCATGGTTTTCACAGGATACCTTGAATTCCGGACCAAAGTTCGGCAGGCCAAGATCGGCCATTTTGGCCTCTGTGATCTCAAGCGCTTCCATACCGTCACGCATTTGCGCAGGCGTCAAAGTGGTCGTGTTGTGCATGCCTTGCGCTGTTTTCGCAGCTTCGGCCGCCAACATCGCGGCATAAAGACCACGGTTGTACAACGCCGTACCGATCTGGTCGCCTGCACCCGCAGCTTTGCCCGCATCGACGACAAACTTCTGGATGTCGTCAAACACCGGGAAATCATCGCCCACGTTGTGGAACGTCAGTGCCTTGTAGCCGTTGGCCGCATCGCCCGCAGGACGTACGTCGTTCTCAGAACCGGACCACCAGATGCCGATGAACTGATCCATCGGGTAACGGATGTTCGCCGCTTCCTGAATGGCAACCTGGTTCATGACGCCCCAACCGTACATGATAACATTGTCCGGCTTTTCACGACGGATTTGGAGCCACTGGGACTTCTGCTCCTGACCGGGGTGGTCGATGGGCAGCAGGCTCAGTTCAAAACCGTGCTTCTTGCTCAGCTCTTCCAGCGTGCGGATCGGTTCCTTGCCGTAGGCAGAGTTGTGATAGACCAGCGCGATCTTCTTGCCCTCAAGGCTGCCACCGTTCACGTCCAGCAGGTGCTTGATCGCGACCGATGCGCCATCCCAGTAGTTCGCAGGATAGTTGAAGATGTTCTTGAACACGGAACCGTCTTTGGCAGAGGTCCGGCCATAACCCATCGAGTGGACAGGGATTCCGTCGGCAGTCGCTTTGGGAATCAGCTGGTAGGTAATGCCCGTGGAAAGCGGTTGATAAACCAAAGCGCCTTCGCCCTTGGTGCTTTCGTAGCATTCCACACCTTTTTCGGTGTTATAGCCGGTTTCGCATTCGATCATGCGGATCGCTTCGCCACCGATGCCGCCATCGCGTTCATTCAGCAGCGTGAAGTAATCTGCATAGCCATCCGCAAACGGAATGCCGTTGGCGGCGTAGGGGCCGGTGCGGTAGCTTAGTGATGGAAAGACAAGCTCTGCCATCGCGGGGCCGGCAGCCAGTGTAACGCCAAGCGCCACTGTGGTCAGTTTCAGTTTCATGTTCATCGGTGTTTCCTCCCTGGATATGTCCGATAGTGCCGGGTTTGCCCGGTCGTCTTCTTCGGCGTGGGTCTCCTCCCCCGCCATGTGCCGTCCCCTAGTGCGGGAAGGGCCACAATCTCAGTTTTTCCTTGGCCACGCGCCATAGTTGGGCAAGGCCATGCGGTTCTGCGATCAGGAACACGATAATCAGCCCCCCGACGATCACAAGCTGCAAATGCGCCACGATATCCGTGGGCCAGCCCAGCCAGTCCACGCCAACGATCTTGAGAACGACCGGCAGCAGCACCAGAAATGCGGCCCCGGCAAAGCTGCCAAAGATGGACCCCAGCCCGCCGATGATGATCATGAACAGCACAAGGAACGACTTCTGTATGCCAAAGGCTTCGCCGACTTCGACAGCGCCCAGATAGATCGAAAAGAACAGCGCGCCCGATATGCCGATAAAGAACGACGATATCGCGAATGCCGTCAGCTTGGCCCGCAAGGGGTTCACGCCGATGATCTCGGCCGCGATATCCATGTCCCGGATCGCCATCCATTTGCGTCCCACCGACCCGCGGGTCAGGTTGCGGGCGACATAGGCGCTAAAGATCACGAACATCAGACAGAACAGATAGGTCGCCCAGGCTTGGGTATTCGCACCTGTGATGTTGACCCCCAAGAACGTGCGCTCCGGCGCGCTGATCTGACCGGAAGCCGAATAGTTGTAGAACCACGGTACCCGGTTGAACAGCCACACAAGAAAGAACTGCGCCGCCAGTGTCGCCACCGCCAGATAGAACCCCTTGATCCGCAGTGACGGCAAACCGAACAGCACGCCAACCGCCGCCGTAATCAGCCCCGCCAGCAACACATGTATCAACATGCTGACATCCGGAAAGCTGGTCATCAGCTTATAGCAGGCATAAGCCCCCACAGCCATGAAGCCACCGGTGCCAAGGCTGACCTGCCCGCAATAACCCACCAGAATGTTCAACCCGATCGCTGCAATGGCATAGATCAGGAACGGCAGGAAAAGCGAATTCACCCAATAGTCGTTGATCATAAACGGGATCACGGCAATGGCTACGAACAGCACAAAATAATAGCGGTACCGGTCGAACTTGATCGGAAACGTCTGGCTGTCTTCTGCATAGGTGGAGCTGAAATCCCCTGATTCACGATAAAGCATCAGCCGCGCCCCTCATTCCAAATGGTAAAAAATCCCGGGGTTTGGGGCAGCGCCCCGATCCGACATCGAATTAGGCTAAACACGCTCAATGATCTTCTCCCCAAACAAACCCTGCGGACGAAACACGAGGAAAATCAGCGCCAGCATATAGGCAAACCAGTTCTCCGTCGCACCACCAAGAAAGGGTGCACCAATCAGGAATTCGAACAGCTTCTCACCCACACCGATGATCAGACCGCCGACAATCGCACCGGGGATCGACGTAAACCCGCCCAGCATCAACACGGGCAATGCCTTCAACGCGATCAGCGACAGCGAAAACTGCACGCCCGATTTCGTGCCCCACATGATGCCGGCCACAAGGGCGACAAACCCCGCCAACGACCACACCAGGATCCAGATAAAGTTCAGCGACACACCGACGGACAACGCCGCCTGATGGTCATCCGCCACAGCCCGCATTGCGCGGCCTTGCTTGGTATATTGCGCAAACATGACCAACCCGATGACCAGCAGCGCCGCGATGATGCTCGCCACGATATCCAGGTTGTCGATGAAGAAGCCGTAGCCCAGGGCCTCGAACGTGGTCTCGTCGATCCATGTGTTGATGCCCTGCGGCAGGCCGACATCCATTGATTTGATGTCGGACCCCCACATCAGATCACCTACGCCCTCAAGGAAATAGGCAAGACCGATGGTCGCCATGAACAGGATGATCGGCTCTTGCCCCACCAGATGGCGGAACACCAACCTCTGCACCGCATAGGCCAGGGCGATCATCACCACCATGGTCAGCAAAATCGCCAGAAACGCCGGAACGTTCCACCCGAAGTGATGGACGTCGGTGCCGAAGACAGCGTTGATCAAGTGGCTGAAGGGTACCTGCCCGTCCATGATCCCCGCCAGGGTCAGCGCGGCAAACAGCGCCATGACCCCTTGCGCATAGTTGAAAATTCCGGACGCCTTGTAGATCAGAACAAACCCCAACGCGACCAGTGCATAAAGCACCCCCGCCATCAGACCGTTCGCGGTTACCTCAAGGGCAAAGGCCAGTTGCTCAGGCATATCAGACCCTCCAGTTCGCAAAGTTTAGGTCAAAATCAGTCATCATGTGCGACCCCCAAATAGGCGTCGATCACGGCTTGGTTGTTGCGCACCTCATGAGGTGTGCCGTCGCCGATCTTCTTGCCGTAATCCATCACCACCACCCGGTCGCTCAGATCCATCACGACACCCATGTCATGTTCGATCAGCGCGATCGTGGTGCCGAATTCGTCATTCACATCCAGAATAAAGCGGCTCATGTCCTCTTTTTCCTCGACGTTCATCCCGGCCATCGGTTCGTCCAGCAGCAAGATAGACGGCTCCGCCGCCAGCGCCCGCGCCAGTTCAACGCGCTTTTTCAAACCGTAAGAAAGGCGCGACACCGGGGTTTTGCGGATTGCCTGAATTTCAAGGAAATCGATAATCTTCTCGGCGACTTCGCGGTTCGCGGTCTCTTCCCGCTCGGCCTTGCCTTTCCAGAGCGACTGCCAGAACAGGCCGGTTTCCATATGGGTCAACCGTCCGGTCATGACGTTGTCCAGAACCGACATGCCCTCAAACAAGGCGATGTTCTGGAACGTCCGCGCGATGCCCTGTTCGGCGACCTGAAACGGCTTCATCGGCGCGCGGCGCGCTCCTTTGTACCAGACTTCACCCTCTTGCGGCACGTAAAACCCGCTGATCACGTTCAGCATCGACGACTTGCCCGCCCCGTTCGGCCCGATGATCGCGCGAATTTCACCCTCGCGAATATCAAACGAGATATCCTTGATTGCTTCCACGCCACCAAACCGCAGGGTGATGTTTTTCATCTCCATCACGACAGGGCCGATCTGGCGACCATCCGCGGTGATGTATCCGTCCGCCTGATCCTTCATGCGACACCCTCATTCCAAATGGTCTTAAAATCCACTGCGCGCGCGCTGCGCCCGAACACTCCGCTCATGATGCTCATGCCGCAGCCTTCTTGCGATTGTCTGCAAAGACCTTCGCGTCACGCACTTCCAGCGTGGCCGAAATCGACCCTTTGCGCCCGTCCTCATAGGTCACTTCCGTGACCGTGCTGACCGACGATGACCCGTCATACAAAGCGTTGATGATGTCTTCGAACTTTTCACCGATCACCTTGCGGCGCACCTTGCGGGTGCGTGTCAGCTCGCCGTCATCAGCGTCCAGTTCCTTGTGCAGCACGACAAAGCGGTGCACCTGACAGCCCGACAGCATCTCGTCTTCGGCGATTGAGGCGTTGACCTCCTCCACATGGCTTTGGATCTGGTCCATCACCTGAGGATGCCGCGCAAGTTCCTGATAGGACGCATAACCGATGTTGTTCCGCTCGGCCCAGTTGCCGACCGCCGTCAGGTCGATGTTGATGAACGCCGTACATTCCGTGCGCCCATTGCCAAAGACAACCGCCTCCAGAATGTTCGGGAAAAACTTCAGCTTGTTTTCAACGTATTTCGGCGCGAACAGGCTGCCGTCGGCCATCTTGCCCACATCCTTGGCGCGGTCGATGATGCGCAGGTGGCCTGTGCTTTCCTCGATAAAGCCCGCGTCGCCGGTTGCGACCCAGCCTTCGGCATCCTTGGTATCCGCCGTGCTTTCCGGGTTCTTGTAGTATTCCACAAAAACACCGGGGCTGCGGTAGAAGACCTCGCCGTTGTCCGCGATCTTCAGCTCTACGCCGGGGCATGTCACGCCAACGGTGTCGCTGCGCACTTCGCCATCGGGCTGTGCGGTGATGAAAACGGTTGCTTCGGTCTGACCGTAAAGCTGTTTGAGGTTGATCCCGAGCGAGCGGTAGAAGTCGAAAATCTCGGGGCCGATCGCTTCGCCTGCGGTGTAACCCACGCGCACGCGGCTCAGACCCAGGGTGTTTTTCAGCGGACCGTAAATCATCAGCTCGCCCAGACCGTATTTCAGCCGGTCCATGAACCCGACGGGCTTGCCGTCCAGAATATCGGGGCCGACACGGCGCGCGATCCCCATGAAGGTGTCGAACAACCACTTCTTGAAACGGCTGGCGTCTTCCATCCGGATCATGACGCTGGTCAGCTGTGTTTCAAACACGCGGGGCGGCGCGAAGTAATAGGTCGGACCGATTTCGCGCAGATCGACATGCATCGTGTCGGCGGATTCGGGACAGTTCGTGCAGAACCCCGTCCACAGCGCCTGACCGACAGAGAAGATGAAATCGCCGACCCAAGCCATCGGCAGGTAAGCAAGGATATCATCGGTTTGACGCAGGTGGTCGAATTCAGACGACGACTTGGCCGTCTCGATGATGTTGCGGTTGCTCAGCACGACGCCCTTTGGCTTGCCCGTGGTGCCGGAGGTATAGAGCATCACACCGGTGCTATCGTAATTCAGCTTGGCCTGACGCGCTTCAAGCTCCTTGATATGCTTGTCGCGGGTCTTGCGGCCGAGGTCCTGAACCGCGCTGTACTGGTCCAAAGCCGCGTGGTCGTATTTACGCAGACCGCGCGGATCAAGGTAGATCATCCGTTCGAACTGGGACAGCTGGTCTTGAACCTCAAGCACCTTGTCGACCTGTTCCTGATCCCCGACGATGGCAAATCGCGCGCCACAATGTTCCAGCACATAGGCCATTTCTTCGGCATTGGCGTCTTGGTATAGCGGCACCGGCACTGCGCCGACCATCTCGGCGGCCATCATCGCCCAGTACAGATAGGGGCGGTTGCGGCCGATGATGGCGATAAAGTCGCCTTCGTTCGCGCCAAGTTCAAGTAGGCCAA
Organism: Roseobacter sp. GAI101; assembly: GCF_000156335.1. GTDB lineage: Bacteria > Pseudomonadota > Alphaproteobacteria > Rhodobacterales > Rhodobacteraceae > Sulfitobacter. Next base: position 2,265,401 of record NZ_DS999213.1, read on the forward strand.
GGGCCAGTGCTTCGACTTCGTCGCGGGTCTGGGACCACGTCCAGCTTTGCCAGATACCATATTCTTTTTCGCGATACGCCGGCGCGTTCGCGAATTGCTTTGCATTACGATGCAACAGCGCCGGAACGGACTGCGGTCCGTCGGCGCTTACAAGCTTGTAAGCCAAATGTCTTCCTCCCAATGCCTGCTCTTTAATGGCAGGTCGATCGCTGATGCGATTCTGATGTCGCATCATGATGTTCACCGAAGGTTGATCGTCAACTTTTTCTTAATGATTTCTCAATCCTTACGAATTGTTACAAGGTGGTTTTAATCCGACAGCCTTGGCACCAGCACCGCTAAGGTGGTATCCCTTGAAGACTGAAAAGGGGGGCAGACATGCAGCTGAACGACACGCAGACCAACGCGATGACGGCGGCCGGGCTGAACCTGATTGCGCAAGCCCTCACGATTTATGATGCAGACCTGAATCTGGTGCTGTGCAATGCGCCCTTCCAGCAGATGTTCGATCTGCCGCGGGCGCTGGTCACGCCCGGCGCGACCTTTCAGGAAACCATCGCCCACTTGGCGCGGACCGGTGAATACGGCGATGTCGCGGATGTTGCCGCCTTCGTAAATGAACGCGTGGTACAGGCCCGCGCATTCGAGGCGCATTACATGGAACGTACCCGCTCGAACGGGCGCACGATCTCGGTCGAAGGGTCGCCGCTGCCGCAGGGGGGCTGGGTGACGGTCTATACCGACATCACCCGCACAAAACAGCACGAGGCGTTGTTGCGGGCCCGGTCGGACGCGCTGTCGGGACAGGTCATCGCCCACGCCGAAGAACTTTCCGCCACCAACCGCGAACTGGCCGCGATGAACACTGCATTGGAAGAGGCCAAGCGCCAACTGACCCTGTCAGAGGCCCGCACCCGTCTGACCACCGAAATGATGCCCGCCCATATCGCCCATGTCGATGCCGACGGGCGTTATACCTATTCCAACAGGCGGCTCAGCTCGGTGATGCCCGGACGGCCGACCGACCTGATCGGGCGCAGCATTCGCGACGTTCTGGGCGCGCAGGCGCATGACAGCATCGCCCCGTCGCTGACCCAGGCCTATGCCGGAAAGCAATCCATTGTGGAATTCAGCGACCACGCCACTGCGCGCCGCATCCGTGGCGCTTTCACGCCGGACAACAACGGCGGCGTCTACATTCTGTCGATGGATGTAACCGAAGAAACGCAGAACCGGACGGCCCTGCAACAAACGCGGCGGCGCGAATCCGCAGCGCAGGTGATATCGGGCCTGGCGCATGATTTTTCGAACCTGCTGACGATTATCCTTGGCCTGCAGTCGCGTTTGGGGCGGCTGGACGCCCTGCCCGCAACGGCGCACCCGTTGATCGAAGGCACCTTGGCTGCCGCACGGCGCGGCGGTGCCCTGCTGAGTACCATCGCCGATATGACCGGCGCGCGGACCTTGCGACCGATGGCGACCAACATCGACACGATGCTGGCCGATCTCAGCGTGCTGGCGCGGCCCACCCTGCCCGAAGCCCTTGAAATGCGCATCGTAAACCGCATGCCGGAACGCCCTGTGCTGCTGGACAGCGGGTTGGTGCAGGACGGGCTGCTGAACCTGATCCTCAATGCCCGCGACGCCTGCGGCACGGCGGGGGTCGTCACGCTTGAGGTGCAGCTGGTCCATGATACCTGGATCGAATTTGCGCTGCGCGACACCGGACCGGGATTTTCGCCCTCGGCGCTTGAAAACGGTTTCACGCCATTTTTCACCACCAAAGGGGCCGAAGGGTCCGGCCTTGGGCTGGCAATGGTTTATGACATGGTGAAATCAGCCGGCGGCGATCTGCGGCTGGCCAATACGGACAGCGGCGCGCTGGTGACGATGCGCCTGCCCTACCGCCCCGCTGTTGCCGCCACCACCGGGCTGGTGCTGTTGGTCGAAGACGCCGATGACCTGCGCGCGCTGGTGCGCGACATGCTGATGGGTCTGGGCCATTCCGTGATCGAGGCCGCCAGCGCGGACGAGGCGACCGCCCTGCTGGCCGACCTGCCGGACATCGCGCTGATCCTGTCCGACATCCAGCTTGTGGGCGAAGCCACGGGCCTTGACCTGGCGAAACGCCTTGGGCCCGACGCCCCGCCACTGGTGCTGATGACGTCCCTGCCCACCGATGATGCGCTGTTTCTTGAAGCGCAAAAGCGCGCCCCGGTTCTGCGCAAGCCCTTTGGCCCGGACGATCTGACCGCCCTGATCAACCCCAAGGAGATGGCAGCACAATGACACGCCCCCTTGTTACCATTCTGGACGACGAACCCGAAATCCGCACCCTGCTTGCCGAAGTGCTTGAGGAAGCCGGGTTCGACACGCTCAGCTTTGGCCGCGCCCGCGCGTTCGAGGCTGCCTTGGCCACCCACACCCCCGATGTCTGCCTTGTCGATCTGTCCCTTCCCGACACCGACGGGCTGACGCTGGTGCACCGCCTGGCGCTGGAACAGGGGGCGATTGTCATCATTATCTCGGGTCGCGCGCAGGTTCAGGACCGCGTGACGGGGCTTGAACTTGGGGCCGATGATTACATCATCAAACCCTTCGACCCCGCCGAGGTCGTCGCCCGCATCCGCGCCCGCCTGCGCAGCCCGAAACCCGCGTCCCAAACAGGCAACGTCGCCGCCTTCAACGGCTGGACGGCACATTTCGACCGGTACACGCTCGAGGATGACACAGGGGCCGAAACCCCGTTCTCCCATGCGGAAGGCGAAGTCCTGCGCCTGTTTCTGGACGCCCCCAAACGCCTGATCAGTCGCGCACAAATGCAAACCAGCCTGGGCGGCGTCGCATCCGAAAGCTTTGACCGCGCCATGGATGTCCGCATCTCGCGGCTGCGCACCAAACTGCGCGAAGACCCCAAAAACCCGCAGTTGATCAAAACAATCTACGGTGCCGGCTATATCTTTCTGGGAGACGTGACATGGAGCTGACCCCCTATCAACTGGGTCCTGACGACCCTGCGCTTGGGCCCCTCCTGGTCCTGATGCACGATTGCTTCGGATATATGGAGGGCCGCATTTCACCGCCAAGCTCTCTTGGTCAGGTGACAGCGGCAAGCCTTCGGGACACTGCGGCGCAGGCCGAAATCTGGTGCATTGGCGCGCCACCTGTTGCCTGCATGATCCTGACCGAAAAGCCCGGCAGGCTTTATCTGGGCAAGGTTTGCGTGGCCCCTGCCCATCAAAGGCTCGGGCTTGCCCGCCACCTGATCGATCACGCAACGGCGCGCGCCCGTGCCTTGCGCCTGCCGGTGCTGGAGCTGCAAACGCGGATAGAGCTCGAGGATAACCACGCCACTTTTCGTGCGCTTGGCTTCACCGAACATGCGCGCACCGCACATACCGGATTTGATCATCCCACCAGCATAACCCTGCGCAAGCCGGTTCCCTAGCCGCCCAACATCGCCCGCATCGCCGGCACGGTTTCAGCGTTGAACCACCCCCCCTCCGGCGTGTTGGCCCCTGCCGCGATGCCCGCTTCGATCTTGGCAATCGCATCGCCCCTGATCTGCCGCTTGACCGACGCAAAGGTCGCAGGCGGAATCTGCGCCAACGCTGCGGCTTCGTCTATCGCGGCTTGCAACAAATCCTCGGCGGGCACGATCCGGTCCACGATGCCCGAAATTTTCGCGTCCTCCGCCGCCATCGGCTGCCCGGTCAACATCAAGCGCCGCAGATCATTGGGTGAAAGCGTCGCGCGCGCGATCTCAAGCGGGCCAAGGGGAAAATCCGCCCCCACCCGAACCTCGGCCAGCCCAAAGGCGGCCTTGGGCGCGGCAAGCCGGACATCGCTGGCCAGCACATAGAACAGCCCGCCCGCAATCGCGGCACCGTTTACAGCCACGACAACCGGTTTCTTGCAGGCGAACAAGGCCAGGAACCCGTCATTCAGCGCGGTCACGATGGCGTGCTGGGCCGCGAGATCAAACCCTTGCGCCTGCTTCAGGTTCAATCCGGCCGAAAACACCTTGAATGGCGATGCAATCACGATGGCGCGCACAGATGCATCCGCCTCGAGCGCCTTGATCCTCTGCGCAAACTGCATCAGGCCTTGGGCGGAAATCGCATTGACCGGCGCGTGGTTCAGGGTCAGGCAAACGACACCGCCCGCATGGTCGCTGCGCATCAGGTCAGGGGTATCTGTCATTGTTAACTTTCCTTCTGCTTTGCGCCGAAGGTTTCATGCAATCCCCTGACTGTCACCTTAAAAAAGCCCGACACGGGGTGGATTTTCATTGCGCCCCCAAGTGCCTCGGCGCTAGATTCAACAAATGATTGAATGCCTTCTTTACCGCACGGGACGCGCTCAGGGGCGGCTGTTCTACCGCGTTGAAATCGCGATGAACCTGTTCAGCGAAGTCTCTGTGCTGCGCGAATGGGGCGTGGCAGGCGGACGCCCCAAAGCAATCGTGCAATGCTTCAGCAACCTGCGCGAGGCGTCTCGTGTTGCGGACCGACACCGCAACCGCGCAGAGCGGCGTGGATATCTACGCTTCTGATCCCAACCGTGCGACCGCATGTGCCAGCACCTGCACCCCGGCAACCAGGTCCGCTTCGCCCGTGTCTTCCTCGAATGTATGGCTGAGCCCGCCAATCGACGGCACGAACAGCATGGCCACTGGCATCAGCCGCGACACGTTCGTCGCGTCATGCAGGGCACCCGACGGCAGCGTGCGCCACTTGCCCGGCGCAACGGCCTCGGCCCCCGCCTCCAGCGCACTGCGCAACCGCTGATCCATCGAAACAGGCTCCAACCCCAACATCGGCCCATAGCTCAGGTCCATCCCGCGGTCCTCCGCGATCTCGGACGCTGCGGTGCGAATGACCGTCTCCATCCGCCCCAGGCGATCACTGTCCGCATCGCGCCACTGCATCGAAAACACCGCACGTCCGGGCACGATAGAAGACGCATTGGGATGCAGCGACAGATGCCCGATCGTCCAGACGGTTTGCGGCGTGACCACATTGCGCAGCCGGTCATTCAACACTGCGTTAAAGGCCGATACGGCCTGAAACGCGTCGCGCCGCAGATGCATCGGTGTGGTGCCGGCATGGTTTTGCTGCCCCTCAAAAGTAATCTTCATGTCGCGAATGCCAACGATATCAGTGACAACACCGATTTGTTCGCCACTGGTGTCCAGCGTCGGACCCTGCTCGATGTGGAGCTCGATAAAACCGGTAAATTGCTCTGCCGACACTGCGCCCGTCACCATATCCGCGACCGCACGCCGCGCATCACCCAAAGCGATTCCGGCATGATCCACCAGCCGATCCGCATCCTTTTGCGTCAACTGCCCTGACCAGACGGCACTGCCCGTGGTCACGCCAAATCGCCCCTCTTCATCTTGAAAGGATACGACCGACACCGCAGGCCCGCCTGCATCTCGCGCCGCCCTTGCGACCTCAAGCGCTGCAATCACCCCCAGGGCACCGTCCAGCCAACCGCCCTCCGGCTGGCTGTCCGAATGCGACCCCAGCAGCAAAGACGGCCCCTCTGCCAATCCGAACAGATTGCCCATCGCATCCACTTCAACGCGCAGGCCCGCATCTTCCATCTGCCGTGCAAGCCAGCGCCGCGCCGCAATATCAGCGTCCGAATATGCCGGGCGCACAACGCCCTTTCCCACCCCCGACGCGCCAAAGCCGCGCAACGCATGCAAATCCTTCAAAAACCTGTCTGCTTCAATCCGCATGCTATGCCCCACCTTCTCTGGCTCTGAAATATCCCAGGGAGTTTGAGGGACAGCGTCCCTCATCCCTTAAAATATCTGTTCAAGTCGATAATTATCGACCCCCAGCAGAACGCGGAAACCAAGGCGATGCAAGACCGGAATGGCCGACGCGCTTTTTCAAGCAACATCCCGAATGAAAATGCGTCATGGCGTGACAGACCTACTCCGCCGCAACGGCCCCCTTCGCCGCCTCGACCTTGACGGCCGAGAATTTGAATTCGGGGATCTTGCCATAGGGATCAACCGCCGGGTTCGTCAGGATGTTCGCCGCCGCCTCGACATAGGCAAAGGGCAGGAACACCATGTCCGGCGATACGGCGCGGTCTTCACGGGCCATGATCTCGATCATGCCGCGCTTTGTCGTCAGCCTGACATGTTCGCCGGGGGCCACACCCAGCTTGCGCAGGGTAGACGGATGCAGCGAACAATTCGCCTCGGGCTCAAGCCCGTCCAGCACGGCAGACCGCCGCGTCATTGAACCGGTGTGCCAATGCTCCAACTGCCGCCCCGTGGTCAGGATCATCGGATAGTCCTCGTCCGGGGCGTCATCGGGCGCGATGATGCTGGCCGGCGTAAACCGGGCGCGCCCGTCCTGGCGGGGGAACCCGTCACCAAAGACAATCGCCTGCCCGGGATCGGTGGGGCTGGTCGACGGGTACGTCACCGCGCCTTCGCCCTCAAGCCGGTCCCATGTGATGTTGTTAAGAGACGACATGTTCAGCTTCATTTCCGCGAACACCTCGCTCGGGTGGGAATAGGCCCACTCCAGCCCCAGCCGCTTGGCCAATTCGACCTCGATCCACCAATCCTCTTTCGCCTCACCGGGTGGCACCACCGCAGCACGGCCCATCTGTACCTGACGGTTGGTGTTGGTCACTGTGCCTGTCTTCTCGGCAAAGGCGGAAGCTGGCATAATCACATCGGCGAAATTCGCCGTTTCGGTCAGGAAAATATCCTGCACCACCAGATGTTCAAGCTTGGCCAGCGCATCACGGGCATGTTCCACATCGGGGTCCGACATCGCAGGGTTTTCGCCCAGAACATAAAGGCTGCGAATATCGCCGTCATGGATCGCATCCATGATCTCGATCACCGTCAGGCCCTTTTGATTGCTGAAATCTGCGCTTTTCCATACCTCGGTAAAGGCCGATCGCACACCGTCATCCGCAACCGGTTGGTAATCCGGCAGGAACATCGGGATCAGCCCAGCGTCGGACGCCCCTTGTACGTTGTTCTGCCCGCGCAGCGGATGCAGCCCCGCACCGGGTCGCCCGATCTGACCCGTCATCAGCGCAAGCGAAATCAGACAGCGTGCGTTATCAGTGCCGTGAATATGCTGCGACACGCCCATGCCCCAGAAGATCATGGCAGCATTGGCACCGGCGAAAGTCCGCGCCACATCACGCAGGGTTTCGGCATCAATACCGCAAATCTTGGCCATCTTTTCGGGCGTAAACGTCTTAAGATGCGCCTTCTCGATTTCCCAATTTTCGGTATAGGCTTCGATATACTGTTGATCGTACAGCTTTTCTTCGACGATCACATGCATGATCGCATTCAGCATCGACACATCCGTACCGGGCCGGAATTGCAGCATATGCGACGCATGCCGCTTGAGCGCCTGGCCGCGCGGGTCCATCACGATCAACTTGCCGCCGCGCTTGGCGAACTGCTTGAAGAAGGTCGCCGCGACCGGATGGTTTTCGGTCGGGTTCGCCCCGATCACAATTGCCACATCCGCGTTTTCGATCTGGTTGAACGTCGCGGTGACAGCCCCCGATCCGACATTCTCCATCAACGCGGCAACCGACGACGCATGGCACAGCCGCGTGCAGTGATCGACGTTGTTGTGACCGAAACCTTGCCGGATGATCTTCTGGAACAGATAGGCTTCCTCGTTGGTGCATTTGGCCGACCCGAAACCGGCAACACCACGCCCGCCGATCTTTTTCATGCCATTGGCCGCGAAATCCAACGCCTCGTCCCAGGACGCCTCGCGGAAATGCGTGTGCCAATTTCCGGGATCGACGTTCAGCCCCTTGGCAGGCGCGTCGTCGCGGCGGATCAATGGCTTGGTCAGCCGATGCGGGTGGTGGATATAGTCGAACCCGAACCGCCCCTTCACGCACAAACGCCCCTCGTTCGCGGGGCCGTTGATGCCTTCGACATATTTGATCTTGCCGTCCTTGACCTTCAGCGACACCTGACAGCCCACACCGCAGAACGGGCAAATGCTGTCGACTTCGCTGTCGAAATCCGCGCGGTCCCCGACCTGGGCATCATCGACGACCGTGGCCTCCATCAAGGCCCCTGTCGGACAGGCTTGCACGCATTCGCCGCACGCGACACAAGACGACGCCCCCATCGGGTCTGCCATGTCAAAGGTCGGATAGCTGTCATGGCCCCGGCCCGACATGCCGATGACGTCATTCACCTGAACCTCGCGGCAGGCCCGCACACACAGGTTGCATTGGATGCAGGCATCCAGATTGACCCGCATCGCCACATGGCTGTCATCCAGCAGCGGTATGCGCCCCTCCTCCAGCTTCGGAAAACGGCTGGACTCAATCCCGTTCAGCGCCGCCATATCCCAAAGATGGCTCGACTTGTCATGCGCCACGTCTTGGACCGGCTGATCGGTGACCAGCAGTTCCATTACCATCTTGCGCGCATTTTCCGCGCGGGCGTTGTTGGTGGTCACAACCATCCCGTCGGCAGGCTCGCGCAGACATGACGCCGCCAGGACCCGCTCACCCTCGATCTCGACCATACAGGCGCGGCAATTGCCATCAGGGCGATAGCCCGGCTCGGGGGTGTAACACAGATGCGGGATTTTCAGGCCGCGCCCGTTGGCAACCTCCCAGATGGTCATCCCGACCTCGGCCTCGACCTTTTCGCCATCCAGCGTAAATGAAATTGTCTCGGCCATGGGGGATCCTCCTGCAACTCGTTTCCGCAGTCTAATCCGCAACATCATGCAACGGCAGTCACAATCCCGACACACCACCCCGATTTTGCGCCACGGCTGTTTCCGATACGCTTCCCCTCGCTTCTCTGGCTAAAAAATATCCTCGCCGAAGGCTCCGGCCCTTCCAACCCGCGCAGCGCTTGCCTATCAAAGGCCCAACAGCAAAAGGCGCGCCCATGTCCCACATCACCCTTATCCGCCACGGTCAGGCAAATTCCGCCGCCACGGACGAAGCCAGCTACGACATGCTCAGCCCGCTTGGCCACCAACAGGCGGCCTGGCTGGGCGATCACCTGCGCCACTCAGAAACCCACCACACCCGGCTTTATACCGGAACACTGCGCCGCCATATCGAAACGGCAGACGGCATGAACACCGGGCTTACCCCCATCCGCGACGCCCGCTTGAACGAACTCGAATACTTCACCCTTGCCACCCTGCTGGAGCAGCAACACGGCGTCCCCCTCCCCGATGACCAGCACGGGTTCAGCGCGCACCTGCCGCTGGTGTTCGAGACGTGGAAAAGCGACAAGCTCGACAATCCCCCGGAAAGCTACGCCAGCTTCGAGGCGCGCATCCAGTCGGTGCTGGAGGAGATTGCAGCAGGCCAAGGCCCCGCGCTTGTGGTGACCTCCGGCGGGCTGATCTCGATGGCGATGGCGCAGGCGATGGGGCTCGGCGTGCCCGCAATGGCACGCATGGCACTGGCAATCATGAACACGTCGATGCACCGCCTGTTTCCCATCGGCGGCCACTGGTCGCCCGTCCTGTTCAATGCGGTCCCCCACCTTGACACCGCCGAGCGCCGCACAGCGCAAACCCATATCTGAAAGGTCAGATCATGCTCAAACTTTACTACGCTCCGGGCACCATCTCGATTGCCGTGGCCATCACGCTCGAAGAAGCCGCGCTGCCCTATGAGGCGATCAAGATCGATTTCAAAACCGCCGAGCAGACACAGCCCGATTACCTTGCGCTGAACCCCAAGGGGCGCGTACCTGCACTGGTTCTGGATGACGGGACGGTGCTGACCGAAACCGGCGCGCTGCTGGAATACATCGCGGCCATCGCGGCAGATAAAAACCTTGTGCCTGCCGATCCCAAAGATGCGGCCCACATGCGCAGCGCCATGTACTACCTCGCATCAACCATGCACGTTGCACACGCCCACAAGATGCGCGGTTCACGTTGGGCCACGCAGCAATCCAGCTTTGATGACATGACTGCCATGGTCCTGCAGACCATGTCGGCCTGTGCCGCCTATGTCGACACCCACATCCTGCGCGGCGATTATGTGCTGGGGGACAATTTCAGCATCGCCGACCCATATCTTTTCATCGTCTGCAACTGGCTTTCAGGGGACGGCGTCGATGTCGCGCTCTATCCGAAAATCCTGAACTTCATGACTGAAATGAAGCAGCGGGCCAGCGTCGGAACCATCTACGAAAAGGCCATGCTATGACCGCACCCCATCTTTGGGTCCGCGCTGAACAGCGCGACAACGAAACCCGCGTGGGTTTGACACCTGCGGGGGCGGCAACCCTGCTGGCCCAAGGTTACCGCGTCACGGTCGAGGCGTCGGATACCCGCGTTATCCCGACCGACGCCTACGCCCAGGCAGGCTGCACCATCGCACCGCAGAACAGTTGGCCCGACGCCCCGGATGATGCCATCATCTTTGGTCTGAAAGAACTGCCCGACGATGGCACGCCGCTCAAGCACCGCCACATCATGTTCGGCCACGCCTACAAGGGACAATCTGCCGGGCGCATCCTTCTCAAGCGCTTCAACGCCGGTGAAGGCACGTTGTACGATCTGGAATATCTCACCGATGACACAGGTCGCCGCGTCGCCGCCTTCGGCTATTGGGCCGGTTTCGCGGGGGCTGCTGTCGCGGTCAAATGCTGGATCGCCCAGAGGCACGGGACATCGGCAGCCCCGATTACCCCCTACGCAAACGCGGATACGCTCACGGCCGAACTCAAAACCGACCTGGAAGCCCTGTCTGCCCGCCTGCCCGATGCCTTGGTGATCGGCGCGCTCGGCCGGGTCGGAACAGGCGCATCGGACCTCTGCAAGCGCCTGAATATCCCCGTTACCGGTTGGGACATGGCGCAAACGGCACATGGTGGCCCATTCCCCGAAATCCTGGAACACGGGCTGTTTTTCAACTGCATCCTCGCAGGCCCACAAACGCCCGTATTCGTTCCAAAAGACGCGGCAATCCTGCCACGCAACCTGCGGGTCATCGGCGACATCGCCTGCGACCCCGACAGCGATTTCAACCCTGTCCCGGTCTATGACCGCGCAACGACCTGGGAAGAACCCGCGCTCCGCCTTCACGACGCGCCCCCACTTGACGTGACGGCCATCGACAACCTGCCGTCGATGCTTCCGCTCGAGAGCTCTGAAGACTACGCAGCACAGCTTCTCGACACACTAGGCAGTCTGTCCCGCCCCGGGGCCCCAGTATGGCTAAGGACCAAAGCCCTTTTTGACCAACATCGAAACGCACTTTGATCGCCCGTTTCTCTGGCTCTCAAATATCCTCGCCGAAGGCGAAACCCTTGGGCGCGCGCCAATAAAAAGATGCCTCCGGCGGGAATATTTAAGAGCCAGAGAAGCGAGGGGAACGCAGAAAATGTAATGTCGTCGCAAGACGACACCATTGGGTCGATGCTGGCTTAGCCGAAAACGCGATAATAGATGGAATCTGGCAAGAATTGCGCAAAGCGGAACAGAAGCGAAAACGCGAATGGGAAGCTCTTCTTGAACCGATCACTGTTCATGTGATCGAACACTTCCTGGGCGGCGGCGTCGGGCTCCATAAGGAAAGGCATCTTGAAGTCGTTCTTTTCGGTCAGCTGCGTCTTGATGAAACCCGGGTTGATGACCTGCACCTTGACGCCCGTCTTGCGCAGATCGGCATACATGCATTCCGCCAAGGACAGCGTACCAGACTTGGAGGCTGTGTACCCGATCGATCGGGGCAACCCGCGAAATGCTGTCAGACTTGAGGTGATCACGATATGGCCGGCGTCTTTCTTGACCATGCCTGGCACCACTTCGCCAAGCACCCGGACGAGGCCTGTCAGATTGACGTCGATCATCGTCGTCGCGTGATCCGCTTCCCAGGCTTTCGCTCCGAAAGGCCAATAGGCACCGGCCAGATAGACGATGCCATCGACTTCGCCCACGGCAGAAACCGCTGCGCGCACGCTTTCGATATCCTGGACATCCATCGTCTGATAGCTGGCCCTACCCGGAAGCTCCTCAACCAGTTTGGCGAGCTTGACTTCAGACCGGGCGGACAAAATTACTTCGGCCCCTGCACGGTTGATCCTGTGCGCCAGCGCCTCACCCAATCCGGCGCTGGCACCGACCAGCCAATACCGTTTTCCTTGCCAAGCGTTTTTCATCATCTGTCCTTTGTTCGGATCGTCGCGACCAGTTCTGCGACCCGTATGCCATATTTGCGAAACTGGCTGCGGTTGATCATTGTTCCATCGGAGGTAAGGTAGATCCAATCGATGGTTTGCAAGGTGTGGCCGCCCAGTTCGTCAGGCAGTTTTATCGGATACCTGAGCTGTATCGTTGATCCGGAATGCTGACCGCGCCCAACGCCCGGCACATCCGGGGCTGTCGCGGTAAACCGACCGCCTGCGCCCAGCGTGATCGTCCAGACACGGTCCTGGGTCGCCTCATTATCATAAACGAAGTGTTCATTGATCTGCGCTGTGTCACCGTCCCATGATACGTTGAAATCCGCGACGAAACTACTTGTCACACGCCCCGCAGGCCCAAAGATGACGCCTTCGCAGACCATCTCTCCGTTCAGGTGTTTCTTCATGTCCAGAACTAGCAGATCATCCGCATAATCCGCCGGTTTCTGGCCGGAAAACGCCCAGAATTTGCACCGCAGCGCTGCGGCAAGCAAGACAACACCCGCACCGATGAACAAATAAGTCATTTCCATCTTCAGGGACCGTCCTCTTGCAGATTTGCCCCCACAAGCAACGCGACTGCAGCGCTCTTGAGCACGCAGGGCAGGCCGGCATAGAGCCAGACCAGTGTCGTCAACGCCTCGGGTGGGGTCACCAAAGCACCGCTGTCAAAGCCAGCAGCGTGTAGTATTGGAAGTAGCGTGACCGCAGCGAAAGCAAGCGTGAACTTCGAGACAAGCGACCACAGCCCGAATCCTTCGGCGGCGGATGGCGCAATCTTGGCCATGCGGGTGGCAAACATGGCGGGCAGCAGCGTCAGGTCAGCCCCCAGTGCCGCACCCGAACCGATGCACACAAGTGCAAAGGCCCCGATGTCGCCAGCCGCCAGCGTCAGCGCGCCTGCGAAGGCGACGATGGCCAGCACCATGGCCCCCAGCAGCACCGGCTTGGGGCCGAGGCGTTCGGCCAGCAGGCCCCAGAATGGCGCTGCGGCCGCGGCGGACAGAAAGAACAGCAACAGCAATGGCCCCTCCCATCCAGGGGCCTGCAGGGCGCTTTCGACATAGAACAAAAAGAGCGTCGACGTGACTGCTACCGGTGCCGCATTCAGCAGGGCGATCAGCAGCAGGCGGCGCGCAACAGGATCGCGCAGCACGGTGCCAAACCCGGTCGCTGACGGAACCCCGACGCTGCGCCATTCACCGCGCATTGCAACAACCGATGCCAGGGACAGCACCGCGAACCCGACGGCGAACCCGGTAAAGGGCGCGTCCATCACCGCCCCCAAGGCAACGGGCACCACAGAGGCCACACAGACCCCCAGCAAGGCACCCGTCTCGCGCCAGCGGGCGAGCGACAGATGTCCGGTGCCGGGCAAAGCGGCTGCGTCGGCCTTGGCCACGCCTTGGGCATAAAAGCAGATGGTCAAAAAGCTGAACGCCGAAAAAACCCCTGTCAGCGTGACGGCAAACCACCAAAGCGGCGGCAGCAGCGGCGGCACCGCAAACAGCGCGATCATCGAACCAGCCATCACCGCGCAGGCCACAGCAACAGCAATCCCGCGGTGGTCGCGCAGTTTCTCGGAGAGCTTGCCAAGCAACGGGTCCTGCACCACGTCCAGCAGGCGCAGCACAAACAAAACGGTCCCCAAAGCCGCGAGGGAAACACCATATTCATCGACGAAAAACTTTGGGGCGTGGATATAGATCGGCAGCCCCGCAGCAGCCAGAAGGGCCGCGAACAGCGCATAGGCCGGAAGGTGCCGCGCCGCGGGCTTCATCCGCGCGAGACCTCTTTGTCGGGCGGGTCGGGACGGGGTTTATAGCCGCCACCTTTCCACCAAAGCTTGAGCGCCTGCCAGTGGATCAACGCCAGAACGCGGCGTGCGCCAAACGGGCGGCGCAGCAGGGACCGCAGGATGCCGGCATTCGTCAGCGGCTTGCGCGTGCCGGTCAATGTCGCGATCAGCCCGCCATCGGCTTGGGTGTAGTCGATCCAGATCCCGACACGGTCGGGGCGGATGTCAAAGCGGAAACGGTACGACCCCTCGACCGGTTGAAAGGGCGAGACGTGAAATATCTTGGTCGCGTGCAGATGGTCATCCGGCTTGATCTCGCGCAGGTCAGGGTGTTGGCACAGATAGCTGTGGCGGTCGCCAAAGGTATTCGACACTTCGGCAATCACCGTGATCAGCGCGCCGTCCTGCCGGCGACAAAGCCAAAAGCTGACCGGATTGAACACATGTCCGAGAACGCGCGGCTGTGCCATGATCTCGATCTTGGTGACGCCCTCGATCTGATGTTGCGCCAAGACGTCACGTACCCAGGCGGCACCGCGTCCGGCCCCCTTGGCCCCGCCATGGTCGCTGTCGTGCAACGATGTCAGGCCGCTGCGGTTGCGCGCGAACAGGGTCGGCGTCCTCAGTGGCGCTTCGGCATCCAAAACGATGTAATCAACCGAGTAGCGGAAGGCATTTTCGACCGCGCCCTTGCGCCCATGATAGGTCACGCCGACGATATGATCGACGCCGTCGGTCATTCGGCGGCCAAGGCCACCTTTGCAGCGCCTCTGATGCCTTGCACCACATCGACCGCGCTAGACAGTCCATCCTCGTGGAAACCATGCTTCATCCAGGCCCCGCAGAACCATGTGTTGTTGGTCCCGTTGAAACCGCGCATCTGTTCCTGCGCAGCCAAGGCACCGCGATCATAGACCGGATGGCGCAGGGTGACCTGATCATAGATCAGTTCCTCGCGGATCGTGCGCGTGGTGTTGAGCGTGACGAAATGCGGGTCGTCCATAGGGATGGGTTGCAGCGAGTTCATCCAATAGGTCAGATCGATACGCTCTGATTTCTGGCCCTTTTCTTCGGCATAAACCCAGGACGCCCATGTCTTGCGGCGCTTGGGCATGATCGACGCATCCGCATGCAACACGATATTGTTGGGCTGGTATTTCACTGCCCCCAACGCAGCGGCTTCTTGCGGGCTTGGATCGGACAGCATCGCCAGCGTATCGTCGGAATGGGTGGCAAAGATCACGGCATCAAAGGCTTCCCATGCACCGCCAGCCGTTTTCACTTCGACGCCCAGACCCGTGCGCCGCACGGATTGGACAGCGGCGTTCAGCCGGATGTCAGTCCCCTTGGCGATCAATGATGTCTCGAGCCGTCTGACGTATTGAATCGATCCGCCTTGCACCGTGTACCACTGATGCTGGCCCGTGTGGCTAAGCAAGGCGTGGTTCTCGAAAAAGTCGATCATCGAATAGGCCGGGAAATCCAGTATCTTGTCCACCGGCGTCGACCAGATCGCCCCTGACAGCGGCGTCAGGTAATATTTGCGGAAATAGTCGCCCGCGCCCAGCTTATCCAGAAACCCCTCGATGGTCAGCGACCGGTCCTGGGCGATCCTCGTGGCGGTATTGTTGAACCGCAAAATATCACTGAGCATGCGCAAGAATTTCGGGTTCGCCAGATTACGCCGCTGCGCAAAGATCGAATCCATCGTCATCAGCGCATATTCCAGCCGGCCCCCGTCGATCGACGCCCCAAAGCTCATGTTGGATTCAATGACCGGCACGTCCAGTTCCTTGAACAGGGCCGCAAGATGAGGATAATTGGCGTAGTTGAACACGATAAACCCGGTATCCACCGGCTGGTCGCCATTTTTGCCTGCGATCCTGGTGCGGGCATGACCGCCCAGTCGCGCTTCGGTTTCGAAAATCGTAACGCGATGGTCATCCCCCAGCATATGCGCGGCCCCCATCCCGGAGATTCCGGCACCGATCACGGCGATTTTGCGTAGGCCTGTCAGGGTGTCGGGCAAGGGCGGGTCGATGGCTTCAAACGGCATAAGAGGTCGATATCCAGTATGTTGGGTGTCGTGAAGGTAATACGGAAGAGACACGCGCCAAGATGTAAATGAGTTGCACGGCTTTTAAATGAATCTGTGTGCCCATGCGTCACTTTGACCGATGACAGCGCTAGCGATCCGGACGGGGTTTGGTCAGGGAGACGACGGTGGTGTCCGGCTCTGCCAGATCTTCGAAGTCGAAGTTATCCAGCCGCGCCGCGCGTTTGCCTGCACGTTCCGCAGCGGTTCCCAGCCCTTCCAGATCGGCACGGGCCTGGCCGAAATGCGTGTTCAGCTTGCCGACACGCTCCACGACAATCTCGACATCGCGGTGCAGCATTTTCAATGTCTTGCGGATGTCACCGGCCTGCTCGCGCATCCGTGCATCCTTCAGGATTGCGCGCATGGTGTTCAGCGTCGCCATGCAGGTGGTGGGTGACACGATCCATACCCGCGCGGCGAACCCTTCGCGAACCAACTCGGGGAAATTGGCATGCAGTTCGGCATAGACGGCTTCCGACGGCAGGAACATCAGCGCACCGTCAGCGGTTTCGCCTTCGATGATGTACTTGCTGCTGATCGCGTTGATGTGGGCCTTGACGGCGACGCGCATGGCACGGGCCGCGTCCTTCACCTCGTGGTCGGTCTTGGCCCGGCGCAGGGCCTCGTAGGGCTCAAGGGGGAATTTGCTGTCGATCACGATGGGGCCGGGCGGGTTTGGCAGGTGGATCAGGCAGTCTGCGCGCTTGCCCGACGACAGGGTGGCCTGCATCGTATAGCTGTCACGCGGCAAAGCCTTGGACACGATGTCATTCAGCTGGATTTCCCCGAACGCGCCGCGCGTCTGCTTGTTGCTCAGGATATCTTGCAGCGACAGCACATCGCCAGACAGCTTGGTGATGTTGTCCTGCGCCTTGTCGATCGCGGCCAGCCGTTCCTGAAGCTGCGTCAGGCTGGTCGTGGTCTGTTTGGACGACCCGTGCAAGGTCGCCGACATCCGTTCCTGCATTTCGGCCAGACTGCGCGCCGACCGGGCCGCGTTATCCGCCAGCCGGTCCTGCATCTGCTGCTGCACATGGGCCATCCGCGCCTCGATGCTTTGGATCATCTGCGCCTGCGCGTTGGCTTGGGTGTCAGACACCGTCTGCAAGCCGCCGCGCATCTGTTCCTGCCCCATGCCAAGCTGCTGCACATGGCCGCCCAGAACCTGCATCTGCCGCGCCAAAGGTTCAGCCATCCGTGCCGACCGCCCTGCCGCGCGCACCGCCATGATCAACAGCATCAGAATCAGCAGCGCAAGCGCCACAGCCCCAAGCACCATCAAGACGCGCGGATCATCCAACCCGTAGCTTTGCCCGCCGATCTGGATCATGTGCGCCCGAACAGACGTTCAATATCGCTGAGCTTGAGTTCGACATAGGTGGGCCGCCCGTGGTTGCATTGGCCAGAGTGGGGCGTCGCCTCCATCTCGCGCAGCAGGGCGTTCATCTCTTCGCCGCGCATCCAGCGGCCCGACCGGATGGAACCATGACAGGCAACGCGGCTCAGGATCGCCTCGATTCGCGCCTGAACCGTGTTGCTTTCGTTCTGGTCGGCAAGTTCGTCCAGAACATCCAGAATCATCGCCTTCGCGTTCACTGTCCCAAGGATCGCGGGGGTTTCGCGCACGGCAATGGCGCTGCCCCCGAAAGCTTCGATCGTCAGGCCAAGTCTGGTCAGTTCATCCGCCACATCCAGCAGGCGCGCACAATCGGAGGCGGAAAGATCGACGATCTCGGGGATCAGCAATGCCTGCGCGGCCACGCCGTTTTCCGCCATCTGGCGCTTGAGCTTTTCATAGACCAGCCGTTCGTGCGCGGCGTGCTGGTCAACGATCACCATGCCCGTGGCGGTTTGGGCGATAATGTAATTCTCATGCACCTGCCCGCGTGCGGTACCCAGCGGATAATCCGGCGTCTCTTGCGGTTCTTCGGTCACGGGCGCTGCGGGTGTTTCCACCCTGCCCCACATACCGGCGGTTTCGGCAAATCCGGGCGACTGCGCCTGATAGGCCGCAGTCCGCGCGCCCAGCGAAGGGCGGTCCATCTGGTAAACCCGCGCGCCGGTCTGTTCAGGCCGCATCGCGCCCAACGTCGCATCTGCCACGGTCGTCGAGGCGCGGTGCCCCGCATCCGCCAGCGCATGGCGCAGGCCGGATACGATCAAGCCGCGTGCAAGACCCGGATCACGAAACCGCACCTCTGATTTCGCGGGGTGCACGTTGACGTCGACCAAGGTCGGGGCGCAGTCAAGGAACAGCGCTGCCGCCGGATGACGGTCGCGGCTGAGAAGATCAAAGTAGGCCCCCCGCAATGCACCCACCAACAGCTTGTCGCGCACCGGACGGCCATTCACGAACAGATACTGTGCCACAGCAGTGCCCCGCGAATAGGTCGGCAGCGCCGCAAAACCGGTCAGATGCAGCCCTTCGCGCTCTGCGTCGATGGGCAGGGAATTATCCGCGAACTCACGCCCCAAGACCTGCGCCAAGCGGCCATGAAGGGCGGCGAACATATCGCCCTGCTCAGCCTCGGCGCGGAACACGTCACGGCCCTGCCCGTCGCCTGACACATCACGCAGTGTGAAGCGGACGAAAGGTTCGGCCATGGCCAGACGTTTAATTATATCGGCAATCGCCTGCGCCTCGGCGCGGTCGGTGCGCAGGAACTTCAGGCGCGCGGGCGTGGCGAAAAACAGGTCGCGCAGGGTCACAACCGTGCCACCGTTCAGCGCGGCAGGGCGCACAGGGCCTGTCTGGCCGCCGTTCACGGTGATCTCGGCCCCGTCCTGGCCCGCAACGCGGCTGGTGATGGTCAGACGTCCCACGGCCCCCAGCGACGGCAACGCTTCGCCCCTGAAACCGAAGGTGTGAATGTTCAACAGGTCTGATCCGTCGATCTTTGACGTGGCATGGCGTGACAAGGCCAAGGGCAGGTCAACCGCCGGAATGCCGCAGCCATCATCCGTCACACGGATCAGCGTCTTGCCCCCATCGGCATATTCCACGGTGATCTGGCGTGCACCGGCGTCGATGGCGTTCTCGACCAGCTCCTTGACGGCAGAGGCAGGGCGTTCGACCACCTCGCCCGCCGCGATGCGATTGATTGCGGAATCATCAAGCTGACGGATAACCGGTGCTAGATCGCGTATATTGGGGTTTGGATGAGCCATGCTGCTAGACCTAGCATAGCCCCCCACGATTCTTCTAGACGGTTTCGTGGCCGCGGTACGGGTTTTGAACCCGCAACCGGGCGGCTCAGCGGGTTGCCGCTTGGTACCACGCAACGATCTGTGCGCGTTCATCGGGCCGCATGTAGCTTAGGTTTGCAGGCGGCATCGCGTGGGTCAGGCCGGCCTGCAGGTAAATCTGCTTGGCAGCCTTCGCGATCTGATGCTCGGTCTCGAGCCGCACGCCTTTCGGAGCCCAAAGCAACCCGTCCCACGATGGTTCTGCCGCGTGGCACATGCTGCACCGGCCCAGCACGATATCATGGACCTGGTCAAAGCCGTCAGCCTGGGTAAAGCGCAGGGACGGGCCGGTCGCTTCTTCGGGTTCAGCGATGCGGAACATGGGCGCGGTGGACAGCCAGATGATCGTGATGAACAAAAGCGCCGTGGCAAGCCATGTCCAGGTCGGGTTACCCGCGCGGGAATGCAGGCTGTTGAAGTAATGCCGGATCGTCACGCCCATCAAAAACACCAGCGCCGCGATCAGCCAGTTCATTTCGGACGCAAAGGCCAGCGGATAGTGGTTGGACAGCATCAGGAATATCACCGGCAGGGTAAGGTAGTTGTTGTGGGTGCTGCGCTGTTTGGCGATCTTGCCGTATTTCGCATCCGGCGTGCGCCCCACCTTGAGGTCGGCCACCACAATGCGCTGGTTTGGCATGATGATGAAAAACACGTTGGCCGACATGATCGTCGCCGTGAAAGCCCCCAGATGCAGCAGGGCCGCGCGGCCCGAAAAGACCGACGTGTAGAAATACGCCATACCGACAAGGATCACATATAGGCCGATCATCAGGCGCGTATTGTCATCGCCGAATTTGCTTTTGCAGATCTGGTCGTAAACGACCCAGCCAAAAGCCAGTGACACCATCGAAATGCCGACTGCCTGCCACGTTGCCAGATCCGCCACCGCGGGATCGACAAGATAGAATTCGGCCCCAAGGTAATAGACAAGGATCAGCAGCGCGAAGCCCGACAGCCATGTCGAATAGCTTTCCCATTTGAACCAGACCAGATCGTCGGGCATCTGCGCCGGAGCCACGAGGTATTTTTGCACATGGTAGAACCCGCCCCCATGGACCTGCCATTCTTCGCCATCCGCGCCGGACTTCAGGTTGCGGTCGCGGTGGAGGCCCAGATCAAGGGCGATGAAATAGAACGAGGACCCGATCCACGCGATGGCTGTGATGACATGCACCCAGCGGACGGCGAATTCGATCCACGCGCCCATGGCGGCCATATCGTACATGTTGGAATCCTATTTTTTCTTGGTTGGAATGGGTCCGCCGGGGGCGCGCCTAGATTACAGCGCAGGATGCCTCCGGCGGGGATATTTAAGAGCCAGAGAAGAGCGGTGTCTTCTGTGGCCTACGGGGTCAGTGCGGCAGGCTGCCTTTGGAGGTGCCCGACATGCCGCCCGACACTTCCTCAGTAGATTCTGCGGCCAGTTCTTCGGGCAGCAGCAGGTTAAGGACAATGGCGATCAACGCTGCGGGCAGCAGGCCGCTGGTCATGAGGATCTTGAGGGTGTCGGGCAGGTGTTGCACGGCACCCGGTTCCAGTTGCAGGCCCAGACCGATGGAGATCGAGATGGCGAAGATCACCATGTTGCGGCGGTTCCAGTCCACGTCCGACAGCATCGACATGCCCGCCGCGACCACCATGCCGAACATGACGATGACACCACCACCGAGCACTTCGATCGGGATGGTGCGAATGACCGCGCCGACTTTGGGCACCAGGCCGCAGATGATCAGGAAGATCGCGCCGATGGTCACGACATGGCGGCTCATGACCCCGGTCATCGCGATCAGGCCGACGTTCTGGCTGAACGATGTATTCGGCAGGCCGCCAAAGACGCCCGCGATCGCCGTGCCGATCCCGTCGGCGTATGTCGCACCTTCGATTTCCTTGTCCGTCGCCTCGCGGCCAGCGCCGCCTTTGGTGATGCCGGAGACGTCGCCTACGGTTTCAATCGCCGAGATGAATGCCATCAGGCAGAAGCCGATGATTGCCGCAGCCGAAAATTCAAACCCGTATTTGAAGGGGTTTGGCAGGGCGAAGGCGGCAGAGCGGCCCCATGAGCCGGTAATCGCGTCGATGGTCAGCATGCCCGCGGCAAGCGCGTAGATGTAGCCGACGATCAGGCCGATCAGCACCGCAGAGATCGACAGCATGCCCTTGGTGAAGAACTTGATGCCGAGGGTGACGAAGATCACGACCAGCGCCGCAGACCAGTTCAGCAGGCTGCCGTATTCGGGCGTGCCGATCGCGGGAACACCGCCAGCGGCGTATTGGATGCCGACCTTGACCAGTGCCAGACCAATCATCGTGACCACAAGGCCGGTCACAAGCGGCGGCAGGGCAAAGCGGATTTTGCCGATGAACAGGCCAAGGCAGGCGTGGAAAAGCCCCCCGATGACGATGCCGCCGAACAGCGCGGCAAGGCCGTCAACGCCTTTGCCGACCACCAGCGGGATCATGATCGGGATGAAGGCGAATGATGTTCCCTGCACGATGGGCAGCCCGGCACCGATGGGGCCGATCGTGAGGGTCTGCAACAAGGTCGCGACACCGGCAAAGAGCATCGACATCTGGATCAGATACAGCAGTTCGGGGAAATCCGGCGAATTCGAGCCAAAGCCGAACCCCGCCGCCCCCGCCACGATGATTGCTGGCGTCACGTTTGACACAAACATCGCAAGGACGTGCTGGATGCCCAACGGGATCGCGCGGCTTAGCGCGGGGGTGTAGTTCGGATCGCGCAGCTGTTCAGGCGTCCCGATCGAAGTGCTGGTCATAGGTACTGTCCCTTGTTGGAAGGTGGCCGCGTCTTCCGGGGCGCGGTCCTTTTTGGCCTTAGGCTCTGATCACATAAGGCGGGTCGAGGGGATGTTCGTCAAGGTTCGCCGACGCTCCGATCCGGTCCACGACCGCAAACAGCCCTGGCTCTGCCAAGGGCGTAAGCACACCGTGCCACGTGCCGCGGTGGAAGTTCACGCCCTGATGTGGTGCTGTCAGAAACGCGCGCGGGCGTCCCGGCACACCGTTTTCATCAGGGGCCACGATGACAAGGAAGGGTTCCCCCGTCATGGGCAGAAACGCTTGTGACCCTTCGGGATGCCGTTCCAGCAGGTCCAGCACATAGGGCAAGCGGCGGGCCTCGGCGTTGAAAATGCTGATGCCGGCGCGCCCGTCGGGTCCGAAATCCAGCACCGCTTTGTCATGATGACGTCCGCATAACCCGGCGTTGATGATCTTGTCCGGGCTGCCTGACGCATCAAGGATGTCGCCGAAGGGCGCGAAGGCGGCTTTGGTCAGCGGCTCTATCTGGATATCGCGTGTCATAGGGCCAGCGGCATGTGGCGGTTGACATCCTTGTACAGCAGATAGCGGAACGGCGTGCTGCCGGTCGCCACGCAGGCTTGGGGGCAGAACGCACGCAGCCACATGAAATCCCCCGGCCCGACAGGCACCCAATCGCGGTTCAGCAGATAGTCGGCAGTGCCTTGAAGCACGTACAGGCCATGCTCCATCACGTGGGTTTCGGCAAAGGGGATCACACCACCGGGCTGAAACGTGACGATGTTCACATGCATGTCATGGCGCAGATCGAGCGGGTCCATGAAGCGCTGTGTCGCCCAGACACCGTCGGTGTCAGGCATGGCCGTATGTGGTACATCATCTTCGTGCGTCACCAGAGCCGGAGGCGTCTGGATGCCTTTGACCGCAACATAGCGCTTGCGGATCCAGTGGATGCCGCAGGGGACATCGGCCGAATTCCACAAGGTCCAGACAGCGGCGGGCGGCAGGTAGACATAAGACCCCGCCACCAGATCATAGGCATCCCGCCCGATGGTCAACTGCGCAGTCCCATGGGCCACGAACAACACCGCCTGCGCGTCCAGATCGGGTTCTGGCGTGGCACTGCCACCCCCCGGAGCCAGTTCCAGCGCGTACTGGGAAAAGGTTTCGGCAAAACCCGTCAGAGGCCGGGCCAGAACCCAGGCGCGTGTGTTCGACCAGCCCGGCAGAAGGCTGGTGACGATATCGCGCTGCACGCTGGCGGGGATGACGGCATAGGCGTCGGTGAACACGGCTGTGCTTTCGGGCGATTGCGACTGGTCGGGCAGACCGCCGGGGGGGAAGGCATAATTCATAGCATGGTCTCCAATCGCAAGCGCGCGATGCGCTCCACCTGCGCGCAGGCGGTGGTGAATTCGGTGGCTGTTTCATTTGCAAGCCGCGCCTCGAAATGGCGCAGGATGCTTGCCTTGTCGTGATCCTTGACGGCGATGATGAAGGGGAAACCATACTTGGCGACATAGGCGGCATTCAGCGCCTCGAACGACGCGCGTTCGGCATCCGTCAAGGCATCAAGGCCAGCGCTGGCCTGTTCATCAGTGCTTTCTGCCGTCAGCCGTTTCGCAGCCGCCAGTTTGCCAGCCAGATCGGGGTGGGCAGTCAGGACGCCCATGCGTTCGGCGTGCGTGGCCGACCGGAACATACGCGCCAGCGCATTGTGGATGCCAGCGACGCTGTTGTGGGCAGGCCCCAGTTCCAGATCAAACGCGCGTTCGGCGATCCAGGGGGAGTGTTCGAACACGCCGCCGAATTTTTGCACGAACGCCGCGCGGTCCATCAGATCAATGCGCAAGGGATGCTGCGGAGGATGGGTGGCACGCCAATGGTCGGCAATGTCGATGCGGCGCGGCGTCCAGACGCCCTCGAACCCCTTGATGTAGTCGATAAACCGCCTGAGCGCCTGGATACGCCCCGGACGGCCAACCAGACGACAATGCAGCCCTACCGACATCATCTTGGCCGCCCCATCGCAGCCCTCGGCATAAAGCGCGTCGAATGTGTCGCGCAGGTAGGCATAGAACTGATCGCCCGAGTTGAACCCCTGCGGCGTGGCAAAGCGCATGTCGTTGCAATCAAGCGTGTAGGGAATAATCAACTGATCGCGCCCCGCGACCTGCATCCAATAAGGCAAATCATCGTCATAGGTGTCGGAGATATAGTCGAAAACGCCCGTTTCGGCGGCAAGCGCCACCGTGTTGATAGAGCTGCGCCCCGTGTACCAGCCGCGCGGTGGCGTGCCCACGACTTCGCAATGCAGGCGGATGGCTTCGGTGATGTCCGCGCTTTCGGCCTCGGCGTTGTGGTCCTTGTAGTCGATCCATTTCAGCCCGTGACTGGCGATTTCCCAATCCGCATCGCGCATCGCCTCGACCTGCTGGGGGGACCGTGCCAGCGCGCTGGCGACACCGTACACCGTCACCGGGATGTCTGCGCCGGTAAACAGGCGATGCAGACGCCAGAACCCGGCACGCGCGCCGTAGTCATAGATGGATTCCATATTCCAGTGGCGCTGACCGGGCCAAGGCGCGGCCCCCACGATCTCGGACAGGAAAGCCTCTGAGGCGGCATCGCCGTGCAGCACGTTATTCTCGCCGCCCTCTTCGTAATTGATGACGAACTGCACGGCGATGCGCGCACCACTGGGCCATTTCGGATCAGGGGGCGTGGGGCCATAGCCCTGAAAATCACGAGGATAGCGGTTCATGCGGATGTCCTTTGATATGCACGGCACAGATTGCCGGTCGCACCTGCCAGATATCAACCACCGATGCCCCGAAATGTACAGCAGGCGAGAGGTTGAGGCCTGCGCAACACAGGCGGATATCTTGAAACGGAAAAGATTAGGGGTGCGAGAAAGGGGCCGCTGCCCATGCGCGGTGCATGTGCAGGCCTGTCGGCCCCTGTCCAAAGATCACCGCAGCCAGCGCGGTTTGCCCGATCATAAGAATTCTGTTCACCGATACACATATTTCAGACTTATTCGCGCGACTGACAGGCCGCGCATCTGTTTCTATGTAGTGACCATATAGGCCCAGGATGATTCGCAGGTCAAAACAAAAACGAATCGGTACGCAAAAAAGAATGATTCGCCCACAAAATGCGCGCAGACAGGGGCATTGACCTGCCTTTCCTGGCCTCTATCGTGTTTCGGACGAAACCAAAGGAAGACAAATCACCATGGCTGACGGCTATCTGACGACCCATGTCCTTGATACTGCGCGCGGGCAACCGGCGGGCGGGCTGACGATCACGCTTTATCGCATCGAGGGGGCCAACCGTATGAAGCTGGCCGAGATGGTGACCAACGCGGATGGCCGGACCGACATGCCGATCCTGCCCAAAGGCCAATTCGCCACCGGCACCTACGAGCTGGTGTTCGAAGCAGGTGCCTATCTGGATGCAACCGGCAACCCGCCTGAAACGCCGCGCTTTCTGGACCAGATCCCGCTGCGCTTCGGCATTTCGGACAGTGATGCGCATTACCATGTCCCGCTTCTGCTTTCTCCGTTCGGCTATTCAACCTATCGCGGAAGCTGAACCATAAGGCTGACGTTAGGGCGGGGTGCTTGCCAAGCATCACAGCGCCATGCGAGTTTACACCCTGATCAGACAGGAATGCGCCCCATGTCCCACACCGACCCCACTCTTGTGACCGCCCCCACCACCGTGGGGCAGAACCAGTTGCCGCAGGTGACCGAGCCGCGCAACCCCGGCATGCCGCTGGATATGGACTGGGTGCGCGCCGTGCAGGTCAATACCTCGGCGGTGGAGCGGCGCGCGGCGTCTTTGCCAGCGCGGCGGTCGGTCAAGAAAGACCATCAGGCCGCGTGGCTGCTGCGCGCCATCAGCTGCATCGACCTGACGACACTGTCAGGCGACGACACCGCCCGCCGGGTCCAACGCCTGTGCGCCAAGGCGCGCCAGCCAGTGGCACCCGCCGTGCTGGAGGCTCTCGGCATGGCCCCGATCACCGTTGGCGCGGTCTGCGTCTATCACGAGATGATCGCCCCCGCGAAAGAGGCCCTTGCCGGGACAAACATCCCCATTGCCGCCGTTTCCACAGGCTTTCCCGCGGGCCTTTCGCCCTTTGAACTGCGCATCCGCGAGATCGAGATGAGCGTTGCTGCCGGAGCCGCAGAAATCGATATCGTCATTTCCCGCCGGCATGTGCTGTCGGGCGACTGGCAGGCGCTTTATCACGAAATGCGCGCCTTTCGTGCCGCCTGTGGCGAGGCCCATGTGAAGGCCATTCTTGCCACCGGCGAACTGGGCAGCCTGCGCAATGTCGCGCGGGCATCGTTGATCTGCATGATGGCCGGAGCCGATTTCATCAAGACGTCCACCGGCAAGGAAAGCGTGAACGCAACGCTGCCGGTAACGTTGGTGATGATCCGCGCGATCCGCGATTATTACGAGCGGACGGGCATTCGAATCGGGTACAAGCCCGCCGGCGGCATTTCAAAGGCCAAGGATGCGGTGACCTATCTGGCGATGATCAAGGAAGAGCTCGGGGATCGCTGGCTGCGGCCCGACCTTTTCCGATTTGGCGCGTCATCGTTGCTGGGCGACATCGAGCGGCAGCTCGAGCATCATGTCACTGGCAGCTATTCCGCGAGCTACCGCCATGCCATCAGCTGAGCCGTCTGTAGCACGGCCTGGATTTGAGTATTTTTAAAAGGGTGAAGCCATGAGTGTTTCGGAAATTTATGAGACCATGGACTATGGATCGGCCCCTGAGTCTGCCGGGGATGCGTTTGCGTGGTTGGTTGATCAGGGCAGCCGGTTCGGGCACTTCATTGACGGGGCGTTCACCGAGCCGCGCGATGATTTCGAGAGCCGTAATCCGGCAAATGGCGATGTGCTCGCAAATTTGACGCAAGCCTCGCAAGAGGAAGTGGATGCTGCCGTTGCTGCGGCACGCAAAGCCCAGCCGAAATGGGCAAAGCTGGGCGGCCACGGGCGTGCCCGATTCTTGTATGCGATTGCGCGGCTGTTGCAGAAGCATAGCCGGCTGTTCGCGGTGCTGGAAACGCTTGATAACGGCAAACCGATCCGCGAGGCACGCGATGTCGATGTGCCTTTGGCGCAACGGCATTTCTATTATCACGCTGGCATGGCGCAGCTGATGGAAAGCGAATTGCCGGATGTCGAGGCCTTGGGGGTCTGCGGTCAGATCATCCCGTGGAACTTTCCCCTGCTGATGCTGGCCTGGAAGGTGGCACCCGCTTTGGCGATGGGCAACACCGTGGTGCTGAAGCCTGCGGAATACACATCGATCACCGCGCTTTTATTCGCTGATATCTGCCGGGAGGCCGGGCTGCCCAAAGGCGTCGTCAACATCGTCACAGGCGATGGTGCCGTCGGGGAGATGATCGTCGGGGCCGAGGTCGATAAAATCGCCTTTACCGGATCGACTGCCGTGGGTCGGCATATTCGCGAAGTGACCGCGGGCAGTGGCAAGGCGCTGACCCTCGAGCTGGGTGGGAAATCACCCTATATCGTTTTTGACGACGCCGATCTGGATTCCGCGGTCGAAGGGCTGGTCGATGCCATCTGGTTCAATCAGGGTCAGGTCTGTTGTGCGGGATCCCGGCTGCTGGTGCATGAGCCGGTTGCCGACCGGTTCTATGACAAGCTGCGCGCACGCATGGCCAAGCTTCGTGTCGGAAACCCCTTGGACAAGTCCATCGACATGGGGGCCATGGTCGATGACGTCCAGGTTCAACGTGTGACAAAGATGGTCGCAGCCAACACTGGGGGAGAGGTCTTTACCGCCGGTGAAATACCGTCTGAAGGCTGCTATTATCCACCCACGTTGATCACGGGCATGAACCCTGCCGACCCCCTGATGCAAGAGGAAATATTCGGCCCCGTCCTTGTCGCCACGACCTTCCGGACACCGGATGAGGCTGTTCAACTGGCCAACAACACCCGCTATGGCCTTGCCGCGACGATTTGGTCCGAGAATATCAACCTTGCCCTCGATATCGCGCCGAAATTGGCCGCTGGCGTGGTCTGGATCAACGGAACCAACATGATGGATGCTGCGGCAGGTTTTGGCGGCGTCCGCGAAAGCGGCTTCGGACGCGAAGGCGGTTGGGAAGGGCTCGCGGCCTATACCAAACCCAAGGGCTCCAAAAAACCGCTGAAAGACATTGCACCGATGGCCGGAAAAGGGGCCCCTGCGGACCCGATCGACCGCACAGCCAAGCTCTATATCGGCGGCAAGCAAACCCGCCCCGATGGCGGCTATTCCGCGCCTGTCTGGGGCAAATCCGGCGGGCTTCTAGGCCATGTATCACTCGCTGGCCGAAAAGACCTGCGCAACGCGGTCGAAGCCGCCCAAGCGGCAAAAGGCTGGAGCAAGACGACAGGCCACCTGCGCGCCCAAATCATGTACTACATTGCGGAGAACCTCGCAGCACGCAGCAAGGAATTCGCCGACAGACTTGATGCGATGCAGGGCGGCAAAACCGGCGCAAAAGAAGTCGAAGCATCGATCAACCGGCTGTTCACCTACGCCGCCTGGGCTGACAAATACGATGGCCAGGTCCACGGCGTCCCGATCCGCGGCGCGGCTCTTGCCATGAAGGAACCCGTCGGCGTTATCTGCGCTATTTGCCCGGCCGAAGCCCCGCTTTTGGGTCTGGTTTCCTGCATGGCCCCGGCGATTGCGATGGGCAACCGGGTGATCCTGTCTGCCAGCACGCCCTTCCCCCTGTCTGCCACCGATTTCATCCAGATCCTCGAAACCTCCGATGTGCCCGCTGGTGTCGTCAACATTCTGACCGGCAGTCAGGCGGATATCGCAGAACCAGCCGCGCGGCACATGGACGTCGATGCGATCTGGAGCTTTGGGGCAAAGGATCTCGGCAAAATCATCGAAAAGGGTTCCGCTCAAAATCTCAAGCGCACTTGGGTCAACAACGGACTGGCGCGCGACTGGACTGGACCAGAAGGCGAAGGCCATACGTTTCTGCAAGCCGCCACTCAGATCAAGAATATCTGGATTCCGTACGGCGAATAATCACCCAACCAAGGTTGAAAACCTGACTTCTCTGGCTCCCAAATATCCTCGCCGAAGGCACGCCGGACCCCGCAGGGTCCGGCAAAACATCGTGTGGCGCTTTAGCGCCTCACTCTGACAGCTGGCTCAATCGGATGCCGTGGTTACGACACCCTCAGGCTGACCAACCACGACAAATGCCAAGCCTTCAGGATCAAGCAATTCCCCGGCAACGCGCTTGACGTCTTCAAGGGTGACAGCCTCGACCTTGTCATTGCGTGTCGCGATATAATCAATCGGCAAATCCAGCATCTGCATGCCCACCAGAATGCCAGCGATCGTCTGGTTTCCGTCAAACCGCAACGGATAGGATCCGGTGATGTAGGTCTTGGCATCGTCCAGCTCTTGCTGGGTCACGCCCTCGCGCCCCATCTTGGCCCATTCATCCTGGATCACACCGATCGCCTCGCCGATGCGGTCATTGGCTGAACTGACAGACCCTTGATAGGTTTCCGCCAGATCCATCGGTGCAAGATAGGAATAAACCCCATACGTCAGGCCCCGCTTCTCGCGGACTTCCTTCATCAGACGGCTTTCGAACGATCCCCCGCCAAGCACCTGGTTCAGCACCGTCGCGGCAAAGAAATCATCGTCTTTCTGCGCTATGCCTTTCTGCGCGAACAGGGCAACAGATTGCGGCGTCGGGAAATCAACCACGGTGGTTCCGGACGGCACCTTCACATCGGCACGCGGCGGCATGGGGGCACCGGTTTCAGGCAGATCGCCCAGCAATTCATCCAGCAGCAGGCCAAGCTCCTCTGGCGTGATATCGCCCACCGCACCGATGTAAATCCGGTCCCGTGCCATCACCTCCGCGTGGGCCGCGACCAGATCGTCGCGGGTCAGGGCCGTAACGCTTTCTTCGGTCCCGCTCAGAGAGGTGGCATAGGGGTGGTCGCCGTACAGCAATCCATCCATCGTCTTGCGCGCAATGTCATTGGGGTCTTTCGCGCTGGACCGGATGCCCGACAGCACTTGGCCGCGCACCCGTTCAATGGCTTCCTGGTCAAACCTCGGGTTCTGCAACGCCTGCTTCAGCAGCGCCACGGACGCGTCCTGATTTTCAACCAGAAACCGTGTGGACACCGACAGTGAATCGTCGCCCACGTTGAACCGGAAGCTTGACGCCAGGCCCTCGGCGGCGCGGGCAAAGGCGCGTGCGTCCATGTCGCCTGCCCCTTCTTCCAGCAGGCCGGTCATCAGGTTGATCGCCCCCCGCTTGCCCGGAGCATCAAGGGATGCGCCCCCCCGAAACCGGACGTCAAGGGCGACGAAAGGGATCGAATGTTCCTCGACCAGCCATGCGGTCAGCCCCCCGGGCGAGGTGACTTGTTGAATATTCACCTCTGCGCGGGCAGGCAATGCGGCCAGCAGGGTCAGGACGAACGCGTAAAACAGTCTCATTGGGTCACCTCTTCGCGCATCAGCCAGCCTGTGACGGATGCCTCACGGTTAAACACGTCGCGGGCCGCTTGCATGATGTCCTCTGCCGTTACGGCCTCAAGCACATCGGGCCATTCCTGCACATCCTGCACGGTCAATCCGATCGCCAAGGCGCTGCCATAGCGGTTGGCGACACTGTCCGCACTGTCGCGCGAATAGATTTGTTCGGCGCGGATCTGGTTCTTGATCCGCTCAAGCTGTTCTGGATCGACGCCGTCTTTCATGAAGCTGGCCATCGCCGCGTCCATCGCGTCTTCGGCCTCTTGCAAGGTCACGTCGGGCTGCGGCACCACGACAACGTTGAACGTCGTGTCATCCAGCGACAGCCCGCTATAGAACGCCGCCGCATAGGTCGCCACAGGGGCGTCGAACTGAAGTTTTTCTGCAAAGTACGACGTCGTGCCTCCGCCCAGAATTTCGGCCAGCAGGGTCAGGGCCGCAGCCGTCTTCTGGTCACCCGGATCACGTTCCTGCGCCAGATAGGACCGGCTGACGTATTCCTGGGCCACGCGAGGGTCGCGGAAGGTCATGCGCCGTTCTGCGGTTTGGGGTGGTTCCTGGGTGCGCAGGCGTTCGGGCAAATCGGGGTTGGCAGGGATCACGCCGTAATACTGTTCGGCCAAGACACGAACATCGTCGGGCTCAACATCGCCGGACACCACCAGAATCGCATTGTTGGGCGAATAATACAGGCTGTAGAAATCCAGCGCATCTTGCAGGTCAAGTTCGCGCATCTCGTGCATCCAGCCGATTACCGGCGTGCCGTAGCGGTGGTTCAGGTACTGCGCCGCGCTCATCTGTTCGCGGAATAGGGCGGATGGATCATTTTCAGTGCGCTGATTGCGTTCTTCGATGATCACGTCGCGTTCGGTCGCAATGTTTTCCGGCGTCAGGCGGATGTTCTTCATCCTGTCCGATTCCATCTGCATCATCAGCTCAAGACGGTCTGCGGCGACGCGCTGGAAATAGGCGGTGTAGTCGTAACTGGTAAAGGCATTGTCGCGGCCCCCATTCTTGGCGACCGTCGCGGAAAATTCACCTGATTCCATCTTGTCGGTGGCTTTGAACAGCAGATGCTCAAGGAAATGCGCGACACCGGACGACCCTTTGGGTTCATCGGCGGAACCGGCGCGGTACCAGACCATTTGCTGGACAGAGGGCGCACGGTGGTCTTCGACAACCACGACCTCCATCCCGTTCTCAAGGGTGAAATGCGTGACCGCCTCGTTATCGGCGGCCAGCGCCCAGGTTGCGGGCATCACAAGCGAAAAGAAGGCCGCGAGGGCCGGAAGTCTGATCATGATCGGTCCTTTGAACAGGGTCCTGTGACACCTACTTACGCCGCCCTACGCAGCGATCAAGGGACCTAACAGAATTGTAATCTAAGTGCGCTTAATTCGCGGGGGGTGCGGACGGGGTCCGTGCCCCCGCACGCCGCCAGCGCGCCGCTTCGGACGCGGCGTTCAGCGCCTGACCGCGATA
Source organism: Roseobacter sp. GAI101 (assembly GCF_000156335.1). Lineage (GTDB taxonomy): Bacteria > Pseudomonadota > Alphaproteobacteria > Rhodobacterales > Rhodobacteraceae > Sulfitobacter. Next base: position 2,297,577 of record NZ_DS999213.1, read on the forward strand.
GGCCTGGTTGTAGCGGTCGGTCGGCACGATCTTGATCTGGGTAAAGCGCGCCTTGCGTTTGCGGAACGCCGCATCGGTTTCGGCCAACTGCTGGCGAATGCCTTGGGTCACGCCAAAACGGCTGGCCTGCTGGACCAACGCACCATCGCTTGCCGGGATCGGTCCGCCTGCAGATTGCGGTGTGCCCCCAAAGGCCACGATCCCTTCGGCCAGCGCGTCCCGGTCGGTAAGGTTGGATTGCCCCGGCGTTGGCGGCGGCAGCGCGCTGTAGCTGGTCGGCAGCACAAGCGGCTTGACCGGCTGCACCAGAAATTCATCAGGCCCTCTCGAGGTGCCACGGATGTCACGCAGCCCCTGGTTGGCGCAAGCACCAAGCAGAAGTGGTATCAGGACAAGAGCGGCGACAAGGCGCATGACAGATCTCCTATAAGTCACAGCATAACTATCGCAGGCAGGCAGGAAATGTCACTGGCCTTTTTTGCGCGACGTTTTCGGGGCGGATTTCGGCGTGGATGTGAAAAAGATCAGGCCGATGGCACCGGCAAAGATATAGATGTCGGCGATGTTGAACACGAAGGGGTTGTTGATCCCGCAGCAGGACATGTTCAGAAAATCAAGGACATAGCCGTAGACCAGCCGGTCTACGACATTGGCAAGCGCACCGCCGACCAGCAGGCCCGCGCTGATTTTCGCCCAGACCCCAAGCGCATGACGATGCGCCCAAACCACGACCCCGACGCAAATCACGCAGGCGACCGCGATCAGGATCCAGCGGCTGGCGTCCGTGCCATCGCCGAACAGCCCAAAGTTGATGCCCCGGTTTTCACCATAGCGAAAGTTCAACAGCGGGGGCAGCACATCAATGGACATGACGCGGCTCAGCTCCATCGTGTGGATCACGAGGTATTTGCTGAGCTGATCGGTGATGAAGGCCACGAAACCAGCCCAGAACATGATGCGCATGATGCTTGCTCAACCCTTAATGTCTGAAGTGGCGCATGCCGGTAAAGACCATGGCAAGGCCGGCCTCATCCGCAGCGGCGATCACCTCGTCATCGCGCATTGATCCGCCGGGCTGGATCAGCGCGGTTGCCCCTGCTTCGGCTGCCGTGATCAGACCATCGGCAAAGGGGAAAAACGCGTCGGAGGCAACGACCGACCCTTGGGTCAGCGGCGCGGGCAAGCCCATCGCTTCGGCCATGTCCTGCGCCTTGCGCGCCGCGATGCGTGTGCTGTCAACGCGGCTCATCTGACCGGCACCGACGCCGACGGTGGCCCCGTCCTTGACGTAGATGATCGCGTTGGATTTCACGTGCTTGGCGACGGTCCAGGCGAACATCATATCCGACAGTTCCTGATCTGTCGGCTGGCGCTTGGTCACGACCTTGAGGTCGTCCAGCGTGATCCGGCCCACGTCCTTGTCCTGCACCAGATAGCCGCCCGACACCTGACGGAACGCCAGCGCTGCCGCAGTGGGATCGGCCAGAACATTGGTTGTCAGCAAGCGCAGGTTCTTCTTCTTGCCGAAAATCTCCATCGCCTCGGCGGTGGCACCGGGGGCAATCACCACTTCGGTAAAGATCGCGCTGATCGCATCGGCAGTTTCCGCGTCAAGCTCTTGGTTCAGTGCGATAATCCCGCCAAACGCACTTGTGCGGTCACAGTCGAACGCACGTGTATAGGCGTCGACCATCGACGTGCCGCGCGCGACACCGCAAGGGTTCGCGTGCTTGATGATCGCGCAGGCGGGGCCTTGGGCGGGGTCAAATTCGCTGACCAGTTCATAGGCCGCATCCGTGTCGTTGATGTTGTTGTAGGACAGTTCCTTGCCCTGATGCTGGGACGCGGTGGCGACGCCGGGGCGGTTTGATCCGTCGGTGTAAAAGGCCGCCGACTGATGCGGGTTTTCGCCATAACGCAGGGTTTGCGCCAGGGTACCGCCCACGGTGCGACGGCGCGGCGTGCCACCAACCTGGGCCGCCATCCATGTGCTTACGGCGGTGTCATAGGCCGCCGTGCGGGCATAGGCCGTCTGGGCCAGGCGCTGGCGCAGGGCATAGGACGTCTGACCGTCGTTTTCCTGCAGCTCTGCGATCACGGTGGCGTAATCCTCGACATCTACGATCACGTTCACAAAACCATGGTTTTTCGCGGCCGAGCGGATCATCGCAGGGCCACCGATATCGATATTCTCGATCACTTCGTCATACGCGGCACCTTTGGCCACGGTTTCTTCGAACGGATAAAGGTTCACCACCACCAGATCGATTGCGCCGATCCCGTGTTGCTCCATCGCGGCGACATGCGCATCATTGTCGCGCAGGGCCAACAGTCCGCCGTGCACCACAGGATGCAGCGTCTTGACCCGACCATCCATCATTTCGGGAAAACCAGTGACCTCGGCGACATCTTTCACGTCCAGACCCGCATCGCGCAACGCTTTGGCCGTGCCGCCGGTGCTAAGCAACTCAACCCCATGGGACGCCAGCGCCTGCCCCAGTTCGACCAGACCGGTCTTGTCTGAAACGGAAAGAAGCGCGCGGGAGACGGGGTGAAGATCGGGCATGAGGTGGGTTCCTTGGGTCAGTCTTGGTCATCATAAGGATCGTCGAGCGACAGATCACGCACGCCAATCGCAGTTTCCTGCGCTTTCGACAAGGACCACCTGACCCGCGTGGCATGTGTCATGGCACGTCCGGTCAGCAAAATCTGCAGCGAAGCGCGGGGCTTCAGACGGTTCCGTTCAAGATAAACGCTTGGTTCCAATGACAGTTTCTGGTTCCCGTCGTGGCGAAACACCCAAATCTCGCCGCTTTTGAGCGCCATCGAAATTGCAGCCCCGCCCAGATCAAGCGTAGCGTCCACGTCCGGATGCAGGTGAAAACGAATCTCGAAGGGAATCCCCTTGAGCTGTACCGCGTCCATCTGGCGGTCGAATTGACGCTTGTCGGCCTCCTCGATCGCCAGCAACATGTCTTCACCCGCCAGGGCCCGCCCGTCATAGGTCAGCTCCAGCGTGCGCGCATGGGTCAGGCCAAAGCCCGCGACATAGCCGTCGTGCCCCCCCTGAAAGCACGTCCCGTCGCCCAGCGCGCCGATTTCGACCGGAACCTTGGTCGGACAGGCAATCAATGCCTCCTGCCCGGTATAGCGGTCCGGTGCCGACAGCCTTGCGCTGGAAAACCCGGCCAGAGACAGGCCCGAATGGGACGGCGTCGCACGCCCGGCACGCCGCCATTCTGCGCCAAACGACGCGCCCGACCCGCAGTTGACCACCAAAGGCCGCCTGCCCGACGTCAATTCAAACGCAAGGGTCGAGGCATGCGCATTCACCGACGCGGCCCCACCGGGCGGCGGGCTGGCGTCGATAATGACGCTGGTGCGCCCTGCGGCCAGACGTGCATAGCCCATCGACAACCCGTCGGGCTGGGTGGTTTTGATCTTGGCCGTGGACAGCGCGTGATCCAGCCAGCCCTCGGGGCCGCGCCCGCCCCCGTGAAAGCGCGCCAGCCCGCCGTCCGAATGGCGCAGGGTGCGCAATGTGGGGGCGATACGTTCAATCGCCGCCATATGCGCCTTGGGCGTTCCCCGACCTGCATCGCTAAGCGCTGCAGCGGCCCATGTCAGAAGGGTAAAGACCTGCAAAAGCTCTTCCGGGTTGCGCGTGGGCAGCCCCCCTTGTTCGTCGATCTGCGCATCACATTCGCGCGCCAGTGCCTTTATCGCAGGGTCGGCAAGCGCTTCTTGTCCCTCGATCGAGAGGCCAGCATAGATCAGCCCCGTCAGCGCCTCGAACCGGGGCAGTCCGGGGGCCGCCCCATGCCAGCGCCGCGAAAGGAAGTTGGTCTGTTCGACCAGGGACCGATAGAATGCGTCACTTTTTTCGTGATCCGTGCCGCGCAACAGAAAAAGCGCATGGTTGATCCACCGGATCAGCCGGCGCCCTGTCAGATCGGGGGTCCAGCCGATGCCACGCCCCTTGCCGAACCGGTCAATCCAGCCCCAAAGCCACCGCTGGGCGGTTGCGCGCGCGCGGATGTCGCCGACTGCTGCCAGATCATCCATCCAGGCAAAGCCATGCAATTCTCTGGCGAAATCCAGCTCAGGGATCGCGACCTCCCACAGGGTTTCGGCATCAGGCGCTTCGATCAGGTTACCGGAAAATAAAAGGTTGCCCGCAATCAGCTGACGACCACGGGCAAAAGACCCGATCGTGCGGGGTTCGGGCGCAGAGACGAAACCACGCGCCTGCGTCCGCGTCCGTGTCGCGGCGCGGGCATGCCAATGGTTAAGGAAGCGCGATTTACGCGCCTGAAATCGGGAGCTGAACATTCGGTGCCTCTGTACGCTCTGGTGGCGTTTGCCAGAGCATAGCGCTGGTTGTGCGCTGAGTCACCGCATTTTGGCATCAAAGGGGTCAGGACGCTGACGATCATCAGCGCTCAGGCGCGGCAGCCTAGTCCGCCTTGCGCAAGCAAGCGATGTAAAAACCGTCCATCCCGCCTAGATCTGCCCAGTAATCAGGACGCAGCCGCAGCCCTCCTTCAGAGGATATCCAAGAAGGATCAATGCCGGGAACGCTCAGGGCGCTTTGATCGACGCTCATGTCCGAATGACGCTCGAGGGCTTCGTCCACCTGCACTTCGCCTTCGTCGGGCAGCAGCGAACAGGTACAGAAAACCAAACGCCCACCAGGGTTCAGCAGCGACCACGCATGGTCGATCAACTCGGCTTGCAGCTCGATCAACTCGCCGAATTCGGACCCGTCTTTGGCATGGGGCAAATCGGGGTGGCGGCGGATCGTACCCGTGGCCGAACAGGGTGCATCCAGCAAGATGGCGCTGAACTTCCCCTCGAACGCGCGTGCATCCATGACGACGGTTTTCGCGGGAAGATGCACGCGGGCAAGGTTCTCCTTGACCCGTTGCATCCGTGGCTTTGAACTGTCTACGGCCGTGACCTGTGCGCCTGCCGCCGCCAGTTGCATGGTCTTGCCGCCCGGTGCTGCGCAAAGGTCCAGCACTGCTTCGCCCTTTTGCGGGGCCAAAATCTTCACCGGCAGGGCCGCGGCTGCGTCCTGCACCCACCAATCACCCTCGGCAAAGCCCGGCATCGCTGTGACCTGACCGGCATCCATGACCCGGACCGACCCGGTGGGCAGGACAGACCCGCCCACGGCTTCCGCCAATACGGCAGGATCGCCCTTGGCCGTCAGATCAAGCGGCGCGCCGGCAAAATGTGCAGCTTCGATACCGGTGATCGCCTCGGCACCCCAAGCCTCAACAAGCGGACCGCGCAACCATTTCGGCAAACGGGGGGACCGCAAGGCCGCCCAGGCCTCGGGCCCTTCGGCGGCAATCTTGCGCAGAACGGCGTTGGTCAACCCTTTGAGGTGCCCCAGCTTCTTGTGCGTCGCGACAAGTTCGACCATCGCATTCACGACACCGTGGGCAGCACCGCCTTGGCACAATTCGACCGTGCCGACGCGCAGGGCGTTGCGGACCGTCAACGGCGGGTATTTCGACAGGTGTTTTTGCAGCAGACGGTCTGCCCGTTCCATCCCGCGCAATGTATCCAGCGCAAGACGTTGCGCGCGCGCGCGGTCGTCGGGGGGCAACTTGTCCAGGACCCCTGCTGCCAGAAGTTCCGACATCAGACGCTCTTCGCCCAAAATCATATCCAATAGGTAAACCGCGCTTCTGCGGGCCTGAACGCCGGTATCTGACATGCGAAAAGCTTTCTAACTATGAGGCTTGGGTTGTCTGGACTTGGGAGCGGCGTATATCAAGGGAGACGTAGCCTCAAGAGGATGACACAATGACCGAAGCCGGTAAACGCCCGATGCCAGCCCCCCCCCATGATCCAGCCCCGATCCCCGAGCCGGGCCCTGATTTGCCGCCCCAGTCTGTACCGGGTCCGAATCCGCTGATTGAACAGGCGTTGCCACCTGCGGCCCTGCGCGCATTGGCAGAGGCTGCAGAGCGCCGCAAAAAGGCGCAAGAGTTGGAGCTACCTCCCGAATTGGGAGGTAGAGACGGGCCGGAGCCCGTGCGTTACGGAGATTGGGAGAAGAAAGGAATCGCGGTCGACTTCTGATGAAGGGATCCTGAGAGCAACATTTGCGGCATCCCCAGACCTTTCCGAAAATACTAATCCGACCTTTTGAAAAAAACGTGGCACCTTCGAACGACGAATGTCAGCGCAAGGTGAAGTCTGCAGAATCGCCGGTGCCCTTGTCGGATGTAAATCTGATCTTCCCGCCATTTATTTCAACTTCTTGACAATTGTAGCCAAGATCGTCGCCGCCCCATTCAAGCGTGCGACAGAAAAATCCGTCTTTCCAGGTCCATGACCCAGACACGTCCCATACGGCCCCGGTGCCCGATATGGCACCATTTGCCGATACCCGAAGCTCGACCAAAGGCCGTGTCAGTTTCTTTCCGGTGACGACCGACACAAAGTCGGCCTGACTTTTTACCGGCTGGAAATCCGCATAAGCTGCTGTGGACAGCGCAAGAAACGCCGCGCATGTCGCCATTGTCACTTTCATCATCATAAAACCCCTTGCTCGCTTCCTCTAAAGTTACGGAGCAACGGTTAAGATAGTTTCAGCGTGACATTAGAAAAGCCCCAAGCAAAACAAGCTTGCGCGTCAAACGTCAGTCACCCTCAGTCGTTCAATCCCAGCACATCCAGCATGTCGTAGGCCCCCGGCGCTTTCCCCTGCCCCCATAGCGCTGCCTTGATCGCCCCGCGTGCGAAAACGGCGCGGTCCGTGGCGAGGTGCCGCAGGATGATCCGTTCGCCAGCGGCTGCAAAAAGCACGTCATGCTCTCCGACGATGTCGCCACCGCGAATCGCGGCAAAGCCGATATCGCCCCGTTTCCGCGCCCCTGTGATCCCGTCCCGCCCGCGATCAGACACGTCAGCCAACTTGACACCACGCCCTTCGGCTGCGGCCTCGCCCAACATCAACGCGGTGCCAGAAGGCGCATCAACCTTCTGGTTGTGGTGCGCCTCAATGATTTCAATGTCAAAGTCATCGTCCAGCGCAGCGGCGACGCGCTTTGTCAGCTGTGTGAGAAGATTGACGCCAAGGCTCATGTTGCCGGCACGCACGATCACCGCATGGCGGGCGGCAGGTTCGAGCGCTGCGATCTGTTCTTCTGTCATGCCGGTCGTTCCGATGACATGCACGGCGCGGGCCTGCGCGCAAAGGGCCGCAAATTCCAGCGTTGCTTCGGGTGCGGTAAAGTCGATCACGGCCTGGGCCGGGGCAATCGCCTCGAGTGGATCATCGGTCACGATCACGCCCAACGCCGCACCGCCCATCGCGACGCCCACGTCCTGACCGACCCAAGCATGACCAGGACGTTCAATCGCGCCCACCAGCCGCACACGGTCATTGGCAGAAACCTGCCCAATCAACATCTGGCCCATACGGCCCGAGGCCCCTGTAATTGCTACGCCCGGTGTATCGCTCATGCTGTGCTCCTTTTTCTTGCTAGGTTTAGCGTGTGGCGACCTGCTTGGCAAAACCTCTGGAACCCCTTAGATGAAGCTCATGGCAAAGAACAAGACACACGAGGGCTCGGGCCCCACACAAAGACAGCTTCGGGTGGGTGAAACCATTCGGCGGGCGCTGTCAGAGGTTCTGGCGCGTGGCGATGTCCACGATCCGGAACTTAACCGCATGTCGATCACCGTCGGCGAGGTGCGGGCATCCCCCGATCTCAAGATTGCGACGGCATTTGTTTTGCCTCTGGGCGGCGAAGGTCGCGACGAAGTGCTGAAACTGCTGGCCCGCAACAAAGGCGAATTGCGGCGGCAGCTGTCAAAGAAGCTGGTCCTGAAGTTCGCACCTGATTTGCGGTTTCAACTGGATGAGACGTTTGACCGTATGGACGAGACCCGTCGCATGCTGGCCCAGGACGTCGTGCGACGCGATGCCGAAGCCCCGGACACGGATGTCGCAGACGGCGATCTGTATGACACCGAAGCCTCGGACAGGGACCCGGCGGCCCAGTGAAACACGTCTTGGCCCTGGCTTTGTTGATCGGCTGGGTGGCAGGCCTTGCCACCGCCGAGGTATGCCGCGACGAAGCGTATCAGGGCAACAGCTTTTCGACCTGCGAGGTTGACCTGAACGCCGATACGCTTGGCCTGTTTCTATACGCGCCTGACGGGAGCCCTTACGGGTATTTCAATACGCTTAACACCGCACTTGGCGCGCAGGGTAAAAAGCTGGGCTTTGCGATGAACGCGGGCATGTACCACGAAGACCGCGCGCCCGTCGGATACTACCTTGAGAACGGGAAGGAGCTGCAGCGTGTGATCAGCGCAGCGGGGCCCGGTAATTTCGGTCTATTGCCCAACGGCGTGCTGTGTCTGCGCAACGGGCGCGCCGATGTGGTTGAAACAAAAAAGTTTCTGAAAGCCTCCCTCGACTGCACCAGTGCGACGCAGTCCGGCCCGATGCTGGTGATTGACGGCAAGCTGCATCCGCGGTTCCTGAAAAATGGAACGTCGCGCTATGTGCGCAATGGCGTGGGGACTACTGCAGACGGCAAGCGCGCGGTGTTCGCCATTTCCAAGGGCGTGATCAATTTCTACGATTTCGCGGTGTATTTCCGCGATAGGTTAAAGCTGCCCAACGCGCTTTACTTCGATGGAAATATCTCGCGGTTGCGGGCCCCGGAATTGGGGCGCAATGATCTGGGGTTCAGCCCGCTTGGGCCGATCATCGGCGTTGTGACCAGTAAATAAGTGTTAGCGCAAAAGAATTTTCATGCCTTCGGCGAGGATTTTTTTCCATTTGGAAAATGAAGGTCTGGGCAATTCAGGGCAGGCTTTGATACACGCGGTTGAAATCAGGCAAAGGCATACACATGGCACGCAGACGCAAGGGACGCGATATTTCAGGTTGGTTGGTGGTGGACAAGCCTGCCGGGCCGACATCGACCACTGTGGTCAACAAAGTGCGGTGGGCGCTGAATGCAAACAAGGCGGGCCATGCCGGCACGCTTGATCCGGATGCCACCGGCGTGCTTGCCATTGCCCTTGGTGAGGCGACAAAGACAGTACCCTATATTACTGACGCACTGAAGGCTTACGAGTTTACCGTCCGGCTGGGAGTTTCCACGAACACCGATGACGCCGATGGCGAGGTGTTGGAGACATCCGATCTGCGCCCCGACGATGCGGCGATCAAGGCGGCCCTGGCTGGTTTCATCGGCGACATACAGCAGGTCCCGCCCCAGTTTTCGGCCGTCAAGATTGACGGCCAGCGGGCCTATAAACTGGCTCGCGAGGGCGAGGCGATGGAGCTGGCCGCGCGCCCCCTTTGGGTGGAAAGCTTGCTTTTGATTGACCGGCCCGACGCCGATCACGTCACCCTTGAGATGGTTTGTGGCAAAGGTGGCTATGTCCGGTCGATTGCGCGGGATCTGGGGCAGGCCTTGGGCTGCCTTGGGCATGTCCGCGACCTGCGCCGCGTCTGGTCCGGCCCGTTCGATGCCAAAGACGGCTTGACGATGGAACAGATCGAAGAGATGGCGCGCACCGATGCGCTTGACACCCACCTGCTGCCGCTTGAACACGGCTTGCAGGATTTGCCGGAAGTGAAGGCCACCGCCGAAGGGGCCGCACGGCTGCGCAACGGCAACCCCGGAATGGTGATTGCGTCGAGTGTCAACTATGGCGACGAGGCGTGGGCGTCTTTCGAGGGGCGTGCTGTTGCGGTCGGCCGCTACAAGGCAGGCGAACTGCACCCGTCGCGGGTGTTCAACCAGCTGCAATAGTTTTGATCACCCGCAGCCATATCAAGGGCGATGCCCCGTCGACCGCCGTTTATTCCGACTGCGAGACATATCGCTACAGCCTCACGCGGGTATGGGATCCGGCAGGCAGCCGGGTCCTTTTCGTGATGCTTAACCCGTCGAAAGCGACAGAGGTGGATAACGACCCCACGGTTGAACGCTGCGAAAGAAGGGCCCGCGCGTTGGGGTTTGGCGCATTTCAGGTGGCGAATATCTTTGCCTTCCGGGAAACCGACCCGAAGCTGATGCGCCAGGCCGCCGACCCTGTCGGGCCCGAAAACGACCGGATTTTACGAGATGGTGTGGCCTGGGCAGATCGTGTGATCGCGGCCTGGGGAACCCATGGCGCGCATCTGGGACGCGGTGCCGACGTCACGCGTCTACTGCGCAGCCTGGCGACCCCCGTTTACCATCTGGGGCTTTCAAAGGCCGGTCACCCGAAGCATCCGCTTTATATTTCCTATTCCCAGCACCCCGAGATCTGGACGCCTTAGCCCTTGATTAACCTGGTTGCGCGTATGGTTTTGACCAGAATGCGCAATTATGGGCATTTTGGGTGGCGTGCTGCGCGTTTCGCGGATTGATGGAATTGGATTTCAGTAATGTTATTCTTGGCCGGGTTGATGGGGTTGATGGCGGTCGGGGCTGTGGCCTTTGTCGATCTGCCCGCAGATGACGAAGATGAAGATAACGCTCTGGACGATACGGGGCGGATAAACGGGCAAATCATCTCGGGGTCGGCAGACGCGGACGTGATCGAGGGCGGCACCGGCAATGACCAGATCAACGGCTATGGCGGCGATGACCTGATAAATGGCAACGACGGCAACGATTACGCCTACGGCAACGACGGCAATGACACGCTGAACGGCGGTGCCGGCCAGGACGACCTGCATGGTGACGATGGCGGCGATGGCCTTTTTGGCGGGGCCGAAAATGACGCGCTGACCGGCCATAATGATGACGATATCTTGCGCGGCGGCGCGGGGGACGATTCGTTGAACGGATCTGCAGGCGACGATGAATTATATGGTGACGACGGCGACGATGTGCTGATGGGCGGCCTCGACAATGACGTCCTTAACGGTGGTCGCGGTGCAGATTCGCTGTTTGGCGGCTGGGGTGACGACGTAATCAATGGCGTCGAAGATAACCCAGACATCGGCGGGCTCGACGACAGCGACGAAGCAGATTACCTGAACGGGGGCGGCGGCGATGACACGATAATTGCCGGTGCCGGTGATATCGTCACGGCGGGCGACGGGGCCGACCAGATCATCTTTGGGGATTGGATCAAACAAGGCCATAACGTCTTGATTGAAGACTTCGAAGCTGAAGACGACAGCCTTTTGCTGGTCTGGGACGACAGCCAGGACGGCGCTGCGGAACCGCACGTCAGTCTGGATCAGAACCCGGATAATCCAAATGAAAACTTCATTACGATGGACGGAGTGATTGTCGCCTCGGTCAAAAGCAGCGATTATTTGACCGTCGCAGATATTTCGCTCGTCCCGTTCAGCTCTGCACTCTCAGCCGGGCTAGCTTTGCGCTGACGGGATCACCCACCGTGCTTTGTCACAACAGACCAATGGGCCCCGGCACAATAAACCTTTGCCAAGCGGATCAAACTTTCCTATACGCCGTCATCGCCCACTGATTCAAATCAAGGGGCGATGCTCCACGGGCCTGTGCTGGACGACATCCCGGCCTGCGCCATCACTTTAACCTTTTGAAAAGGAGACCCCGATGTCGATTACGCTGGAAGAAAAAGCACGCGTCATGAAAGAATTCGCAACCAAAGAAGGCGACACAGGTTCGCCCGAAGTTCAGGTTGCCATTCTGTCCTCGCGCATTGCAACGCTGACCGAGCACTTCAAAACCCACAAGAAAGACAACCACGGTCGCCGTGGTCTTTTGAAAATGGTTGCGACACGCCGGAAGCTTTTGGATTATGTCAAAGGCAAAGATGAAGCCCGTTATCAGGATCTCATCAAACGCCTGGGCCTGCGCCGCTAAGCAGCCCCAACGGTCTGATTTTACAGAGCCGCGCCCTTACAAAAGGGCGCGGTTTTTTTGTGCCCGCCACCTTGGCCTTACTGGATTGGCATTCTTGGTGTCTGAAAAGCTCGTTAATCACACCTGTCCGCCTTATCCTTGGTCAGGTTTGTGGTGACGATTTGGCCAAATCTTTCAGTAATTCCGGAGTGTCTCGCGAGACCAAAGCCAGATGTTCCCCCTGCTCCCAGTGGAGAAAGCCGGTGAGCGAGGGGCACACCCGAAAATAACCCCAGCCATCAAAGCTGCGGTTTTTGCGTGTTCAGGATCAAGACACCAACAGCCTAACCCATTTCTTCCTGACATTCGATCGCAGCCTCAAGCGCCTGATAGCTTCCGGTCAGGTCAATCGCCATCACCTCGCCCGCATCGGTATAAAGCGTCATTGTGTACTTTGCGGCGATGTCGAACAGGAAATCTTCTTCGTCAAACATGATGTCTGTGCCGGGCACGCCGTTCAGGTACATCCCCTTGGCCTCTGCCTCGTATTCCTGTCCGTCCAAATCGAACAGCACGGGATACATCGCGCCCTCTTCGATATCGCCCCATGCGTCATTAAACGCCGTGACGTATCCCATGCCCTCGGTCCGGTCAAAGCCGATGCGGACGACCGACCCGTCAGTAAAGGCGGATTGGATCAAACAGCCATCGCCCAAGGACGGGTCAACCATCACGTCCCAATAGTCGGACGCCCCCCATTTTTCCAATTCCTGAGCGACGACCGGCGAGGCGCATATCGCCCCGACCACCAAACTTTGTGCAATGCGCTTTAACAACATGATCTTCCTTTCAATTTTTTCCGATAGCTTGGGCAGTGCCCCCCCGTTCAGCAACGGTACTGCGCCCCCTCTCAACCAAGTTGGGCATCAAGCAGGTTCAGCGCCCGTGAAGCTTGATCTCCATCTGGTCGAGCGCGCGCATTGCGTTGTTGGGCCGCCAGACCGGACCTTTCAGCAGTTCGATCCGATCGACTTTTTGGGCAAGCGTCGTCAGCACCGCCTCCATCTCGGCGCGGGCGACGTTCTGTCCGACGCAACCATGAACGCCAACGCCAAAGGCCAGATGCCCTGCCGGCTTGCGATCAATGCGGAACTCTTGCGGGGCGTCCCATTTGTCAGGGTCCATATTGGCGGCCCCCAGCACGCACAGAATTTTGCTGTGTTCAGCGATCGTGATCCCGGACACCTGCGTATCGGCCTTGGCCGTCCGGCAAAATGTGTGCACAGGCGATGTATAGCGCAGAACTTCCTCGAAACAGGGGCGCGCAAGGGATGGGTCCGCCTTCAGCTTTTCAAACTCGCCTGGATGCTGCGCAAGGCACACCAGCGCATTGCCGATGCTGGACACCGTCGTGTCGACACCGGCCGACAGGAAAGACCGCACCAGCAGGCCAGCCTCGTCGTGGGTAATCTCGCCTGCGTCAGCGGCAGCATACAGGATGCCCCCCATACCGTCCCCCGTCAGCCTTTCGCGGGCACAGGCCGCGTTGATCCAGGGGATGATTTCGGCGGCCTTAACCATCGTCGCCTTGCGAATGTCATTATCCGGCCCCAGCGAATTAAAGACCATCGCTCCGTAATCCACCAGATGCCGCTTGTTTACGTCCGTCATGCCAACCGCTTTGGGAAACACATTTGTCGGAAAGACTTCGGCGAAATCGCCCACTGCGTCGAAACCATCGCGCGTCAGCAGATCGTTGATCAGACGCGAGGCCTCGTCAAAGAACATCTGTTTATAGCCCGCAGCAACCTTGGGCGACATCGCACGGATCATCACCTTGCGCACGGCCGTATGGTCGGGCGGATCAACCTCCAGAATGATCGAATTGGGCCGCCACGACTGACCATGGGCGAAATCGTCCAATCCCACACCGCGTGAGGATACGAACCGCTCCCAATCCGA
>NZ_DS999213.1:2311683-2342960 GCF_000156335.1 Roseobacter sp. GAI101
AAATCCATGCAGTGGGGGGAAGAGACGCTGACACTGGAAACAGGCAAGGTGGCCCGTCAGGCAGACGGTTCGGTCATTGCGACACTGGGCGAAACCAGCGTCATGGCCAACGTCACTTTTGCACGTCAGCAAAAGCCCGGTCAGGACTTTTTCCCGCTGACCGTTCACTACCAAGAGAAATACTATGCCGCCGGTAAAGTACCGGGTGGCTTTTTCAAGCGTGAGGCCCGCCCCACCGAGAAAGAAACACTGACAGCCCGCCTGATCGACCGTCCGATCCGCCCGCTGTTCGTCCCCGGCTTCAAGAACGAAGTTCTGGTGATGTGTACCGTTCTGTCGCACGATCTGGTCAACGACCCCGATATGGTCGCGATGATCGCCGCATCCGCTGCGCTGACCATTTCCGGTGCGCCGTTCCGTGGCCCGATTGCCGCGTGCCGCGTTGGTTTTGAAGGTGGCGACTACATCCTCAACCCGACCGTCGACGACATGCAGGACCTGCGCCTGAAGCCGGAACAGCGTCTTGATCTGGTTGTTGCCGGTACCAAAGAAGCCGTGATGATGGTTGAATCCGAAGCTTACGAGCTGTCGGAAGAAGAAATGCTGGGTGCGGTCAAATTCGCCCACGAGCAGATCCAGCCCGTTATCGACCTGATCATCGATCTGGCCGAAGACACCGCGAAAGAGCCGTTTGATTTCCAGCCGGTTGATTATTCGGACCTTTCCGCGGCTGTCAAAGCCGCTGGCGAAACCGAAATGCGCGCCGCCTTCGCGATTTCCGACAAGCAAGAGCGTACAGCAGCCGTCGCCGCCGCCCGCGAGACCATCAAGGCAGCCCTGACCGACGAGCAGAAAGAAGATGCGAACCTTGGTTCCGCGTTGAAAAAGCTCGAAGCGTCGATCCTGCGCGGTGACGTTGTCAAAACCGGTACACGCATCGACGGTCGCAAGACTGACGAAATCCGTGACATCGTGTCCGAAACAGGCATCCTGCCCCGCACCCACGGTTCCGCCCTGTTCACACGCGGCGAAACACAGGGTCTGGTTGTGACGACACTGGGCACCGGCGATGACGAACAGTTCATCGACGCGCTGCACGGCAACTTCAAATCCAACTTCCTGCTGCACTACAACTTCCCTCCCTATTCGGTTGGTGAAGTTGGTCGCGTTTCCGGCCCTGGCCGTCGCGAAATCGGTCACGGCAAGCTGGCTTGGCGTGCGTTGCAGGCGGTTCTGCCGGCTTCCACCGACTTCCCCTACACCATCCGCGTTGTGTCCGAGATCACTGAATCGAACGGCTCAAGCTCGATGGCGTCGGTCTGTGGTGGCTCCTTGTCCATGATGGACGCAGGTGTACCGCTCAAGGCACCGGTTGCAGGTGTTGCGATGGGTCTGATCCTGGAAGAAGACGGCTCCTACGCGATCCTGTCCGACATCCTGGGTGACGAAGACCACCTTGGCGACATGGACTTTAAAGTGGCCGGTACCGAAGCAGGTATCACGTCGCTGCAGATGGACATCAAGATCGCAGGCATCACGCCAGAGATCATGGAAAAAGCCCTGGCCCAAGCCAAAGCCGGCCGCGTTCACATCCTTGGTGAAATGAACAAGGCCCTGTCCGGCGCGGGTGAATTCTCGGTCCACGCCCCACGCATCGAAACGATGCAGATCCCAACCGACAAGATCCGTGAAGTTATCGGTTCCGGCGGTAAAGTGATCCGCGAAATCGTCGAAGTGTCCGGTGCCAAGGTCGACATCAATGACGAAGGCATCATCAAGATCGCATCGCCAAACGGCGAGTCGATCAAGAAAGCCTATGACATGATCTGGTCCATCGTGGCCGAGCCTGAAGAGGGTGCGGTTTACACCGGTACCGTCGTCAAGATCGTCGATTTCGGTGCCTTCGTGAACTTCTTTGGCAAGCGCGACGGTCTGGTCCACGTGTCCCAGATCGAAAACCGCCGCCTGAACCACCCTTCGGACGTTCTGAAGGAAGGTCAGGAAGTGAAAGTCAAACTGCTGGGCTTTGACGACCGCGGCAAGGTTCGCCTGTCGATGAAAGTCGTCGATCAGGAAACGGGCGAAGAGATAAAGAAAGAAGAAGGTTCCGAGGAGTAATCCTTAACCACTATCTGAAACGATCAAGCCCCGGTGGAAACACCGGGGCTTTTTTGTTATCACGTTGATCGGACAAACTGCGAACCGAATAGTATGACCCGATTTTTCTACGACGCGCTTTCCTACACGTTATTTTTCATTGGTTTAAATTTCATTCTGTTTGGTACCGGCGCGTTTTCCGAAGGTCTGTTTACCCCAGATATTCTGCTCTACTTGCTTAGCCTGTTTATCACCGGCGCTGTCTATTCGGTTTGGCGCAAGTATCTCTTGCGCATTACGCTTAGATTCAATTTCTGGCTGATGCGGTTCCTTTGCGACGGGATCGGCTATCTCGCGTGGTGGTTTCTACTCGGAGGCGTCAATGCCCTGCTGTTTCCAGACGCAGCTTTCTCCATCCTCGACTATCTCGAAGTCTTTGATCTGATGGACCATCTCAAGACGGTCGCAATCGGCATTGTCCTTGGCTTTTGGATCGACATCTTCTTCAGGTTGACCAAGGTTCTTAAAAGTTAATCATCCGATCCGCCGCCGTTTCCAGCATCGTTACCCGCGTCATTGCCACCGCCGTCATTCCCGTTGTCGTTTCCGCCAGCGTGGTCTTTCAGATCATTCACGATATTGTCCTGAACCGACTTGCCATTCCCTGAAAGGTTGTTGATCGCTTCGGTTACCGTTTCTACGACGTCTTGCCAAAACCCCATGCAGACACTCCTTCGCCAAATTCGGCGATACCTTGCAGAAAGGCTGGATAAATCGCAAGAAATTTCCGTTTACAATGGCGGCTTGCCAGCGCCGCCCCAGTCTTCGTCTTTAGTGTGAATGACCGTGCCCGCTATGGTCATGATCGTGGTCATCCTCGTCCAACGATCCATGCACCGCGAACTGGTCGATGCCTGCATCTTGTGGCTCGATAAACCTGAAGCTCTCGCGCACGCCGCTTTCGGATAGCTCGCGCGCGACGGTCAGCAGGGTGTTGGGCGCATGGTCGGCGCACAGTTCCATCATCTGGGTGACCTCTTCTTCGGCGACGGGGCGGGCGGCTTCCATCGACGGGGCACCGTAAATCTCGACGAAATGTTTCATCAATTGCAGGGTGATTGCCTCGACTTCAAAGGGTTCGGCCTTGGTCACGGCCACGAACGTCACACGGCCAAAGGTTTCAACCCCCATCCATCCGTTTGCAAAGGCCTGCCGCGCCTTGCCGGTCAGATCGCCGTCGGACCAGTTCGAAAACTCGAACCCGCCCGATACGCACCATTCGCCGGTACGCGCAGGGGAATGGAACACGTTTCGGTCGCTTTCGTCGAAATGGATCGCGCGGGCGAGGAAAAGATCGCTCATGAGGCAGGCTCCAACAGGTCAGTCAGGGGGATAAGGTGGGTCGTGTCGGTGGATTTCAGCAGCAGCCCAAAGTCTTGGTCAACGCCGGTAAAACGCCCCGACAGATCGCCATGGGTCACGTCTTTTCCGATGTTCCACGCAAGGCCGGTCCATTCCTTGTGCAGCGGTCCGGGCCCGTCGTCGGACCACCGGTTCAGCGCCACCAGCGTATGCCGCGCCCAAGATTCAAGCAGGGTCACCGGGTTCACCTCGGAACAGCCTTCGCCGAATAGCGTGGTCTGATCGGGTGTATCGCCGGGGGTGTCGCTTTGGGGCAGGATGTTGACGGTAAAGCCCACGACCAGCCAGTCAGGGACAGCTTGTGGATCAGGGTCGGACACAGTCGCGCGCATCTGCCCGCAGATCGCCCCGTTCACCCGCAATTCGCCATTCCACGCCAGATGCACGCCGACTTCGGGCGGGGCCAGCGCGCCAAGGGCATTCTGGAAGCCCACCGCGCAAAGCGGCAGCATCGCCATCGCAGACGCGAGAGGCACTTCGGGGGCGAAGACGATCGCGCCCTGCAGGACGCTTGGCCCCGGATCATAGACCACCAGCCCGGCATTGCACCCTTGCCGCGCCTCGGCACAGGCGCGCGCGAACGGGTCAGCGGCGTGCAGCCCCGTCAGCAGCGGTGGGAACACCGGGGCATCGGTCACGCGTGACCGCCTGCGACCAACGCCTTGGCAACGGTGCGGAATGCTTCGGCCTGTGGGCTATCGGGTTTCGACACCACGATGGGCGCACCACCATCCGCCGCCACGCGAATGTCCAGATGCAGCGGGATTTCCGCCAGCAGGGGCACGCCCAGTTTGGCGGCCTCGGCTGCGACACCACCATGGCCGAACACATGTTCCTCGTGACCGCAATTTGAACAGATGTGCGTGCTCATGTTTTCGATCATGCCGATGATAGGCGTCTTGAGCTGGTTGAACATGTCGATCCCCTTGCGGGCATCCAGCAGCGCCACATCTTGCGGAGTGGACACGATGATCGCGCCATCAACCTGCGCCTTTTGCGCCAGCGTCATCTGCACGTCGCCGGTGCCAGGGGGCAGATCCACGATCAGCACATCCAGCGCGCCCCATTGCACCTGCATCATCATCTGCTGCAACGCGCCCATCAGCATGGGGCCGCGCCAGACGACCGCCTGATCGTCATTGGTCATCAGCCCGATCGACATCATCGTGACGCCAAAGTTGCGCATCGGCAGGATCGTCTTGCCATCAGGCGACGCAGGCCGTCCGGACACGCCCAGCATCCGGGGCTGCGAAGGGCCGTAGACATCGGCATCCAGCATGCCCACACGCCGCCCTTCGGCGGCCAGTGCACAGGCCAGATTGGCGGCAACGGTGGATTTCCCCACACCGCCCTTGCCAGAGGCAATCGCAAGAATACGGTCCACACCGGGAATTTTTTCAGGGCCGGTAGGTTCGGATTTACGGCCCATCTTCAGATCAGGCGGCGCGGCCTGCTTGGAATGCGCGGTCAGTACGGCAGAGACGGTTTTGACCCCGTCCAGTGCCTTGACCGCCGCATCGGCCTGATCACGCAGCGCCGCGTAGGCGTCTGCATGGGACGGGTTGACCTCCAGCACGAAACGCACAGCGCCCTCATCGACGGTCAACGCTTTGACCAGACCCAATTCGACAATGTCCTTGCCGGAAACCGGGTCGTTCAGGGTCTTGAGGCAGGCCAGAACGGCGTCGCGGGTCACGCTCACGCTTCTGACTGCCCTTGGATGTCGCCGGTCACGATATGTTCGACGTCAAGCCCGTCGATGGTCAGCACCATCTTGGCGTGATAGGTCTTACCAGCGGTGTCACCACCTTCGCGCATCGCCTTTTCGATGGCTTGCTGCGAAGTGACGCCGACCTGCTTGAGGAATTTGCGCATCGACATGTTGAAATCATCGCTCATGATGTTCTCCTGAGATTTAGGGTTTTGACAAAGCGCCTAGTGATCTTTGCGCTTGCTGAAATAGTCTTCCGAGGTCCGCACGCGGGGACGTTCCTTGCCGGCCAACGGGTTGTTTTGCGCGTGATACTGCGCATTGACGCGGCAGTTGTCACACATCTGGATCATCTTCGCCGCTTCCGATGACGCGAACATCGCATGTTTGCCGGCCAGCTTTTCCGTGATCTTTTCAACGGTGGATTTCACCCCGAACAGGTTGCCGCATTCGATACAGGCAAAAGGTTCCTCTTCGTGCAGCACAACCTGGGTGAATGCCGCATCCGTCAGGTTCATCTGTGGCTTCAGCGTGATCGCCTGTTCGGGGCAGATGTTGGCACACAGCCCGCATTGCAGGCAGGCATCTTCCTGAAAGCGCAGTTGCGGCAGATCAGGGTTGTCGCCCAACGCGCCCGACGGGCACAGCGACACACAGGACAGACACAGCGTGCAGGCGTCCGTATCCACCAGCACCGCGCCATAGGGGGCGGCGTCGGGCAGATCGATCACCTGCGCGTCGGGTTGCAAGGTTTTCCCCGCAAGCCGTGCGATCTGGCGGCGCGTGCCAAGGGGCAGCAGAGTCTCGTGGGCGGGCTGGAGCGTGCCGGGCATCAACGCGCCTTCCAGCGCATCGGGGTCCGCCAGATCCAGCAACCGGATCGCATCGCTGCCACTGATCGCGCGGGCGATATCGGCTTGCGCCTCGATCACATCGCTTTCCGTTTTTGGCGACAGCAGGACATCGACAGCGGTGAAACCACAGCCAAGTGCAGCCAGCATTTCCGCATGGCCAAACCCTGCCAGCGCATCGACAGCCAAGGGGATCACATCGGTCGGCAGACCAGCGCCATACCTTGCGAACAGGCTGATCATCTCGGCCCCGTGGTCTTCATCATGGACCAGCAGACGCGGGGCCAGACCGCCCGCCTTGCGGTATGTGCTGGCAAGGGTGGACAGCCTGCGGAACAGCGTGTCGACCGGCGGTGCATCATAGGTGATGGCCCCCGACGGGCACACGGCTGAACAACTGCCGCAGCCTGCGCAAATCAGCGGGTCAATCGCGACATGTTCCCCGGCCGACGTGATCGCCCCCGTGGGGCACAGGTCAAGGCAGTTTGAACAAGCCGCCTGTTCCGCCCGCGAATGCGCGCACAGGCTTTCGGTCAGGCGCACGTAAAGCGGCTTTTCAAAGGTGCCGACCATCTGCATCGCCTGCTGCACGGCTTCGGCCACGGCGGGTTGGCTGCCGGGGTCGGCGCGCAGATACCCGTCGCGCTTGTGCGGTGCCGGAAACAGGGAGGTGTCGCCGCTTAGGTCCAGAATGATATCGCATTGAGACAGCGCGCCATCGCGCGGGGCCGTGAAGTCAGCTGCGCCGCGCCCGCCGGGGATCATCACCTCGAGCGCATCAAGCGTCAGATTGAAGTTGCCAAGCGATCCCGCCGCCTTGCGGATCTTGCCGCGCACCACATCAAACCGCGGGTCAATCGACACGTCGGATCCAGCCGCCACAAGCACCGTCACCGCCAGCGTATCAGCCAGCTTGTCCGCCACCTCAAGCGCGAGGTCGGCAGGGCCGAACACCAGACATGTCCCCTCGGACACGACATCCAGAACCCGCGGCGCGGGGGAGGCTAAATGCGCCTCGGCCACCAAGGCCGCCATTTTCGGGGTCGCATCGCCGGGACCGTCATGCCATCCGGCGCGGTCACGGATATCGACGAAACCGGGGACCTCTGCTTCAAGTTCTTCGGCAAGATCCTCGAATCGGCGGCGTTCCTGCTGGCACGCGATGGTCACGTCCCCGGCTTTGATCGCTTCGGCGGCGATGTTTATCTGATCCGTGCACAGACTGCGGTGCACCTTGGAACAGGCCAGCCCCGCCGCTTTTGACAGCCCATCCGCGTCAACGGTCTGACTGCCCAGACAGTCACAAAGCAGAAGTGTTTTTTCCATAGTCTCCCCCCTGACAGGGATATTCCCTACACGGGGGCCCGTCAGCATTTCGGGGTAAGCTAATGATGTTCAACGGCAGCCGCAAACCCCAAATTCATTGGGGTAGCCTGTTGAATTTTGCACACGGTCGCAAAATAAATTTCCAAGCGAAAACAATCAGGACGCTGAAGTTTCCATAAAAAATTGAGGTTTCGGGCCCCGCGCCGCACATGCTGCATCGCAGAAAGCTTCACGTCTTCGGCAAGGTGACAAAAAGACACTTTGAAGTGACGTCAGAATACGTCAGTATACCAGAACCCGAACCTGACAAAATACAGGAAGACACGTGAACGCACTGCCCAAATCAGCGCTCTCCATGCCAGTCGGCGTGGTGCTTCGTAAATCCCCCGGGGTTACGAAATGGGCGAAGTTTGCGTGGCGTGCCGTTTGCATCCTGCCGGGTGCCGACCCTGCCGACTGGAAATTGCTGCGCACCGATGGCGATGTATCCGACTATCACGTCACGACCGTGCCGCTGACCATCTACCGTACGGATACAGAGGCGTATGTTCACGGGCTCGCCGCCAATGTGCCCTGCGTCTATGTGATCTGCCGCGAAACCAGTGACCCGGCGAAACCGCTTGAGGTGGTGATGGTCACGGCGTCGCCCTACGAGGCGCAGGATTACAGCGACAACGGTGAAGACATCGTGGAAAAGGTCATGATGACCCCGCAGGTCCATGCGTGGATCGCGTCCTATGTCGACGAACACCACGAGGAAGAAGCGTTCGTGAAGCGCCGCCGTGACAAGCACCGCGAGCACAAGCAGGACGGCATCGGCGATGCGCGGATCAGCCAGACGACCGATGTGTACCGTGCCCCGCGCCGCGCCGGATCGGAGCCTGCACAATGACCCGCCACACCTCTTTCTGGGACCGCCGCCGCGCTGCGGTGCGCGCCGAAGAAGAAACCGCATTACGGGCAGCCGAGGCGCAGGTAGAGGCCGAAGAACAGGCCGCTCTTGCCGAGAAAACCGATGCCGAACTGCTGGCCGAATTCGATCTGCCCGATCCTGATACTTTGAAGGCGGGCGATGACTTCACCGCTTTCATGTCCCGTGCGATCCCCGAACATCTGCGCCGCCGCGCCCTGCGCAAGCTGTGGGTGTCCAACCCTGTGCTCGCCTGTCTGGACGATCTGGTGGATTACGCCGATGACTATACTCAAGCCTCTGCCGTGACGGATTTCACGACCAGCTATCAGGTGGGTCAGGGCCTGCGCCGCCACGTCGAAGATATCGCCAAAAAGGCTTTGGCCCTGACCGAACAAGAATCCCTACAGGAAGACGCTCCCGTCGTGGCCGAAGAACCGCAAGCTATGGCCGACGCTACGCCAGACACCGCACAGCAAGACGCCCCCGATACGGCGGCTGCCCCGGACACACAGGATGCGCCAATCGTAACGCCCCGCCGCATGGCCTTCCGCTTTGAGGAACACAGCACATGACCGCCACTGCGCAAGCCCCTGTTGTCACCGTCGAAGATCGCCTGCGGGCCGATCTCTACAACTATCTTGGCGTGATGCTGGCCCATCCGGCTGATCAGATGCTGCTGGACCAAACCGCAGGCCTGTCCGGTGACGACAGCGATCTGGGCCAAGCGATCAACGGGTTGGCGCGCGTGGCCAAGGCGATGACACCAAAGAAGGTCGAAACCGAATTCAACGCGTTGTTCATCGGTCTGGGCCGGGGTGAATTGCTGCCCTATGCCAGCTATTACCTGACCGGGTTTCTGAACGAAAAACCCCTTGCGGCCCTGCGCACCGACATGTCGGCACAACGCATCAGCCGTGCCGCAAACGTGTTCGAACCCGAAGACAACATCGCCTCCCTGATGGAGATGATGGGCGGCATGATCGTCGGGCGCTTTGGCGCTCCTGCGTCTGATGCGGCTCAACGGTCGTTTTTCAACAAGCATATCGCACCTTGGGCGGGGCATTTCTTTGCCGATCTCAAAGCTGCGAAAAATTCAGTACTTTATGCAGGGGTGGCCGAGGTTGGCCATGTCTTCATGGATATCGAACGCGAAGCATTTCGTATGACGGCGGGCTAGATACCGCGACACAACAGCGGGTTCGCCCGCGCAACCAAGGAAAGGGGCTAAAAACCCATGACCCAGGATACCAAAGGCACCAGCCGCCGCAACTTCCTTAAGCTGGCAGGCACAGCAGCACCGGCTGCCGTCGTAGCCGTGGCCGCAAGCGGTACGGCCGCAGAGGCGCAGCCTGTCGATCTGCAATCCAGCACAATGCAGGATACCGCGCACACCCGCGCGTATCTGGACAGCACCCGCTTTTAAGCTTCAAACCACCACCGTGCAAAAGCTTTGGTGGGAACAATCAGCCCCGGCCTGAACAACGGTTCACGGATCACGCGGGCATCCAAGGGAGGATACTATGCTTCGGAAAAAGACAAACGGATTGGCAAGACGGCCCCAACGGGCTGGCATGCTGTCCGATATCGCCGAAAAATCCGTCGACCGTCGTGCATTCCTGCGCGGTTCCGGTCTGGCCATCGGTGGCCTGGCAGCCATCGCCGCGACCGCAGGGTCAGTGACACAGGCATCCGCCGCAACAGCCGTCAATGGTGCGGTCGAAACGATCAAATCGGTCTGCACCCACTGTTCGGTCGGCTGTACGGTCATCGCCGAAGTATCGAACGGCGTGTGGACAGGCCAGGAACCCGGCTGGGACAGCCCCTTCAACCTGGGGGCCCATTGCGCCAAAGGGGCCTCTGTACGCGAGCACGCGCATGGTGAACGTCGCCTGAAATACCCGATGAAAAAAGAAGGCGGTCAGTGGGTTCGGATCAGCTGGGAACAGGCGATCAACGAAATCGGCGACAAGATGAACACGATCCGCGAAGAAAGCGGACCGGATTCGGTTTATTGGCTGGGTTCTGCCAAGCACAACAACGAACAGGCCTACCTGTTCCGCAAGTTCGCGGCCTACTGGGGCACCAACAACGTCGACCACCAGGCGCGGATCTGCCACTCGACTACCGTTGCGGGCGTTGCGAATACATGGGGCTACGGTGCCATGACCAACAGCTACAACGACATTCACAACAGCAAGGCGATCTTTGTGATCGGTGGCAACCCCGCCGAAGCGCACCCTGTTTCCCTCCTGCACCTGCTGAAGGCGAAAGAGGAAAACAACGCACCGCTGATCGTGTGTGACCCGCGCTTCACGCGCACCGCCGCCCACGCTGACGAATATGTCCGCTTCCGGCCCGGGTCGGATGTTGCACTGGTCTGGGGTATCCTGTGGCACATCTTTGAAAACGGGTGGGAGGACAAGGATTTCATCCGCACCCGCGTCTGGGGTATGGAGCAGATCCGGGACGAAGTCGCCAAGTGGACTCCCGATGAGGTCGAGCGCGTCACAGGTGCACCCGCAAAGCAGCTTGAGCGCGTTGCGCGTACGCTGGCCAACAACCGCCCCGGCACCGTAATCTGGTGCATGGGCGGCACGCAGCACACCAACGGCAACAACAACACCCGCGCCTATTGCATCCTGCAGCTGGCCCTTGGTAACATGGGTACGGCCGGCGGCGGCACCAACATCTTCCGCGGCCACGACAACGTGCAAGGTGCAACCGACCTTGGCGTTCTGGCGGACACCCTGCCCGGCTATTACGGCCTGAGCGCTGGTGCCTGGGCCCACTGGGCGCGTGTTTGGGAGGAAGACCTTGACTGGCTCAAGGGTCGCTTCTCGGATGCGTCCTTTGGCGATACGTCGATGATGAACCTGACCGGTATTCCGGTCAGCCGCTGGATCGACGGCGTGCTGGAAGACAAGGAAAACATCGACCAGCCCGACAATACCCGTGCGATGGTTCTGTGGGGCCACGCGCCCAACTCTCAGACCCGTCAAAAGGAAATGGTCACAGCGATGGAAAAACTCGACCTGATGGTCGTGGTTGATCCCTACCCCACCGTGTCTGCTGTTATGCAGGACCGTCAGGATGGTCTGTACCTCCTGCCCGCCTGTACACAGTTCGAGACACGCGGGTCCGTAACCGCCTCCAACCGGTCGCTGCAATGGCGTGACAAAGTCGTCGAGCCGCTGTTCGAGTCCAAAGAGGATCACACGATCATCAAGCTGTTCGCAGACAAGTTCGGTTTCACTGACCGGCTGTTCAAGAACATCGCGATCGAAGGTGACGAGCCCGTAGTCGAAGACATTACCCGCGAATTCAACCGCGGCATGTGGACCATCGGCTATACCGGGCAAAGCCCAGAGCGTATGAAAATGCACATGGCCAATCAGCACACATTCGACCGCACGACGTTGCGGGCGAATGGCGGACCAGCCGATGGCGATTTCTACGGCATGCCATGGCCTGCCTGGGGCACCCCCGAGATGAACCACCCCGGCACGGCGAACCTGTACGACATGTCGATGCCGGTTGCCGAAGGCGGTCTGACCTTCCGCGCCCGTTTCGGCGTAGAACGTGATGGCGACAACCTGCTGGCCGAAGGCGTCTACAGCGTCGGATCGGAAATCCAGGACGGCTACCCCGAATTCACCATGCAGATGCTGCGTGAACTGGGCTGGGACGGCGACCTGACCGATGAAGAGATGGCTGTGATCAACTATGTGGCAGGCTACCCCGAAGGCCGTCCAGCGTCCGATGAAAAGCCCACTGAAGAAGTTGGCGAAACATCGCAAACAGGCGAAACGCCATCCGATTACACCGCCAAGACCGGTGGCGTGAACTGGAAGACCGACCTGTCGGGCGGCATCCAGCGCGTCGCGATCAAGCATGGCTGCGCCCCCTTCGGCAACGCCAAGGCCCGCGCCGTGGTCTGGACCTTCCCCGATCCGGTGCCAATCCACCGCGAGCCGCTTTATACCAACCGTCGTGATCTGGTGGCCGACTATCCTACCTATGAAGACAAGAAGTTCTGGCGCGTGCCCACCATGTACAAGTCCATTCAGGAAAACGACTTTTCCAAGGACTATCCGATCATCCTGACGTCTGGCCGCTTGGTCGAATACGAAGGTGGCGGTGATGAAACCCGGTCCAACCCCTGGTTGGCCGAGCTTCAGCAGGACATGTTCATCGAGATCAACCCGCGCGATGCCAACAACATCGGCGTGCGTGACCGGGCGCAGGTCTGGGTCGAAGGCCCGGAAGGCGGCAAGGTCAAAGTGATGGCCATGGTGACAGAGCGGGTCGAAAGCGGCGTGGCCTTCATGCCGTTCCACTTTGGCGGTCACATGGAAGGGGTCGATCTGCGGGACAGATATCCTGACGGCGCAGACCCCTATGTGTTGGGTGAATCCACAAACACCGCACAGACATATGGCTATGATTCAGTAACTCAGATGCAAGAGACCAAAGTGACCCTCTGCAAAATCTGGACAGCGTAAGGAGACCGACAAGATGGCAAGAGCAAAGTTTCTCTGCGACGCCGAACGCTGCATCGAATGCAACGCATGCGTCACGGCCTGTAAGAACGAACACGAGGTGCCGTGGGGCATCAACCGCCGCAAGGTGGTCACGATCCAGGACGGCACACCGGGCGAACGCTCGATCTCGGTTGCCTGCATGCACTGTTCGGACGCGCCCTGTATGGCCGTATGTCCGGTAGATTGCTTCTACCAGACCGACGACGGTGTGGTTCTACACTCCAAAGACCTGTGCATCGGCTGCGGCTACTGCTTTTACGCCTGCCCCTTCGGCGCGCCGCAGTACCCACAGGCGGGCAACTTTGGATCGCGCGGAAAGATGGACAAATGTACCTTCTGCGCCGGTGGCCCCGAGGAGAACAATTCCGAAGCCGAGTTCCAGAAATACGGCCGCAACCGGATCGCAGAAGGCAAATTGCCGATCTGTGCCGAAATGTGTTCGACCAAGGCCCTGCTTGCCGGTGACGGCGACGTGGTCTCCGGTATCTACCGCGAGCGTGTTGTCGCCCGTGGTTTCGGGTCCGGCGCATGGGGCTGGGGCACGGCATACGATCAAAAAGGTGGCTAACGCCCCTTTCTAGATTACATGTCTTCACTGGCCCGCTGGCGCACATGCTGGCGGGCCATTTTAACTTTATCTGTTGGAGGTCACGATGGCGTTTCTGCGCATCCTGCTGCCCCTTGTTTTCATCGCATCCTTTGCTGGCCTGACTGCGGCGCAAGACGCCTCGGGCGATCCGATGGTCACCGAACCGGGCAAACAAACCCTTGAAGACATCCTTGCCCGTCAGCGCGGCGAAGATGTGCCGTTTGGTGCCCAGGTCCCGCTGCCCGAGACCCGTGCCGGAGCCCCGACAGCCGACCAGCTCGGGACCCTTGGCGGGGCGTCCGACCCGACGCTTTGGCGCGAAATCCGCGCCAATGAAGGCACCGCAGTGGTGGCAAGCAACAAAGGCCCCGCGGCAAAGGTTCTGATGCAAGAAGGCGGCATGTGGTGGCTTAACTTTCGCGAAGGCCCCCTGCTGACCTATGGCGGTGCCCTTCTGGGCATCACGGTGCTGCTGCTGGCGATCTTCTTTCTGATCCGTGGCCGGATCAAGATCGAACATGGCCGTGCGGGCATCACGATCGAACGGTTCAAATGGATCGAACGGTTCGGCCACTGGTTGATTGCGGGGTCTTTCATACTGCTCGGGCTGACCGGCCTGATCCAGCTTGCGGGCCGCAAGCTGCTGATCCCAACCTTTGGTCACGAGGCGTTTTCGACCTTTGCGATTGCCGGCAAGTGGGTTCACAACAACGTCTCGTGGGCGTTCATGTTGGGCCTGGTGATGGTGTTCGTGATGTGGATTGCCCACAACCTGCCCGATCGCACCGACATCAACTGGATTCTCAAAGGCGGCGGTATTTTTGGCAAAGGTCATCCACCCGCCAAGAAGTTCAATGCCGGTCAAAAGCTGATCTTCTGGTCCGTCATCATTCTGGGTACCTCGATTTCGGTCTCTGGCCTGTCGCTGTTGTTCCCGTTTGAAATCAACATGTTCGGACCGACCTTTGCCAAGCTGAACGACATGGGCCTGCCCCAGTTGCTGGGTTTCGGCCCGATCGAGGCTGCGTTGACCCCGCAAGAGGAAATGCAATACGCACAGCTTTGGCACGCCATCGTCAGCTTTGTGCTGATGGCCGTGATCATCGCGCATATCTACATCGGTACCCTCGGCATGGAAGGTGCGTTCGAGGCGATGGGATCGGGCGACGTCGATCTGGAATGGGCGCGCGAGCATCACAGCATCTGGGCCGATGAAGTCGTGGCAGAGCAAAGCAAGGCCGCGCCCGCCACGCATCCGGCCGAATAGGAAGGCACGCAAGATGACATATGCAACGCCTGCAACAACGCAACACCGAGGTGCCAAATGAAAGCTTTTCTTGGGGCCGTTCTGGCCTTGATCGTGATCTGTGTCGGGGCAAACCTTGCCCTGACGAACGCCGGATTTTCATCGGCTGACATGACCTCTGACAGCAACGTCCGTCTGGGCGACTGAAGACAGGCACCTATGACTTCTTCGAAACGCGGCCTGCCCGATGAATGACATCTGGGCAGGCCTTTCTTCTGCATTCTGGCTGGTCGTCAACGGTGATCCGGACCTGATCGAGATTACCCTGCGCTCGCTCCAGGTCAGTTTGACGGCCCTGGTGATCGCATCCGCCATCGCGCTGCCCTTTGGCACATGGCTGGCGATCCGGCGGTTTCGGTTTCGCCGCACGGCCATTGCCGTGCTGAACGCGATGATGGGCCTGCCGCCCGTTGTCGTCGGGCTGATCGTCTATTTGCTGTTGTCACGGTCCGGCCCCTTTGGCGTTTTTGGGCTGCTGTTCACGCCTTCGGCCATGATCATCGCTCAGGTGATCATCATCACGCCCTTGATCGCATCCATCACCCATCAGGCCATGCGTGACCTTTGGGCCGAATATCACGATCTGTTGATTTCGCTGAACACCACGCCCGGGCAGCGTATCCTGACCCTGATCCTTGACGGGCGCAGGGCCTTGCTGACCGCAGCGCTGGCCGGGTTCGGCCGCGCGATCGGCGAGGTGGGCGCGATCATGATCGTCGGCGGTAATATCGACCACGCCACCCGCGTGCTGACCACGGCCATCGCATTGGAAACCGGCAAGGGCGATTTTGCGCTGGCCCTTGGTCTTGGCTTTGTGCTGATCGCCCTCGCGCTTGGCGTGAACCTGATCATCCACGCCCTGTCGCGCACGGAAAGAGAGGGCAGATGGTAACCTTGGCCCTGCCCGTCCATATGCGGGATGTCAGCATTCGAAAACGCGGCAAGACGTTGTTGGGCCCAGTGAACCTGACCTTGGGACCGACGGGCTTCACGATTGTGCTGGGGCCGAACGGCGCTGGTAAAACGACCCTGCTCAAGGCCTTGCACGGGCTTGAGCGGCTGTCCCAAGGGACGGTCGACTGGTCTGGCCCCGATGACGTGGCGCGCACGAAACAGGCTTACGTGTTCCAGAACCCCGTCATGTTGCGGCGGTCGGTCCGGGCGAACCTAGCCTATCCGTTGAAGATACTCGGAGCGCCGCAAGCCGATATCGACGCCGCCGTGAGCCTTTGGGCGGGCCGGATCGGACTGGCCGATGCGCTGGATCGGTCCGCCACACGGCTGTCGGGCGGTGAAAAGCAAAAGCTGGCCTTAGCCCGTGCGCTGATCCGCGCCCCCGAAATCCTGTTTCTGGACGAGCCTTGCTCAAATCTGGATGGCCGATCCGTCAAAGAGATCGAGGCGTTGCTTTTGACCGCCCACAAGGCAGGAACCCGCCTTGTGATGGCCACCCATGATCTGGGTCAGGCACGGCGCCTTGCGACCGATGTCCTGTTTCTGTTTAAGGGTGCTATTCACGAAGCCGCCGCCGCGCCAATGGCTTTTGACGTGCCCCGGACAACAGAATTTGCATCTTTCCTGAACGGAGACATATTGGAATGAAACACCTCTTTGCAGCGCTTGTCGTAAGCCTCAGTGCGACCTTGGCCAATGCCGATACGATGAAGATGGCGGTGACCACGTCTTTCAATAACTCCGGCCTGTCCGAGGTGCTGCTTCCGGCGATCAAACAGGACCTGGATCTGGATGTGCAACTGCTGATCGTCGGCACCGGTCAGGCCTTGCGTCTGGGCGAAGCAGGCGATGTGGACGCCATTCTGGTGCATTCGAAAAAGGCCGAAGAGGCATTCGTTGCGGACGGGTACGGCACCCACCGCCGCGAGATCATGTATAACGATTTCGTGCTGATTGGTCCCAAGGCCGACCCCGCCGCGATCCAGACCACCAAATCAGCCAAGGATGCGTTGGCGCAGATCGAAACCGCCGAATCGATGTTTGTCAGCCGCGGTGACGACAGCGGCACCCACAAGAAGGAACTGTCGCTTTGGGCTTCCGCCGATCTGGACCCTGCCGGTTTTGGCGAATGGTACAAGGCCGTCGGTGCCGGGATGGGGGCCAGCCTCAACACCGCTGCCGGGCTTGGGGCCTACATCATGTCGGACCGGGCCAGCTGGCTGAACTTTGCCAATAAATCCGATCTGGCGATCCTGTTCGCAGGCGATCCGGTGCTGTTCAACCAATATGCCTATCTGCCGGTAAATCCCGCGAAACACCCCCACGTGAATACCGATGCCGCGCAAAAGCTCGAGGCATGGCTGGTCAGTGACCGCGCCAAAACGCTGATTGACGGCTATGAAATCGGGGGCGAAAAGCTGTTTACGTTCAACGCCACACGCTGACATCTTTGAACGCATCCTGAAACAGGCTATCAACCGGCATGAAATCCTTGATCATCCACATGCCCAGCAGCACGGCCCGGCGACCGAATGCCGACCGGCTGCTGAAGGATTTGCCCGATGCGCAACTGGTCGATGCCGTAGACGGGCGCGACCCCGCGCAGATCGCAGGCGTGCAGACCTTCAACGGTAATCTGCACAGCCCGCCCTACCCCTTTGCGCTGAAACCAGCCGAAATCGGCGTGTTCCAAAGCCACCGCAAATGCTGGCAACTGATCGTGGATCAGGGTTGGGACTATGCCATGATCGTCGAGGATGACCTGGCCGTGTCGCCCCCCCACATGGCGCGGGCCCTGGCCCTGATCGACGCCCACATGACCCCGGACATGTATCTGCGTCTGCCGCCCAAAATGCGCGAAACGCCCGCCCGTGTGATCGCACAAGACGGTGACATGCGCCTGATCCTGCCCGAACGGATCGGTCTGCAATGTTGCTGTCAGGTCGTGGGCCGCAAGGCCGCGGAACGCCTGCTCGCAGGGTCCGAAAAGATCGACCGCCCCGTCGATACATGGTTGCAGATGCACTGGATCACCGGGCAGCCGGTGCATGCGTTGCTGCCCAACGGCAATGCCGAAATCGCCGGACAAATCGGTGGGTCCACGATCCAGCAAAAAACCCGCACCAGCGGCAAGCTGATGCGGGAATTGAAACGCGCGTGGTACCGCACCCGTGTCAGGATGCGGCCGCAAAAGCCTTAGTCAGGCGCTTTGGTCGTGCGCAGATAGGGCAGAACCGTGGTGAATTCACCAAACTTTGCCTTGGCATCCGCATCGGATACCGCAGTCGGGATGATCACGTCATCGCCCACGTTCCAGTTCGCTGGCGTCGCGACCCCCTTGCCAGACGACATCTGCAAACCGTCCAGCGCCCGTAGAACTTCGGCGAAATTCCGGCCCACCGTCATCGGATAGGTCATCGACAGCTTCAGCTTCTTGTCCGGCCCGATAATAAAGACGGCGCGCACGGTGGCACTGTCATTGGGCGTGCGGCCATCGGGCAGATATGCCTCGGCGGGCAGCATGTCGAACGCCTTGGCGACTTTCAGGTCTTCGTCGGCGATGATCGGGAAACCCGCCTTGGCCTTGGCAAAACCTTCGATGTCGTCCTTCCATTTCTTGTGCTCTTCAGCGCTGTCCACGGAAATACCCATCACTTTGGTGCCCCGCTTGGCCCATTCGTCGGCCAACTGCGCCACAGCACCGAATTCGGTCGTGCAGACCGGCGTGAAATCCTTGGGGTGCGAAAAAAGGATCGCCCAGCTGTCGCCGATCCACTCGTGAAGATTGATCGTGCCCTGATCGGTTTCGACGGTCAGGTCGGGGATGGTATCGTTGATGCGCAAAGACATGTCATATCTCCTATGTGCGGTTTCTTTTTCGTCACTCCTTCTTATGTAGGTGTTTGCGCAAGCCGTTTCACCCCCTCTCTTGCAGGTGCGACGACGTGGTGACATGGTGTGCGCAACTGGCGTGGGGGAACCCCCGCCATTGCATGACAAAAGGAGTTTTCCCATGCTGGAGAAGCGCGAATTTTATATCAATGGCGAATGGGTATCCCCCGCAAAGCCGAATGATTACCACGTCATCAACCCGTCAACCGAAGAACCCTGCGCTGTGATTTCGCTGGGCGATCAGGCCGATACCGATGCCGCCGTTGCTGCCGCCAAGGCCGCATTGCCCGGCTGGATGGCCACGCCCCCTGCCGAACGTATCGCCCTGCTGGAAAAGCTGCTTGAGGTTTATCAGGCCCGCGCCGAAGATCTGGCAACAGCCATGAGCACCGAAATGGGTGCCCCGATGGATCTGGCACGCACATCGCAGGTCGGTGCCGGCACTTGGCACCTGAGCAATTTCATCAAGGCCGCGAAAGAGTTTGAATTCGAACAGCCCCTTGGCGATCACGCCCCAAATGACCGTATCATTCGCGAAGCGGTTGGCGTCGCGGGCCTGATCACGCCTTGGAACTGGCCGATGAACCAGGTCACCCTCAAGGTCGGCGCGGCTGTCGTCGCGGGCTGCACCATGGTGCTGAAACCGTCCGAGGAAAGCCCGCTGGATGCGATGATCTTTGCCGAATTGATGGACGAGGCAGGGTTCCCGAAAGGCGTCTTCAACCTTGTTAACGGCGACGGTGTCGGCGTCGGCAGCCAGATGTCGTCCCACAAGGACATCGACATGATCAGCTTTACCGGATCAACCCGCGCTGGCACGTTGATTTCCAAGGCCGCTGCAGACACGCTGAAGAAAGTCCATCTTGAGCTGGGCGGCAAAGGTGCGAACATCATTTTCAACGATGCGGATGACAAGGCTGTCAAACGCGGCGTTCTGCATATGATGAACAACACCGGCCAGTCGTGCAACGCCCCCAGCCGGATGCTGGTGCAGTCGGATGTCTACGACAAAGCCGTTGAAGAAGCGGGCAAGGTTGCCGCTCAGGTCACCGTTGGCCCCGCGTCCGAAGATGGCCGTCACATCGGCCCTGTCGTGAACGAAACACAGTTCAACAAGATCCAGGACCTGATCCAGAAGGGCATCGACGAAGGTGCGCGGCTGGTTGCAGGCGGTACGGGCCGCCCTGATGGCTTGAACCGTGGTTTCTTTGTCAAACCGACGGTGTTTGCCGACGTGACCCCCGACATGACCATCGCCCGCGAGGAAATCTTTGGTCCCGTGCTGTCGATCATGAAGTTCGACACCGAAGAACAAGCCGTTCAAATCGCCAATGATACGGTCTACGGGCTGACCAACTATGTCCAAAGTCAGGACGGCACCCGTCGCAACCGTCTGGCACGCCAGCTGCGGTCCGGCATGGTAGAAATGAACGGCCAGAGCCGCGCTGCGGGGTCGCCCTTTGGCGGCATGAAGCAGTCCGGCAACGGTCGCGAAGGCGGGCTTTACGGGATCGAGGACTTTACCGAGATCAAAGCCGTGTCCGGTTGGGCAGCCGAGTAACCAAATCACCCGAGAAAGGCCGCCCTTATCGGGCGGCCTTTTTCCTTTGCGGTCATGTCCCCGATCGTTCATTTCCCATCCGACCGCCTTTTGCGTTATGAGCACCTCAATTCACTTTGGAAGACTGCGATGATCTACACGCGACTGCTTGCACGGTTGGGAAACCAGATGTTTCAATATGCGGCAGGCCGCGGATTGGCCGCACGTCTTGGCGTGGATTTCACGGTGGATTCCCGGCGCGCGGTCCACAAGGGCGATGGCGTGCTGACCCGTGTGTTCGATCTGGACTGGGCCGCCCCGGAAAACATGCCCCCCGCACAGCATGAACGCCCTCTGGCCTATTACGCCTGGCGTGGTCTGCGCCGTGACCCCAAAATCTATCGCGAAAACGGATTGGGCTATAACGCGGCTTTCGAAACCCTGCCAGACAACACTTACCTGCACGGCTATTGGCAATGTGAACGCTATTTTGCGCATATTGCCGACGATATCCGTGCGGCTTTCGTTCCGCGTCATCCCATGTCGGCGCAAAACGCGGATATGGCCCGGCGCATCGCCTCGGGGCCGTCTGTGTCCCTGCATGTCAGACGGGGCGATTACCTTACCGTTGGCGCACACGGCATTTGCGATCAAACCTATTACGATGCGGCCTTGGCGGCGGTGATGCAGGGCCTGCCATCACCGACAGTCTATGTCTTTTCCGACGATCCGCAGTGGGCCAAGGACAATCTGCCGCTGACCTTCGAAAAGGTGGTCGTCGATTTCAACGGCCCAGACAGCGACTATGAGGACATGCGGCTGATGTCACTGTGTCAGCACAATGTGATTGCGAATTCATCGTTCAGCTGGTGGGGCGCATGGCTGAATGCGAACCCGCAAAAGCGGGTGGCGGGGCCAGCGAACTGGTTCAGCAACCCCAAGCTAAGCAACCCCGATATCTTGCCCAGCCGCTGGATCAGGATATAGCCGCGCACTGCCGTCAAAATGGGGCTTTGGACCGTACCTTGGTCGAATGCCCGCCCTGCGGATGGTTGAACCGCAATTCCTCCGAATGCAGCATCATGCGCGGGTAATTCAGGGCAGGTCCCGTCGCATAGAACGGATCGCCCAAGATCGGATGGCCCAAGCTTAGCATGTGCACCCGCAACTGATGGCTCCTGCCCGTTTTGGGTGACAACCGCACGCGCGCTGTGTCGCCCTCATTCTTCAAAAGCCGCCAATCCGTTTGCGCGGATTTTCCGGTTTCATGACAGACCATCTGAAGGGGCCGGTTCGGCCAGTCCACGATCAATGGCAGGTCAATGGTGCCTGAATTTTCCGTCGGCACGCCCCAGACACGGGCGACATAGGTTTTACGGGTCATGCGCTTTTCGAACTGCAACCCCAGATGGCGCTGCGCATAGGGCGTCAGCGCAAAGATCATCACGCCGGATGTGTCGCGGTCCAACCGGTGCACCAGCAAGGCATCGGGGAAAACCGCCTGCACCCGTGCGATCAGGCAATCGGCCAGATGCGGCCCCTTGCCGGGCACGGACAGCAGCCCTGCGGGTTTATCAACCAGCAGCACTTCGGCGTCTTCGTGCAAGATCACCAACGGATCTTGCGGGGGGGAATATTCTGTTTCCATAGTTGTCCGTCTCAGATGTAGGCTAGGTTTTCAACCCACCTGATGCAAAGGACGCGCCATGCACCCGACAATTTCCAAGATGATCGACGTCGTCGCCAAAGGAGAGGCCGACAAGATCGCGCCGCTGCTGGCCGAAGGCGTCCGGTTCATGCCCCCCACCTATTACAAGACCTGGACGGGCCGCGCCCCCGTGGCTGCGGTGTTGGGGCATGTGGGACAGGTCTTTGGTGATTTCAAATATCGTCGGATCATGGGCGAGGGCAACGATTGGGCGCTCGAATTTCAGTGCAGGATCGGCGATCTGGATGCGGTGGGTGTCGATCTGATTACCCTGGACGAGGACGGGCTTATCGCCCTGTTCGAGGTCGCCATGCGCCCGCACAAATCAATCGGCGCATTGCGCGACGCCATGAACGACCGTGTGATGAAAGACCCGAGCTTTCTCGCCTTCAAGGACGCGCTTTCGTAAGCCGTCCGGAGGTCGCCCGGCTCTACATGCTCTATTTGTGTCGCATCTGCTGAAAAAGGGAGATCGAATAGATCACGAGCGCCGCCCAGATCAGCGGAAAGGCAATCATGCGCGCATGGCCGAAGGGTTCATCGAACACCAGCACGGCACAGAGGAAAATCATCGTCGGTGCGATATATTGCAGGATGCCGATGGTCGACAACCGCAACCGCTTGGCCCCGTTGGCATAAAAGATCAGCGGCACCGCCGTCACAATGCCGCAACCGACCAGCATCCAGGTATCAAACCACACGCCTTGGGCAAAATGGGTCTGACCTGTCGCGCTAAGGTAACCCAAATAGACCAACGCGGGCACCAGCAGGATCAACACCTCAAGCAGGAATCCCTGGTTCGGACCGATGGGCAGACGTTTCTTGGCCAGAGCATACAAGCCGAAGGTCAGCGTCAGGCTCAGCGCGACCCACGGAAATTTGCCCGATTCCACCGTCAGGATCGCCACGGCCACCGCGGCCAAGGCAATCGCGGCCATTTGCAGTTTCGACAGCCGCTCCCCCAGCAGGACCGACGCCAGCAAGATGCTGAACAGCGGGTTGATGTAATACCCCAGCGACGCATCCAGCGCGTGGCCCGAATTGACCGCCCAGATGTAGATGCCCCAGTTTACCGAAATCAGCCCGGCCGTCACACAGCCCATCAGCAACGTGCGCGGTGATCGCAATGCCTCGCGCAATGTCGCGGTGCGCCCCAGCAAAATCAGTACCAGCGCCCCCACGGGCACGGACCAGATGATCCGGTGCACGACGATCTCGGCCGCCGGAATATGCGCCATCGCCTTCATGTAAAGCGGCAGAAAGCCCCACATGACATAGGCCCCGACCGCAAAGCCAAGCCCTTGCGGCGTGTCTTCGGATTTTGTCTGCTGATCGGCGGAAAGGGTGTCTGGGTTGCGCATAGAAGTCTCCTCGCCCCCTGCTTACGCGCGGGACAGTCGGACTGCCAGCATCAAACCTTCACACGCTCTGCAGACGGGTCATACATCGGTTTCAACGATGCCTCGGCCGTTACCCGTGTTCCGGCGATGTCGATCTCGTAAGAAGACGCCAACACGTCTGCTGCGGCCTCCCCCTTGCAGGGCACGTAGCCCATACCGATCGCAGCGCCCAGATGATGCCCGTAAGCGCCTGACGACAGGTGGCCGACAATCTGCCCATCCCGCAAGACGGGTTCGTTATGATACAGAAGAGGCTCGGGATCAGTCAGCTTGAACTGCACCAAGCGCCGATCCAGCCCGGTTTCCTTCTTTCGCAACACTGCATCGCGCCCGATAAACGCGGGCTTGTCGGTCTTGACGGCAAAGCCAAGCCCCGCTTCGAGCACGTGATCCTCGCTGGTGATGTCATGGCCGAAATGGCGAAAGCCTTTTTCGATCCGCGCGCAATCCATCATGTGCATGCCGCACAGTTTCAGGTCCATGTCCTGCCCCGCCGCCATGAATGTCTCGTATGCATGGGCGGCCATGTCGGTGCTTACGTAAACCTCCCACCCCAGTTCGCCAACATAGGTGACGCGGTGCACACGGGCGAGGCCCAGGCCAAGCTCGATCTCTTGCGCCGTGCCAAAGGGGTTCACTTCGTTTGAGAAGTCATTGGGGCTGACCGCCTGCATCAGCTTGCGGGCATTGGGCCCCATCACAGCCAGCACAGCCTCGCCTGCCGTCACGTCCGTGAGCACCACGTTGAAACCGCCCTGATGGCGGCGCATCCACGTCTGATCGGCCAATCGGGTCGCCGCAGGGGTCACCACCAGATAGGCGGCTTCAGACAGGCGGGTGACGGTCACATCCGCCTCGATCCCTGCGCGATTGTTCAGGAACTGGGTATAGACGATCTTGCCCACCGGCACGTCATACTGACCGCCGCCGATGTGGTTCAAAAAAGCTGTCGCATCGCGCCCTTCGACGCGGATTTTGCCGAAGGACGACATGTCGTACATGCCGACGTTGCTGCGCACGGCCGCCAGTTCGGCGGCGACATTGCCAAAGAAGTTCTGCCGCTTCCAGCTATAGGCATACGCAGGTGTCTGGCCGGGGGTGGCAAACCAGTTGGCACGTTCCCAGCCCGCAAGTTCCCCCATCACCGCGCCTTGTTCCAGCAATTGGGTATGGAATGGCGTCCGCCTGATCCCCCGCGCCGTCGCCTTTTGCCGGTAGGGGAAGTGATCGGCGTAAAGCAGGCCCAGCGTTTCTTTTGCCCGTTCAACCAGATAGGTCTTGTTGCCCTGAAAAGGCTGCATCCTGCCAATGTCCACATCGCCCAGATCAAAGGGTTTCGCGCCGTCCTCCATCCATTGTGCCAATGCCATGCCAGCACCACCTGCCGACTGGATCCCGATCGAGTTGAACCCCGCCGCCACCCAGACGTTGTCCATCTCTGGGGCCAGCCCCAGATGATAGGCATCGTCGGGGGTAAAGCTTTCCGGTCCGTTAAAGAACGTATGAATGCCTGCGTCCGCCAGCATTGGCATCCGGTTCACGGCAGCCTCGAGGATCGGCTCAAAGTGATCGAAATCTTCGGGCAGTTGGTCGAATTCAAAGCTGTCAGGAATGCCCTGCATCCCCCAGGGTTTTGACACCGGTTCGAAGGCACCCAGCATGATCTTGCCCGCGTCGTATTTGTAATAGGCGCATTCGTCCGGCACCCGCAGGACCGGCAGTTGTTCAAGCCCCTTGATCGGCTCGGACACGATATAAAAGTGTTCGCAGGCTTGCAGCGGGACATTGGTCCCTAGCATACGGCCAACCTCGTGCCCCCACATGCCCGCACAGTTGACGACATGGTCACAGCTGATCTGGCCTTGGGTCCCGTCTTCGGCCACGTATTCCACGCCTGTTATCCGACGCCCGTCGCGCAGCGCCTTCGTGGCTTTCACCCGCTCGAATATCTGCGCGCCGCGCTGCCGTGCCCCCTTGGCCAGCGCCAAGGCGATATTGCCCGGATCACCCTGCCCGTCCTTGTCCAGAAAGACGCCGCCTGTCACGCTGTCCGTGTTCAGA
Organism: Roseobacter sp. GAI101; assembly: GCF_000156335.1. Lineage (GTDB taxonomy): Bacteria > Pseudomonadota > Alphaproteobacteria > Rhodobacterales > Rhodobacteraceae > Sulfitobacter. The sequence goes on from NZ_DS999213.1 coordinate 2,336,995, forward strand.
TGGGGATAGCGGGCCTTGACCTCCTCTCGTCCGATCTCTTCGATATCGACGCCAAAGGCGCGGGCCATGGCGGCAGAGCGGAAGATCTCCTCGCGCCGTTCATCCGTCAGCGCCACAGTGATCGACCCGCAGCGTTTAAAGCCTGTGGCAACACCGGTTTCGGTCTCCAGGTTGCCGTAAAGCTCCTGGCTGTACTTTGCCAGCCGCGTCATGTTGGCGGTCGCGCGCAGTTGCGCAATCAGCCCGGCCGCGTGCCATGTGGTGCCCGAGGTCAACTGCTTGCGTTCAAGCAGCACCACATCCTTCCACCCCAATTTGGTCAGGTGGTAAGCGACAGAGCATCCGATGACGCCCCCCCCGATGATAACAACGCGTGCATGAGAGGGGAGTGCCATAAGATGTGTTCCTTAGACGATGGTGTGACCTGCCGCGCGCAGCCGCGTGGCGATTTCTTCGATATGGGCGGGCCCGACTTCGCAGCAGCCCCCCACGATGGTGGCCCCCTGACCGATCCATCCCATGACGTGATCGGCATAAGCCGCTGGCGTGAGGTCCTGTCGTGCGTTCAGGGAATCGACGGTGGGTTTATCCCCAAGGAATTCCTGGGTGATCTTCTCGAACCCGTTGGCGTAGGCCCCGAACGGCAGGCCAGCGGTTTTCAAGATGCCCAAGGCGGGCGCGATCGCTTCGGGCGAAGAGCAGTTGACCAGCAGTGCTGCGGCCTTGTCCACATGGGGCAGAAGGTCGGCCAAAGGCTCTCCCGAGCGCAGGCGTGTGCCGTCCTGGTCGTCGACCGTCAAGGCCAACCAAACCGGCAGCCCGGTTTCCAGCGATGCGTCCAGAACACTGCGCGCATGAAGGATCGAGGCGACAGTTTCGCACAGGATAAGATCGGAAAAAGGTGCCGTCATCTGCGCCTTTTCGCGGTAGATCTTGACGGCTGTGTCAAAGTCGGGGTGCAGATCCGGACGGTAGCTGGCCTTGATCGGTCCAATCGCACCCGCCACACGCGCCCCTTCGAAATCAGCAGCAGCGGCTTTGGCTTCGGCCATCGCCGCATCATTCAACTCGGCAAACTGGCTCTCGTAGGGGGTGCCGTCCAAGCGGTCGCGAAAGATCGCGTAGGTGTTGGATGTCGCGATGGTGGCACCCGCGGCAAAGTAATCGCGATGCACGGCCTCGACCATACCGGGGTGGTCGATCATGACCTGTGTGCCCCACAGCGGTGTTGCCTTGTCGCCGGCACGGTGGACCAATTCCTGCCCCATGCCACCATCAAGAAGGGTGATTTCTGCCATAACGTCTCCTCAAGGTCCGGAATTTTCAAAAATTCCGACCCGTTTTCTTCGAAGAAAACGGCTACGCCCGCAGGCGTTCGTTTTCGGGATCCCAGAGCGGCTGATCCGCCTGAACGATTGCGCGGCACTTGGTGCCGAAGATGTCCACGTAAAGCGCGGTTCCCGGCGTGGCAAGATCGCTGCGCACCATCCCGAAGGCGATTGATTTATTCACCCTGTATCCCCAATCGCCCGACGTGGTTTCACCGACCACCTCGCCGTTATGCGACAGCGTCGACATGTAGGGCGCGTCCTGATCGCCTGCGTCGACGACCAGCGTGACAAAGCGTTTTGCCACCCCTTGTTGCTGTTCGTTTCGCAGCGCTGATTTGCCCGGAAAATCCTGAGGTTTGTCGAGCTTCACAAACCGCTCCAGCCCCCCTTGCAGCATCGTGTAATCCGTGGACAGGTCGCCCTTCCAGGCGCGATAGCCTTTTTCCATCCGCATTGAATTCAGCGCCCACATGCCAAAAGGCTTTGCACCGGCGGCGATCACGGCATCATAGATCGCCGGCATCTGATCGTTGAGCGCATGAACCTCCCAACCCAGCTCTCCTGCAAATGACACCCGCACCAGAGAGGCGGGCTGACCTGCGACAGTGGCCGATTGATGGCTCAGCCATCCGGCATCCAGATCTGCATCGGTAAGGCCGCGCAGCAGATCGCGGGATTTCGGGCCGGTGACGATCAGCGTATCGCGGGTGGTGGTGACATCGTCGATTGTCAAATCCTCAGGCAGGCCGGACACCAGGACATCGCGGTCATGCCATTGCGCCGTGGCCGCTGTGATCAGCAGGAATTCGTCGTCGGCCATGCGCAGGCATGACATTTCGGTCACGATGCGGCCCCTGTCATCTGCGAAATAAAGCAGGTTCATCCGACCAACCTTGGGCAGCGCGCCGGTACACAGACCGCGCAACCCTTCGGCAGCCCCTGCGCCGTGAACCCTAAAGCGTGAGAAGCCCGGTAGGTCCAGCACACCGACATGGTCACGCACCGCCTCGCATTCCTCGCGGATGCGCTGTGCCCAAGGGCCGCTGCGGTCCCATGTCTGGGTTGCTGCTTCGGACACATCATCACCGGGCTGGGCAAACCAGTTGGCCCGCTCCCAGCCGTTATATGCCCCCATCTGGCCGCCTTGCGCGATGATCCGGTCATGCACGGGCGACAGTTTCTTGTTGCGGCCTGCGGGCCATGCGTGGCGCGGGAAATGCATGGCGTATTCGTGGCCGTAGACCTCGATCGCTTTCTGGTCGGCATATTCCTGATCGGTGTAGTCGGTATAGCGGCGCGGGTCTGTCGCCCACATGTCCCATTCGGTCTGGCCTTCGGTGACCCATTCGGCCAGCACCTTGCCTGCGCCACCGCCTTGGGTGATGCCGAAAGTGAACACGCAAGCCTCGTAGGCATTTGGTACGCCCGGCATGGGGCCCAGCAGGGGCAAGCCATCGGGCGCATAGGGAATCGGGCCGTTGATCACCCGCCCGACACCGGCCGTGCCAAGGATCGGCACGCGGGCCATCGCGTCTTCGATGTACCATTCCAGCCGTTCCAGATCGTCAGGGTAGAGCTGGAACGAAAAGTCATCGGGCATCGGATCATCAGGCGTCATCCAATGGCCTTTGCAGTTCCGCTCGTAAGGCCCGAGGTTCAGCCCGTATTTATCCTGCCGCAGGTAGTAGGAACTGTCGACGTCGCGCAGCAGCGGGACCTTGTGGCCCTGCGCCTGGGTCCATTCCTTGAGCTCGGGGATGTCATCGGTCAGAAAATACTGGTGGCTCATTGTTGCCATCGGCACGGTGCGCCCACCATAGGGTTTGAACCACTCGCCGACGCGCTGCGCATAGTACCCAGCGGCATTCACCACCTTTTCACAGCGGATATCGCCCTTGGCCGTATGTACGATCCATTCGCCGTTGTCGCGGCTGATGCCCGTCGCGGGGCAGAACCGTTCGATACGCGCGCCCATGTCCCGCGCACCCTTGGCCAGCGCCTGGGTCAGTTGTGCGGGGTCAATGTCGCCATCATCGGGGTCATAAAGACCACCAGCCAGATCGTGGGTTTCAATAAAGGGGTATTTTTCCTTGATCGCGGCAAGGTCCATCATTTCGAGGTTCAGGCCCTGATAGTTACCCATCGAACAGGCGCGCTCGAACTCCATCATGCGGTTCTTGCCATGGGCCAACCGGACCGATCCGGTGACGTGGTAGTTCATTGGATAGTCGACTTCTTCGGCCAGACCTTTGTAAAGGCCCAGCGAATAGCGCTGCATGTTCATGACCGCCCATGAGGTGCTGAAACTGGGGCAATTGCCTGCCGCGTGCCAGGTCGATCCGGCGGTCAATTCGTTCTTTTCCAGCAGCACGCAGTCTGTCCAGCCCATCTTGGCCAGATGATACAAGGACGAGACGCCGACGACGCCGCCCCCGATGATGACGACCCGTGCGGTGGTGGGGAAATCAGCCATGTTCTTTCTCCTTGTGGGGGACACTATCGGTGATGTCGTAATAATCGCCCTTATCCGCGACAAAGATATGCCGCGTCAGGTGCAGCCCCGTGGGGCCATCAATCGCACCAAGGGAAATGCCCGTATCCGGGTCAGCGTCCGACTTCCAGAACAGAAAGCTGCCACATGTCGGGCAAAACCCGCGACGCACGCCGGGGGACGAAGTGTACCAGCGCGGGCTGCCGTTAATCTTTAGCGCACTGTCCATCACCTGAACCGAAGCCCAATGATGCCCCGATTGTTTGCGACACTGGGTGCAGTGACACGCCGCCGGTTCCCGCGCTGCCGCTTCGGCCTGAAATGTGATCTCGCCACACAGGCAACTTCCCTGCATCATGATTAGCCCCTTCCCGCCGGAGCAGAAGCAGCCCCGAGTAGAATGCCGTAAATGATGAAACACACAGCCATGATGCGCCGGAACCAGATGTTGAACACCGCCCCAAGCGCCGCGCGGCCCAAGCCAGCGCCAAGAGCCGTGAAGCCCGTGTAGCTAAGCGCCGTCAGGGTCAGGGCCGTCGGAACGATCACCAGCATCTGGTCCCAGATCGGCACGCCGGGTTGGACGAACTGGCTGAACGCGGCAAGGTAGCCTGCGACGGACTTGGGGTTGATCGTGGCAATAGCAAAGGCACGCAGATAGATTGATCCTGCGGGCCGTTCATCCACCCTGACCGGTGACTTCGCTGTTTTCAGACCCCGGATGCCAAGATAGATCAGAAAGCCCGCACCGATCAGTTTTGCCACGGTAAAGGCCGTTGCAGACGCCGCAATAAGGGCAGTGATGCCAAAAGCCGAGAGCAACAGAAAGAGCGCCGCTTGCGTCAAAATGCCCAGCACCCCGATCATCGCGCGCGGAAAGCCAAGGGTCATGCCGTTGGTAATGCAGTTGACTGCATTTGGTCCTGGCGTGGTCACGAAGACCACCCAAAACAGCGCAAAGATAATCCAGGCCTCGAAGTTCATCAATATACCGGGGGGGCTATGACCCAGATGGCAACGGCCGGATCCGGATGGGGGTTGGCCCAGCGAAAGGGTTCGCCACGGATGCGAAAACTGTCACCGGGGTTAAGGGAATGTGTGGTTCCTGCAATATCGATTTCAAGCATGCCCGAGATGACATAGCCGACCTCCTGGGTGGGGCGGGTCACCGGGTCCGTAATGCGGCTGTGGGGTAGGAACGTGGAATGCACCACCTCGAAATCATCGGTCAGATCGGGAGAGAGCAGTTCTTCGATCAAGCCCGCCACTGACGACCCTATGGGCCGCCGCGCGTCCTTGCGCACGATAAACCCCGCCTCGTGAACCGGGGCTGCCGCGTGGCGAAACAGCATCGACACCGACACGCCAAGTGCCTGTGCCATTTGCCGCAGATCGGTGATGGCGGGATCCGAGAGGTCGCGTTCAACCTGGCTGAGCCATCCGACAGAGCGGTTCAGCCTGTCTGCCAGCCCCTGCAACGTCAGCCCGCGCGCCTTGCGCAGGGCGCGCAGGTCGGCCCCGAGGGACTGGGAATTGAGAGACGCGGCGTGTTGCACCAGCTTTTTCCGTGAAAATTTGCAGTCAAATTTCAGGCTGCATCATGCCGGTGAAAAAATCCAGCATTATTTCACGGCGTTGCTCGGGCCTTTTAACCGGTGACTATGTCACGTTGGCAAAGCAGTCTTTCAGGATGGCTTTGAGATGGTTCGCATCATCCGGGGTGAAAGCATCGGGTTGGTTGCTGTCGATGTCGAAGACACCGATCAGATCGCCAGCGCCATTCCATACCGGCAGAACCAGTTCGGACCGCGTCGAGCTGGCACAGGCGATGTGGCCTGCGAAAGCTTCGACATCCGGCACCAGCTGGGTCTGCCCTGTGCGTGCGGCCGCGCCGCAGACACCACGGGAAAACGGAATCACGAGGCAACCGTGCCCGCCCTGATAGGGGCCGATTTTCAGCAGTTCAGGTTCGGTGACCCGGTAAAAGCCGGTCCAGTCAAAACGGTCATCGGCGTGGTGAACCTCGCAGGTGATGGTGGCCATAAGGGCAACGCTATCTGTTTCGCCTGCGGTCAGGGCCTGGAGGGTTTTGGCAAGGGTGGTGTAGTCAACGTGCATGGGGTGCCTTTTCAGAGGAGAGGCCG
>NZ_DS999213.1:2342994-2390726 GCF_000156335.1 Roseobacter sp. GAI101
CGAGGATTTTGATCCATTTGGAAGGGTTAAGGGCGTTCGATCGCGATGGCCGTGCCTTCGCCTCCGCCGATGCAGATGGCCGCGACGCCGCGCTTGAGGCCCCGTTTTTCAAGTGCATTCAGCAGTGTGACGATGATTCTGGCACCTGAAGCACCGATTGGGTGGCCAAGCGCGCAGGCACCGCCGTTGACGTTCACGATATCATGGGACAGCCCCATCTCGTGCATGAAGGCAAGCGGGACCACGGCGAAGGCTTCGTTTACCTCCCACAGATCGACGTCTTCCTTTTGCCAGCCCAAACGGTCCAGCAGTTTTTGTGCCGCAGGAACAGGTGCCGTGGTGAACAGGCCGGGGGCCTGGGCATGGCTGGCGTGGCCCATGATGTGGGCGCGGATGGTCAGCCCCTGATCAAGCGCCGCCTGTTCAGAGGCCAGCACCAACGCTGCAGCACCATCGGAGATCGATGAGGAATTGGCGGCCGTGACAGTACCGCCCTCGCGGAATGCGGGTTTGAGTTGGGGGATCTTTTCGGGACGCGCATTGGCGGGTTGTTCGTCGGCAGTGATTGTTGTGCTGCCCTTGCGAGATGTCACGTCCAGCTTGGCAATTTCACCATCGAAGGCCCCCGAAGACTGCGCCTTGAGCGCGCGCGACAGGGAGGCGAGCGCATAATCATCCTGAATGGTGCGGGTGAACTGATAGGTTTCTGCACAGTCTTCAGCAAACGTACCCATCAGACGGCCCTTGTCGTAGGCGTCTTCAAGGCCGTCAAGGAACATGTGGTCAATCACCTGGCTATGGCCCAAACGCGCGCCGCTGCGCATTTTCGGCAAGACGTAGGGTGCGTTCGTCATGCTTTCCATGCCACCTGCAACCATCACATTCGTCTGGCCAAGCGCGATCTGGTCAAAGGCGATCATCGCGGCTTTCATGCCGGACCCGCACATCTTGTTCAACGTGGTGGCCGGCACCTCTTCGCCCAGACCTGCCTTGAAACCTGCCTGACGTGCCGGTGCCTGGCCCTGGCCTGCGGGCAGAACACAGCCCATCAGCACCTCGTCCACGGTCTTGGCCCCTGCCCCGTCAAGGGCGGCCTTGATCGCGTGGCCGCCCAGATCGGCAGCAGTCATGTTGGCAAAGACACCTTGGAATCCGCCCATCGGCGTGCGCGATGCCCCTGCAATAACGACCTTGTTCATTTTGAACCCTCCCCGGAAAATGATCACCAAATGGTAAGATATGAGCGCTATTCCAACAGGTAACGCAATATACCTTTGGGACGAGCATATGAAACTCTCAGCCAGAACAGAAGAGCTGCTGCAGATTGTTACGGTGATAGATGACCGAATTGATGCCGCTGTTGCGCTTGAGTTCAAGGAAACCATGCGCCAATTGACGGATGGCGCGCCCGATACGGTCATCCTTGACCTAAGCCGGGTAACCTTCATCGATTCAAGCGGGCTTGGGGCGATCGTTGCCACCATGAAATATCTGGCCCCGGGGCGCACGCTGGTATTGGCCGGTCTCACCGGACCGGTTGATCGCGTCTTTCGCCTGACCCGCATGGACAGCGTCTTTACCTTGTATCCCACATTGGAAGCTGCCGTTCATGATCAAGCACTGCAATGATCGTTGAAACCCCGGAAGCAACCAGTGGCCGACACTCCAGCCCCCACATTCGCATTCGAGCAAACCCTTGACGGGACCCAGGAGGCGGTCAGGGGCGCGCTTGCCTTTTTTCTGAACCGGCTTGCCCCTTTGAACCTGTCGGACGATGCGCGTGACACAATCGAACTGGTGGTGGCCGAAACGCTCAACAACATTGTGGAGCATGCGTTTTGCGATCACCCGCAACCCGGCTTCATTTGGATCAGGTGCCACTACCGGTCTGGCGACTTGCATCTGCGTATCACCGATTTTGGAAACGCGATGCCTGATAGGGCATTGCCCCAGCCCAAGAAATTCGACGCGGCGTCGCCCGTTTCTGACCTGCCGGAGGGCGGATTTGGCTGGAACCTGATCCATGAATTGACCGGTGATGTATCGTACGCCCGAAGCGGGCCGATGAACATAATCAACATGCGCATCCCCGTCGGGGCGCACTGACACCGCACCGAAGCCCTGAGATCTGAAACGGAACTGCCCGCACGCGCTGGCTTGGCTGCGCTCGGAAACCACGAACTGCCCAGTCTGCCTTATTGGTTCGCGATAATACCCTGAAACTGCCTTATACGCATCACAGTTTTGCCGCGCTTGGCCGTCAGGTTGGGACTCGTAGCTGCATATGGCTTCCCTCAACGTCGCGTTTCATAGCCCCCACCCAGTGCGTGACGTTGAGGATTTACCCCCCGTAAAATAATTGGCACTCTGGCCAGCCGCACGCTAGGTTCCTGCAGAACAGTCATCTGCAACAGGACCTTACCCGATATGCGCGATTTCCAACTTCCCGGGCGTTCGCCCGTTTTGGCAAAAAACGGCATGTGTGCCACATCACATCCCTTGGCGGCGAAAACTGCCCTGAACATTCTTGAGCGGGGCGGCAATGCCATGGACGCCGCCATTGCCGGGGCGGTTCTGCTGGGCATTTGCGAACCCCAGATGACCGGAATTGGTGGCGATTGCTTTGCGCTCTACTCTCCCGCGGGCAGTGACGAAGTGCACGCCCTGAACGGATCAGGCCGCGCACCCAAGGCCCTTGATGCGAGCATCCTGCGCGATGCCGGTGAAAAAACCGTGCCATTGCAAAGCGCCCATGCGGTCACTGTACCCGGCGCGATTGATGCGTTTTGCCATCTGTCCGAGAACCTCGGCACGCTGGGGCTGGATGTGATTCTGGCACCTGCGATCCACTATGCCGACGCAGGCGTGCCCGTCGCCCCGCGCGTGTCCTTTGACTGGGCCAACGATGCGGGCACGCTGCAAGGCAAAGCGCGCGATTTCTTTCTGGTCGACGGCAAGGCACCGCAGGTCGGGTCCGTCTTTCGCGCGCCCGGCCAGGCCGAAGTGCTGCGCCGCATCGCCAAGGATGGTCGCGACGCCTTCTACACCGGAGAGATCGCAGAAGACATGATCGCCGCGCTGACTGCGCGTGATGGCAAGCATACCGCAGAGGATTTTGCCAATGTCAGCTGCACCAAGGGCGACCCGATCGCGACGACCTACGGCGGCGTCGAGGTGCTGGAACATGCCCCGAACGGGCATGGGGCGACCGCGCTGCTGCTACTGAACATTCTGTCGCATTTCGATATCGCGTCGATGGACCCCTTCGGGGCCCAGCGTCTGCACATCGAAGCGGAAGCAACCAAACTGGCCTATGATGCGCGCAACCGCTTTTTGGGCGACGCCGATTACACCACACGGCTGGCTCACATGCTGGACCCGATGACAGCGCAAAAACTGGCAGAGCTGATTGACCCCAACAAGGCGATGGCCAATCCTGCCCAACTGTCCGAAGCCGTCCACAAGGATACGATCTACATCACCGTCGTGGACAAGGACGGCATGGCCGTGTCCTTGATCTATTCGATCTTCCATGGGTTCGGCTCCGGGATCGCGTCGGATAAATTCGGTATCCTTCTGCAAAACCGTGGCGCTGGCTTTACCCTTGAAGAAGGCCACGTGAACGAGATGAAAGGCGGCAAGCGGCCCATGCATACCATCATTCCCGGCATCATCCGGCAAGATGGCAAGGTGCAGATGCCCTTTGGCGTGATGGGCGGGGCGTATCAGCCCACGGGTCACGCGCGACTGGTCAGCAACCTGACCGATTTCGGGATGGATCCGCAGGCCGCGATTGATGCACCTCGCGCGTTTTCAGACAAGGGTGTGCTGAATGTCGAACGCGGTTATGGCGACGACGTGCGCGCCAAGCTCGTCGAAATGGGCCACAACGTCGAAATCCCGAGAACCGCCATTGGCGGTGCGCAGGCGATCAAGCTGCGCAGCGACGGCGTGCTGGAGGGGGCAAGCGATCCGCGCAAGGATGGCTGCGCTTTGGGCTACTAGAGCGACCATGGGAAGGCTGCGTGCAAGCGCGCCTTCCCGCTTAGTTCAGTTGGAAATGCAGCGGATAGGCACCGTCGGTGAACGGGCCGAACAGATCGGGGATATCCGGATGATCGACAGGTTCGCCGGAATAGTCCGCCACCAGGTTCTGTTCAGAGACATAAGCGACGTAATAGCTTTGGTCATTTTCGGCCAGCAGGTGATAGTAGGGCTGATCCTTGACCGGGCGGCTTTCCTCGGGAATCGCCTCGTACCATTCGTCGGTGTTGGCAAATTCAGGGTCCACGTCAAAGATCACCCCCCGAAAGGGATGTTTCTTGTGCCGCACGACCTGGCCCAGATGATATTTTGCGCGTGTTCTAATCATGACATTGAAGCACCTATCCATCGTTAGTAGTCGCTTCAAGGGGCATTTGTCCAATCACGGTAGTCGAATCATAGGAAACAGTTTGTGAACCTGACGTTAACAGTGCTCGAAATCGTGGCCCCGGTCTTTCTTTTGGCAGGCATCGGCTTTGCTTGGGTAAAGCTTGGATTTGAATACCGCATCCAGTTCGTGACCCAACTGGCCATGACCCTGTCGGTTCCGTGTCTGATCTTCGTGTCCCTGATGAACACCCAGATTGATCCCGCCGCCCTCACGGCCCTGTCACTGGCCACGGTCGTGACCTATGGCGGCGTTACGATCGGGGCAGCCCTGCTGGTTCGGGCGCTTGGACTGAACCGGCGGACCTATCTGGCCCCGCTGATTTTCGGCAACACCGGAAATCTGGGCCTGCCGCTGGCGCTTTTCGCCTTCGGTGATCTCGGTCTTGGCTATGCCGTCGTGGTCTTTGCCATCATGGCGATCTGGTCTTTCACCTTTGGCATCTGGCTGGTGGCTGGTGCGGGATCCTTCGGCAAAGTCATGCGCGAACCCTTGGTCTGGGCCACGCTGTTGGGGGCGCTGTTTCTGGTGCAGGACTGGCAGACGCCAAAATTCCTGACCAACACCCTAAGCCTGCTGGGGCAGATGGCGATCCCGATGATGCTGATCACCCTTGGCGTCGCCGTCGCGCGCCTGTCCCCCGGGGGGATCGGGCGGGCCGTCGTGCTGTCAGCGGTCAAGCTGGCGATCTGCGTGGGCATTGCATGGGCGGCCGGGCTTTACTTTGATCTCGACCGCGTCGCCTTTGGGGTGCTGGTGCTGCAGGTCGCAACGCCTGTTGCGGTGACTTCCTATCTTCTGGCTGAAAAATACGGGGCCGATGCGCAGTCCGTCGCCGGATTGGTTGTCGCCTCGACCTTGATGTCGGTGGCGGCTTTGCCGGTCTTGCTGGCGTTTTTGCTCTAAGTTTTTGGTGGGCGATCCTGCGGAAATCTGGTAAGCTGATCGTTAATAAAAAACGAAAAGAGCGAGAGGCAAATGAGCAGAACCTTTTGCGCCCTGATAATTGCAGTGCTTTTGGCATCATGTAGTGGCGGCCCTACCAGCGCCCCACGAAACCTTGATAATGCCTGTGCGATTCTCAAGGAGCGCCCAGAATACTACAAGGCTTTCCGCGCGACCGAGCGCCGTTGGGGTGTGCCTGTGCATGTCCAGATGGCGACGATCCATCAGGAAAGCAAATTCATCGCAGACGCGCGCACGCCGTTTCGCTATGTGATCGGCGTCATTCCGATGGGTCGGCAATCAAGTGCATTCGGCTACGGTCAGGCGCTGGATGCGACGTGGGATGAATACCTGTCCGAGACCGGCAAACGGTCAGCCAAGCGTGACCGGATCAGGGACGCGTCGGATTTCATGGGATGGTACATGACCAAAAGCCGCGCGAAAAACGGTATCGCGCTGCATGATGCACGCAACCAGTACCTTGCCTATCACGAGGGCAACACCGGCTTTTCGCGTCAAAGTTATAACGGCAAGCCGTGGCTTGTGACCGTGGCCAGCAAGGTACAGCAGCGCGCAGACATGTACCAAGGCCAGATCGCAGGCTGCCGCCTGAGCCGCTGGTGAAATAAAAAAAGGCCCGAAGGGATCACCTTCGGGCCTTTGGTTTATTAGCGGCTTGCCCGCGCCGGTGACTTGCTGACATCGAACAACGAATTCGGCAGGCTGACACCTTTTTGCATATCCCCCAGAACCACGGTCGTCTGATCGCCGTTGCCATTGTTGATGATCCACTGGCGCAGCTCGATCGGGTTGTCGGTGAACTTTAGTTCAATATTCCCATATTCGGGATGCTGCGGATCCTGCGCACGTACGGTGGTTGCCGTGCCGTCATAGCTGTGCCCCGTGACCATCCGCGCCTGCCCCAGGTTCACATTCGCCGCCAAGATGATCGACAGCGGGGTTTTGGACAAAGGATAAGTCTCGGCTGGCTGGTTGGACTTCTTGTCGTAGATCACAACGGTGTTGCTGCCCGCGATCACGATGCCTGAATCGGGCGCGTTGTATTCAAAGCGCACCTTGCCGGGACGCTTGATGTAGATCGTCCCAGTGCTGATCGACCCGTCATCATTGATCTGGGTAAAGTCGCCCTTGGCGGTCTTCATCGCGTTGAGATACTTGGAAATCGCACCCAGCGATAATTGCTCGGCTGTTGCTGGCAGTACAGAAGCCAAGCCAAGGCCCAAGGCCAGAACGGTGGTGGTCACAAAACGCATCTGAGTATTCCTATCGTTATTTCAGTGCCGTCCCTCAGACATAGGCGGTGCCTTGGTGATATGCGATATCACGCGGCAGATTATCGCCCGTTCCAGCTGGAAACGAAAAAGGGTTGGCCTGTTCCCAGACCAACCCCGCACATCTGCACTTCGTTCCGCCTAGCCTTGTTCAGGCACCAGAATTTCGCGTTTGCCAACGTGGTTGGCAGGGGACACAAGGCCCTGATCTTCCATCTGTTCGACCAGACGCGCGGCCTTGTTGTAGCCGATCGCCAGTTTGCGCTGGATATACGAGGTCGAACACTTGCGGTCCTTGATAACGATCGCCACGGCCGTATCATACAGCGCATCCTCGCCATCGGTGTTGCCACCCAGCCCCAGAACGGCGTCTATGCTGCCTTCCTGATCTTCGGGCGGGCCTTCGACGACGCCGGAAATATAGTCAGGCGCGCCATAGGCCTTAAGGTGGTTCACGATCTCTTCGACTTCTTCATCGGACACGAACGGACCATGGCAGCGCACAATCTTGGACCCGCCCGCCATATACAGCATGTCGCCCATGCCCAGCAGTTGTTCGGCACCCATTTCACCCAAGATCGTACGGCTGTCGATCTTGGACGTCACCTGAAACGAAATCCGCGTCGGAAAGTTTGCCTTGATCGTGCCGGTGATCACATCCACCGACGGGCGCTGCGTCGCCATGATCAGGTGGATGCCCGAAGCCCGCGCCATCTGTGCAAGACGTTGGATACAGGCCTCGATCTCCTTGCCCGCGACCATCATCAGGTCGGCCATCTCGTCGACGATGACAACGATATAAGGCAGCGTTTCGGGCTTGAATTCGTCGGTCTCAAAGATCGGTTCGCCGGTTTCGTCGTCAAATCCGGTCTGGACCGTGCGGCTGAACATCTCGTCCTTGGCCAAGGCGTCACGCACGCGGCCGTTATAGCCTTCGATGTTGCGCACGCCCATCTTGGACATCTTGCGATAGCGCTCTTCCATCTCGCCGACAGTCCACTTCAGCGCGACAACGGCCTTTTTCGGGTCCGTCACCACCGGGGACAGAAGATGCGGAATCCCATCATAAACGCTTAGTTCCAGCATTTTGGGATCGATCATGATCATCCGGCATTCTTCCGGCGTCAGCTTGTACAGCAGTGACAGGATCATCGTGTTGATCGCCACCGACTTACCCGACCCCGTGGTCCCCGCGATCAGCAGGTGGGGCATCTTGGCCAGATTCGCGACCACAGGATCGCCGCCGATGTCCTTGCCCAAGGCAAGCGGCAGGCGCATGGTGCTGTCGCCAAAATCACGTGCGGACAGGATTTCGCGCAAGACGACCTTTTCGCGGTTTTCATTGGGCAGTTCGATCCCGATCACACTGCGCCCCGGCACGGTAGACACACGCGCGGACAGCGCCGCCATCGACCGCGCGATATCGTCCGCCAGACCGATAACGCGGCTGGCCTTGAGGCCCGGTGCCGGTTCAAGTTCGTACATCGTGACAACAGGGCCCGGACGCACGGCGACAATCTCGCCCTTCACGCCGTAGTCATCCAGAACGTTTTCCAGCATCCGCGCGTTTTCTTCCAGCGCATCATCGCTCAGGTGAAGACGCTCGACTGAATCAGGGCTTTCCAACAGGCTTAGCGGCGGTAGTTCAAAGCCGGGGTGCGTGTCATCAAAGGTCAAGGCCGGCTGCGCTTCGGCCTGGGCCTTCTTGCTGGGCTGGATCACCTTGCGGGTCGGCTGCTGCACCACCTTGCGTGGCTGGGCGACAGGAATTTGAATGGTGTCTGACGGCGCTGCATCCTGAAGCGGCAAGCCATCGTCCTCCTCGAGGATCAGATCTACATCGGCGGCAGCCTCGGCCTGCGCGGGCCGGATCAGACCGGGCGACATGCTGGCACTTGTCAGCGGTGGCTCGACCCGTGCGGGGCTGGTCAATGGCGGTTCTTCACGGCTGTGAATGCGCGGTGTCGTATCCAGCACCAAGGGGTCCGGTCCGCGACCGCGGCCGCGCGTGAGCGGCGACGTCACAGGTGTGTGCAGGGCGCTTGCCGTACGCACACGACTTTTGATCACGTCGGCGATCTTTGATTTGATACGGTCATTGCTGGGGGTTTCGTCAACTTCGACGTCAGACCAGTCCTCTACCAACTCGGGCTCGGGCAAAGGTTCAGCGCGCTTGACCAGCGCGGGCATCTTGGACAGCAATCCGGTTTTGGGTGCCACAGCGGGGGCTGCCGCATAGGAGTGTTCTTCGTAATAAGCCTGAGATGCGGCATATTCCGCGTTCTCTTCCGCCTCGATCCGGTTGCGCTCGCGTCGCTCTGATTGCTTGGCCTGTAGCGTCTGTGCCGCCGAAACAGCCCCCGCCGCCCCACGCCCCAGCAAGGTCATCAACCCCGCATAAACCATGATCACGCCCACCAGCATGAAGCGCCCGATACGGGTCAGTTCAAGCTTGGTAAAGCCCAGAACAAACGCACCGAAGACAAGGATCGACACGCCCATCAACAGCGACATCAGCTTGATCGTGAATGTGGAGCCAATCGGCAGGATCGTCAGGATCGCGCCCATCACCGTATCCCCGAACAGACCGCCCAGACCAAAACTGTGGGTCTGCAACCACTCGGACCCGGGCGTCAGCGTGGCCCCGTAGACCGAACACAGCGCCACCGCGATCGGGGCAAAGATCAAACGCCCCATGGCGCGGTCCTGCCCACG
Source organism: Roseobacter sp. GAI101 (assembly GCF_000156335.1). GTDB lineage: Bacteria > Pseudomonadota > Alphaproteobacteria > Rhodobacterales > Rhodobacteraceae > Sulfitobacter. Next base: position 2,352,379 of record NZ_DS999213.1, read on the forward strand.
GTGCAGCGCAAACCGTGCGCCCCATGCCAGCAAGATCGCGGCCACAGCCCAAGCCCCCCATCCGACGATCATGAACAGGGGCGCTGCCAATGACGCCCCCATCCGGCCCAGCCAGTTTTGCGCAGGCGCGTCGGTCGACACCATCCAGTTGGGATCATCCGGCGTATAGCTTCCGATCATCATCGCGGCCATCAGACCCAACGCGATCAATCCGATGCCCAGCAGTTCCTTGCCACGCTTTTCGATGGCCTGGGTCATGCTGGAATCCAGCAAAGGATCGCGCCCACGTGTCTGATATGCCATTGTCCTGATCCCTCGTCTTATTCTGGATAAAGACACGCACGGATCGCTTCGATTCCGCGCGTGGTCTCTTCTTTCGGGGCGACCAAGGCCACCCGGATATATGTCTTGCCGGGGTTTTCCCCGTTCACCTCTTGCGCCAGATAGCCGCCGGGCAGCACCCGCACGCCAGTCTCGCGCCACAGCTTCAGCGCTGCAGCTTCGTCATTCTCCACCGGCAGCCAAAGGAAAAACCCGGCCTCGGGGCTTTGGTAGCCCGGCACATTGCCAAGAATACGGTCGGCGATTTCGTATTTTTCCACATAAAGCGCGCGGCTTTCGACCACGTGCGCCTCGTCCGCCCAAACGGCTGCGGCGGCAGCCTGCAACGGCAGCGGCAAGGGCGCGCCGGCGTAATTGCGCAACTGCTTGATCTCGCGCATCGTGTTCGGCCCGCTGGCCACGAAACCCGACCGCAGCCCCGGCAGGTTCGATCGCTTCGACAGAGAATGGAAAATCACCACACGGTCCGGATCAGCGCCAACCTCCTGGGCCACCTGCATGGCACCGACGGGCGGCGTATCGCGGTAGATTTCCGAATAACATTCATCCGCAAAAATCTTGAAATCGTATTTTTCGGCAAGCGCCAGCAGATCCGTCCAGTATTCGCGGCTTGCGACAGACCCCTGCGGATTGGCGGGCGAACAGATATAGGCAGCAGTGGTACGGTTCAGCACATCGGCGGGCAGGCCCGCGAAATCCGGCAGATGGCCGGTAGCCAGTGTCGCAGGCACCATGATCGGGTCCGCAGCGCCCGAGATGGCAGCGATCATGTAGACTTGGTAAAACGGGTTTGGCATCAAAATGGCTGGTTTCTTGCCATTCTTGGTTTCCGGACACACCGCCATCACCGCGTTATACAGCCCCTCGCGCGTGCCGTTCAGCGCCATCACCTGAGTGTCAGCATCCACAATGACGCCATAGCGGCGCTGGATCCAGTCCGCGATGGCACCGCGCAGGGCCGGTGATCCGTCGTTCGGGGGATAGCTGTTGAACCCGCTGGCATTCTCGGTGATCACATCCGTCACCCACGCCGGAAAGGCATGTTTCGGCTCGCCAATCGTCATGTGAATCGGCGTGCCGCCACCTTCATGGACGTCAAGCAATGCACGCAAACGGGGCCACGCATGGGCCGGAAGGTTCGAAAACCGGTCGGGATATAACATCAAAACTGCCTCGGGTTCGGGATCATTCATGCCCCGTTAAATATAAACTACCCAAGGGGGTGGCCCACGTCCAGAGAATCTAGGACTTGACCTGCGGTTTGTGTCTTTTAGGCCAGCGACTCTTCTGCGGCGGCCGCCAGACGCAACAACCGCTCTTCCGAACCTGGGGCCGCCATCATCATCAACCCGCAAGATGCTGTGCCCGTCGGGATGGTTATTGCGCAAAGCCCCATCAGATTTCCGATGCGGGTGTTCCGCAGTGTCATCAGGTTGGCCGAGACATAATAGTCATGGTCGCTTTCCAGCCGTGCCAGTTTTGGCGGCAAAATCGGAGCGGTCGGCAAGAGGACCGCGTCATAGCCTGCGACTGCACGGTCATAGGCTTTGCGCAATGCCTCGAGCGTGGCCCATGCGGCGACATAATCAGGGCCGGAATGGGACTTGCCCAGCCGGAAACGTTCTAGGATTTCGCCATACATCGCTTCCGGGTCTGCCTCGATCACATCGCGCCATAGCCCGTATGCCTCGGCGGTGAACAAACACCCGCTCAGCGGCATGGCTTGGGCAATCTCTGGCAGGGTGATGTCTTCGATAATTGCACCGGCTTCGCGCAATTTGTCCACGGCATCACTGAAAGCGGCACGTGGGCCGTCATCCAGATCCTCCATCGCAACGCTGTGCAGGATCGCGAAACGACGCCCCTCAAGGTCGGTGCCGGACAGATCGGCGGGTTTCGTCCCCTCAAGCGCCGCCAGTAACAGGCCGGCATCCTCGACCGACCGACATAGCGGACCAACCGTGTCGAATTTCATCGCCAAAGGCACAACGCCTTGCAATGACAGCCGTCCAGCGGTGGTTTTCAGCCCGACCAGATCGTTCCACCCCGATGGAATACGGACTGAACCGCCCGTATCGGACCCGATTGCAGCCGCTGCCAGCCCGAAGGCAACCGACGCCGCTGCCCCTGAGGACGATCCGCCCGAAACGGCCTCGGTGTCATTGATACAAGGCGGGGTGGCGGTGGACGGGTTGTGACCAAGGCCGGAAAAAGCAAGCTCGCTCATGTGGGTTTTGCCCAGGCAGACCAGCCCCATCGCCGTGGCGTTTTGCAGCACCAGCGCATCCGTATCCGGCATGCGGTCTTTCAACAACATCGACCCGGCTTCGGTCACGGTGCCTGCGGTATCAAACAGGTCCTTCCAGCTGATCGGCACGCCATCGAGCGGCGACAGACGGTGCCCCGCCTTGGCCCGCATAGACGCCGCGTGGGCTTCGGCAATGGCACGATCCGCGGTCACACGGGCGTAGATGCGATCGCGCAAAGGATGCGTGTCGATCGCGTCAAGGTAGGTTTTACACAGGGCAACCGGGTCAATCTGCCCGCCCGCGATCCCACGCCCCAAATCCGCCGCCGTCATTTTTAGCCAATCTTGCATGGTGTCCCCTTACGAAATGCTTTGAAAGCGACGGTAGCGACCGTTGCACGCATGGACAATCCCTGCCGCGCGACCATATCTAAGCATATGGAATTCGATACAGATATTGCGATCGTCGGCGGGGGGCTGAATGGTCCCGCTTTGGGGTTGGCCTTGGCGCAGATCGGTCTGCGCGTGACGATCATTGATCGCCTCCAGACGCAGGTCCGCGAAACCCCCGGTTTCGACGGGCGGTCCTACGCGCTGGCGCTGACTTCCACCCGGTTGCTGGACGGCATCGGCGTGTGGGACGCGGTGGCGGATCATGCGCAGCCCATGCTCGAGATCAAGGTGACGGACGGCCGCGCAGGCGAAGGGCCGTCGCCGTTTTTCATGCATTTCGATCACGCCGAGATCGAAGAAGGCCCGATGGGCCACATGGTCGAAGACCGCCACCTGCGCAGCGCCTTGATGCAGGCCGTGGCCACGACCGACGGCATCACAGTGCTGGACGGTGAGACAGTCACAACCCAAACCGTCGATGCCTCGGGTGTCACGCTCAGCTTGGCCAATGGCAAATCGGTGCGTGCCAAGCTGTTGGTGGGGGCGGATGGGCGCGGGTCAGGCACGGCAACACGCGCCGGGATCAAGCGGATCGGCTGGGGCTATGGGCAAACCGCGCTGGTCTGCGCGATCGCACATGAAAAACCTCATGACGGCGTGGCACATCAGTTCTTCATGCCCCCCGGACCGCTTGCGATCCTCCCTCTGACGGAAAACCGGTCGTCCATCGTCTGGAGCGAAACCGCCGAGAATGCAGCCCGCATCAATGCCCTGCCCGATGATGCATATCTGGACGTGCTCCGCCCGCGTTTCGGCGATTTTCTGGGCGAGATTTCGTTGGCGGGCGCGCGCTACACCTATCCGCTTAGCCTGTCACTGGCCCATTCCATGGTCGCCCCCCGTGTGGCGTTGCTGGGGGATGCGGCGCATGGGGTGCACCCGATTGCAGGGCAAGGGTTGAACGCCGGGATGCGCGATGTGGCGGCCTTGGCCGAGGTTATCGCGGATGCGCGGCGGCGGGGTCAGGACATCGGCAGCCCGACGGTGCTGGATCAGTATCAACTGTGGCGACGGTTCGACAACACGGCGCTGGCCTTGGCGACAGACAGCTTTAACCGGTTGTTTTCAAACGATAACCCGCTCATTCGAATTGCACGCGACATGGGCATGGCCGCGATCAACGCGATCCCCGGTGCACGGCGGGGATTCATCCGCGAAGCTGCCGGTCTGACCGGCGACCTGCCCCGCCTGATGCGCGGCGAGAGGCTGTAGTTCAGTCCAGAAGGCGCGCTTCGTCCACCAGCATCACGGGAATGCCATTGCGGATCGGATAGGCAAGGCCAGCAGCTTTTGACACCAGTTCCTGACGCTCTGCATCATAGTGCAGGGTCGTCTGGGTACGCGGGCAAACCAGCGCCTCAAGCATGCGACGGTCAAACTGGATTTCTTCTCGGCTCAATTCATCATCTCCCCTTCGTGGCCGCCACGCAGGGCGTATTCGATCAAGGTCAACAGCGTTTCCCGACGGGTGGACAGCGACGGAGCCTCGAGCAAGGCCTGTTTATCCTCGGAATCGAAATCCAGCATCATTGACAGCGAATTGATCAGCAGTTCGTCATCCGCCTCTTTCAGCGTGTCCCAGTCGGCAGACAAATCGCGCGCATCGAAATAGCGGCCCAACGTGTCCAGAAACGCAGCGCGGTCAAAGGCGACATCGTCTTCGTCCTTGCCCAGATCACGCTCGAACCCGTCCCAGCTTACGTCGCAGCGACGGTAGGGCGTAAATCCTTCGATTTCCTTCACGACACGAAACCGCGACACGCCCCCGAGGGTGATCATGTACCGACCATCCTCGGTCTCGGAAAACTGGGTGATCCGGCCAGCGCACCCGATCGTTTGCAGGCCCGGACCCTCGCGGCCCGGCACAACATTGGGCTGCACCATCCCGATCAGACGCCCCGGCGTCTTGAGGCTGTCTTCGATCATCTGAAGATAGCGGGGTTCAAAAATGTGCAATGGCAGACGCGAACGGGGCAGCAGCAAGGCCCCCCCAAGCGGAAAGATCGCAATTGTATCTGGCAGTTCGGATTGCTTTATCATGATGCTCTATCTAGTGCTCCGAACCCCTTAAGCAAATATCATCGAGCTAAGCTTGCGACGTCCGTTCAGGGCGATTGGGTCATTGCCCTTGAGCGCATCGAAAATAGTGAAAAGCTGCGTCTTGGCGGCGCTTTCGTTCCACTCGCGATCCTTGCCGAACAGCGTCAGCAGCTGATCGACAGCGCCTTGCGTGTCGCCGCTTGCCTGCAAGGCCAGCGCCAGATCAAACCGCGCCTGGCTATCATCGGGGTTGGCATCAACGGCGGCCTGCAATTCGGCAACGGGCCCCGCATTCGCGGCCTGACGGGCCAGTTGCAATTGCGCATGGGCGGCTTCAAGTTCCGGGCTTTTCGAGATTTCGATCGGCGCGCCGTTCAGGTGGCCTTCGGCGGCATCAAGCTGATCAAGCGCGATATAGGCCCGCACCATGCCACCATACGCAGCAGCGTGGTTCGGGTCTTCGCCAAGGATCGCGCTAAAGGTGTCCAAGGCATCTTGTACGGCCCCGTCGGTCAGCATTTCTTCGGCGACGGCGACGGCCTCGTTCAGCGTTTCGCCGGGCGCTTCACCACCGCCCGCCTTGATCACGCGGTCGACGAAGGCTTTGACTTCGGATTGCGGCAGCGCGCCCTGAAACCCGTCGACGGGCTGGCCTTTGAAGAACGCAAAAACAGTCGGCAGCGACTGGATCTGCATCTGCCCGACGATCTGCTGCGCCTCGTCTGCGTTGAGCTTGACCATCTTTACCGCACCCTTGGCGGCGCGCACGGCGTCTTCCAGCATCGGGCCCAGCGTCTTGCACGGGCCGCACCAAGGTGCCCAGAAGTCGACGATGACCGGCACAGTTTGGGACGCTTCGACCACATCAGCCATGAATGTCGCTTCGGAACCGTCCTTGATCAGGTCGGCATCCGGGGCGGGCGAAAGGTTCAAGTCCATCATATCAATATCCTCACTTGGGGCTCACTCTTTATATGAGGGCGCGCCCACTGAATTCAAAGGTCGAATGTCGCAAAGACCGGCGCATGGTCGCTTGGCTTTTCCCATCCGCGCGCGTCGCGCAGGACGCGGCTGGAGTGGGCGGCGTTGGAAATGTCGGGCGTGGCCCAGACGTGATCAAGGCGACGCCCCTTGTCAGCCGCATCCCAATCCTTGGCCCTGTAAGACCACCAGGAATACAGGTTTCCTTCTGGAATATCCTGACGGGTAATGTCGATGAAGCCACCGGCATCTTGCGTTTCGGCCAGCTTTTCAACTTCGATCGGGGTATGGCTGACCACTTTCAGAAGTTGCTTGTGCCCCCAAACGTCGTCTTCACGCGGGGCGATGTTCAGGTCGCCGACAAGAATGGATTTGCGGGGTTTGTCGCCACGAAACCAGTCGCGCATCCCGGCAAGGTAATCCAGCTTTTGGCCGAACTTTTCGTTGACCTCGCGGTCTGCGACATCGCCCCCTGCGGGCACGTAAAAATTCTGGATCGTCACGCCGTTCTCAAGCCGCGCCGCGACGTGGCGCGCGTGGCCCAGATCGGCGAAATCCTGATCGCCGACATCTTCAAGCGGCAAGCGCGACAGGATCGCAACACCATTATAACCCTTCTGCCCCCGTGCAACCATGTGGGTATACCCGGCAGCCGCAAAGGCTTCGGTAGGGATCTTGTCAACCGGGCTTTTACATTCCTGCAGGCACAAGATATCCGGCCCTTGTTCTTGCAGCAGCTTCAGCACGATCGGCTCGCGCAAGCGCACCGAGTTAATATTCCATGTCGCAAGCGTGAATGCCATCGATAGCCCCCAAAGTTCAGATCGCGCGCACCCTAGCCCGAAATGTCCATCGGCTGCCATGGCGAAACAAGGCTTGGGCAGCACAAAAAAGGCCGGGCACTATGGCCCGGCCTTTATTGGGGAGGGATATGTCATTGCCCGGACATAAGCTTCGGGTTCAAACCGATCGACGGGTCATGAAAACCCCGTCTTTCATAGTGACAACAACCGTGGTCCCATTTGGTTCCAAAAAATTATGACACCAATCTGTAACCGCCGGATTCAGTCACCAAAAGACGCGCGTTCGACGGATCGGGTTCGATCTTCTGGCGCAAACGGTAAATATGGGTTTCCAAAGTATGCGTGGTGACGCCGGCGTTATACCCCCAAACCTCGTGCAACAATGTATCGCGCGGCACGACCCCCGCAGCAGACCGGTAGAGGAACTTGAGAATATTCGTTTCTTTCTCGGTCAGGCGTATTTTTTTGTCGTCTTCGGTCACCAGCAGCTTTGCCGATGGCTTGAACGTATACGGACCAAGCTGGAAAATAGCCTCTTCGGACTGTTCGTGCTGGCGCAACTGCGCACGAATGCGCGCCAACAGCACCGGGAACTTGAACGGCTTGGTGACATAATCGTTCGCGCCGGCATCCAGCCCCATGATGGTATCAGCGTCGGAATCGTGGCCCGTCAGCATCAGGATCGGGCTTTTGACCCCTTGTGCCCGCAGTTCTCGGCACAGATCGCGCCCGTCGATGTCGGGCAGGCCCACGTCGAGGATGACCAGATCATACAGCGCCTCGGCTGCGCGGGTCTTGGCATCTGCGCCGGTGCCAGCCTCGAAAACATCAAAGTCTTCGGTCAGCAGCAACTGTTCGCTCAGCGCATCGCGCAGGTCATCGTCATCGTCCACGAGCAAGATTTTCTTTAACTGGGGCATATCAACTCATCCTTTACGTTGACTTGAAGGTGTGATCACGAAGCCGTGCGCACAAGGGGTACGACATTTTGTTCACAGCACCGTGCACAAATCGCGGCTAATGTTTCAATTCCTGCGCATCTCACCTAAGTATTTGGCCACAACCGCAGTGAAAGATTTCAGACCATGGCATTTGGCCCCGACATTATCGAACAACTGGCCCGCGCGCGCGCAGATTTGCGCATGGGCGTGCCGATCGTATTTCTGGGCGACCAGCCCGTGCTGGTGCTGGCGGCTGAAACCTTGACCGCGCAACGCCTGACCGACCTGCTGGCGCTCGGGGGCGAACCCGTGCTGGCCATCACGGCACGTCGTGCCGAAACGCTCAAGGCCCGCGCCTATGATGGTGATCTGGCACGCGTGCTGTTGCCCCAGGACGCGACGCCGCGGTGGGTGCAATCGCTGGCAGACCCTGCGGATGACCTGCGCAGCCCGATGAAGGGGCCGCTGTCTTGCGCACGCGGGGGGACCGCAACGGCGCATGCCGCAGCCTTGCAGCTGACAAAATCCGCCCGCCTGCTGCCCGCAGCCTTGGTGCTGGACCTGCCGGATGCCCCTGCGTTTGCAGCACAACATGGCCTCACGACGCTTGATCTATCCGCAGCTCTGCCTGCCCTTGCCACCCGCAGCCCGCTGCATCCGGTGGTGAATGCCCGCCTTCCGATGGAGGTATCGGAGGCCGGACGCCTGCACATCTTCCGCCCCGATGATGGCGGAGAGGAGCACTATGCGATCGAAATCGGCCGCCCGGACCGAAGCAAGCCAGTGCTGGCACGGCTTCACTCCGCTTGCTTTACTGGCGATCTGATGGGCAGTCTGAAATGCGACTGCGGTCCGCAATTGCATGCCGCATTGGCGCAGATGGGGGTCGAAGGGCATGGTGTGCTGCTATACCTAAACCAGGAAGGGCGCGGCATCGGCCTTGCCAACAAGATGCGCGCCTATTCCCTGCAAGATCAGGGATTTGACACAGTCGAAGCCAATCACCGCCTTGGCTTTGAGGATGACGAACGTGATTTCCGCCTTGGGTCGGACATTCTGAAATCCATGGGCTTTTCATCCACCCGCCTGCTGACCAACAACCCTCGCAAGGTCGAGATGATGGAGGCCAGCGGCATCAAAGTCGCTGAACGCGTCCCCCTGAGGGTCGGAGAAAACAGCCATAACACGGCGTATCTTGCTACGAAGGCCACGAAATCGGGGCACCTGCTATGACGCCGGACGACATGGTCCTGACCCCGAAGGGACTGCGCTTTCAAGGGCAAACCTATCCCTGCACCATCGGCAAATCAGGCATCACATCGCGCAAGAAAGAAGGCGACGGGGCGACACCGTCCGGCGTGCACCGCATTGTCGGCATGCTGTATCGTCCAGACCGGATGCCCCGCCCTGCGGATTGGGCAAAGCCGATCGGTCCATTGGATCTCTGGTCGGATGACCCCGGCGATGCGGATTACAACATGATGGTCCGCGCGCCCTATCCCCACAGCCATGAAAGGCTGCGCCGGGCAGATCCGCTGTATGATCTGGTGATTCTCACCGATTGGAACTGGCCCTACGCTGTCAAAGGGCGGGGCTCTGCGATCTTTATCCACCAATACCGCCGCCCGGGGTTTCCCACCGAAGGCTGTATCGCGCTGTCCCGCAGCCATCTGCGCCAGATCGCCCCGATGATCAAACATCGCACCCGCCTGATCATTGCGTAGGGTGGGTGCAACCCCACCCCTGCGCCCTTAGCTTGGGACCCGCTCGCCGAAAATTGCCGACCCGACACGCACATGGGTCGCGCCCAAGGCAATCGCTTTCTCGAAATCGCTGCTCATTCCCATCGACAGGCCCTCAAGCCCGTTCCGCGCGGCAATCTTGGCCAAGAGCGCGAAGTGAAGCGCCGCTTCCTCGTCGACGGGGGGAATGCACATGAGGCCCCGGATCGGCAGGTCAAGGTCCTGACATTCCTTGATAAAAGTGTCAGCCTCACGTGGTAGAACACCGGCCTTCTGATCCTCTTCGCCGGTGTTCACCTGAATGAATAGATCGGGACATTGCCCCAACTCTTGCGCCAGCCTTGCCAATGTTTTGGCCAGTTTCGGACGGTCCAGCGTATGGATCGCGTCAAAAAGCTCCATCGCGGGGCGGGCCTTGTTGCTTTGCAGCGGGCCGATCAAATGCAGGTCAATGCCGTCGAACTGTTGTTTGAAATCAGGCCATTTGCCTTCGGCCTCTTGCACGCGGTTTTCACCGAAACAGCGGTGACCTTGCTCAAGCACTGCCTGCACGCGGGCTAACGGCTGCACCTTGCTGACGGCGATCAGCGTGACGCTGCCAGGCGCGCGGCCTGCGTCGGCTTCGGCTTTTGCGATGCGTGTGGTGATGTCTTCCAAGCTCATGATCTGCCCCCTGTTCAAGGTCGCACAGAACAACAGCTTGGCCCAAAAGAAAAGGGGCAGACCAATGGCCTGCCCCTCTTTTTAGACTGTTGCGTTCAACTTAGAAGTTGAAGCGAACACCCAGATCGGCACGGACGAAACCGTTGCCACGGTGAGCAACACCACCGCGGAGCGACGTGCCGCCACCCAGGTCGTGGTTGAAGTCAACACCGTAGGATGTGTCTACGAAGTAGTCAGCGTCTGCAACGTAAACTTCAACGTCTGTGGCTGCGCCAACGTCGAATTTTGCGGCCAGAACGTAGTGATCGCCAGTTGTTGTGCCAACACCTGTGTCATCGCCGTTTTTGGCATATGCAAATGTCAGAGCTGCTGGACCAACGTTGCCACCAACAGAGAAGGCAACTTCTGTGTCAGCTGCGCTGTCGGAGTCCTGCAGACCCAGAGCAACTGTGAAGCCGCTGTATGTGTAAGCAGCGTAACCAGCTACGCGGTTGTTTGTGTCGGAAGCAGAGATGTGAAGTGCCAGGTCGCCCATGGAGTACAGAACTTCAACACCGTTGGAACCGGCTGCGCCGTTACCACCGGAGGAGTACGCGTCGCCGCGGAAGTTGAATGCTGTGTAGTCATAACCCAGACCGGTCAGACCCAGATCGATTGGGTACATGCCAGGCATGAATTCCAGAGCGCCGAAGATGTTGCCAACGCCGACTTCAAGACCACCGGAGCGTGCGAAGAAGCGAACGCCGTTGATGCCTGTGCCGGCTGGGCCGGAAGCACCGTTCACGTCGTCTGCTGTACCGGCTGTGCCGTCAGGACCAACGGAGTATGTTGGTGAGTTGTCTGTGTTGTTCTGCTGGATACGAGCACGTGCACCGAATGTAACGCCCATGTCGGACTCGGCTGTCGCGTCGATCTGCAGACGGAAACGGCTTGTGACGTTTGTTTCGTCTGTGCCTGTAGCGTTTTCATTGTACAGAACGCCAAAACGGCCGTAGCCACCAAATGTTACGTCTGCTGCTGCAACGCCGGCTGTAGCAACCAGAGCTGTTGTAGCGAAGAGAACTTTTTTCATGAGTTGTCCCTCGGTTTGAATTCACATGCCCAGACCGGGGAATCCGGAAAGGGTATGACGGTCTTTTCCGCCTTTGCCCCAGTTTTGGCAAGGATCGCGCATCGCTTTGCCACAATGTGAAAAACTCTGATGCAGCTTTGCCACAGTATGCAGATGCAGCGACAGGCCCAGTTGGCGATCATGATGCCCTGCTTTGCACGATCCGCCGGCCAATGCGATCACCCGCCCGCTCTGTATATAGTCGACATAGCGCTTGCCCACGGAACCCTGCTTGGTTAGACCAGTGGCCAAACAGGCAAAGGACGGCTGGGATGGCGCGCACTTCGGTATTCAAATCCACGATTGCCCTAATGGCACTTGTATCGCTCGGGGCGTGTGGCAGTCTTGCGCGCCCTGCGGGCGAACTCGCGCCGCAATATTCCAACACGAACAGTCCAAGCGTGATCGAAACAAATCCAGACAATACCATCTGGTCGATCTTCAATCGCAAGACCACGGACACCAGCGTGTCGGTGAACAAATACCTGTGGTCTGCGTCACTCGAAGTTCTCAGCTTTCTGCCCGTGGAATCAATCGACCCCTATACCGGTGTGATCGTGACCGGCTACGGCACGCCTCCGGGCAGCGGACAATCCTACCGTGCCACCATCCTGATCGACGATCCGGCGCTTGATGCACGGTCACTGAATGTGGCGCTGCAAACTCGTGGCGGTCGTACGGTCAGCAAAGCAACCTCGCGCGCTGTCGAAGACGCCATCCTGAGCCGCGCGCGCGAAATGCGCATTGCCGATAACAAATTCTGAGCCCGCTTCCAAAGCTTTCGCCATTCCAACGCCGGGCCACGCGCTAGTCGCTCGCCCGGCGTTTTCCGTTTGATAAGGTACCTGTCGATGTCCCGCTACTCTCCCGCCGAAATCGAATCCCGCTGGCAAGCCGCCTGGGAAAAAGATTCCATCTTCCAGGCTGTGCGTTCAGCCGACAAACCAAAGTACTATGTGCTCGAGATGTTTCCGTACCCCTCGGGCCGCATCCACATGGGCCATGTACGCAACTACACAATGGGCGACGTGATCGCGCGATACAAGATCGCCACCGGCCACAGCGTACTGCACCCGATGGGCTGGGACGCCTTCGGGATGCCTGCGGAAAATGCCGCAATGGCCATCGGTGGCCACCCCAAGGACTGGACATACGGCAACATCGCCGACATGCGCGACCAGATGAAACCGCTGGGCCTGTCCATTGACTGGTCCCGGGAATTCGCCACTTGCGATCCGGAGTATTACGGCCAGCAGCAGGCGCTGTTCCTTGATTTCCTGAAGGAAGGGCTGGTCTATCGCAAGAATGCTATCGTGAACTGGGACCCGGTCGATATGACCGTTCTGGCCAATGAACAGGTCGAGGCAGGCCGCGGCTGGCGGTCGGGCGCATTGGTGGAACGGCGCGAACTGACGCAATGGTTCTTCAAGATCTCCGACTACTCCGAAGATTTGCTGAACGCGCTGGATACGCTGGACAACTGGCCCGCCAAGGTCAAGCTGATGCAGGCCAACTGGATCGGCAAGTCGCGCGGCCTGCAATTCGCGTTCTCGACCATTGACGCGCCGGACGGGTTTGACCGGATCGAAGTTTATACGACCCGCCCCGACACCTTGCTGGGGGCGAGTTTTGTCGGAATCTCTCCCGACCACCCGCTGGCGAAGTCGCTTGAAAAGGACAGCCCTGAAATCGCGGCCTTCTGCGCGGAATGCCGCAAGGGCGGCACCACCGAGGAAGCGATCGAAACCGCTGAAAAGCTGGGGATGGATACCGGCCTGCGGGTCCGCCATCCGTTTGATACCGCCTGGGAATTGCCCGTCTACATCGCCAACTTCATTCTGATGGATTACGGCACCGGCGCGATCTTTGGCTGCCCCGCACATGACCAGCGTGACTTTGAATTCGCCACCAAATACGGTCTCAAGATCATCTCGACCTTCCTGCCCGCGGAAGACGCCGACCCAAAGGTCGCCGAAGCCTACGTGCCTGCGAAATCCGAACGTGTTTACTACAACGGCGGTTTCGCCGGCGAGAAATGGCAAACCGGCGAAGAGGCCATCGCAGCCGCCATCGAAGCCTGCGAAGCCCAAGGGATCGGCCAGGGCGTCACCAAATACCGCCTGCGCGACTGGGGCCTGTCCCGGCAGCGCTATTGGGGGTGCCCGATCCCGGTCGTCCATTGCAACGCCTGCGGCGTGGTCCCTGAAAAGAAAGAGAACCTGCCGATCGAACTGCCCTACGATGTCAGCTTTGACGTGCCGGGCAACCCGCTGGACCGGCATCCCACATGGCGCGACTGCGCCTGCCCGTCCTGCGGTGCACCAGCCAAGCGTGAAACCGACACGATGGACACATTCGTCGATTCGTCGTGGTATTTCGCGCGATTCACATCCCCCCACGCAGATACGCCGACGGTCATGGAAGACGCTGAATACTGGATGAACGTCGACCAATATATCGGTGGCGTCGAACACGCGATCCTGCACCTGCTGTATTCACGCTTCTTTGCCCGCGCGATGCAGATCACCGGACATCTGCCCGAAAAAGCGATCGAACCTTTCAACGCGCTGTTCACCCAAGGCATGGTGACCCACGAGATTTACCAGACCCGCGATGAAAATGGCCGGCCCGTCTACCACCTTCCCGAGGACGTGACCGACGGCAAGCTTGCCGATGGCACCGCGGTAGAGATCATCCCGTCCGCAAAAATGTCGAAGTCCAAGAAGAATGTCGTCGATCCACTGGGAATCATCGCCAGCTATGGGGCCGATACAGCGCGTTGGTTCGTGCTTAGCGATTCGCCCCCCGAACGGGATGTCGAATGGACTGCCTCCGGAGCCGAGGCCGCCTTCAAGCACCTTGGCCGCGTCTGGAACATTTCGAACCGGATCACTGAAATGGGCCAGGATGCCAGCGGTGAAGGCGATGACGATCTTCTGCGCGCCATGCACAAAACGATCCACGATGTGACCATGGGCGTCGAATCCTTTGGCTTTAACGCTGCCATCGCCAAGCTTTATGCCTTTACCGCCACCTTGCAGAAATCCAAGGCAGGCCACGCCGCACAGCGTGAGGCAATCATGACCCTGGCCCAGCTTATGGCCCCGATGACACCGCATCTGGCGGAAGAAATCTGGACCGCCCAAGGGGGTACAGGGCTGATCACCACCGCCCCGTGGCCCCGTGCAGACGCGGCAATGCTGGTGGATGACACCGTCACCCTCCCGATCCAGATCAACGGCAAACGCCGCGCTGAAATTCAGGTGCCGGCGGACATGTCGAAAGAAGAGGTTGAAAAGATCGTTCTTAGCCATGAAGCTGTCATTCGCACCCTAGACGGTGCGACCCCCAAAAAGGTGATCGTTGTGCCCGGACGGATCGTCAATGTCGTTGCCTAAACGCCGCCTTATGCTGGCCCTGCCCTTGATTGCCCTTGCCGCCTGCGGGTTCCAACCCGTCTACGGCCCCGGCGGCAACGGCGCGGCCCTGCAAAACAGCGTGCAGGTGGATGCGCCCGACGATGCCTTCACCTACACACTGGTCCGCGAAATCGAAACGCGTTTGGGCCAGTCCAATGCCCCCCGATTTGCGCTGGCGGTGAATGTCGTGACCCGCGAAGAAGGGCTCGCCGTTGACAGCGCCGACAACACCACGCGCTATAATCTGATCGGATCGGCAGATTTCGCCCTGCGCGATCTGGGAACCGGCCAGGTTGAAACCTCGGGCAAAGTCGAAAACTTCACCGGCTATTCCGCAACAGGATCAACCGTGGCCACGCTGGCAGCGGAACGGGATGCGCAAATCAGGCTGATGACCATGCTGGCCGATCAGATCGTCACCCGACTGTATGCGACCAGCCTGACACCATGAAACTGCCCCCGCGCGATGCCACCGCCTATTTCAAAAAGCCTGACCCCAACAAAACCGGCCTGCTGATCTATGGCGGCGACCCGATGCGCGTGGCCATGAGAAGACAAGAATTCCTCAAGGCGTTGCTGGGGGCCAATGCCGAAGAAGAAATGCGCCTGACCCGTATTCAGGCCGCCGACTTGCGCCGCGATCCACCGATGCTGCTGGACGCCATCAAGGCCGTCGGCTTTTTCCCCGGCCCCCGCGCGGCCTTCGTCGAAGACGCCAACGACAATATCGCGAAAATCCTGATGGATGCGCTGGCCGGTTGGCAACCAGGCGATGCGCAGATCATTGTGACGGCCGGGGATCTCAAGAAAACCTCAAAGGTGCTCAAGGCGTTCGAGGCGCACAAGACCGCCTTTGCCACGCCGATTTATGACAATCCACCCGATCGGGCCGAAATCGAACGCATATTGGCAGAGGCACGGCTGAGCCCCGAACCAGATGCCATGGGCGCGCTGACCGAATTGGCCCGCGTGCTGGACCCCGGTGATTTCCGCCAGATGGTCGAAAAGATCACGCTGTACAAGATTGGCGACGCCGGCCCGCTGACGGCCGAAGACGTCGCCAATTGCGCGCCCACCTCGACCGAGGCAGAGGTCGACGATATCTTGCATGTCGTGGCCGAAGCGCGCGCGGGCGATATCGGTCCGGTGATGGCCAAGTTGCAGGCCCAAGGCGTGAATGCGGTCACCCTGATCATCATGGCCACCCGTCATTTCCGCACGCTTTACCGGATCGCCAGCAACCCCGGTGGCCAGATCTGGGGCGTGCGCGACCGCGACCGCGCCATGCGGCAGGCCAAGAACTGGGGCGCGGCCAAGCTGGAAACAGCCCTGACCGTGCTGACCGATACCGATCTGACGCTGCGATCGGCGGGACAACACGCGCCGACGATGGCATTGGTTGAACGCGCCTTCATCCGCCTCGCTATGCTGGGCGCACAACGCTAATTACTGGCGATATTCCTTGGGAGGGAACAAAATGTACAAAGTCATCGGAGCCACCAAATCCCGCGCCTTGCGCGTTATGTGGATGCTGGAAGAACTGGGCGAACCTTACGAGCACATCGCCTGCGGCCCACGGTCTGACGAGGCCAAGCAATACAATCCATCCGGCAAGATCCCGGCCCTTGTTGACGGGGATGATGTGCTGACGGATTCTGTCGCGATCATGCAATATCTGGCCGACAAACACGGCAAACTGACCGCACCCGCAGGCACGCCTGCCCGCGCGCGTCAGGACGCCATGACATTCTGGCTGATCGACGAGATGGACGCGATCCTGTGGGCTGCGGCCAAACACAGCTTTGTCTTTCCAGAAGAACAGCGCGTGCCGGAAATCAAGGACAGCCTGAAATCCGAATTTGCCCGCGCAGCAAAAATCCTGTCGGACCGTCTTGAGGGGCCGTTTTTGATGGGCGACAGCATCACCGTGCCGGACCTGCTGGCGACCCATTGCATCAACTGGTCCATCGGGGCCGGCTTTCCCAGCGTCGATGACAAGCTGGGGGCTTGGGCCAAATCCACGCGCGAACGCCCCGCCTTCAAGGCCGCGACGTCGAAAGAAGCTTAAGCTTTCTGCGCCCAGGCAGCGGCGTGTCGCCCTGCCCATCGGCCTGTCGCGAGGCAGGCCGAGATCAGGTAGCCGCCCGTCGGAGCCTCCCAATCCAGCATCTCGCCTGCAACAAAGACACCGGGCCGCATGCGCAGCATCAGTGTGTCATCGACCGCATCAAACCGCACCCCGCCCGCCGTTGAAATCGCCTGATCCATGGGCCGCAATCCGGCATGGGTAATGCGCAGCGCCTTGAGCAGCTTTGCCAACGCTTTTGCATCCTGCGGCAACGGCCGTGCCATTTCCTGCAGCAGCGCAATCTTGGCCACGTCCAGTTTCAGCGTTTTGCGCATGTAGTTGGCCATGCTCATCTTGCCGCGCGGCTTTTCCAGCTTTTCGACCAGGGCCTTTTCGGTCTGGTCCGGCAACAGGTCCAACATCAGGGGATGCCCTTCGCGGACCCCGCGCGAGACAGTGTAGATGCCGCCGCCCTCAAGCCCTTGGGCAGAAACAAGCGCCTCTCCACGGGACCGGTAGGGGCCTGATTTCAGGCCGATCCCCTTCAGCGCCGCTCCGAAATGCGCCATCATATGGGGCGACCACTCCATTGCGATACCGGCATTGGCTGGGGCAAAAGGGGCAATTGGCACATCGCTGTCTGCCAAAGGCACAGCCCATTCGCCGGTTGACCCCAGCCGCACCCAACTGGCCCCGCCCATCGCCAGCACCGTCACGTCCGCCCGCAAGAGCTGTGGCCCCTCGGGCGTATCAAAGGCCAAATCATCGCCCTGCCACCCCGTCCAGCGCCAGCGTGTCTTGATCTGTACCTGTGCGTCGGCCAGCCGCGCAAGCCATGCCCGCAACAGGGGCGAGGCCTTCATCACGGTCGGAAACACCCGCCCGGTGGACCCGGCAAAAAGCGTCTGCCCCAGCCCCGTGGCCCAGTCCTGCACCGCAGTGTTATCGAAAGCTTCGATCATCGGGGCCAGCGCACCGCGCGCACCGGAAAATGCTGCCAGAAAGGGCTCGGACGGTTCGACCTTGGTCAGGTTCAGTCCTGATTTTCCGGCCATCAGAAACTTGCGGCCCACGGAGGGTTTATGGTCGCAAATGGTCACGGCCAAGCCCGCCTGCGCCAACATCTCGGCCGCCATGAGGCCGGCAGGGCCTGCACCGATGACAACGGCTTGGGCGCGGGTCTTGGGGTCTGTGGTCATGGGGCACCCTTCGGGGGAAATCTAGAAACGATGCGCACCAATACATTGACTGAACGCCAATTGCACGACGATCATTGCACACGTCACCGTTGGAGTATCGACAATGCGTATCATCCTGATCCTGACAAGCCTGACCTTGCTTGGTGCCTGCGGTATTCCGTTTATCTAGGTCGCTTGCCCAAGCGCCTGCGTCTATTCGTCAGCCAAACCTGGCCGGGGCACGCACATCGCCTTGATCTGGTTGGCGATATCAGGGGACGCCGCAACGGTAAGCGCAACGATGTCACGTGCCGTCGACATCAAATCACCTGGGTCCACGATCCGGTCGACAAGCCCGTACATCAACGCCTCGTCTGCGGTGATCTTTTGACCGCCCATCAAGATCAGCTTGGTACGCGCAGGGCCGATCAGCGCGACCATGCGCGCGGGGTCGCTGGGTTGCGGCAAGAACCCCAACTTCATCACCGGATAGAAGAACTTGGCCGTCGGTACCGCGATCCGCATGTCGCAGGCCAGTCCCATCCCCATGGCACCGCCGGCAAGTGTGCCGTTCAGCGCGCAAATGCTAAGCCCGGGCAAGGCGGCTATCGCACCCGACAGCCGTTCCCAGATCGTCGATGTGGCAAGCCCCGCGCGGGCTTCGTCCAGATCGGCACCCGCGCTGAACACTTTGCCGTTGCCTGTCAGGATCACGGCACGGGCGGCCTGGGCATCCTCCATGAAGTCGGCAAGGGACACCAACATTTCATGGGTCAGTGAATTGGCCTTTTCGGGGCGGTTGATCGTCGCGACCCAAACGTCGCCATCGCGTGAAAATTCGATCATATCAGACCGACCGTCTTGCGGATGTCTTCGTCGCGAAGCGAAATTTCCTCGCCACAGAACCTGTCTGCCTCGGCGCTGCACATCCACAGCAGGGCGCGGGCCGGCCAATCGGCGGGAATGTGGTCTTCCCAGGCAAGCTCACTGACGGGATTGACCCCGCTTTGCTTGATCTCGCGCTGCATCTGGGTGGCAACCGTGCCGGGTGACAGCCCGATGGCACGAATGCCGTTCGCGGCTTCCTCAAGGTGGACAGAGCGGCCCAGCATGTTCACTGCGGCTTTGGACGCACAATAATGGCTCCATGCTTCGATTGCGTGGTGGGCGGCACCTGAACTGATGGTCAGGATCGACCCGCCACCCGCCTCTTTCATCACCGGCAGCACGGCACGCATACCGTTGTAGACACCCTTGAGGTTGATATCGATCGCCTGCCCCCAGTCATCGGGGTCGGACGTGGCAAGATGCGAGATCGGTTCGATCACGCCGGCATTGTTGATGAACACGTCGACACTGCCAAACGCCTGCAAAGTGAAATCGACAGCGGCGGATACTTCGCCATAGCGGGCCACATTGCACGGGATCGCGATGGCCTTCTGGCCGATCTCGCCCGCCAGATTGCCAATCGCGTCCTGCGACCGCGCCATCAGCACGACATTCGCGCCTGCCTTGGCAAACACACGCGCGGTTTCGGCCCCGATGCCACGGCTCGCGCCCGTGATCATGACGGTTTTGTTGGTCATATCCATGTTGTGCTTCCTTTTTATCCTTGGTTCGGGTGTCCACCGGTCTAGTGTCCCGAAACTGATCAATAATTAGCATCATCTTATGCGGCGACCAGATAAAAGCCCACCGCTAGGCCGAAACTTAGGATAAGGGTGAACGCGGCTTTGCCTTGTAACCCGACCCATGGCAATTATCTATTTGTCGCGCAGCCACGCCGCGATCGCCACGGCCCTCGACATAGGAATATCGAATGAACGGACTTTACCGCGTCTTTACGACAACTTCTCTGGGCATGATTTTTATCGCTCAGGGCGCAGTGGCGGACGTGACCCCCGGCGATGTCTGGCAGGACTGGCGCGACTATATGCAAGGGGTCGGCTATGGTCTGACAGCGACTGAAAACATGTCGGGCGACCGTTTGACCGTCAGCGACCTGCGTCTTGATATGGTGACCGATCCCGATCAGGGCGAGGTCACGGTATCATTTGAAACGCTCAGCTTTGTCCAGAACGCTGACGGGACAGTTTCCGTGGTCATGCCCGATGCGATGCCGATCGTCGTTGATGTCGTCCCCAGTGACGGCGACGGTGAACCGGTCCGCATGGCACTGACGGTCAACCAGACGGGCCAGGACATGGTCGTCAGCGGCACCCCCGCCGCGATGACCAGCACCTATGCCGCCGGCCTGCTGGGGCTGACCCTTGATGCCCTGACCGTAGACGGCGAAACCCTTGATACGACGAACGCCATGATGAAGATCATGATGACCGATGTGAAAAACACAACCCGCACCAGCATCGGCGCGATGCGCGACTACACCCAAAACAGCAGTGTCGCCTCCGTCACCTATGACATGCGGTTCAAGGACCCCAAGGAACCTGCGGTCGCCACCATTACAGGCACCTCGTCTGACTTGGCGCTGCGCGCAAACGGGGTTCTGCCGCTTGGTCTGGCGCAAATCAGCGACATGGCGGGCATGTTACAGGCCGGCATGGATGTAAGCGGTGCCATATCCGGCGGCAACAGCACGCTGACCGTCAATATCGAAGACCCGAACAGCGGTGACACCTCGGCTGCGGTCGCCACCGAGGGCAGCACACTGACGGTCGAAACCGGCCCCGACGGCCTGAGCTATGCAGGCACGCGTCAAGGCACGACCGTTTCCGTGCAACCACCCGAATTCCCCTTCCTGCTGTCCTTTGCCATGGATAACGCCGCCTTCAACCTAAGCGCCCCGGTGACGCAATCAGACGCCCCGCAAGATTTTGCCCTTGGCCTGAACATCGGCGACTTCACCATGTCGGACATGATCTGGGGCATGATCAATCCCCAAGGCAACCTGCCGCGCGACCCCGCGTCTATCGCGCTGGACCTGACCGGCAAGCTGACCCTTCTGGCGGATTACCTGGACCCCGACGCCGCAGAACAGATCGCCGAGACGGGTGACATGCCCGCCCAGGTCGAAAGCGTGAACCTGAATTCACTGATCGTCGATGCCCTTGGTGCCAAGCTGACAGGCAACGGGTCTGCGGTTTTCGACAACTCGGACCCAGATACCAGCGGCTTGCTGACGCCGGCAGGCGCGATAGACCTCAAGCTTGTGGGGGGGAACACGCTGTTGGACAGTCTGGTTGAATCCGGTCTGTTGCCTGCAAACATGGCCATGGGCGCGCGAAT
Organism: Roseobacter sp. GAI101; assembly: GCF_000156335.1. Lineage (GTDB taxonomy): Bacteria > Pseudomonadota > Alphaproteobacteria > Rhodobacterales > Rhodobacteraceae > Sulfitobacter. The sequence continues at coordinate 2,373,614 of NZ_DS999213.1, forward strand.
GATGATGGGCATGTTCGCTGTGCCTGGTGACGGTGACGACACACTAACCTCAAAGCTGGAGTTCACCCGCTCGGGCGCGATTCTGGCCAACGGGCAGCGGATTCGATAACCGCCTTGCCCCATCCTTCAACAGCGCGTCCCTTGCGAACCTGCAAGCGGGGGGTTAGCTGTCCATTGAATTTCCAAGGAGCTTTCCATGTCGCAATCCCTTGATGCGCTTACCAAAGCATTGTTGCACGCCGCCAAGCAGGCAGGCGCGGATAGTGCCGATTCCATGGCCGTCCGCGGGACGTCTGTCAGCGTCGATGTGCGCGGCGGCACCCTGGAACAAGCCGAGCGTGCCGAGGGTACCGACATCGGCTTGCGCGTGTTTGTCGGCAAAAGGTCGGCGAATGTGTCGGCCTCGGACACGTCTGACCGCACCATCGAAGAAATGGCGTTCCGCGCCGTCGCCATGGCAAAAGAAGCCCCCGAAAATCCCTATACGGGCCTTGCCGATCCCGATCAGCTGGCCACGACCTGGGACATTGACGCGCTGGAGCTCTGCGATCCGACAGCAGAACCCTCCCCCGAAGCCTTGCAAGATGATGCCGCACGGGCCGAAGCGGCTGGCCTTGCGGTAAAAGGGGTAAGCCAGGTCCAATCTGCCAGCGCAGGATATGGCGCACAGCAGGTTCATCTGGCCGCATCCAACGGTTTCGAAGGCGGATACCGCCGCACCGATCGCGGCCTGTCTTGCGTGGCGATTGCAGGGACCGGCACCGGGATGGAGCGGGACTATGACGGCGACAGCCGCATCTTTCAGGCCGATCTGCGCAGCGCCGAAGACATCGGCACATCCGCTGGCGAACGTGCTCTGGCCCGGATGGACGCGCGCAAACCGCCCACAGGGGCCTATCCGGTGCTGTTCGACGAACGCATTTCCTCGACGTTGATCGGGCATTTGCTGGCGGCAGTCAGCGGATCGGCGATTGCGCGTGGCGCATCATGGCTGCGCGATGCCATGGGCGAAAACGTCTTGCCCAAAGGCCTGTCGATCATCGAAGACCCGCACCGCCCGCGCACATCGGGCTCGCGCCCGTTTGACGCCGAAGGCCTGCCCACGGGCAGACGCGTGATTGTCGAAGACGGCACGCTGAGAGGATGGACGCTTGATCTGGCGACCGCGCGCAAATTGGGGATGGCCCCGACCGGAAACGCTGCCCGCGGTCCGGGATCAAACCCCGGCCCGTCGGTCTGGAACATCGAATTGACCCAAGGGGACGTCACGCGTGAAGACCTGATCAAACAGATGGGGACCGGGCTGCTGGTCACTTCGATGATCGGATCGACGATCAACCCCAACACGGGCGATTATTCGCGCGGGGCCTCGGGCCTCTGGGTCGAGAATGGCGAAATCACCCACGCGATCAATGAATGCACCATCGCGGGCAACCTGCGCGATATGCTGGGCAGCATCGTGCCTGCCAACGACGCCCGCACCCATCTTAGCCGCGTGGTGCCGTCGCTTCTGATACCGGGGATGACACTTGCCGGCGCATGATCTTGACCTTTTGATCGACTGCGCCCGCAAGGCCGGTCAAATCGCCTTGGGCTTTTCGGGTCAAACGGCGAAACGCTGGGACAAAGCCGACGGCGCTGGCCCCGTGACCGAAGCGGATCTGGCCGTGAACGCCATGCTGCACGCCGATCTGATCGCCGCGCGGCCCGACTATGGCTGGCTGTCCGAGGAAAGCGAAGACGGTGCCCGACGGTTAAGCCAGTCCGAGGTTTTCATTATCGACCCGATTGACGGCACGCGCAGCTTTATCGAAGGCTCTGACACCTGGTCCCATTCGCTGGCCGTCGCGCAAAACGGCCAGATCACCGCAGCGGTGGTGTTCCTGCCCATGCTCGACCGGCTTTTCGCGGCATCCCTGGGGGGCGGTGCAACGTTGAACGGCGAAAAAATCAGTGCCTCCGAAACACGGGGGCTGACCAATGCCACGGTGCTTGCCACCAAACCCGTTATGGCCGAACAGCATTGGCAAGGCGATCCGGGTTTCAAGCGCGCGCACCGTCCTTCATTGGCCTACCGATTGGGATTGGTGGGGCAAGGCCGGTTTGACGCGATGGTCACCCTGCGCAAAAGCTGGGAATGGGACATTGCCGCAGGCGCGCTGATCGTGACCGAAGCAGGTGGGCTTTGTACAGATAAAACCGGCGGTCCTTTACGGTTTAATAACGCCGATCCCCGACTGAATGGGGTTCTTGCGGGGGGCGCTTCGGTCCATGCGGATATTCTGAGCAGCCTTGCCCCCGCGTGATCCAATGCCTTAGATAGACCCCAAGGCCATCTCTTTGAAAACAAAGGACAGCACCATGACCCAACGCCTGCATCTCGTCTTTGGCGGTGAACTGGTTTCACCCACCGGGACCGCTTTCAAGAATGTGGATGACATCCACGTTGTTGGCATCTTCCCAAATTACGCCAGCGCCTATGACGCCTGGAAGAACGAGGCACAGCGCACCGTGGACAACGCGCATATGCGCTATTTCATTGCCCACCTGCACCGGTTACGCGACGAAGAAGCGGCTGCATCTTCGACCGAAGAACTGGGCTAACCCACGATGGCGGGGTCGTTTGGGTTGACGGCGTATCGCGCTTTTGCCGGCCGAGGTGCTGCGGCACCGTTTGAACCCGTGGCCATCCGCCCCCAAGGCGAACTGGTCTGGTGCCATGCCCCCGAACCCGGCAGCCTTATCGCGATCCAGGACCTTGCCGCGCGCCTGTGCCGCAGCCGATCAGGGCTAAGCGTGCTGATCACGGTCCCGCCGTCAGCAAACGGAACGGAGCTGCCGAAACCCTCGCATAGCGATGTGTTGATCGATACCTTGCCAGAAGATCACCCCGCCAGCGTCGCCAAATTTCTGGACCACTGGCAGCCGAATGCCTGCATCTGGGTTTGGGGGCGCTTGCGCCCGAACATGATCCTCTCCCTGGCCAAAAGGTCCTGCCCGATGTTCCTGATCGATGTCGACAGCGACGGGTTTGACGGGCGGCGGGACCGCTGGCTTCGGGATCTGACACGGGATCTGCTGTCTCACTTCTCGGCGATCCTGGCGCGGTCAGAGGCGGGGTTTCAGCGCCTGGTCCGCCTTGGCGTTGCCCGCGACGACATCGAAGTAACCGCAGCGCTGCAAGCCGGTGGGCAGGCCCTGCCCTGCATTGAATCCGATCTGGCGGATCTGTCGGCCGCGTTGGTCGGCCGACCCATCTGGTTCGCCAACCAAGTGCTCGAGGCCGAGCTTGGCACGGTATTGACAGCACACCGTCAGGCCCTTCGGCTGTCGCACCGGTTGCTGTTGATCCTGCAGCCCGCTGACCCTGCCCAAACCGATACCTTCGCTGCCCGGATGGCAGAGCTTGATTTTCGCGTGTTGCGATGGGGCGATGGGGGCTATCCCGATGCGTCGACCCAAGTGATGATCGCGGATGATCCCGCCGAAATCGGGCTGTTCTACCGGCTGGCCCCAGTGTCGTTTCTGGGCAGTTCGCTGGTCAACGGCGGCGGCGGGTGCGATCCTTTCGAGGCCGCCGCACTTGGGTCAGCCGTGCTTTACGGCCCCAAGGTCCGGCGGTTCTTGCCCTCTTATACCCGGCTTGCAGCCGAAGGGGCGGCGCGGATCGTCAATGACGCCACGGCACTGGGCACGGCTGTCAGCCGCTTGATCGCACCCGACCAAACCGCCGCGATGGCCCATGCGGGCTGGGATGTGATCAGCCGGGGGGCCGCACTGACGGATAAGGTGGTCGATCTGGTTCAAGACACCCTTGACCTGCAAGAGGCCGGAGGATGAGCCGCCCCCCCGCTTTCTGGTATCTGCCGCGCCCCGATTGGCGCGCGCGTTTGCTGCAACCGCTTGGCGCGCTTTACGCCAAGGCTACCGCGCGCAGGTTGGCCCAAGGCACACCGGAAAAGCTGGATATTCCGGTGGTCTGCGTCGGCAACATCAATGCAGGCGGAACCGGAAAAACGCCCACGGTGATGGCCGTGGTTGAACACCTGCGCAATATTTACCACACGCCGCATATCGTGTCGCGCGGATATGGCGGCACCGAAAAAGGGCCCCTGCAAGTCGACCCGGCAAGGCATACCGCAGCCCAAGTTGGCGACGAACCTTTGCTGCTCGCCGCTTTCGCGGAGGTCTGGGTCGCCAAGGATCGGGCAGCCGGGGCGCGTGCGGCGCAGCAGGCCGGGGCCAGCGTCGTGGTGTTGGATGACGGCTTTCAAAATCCGGCGGTGTCCCAAGACCTGAGCATCGTGGTCGTCGATGCCGCGAAAGGTTTTGGCAATGGCCTGTGCCTTCCGGCGGGGCCCCTGCGCGAGCCGGTGCAAACGGGATTGGCGCGCGCGGATCTTGTGCTCTCGATCGGCAGTGACAGCGATCAGGAAGGCTTTGATACCACGGCCCTACCATCTGGTCTGCCCCACGTACGGGCCGAATTGAAACCGTTGCAAACCGGCATGGATTGGTCTGACACCCGCGCCTTGGCCTTTGCCGGAATAGGACATCCGGAAAAGTTCTTTGCGACCCTCAAGGGATTGGGTGCCAAGATCGTCCACGCGGAGGCGCTTGACGATCATCAGGCGCTGTCAACGGCACTTTTGACACGGCTTGAAGCAGATGCATTTGCCAAGGGCGCGCAGCTTGTAACGACAGAAAAGGACGCCGTCCGGTTGCCGGCGTCCTTTCGGATGAAAGTCATCACACTGCCCGTGCGTCTGGACCTACCGCCCCAGAATGCGCTGTTCGACGCCTTGGATCGATTGCCCAAGCCCGCATAGCTGGCCGGAATTTTCAAAAATCCCGATCCGTTTTCTTCGAAGGAAACGGCCAGTCCGTCAACTTTCAGTCATCTTCGCCCAACTTGGGTGCCGCACGATGAAGCGCCAGTTCCGCCCCTGAGAACACGAAGGGGGATCTGATCCCAGGCACGCCGTCCAGCTCGACCTTCATGCCCCGTGCAATCACCTGAGGATCATCGAACATATCGGCCATATCGTTGATCGGCCCGGCAGGCACGCCCTTGTCTTCGCATGCGGCCAGCAGGTCGTCACGGGTGCGCATGCGTGTCGCTTCATTCAGTCGGCGGATCATCTCGGGGCGGTTTGCGACGCGGTCAGAGTTTTTCGCGTAGTCCGCCGCCTCTGCCATATCGTCCAGCCCGAGCATCCGACACAGGCGTTGGAATTGCCCGTCATTGCCGGTCGCGATGATCAGGTGCCCGTCGGAGGATTCAAACACCTCATAGGGGGTCAGGTTCGGGTGTGCATTGCCCATCCGGGTCGGGGCCTTGCCCGTCGTCAGATAGTTCATCGCCTGATTGCCCGTTACAGCCACCGCGCAGTCAAGCAGCGCCATGTCGATATGCTGGCCCACACCCGTCTGGCTGCGCTGGTGCACAGCGGCCAGAATGGCTGTGGTCGCATAAATGCCGGTGAAGATATCGGTAATCGCCATCCCGTGTTTTTGCGGCTGGCCATCCGCCTCGCCGGTGATCGACATCAGACCGGACATCCCCTGAATGATGAAATCATAGCCCGCGCGATGCGCATAGGGGCCCGTCTGACCAAAACCCGTGATCGAACAATAGATCAACTTGGGGAATTGTTTGGACAGGCTGGCGTAGTCCATGCCGTATTTCGCCAAGCCACCGGTTTTGAAATTCTCGATCAGGATATCGGCGTCGGCCAATAGTTCCTTCATCTTGGCCTGCCCCGCGCCGGTGGTCAGGTCGACCACGACCGATGCCTTGCCGCGGTTGGCCGAATGAAAATACGAGGCTGATTTATCTTCGCCCCGCTCGATGAACGGAGGCCCCCACTGGCGGGTATCATCGCCAGCGGGGCTTTCGACCTTGATCACCTCGCATCCAAGATCGGACAGGGTTTGGCCGGCCCAGGGGCCTGCCAGAATACGCGCCAGCTCAATAACCTTGAGCCCTTCAAGAGGGGCCGCCATCAGTCGGCCAGCGCTGCGTCGATGATCTCTTTCATCTCTGCATAGGGCATGTTGGAGTATTTCGTGCCGTTGATGATAAAGCTTGGTGTGCTGGTGATGTCGTCGGCCTTCTGGTTTTCTTCCCACCAGGCGACCAGTGTCTGCGCCTTGGTGCTGTCCTGCAAGCAGGCCTCGAGCGTGTCGCCGTCGATCCCGGCAAGGCGACCGATCTTGCGCAACTCACCCACGATGGCTGCAGGCTCACCTGCCCGCACCCATTCGGACTGGCCTTTGTAGATCAGATCGCTGATGCCAAAGAACTTTTCCTCACCGCCGCAACGCGCGACCATAGACGCCCACAAACCGTAGCGGTCAAAGAACACTTCGCGGTAGGTAAAGCCGATTTTATCGGTGTCGATGTATTCTGCCTTGAGCTGTTTGTAAGGCCCTTGGTCAAAGGCCGCGCAATGCGGGCAGGTAAAGGATGCATATTCAATGATCTGCACCGCAGACTCTGCATTGCCCAGCTTCATTTCCTTGATCGTCGACGTATCCACATCCGCCGTTTCGGTCGTTTGGGCATTCGCCGCGCTTGCAAGCGGGTTGATCTGTGCGCTGTTCACGGCGTCAGGGCCGCTGAAAACATACCAGCCGCCAGCAGCAGCAACGGCCAAAGCCGCGAGAATTGGGAAAGTGCGTTTCATCTGTTTTCCTTTGTCAGCGTTTCGTCTTGTTCAATATGTTCTCGCCCAGACGTGCAAGGGCATCGCGCAGGCTTTCGTCGCCCATGGCCCCCACGGTTTCCGTGGCGCGCTGGCGCAACACCGGGTCTGCGGGGGCGGCGGCATGCGCTTTGGGCCGTGCCTCGAACGCGACCTGACCTTCGGCAAAGCCGGTTGCAGCCGTCTGCGTCACCCGCACGCGGGCGATCGCGTTATAGCCGTACACCGCGTTCACCTTGGCGCGCAGTTGTTCCTTTTGCATCTCGAGCATCGGAGCATTCGACCCGTTGGTCAGCAGCGTCAGGGTTGCCCCCATTCCCGCCCGGCCATAGCTTACCTCGACCGGCCTCGAGATCGACGCAACGTCCTCGCCCACGATCTCGGCCCATTGGGTCAACAGCCGGGATTGTGCAAAGCCACGGGTTTCGCTGGCCTGTCTGATCTTTGCAGACAGCAGGCTATCGGTCCGTTTAAAGCCTTTTGTACTGGTACGCCGTGGCGGCATGACTATCTTTCCCGAATGACTTGCCACAACATAGCAATCCCGTCGGGTATCGCCAGCCCAACCCAACCGCAAAGGCCATAAACATTGCGTGACACAGATGATACAAGCACCCTGCCGCGCATCTTGCTGGAATGGTATGATGTGCACGCCCGCGCCATGCCGTGGCGCGTTGGCCCCACGGACCGAAAGGCAGGCTTGCGCCCCGATCCATATCGCATCTGGCTAAGCGAAGTCATGCTGCAACAGACCACGGTGGCCACGGTGCGCGACTATTTCCAACGCTTCACGGCGCGCTGGCCAACCGTTGCCGATCTTGCCGCTGCCCAAGACGCAGATGTCATGGGGGAATGGGCGGGGCTGGGCTATTATGCCCGGGCGCGCAATCTGCTGAAATGCGCCCGCGCTGTCGTGGACCAACATGGCGGAGAGTTTCCGGCCGACCATGCAGCGCTATTGAAACTGCCGGGCATCGGGCCATATACGGCGGCGGCGGTTTCATCTATCGCCTTCGATCTGCCCCACGCGGTACTGGACGGCAACGTCGAACGCGTCATGGCGCGGCTTTATGAAATTCACACCCCCCTGCCCGCCGCCAAACCGGAAATGATGGCCCGCGCCGAAGCGCTGACCCCAAGGGTGCGCCCCGGTGATTACGCCCAAGCCGTGATGGACCTTGGGGCCACCATCTGTACGCCCAAATCCCCCGCCTGCGGCATCTGCCCGTGGCGCGCCCCATGCGCCGCCCGACAGGCCGGAACCGCGGCAGAGCTGCCCAAGAAAACGCCCAAGACCCCCAAGCCGGTGCGCCACGGCACGGTCTATCTGGCGCAGCGTGAAGACGGCGCGTGGCTGCTGGAAACGCGCCCCGACAAGGGCTTGCTGGGTGGCATGTTGGGCTGGCCCGGGTCGGACTGGATCGATTCCGGCGCGCCGCGCCCGCAAGGCACGCCGCCCGTCGACGCCGACTGGCAGGTCCTGCCCGGCGAGGTCCGCCACACCTTCACGCATTTCCACCTGATGTTAACCGTCATATACGCCTCTGTGCCCTCAGATCTTTCGCCCGACACCGGAGAGTTCTTTGCCCCGGACAGATTCCGGCCTTCAGATTTACCAACAGTCATGCGCAAGGCATTTGATCTGGCGCGTTAGCGGCAAGGCATCACAGTTCCAAGGATCGTGAATCTGCGCTACAAAGAACCGACCCTCGTGAAAGCAAACACCTCATGACCAATACATCCACAAATATCAGCACGGATCAGCTGGCGCAGATCAAACGGGCACTGCCTTTTGCCTTGTCCTTTGCCCTGATACCGCTGGTTTGGTTAACGGCCTATGCCGGGGGCTGGGCGGTCATCCTGGTGCCCCTCATCACGTGGTACCTGTCTTCAATTGTCGACAGCCTCCTGGGCTTGAACCTTGATAATGCCGATCCCGACGCGACGGATGAAGACCTGTTCTGGTACCGCATGATCCCGTTGCTCTGGATGCCAGCCCAGCTGGTCACACTGCTGGCGATGCTGTGGTACGTGCCGCAGGCCGACCATCTGGGCGGCTGGGAACGGTTCTTTATCTTCTTTGGAATAGGCGTGATGACCGGAACCATCGGCATCAACTATTCCCACGAACTGATGCACCAGAAGAGCAAACTCGAGCGCCTGTGGGCCGACATCCTGCTGGCGATGGTGCTCTATTCGCATTTCCGGTCGGAACACCTGCTGGTCCATCACCGCTATGTCGCCACCCCCCGCGACCCGGTAACGGCCCATTACAACGAAGGGTTTCACCGCTTTTATCCGCGCGTTCTGCGCCAGTCCTGGAAATCCGCCTTTCGCGCCGAAAAGGCGATGTTGGCACGCAAAGACAGGCCCTGGACCCATAGAAAGAACCCTTTTTTCAGGTATTGGGCGCTTCAGGGGACGTTTCTGATGCTTGCGCTGCTCCTTGGAGGCTGGGCTGGACTGGGGCTTTTCCTTGTTCAGGCTGGCACTGCGATCTGGCAGCTTGAGCTGGTCAACTATGTCGAACACTACGGCCTGACCCGCAAACATCTGGGTGACGGAAAATATGAACATGTCCAGCCGCATCATTCATGGAACGCCGCGCACCGGGCCTCGAACTGGTTGCTGATCAACCTCCAGCGGCATTCCGACCACCATTACAAGCCGGACCGACGCTTTCCCGTGCTGCAAACATACGGTGCCTCGGCTGCGCCACAGCTGCCTTACGGCTATCCTGTCATGACCGTCATGGCGATGATGCCATGGGTCTGGCGGCGCGTCATGAACCCGCGCGTTCGCAAATGGCGCGAGATGTATTACCCGGAAATCACCGACTGGACCGCCTATAACAAGGGGACGACACCGTACCCTCGTTGATGGCCCGCGTTGACGAGATGTTAATCCGATCCTGACATCAAATAATATCGGTTCATTTGGGGGGGGGGATATTATGATCAGTCAGCAACAGCGACGCCGGACACAGGGTACAGAGAGGGTGCCAACCTGTCTGATCATCGAAGACAGCAGATTTGATCAGCAAAGAATGACGCGGATGATCAACAAATTCGCGGAAGACATGCAGGTCTATGTCGCAACAACCCTTAGGGAAGCGCGCCGTACGCTGGCAGAAAACCGGGTTTCGGTGATCTTGCTCGACAACAACCTGCCCGACGGGCTTGGCGCGGACTTTGCAATCGAACTGGCCGACCTGAAGGTGTTTTCCCATATCCCGGTGGTCATGGTCAGCGACTGGCCCTCGCCGTTCATGTGGGAAAAAGCCGCAACAGCCGGTGTGCTTCATGTCGTGAACAAGGCGGAATTTGGCAAGCATTACCTGATGGATGCCCTCAGACACGCCAAGACCAGACAGGCCCCCGTACATTAAGGCTGGTCCGAAGGCCATGAATCCAAAAAGACCCCGCCAAATAGGCGGGGCCAAGGTAAGTGCATTTTATAGCGCTCCTTCAAAGGAAGGGCGCAAGCACCAGCGGTGTTCATAAACTTGTGAGGAAATCGGGTGGAGGCCTAGTTGGCCATCTCTGCCCTGATTTGCTGGCGCAAGATATCGATCGGCACACGTTTGCCGTCTTTCTTGTAGCACCAGTATGTCCATCCATTGCAGCTGGGGGCTTTTTCATAGGCCGCACCAACCTGGTGGATTGATCCTTTGACTTCATTGCCGATCAACGTGCCATCGGCACGCACCTTGGCCGAATAGCGTCCGTTAAGCGAATAAAGCTCTTCTCCCGGGCGCAGCATCCCACGCTCGACCAGCTGGCCAAAGGGCACACGTGGTTCGGCGCGTTTCGATGTCGTTGTCTGCAAGGCTTCCTTGTCAAACTTGCGCACGGATTTGATCCGCTTTTCCGCAACCTTGCGATACGCTTCCTCGCGCTCGATCCCGATAAAATCACGGCCCAGCATCTTGGCGACGGCACCGGTCGTGCCTGTGCCAAAGAACGGATCCAGCACCACATCACCAGGGTTGGTCGATCCAACCAGAATACGGTGCAACAGGCTTTCGGGCTTTTGCGTGGGGTGCGCCTTGTCACCCGCATCGTCTTTCAGGCGCTCGTGGCCCGTGCAGATCGGCAGCACCCAATCACTGCGCATCTGGATGCCTTCGTTCAGCGCCTTGAGCGCCTCGTAGTTGAAGGTGTATTTGGAGTTTTCGTCCTTACCGGCCCAAATCATCGTTTCGTGGGCGTTGGTAAAGCGTTTGCCGCGGAAGTTCGGCATCGGGTTCGACTTGCGCCACACCACGTCATTTAGGATCCAGAACCCCTGATCCTGCAACGCAGCACCGACCCGGAAAATATTGTGATAGCTGCCGATCACCCAGATCGCCCCGTTTGGCTTAAGCAGGCGTCGCGCCGCCTTCAACCATTCGCGGGTGAACTTGTCATAGACGGCAAAGCTTGCAAACTGGTCCCAGGCATCATCAACCGCATCGACTTTGGAATTGTCAGGTCGATGCAAATCGCCTTTCAACTGCAAATTATAAGGCGGGTCCGCAAAAATCAGATCAACTGATCCTTCCGGCATCGCATTCATCGCTTCAATGCAGTCGCCTGCAAGGATTGTGTTCAAGGGAAGTGCGTTTGCACCCTTTGTCATCGTCTTCATAATTTGCTGCCTCTGTCCCGGCACATTGTGTGCTCTTGGTTGAGGACAAGGATGCCCCGACAGACGATTCGCGGTCAATTTGTTTTTTGAATCAATCGCTTAGTTATTTATCTTGATACAACATCTTGTGTACCGGCTTGAACAAACGTCTATGGTGTGGGGTCACCCCAAGATTTTGAAGCGCCTCTATGTGGCTTTTCGACCCATATCCCATGTTCGTTTCCCAGCCATAACCGGGGTGCTGTTGCGCCAATGACAACATGACACAATCCCGACATATTTTGGCCATAATTGAGGCAGCCGAAATCGACTGGGACCGTGCATCCCCCTTGATCACTGTCTGCGATTTGATCGCCAGATCACGCGGGACCATATTGCCATCAATCAGCGCGAAATCAGCAGGCGTGCGCAGGCCGTCCAGGGCCCTCACCATCGCCAGATGGCTGGCGCGCAAAATATTCAGCTCCTCGATCTCCTCGACCGAGGCATGGGCGATGCTTACATCCGCCACCGCCATAATTTCGTCATACAATCGTTCCCGCGCCCGCTTGGTCAACTTCTTGGAATCGTTCAGGCCTTCGGGAATGCGCGCAGGGTCCAAAACCACGGCCGCCGCCGTTACAGGCCCCGCCAAGGGTCCGCGTCCAACCTCATCAACACCCGCCACCCGCGCAAAGCCGCGCGCATAAGCATCCCGTTCAAATTCAAAATCTGGTCCCATAGGTCCCCGAAACACCAGGCGTGAAGAAACCTCAACCCTGATCTCTTCTCTGGCTCTTAAATATCCTCGCCGAAGGCTGTCCAAAACACTTCTGTTTTGGACATAAAAAAGGGAGAGATGCCCGAACACCTCTCCCCCACACCCGGGCGACAAACAATCCGCCCGGTTTCGGCACGCGGAAATTAACCGCGCGCCAAACTGTATCCGGCCCCGCGCAAGCAGCGGGCATCATAGCCGACACGCTTCCCTTGCACTGTCCGGATCCTTTGCGCGCATTGCTGCGGCAAACGATTTGCATGACGATAATTCTTTTCAAGACACCGACGCCCGAACATCAGCACCGATCCGCGGCGGGTCTCGAAGCTTTGAAAACAACGCTGTGGCAACAGCTTGTCGTCATGGCGCGCCCGATTGTTCTTGTGGCCATACCCCCGCGGCAACGGCCGTGGTTGCACCTGATGACGCTGCTCAACCCGCGGCGCGCGGTACACGGGCGCAGGATCGACACGGTGACGGGTGACCGCCTGCTCCCGGTTATCCTCCCGCTTGTTGCGGTCGTGGATGATTTTCCCGATGATCGCGACCCCCAGAACCCCGGCAGCGATGCGGGCAAGGTCACGGTTACGTTCCCCGGCAGCGGCCGCGGTTGCGCTGATCGCTGTGACGGCAATAGAGACCGCGGCGATGGTTGCGATAAACTTGCGGTACATAGGTCTGATCCTTTCTCAACAAGACACGGGTCCAGCCCCATGCAAAGCCACGATGATGGCTATACCCCAACCTCGCCCCGACCCCCAAAGACAGGCAATAACATCCCGATGTTATCCGATATCACCGCACCCAAACCCCATTGGATATTGAATATCCGCTGGCAAAGGCGCACTCTGTCTCTATGAAACGCATATCCCTCGCCGTGCTGATATCAGCCGCCTTCGGCCTCGCCGCGCTGCCCGCTCAGGCGGCAGGCTGTTATGCCGATTACAAGGCCAAACAAGAAAACCCTTTGCGCCTGCATTACGGTGTGGCGCAGATATCAGGTGCCTGTGACCGCGCTGCCTCGCAGGCCGAACTCACACAACGCCTTGCAGCGAAGGGCTGGACACTTCTTACGGTGATCTCGGTTTTCGGCGAAGACGGGCTTAACCAAAGGAGAGACAGTGCAGGACAAAACTTCCTACGCTTCTGACATAAGACGCGCCGGTGGCCGTTTTGTAGGAGGCGGAATTTCAGCTATCGTGGCGATCTTGTTGATCGGCGCGGGTCTGTTGCTATGGGCCCTGCCCGACGCCAATGCGTTCAACGCCCAGGTAGAACGCATTTTCATCGAAAACGATGATCTGACAGCCCAGGCTGAAATCAAATTGCTAGAAATCCTCGCCCAGTCAGGCTCGGTGTTCTCCGAAACCCTCTCAAGCTACCGCATCGTCATCATTGTTTTGCTGGTTTTTGCCACCGCGATGCTGGTCGCCGCCCTCGTGTTCCTGATCATGCTGGTCAGCTTCAACCGCCGCATGGCCCAGATCGAACGCGTCGGCATTCAGGTCAACTCCCTGCTGATCAGCCGCGAGGAAAACACAGTCTACCTTAACAACCTCGGCTTCAAGCTTACCGCCGCCGCGATGGAAACCATGTCGGTCCTCGCCGAAGCACGCATGGACGATGATGTCATGTCCGGCTCTGAAATCGAAGGCGTGATCTCGGGCCGCAATGCCGCAGATTGCGACGAAGCCGCCGGAGCTACCCGCATCAAACGCCTGCGCGACACCCTCGGCAATCAGATCGTCTCGGAACTGCTGGTCAAGAACATTGCCCGCCGTGGCTATATGCTCGCCATCGACAAGGACGTGATTAAGGTCATCTGACCCCTTCATTTTTCAAAATAAACTCCGGGGGGACGCGTTTACGCGGCGGGGGCAGCGCCCCCTCTGGACACCGGCTGATCCATACCCCTAGGGTGCGCTCAATCACAGCACCAAGGATCACGCCAATGCCAGCCCCCCACAACCCTTTCAAACAATCTCTCAAAGACGGCGAAACGGTTTTCGGCTGCTGGCTTGCCCTCGCAGACACGTTCAGCACCGAACTGATGGGCACGGCAGGCTTTGACTGGCTTGTGATCGACGGGGAACATGCCCCCAATGATCTGCGGTCGATCCTTGCCCAGCTTCAAGTGCTCGAAGCCTCCAGCAGCCATCCGGTCGTGCGCGTGCCGATCGGTGAAACCTACATGCTGAAACAGGTTCTTGATGCCGGCGCGCAAACGGTGCTGGTCCCGATGGTCGACAACGCCGATCAAGCCCGCCAACTGGTCCGCGACGTGACCTATCCGCCCCACGGCGACCGTGGCGTCGGCTATGCCCTGACCCGCGCGGCGCGGTTCTCTCAAACGGCGGATTACGGCACCACGGCCGATGACCAGATCTGCCTGTTGGTGCAGGTCGAAAGCGTCAAGGGCCTTGCCAACCTTGATGACATCCTCACCGTTCCGGGCATTGATGGTGTCTTTATAGGCCCCGCCGATCTGGCGGCCGACATGGGGCATATGGGCAATGCCCTGCACCCGGATGTACAGGCTGCAATCATGGGGGCGCTCGGCAAAATCGATGCCTCGGGCAAGGCCGCCGGAATTCTGTCCACCAATGACGGGATGACGCATGCCGCCATCAAGGCTGGCGCGCGTTTCGTCGCCGTGGGGGCCGATGTGTTGATCCTCAGCCATTCCGCCCAGGCCCTGGCCGGCAAATGGCGCGACACCCTTAAATGACACGCGGCATTGCCCTGCTGGGGCTGGCCTACGTGCTCAGTCAGTTCTTCCGCGCCTTTCTGGCCGTGCTCAGCCCTGCCCTGCGCGCCGATATCGGGGCCGGTCCCGAAGACCTCGCCTTTGCGTCGGGCCTTTGGTTCTTTGCATTTGCCGCAATGCAACTGCCTGTCGGCTGGGCGCTTGATACCATCGGGCCCCGCCGCACGGCCGCGGGCCTGCACCTGCTGGGTGCCGGTGGCGGGGCGGCGATCTTTGCGCTGGCAACCACCCCCCTGCACATCGACATTGCCATGGTCCTGATCGGGATCGGCTGCGCGCCCGTGCTGATGGCCGCCTACTATATCTTCGCCCGCGAATACCCGCCCGCCCGCTTTGTCGTGATGGCCTCTGTCATGGTCGGCGTCGGCACCTGCGGCAATCTGGTGGCATCCTACCCCATGGCCATCGCCGCCGAGACGATCGGCTGGCGCGCATCCCTGTGGGGGCTTTGCGCCATCACCAGCCTGACGGCGCTTGGCATCTGGACCGTCGTCCGCGACCCTGTCCGCCCCGAAGGCGAGGCGCGCGGCAGTCTGTTGGCTGTCTTCAAGATCAAGGCGCTTTGGTTCATCTTTCCCATCATGGCCGTCAGTTATGCCCAGGTCGGTGCCTTGCGCGGCCTTTGGATCGGCCCCTATCTCGAGGACGTCTTTGCCGCCGACGCCCACCGCATCGGCCTTGCCACCTTGTTGATGGGATCCGCGATGGTCGCGGGCACCTTTGCCTATGGCCCGCTTGACCGCATCACCGGCAGCACCAAATGGGTCGTCATCAGCGGGACTACCTTGAATCTTGTGGCGCTTTTCGGGCTGATTTTGTACCCGTCCGGCAGCCTGTTCCTTGCAATCCTGCTGATGGCCGCCATCGGTTTTTTCGGCGCGACCTATGCCATCATCATGTCGCACGGGCGCAGCTTTCTGCCGCCCCACCTGATCGGGCGCGGCATGACCCTTTTGAACCTGTGCAGCATCGGCGGTGTAGGCGTCGCGCAATTCCTCTCGGGCCGCGCCTATGCTGCAAGCCAACCGGCGCTGACCCCCCAAGCCCCATATGTGGTGATATTCACCCTGTTCACGGGGCTGATGCTGGCGGGGTTGTTCGTCTATCTGTTTGCACGCGACACACGCCATTAACGCGCACCCCCTTTCCCCGCACGAACAAGCGGTATATGAGGCGCGCACCATCACATTTTAATATTGGAGTTTTCAGATGGGTTATCGCGTCGTCATCGCGGGTGCCACAGGTAATGTGGGCCGTGAAATGCTGAACATCTTGGCCGAGCGCCACTTCCCTGTAGACGAGATCGTGGCACTCGCCTCGCGCAAGTCTATGGGATCCGAAGTCAGCTTTGGCGACAAGACACTCAAGACGAAAGACCTTGATACGTTTGACTTTACAGGCTGGGACATGGCGCTGTTTGCCGTCGGTTCGGAAGCGACAAAGAAGTATGCCCCCAAAGCCGCCAAGGCCGGATGCGTGGTCATCGACAACTCGTCGCTTTATCGTTACGACGCCGATATCCCGTTGATCGTCCCCGAGGTTAACCCTCAGGCGATCCACGAGTATTCCAAGAAGAACATCATCGCCAACCCCAACTGTTCGACCGCGCAGATGGTTGTGGCGCTGAAGCCGCTGCATGACCGTGCGACGATCAAGCGCGTCGTCGTGTCGACCTATCAGTCTGTGTCCGGTGCGGGCAAAGACGGCATGGACGAACTGTGGGACCAGACCAAGTCGATCTACAACCCGACCGATGACAAGCCTGCGAAAAAGTTCACCAAGCAGATCGCCTTTAACGTGATTCCGCATATCGACGTCTTCATGGACAGCGGCGACACGAAGGAAGAATGGAAGATGATGGTCGAGACGAAGAAAATCGTCGACCCCAAGATCAAGGTTACGGCCACCTGCGTGCGCGTGCCGGTCTTTGTCGGCCACGCCGAATCGATCAACATCGAATTCGAAGACCACCTGGACGAAAACGAGGCCCGCGATATTCTGCGCGAAGCCCCCGGTGTCATGGTAATCGACAAGCGTGAAGACGGTGGATACGTGACGCCCGTCGAATGTGCCGGCGATTTCGCGACCTTCATCAGCCGCATCCGTCAGGACAGCACAATCGACAACGGCATCAACCTGTGGTGCGTCAGTGACAACCTGCGCAAAGGGGCCGCGCTGAACGCGGTACAGATCGCAGAGTTGCTGGGCCGCGAAGTTCTGAAAAAGGGCTAAGCCCCAAGACACTGTTCCATG
>NZ_DS999213.1:2390746-2530734 GCF_000156335.1 Roseobacter sp. GAI101
AGACAAAATCATTTTCGGCCAGTTGACGGGTGGGCCTTGCCGGTTTCACGCGGCCCTTCCGACCGCCCCTTCCGCAACAAAGTCGAACCACAGCCTGCCTTGGCGGTATTCACCCCTGATCAAATGACCCGGCCTTGCGATTTCGGGAAAGTCGCAGACCCAGTCACGAAACCGGTCGTTCGAGATCACGGACGCGCCCCTGTCCCGCGCAGCCTTCAGGATATAGGGATCGGCGGGTGACCCTTTGGGCACAACCGTGACACATTCGACCGGCAGATTCAGCAGCTTGCTGATGGCCTTGTCACCACGATAGCTCCCGGCAAAAAGATACCCTGCATTTGCATCGAACATCACGCCCGGCTTGTATCCAAGCGCGGTCAGATGGCGCACAACCTCTTGGACCGGTTCGATTTGCGGATTGCCGTCGCGCCAATACATCACGTTCGATCCGTCCACGACAACCGATCTGGACGCACGCCCGCGATGTGTGAAAAACCGGTTTCTGACATCTTTGAAAAACAAGATCAGGCTTGCCACGGCACAAGGCCCAGCAAGCAAGATCAGGTCAGACCAACCGTGGCCCGAAAATGCGACCCCAACGCCGATCAGTGAAACCAGAAGCAAAGCACCAGATACAATCATAGCGCGAGGAAAGCACCACGGGCACCTCGAAACAAGGACTTTATCACTATTTCGAAACTGGCCACGGACCCGCAGCCCAGCAATACGCCCCTAGACCTGGACGAACAGTTTCTTATCGGCGCTGTAGCATTCAAGGCCGCCCTCGCCGATGTCGGTCCAAAGCCCGTGCAACGTCAGCTCATCAGCTTTGACCTTTTCCGCGATCCACGGGAAGGTCATCAAGTTCTCGAGCGAGGTCATGACCGAAAGCTTCTCAAGCTGGCGCACCTGCTCTTTCGGGTCATCAATATCGGCAACGATATCATATTTCGGGCGCAAAATATCCATCCAGCGGCCCACAAAGCTGTTCTTCTCTTCTAGACCCGGGGCCTTGCCCTGACACATGTCGATGCACCCTTGCACGCCACCGCAGCTGGAATGGCCAAGGACAATCACATGCGCGACCTTAAGCACCTGCACCGCATATTCCACCGCAGCGGACGTCCCGTGCTGTTCACCATCAGGCAGATACGGCGGCACAAGATTGGCGATGTTGCGGTGAATAAAGAATTCGCCCTGATCCGCGCCGAAGATCGACGTGACATGAACCCGGCTGTCGCAGCATGAAATCACCATTGCACGCGGATGCTGACCATCGCTGGCAAGACGTCGATACCAAGCTTGGTTTTCCGCATAGCTGGTTGCTTTCCAACCGTGATATCGCTGCACCAGATAAGAGGGCAGAGGTTTTGCGTTGTCCATGTCCGTAACGTCCCTTCTAAAGTCCTTCTGCAATACCCTGAATTGTCATCACATTCGAGCAAAAAGGCATTTGGGCTTCAACCATTTGAAAATAATTCTGGCCCATACCTGCTTCTTAGTCGTGGGGACACATCTAAGGGGTGAGCAAATGCATGTTTTACAAATGCGACCGACAGAACAGGTCAGCGTCGACCAGGAAAGGCTTGGCACGCTTTATGCGCAGCTTGGCGAAGCCGGGGCAGAAGACGTGGTTTGCCGTGCGATGGAGGAACTGGCCCTGCGCATGTCGCATTGTGACAGGTTGTTTCGCGAATCGAATTGGGATGAATTACGCAAGAACAGCCGCTCGTTGATCGCGATCGCCGATCAGGTTGGGCTGCAAAAACTCGGTCTTGTCGCAAGCGATGTGATGTCTGCAATCGACCAGCACGACGAGGTCGCTGTTGCCGCCACCCTGACCCGCCTGATCCGCATTGGCGAACGGTCGCTGACCGCCATTTGGGACACGCAAGATATGTCGGTCTGACAGGCTTGCGGCGGGGAAGGATACGTCTAGGTTGGTCGGCAAATCCAATGCCCCGAAAGGTACCGCCTGATGCCCGCCAGCTTTGCTGATACGTCCGCCCCCCAAATCCCGCTTTACGCAATTGCCGAAGACCGGTTGTCCGGTTGGCTAGCCGATCAGCCCCAGGCCACCGCCGCATGGGTCGAGGCAAACAGCTTTACCGGCGCGTTGGGTCAGGCACTGGCGCTGCCCGGCGCGGACGGCGCTGTCGCCATGGCGCTGGTGGGATATGGCACGGAAAAATCCCGGAGCAGGGGGCGGTTCCACCTGGCAGGAGGCGTCGAAAAGCTGCCCAAGGGCGCTTACCGCATTGAGACGGATTTGGCTGCCGAGGATCTGGAAAATGAGGTTTTAGGCTGGCTGTTGGCATCCTACCGCTTTGACCGTTACGCCAAGCAGACACCGCTCAAGGCCAGCCTGGTCGCGCCAACGACCATCGACACCGACAAATTGCGCGCCCAAGCCGAGGGTGAGATGTTGACCCGCGATCTGATCAACACGCCGGCCTCTGACATGGGGCCACCTGATCTGGAAAACGCCGCGCGGACATTGGCCGAGAAACACGGGGCCACCATCAGTGTTGTTACCGGCGATGATCTGCTGGTGCAGAATTTCCCCATGATCCACACCGTCGGCCGTGCCGCAGACCGCGCGCCGCGTCTGATCGACATGAAATGGGGTACGACGGGCAAGAAACTGACGCTTGTGGGAAAGGGCGTTTGCTTTGACACTGGCGGTTTGAACTTGAAACCCGGGGCTTCCATGGGCTTGATGAAGAAAGACATGGGGGGTGCCGCCGCCGTACTGGGCCTGGCGCATATGATCATGGCGACTGGCATGAACATCCAACTGCGCGTCCTGATTCCAGCAGTTGAAAATGCAGTTTCAGGCAATGCCTTCCGTCCGCAAGACATCTTGACCTCGCGCAAGGGCCTTACAGTCGAAATCAACAACACCGATGCCGAAGGGCGGCTGGTGCTGGCCGATGCGCTGGCCCTCGCGGAGGAAGACAAGCCCGATCAGATCATCTCGATGGCGACGTTGACCGGTGCCGCGCGGGTTGCCGTAGGCCCGGACCTTGCGCCCTATTTCAGCGATGATCCAAACTTTGTCACAACGGTTGAAACTGCCGCTGCGGCCCATGCCGATCCCGTATGGCGCTTGCCGTTTCACGCCCCTTACGAGACGATGATCGAACCCGGGATCGCCGATCTGGACAACGCACCTTCGGGCGGTTTTGCAGGGTGCATCACTGCCGCGCTATTCCTCCGCCGTTTCGTCACACAAACACCTTATGCGCATTTCGACATTTACGGCTGGCAGCCCAGCGCGGCACCTGCTCGTCCGAAAGGCGGCGTGGGCCAAGCCACGCGCGCGCTGTACGCGGCTCTTGGTGATCTGTTGACGAAATGACCGACCATCGGCTTATACCCGATCCCGCAAAGGTGACGATGAACGGCACAGGGCAAATCGCAGTGTCCCTGACGGACATCTGCCGCAGCCCAGGTGGTGCGCGTGACCGTCAGACGCTGTATGGTGACAAGCTGACGATTCTGGCCGAAGACGACGGTTGGTCCTATGTCCAACTGACCAAGTGCGGATACTGCGGATACGTTCAAACCTTGGCGGTCTGCGCCATAACGCAGGCATCCCATAGGGTATCGGCCCCTGCCACGCATGCCTACGAGGCCCCGGATTTCAAAAGCCGGGACCAGATATCGCTTAGCCACGGCAGTCTTGTCACCCTATCGTCTACCGAAAACAGATTTGCGGGCACCGATGCGGGATACATCCCTTTGCAACATCTCGCGCCGATAGAAGATAGGGCGACAGACCCTGCGGTGATTGCGCAGCTCTACCTTGGCACGCCTTATCTATGGGGCGGGAACAGCCGCTGGGGCATCGATTGCTCCGGCCTGATTCAGTCTGCATTCCTTGCCTGTGGCGTCACTTGCCCTGGTGACAGCGATCAACAGCAATCACGGCTTGGGCAGGATCTTCCGCAGGGAGCAGACTACAAGCGCAATGATCTGTTGTTCTGGAAGGGTCACGTCGCATTGGTCCTGGAACCGGCTATCTTGATCCACGCCAACGCGCATCATATGGCCGTAACGCTTGAGCCGATCCGCGACGCGATCCAACGCATCGCCGAAACCGATGGCCCGGTGACGGCGCACAAACGTCTATCCCCTTCCAAATGGACTTAAATCCATACCCGCCAACGGCTGGACGCCTGGGCCTAGTCGTCGACCGCGCGGATCAATTTACGCTCCAGCACCCGCAGAACGGCGCGTAGGTCCTGCCCACGGCGCAGCACCTGCCCATTGACACCGACGACTGAATACATTCCTTGCTTCAGCCGCATCTTCGGTCGTTTCTCGATCCGGTACAGCGGCATTTCAGCGGTCCGCCGAAACACCGAAAACACGGCCACTTCACGCAGGCATGAGATCCCGTAGTCCCGCCATTCGCCCGCCGCAACCATCCTGCCATAGAGCGACAGGATCACCGAAAGCTCTGTCCGGTGGAACGCGACCTGTTCGGGCGCACGATCATGTTGCGGGTTGGGGTTTTGCGGGTGGGAAGGATGTATATGCAACGTCATGTTTTGACAGTTGCGCCGTTCGCGGGTCAAATCAAGCCCAATGCTTCATGAAATATCTTGAAAGTGTTACAACTTGCGTGCAATTGATTAATTTATGAAACGTGAAAGCCTGCCATCATGACACCTCAAACCCGCGCTGAAAAATCCGCAGCAGCAATGTGGAAGACCGATACGGCCAGCCAGAACCTTGGCATGAAGATCGATCATATCGCACCGGGCGAAGCGACGCTTTCGATGCCGGTGACCGATAAGATGCTGAATGGACACGGAATTTGTCATGGGGGTTATATCTTTACCCTCGCGGACAGCGCTTTTGCCTTTGCGTGCAACAGCTACAACCAGCTGGTCGTCGCCCAGCAGAATCAGATCACCTATCTAGCCCCCGGCAAAGCTGATGAAAGGTTGACGGCCACAGCCGTCGAACAATCAAAAACCGGGCGCTCCGGAATTTACGACGTGAAAGTCACGGGGGAGGACGGCCGCACCATCGCGCTGTTCCGTGGCTTGTCACGCACCATAAAAGGCCAGCATTTCGAGGAGGAAATGACCCAATGAAAGACCTCACCCCTGCCCGCGACAGCCTTGACCCGATTGAGATTGCCAGCCGGGATGAGATCAGTGCGCTGCAACTCGACCGTCTGAAATGGTCCCTGCGCCACGCCTATGACAACGTGCCCTTCTACCGCAAAAGCTTTGATGCCGCTGGCGTGCATCCCGATGATTTGCACAGCCTCAGCGATCTGGCCAAGTTCCCCTTTACCGTCAAGACTGACCTGCGTGACAACTACCCCTTCGGGATGTTTGCCGTTCCGCGTGAACAGGTTGCGCGCATCCATGCCTCTTCGGGCACTACTGGCCAACCGACGGTCGTCGGCTATACCAAGACAGACCTTGAAAACTGGGGCAGCGTCGTGGCGCGATCCCTGCGCGCCGCGGGTCTGAAACCCGGTGACATGCTGCACAATGCCTATGGCTACGGGCTGTTCACCGGCGGGCTTGGCATCCATCTCGGGGCCGACGCGCTTGGGCTCAGCACGGTCCCGATCTCGGGCGGCATGACCCCGCGACAGGTCCGCCTGATCGAAGATTTCAAACCGAACGGCATCACAGTCACCCCGTCCTACGCCTTGTCGATCCTTGACGAATACGCGCGCCAGGGCATCGACCCGCGCCAATCTTCGTTGGACGTGGGGATTTTCGGGGCTGAACCCTGGACCAACGCGATGCGCCTTGAGATTGAACAGGCCTTCGACATGCATGCCGTCGACATCTATGGCCTTTCCGAGATCATGGGCCCCGGCGTGTCCTGCGAATGTATCGAAACCAAAGACGGGCTGCACATCTGGGAAGACCATTTCTATCCCGAGATCATCAATCCCGAAACCGGCCAGCCTGTCGTCGACGGCGAAAAAGGCGAACTGGTCTTTACCTCGCTGACCAAGGAGGCGTTTCCGATTATCCGCTACCGCACCCGTGATCTGACCCGCCTGCTGGCCGGCACAGCCCGCACCATGCGCCGGATGGAGAAAGTTACCGGGCGCAGCGACGACATGATCATCCTGCGCGGCGTCAACGTGTTTCCGACCCAGATCGAAGAAGCCCTGATGTCGATCCCCGGCCTTGCCCCGCATTTCCAGATCGAACTGACCAAGCCTGATCGCATGGATCAGATGCGCGTGCTGTGCGAATGCGCCGACGCATCCCTGAGCGCCGAACTGCGCGCCTCCTCGGCGGCCGCACTGTCGGCACAGATCAAGCAGACGGTCGGGATCAGTGTTAAGATTGATGTTGCCGATGCTGGCACCGTGCCGCGCTCCGAAGGCAAGGCCGTCCGGATCATTGACAAGCGGCCCAAAGCCTAGACACCGTAGCGTGCCATGAACATCTCGACCGCGCCGTCCACCACGCGGTCGATTTCGGCATCCGACACCGATCGCACGACCCCGAACATCAAACGCGGCCACAGATCTGCCTTGCACAGCTCTCCGAACTGATCGGCGGCCAACACAAGGTCCTCGATGTTCAGTTCGCCCCGCGCAATCGCAGCCTTGAAATACGTGACCATTTCCTTGCGCAGCACCGCTGGTCCAGAATTGTAGAACCGTTGACCCAGTTGCGGGAAACGATCCGATTCAGCGACGAACAGCCGGAACATCTGCTGCCCCAGCGTCGAAGTCAGGAACCGCAAGATATGCCGCCCAGCCTGCCCCAACACCTCGGCGGGGGCCGCATCCGTGTCGATGTGATCCAGCGCTTCCTGGGCTTGCCGGGCACATTCGTGGTCCGCCACTTCGATGAACAGGATACGCTTGTCGGGAAAGTAGCTATAAAGCGTCGCCTTGGACACGCCTGCCACCCGCGCGATGTCATCCACGCTTGCGCCCTCGAATCCGTCGGCCAGAAAAACCTCGCGGGCCCCGGCAAGCACTTGACCGAATTTGCGCCCCCTGCGAACGTGATCTGGTCCGTTGGTCATCGGGCGCTCCAATCCATTGAACTTTCAAAGTATAATCTGAATTCTTTGGTTCCAAGGCCTAAATCGCGCTGCGCCATTTATCGCTCTTGTTCGGATCAAACCATTAGATTAGAATTATTCTAAATCAGTAAATCCGGTGCCCCATGCTTTTTTCGATCAATCGCAAACGCTTCAAAGACCTCTCGGAACAGGAAATCCTCGCACTGGCAATCTCGTCCGAGGAGGACGACGCCCGCATCTACCGCGGATATGCCGAAAACCTGCGCGCAGAATACCCCGACAGTGCCGAAATTTTCGATGGCATGGCTGCCGAGGAAGACGAACACCGCAAACGTCTGATTGACCTGCATACCGATCGTTTCGGCCCGACAATTCCGCTTATCCGCCGCGAACATGTCTCTGGCTACTACGCGCGTACCCCGGTCTGGCTTATCGAGAACCTTGGCCTTGACCGCATCCGTGCCGAAGCCGCCGCAATGGAGCACGCCGCCGAGGCATTTTACCTTCAGGCCGCAGCCCGCACCAAGGATGCCGCAACGCGCAAGCTTCTGGGCGATTTGGCCGCCGCCGAAGCAGGCCACCAGCGCAAGGCCGATGACCTTGCCGCAGAACATCTCGACCACGCAACCCTCAGCGAAGAAGACCTTCAGGCCCACCGCCAGTTCGTGCTGACATGGGTCCAGCCGGGGCTTGCAGGGCTGATGGATGGCTCTGTCTCTACCCTCGCGCCAATCTTTGCCACGGCCTTTGCCACACAGGACACCTGGACCACGTTTCTCGTCGGCTTGGCCGCCTCTGTCGGTGCAGGTATCTCGATGGGCTTTACCGAAGCGGCGTCGGACGACGGGCAACTGTCCGGCCGCGGCTCGCCTGTCAAACGGGGTTTGTCTGCTGGCGTGATGACGACGCTGGGCGGGTTGGGCCACGCGCTGCCCTATCTGATCACGGATTTCTGGACCGCAACGACCATCGCCTTTGCCGTTGTCTTCATTGAACTTTGGGCCATCGCCTGGATCCAAAACCGTTACATGAACACGCCATTCTTCCGCGCGGCGTTCCAGGTGGTTCTGGGCGGCGCATTGGTCTTTGGGGTCGGCGTGCTCATCGGCTCGGGATAAACGCGCGGCACGGTTGCGCCCGCGACAGTTGGCCGCTAGGAATTTCGCATGTTGGCGATCTTCCTCAAAACTCTGCCGTTTTTCGCGCTGATCGGTCTGGGCTACTGGGCCGGTCGCACCCGTTTCTTCACGTCCGAAGCAACGGCCTACCTTACTAAATTCGTGTTCTATTTCGCCCTTTCGGCAATGCTGTTCAACTTCTCCGCCAACCTGTCGCTGGCAGAGGTCTGGGACGGCCGCCTTGTCGCTGCCTATCTGTGGGGCACGGCCTTTGTCTACGGGCTCGTCAGCCTGATCGGCTTTCTGCGTAATCTTGACGTCGCCAACAACGCGATGGAAGCGCAATGCGCCGTGATCGGCAACACTGGCTTTCTAGGTGTCCCGATGCTGACCCTGCTGCTGGGACCAGAGGCGATCGGCCCGGTCGTCCTCGCGCTCGCCGTTGATCTGATCATATTCTCCAGCCTGATCGTGATCCTGATCACCGCCAGCCGCGATGGTCAAATGAGCCTGCGCGTCATCCGCACCATCGGCCTGGGGCTGCTGAAGAACCCGATGATCGTGGCGATGACCCTGGGCTTTGTGTGGTCCGGCCTGCGTCTGCCGATCCCAACCCCGATGAACGACTTTCTGGTCATGCTCGGGGCCGCCGCCACCCCCGGTGCGCTCTTCGCGATTGGGGCCTCCCTCGCCTCGAAATCCGCCGAAAAACTTTATGTCGCGGGCTGGCTCAGCTTTTGCAAACTGGTGCTGCACCCTGCCTTCGTCGCCATCGCGGCCCTCTTAATTTTCAGGGTCGACCCCTACAAAGCCGGTGTCATCATCTCCGCTGCTGCCCTGCCCGTCGCGGGGAATGTCTATATGCTGGCCCAACACTATAACGTCGGCCCGCAACGCGTTTCCGCGGCCATCCTCGTCTCGACCGCGATCAGCATCCTCAGCGTCAGCATTGTGATCGCCTGGGTCACAACATTCTAGACTTCACCCTTTCCCAAATACTCCCCGCGGAGCGTCCAACCCTTGCCGCAGGCTCCAATGCCCGCTAGCCATGACGCAACACCAAAGAAAAGGAGCCACCCCATGAAAACCGTCTCGGAAAACGCCAGTTTCGGTGGCACGCAAGGCGTCTATTCACACAGCTCGGCCGCTTGCAACTGCGACATGACCTTCGCCCTCTTCCTGCCCGAAGAGGCCAGACAAGGCCCGGTCCCCCTGCTGTGGTTCCTGTCCGGTCTCACCTGCACCCATGAAAACGCCATGACCAAAGCCGGCGCGCAAGCCTGGGCTGCAGAACATGGCATTGCTGTCGTTTTCCCGGATACATCCCCCCGCGGGGACGATGTCGCCGATGACGACGCCTATGATCTGGGGAAGGGTGCCGGCTTTTACGTTGATGCCACCCAAGACCCCTGGAAACCGCATTTCCAGATGTGGACCTATATCGCCGAGGAATTGCCCGCCCTGCTGGGGGAAAACTTCGCTCTTGATATGGAGCGTCAAGCGATCAGCGGGCACTCCATGGGCGGCCACGGCGCGCTGACGCTGGCGATGAACCTTTCAGGGCGGTTCAGATCCGTGTCGGCCTTTGCGCCCATCGCAAACCCCACCGACAGCGACTGGGGCCGCAAACAACTGACCGCCTATCTGGGCGACGACGAGGCAACATGGCAAAGCCACGACGCCGCTCTGCTCATGGCCGACAAGGGCTTTGACGGGCCGGTTCTGATCGACCAGGGTACGGACGACCAGTTCCTCGACCTGCTCAAACCCGAAGCCCTGGCTGCCGCCATTGCAAAACGCCGGCAGAATGCGACCTTCCGGATGCAGCCCGGCTATGATCACAGCTATTTCTTCATCTCGACCTTCATGGAAGACCACATCGCCTTCCACGCTGATGCCCTTTACGCAGATTGACCCCCTAAGCATGACAGAGCTTTACATCGACGCAGATGCCTGCCCCGTGAAGGCCGAAGCGGAACGGGTCGCCACACGGCACAAGATCCGCATGCATGTCGTCTCGAACGGAGGGCTACGGCCGTCGCAAAACCCGCTGGTTGAAACGGTGATCGTCGCGGATGGGCCGGACGTTGCCGACATGTGGATCGCCGACCGCTGCGGCCCAGGCGATGTCGTCGTCACCGGCGATATTCCCCTGGCCGCGCGCTGCGTCGAAGCCGGAGCGCGGGTTTTGAAACACAACGGCGAAGCCCTGACTTCGGCCAATATCGGCAATGTGCTTGCCACACGGGACCTCATGACGGACCTGCGGGCAGCAGATCCGTTCAGACAGGGCGGCGGCAAGGCATTTACAAAAGCAGACCGCTCGCGTTTTCTGGAAGCACTTGAGCGCGAAATAAGAGCGGCACAGCGATAGGGCTGGCCGTTCCTTTGAAAAAACGGTTCGGAATTTTCGAAAATTCCGGCACCAACACAAAGGGCAGACCCATGAAACCCAAGGCCGTGGTTTTTGACATCGGAAACGTACTGATCGAATGGCAACCCGAACGGTTTTTCGATTCCGTGATCGGAGAAACCCGCCGCCGCGAAATGTTTGCGCAAGTTGACCTGCATGGGATGAACGACCGCGTGGACAGTGGCGAGAACTTTACCGACACGATCTATGCCACAGCCGATGCCTATCCCGCCTGGCGCGACGAAATCCGCATGTGGCATGACCGCTGGATCGAAATGGCAGCCCCGGTCATCCCCCATTCCCTGCGCCTGATGAAAGCGCTTCAGACCAATGGGATCCCCGTCTTTTCCCTGACCAACTTCGGCATTCAGTCCTACGATCTGGCCGCACGGCACTATCCGTTTCTGCGTGAATTCGACCGTGATTTCATCTCGGGGCATCTATCGATGATCAAACCGGTCCCCGCGATCTATGAAGCATTGGAAGACCAAACGGGCGTCACCCCGTCCGATCTAATCTTTACCGATGATCGGGCGGACAACATCGCGGCAGCAAAAGCGCGCGGTTGGCGAACCCATCTTTTCGAAGGCCCCGAAGGCTGGGCCGCCCGCCTCGTCTCCGAAGGACTGCTAAGCGCAGAAGACGCCGCATGACGCAGATTGATATCATCCCCTTCGACGCAGGCGAGGCGCAACTGGACTGGATCGGTTTCACCGATGCGCTGGCCGCAGGTCACGACCTGCCCAAAGCGGAAATCGCCGATACGTTTCTATACCGGGGCCAAGATACGCTGCTTAACCGTGCTGCCTGGATTGACGGCATGGGGCTGGCGGTGAAATCCGCGACCGTTTTTCCCGGCAACCCTGCCAAGGGTCAGCCGATGGTCAATGGGGGTGTCTCG
This sequence comes from Roseobacter sp. GAI101, assembly GCF_000156335.1. Taxonomy (GTDB): domain Bacteria; phylum Pseudomonadota; class Alphaproteobacteria; order Rhodobacterales; family Rhodobacteraceae; genus Sulfitobacter. Next base: position 2,402,208 of record NZ_DS999213.1, read on the forward strand.
CTTTATTCGGACGTCGATGGCATGCTGGAAGCGATGGTGGATTTCCACCTTGTGACGAAATGGAAAACCGCCGGCGACAGCCTGCTGGCCGCACGCCGTCTGGCACGCCCTGACAGCCGCAACATCCTGATCGTAGGCGCTGGCACCCAAGGTCGTGGCTTGCACGCCGCATATTCCGCCGCTTTCCCGGACGCCAAATTCACGCTGTGGAACCGCACGCCAGACAACGCCAAGGCGATGGCCGCAGACATCCCCGGCCTGACCGTCGCCGCCGATCTGGAAGCCGCCGTGCGCGCCGCTGACATCATTACCAGCGCCACCATGTCGACCGCCCCGCTGATCAAGGGGGACTGGCTGCAGCCCGGCCAACACCTGGACCTGATCGGGGCCTATCGCCCGGACATGCGCGAAGCCGATGACACCGCGCTGACCCGCGCGCGCATCTTCGTCGACAGCTACGACACGACCGTCGACCACATCGGAGAAATCAAGATTCCCCTGCAATCAGGGGTCATCACGCGGGAGGCGATCGTCGCAGATTACTACAGCCTGGATCAGTTCGTGCGCCGTTCGCCCGACGACATAACCCTGTTCAAGAATGGGGGCGGTGCACATCTGGACCTGATGGCCAGCCGCTACATCCTTGACCGGTGGCGCGCCCGCGCATGATTTGATTTGCGCTGGTCCTACTGGGGATCATCGCGATTCCGATCCTGATTGAACGCTACCGGTCGCCGATGAATGACGTGGCACGGGGCAGCGCACCGGGGCAGTTCGCGGAGCTCAGCCGGGGCGTGACCCATTACGAATGGGTCGGTCCCGCGCGCGGCCCTGTCGCCGTGTGTGTTCACGGATTGACCACCCCCAGCTTCGTCTGGCGCAGCATCACCAAGGGGCTGGTGCTGATGGGATTCCGCACGCTGATCTATGATCTGTACGGGCGGGCTATTCGGATCGGCCAAGCGGACCGCAGGACCGCGCCTTTTTCCTGACCCAGCTTGAAGAACTGCTTGAGCGCGAAGGCGTGACAAAACCGATCACGCTTTTGGGCTACTCCATGGGGGGCTCAATCGCTGCGTGTTTTGCGGCAGCCAACCCTGACCGCATCGACCGTTTGGTGCTGCTCGCCCCCGCCGGGATGGGGCTGACACACCACAAGCTGACCAATTTCATCGCCAAAACCCAAGTCATCGGGGACTGGCTGATGCTTGCCCTCTTTCCCACGATGTTCCGGCGCGGCATCAAGGCCGAACAGGCCGACTCCGCCAGCGTGGCATCTGTCCATAAGGGGCAGCACGCTCAGCTGGACTATAAACGCTACGTGGCCGCTGTGCTTGCCAGCCGCCGTGGTATTCTGAGGGAGGTTTTGCGCGACGAACATCGCGCGATCCATGCATCCGGTATCCCGGTGTTGGCCATCTGGGGCGGCAATGATCAGGTCATTCCGCAAACCGCCATCGGAAGCCTGGCCGAATGGAACCGCGCCGTCGAACACGAGGTGATTTCAGGGGCCGGGCATGGCCTGCCCTACACCCACGCCAACGAGGTGATCGCGAAGATCCGCGACCACCTGTTTGACGCGACCTAGGCTGTCACCAGTCCCTCAAGGCGTTTTTCGCGGATCGGCAGATGGACCACCGCGCTGAATGCCCCGACGGCAACGCCGATCCACCAAACGGCCGTGTAGCCGCCGTAAACATCATAAAGCCGCCCGCCCAGCCAGACACCGACAAAGCTGCCCAACTGATGGCTGAAAAACACGATACCATAAAGCGTACCCATATAACGCAGCCCATAGATATGGGCGACCAACCCGCTCGTCAGCGGCACGGTCGCCAACCAAAGCGATCCCATCGCGATCGAAAATACGATCACCGACAGCGGTGTGATCGGCAACAGGATGAACAGTGCCGACACAACGGTGCGCGCAGTATAGACGCCCGCCAGCAGGTATTTCTTTGAATACCGCTTGCCCGCCCAACCAGCCAGCAACGTCCCCCCGATATTCGCGAGGCCGATCAGCGAAATTGCCACGGCCCCCAACGCAGAGGTCGTCGTGATGCCGATGCTGTGCAAGGCGCTCCCGACAAGGATCGGGCCACAAAGCTCTGTCACGAAGGCCGGGAAATGCGCCGTCAAGAACGCCAGTTGATAGCCGCAGGAAAAGAAACCGACGAAGATCAGCGTAAAGGAAGGGTCTTTGAATGCCTTGATCAGGATCTCTCCAAGGCTTTCGTCAAGTTCGGTAATGGTGGCCTTGGCGGGGGCGCGCATCAGCGGCAGCGTCAGGGTCATCGCCAGGACTGTCCCGGCAAACACCAGGAATGTGCTTTGCCACGTCAGAAACCCCAGCATCCATTCCGCCACAGGCGCGCCGAATACCTGCCCCGCACTGCCGGCCGCCGTTACAATCGCCAGCGACATGGACCGGTTTTCCGCACTCGACGCGCGCCCGACTACGGCCAGGATCACGCCGAACCCCGTGCCCGCGATGCCAAAGCCAACCAGCCATGCATAGGTCTGATGCTCTAGCGGGGTGACCGAGTTTGCCGAGAGAACCAGCCCAATCGCATAAACGATGGACCCGATGACAATCGCACGTCGATCCCCGATTTTCTCGGCCATCGCGCCAAAAAACGGCTGTCCGATCCCCCAGGCAAGGTTCTGAATGGCGATGGCCAGCGAAAACTCGGACCGTAACCAGCCGAATTCGGCGGCGATGGGAATCTGGAATACGCCGAAGGATGCTCGCACTGCGAAACTGACCATGATGATCAGGCAGCTTACGATCAAAACAGGTGTAAAGATTGATGCGTTCTTTTCCAAGTCACTGTCCTTTGGCGTTTTTGATTTGCACCCTATCCTTGAAAATTGCGGCGTCAATTCCATTTGGCGGGCTCAAGACGCATACCCAATGGCTTGCACTTCTTTTCAAAGGCCCCCGCGCGTTGTAAGCCACAACCATGACCGATTTACGCACCCTTTATGACCAACGCATCGCGGACGGCAGCCTGACGGCAGACCCCGCCCAAGAAGCCGTATTGCCGGAACTGGATCGCATCCGGACGGCCCTGATGAACCCTGAAAAGAAAGGGTTTTTCAGACGTGCCCCTGAACCGCCCAAGGGGCTGTATCTTTGGGGGGGCGTTGGCCGTGGCAAGTCGATGCTGATGGATATGTTCGCGGCAAATATGGGCGATGTGCCGGTGCGCCGGGTCCATTTCCACGCCTTCATGCAGGAAATTCACAGCGCCATGCACGAGGCCCGCAAGACCGGCGTCGATGATGCCATTGCGCCTGTCGCTGAACAGGTTGCCGCGTCCGTCAAGCTGCTGGCCTTTGACGAAATGCAAATCAGCGACATCACCGACGCCATGATCGTCGGTCGGTTGTTTCAAGCGTTGTTCGCTGCGGGGGTGGTCGTGGTGACGACCTCGAACCGTGTGCCGGATGATTTGTACAAAGACGGTCTGAACCGTCAGATTTTCCTGCCATTCATCGAATTGATCAAAGAAAAGATGGAGGTCTGGGAACTGACCAGCCCCCGTGATTACCGGCAGGACCGGCTGGCGGGCACGCAGTCGTATTTCACCCCGGTGAATGCCGAAAGCCGCGCCGCGATGGACGCGGTCTGGAGTGACCTTGCCGGCGGTGAGGGGCAGGAACTGACCCTGAGGGTCAAGGGGCGCGATGTCGTCATACCACAGTTTCGAAATGGCGTGGCCCGCGCGGGGTTTCACACCCTCTGCGGACATGCCTTGGGGGCTGCGGATTATCTGACCTTGGCGGATGCGGTGCGGGTTCTGCTGCTTGATAATATCCCGACGCTGGGCCGGTCAAATTTCAACGAGGCAAAGCGTTTCGTCACGCTGATCGACGCCCTTTACGAGGCCAAGGTTCGCCTGATCTGCTCGGCAGCGGCATCGCCCGAAATGCTTTACCTTGAAGGCGAAGGCATCTTTGAGTTTGAACGCACGGCGTCCCGCCTGCGCGAGATGCAGGCCGAAGGATGGGGCACCTAGAGCCCCGGAGGTTCGCATCCTGCCCTGCCAAGGTTTTCGCCACCCGGCGCGCCAGCGAAGCTGTCAGAACGATCCTAAAGATGCTGCAGGGGCGACGTGGGCAAGGGTTTTCGGCGGGTTTTGCGCAAGCTGGATGGCGCTGAGCAGACTTGCCGTATCAAGCCGCCCTGTCTGGGTCAGTAACGCGTCAGGGGGTTTGAAATGCCCCCTTGCTGCTGCACTGTTCAGAAGGGAATCAATATAGGCGTCTGACTTTTCAGCGCTGATTGCCCAGACCAGATAGGATCGCAGGGTATGATCCTTGTCCGTGCCATCAAAAGATTTCACCGCCTGTTCGATCAGCGAAGGCATATCCACCGCCCCATCAGCCTGCATCCGGTGCAGCATTTCTGCAGTAGTCAGCGGCGTTGCCCCTGCGACCAGCGATGCCGGTAATATCTGTTCAGCCCCGCCAATGTCGTGTTCCAGAACCGGTGCCGCGTGGTAAGGACCGCGCCCCTGATCCAGGATCAGGAAACCGACCGTGACAACGGCGACCAGACAGAACAATGCGATCATCACCTGTTGAAAAAAGCCATGTTGCGTTTGTGTGGTGATCACCAGAAGGCCCCCCAGGAACGTGAATGAAGTACACGTCGATCTTAGGGGACCAAAAAATGATAATTCGTAAACGCCTCGCGGTTCAGCACAGAAAAACTAGCTGTTTTCCCTCAGCACAGCCCCCGCCAAATACAAAGAGCCGCAAATCAGAACACGTGCGTTGCTATCCAGCGCGTTGATGGCCGATAGAGCCTCTTGCACGCTGTCCGATTGAACGGCAGTCAAGCCTGCGCTTTCGGCGGCATGGGCTGTTTCAGCAGCAGGCAACGTTGCCGCTTCACCCGGAATGGATACCGCAAAGAGCTTGTCTGCATGGGCCGCAAGCGGGCGCAGATAGCCGCCGATGTCCTTGGTGTTCAGCATGCCGCAGATCAAATAGGTCGGGCGTTTGGGCATGTCCTTTAGCAAGGCGGCGATTGCGTCGCCCGCAGCAGGGTTATGCCCGCCATCCAGCCAAAGCTCGGCATGGGGTGCCGTGTCCACCAAAGGGCCCTTGCACAAACGCTGCATCCGCGCAGGCCATTGGGCCTGTGTCACGGCGGCCTCGCAAGGGCCGGACGCGATCCCCAGATGTCGCAGCGCGGCAAGGGCAGCACCCGCATTGGATATCTGGTGCGCGCCCAACAGGTTGGGCTTGGGCAGATCCAGCAAACCGGTCTCGTCCTGATACACCATGCGGCCCGCTTCTGCGCCCACATGCCACTGCTGCCCGTAAGCCAGCACAGGGGCCATATGGCGCGCGGCCTCGGCCTCTATCACGGCCAGTGCCGCGTCCTGCTGGGGGCCAACGACGCACGGCACGCGCCGTTTGATGATGCCCGCCTTTTCGCCTGCAATCTCGGCCAGTGTATCGCCCAGATATTGCTGGTGGTCGATCGATACCGGTGTGATCACCGTCAGCGCTGGCGCGTCGATCACATTGGTCGCGTCCAACCGCCCCCCAAGGCCGACCTCAAGCAAGGTATAGTCGGCAGGAGTCCGTGCAAAAGCCAGCAAAGCGGCACAGGTCGTGATCTCGAAATAGGTGATGTTTCCGCCACCGTTGGCGTCGTAACATTCGTCAAGAACCGCCGTAAGATCAGGTTCGGAAATCAGATCGCCAGCCACACGGATACGCTCGTGGAACCGCGCCAGATGGGGCGAGGTATAGGCGTGCACCCGGTGACCTGCTGCCTCAAGACCTGCGCGGATCATCGCTTGGGTCGACCCCTTGCCGTTCGTGCCGGCAATATGGATCACCGGCGGCAAGTCGTTTTGCGGGTTGCCCAAGGCGTCCAGCAACCGCCACATCCGGTCCAGGGTCAGATCAATGATCTTGGGGTGCAGCGCCATCATGCGCGCCAACACCGCATCAGAGGTTTGGACGCTCATTTAGCGGGATTTTCCACCGTTTCATCCGGGGTCAGCGCATGCCGCAGATCGCCCCCTTCGGTGGGGGCAGGCAGATCACCACGCACCTCAGGCGGCAGGTTCATCAACATCCGCGTGATGTTGATCAGCTCGTCGCGCAGTTTCGGGCGCGGTGTCACACGGTCCAGCATCCCGTGATCCAACAGGTATTCAGCGCGTTGGAACCCTTCGGGCAGCTTTTCGCGGATGGTCTGTTCAATCACCCGCGGTCCGGCAAAGCAGATCAGCGCGCCGGGCTCGGCGATCTGGACATCGCCCAGCATCGCATAGCTGGCCGTGACGCCCCCCGTTGTCGGATGGGTCAGGACGACGATATAGGGCAGGCCCGCTTCTTTCAGCATCTGCACCGCGACCGTGGTCCGCGGCATCTGCATCAGGCTCAGGATGCCTTCTTGCATGCGCGCGCCACCGGCGGCGGAAAAAAGGATCAGCGGGCGCTTCAGCTTGACCGCTTCCTGTGCCGCCGCGATGATCGCGTTGCCGACATACATCCCCATGGACCCCGCCATGAAGGAAAAGTCCTGGGCGGCGGCCACGATCGGCGTGCGCCCCATCTCGCCCGTGACGACAAGCATCGCCTCGGCTTCGTTGGTCTGCTTCTGAGCCGCTTTCAGGCGGTCGGGATATTTCTTTTGGTCACGAAAGTGCAGAGGGTCCGGCGTCGGCGCGGGCACTTTGACTTCGTTGAAGACGCCGCCGTCAAACAGCGCGTGAAAGCGGTCGCGCGGGCTGATGCCCATGTGATGTCCGCAGCTGGTGCACACATTCAGGTTGTCCGACACTTCGCGGTGAAACAGCATCGTGCCGCATTCATCGCATTTCGTCCAAAGGTTATCGGGCGTCTCGCGGCGCGAGAAGATCGAATTGATCCGAGGACGGACGTAGTTGTTGATCCAGTTCATGGCGAACCTCTGCTGGCAGTTTCGATCTCCAAATAAGCTGCCGCTTCGTAAATTGCAATCAACGCCGGATCGCCAGACGTGCGGCCAGCCAACTGACAAGCATAAAGCCGAAATCCACAGGCAACCAGGCACGCAACGCCTCGGTATCCTCCATCGAGAAGGGGACCAGATACAGCGCAAGGCCGGACAGGTCATCGGGCATCGAGGCGATCAGGATCGCGGTCACGTTATTGCAGAAATGCACCGCAATCGCAGGCCCCAGCGACCCCGAGCGCGCGGTAAGATCGGCCATCAGCATGCCGAAGACGCCGGCCCAAAGTGCGATCAAGATGGCGTTTTCCCCGGCCTGATCCGGCAGATAATGCCCAAGCGCGAACAGGACCGATGGCAGCACCATCCAGATCAGCGGCGAATTGAACCGCGCCGCCAACTGCTGCTGGACATAGCCGCGAAAAACAATTTCCTCGGCGCTGACCTGGAGAAGCACGAAGATCAACGAAAAAGGCAGCAAAAGCACCCATTTGCCAATCGCCATGTTGGACACGAAAGGCGCACCCAAATTCCACGGCGGCAACAGGAGGGTCACAGCGCCAATCACCACCAAAATCCGCACAACAGCGAAAAATTGCGGGACCGCAAGGCTGATCGGCCCGATCAACCCCCATACGGACCGCCGGTGGATCACCCGCGTCACGACGGCAACACCAACGATCATCAAGCCGAAGCTGCCCAACAGGAAAAACATCGCGACCGGCGTTCGGCCCGTCAGCAGGTCGTCGTAAAAGTTGCCGTAGTCCGGTCCCAGAACGTTGAACAATGTGTTGAAAAACAGATTGTTGAGCAGCAGATAGATGGCCGATGCCGCAAGAAAGCCGACAATCAGCTTCCAGATCGCGGCAGACGCGACCGCCGGGGCGAAAAAGGCCTTGTGGGCTGCGTATCTGTTCATGGCTGGCCGTCCTGTGTGGGAGGTGTCCGCTTTGCATCGTCGCGCGGGATATGGATACCTGCGGTGCGCAAAAGCTCTGCAGTCCCCGTCAGGTGACCGGACACGGTGCGCAGCAAGCTCAGCAGGATGACGGGATCATTTTCGATCACCGACCGGAACTGATCCGCACCGATCCGCAAGAACTGGCTGTCTTCGGTCGCGCTGAAATCAAGCTGGCGGGGTTCGCTCATGATGACGGCAAGATCGCCAATCAGGCGGCCTGCCTCTACGGTCGAAATATGCAGTTTGGTGCCGTCGGGTTCCGTCCAGTACAATTCACCCATACCGGAAAGGCACAGGTAAACCGCGTCCGCAGGTTGCCCCGTCGAGAAAATCCTTTCGCCTTTCTTGACCGGAAACCACTGTGCCGCAAAGGCCAGCAAGCGCTGGTTGCGCGGATCAAGGTTGCTGAACATGGAATTGCCGGCGATGATCCGCAGCTTGCGACGCAGATCGTCGGAAATGCTGTCGTCCTGATTTGGCGTTTCGCTTTGCGCCACCCCGTCAACACGCCCGCCCCGTATCTTGACAAAGATGTCAAAGTCTTCCGGATGGGAAAAATGGTCATCCAGATAAACCTGCGTCATCTCGGGCAGCAAATTCCCCAAACGGTCGCGCAGCCGCCTGAAGCCCTCGGCATCCTGCCCGGCAAGCGATTGGTTGAACACCAGGATATCAGGGCGTTTTATCGCAGCCCGGCTGAACGAGGCGCGTTCCTGGAACGACTGCGAAATATTCGAGCCTCCAATGCTGGTCGGGACATCAAACACCGTGACGGCAACCGCTTTTTGCAGGTCATGCGCCTTGAAGATTTCCAACACCAGATCCAGCACCAGATCAGCCTGCAAACCTGCCACGGCAGAAATGCGGCCATACAGGACATTTTCCAGAATTGTCAGACGGGGCAGATAGTTCTCCGGGCTGATCGGCACGAAAAGATCCTTTGCCTTTTCACGCATGGCAGCGCCCTGATGTTTGCGGATCGCCAGGATCTCCTGCTTGAAGGTCTCGGGGAAGCCCGGGCCGATTTGTTCGGCGGTAAAGGCAAAGGGCACCGTAAGCAGCAACGAAAACTCGTCCTCGGTCAGCGCGGCATCACCTTTGTTGCGGCGGCGCATGGCGATATCGACCAACTGCTCGTAAAGCTCTTCGTCGATCCCCAAGGCGGTGAACAAGGGGTGATCGGTGCCATCCCTGCCAAAGGTCTGGTGCAAGGTTTCGACCAGTGTCTGTGAAATCGCGACGCCCTGTTCCGCAAGGCCCTGTTCGATGATCATCGCAAGAAACCCTCGCTCCGAGGCCAGCCCGGCCTGCGAAATGTTGCGCAAGGGGGCCGCGAACATCAGGTTGCCGCCCAAGGCCAGCGCGGGGTTGAACTTGTCGGGATCAAAGCGGTGCACCACCTTGTCCAGGCCCTTTTCCTTTAGTTTCTCATAGACCTCCTCGCGCAGCCCCACGATTGCGGCGGCCAGCTTGGGGCGGCTTTCCGGGTCGATGCGATCGGTGACCATCCGCTGGAACATCACGTCCTCACCGTCCACCGACTTCACCAGCTGGTACCACCAGTCGTTGACATCCTCGAGCGTATCAAGCCCGGCTAGTCCAGGGTCCAGCCAATCCGCTTTGGTACTGTCAAGGCTGTTGCCGGCGCGGGCGGCTTCGATGGCCGACATGTCCCGCTGCTTTGGATCCCACAGCACGGTCTTGGGGCTGGTACGCAAGGACATCAGCAAGTTATCCCCGATCGTGCCCTTGAACAGATAGGGATGACTGTGCGCATAGCCGATCCTTGCGGCCAGTACGGCCTGATGCAGCCCCGCCAAATCATATCCCGCCATCGTGATATGCCCGCGGGTCGGAGACACCTCCCGCGTTAAAAGCTCGGCGATCGCGGTGCGTTCCGTCTGGTTGGGTATTTCGATGGCCACACGCGCACCCATCGGTATTTCAATGTTCAGATCGTCCAGAATTCTGGTGCCGTCATGGTTGCGCAACGTGACATTCTGAAAACTGATTGGCCCCTTAAGGTGCGGGATTTCATCAGGCTCGCCCTCGAACAGCTTGGCATCGATCATGCCGCGCGGCGCAAAGCGTTCGGTGACCACGTCCCACCGCAGCGACATGTCCTGTGTCTGGTTGTAATAGGTCAGCAGTTCTTTCCACGGATTGGACAGGTCCTTGTAGGCGGCAAGGGCCGCGACCAGCGCGCCGACCGTGATCTGCCCCTTGATCGCAAGATACCCCCCGACCGAATAGAAAAAGAACGGGGTGAGCTGGGTGATGAAGTTATTGAGAAACTTCATGAAAAATTTCTTTTGGTAGATTTCGAACCGGATTTCGAAAAGGCGGCCCAGCCGGTCCGTGAACGCCGCCAACCGGTACCGCCACCCGCCATTCGCCCGCAAATCCGAAATTCCGGCAGCGGTTTCGCCGATTTCCGACGAGAACGAGCGCACCTGGATGATCCGCTTTTTGTTCAGCACGTTTATCTGCCGCTGCAACATCGGGATCAGATAGGCCTGCAGCGGAATAAGCGCCACGCCCGCCAGCCCGAACCAGGGCGATTGTATGAACAAGAACAGCAAGATGATCAGCATCTGCCCGGCCTGGAACACCGGCTGTGCGACGGCATCCCCCATCAGACCGCCCATCGGTTCTGCCTCGGAGGTCACCATCGACACAAGTTCACCCTGACTGGTGTTCTCGAAATAGCTGCGCGGAAACCGCATCATCCGCGCAACAAGCTGGTAGCGGAAGCGGCGCAGCAGACGTTCGGACAGGACACCTTTCATCGTGTTCAGCCTCATCTTCATCAGGCCATGCACCAACACCGCGCCCAGATAGCCGAAACACAGCAGCATCAGGAATTGCACCTGGGTAACCTGCACGCCGAACAGATCAAGCACCTCGACGTCGGACCCGATGGCATCGTTGATGATCCGCTTGGGCAGTTCGAGCGTGACGTATAAAATCGGGAAAGTGACGGCCGTGAGAACCAGCAAGATCAGCTGTTCCCGGCGGGAATATTTCCAGATGAAGGAAAAAATGGATCGCTCCATGCGGGACACTTTCGCTGGGGGTCAGGCGCAGCCTGCGGGTGAAGGTCAACCTAAGCCGAGAGGCGCGCCACTTCAACCGACCGCTTGAGCCTTGCGGCGCAGGGGCTGGATGGTTATTCCGGTGTAAACGTCTAATCAGGGAGGCTTTCTGATGTCCACCAACACCCGTTTCGATAAATCCAAACTGCCCAGCCGGCATGTTACCGAAGGACCGGAGCGCGCGCCGCACCGGTCCTATTATTACGCCATGGGCATGACGGAAGAAGAAATCCACCAGCCTCTGGTCGGTGTCGCCACCTGCTGGAACGAAGCCGCCCCCTGCAACATTTCCCTAAACCGCCAGGCCCAAGCCGTGAAAGCCGGCGTGAGGACACAGCAAGGCACACCGCGCGAATTCACCACCATCACCGTGACCGACGGCATCGCCATGGGCCACGAGGGCATGCGCTCTTCCCTTGCTTCGCGCGAAGCCATCGCTGACACGGTCGAATTGACCATGCGCGGCCACTGCTATGACGCGATCGTCGGCCTTGCGGGCTGTGACAAATCCCTTCCCGGCATGATGATGGCGATGATCCGTCTGAACGTGCCGTCCGTGTTCCTCTATGGCGGGTCGATCCTGCCGGGCAAGGCCCCTGCCGGTGCCGATGTTCCCGCCGATTTCGCCAGCCGCGATCTGACCGTGCAAGACATGTTCGAAGCCGTTGGCAACTTTCAGAACGGCACGATGTCCGCAGCCGCGCTTGAAATCCTCGAGCGTGTGGCCTGCCCGAGTGCAGGTGCTTGCGGCGGCCAGTTCACCGCCAACACCATGGCCTGTGTATCCGAAGCGATCGGTCTGGCGCTGATGAATTCCTCTGGCATGCCAGCGCCTTACGAATCGCGCGATGCCTATGCAGAGGCGTCCGGCGAAGCGGTCATGAACCTGATCGAGAAAAACATCCGCGCCCGTGACATCTGCACCCGCGAGGCGTTCGAGAACGCGGCGCGCATCGTCGCGTGCACCGGCGGATCGACCAACGCCGGTCTGCACCTGCCGGCGATGGCACACGAGGCGGGCATCGATTTCTTCCTTGATGACGTTTGCGAAATCTTCCGCGACACGCCGTATTTTGTCGATATGAAGCCCGGCGGCTCGCATGTCGCGAAAGACCTTTATGACGCAGGCGGCGTGCCCGTCGTGATGAAGGAACTGCGCAAGGCTGGTTTGCTTCACACCGATTGCATCACCGCGTCAGGCCGTTCCATCGGCGAAGAACTGGACATGATCGAACGCGAAGCGGACGGCAAGGTCATCCACCCAATCAGCACCCCGATCAGCAAGACCGGCGGTGTCGTGGGCCTGAAAGGCAACCTTGCCCCCGAAGGTGCCATCGTGAAAATCGCCGGCATGTCCGAGGAAGACATCGTCTTTACCGGTCCTGCGCTGATCTTTGAATGCGAACAGGACGCGTTCGAGGCCGTGCAAAATCGCGCCTATAAAGAGGGTGACGTTTTCGTCATCCGCAACGAAGGCCCCGCAGGCGGTCCCGGCATGCGCGAAATGCTGGCGACCACCGCAGCCCTGTCCGGTCAGGGCATGGGCAAAAAGGTCGCCCTGATCACCGATGGACGTTTTTCGGGTGCGACCCGCGGCTTCTGCGTGGGTCACGTCGGCCCCGAAGCAGCCCATGGCGGCCCGATCGCCCTGCTGAAAGAGGGTGACATGATCACCCTGAACGCCATCGAAGGCACGATCAGTGTCGATGTCAGCGATGCCGAAATGGCCGAACGCAAGGCGGCATGGCCCGGCGCACGCAAGACCAATTACCAAAGCGGCGCGCTTTGGAAATACGCTCAATTGGTCGGCCCAACCTATCTGGGGGCCGTAACCCATCCCGGTGCCAAGCCGAAACCCATGACTACATGGACCTTTAAGGGTCCGTTAGCTGCCCTTGCGCTGCTCACCCTGATCGGCTGCGAAGCCGGTCAGGGGGCGAAACTGGCACCCGGCGCGTCTTCGGGGGCCGGCCAGCAGGCAGCACGTCCACTGTCACGTACGCAAATGGCGGGCGGCGTCGTTCTGGTCGCACCTTCCGGATTTTGCATCGACCGGACCAGCCTTGAACCGCGGTTTGCCGTGATGGCCCGCTGCGACGGGTTGGGTGTCGCCCCGACTGGCGGCGGTGCCGCCCCGCGTGGCCTGATCACCGTCAGCCTCACCAAACGCAAGGCAGGATCACTGCCAACGGCAGCGCAGATCGCCACGGCATCCCAATTGGCAGTCGTGGATACTGTTGAAGAAAGCCAGGATCAGGTAACATTCCGCGCGCAAGGGCGTATTCCGGTAAGCGGTCTGTCCGCGACACAATGGCGTGGGGTCGCACATATCGGCGGCCAGACGGCGGGCATCGCGGTCTACGGCCCCGAACGGTCAGAGATCGTCACAAAGATCGGTCGCGCGATCATGCACCAAATGATCAACCGCAGCATCGAGGCGACCCCAAAACCTGTGCAAACACCGGCAAAACGGAATTGAGGTGCCGGTTTTCTGGCCCAATTCATTTGATACGAACCATTTCAACGGATAGGGTTTCGAAAAACAACCCTCACAATAATCGGGGCATCGGGCATTTATGGCCAAATTTGGCATTCAGCTTTTAGACAAGGCACTGTCTGCGCGTGTGATGCGCCGCTGGGCGAAAAAGGCCAACGCTGCCAAAGACGTCGATCTGGAAACGCTCCGCAAGCAATCAGGCCGCGCGCGGGTGCTGAAGGCCCATCTTGACCACCTGATCCATGTGGCAGAGGAACGCTTGTCCTTGCCGATGGTCGGATCAAAAAAGTTCTTCAAGCCCCATAGCGCCGACTGGTCCTGGCGCCCGCAGCTTTGGCGCGGGCCGTTGCCGACACCGGGGATGTCTTCGGTCCCGTCCAAGGCGGTGCTGGGCGACGAAGTGACGATTTTCCATGACTGTTCGCTGGCTGAACTGGGCATGCGTCAACTGCGCAATCTTCGCGAGGCCGATCTGGCCCCTTATGGCCTGCGGCTGGATGTCTTTCGCTTTGGCGGGTCGTTTCTGTCGCTGGTTCTGGACCTGCCCGACGGGTGCGTCAACGGCCTGAAACGCACGCATCTTTTGCGTATGGACACCATCGTCGAGATGGAAAAACCGATCGAGATTTTTGCCCGTCTGAACATCCGCCATGGGCCGAACACAGAACAGATCGTGCGGGAATTGCCGCTGGACCAGCAGGATATAACGGTGGAATTCGATCTGGCCTATTCAAACCTCAATGAAAAACGCGTCGAAAAAGCGTGGATCGACCTGATCTTTGAAGACCCCGAAATGAACGAGATCGTGTTGCGCGACTTGACCTTCTCGCGTCGCCCCCGCGCCCAGCTTTAGGATCTTTTCCGATGACCAAACTCACATTGACCAAAACCCGGATGATCGAAGGCACGTGGCAGGGCGTCATCACCGGCGCGTCCGATGCCCAGCCTGAAATCTCGGTGACGCATGCGAATATGTCCGTCCCCGATTTCAAGCTTGTCCGGAATGAAACAGCTGATCATTGGGTTCTGACCATCCCCGTGCCCGCCGCTGCAATCGCAGATGGCATCCAGACGGTGCTTGTCATCGACCGTCAGGCCGACCAGAAAATCGGAGAGTTCGTCGTGATCGGCGACGAAGTCTCCAGCGTTGATCTGCGCGCCGAGATGGACCTTTTGCGCGCGGAGCTTGATATGTTGAAACGCGCGTTCCGCCGCCACTGCGTCGAGACCAGCTGATCCCCCGCGTTTAAACTCCTGCAGCCAAGGTCAAACAGGAGTTTTTTCAACGAACCCAACGGCAAAGGGCCGGCCAATACTGGCCAGCCCTTTTTTGTTTCACTTGCGGATCGAACGCCTTGGTGCCGGATTACTCCTTGGGGCCAAGTGCGGACAGACCCTTGAGGATGTCGATGGCGTAGGCCAGTTGGTAATCCTCTTCGCGCAGGGCGGCGGCGTCTTCGGCCTTGGCGCGGTCCTCCATGATCTGTTCGATCTGGTCCTCTGACAGGCTATCGTTGTTCAGGCTGCCGCGCAGGTCGGCCTCTGACCGCAGCGGACGGCGGCTTGTGGTGCTTTCCTCTTCGGTTTCGGGCTTGACCGGGGGCTGTGCCACGATGATGTCCGGCGATACGCCAAGCGCCTGAATAGACCGGCCCGATGGCGTGTAATACCGTGCCGTCGTCAGACGCATGGCCCCTTCCCCGCGCAACGGCATGATGGTCTGAACCGACCCTTTGCCAAAGCTTTTCGTGCCCACGACAATCGCGCGACGGTGATCTTGCAACGCGCCTGCGACAATCTCGGACGCCGAGGCAGAGCCGCCGTTGATCAGCACGACGATGGGTTTGCCCTGTGCCAGATCGCCCGGTGTCGCGTTGGTCCGGTCGCCGTCAACCGCATCCCGGCCACGGGTGCTGACGATCTCGCCCTCTTCGAGGAACGCATCGGACACGGCGATCGCCTGGTTCAGCAGGCCGCCGGGGTTGTTGCGCAGATCGATCACGATGCCACTGACATTGTCGATACCGCCTGCGGCTTCGATCTGTTCTTCCAGGCCTTCCTTCAGTTTTGGATAGGTCTGTTCGTTAAAGGTCGTGACGCGCATGACGACCGCATTGCCCACGGTGCGAGCGCGCACTGCGGTCAACTGGATCGTGTCGCGGATCAGGGACACGTCGAACGGCTCGGTTTCGCCTTCGCGCACCACGGTAATCACGATCTCGGACCCGACGGGCCCCCGCATCAGTTCAACCGCATCGTCCAGCGTCAGGCCCAGCAGGCTTTCGCCATCTACATGGGTGATGAAATCGCCGGCCTCGATCCCCGCTTCCGAGGCTGGTGTGCCGTCGATGGGCGAGACGACTTTTACAAAGCCCTCTTCCTGCGTAACCTCGATCCCCAGTCCGCCGAATTCGCCGCGCGTCTGGTCACGCATCTTCAGCGCGTCTTTCGGTGACAGATAGCTGGAGTGGGGGTCAAGCGATGTCAGCATGCCGTTAATCGCCGCCTCGATCAGTTCTTCGGTATCGACTTCTTCGACATACTGCGCGCGAATGCGTTCGAATATGTCGCCAAACAGGTCCAATTGATCATAGACATTGCCAGCCTTGGCGGTTTCCTGCGCCAGCAAGGGGCCCGCGATCTGTGTTGTCGCAATCACGCCTGCCAGCGTGCCACCCACGGCAGCCATCACGAACTTCTTCATATGCTCATTCATCCTTATTCGGTTCGGAACCACGCCTGCGGGTCCTGTGGAATATTATTCTCTCTTACTTCTATATAGAGCGTTTCTGAACGCTCTACGCCAGCCCCATCACCATTTGGTGACAAAGCGTCGCCATTCGTTGCCGCCGGTCCTCCCATCAGCCCGATCGGCGTGTCTGCGCCGATCACCTGACCGGCCGTTCCATAGACCAGATCCAGCCCCGCCAGCACGAACAGGGTATTTGCCCGCGGTTCAAGAATGATCACGTTGCCCAGATCCAGCAACGGCCCGGTATAGCGGATCGTTGCCGCGGTGGGCGTGGTGACGATCGCGCGGGGCCGCGTCGCCAGAATGATCCCCGGACGGGTGATGCCCGCCGCATCCGTCTCATTGGCGCGGCGCAGGATCAACCCCTGAACGGGCAGCGCCAGTTCACCGATCTGGCCGTCTATGTTCAACGGGCCGGGTGCAATCTCCTCCGACGTCATTTCGGACAGGCCGCTGGCAAAGCCCGCAAGGGTTTCCGAAGTCGATATCAGGATCGCCGTGCGCACCGGATCTTCGGTGAAACGGGTGGGCAGATCTGTGCGGTTCGCCATCGCCTGGTTCAGCTCCGTACGGGCGCGCTGCACTTCGGTCAGACCTTCTTGCAAACGTTCGGCAGCATCAGACTGCAATATGCGCAGGGTTTTGACTTCTTCAAGATCAGCGCGCAACGCATCGGCACGGGTGTTCAACGCCGGCGTCAGCTCTGCCAGCAACATACCTGCACGCGCTGTCCCTATCGGGCCTTGCGGATGCAGGAACAGCGTCGGCGACGGGGTGCCACCCATGCTTTGCAAGACGCCCAACAGTTGCGCGACCTCGCCATCCCGCGATTGCAGCCTTTTATTTAATTGGGCCTCGTTGATTGCTGCCTGACGCAGACCTTCGCGCATGGCCCCCAAGCCAACTTCGAAGGCCTGAATAGTTTGGGTCAGCGCCTTGACCCTGTCCCGTGCACCATCTGCGGCCTCAAGCTGGGCCGATGCGGTTTCAAGTTCGGCCATGGCGCGCCGGGCCTGGTCGGCGGCCTGCGATGCTGCGGCAGGCCCAAGCGGCCAGACCAGCAGGACAAAAGCGCACCAGCGTATCATTCCAGCAGCGACTTTCCAGTCATCTCTGCCGGTTGGTCCAGCCCCATCAACTGCAAAACGGTCGGGGCCAGATCGGCCAAGCGCCCATGACGCAAGCGTGCCCCTTCGGGTGCACCGACCACGGCCACCGGCACGGGGTTCAGCGTATGCGCCGTATGCGCGCCGCCGGTTTCGGGGTCGATCATCGTCTCGCAGTTGCCGTGGTCCGCCGTGATGACCATCGCACCGCCTGCCGCCTCAAGCGCTGTCAAGACGCGGCCAAGCCCTGCATCCACGGCCTCGCAAGCCGCGATTGCGGCGTCAAGATCGCCGGTATGGCCGACCATATCGGGGTTCGCATAATTCACGACGATCAGGTCATAGCCGTCCTTGATCGCTTGCACGAAATGGTCCGTCACCTCGGGGCAGGACATTTCAGGCTGCATGTCATAGGTCGCGACATCGGGCGACTTGGGCATAAAGCGGTCTTCGCCCGTGGCGGCGGTTTCTTCGCCACCGTTCAGGAAAAAAGTCACGTGCGGGTATTTTTCTGTCTCGGCCAGCCGGAACTGACGCAGCCCATGCTGTGCGACCCACGCGCCAAGCGTGTTCACGATCGCGGGCTTGGGGTACATCGTGGTCATGTAGGCCATATGTTCGTCAGAATATTCAGCCATCCCCATCAAGGCAGCCCATTCGGGGCGCTGACCGGTTTCAAACGCACTGAAATCGGGCGCGCCGATGGCGGCCATAACCTCGCGGGCGCGGTCGGCGCGGAAATTCAGACAGAACAGCGCATCGCCGTCCTTGGCCCCCTCGTAGCCGTCCAGTACCGTGGGCGTGATGAATTCGTCGTTTTCTCCACGATCGTAGGCGGCGGAAACGGCAGCGGCAGCGGTTTTCGCCCTGTCGCCCTGCGCCTGAACGATGGCGGCATAGGCCTTGGCAACGCGGTCCCAACGGTTGTCCCGGTCCATCGCGAAATAGCGCCCCGTGACGGTCGCAATCCTGACGCCGTCGGGGATGCCCGCGATCAAATCCTCGAAATATCCAAGCGCCGAACGTGGCGCGACATCGCGGCCATCGGTCAACGCATGGATCACCACAGGAATGTCATGCGCCCGCAACGCTTTTACAGCCGCAAGCATATGGGTCAGGTGTCCGTGCACGCCGCCGTCCGAGACGAGCCCCAACAGATGCGCCGTGCCGCCGGTTTCCTTCAGCTTTGCGACGAAATCCAGCAACGGCGGATTGGTGGCAAAGCTGCCCTGTTCGATAGCAAGGTCAATCTGGCCAAGATCCATGGCAACCACCCGGCCTGCACCGATGTTGGTGTGGCCCACCTCTGAATTGCCCATCTGCCCTTGCGGCAGGCCGACATCGGGACCGAATGTGGTAAGCGTCGCACTGGGGCAGCTTTCCATGATCCGGTCGAAATTGGGCGTGTTTGCCAGCAAGGGTGCGTTGCCCTCGGCGACGTCGCTTAGCCCCCAACCGTCCAGAATGCACAATACGACAGGTTTAAGGGGGGTCATCTGCGCGGTGCTCCGGTTTGTCATCGTCATTTCGCGTCTTTTAGCGGCTGCAAGCGCGATGGTGAACCCAATTCAACCAAGATTAAAAACTTGTAGAGTTTGGGAGCGCCAAAACAATCCGCTCCCCTTGCCCTGAGCGTCCGGTTTGGTCATAACAAAAGCGCACAAAGCCAAGGACCCAACCATGACATCGCAAGCCCCCGAGACCCGTATCGTCAACACCTGGCGCGTCGCCTGCGACGGAAGCGAAGGCGCTTTGGGTCACCCGCGCGTCTGGCTGCAAATCCCGCAGGACAAGGGCTGGGTCGAATGCGGCTATTGCGACTGCAAATTCGTGCATAAGGAATTCGAGGGCAAAGTCTGATCAAAACCGCCAAATGGCTGGGTGTTTTTTCAGTCATCCCGGTGCTTTATCTGGTTGCGGCAATCATCGGTGCCGTTGTTCCCGGCCCGTCCGACCCTGATAGCGGTGCTGGCACACGCGAGGTTTTGCTGGTCAGCGGCCCGATCCACTATGATCTGCTGCTGCCATTGGACACCCTATCCGCGGCCCGCTTTGCGCCACTGATCCAAAAGGGCATCAACCTGGCCCATCCGGAGGCAGAGTGGCTGGTCATCGGGTGGGGCGCGCAGGACTTCTATGCGCAGACGCCAACCTATCGCGACCTGAGCCTTTCGACGCTGTGGCGCGGGATCATCGGGGACAATTCCGTTCTGAGGGTCGATATCATCGGCGCAATTCGGGATGATCTGCCGCTGCGCCGGTTAAAGCTGACCGAATCAAACTACGCCAGATTGCTCGGGAACATCATGGGCACCCTTCAGGTGGGCCCTGACGGGTTGCCGGTTCGGCTGGACGGTGCCGGTTTCACCCCGACCGACGGATTCTTTATGGCAAAGGGCAGGTTCAACATCCTGCGCACCTGCAACGTCTGGATCGGAGAACAGCTGCGGGCCGCAGGCCTGCGCTTTGGTCTTTGGACGCCGATGCCCCTGTCGGTCAGCCTGTCCTTTGATCTGTACCAAGGCGACTGAAGCAGGCTGCGGGACGCTCCGCGGGAAGTTTAATTGGCAAAATGAAGACGCGGTTGCGCGATAAGTCTGCTGGCAGGCCCCGCGGCTTCGTGGCAAAAGAGACCCAATCATTTTAGGGAGCACCGACATGTCCGGCACATTTGGCAAGGGTCACCATCTGCATCTGATCGACGGGTCGGCGTTTATTTTCCGCGCCTATCACGCACTGCCGCCGTTGACGCGCAAGTCGGACGGGCTGCCCATCGGGGCTGTGGCGGGTTTCTGCAACATGCTGCAACGCTATGTCGAAGGCAACCATGGCCCGGACGCCCCGACCCATGTGGCCGTGATTTTCGACAAGGGCAGTCACACGTTTCGCAACGACATGTACGACCTGTACAAGGCCAACCGCGAGGCGATGCCAGAGGATTTGCGACCGCAGATACCGCTGACGCGCGATGCGACGAAAGCGTTCAATATCGCCTGCAAGGAAAAGGAAGGCTATGAGGCGGATGACATCATCGCCACCTTGGCCGTGCAGGCACGCGCCGCCGGCGGGCGCTGTACCATCATCAGTTCCGACAAGGATCTGATGCAACTGGTCGGCGACGGTGTGGAAATGCTGGACGCGATGAAGAACAAGACCATCGATCGCGAGGGTGTGTTTGAAAAGTTCGGCGTTTATCCTGAACGTGTTGTCGATGTGCAGGCCCTTGCGGGTGATTCCGTCGACAACGTGCCCGGTGCGCCCGGGATCGGGATCAAGACGGCCGCCTTGCTGATCAACGAATACGGCGATCTGGACGCATTGCTGGACCGCGCCGAAGAGATCAAGCAGCCCAAGCGGCGGCAGACCCTGATCGACAATGCCGACCAGATCCGCCTGTCGCGCAAGCTGGTGCAGCTGGACGAGGATACGCCTCTGGACTTCACGCTGGAGGATCTTGAGGTGCGCGATCCGGATCCGGACACGCTGCTGGGTTTTCTGGCAGAGATGGAATTTCGCACCCTTTCGAAACGCATTGCTGACGTCCTGGGCCGCGAAGCCCCCGTGATCGAGGCTCCGGCCGTGCCGGATGCGCCCGAGGCGGCGGATATTCCGTTTGAGGCCGGCAATTACGAACACGTCAGCGATGCCGCGGCTTTGCAGGTCTGGATCGACCAGATTTACGAGTTCGGCTATGTCGCCGTGGACACCGAAACCACCGGGCTGGATGAAATGGTCGCCGAACTGGTTGGCATTTCGCTCTGCGTTCAACCCGGCAAGGCCTGCTACATCCCCCTTATCCACAAGACCCACACGGGCGATGATCTGTTTGGGTCGGAGGATCTGGCCGAGGGTCAAATCCCGACCGAGGAAGCATTGCGGATGTTGACGCCGATGCTTGAAGATCCGTCGATCATGAAAATCGGTCAGAACATGAAATATGACAGCAAGATTTTCGCCCAGCTTGGGATTACGGTCGCACCGATTGATGACACCATGCTGCTGTCTTACGTCATGCACGCGGGTCTGCATGGCCACGGGATGGACGCCCTGTCCGAACGGTATCTTGGGCATACGCCGATCCCGATCAAGCCCCTGCTGGGGTCGGGGAAATCGGCGGTGACCTTTGACAAGGTACCGCTGGCGCAGGCCGTGCCCTATGCCGCCGAAGACGCCGATATCACCCTGCGCCTGTGGCAATTGTTCAAGCCACAACTGCACCGAATCCAGGTGACCAAGGTCTACGAAACCCTCGAGCGACCGCTTGTGCCGGTTCTGGCCGCGATGGAACGGTCGGGCATCAAGGTGGATCGCGACACGCTGAGCCGGATGTCGAATGCCTTTGCGCAAAAGATGGCTGGCCTTGAGGACGAAATTTATGAACTGGCCGGGCGCAAATTCAACGTCGGATCGCCCAAGCAGCTTGGCGAAATCCTGTTCGACGAGATGGGCCTTGAGGGCGGCAAGAAGGGCAAGACGGGGGCCTATGCCACCGGTGCCGATGTGCTGGAAGACCTGGCCACGGAACATGACCTGCCCGGCCGCATTCTGGACTGGCGGCAACTGTCCAAGCTGAAATCGACCTATACGGACGCGTTGCAGGATCACATCAACAAGGACACCGGGCGCGTGCACACGTCCTATTCGATTGCGGGGGCGTCAACGGGGCGTCTGGCATCGACAGATCCGAACCTGCAAAACATCCCGATCCGGTCCGAGGAAGGCCGCCGCATTCGCGAGGCTTTCGTGGCCGAAGAAGGCAAAGTTCTGGTAGCGCTCGATTATTCCCAGATCGAATTGCGCATCCTGGCGCATATCGCGGATATTCCAGAGCTGAAACAGGCGTTCAAGGACGGGATCGACATTCACGCCCTGACCGCATCCGAAATGTTCGGCGTGCCGTTGGACGAGATGACGCCAGACATCCGCCGCCAGGCCAAGGCGATCAACTTTGGCGTCATTTACGGCATTTCGGGGTTCGGTCTGGCGCGCAATCTGCGCATTCCGCGGGCCGAAGCGCAGGGGTTCATCGACCGCTACTTTGAACGCTTCCCCGGCATCCGGACCTATATGGACAACACCAAGGCCTTTGCTAAGGAACACGGGTTCGTACAGACGCTGTTCGGCCGCAAGATCAACACTCCCGAGATCGGTGCCAAAGGCCCCCGCGCCGGTTTCGCACAGCGTGCCGCGATCAACGCCCCGATCCAGGGCACCGCTGCCGATGTAATCCGCCGCGCGATGATCCGCATGCCCGCCGCGATCAAGGACATCCCCGCGACGATGCTGCTACAGGTCCATGACGAACTGCTGTTCGAGGTCGAAAAAGGGGCCGAGGACGCCTTGATCAAGGCCGCGCGGGACGTGATGGAAAACGCATCGGAACCTGTCGTAAAGCTGGATGTAAAGCTGATCGTTGATGCGGGCAAAGGCGCGAATTGGGCCGAGGCGCATTAAGGGCGAAGGCCCTAAGCGTTCTTTACCATCCGGGCGACAAGCCTGCGCGCCAGGGGGGCGACGAACAGCACGGTTGGAAAAGCGACCAGCCAGCTTGCCCCCCAGGCCCCCATCCACAGGCCGAAAATCCCGTCGACCATCCCCGTGGCGCGCAGTGTGGCGATCCCCGACACGATCAGGGACATCAGGCCTGACAGGATAAAGCCGAACAGTATCGGCGCGAAACGAGGGGCGATCATAGCATTTTCATCCAGTCCAGGCTGTTTTCCGTCACAGGACCGGGGTGGTATTCGCCGCTGATCCAACCGCCGTATTCGCAGGATTTCAGCCTGCTGAAAAGGGCCGCGAAATCAATCCGGGCAATTCCCGTACCTGTGCCGGGTGCCGTGCGGTCCGGACCATCGCCGATTTGCACGTGACAGATAAGATCCTGATATTGATCAAATACCTTGACCGCATCGCCATGGATCACCTGCGCATGATAGCTGTCATATTGCAGGCCGACGTTGGCCGCGTTAACGGCCTCCAGAATGTCTTGGGCCAGTTGATAATCATTCAGAAAATAGCCCGGCATCGCGACCGGGTTAAGCGGCTCGATCGTGAGGGTCAGACCCGCAGGCGCGGCATCCGAGGCCCAAACCAGATTGCTGATGAATGTATCTGCTGCGGCAGCACCGGACCCGTCACCTGCCATGACATGCACGAATTTCACGTTCAGCGCTTCGGCATAGCGATAAACGCGAACCATATCGGCGCGAAACCGGTCGACCAGTTCCGGCACCGCCGCAAAACCACGCGGCCCGCCCGTGTAATTCGGCGGTGGCGCGTTGATCAAAATCAGGTCCAGACCGTGGCGCAGGCAGGCACGCTTGGTCTCTTTGACGGCGATGTCATAGGGAAACAGCACTTCGACAGCCGCGAACCCGGCCCTTGCAGCGGCTTCGAAGCGATCAAGATAGGGCAGTTCCTGCCACAAAAGACTTAGGTTGGCAGCAGGTTTCATCGGCCCCCATCGTGCAGTGCGCCGCTTTTTGTAGGATGTCGGCACAGGTCCGGCAATATGCCAGTTTCCGAACCTGTTCCGATTTCACGAACCCTCAGTCGGGAAGGTCTTCCGACGGGATGATCCTGAAAAACGCGCCTTGCGACCAGACCCCGAACCACCCCTCGTGATGGACGCCTAGATCCACCAGCCGATAAAAGCTCTTGCGGTCGATCAGCGCCTCAAGATTGCGGCGGATGCGTACATAGGGCGATGGCTCTCCGCTTGCTTCGTCACGCACGACGCGGATCGGCAAGTCGGGTCCGGCAACGGCAATGTCGTCAAGGTTCGTCTGGAAGGTCAGCACCTGATCGCGGCCTTCGCCCTTGGCTTCGAAATCAATGGCCACGAAAGGTGCGTCCTCGACAGTGATGCCCACCTTTTCGACAGGCGTGACTAGGAAATACTTGTCCTCTTCGCGGATCAGAATCGACGCGAACAGCTTGACCAAACCAACCCGTCCGATCGGCGTGCCTTCGTAGAACCATGTGCCATCACGCTTGATCTGCATGTCCAGATCACCGCAAAACGGCGGGTTCCACTTTTCCACAGGCGGCAATCCGCGTGTTTTTGCAGCAGAAACAGAGGCCGCAAGGCTTGTCGCGCTCGGGGTAACGGTTTTTTGTCCACTCATTGCTTTTGCCATTTCCAGTTCACGAGATACACTTACACATAACAGACATAATCCAGAGGACGCAAAAGTCATGACCGAAGCCAGCGATATGGTCGCCGATATTGAAATACTCGGTGAAAAACTGGCGCAGGCCAAGGCGTCGATCACCAACCGCTTTATCGGGCAGGAACGGGTTGTTGATTTGACCCTGACCGCGCTGCTGTGCGGCGGGCACGGGTTGCTGATCGGGTTGCCGGGTCTGGGCAAGACGCGCTTGGTGGAAACGCTCAGCACCGTGATGGGTCTGCATGGCAATCGCGTGCAGTTCACCCCCGACCTGATGCCTGCCGACATTCTGGGGTCAGAGGTGTTGGACACCGCCGCCGACGGCAGCCGCGCGTTTCGCTTTGTCGAAGGGCCGATCTTTTGCCAGCTTCTGATGGCAGATGAAATCAACCGCGCCTCTCCGCGCACTCAGTCCGCCCTGTTGCAGGCGATGCAGGAAAAGACGGTAACCGTCGCAGGTCAGGACCGTCCCCTGGGCAAGCCGTTTCATGTTCTGGCCACGCAAAACCCGATTGAACAAGAAGGCACCTACCCCCTGCCCGAAGCCCAGCTTGACCGGTTTCTGGTGCAGATCGACGTTGCCTATCCCGACCGCAAGACCGAACGCGACATCTTGCTGGCCACCACGGGCGACAGCGATGCGCAGGCCTCTCAGGTCTTTACCAGCCAGGAACTGCTGGCCGCGCAAACCCTGTTGCGGCGGATGCCCGTCGGAGACTCTGTCGTCGAGATGATCCTTGATCTGGTCCGCGCCTTCCGCCCCGATGAGGCAGATGCCAGCCAACAGGTCCGTGATACTGTCGCCTGGGGTCCCGGCCCCCGTGCCGCACAGGCCTTGATGCTGACCGTGCGTGCGCGCGCCTTGCTGCAGGGGCGGCTTGCGCCGTCAGCCGAAGACGTCATCGACATGGCGCGTCCGGTGCTCAGCCACCGGATGGCGTTGAACTTTGCAGCGCGGGCACGTGGCGACAGCCTGCATGACCTGATTGATGCAACGGCGGCCAGCCTGACCGGGAAAAAGGTCGCAGCGTGATCAACTCCGCCACCCTGCGCGCCAATGCCGAAGATCAGGCCGCCCGCTTTCCGGCGCTTCTGGCACGTGCCGAGCATCTGGCAGGCGCTGTCCTGCTGGGCGCGCATGGCCGTCGCCGCGCAGGGGTCGGGGATGATTTCTGGCAATACCGTCCGGCGCAGCAAGGTGACAGCCGTCGCCGGATCGACCACCGCAGGTCGGCCATGGGCGATCAGGAATTCGTGCGCGAACGCGAATGGCAGATCGCGCAATCCGTGATGCTTTGGGTCGACCAGGGGGCATCCATGCGCTTTACCTCTGATCCGAAGCTGCCGGAAAAGGCCGACCGTGCGCGGCTGCTGGGGCTTGCCGTGGCGATCCTGTTGCAACGCGGCGGCGAACGCGTCGGACTGACCGGAACGGCCCTGCCGCCACGGTCGGGCACGCCGCAAATCCTGCGGCTGGCCGAGGCGTTTTGCCAGGACGATGCCGCCGATTACGCCCCGCCGGAACATCGCGCGATGATCCCCCATGCGCGGGCCGTGTTCATCTCGGATTTCATGGGCGATCTGGACGGCGTGACGCTGGCCCTGACCAAAGCCGCCGACCGCGGCGTGCGCGGCGTTCTGTGCCATGTTCTTGATCCCTCTGAGGAAGCTTTCCCTTTCACGGGCCGCACCATCTTTGAGAGCATGGGCGGCACCATCCACCACGAAACGCTGAAGGCAAATGACCTGAAATCGCGCTATCTGGAGCGGCTGGCCGAACGCAAGGCGGAATTACAGCGGCTCTGCGCCCTGACGGGATGGCATTACGGCTTGCACCACACCAATGCGTCGGCGCAATCGGCACTGCTGTGGCTGTATTCAGCGCTTGATACGCGCGCAGGGGCGGCGGCATGACGGTTCTGGGTGGCATCGGTTTTTCGGCCCCGTGGCTTTTGCTGGGCCTTTTGGCGCTGCCGATCCTGTGGCTGATCTTGCGCGCCGTTCCACCGGCACCGATCCGCCGCCGCTTTCCCGGCGTGGCGCTTTTGCTGGGCCTCAAGGATTCCGAAACAGTCTCGGATCGCACTCCGTGGTGGCTGCTGCTGCTGCGTATGCTGGCGGTGGCTGCGATCATCATCGGCCTTGCCGGGCCAATTCTGAACCCCCAAGAACAGCAGGCCGACGGGTCCGGCCCCTTGCTGATTGTGCTGGATGGCTCTTGGGCCGGGGCACCCCGCTGGGCGCAGCAATCCGAGGTGATCGACGCGCAGTTGACCCGTGCCGCACGCGCCAACCGTACCGTCGGCTTTCTGACGCTGACCCAGCCCGAAGAACCCGCCTTTCAATCGGCGGATGTCTGGCGCACGCGGCTTGCGGGGCTCCAGCCCGCGCCGTGGCAACCCTCTGACGGGAATATCACCCGCGCGATCGAGATTGCCGAAACTCTGGACGGGTTCGATACGCTTTGGTTCAGCGACGGGCTTGGCTTTGACGGCCGCGAAGATATGCTGGCTGCCCTGCAGGATCGGGGGTCAGTCGAGGTCTACCAGACCGGCGCGAACGTGATGGGCATGGCCCCCGCCACCTACGAGGATGGCGCGATCACCCTGACCGTGAAACGTGCACTTGCAGGCACGCCCCGCGAGGTATCCCTGAACGCCCAAGGCCGCGATCCCGCGGGGAACATCCGCATTTTGGCAACTGTGCCCGCAACCTTTGAAGACGGCGCGGTTGAGGCCACCGCCCAGCTTGCCCTGCCCGCTGAATTGCGCGCGCGTATCACGCGGTTCGACATTGCGGGACAACGGTCTGCCGGCGCGACGACGCTGGTAGATGACGGCTTGCGCCGCCGCGAGGTCGCGCTGATTGCCGGGCGTGATGACCGCGAAGGGTTGGAGCTGCTGTCGCCGCTGCATTACATCGAGCAGGCCCTTGCCCCAAGCGCCGATCTGATCGACGGGTCATTGGCCGATATCCTGCCCGCCAATCCGGACGTCATCGTGATGGCCGATGTGGCGACCCTGTCGGATGCCGAACAGGCCCCCCTGATCGAATGGATCGAAAACGGCGGCATGCTGGTACGTTTCGCCGGCCCCCGCATCGCTGCCAGCGATATTTCCCGCGACACCGAAGACCCCCTGATGCCCGTGCGCCTGCGCGCCGGTGGCCGCAGCGTCGGCGGCGCGATGAGCTGGGGAGAGCCTAAATCCCTTGATGCCTTCCGCGACAGTTCACCGTTTTTCGGTCTGGAGATTCCGTCGGATGTGGTCGTGTCGGCCCAGGTCGTGGCCCAGCCCGACCCGACGCTAGCAAACCGCGTGATTGCATCCCTCAGTGATGGCACGCCGCTGGTCACGCGCAAGGCGCTTGGCCAAGGGCAGATTGTGCTGTTTCACGTCACAGCGACCGCCGAATGGTCGACCTTGCCGCTGTCGGGCCTGTTCGTTCAAATGATGGAACGGCTTGCGATATCCTCCTCTTCTGCCGGTATCGACGCGCAGGACCTGCAAGGCACCACATGGACCCCGCTGCGGGTGATGGACGGGTTCGGCCTGCTGGAAGATGCCGGAAACCTGCCCGGCGTCGACGGGGCCGATCTGGCCGGCGCGGCCACCGGTCCGGGCCTGCAACCGGGCATCTATGCCTCTGGCGACCGGCGCATCGCGCGCAACGTGGTCACGGCGCAAACCGTGCTGTCACCGGCCAAATGGCCCGGCGACGTTCCCGTGCGTGGCCTTTTCGTGGCCCCGGAAAAACCCCTTGCCGGATGGCTGCTAAGCCTGTCGATCTTGCTGCTGCTCGCCGATGTTGTGGCATCTTTGGCTTTGTCCGGCCGCCTGTTGAAACGCAGCAATGCGGCGGCGGTCGTGCTGTTGGGCCTGCTGTACATGCCCGCCCCTGCGGATGCGCAAGATGCCGATGCCTTTGCCTTGAACGCCACTGCGGAAATGACGCTGGCCTATGTCGTCACCGGGAACGGCGCTGTGGACGAACTGTCGGAAGCAGGCCTGCGCGGCCTGTCCGACACCCTGTTTTTCCGGACATCGGTTGAACCCGCGAATCCCATCGGCGTCGATCTTGAACGCGACGAGCTGGCGTTTTTCCCGATGCTGTATTGGCCGATCACTCCCGAACAGCCGCGCCCGTCGGGCGACGCTTATGCCAAGCTGAACGACTATCTGCGCTCTGGCGGGCTGATCCTGTTTGACACACGCGACGCCAATATCGCGGGGTTCGGCGCGGCCAGCCCCAACGGGCGCAAGTTGCAAGAGCTTGCCGCGCCGCTTGATATTCCACCGCTTGAACCACTGCCCGGAGATCACGTTCTGACCCGCACCTTCTATCTCCTTCAGGACTTTCCCGGCCGCCATACCGGCCGCGACGTCTGGGTCGAATCCTCGCCCCCTGACGCGGAACAGATCGAAGGGATGCCGTTTCGCAACCTCAACGACGGTGTGACGCCCGTCGTGATTGGCGGCAACGACTGGGCCGCCGCCTGGGCCGTGACGCCGGGCGGGGCCCCTATGGTGCCTGTCGGGCGCGGCTTTGCCGGGGAACGGCAGCGCGAACTTGCCTACCGTTTCGGGGTCAATCTGGTCATGCATGTGCTGACCGGCAATTATAAATCCGATCAGGTTCATGTGCCTGCGCTCTTGGACAGGTTAGGCCAATGACTTCTACAATCGTCTTTGATCCGCTTATCCCTCTGGTGCTTTTGGCTGTCGTGGCACTGGTTGCCTTGGCCGCTGTTGTGCTGGCCGTGATCCGTGGCTTGCAAGGCTGGGCGCTGCGCGGACTGGCCATGCTGGTGGTGATCGCGGCCCTCTCGGGTCCGTCGTTCCAGCAAGAAGATCGCGCGCCGCTGACCGATATCGTCATCCTGCTTGAAGACGCCAGCGCCAGCCAGAAACTGGCCGACCGCGCCACCCAAAGCAGCGAGGCCGCAGATGCCCTTGCTGCGCGGATCGAAGCCCGCGCGAACACAGAACTGCGCCGCGTGACAGTGCCCGATGGCGTTGGAGATGCAGGGACGCAGCTGATGACCGCGCTTGGCGATGCCCTTGCCGAAGAGCCCCGCGCGCGGATCGCCGGTATACTTGCCGTCAGTGACGGACGCATTCATGACGCTGATCTGCCCGTCGATCTGCCCGCGCCCATGCACCTACTGATGACAGGAAAGGAAACCGATTGGGACCGCCGCCTGTCCGTGCGCAATGCCCCTGCTTTTGCGATCATCGGCGAACCCGTCACGCTGACCCTGCGGATCGACGATTTGGGCACTGCCCCAGCGGATGGCGGGCTGGCCCAGCTTGATATCTCGGTTGACGGTGAAGAACCGCAATCGTTTCGGGTGCCTGTCGGTCAAGACCTCGACCTGCCAGTAACCCTGCCCCATGGCGGCCGCAACGTGATCCGGTTTTCGCTGCCCGAAGCGCCCGGCGAACTGACCGATCGCAACAACGCGGCGCTGATCCAGATGAACGGCGTGCGCGACCGTCTGCGCGTATTGCTGGTCAGCGGGGAACCACATCAGGGCGGGCGCACGTGGCGCAACCTTCTGAAATCCGACAGTTCGGTCGATCTGGTGCATTTCACCATCCTGCGCCCCCCCGAAAAGCAAGACGGCGTGCCGGTGGATGAACTGTCGCTGATCGCTTTCCCCACCCGCGAATTATTCATGGAGAAGATAGATGATTTCGATCTGATCATCTTTGACCGCTACAAACGGCGCGGCATCCTGCCCTCTCTCTATCTTGAAAATGTCGCCAATTACGTGCGGCAAGGCGGGGCCGTTCTGGTCGCTGCCGGTGCTGATTTCGCCAGTGCCGACAGCATCTTCCGTTCGCCCCTTGGCGCGGTGTTGCCCGCCACGCCTTCGGCACGGGTGATTGAGGAACCCTTTCTGCCTGTCGTCTCGGATCTGGGGCAGCGTCACCCTGTGACCACCGATCTGCCGGGTCGCGGCGACTGGGGCCGCTGGCTGCGCCAGATCGATGTGACCGATCCGATCGGCAATGTGGTGATGACCGGTCAGGACGACCGCCCGCTGCTGGTCCTGAACCGGGTCGACGAAGGCCGGGTGGCGCTGCTGGCGTCAGATCATGCATGGCTCTGGAACCGTGGCTACGAGGGGGGCGGGCCGCAGCTGGAATTGCTGCGTCGGCTGGCCCATTGGATGATGAAAGAACCCGAGCTTGAGGAAGAGGACCTGACCGCTACAGCCGAGGGCCAGACCATGCGCATCATTCGCCGTACCCTTGGCGACGATGTGCCCCCCGTGACCATCACCGGCCCCGATGGCAGTACCGTGACCCTGCCCCTGACGCAATCCGCCCCCGGCGTCTTCGAAGGCCTGTACGAGGGGCCCGAAATCGGCCTCTATCGGTTGGAAAACGGCGACGAGGTCACGGTCATCGGCCTTGGTCCTGCCGCCCCGAAAGAGTTTGTGGAGACAATCGCGAGCGACGTCACGATGGCACCGATACTCGCCGCCCTGCGCGGCGGTGTTGCCCGGATCGAAGACGGCCTGCCCCGCATCCGCGAGGTCCGTCTTGGCCGACCCGCCGCCGGACGCGGCTGGATCGGGCTGACCCCGCGCAATGCCTATGAAACCCGCGATGTGCGCCAGACACCGATCCTGCCGGGCTGGCTGGTCCTGCTGCTAAGCGCGGCACTAATCGTCGCCGCCTGGCTGCGCGAAGGTCGCCGCAGCTAAAAGGGCGTCATTGCAGTCTGATCTCGACCTCGGCGCTGCGCCCGCGTGCGTCAATGACAGAGATCCGCGAGAATCCCGCCCCGTCGAGCGGAAGCCACGTTTCGCGATCCCGCAGGCCGGTCAGCACGGGCGCGCCGTTGACCAGAACTGTCAGCGGCAACTTACCGGACCGGAGCTTTAGCGGGATGCCTGCCCCCCCGCGCCGCAGCACCGCGCCCTGAGGGGGGAAGCTGACCATCGGGCTGTCCGTCGCGAGATCGAAGATCGCCCCACGGCTGCGGAACCGTTGCAGGGGCGCGGGCAAATCGGCAGTGCGGAGCATCAGCGTTTCGTCGGGCGGGAGGGGGCCGGGGGCGCGTTTTTCGGATACACGGCCGAAGGCCTCGAACAGAATCGGTGCTGCCAGATCACCGCCAAAAGCCCCCGGTACAGGCGTGCCATCGGGCCGTCCCAGCCAAACGCCGATCACATGTTGCCCATCGAAACCGATGCTCCAGGCATCGCGGTGCCCGTAGGACGTGCCCGTTTTATACGCGATCTGGCGGCGCGGTCCGCCGATATGCAATGGTGGTGCCAGATCGGCAAGGATGTCCCATAGCTGCCACGCCGCCACATCCGACATGATCCGCTTGGGCTGGCGCGCAGCCGCGTCTTTGCGCCAGATCAACGGCTGCACCTGCCCGCCGTTAGCTATTCCCCCGTAAAGCTGCACCAGATCATGCAACGTGATGCCCACGCCCCCGAGGGCGACCGCCAGCCCCGGCTTGCCCCCCGGCACCACTGGCGCTGCCCCCCCGCGCCGTAAAAGGGCCATCAGACGGGACGGGCCAAGTTCGTTCAGCAAGACCACAGGCGGAATGTTCAGCGACTGAAGCAAGGCAGACCGCACTGTCAGTTCGCCGCGATACTCCCCATCGAAGTTTTGCGGCGCATAGCGGCCAAAGGCGGTCGGCGCGTCATTGATCAGCGTTTCGGGATGCACCAGACCTTGTTCAAAGGCGATCCCGTAGATGAAAGGCTTGAGCGTCGATCCAGGCGACCGCAACGCCCGCGTCATATCGACGAACCCCAATGCACCATCCGCCCCCGAATACGCAGGCGACCCGACCGAGGCGAGGATTTCGCCGGTGTGATGATCCGCCACGATGATGGCCGCGGACAGACGGTCATCGCGGCCACGCACGGCGCGGGCGGCAAGGTCCTGGATCTGTTCTTGAAGGCCGGCATCCAGCGTCAGGTCGATGCGTTGCGTCTTTGGTACCTCGCGCAGCGTCAGGTCGGTCAGATGCGGGGCAAATCGGGGAAACGGCGTCATGCGGCGCGGCACTGGCGCAAGACGGGCTTGGTCGGGCGCCTTGGTGCGCTGCAAGACGCGGGCACGCGCCTGACGTGCGGCCTGCGGGTGTCTGTCGGGTCGGCGGGTTTCCGGGGCTTGGGGCAAGGCGACCAGCAATGCGGCTTCGGCCAGGGTCAGCCGCGCGGGTTCTTTGCCAAACCACGCGAGCGTCCCCGCGCGCAGCCCTTCCACAGCGCCACCATAGGGCGCATGAGCAAGATAAAGTGTCAGGATTTCATCCTTGCCAAGAACCCGTTCAAGAGCGAGCGCCAGCCGGATCTGGCGCAGCTTGCCCTGCCAACGGCCCGTCCCGGAGTTTTCAAGCAGGCGGGCGACCTGCATCGTCAGCGTCGACCCGCCCGATACAATCCCGCCATTTGTGACCGCCTGAACCGCAGCCCGAAGGCCGGCACGCAGGTCGACGCCGTTGTGATCGTAAAACCGCTTGTCCTCGTAGGCGATCAGCATGTTCAGGAACCCAGGGTCAACATCCTTCAGGCGCAGCGCCATGCGGGTACGCCCGTTTTCGACCGGATAGACACGCAGCAACGCACCGTGGCGGTCGCGCATCTCGACCGATGTTTCGACCAGCATGGACGGAAGGACTGTCGATGCGATCCAGCGGTCGGTCGCATCGCGCAGGCCCCCCACGGTGCCCAAGAGCATGACCAGCGCGAACAGGCCAAAGCGGCGGATCATGGGGCGATCGTTACTTGCCCCGTCCCGGTGTTCGCGCGGTATTCGGGGCGGTACATGTCGGTGACCACAGCTGCCGGATGATGATAGCTGCCCGGTGTGACCGCACGAACCACATAAGCAAGCTGAAACGGATCGGCCCCCCGGTGGTCGACAGCGGCGAGAAAGCGGTCACTGCGGAATTCGGCGTGTTCTGCGTCGGCCGTTTGCAGCCAGTCCAGCGCGGCAAGGTCACCGCTGCGGATCAGGTTCGGATTGTCGATCTCGAACCCCGCAGGCAGGGAGTCATCGACCATCAGCCGCGCGCCGACTTCTTCAAACGGGGTCACCTTGAGGACCACGACCATCCAGTCGCCAGACGCGAAAGCGTCGCTGACGGGGGTGCCATGCACGGTGTAATAATTGCGGGTCAGGGCGTAGCCATAGCCGCCCGCTTCGGGGGCGACCTCTGGCACGCCGAAGGTGGTCATCGTCACGTCAATCGCACGTTGATCCGTGTTCCGGATTACCGACGGGCGCGGGTCCGCATCGTCAATCCGCTTGACCATGGTCCCCGCGCTTGGGGTGCCATCGACCGAAATCCCGGACCCTGCCGTCGTCGTTGCCAAAGCATTTGCAGCCAGCACCACATGCGCGGCTTCCTGGGTTGAGAATTCCCGCGCCACCGATCCCAGATCAGAGACAAGATTGCCGCGGCTGATCGCCGTGCTGCCCGCTTCGACCGCGAGGGTCAAAAGACCGGCGGTGTCACGCAGGGTGCTGCCGTAGTCACCGCGCCACGCGAGCGGATCCACCGATTGCCCAAGCCGCGCGGCCGCCATGGCAAACAGTCTGTCCGCACGCTTTTGATCCCCATACGCCGCAAGCGCCGCGCCAAGTTGCGCCAGGCTGAGGGGGGTGGCAAAATTGTCGGCCTTGGTATCTGCATAATAGCGCAAGTCGCCCATCGACGCAGCCCCTTCGCGGGCCAGTACCAGCAGCGCATAGGCGATGTCTTCGCCGCCCAGATCAAAATCGGGGGCATAGCTGATCCGGTTGCGCAGATTATCCATCGCCGTGGCAAAGCCGACATCAGGCACGGCATATCCGGCCTTGCGCGCACGCGACAGGAAATCGGTCACATAGGCATCAAGCCAGAAATTGCCGTCCAGTGGCCCCCACGCCCCGAAGCCCCCCTTGCGGGTCTGCCGCGTCAAGATTTGCGAGATGGCACCTTGCACCTTTTCCGCCAGCTTTTCGGGCGCGCCCAGCCCCGCGTCACGCGCCATGCTGCTAAGGTACAGCAGCGGCATGGCACGCGACGTCAGCTGTTCGGTACAGCCGTAAGGATAGCGATCCAACTGCTGCAACAGGCCCGGCACATCAAGCCGCGCCAGCGGCCCTGCGGTCAGCGTCGCACTGGCAGTGCCTGCGCGGAACCCGGCAAAGACATTGCCATCAAAGGTAAAGCTTTCTCCGGCCCCAAGGCTGAATTGCCGCGTCACGGCAACCTCTGGGTCGGTGTCCCGCACCGGCAGGGTCAGCACCTTGCGCAAGACCTTGCCGTCCGGCGTGGTCAGCGTCACCGTGATCAGCGGATCACCTGTTTCGCGCCCTGTTACGGGGATGGCAAGCCTGGTCGACCCACCTTGTGCAAGCGTCACAGTTGCAGGCACGGTGCCAAGCCCCACAGCGGCATCTGCCACCACGGCTAATTGCATGTCGCCCGCTGCACCTTCTGCATGGACCAGTTCCAGCAGCAGGCGGCTGTCATCGCCGGGGGCCAGAAAGCGCGGCAGGGATGCAGTTACCACGACGGGATCGCGCGCCAGAACGTCTGTACTGGCGTCCCCCACGGCCCCGTCGGACCATGCTACGGCCATCAGTTTGATCGTGCCGTTGAAAGCGGGGCGGATGATGTCAATTTCCGCACGGCCTGTCGCATCTACGGTGACAGGTCCGGAAAAGAACGACATCAATTCTTCGGTCGGCGGCGGTGATTGCAGTTGTGCGTTGCTTGCTGCATCACCGCCAGACCGGACAGCGCCCAGCGCCCCGTTCATCCCGTCAATCAGACGTCCATAGATATCACGGATTTCAACGCCCAGACGGCGCTGGCCAAAGTAGTGACCGGTCACATCGGGGGCCGTATATCCGGTGAGGTTCAGAATGCCCTCATCAACGGCGGCAAGGGTGACATACGCGGTTTGCCCCTCGGCCACGCCGTCCACCAACACTGCCGCACGCAGAATGCCCGGTTGTCCATCGACCGTGTCGGGCGCGTCGAAACTGACGTTCAGGCGTTTTCTGTCAGGGCGCACGGTCGCATGTACCAGCCCCAGCGCGCGCGCCGGGTTCAGATCATTTTCGACGTCCATCGGGCGCAGCACCGAGGCGCTGACATATGCGCCTGTGCCCCATTCAGCCGTCACAGGCAAAGGCACCAGATTTTCGCCTGCGGTGACCTGAACGACTTGCCGCGCGATCACCTTGTTCGACAGGACCGAGATCAATGCAGTGCCGTCCGCTTCTGACAGCAGCCGTAACATCGCGGTGTCGCCGACGTCATAGTCTGTCGCATCAAGGGATACTGACAGGCGGTCCGGCGTATCCTTGCTGCCGTCCCCGCCATACCATCCGGACGCGAAATCAACCGAAGCGATCGCCGCGCTGCCATCCGTCGCCTCAACGATCAGTTCGTATTGGCCCCAGGCGGTGGGCAGGGTCACCGCAGAGGGGGTCGCCCCAAGGGACAGTGTTCCGGTATCCACGCGGATGCGGCGGGTCACCGGTTCCCATTCCCAGTTCCCGTAAAGTTGATACCATTGATAACGGGTCTCGACCTGATTGAGCGTCCAACGGACGGGCATTTCAACGGCCGTGCCATCAGGGCTGACAGCCGTAATCTGGAACGTCGCATCGGCCCCTTCGGTCAGCACATCATCAAATCCCGGTTTGATCCCGATCAGGGGGCCAGACGGCGTGACAGGTTTGGTCAGACGGCGTTCTACCGGACGGCCCGATCCTTCGGCCACGCGCAAGACCGCTTCGACCATCAGGGGCTGGCTGGGGGTTTCGTCAAGTTCGGGCAATGTCAGCGGGATGATGGCACTGCCTGCCGCATCCGTCGTCGCATTCGCCAGATAGGATGTGCGCGCATCAAAGCGCGTGTCATATCGGCCAAAGAGATACCCTGCCCATCTCTCAAGACTGCGTGTCGCGCGCAGTGATACTTCGCCATCGACCTCAAGCCCTGCGCCGGGCGCGCCAAACAGATACCGCACATCGACGGTCAACGGCGGCGTGTCCCCCAACCGCAGCGGCGCGTTCGGCAAGCCAAGATCAAAGTCGATCCGCTCGGGCAGGAAATCTTCGACCAGCAGGGTTTGGCTCGCCAAGGCGGGGCCCTCCACGTCCGACAAGATATCCAAGCGCCACGCGCCACGGGGGACATTGCCCCCCAAGGGCAGCGCAAAGACATGCCCGCCTGCGACGCTATTGCGGCTTTGGGTCCGGCTGTATTCGACACCGTCGGGGCGCTTCAGGATTGCTGTCACAGGCAGATCACGCAACGCCTTGGCCTGACCGTCGCGGGTCAATGCCGTGGCGTAGATGGTATCGCCCGCGCGGTAGGCACCGCGATCCGTCGTCAGGAACGTGTCGATCGGCGGGCTTGGGGGGCGGCCTTCGACGCCTCGGTCCGACAGGTCGAACGCAGGGTCCGTCAAAGGCAGAAACGCCACGTCCCGGCTGCCGTCCTCGGCCATCAGCAAAGCGGGGCTGGCGGCCCCCGTCCCGCGCGTCAGACCTGCGGGGAACTGGGCAAAGCCCTCCTCATCCGCAGTTGCTGTCCCCAAAACCTCGTTCGCTCTCGAGATAAGCGTCAGTTTAATCCCCGCTTGGGCCGACGCATCGCCTAGACTTCGGACGGCAACGGCGAGACCATCGGTGCCAGCCCATGTCGTCAGGCCCAGATCGGACAACACAAACCATTGCATCGCCGCCGGGTGTTCATAGGAATCTTGCCCCGGTACCGCGGCACTTAGCGTATAGATACCCGCAGGCTGATCTGCCAACGCCTCGCCAAGTGGCAAGCGGGTGGTCATATCGGCGTTCAGCGTGTTCTGGATGTTACCGGTCCCACGCCAGATTTCCTGCGCGAGGGTATCGGCAAAGGCTTCGCCTTCGTATTGGTTCAACGGGCGGCCAAAGTAATTATCCTTGATCGCCGCAACCAGATTTCGGTCACTGACCTTGCGCAAGACCAAATCGACCTGATCGACATTCACGCTTTCGATGGGCAGGGCCGCGTCGGCACTGCGCGGCAAAACATAGGCACGCCCCGCAAACCGGACAATCGGTCCGCGGTCGCGCACATACAGGGTCAGCGGGATGTCCTTGGCAAGCACTTCTCCACTGGCAGCCGGGAGGCCTGCACGAAACGTCACGCGGTACCGCGCGCCGTGATCCACGCCATCAATGCAAATCTGCTGGCCGTCAGCCTCAACCGACAGGCCGTCGCCGTCGATGCGAACAAAAGGTGTGTAATCGACACCGGCCTGAACAAGAGCTTCCGAAAACTCCGCACAGATGCGGGGCGCGGCTGCATCGCTGTCAACGCGATGTTCCGTAATGCGAAACCCGTATTTGCTGATGGCACCGTCCAATGCCGCATCCAGATCAGCGTTTGGCGTCAGGGCATTTGCCAGACGCAACGCCGGGATCATGTCGCGCCCGCGATTGTTAGCCTCAAGCGCATTGGCCAGCATCTCAAGCGCCGTGGATTGCAAGCGGGGATCGGTGGCGCGCAGATAGCCGTTGATCGCGGCGGGAACAGCCTCGCTGCGCAATTTCATGCGGTCCTGATAGGTCAATTGATCGTTGTCTCGCAGGCTAATGCGCGCAAGCTGGACCCAATAGCCTGCCGCGTCAGTTCCCGCGATCAGCTGCCCCGTGGTCCGAAGCGACACCGCTGACGCGGGCAGATCAGGGCCATCCAGAGGATAGCGCCGCCCAATATCGCCCGCCAGATCGCGCGCGGCCGCCAGATCGCCAGAGTCTAGAAACGCCAGATCAGACGCGCGGGTTGCAGAACCTTCCAGCAGAGATAAATCGGTCGCCACCCGCATCGCGGACATGGCACCGTCATATGCCTGTTGATTGGTTATGGCAGATTTCGGAAAGCACGCGTTCGACCGCATGTTGAAGGTGAACGCGACGCAGGTGCTTTGGGCCGCACAGGCACGTTCACAAGCTTCAAGAGTGGTGTCGAAAAGCTTGCCCAGATCGGCACCGTAGAAATCAACATTTCGCGTAAATACGAATCGATCCGTCGGCACGGCCTGTTGTGCAGTTCCTTGCGTTCCCAGCCCCGAAAGGCCAAGCATCAAGCTGAAAAGGAACATTAATTTGCGCAGAGTGGTCATGGCACAAGCCCTTTTTTCACGATCTACCAGTGCCACGGTGGCATGCGCACCCCATAGCTGGCAAGCATCCTGTCGCGCTTAAACACTTGTTCACCTCGTTCGCAGAGTGTCGACATCGCAGGCAACCATCACGGATTCGGAGCAGCGCATGAGTTTGGCAGACAAGCTGACGCAAGAACGTCGCGGACGTCTCGCGGCTGAGCGTATGCTTGAACTGAAACAAGCGGAACTGTTCGCCGCGAACCGTAAACTTGGCCAGCACGCGCAACGTCTTACCAACGAAATCGTCGAAACCCGGGCGCAGGTCGAAACGATCCGCGACGAAAACCAGCGCGTAAAGTCAGACCTTACCGCTGCCCGCGAAAAGATCGAATTGACCGAACGCCGCCTTTGGCAATCAATCGAGACGATCAAGGACGGCTTTGCCTTCTTCAACGCGAACAACGAAATGATCATGGCCAACCGGGCCTATTTGGCTATCTTCGACGGGCTCGAGATCATTTGCCCCGGGGTAAATTATGTCACGATCCTGCAGGTGCTGACCGACGAAGGCATTGTGAACACCGGAAATCTGTGCCCCAAAAGCTGGCGGCGGCTGATGACGGAGCGGCTGCAAGACACAGCGCCGGAACCTACGGTGATCCATCTTTGGAACGGGCAGCATATCAAACTGATCGATCAACGCAGCCCCAGCGGCGACATGGTTTCGCTCGGGCTCGATATCACAGCCACCGTCGAATACGAGCGCCAGCTGCAAGAAGCGCACAGCATCGCAGAAAGCGCAAACCGCGCGAAATCGGCATTTCTGGCGAATATGAGCCATGAAATCAGGACCCCGATGAACGGCGTCGTGGGGATGGCCGACGTTCTGCGCGACACTGACCTGACCGAAGATCAACGGCTTTACGTCGATACGATCAAGAACTCAGGCGAGGCGCTGTTGGTAATCATCAACGACGTTCTCGACTATTCCAAGATCGAAGCGAAAAAGCTGGACCTGCATCCCGAGCCCTTTGATCTTGAACGGGCAATCCAAGAGGTCATCATGCTGTTGCAGCCACTGGCCCGTGAAAAAGGCCTTGAGATGGCGCTGGACTACGATCTGTTCATGCCCACAACTCTGGTGGGCGACCCCGGGCGCATCCGCCAGGTATTGACCAACTTGCTGGGCAATGCCGTCAAATTCACCAGCGACGGCCATGTGCTGGTGCGTGTCACCGGCGTTCCTGACAAGGAAACGGGCAAGGTACAGGTCAACATCGCCATCGAAGACACCGGCATCGGGATCGCCCCCGATATGGTCGACCACATCTTCGGCGAATTCAATCAGGTCGAGAACGAACGCAATCGCAAGTTTGATGG
The DNA here is from genome assembly GCF_000156335.1 of Roseobacter sp. GAI101. Lineage (GTDB taxonomy): Bacteria > Pseudomonadota > Alphaproteobacteria > Rhodobacterales > Rhodobacteraceae > Sulfitobacter. The sequence goes on from NZ_DS999213.1 coordinate 2,442,272, forward strand.
CACCGGGCTTGGCCTTGCGATCAGCCAGAGGCTGATCCAGATGATGGAAGGGGACATATGGGTCACTTCGGAAGAACAAGCGGGATCATGCTTCGGCTTCAAACTGCCGTTGGAAGCCCATGGCGAAATAACGACACCGCACCCGCCCTTGCCGCGCGCCCTGCGACATATCATGGTGGTTGAGGGCGAAACGGTTAACCGGTCTATCGTTTTGAAACAGCTCGAACAACTGGGATTGAAAGTCACCTGCTGCGGTTCGGCCCAGGACGCCCTTTGCCAAATTGACGACAGCGTGGACCTTGTGCTGACGGATCATATCATGCCCGAGATGGACGGGTTCGACTTGGCCGCCGCGCTGCGCGCCGCAGAAAACGAGGTTGCCATCATCGTCGTCAGTTCGAACACCAGTCTGGCTGACAACGACCCCTCAAGGGATCTGGTCAGCACCGTGTTGAAAAAACCGATCCCGCGCAGCGATTTGTTTGCTCAGCTGAGCGCTGTCAAAATCGTGCCCCCCAACCGATCCGATTTGCCTTTGCGTAAAATGCGCATCCTCGCGGCAGAGGACAACAAGACCAACCAGCTGGTGTTTTCCAAGATGATCCAACATTTAGATATCGACCTGATGATTGCGAATAACGGCCAGGAAGCCGTTGATATGTATCAGTCCTACAGACCTGACATGATCTTTATGGATATCTCGATGCCCAAGATGGATGGCAAGGAGGCGAGCATGGCCATCCGCAAAATCGAAGGCACGACAGGCATCCGCTGTCCCATTGTGGCACTTACCGCCCACGCCATGAGCGGCGATGACAAAAACATCCTCGCTGCAGGGCTGGACCACTACCTGACGAAACCGTTGCGAAAACAAGACATCATCAGCCAGATCGCGCAAAACCAGCCACACGGCACGCGCCCCCTTGAGGCAGATGCACCCCATCACGCTACCGGCTAGGGGCCAAGGAACGCCGAAACGTTTGGGACTTGCGCGTCTCGCCCAAAAAGTAACGGTACTTGCATCTAAGATATCAAAGCACCCTTGGTCGGAGCTTTCCGTACCAACGCTCGGAACGTCAGACTTTGGCGTTGAAAGAACGCCAAGCCCGCTATCGGGCCTGAAATGTCAGGACGCCCGCACAAACACGGGTCTATCCACCTTCGAGGTTTCGGCGTCAAAGACGTACCCGCCGACGTCAAATGCCTCAAGGTCGCGCGGTTCGTGGATGCTCTCCTGCAAAACCCATCGCGCCATCGCACCGCGCGCGCGTTTCGCTGCGATCCCGACCACCTTGCGGTTGCCGTTCCGGTCTTCCTCAAAGCGTGGACTGACGACTGTCAAACCCTCCAGAGCAGTCCTGTCCACGCCTTTGCCATATTCCTCGGAAGCAAGGTTAAGAACAGTTTCCGTCCCAACCTCCGCCGCGTCTTGGGCCACCGCCTCGGCGATCTTGCTTCCCCAAAACTTGTAAAGCGTGCCCGCAGGATGCCCCGGGCATTTTCGCCCCATTTCCATCCGGTAAGCGCGCACTGCATCCGTCGGACGCAACAGGCCGTATAGGCCTGACAGCAGGCGCAATCGTTGCGACGCCGCTGAAACCGCATGTTCATCAAGGGTGCCAAAGTCTAGCTCCCTGTACACATCCCCGTCGAACAACAGGCCTGCCGCACAGTCCCCGTCGCGCGACCAGCCCGCGAACCTGTCCACGTTAAGCCTGGCGATGGCCGGGGATACCTTCATGATCTGGCAAATCTCGTCCTCCGACCACTCACGCGCGACCGTTACGATTTCTTCTGCTTCGGCAAGAAACCTGGGGGATGTGCTGGCATGGCCCGCCGCGCGTTCCTCATCTACATTCTTCGCGGGCGATAATAAAATAAGCACTTAATGGCCTCCGTCGTGACTGTGAGTTGGATGAGATAGATCAGGTTTCGGACTACGCAAGGCGGTCTGCGCTTTCTGTCACGACGCCGTTCAAAGGACAACCGGTGCCCCAGACAGCCTCAATACAGATCAACCCGCCTGTCGCAGCGCATCCAGAAAAGCGGGGCCGAAACGTTCCGCGCGCTTGTCTCCCAAAATCCTCTCAAGCGCGGTGTTATCCGGATTGCGCAACTGTGCGACCTTGGCCAGCAGGGATGCAGAGCAACTGAGCGGCTTGTCGGTGCCGCCTTCGCCGCGCGCAAGCTCCGCCTGTATTTCGAGCAACCGATCATACACCGTGCCCGCGTCGCGCCCCGCCAGTTTGCGCCGTGTCGGGTGCATTTCGGCAGAGGCCCCATTGATCACGTCCAGAAAGGCGCGGCCGTAGCTTTCCAGCTTTTTCGCGCCCACGCCGCCGATCCGCGCCATCGCATCAAGGTTTTCGGGCCGTTTTTCAGCCATTTCGATCAATGTACGATCGTTAAAAATAATGTAGGCGGGCACTTTCCCGGCCTCCGCCAACCCGCGCCGTTTCGCCTTGAGCGCGGACAGCAAGGGCGCGTCTTCTTCGCTGACCATGGATTTCACCGCAGGACGCCGCAGCGCCCCCGCCGCGCGAATACTGTCGCGCCGCAGTGAGATTTGTGCTTCGCCGCGCAAGATTGGCAGGGCCGCATCCGTCATCCGCAAGGCACCGTGACGTTCGGCATCGGGGCGCACCAGATCATGCCCCATCATCTGCCGGAACACCGCCTGCCACTGGCGTTTGTCGTATTCCTTTCCAACGCCATAGGTCGGCAAACCGGTATGACCGCGTTCGCGTATTTTGTCGGTTTCATTGCCCAATAAAATGTCTATCAAATGTCCCGACCCGAACCATTCTTCGGTCCGCAGCATCGCTGACAGGGCCTTGCGGACCGCCGTCGTGCCATCGAACACCTCAGCCGGCGCGTCACAAAGATCGCATCGCCCGCAGGTGATATCCGTTTCATCGAAATAGCCCAACAACGACTTGCGGCGGCATTCAAGCGCTTCGGCCAAGCCAAGCAAGGCGTTCAACCGCGCATGGTCTGCCGCGCGCCGCTCTGGCGGGGCAAGTCCTTCGTCAATCTGGCTGCGGCGCAGGCGGATGTCATCGGGGCCAAACAACGTCAGCGTCTCGGCCGGCGCGCCATCGCGTCCCGCGCGCCCGATCTCTTGGTAATAGGCTTCAATCGACTTGGGCAGGTCGGCATGGGCAACCCATCTGATGTCCGGTTTGTCGATCCCCATCCCGAAGGCGACCGTCGCCACCACGATCAAGCCATCCTCCTGCTGGAACCGCCGTTCTGCAATCCGGCGGTCCTCGGCCTCCATCCCGCCATGGTAGTGCAATGCGACATGGCCCTCGTCCCGCAAGGCCTTGGAAAGACCTTCGGTCTTGGCCCGTGTCCCGCAATAGACGATGCCGGATTGTCCCTTGCGGGCGGCGGCAAAATTCAGGATTTGTGCCCGCGGCGAATTTTTCGCCGAAAATGCCAAGTGGATATTCGGCCGGTCAAAACCCCGCAAAAACGATCGCGGCGCGGCCCCATCAAACAGTTTCTGAACAATCTCGACCTGCGTTTCCGCATCCGCGGTTGCGGTAAAGGCAGCCAACGGGACATCCAAGACCCGCCGCAACTCACCTATGCGAAGGTAATCCGGCCTGAAATCATGGCCCCACTGGCTCACGCAATGCGCCTCGTCGACGGCGATCATGGACACGCCAACCCGCTTGAGCATGCCCGTCACGGACCCAGCTGCAAGCCGCTCCGGTGCCATATACAAAAGCTTCAGCGTCCCTGCCTCAAGCCCCTCCCAAACCGCATCGGTCTCCTCGGGTGTGTTGCCGGAGGTCAGCGCACCTGCCCCGACACCCAATTCCTGCAAGGCCCGCACCTGATCGCGCATCAGAGCAATCAGCGGCGAAATCACAACCGTCACGCCATCGCGCAGCAAGGCAGGCATCTGGAAACAAAGGGATTTACCGCCCCCTGTCGGCATGATCGCAAGCACGTTTTCGCCTGATGTGACGGCCTCGACGATCTCTTGCTGTCCGGGCCGAAACCCATCAAATCCAAAGACATCACGAAGTAACGTGGCAGCGCCTGACATGGGAAACCTAACTTCTATTTGCTCGACAGCGACAGAATCCCACAGTCAGATTACGGGGACAATCCCCCGCTTCTCTGGCTTGCCAAATATCCTCCCCGAAGGGCCGATCAGTAAAACATTGCAGCGTTATTGATCAAAAGAATACGCAAAATCGCCACCGATATCAGAACAACCAGCGGTGCCAGATCAAGTCCGCCCATTTGCGGCAAAAAGCTGCGCACCCGACTGTAAACAGGTTCCAAAAGCCGGTTCAGCCCGTCCCAAACCTGCGCGACCAACGGTTGGCGCAAGTTGAGAACCTGAAAATTGATCAGCCAACTCATGATCACATGCGCAATGATGATGAACCACACGATGTTCAGCAGCAGCATCAGGATCTGGAAAATAGACGTCATGAGCAGGCCTTTCATTTCTTTGTCCGCAGGTAAGCATATCGCCACCAAAGAACAAGGGCCAGCCGCGCAGCTCAGGTTATTGCAATCCCTCGAAGTTGAACGACTTCAGGCGTGCATCGCGTTAATGACTTTTGAAAAATCAAGCTCGTTGACGAGAAGCATGGACCAATCTGCGAAATACCGACCGTCGACCTTCTTTTCGTCGATGATCTTGAACCCGCTGTGGCGCGGGTCTTTCTCGATTGCAGTGACAAGGTCACGCACGACCGTCTCCTCGCCCTCCAGAAGCTGGCAGAAGTTTCTGCCATTGAAGGCGAGCGCCCCCGTAATGTCGCGCTCTGCATTGTTCTTTTGAGAGAATTCTACGATATCCGCGACGTCGGACGTCGTCAGGGATGCACGCGCGGTACTGAAGTAAAGTAATCGGATCATCAGGGGATTAACCTTGTCGTAACTGTTTTGACTATATTGCCAACCAAACCAAACACACCTGTGCATAGTTCCAAATAAAGCAACCCACAAGTAATTCGGGCGCTATCGCCGCCGAAAAACGCGGCAACCCGATCCAAGCCGCAAACCATCTCTTGCTTCCAAAGGCGGCGCTGCTCTACCGTCTGACCAAATCAGGGGGCAGATGTGGCAGAAATTTCAGCGCGGAAAAAGATTTGGGGCTGGTACTTTTTCGACTGGGCCAGCCAACCCTTCAACACACTTATGCTCACCTTCATCTTTGGCCCGTATTTTGCACAAACCGCGACTGCGGCGCTGGTCGACGGAGGGATGGACCTTGTCGCGGCCAAGGCGCAGGCGCAGGCTTATTGGGGGTACGGGCTGACGGTGGCCGGCATATCGATCGCGATACTGGCCCCTACCCTGGGGGCGATCGCGGATTCATCGGGCAAACGCATGCCATGGATATGGTTGTTCTCGGCGCTTTACGTAGTGGGTTCTGGCGCGCTTTGGTGGACGGCACCACAAGACTTCTCAATACTCTGGGCCCTGTTCTTTTTCGGGATTGGCCTGATCGGGATGGAGTTTGCAACGATCTTCACGAATTCCTACCTGCCAGAACTTAATCCGGATCCAGACGAGCGCGGGCGCGTTTCAGGGTCGGGATGGGCCTTTGGTTATGTCGGCGGGCTCGTTGCCTTGGTCATCATGATTGCGCTTTTTCAGGCGGGCAGCACCGGTCGCACGATGGCGGGCCTGGACCCCCTGTTCGGCCTTGATCCCGCGACCAAGGCAGACACCCGCATTGTCGGTCCCTTAACCGCGGTCTGGTACGCGGTCTTCATGATCCCGTTTTTCCTGTTTACCCGCGACACGCCCAAGCCAGGCCTCGCACGCTATGAACTTGGCAAGGGGCTAGCTGATCTGGGGCGCACGCTGAAAAATCTGCCGCGCCACCCGTCTTTGCTGGCCTATCTGGGGTCCTCGATGTTCTACCGCGATGCGTTGAACGGCATGTATACATTTGGCGGCATATATGCGCTTGGCGTTCTGAACTGGTCGATCACCGAAATCGGTGTCTTCGGCATACTGACCTTGATTTCGGGTTCGATCTTTTGCTGGCTCGGCGGGCGCGTGGATCGGGCTGTAGGGCCCATGCCGGTCATCATCGCCTGCTGCATCATTCTGACGGGCACGTCTTTCCTGATCATCTCGCTTACACCGACCTCAGTGTTCTGGTTTGTGGTGCAAGACGGGTCGATCCTACCTGACATCATGTTCTACATTGCGGGGGCGTTGATCGGGGCCGCCGGGGGAACCTTGCAGGCTTCGTCGCGCAACATGCTGACCCGCCAGGGCAACCCGGACCGGATGACCGAAGCGTTCGGGCTTTATGCCCTCTCGGGCAAGGCGACGTCCTTTATGGCCCCCGCCTTAATCGCAATCGCGACAGACCTGACAGGTAGCCAGAGGTTGGGCATCACGCCTGTGGCAGGGCTGTTCATTGTCGGTCTGGTTCTGCTACAATGGGTTAAACCGAACGGAGATTTCGCAAAATGATCTTGTCTCGCCTACTTGCCTGCGCCGCTCTCTCCCTGTCTCTCGCTGCCTGCGGCGGATCGGCCACAAAGCCCAACCCAGAAGCATCGAAAATCCTGCCGACCATCGGATCGTCCGGTGGTGCGCTTAGCAACGTGCAGGCCAAAAAGTTGTTCGGTGCAAAGTCTGCCCCATCGGCGCAAACGGCGTTCCCCTACGGCAGCTATGCCAAGGGCTGCGTCGCCGGGGCGCAGGAGCTATCTGAAACGGGACCAACTTGGCAGGCGATGCGCCTGTCACGCAACCGCAACTGGGCCCATCCCGAGATGATCGACTTCATCAAGACGCTCAGCGCCAAGGCGGCACGCCAACCGGGGTGGCAGGGGATTTACGTCGGCGACATCAGCCAGCCACGTGGCGGCCCCATGCTAAGCGGTCATGCAAGCCACCAAATGGGTCTTGACGCAGACATCTGGATGCTGCCGCCCAAAACACTCGGGCTCAGCCGCGCGCAACGCGAAAGCATCTCCTCCATCTCGATGCGCAGATCAAGTGGTGCTTACGTCAACAGCAGCTGGACCCGTCAACACCACGAAATCCTGAAGGCAGCGGCATCAGACCCTCGGGTCGCACGTATCTTCGTCTTTCCCGGTGCCAAGGTGCAGATGTGTAATGATGAAAAGGGCGACCGGAGCTGGTTGAACAAAATCCGCCCCTGGTACGGCCATCATTACCATTTCCATGTGCGGTTAAGTTGTCCTAAGGGCGCGCGGGGTTGTGTCAATCAGGCACCGCCACCCGCTGGCGATGGCTGTGCGGACGCGCGGCAATGGCAGGCCAATATCCTGAACCCGCCGCCCCCTAATCCGAACGCGCCCAAGCCTAAGCCCAAGCGTGAACTCGTCTTGGCTGATCTGCCGGCACAATGCCAATCCGTATTGGAAGCCAACTGAAAATCTTGATGACTTTCCTCGCGTTAGGCTTGGTCACTGCCGCTCTGGCAGAGGATGGCCCGACGCGCCTTGTCCAGCGTTCGACATTGGACTGGAGCGAGAAGGCCAACTGGTTTGGCGGCATTTCCGGCGTTGAAGTCAGCAATGACGGCGGGCGGCTGACGGCCATCACCGATCGCGGTCGTGTGATCGAAGCAAACTTGGTCCGTAATGGTGACCTGCTGGAAGGTATCGAAATTGATCACGCGGTTGCCTTGCACGATCCAGCCGGGAAACGCTTGGTAAAGCCCTTCATCGATTCCGAGGGGTTGGCGATTGATGCGAATGGCACTGCCTATGTCAGCTTTGAAGGAAAGCATCGCATTGCCACGGTGAATGTCGCCAACGGTACGACCGCGCCTGTCCCGACGCTACCTGACTTTGACTTTCTCCATCACAACTCCGGGCTCGAAGCCCTTGCAATCAACGCCGACGGCACACTTTTCACCCTGCCCGAGCAAAGTGATGGCGACGCCTTTCCCCTCTTTGCCTACCAGAACGGTGCTTGGTCCCTGGCAGCGCAAATTCCCCGAAAGGGGCCATTTCTTCCGGTAGGTGCCGATTTTGGTGCCGACGGAATACTTTACCTGCTTGAGCGAACAATCACCCTGCTTGGGTTTCGCAGCCAGATCAGACGCTTTGATCTGAGCAAACCGGATTTGGGCGAAGAACTTTTGCTGCAAACGCTGCCGTCACGCTTCGACAATCTGGAAGCCATTTCTGTGTGGCAAAATGCGCAAGGCAACACCTATCTCACGCTGATCGCAGACGACAACTTCATACCGATCCAACGGACCCAAGTGGTCGAGTTCGAATTGCTGAAGTAGTTCAACTTAATATCGTTTTGGCGGTGTCGTGACACGGCGAACCTGAAATTTCCGAACGAACTTCATCAGGGCTGTCTTGGAATAACTCAATGCCACCTTTGCCGTGGTCACCGACGGCGACTTTGATGCGGCCCGTTCGTCTTAACAAGATTTAAGTGTTCGGAAAATTGGTCCCACTCAATTTGGATCATTAGCGGAAGGTTCATGCCCCTGATCTAACCCGAAACACGGAACAATCTGTCGTCCAGCCTAGGACGCAGATTTTACGGGTTGGGGTGACATGTGACTGGTTTGAAGCCAAAAGAACACGACTCTGGGAGTCGTTTATTTCAGAATAGTGGGTCGGGATGGCGGCACAACTTGCCCAAAGCTTTGAATGGTGCCGGATTTCTAGTCCTTTCTTTTTACCTTATATTTGAAGTCGGCCTAAAAGAAGCTGGCATCGTCCTGCTGATCCTTTGCCTTTCTGAAGCTTCATCATCCATCTGTATTTCGCTTGCTCTTTGGTGCAGTGAGAAACCACATGTGAAAAACCCGGCAAAAGCCGAGGATTTTGGCACGAATCTTTTCTGGATAACCACTTCGTTTCTTGCTTTGACCTTGTTATCAAACTTCTGGGGCGTGGTTTCGGCCTTTCGGGAATTTCAGTTCTCCATTCAGACTTTCACGCTTATCACAGTATCTCTTGTTTACATAAAATCGAGCGGTCTGTTCATCTATAGTATCTCACGCCGCGCCCTTCAGCCACGGTTTGTAATTTATACGCTATTGTTCATTCCATTGCCACTAGGGTCAGGCTTCGACTTGGGCCAGGCCTTCATCAAACTGGCGGTTGGCGTTGTCATAATATCGATTTTCTTATTTATCCTCCGCAGAGGGCATAAGAAACCCCAAAGGATTTCGAAGAATGAAACCTTTCCACCATTGATTTCCTTCCAAAATCCACTTGAGCTGACCTGTCGAAACTTTGATTTGATCATCGTGCCATTTTTGTTTGACATAGAAAGCGTAGCGGTTTTTCTCATTGCAAGAGGGCTTGCTTTTAATATCGCTCTCAGCCTTTCCATGTTTGGGAATATCCTTGAAAATAGCTCCGATATTTTCCAAAAGTCCACCACCGTAAAAAGCATCACCATTTTGGCGGCACGGCTTAATCTTGCCATTTTTTTTATTGGATCTGGTATTGCGATTGGTACTTTGGCCACTGGAAAATTATTGGCACCAGTGTTTGAAAGCTCTCAACCAATTTTCCTGAGCGTACTGCTTTGGTGCGTCGCCAGATATTCCTCCAAGGCCGTGTTCGGAACCTATGAGGACATTTTGATCTTGAAGGGGATGAAGGTCATACCCGATGCCTTCAATCTAGCTTTTCTTTCTGGCTTGCTTCTGTATTTTTTTCTTCTACCGATGCAGACGATCGAAAATTTTTCGATGGTTTTAGCGATTAGTCACCTTCTACCTGCGGCTCTTAGCGCTGGTATTGTTGCCATTAGATATGGAATTTGGCCTGGTCCAACTGCAATATTTTTCAGACAAATCAAGCTACTTTAGGGTAATGGCCTTTTTTGCCCTCAGGGTTAACGCGGCAAGGCCTATTGCACAAATAAGGCGTTGGCTGAGGGGCCTCTTTCTCACGAACTGACTTACTCTAAGACCCCTGTAGCAGGTTTGCAAAAAGCGATGTTGCGATCACACCCGAACGTGTTGCCCTCCAAGGCTTTGCTTTGTTCACGGGAAGTGCATCACTAATGACCAAGGATCTGAGCCTGAGCCACACTAAAAACTCGAAGAGAAGAAAGCGGTCCAGAAGCCTCGATAAAATGGGATCGATATCCCTTAGAAATAACTTCTAACGAGACTGCCTGCGATCAAGCTCCAACCGTCAGCAACGACAAAGAAGGCGAGCTTGAAAGGTAGCGAGACCACAGCGGGTGGGACCATCATCATACCCATCGACATCAGTATGGCCGCTACAACCAAATCGATGATCAGGAACGGCAGGTAGACGAGAAATCCGATCTGGAACGCGCGTGTTATTTCAGACAACATGAAACTGGGAACCAAGACCGAGAGAGGTGCGTCAAGGTCCAAAGCCAGGCCAGCTGTATCAGGCCTGAGTTCTGCCATAGCCGTAAAGGTAGCTGGGTCCAGCCTGCCAACCATAAACTGGCGGAACGGTTCCATCGCCTGAGCAAACGCAGTTTCGACATCAATCTGCTCATTGGCCAGTGGCTCCAGACCATTTTCCCAAGCTGCGGTAAATACCGGCTCCATGATGAAATAGGTCAGGAAAAGGGCCAGACTGACAATCAACATATTGGGTGGTGACTGCTGAAGCCCGATCGCCTGCCTGAGAATTGACAGCACCGTAACCAAAAATGGGAAACACGTCACCATAACTGCAATTCCCGGTGCCAAGCTGAGAACTGTAATTAGAACAAATAGTTGGATGGTGCGCGCAGACAGCGCCCCTTGATCCCCAAGATCGATTGAAACCTCTTGAGCAAGCGGAAAGCCGGGTAAGAAAACCAGCAGCGCAGCAAGGGTGCTCAGGGCACGGAGGTTGCGGATCATAGGACGGATTGCATATCGACAACTTCCGTCAATCTCACGACGAGCTGATCTGATCCTCCTTCTTCTTGCTCTTCGAGGACCCCGCGCGCGATCAGGCGATCTCCAACGTATAGTTCAACCGGGTCGTCAACGCGCCGGTCAAGCGTCAGGACTGCGTTCTCTCCCAATGCGACCAGGTCCCTTATGAGAGGACGCGCTTTTCCGACGCAAACTGACACCTCAATTGGAACGGAGGTGAAAGGGTTTGTCTTATCAGCTGCGGCGCGGCTTACAGAAACAGGATCATCCATTGTTTGGAACCTCTACAGATTGCTGAAAAAACGAGTCGAGTAAATTGAGGATATTTTTTCCAAGCTCATCCATGTCGATATACCGTTCCGCTTGATCAACTTTGAGAAAGATCTGCCCCTCACTTAGGGTCTCTTCCGCCTTCAGAAGGAAAGGGACGGCCGGTTGTTGCTTCAACAAGGTCTCCAAGAACGCTACATTTTTGGGTGACACAATGAATTCGATCGCATTTTCAGTGGATTCAGCCAATAAGTCGTGAATTTGTTCAATCAAATGAGCCCTTAGTGATGCGCTCAGAGTCCCGGGCAGCAATTTCAACATTATGGCCTCAAGAACTGGCTTGAGGGATGTCAAAAGCTTTCCGCGCGCTTCTTGATAGGTGAACGTCATATCTTGAAGATTTTGTGCGAAATCAGCAGAAATTTTTCTTTGCTCAGCTTCAAGCGCTTCCACTGCGTCTTGCCAGCCGGCCTGGTAACCGTTTTCGAAGGATTCAAGCTTCTCATCAGCATTTGCATCAGTTGATTTCGCGTCTGGCTCGAATACATCTGATCCCGCTGAACTGAATTCACTGTATCTATGTGCAAGTGACATCACGCATTTTCCTCTTTCTCCTCAAGCCAACTACGCAAAATTTCAATTGTTTCTTCCTGTTTGTCCCCGATCATGCCGCGCAAGCGGTCGACTTGAGTATCCTGCCCGCCTCCCATCATGGGAAGAAATGAACCAGGCTCCATTCCCCCCTGAAACCCTTCATCTGAGTCCAGAATTTCTGATTGCCCCAAGCTTTGCGTGCCAAAACCTGAATTCATATCACGGACCTGCTGGTCGGTTTGCTCGCTGTTCGGATCAGATGTCAGCGCAGGAAATCCGCCACTGGCATTAGGGAGTGCCTGTCGCGATAGAAGGGGCCTCACAACAAAAAGACCCAGTATGATTGTCACCAGACCCAGCACTGCCATCTGAATTGCGGACATCAAATCCAGGTTGAACGATCAACGATTGACGTACTCGCCTGCGTACCCATGGGCGGGATCGACTGAAGCGCCATTGATTTGATCGTGATGATATCCCCTCGCTCAGCATCAAAGCCAACAGCAGAAGACACCAATTCACGCAAAGCCTCCAACTCGGTGTCGTCTCTTGGTTGAGAGGTCTCAACACCACTTTCGTCAGTGGCGATTGCGTCATTGATCAAAACAGCAACAGTGATCCTCTTCACAGCTCCCGGCGCGCGCACGATTTCCCGCTCGGTTTCAGACACCTCATAATTAACACGCTCCCTCGTCTCGCTATTGGACGAGGACGAGCTGTCGCCCCCCGGCTGACCATTATTGCTTGGTAGGTTGCTTGCGACTGTCACGTCGCCGCTCCCCGCATCAGAAGACGAATTGCTGCGCTCTTCGGTATCGGTGCTGATGGCAACACGGCCTTCGGGGTCAAACCGCCGCTCCCGGACCGATTCACTTTCGGTTTCGGTGTCTACGCTAACTTCGACAATGGCATTTCCAAGCCCGACACGTGCCTCGAGAATCCGCTGGACCTTCTCCTTGAACATTTCCGCTTTATCATCCCCTTGCGATGTGGGCATGGCGTCGTCGCTCGACCCGATAAGGCTCCCATTTGCGTCGATCACGGCGACATCATCAGGGGAAAGCCCGGCAACAGCCGACGCCACAAGAAACCGGACCGCCTTTGCTTCTGCAGCGGAAATCTCGCCACCATTCGGCGTAAGTGAGACCGAAGCCTTTGGAACGACGCCCCTCTGAAAGGGATTCGATCCCGTACCGGCGATGTGAACCCGAGCCATCGAAATCTGGGGGTTTGCGACGATTGTTCTTGCCAACTCGCCCTCTTTCGCGCGCCAATATGCAGCATCGAACATCTGGGACGTCGTGCCAAACCCTGTAAGGTTGTCTAAAAGTTCATAGCCACGGTTCCCGTTTGCCGGGAGCCCCTCGCTCGCCAATGTCAGCCGAAGTTCATCACGTGCTTTCGCATCGACAAAAATCGACCCGCCGCGCACCTCATAGACAACACCCCTTTGTTCAAGCGCCCTGACGACATCACCTGCCGCGCCACTTTCCAACCCGGCGTAGAGAAGCGTCAGCGTAGGTGAAGCGACCATTTTGGACATCGCAAGCACGCCAAAAAACATCGCCAAGGTCGCAGCAACAATCGTCAATTGTCTGCGAAAGGTTAGTCCTGCCCAAATGTTCAGAAATTGCTGCACAATTGCCTCCATTCAGCCGGGCATTCTGCCCAGCTCATGTAGAACAAATGACCTATCAGACTTAATAATCGGTTAGTGCAATCATGGTTATACCGTTTCCATCAGCACGGATGGAGAACCATGACAGACACACCAGAAGATACCGCAGAGGCTTCCCCGAAGAAATCGAAGATGCCATTGATCCTGAGCCTCGTTTTGGCACTCGTGGGCGGTGGCGGTGGTTTCTATCTAAGTTGGAGCGGCCTGATCATGGGAGATAAGCCCGAAACCGACGTTGCCGAAACAGACGGCCCCGCGCCGATTGGTGACTTCGTTTATGTCCCGATCGACCCACTTGTCATTTCGCTCCGACAACCGGCCCAATCAAAACATCTCCGCTTTCGCGCACAAATGGAAGTACCTTCAAGATATGTCGCGGACGTCGAAAAACTGCTGCCTAGGGTGACAGACGTCCTGAACGGGTATCTCAGGGCGGTGAAAGTCGAGGATCTGGAGAGCCCGGCTATTCTCGTTCGGCTGCGCTCTCAGATGCTCCACCGTATCGAAGTTGTCGTTGGCCCCGATCGGGTCAAAGACTTGCTTATCATGGAATTTGTTTTCACCTGAGGGAGTCGAAATGGGACTTATATCAGATATTTTACTTGCCGCTGGCGCATTTGGCGCAGCAATTTACTGCTTTGTCTTGTCACGGCGGCTAAAACGCTTCAGCGACCTGGAAAAAGGGGTTGGTGGTGCAGTCGCTGTGTTATCGTCCCGCGTCGATGACCTTACCAAGACACTCTCAGCCGCTCAAAAAACGGCTGCACAATCTGCGGAAAGCTTGATGGATCTCACGGTTAAGGCCGAAGAAAGCTCTCGCCGGATCGAACTTCAGATCGCGTCGCTTCATGATTTGCCTACACCGCCTGATCCAGCTGCAAAAACAGAACCCAATGCCAGTCCGGAGCCCACACAACAGCCACTCCCTCACAAAACCAACACTGTGGAACCGATGTTCGTGCGTCATCAAAAAGAAAGGAAGGCGGGATGAACGTCACCAAAATGAAACCGAAGAGCCATGGTGTAAGTACCTTATCCTTGATCACCCTCCTGTTTTTAGGATCCGCCGCCTTAAGAGTTTTCATCGGTGCGGACAGTGCAATCGCGCAAGCAACCTTGGCAACAGAGACTGATAAGGACGAAGAATATGACAGGTATTCTGACGTTGACACCTTCAGCACGCCAGCGGAACGAGAGCGTCTCGCAAAGATGCTGGACACCCTTCAGACTAAAGAGGCTCAACTAAACGCCAGGGAAGCTGAACAAAACAAACGTGAAGCCAACCTAGAAGCTGCGACCGCTGAGGTAAGCATCAAACTGGCTGAACTTAAAAAAGCTGAAGAAAACCTGCGCAAAACGATTTCAATAACTGATGGCGCTGCTGAAGGTGATTTATCAAAGTTGACCGCTGTTTATGAAAACATGAAACCGAAAGATGCTGCTGCGCTTTTTGAAGCGATGGAACCGGACTTCGCAGCGGGTTTTCTAAGTCGAATGAGACCTGATGCTGCTGCGAATGTGATGGCAGGTCTACCTCCTGAATTTGCCTATTCAATCAGTGTCCTTCTCGCAGGCAGAAATGCAAACGCTCCAAAGAGTTGATATCTGACATCGCATATTAATGATCTAATGCGATCATCCTTTAAAGTTCATAGACATTCGAGGCCCTAATGATTGGTATCGTCGGCATTATTACTATCTTCGTCATGGTCTTTGGTGGTTACCTTGCAGCTGGTGGAAAGATGGGGATCATTCTAAAGTCCCTCCCGTTTGAATTTACTATGATTGGAGGTGCTGCTGCCGGGGCGTTTCTGATAAGCAATGATCTTCCGGCTGTTAAGCACACATTAAAAGATGTCGGAAAAGTCTTTAAGGGTCCGAAATGGAAACACGAAGATTATCGTGACCTATTGTGTCTGCTTTTTGAACTGGTCCGGCTAGCAAGGCAAAATCCTATTGAAATTGAGCCTCATATTGAAAACCCCATGGAATCAACAATATTTTCGAAATACCCGAAGATTTTGACCGATGCGGAGGCAATTGCAATGATATGTGATACCATGCGCTCTGCATCAATGAACTATGATGACCCCCATCAGGTTGAAGAGGTACTAGAAAAGCGTATGGAGGCAAATCTTGAGCATTCTTTGCACTCCAGCCATGCCCTCCAAACAATTGCCGATGGACTACCAGCATTGGGAATCGTAGCTGCGGTTTTGGGAGTAATTAAGACTATGGCTTCAATTGATCAGCCCCCCGAGATTTTGGGGAAGCTTATTGGCGGTGCCCTAGTCGGAACCTTTTTAGGAGTGTTCCTAGCTTATGGTCTGGTGGGTCCCTTTGCCGCAAAGGTTGCAGATGTTACCAAAGAAGATGGGCACTTCTACAACCTGATAAGAGAAGTTCTTGTCGCCAATCTACATAATCATGCCACAAATATTTGCATCGAAGTTGGGCGTCAGAATACCCCTTCACACTGCAGGCCGACGTTCTCCGAACTTGAAGAAGCAATCAAGGCATTAAAGCAGGGGGCCGGGTGATGCGCTTTTGCCTTGGCCTCGCGATGATTATTATAACAATGTCCTCAATGTATGCGGCGTCAGCCCCCTTCCCTGTTCAACCGGGGACCACGAGTCATTCACGCGACTCGTAATTTTGGCTGAAGATGGGGTAAGCTGGACGGCGAGGAGGGAGGCCACCAGAATAGTCGTTAGCGTAGAAAACAATGGAGATGGCTTCGAAACCAGGTCAGCATTTGATCGGATTGGAAAAAATCGGATAAACATAATAGAAAATGAAAAAGACACTCTTGAAATTGGCATTGCCTGCGAATGTCAGATATCAACGTTTCTAGACTCCGGCCGAAATATCGTTATAGACATTTCTGAATTTGGATCCGAAATAGACGGTCAAATCTTAGAGATTTCGCCGCTCGCCCCCCCTAGCAAGCCGCTTGAAGTGACCAAAACGAGCAGTGAAAATGCATCGAATAATGAAAACATTTTTAAAATCTATTCAAAGTTGAACCTAACAGATTTTCAAGACCGCTTAACTAAAAACCTGGGTCACCTCGGCACCACAAAAATATTAAACTCAGAGATCACAATGAATCTAGTAAATTCAAACGTCGAGCCAATAAATAAATCATATGAGATTCTGCCTCGAAATCTTGGCGTTGAAAATAATAACATACTTCTACCTAACTTCACTGAGGCAC
The DNA here is from genome assembly GCF_000156335.1 of Roseobacter sp. GAI101. GTDB lineage: Bacteria > Pseudomonadota > Alphaproteobacteria > Rhodobacterales > Rhodobacteraceae > Sulfitobacter. The sequence continues at coordinate 2,458,886 of NZ_DS999213.1, forward strand.
TCTTGGAATTGGGGAAGCCTGATGTAGAAACTATGGAGTGCCACGACGCTAGGCACCTCTCCTTTAAGATGAACACTAAGACCGGTGCAGCGATTCGTCCATTCGAAGGGGTTGCCGACCTTACAAACGACGCGGGCGATATCGATATTGACAGGGCGATCCATCACGCTAGAGAGCTAATCTCTCTGGGAATGGGTGCCGAAGCAAACCAAATTCTGAGCTTAATAAAAAGAGAATCTATAGAAATTAAAATACTTTCTGCGATCTCAGATATTCTGGAATATGGCACATCTAATGAGTTTAGTGTAATCGAGGAGAGCTCTGAATGCGTTCCTGATCTGGTATTTTGGAGCATTCTTGGAAGTACCGGAGCCGTTGAAGTTTCGAGAGCAAAATTGAAACAATCCCTTCTATATTTTAATGAACTTCCTCCAAGCTTGAGAAAACTTACTTATAGGCGGCTTTTAGAAAACTTAAGACACTCAGATAATCCAAGCGCAGTTCCAGCTATACTCGAAAATGTGGATAGATTAAATTTGGGTGAAAACCTCGGCCTGAAGATAGAAAAGATCTCTAACAAAATATATCTAGATGAAACTGACGATGTGAACACCCTTCTAAAAGAGGTGAAAAATGGTCAGGCTATATTAGAAAGCGGCGACTTCATAAAAGTCATTGACGCTAAATTGCGCCTAGAAGAGGAAGTATCTGAGTTTGATATGGCCACATTGGACTCTCTGATATTTCAAGAAACCGACACCTCGCTACTCGGCATGCTGTATAATAAAAAGTTCTTTGCCTTGCTCGGAGGTAATATGTTTCTTGATGCACTAAATCTTGTCGAAGAGGTTGATAGCTTAAAAAAACCAGAGCATTACGAGTCCCTTCTTCATGATGCTACCCTGAAAGGAAATGATAGAACATTTCTTGAGATTTGGTCATCGGTGCCAGAACAACTATTTTACGACCTTCGCCCTGAAACTCAAAGATTACTAAAAGATCGTCTCCTAGAGCTTGGACTTTCAAGCCCATCCCAGGCCAGTGGACTAGACACAAGCCAAACTCCCATAGAGGAAACGGATTTCCCAGTCAAAAACACCAATCAACCGACCATTTACGAAAGATTTGAGTCCAACGAAAACCAAGAGGTAGGTATGAGTATAGGATATGCTAAGGAAATCCTAGCAGAGAGCCGCTTAAGGAGGCTCGAACTAGAAAATTTGCTACAGTAAGTGGCGCGAACCAAATTCATTTTGAGGCTAGGATAGATACTTAGGTCCATCGTTGTCTTATGCCCAGCGCAATGAATGGAATGGTCTTCTGCCTCACCGATGGTTATCGAATGTTCTGTGGCCAGCCATTCACTCAATACCGCGTGGTCCTGCGGTAATCCCCCCATTTTTAATGGGGCCCAGCCGTAGAATTCAGGCGGCTGTTTTCAGTTTCATGGCGGGTGTCATGCCGCCGATACCCATATTGGGTCGCTCATTGTTGTAAGTCCAGAGCCATTCAGTCGCCTGGTCTTGTGCCTCCTCAATCGTTTCAAAGATATATTGCCCAAGCCACTCGCCGCGAACGGTGCGATTGTAGCGTTCAATATACGCGTTTTGCTGGGGCTTGCCCGGCTGGATGTATTCAAGCCGGATGTTGCGTTTCTCAGCCCATTCCATGAGCTTGCCACTGACATATTCCGGGCCGTTGTCGACACGAATTGTCTGCGGCTGACCTCGCCATTCAATGATCTGGTTCAGGCTGCGCACAACGCGCTCCGCTGGCAGCGAAAAGTCTACCTCGATGCACAGGCCCTCGCGGTTGAAGTCATCCAGGACGTTCAGTGTTCGGATTGATCGACCATCCGCGAGCTGATCTGCCATGAAGTCCATCGACCACGTCTCATTTGGCCTGTCAGGCACGGCCAGTGGTTCGGGTTTGTCCCGCTTCAAGCGTTTCTTGGGCTTAATCCGTAGGTTCAGCTCCAACTCGCAGTAGATCCGGTAGACGCGTTTGTGGTTCCAGCCGTAACCCTGCACGTTGCGCAGGTATAAGAAGCATAGGCCAAAGCCCCAACTACGCTTGTTGGCTGTCAGGCGTTCCAACCAGTCAGCGAGCTCTTCATTCTCATCGCTCAGAACAGGGCTATATCGAAAGCACGTCTCGCTGATCTGAAACGCGCGGCAAGCCAATGCGATACTGACCCCATGTTGTGCGACTGCGTTCATGGCCATCTCTCTTCGCTGAGACGGCCTCAGCGCTTTTTTCCAAGAGCTTCCTTCAGCAGATCGTTCTGCATGCTCATCTCGGCATACATGCGCTTCAGGCGACGGTTCTCGTCGGCCATGTCCTTCATCTCTGACATCAATGACGCGTCCATCCCGCCAAACTTGGCCCGCCATTTGTAGAAGCTGGCGCTGCTCATGCCATGCTCACGGCACAGCTCAGAAACTGGCACGCCGCCCTCCGCCTGCTTCAGGATCGCCATGATCTGCGCGTCGCTATATCGTCCATTCTTCATCGTAAATCTCCTCAGTTATCTTGCCGAGAAAATTCTACTTTTGAACACCACTAATTTTAGGGAGGATTACCGACCCAGAGACAGGCTTCTGCAGCGCTCTCGCATTTGAACTGAAATGCAACGCAAACGAGAACTGCAAGCGGAACCAGACAGCAACAAGTCTATTCACTCAAGACGCCGACCTTACTGCGAACCGACTCTGCTAAAATGGTAGGAAATTTCGAAAGTCCTGTCCGCCAAGAGGCGCTTTGTTCCAAGCTTCATCTCGCTGAGTAAAATCACCGCGCCCCAAGACATCTAAGGCCATATTTTTATATGGTGATCCCGGCTGGGTTCGAACCAGCAACCTGCCCCTTAGGAGGGGGCTGCTCTATCCAGTTGAGCCACGGGACCACAGATTCAATCTACCGCAAACAGAACGCCGGTTCCAGATCAGATGTACCGTGTTCTGATGGCGAAATTTCACAAGCTTTGGCAAATGTGAACCCCCGTTCCAGTTCAGGTCACTTGCGTCACCTCGGCAATCTACGTTAGCGTAAGACAGAGTTTTATCAGCAGGATATTGCCTTTGTCACAGCCCCCCAAACGCCCGCTTACCCTTCGTGATGTTTCCGACGCTTGCGGGGTTTCTGAAATGACGGTCAGCCGGGTGCTGCGCAAACGGGGGGATGTTTCGGATGCCACCCGCCGCCGGGTTCTGGCTGCAGCCAAGGAGCTGGGCTACGTGCCCAACCAGATTGCTGGATCGCTGGCCTCCCAACGGGTGAATCTGGTCGCGGTCATCATTCCGTCGCTGTCGAACATGGTCTTTCCCGAGGTGCTTAACGGCATCAATCAGGTGCTTGAGGATACGCCTTTGCAACCTGTCGTCGGCGTCACGGACTACATGCCGGAAAAGGAAGAGCGCGTCCTGTACGAAATGCTGTCTTGGCGGCCCTCGGGCGTGATCATCGCGGGGCTCGAGCATTCCGATGCCACCCGCGCCATGCTGAAAAACGCAGGTATCCCCGTGGTCGAGATCATGGATGTCGACGGCCGCCCGATTGATGCGATGGTCGGCATTTCGCATCGCCGCGCGGGCAACGAGATGGCCAAGGCGATCCTGAAGGAAGGCTATGAGCGTATCGGCTTCATGGGCACCAAGATGCCTTTGGACCATCGTGCGCGCAAACGGTTCGAAGGCTTTACCGAAGGGCTTGCCAAAGCGGGGATCGAGATTGAAGACCGCGCGTTCTATTCCGGAGGCTCCGCGCTGGCGAAGGGCCGCGAGATGACGCAAGACATGCTGGAACGCTCCCCTGATCTGGATTTTCTGTACTATTCCAATGACATGATCGGCGCGGGCGGATTGCTGTACCTGATCGATCAGGGCATTGATATCCCCGGACAGATCGGTCTGGCGGGGTTCAACAATGTCGAATTGCTGCAAGGCCTGCCGCGCCAACTGGCCACGATGGACGCCTGCCGGCTTGAGATCGGGCAGGCCGCTGCGCAGATCATCCTGAATGATACGCTGGATGCGCCGGACCCCGATCTGCAAAGCCAGATCACAATGACGCCCACCCTGTCGCTGGGGGATACGTTGCGCCGCAAACGCAACTCATGAACCGACGCACGCTGGGCAATCAGGACGCACGGCGGATATTCCTGCACCGGCATTTACTGGGCGATACCCCCCAAGGGCCTGCCAAAGGCGCGGACCTTCTGGACCTGATCGAAGGGTTGGGTTTCGTGCAGCTGGACAGCATCAACACGGTCGCGCGCGCCCACGATCTGATCCTGTTTTCGCGCAAGCCACGATATCGCCCCGAGGCGTTGAAAGCGCTGTATGAACGCGATGGCGCGCTGTTCGAACACTGGACCCATGACGCCGCCGTCGTGCCGATGGCATACTACCCCTATTGGGAAATGCGCCGCAGACGCGATGCCGAAACCCTGCGCAAGCGGTATCGGAACTGGCACCAACATGACTTTGAGGGTCGGTTTCAAAAGGTCCTGGATCAAATTCGCGAACAGGGCCCTGTCTGTTCCGCGGATGTGGGCAAGGACGAAAAACGATCAAACAGCGGGTGGTGGGACTGGCATCCGTCCAAGACCGCGCTGGAATATCTGTGGCGCGCAGGGGCTTTGCATGTGGTCGGGCGGGACGGATTTCAAAAACGCTATGATCTGACCGAACGGGTGCTGGAAACGCATCTGTGTGATCCTGCAAACGCGCCGGACGACGCCCGGACCATCGACTGGTGCTGTAGCGGCGCGCTGGACCGACTGGGCTTTGCGACGCACACCGAATTGGCGGCGTTTTGGGCGCATATTACCCCCGCCGAGGCAAAACAGTGGGTCACCAGCGAATTGGCGCTTGGGCAGCTTGAGCCGATCGAAGTCATGGGGACCGACGGCATAGCGCGCATCGCCGTTGCGCGCCCAGGCCTTGGCGATGATCCCGCGTTGCAAGCTGCACCACCCCAGCGGTTGCGCGTGCTCAGCCCATTTGACCCTGCCCTGCGCGACCGCAAACGCGCAGAGCGGCTGTTGGGTTTTTCCTACCGGATCGAGATGTTCGTTCCCGAACCCAAACGGGTCTATGGCTATTATGTTTTTCCCATTCTGCAAGGCGATAGCATCATTGCGCGGATCGACATGAAGGCGTTTCGCACCCTTGATGCGCTGGTGGTCCGGGCGCTGTGGGTCGAACCCGGTACCCGTTGGGGCAAAGCGAGACAAGCAGCGCTTGAGGCGGAGCTGGCCCGACTGATCCGCCTGGCGGGCGTGTCCAAGATCACCTTCGAAGACGGTTGGCTACGCTAAAGTGGTACCCTGCATCTGACTAATTCTTGGCCATAAACGGTCTGTCGCGCAATAACGATAACAATTTGTAAACATTTTGTTGACGAATTGCACTTCTCTGCCAAAGTGACCGCAAAGGAATCATGATCATGCGTAACCTTGCCCTCTTTGCCCAAAGGCGCTGCCGATGACCCGCCACGTGGTCGTCATTGGCGCGGGCATCGTTGGCGTGTCGTCAGCGATCTGGCTGCAACGCGCGGGTGCGCAGGTCACTGTCATTGACCGCGCGGGCCCCGGAAAGGGCACGTCACACGGCAACGCAGGTGTGCTGGCCGCGTCGGGCGTTGCGCCGGTCACGGGGCCGGGGTTGCTGCGCAAGGCACCGTTCATGTTGCTTGACCGTGATGTGCCGTTGTATCTGCGCTTGGCCTATCTGCCGCGACTGTTGCCGTGGTTGATGAAATACATGGGCCACGCCAATGACGCCGACACGCGGCGCATTTCGGCCGGGCTGGTGCCGATCGTCAGCGACAGCGTCGAGCAGCACAAAAGCCTGACAGCTGATCTAGGCCTGTCCGATTGGGTCACGGACAGCGATTATGTCTTTGCCTATCGCAAGCGCGCGGATTTCGAAGCAGAGGCTTACACCTGGGCATTGCGTGCGCAAGCCGGGTTTACGCCGTCGCTGATCGAAGGCAGGGCCGTGCAGGAATACGAACCCGCATTAGGGTCTGAAATCACCTGTCTCGCCACCCTCAAGGATCACGGCTTCATCCGCGATCCGGGGGGCTATGTCGCCGCTTTGGCGCGTGCCTTTGAACAGGCGGGCGGCAAGGTGATGCAAGCCGAGGTCAAGGATTTCGACCTGACAGGTGGCAGTGTGACGGCGGTGCAAACCACCCAAGGTACCGTGCCCTGCGATGATATCGTGCTGGCGACAGGCGTATGGTCCAAACCCCTGATGGCCAAGCTGGGGCTGAACGTGCCGCTTGAATCCGAACGCGGCTATCACGTAATCTTCAAAGATGCGACCGGTGGACCAAGCCGCCCCATCATGATCGCAAGCGGCAAGTTCGTGGCCACCCCGATGGTGCAAGGCGTCCGCTGTGCCGGGATTCTCGAGTTCGGCGGGCTGGAGGCTGGCCCGTCGAAAGCGCCTTTGGCCCTGCTGCGCCATCAGGCGAAAGCGGCGTTTCCGAACCTGAAAGCCGCAAACGAAATCGAATGGCTGGGGCACAGGCCCGCCCCTACCGACAGCCTGCCCCTGATCGGGCAAGTTGGCACCAGCCGGGTCTACACCGCCTTCGGGCACCACCATATCGGGTTGACCGGCGGGCCGAAAACAGGTCGCCTGATCGCTGGCATGATCATGGGTCAGCCAACGAATACCGATACCAAACCCTATCACCCACAACGGTTCGGCAACGTCTGAACCAGCGAAATCACCAACAAGGAGAGAGACATGAAACTGACCAATAAACTGATGACAGGCGTCGCGACCGCTGCGATTGCCATGACAAGCGCCCTGCCCGCACTGGCCGCCGAAAAGTGGGACATGCCGATGGCGTATTCCGCGTCGAACTTCCATTCCGAGAACGGCATGGCCTTTGCCAAATGCGTGACCGATGGCACTGCCGGAGAGATCGAGATTACCGTTCATCCCGGCGGGTCGCTGATCGCGGGTGCTGACATCAAGCGTGCCATCCAGACCGGCCAGGTACAACTGGGCGAACGCCTGCTGTCCGGTCACCAGAATGAAAACCCGCTGTTCGGCTTTGATTCGATCCCGTTCCTTGCACCGTCTTTCGAGGATTCTGACAAGCTGTGGAAAGCCGCCAAGCCCAAGATCGAAGAGCTGCTGGCCGAGCAGAACCTGACCCTGCTTTATAACGTGCCATGGCCGCCCCAGGGCCTGTACTTCAAGAAAGACGTGAACAGCGTCGAAGACATGAAGGGCGTCAAGTTCCGGTCGTACAACAACGCAACCAGCCGTCTGGCCGAATTGACAGGCATGCTGCCCGTCACGATCGAAGCCGCTGAACTTAGCCAGGCATTTGCCACGGGCGTTGCGGAATCAATGATCTCTTCGGGTGCTACGGGCTACGACCAGAAGGTCTGGGAAAGCCTGACCAACTTCTACGAAGTCGATGCCTGGCTGCCGCGTAACTATGTCATGGTGAACAACGATGTCTGGGCCGATGTGTCGGATGCCAACAAGGACATCATCACCACCTGCGCAACCGAGGCTGAAACACGCGGCTTGCAAGCCTCCAAGGACTATACGCAATTCACCTATGACGGTCTGCGCGATGGCGGCATGAAAGTTGAACCCGCAAGCGAAGAGCTGATGACCGGCCTGCGCGCTGTGGGTGAAACCATGACGTCGGAATGGCTTGAATCAGCTGGTGACGACGGCAAAGCCATCGTCGATAGCTTCAAGTCGATGCAATAAGCATTCCTTCGGCGGCCCTGTCATACGGGCCGCCGTTTTCTTCCGCCGAACGGAGATTTCCACATGAAAGCCCTGCGCAAATCGCTTGATGCCCTCTACCTTGGTTCCGGGGCCCTGGCGGCCATCTGTCTGGTCGCGATCCTGTTGCTGATCGTGGTGCAAATGGTTGCCCGCTGGACTGGCGAAGTTTTCCCCGGTGCCGCAAGCTATGCCGGTTATGCCATGGCCGGTGCCAGTTTTCTGGCCTTTGCCAATGCACTGAACCGCGGGTCCCATATCCGTGTGTCGATCTTGCTGAACGCGCTGCCCGATAGCCCCAAACGGCTGCTGGACATCTGGTGTTTCGGACTGGCTGCGGCGATTGCGTGGTATTTCACCTATTACGCCTATTGGTTCGTCTACTGGTCGTGGAAATTCAACGAGGTCAGTCAGGCGCAAGACGCGACCGCCTTGTGGATTCCGCAATCGGTGATGGTGATCGGGGGGGCAATCCTTGCCATCGCCCTGACCGACAACCTGCTGAACCTGATCGTTAAGGGCGAACACCGCCTGACCCGCGATCTTGTCGATCAAAGCTTTGGGGAATGATGCGATGACTGAACTTTACGCGATCGTCCTCTTCCTCGTCGTTCTTTTCTTCCTGCTTGGCACCGGTGTCTGGGTCGGCCTTGCCCTGATGGGGGTTGCCTGGGTCGGAATGGAGCTGTTCACCACCCGTCCTGTCGGCGATGCGATGGTCACGACGATATGGGCCAGTTCCAGCTCATGGACGCTGACCGCCCTGCCGCTTTTCATCTGGATGGGCGAGATATTGTTCAGAACCCGCCTGTCGGAGGACATGTTCAAGGGCCTGTCCCCCTGGCTGGCCAAACTGCCGGGCGGCTTGGTCCATACCAATATCGTCGGCTGCACGGTCTTTGCCGCCGTGTCCGGATCCTCTGCCGCGACACTGACTACCGTGGGCAAGATGTCGATCCCCGAACTGCGGGCACGCAATTACCCCGAAAAGATGATCATCGGCACGCTGGCCGGTGCAGCCACCCTTGGCCTGATGATTCCGCCATCGCTGGCGCTGATCGTCTATGGCGTGACCGTCAACGAAAGCATCACCAAGCTGTTCTTTGCTGGCGTGATGCCGGGCCTGTTTCTGGCGGTGATGTTCATGGCCTATGTGGCGTTTGTGTCGCTCACCTCCAAAGACTGGAACCCCACGGTCGAGCGCGACATGAGCTTTGCCGACAAGCTGCGCAACTCGCGGTTCTTGCTGCCGGTATTTGCGTTGATCACGGTCGTGATCGGGTCGATGTATCTGGGGTTTGCCACCGCGACCGAAGCTGCCGCGATCGGTGTGATCGGCGCGCTGATGCTGGCGCTTTTACAAGGGTCGCTGAACTGGGGCAGCTTTCAACAAAGCCTGATGGGCGCGATGCGCACCTCGGCAATGATCGCGCTGATCCTGGCTGGGGCCGCGTTTTTGAAGCTGTCGATGGGGTTCACCGGTTTGCCCCGCGCCTTGGCCGATGGCATCGCCTCGTGGGAGCTGTCGCGGTTCCAGCTGCTGATGGCGCTGCTGGTGTTTTACATCGTGCTGGGCATGTTTCTGGACGGTATTTCATCTGTGGTGCTGACCATGGCCGTGGTCGAACCGATGGTGCGCGATGCTGGTATCGATCTGATCTGGTTCGGCATCTTCGTCGTGGTTGTCGTCGAGATGGCGCAAATCACCCCGCCAATCGGTTTCAACCTGTTCGTGCTGCAAGGCATGACCGATCACGAAATGGGCTATATCACCAAGGCCGCACTGCCCATGTTCGCGATCATGGTGGTGATGGTGTTCGTGTTGATCTTTTTCCCTGACATCGCGACGTGGTTGCCCGACAACATCAGACAAGGGCCGTCATGAACCAGTTCCCGAGAATCCAGACCGTCGGGCTGTCCGGTATCCTGATCAGCTTTTCCGACACCATGTCGGAACCTGCAAACCGTGCGGCCTTGTCCTTTCGGGCGGCGATTGACGCTGCCGACTGGCCCGAAGTGTCCGAGACAAGCACATCGCTTGTCTCGACCTTCTTGCAGGTCGACTTGGTGACCCAGCCGCTGGACGCCATGCTGACGCGGCTGAATGACCTGCTGGAAACACAGGATTGGTACACCGCCCCTTTGCCAGCAGGCCGCACGTTGTGGCATATCCCGACGGTTTACGGCACCGACCTGGCTCCCCAGCTTGAGGAAGCCGCCGAACTGGCGGGCCTTGATCCCGATGCCGCAATTGCACAGCTGTCACAGGCCCGCGTGCGCGTGCTGACCATCGGCTTTGCCCCCGGACAGCCCTATATGGGCGAGCTGCCGGAAAACTGGGATATCCCGCGCCAACAGGCATTGACGAAATCAGTGCCCGCAGGGGCGTTGATCGTCGCGATCCGGCAATTGATCATCTTTACCAACGCCTCGCCGACGGGATGGCGGCACATCGGCCAGACTGCATTCAAAACCTTTCGCCCGCTCAGCGACCGGCCGTTTTCGTTGTCGCCGGGTGATGAACTGTGTTTCCCGTCCGTCTCGCGCAGCACGCTGGAAAAGATCATGGCGACAGATGACAGCGGTGCCGGCGGCGCAGAAACCGAGGTGCTGTCATGACCACAACCCTCACCATCGTGCAAGCTGGCCCTGCCCTGACGATACAAGACCTTGGCCGCGCAGGCTGGCTGGCCCAAGGATTGACCAAGGGCGGAGCCGCCGATCCGGTTGCGATCCATGAGGGCGCGGCCCTGCTGGGCCAGTCCCCCGATCTGGCCGCGATCGAAATGACAGGCACTGGCGGAACCTTTACCGCAGATGCCGACATACGCATCGCCCTGACAGGGGCCAGCATGGCCGCCAAGATCGACGGGGATCCGATTGCCTGGAACGCCGGTCACCTGTTGCCCGCCGGGGCCAAGCTGACCATCGGCGGGGCGACATCCGGCACCTATGGCTATCTGCATATCGGCGGCGGCATTGCGTCCGATCCGGTGCTTGGGGCGCGGGCGACCCATCTCAGCGCCGGGCTGGGAGCCGCGCTGAAATCCGGCGACAGCTTTCCGGTCGGCCCCGACAAGGGCCGCGAAACGGGCATGAAACTGCCCCGCGATACCCGCTTTGACGGCGGTGTCGTGCGTGTGGTCGCCAGCATGCAAACCGACCGCTTTGCGCCAGAGGAACGGGAACGTTTTATCGCGACGCAATTCGCCCGCGACCCCCGTGCCAACCGCATGGGCGTGCGCATGGATCACGACGGCGCTGGTTTTCATGCCGAAGGCGGGCTGACCATCCTGTCAGAAGTCATCGTACCGGGCGATATTCAGATCACCGGCGACGGTGCCCCCTTTGTGCTGATGGGTGAATCGCAAACCACAGGCGGATATCCCCGTATCGGTACAGTGATCCCGCGTGATCTGCCCCGTGTGGCACAGGCCCCGGCTGGTACAAAGATCACGTTTGAATTCGTCACGCTTGAGCAGGCCATCACACTAGAGACCCAGCACCGGCGCGACGTCAAAGCCCTGCCGGGGCAGTTGACGGCCCTTGTCCGTGACCCCGCGACGATCCGGAACCTGATGGAATACCAGCTTGTCGGGGGCGCGGTCTCGGCCAAGGAAAACCCGTTTGAAAAGGATGCCTGACATGACAACAGTAGACCTGAACGCCGATATGGGCGAAAGCTTTGGCCCTTGGAAAATGGGCGATGACGCGGCTTTGCTGAAAATCATCAGTTCGGCCAACATCGCCTGTGGGGGGCATGCGGGCGACGCTGATGTGATGGCGGCCACCATGACCATGGCGCGCGACAACGGCGTCGGCATCGGCGCGCATCCGGGGTTCATGGACCTCGCGGGTTTTGGTCGCAATCGCATGTCGGTGCCGCGCAGCACGCTGCAAAATCAGATCCGCTATCAGGTGGCCGCGCATGTCGGAATGGCCCGCAGCATTGGCGCGCAGGTGCGGCACCTGAAACTGCATGGCGCATTGGCCAATATGGCGTCTGAGGACGAAGCCCTTGCCCGCGACCTTTACGAGGCTGCCCTGAGCGTGGCCCCCGATCTGATCGTCATGGTGCTGGCCGCGACAGCACAGCAAGATGCGGTGCAGGCCTTGGGCTGCAAATGGGCGGGCGAAATCTTTGCCGACCGCGCCTATAATGACGATGCGACGCTGGTGGACCGTTCCAAACCCGGTGCCGTGATCCATGATGCGGCCCTAGCGGGACAACGTATGGTCGACATGGTTCAGGCCGGTGCGATCATCACCGAAAGCGGCAAGAAGATACCTGCGGCCATCGACACGATCTGCCTTCACGGGGACACCCCCGAAGCAGTGGAAATCGCGCGATCGGTGAAATCCGCGCTGCAAGAGGCGGGAATCAACCTGCATTGCTTTGAGGGTCGAAGCGCAGATTAGGCGCGCAAGCTTCTAAACACTGCGCCGGCTGGGTCAATCGTGTGTACGTCAGACAGGTTTTGCCCATCCTGAGCTGAATCGGATAGCCCTGTCATGCTAACCAAGGACCCTGCCCGCCTAAAAACATAAATGTTTCCAAAAGGTTTACGGGCAATGCCCAAATTTCGCCACGATTCCCGACCAAGTTGCACGCTATGGAAGATACAGAACCACACTCTTTAACGGTATCTGCTGGAGCTTTGAGATGAAAATTTTGGCGGTCGACGACGACCCGATCATACTTGAATTGCTCTCCCACTTTGTGGAGTCGATGACGGATCACCAACTGGTCACGGCGTCGGGTGCAGACAAGGCAATCAAAGTCATGCAGGACCATGCCCGCAGACCGTTTGATTGTTTTTTGCTGGATATTCAGATGCCTGGCACCGATGGTGTCACCTTGGCTACCCGCATTCGCGCGATGGACAGCTATTTTGACGCGCCGATCCTGATGCTGACGGCCATGTCCGAAAAGCACTACATTGATGCCGCGTTTGCCGCAGGTGCCACAGATTACATCACCAAGCCTTTCGAAGTGAGAGAGCTTCAGGCACGAATCGGGCTGGTCGAGCGTGTTGTCGACGCGAACCGCAGCAAAACCGGCAAGGTCTTTGCGACCAAGGCGATCAAACCGGAACCGGGCAAGGCCACGCCGCCAATTCAATTGCACGAACCCGTTTCGATCTATGATGTAGACAACGTCATCGAATTCATGGCGATGGAAAACTACATAAAACAGCTGACACGCAACGATCTTTTCGGGTCAACCGTGTTTGCCGTCACGATCCGCGCGATCCACGACTTTCACAGCGCCATGACGTCCTTTGAGTTTTACAGCATGCTATCGGACGTGAGCGAAGTGATCTCGGACACCCTGGAAGGGTGTCAGTACCTGATGACCTATGCGGGCAATGGCACCTTCGTGTGCATCACCGAAAGCGGTTGGAGCCCCGAGCCGAGGTCCCTGGAAAACAGCATCAACATCGCGCTGTCCCGAATTGAACTGTTCGACAACCAAGGCAACCTGATCGAGCCGCGCGTTTGTGCCGGTCAGGCAGAGCGGTTGATCTGGAAAACCGATGCCTCCTCGGTGATGGAGGCAGTGTCAGCAGCCCACTTATCGGCAGAAACTGCGGCACAGGAAAACGCGCGTATTCAACGGGACTTTTGGAAAGTGGGACAGCCTGCATGATCCAGGAAAAGCTTGAACTTCCGGGCATTGAGCGTATCCGCGCCCGTTTTCTGGACATGTTGAAAGACCGGCAGTCCGCCATCGCCGAACACGCTCTCATCGCGTGGGAAAGCGATGTGCTGGATGAAATCAACGGCAATCTGGCCGGTGCACGCACCATCCTTCATCAGATTGCGGGCACGGCAGGATCACTGGGGTTCAAGGACCTTGGGGTTCGCGCACGCACTTGCGAAGTTGAAATTGACGCCCACCTCAATGGTCCTGACGCGGATCTGGCGATTTGCCCTGCGACGCTGATCTTTGTCATGGATACGTTCTTGCAGGAATCAGAAGCACTGATCGCCGCCAATCAGCAAACTGTCAGCGCCTGACCCAAGGGCTTTTCCGTGTCAAACGTGTTGGTGGTCCAGCGTCGGATCGGCTGTTTCGAGGGCCTGCAATCTTGAAAACCAAGCCCTTCAGGGCTTAGCTGATCGCGGCCTTGATCTGATCTGACAGTGACATGGGATCAAACGGCTTGCTGATCACCTCTGTCGCGCCAATTGCGCGCAACTCTTCCAGTTCGCTGTTCTGCGCGCGCGCAGTCATGAAAATCGCAGGTACAGTTGCAAGGGCGGGATTAGTGCGCATCTGCTCAAGCGTCTGACGGCCCGTCATACCCGGCATCATCATATCAAGCAGCAAAACATCTGGCACATAATCCGCCACGTATTTTAGCGCCGCTTCGCCACAATCACATTGAACGACCTCAAATTCACCTGAAATCTCCAGCGCCATTTTTGCGATTTCACGGATGTCTGCGTCGTCTTCAACGTGAAGTAATTTTATCATTGTGCTCTTTCAACCGACACTGCGAAGTATTGGCCCGCTTGGTTCGTTGATATTATCGCTGATTTTGGTCGGCAGTGTAAACATGAATGTTGTTCCTTCACCCTCTCGACTTTCAAAGCTGATCGTGCCGCCCAGACCTTCGACAATCGCCTTGCAGATGCTCAGTCCCAGCCCGGTGCCACCTTTGGCCCCCCGATCGGAGTTTGCCATATCCGCAAACCGCTGAAAGATCTTGTGATGGTCTTTTTCAGGGATACCCGTGCCTTCGTCCCGCACACTTACGCGCACGCCTGACGCCAGCCGTTCGACCATCACTTCAATGGTCGCACCGGGCTTCGAGAACTTCGCGGCATTCGACATCAAGTTGATAAGAACCTGGATGATCCGGTTGGAATCGGTTTGAATCATATGCGGCACATCAAGCCCGATGCAGCGGATGTTCACACCAGACCGTTGCTGCGTCGCCGCATTGGACCGCAATGCCTCGTGGACCATCTCGGAGACGTCAAATTCCTTGATATCGAAATCCAGTCGGCCGGATGATATCTTTTCCATGTCCAGAATATCATTGATGATCAGCACCAGGCGGTCTGCGTTACGATGTGCGATCTCAAGCAATCCGACAGCTTGTGGTGAAAGCTCTCCCGCTGCCCTGGACAACAAGAGCCCCATGGCCCCTTTGATCGAGGTCAGGGGGGACCGCAGTTCGTGGCTGACCATTGAAACAAAGTCGGCCTGCTTGCGCTCTTCTGCCATCCTGTCGGTAATGTCATTGAGCATGATCAGGAATCTGCCATTGGGCGTATTCGGGTGCAGCCATTTGATCGAAACGTCGAATTTCGTGCCGAAGATGCAGGCTTCGAGCTTTTCAAATGTTTCCTTTTTCGATTTCAGCGCCGCACAGGCATCCAGGACCGCCTTGCAGTCCTGATCCTGCGCCATCTGCGACAGAGTCAGGTCGGCATAGGCTTTGGACGTCCAGCCAAAGCGGCGCTTGGCCGCGCGGTTCATGTATTTGAATGTCTCGGCTTGTTCATCCACGATCCAGACATCATCGCGCAATTCATGCAGGGTCAGACCTATGTCACGCTCTGCAATCAGGTCGATCGTCTTAGTGATGTCCGTGCGCGCCGAAATTGACCCGATCCATTTGCCGTCGGAATCCACCAAAGGGGTCACCGTGGTCTGGGTGATGCAAATGCTGCCATCCCGTCTGCGCAGCAAAGTCTCGCCTTGCCAGCCCTGCTGGTTGCTTAGCTTTGATCTTATCTCGTCCGTAAGGCTGACGTTGTCATTTGCATACAGCTTTGCCACCGGCTGCCCGATCAGCTCATCGCGGGAAAAGCCTGTCGCCTCCAGCAGCAGGTCGTTGACTTCGACCAGCAGGTTTTCCGTATCGACGACATTGACCATCGTGTGTGTCCTCAGCAACCGAAGCTGCTGGGCAAGCGACACATCACCGGTTGGGCGCGATGGGGGGGCAGACTTGCGCAGGGCAAGGGCTGATGTCAGCGCTGCAATGATGATCGCACCAATCACGGGAAATGCTTCTGCGGCAAAGCCTGTCATCACCTTCGCCGTCACGGTGTACCAAAGCATAGAAAGAAGTAATGCTGCCGAAAAAGCGGCGGCTGATCGTCCAAATAATTTAATTTCAGGCATCTGAATGTCCTTAACTTCCGGGGAAGTTGCTGCAAATCAGCAGGCAATGTTCGCCTTCCCTTGCCTGTCATAAACGAAACGTTCTTGACATTTTTAAGGCGACAATTGGCAACGCATCGTCACCGACTGTTCACTAGCTTGCTTTTTGCGTCAAGTCGGAAACACAGGCAATGAGTTGTGCAATCTCGGTTTGCGATTTCACCAGATTAATGTTTACGCGGCTGTCTTTGTTATGGGACGCATCCGACGACAAACTTATAATCCGCGCCTGCGCCTGGGTTCTGCCGATTTCTTCGAGCAAGACAGCGGCATCACCGTCCGGCAGGGTCCAGTCCAGTATGATGACGTCCAGCGGCCCTTCGCCCAGCATCTTGCGCGCCTTGGTCAGTCTGGTCACGTTTTTCACATCTGCAACACCATCGAGCCCGGCGCGGATGACTTCGGCGAAATCCTCGTCGTCTTCGACATGCAGGATCTTTAGGCGGCGATCGGTCGGGTTCTCGGGCCCGAAGAACTGGGTGTGCTCGGGGGCCTCGATGCCTTTCGCAATCGGACAGGTAAACCAGAACACGGTCAGCCCGCCGGGTATGCTTTCAAAGCCGATTTCACCGCCCTGCCGCCTGACGATCTGCCGGGTGATGTTCAGCCCCAGCCCGGTGCCGCCCTTGGCGCGGGTATCGGACCCATCCGCCTGCGAAAATGCCTGGAATATCCGGTTGCGGAAAGACTCCGGCACACCCGGACCTCTGTTCTGGACATAGACGATGGCGATATCTTCCAGCTGTTCGATCTTGATGCACACCTCTGTGTGATCGGACGAATATTTGCAGGCATTCGAAATCAGATTGGCCAGAACCTGCATCGTGCGCCCGCGATCCGCCGTTGCGAAAACCGGCTGCTCTGGAAGCTCGCAGACCAGCTTGTTTTCATGCGTCTGCGCAAAGGGCATCATTTCCTGAACGGCAGCCTCGACGATCTCGCCGATGTTAACGGGCATCAGATCAAAATCTACCTCCCCCGAGGAGATCTTTTCGAGGTCGAGAATATCATTCACGATATTGGTCAACCTGTCGGCGTTGGTGCGGGCGATTTCAATCAGCCGCATCGTTGTCTCGGGAAGCTTGTCTCGGGCGGACACGTCGATCAGCCCAAGCGCCCCCTTGATCGAGGTCAGCGGCGTGCGCAATTCGTGGCTGACGGTCGATACGAATTCGCTTTTGATCTGATCGAGCTTTTTCTTGTCCGTGATGTCAACGACCTGGGCGATATAGACATGCGCATCGGCGTTCTTGTCGTAGGTCCAGGTGATATTGAACAGGCCCCAGCGTTCCCCGCCATTCTTGTGTATGATCCGGTGCTCTTCGCAGTAGACCTCTTGAATATCCATTTGGGTTGCCGCCAACAGGGCTTTGCGCATCCGCTTGATGTCGTCGCCCGGGACAATCCGCATCATCGTCAATTCATCCAGCATCTCGGGCTGGGTATATCCTGTCAGGTCGCACATCGCCCCGTTGACCTCGACGAACCTGCCTTGATCGTCAAGGATCGCCATACCGACGGGCGCGGCCTCAATCACCGTCCGGAACCGCTTTTCACTTGCCTCAAGCGCGTTGCGGGAATGGCGAAGGTCGGTAACATCCGTCTGGGTGCCGACCATGCGCAATGCAGCGCCAGCCTCATCACGTTCGACCACAACAGCATCGGACAGCATCCAACGCCAGCTGTCCCCAAAGCTCATCCGGTATTCAGAAACGGACCTGTCGGTTTCGCCCATGATGCATTTTCTGTCCGCTTCGAACAGATCGGGAAGATCGTCAGGATGGACGCGATTCATAAAGATACCCTGGGTGTCTTGCTCGTCGTCATCGACCTTCATGATCTTGCGCCATGTCTGGGAAACAACCGAGCTGCCCGTGCGCAGGTCGACTTCGAATACGCCAATCTCGGACCCGGCAAGAGCCATGTCATAGCGCTGCTTGGTGATTGCCAGCTCTTTGACCGCGCCCATCTCGGCGGTGACATTGCGCACGATGGCTGTCGTCCGCCGCACACCGTTCAACGTCACCCAACCATTTTGCTGCAGATCAAGATACAGCATGTCGCCCGACATCGTCTTGCCCAAGGCGTTGTAGCCGCTGTTGCTGGGCACATCCGGAGCCTCTGTCACGAACTGGCTGAAGGGCAATCCGCCCATTCCGCCCTGTTCCTCGCACCCAAAACATTCAATCGCGGCAAAGTTGGCATGCAGGATATTGCGGTCTTCGTCCAGAATAAGCACGGCCACGACCGTATTTTCCATGATCGACTTGTTTTCTTCCTCACGCGCACTGATCTGCTTGGCCCGAAGCGCTGCGACCTCTTCCATTGAATCGCCCCGGAGCCGGATTTCGCGCAGCGCCACGGCCAACATGCCCGTCAGCAAAATGCCGGCCAGAAACAGGAAAAGGGGCGCGCGCCCGGGGAAGAAATCATCAAAGTTTTTCGTGCTCTGATATCGGACCGTCCAGGGGCGACCAAAGAAATTGGCCGTATACTGGGTGCTGTATTGCCCTGCCGCCTCATCACTAAGATCGCTGCCGTAGATCAACATGTCCGGGTCGGTCCCGACCCCGTCGTACACCTGAAAATCATATATATTGCTTTGATTCAGCGTCAGGTTCTGCATGACCTTCCTGCCGACGAAAGGCGCATAGACCCAGCCCCGGAATTCCCCGTCGCGCGGGCCCCTTTCGTAAAACACCGGCCGCAGCAACAAAAAGCCGGGCTGCTTGGTTTCATCCTGAACAAGGACGATACGCGGCGTCAATTGGGGCAACTGGGTCTCGCGTGCGCGCTGCGCGGCTTCGGCGCGGCCCTTCTCGAACGTGATATCAAGGCCCACAGCCTCGGCGTTGGTTGCAATAGGTGCGATATACTTGATGATATATTTGACATCGCTATCGGTATCGGGATGAACGTTAAAGTCGGTCAGGCCATCCTTGCGCAGATCCGCAACATAGTCCGCCACCTGCGCGCGCGGCACGGCCTCGATAAATCCGATTCCGCCAAGGCCCGGCAGGTTTTTCTCTAAATCCAGACTACCGGCAAAAATCTCGAAGTCATCATATTCGACATTTTCTGCAGTATGCATCATCCCTGCAGCAGCATTCAGGCTTTGCAAATAGGTGTTCATCCGGACTTGCAGCGTCTGAAGGCTGTCTTCCGTCACGCGTCGCAATTCCGTCGCCGCCGTGTTGTTGATGACCCGCATACCCTGCGCATAGACCCCGAAGGTCACGCATAGGCACACCACAACAAGAATAATTTCCAGGCGCTTGAACAAGGATCATCCCACATATCCCGGTCGGAAACGGCACCGGCCCTCCGAGAAGGATTACCCCCGATGCCCTCCGAAAGTTTCTGAAACGTTATTTCGCTTATAAGTAGAGCGCCATAAACGAAAAACTAAAACCGAATGTGTTAGAAACAGTGTGGCTCAAAAGACACCAAGCCCAAGACACTGGCAATCGTCCGTCGAAAGCTCGAACACCCTGCCATGGCGCGAAAACTGATCATACGGGGGGGGGCTATTCGGCCAAGCTTACGCAGCGCATCCCGCCCCATTGATCCCCGTTGATAGCTTCCACAATAAGCTGTCGCGATACCGCACGGCGTCCCGCCGTACGAAAAAGGAAAAATGGTGAGCCCGTCCGGGTTCGAACCGGAGACCTACTGATTAAAAGTCAGTTGCTCTACCAACTGAGCTACAGGCCCACTAGGCGGCTTACTAGAAAGGTGGGGCGGTGGGGTCAAGCCCTTAAAGCACGAAATTTGCGGCACATGCTGGATAAGTTTCATTCGCCGCGTTATATGCGCCAAATGTACAGCGATATGACCAACGGTTTGCCCTTCATGAAAATGCACGGGCTGGGAAACGACTTTGTCGTTCTGGATGCGCGCGACTCGGCTTTGTTGGGAAAGGATGGGGATTCGCTTCAGGTGACGCCCGCTTTGGCCCAAGCCGTCGGACATCGTCATTTCGGTGTGGGGTTCGATCAGCTGGCCGTCATCACGACCGGGACGGGTGACGCACATCTGACGTTCTATAACTCGGACGGATCGCTCTCGGCGGCCTGTGGCAATGCCACCCGATGCATTGCGCGGTTTTTGATGGATGAAACCGGCAAGTCATCGCTGCACCTGACCACCGATCGCGGTGACCTTGCGGCGCAGGACATGGGCGATAGGCTGACGGCGGTGAATATGGGCCAGCCACAGCTTGACTGGCAGGACATTCCCCTTGCCCACGCGATGGAGACATTGGAGCTGCCGATCGATGGTGCCCCCACAGCCACGGGAATGGGCAACCCGCATTGCACATTCTTTGTCGCTGACCTGGCCGCGATTGATCTTGAACGGTTTGGCCCCGGCATTGAACACCACCCGCTGTACCCCGAACGCACCAATGTGCAGATCGCTCAGATCATCGGCCCCGATCATATCCGTATGCGCGTCTGGGAACGTGGCGTGGGCATCACCCTTGCCTCGGGCTCCTCAAGCTGCGCCACGGCCGTTGCAGCGGCGCGCAGGGGCCTGACAGGGCGCAAGGTGCGCATCGACCTTGATGGCGGCACCCTGCACATCGACTGGCGCGAGGACGGGGTATGGATGACGGGCCCCACAGCGCATGTGTTCAGTGGCACGTTGACCCGCGAATTTCTGGATGGTGTGAAATGACGGCCCCGATTTTTTCAAACCACGGCTGCCGCCTGAATGCTTACGAGACCGAAGCGATGAAGGACCTGGCCCAACAGGCAGGTCTGGAAAATGCGGTGATCATCAACACCTGCGCCGTCACCGCCGAAGCCGTGCGCAAGGCCCGGCAAGATATTCGCAAACTGCGCAAGGCCAATCCAAACGCACGGCTGATCGTGACGGGATGTGCGGCACAGACCGAACCCGAGACCTTTGCCAAGATGGCCGAGGTCGATGCTGTCATCGGCAACACCGAAAAGATGGTGGGGGCGACGTGGCAGGGGCTGGCCGCAGACTTTATCGGCGAATCCGAGGCTGTGCAGGTCGACGACATCATGTCGGTGACCGAAACCGCAGGCCACCTGATCGACGGCTTCGGCACCCGCAGCCGTGCTTATGTCCAGGTCCAGAATGGCTGCGACCATCGCTGCACGTTTTGCATCATCCCCTACGGGCGCGGAAATTCGCGGTCGGTTCCGGCGGGCGTGGTGGTCGATCAGATCAAACGGCTGGTGGATAAGGGCTTTAACGAGGTCGTGCTGACGGGCGTGGACCTGACAAGCTGGGGGGCAGACCTCCCGTCAGAGCCAAAGCTGGGCGATCTGGTGATGCGTATCCTTCGGCTGGTGCCCGATCTGCCGCGCCTGCGGATCAGTTCGATTGATTCGATCGAAGTGGACGATAACCTGATGAAGGCGATTGCCACTGAACCCCGCCTGATGCCGCATCTTCACCTGAGCCTGCAACACGGCGACGATATGATTCTCAAGCGGATGAAACGGCGCCACCTGCGTGACGATGCAATCCGCTTTTCCGAAGAAGCCCGCAAGCTGCGGCCTGACATGACGTTCGGGGCCGATATCATCGCCGGGTTTCCGACAGAAACCGATGCGATGTTCGAAAACTCCCTCAAGCTGGTGCAGGACTGCGATCTGACCTGGCTGCATGTGTTCCCCTACTCCGCGCGCCAAGGCACCCCTGCTGCGCGGATGCCAGCTGTGCAGGGCGGTTTGATCAAGGAACGTGCCGCACAACTGCGGGCCGCGGGCGACAGGCAGGTCGCGCGGCATCTGGACGCGCAGCAAGGGCGCATGCACGACGTCCTGATGGAAAGCCCGACAATGGGCCGGACAGCGCAATTCACCGAAACGCATTTTACGGCCCCCCAGACCGAGGGCGCAATCATTCGGGCACGGATCACGGGGCAAGAGGCAACACATTTAATAGTTGATTAACTCCATTGCGTTTCCATTCCATTCACCGCTACGCTGCTCCGTGACCGGGGGGTGTTCAGATGAGCGATGTGATCGAGTGGGTACTGGAATTGAAGGTCCTTGAGGGGCAGGCCGAGATGGTTCAGCCGCTTTTGGACGAGATGGTCAAGGCGACACAGGCCGATGAGCCCGGTGCCTTGCATTACGAATACTACATGCCCGAAGACCGCAGCACCTGTACCGTTCTGGAACGCTATGCAGACAATGCGGCCGTCATGACGCATCTTGGAAATTTCGGCGCAAAGTTTGCCGATCGTTTTCTGACGGCCTTCGCGCCCGTCCGCTTTACCGTCTACGGACCGGCCAGCGACGAAGTGATGAGCGCTTTGGCCGGGTTCGGGGCGACCAATCAGAAAATGGTGGCGGGGTTTTCACGCTAACCGCCGACCCTTGCCGTATTGAATAGCCTATTTGGTGAATAGCCCGTGACAGTTACCAGCGTATCCCAGATTCAAGAATTGATCTCAAAAGGTTTTCTGGCCTCAGCGTCCGATGCCCTGCAAGCGTTGATGATCAGACTGGCCCAGGAAAAGGTCTTGGCCAAAGGCGAGGTCTTGTTCGAACAAGGCGATACCGGCGACAGCCTTTATGCGATCGCAACGGGCGCGCTAGAATTCAGCGTCCTGTCCGAAGATGGGCGCAAGCTAAGCCTTGATGTGATGCGTGATGGTGCGATGTTCGGCGAAATCGCATTGTTTGATCCGGGTCCGCGGACTGCGACCGTGATGGCGATAGAGCCGACCAAGGTCTGGGGTATCAAGAACGCCGATGTTCTGGCCGCCCTCAGGAATGAACCCGAGCTGGGCGTGGATATGATCCAGCTCGCGGGGCAGCGGATGCGGTGGATGGGCCAGCAGTTGCGCGATCAGGTGTTTCTGCCGTTGCCGATGCGGCTGGCACAAAAGATTCTGTATCTGGCGGATGGCCACAAGATCCAATCCTCCACGATCAAATTGTCCCAATCCGAGCTGGCTGAATTCGTAGGGGCCAGCCGTGAAGCCGTGTCCAAGACGCTGGCCGTGTGGAAACGGGATGGAACCATTGATCTGGGTCGGGGTGCGTTGCGGATCTTAGATGCTGATAATCTTAGAAAAATTTCCGAATTGCCAAATATTTGATGATTATGTGACCCACTTCACAGACCGCTTCATAATTCACACGTAAATGTGACTGTATTGAAAGTGACGGTCTGACGATAGCAACCTTCTTTTTACTCAGGATGGTGTCGGCCCGGTTTTGAGGCATAGAGGTGCAGAGTATGGCGAAGGTAGTTACCCACCTAAGTCGTGGCGTTCAATAGATCTGTACGCTGGCTCTTGCCTCTCTTTTTTCCACCAACTCGTTTGTGCCCTCCAAGAAGTCTCCCCACTTTGCACGAACCGAAAGGCCTTCCGGATCTATTCTGATCCGGAAGGCCTTTCACTTTTTTCAGTCTTTCAGGCGGTGAAGGAAGACCTTAGTCTTCCTTACGCTTTACAGGTGCCCAAAGACGCTTGTTGGTGAGGTACAACAGTACCGACAGAAGGGTCAGAAACACGACACCCGCAAATCCGGCCTGCTTGCGCGCCATCAATTTCGGCTCAGCCGTCCACATCAAGAATGCGGAAACATCCATGGCTTCGCTTTCGAGTGTAGCCTCGTGGCCATCATCGAATTCGACGTCGTCACCATACAAAGGCTGCGCCATCGCGATCCAGCTGCCTTCGATCGTCGCATGGCCGTGCTCGTCCTTGCACTCCTCGGGAATACCGCCGTTTGGAAATGCCTTGTTGTAGTTGCCCGGAAAGTCTTCCGGTGCACATTCAGGCGCTTCTTCATAACCGGTCAAAAGAGACGCGATATACTCGGGGCCGCCCATACCTTTGAAGAACTGGTTGATCCCAAGACCGTAAGGACCGTGGAAACCAGCCCGCTTCTTGGCCATCAGGCTAAGATCAGGCGCAGTTTCGAGGGCCGAGCCCGGGAAGTGGTCGACAGGTGTGGCCGGACGAAAATCGTCCAAGCCTGCGTCGAATACTTCATAGTTGCTGGCAAAAGCCCGAACCTGATCCTCAGGAAGCTGTGGACCGCCGTCGTCGGACAACGTCCGGATCGGGACATATTCCAAACCATGGCACGCCGAACAGACTTGGGTATAAACCTTCAGGCCGCGCTGCAACTGGTTAATATCGAAGGCCCCAAAAGGCCCCTCGAAAGAGAAGTCAAAGTTTTCGACATGTGCTTCCCCGCCGGCTGCATAGGCAGCGGAGCTTGTAAGGCCCATGGCGACAACAGCCGAGATGATTGTTTTCTTGATCATTGTCATGGTCCTTATTCAGCCGGGTTTACGAGCGTCTTGGAGCCGCCTGTTTTCGCAGCTTTATTCTTGGCGAAATCAGCTTCGATCGTGTCAGGCTGTGCCATCGGCTTTTCGATCACACCCAGCAGAGGCAGGATCACCAGGAAGTAACCGAACCAGTAGGCCGACGCGATCAGCGACAGGCTGGCATAGGGTTCTTCCGCAGGCATCGCACCCAGCCACATCAGAGCAAAGAAATCGACGACCAGCAGCGCAAACCACCACTTGAACATGGGACGGTACCGGCCCGACCGCACAGAGGACGTGTCCAGCCACGGCACCAGCGCCATTACGGCAATCGCACCGAACATCGCCAGAACACCGAAGAACTTGGCGTCGATGATGCCGCCGGTCACGAAGGACGCAATCTGCACGACCCATACTTCGGCAGTGAAGGCACGCAGGATCGCGTAGAAGGGCAAGAAGTACCACTCAGGAACGATGTGCGCAGGTGTCGAAAGCGGGTTCGCCTCGATGTAGTTATCGGGGTGGCCCAGGTAGTTCGGCATGAAGCCTACGATGGCAAAGAATACCGCCAGGATCACGGCCAGCGCGAACAGGTCCTTCACAACGAAGTAGGGCCAGAACGGCAGCGTGTCTTTTTGCGCTTCTTCTTTGGAACCGCGACGCACCTCTACACCGGTTGGGTTGTTGTTGCCCGTGGTGTGGAACGCCCAGATGTGCACGATCACCAGACCGGCAATCACGAAAGGCAGAAGGTAGTGCAAGCTGAAGAAACGGTTCAGCGTGGCGTTATCCACCGCAGGTCCGCCCAGCAGCAATGTTTGCAGGCTTTCACCGATGAACGGGATCGCACCGAACAGACCGGTAATAACTGTCGCACCCCAGAAGGACATCTGACCCCAAGGCAAAACGTAGCCCATAAAGCCGGTTGCCATCATCAGAAGATAGATCAGCATGCCGATGATCCATGTAATCTCGCGTGGTGCTTTGTAGGACCCGTAATAGAGACCGCGGAAAATGTGGGCATAAACCGCGACGAAGAACAGCGAAGCACCGTTCATGTGCAGGTAGCGCAGCATGTAGCCGCCGTTTACGTTGCGCATGATGTGTTCGACCGACGCGAAAGCCTGGTCGACATGCGGCGTGTAGTGCATCGCCAAAACGATACCGGTGACGATCTGCAGCGCCAGACAGAATGTCAGGACGATGCCCCAGATCCACATCCAGTTCAGGTTCTTTGGTGTGGGGATCATCAATGTGTCGTACAAAAGTCCGACAACTGGCAAACGGGTGTGCAACCACTTTTGCCCGTCTGTCTTCGGCTCATAATGGTCGTGAGGAATTCCAGCCATTCTAGTTCTCCCTTAACCCAGTTTAATCGTGGTTTCGTCCACGAATTCAGCAAGCGGCACCGGCAGGTTGCGTGGCGCTGGCCCTTTGCGGATACGACCCGCGGTATCGTAGTGCGACCCGTGGCAAGGGCAGAACCAGCCGCCAAAGTCACCCGCATCGCCCAAAGGCACACAGCCAAGGTGCGTACATACACCCATCATGACCAGCCATTCTTCCTGACCGGCCATGGCACGGTTTTCATCGGTTGCAGGCGCGCCCGCTGCAATGTTGGCATTTTCAGCCTCGGGATCGGGCAGTGCCGAAACATCTACGGCCCGTGCTTCTTCGATCTCTGCTTCCGTGCGGCGGCGGATGAAAACCGGCTTGCCCAACCACTTGACGGTCAACTGGGTACCAGGCTCGACCGCCGAAACATCGACACGAATCGACGAAAGCGCTTTGACATCCGCTGACGGGTTCATCTGATTGACCAACGGCCAGACCGCCGCGCCGACGGCGACCGCACCTGTACCTGCTGTGGCGTAATAGAGGAAATCCCTCCGGGTGCCTGCGTGATCTTCTGCTTGGGACACGGGTTAACTCCAAATCAAGGGCCGATCCGGCCATGAAAATTTCGGGCGACGTCGAAACGCAACCATAATTCTGTCGGTATCTAGCGGGATGGACGGCGCGCGTCCAGATGCGTTTCCGCGCAAACCGTCGCAGGGTGGCGTTGAGAACACGTTAAAGCCTCCCTTTTCCGCGTTTAAGCCTTGGGCGGCGCAGTTGCCTGCATCGAATCACGCGAATCAAAGCTGCGCGCCCAATTTGCCAGGGCATCATTGCCCTTGCGCCAGTTCCGGGCATCATGGCGGAAATCAAGATACCCAAGCGCGCAGCCGACGGCGATCTGGCCCATATCAAGGGGCCCTGACAGCTGGCTGACCCAACGGGTGTTCAGCGCAGCACAGGCACGTTCGATCTTGCCCCACTGGCCTTCGATCCATTCCGGCATCTGTTTGTCTTCGGGGCGCATCCGGCCCTCGTAAACCATCGACAATGCAGCATCCAGAATGCCATCTGCCGTCGCCTCAAGCGTCAGGGTATCCCAGCGGCGCGCACCTGCCGGATATAGCATTCCGCCAGCGCGATCATCCAGATAGGCACAAATCACGCGGCTGTCATAAAGCGTCGGGCCTTCGGCGCGCTCAAGCGCGGGCACCTTGGCCAGGGGGTTCTTCGACAGCAGCGCCGCGTCAGGTTTCAGGGGCGTGGTGTTCATCGTCTCAAGCGTGACGTCGTCGATCTGGCCTGTCTCGTGCAGCAGCACCATGACTTTGCGGACGTAGGGCGATGTCGGGGAATAATAAAGCTTCATGACTGTCTCCTCCAAGAATTGACCCGACTATCGCGACCAAATCCGCCCTGTGCAATCGCTTGTTTGATCAACTGCCGATCGTGTCACGCATCAGCGCCGCGATGATTTCCGTATCAGATCCAAAGCCATGCGCCGCGACCCCTTGCGATGCCTCGAGGCGCGCGGCATCGGATTTGTTCTGGCTCAGCTTCCATGTGCCATCCACACCGGTGATTTTCATCCGGCAGGGCACGATCATGCGCATCAGCTTTTCCATCGTCTCGGGCTGCATCTTGGCCGTGGTCCAGGGGGCTTTCGGCAAAAGCCGCCCCTCGTAGGCGGCGGATTGGCGGTCGAGCAGAGACAACAGCTCCTCGGGCGGGCGCAGTTCCAGCACGCCCGTCAGATGTACCGCAACGTAATTCCACGTTGGAACCTGATCTTCGATGCCATACCAATCGGGCGAAATGTAAGTATCGCCGCTCGTGACCGCGATCTTCACATCCAAAGGCTCGGCTAGCGCACGCGCAATCGGGTTCGACCGCACCAAGTGCAATTCGGCCATATCCCCCGCTTCATTCAACAAAAACGGCACATGGCTTAGCATCGGCGCGCCGGCCCCACTGGCCGCCAGAATCCCGAAACCACGGTCGCGGGCAAAGGAGATGTTCCGCGCCGCATCGGCATCATGGTAGATCGGATTGGGGTGCATCGCCTTCGGCCTTTCGTAAACAGTCGTTTTTCACCTTGCAGACGCCCGCCCGCCTTGGCAACGTGCAAACATTCTCAGGGCGGGGTGAAATTCCCCACCGGCGGTATGTGGCCTTGCGTCACCAGCCCGCGAGCGCAGCGTGCCCTTCTTTGGGCCGCTGGTCAGCAGATCTGGTGCGATGCCAGAGCCGACGGTCATAGTCCGGATGGAAGAGAATGCGGTTGCGCGGTCCTTGAACAGGGGCCGTTCGCAATCGTGATCGCCTTGGGTGACTTGTGTCGCTGACGAAATAAAGGAGATCACCATGACACACACCCGCTATGCTTTTATCAAGGCCCGTTGGCATGCCGATATCGTAGATCGTGCCTATGACGGGTTTACCGAAACGATCCCCGCCGATCAGATCGACGTGGCCGAAGTGCCTGGCGCGTTCGAAATGCCGCTGATGGCGCAGACCCTTGCGGAAACGGCAAAATACGACGCGATCATCTGCGCCGCCTTTGTTGTCGATGGCGGCATCTACCGCCATGATTTCGTCGCCGCTGCCGTTGTCGACGGCCTGATGCGGGTGGGCCTGGACACTGGCGTGCCGGTGCTGTCGGTATCCCTGACGCCGCATCAATATCAGGAAACCGACCACCATAACGCGATCTATCGCATGCATTTCATTGAAAAGGGCCGCGAGGCAGCCTCGGCGGCGCTTAGCATCGTCGCGGCATACCGTTCAATCGGTGCCTGAGAAAACGCGGGCCTGCGCGTCAGGCCCGCTGTGCACCAAGGCTGGCAATGCCCAGCACATCAAGCACCTTCGCTTCGATCTGTTCGGCATTCATGCCCGCGACCGCGTACATGTCTTCGGGGCTGGCCTGGTCGATGAAAGTATCTGGCAGGACCATTGACCGGTACTTCAGACCGACGTCAAACACCCCCTCATCGCTCAGCAATTGTGCGACGTGACTGCCAAAGCCGCCGACGGCCCCTTCTTCGATGGTGATCAGGGCCTCGTGTTCCGCGGCCAACGACAAAATCATCTCGCGGTCCAATGGCTTGGCAAAGCGCGCGTCAGCGATCGTCGGCGTGATCCCCTTGGCGCGCAGGGCTTCTGCGGCCTTTTCAACCTCGGCCAGACGCGTGCCAAAGGACAGCAGCGCGACGCGCTTGCCCTCTGTGATGATCCGGCCCTTACCGATTTCAAGCGGCACACCGCGTTCGGGCATGTCGACACCGTTGCCCTCGCCGCGCGGAAACCGAAACGCAATCGGCCCGTCGTCATGGGCAGCGGCGGTGGCGACCATATGCACCAACTCGGCCTCGTCTGCGGCGGCCATGACCACGAAACCCGGCAGGTTCGCCAGAAACGCCACGTCAAATGCACCGGCATGGGTCGCACCATCGGCCCCGACCAACCCGGCGCGGTCAATCGCGAAACGCACCGGCAACCGCTGGATTGCCACATCATGCACGACCTGATCATACCCGCGCTGCAAGAACGTCGAATACATCGTGCAAAACGGCTTCATCCCGCCCGCAGCCAGTGCGGCGGAAAACGTCACGCCGTGCTGTTCTGCAATACCCACGTCAAAGCACCGGCTGGGATAGCGTTCGGCAAAAAGGTTCAGGCCGGTGCCATCCGGCATGGCAGCGGTCACGGCACAAATCTTGTCGTCACGCGCAGCCTCGGCAATCAGGGTATCGGCGAACACGCGGGTATAGCTTGGCGCGTTGGACGGCGCTTTTTTCTGCTCGCCCGTCAAGACATTGAACTTGGACGTCGCGTGGCCCTTGTCGCGGGCAGCCTCGGCGGGCCCGTATCCCTTGCCCTTTTTGGTGATGACATGGATCAGGGTCGGCCCCGTGGCCCGCGCCTTGACCGTGCGCAAGACCGGCAACAGCTGGTTCAGATCATGACCGTCAATCGGCCCGATGTACGAAAACCCCAACTGTTCAAACAAGGTACCGCCCACCGTCATGCCTTTCAGCATATCCTTGGCGCGTTTCGCCCCTTCGCGGAACGGACCGGGCAACATGCTGACCGCGCCTTTGGCGACCGCCTTGAACTCCTGAAACGGCTCCTCGGCGTAAAGACGGCTCAGATAGGCCGACATCGCACCAACAGGCGGGGCGATCGACATCTCGTTGTCGTTCAAGATCACGATCATCCGCTTTTGCAGATCGCCCGCGTTGTTCATCGCCTCGTACGCCATGCCGGCAGACATCGACCCGTCACCGATCACCGCAATCGCATCACCAAGACCCTCTGGCACCACGCCGCCCAGATCACGCGCCACGGCAAAGCCCAAAGCGGCACTGATCGAAGTCGAACTATGCGCGGCCCCGAACGGATCGTAGGGTGATTCGCTGCGCTTGGTGAAGCCGCTCAGACCGTCCTTCATCCGCAAGGTGCGGATACGGTCGCGCCGTTCGGTCAGGATCTTGTGCGGGTAACACTGGTGCCCCACATCCCAGATCAGCTTGTCGCGCGGCGTGTCGAAAATGGCATGGATCGCGACCGTCAATTCGACCACTCCCAACCCGGCACCCAGATGCCCGCCGGTCTCGGACACGGCGGAAATCGTTTCGGCCCTCAGCTCATGGGACAGCTTGACCAGTTCGGCATCGGAAAACCGCTTCAGGTCCGCCGGGCGATCCACTTGGTCAAGCAAGGGTGTTTCAGGTCGATCAGTCATCTCGGGCCTCCGGCGGCTCAGCTTTTGCGCGCAATAACGAAACGCGCAGCATCCCGCAAGGTTTCCGCATCGTCGCCATAAACTGCCAAAGCCTCGCAGGCCGTCTCGATCAAGGCCTGCGCGCGTTGCTTTGCAGGTGCCAACCCCAGCAAGGATACAAAGGTCGCCTTGCCCGCACCGGCATCCTTGCCAACGGCTTTGCCGACCGTTTCGGCATCGCCCTCGATGTCCAGAATGTCATCGGCAATCTGAAAGGCCAGACCCAGATCACGCGCATAGCGCTGCAAGGGCCGTGGATCATCACGCGCCATGACAGGTCCGGCAGTCGCCGCCCATTCGATCAAGGCCCCCGTCTTGCCGGCCTGTAATGTGGTGATCTGGTCCAGCGTCAACGGCACCGAAGCGCTTTCAGCAGCAATATCCAACGCCTGCCCCCCGACCATGCCGCGCACCCCCGATGCATGTGCCAACCCTGCAACCAGCGCGACGCGCCCGGCGTCTGAACATCCGGTCTGTGCCGCCAGCTCAAACGCCAGGGCCTGCAACGCATCGCCAGCCAAAACCGCCGTCACCTCGTCCCATTTGACATGAACAGTCGGCTGGCCGCGCCGCAGATCGTCATTGTCCATGCAGGGCATGTCATCATGTACCAGCGAATAGGCATGCAGCGCCTCGATCGCGCCTGCTGCCGGGGCCGCCTGTGCATCCATGACCCCATGCAACCGTGCCGATTCGATCACCAGAAACGCCCGCAGGCCCTTGCCACCCGTCACCGCATAGCGCATCGCCTCGGCGATTTGGCCGTCCACCCCGCCTAGCCCGTGCAAGACCTGACCCGTCGCCAGATCGGCAGCCTTCCCAAGCGCCTCCTCAAACGGGCGACGCGTCAGCTCCGCCTGCATCGGGATATCAAATCCCGCCAACGGCCGTCACCCCGGCGGGATTGCCATCGCCATCCAAGGTAATCTGCGCAACCTTCTCTTCGGCTTCCTTCAACTTCGCCTCACAGCGCTTCTTCAGCGCAGCGCCCCGCTCATAAAGCGCGATACTCTCGTCCAACGCCACGTCGCCACGCTCAAGCTGGCCCAAGACCTTCTCAAGCTCGGCCATCGCCGCCTCAAAGCTCATCTCTTCCACAGCAGTTTCCGTCATCTCGGCCTCACCTCAATATTCAAGTTTGAAAAACCATAACCCGTCACGGCGACCTTTTCCAGTGACGCGTCCCAACTTCTCTGGCTCAAAAATATCCCACGGGGGTTTGGGGGTGTGAAACCCCCATTCAACAGTCGGCTAAAATCAATCCGGTGCCAACATATAACCAGCCCCACGCACCGTCTGAAGATATCGCGGCTGCTTGGGGTTATCCTCGATCTTGCGCCGCAACCGGGTGATCTGGACATCCACGGCCCGCTCCTGCGCCTGCCCGCGATCACGGCCAAGCTCCTCGACCAGCATGGACCTGCTCAGCGCCGCCCCGGGTTGCGCGGCAAAGATGCGCATCAACTGAACCTCGGTCGCGGTCAGCCGCACCAGATCGTCACCCTGCCAAAGCTCTCCGCGCTCGATATCATAGCGGATCTGGCCCATCGACAACACCTTGGGCGCCGTATCCGCCACGCTTGTATCGGGCATCCGCCGCAAGATCGCGTTGATCCGCAGCAGCAGTTCCTTGGGCTCGAACGGTTTCGCCAGATAATCATCGGCACCGGCCTCAAGCCCTTCGATCCGGTTGTCCGTCTCGCCTTTGGCGGTCAACAAGAGGATCGGCGTTTGCATCTTTTCGCGCAGATGGCGGGTCAGGCTTAACCCGTCTTCACCGGGCATCATTACGTCCAGCACGATCAGGTCAAAATCCAGCCCCGCCAGAATGCGCCGTGCATGGGCAGCATCCCGCGCCGCGGTGACCAGAAAGCTGTGGCGCATCAGAAACTTCTGCAGCAACGTCCGGATACGTTCGTCATCATCGACGATCAGCAGATGCGCGTCCATATCGCTCACGCGCCATTCTCCTTGAGCTTGGTATAGCTGTGGCGCATTTCAGGGTCCATCATCGCCTCCAGCACGGTGCGAAACCCAGCGACGGCCTCGGGCCCTGCATCCCGAAAGGCACCCCGCATCCGCACCCGCTGCGCATCGGATAAGGTCTGCTCAAGCGCGCGCCCTGCCTCGGTCAGATACAAATGCCGCTCCCGTTTGTCCGTCTTGCCCACTTGGCTTTTGACAAGACCATCCGCGATCAGAGTGCGCAACACACGATTGAGGGATTGTTTTGTAACACCCAAAAGGCCCAGCAGATTGTTCACCGTCGTGCCGGGGGCGCGGTTGATGAAATGGATCGCCCGGTGATGCGCACGCCCATAGGCCATGTCGACCAGAATACGATCCGGATCAGCGGTAAAGCCGCGATACGCGAAAAACATCGCCTCGATCGCCTGGCGCAGTTGTTCATCCGTCAGGAACAGAAGGTTTTCACCTGAATAAGAAGATGCGCCGCGTCCGTCTGCCATGGTTTTCTCTCCTGCTTTGGGGCCGGACTTTACGTCAGGGTTGTTGACTTTCCAAGTCTCAAAGGCTATCGAACGCCAAGTTTTGCGTAATAAAATGTCCGCTACGGACATTATCTGCGCAACATTCGTAAAGTTTACGACAAATCAAAGGGAGGATACACCATGGACGGCGCATATGATGATCGTGACGGCAAAATTTGGATGGACGGTAAGATGGTCGATTGGCGTGATGCAAACGTCCATATCCTGACCCATGCCATGCACTACGCCTCTTCTGTGTTTGAAGGCGAGCGGTGCTATAACGGCAAGATTTTCAAAGGCCGCGAACATTCCGAACGCCTGCGCAAATCGGCCCAGTATCTGGATTTTGAAATCCCCTATACGGTCGATGAAATCGAGGCCGCAAAATACGAGATGCTCCAGGCCAACGGCTGGACCGATGCCTATGTGCGCGCCATTGCATGGCGCGGTGCCGGTCCCGATATGGGCGTTTCCGCTGCGCGCAACCCTGTGCGTCTGGCGATTGCCGGTTGGGAATGGGGCAACTACTACGGCGACGCCAAGATGAAGGGTGCCAAACTCGACATCTCCAAATGGAAGCGCCCCTCGCCCGAGACAATCCCGGTGCATGCCAAGGCCGCCGGTCTTTACATGATCTGCACGACTTCCAAGCACGCGGCCGAAGCCAAAGGCTGTTCTGACGCGTTGTTCATGGACTACCGTGGCTACGTCGCCGAAGCGACCGGCGCAAATATCTTTTTCGTCAAAGATGGTGAAGTGCACACGCCACTGGCCGACTGCTTCCTGAATGGTCTGACGCGGCAAACCGTGATCGGGATGCTCAAGGAAAAGGGCCTGACCGTCAACGAACGCCGCATCATGCCGGAAGAGCTTGAAGGGTTTGAGCAGTGCTGGCTGACGGGTACTGCCGCCGAAGTCACGCCAGTTGGTCAGATTGCCGATTACACTTTCGAGGTTGGTGCGCTGACCCGCGACATCTCTGAAGAGTACGAAAAGCTGGTTCGGTCCTGATCCGCTAATTCTACGGTTCCAGTAAGAAAACGGCGCGGGTCACCCCCGCGCCGTTTCCAATTTCAAGGTCGATCTAGCACAATAGTCTAGTACAGGGCGACGGGGTTGATCATCGCCTGAACCGTGCCTTTGATCAGCGGCTGCCCCAAGATAAACATGAATTCCTTGACGCCATCACGCACCAGCGGGCCGGTGTTCATCGTCTCGAGAATATAGATGCCGTTGTCCTTCAGCAGCGTGACGTGCCCGTAGAAAACCTTGTCGCCTTCTTTGGCCGGGATCGCCTCAAGGCCCCAGGTGTCCGCCCCCACGGCCATCGGGTTCATCGACGCCACATAAACAGCGCCCTCATTGTTCAGGCCCGGTTCGGTTGACCCCCATGCCGTCGGATCGCTTTCCAACATGCCATCGGTCCAGCCGGTGTGGAACATGACGATATCGCCCTCGTTGACAGTGACCTCCTGGGCCTCCATCGCGGCCTTGATGTCTGCCTCGCCGAAATGCTCTCCAGCGGCCATCACGTCCTTGCCGAAGTGCTTGGCCATGTCGACGATCACGGCGCGGGCAACCAAGGGCGGCACTGCATGGGTCCCAAGCTTGGTCAAACCGCCGATCGCGGAAATTTCCTTTTCATCCAGACAGTTGTAGTATTGGCCGTTCTCGCCCAAATGCCCCAACCCGTCCAGTTGCG
This sequence comes from Roseobacter sp. GAI101, assembly GCF_000156335.1. Taxonomy (GTDB): domain Bacteria; phylum Pseudomonadota; class Alphaproteobacteria; order Rhodobacterales; family Rhodobacteraceae; genus Sulfitobacter. The sequence continues at coordinate 2,493,426 of NZ_DS999213.1, forward strand.
ACCCGATGCCGATCCACGTCTGGATGATATCGTCGTTGTAGTTGCCCTCGTAGCCAAAGGCGGACAGTTTCTGCCCCCCTTGCTGGTTGGGTTGCACGATCTGCAAGTTCAAGGATCTTGGGGGAAATGCGGGCGTATCGGGGCCGATCACGATCCCGAGCGGCATGGATTTCCCCTGCTTGATCAGCTTTGCCGCCTCCAGCGTCCGCTCTGTGCTGACCAGGTTGGCCGAGCCGATCTGATCTTCGGCACCCCATTTCGACGGTGCACACTCCTGTGCGAAAACGCCGGTGGCCGCCAAGCCCAGTACAAAACTCGCGGTAATAATCGATTTTGAAGTCATGTTTTTCCTCCCAGAAAAGAAAGTGTGCGGACCATTCTTTGGCGATGATTCCACACGGCTAAAAATTTAGCCTAACACAATTTCTACTTGGGCGCGTTATTTCGTGAAACGCGACGCAACGTCTGTCAGATCAGCTTGGGGTGCCCTGTGGCGTGCTGCTGGCCTTGGCCTTGGACCGGTCCAGCCCCAGTTGTCGTTCGCGCCAGATGATCAGCACGCCACCGGTCATCACAAGGCCTGCACCGATCAAAATCGCAGGCGTCGGGATTTCGCTGAAGATCAGCCAGCCGATCAGCGTCGCGAAAATCATCGAAGCATAATCGAAAGGGGCCAGCATCGACACGGGTCCGAAACGGAACGACGACGTGATCATGATCTGCGCGACCCCGCCAACCAGACCCGAACATATCAAAAGCAGACCGACCGGAAGCCCCGGCATGATCCAGGTCAGCGCAGGCCAGTCCACCAGCATCCCCAAAGGCAGCGTCAGGAAGGACAGGACAGTAGCGGTGAGCGAGAAGAAGAACACGATGGCTGCCGTGCTGTCCGTCTGGACCAGACGGCGGACGTGGACCTGCACCAACGCCCGCATGATCGACGCGCCCAAAACCATGAAGGCCCCCAATGTCGCCATCTGCGAAACGGCATCGCCGCCGATGGTAAAGCGCGGGTAAAGCACGATCAAAACGCCAACCAAACCGACGGCGACCGCGGAAAGACGAAACAGGCGCACGCGTTCACCCAGAAATAACGCAGCGAAAACGACGGTAAACAAGGGCGTGGCATAGCCGATTGCGGTCACCTCGGGCAAGGGCAGCAGGCTGAGCCCGCCAAAGGTAAGACCCATTGCGGTGGTACCGAAAATACCTCTCCAGACATGGCCCATCAGGTTGGACGGCTTCAACCCATGACGCAAATCACCGCGCTGCCAAAGCCACAGGATGATCATCGGAAAGGCAAAGAACGACCGGAAAAAAACGGCTTGTCCGGCGGGCACGGTTTCGGTCGCGATCTTGATGATGGCGGCCATGACCGTAAACAGGAATACAGCCCCAAGCTTGAGCGCAATGGCCCGTCCGGGGCGGTGTTCTATCGAAGTAGCAGCCATTCGCGATGCTTGCGCCGCTGTTCGCGGAGTGCAAGACCTTGCGGGCAGCATGCCGGAGTTTTCGAAAATTCCGATCCGAAAAATTCGAACTTTTCGGCTAACTTAGCCTATGATGCCCTGATTTTCGCCAACCTGCCCCCGGTGCAGCAGCATGTGATCCAGCAGCACGCAAGCCATCATCGCCTCGCCCACCGGAACCGCCCGAATCCCGACGCAGGGGTCGTGGCGCCCCTTGGTGATAATCTCGGTATCCTCACCCGATTTCGTGATCGTCTTGCGGGTGGTCAGGATGCTTGAGGTCGGCTTGACCGCGAAACGCACGACAATGTCCTGCCCCGTGCTGATCCCGCCCAGAATACCACCCGAATGGTTCGACGAATAGACCGGGCCATCCGGCCCCATGCTGATCTCGTCCGCGTTCAATTCGCCGGTCAGCATCGCTGCGGACATGCCTTCACCGATCTCAACGCCTTTGACGGCGTTGATGCTCATCATCGCGGCGGCCAGATCGGTATCAAGCTTGCCATAGACCGGCGCACCAAGGCCGGCGGGCACACCGCGTGCCGTCACCTCGATGATCGCGCCCACGGATGATCCGGATTTGCGCAGACCATCCAGATATGCCGCCCAATCCTCGGCCGCCTTTGCGTCGGGCACCCAGAACGGGTTCTGTTCGATCTGGTCCCAGTCGAACGCATCACGATCAATCTTGTGCGGTCCCATCTGCACCATATAGCCGGTGATCTGCACATTCGGGGCAATCGCCTTGATCGCCTCGCGGGCCAAACCGCCAGCCGCTACGCGCGATGCCGTTTCGCGCGCCGAAGACCGCCCGCCACCGCGATAATCGCGAATGCCGTATTTCTGGAAATAGGTGATGTCCGCGTGGCCGGGGCGAAACTTGTCCTTGATGTCCCCGTAATCCTTTGACCGCTGGTCGGTGTTTTCGATCATCAACTGGATCGGCGTGCCTGTGCTGACCCCCTCGAACACACCCGACAAAATACGCACCTCGTCGGCTTCGCGCCGCTGGGTGGTGTATTTGTTCTGGCCCGGCTTGCGCTTGTCCATCCACTGCTGGATCATGCTTTCCGTGATCGGCACGCCGGGGGGGCAGCCGTCAACGGTGGCCCCCAAGGCTGGCCCATGGCTTTCGCCCCAGGTGGTCACGCGGAAAAGATGGCCAAAGCTGTTGATCGACATCGGGGTCTCCTTTGCTGCCGACACTTAACGGTGCCGCCCCGATGCCTCAAGGGATTTCGCCTTGCGCCCCACGCACAAGCGTTCTACCGGTAAGGTACCTCGGGGGGCCTCTGGCTGAGATGTGCATCGCACGGACCCGTTGAACCTGAACCGGTTAACACCGGCGGAGGGAAGGTCTGGACATCACTCCAACGCTTTCTGACGCCGCATTTTGGAGGATGCCATGAAGTATCTTACACTTGCTGCCACCACGTTCCTTGCAACCTCGGCCTATGCCGACACGCCTGAACTGGTGGTCTATACCTATGACAGTTTCGTTTCCGACTGGGGCCCCGGCCCGGTGATCGAAAAAGCGTTCGAAGAAACCTGCGAATGTGATCTGAAGTTCGTCGGCATGGGCGACGGTGCCGCATTGCTGGCCCGTCTCAAGCTTGAGGGCGCGCGGTCGGACGCCGATGTGGTGCTGGGCCTGGACACCAGCCTGATCGCCGCGGCCAAGGAAACCGGCCTGTTTGAACCGACATCTGTCACCGCCGACTATGATCTGCCGATCGCATGGAACGACGACAGCTTTGTGCCCTACGACTGGGGCTATTTCGCCTTTGTGCATGGCACAGACCTGACGCCACCTACGAATTTCAAGGCGCTGGCTGACAGCGACCTTAAGATCGTGATTCAGGACCCGCGGTCCTCCACCCCCGGTCTGGGCCTGCTGATGTGGGTCAAGGCCGCCTATGGCGACGACGCCCCTGCAATCTGGGAAGGGCTGGCCGACAATGTCGTGACCGTGACCAAAGGCTGGTCCGAAGCGTATGGCCTGTTTCTTGAGGGCGAGGCGGACATGGTGCTCAGCTACACCACATCTCCCGCCTACCACCTGATCGCCGAAGAAGACGCGACCAAATCCGCCGCCGCTTTTGACGAAGGCCACTACATGCAAATCGAAGTTGTCGGCAAACTGTCGGGCAGCGATCAACCTGATCTGGCTGATGCCTTCATGCAGTTCATGGTCTCGGACGCGGCGCAATCGGTGCTGCCCACGACCAACTGGATGTACCCCGCCGTGATACCGGCGGACGGCCTGCCAAAAGGGTTCGAAACGTTGATCACCCCTGAAAAAGCATTGCTGGTGCCGAATGACGCCGTGCCCGCGCTGCGCGAAAAGGCTTTGGCTGAATGGCTTTCCGCCCTCTCGCAATAAGCACCAGAACAGGGGCCAGCGCTGCCATTTCGGTGGTGGCGCTGGTTTTTGCCGCCTTGGCAGCGGTTGCATCGCGTGCCGAATTCGGCAGCGGTCTGGGGTCGGCGGATTGGGCGGCGATACGGTTCACCGCCATGCAGGCGTTGCTGTCTGCGCTGATCTCGACGCTGCTGGCTATTCCGGTCGCGCGCGCCTTGGCGCGACGCAGGTTTTGGGGGCGCGGCGTACTGGTAACCCTGCTTGGCGCGCCATTCATCTTGCCGGTGATCGTCGCCGTGCTGGGGCTGCTGGCCGTGTTTGGCAGGGCGGGATGGCTGAATGCCGGGCTGTCTGCCATCGGGATGCCAACCGTTTCGATCTACGGGCTGCACGGCGTCGTGCTGGCCCATGTTTTCTTTAACCTGCCGCTGGCCACGCGGTTGCTGCTGCAAGCATGGCACACCCTCCCGGCCGAAAGGTTTCGCCTTGCAGCCCAGCTGAACCTGACCCCGCGCGCCGTATTCCTGAGCCTTGAATGGCCGATGCTGCGGCAGATCGTGCCGGGGGTGGCGGCGTTGATCTTTGTGATCTGCCTGACCAGCTTTGCCGTGGCTTTGACCCTTGGGGGCGGGCCCCGCGCCACGACGATCGAATTGGCGATCTATCAGGCATTCCGGTTCGATTTCGACCTAAGCCGCGCGGCGCTGTTGTCGCTGGTGCAACTTGGGTTGGCGGGCGGTGCGGCGGTTCTGGCGCTTTGGATCATCCCTTCGGTCAGTCTTGGCGGCGGGCGTGACCGGCCCCTGCGGCGGTGGGATGCGCGCGGTGGATGGCAGCGTATCCCGGACATCCTGGCGATCGGGACCGGTGCCGCATTCTTGCTTCTGCCCCTTTGCGCCGTGGTCTGGCGCGGGCTGCTTGGTCTGCCGGCAACGCCGACGAGCGTTTGGCTGGCCGCCGGCACGTCGATTGGGGTGGCTCTGACCAGCGTCGTTATCCTTTTGGCGCTGGCCTTGCCGCTGGCAGGTTGGATCGCCTCGGCCCGGCAGGGCGGGATTGAGGGGGTGGGCTTGTTCGGCCTTGCCGCCTCACCGCTGATGATCGGGACAGGGTGGTTTATCTTGATCAATCCTGTGGCGGATCCCTTTGCGCTGGCCTTGCCCGTGACGGCGCTGGTCAACGCGCTCATGGGGCTGCCCTTCGTGCTACGCATTCTGGTGCCCCCCCTGCGCGATACAGTGCAGGTGTATGGGCGATTGTCCCAAAGCTTGGGGCTGCAAGGCTGGCCGCTTTGGCGATGGGTGATCCTGCCGCGCCTGCGCCCGCAGATCGGCTTTGCCGCCGGGCTGACGGGGGCGCTGTCGATGGGGGATCTGGGGGTAATCGCGCTGTTTGCCGACCCGGATCGTACCACCCTGCCCTTGCAGATGTACCGCCTGATGGGCAGCTACCAGATGGAGGCCGCATCGGGGGCTGCCCTGATCCTGCTCGGATTGTCATTGGGCATATTCTGGGCTTTCGACAAAGGAGGACGCTGGCATGCTGACGCTTGAAAACGTGGTGATCACCCAGGACGGGTTCACCCTGAGCGCTGATCTGTCGATTTCACCTGCCACGAAATACGCTGTCATCGGTCCATCGGGTGCGGGCAAATCGACGCTGCTAGGCGGGCTGTGCGGCTTCATCCCGATCACCAAGGGCAAATTGCTGTGGCAGGGAACTGACATTACCGACGCTGCCCCCGGTGCGCGACCCATGACGATGCTGTTTCAGGACAACAACCTGTTTCCGCATCTCAGCGTCTTGCAGAACGTCGGGCTGGGCCTGCGCCCCGACCTGCGGCTGTCAAAAGACGACAGGGCCAAGGTTGAAACAGCACTTTCCCGTGTCGGTCTCGCGGATCTGGCAACGCGCAAGCCGGGTGCCTTGTCAGGCGGACAGCAAAGCCGTGCCGCCCTCGCGCGCGTGCTGGTTCAGGCCCGGCCCTTGGTGCTGCTGGATGAACCGTTTGCCGCTTTGGGGCCTGCCTTGCGCAACGAGATGCTGGATCTGGTGCATGAACTGGTAACCGAAACCAAGGCCAGCCTGATCATGGTGACCCATGCCCCCGAAGACGTACGGCGCATCGCGGATCAGGTGATCTTTGTCGCGAATGGCCATGCCGCAGCGCCCCAACCGGCAGCCGCGTTGATGGACAATCCGCCACCGGAACTGCGCGCCTATCTGGGCTGATCAAAAAACAACCACGTAGAATACCGCCGCTACGCTGATCATCGACAGATAGCCCAGCAGCACATAAAGCCCGTCGCGCGTGAACAGGCCAAAGGCGAACAACGCCACCGTCCCGCCCCCGAACGAGGACGCGAAGGGCACGAATTCGAGCAGTGGCCAGCCCATCGGCATGATCGTGCAGGTCAGCAAGGTCATCATCCGCATCGGGCCTGTCGTCAGGAACTGCAAGCGTTTGCCGGAATGGCGGTCAAAGAACGCGCAGGGTTTGCGCAACCACCCGACCGCTGTCCGCAAATGCGACGACCCCAAGCGTTTGTTTAACAGGAATTCAGGCAGCCAAAGGCGTTTATTCCCGAAAAGCGCCTGCGCCGACAGAACGATCACCAGAACTGCGATAAAGCTTGAGACGCCGACCACACCGGACAGCGGCGACACCAGCAGCAGGGACGCCAGCAGGATCATCGGCGTGATCGACCGTTCACCGAATTCGTCCAGAACATCACGCAGGGCGACATCGTCGCTTGCCGCCGCGTGTTCCATCCCGTCCAGAAGATGGTTCAGACTGTTTTCATCGGCAGATCGCATCATAGCCCCGGCTTCAGCTTTCCGAGGCCACCATGGCTGCCAACCCGACGCGGTAGGTCGGGAAGCTCGGTTGCCAACCCAACGCCTGTTTGATCCGGTCGTTCCGTACCTTTTTGCTTTCCGCATAGAAACTGCGCGCCATCGGGGTCATGTCCGCATCTTCGATGGCGATGGCGGGTGACACGGGCAGGCCCAGCAATTCGGCGGCATGGGCGATAACGTCTTCGGGCGGGGCGGGGTCATCATCGCAAAGGTTGTAGATCGCACCCGGATCAGGGTGGTGCAGCGACAGGTCAAGCGCCTGCGCGATGTCTGCGACGTGAATGCGCGAAAACACCTGCCCGTCCTTGATGATGCGCCGTGCCGTGCCCGCGCGGACCTTGGCAAAGGGGCCGCGACCGGGCCCGTAAATGCCAGCCAGCCGAAAGATATGCAGGGGCAGATCAGGGATCGCCTGCCAGCGCGCCTCGGCGGCGACGCGGGCATGACCGCGCTTGGTGGACGGGGTCAAAGGCGTGGTTTCATCCACCCAATCGCCGCCATGATCGCCGTAGACGCCTGTGGTGGACAGATAGCCAAGCCAGCTCAGGTTGGGTGCGGCGCGGGCAATGTCGTCGGCAACCGCGTTCAGCACGGGATCACCGTCAGGCCCCGGCCCAGCAGAGACGAGGATATTCGGGACTTCGGCAATCAACGCGCCCAGATCGGCCCCCGGCCAGACGACGGGTTCAACCCCGGTTGCCGCAATTTCATCTGCGTTGTCGGCGCTGCGGGTGGTTCCCAGAATGCGCCACCCTTGCGGGATCAACCGCGCGGCCAACGCCCGTGCGCTGTAGCCGTGGCCGATGGAAAGAAGCGTCTTGTCCAAATTCTAACTCCGATTCAGCGGCAGCGTGATCCGCTTGTCTTGTGGTAGCAGATCGTTCATCTGCGCAATATGTTCGGGCAGGCATTTGGTCATGAAATCATACGTCTTGACCACATGTTCGCGCGCAGCAGGGCCAAGATGGGCGTATTTCGCGGGCGTGGCCAACACGTCAATCACCTGATCGGCCAAGGCTTGGGGGTCGAAGAAATCGAACAACAGACCGGTCTCACCATGGGTGATCGCCTCGCGGACCGGAGCCACGTCAGACGCCACGATCGTCGCCTCCATCGACATGGCCTCCAACAGCGACCATGACAGCACGAAGGGCATCGTCAGATACAGATGGCAGCGGCTGATCTGGATGACCTTCTGGTAGTCGTCATAAGGCAGCTTGCCCAGAAAATGCACCCGGCTCCAATCTATGTCCTTGCCGACTTCGGCCTCCATCTCGGCGCGCAGACCGCCGGGATGTTTGCTTTTGCCGCCATAGGAGGTGTCATTCCCCCCCAGCACCAACACCCGCGCATCGGGCCGTTCGCGCAGCAGTTTCGGCAGGGCACGCATAAAGACATGAAAGCCGCGGGTGCGTTCAAGGTTGCGGGTCACATAGGTGACGATTTCATCGTCACGGGTCAGGGCGCGGTCCAGCCGTCCCAGTTTCAGCTGCACATCGGGGTTCGGCTTTAGCTGATCAGTGCGGATGCCGTCGTGGCAGACATAGAGCTTGTCATGAAAGCTTTGCGGGAACCGGTCGCGCTGCCAGAAAGTCGGGCTTAGCCCGATGTCGACCGTTTCGATATTGGCCAGCGGCACGGCGTTGCGCGCATGAAGCAGGAACGGCGTGTTCTCGGACACGGGTTCCTCGGGGTCAAAGCCCACCGGGCCGCCGCTGTCACTATAGTAATATTCGAAAAAGCCGATGATCGGCACGTCTTTCCAGACCTCCTTGAAAAAGGTCAGCTCGCCCCAGCCTATATGCCCCACCACGATATCGGGTCGAAAGCCTTCGGTCTTTTCGATCATCTTGGCCGCGCGGGCCGCCCCCAGACCGTTGCCCGCGGATTCCTCCCAATTCCGGGACAGGCCATAGGCGTCCTTGGCGGGCTTGTGATGGCTTTGGTAAATCCGGGTCTCGACCCCCTTGAAATGGGGCGGTTTCTGCCTCTGGGTCAGGAAATAGATTTGATGTTCGCCAGTGTCCGCCAGCCACTGCACCAGCTCGCGGTACTGGCCGGGCATGTTCTGGTGCACAAACATAATTTTCATCGGGGCCGCCTGGTTTCAGATGCTCGCCGCTCAGTTAGCGCGAGCACCGCGTTGTTTGCAAATAGTGACGTTATTTGCCCTTCCATACAGGGTCGCGTTTTTCGGTAAAGGCGCGGGCACCCTCCATCTGGTCTTCGGATGAATAAAGCGTGTCGATCGACGCCAATTGCCTGCCGGTGATGCGGTTCATCGCGTCCTGGAATTTTGAATCTTCGGCATCCCGCACGATTTCCTTGATCGCGGCGTAAACCAGCGGCGGGCCAGAGGCCAAAAGCCGCGCCAGTTCCCAGGCACGGTCCAGTAATTGATCAGCCGGAACGATTTCATTAACCAAGCCCCAGCCTTTCGCCTCTTCGGCGTCGAACCAGCGGCCCGTCAGCAACAGCTCCATCGCGATGTGATAAGGGATGCGTTTGGGCAGCTTGATGCTGGCAGCGTCGGCCACGGTGCCGGACCGGATTTCCGGCAGGGCAAATGTCGCGTGGTCCGCAGCAAGGATCATGTCGGCGCTCAGCGCCAGTTCCAGCCCCCCGCCGCAGGCTATGCCGTTCACCGCAGCAATCACAGGCTTGTTCATGCCGCGCAATTCCTGCAACCCGCCGAAACCGCCGACGCCGTAATTGCCATCGACCGCATCACCGTCAGCGGCCGCTTTCAAATCCCAACCGGGGCAGAAAAACTTGGGGCCCGCCCCGGTGATGATCGCGACCCGCAAATCGGGATTGTCGCGAAAGTCGCGAAACACCTCTCCCATCAGCCGCGAGGTTTCCAGATCAATCGCATTCGCCTTTGGGCGGTCCAGCGTGACCAGCAAGATGCTTCCATCGGTTTGGGTTTTGACAACACTCATCGTGTATTCCTTTTACGCTTTGCGGATCAGCGCATCCACGGCAATGGCGGATGTCGTGGTGCAGATCAGCGGGTTGATCTCAACTTCGCTGATCGTATCCAGATGAGCAATCACATAAGCCTGCACCGACAAGACTGCGGCGATGACGGCAGGGATGTCAGCCCCCGGTTTGCCCCGATAGCCGTTCAAAAGCGGCGCAATCCGCAAGGCCTGCACCGCGTCGCCGATTTGCGTTTCGGTCACGGGCAATAGCAGCGACGTGGTGTCCTGCCATAGTTCTGTCAGAACGCCACCCGCACCAAGGGTCAGCAAAAAGCCGTGCGCGGGGTCTCGGGTCACGCCGATCAACAGCTCTGCCACAGGATCGGTAATCATTTCTTCGACCAGAAAGCTGCCTGCCTGCATTCTGGCGGCCGCCGCTTCGACATCCTGCGGCTGCAGCCCGACGGCAACGGCCCCTGCTTCGGACTTATGCGCAAGGCCCTGCCCTTTCAGCACCACCGCGCCGCCAAAGGACAGCGCGATCCGCGCGGCTTCCTTGGGGGTTTGCGCCACCTGCCCCTGCGGGACACGCAATCCGAACCCCTGCAGCGCCGCCTTGGCCTCGGCCTCGGTCAACAGATGCGCATCACGTTCCGGCCCCGCAGGCAGCGGAGGCACCGGATCAGGATCCTGATCAAACGCCGCAGCTTCGGCCGCCAGGATCGCTTCGGTCAGGCCGCAGATCGGCGTCACCCCGCCAGCCAGCAGCCGATCCATAACGTCATGCGGCATCAGTTCAGGCAAGGTTGCAACCACAGCGACAGGCCTGCCCGACAAGGCACGCAGGTTCAGCGCGGCTTGCGTGGCGCATTCCCAATCGCTGGCATCCGTATGCGGGTAATCGACGATCAATATCGTGAGACCGATGTGATCCGCTGCCATCGGCAGCCACGCAGCGGTCATTTTCGCGACGTCCCGCCAGACATAGGTGTTGTAATCCAGCGGATTGGACAACGCGACCATAGGGCCAAGCGCGTCTCTCAAGGCGCGGCCCTGCGCTTCGGTCAGCGGGGGGAACTCTACCTTGCGACCATGGGCGGTATCCGCGGCCAGGCTAGCCTCTCCGCCAGAGCAGCTGACCGATGAAAGCGCGCTTGATGGCAACCGCCCCTGACTGTGCAACAGCTTCAACGTCTCAAGAAAGCTCGGCAGGTCATGCAACCGCGCGATGCCCAGCCGTGTCAGCAACGCGGCAGCCCCCGCATCCCCGCCGGCAAGCGACGCGGTATGTGACACGGTTGCCTGCTGCGCCTGATCAGACGCACCGACCTTGAGCGCGATCAAGGGAATGCCTTGTTCCGCAGCCCTTAGCGCCAGGTCATGCCATAGCCCAAGGTCGGAAAAGCCTTCGATATGCAGGCCGATGGCCGTAACCCTTGGATCATCCAGCAACGCCAGTGCAATCTCGGCCTGCCGGGTTTGCGCCATGTTTCCGCACGTCACCATATAGGCAATCGGCAGGCCGCGCTGCTGCATCGTCAGATTGATCGCGATGTTGGAAGACTGGGTCAGAATCGCGACGCCGGATTCAACCCGGCGGCAGCCATGCTGGTCCGGCCACAACAGCGCGCCATCAAGCGCATTGATGAAACCATAGCAATTAGGTCCAAGGATGGGCATGCTGCCCGCTGCCGCGACCAACTGCGCCTGCAAGTCACCCGCCAAGGCATCCTCGGCACGCGCCTCGGCAAATCCTGACGCAAAGCACACCGCCCCCCCTGCGCCGATACGCGCAAGGTCGCCGACGACCGAGACGGTTGCCTGACGGTTAACCCCGACAAAAACAGCATCCGGTGCGTCAGGCAAATCTGCCAGCGACGCTACGGCTTGTATTCCTTCCACAATACCCAACTTTGGATTCACGACATGGATCGCGCCTCCAAATCCCATCCGTTTGGTCTGCTTGATGATCTGCGCCCCCCAAGCACCGCCGCCGATCAGGGCAACCGATGAAGGACGCAGTAGTCTTGACAGGTCCCGTCTCATGATAACCGCAAGACCAGAAGAGATTTTATGCCTTCGGCGAGGATATTTAAGAGCCAGAGAAGAGGGGTCCACCCCCTACCGCATTGCGCAAGCAGGGGGCTTCTCCGGCTACGGTCATCGGCGTCCCCGCCTGTACCGCCGGAAAAAGCTAAAACACACATGCTGAATAAATCCTTAAAGCCACCCAAAGGCCCACATTTCTCTGGCTCGAAAATATCCCGGGGGGGAAGCGCGCAAGCGCTGGGGGGCTGGCCCCCCTCCCACCCCGATGCCAAATGGCAGCGGAACATCACGCGCCCAGCGCCCGCAACATATCACGGCTGATGATATGGCGCTGTATTTCGCTGGTCCCGTCCCAGATCCGCTCGACTCTTGCATCACGCCAAAATCGCTCGATCGGATAATCATCCATCAGGCCCATGCCCCCATGCAGTTGCAGCGTCGCATCTGTTACCCGGGCCAACATCTCGGAGGCATAGAGTTTGGCGCTCGCGATTTCACGATTTGCCGGCAGCCCTTTGTCCAGACGGTCTGCGGCAGCCAATGTCAGAAGGTCTGCCGCATCGATTTCGGTGATCATGTCGGCAAGCTGGAAACTCACGCCTTGGAACTTGCCGATCTTCTGGCCGAATTGTTCGCGCGTCGCTGCATAGTCCAACGCATAATCGAACACCCGCCGCGCGCGGCCGACGGACATGGTTGCGACTGTAATACGCGTCGCATAAAGCCACGTGTTCATCACTTCGAAACCACCATCGACCTCGCCCAAGACCTGTGCATCAGGCAGGCGGCAATCGTCAAATTCGAGGATCATGTTTTTGTAACCACGGTGGCTGACCGATTTATACCCGTCGCGGATCGTGAAGCCGGGCGTGCCCCGATCGACCAAGAAAGCGGTGATCCGTTTCTTGGGCCCTTTGGGCGTTTCGTCTTCACCCGTTGCGATGAAGACGATGATAAAATCGGCATGGTCCGCACCCGATATAAAATGCTTGGTTCCGTTGACCACCCAGTCGCCGCCGTCCCGCCTGGCCATGCATTTCATGCCCCGCACGTCCGATCCCGCACCCGGTTCGGTCATAGCTAGCGCATCCATCCTCTCGCCCCGCACAGCGGGCATCAGGTACCTGTCGATCTGGTCGCCCTCGCAGGCCATCAAGATATTCTGGGGTCGCCCGAAGAAGTGATTGAGCGCCATCGATCCGCGTCCAAGTTCACGTTCCACCAGTGCAAATTCAAGATGGTTCAGCCCCGCGCAGCCGACGCTTTGGGGGAAATTGCAGGCATAGAAACCCAGCTCAATCGTCTTGCGCTTGATCTCGTCCGCGATCTCCTTGGGGACTTCTCCGGTTTGTTCGACCAGTGTTTCGTGGGGGTATATCTCTTTTTCTACAAAGCTGCGCACCGTGTCGGCGATCATCAGGTTCTCTTCGGAAAGGCCGTAATTCATTCCTGATCTCCCATGTGCCGGAAGTTAATGCGCATAGTTCGACCCTTCTTCATCCAGGATCGCCTTGAGCTCCGCCAGGTGGCGCGCGTCTTGTTCGGGGTAGGCCTCAAGCTCCTGCGCGGTCTTTTCCGCGATATCTTCCGGGATGCGGCGCAACGGCATTCCGGTTTGCAGGGCACGAATATACGTCTCGGCGGCACGTTCGAAATAAAACAGGCGGTTGAATGTGTCGGCCACAGTGTCACCGATCACCAGCACGCCGTGGCTGCCCATGACCATGACCTTCTGCTTGGGGTCCGTCAGCAGCCCCGCACAGCGCGCGCCTTCGTCTTCGAAGGCCAGCCCGCCGTAGTCTTCGTCGATGACGATGCGATTAAAGAAGGTGCAGCAATTCTGGTCAATCGGGGGGAGGCGACTGTCTTGCAAGGTAGCCAGCACGGTCGCGTGGATCGAATGCACATGCATCACACATCGTGCGTGGGCACAGGCGCGGTGCACCCCGCCGTGCAAACCCCAGGCCGTGGGGTCGGGCGCGTCCGGGCCATTGAGCGTGTCGGGGTTATTGGCATCCACCTCGATCAGATCGCTGGCTTTGATCCTGCTGAAATGCACCTGATTGGGGTTCATCAGGAATTTGGTCCCATCGTCATTCACGGCAAGGCTAAAGTGGTTCGCGACACCTTCGTGCATGTTCAATCGTGCAGTCCAGCGAAAGGCAGCGGCCATATCAACCCGCTCCTGCCAGTGGTCCATGTTGTGTCGGATGTGCGTTACACTCATTTTCAGGTCTCCTTTTCGGGGGCAGACTGGACCGCATGCGGCGCATTTGTCACCCGAAAACTGCACATGATCCAAAGTCAGCCGATGGCTTCCGGATCGGGTGTCTTCGAATTCATCGACTTTGCGTGGTTTGCGCCGCCTTGAACCTCGTGCAATCTTCGTGTCAACGTCAGGCATGACACAGAAACCTTTCCCCTCATGGCCCGATGTGGCTGCTCAATTGGTATCGGTCGCAGCGGGGCGCGCGGCGGCAGATACGATCATCACCGGCGGCACATGGGTGAATGTCCACACCCGCGAGGCGCTGCCCGACCATGACATCGCCATTGTCGCGGGCCGCATCGCTTTCGTCGGCCCCGATGCCAGCCATTGCAAAGGCGACGATACCCGGGTGATCGAGGCGAAGGGCCGCTATATGATCCCCGGCCTGTGCGACGGGCACATGCATATCGAAAGCGGCATGCTGACGCCTGCCGAATTTGCCCGTGCCGTGATCGCCCATGGCACCACGTCGATGTTCACCGACCCGCACGAGATCGCAAATGTCTTGGGCCTCGAAGGCGTGCGGATGATGCACGACGAAGCGCTATTGCAGCCGATCAACATCTTCACCCAGATGCCATCCTGTGCGCCTTCCGCGCCAGGGATGGAGACAACAGGTTTCGAGATTACCGCCGAAGATGTCGCAGAGGCTATGGAATGGCCCGGCATCATCGGCCTGGGCGAGATGATGAACTTTCCCGGTGTGACCAACGGTGACCCCAAGATGCTGGCGGAAATCGCCGCGACCCAACGCGCGGGCAAGACTGTTGGCGGGCATTATGCCTCGCCTGATCTGGGGCCTGCCTTTGCTGCCTATGTGGCCGGCGGCCCTGCGGACGATCACGAAGGCACTTGCGAGGCGGACGCGATCGCGCGAATGCGCCAGGGGATGCGGTCGATGATCCGGCTGGGGTCGGCCTGGTATGACGTTGAAACGCAGATCACCGCGATCACCGAAAAGGGGCTGGATTCGCGCAACATGATTCTGTGCACCGATGATTGCCATTCCGGAACCTTGGTCAACGACGGGCACATGAATCGTGTTGTCCGCCATGCAATCGACTGCGGCTGTGACCCCTTGGTGGCGCTGCAAATGGCAACGATCAACACGGCGACCCATTTCGGACTGGAACGGGACATCGGATCGCTGACGCCGGGACGGCGGGCGGATGTGATCCTGACCTCTGACCTCAAGACCCTGCCGATCGAGACCGTGATCGCACGCGGGCAGATCGTGGCGCAGGCGGGCAAATGCGTGGTGGACTGCCCGCATTACGACTGGCCAGCGTCAGCGCGCCAGACGGTTCACATGGGCAAAACGCTTGAAGCGGCTGATTTCCACATCGACGCCCCAAAGGGGGCCAATGCCGTTACTGCAAACGTCATCGGCGTCGTTGAAAACCAGGCACCCACCCGAGCGCTGAAATTCGAACTGCCGGTGACTGACGGGCGGGTGCAAGCCACGGGCGAGGTTTGCCAGATTGCGCTGGTTGAACGGCATCGCGCGACGGGAACTGTGGTGAATGCCTTTGTCTCGGGCTTCGGCTACGAAGGACCGATGGCCATGGCATCGACCGTGGCCCATGACAGCCATCACATGATTGTCGTCGGCACCGATGCGGACCACATGGCAATGGCCGCGAACCGGCTGGGCGAAGTCGGCGGCGGCATCGTCATCTTCAAGGATGGCGAAGAACTGGCGCTGATCGAACTGCCCATCGCCGGTCTGATGTCCGATAGCCCTGCATCCGAAGTGGCCAATAAAACGGAAACCATGATGCAAGCCATGCGCGACTGCGGGTGCACACTGAACAACGCCTACATGCAACATTCCCTGCTTGCGCTGGTCGTTATCCCCGAGCTGCGGATTTCTGACCTTGGCCTTGTCGATGTCCGCAGTTTTGAATTCATCCCCTTGTTCGAGCCTACATCATGACCGGTATCCTGACCCCCGACGCAACATCACCCCAGACCTTTACCGATGCGGCGGCTGCCGTTGAACAGTTGATCCAGCTTTACGGTCAGGCGACAAAATTCCTAACGGATCATTTCCAGAAGGCGATGGATGACAGACCACCCGCGACGCGCATCCGCGCATTTTATCCTGAAATCCGCTTTACCACGACAAGTTATGCGCAGGTGGATTCGCGTCTTTCCTTTGGACATGTGTCATCACCCGGCACCTATGCCGCGACGATCACACGGCCCGAGCTGTTCGAAAACTATCTGATCCAGCAAATCGGACTGCTGATTGAAAACCACGGGCAACCCGTGACTGTCGGCATGTCGAACACGCCGATCCCGGTGCACTTCGCCGTGGCCAGCGATGCGTCGATCACCATCCCGCAAGACGGCGCGGCCGATTTCACCCTGCGCGATATTTTCGACGTGCCTGATCTAAGCACCACGAATGACGACATCGTCAACGGCACCTTCAAACCTGTCGACGGGGTCGGGCCGCTGGCCCCGTTCACCGCGCAACGTGTGGATTATTCGCTGGCACGGCTGGCGCATTACACGGCGACGGACCCGGATCATTTCCAGTGCCACGTGCTGTTCACCAACTACCAGTTCTACGTCACCGAATTTGAAGAATACGCCCGCGTCATGCTGCGCGATCCCGACAGCGGCTATACCTCGTTCGTGTCGACCGGAAATGTCGAGATCATGAATGGTGACGACCCCCTGCCCGCTTCGGTCAAGACACCGCAGATGCCGACCTATCATCTGAAACGCGCGGACGGGTCGGGCATTACGCTGGTCAACATCGGCGTCGGTCCGTCGAACGCCAAAACCGCGACCGATCACATCGCCGTGCTGCGGCCGCATGCGTGGCTGATGGTCGGCCACTGCGCGGGCCTGCGCAACACGCAACAGCTGGGGGATTTCGTGCTAGCCCACGCGTATCTGCGCGAAGATCACGTGCTGGACGACGACCTGCCGATCTGGGTACCGATCCCCGCGTTGGCGGAAATTCAGATCGCGTTGGAAGACGCGGTGGAGCAGGTTACCCAGCTTGAAGGGTACGAGCTGAAACGCATCATGCGCACCGGCACTGTTGCCACCATCGACAACCGCAACTGGGAATTGCGCGACCAATCCGGCCCAGTTCAACGCCTGTCGCAATCGCGGGCCGTGGCGCTGGATATGGAAAGTGCGACCATCGCCGCAAATGGCTACCGGTTCCGGGTACCTTACGGCACGTTGCTGTGTGTGTCGGACAAGCCGCTTCATGGCGAACTGAAGCTGCCGGGCATGGCGTCGGATTTCTACAAGACCCAAGTGGCACGTCATCTGATGATCGGCATCCGCGCGATGGAGCAACTCCGTGACATGCCGCTGGAGCGCCTGCACAGCCGGAAACTGCGATCCTTCGACGAAACCGCTTTTTTATAAAGGGTAACTTTTCGGGGAACCGCCTGACGGATTTGCCGGCTCAGCCGCCGCATCACATCTGCGATTGCTCGGGTTTCTGGCGATTTGGCCGGCGCAGATTCAACAGATTGTTTCGGACAATATTCCTGTCAATTCGCAGGAATACGCCTTGATCTAAAGGAAGCCCCTTATTTATAGGAAAAAAACGGCAAAAAAACGCATGTTTTAGCGTTTTTCCCTCACCTATTCGTTGTGTTCAACCACAACATACCGTTACATTCTGCCCATGAGGCCCTAATCCGGGCGGACGAAGGAGAAAAAAACATGGCGACTAAACCAATGACAAAGACCCAGCTCGTCGCGGCTTTGGCTGAAGAAATGGGCGAAGACAAGAAAACAGCAGGCGCGGCACTTGATGCGGTATGTGCCTTGATCACCAAAGAAGTATCCGGCGGCGGTGCCGTTACACTTCCAGGCATCGGCAAGATCTATTGCCGCGAGCGTCCTGAGCGTATGGTGCGCAACCCTGCCACAGGTGAACAGTTCAAGAAAGAAGCGGACAAGGTCGTCAAGATGACCATCGCGAAAGCGCTGAAAGACAGCGTAAACGAATAAATCTGAGACCAGATTTTGACAAAGGGTCGCCTTGGGGCGGCCCTTTCGCGTTTGGGACATGGCTGCCCTGCGCGGAACGGGCTTGCTCTTGGCCGGCATCTCGGAAATGGTTCGCCAAGTGACGGATCGGAAAGGCCCCAAATGGACATACGTGCAATTCTTGTGGGCCTGGCTTTCGCCTTCATGTGGTCTTCTGCTTTCACCTCTGCCCGGATCATCGTCGCCGACGCTTCCCCGCTGATGGCCCTGTCGGCGCGCTATCTGATCTCGGGGTTGCTGGGGGTCGGCATCGCGCTGGCAATGGGCCAGACATGGCGACTGACGCCAGCACAATGGCGGGCGACCATCATCTTCGGCATCCTGCAAAACGCGGTCTATCTGGGGCTGAACTTTGTCGCGATGCAGACCGTCCAGGCATCCCTTGCCGCCATCATCGCATCGACCATGCCTTTGCTGGTCGGGCTGGCGACGTGGCTGTTTCTGGGTGAAAAGCTGAAACCGCTGGGCATCGCCGGGCTGGTGGCCGGGGTGATCGGCGTGACGATCATCATGGGCGCGCGGGTCAGTGGCGGTGTGGACCTGACAGGTGTCTTGCTGTGCGGGATCGGCGCATTGGCCCTGACAGCAGCAACATTGCTGGTGCGCGGTGCCACCTCTGGCGGGAACTTCATGATGGTTGTCGGATTGCAGATGCTGGTGGGGTGTTTCACGCTGTCCATCGCAACTTTGCTGTTCGAGACGCCTCGCATCACGCCCAGCTGGCCGTTGTTTGCGGCTTTTGCCTATACGTGCCTTGTTCCCGGCCTGCTGGCTACGGTCGTCTGGTTCTGGCTGGTCAACCGGATCGGGGCCACCAGGGCCGCGACCTTCCACTTCCTGAACCCGTTTTTCGGGGTCGCGATTGCGTGGCTGCTGCTAAGCGAACCCTTGGGCGCGCAAGATATCCTTGGCGTGGCGATCATCGGCTTCGGGATCTTGGCGGTTCAGGTGTCACGACAGCGCAACGCCTGACCTGATGGCCGTTTTCTTCCAAAGAAAACGATCTGGAATTTTCGGAAATTCCGGTCAGCCGCACCTAGTTAAGCACCTTTTCGATCTGGTGGATGACCTCGGCTGACTGCGGCTTTGTCGTTGATCCCCAAGTCGCGACAACCTTACCATCGGCCCCGATCAACACCTTGTTGAAATTCCACCGCGGCACGAAACCCGTTTCCTCTGCTACGGCCTTGTAAAAGGGATGCGCGTCGGACCCTTTCACATGCTCGATCTCGGTCATGGGGAGGTCGAGCGCAAAATTCAGCTCGCAGAATTCCTTGACCTTCTCGGCGCTCGCAAGCTCTTGATTGAAGTCGTCCGAGGGCACGGCCAGCACGATCAGTCCCCGATCCTTGTAGGTGTCGTACAACGCCTGCAAACCTTCATACTGGTAGGTGAAACCGCATTGCGAGGCCGTGTTGACCACCAACACAGGCTGCCCTGCCCAATCCGACATCTGCAAGACGCCGCCATCGATCGATGCAAACTGCGCGTCGCGCGGCAATGCCCAAGCGCCTGCCGCCCAAAGCGTGCCCATTACCAAAACCAAGATATACCGCATGCCATCGCCCCTGTTGTTGGATACCATCACACTAGATAACGTAGCGTCTTCACGCAAAGTTGCATTAATCTTACAAACCCTTTGAAAAACCCTGATCCGCCCCATCTAATACCCAAGAGACGCAAAGGAGACATCCATGCCCACATATGAAAAATCACCAGACGCCATCGCGGCCCTGTCGCCCGAAGAATACCGCGTCACCCAGCAAAACGGGACGGAACGCCCCGGCTCCGGCAAGCTGCTGAGCAACAAGGAACCCGGCATCTACGTGGACATCGTATCCGGCGAGCCGCTTTTTGCATCGGCAGACAAATACGATTCGGGCTGCGGCTGGCCCAGCTTTACCAAGGCGATTGAACCCGCCTATGTGAACGAATTGCGCGATGATACCCTTGGCATGATCCGCACCGAAGTGCGCAGCACCCATGGCGACAGTCACTTGGGTCACGTTTTCCCCGACGGTCCCCGCGACCGGGGCGGCCTGCGCTACTGCATCAACTCAGCTTCGTTGCGTTTCGTGCACCGCGATGACATGGATGCCGAAGGATACGGTTCATACATCAATCAAGTGGAGGACGTCGCATGAGCGAACAACGTGCAGTACTGGCCGGCGGATGTTTCTGGGGAATGCAGGACCTGATCCGCAACCGCAAAGGGGTCGTATCGACCCGCGTCGGATATTCAGGCGGTGATGTACCCAACGCCACCTATCGCAACCACGGCACCCATGCCGAAGCGATCGAAGTGATCTTTGATGACGACGTTCTCAGCTACCGGGAGCTGCTTGAGCTGTTCTTCCAGATCCACGATCCGACGACGCTGAACCGTCAGGGCAATGACCGCGGTCTAAGCTATCGGTCGGCAATATACTTCGAGGACGAGGACCAGAAGGCCGTCGCCCTTGACACCATCGCAGATGTCGAAGCCTCGGGGCTGTGGCCTGGAAAAGTGGTGACAGAGGTCGAGCCCGTCAGTGATTTCTGGGAGGCCGAGCCAGAACATCAGGATTATCTTGAGCGGATTCCAAATGGCTATACTTGCCACTTCCCGCGTGCCAACTGGGTTCTGCCCAAACGCGTTGCGGCGGAATAACGGAAAGGCGGGGGACATCCCCGCCTTTTTGCTTCCCTGACCTGTCGGTTATCCTTCAGGGCGTGGGTAGGCCCATTGGTGCTTGGGTGGCATCATAGGCACGCCGATCAACTGGCAAGATCGGCAACAGCACTGGTATCATCCATCCGCCACGCGCGGGCGACCGGTTGCCTCGACGGTGACGATTGCCTCGATAAACACCTCGCGGCTTTCGACGCCTGCAGTGCGAATGTCACGCAGAACGCTTATCTGGATATCCGCGGCACCGGCCGCCAAGGCATCTGCCTTCGCTTTGTCGCGCAGCACGGATTCAAGCATGGCAAGAGCCCCCTCCTGATCGCCGAAATCCTGCGGGCCGCTTGCCAGATGGACGCGGAACTTGCCTTCGCTGGGGGACGTCACCGTGCCGCTTTCACGCATGGTGACACGCCCCACGACCGCGCCGATGGCATTGGCAACACCTGCATGTTGGGGCAAGATCATCTGTGCCCCAAGGGCGGTGCCGACTGCAGGATAATACGCCGGGGCGGACGCCCCCAACCCGATCACAGGCAGGTTCAACGCGGCGTCAATGCGCAGCAAACCGCGGTGCCCCTGCAGCCCCCGTTGCAACAACACATGCCGCGCCAGAACCTCTGGTGATCCCGGAAATGCCGGCTCTTCCTCGGCAAATGCCGTCTCGAGCAGGGCCAATGCTGTCTGTTGGGTCAGTTGGTCAATGACCCGTTGCGCCATCGCGTCAGGATCAGGGTCCAGCATGTCACCTGCACCGGTGCGTCTGCGGCCAAACAGGCGCAACGCCTTGCGCGCGGCATCCGCGTCCCACACATCGACGCGCCCTAACGCATGGCTGGCATCCGACGGCGTCAGCCCCGCGACCTGCACCAGCCCCCGTTCGACCAACCGCTTCAGCGCGCCGGTTTCGATCCTTGACCGCAAGATGTCCCCAAGCGGATGCACAGCGGCTCCCATCCGCTCCAAAAGCGTCTGTTCCCTTGGCCCGATCCCCTCAAGCGTCTGGCCTGCGACCGCACGTACAAAGCGTCCGTCAAATTCGCCTGGCGTGGTGGCCCGTAACTGTGCGTCCAGCGCGGCATGCACGACCTCAGGCGCATCCATCGCAACCAAGGACACCGGCAGCACGCGCTTTGGCCCCAGAAAGACCCCGCCCTCCAACCCTTCGGTCAGAAAATGCACTTCGCTATCGCCACCCAACCCCGTGGTGCGCATCGCGACCGCTTCAACCATGGTCCGGTACTGACCCACCTGCGCGCCTGCAGGATCAATCGCCGGTCGCCCGCCGCGCAACAAGGCCACATCCGTCGTCGTCCCGCCGATGTCACTGACCAGCGCGTGGTCCGCGCCCGTCATCCACCGCGCCCCGACGATCGATGCCGCAGGCCCGCTCAGGATCGTCTCGATCGGCCGCTCACGTGCCTGAGCCGAGGATATCAATGCACCGTCACCGCGCACCACCATCAGCGGGGCGGTGATGCCAATTTCGATCAGCACGTCTTCGGCACGGCCGATCAGCCGGTCAATCATCCCGATCAACCGGGCGTTCAGCACGGCGGTCAGCGCCCGCTTCGGCCCGTTCAACTTGGCCGACAGTTGATGCGACGATGACACAGGACGCCCGGTGATCTGCGTCACCAACCCGGCGGCACGCAGTTCGTGGGCGGGGTTGCGCGTGGCGAACTGGCTTGCGACGGCAAAACCGCTCACGTCATCCTTGTGAGTTTCCAGAAATGCGGTCAGCGCGGCTTCGTCCAGCGGCACGGCTTCGCCGCCCGCGTGGTTGTGCCCACCGGCCAGCACCAGATGAGGGTCACCCTTCAACGCCTCGGCCAGCCCGTGGGCGGCCAGATCCCGTTCCTTGAACCCGATATAGACCAGCGCAACCCGTCCGCCCTGCCCTTCGACCAGCGCGTTGGTGGCCAGGGTGGTAGACAGTGACGCAAGCGACACGTCGGCGGCATCAACACCGGCATCGGCCAGCACGGCCCGCACGGAATTGCCCACGCCAATCGCCAGATCATTGCGCGTCGTCAGCGCCTTGGCCGAGGCGATCACGACCGCTTCGTCACGGATCAGCACCGCATCAGTATAGGTTCCGCCCGTATCAACACCCAGCAGCAATGCCATCGTTCTCTCCTTGCCGTGTCGGTTCGGGTTTAGCGGTTACGCGCCCCGGTTCCAGCCCGTTTGCGTCATTTTGCGGTCAAACGGCCCATTGCCCAGCGTGCAGCATCCGCCACGGCGGGGTCTGGGTCATCCGTCAGGGATCCGGCCACAGACGCAAGCGTGCTCAGCCCGGAATTGCCAATCGCATAAAGCACATTGCGCACGAACCGGTCCCGCCCGATCCGCTTGATCGGCGACCCTGAAAACCGCGCCCGGAATGCGGCGTCATCCAGGCCTGCAAGCTCGGCCAGATCGGGCGTGCCAACCCCGCCATGATAACGCATGTCACTTGCCTCCACGGCAAACTTGTTCCACGGGCAGGCCGCCAGACAATCATCGCACCCATAAATGCGGTTGCCCATCTTGCCGCGCAGTTCAAGATCGACCGGCCCCTTGTGTTCAATCGTCAGATAGGAAATGCAACGCCGCGCATCCAGACGGTAAGGCCCAGGAAAAGCCCCTGTCGGACAGGCATCCAGACAGGACCTGCACGACCCGCAATGATCACGCTCAGCGGCATCGGCAGGCAAATCCAGGGTCGTGAAAATCGCGCCCAGAAACGCCCAGTTTCCCCAGTCACGACTGACAAGATTGGTATGCTTGCCCTGCCAGCCAAGCCCTGCCGCCTGCCCCAGTGCCTTCTCGGGAACCGGTGCGGTGTCGACGAACACCTTCACCTCACAGGGATCTTGCTCGATCAACCAGCGCGCCAGCCGCTTTAGGCGTCTCTTGACGATATCATGATAATCGCGCCCTTGCGCATAGACCGATACCGCCGCCTTCTGCGGAACATCCAACACGGCGGTCGGATCATGCTCGGGCGTATAGCTTTCCGCCAACATTATGACGGATCGCGCCTCGGGCCACAAAGCGGCCGGATTACCGCGCCATGCCATCCGGTCCGCCATCCACGCCATCTGGCCGTGATACCCGGCCTCGACAAACGCGCTCAACCGCTCGGGCACCTCCGGCACGTCGGACGGCCTGCAAACCCGGCAAGCCACAAACCCCTCTTCCAAGGCGCGCGACACCAAACGATCCTTCAGATCGTCCATATCTTCTCTGGCTCAAAAATATCCTCGGGGGTCTGGGGGCAGACGGCCCCCAGCGCTCTCGGCTTAAAAATCAAGGTCATTATAATGCTTTGGCGGCGGAAACCCCGGCACCTGATCGGCCAGCAACGACCGAAAGGCCGGACGCGACTTGATCTTGGCGTACCAGTCCTTGACCACATCCGACCGGTTCCAATCCACGTCCGAGATATAATCAAGCGATGACAGGTGCGCGGCGGCGGCGAAATCGGCCAGCGTCATGACATCGCCAGCCAGCCAACGGCGATGGTCCAGCAACCATGCCATATAATCGATGTGGTACTTGATGGCCTTGGCACCGTCCTTGACGTTGCGACTGTCCGGAAAACCCTGGCCCATGACCTTCTTGTTCACCCGCTCATACAGCAGCTTTGACGTCACCTCCCCGTGAAACTTGTCGTCGAACCAGCTGACAAGGCGGCGCACTTCCAATCGCTGCACCGGGTCGGTCGGCATCAAGGACGGCTCGGGCCGGGTTTCCTCGATATACTCGCAGATCGCGGCACTTTCGGACATTATGATCCCGTCAAGCTGCAAGACAGGCACCTTGCCCGCCGGATTGCGGCGCATGAAATCGGGTTCCTGTTCCCAGTAACGCTCTTCGACGCGCTCGACCTCGATCTTCTTTTCGGCAAGGCTCAGCCGGACTTTGCGGCAGAACGGCGAAAGCGGTACATGAAAAAGGCGGGCCATAATAAGGGTTCCGGTGCAATGGTTAAGCGTAGATCCCTCATGCCTTTGTTGAGGGGGTTTTTCAACTCTCGAAACAGGACGCCCGGCCATCCTTGCTGATTGTCGCCGCCCCGTCGCGGATTTGCGCGCTGCGTTTGCGCAGGCCTGCGGTGGGCCGTGACGCAGACCGGGTCTTGGGGGATGGCAGCACGGCGGCAAGCCGTGCGGCCTGCGTCGCGGTCAGATCGGAAGGGATCACGCCAAAGTAATGCTGAGCGGCGGCATCGACGCCGAACACGCCCTCGTCGAACTCGGCGACATTCAGATAAACTTCAACGATTCTGCGCTTGGTCCAGATGGCCTCGAGCAGCGGTGTGATCGCCGCCTCTAGCGCTTTGCGAAACCATGTGCGCCCGTGCCAAAGATAGACGTTCTTGACGGTTTGCTGGCTTAAGGTGGACGCGCCGCGGTTCGACCCTTCGGCAATCGCGTTTTTGATCGCCGCCAGATCAAAGCCCCAGTGGTTGCAGAAATTTGCGTCCTCGGCCGCGATCACCGACCGGGCCATGACAGGTGCGATATCCTCAAGCGGGACCCATTGATGGTCGATCCCGCCCAACCTTCGGCTTTCGCTGAACATATAGGGCGTGGTCGGCGGGTTCAGCACGGAAAACAGCAAGATACCCGCCAACATCACCGCAACGACGCCCACCACCGCCTTGAACAGATAGCCGATGACGCGGCGCTTGACCCTGCGCGTCACCGGAGCGGTTGTCTTTTTCTTTTTGGATGTCGCGCGTTTTGCCATGACGACGGGTTATAGGGCGCGCGCGGCTTATTGTGAACGGCCATCACGCGCGGAAATCGCTTTGGCCAGATATCTGCCCACCAGCGCGGCCCCTTTGGGCGACGGATGCGTGTTGTCGCTTGCGAACTGGCTGTCGTCCTGCGGATCTATGACATTCTCGCTGTCAAGAAAGATGACGCCATCCGTCTGTGCGGCAAACCGGTTGATGCGCTGCTCGAGCAGGACAAGATCGTCGCGACATCCCTCGAATGATCCTTTGCCGTTGCCCTTGTAATAGCCCATCCAAAGGACTTGCGCACCGCTGGCACGCAGGCGGGTCAGAAATGCAGGGATCGCGCCCGACATCGCGTCCGGACCGATCAGGCTGTCCACTTTCGCGCGGCAGTCCTGACATTTGCAGTCGCCAAAGCCCAGATCATTGGCCCCGCCATTCAAAACGATCCAGTTCCACGAGCCGCCGGGATATTGCCGCTGAATGTCAAAGCCGAACGCAGAGTAAACCGCGTTGCCATTGTTGAAAAGCGCGCCGGGGACGGCCTTGTTGATGACCTGACGCCCTAGCGTCTGTGCCATCACATCGGGAATGGCCTGATCTGCCGTGCCGTTCCAGGCCATCACGGAATCCCCGATGACCAGAATATCACCGCCCCCCTTGGGGGCCTGATCCGTGCAGGCGGCAAGCCCCATCCCAAACAGAAATACCAGCAAAAGCCGTGCGCGCGATGTGAATGTCTTGATCATACGGACAGACATAGGACGGGCCGTCATACGGTAAAGGAGGTCAGAGCGATAAAAGCTGTGCCTGATTGCCCTCGACCGCAGGGCGCGCCAGCAGTTGGGGCGTCCTTGTCCCGGCGCATTGGCCGATCGCATGCCGGAATGAAAGCGCATGATGTGGCAGATCGCTTTCTACAGGCGCGTCATGGGCAAGGATGATCTGATGATCATCGAACCCGAGGCTGACATATTCGACATGTGCCACGACTTCGCGCGTGACGGTCGTGCCGTTAACCAGGGAACGCGCCTCGACCAGCACTTCTTCCTGACCGAAATACAATTCAGCCTGCCAGCCCGACATCAAAACGCGGTGCTGAGGGGCCAGCAACAGCGGAGCCACATTGCCAAGCACGCCACTTGCGATCCGGATGGGGGCGTTGCCGCCTTTGCCGAACATTTTCTGGCGGTTGATGCTGCGCAACGGTTGCAGGCCATCGTCAAGGGTTTCGATCAGATCGCCCAGCCTCAGCCAGTCGATCGTGCGATTGCCATTGGCGGTTTCGATTGATGTTCCGGCCGTCAGCCCCGTGGCGACCAAAACAGGGGACGCGTTCAAAAAGGGATCGCTTAGCAGTTCTGACATCACATGCACCTCACACTTAATACCTTGTTAATGTGTCGGGCAATGATGGTTGATTTAAGGAGTTTTCCCGATCAATTCGGGCAATTGCGTGCCGGCCGCGGTCTGAAACCGCGTCCGGCTGCCGATTTTCGCCTTATTCGGCGGGCATCGCTTTTTGCTCATGGCTTAGCGGGGCGGGAATGTGGATCAGCATCTCTTTCGGGCAGATCTGCAGGAAGTTTTCCTTTTCACTGTCCCAATGCTGCAAGATATCCGCGGCCTTGCGGCTGTTGGTCTCTTCCAGATGCCGTTCAATCAGACCTTTTAGCTGATTTTCCCAGTGATCCACGGTGACCGGACAGGTCACCAGCGTCTCGCGGTTCAGCATGTCTTCTGCCTTGCCTTGCGGGTCATAAAGATACGCCATGCCGCCGGTCATACCCGCGCCGAAGTTTGCGCCGATGTCGCCCAGGATAACGGCAACGCCGCCGGTCATGTATTCACACCCGTTGCTGCCACAGCCTTCGATCACCACATGCGCACCCGAGTTGCGCACCCCGAAGCGTTCGCCGGCGCGGCCGGCCGCGAACAGGAAGCCCTTGGTCGCGCCGTAAAGAACCGTGTTGCCGATGATCGTATTTTCGGAGGCCTTGATGGTGCTTGCCATCGGTGGCCGCACGATGATTGTGCCCCCCGACAAACCCTTGCCGACGTAATCGTTGGCATCGCCCGACACTTCCAGCTTGAGCCCGGGTGCCGCAAATGCCCCCAGAGATTGCCCGGCAGAGCCGCTCAGCTTTACCGTCAGGTGATCGGGCTGCAACTGGTTGTTCATGCCAAACCGGCTGATGATATGGCTCGAGGTCCGCGTGCCGACTGTGCGGTGCGTGTTCTGCACCGCATAGCTTAGCTGCATTTTCTCGCCATCTTTCAGGAACCGTTCGGCATCGCGCACGATTTCGGCGTCCAGCGTATCAAGCACGGCATTGCGCGGCTTGTTACGGTCATAGACGATTTCAGCCGCCCCATCGACGGTGATCAACAGCGGGTTAAGGTCCAGATCATCCAAGTGGGCAGAGCCACGGCTGACCTGCGCCAGAAGATCGGCACGGCCAATCACGTCATCCAGACTGCGCGCACCGATCGCGGCAAGCAATTCGCGCACTTCGGTGGCGTAGAAGGTGATCAGGTTGACGACCTTGTCGGCGTTGCCGGTGAACTTGTCGCGCAGCGCCTGATCCTGGGTACACACGCCCACGGGACAGGTGTTGGACTGGCACTGGCGCACCATGATGCAGCCCATCGCGATCAGCGCGGCGGTACCGATGCCGTATTCTTCGGCCCCCATCATCGCGGCCATGACGATGTCACGGCCCGTGCGCAAACCACCGTCGGTCCGCAAGGTCACACGGTCGCGCAGGTTGTTCATCGCCAACACCTGATGCGCCTCGGTCAGACCCATTTCCCACGGCAGACCCGCATATTTGATCGACGTGGCAGGCGACGCACCCGTGCCACCGTTATGCCCCGAGATCAGGATCACATCCGCCTTGGCCTTGGCCACACCGGCCGCAATCGTGCCAACGCCCGAAGACGCCACCAGTTTCACGGTCACCTTGCAGCGCGGGTTGATCTGCTTGAGGTCATAGATCAGCTGCGCAAGGTCTTCGATCGAATAGATGTCGTGGTGCGGCGGCGGCGAGATCAGCGTCACGCCCTTGGTCGAATGGCGCAGACGGGCAATCAGGTCGGTGACCTTCATACCGGGCAACTGGCCGCCTTCGCCGGGCTTGGCACCCTGAGCGACCTTGATTTCCAGCTCTTCGCATTGGTTCAGGTATTCGGCTGTGACACCGAAACGGCCCGACGCGACCTGCTTGATCTTGGCGGACGGGTTGTCGCCGTTCGCCTCGGGGACGAAGTGCGCGGGATCTTCACCGCCCTCACCGGAATCCGACTTGGCCCCGATACGGTTCATCGCGACGTTCAGCGTCTTGTGTGCCTCGGGCGATAGCGCGCCCAGCGACATGCCGGGCGTCACGAAACGCTTGCGGATCGAGGTGATGGATTCCACTTCTTCAATCGGGACGGGCTTGCCCAGTGCCTTGATGTCCAGCAAATCACGCAGATGGATCGGCGGGTTGCTTTGCATCTTGGCGCTGTACTGCTTCCACATCTGATAGGACGCTTTGTTGCAGGCCATTTGCAGCATGTGCATCGACGATGCTTCCCATGCGTGGGTTTCGCCGCTTGTGCGCGCTTTGTAAAAGCCACCGATTGGCAGGACCTTGCCATCGCCCTTCCACCCAAGGTCATGGACGGCTTCGGCCTTGCGCTGAATACCGATGATGCCGATGCCACTGATGCGGCTGGTCATGCCGGGGAAGTATTCGGCACACATGGCGCGCGACAGGCCGACGGCTTCAAAGTTGAGCCCGCCACGGTAGGACGACACGACGCTGATCCCCATCTTGGCCATGATTTTCAGCAAGCCTTGGTCAATCGCCTCGCGGTAACGGTCCATCGCCTGGGTAAGAGAGCCGTCCAGCAGGCCGCGGTCAATGCGGTCGGCCAGCGAATCTTCGGCCAGATAAGCGTTCACCACGGTGGCCCCGCAGCCGATCAACACGGCAAAGTAATGCGGATCGACACATTCGGCGGACCGAACGTTCAGCGATGTGAAAGTCCGCAGACCTTTGCGGGTCAGCTGGCTGTGCACGGCAGAGGTTGCCAGGATCATCGGCATCGCGACACGGCTTTCGCCGCTGAACTGGTCGGTCAGCACGATGTGTCCGGCACCGGAGCGCACGGCATCTTCGGCCTCGTCGCGGATGCGGCGCAGGCCTTCGTTCAGATTGCCGCCGCCTGCCTCGAAGGTACAGTCGATGGTCACGGCATCCGCGTTGAATTCGGACATCAGTTGATCAAACTGCGTGTTGGCAAGGAACGGACTGTCGAGCACCAAAATCTCGGTCTGGGCGCTGGATTCATCCAGCACGTTCTTGAGGTTCCCGAACCGTGTTTTCAGGCTCATCACCCGGAATTCGCGCAAGCTGTCGATCGGCGGGTTGGTGACCTGGCTGAAGTTCTGGCGGAAGAAATGGCTGAGCGGACGGTATTGGTTCGACAGAACCGCAGATGGCGTGTCATCCCCCATCGACGCCAATGTTTCCTTGCCATCCTCAGCCATGGGCGCAAGGATTTGTTCAAGATCTTCGATGGTATAGCCCGCAGCCACCTGACGGCGGCGCAATTCTTCACCTGCGAACAGGGGCTTTTCCTCGATATCGCCCAGTGCTTCGTCAAGCTCGTTGATTTTGCCGACCCATTCGCCAAAGGGGCGCGACGCGGCAAGCTTGTCCTTGATCTCGGTATCGCCGAACATCTTGCCTTCTTCGATGTCCACGGCCAGCAGTTGACCCGGGCCAAGCGCGCCCTTGCGGACGACGTTGGCCTCGTCCTGCGGGACCATGCCCGCTTCGGAACCGGCGATCAGCATACCGTCGGATGTCACGACATAGCGCATCGGGCGCAGGCCGTTGCGGTCAAGACCGGCACAGACCCAGCGGCCATCCGTCATGGCAAGGGCGGCGGGGCCATCCCAAGGTTCCATGACCGAGTTGCAGTATGAATACATGTCGCGCCACGCTTCTGGCAGATCGATCGCCTGCTTGGACCACGATTCAGGGACCAGCATGGTCTTGGCCATGGGCGCGTTGCGGCCCGCGCGGACCAACACTTCGAACACGGCATCCAAAGCGGCGGAGTCGGACGATCCCGCCGGCACGATGGGTTTGATGTCATCGGCCATGTCGCCAAAGGTGCCCGACGCCATGCGGATTTCGTGCGACTTCATCCAGTTCAGGTTGCCCTTGAGCGTGTTGATTTCACCGTTGTGGGCCAGCATCCGGAACGGCTGAGCCAGCCACCACTGCGGGAAGGTGTTGGTGGAATAGCGCTGGTGGTAGATCGCAAATGCGGATTCAAACCGGTCATCCAGCAGGTCGGGGTAAAAGCTGGCAACGTCCTGCGCCAGCATCATGCCTTTGTAGATGATCGACCGGCAGGACATGGACGCGATATAAAGCGTCGGCACCTGCGCGGCGAGCGCTGCCTTTTCGATGCGACGGCGGATCACGTAAAGTTCGCGTTCGAAAGTTTCTTCGTCGACGCCCTTGGCGTTCGAGATCAGGATTTGCTCAATCTCGGGACGGGTTGCGTTGGCCTTGTCACCCAGGACAGAAATATCCACCGGCACATGGCGCCAGCCGTAGATATAGTAACCCATGCGCAGCACTTCGGTTTCAACGATGGTCCGGCAGGTTTCCTGAGCGGCGAAATTGGTGCGCGGCAGGAAAACCTGACCGACGGCGATCAGTTCGTCCTCGCGGGGGCTGTGGCCGGTGCGACGGACCTGATCGTGGAAGAAGTTGACCGGAATCTGCACGTGAATGCCAGCGCCATCGCCCGTCTTGCCATCGGCATCAACCGCACCGCGGTGCCAGATCGCCTTGAGCGCCTTGATGCCCGACAGAACCACATCGCGACTGCGCGAACCGTCGATGTTCACCACAAGGCCGACACCACAGGAAGAATGCTCCTCTTCCTCGGAATACAGACCGTTTTCGGCCATATAGGCACGCTTTGCTTCTTCGCGGGCTACCCAGGCGTCATCATACTTGGTCATTTTCTATCTCCTAATTCGGGCGCGCCCTTGGCGCGAAAATTCAATTCTTTCAGGCGTGGGTCCGGTTATTCGGCGGCAATCGCCGCTTTCGTACCCATCTTCTCAAGGATCGCTTGCGCACAATCGCGCCCGTCCTTGATCGCCCAAACCACCAGTGACGCACCGCGCACGATGTCACCCACGGCATAAACACCATCCAGTTCCGTGGCACCGGTGACGTAATCGGCCTTGATCGTGCCCCAGCGGTTTACCGGCAGTTCGGGCGTGTTCCAAAGCGTCGGCAGGTCTTCGGGTTCAAAGCCGAGGGCCATGATGACCAGATCGGCGTCTTCGACATAATCGGCACCTTCGATCACCTCGGGGGCCTGACGGCCTGTGGCATCGGGCGCACCAAGGCGCATTTTCTGGACCATGACACCTGTCACCGGGTCACCGACAAAGCCCTTGGGCGCGGACAGCCATTCGAACACCACGCCTTCTTCCTCGGCGTTTTGCACTTCGCGCTGGCTGCCGGGCATGTTGGCACGGTCGCGACGGTACAGACATTTCACGGATGTAGCGCCCTGACGGATCGAGGTACGCACGCAATCCATTGCAGTATCACCGCCGCCAATCACGACGACCTTCTTGCCGTAGGCATTCAAACGACCGGATTCAAATTCCTCGACCGTGTCACCAAAGCTTTTGCGGTTGCTGACGGTCAGGAAATCGATCGCGCGCTCAAGGCCGACACCCCCCACACCGGGGGCCTGAATCTCGCGGGTCTTGTAAACGCCCGTGGCGATGATCACGGCATCATGCTTGGCACGGATATCGCCAAAGCTGATATCGACGCCGACATCGCAATTCAGTTCGAAATTCACGCCACCTTCGGCAAGCTGATCGTTACGGCGCATCACCACGTCCTTTTCCAGCTTGAAGCCGGGGATGCCATAGGTCAGCAGGCCGCCTGCGCGGTCGTAGCGGTCGTAGATTGTGACCTGCACCCCTTGGCGACGCAGCACGTCAGCCGCAGCCAGACCACCGGGGCCCGCACCGATGATGCCGACGGATTCAGTACGCTCGGTATGTGGCTTGATCGCCTGCACCCAGCCGTTTTCCCACGCGGTGTCAGTGATGTATTTTTCGACCGATCCGATGGTTACAGTGCCGTGGCCGGACTGTTCAATCACGCAATTGCCTTCACACAGGCGGTCCTGCGGGCAGATACGACCACAGATTTCGGGGAAAGTGTTGGTGGCTTGCGACACTTCATAAGCTTCTTGCAGACGCCCTTCGGCGGTCAGGCGCAGCCAGTCGGGGATGTTGTTGTGCAGCGGACAATGGGTCTGGCAATAAGGCACACCGCACTGGCTGCAGCGGCTGGATTGCTCCTTGGCCTTTGCATCAGCGTATTCAGCGTAAATTTCCTTGAAGTCTTCGCGACGCAGATTCGGCATGCGCTTTTCAGGCATGTCCCGGGAAACCGTTGTAAACTTAAGCATTGGCTGCTTTGCCATGGTCGAACTCTCCGCCAGAAAAACTTTGTTGCCCCCTCTTATACAGACGCAAATGATATATAAAGGCAGTAATACTGACCTATATGTATTATTTTTTGATGGCGGCGCATTATTTTCGTCCTATGGATGGGTTTTTAGTTCCGATGCGGACCCAATAATCCACTTTGCTTTCTTTTCAGGGGGATTATACGTCGAATCCACACTTACGCAGCACAGGCGACCTATCCCATGACATTGTTACACCTCTTGCTTGTCGCCATCATTCAGGGGCTGACAGAATTTCTGCCGGTGTCTTCCTCGGGCCACCTGATCCTTTTGCCGACGCTCACCGGCAGCCAGGACCAGGGACTGGCAATTGATGTCGCGGTGCATGTGGGCACCTTGCTGGCCGTGATACTCTATTTCCGCACAGCCGTGGCCGAAGCCACCGTCGGACTGGGCCGCCTGCTGCGGGGCAAGGTCGACACGCCCGGCGCGCACACGGCATTTCTGCTGATCGTCGCGACGATCCCGGTGCTGGTCGCCGGCCTGATCTTCAAGGTTCTGGGCATCGACGAAATGCTCCGCTCGGTCGCCGTGATCGGCTGGACAATGCTGATCTTCGGGCTGGTGCTGTATTGGGCGGACAAGACAGGCGCATGGACCCGCACATCGGATGACTGGACGCTGAAGGATGCGGTATGGATGGGCCTCGCGCAGGCCATCGCGCTGATCCCCGGCACCTCGCGGTCGGGCATCACCATCACGGCGGCCCGCAAGCTGGGCTATGACCGCACCAGCGCCGCAACACTGTCGATGCTGATGTCGATCCCGACGATCCTTGCGTCAGGCGCGCTGCTGTCGCTTGACGTGATCGGAGAGGCCGACTGGCAGCTTGCCCGCGACGCTTCAATCGCGGCTGCATTCGCCTTTGTCGCCGCAATGCTGGCACTGGTGTTGATGATGCGCCTGCTGCGCAGTGTCAGCTTTACGCCCTATGTCATCTACCGCGTGATCCTGGGGATTGCCCTGCTGGTCTATGCCTATTCCTGAAAATGCCTGAACAAGAAAGGCCCCGCCAATCATGGCAGGGCCTTTGGAAATTCCAGCGTTACCGTCGGATCAGGTACGCAGGTTCTTTGCAGATTCCTTGATGTCGTCATACTGGCCCGAAGGACGGAAGCGCCACAGGTACTGTGGCAGGACCGCCGCCATCGAAACGGGCGAAATCCCCAGCGCGTCAAACCCTTTGGCCCCCTCGGAAACGACATTGTCATTGCCAAGGTTCTTGACCTGGTCGCGCGTGACCATACCGTTTTTCACCAACCCGAATGTCGCCGCTTCGATCATGTCAAAGACGAACGCCATGATCCTGGCCGCAAACATCGGCACACCCAGCACCATACGGCGGCGATGGATAGCACCCAACATCCGCTGCATCAAAGCGCGAAAGCTTTCGACGTCAGGACCGCCAAGCTCGTAAATGCCCGGTGCTGCGTCGCCCACAACCGCCATTTCGGCTGCACGGGCCACATCATCAACGTAAACCGGCTGAAACAACGTATCAGCCCCAATGACGGGCACTGCCGGGCTAAGTCGTGTCATGCCTGCAAAGCGGTTAAAGAATTCGTCTTCCGGACCGAAGATGATCGAGGGCCGCAGGATGACAGCGTCCGGCATGTGCCGCAGCACACCTGCCTCGCCCATCGCCTTGGTCTGGGCATATTCACTCGCCGCGTCGCCATCCGCGCCGATCGCAGAGATCTGCACCATGTGGCTGACACCCTCTTCGGCAGCAATACGGGCAATACGCTCGGCACCGTCTGCCTGAATCGCCTCGAACGTGCTTTTGCCCGTTTCCGCCAGAATACCCACGCAGTTCACGACCGCATCGGCCCCCAGCAACGCGGCGCGCACGGATGCGTCATCGCGGATGTTGCAGAATACAGGCTCGACCTGACCGACAGCACCGTAAGGGCGCACGAAGATCGCTTCATTCGGGCGGCGCACCGCCACACGGACGCGCCATCCTGCTTTGGCCATGCGGCGCGCGATATAGCGCCCGACAAACCCCGAACCGCCATAAATCGTGACCAGCTTTGACATGATGATGCTCCTGTCCAAAAAACTTGAGCAACAGATACCGTTTTGCCCATTTGGGAACAAGCCGCAAATCAGAGCAGTTTGAGAGAGTCCGGCACCATATATCACGCCCACAGCCCAAGATGCCGCTGCCGTGCCACCTGATTTCACACAAGTTGCAAGAATATACGCGAATCCAATTGACACCCCCGCCCCACATGATTAGAGCACCCCTCACAACCCCCCTGTGCCCAGGTGGCGGAATGGTAGACGCGCTAGCTTCAGGTGCTAGTACTGGCAACGGTGTGGAGGTTCGAGTCCTCTTCTGGGCACCAATTAATCCTAAATTATGATTTCTGATCAATAATTTATGCTGATTGTCAGTTTTGCTGAATACTCCAAACTTTCCTCAGGATGCGACTGGCGGGCCTGGCTGACAGCACATCTTATCTAGAAAATTGATTTGCGGCCTCTGACTTCCAGCGCCTTGCGCGAGCGACCGATCTTGCCGTTTTGCGATGTGATTGTGACCGGCGGCGTTCGCTTCAGGTCCTTCTTCAATGCCACGATTGAATCGAAGAAATGCACATAGGCCAATTCGCGGGCCATTTGGGACAGGGGAAAGATGTCGTCCTGATCCGTGTACCAACTGTGCATCTGATCCACGAGCCGCTTGGCGTATTCGACAAAGCTGGCGGGCTCTTGGTAACCGCCGCCGAAACCGGGCCAATAACTGGTGTGGGTGTCTTCGACCAGATATTGCCCGCCGTCCTTTACGGCAGGCCAAAGGTTTTCGAAACTGATCGTCTGCTGGTCCATCTTGTGCCCACCATCGTCGATGATCACATCAAAAGGCCCATGCCTTTCGGCAAGCTGCTTCAGGAACACAGGGTCGGACTGATCTCCCATTTCGATATTCACACCGGGGTCAGCCAAGGCACGACAGGCTGGATCAATATCGGCAAAGACCAGTTTCGACCCCTTCCCGAAATAGCCGCCCCACATGGGGATCGACCCGCCGCGGAAAATGCCGATCTCGAGAAAGGTGATATCCTTATTCTGAAGGTGCCCCAACTCTGCTGCATAAACGTCAAAGTAATGCAGCCACTTGGTGACAAGGCGGTGATCCGTTTTGGTCAGAAAGTCGATAAAGTAGTCTTTGGTCATGCTGTTTTCCCGAAATCCCGTATTTGACTGAAATTGGTAAACGGTTTTTCCGGCAAGACCACGCTTGATGTTGTGTTACACATATCCACGGAATCAAATCCGTCCGTAACATTTAAGTTGCAGCGAATCACAACTCCGCTTAAGCTTTACTGGAAACAACGACTGTGATGTCGCACCGATACGCGCCGCGCAGCCTATCATCCTCTTGAAAGGATCTGAACGATGTATGCACAGATGATCAAATCCACCGGCGAAGGCGTCAAATCTCTGGACGAGATGGAACCGCAGGAACGCGCCTTTCAGGAACGGATCAACGCGGGCGGCAAGATCGAACCGAAGGACTGGATGCCGGACGGCTATCGCAAGAACCTGATCCGGCAGATCGGCCAGCACGCCCACTCCGAAATCGTCGGCCAGCTGCCCGAGGGAAACTGGATCACCCGCGCGCCCACGCTGGAACGCAAGGCGATCCTGCTGGCCAAGGTGCAAGACGAAGCCGGACATGGGCTGTATCTTTACTGCGCCGCGGAAACCCTGGGGGTAACCCGCGATCAACTGACGCGCGACCTGTTGTCCGGCAAGATGAAATACAGTTCCATCTTCAATTACCCGACCCTGACATGGGCCGATATGGGGGCTGTGGGCTGGCTGGTTGACGGTGCGGCGATCATGAACCAGGTGCCGTTGCAGCGCACATCCTACGGGCCCTATGCCCGCGCGATGGTGCGTATCTGCAAGGAGGAATCGTTCCACCAACGTCAGGGCTACGACATCATGATGAAGATGGCGCGCGGCACGGCAGCGCAGAAAAAGATGGCGCAGGACGCGCTGAACCGCTTCTGGGGGCCTGCGTTGATGATGTTCGGCCCGTCCGATGAAAATTCGGTCCACTCGGCGCAATCCATGGCGTGGAAGATCAAGATGAACAGCAATGACGAACTGCGCCAGAAATTCGTCGATGAATGTGTCCCGCAGGCCGAATACTTGGGCCTGACGGTCCCCGACCCCGATCTGAAATGGAACGAAGAACGCGGTCATTACGATTTCACCCAGCCCGATTGGGACGAATTCTTTGACGTGCTCAAGGGCAATGGCCCTTGCAACAAGGAACGCTTGGAAGCGCGCAACAAGGCGTGGGATGATGGCGCTTGGGTTCGGGACGGCCTGATGGCGCACGCGGCGAAAAA
>NZ_DS999213.1:2530928-3256697 GCF_000156335.1 Roseobacter sp. GAI101
ATGTGAGCGACCATCTCTTTGAATATCTGTGCCGGATGGGCGACAACACGCTGGTGCTGGGCCACCGCGTATCTGAATGGTGCGGCCACGCGCCTGTACTTGAAGAAGATATCGCGCTGGCCAACACCGCGCTTGATCTGATCGGGCAAACCACGCTTTGGCTGGGTCTGGCCGGAGAGGTTGAAGGCGAGGGTCGTGATGCCGACAAACTGGCGTTTCACCGCGACGTCTGGGATTTCCGCAATCTGCTGCTGGTCGAACAACCTAACGGGGATTTCGGCCAGACCATGATGCGGCAGTTTCTGTTTGATGCGTGGCACCTGTTGCAGCTCACGGCACTGATGAACAGCAACAATGCGCAGATTGCCGCGATCGCCGAAAAGTCCTCCAAGGAAGTGACCTATCATCTGGAGCGCGCCACCGACACGGTGATTGGTCTGGGCGACGGGACCGAGGAAAGCCACAACCGAATGCAGGCCGCATTGGATAAATTGTGGCCCTATGTCGGGGAAATGTTCACTTCCGATGATGTGGACGCTGCTATGGTGAGTGCAGGTATCGCGCCTGATCCGACGTCTCTGCGCCCTGCATTTGACGCGCTGCTGGACGATGTGTTCACCGCAGCCACGCTGGTCAAGCCGCAGGATGATTTCGGACATAAGGGCGGCAAATCCGGCAAGCGGCATTCCGAACACCTGGGTCACATGCTGACGCAAATGCAATGGCTGCAACGCGCCTATCCGGATGCCACATGGTAGTCGAAAAACCCACGTTAGAGACTGTTTGGGGCTGGCTTGACGCTGTACCAGACCCGGAAATCCCCGTGATCTCGCTCACCGATCTGGGGATCATACGTGATGTGCAGTGGCAGGATGACACGCTTGAAGTGACTGTAACCCCCACTTACTCTGGCTGTCCTGCGACCACGATTATCAATCTTGATATCGCAACTGCCCTGCGCGGCCACGGCATCGAAAAACTGGCTCTGAAACGGCAGCTTTCGCCTGCCTGGACGTCGGATTGGATGACGGATTCAGGCCGCGCCAAGTTGGAAAAATACGGCATCGCGCCGCCCCAGCCTGCGGGCGGGCCGCAGCACTGCCCCCGTTGTAAATCCACGCATGTGGAAAAGATCAGCCAGTTCGGTTCGACCCCTTGCAAGGCGCAATGGCGCTGTACCGACTGTCTGGAACCCTTCGATTATTTTAAGTGTATCTGACCCATGAGCCAATTTCTTCCCTTGTTAGTCACTGATATTCACCACACAATCCGCGACGCGGTCGTGCTGACGCTCAAGCCTGAAGACGCCGATGCCTTTGCATTCACCCAAGGTCAGTATCTAACCTTCAAACAGGATTTTGATGGCACGGAACTGCGCCGCAACTATTCCATCTGTGCCGGACTGGACGATGGTGTTTTGCAGGTCGGGATCAAACGTGTCGACGGCGGGGCGTTTTCGACCTTTGCCAATGAAACGCTCAAGGTGGGCGATACGCTGCACGCGATGCCACCCCAAGGCAAGTTTTTCACTGGATTAGAGCCTGATACAGCTAAAAACTACCTTGGCTTTGCGGGCGGGTCAGGCATCACGCCAGTGCTGTCGATCCTCAAAACCGTGCTGAAACGCGAGCCGCAGTCCACCTTTACGCTGGTCTATGCCAACCGCGCCGTGAACACGATCATGTTCCGCGAAGAACTTGAGGACCTCAAGAACCGGTTTATGGGGCGGCTAAGCGTGATCCACATGCTGGAATCCGGTCAGGACATCGACCTGTTCACCGGTCGCGTCGATCAAGCCAAATGTGACGCGTTGTTCAAAACATGGATCGACATCAAGACCATCGACACTGCCTTTATCTGCGGGCCGGAGCCGATGATGCTGGCCATTGCGGAATCGCTGAAAACCCACGGATTAGAGCCTGATCAGATCAAGTTCGAGCTGTTCAGCGAAAGCCAGCAAGGACGTCTGGCCAAACAGGAAATGGCCAAGCGCAGCGAAGACCAGGCCCTGACCCAGGTGATTGTCACCATCGATGGTGCCGCGCACAGCTTTACCATGACCAAAGGCCAGTCCGTGCTTGAGGCTGCGTTGGAGAACAACCTTGATGCGCCCTTTGCGTGCAAGGCCGGCGTCTGTTCGACCTGCATGTGCAAGGTGACCGAGGGCGAGGTCGAAATGCTGTCGAACCATGCGCTTGAGGATTACGAGGTCGAACGCGGCTATCGTTTGAGCTGCCAAAGTTATCCGATCAGTGACAAACTCGTCATCGACTACGACCACCATTAAGGACACCATTATGCGCGATATTCAAAGCTTTGCAGCCGGTCAGTGGATCAATCCGGGGGCCGGTTCGCGCAATATCGCGAGCGCCATAACAGGCGATGTGATCGCGCGTGCCGGCAACGACGCTTTGGATATTCAATCCATGCTGGCCTACGCTCATGGCGTTGGCGGCCCGGCCCTGCGCAAGCTGACCTTTCATGACCGCGCCAAGATGCTCAAGGCGCTGGCGACCTATCTAAAAGACCATAAACAGAGCCTATATGACCTGTCTTTCGACACCGGCGGCACCAAATCTGACCACATGATCGACGTAGATGGCGGGATCGGCACGATGCAGGTGTACGCCGCCAAAGGGCGTCGCGAGATGCCGGATGACCAGATTTTTCTGGATGGTCCACCCGAACAATTGGGCCGCGCTGGTCAGTTTATGGGTCGCCATATTTGCACACCGCTGCAAGGCGTCGCGGTTCATATCAACGCGTTCAACTTCCCCGTCTGGGGCATGCTGGAAAAGCTGGCCCCGACACTGTTGGCGGGCGTCCCTGCGATAGTCAAACCGGCCACCGCGACGTGCCAGGTAACCGAGGCGTGTTTTCGCCTGATGATCCAGTCCGGTATCTTGCCCGATGGCGCAATCCAAATGGTGACGGGCGGCTTGGGCGATATGCTGGATCACCTTGATTGTCAGGACGTGGTCAGCTTTACCGGATCAGCGGAAACGGCAAACAAACTGCGCAGCAATCCCGCGCTTTTGGAGCGGTCGGTCAGGTTCGCATCCGAGCAAGACAGCCTGAATGCGTCCGTGTTAGGGTCTGATGCAGCGCCGGGTACGCCTGAATTTGATCTGTTTGTCAAAGAGGTCCAGCGTGAGATGACTGCGAAAGCGGGGCAGAAATGTACGGCCATTCGCCGGATCATGGTGCCGGAAGCGCATATCGACGCGATGATAGACGCGATCTCTGCACGACTGGCCAAAGTGACCATCGGTGATCCACGGCTGGAAACAACGAAAATGGGCGCGTTAGTCTCAGAATCGCAACGCCGCGACGTGTTGGAAAAGGCCGCGCTGATCGGGGCCGAAGCCGAACGGGTCTTTGGTGACCCCGACAGCTTTGCGGTCGATGGGGCCGACCGCGAAAAGGGGGCGTTTGTCCCGCCGATGTTGTTCCATTGCGCCGATCCTGACAATGCGATCCGCATCCACGATACCGAAGCGTTCGGACCTGTTTCGACAGTCATGCCCTACCGTGACACCGATCATGCCATCGCGCTGCTGAACAAGGGCAAAGGGTCGTTGGTCGCCTCTGTTATTACGCGCGACGGAGACATCGCTCGGCAAATGGCAATGGGGGCCGGTGCCTTTCACGGGCGGCTATATTTCAACAACCGCGAGTCCATGGCCGAGGCGACAGGCCACGGTGCCCCCCTGCCCCACATGGTACACGGCGGACCGGGGCGCGCGGGCGGTGGCGAAGAACTGGGCGGCATTCGAGGGGTCATGCATTACATGCAGCGCACCGCCATTCAGGGAAGCCCCGACATCCTGACCGCCATCGGCAAGCAATGGGTGCCCGGTGCGACCGAGATATCGGACCGCGACCACCCGTTCACGCGTGTCTTTGGCGACCTTGATTTGGGCGAGACGTTCAATTCGGCCAGCCGCACCATCACGCTCGACGATATCGAAACCTTTGCGCATTTCACCGGGGATACGTTTTACGCCCACATGGACGAGGACGCCGCAAAGGCGAACCCGTTCTTCCCCGGTCGCGTCGCCCACGGCTATCTGCTGCTGTCGTTTGCTGCGGGTCTGTTTGTGCAGCCCGACCCCGGCCCCGTGCTGGCCAACACCGGTTTGGACAACCTGCGCTTTATGGCACCGGTACAAGCGGGCGACAGCATCAAGGTCCGGCTTAGCGTCAAGGCAAAGACGCCTCGCAATGACGAATATGGTGAGGTACGCTGGCACGTGACCCTGACCAATCAGGATGATGCCGCCGTGGCCGAATATGAACTGCTGACGATGAATGCCTACTGACGATTTTGCGACTGCTGTTGCAGACCTGAAAAACCTTGGCGGTCAGCGCGTCTGGTCGCTGATGATCAGCCTGTTCGGTGATCTTGCCCGCAACGAGGGCGATGTGATCGACGGGCCGATCCTGTCCGCGATCATGGCCGCGATGGATGTCCGCCCCGAAGCAGCGCGCGTTGCGCTGCACCGTTTGCGCAAGGATCAATGGATCACCTCGCTGAAACGGGGGCGGACCGCCCGCCACAGCCTGACGCCAGAGGGCCGCGCGCAAAGTCAGGCGGCAAGTACGCGGATTTATGCCACCCCAGATGAACTGGACCGGGGCTGGCAAATGGTCTTGCTGGAAAAGGACATACCTCAGGAATTCGACAGCGCGGGTTTCACGATGGTTCAGCCGCGTCTGTATGTTGGCCCTGCTCATCTGGCCGCCCCCAAGGACGGGCTTGTGTTGGAAAGCAAAGATGCGCCTGAGTGGCTAATGCGCCAGTTAGAGCCTGTTTCACTGGAAGAAAGCTATGTGCAACTGCGTCACGCCCTGGAAAACGCCGTCCGCTCTTTGCCCAAGGCGCGCGACCTGACACCGCTGGAAATCGCCACGTTACGCTGCCTGATCGTGCACAACTGGCGGCGCTTGGCGCTCAAGCATCCTGCCCTGCCGCGTCCCTTGATGCGGGACGATTGGGCGGGGCTGATCTGTCATATCCTGGTGGCTGACCTGCTGGCCCGCTACCCACGCCCTGCAACTGTGCAGATTGCAGCGCCTTAACCGCCCTGCAAAAGCGATACTTTCCCAAAGCGCACCACAGCGTTATAGGAGGGGCATGACAAATACAGTTTATCAAAATGACCTGCCGGACGGCCTTGATCTGGGCCCGATCGTCGCGATCGATTGCGAAACAATGGGACTGCATCCGCATCGGGACCGCCTGTGTGTCGTTCAACTGTCGGGCGGCGACGGACATGCGCATCTGGTGCAAATTGGCAAGGGCCAGACCGAAGCCCCAAACCTGTGCGCCCTGCTAGAAGACCCCGAGGTCCTCAAGCTGTTTCACTTTGGCCGTTTCGACATCGCTGCCATGCAAAATGCCTTTGGCGCGAAAACCGCGCCGGTCTATTGCACAAAGATCGCCAGCCGTCTGGTGCGCACGTTTACCGACCGTCACGGGCTGGCAAAGCTGTGTCAGGAATTACTGGGCACCGACATCTCCAAGCAGCAGCAATCAAGCGATTGGGGTGCTGCACAACTGACGCAAGCACAGATCGACTATGCCGCCTCTGATGTCTTGTACCTGCACCAACTGCGCGACAAACTGAACGCCATGCTGATCCGCGAAGATCGCATGGACATCGCGCAGGCGTGTTTTGATTTTCTTCCCATGCGTGCCCAGCTTGATCTGGCAGGCTGGCCCGACACGGATATTTTCGCACACGTATGAGCACCCCATTCTTAGATACTGCCCGGCGGGTGATCCGTACCGAGGCTGACGCACTGGTGGCTTTGGCTGACAGTCTGGATGATCGCTTTCGGCAGGCGATTGACCTGCTGATCGCCACCCGTGGCCGCGTGATTGTTACCGGGATCGGAAAATCCGGCCACATCGCCAAGAAAATCGCGGCGACGCTGGCCAGCACGGGCACGCCTGCGCAGTTCGTCCACCCCGCTGAAGCCAGTCATGGCGATCTGGGGATGATCACCGGCGATGATGTGGTGCTTGCGATCTCGAATTCCGGCGAGGCCCCTGAACTGGCGAACCTGATTGCCTATTCGCGACGCTTTTCGATTCCGCTGATCGGGATCACGAGCCGCGAGGCCAGCAGCCTTGGCGCGCAATGCGATGTCGTTTTGCTGTTGCCGCAACTGCCCGAAGCCTGTGGCACGGGCGTCGTTCCGTCCACGTCAACCACCATGACACTGGCGATGGGCGATGCCGTCGCTATTGCCCTGATGGAAAACCGGTCCTTCACCGCCGAACATTTCCGCGAATTCCATCCCGGTG
This sequence comes from Roseobacter sp. GAI101, assembly GCF_000156335.1. Classification (GTDB taxonomy): domain Bacteria; phylum Pseudomonadota; class Alphaproteobacteria; order Rhodobacterales; family Rhodobacteraceae; genus Sulfitobacter. The sequence continues at coordinate 2,537,242 of NZ_DS999213.1, forward strand.
GCAAATTGGGCGCGCGGCTAAGCCGTGTGGCCGATCTGATGCACACTGGCGATGCGTTGCCGCTGGTGCAGGTCGATGCCCCCATGTCCGAAGCGTTGATGGCGATGAGCAGCAAGTCCTTTGGTGTGGTTATCGTGACCGATGCAGCCGGCACGCTGCAGGGGATCATCACCAGCGGGGACTTGGGGCGTCATCTGGACGGGCTGCTGTCCAAGACTGCCCGCGATGTGATGACGGCAACCCCCGTCAGCATCGCCCCCGATGCGCTGGCCGAAAAGGCCGTGGGTATCATGAACGCCCGCAAGATCACCTGCCTGCTGGTCGTTGAACCGGATGGGGCGAACATCCCTGAGGGCTTGCTTCACATCCACGATTGCCTGCGCGTCGGGCTGGGGTGACAGGTCATGCAACGGGACCGCTACACAAGGATCGTGTCCTGGCTGAAGGTCCTGTTTCCGCTTGCGGCACTGGGCCTGCTGTCGACGCTTTTCCTGCTGTCACGGGCGATTGATCCCGGACAGGTGATCCCGTTTGCGGAAAAGGAAATTCAGGACCGTCTGCGCGATCAACAGATCACTGCGCCGTTCTTTACCGGAGCCACAGCCAAGGGCGACATGATTTCGTTTTATGCCGACGTCCTGACCACACCCGGCGGGCAGGTCGGGTCGAACAGGGCCGAAAACATCCGCGCCACGATCAAGACGGCAGAGGGCGTCACCTTCCGGCTGCAATCGGGCATGGCCGACATCGATCTGGCGCAGGATCACGCGGAACTGACGGGCAACGTCATACTTATGACCTCGACGGGGTATCGGGTGACCAGCGAACGCCTTACTTCGGAACTGTCGTCGGTGAACTTGCAATCGCCCGGAGCCGTCTATGGCACGGCCCCCGGAGGCACGCTCGAGGCAGGTGCCATGACGGTGCAGCAGTCCGAAACAGATACCTCACCCCAATTGCTTTTCACAAATCGCGTGAAGCTGATATATAAACCGAAACCTTTGCCAGAGTGACCCGCGTGAAATACATTCTTTTGCCCATCTTTCTAATTCTTTCAGCCATGTCCGTTGCGGCGCAGGGTACCAATGTAGCCTTTGGCACCATCCGTCAGGATACCAGCCTGCCGGTCGAGGTGACTGCCGATAACCTTTCGGTCGATCAGGCGACGGGAACGGCGATTTTCACTGGAAACGTGGTGATTGGTCAGGGTGAAATGCGACTGTCGGCAGCGCGTGTTCTGGTGGTCTATCGCGCGGATGCCGAAGGTATCGCCCGTCTTGAGGCAACTGGCGGGGTTACCTTGGTGTCCGGCGCGGACGCTGCCGAATCACAGCGTGCGGACTACGACATCGACAGCGGTACAATCGTGATGACAGGCAACGTTTTGCTGGCCCAAGGGCGCAATGCACTGAGTTCCGACAAGATGAGCGTGAACCTGTCGGATGGCACAGCGCAGATGTCCGGCCGCGTCAAGACCACCCTGCAACCGGGTGGAAGCAACTGATGACGACGCCTTCTTTGACGGTAGAAGAGGGAAGCGGCGGGCTGCGCATCGAGCATCTGCGCAAATCCTACCGCAAGAAAACCGTCATCCGCGACTTTTCCATGCATCTTGACCGGGGCGAGGTCGTGGCCCTGCTGGGGCCGAACGGGTCCGGCAAAACAACCACATTTTACGCAATCGCCGGCCTTGTGATGCCCGAAGGCGGCACCGTTACGATAGATGGCAAGGATGTCACGTCGCTGCCGATGTATCGTCGTGCGCAGCTTGGCATCGGATACCTGCCGCAAGAGATGAGCATCTTTCGCGGGTTGAACGTGCAAGACAATATCATGGCCATTCTGGACATCTCTGTCCCTGATGTGCGCAAACGGCGCGAGCGGCTCGAGGCGTTGTTATCGGAGTTTTCCATCGAACACCTGCGCCGCGCGCCCGCTTTGGCGCTGTCCGGCGGGGAACGGCGGCGGGTCGAAATCGCTCGCTGTCTGGCCGCGGACCCGAAATACCTATTGCTGGATGAACCCTTTGCCGGGGTGGATCCGATTTCCGTTGATGACATTCGCCATCTTGTCGCGGACCTGAAAAAACGCGGGATCGGTGTGCTGATCACCGACCACAACGTGCGTGAAACCCTCGAGATTGTTGATCGCGCGTATATCCTGCACGAAGGCAAGGTGCTGATGTCCGGCACGCCGTCCGAAGTCGTGGCAAACGAGAACGTGCGCCGCGTATATCTGGGCGACAACTTCCGTATTTCTTAAGAAAACCCTAACAAGACAGGCAATTTTCTGCAGATATTATCTGCGGTTTTATTTGACATCGCAGGGCATTCGGGCGCTCAATACAACTATGGTGACTGAACGTTCCATGGTTGTTGTGCATTTCCCTTTCATCAAAGGGCCGATGCGATTCAATCTGAAACCAGCGCCATTCACCCGCATCTGACCCCCGTTTTTTGCCGCTTGATTGCGGTGTCTTGGCGTCGGTCGGAACGATAATAACAAGGAGACTTTATGCGGTACCAAATCAGTGGCAAGCAAATCGACATCGGTGACGCGCTACAGGTTCACGTGAAGACGGAGCTCGGTGAAGCGGTCAAGAAATACGCCGAACGCCCGACGGACGCCAATGTAGTGTTTTCCAAATCAAGCTATGAATTTGTCTGCGAAGCAACCGTTCACCTGTCGACAGGTTTGACGGCTTCGGCAAAAGCCCATGCTACTGATATTTATGGGTCTTTCGATTCATGCTGCGCCAAGATGGAGAAACAGCTGCGCCGGTACAAGCGTCGGTTGAAAGATCATCACCGTGACCGTTCGGAACCGGTTGAACTATTCGGCGCTTCCTCGTATATCCTCGCTTCAGAACCGGATACTGACGCGCAGGAACCTGAAACCCTCCAACCCATGATCATCGCGGAAATGCAGACCAAGATCGCAACCTTGTCTGTCGGCGAAGCAGTGATGCAGATGGAAATTTCAGGGTCCCCTGTCGTGGTCTTTCGGAAAGACGGTAAAGAAGGCGTGAACGTTGTGTACCGTCGTGATGACGGGAACATTGGCTGGATCGACCCGTCATAAATCCAACGGATCGCACGAGCGGCCCAGAATAGAGCGAGCAGAATGAATTTTGCGAAACTCATCAAGCCGGAAGCCGTCAAGGTGCTCACGTCGGCTTCCAGCAAGAAGCGCCTGCTCCATGATATTGGTGAGCTGGCGCATAATGCTTACGGACTGGACGCTGGCGCTGTCGTTGAAGCATTGCTGACACGCGAATCCCTTGGCCCGACAGGTGTGGGCCATGGGGTCGCATTGCCCCATGCCCGCCTTGAAGGGCTGGACGAAGTGCTTGGTGCCTTTGTGCTGCTTGATAAACCGATTGATTTCAATGCGGTAGATCGCCAGCCCGTCGACATAGCCTTTGCGTTGTTCGCACCTGAAAGCGCCGGAGTTGAACACTTGAAGGCTTTGGCGTTGGTGTCGCGCACCCTGCGCGATGCATCCGTGTGTTCCAAGCTGCGATCAAACCATGATCCCGCAACGCTTTATACGATCCTGACCGAAGCGCAGGCGTCGCAAGCAGCCTAAGTGCTAGACCCAGCTGTCAAATCCGAAAATCATATAGTCGCGCTGATAGGCATCTGACGTCAGCGCTTCGATTTCATCATCGTAGATATCAGCCAGCTCAAACGGCGATGTCTGTGGCCGTGACCCAACCGCAGGTGCTTCGGGCTGGCCTACGGATGCTGCAAGAGCCAAAAGATCCATTGCAAGATCCGCCTCGCGGATGACACGGTCTGGCAGGGCAAATTCGCCGAACCCCTGCAAGGCCTGCGCCTGCGTACACCACGCCTGATCCACGCGAATCGACGTCTGCCCGTTCAGGTTCCCCTTGAGGAAAACCAGAAACGCCTTGAAAGCGGCACGATGGGCATCGGCGTCATAGCTTGCATCGGGCTCACCCTCGGGCAAGGGCAGTTTGTACCGGCGGATCAGATTGGCGCGCAACTGGCTATAGCTGCCTTTGCCGGTCGTCACGATATGCCGGCAAAACGCATCATGGGCACGATCCACCGGATGGCGCAGCACGGTAAAGCTGCGGTGGCCGGTATTGCGGCGTTTCCATTGGCGCAGGTTCTTTTGCGTCATCTTGCTGTGCAACTGGTTACGCTTGACCCCATCCAGGGCCGCCATCCAGTCCAGCACCTGCGGTTCCGGCCCGCTGCGCAGTGGCAGATACAAAAGCGGTGTTTCCGCTGCCGCAACATAGGATGGCACGACCGGCCCGCGGCGCGGTTCAAAATTGGGCGTGCGCGTCAGATCAAAGCGGTCAAGGCGACCAAGGGCCTTCAGCATGTCATCGTAATTGCTGACCTTGGTCGAAATATGATCGGGATTCTGCTTTTTCAGGCTTTTGTCCAATGCCTCAAGCGCCTCATCCACCCCAAGGTAGCGCGCGAGACCGTTCATCACGTCGACGCTTTGCAGGTCTTCATAGGCGACATAGAACGCCGTCTGCCCCGAGGTTTGCAGCCTGTTCAACAGCATCAACTGGAACTCCTGCAACGCCTCAAGATGGGCCGCAAATTCACCTTCGTCAAATACCGCCTGCCCCGCCTTATGCGCTTTCATATCGGTCAGTTTCCACTGGCCGGTGGCTTGGGCGATCTTCCAGCTGACATAGCTTTCGACCGGATTGCGGGTCAGCACGATCTTGGCACAGCGATCATCCTTGAGAATGGGATCGAGCACACGGGGATCGTGATCATGGAAATAGCGAAACCCGCCAAGTCCGGTGGATTTGGTGCGGATCGCGGCCAAAAGAACATCAGGGTTGGTGTCGCGGGTTTCCTGATCCACCCCCAAGATGTCAGTGGACTTGGGGAAGCCGATAAAATGCGGGTTAAATGCCTCTCCGTGGCAGGTGATGCCTTGGAAAGCGTTCAGATTGGTTTCAAGAAAGTTCGACCCGGTGCGCATTTCAGCAAAAACGACGAAACTGTTGAATTTCGAAGACATAGGTTATTGCACCAAATAGGGTTTGCGCGGTCGTTGCTGCGTGGCTGCAACGCCGCGTTCAACGGGGAAATCACCCATCATATAGGGATGCATCCCCTGATTCTTGAGATTTTGCAGGAATTGCCCAAAGCCTGACAGGTCGACCATCTTTGGCACTTCGGCAATGCGGCGCAGCTTGGTCTGGCCGATCTCGTCCAGGATGCCTTGCAACGGTTCCATCGGGGCTTCGATGAATTCCGCCATCGTCCAAATCCGCACCCGCGCCTTTGTGTAGGGCGACCGCAGGATGTTCATATGTTCGCTTTCGATCTTTTGCAGCAATGCGGCCTCGCGACGGATATCCGCGAAATCCTTGTTCGACCGGAACAGCGGCACCGACCACGCCCCCGTGATGACAGAGACCTGAGCGTTTGGGTCTTTGGCGATCCGCCAGCAGACATCCTGATTGTCGGCCGGACCAAACTGGAAACATTGCCGTTCGCCGCGCGTGTTCCAGATCAGATTGGTCAGGAAGGCCTTGCCGTTATAGTCGCGGATGATGGCACTGTCGCTCAGCGCCCCATTGATCGCCGTCTGATTATCCGCGTAATGCGCGCGATCGGGGGCAAACAGATGGCCGTGTACCCGCGCGCCCGTTGCTTTGGCCAACCACGGTTCAAAATTCTCGAACAGCTCGGCAAAGCCCTGGAACATGGAATAAGGGGCCGCTGTCACACCGTTTTCCCAGTCTTCATTCGGGAAACGGCTTTGCATGTACAGACCCGACCGGCCCCGCGTCCGCCGCTCAACCGCTTTGGCAAAAATGCGGTCAATCTTGCCGGGGTTGGGTTCGGTTTTCTTCATGGCCGCGGCTTCGTCGGTCAGAAACGCCTCGTAAAGGCGGTCAGCATAGGGCCAGATCTTGCGCGCCACGAAACAGTCCGAGCGCCGCAAAAGTTGCAGGTGATCGTCATAGAAAATATGCGGCTTGCCCTGAAAGTCGAACTTTGACAGGGTCAGGGAACGGCTTTCGATCTTCAACGCATATTGGCGCGCAAGCGTCTGGAAATAGCTTTCATCGGGAATCCAGACATTTCGGAAATATCGGTCGTATTCGGGGCGTTCCGGGTCCTGAAGGATCGCTGACAAGGTCTGGCGCGTCAAACACCACCATTGCGACCCCATGTGTGGCACGATGCCATTGGGCATCCGGCGTTTCAGCCCAAGAGCACGCTGCACGGCAACCGCCTTGTCAAAAAGATAGCGGTGCCGCTTCCAGGAAAACGGAAAACGCATGGTAAAACGTTCTTCATCCAGACCGCCCACCGTCCAGGGCACGTCGGCCGTTGTCGCACTTTCGATGAAATCGGTGCGCGGGCGCGCGGCAAGATAGTTCAACAGCTCTTTCACCGGGCGCAGCGGCAGGCAGGACCCTGACGCAAGATAAACGTGGCGCACTTGCGGAAAGCTGGCCAACATCAGCTCTGATCCGGATTGCGACCCGGCGACGATGCCCCACGTGCCCCATTCACAACGAAACCGTTTGCAGAACTTCAGATCGGGCACGTCGGACAGGCTTTGAACGAAAACATCATAGGTCTTGCGCGGCACGGCCTTGTCTACGTGAATCACGATGGGGCAGCCCGCAGCCGCCCAGTGACGTGCCACCTGTTCGGCCCGACCCAAAGCCGTATGAACCAGCATCACGACGCCGACCGTCATGCCCAGTTTCCTTTGGACATCAGCCCCAGAATTTCCAACTGGCGCCAGTTGATGTATTTCTCGGACCATTTGCACCACAGCTGCGGATCGGTCTGCAGGCTGGCCGCATAGGCCTTGTATTCGACCGACGCGGCATAATGTTGACCGCGCTCAAGCTCTTCTGCGGCTTTGGCGCTGAAGGTGTCGATGAATTTGGCATGCAGTAACACGCCGGACGCCTTTTCCCCACCCCATTCGTCATAGACCTGGTTCAGGCCGCGCGGCAGCAGCATATGGGTCGAACTGACATAGCAATACCGGCGATCCCATTTTACCAGCGGCACCTTGTTCAACGCAGGTGCCTGGGCCGGAGCGTCCTTGAAAAAGACGCGCGCGCGGGGGCCACCCTGAATCCACAGGTTGGCAAATTTGTAATTTCGCGACAGGGAATAGTTGCCACTGTCGAACCACGAAGCAATCTCGATCGGGTCCTGACCGGATTGGTAGGGCTGTTCGTCCAGCCGCCCCTTGGGATACATATCCAGCAACATGGCCGAGAATGATTTGATCGACGACGCATCAAGCCAATCTGTCAGCGCGCGCAAGGGCCGCGTATCGCAAAACGGATAGACCAGAAATTCGTCAGGATCGACGGTCAGTGTCCAGTGTCCGTGGGCATGTTTGATTTGCAGGTAATTCAGCCAGTCGACACCAAAGCGGGCCCGCTTGTAGCTGGCGCGGGTGCGCCAGACAGATACATCCGGCTGGTCGCGCAGATAATCCAGCGACCCATCGTCACTGTCATTGTCTACGAAAAAGAAATGACCCACACCCATCTTGCGGTAGTAGTCCAGAAAATAGGGGAGGCGAATTTTCTCGTTCCGCTGCGTGCAGTACAGTAGGATGTCATCGCTCTTGATCTGGGCCGTACGATTGACAATCTCTTTCAGTTCGCGGCGTTTGCGATACGCGCGAATGCGCCATCTTTTGCGCTGCAGCCGAAGCCGATATGAATTTATTAGACCCAAAAACTGCCCTTCATTCTCGGGGTATGTCTAACTTTTTACCACGATCGTCCCGTAACGCGAGACATTATCCACGCATGCTTAACACCGTGTTGAAATGCTCATCCCATGTCGGGGCCTTGAAGCCCGTTGGAATGTTTGCCTGATCGTCACCCTTTGCCCAAGATCGTATTGTTGTTTCCCAGTGATACTGGTCAGAAACCCTTGCGTAAACAGGCATTTGGCCCAAAAATTCACGCAGCACTTCCAAATCGTTGCACAATACACGCGTACCGAGAACCAAAGATTCAACAGGCGGCAGGCCAAAGCCCTCGGCCACGGACGGAAAAAGGGAACCTGCGGCGTCCCGTACCAGCGCCGCCAGGGCGGCATCCGACAAGGCAGGGATTTCACGCACCGGCCCCGCAGGGTCAAGCGCATCAAGCCGGTCAAAAACCGCATCGTTGTTCCAGCCGCGACTGCCACATATCAGCAGCGGCGGCGCATCGGGGCCAAGGTTTTCCCAAATATCAAGAAGGAAACCATGGTTCTTTCGCGGCTCGATGGTGCCGACGGTAACAAAATAAGGCCGGTCCGGCGGCAGCCCAACGGGGAGATCGGCAGCATCGGGTAGAGGCGCGACTGTCCCCAGATGGGCAACAATCCCTTCCGGAACAGCACCCCAACCCGCCATGTGCGCCTGCGCCCGACGCTGCGTATCAGCAGAGTTGTAAATCACCAGATTCGCATATTGCCGCACCCGCATCAGCTTTTCGCGAAAAGGTTTGACCGTTCCGGGACGTTGAAATTGCGGATACTCCAACGGGATGACGTCATGCACCAGTACGTTGGCGTGGATGCCAGCGGCCTTGACTGCAGATAACACTCTGTCGGTCAGGTTGCTGTGACCCACATTAAAGTATGCGCAATTGTCCGGAAGGCGGCGCAGTAACGCGCGCAGACGCCACGGCGCGGCGCGGGCGATGGCCAGTTTGCGAAAATCAGCCTCGGCGCTTTTGCCCGCAGCACTGCGCCCGCGCGAAAACCGCGACAGGCCATCGGGGGCTCCCCAAGGGGTGTGCCCCGCCGTCCGGTCCTGAACAGATTGCAAGCCGGCACGGTCCAGCAAAAGATAGCCAAACGCGGTCCGGACCATTCCAAAACAGGGGGTATCATCGGACAGAAACCGCGCCAGATAGGCCAGTTCAACACGGTCGACACCCGTCGCCATACGCCCTGCGCGCCGCAGGGTCCGCGTCAGATCCAGCAGCCGGGCGGGCGGTGCGTTATGTGTCGTAGTGGCCAGTTTGATGCCATCTCCACGCGTCTGAGATCATTTCGGACAGTGTCGATCGTTTCGGATTCCAGCCCAATTCTGCCACAGCGCGGGAGGATCCCGAAACCAGTTTCGTGCAGTCGCCCGGCCGCCTGTTCCCTTCGATGATCGGGACGGCGCGGTTTGTCACCTCACGGCTGTGGGTGATCACCTCGCGCACGGAAAAACCCGATCCGGTGCCAAGATTGAAGACCCGGCCACCCTTTCCGTCCAGAAGCCATTGCAACCCCAGTACATGCGCATCGACCAGATCACAGACATGGACATAGTCGCGAATACATGTGCCATCAGGTGTGTCGTAATCGGTGCCAAAGACCGTCAGTGCATCGCGTTTGCCGTCGATGGCATCCAGCATCAGCGGGATCAGATGAGTTTCAGGACGGTGGAATTCGCCCACCTCGCCTTCGGGGTCGGCACCCGCCACGTTGAAATAGCGGAAAATCACGGACTGCATTCCATGCGCCACGTCGAAATCCCGCAGGATGTCTTCGATGGCGCGCTTTGAGGCTCCGTAGGCGTTGATCGGGTGTTGCGCGCTGTTTTCGTCCAGAACGACATTGTCCTGATCGCCGTAGGTCGCGCAGGTCGACGAGAACACGAAATTCAGGCAACCTGCCTCTGCCGCCGCCTCGATCAGGTTCAATGATCCTTCGACGTTATTGCGCCAATACAGGCCCGGTTGCGTCATGCTGTCACCGACCTGGCTTAGGGCTGCGAAATGCATGACGGCAACGGGCTGATATTGCGCAAACGCCGCGTCGATCTGATCGCGGTTCAGAAGATTACCCTCGACAAAGGGTCCGAATTTCACCGCATCGCGCCAGCCGGTCACCAGATTGTCAAACGTCACAGGCGTGAAACCGGCTGCCGCAAGCGCCTTACAGGCGTGCGACCCGATATAGCCCGCACCGCCTGTTACCAATACGTTTGTCATGTGAATGCCTTTGCCAGACCCTATTGGGCCGCCTTATCAATCTGCATGACATCCTGCAAATATGCATAAAGGTCATCGCGCAGCTCTTCGCGGGCAAGGCCGAAGGACACAGTCGCCTGCAAGAACCCGGACTTCGACCCGCAATCAAAGCGCTGGCCCTTGAAGCGGTAGCCAAACACCTCGTGGCCTTGGCTCAGCTCAGCCGCGATGGCGTCGGTCAACTGGATTTCCCCACCGGAACCGGATTTCAACTGGTTGAGGTTCTTCAAGACGTTCGGCGACAGGATATAGCGACCGATGACAGCCAGATTCGAAGGCGCTTCTTCGGGTGCGGGCTTTTCGACCATGCCCTTGATCTTGACCATCTCGCCGCGATCTTCGTCAACGTCCAGCATCCCGTAAGAAGACGCGCGATCGGGATTAACCTCCATCGCGGCAACCATGTTTCCGCCGGTTTCATTATAGGCTTCGACCATTTGCTGAAGGCAGGGTTTTTCCGCTGCGATCACGTCATCGGGCAGGATCACCGCGAAAGGTTCGTCGCCAATCAAACGGCGCGCGCACCACACGGCGTGCCCCAGACCCAAGGCCTTGTGCTGGCGGATATAGGCGATTGCGCCGCTGTCCATATTGGTATTCTTGAGGATCTGCAGTAACTCGGTCTTCTTTTTAGCGCGCAATTCCTGTTCAAGCACAGGGGAATGGTCAAAGTAATCTTCCAAGGCACCTTTGCCGCGCGAGGTCACAAAGATAAATTCCTTGATGCCGGCAGCGCGGGCTTCGTCAATGGCGTACTGGATCAACGGGCGATCCACCAATGTCATAATTTCCTTTGGAACCGATTTGGTCGCCGGAAGAAAACGCGTTCCCAAGCCAGCCACCGGAAAAATCGCTTTGGTTACTTTTTTGCCCATCAGTCGTCGTCCCTACGTCATTCTAATTCATTTAACCCTGCACAAAATGCAAAGCACTATATTCTTTTCTTTTAAAAGAGCTTTGTTCGAAAACTAAGTTAGCTATTTGGTTCTTTCATGGCCAAAGCCTCTTTGTGATGCAACGCGCGCGGTTTCCCGTTCGCGCTTTTTCCGTCTCGTCAGTATTCTAATTGTTGGTTCATTTCGATTAACTTTACCAAATAGGCCACCCTTTTGCACCCAGAATCCTTGCGCGTCAAAGCCAAGCTGATGAAACATCGCCGTAGGTGACAGGATAAGCAAGGTTACGATGCGCCCTGCCGCAACCTGGGCCTCTGCACGGGCACGATCTTGCCGAGCGCGCGCGGGCCTGCTGAGGATCATGATGCTTTCGCGCGCCACAGAGGGAAACGGCAAGAAGGGTTTCAAGGCGTGTTTAGGCAAATCGGGCGACGCCAGGGAACGGGTCAAGCCGTCAGCATGACCAAGATCAAGGCGCTTCATCAGGCGGCGGATATCGCGCGGTTCAAGATGTCCGGACTGCATCAGGCGCAGCAACCGATGCCGCTGCTCAAGACGCAAGCCTTGCCACAGTCTTTCACGGTCCGCCTCGGGGACGTGCTTGCGGTGAAACACCGCCCAGCTTGCCCCGATATCGAATAGGTCCGTCGGCACACGTGATGCGGTGCGCATACGGTTTTCGGCATAGCCGTGGTGGACTTCGGCCAAAGGCACCAGCGCCGTGGCGTGACCCACCCGTGCGAGCCGCATGTTCAGATCGGTTTCATCCAGAAAATAATGGAACGCCGGGTCAAAGCCGCCCAATTCAATCAGCACATCGCGACGAAACGCCATATTAGTGCCTTCGGTCTTGATCGCGCGGCCTTTGGGTGGGGTCATCACCGCCGCCTGCTGTCCGTCCAGAGCTAGGGCCTGCGGCCGGCCCGTTTCGTCCAGACTGGCGGACGTCCATTGGAAAGAAATCCCGTTGCGCCCCCGGACATAGCCCCCCATGGCGGCAACATCCGCCCGCGTCGCAGGCGCAATCAGATGGCACAGCCACATCGGTTCGGGAACAGCGTCATCATCGATGAAGGCAATAACCTCACCTGCCGCATGGGTCAGGCCAAGGTTGCGCGCGGCGGAGATGTTGGGCTGATCGAACGGCACCAATTTCAGATCGGATGCAAACGGCAGGGTTTCGGCCGCCGCAATGCCATCCGGATCAGCGACCACGACGACCTCGAAGTTCCAGTATTGAAGTTGCGAAATGCCCGTCAGGGTGCGTGTCAGGGACTGTGGTCGCCCACGACTGACGATCACGACACTGACGGGCAGATCATTCATTCCAAGCCCATTTGCGCCATCATCGCTTCGATCTTCAGCACGTCTTCGGGGTTGTTCAGCTCCCAGAACTGGCGGTCTTTCGCGTCGACTTCGACGCAAAGCACCGTGTGGCCGTTTTCCATAAAGCGCAGCTGTTCCAGCCCTTCGAGCTGCTCAAGCGGGCCTACTGGCCAGGCGGGATAGGCCGCCAAGGCATCGGGCCGATACGCATAAACGCCGACATGGTGAAAGACGGGGGTCATTTCATCCTCGGCATAGGTTTTTGACGTAAAGGGGATCACCTCTTTTGAGAAATACAGCGCCTTGTGATCCGTGGCAAAAACCGACGTGGTGCCGCCGACACGGCCAGCCTTGCGATCTGCCAGAAGACTGTTCAGGATCGCCCCATCACAGCGCAGTACAGGTGTCGCAATCCCTGCGTTAGGGTCGCTTTTCAGACCCTGTACAAGGCTTTCAACAAACCAGTGGGGGGTCAGCGGCGCATCGCCTTGCAGGTTGACGACGATATCATATCCGCCACCCAGCACCTCATGCGCCTGTGCGCAGCGTTCGGTGCCATTGGCACACTCGACCGAGGTCATGACCACCTCGGCCCCGAACGCCTCGGCGGCATCTTTGATGCGATCATCATCGGTTGCGACAACGACACGGTCGACACCTTGCACCTCGCAAGCCGCCAGCCAGCTGCGTTCAATCAGGCTGCGCGACGTGCCGCCTGATCCTTTCAACAGTGCCAGCGGTTTTGCCGGATAACGGGTCGAAGCATAGCGCGCCGGAATGACGATGAGGACAGACATCAGGACGCCTTCAAATCAACGCCCGGCGCATAGGCGATAAAGAACGGGTTGGCGAAATCGGCCTTGCCGTATTTGAGCGGTGTCAGATCGTCGTAACGCACCACTGCGCCGCCTGCCCCGTTCAGCACAGCATGACCTGCTGCGGTATCCCACTCCATCGTGCGACCCAGACGCGGGTACAGATCGGCCTCGCCCGTCGCGATCAGACAGAACTTTAGCGATGATCCGGCGCTGGTCATGTCGCGCACTTGGTACTTGGCGATGTAATCGTCGGTCGCCTGATCGCGGTGCGATTTCGACGCAACGACCATCAGCGCCGCATTGTCAGGATCAGAGACTGAAATCGACGTGACCGGACCCATTTCATCCTTGGGGAAAGCACCCGCTTCCTCGACGGTTTGACCGTCTGCAAGGGTATAGAACATCCGTCCGCGCGCCGGGGCATATACGACGCCACGGGTCGGCACGCCCCCTTCGACAAGGGCGATGTTCACGGTGAAATCGCCACGACGATTGATGAATTCCTTGGTCCCGTCCAACGGGTCCACGATCAGGAACGTGTCGCCGGTCACGGAATGGGTATCGGACTGCTCTTCGGTCACAAGCATCACGTCGGGAAACGCGGCGCGCAGACCGTCAGAGATAATCTTGTCCGCCGCCTCGTCTGCGATGGTCACGGGGCTTTCATCGGTTTTGGTTTTCACTTCAAAATCGTCAGAGCCGTAAATTTCCATGATCTTGTCACCTGCCTCAAGCGACAGACGGCGCATCACCGTCACCAGCCTTTGATAATCCATATTGTACCGAGCCCTTTAGATTTGTTGATTACTTTGCTGAATACCCTTATGATTGCCGCTTAACGGAACAGCAAGAATTCCGTGCAAAGACTCAGCTCGAAGAGGCCACGCCAGATGTTTCAGCCCAGTCGTAGTTCGCGCGGCCCGCTTGGTACGGCCATCAACATGGCAGAGCTGGTGTATCATTCGGTCGTCAGATCGGTCCGCAAGCAACACAACAACGCCTTTGCCGCGATCGGGATCAACATATTGCAGGCCGTCATATTTGTTGGCGTTTTCTATGTGATGTTCACGATGCTTGGCATGCGTGGCTCTGCGATCAGGGGCGACTTTGTCATCTACATCATGACCGGTATCTTCTTGTTCATGATGCACACGAAAACGGTTACCGCGGTCGCAGGGTCCGAAGGGCCGGCAAGTGCCATGATGCAACACGCCCCGATGACCACGATGATTGCGCTGGCGGCGTCCGCATTGGGGGCGCTGTATATTCAGATGCTGTCGCTGGTCATGATCATGTCCGTCTACCATCTGGCGTGGAACCCCGTCGTGATAAACGACGCGCCCGGCGTTCTTTTCATGATGATGGTGTCATGGGGCACCGGCGTCTCGGTCGGCATGGTTTTGTTGGCGATCAAACCGTGGGCCCCGTCTTTCACGACCATCTTCACGTCACTGTACCAACGGGCCAACATGGTCGCGTCCGGCAAGATGTTTCTGGCGAACAGCCTGCCGTCTTTCATGATTGCAATGTTCGATTGGAACCCGCTGTTCCATATCATTGACCAGGCGCGCGGCTATGCTTTCATCAATTACAACCCGCGCTACAGCAATTGGGAATATGCGGTCTGGGTCGGCGTCGTGCTGATGGTGATAGGGTTGATGGGTGAATTTTACACGCGCAAACACGCCTCTGCCAGCTGGAGCGCGCGCCGCTGACGTTATTCGACAACCCGTAGTGTCAGATTGATCCGCCCGCCTTTGGGCAGCAGCTTGGATGACCCTGCCCTGATCCGGTCGATGCCGTGATGGTGCAGCCGCGCTTCGCCGCCCATGACCACCACATCGCCCGATTGCAGCCAAATGCTGTCGGTCTTGCCGCCGCGCTTTTGACCGCCAATGCGAAAAAGACCTTCGTCGCCCAAAGATACGGACACAACGGGCCAGCGGAAATCGGCCTCGTCGCGGTCCTGGTGCATGCCCATCCTGGCGTCTGAATCGTAGTAGTTGATCAAACAGCACTCCGGATGCCTTTCCAGCCCCGTCAGTCTGTCCCAGATCGCCAGCGCCGCGTCAGGTATCGCAGGCCAGGGCGTGCCGTTCGGGTGCGTCGGCGCATAGCGGTACCCCTCGGCGTCGGAGTACCAGCCATATTTTCCCGCTGACGTCATGCGCACCGACATCTTCTGCCCGCCCGGCGTGACGGGCCGGAAAAACGGGGCCGCCTTGACCACCGCCCGGACACCGTCCAGCAGCACCAGTTGTTCAGCGCGATCCAGCAACCCTTTGTGGATTTCAAAGCCGCGCAAACGCAGAACCGTCATTTATTTGCCCTTCTTTGCCTGATTACGGAAAAATCCACACAGATTCTCCAATTCCTTTCTCATGCAACGGTTGCAGGGTCCAGAACTGCTCCTTATATACCCATCGAACCGCTGAGGGCACACCGCCTTTGGCTTCACAGATCGGGGCAAAGGTGCCGGAATGGGCCTGCGTTTCGTGTCATCGCCTTAACTCAATGAGGGATCAAATCATGGCCAAAGTAATTGGTATCGACCTGGGAACCACCAACAGCTGTATCGCCATCATGGACGGCAGCCAACCTCGCGTCATTGAAAACGCGGAAGGTGCGCGCACAACACCATCGATCGTCGCATTCACCGATGACGAACGTCTGGTCGGCCAACCGGCCAAGCGGCAAGCGGTTACGAACCCAGAAAACACAATTTTCGGCGTTAAGCGCCTGATCGGTCGTCGCAATGACGACGTGGATCTGGCCAAGGATAAAAAGAACCTGCCGTTCAAAGTCATCGACGGCGGCAATGGCGACGCATGGGTCGAAGCCAAGGGTGAGAAATACTCCCCTTCGCAAATCTCTGCGTTCATCCTTGGCAAAATGAAGGAAACAGCTGAATCGTATCTGGGCGAAGAAGTTACCCAGGCGGTCATCACTGTTCCTGCCTATTTCAACGACGCCCAGCGTCAGGCCACCAAAGACGCGGGCAAGATTGCCGGTCTGGAAGTGCTGCGGATCATCAACGAACCGACAGCAGCCGCGCTGGCCTACGGTCTGGACAAGAAAGAAACACAAACCATCGCGGTCTATGACCTTGGTGGCGGTACATTCGACGTCACGATCCTCGAGATTGACGATGGTCTGTTCGAAGTGAAATCCACCAACGGTGATACGTTCCTGGGTGGTGAAGACTTTGACATGCGCATCGTGAACTACCTTGCGGATGAATTCAAAAAGACCAACGGCGTTGACCTGACTCAGGACAAGATGGCGCTTCAGCGTCTGAAGGAAGCGGCGGAAAAGGCCAAGATCGAACTGTCGAGCGCAAGCCAGACAGAGATCAACCAGCCGTTCATCTCGATGGGCAAGGACGGTTCGCCGTTGCACATGGTGATGAAGCTGACGCGGTCCAAGCTGGAACAGCTTGTTGGTGACCTGATCAAATCCTCGATGAAGCCATGTGCCGCCGCGTTGAAAGATGCCGGTATCACCGCATCCGAAATCGACGAGGTTGTCCTGGTCGGTGGTATGACCCGCATGCCGCGCGTCATCGAAGAAGTAACCAAGTTCTTCGGCAAGGAACCCCACAAGGGTGTGAACCCTGACGAAGTGGTTGCCTTGGGTGCCGCCATTCAGGCCGGTGTTCTTCAGGGTGATGTTAAGGACGTTGTCCTGCTTGACGTGACGCCTTTGTCGCTGGGTATCGAAACATTGGGCGGTGTCTTTACCCGTCTGATCGACCGCAACACCACGATCCCGACGAAAAAGTCTCAGGTCTTCTCGACCGCCGAAGACAACCAGAACGCTGTGACCATCCGCGTGTTTCAGGGCGAACGCGAAATGGCCGCCGACAACAAGATCCTTGGCGCGTTCAATCTGGAAAGCATTCCCCCCGCACCGCGCGGCATGCCCCAGATCGAAGTGACCTTTGACATCGACGCGAACGGCATTGTCGCCGTTGGCGCGCTGGACAAAGGCACAGGCAAGGAACAAAAGATCACGATCCAGGCCTCTGGCGGTTTGTCCGATGCCGACATCGAAAAGATGGTCAAGGACGCCGAAGACAACGCCGATGCAGACAAAGAACGTCGCGCGCTGATCGAAGCGAAGAACCAGGCGGAATCGCTGATCCACTCGACCGAAAAGTCCGTGGAAGAGCATTCTGACAAGGTTGATCCTACAACCGTCGAAGCGATCGAACTGGCCATCGCGGCCCTGAACGACGAGCTGGAAACCGACAACGTCGAAAAGATCAAGTCGGGCATCCAGAACGTCACGGAAGCGGCGATGAAACTGGGCGAAGCCATCTACAAGGCCGCACAGGACAGCAATGAAGACGTGGCCGAGGCAGCAGATGCACCGCACGGCGATGACGACATTGTTGATGCCGATTTCGAAGATCTGGACGATAACAAGCGCGCGTAAGCGTGCCATTGGAACCACTGATGGGGCCGGTCCGCTTGCTGGGCCGGCCCCGCACGTTCCAGCGTAGGAGTTAATCCATGGCCAAACGTGACTATTACGAGATCCTCGGCATTGCCAAGGGTGCGTCCGCCGACGAGATCAAAAAAGGCTACCGTACCAAAGCCAAGGAATTGCACCCCGACCGCAATTCGGACAATCCCAATGCCGAGGCACAATTCAAAGAAGCCAACGAGGCTTACGAAGTTCTGAAGAGCCCCGATAAGAAGGCAGCATATGACCGGTATGGTCATGCCGCATTCGAAGGCGGCATGGGCGGCGGCGGACAACGTCCCGGCGGCGGCTTTGGCGGCGGGCAAGGCGATTTCTCGTCTGCGTTCTCGGACGTATTCGACGACCTTTTCGGTGATTTCATGGGCAACCAGCGGGGTGGCGGCGGCCGTCGTGCGGCCCGCGGTGCCGATCTGCGCTACAACCTTGGCATCACGCTCGAAGATGCGTTCAAGGGAATGCAAAAGTCGATCAACGTACCAACCTCGATTGCGTGCGATTCATGCAACGGGTCCGGTGCCGAAGGCGGTGCGGAGCCGACATCCTGTCCCACCTGTTCGGGTATGGGCAAGGTCCGCGCACAGCAAGGTTTCTTTACCGTTGAACGCACCTGTCCGACATGTTCGGGCATGGGCCAGATCGTCAAGAACCCGTGCAAATCCTGTCGTGGTGCCGGACGTGTTGAAAAAGACCGCACGCTGTCGGTGAACATCCCGGCAGGCGTTGAAACCGGCACGCGCATCCGTCTTGCCGGCGAAGGCGAAGCGGGCATGCGCGGCGGCCCGTCGGGTGATTTGTATATCTTCATCGAAGTCCAAGATCACGAACTGTTCGAACGTGACGGCAGCAACCTTTTCTGCCGCGTTCCCGTATCGATGAGCACCGCCGCCCTTGGGGGCAGCATCGAAGTGCCCACCATCGACGGCGGTCGCGGCCGCGTGCAAATCCCGTCCGGCAGCCAGTCAGGCCGCCAGATGCGCTTGCGTGGCAAGGGCATGCCGCCATTGCGGGGCGGTGGTACCGGCGACATGATCATCGAACTGGCCGTAGAAACGCCGGTAAACCTGACCAGCCGCCAAAAGGAATTGCTGCAAGAGTTTGAGAAGGAATCCGAGAACAACAATCCGGAATCCAGCAGCTTCTTTTCCTCCGTCAGATCCTTTTGGGATTCGATGAAAGGCTGACATTGGGTGGGGCGTTTGCCCCACCTGATTTTTCTCATATCTTTCACCCAAGAATTAACCCCATCGTAACCAAGATTGGGAATTCTTCGGGATATGGGAAAGAACAACTCTTTAGCTGAACCGGTATTTCCGTTCCTGCATGACGAGGCAGTAGAAACAGTGCCCGTTTCGGGCAAACAGCCGTCCTATATCGCCGATCACCGCCAACGCCTGCGCGCGCGTTTCATGCAAGGCGGGGCCGGGGCAATGCCAGATTACGAATTGCTGGAACTGGTCCTTTTTCGGGCGATCCCACGGCGCGACGTAAAACCCCTTGCCCACGCGCTGATGGATCGTTTTGGCGACTTCAACCGCGTTATCACCGCGCCCGAAGCACGGTTGCGCGATGTTACGGGCGTCGGCGACGCCGTGATTGTTGAACTCAAGATCATCGAAGCCGCGGCCCACCGTCTGGCGCGTTCAAAGGTGATGCGCCAGCATGTCGTATCCAGTTGGGATGCGCTGCTGGATTACTGCCACACCACGATGGCCCACCGCGAGACTGAACAGTTTCGCGTCCTATACCTTGACCGCAAGAACGTCATCATTGGCGATGAGGAACAAGGCAAAGGCACTGTCGACCACGTGCCTGTCTACCCCCGCGAAGTCGCTAAACGCGCCCTTGAACTGAACGCAAGCGCGTTGATCCTGGTGCATAATCACCCCTCGGGCGACCCGACACCGTCGCAGGCCGATATTGACATGACGCAGCAAATTCTTGGGGCCTGCACCGCCCTTGGCCTGACCTTGCACGACCATCTCATCATCGGAAAGTCCCGCGAACTCAGCTTTCGATCGGAAGGGTATCTTTAAACGCGCGCCGGCTGTTCAGATTTGCGGAATTTACCTGCCCCGACATCTGGACTATGTCCGTAGACATGTCTGATACACCCATTCAAGCCACGTTATCCCTGACCGAACGCGACGGCCTGCCCGATGCACTACGCAGCCTGATCAAGGCCTATCCACGAAACGGCTGGGAACAGAACGCAAATTATTCCCAGTTGATCGCCTTTTGGCTGGACCGCCATCTGATGTTTCGCCGGTTGCTCGACCAGCTCGATACAGACGTGAAGGCAGCCCTTGACGGAAACGAAGCGCAAGACGGTTACAAGCGCAAGCTTAGCCGGTTTGGCGGGATGCTGATCAACCAGTTGCATGGGCATCATCAGATCGAGGACGCACAGTATTTTCCGGTTATGACGCGGCTGGATACCAGCGTCGCACGGGGCTTTGATATTCTGGACGCGGACCATCACAGCCTTGATGGCATTCTGTCGGACCTTGCAAACACCGCCAATGCAGTCTTGCAGTATCAAGGCAAGCAGCCCGGCTTTGTCGATACAGCCGCAGCGATGAAGGGCCGTCTGGACAGATTTCGCCCCTTGCTGAACCGGCATCTTGTCGATGAGGAAGAATTGGTCGTCCCCGTCCTGTTGAAATACGACCCGCCACAGTTTCGCTAGGGTCTAGCGCACCCACACCTCGACCCGGCGGTTCGCTTGACGGCCCCAGGCGCTGTCATCGCAGGCCATCGGCATTGCCTCGCCAAAGGCGTCAACGTCGAGCGTCACGCGGTCCAGGTTGGCAGTCACGGCAGCTTTGATCACGGCACGGCGGACGGCTTCGGCCCGGCGCAGCGCGATTTCGCGGTTAGCGCGGCCAGCCCCGTCACCATCACTGAACCCCACAAACAAAAGACGCCGGGCATCGTACTGCCCGATCTCAAGCGCACGGGCGAGTTGCTGGACGTTGGACCGCGATTGAGCATCCAGCCGGATCGACCCCGCTTCGAAGCGGAAAGACGTTGAAAGCCGCGCCATCGGCTTGAGGGTTGCAGTCATCCGCTGCAATTCCTCAAGGGTGACGTCCGCCCCTGCGACGGTGATCGCGTTGGTGAAACGGTTGCCCTGATCTTCGATAGGGATTTCTTCGGGCGTCTGATCTACAAAGCCGGCGCGGCGGATGACGATCTGCGCCGTAGGGCTGCGGGTGAAGGACAGAAATTCACGCGCGGTTTGGGGCAGACGCCGCGCGGGAAAGTACAGAAACATCGGCGCAGTCAAAGGATAGTCTTCGGTCTTGATCGCACGCCGCGACACATCCAGCGCAAAGCCGCAGGTGCCTGTCAGGGTCAGGACCGACATATCGCGCTGCTCGGCATAGCTGGTGATGCCGATGGCAAAGGGGTCCTTGGCCACGGCCTCTGCCAGATCGGCAGGAAACGCGTGACGCGTAACCGTTTCGGCCAGATCCAGACCCGCCGGACGTAGCACCTGATCGGTGATCGCCTGCGCAAGACCGCTGCTGTCATCGGGCAGGTGCATATCAATCGGGGCATCCGGCCCGCCCAAGACGTTCCAGTTGGTGATCTGCCCCGCAAAGACCCGCGCCAGCATCAACGGGGAAATGCCGCGCACCGGGTTGGACGCGGAAACCACGGGTACCACGGCATCCAGCGCCAGCACGCGGCTGCGGTTCGGGCCAGTCATATCGCCCAACCCCGCCTCGCGGGCGCGTTGCCGTTCATCGGGTCGCATTTCGCGCAGGGACATCACGATGTCCGCCTCGTCCGCCAGCAAATCGGCAAAGCCTTCGTCAGTGTTGCTGGCACGAAACATGAAACGCGCAACGGTCTTGTTGGTCTTCTGATCGACCAGCACAAAGGTAAAGCTGTTTTCATCTTCGTCCTGACGGGTGGCGCTGTACCCGTTGCGGGCGGCAAAGGCGTCGATCAGGGCGGGCATCAGGATCTTGCCCATCGTCGCAGAGCCCGACAGCCAAAGTTCGGCAACGAAATTCTCGAGGTTGGGACAGCCCGGTCCGGCACAATCAACGCCCGACCCATCAATGGTCAATTCGCCGTATTCCGTCTCGACCCGATAAAAGGTGCCGTCGAACCCCAAAAGCGTACCGCTAAGTTCAATTTTGCCATCCCTCGAGGTCAGCGCGACGTCTTGCGCCGCTGCAAATTGAACCCCTTGAAACAGGAAAAGTGCGGCGCATACCGCCGCACGTACTAACGTGATCATGTGACCCCAGATGTTGCCTTAGTTGCTGGCAACCTTCAGGTCTTGCAGCAGATTATTCAACACCAGAAAGCTACCCACGGCATCACAATCTGGCACGGCAAGGCTCAGGTCCTGGGTCTTGATCCCTTTGGCACCGCGCATCTCAAGAGACCGGGCTTCAATCTCCTGACCGCAATTGGCTGTGATGACTTCCGCTTCGATGCTTAACGCAACGCCGCCATCCGTGGCTTCCATACCCGAGGGGAACGTATAGACCTCGGCCAGCAAGGGGTCGGCGACGCCAAGATCACCGTTCATGATCATGAAACCACCCTCGCCGGTGATGGCCGATGCGATATCGCGGGGTTTGCCGGACCAGACATGGCCCGTGCCATCATAGTCCGACCCGAATTCAAGCGCATGAAGCTGGAATCCGGTCTCGCCTCTCCACTGCAAAACGACACGGTCAAAATCCGCAAGGTCTTCGACAGTGGCGCGGGCCACAGCGCCATCGCCGTTTCCGAAGGCAAAGACGAATTCAGCAGTTTCAGCCAGCGCCGGTACATTGATATCAAGCATACCCGTGCGTGACGTGGTCTGGGTAAAGATCATGCCGTTATGGTGAACCGTGACCCGTTCGTTCGGCAGACAGGGGGCTTCGAGCACGACATTTACCATCGCCGCAGCCATGGGCCGTGCGGTTGCGGTGACGGCACAGTCCGTCGCGCTGACGTGGGGGGATGCACCGGGAACAGGGGCGGCTACTTCGGGGGCCGCCGTTTTGACGACGTGGCTATCCATTTCAGGCAGACGGACGCTGTTTTGCAGATCACCAACGCCGAAATCAGCAGAGGTCAGGTTGATGTCCTGCACTTCGAGCAGGGTCGTTTCAGCGTCAAGCGCCTGAACATTATGCGCATGAACGGCGTCATCGGATGCAGCGCTGTTGCGCTCATTGGATGAACTAGAACCTTGCATCACAAACCCGATGCCAATCGCACAACCTAGCGTACCAACGGCAGTCATGATCTCTTTGATATGTGGCATAGGGGTGACCTCACTCGGATAAATCTCCGGTTAAGATCTTCGACAACCACGGCATGTGTGTGACCGACGCATGAAAAGAACAGGGCAAGTTCAAGGCAGCGCTTTGGGCCGCCCAGAACATTTAGCTGTCGTAATATCCCCGGCCATAGGCGGCGAACGATCCTGAATCGTTGCCATATCCGTAGCTTTTCATGCCTTTTTCATTGATCTGACTTAGGACCAGACCCGTAATGCGCTGATTTGAGTTATGGAAGAACCGCATGGATTCTTCGACCAGCGCCTTGCTGGTGCTGTCCCATTTGACCGAGAACAGAATCGCATCGGCGTTTTCCGCAATGATCCGCGCATCGGGGACAACCAGCACAGGCGGCGTATCAATGATGATGAAATCATATTTCTGCCGCATCTCGGTGATGAATTTCTTGAACGTATCCGACGAAAACAGGTCCGCGGCGTTTACGTTGGTCTTTTCACCGGCCAGCACGTCAGCCTCGAACCCTTTGGGCCTGTGGATGGCATCTTCGAATTTCACATCACCATTCAGCACCGATGCGATGCCTGTTTTCGGCAGCGTCGGGAAATACTCGTTCAACGTCCTGCGGCGGATATCGCCTTCGACCAGCAGAACCGACTTGCCCAGTCCGGCAAGGAATTTGGCCAGCGACAGCGACACCGTCGTCTTACCCTCACCGGGGATTGAAGACGTCGACAGGATGACCTGCGGTTTCTTGTCGACATTTGACAACATCAAAGACGTGCGCAGATTTCGAATGGATTCCGCCGCGGCCGACGTCGGTTTTTCAGACAGATAGGACAGCGTGTCCATCCGCGCCCGCGACGGGATAAGGGGGATTTGGCCAATCACCGTATAGCCGGTAAGCCGCTCAAGATCACTGGCCGTCCGGAAGGTGCTTGTCTTCATCTCGCGGTACAGCACGATGCAAGATCCAAGAAACGCACCAAGGATCAGCCAGATCGCAATGATGCGGGTCTTGCGCGGAGCGCTCGGGGCACCCGGAACCACGGCCTTGGACAACAAACGGCTGTCCGCCTTCTGGATACCCTCCTGGGCAGATGTTTCCTTGAGACGGGTCAGGAAATACTCGTAGAGCAAACGGGTCGCCTCGGCCTCGCGGGTAAGCTGTTGCAAGGTAATCAAATCCTGCCCCTGCTTTGAAACCTGATTTGAAACGTCTGCCTCTGACACACGCAGGGCATTCAGCTGTTGGTTCGACCGCAGCAAATCCGCCTGGGCGCGTTCAATCAATGCAGCATATCGCGCGCCGAACAAGTTCTGGCTGGCTTCCGTATCAAGACCACCGGCTGCGATCCGGTCCAACGCCGCGTCATTGGCGGCCTTCAACTTGGCTTCATCCGTTTCGGCATCCAGCAAACCGGCAAGCCGCGTCTCGATCACCGAATTCGCGGTCTCAGCGCTTGAAATACGGTCGCGCAAATCCTTGATCTGACGTTCAAGCGCCTGCAAGGCTTCGACCGACACCAGCTGCGTTTGCGCCGTGAAACCGGATACGTTTTTTTCAGCTGTCTCCAGCTCAATCTGCAATTCAGAAACCCGATTGCTCAGCCATTCTGTCGCTTTCTCCGTCGCCTCGAATTTCACTTCGATCTGGTTCAGGATGTAAAGCTCAACGAATGTATCTGCGATCAGCGCAGATTTAACGGGTGACTGCGATTCAACAGTCACGTTGAAAACCAGACTTCTGGTGATGTTTCGGATTCCGACCTTGCCCAGAAGGCTGGCAACCACGTTGTCGCGGATACGATTCTGCATCAATACACTGTCAGGGGCGAAATCCGTCGGGGCTTCATCCGAAGAAATCAGCCCGTTGATCCGCGCCTTGAGCGACGCGATCATCCCCGGCTTTCTAAGGCGCGCATTGAATTCTGGGTCTTCGATCAGGTTCAGCCGATCAACGACCTTACCGGCAAGGCCGCGTGATCTGAGAACTTCGACTTCGGTATTCACTGCCGTCGCGTCGCCGGAAAACCCGCCGACGACGGCCTGTAGGTCAACAACCTTGTCCTGCTGGGTTTCCAGAATGACCACAGCCGTTGACCGATAAAGCGGGATAGCGACTTTATATGCGTAATATGCCGCCAGACCGACAGCGATGGCCGTCACAAGCGCGATGATCCATTTGCCGCGCCAAAGCGTGCCGACCATCGCACCGAAGTCGATGCTATCGTCGTCATCGGCTTGGGTGGGTGCAAAGTTCTGTGAGCTCTGATTCATCATATTCAGCTTGTCCAATTATCGAAGCCAGAAAATGACTTACTCGATCTTGCTTCTTGGCGACCTTAACGAACAAGCGGTGAAATTCCCACCATATTCCCCAAGAATTGCCTATTTGCGGTTGGCGCTAACAGCGCGCCATTCATAATAGTAAATTTTTCCCGAACAGTCGTTTACTTGCTCAATCAAGTGTCACTTGTCCAGTGTTGAAACGACTGACGGTCGGCAATCTTTTGCTTTACTTAAGACCTTCTCGGGCGATGAAGCTTGCCAGATCCAAGATCAACTGCCCCCGTGCTGCGGCAATTGCTGCCGGACCGCCCTTGGGATCATAACCAACCGCCAGATCGAAAAGCCCCGACCGTTCGCGTCTGCCATCCGTCACAGCGACGAAATACTGGCCTGATGCCCTGAACTGACCTGCATCCGAGGCCAGCAATTCGCTAAAGCGTACTTCGACGCGCGCATCCGGATAGGCCTCGAAGGGCCACGGTTCCGAGGCGACGCGGCGGTTTGTCAGACGGGCCAGATTTTCGCTAAGTTCAAGAGCGACGGCGCGCGATGGCGCATCCGCCCAAAGCTGGTCCGCAGAACTGACCAACGTCCCGTTGCTTTTCCGGATATGGATTTCATCCGCCGCCGCGTAGCTGGGCAAAGACACATCTCGCACTTCGACAGCGGCAAAGCTGATGCTGATCTTTTCGGTGACCGGAGGCGACTGTACCGCAAAGCGATCCGCAGACCCGCAAGCGACCAGCGTCAATGTCAGGCCGACAGTCGCGATCGTTTTCAAAATGTTCATGTTTTACCGTCCCAGCAAAAGCGAATTGGGGTTACGTTCAATGGTGCGCGCCAAAGATGCAAGCGCATCGGCGGCTTTTTGGATATCGCGCATTGTATCCTGCGCCGTCCGGCTGATCTGATCGCCTTGGTTATACCCTTCGATCGTCCGGCTGGCCTGCGTGAACAACGAAGACAGGCGGTCGACGATCTGCGGCAGATCCTGCGCGGAAACGGCGATGTTATCCGCAGCATTGCGCGCAGAGGCGAGCGTTTGGTTCACGTTTTCAATCGCCCCGCCCTCGCGGAGTTCCTGCAAGGTATAGTTCAACTCGTCCAGGGCGTTCTTCAGCGACCCCGGCAAGGCAACCGCATCCGGCGTGCCGATCACCTGATCCGCAGAGCGGGTCAGGGCGGTCAGTTCGTCTACCAGCTGCTGCAATTCCAGCTTGCCGGCGTTGGCGGCGACAGTCTCTATTTCAGCGATCAACGCTGGCACACCTTCGGTCGAGGTCGTAAAGGAGTCAGCCGCCGCCGATACGGAATCCACGGCATCCAGCAGGCGTTTTGCCATCTGTTCCTGTTCAAGAGTCGCGACGAGCGTTTCGACGCGCAACAGCGTCGCGTTCAGTGTCACCGGAATATTTTTCACCGAATCCGACGACACAAGGCCGGTGACTTCGTTGATCAGGGTCCGCACATCCTTGGGCGTTTGCTGCAATTCGTCGCTGCCGATGAACATCTGTGCCGAATTCATCAGACCGATGGCGCTGTTCAGCAATTCCTCGATCGGCAGGTTGTTGATCCGGGTGAACACACCTTCGACTGTCGCGGCAGCATCCGACGTCTCGTTTTCCGTTGTCGGCATGACCGGATAACTGTCCCCGGCCTCGACAAGACGGGCGGGGGGTGCATCCGGCACCAGGATCATCTCGACCTTCAATCCGCCAGTCAGCAGGCTGGCAGAAGCAAGCCGCGCCCGCAGCCCGTTGGCGACACGATCCTGCAGCAGCGACAGCGCGCTGGCCGCAGACACTTCACCGGGCAGACCAAGCCGTGCGGGCTGGATTGATAAGGTCGCATTCAACCGCACACGGCTGTCACCGAACTGGTTGTAATCGACGATACCCGACAGGGATTCCACCTCGCCGATGTTCAGACCGCTCAGTTCGACAGGCGCACCGACGGCCAGCCCCGATATGTTATCTTCAAATATCACGCTCAGTTCCAGCGGATCGACTTCGGAGGCATTAAAGACGGAACTGCGTGCCTCCTCCTTGCTTGGGAAAATCTCGAAGACGGTGCCATCCTGAACACGGTCGCCACCCGATACGAAGGTATCAAAGGTGATGCCCCCGCCGACGAGGGTCGCAATGGATTCAAAATCCACCTCGGCGCCACCCGGCCCGATCGACAGGCTAAAGCCCGAAGTGTCCCAAAAGCGGGTCGAACTGTTGACCAGATTACGGTGCTCTTCGTAGATCAGCGCCTCGACGATGGCAAAGTTGCCCCCCGGAGAGATCTGCGCCTTGCCGACGCGGCCAACCTCGATCCCGCGGTACAGGATCGGCGCATCATCTGTCAGCTGGCCATTGCCCACCGTGCGAAAGGCGATCTGCAAGCCCGATTGCCCCGGACGGATCAGCGGGGCCGCGTCAGACCCGACAAAACGGTCGGCAAATGTCCCCACTTCGGCATTCCACGATCCTTCAATATAGACGCCGCTCAGCACCGTGCTAAGGCCCGTGATCCCCTGAGCGGTGACTTCTGGCTGAACGACCCAGAACGCAGCGCTGTTATCGATGAAAGGGGCGACATCCTTGTCGACGCGGATCGTGGCAACGACCTTGCCCAATCCTTCGCTGAACCCGACCTCTTCGACGCGGCCGACCGTCACATCGCGGTAGCGCAATTCGGTTTCGCCTGCCTTGATGCCCGCACCCTTGTCGAATTCAACGTAAATCTCGGGCCCACGCGCATTATAGCTGCTCCAGGCAACGCTCAACGCGGCGAACAGCGCCAAAATCGGAATGATCCAGACAAAGGACGCGCCGCTCAGGAACAGCCTGCGCGCAGATTTCACCGACACTTCGGGTGGCGTTTCAGTCATTTAATGGGGTTCCGTCCTTGGTCTGCTTGTCCCAGATCAAGCGAGAATCGAACGCCTGCGCCGAAAGCATGGTAAAAATAACCGACAATGCAAAGAACATGCTTGCCGGACCAGGGTTAATATTTGCAAGGGTATTGAGTTGCACAAGAGATGACAAAATCGCAACCACAAAGATATCGATCATCGACCAACGTCCGATGTATTCAACGACTTCGTACATCAGATGGCGCGCATGGTTGCCGCCCGCGCCGGGTCGTCTGACGCTGACAGCCAGATACGCAACCGCCCAGAATTTGGCGAGCGGGATCGCGACAGATGCCAACAGAATGATGAACGCAATCCCGAAGGCACCGTGATGGGCCAATTCGACCGCACCACCGACGATGGTACTTTCGTCATTCTCGAACAGGGTCTTGGTCTTGAGCATCGGGTACACATTCGCAGGAACATAGCACATCAGGCCGACGATCCAGAAGGCCCATACCTTTTGCAGGCTATGGGCATCGCGCGACACCATCTTGTGCCCGCAGCGCCCGCAGGTCTGCGTACCCAAGGGCCAGGCCCGAGTGCACCGCGTGCAGGCCACAAGGCCCATTTCCCGCGCGCTCAGGATTTTTTGGGGTGTTCCAGAGAATTCCATACCGACCATCTACACATAAAGCTTTCCTGCGCCACCAGCAGAACCACCAATCCTCCGAACATCCAGAACGCAGGACCAAAACCGACTGTCGCAAGATCCGCGATCTTGACCAGCGCCACCGCACACCCAAGCGCAAAGATTTCCGCCATCGACCAGGGTTGCAGTGCCTGGGAAAACCGAAACGCCTGCATCGCATACCGTGCGGGGGGCAGATCAAGCACAATCGGCACCAAGACATAGAGCGTCAGCATCGCGCGGACCAGCGGCACCACCATGATCAATCCCGCCGTCGCCAGCGCCAGCAGCACCATGGGTCCGCTCGAGAATGCCAAGGCTGAATCAAACACGGAAACTGAATTCTTGTTGCCCGCCGCATCAATCGTCAGAAACGGAAAGAACGTCGCCCCGATGATCAGAATGAACGTGGCCAAGGCGATCGCGATGATCTTCAGCCCTGCCTGCCGTCGCGGTGCGATCAGGACGGTGTGACAGCGTTGGCAGACCGCCTTTTCACCCGTCTCAGGCTCTTTCAAATGAAACACGGCATCGCACTGCGGACAAACGATAAGCTCTGTCAGCGGGAGTGAGATATCAGGATCGACCGTGTCTTTCATAGCGGGCTTATACAGAAGGTTTTTATCGGGTGATATGCAAAAATCCACACGTTTTAGTCATTGAATCGCCCCTTTTTACCCGAATTCGGGGCGCTTTTGTTGGAACGTTCGTGCGAAGGCATGCGTTTGTTCGGTGAAGATCCTGAACGAAAGCAAGGAGCATAAGAATGACACAGATTACAAACGCAAAAATCCTGATCCTTTCAACCAACGGGTTCGAACAATCCGAACTGGAACGCCCGCTGAACGACCTGAAATCCAAGGGTGCGACAGTTCACGTTGCGACCCCGGACGGCGCGGATATCAAGGGTTGGGACCAAAAGGATTGGGGCCAGACCGTCCCTGCAGATAAGGCATTGGCTGACGTCGCTGTGGCTGACTATGACGCCATCGTATTGCCCGGCGGCCAGATGAACCCCGATATCCTGCGCGCCAACAAGGATGCTGTGGCGTTGATCAAGCTGTTTGCCGACGCAGGCAAAACGATCGCGGCCATTTGCCATGCCCCATGGCTGTTGATCGAAGCCGGAATTATCGAAGGCCGCAAGGCAACGTCCTATCATTCGATTGCGACCGACCTGAAAAATGCCGGTGCGCACTTTGAAG
Organism: Roseobacter sp. GAI101; assembly: GCF_000156335.1. Lineage (GTDB taxonomy): Bacteria > Pseudomonadota > Alphaproteobacteria > Rhodobacterales > Rhodobacteraceae > Sulfitobacter. The sequence continues at coordinate 2,567,064 of NZ_DS999213.1, forward strand.
ACAGCGAAGTTGTCGTCGATCAGGGGATCATCACCAGCCGTTCCCCCGAAGATTTGGATGCGTTCATCGCCAAGATCGTTGAAGAGATCGAAGAAGGCGAACACCACCGCGTTGCTGCGTGACACAATCGCAGCTTCGCGTGACGTGACACTATCTTGAAAGACGGGGCCTGTGCCCCGTCTTTTGCTGTTTGGCAATCATTGCAGGGCTTGGGTGATGCTCTTGCCCAGCTTTTCAACCAGTTCGTCGATCTGAGCATCCGAGATGATGAACGGCGGGGCCAGCAGAACGTGATCGCCGGTCTTCCCGTCGATCGTGCCGGACATCGGATAGCAGATCAGCCCGTTTTCAAACGCGTGTTTCTTGATCTTGGCAGCGATCCCGCGTGACGGATCAAAAGGTTCCTTTGTCTCGCGGTTGGCAACCATCTCGACGCCCATGAACAACCCGCGCCCGCGGATGTCGCCGACATTCGGATGCTGGCCAAAGGCCGTGTTGAGCGCCGCACGCAACCTGTCGCCCTGGCGCTGCACGTTAGACAGCAAATCACGCTCTAACACGGCAGAAACCACTGCGACACCCGCCGCGGCGGCGGTCGGATGGCCGACATAGGTATGCCCGTGCTGGAAAAAACCGGTCCCGTCCGCGATCGTCTGATAGATTTCCGCCGTACAAAGCATAGCGCCGATCGGCTGGTAACCGCCCCCCAGGCCCTTGGCAATGCACAGGATATCGGGGCTGACGCCTTCCTGGCTGCAGGCAAACAAAGCGCCTGTGCGCCCCATGCCGCACATGACCTCGTCCAAAATCAGCAGGACGCCGTATTGATCGCAAATCTCGCGGATGCGTTTGAAATAGCCCGGGGCCGCCGTCAGCGCGCCGGATGTGGCCCCCACGACTGGTTCCGCGATGAACGCCATCACGGTTTCAGGGCCGACACGTAGCAACTCTTCCTCAAGCAGGTTTGCGGCGCGCAGGCCGTATTCTTCGGGCGTTTCGCCATCGTGTTTCAGGCGGTATTCATAGCACGGGTCAATGTGGCTGATGTCCAGCAACAAGGGCGCGAACTGTGCCCGACGCCATTCGTTTCCACCTGCCGACAGCGCCCCGATCGTGTTGCCGTGATAGCTTTGCTTGCGGGCGATGATGCGCCCGCGCTGCGGCTCGCCCCTTTCGACGTGATATTGCCGGGCCAGTTTCAACGCGGCCTCGACGGCTTCGGACCCGCCGGAAACCAGATAAACGCGGTCCAGATCACCGGGGGCGTGTTCAATCAACAGATCGGCCAGGGTTTCAGCAGGTTCAGAGGTGAAAAATCCGGTATGTGCATAGGCAAGCTGATCCAGCTGGTGCTTGATCGCATCGATCACTGCCGTGTCGCCGTGGCCAAGGCATGACACCGCCGCCCCGCCCGAGGCGTCCAGATATTGCTTTCCGCTGGCGTCGGTCAGGTAGCAACCTTCGCCGCTGACGGCGACCGGCGGCAGGTTGCGGGTGTGGCGGGGAAAGATATGAGACATGGGAACTTCCTTTGCTCAGGGTTCAGGCAACGCCGGGCAGCAACACCTTGCGCGACCCTTCCTCGAATTCATCAATCGTATGGGACCAGACGGTGCCCGGCCAGCGCAGTTCCATCTCGCGTTTCCGCGGTCGGTAGACGGCAGTGTAAAGCGTGCCAAACCCCGCATTGAACTGGTGTGAATAAAGCGGCGGCTTCAAGAACGTCCCGATGAACTTTTCCTCGGGGTCGCGATGGAAACGCAGACGTTGCAGCAGATAGCGTTCACGTTCGACCGTGGCGGTAAACCGTGCGTGGCTGATCCATTCAACGGTTTCCTGATGGTTGGTGGCCACGGCAGCATTGGTGATCAGCGTTTCGCGATCGGGGGCCATGAAGGCGGTCAGGTACTTGCGTTTGCGGTCCAGCACGGTGACGTTATAGCTCATGTGGGTCGGTACGCGGGCCAGTACCTTGCCTGCCTCTTCCGTTGTCTCGCAGGTTTGCAAGACATAGCGCAGGATCAGCGGCACGCCGAAACCGACACCCACGACCCGCCTGCCACCGAAGGTCAGCGAAATCGACAGGCCAGCGTCATTGACCCCGTCGACCAGCCCGAACAGCCCGTCAGAAGTGCCCATCACCTTGCGCCCCTGCCAGCCCGTGTGCAGCAGCAGACTGTCGAAAGCGTTGGTATTATAGTCATAGTTGCGCACCAGGACGGGTTCCCTGCCGCCCCAGACCGCTTGGCTGCAGCCCGACAGATACGGCGGCGGGCAATAGAAGCTCAGGAACCTTGCCGCCAAATCACTGCCGCCGGCCATTTCACTAAGCGCTTCGTACAGCGGGACGATCTCGGGCATATGGGCTTTCAGCGCCCGCAGACATTCGGCATAGGTCGGGCGCACGGCTTCGCCCTCCTTCAGCCACCATTTGCGGTAGTGAGGCCAGTATTCGGCGAAAAGCCCAGCCCATTTAGGACCGGGCAATTCTTCTGATATCGCACGCCATAGCATGTGCTGGCCTTTCAAGCCCTATAGGATTTTGAACGCCGGGTCTGACATGGCCGGGCCTGCTTCGGCAACGGGCAAGGGGCGTCCGTTGACCGATTGCTTGATCCCGTGAATCCACTTTTTCGCGCGCTCGTTCAACTGGAAAGACTTGGTCATCGACCGGCCACGGGTCACAAGGATACCGATGTCGGCCCCTTCATAGCGGTAATCACCGGGCTGGAGGATCCGCAGGAAGAAGGCTTCGTTTTCGGACTCCACCGCACGGCGGTGATAATCGAAACGGTCAAATACCACACGCCCGTCTTCGAGCATCTTGTAGATACCGGTTTCAGGGGCTTCGGTACAGATATCAACGCTGTCTTCGGTATGCTTGATGACCATCTGCGACCAGCTGTCGATCATGTCCGGGTCTGCCCAGCGGTTGTTCAGCTCCGACGTGTCGAGCTTGAATTTTTTCTTCGAGAATTCAAGCAGGTGGAACAGGAACAAGGGCGCATCCGCATGGGCGAACGCCGCGTGGTTCGTCATGGACGACGCACCTGTGATGCGGGGATTCAATTCGCCCAGCCAGATGTCGCCGGTCTTTTTGTCAATCAGGAAATCCAGTTCGAAATATCCGCGATAGCCTTCCTTGCGCAGCTGTTCACCGAATTTAAACGTCAGTTCGCGAGCCTTTTGCCGGACTTTCGGCGGGAAGGCCGTGGACAGGATTTCATTGCCGCACCAACCGCCCCGATAAGGCGTGAGGTCTTTGAACCCGACCAGTTCGGTCATCAGCGGGCCGACGATCGTGCCTTGGGATGTGGCGCACGCCTCGATCGCAGAGCCGCGACAATCGATGCGCTTCATGATCTTGATTTCGCCTTCGCCGACGATCTCGGATTCGTGGCGGCGGAAGTCTGCTTCGGACTTGATGAAGAAGGTGGTGTGCCCGCTGTCACCAAAGGCAGATTGCAGCACCAGATCGTGACCGATGCCTGCTTTTTCGCAGGTCTTCTTGAGGTCTTCGTAATCTTTGACCTCTGCCAGCACGTTTGGCACCGATGGCACGCCGGCCTTGTTGCCGATGCGGACGGTTTCGATCTTGTTGTCCATCTTCTGGCGCAGCTTGGCCTTTGGGAACCAGACATCAGCCCCCAATTCCTTGGACAGACGTTCTGTTTCTTCGTCGAACATCAGGAACACGAACTTGGGCTTGCCGCCGCGCCGTTTGATAAAGTCGATGACTTCCTTGTGCTGCAACAGATAGTTGTTGATGTCCTCGATGGACTGGAATTCGGCATGGGGCTGCTCGGACGGGCAGAACACGTTCGGGTGCTTGCCGCCGTAGCAGTCGATGTAGCAGATATATTTAAAGTTCTTGACCCATTCATCGAGCCCCAACAGGTTAAAGTTGGTCGCCGAGATGAAATAGATCGGGTCTTCGTTTCGGTGAAAGAACCGGCGGATTTCCGAGATATTCTTGAGAACAGTCGTGGTCATAGGTTTGGGTCCTTTTCTTATTCAGGTGAAGACGAAAGATTTTTCTTCCGCACGCGTTTCAGCGCTGCTTCGGTAAAGACGCGCAGCCCCAGATCGGGGCGGTAGCCGTGGATTTCGCTGACATCCAAGGCACGCATGAACGACAGGATTTCCTGGCTGACGACCTGTCCGGGGACAAGGATCGGAAAGCCGGGGGGATAGGGGATGATGAAACTGGCCGAAACGACGGTCTTGCCAGCATCCATAGCCTCGCGAAGGGTTCCGTTCAGGTCGAGGTAGTCGGTGTTTTTTTCGTCGTAAGACAGGAAGAACGCCGTGCGAATATCGCCTTCGGAAGTGACGTTGTCGTTGCGGAACGCCTCGTGGAAGCGGCTGAAATCGGGCAACGGCGGATAGTTTTCCATCAGGTTGGCGACACGGTTGTCGAAGGACCGGCGCTCCATCTTGCTGGCATCGTCCAGCAGATCGTCCAGCGATTTGGCGATTTCGACCAGAACTTCGATCAGATAGGCGACCGATGACCGTGTGGTCCCGATGTTGGTCATGAACAACACGGTATTGCGCGATGTCTTGTTGATCTGGATGCCGTATTTATCCATCAGGATATCGGTCTTGAACGTGTCACCGTCCCAGCCCGTGCCCCCCACCAACAGCGTCACACGGCTGGCATCAAGGACGAACTGGTCCTTTTCCCAGCAGTCCCACATGTCGGTCCAGCCCTGTTCCTGATCGTAATAGCTGGTAACCCCGCTTTCGCGATATTCCTCGGGGATCATGTCGCCTGCGGTCAGCACCTTGAAGTATTTCGACAGCAGCGGATGGTCGGCAATGGCACGCCGCATCGACAGGGCCGCTTCGATCTGGCGCTGCACAAATTCGAACCCTTCCAGTTCGACCTGACGCCGCCCGACGTCCAGCGACGCGATGATCTGATAGTTCGGAGAGGTCGACGTGTGGGTCATGTAGGCTTCGTGGAAGGACTGTTCGACCTCGCCCTTGAAATCCTGATCGTTGACGTGGATCATCGACCCCTGCCGCAAGGATGTCAGCGTTTTATGCGTGGATTGCGTGGTATAGACTCGGACCCGCGACTTGGGCGGCGGGATCAGCCGCGTGTTCAGCAGTGTTTCGTCATCCGCATCTTTCAGCTTGGCCTGTTGTTTTTCGTAGGCTTCGGCGTGCTTGGCGGATTTGAACTTTTCGCGCAGCGTGTTGGCGGCGTTCATGCCGGTGCGCTGGCGGTATGTCGGGTTGAACCGCGCAAAGGCGAACCATGCTTCGTCCCACAGGAAGATCAGGTCGGGCTTGATCGCCAGACATTCCTCCATGACGCGTTCGACGTTGTAGACCAGACCGTCGAAAGTGCAGTTGGTCAGCAGCAACATGCGAACCTGATCCAGCTTGCCCGCCGCTTTCAGGGCCAGCAACTGGTGCTTGATCTCGCGCAGCGGCACGGCACCGTACATCGAATATTCATTCAGCGGATAGCTGTCGAGGTAGCAGACCTGCGCGCCTGCCAGCACCATGCCGTAATGGTGCGACTTGTGGCAATCGCGGTCGACCAGAACGATGTCTCCGGGCCTGACCAGCGCCTGCACGACGATCTTGTTACAGGTCGAGGTGCCGTTGGTGGCAAAGAATGTCTGCTTTGACCCGAATGCGCGGGACGCCAGTTCCTGGGCTTCCTTGATGGGGCCGTGCGGTTCAAGCAAGCTGTCCAGCCCGCCCGAGGTGGCAGAGGTTTCGGCAAGAAAGATGTTAGGCCCGTAAAACGCGCCCATGTCCTGAATCCAATGCGACCGGGTAATCGATTTACCGCGGCTGATCGGCATCGCGTGGAACACGCCGGTAGGCTGTTTGGAGTATTCGACCAAGGCGGTAAAGAACGGCGATTTGTTGCGGGCCTGAACACCGCGCAGGATGTTCAGGTGAAGCTCCATAAAGTCTTCCTGGTTATAGAAGACGCGGCGGCAGATACCCAGATCAAGGCCTGCGATGTCTTCGACAGACCGTTCGGTGACCAGATAGGCGTCCAGCTCGGGGCGCACCTTGGCAATCATGCGGCACAGTTCGGGGCCATAGTTTTCGGGCTGCAGCTTGTCGATCTCTTCCTGACCGCCGGCACGGGCCAAGGACCGGGCCAGGATCGGCTCGTCCGTCTTTGACTTCAGCGTCAGACCGGGGCGTACCACGATGGCCTGGATATTGTGGTTGAACATCACCGCGATCAGCGCGTCTTCGATGGAACGCACGACGACCGCTTCGTAATGGAATGGGTCTTCGACGCGGCGCATGCGGGACACGTTGGACTTGAGCCAGCGTTCCTGCTGTTCGTTCACGTCATCGACGATCAGCACTTCGAAATAGGGTTTGGTCAGCGCGCGTGCTTCGGGGGACAGCATCGCTTCGTCATCGTGTTCTTCGTGGTCGATGCTGTCGCGTTCCAGCGGGATCGACCGGCGGCGATAGGCACCGGTGGTCAGCGCGCGGGTGATGCGGTTCACGGCAAAGGACAGGTCGTCAAAGCTGCTGTTGTTCAGCATGCGTTGCAGATGTTCGAACGCGGGCATGCCGGGGAAAGCCCAGTAGGGTTCGATAAAGGAGAGCGACATGAAAAGGGCATGGCATTTGCCACGCAGAAAATCGATCTCTTCCTTCTTGGGGTCACGGGTCAAGGCCATGGTGGCCTCGCGCAGTGCGCTCCATCGGTCGGACCGAAGTTGGATCGCCGAGGAATAATCGTTCATAGAATGCATCAATCGTACTCCGCTATGGGCGTTTCACTGCTGCATCATGGGGTCTGGCCAAAGGATGACCGGACCCCAAAGCGACAGCTTAGCCGCTGGATGGTTCTCCTGTCCCGGCCAATGTGCCGGGCTTTACATGTGGATTGGGTGTCGCCGCAGTCGGAACTGCGGGTACGGCTGCAGGGGCATGGGCGTGTATCGCCGCCGTCCCTGCGGTTTCATTTGCAAGTGGTTCCGGCGCAAACTCTGGCTGGGGCTGCGTAAAACCGGGCGTCGCGTCATGGCCTTTGAACGCTGGCACATCCGGCACGCGCTGCGCGGGCACATCGACGAACAAGCCGGCACGCGACCCCTGTTGAGGGACCTCAAGCGGGCCAAGTGTATTCAGGTAAGCGTCCGTCCCGCTGTTGCGATCATAGATCGAGAAATCGGTCGACCGGTCACGGAAGGATTTCAGAACCTGCCCAAGACCTTTCATTCCGGTTTCACGCTGGCGTCGCACCATCGACAGGTCGATTTCGATCGGGAACATGTCTTCCTGACCACCTGACTGGTGCAAGACCATCGACGTCGGATCAACAACGCATGATTTACCGATGCCCCCAGCCCCAAGGCCGTTCACGTCGATGACGTAGCACTGGAACTGCACCGCGGTGGCACGGGCGATCGCCAGTTCGGCGTCGCGGTCTGTAGTGCCGGTCAGCACAGGGTGCAAAAGCACCTCGACGCCCTGGCTGCTCAGCTGGCGCGTCGTCTCGGGGAACCACATGTCATAGCAGATCGACAGACCGAAACGGCCCACCTCGGGTACGTCGAACACACAGAAATCCGTGCCTGCCGCGATCCCGGCTTCGTAGGGCCGAAACGGGAACATCTTGGCATAGCGCCGGATGATCTCGCCCTCGGGGTTGATCACGACGGACGTGTTGTAGACGCGCCCATCTTCGGGATCTTTCAGGAACAACGATCCCGGGATCAGCCAGATGCGATGCTTGAGAGCCGCAGCCTGAAAGATTTCAAGCGTTTCGTTTTCCGGTGGCAGGGCAAACTGGTCCAGCGGGCCGAAAGGGGCAAGTTCCGAAAACAGAACCATCTGTGTCCAGGGAAACCGCGTCATCAGAATGTCCAGGCGTTGCAGCATACCGGCAACGTTGGATTCGAGAGCGTGGACGTACATTTGTACGCCTGCGATTGCGAAAGGTGTCATTTGAGAATTCTCCGTCCAACGGGGCGGCGATGGTGGGAAAAATTCCGGCCAAACGCCCCTGTTGGCCTGTCCATAGCGCCATCTCTGGCAACATGAAACAGGGGAGTTGCGGACAACTCAAGCGGCCATCGCATGGCTTCTATGCGTAACGTGCACAAAGTCATTTCTAGGCCGCGACAGCCTTGCGGGTGCCACGCGCATTGCGGCCCCGTTGCAGCATGACGACCAGCGCCAACAGCAGCAAAGCGGGGATGAACATCCAGTATTTACTGGGGGTTTCGACCGGCTTGAGCACGCGCAGCACCTCTTGATCCCAGTCCAGACCGGCGCTCGCAGCCGGTGAATCATAAAGCACGTCGTCAATGATCATCTTGTCGCCATCCATGCGCGTGACGATCCCTGCGGCTTCCAGCTTTTCCTCGCCCGTGGCACCTGCGCTGATCGGCAGAAGGGCGACGAATTCGATAGGATCACCCAGATCGCCGACACCGGACACACGCAGGCGCAGATCTTCACCGCTTGGCGTATCGGCAGCGGCCTGCACGATCTCGGCCGGGGCTTCCTCAAGGTAGGGTGGGAAAACCATGTCCATCCAGAACCCCGGACGGAACAGCGTGAACGCGATCAGCAGCAGCGCAATCGTTTCGTAGAAACGGTTTTTCGCCAGGAACCAACCTTGGGTCGCTGCCGCGAACAGCAGCATCGCAAAGGTCGCGACAATGAAGACGAATATGCCCTGGAACATGGTGACGTTGATCAGCAGCAGTTCGGTGTTGAAGATAAACAGGAACGGCAAGGCGGCGGTGCGCAACGAATAAAAGAACGCGACCACACCGGTCTTGATCGGATCACCACCGGATACAGCGGCAGCCGCAAAGCTGGCCAGACCCACGGGCGGCGTCACATCGGCCATGATGCCGAAGTAGAACACGAACAGGTGCACGGCGATCAGCGGCACGATCAATCCGTTTTGCTGGCCCAGCGTCACGATGACGGGGGCAAGCAACGCGGACACGACGATATAGTTCGCCGTGGTCGGCAGCCCCATCCCAAGGATCAGCGACAGGACCGCCGTCAGGAACAGAATGGCCAAGATGTTGCCGCCTGACAGAACCTCGACCACATCGGCAAGGGCCGAACCGACACCGGTCTGGCTGACCACGCCGACGATGATACCCGCCGTCGCCGTGGCGATGCCGATACCGATCATGTTGCGCGCACCGACGACCAGACCGTCGATCAGGTCTTTCAGACCTTCCCCCACATCATTGGCGAACTGGCTTTCGCCACGGAAAATCGCCATCAGCGGACGCTGGGTGACGAGGATGAAAACCATATAGGTCGTCGCCCAGAACGCAGACAGGCCGGGGGAAAGGCGATCGACCATCAGCGCCCAGACCAACACGACGATCGGCAGGATAAAGTGCAGACCGGACCGGACCGTCGGGCCGGGCAAAGGCAAGCGTGTGACAGGCGCGTTCGGATCGTCCAGTTTCAGCGGCTCTTCCTTTGAACCGACATACAGCAGGGCGGCGTAAATGGCCGTCAGCACACCAAAGATGATGTAGCCCGCGCTGTTCGGGAATGCAGGGCGCAACCACCCCATGCCATAGTAAACGGCAAAGCTGAGCGCACAGATGCAGGCGATGATGAATGCCGACACCAGCAGGCGCTGGATGATGGGCTTGGGCGTATAGGGGCGTTCAAGGCCAACCATTCCGGCCTTCAGAGCCTCTAGATGGACGATATACACGAGCGCGATGTAGGAAATCACCGCTGGCAGAAACGCGTGTTTGACCACGTCGAAATAGGGGATGCCCACATATTCAACCATCAGGAACGCAGCCGCACCCATAACGGGCGGCATGATCTGACCGTTCACGGACGATGCAACCTCGACCGCGCCAGCCTTTTCCGAACTGAACCCGACTTTCTTCATCAACGGGATCGTAAATGTCCCGGTGGTGACGACGTTTGCGATGGAAGAGCCCGAGATGAGGCCCGTCATGGCCGAAGAAACCACAGCCGCTTTTGCAGGCCCGCCCTTCATGTGCCCCATCAGGCTGAACGCCACCTGAATGAAATAGTTGCCCGCGCCCGCCTTATCCAGCAATGCGCCGAACAGAACGAACAGGAAAACAAACGAGGTTGAAACACCAAGCGCGATGCCGAATACACCTTCGGTGGTGATCCACTGGTGGTTCACGATTTCGGACAGGCTGTTGCCCTTGTGCGCGATGATGTCGGGCATGACCGGACCAAGGACGTTGTAAATTAGGAATACAGACGCCACGATCATCAGGGCCGGGCCAAGCGCGCGGCGCGTTGCCTCGAGCAGGATCATGATGCCGATGACGAAAACAACCGTGTCTTGCATGTTCGGCGCGCCAACACGCCCCGAGATTTCACGGTAATAGACGAACAGATACAGGGCCGAGGCCGCACCGACGACGGCCAGGATCCACTCCCAAATCGGAATGCGATTCTTGGGGGACCCCAAGACGACCGAAGCGACCATGGCGATGGCGACAAGCGGTATCCACCATGTCGGCGTGTCGTCTTTGGCACCGACCATAAACAGGTAGGCCAGGACAATCGGCACAATCACGCCAAGGCCCAGCTGCACCTTGGTGCGGGCTGCGGGGAATGCGGCAATGCCCAGGAAAATGGCAAAGGCAAGGTGGATCGAACGGGTTTCAGTGTCGTTGAAGACACCCCAACCGACGACAAAGGGAATGGGTGATGCGATCCAAAGCTGGAACAAGGACCATGCAAGTGCTGTCAGCGCAAGGAAAACGCCAACGTTCCCCGTCGCGGATCTGCCACCGGTGTCAGAGGAAGCAACAAGTTCATCAAGCTCCAACTGGCTTAGCCCACCTTTTCCGGCGGCTTCGGCTTCGACGGCAGCGGCTTGCTGTTGATCATTATTTGACATGTATCGTCCCCTTGGCGGCCCCGTCTTAGGACAGGTGCACTTTTATTATCGTCGGGCAGGTCTTTTACAAATTAGGTCCAGAAGCGGGGTGCGCCCGCTTCTGGTGATATTCAGAGAGTGTGGATTACTCCATCCAGCCACGCTCTTTGTAGTACTTCACGGCACCGTCATGCAAAGGCGCGGACAGACCGTCTTTGATCATCTCTTCTTCCTTGAGGTTCTCAAACGCGGGGTGCAGCTTCTTGAAGCGGTCAAAGTTGTCGAACACAGCTTTCACGACTTCGTAAACAACCTCATCATCAACATCCGACGACGTCACGAAGGTTGCTTTCACACCGAATGTCTTAACTTCGCTGTCTGTACCCTTGTACATGCCACCTGGAACGGTCGCATAAGCGTAGAACGGGTTGTCGGCGACCAGCTTGTCGATCGCTTCGCCTTCGACTGGAACCAGCTTGGCATCGACGGTGGAAACCGCTTCCTGGATCGACCCGTTCGGGTGACCGACGGTGTAGATGATCGCATCGACCTTGTTGTCGCCCAGTGCGGCGGCTTGCTCGGCTGGCTTCAGCTCGGATGCCAATGCAAAGTCATCCATTGTCCAACCCTTGGCGGCCAGAACAACTTCCATCGTGGCCAGCTGACCGGAACCGGGGTTACCCACGTTAACGCGCTTGCCCTTAAGGTCGTCAAAGCTTTCGATGCCCGCATCGGCGCGTGCAATCACGGTGAAGGGTTCGGAATGGACAGAGAAAACTGCGCGCTCTTTGTCGAACTTGTCACCTTCGAACTGCGAAGAACCGTTATAGGCGTGGAACTGCCAATCGGACTGGGCAACACCCATGTCCATGTCGCCGGCCTTGATCGCGTTGATGTTGGCGATGGACCCACCTGTCGAAGGTGCCGTGCACTTCAGACCGGTTGTGGCGCTGTCACGGTTTACCAGACGGCAGATCGACTGACCCACGACAAAGTAAACACCTGTCTGGCCACCGGTGCCGATGGTGATGAATTTTTCTTGCGCTGTCGCAGCAGTCCCCGCGACAAGCGCGGATGCGATGGCGATGGACTTGAAAATCGTCATTTGAAGTCTCCCAACTTTTTACTCAGAACCCGCGTCATTTATGCGCGGATTTTCTATCATAGCCTGAATGAACGCAGATACCGAGCCGTTAAACAAGTCAATTTATTTGGCCTTCAGCATGGATTTCCGCGCCGCGCACAAGGCGAAGGGATTGCCAAGCCAAAGCCTGGCCCTAGGTTATGTTATTTTATCAAGTCGTTGGATATACTAAGCGGTAAAAATTTTGAACAGCAAGGCAAGAACGCTAAGACCCTGCAAATAAATGCAGATTTATTGGAGATCGAATTTTGCAAACCCAAACAAAGAGGGACTGTTGATAAAATCAAACATTCCAGTTTCACTCGGTCGAACTTATATCGGACGCGTTCAGACACATTTGAGAATATTATGATATACGTGCGGCCGATAAGTATTTCAGCCTAAAAAAATCGCATCAGCAGGAGCATCCATGCACAAAATCCCGTCCCTTGCCCGCTTTGCCACCTTTGCAGGAGTCGTCGTTTTGGCGCTGGTTTCATTGATCTTGATGGCCGTCTGGTCAGCATGGTTCATCATACCGCTGGCGCTGTTCGGCATCTTGTCGTCGATGGGCACCTATGACCTTGTCCAGGAGAAACATTCGATCCTGCGGAATTACCCTGTGTTGGGACATATGCGGTTTTTCTTTGAAGGAATCCGGCCAGAGATTCGGCAGTATCTGATTGAATCCGATCAGGACGAAGAACCCTTCAGCCGCGACGACCGATCCCTGGTCTATCAGCGCGCCAAAGGGCAGGAAGATGCACGGCCCTTCGGCACCCGGATGCGGGTCTATGATGCCGGTTATTCCTGGGTGACGCACTCGGTTCAGCCGGTCCATATCGAAGACACCGACTTTCGTGTGCGCATTGGCGGCAAGGATTGCGCACAACCTTATAATGCCTCGATTTACAACATCTCGGCGATGAGCTTTGGATCACTGTCCGCGAACGCCATCAGCGCGCTGAACACCGGGGCCCGGCTGGGCGGGTTTGCGCATGATACGGGCGAAGGCGGGATCAGCCGCTATCACCGTACCGGCGGTGGCGATCTGATCTATGAAGTCGGGTCAGGCTATTTCGGCTGCCGGACCGATGCGGGTAACTTTGACCCCGAAAAATTCAAGGAACAGGCCAGCAGCGACCAGATCAAGATGATCGAACTGAAACTGAGCCAAGGGGCCAAGCCGGGCCATGGCGGCATGCTGCCCGCTTCGAAGATCAGCGAAGAAATCGCCGAGGCGCGCGGCGTGCCCATGGGGCGTGATTGTATATCGCCTGCGGCCCATTCCGCGTTCACCACCCCGATCGAGATGATGGAATTTCTGGGCAAGCTGCGGGATCTTTCTGGCGGTAAACCGGTGGGCTTCAAGCTGTGCATCGGCCACCAGCGCGAATTCATGTGCATGGTCAAGGCGATGCTGGAAACCGGCATTGTCCCCGACTTTATCGTGGTGGATGGCACCGAAGGCGGTACAGGGGCGGCACCGCTTGAGTTTGCCAATCACGTGGGCATGCCGATGGTCGAAGGGCTGACCTTTGTGCATAATACGTTGCGCGGTGCGGGCATCCGCGATCAGGTCAAGCTTGGGGCCGCGGGCAAAGTCGTCTCGGCCTTTGACATTGCACGGGCCTTGGCGCTCGGGGCGGATTGGTGCAACTCTGCGCGGGGGTTCATGTTTGCGATCGGCTGCATCCAGGCACAGGCGTGTCACACAAACCACTGCCCTGTCGGTGTCGCGACTCAAGACCCTATCCGCCAACGTGCCCTTGATGTCGGGCACAAAAGCGAACGCGTTGCACGGTTTCACCGCAACACCCTCGCCGCATTGGGAGAAATGACAGGTGCCGCAGGGTTGACGCATCCGAGCGATTTCCTGCCCCGCCACCTGATGCTGCGCCAAGGTGACAAAAGCATGGTCCAAGGCGACGAGGTGTTTGGCTACCTGCCCGAAGGATACCTTCTGGACGATAACTCGCCCGACTTCAAAGGCAACAAAACCCGCTGGGGCCGCGCACAAGCGTCAAGCTTTGTCCCCTTCGATTGATCCAGGTGCCGGAATTTTCGAGAACTCCGAACCGACTTTTTGAAAAAACGGCTTACCAAAACAAAAGGCGCGCAGGTTTCCCGGCGCGCCTCTTTTCTAACGTCTGGTTTGAACTCTGAAGCTTAGAATGCTTCGTCAGCAACAGCAGCCAAAACCGCATCTTCGAAGATCGCGAGGCCTTCTTCCACGATCTCATCCGAGGCCGTCAGGGGAACCATAACGCGGATCGCGTTGCCTTGCATGCCACAGCTCAGCAGCAGCAGACCACGCTTCAGCGCATGGGCGATCACGCGCTTGGTGAAATCACCGTCTGCCTTCGCGCTTTCAAAGTCGGTCACAAACTCGACCGCGACCATCGCACCAAGACCGCGAATGTCCCACATACGGAACGGTGCGGCACGGGCACCAATCTCGGCAAAACGGGCCTTCAGGTGTTCGCCCATTCTGGTCGAGCGCGCCAGCAGGCCTTCGTCTTCGATCGCGGCAATCGCGGCAAGAGCCGCAGCACAGGCCACGGGGTTGCCCCCATAGGTGCCCCCCAAGCCGCCTGGTGCCATCGCGTCCATCACGTCGGCGCGGCCAATCACGCCTGCCAGCGGATAGCCACCCGCCATGGATTTCGCCACGGTGATCAGATCGGGCACGACACCAGAATGTTCAATCGCGAACCATGTACCCGTACGGCCAAAGCCGGCTTGGACTTCATCCGCGATCAGCAAGATACCATGTTCGTCGCAAATTTCACGCAGCTGACGCATCATGTCGAATGGCACGGGCGTATAGCCACCTTCGCCCAGAACGGGTTCGATGATGATGGCGGCAATGCGCTCTGGCTGGGCATCGGTCAGGAACAGGTTCTTGAGGCCGATGATCGCGTCTTCGACGGTGATACCATCACGCTGGGACGGGAATGGCGCGCGGAAGATGTCTGCAGGGAAGGGTCCGACGTCTTTCTTGTAGGGCGACACTTTGCCGGTCAGGCCAAGCGTCAGCAGCGTACGGCCATGGTAGCTGCCAGTAAAGGCGATCACACCGGGGCGACCGGTCGCCGCGCGTGCAATCTTGACCGCGTTTTCAACAGCTTCGGCACCCGTGGTGACCAGAAGGGTCTTTTTGGGCATATCGCCGGGCGCAAGCGCGTTCAACTTTTCAGCCAGCTCGATATAGGGCGCGTAGGGCACGACCTGAAAGCTGGTGTGCGTGTACTGATCTTCTTGCGCCTTGGCAGCTGCGACCACTTTGGGGTGACGGTGACCGGTGTTCAAAACGCCGATGCCGCCCACGAAATCAATGTAGCGGTTGCCGTCTTCGTCCCAAAGTTCGGCATTCTCGGCGTATTTCGCATAGATCTGCGCAGCAGAGGCAACACCACGGGGCACAGCCAGTTCGCGGCGGGCGGCCAACTGGGCATTCGTCTCAATAGAAATATTCGCCTGAAGCATATCGGGGACGATCGTGCTTTTGGCAGTTTTCTTTGCAGCGCCCTTGCGGGACGGCTTTTTCGCGGTGCTAGACATCTACAAATCCTTTAAATGGAACGCAGGCGTGCGTTTAAAATCCTCTTATTGCGTTTAATTTAATTGTCAATGAAGTTTCAGCGGTGCGCAATGGTTCACATTCGCGCCCGCTAAATTTCGCCTGTAATTTCGCCTGTAATTGCATGGCGATAGGGTTTAGATGGTGCATCGAAACTTTTAGGGGTCGGGCGTGGACATAGGTCATCGGCTAAGAACGATTCGCGAAGAACGTGGCCTTTCGCAACGGGAACTTGCCGCCAAGGCGGGCCTGACCAACGGGACCATCTCCCTGATCGAAAAGAACAAGACCAGCCCGTCTGTCGCATCCCTGAAAAGCCTGCTTGATGCGATCCCGATCAGCATGGCGGAGTTTTTCTCTCCTCTCGAAGATGCCGAGACCCCCAAAGTGTTTTACCGGCAAAGCGAGTTTATCGAAATTTCACCCTCCAGCGAAGGACAGGTGTCTTTGCGCCAGCTTGGCAATGCAGAACAGCATTCACTGCAGGTCTTGCATGAAACCTATCCGCCAGGGGCGGATACGGGCCCCGAATTGCTCGTTCATGACGGCGAAGAAGCCGGCGTCGTGATCTCAGGAGAGATTGAAGTTACCGTCGACAATGCCGTTTCGGTGCTCGCTCCGGGCGACGGCTATATGTTTGACAGCCGACTGCCACACAGATTTCGCAACATCGGCACAGTGACCTGCGTCGTCGTCAGCGCCTGTACCCCGCCAAGTTTCTGACGAAACTCATGCGCGGCTTGCCACGTCCTGGTTAAAACAAAGCAATAGGCACAAGACCTTCTGAAAACCCTCAGACTGCAGTTAGTAGTCGTAGATTTCCTTTTGCCGCAGGGGCACGGGGAATTCGACCCTGATGCTGAAGTCCTTATCGTTTTCTGTGACCTCGACCTGACCGTTCAACTGACGTGAAAATGCATTGATCAGACGCATCCCCAAACCAGTTCCGACCTCGGGATCAACCATGCCGATGGTATTCTTCACAACCAAAAGCGCCATTTCCGGCTTGGTATAAACCAGTCTTATTTCGACCTTGCCTTGCGCATTTCCGGACACGTCGACGTATTTAAGAGCGTTCGTAAGCGCCTCTGATACCAACAGCGTCAGCGGCGCGGCGTCGTCAGGATCAAGCTGGATTGCCTCATATTCCTGTACCACCTCTACACCCGTCCCACTGGGCAGACCGACACTGAGAAGTTGATTGACGATCTCGTTGACCAGCGCGCCCCCGTCGACGCGGGTCAGGTTATCATCCTGGTAAAGACTCTTGTGAACAGTCGCGAGGCCAAGAATGCGGTCTTGAAGGCGTTGCAACACGCGTTTGGCATCCGGTGTGGCCGCTTGGCGGATCTGCATGTTCATGATCGACGAGATCAATTGCAGGTTATTCTTGACGCGGTGATGCACTTCTTTGAGCAGGATGTTCTTCTGTCGCAGACTGTCTTCCAACAAGGCCTCGTCGCGCAGGATCGATTCAGCCATGCCGACAAAGGCCTGCTCCATCGCGACGATCTCGGTCGGGACAACCCCGCCAAGCGGCGCGCGCGGCAGGGTTCTGTTCAAGGCGAAATGGCGCATCTGCCGCCCCAGCTTGCGGATATGTCGTATCGCAAGACGGTTGAGCGCCCAGAACGCGACGATCAGACTGGCAAGCCACATGACGGCCGGCAGAAACAGGGCAAGGGTCGTGGTTCTTCCGGTTTGCAGCACCGGGGAATCCTCTGACCAAACGCTCATCGCGTAGACAGCATCCGACACGATGGGCATCACGGCATAGACCCGAGGTTGGCCCTTGTTGTTGGTTGCGCGGAACACGCGACCGGATTGGCTGATGTACCATTTCAGCTCAGACGCCGAAGGCAACTCCTCCCGCGCAATCTCGCGTCCATTTTCGGATGTCAGAATTTCACCCTCAGAATTGAAGGTCAACATAGCTTGCGGCGGGTTGGTCAGGTCAGGTTCCGTCACTTTCTGGAACACTCTTTCCGGGATCGACATGTTCACGAATCCGCGCAATTCGCTTTCAATGTAAAGCGGCACGGTAACGACCAGAATTGGTTCCTTGGTGATTGGCGCATCGTTCAGGATATGCGCCATCCGCGATTTGTTGCGCAGCATGCTCTTGAACACGTCCAAGTCGGAGATGTCCGTTATATTACCGGAGGATATGCAGTTAATCTCGCCATTGGCCATGACATAGCTGACGACAGTATAGAGGTTGGATGACTTCTGGTACTCGCGCAGGAACGCGCTGCACGACCTGCTGTCCCTTTTAATCAGGCTCACCACGGATGCCAGCGCTTCGGCCGCGCCGAATGCTTCCTGGATCATACTGCTTTCCTGGCTGGATGCCTGTTCGGTGATCGCCAGCAAGGACAGCTCGGAATTTTCAAGATTCTGTTCTGCAATCTCCCGCGTCTGAAAGACCGAGATCAGCCCAATGGGCAACAATGCAAGCGACAGGAATAGCAAAACCTTGAAGGCAAGACTGCGCAGCACGTCCGTGGTTAAAAATCCAGAAGTCATTTTTAAAAAGAAGACACTTTCGATGAGGAAATTACAGACATTGTCGCATCATCTGTCATTTCCAACGTCTCATCGTCGCGCAGCCCCATCAGTTCAGCAATCCTTGCCCGGGCCCGGTTGGTCCGGCTTTTGATCGTACCCACCGCGACACCGCACATGTCAGCCGCTTCTTCATAGGAGAACCCCGATGCCCCCACCAGAAGCAACGCCTCGCGCTGTTCATCCTTGAGCGCGCTCAAGGCTTTGCGAAAGTCCGTCATCTGCATGTGACCGTCATGCGCAGGCTTTTCGGCCAAGCTTTCGGTGAAAATGCCGTCGACATCCGCTACTTCGCGGTTGGCCTTGCGGCGTGACGAATAATAAGTGTTGCGCAAAATCGTGAAAAGCCACGCACGCATGTTCGTGCCGACCTCGAATTTGTCGATATTGGTCCAAGCTTTTACAAGCGTGTCCTGCACCATGTCATCCGCGATCGCACCGTTGCGCGTCAGGCTGATGGCAAACGCGCGCATGGCCGGCAAATGTTCAACCAGCTGATCGCGTGGATCCTGAGCGCTCACTTGCTTGCACCATTTTCTTTCTCTTGCTCTTTGAGCTTATTGAGAAGTTCCGCAAACTTGTCTGGAATCCCTTCGTCGACAGTCTCCTCATAGACTCGCCGAAGATTTTCGTCGATAAAGCGCTCTCGTTCCTTGTTCTGACCTGAGTGCATTATGGGGTTCCTGACTTGTAAATAGTTTTTGTAGACATGCTGCATGGAACTAAACATTACTTTACGTGGTTTAGTTCCACAAATACTTTAAAAGGACGACAATAAATGACGGATACAACCGAAACGCGCAACATAAGCGATGCCTTGGGCAAGTGCCTTCCATTCTTGCGCCGCTACGCACGTGCGCTGACCGGAAGCCAGACCAGCGGCGATGCCTTTGCTGCCGCGTCTCTTGAGGCCATCTTGACCGACCGTTCCGTTCTTGACGGTGTTGAAGTTCGTACCGGTGTGTTTCGTGTGCTTTACAGCATCTGGGCCAGCGCAGGTGCCCCCATCGAGGAAGGTGAAAGCGGCATGCGCGCCAAGGCGCAAAAGCACCTTGCCAAGCTGACCAACCACAGCCGCGAAGCGTTGTTGCTGCATTCGATCGAAGGTTTTTCTTTTGAAGAAGTTGGCATCATCATCGGCGTCAGCACAGACGAGGCCAATGAACTGGTGCAGATCGCCCGCCGCGAGATGGCCGATCATGTAACCGGTTCCGTGATGATCATCGAAGATGAAGCGGTCATTGCAATGGACCTTGAATCCATCGTGAGCGATATGGGTCACCGCGTGACAGGGATCGCCCGGACACAGGCCGAAGCCGTCAAACTGGGCAACGAAGATGTGCCGGATCTGATCCTTGCCGACATCCAGTTGGCCGACAATTCGTCCGGTATCGATGCGGTGAATGACCTGTTGGGCGACTTGGGCCTGCGCCCCGTGATCTTTATCACAGCGTTCCCCGAACGCCTGCTGACCGGGAACAAGCCTGAGCCTGCTTTCCTGATCTCCAAGCCCTACACCGTTGATCAAGTTCTGTCGGCTGTTTCCCAGGCCATGTTCTTTTCGTCGACCGAAACACTGCACAGCTAATCTGGCCTCGCGTTCATCCGAAAGGCTAAGTTTAAAAAACCACGCTTCCCAGCGTGGTTTTTTTACGTCAAGCTGAAGGGAACCTTTTGTCACACGCAAACGTTAAAATTATGACGAACCCATAAAGGAGACGTAAAATGGCCAAGGATACTCCAGTGAACAAAGTCACTACAGTCGAAGATCTTTCCGTACAGATCGCAATTCTCAAAGACGACATCGCCGCCCTGACAGGGACGATTGGCGAATACTCCAAGGCACAGACAAAGTATGCCGCCAATCAGGCGAAATCCGCAGCGCACAGCATTGCAGATTCAGCGCATGATTTGGCAAATGACGGCCGCGCAAAAGCCTCGCAGGCTCAAGACAGCGCCGAAGAATTCATCCGCACCCAGCCCGCGACAGCCCTTGGTATCGCCGCTGGCGTAGGATTTCTGGTTGGCTTGATCTCGGCACGTCGCTGATGTTCGAGCTTATCGCAGACCGTCTTGCGATTAGAGCAAAAGAAACCGCCCAAACCGTTGCAATCGGTATGGGCGCGTTTTTGTGCCTTGTGGTCGGCGGGCTTTTTCTGACCGTAGCGGCGTGGTTGTTTCTGCTGACATTCATGACAACGCTTCAGGCTTGCCTTATCATCGGCTCCACGTTTTTCGGCATCGGGTTGATCTTGATTTTCGTGATGTCCGTCCGTGCGGCTGCGCGCAGACGGATCAGACGGCAAATGATGCTTGACGCGGCAGCGGCCCGAAACGCGCAACTGGGCAGCGGTGTGGGTGGTATTGCAGCCATCGTGATCGCATTCATCAATGGCATGAACGCAGGAAAGGGCACACGGTTATAACCTGTGCTTTCCCGCGTCTAACCGCGATCGACGCTTACCAGATCATCCGCAACGACCGCACCGCGTTTTCCGCGGGGACGATCCGGGCCAATGGTGCTGTCAACTCTGGTGCGCAATTCAACCTGCGCATTCCAGGATGCGCCCATCAGCACCAAAAAGCTGCTGATCCACAGCCAGACCAACATCGCGATCACGGCACCGATTGATCCGTAAACCTGATTGTAGTTTCCGAAATTGGCGACGTAATAACTGAACCCGATTGATACGACAGCCCAGGCAGCAACCGCAAAAACCGCCCCGAATGTCAGCCAGCCCACCCTTGCCGGACGGCGGTTTGGTCCATATCGGTACAACACCCCCAAACCAGCAAGCAAAACGGATATCGCGATGGTCCAGCGGGTAACCTCTGCCACGATTGAACCGAAAATACCCAGCGGCACGAACGACAGTACGATTGGCGCAATGACCACGGTGATTAGCGCAATGATCCCCACCATCACCAACCCGAATGTCAGCAGCAGCGCCCGCAGATAGTGGAACGCTGCATTGCGATTTCGTTCGTTGTAGACACTGTTCAGGCCGATCATCATTGCACCGACCCCTGCCCGCGCAGACCACAGCGCCACAAGAAGCGACACCGTACCTGCCCAGCCCAATGTCTCGCTACTGGTGGTGACCATGCTGACCACCTGCCCGTTGATGATGTCGTAGACATCGTTTGGCATCAGGCCCCGCATATCCTCAAGCTGGGCGATCACCACGACAGGGTCTGACACAAGACTTAGGATCGCGACCAGCGCCGCAAGGGCTGGAAACAGTGACAGCATGGCATAAAACGCAACCCCCGCCGCGATCAAAGCCACGTTCTTTTGACCGATGTCCGCAATACAGGCTCTTAGACTGACCCAGTATAGTTGTATGATCTCCACTGTCTTCTGTCTCAAAAACTCCGGCCCTCGTGTTGCGGATCATGTCGGGGTTGGCCGCGTGCCACCCCAGTCAGTGACTTCCTTCTACCTCATCGCGGACCTGACCCCAAGCCAGCAGCGTAAAGATAATGGTGCCACCGATGATGTTGCCCGACAGCACCGGAAGGAAAAAGCCGAAGACCGCACCCGAGAAGCCAAGCTGACCGTCCAAGATCATCACGGCCATTTCAACAGACCCCGCCACAATATGCGCAAAGTCGCCTGCGGCGATCAGCCATGTAAAGACCAGGATCAGGAAAAACGCCGTTTCATCCGCCTGTGGCAACATCCAGACGATCAAGGCCACGATGACACCCGCCGGAATAGCGCGCCAGAACCCCTCGTAGGCCCCCATTCCGGTGGCGTGATGAGACAGGTCCAGAATGGCCGGGATCACGTCGGGCGAAATGGCAGGGGTCCAGATGAACAACACCGCAGCCGCAAAGGCACCCACGACGTTGGCCGCCAGTACGATGACCCAAAGACGCAACATGGATACGAACGATCTCCATGTCCGCGCACGCATGATGGGCAACACGGTTGTGATCGTATTCTCTGTAAACAGCTGCATCCGGCCCATGATGACCGCCAGAAAGCCCATCGAATAGCCAAGGTTCTCGATCAGGAACCGATAAGGCGTGTCCGGCAGGTAGGTCCTGAATATCGCCTCGGCCAAAACCGACAGGCTGATCATGATGCCCGCCGCGATCCCCGACCAGATCAAGGACCGCTTGCTGCGCGACAACTCCTCTTCGCCCTCGCGTCGAATGACCTCATAGATCATTCTGGGCGACAGCGCGGTCGCTTCGCTGACAGACCGTTCTTCTGCCTGCTTGTCCTTGTCTTTCTTTCTCGAGACACTGCGTTGAATCAAAGGTGCCATTGGATACTCCGGTACTTCTTGACGTTACTGCGCCGGGTTTCATCAAAAAATACAGATGACCAAAGCAGTTAATTCTTGTTATGAGTTGGACCGCATTTAGCGCACACGTTGCCCAAGTACACAGGTTAACGCAGTAACGGCCAAAAATGTTCACAAATAATCAAGAACTCACCAAACTGATCCGTGCCAGCTTTGCCCACGTGGACAGCTGCCCGTTGAAGGGCCCTCGTTTCAGGGTCCCCGTATCTTCTTCGAAAACGCAGTCGGCGCGCTGACGTTGAACACGGTCGTCGAAACTTCGACGCTCTTCGCATCAAAACCCGACAACCAAAGGCCTGACAACCCCGCGTCCCATGCACTGGTCGCCATGAAGAACATTGCCGCATAGACAGCACCGCCCTGCTTCATTTTGCAAAATAAACTCAAATCCGACCGCGCATCCCAAGACACCACTTGCCTTGGGCGCGCGCCCGTTCAAACATAGGCCCATGACAAGCATACTCTCCGCCGCAATTATCGCCAAGCGTGACGACCTGATCGCGCTCACCCAAGACCTTATTCGCATCCCGACGCTGAACCCGCCGGGGCGCGACTATCTTCTGATCTGCGAATATCTCGACAAAAGGCTGAAACAGCACGGGTTCGAGACACAATTGATCCGCGCCCACGGCACCCCCGGCGACAGCGCGAAATATCCCCGTTGGAACATCATTGCCCGCCGCGAGGGTACGCGCCCGGGCGAATGCGTACATTTCAACAGCCATACAGATGTGGTCGAAGTCGGTGCCGGCTGGACGTTCGACCCTTTCGGTGCAGAAATCTCTGACGGCAAGATTTACGGGCGCGGCACCTGCGATATGAAAGGCGGCTTGGCCGCGTCCATCATCGCCGCCGAGGCATTTGTCGAAACGCATCCCGATTTTGCAGGCGCGATTGAAATCTCCGGCACCGCGGACGAGGAATCCGGCGGCTATGGCGGCGTCGCCTATCTGGCCGAACAGGGGTTCTTCAACCCTCAACGGGTCCAACATGTGATCATCCCCGAACCCCTGCAGAAAGACCGCATTTGCCTGGGCCATCGCGGCGGTTGGTGGGCCGAGATTGAGACGAAAGGCGAAATCGCCCACGGTTCCATGCCGTTTCTTGGCGATTGTGCCGTGCGGCACATGGGGGCCGTGCTGTCCGAATTCGAAAACAAGCTTTTCCCCGCCATGGCAGCGCGCCACACCGATATGCCAGTGGTCCCCGAAGGGGCCCGCAGTTCAACCATGAACATCAACTCTATCCACGGTGGCCAAAAGGAAAACGACGAAGATTTCGACGGCTTGCCCGCCCATTGCGTCCCCGACAGTTGCCGGATCACCATTGACCGGCGCTTCCTGATGGAAGAACCTCTGGATCAAGTGCGCGGCGAAGTGCACGCCCTGCTGGAAGGTTTGCGCGAAACCCGTATCGATTTCGATTATGAGCTGACCGAGCTGAATTCGGTCCTGCCTTCAATGACAGACCGGGACGCCCCCGTGGTGCAGACCGTGGCCAACGCAATCCAGGATATCATGGGCAAAGCGCCCGAATACGTCGCCTCGCCCGGATCATATGACCAAAAGCACATCGACCGGATTGGCAAGCTGAAGAATTGCATTGCCTATGGTCCGGGGCTGTTGGAACTGGCCCATAAGCCTGATGAATACATCGGTATCGACGACATGGTCGACAGTGCCTGCGTGATGGGTGCAGCGCTGGAAACGCTGCTTTTGCCAAAGGACTAGGCTCTATTCCCGCGCAAAAGCGTGGGATGCCGCGATGGCCAGACCGTCGACGATCGCGGTCATTGCAGCACCCCGATGCAATTCAGCCTGCGGAAAGGCGCGGCGCATGGCCATGTCGATCACCCCCATCAGGCTCGATCCGCCGACAAAGATCAGCTTGTTCACATCCGCAGGCGCAAGGTCGGTCTGGGCCACCAGATCGGTGGCAACCTGCGCGATGCTGTTCGCCATTTCATTCAATGTGGCAGCCATCATGGCAGGGGGCAGTGGTACGCGCAGACCACGTTCCAGAATATCCAGCCTGATCTCGGGCGGGGCGGTCGCGGCCACATCATTCGCCGCGATCTTGCCCGCCTCGACGGCAAAGGCGATGTCGTGGCCCAGTTCGTCCTCCAAAACTTTGACCAGCCGGTTCAACAGCGCGGGTTCAACGGCATATTTCGCCAGATCATCGACGGCACGCCGTTGTTCACGGGTATAAAGGAACGGGATCTTCTGCCATGTCGCCAGATCGGTGAACACGGCATGGGGTGCTGCATGGGTTTCATCGCCGAAGACATGTTTGATCTGACTGCCCATGCCCAGATGCGGCATGACGTGATGCAGGCTTAGCTCGCGGTCGAAATCCGTACCGCCCATGCGCAAGCCCTTGCTGGCCAGAATATGGATGCCTGCGTCGCCCTGCTGACGAAACAGCGTAAAATCCGATGTACCCCCGCCAATATCCACGATCAGCCCCAGATCACCGGGTTCAAGCACGGCACGGTTGGCCAACGCGGCGGCTTCGGGTTCGGGCATGAAGCGCACGTCTTTGAAGCCGGCGAGGTGATAGCATTCCGTCAGGTCGACCAGCGCCTGGGCATTGCGCGCGGCGTCGGCGCTGTGAAACATCACAGGACGCCCTGACAAGGCGCGATCGAATGTCTGACCCGTGGCGGCTTCGGCGCGCTGTTTCAACTCGGCCAGAAAGCTCGCCACGATGGCGATGAAATCCATCCGCTTGCCCAGCAACATCCGGCTTTCGCGCATCAAAGGCGTGCCCAGCAGACTTTTGAGCGCGCGCATATACCGCCCCTCGTCACCGCCGATCAGCGCCTCTTGGGCACCGCGCCCGTAAATGATCCGCTTTTCCTCGAAATCGAAAAACAACGCCGTGGGAAGGGTATTTTCGCCTGCCTCGACATCAATCAGACGGGGCACACCGTCGATGGCATAGCCCGCCGCAGAGTTCGACGTTCCGAAATCAATTCCCAATGTGGAAGATACCGCAGCCATGACGCACCCCTGCCTGATTAAAGCGAAGCTGGCGCATAAACCGCCAGCCGGGGCGGCACAATACAAATCTGCAACGGCCATACCAGTGCTGGCCAAAGCCTTTCGAACTGAGTAGTCTTTTTTGCATATGGTTAACAGGAGACACCGATGTTCCATCTTCGCTCACTTATCCTTGGTACATGCGCCGCCGCGCTGATGGCCGGTGGGGCTATTGCCAAAAGCGACATTATCGTTGCGATGCAGCTTGAACCGCCCCATCTGGACCCGACCAGTGCTGCCGCCGGGGCCATTGATTCAGTCCTTTATTCCAACGTCTTCGAAGGGCTCACGCGCTTTATGGGCGACGGATCGGTTGTGCCGGGCCTGGCCGAATCCTGGGAGATTTCCGAAGACGGTCTGACCTATACGTTCAAACTGCAAAGCGGTGTTACCTTTCATGACGGTACCACGATGGACGCCGAAGACGTGAAATTCAGCCTTGACCGGATCGGGGCCGAAGACAGCGCGAATGCGCAAAAGGCGCTGTATAGTGCCATTTCCGAGGTTAACGTGATTGACCCCGCCACGGTCGAGATCAAGTTGTCCGAACCGAACGGCAACATGCTGTTCAACCTTGCATGGGGCGACGCCGTGATCGTTGCACCCGAAAGCATCGACAACATCAAGCAGCTGCCCATCGGGACCGGTGCGTTCAAGTTCACCAGCTGGACGCAGGGCGATAACATCATGATCGAAAAGAACCCCAACTACTGGGGTGCGCCTGCCACGTTGGATAAGGCGACGTTCAAGTTCATTTCAGACCCTACAGCGGCGTTTGCATCGGTGATGGCCGAAGACGTGGATGTATTCGTAGGCTTCCCCGCCCCTGAAAACCTGCCCCAATTTGAAGCGGATCCGCGCTTTCAGGTGCTTGTCGGCTCGACCGAGGGCGAAACGATTCTGGCGATGAACAACAAGCAAGCGCCATTCGACAACATCAAGGTTCGCGAAGCCGTGGCCCATGCGATCGACCGTCAGGCGATCATTGATGGCGCGATGTTCGGATACGGCACGCCCATCGGCACCCATTTCGCACCGCACAACCCTGCCTATGTCGATGAAACGGCGATCAGTGCCTTTGACCCGGAAAAATCCAAGGCCCTTCTGGCCGAAGCGGGTTTCCCCGACGGGTTCGAGACAACGCTAGATCTGCCGCCCCCGTCCTACGCACGTCGCGGCGGTGAAATCATCGCGGCACAGCTGGCCGATGTTGGCATCACCGCCAAGATCAATAACGTCGAATGGGCGCAATGGCTTGAAACCGTGTTCAAAGGCAAAAACTTTGGCATGACCATCATCAGCCATACAGAGCCTATGGACATCGGCATCTACGCCAATCCGGATTACTACTTCCAATACGACAATCCGGAATTCCAGGAACTGATGACCAAGCTGAACGCCACAACAGACCCTGATATGCGGACTGAAATGCTGGCCCAGGCGCAAAAGATCATCGCCGAGGATTACGTGAACGGCTACCTGTTCCAGCTTGCCGCGCTGTCGGTTGCCAAGGCGGGTGTTCAAGGTCTGTGGAAGAACGCGCCGACACAAGCGACGGACCTGACAAGCGTCTCTTGGGCTGAGTAAGCCATCAGACCTTTCAATCTGAATGAAACGCCTCCGTTTTGCGGGGGCGTTTTTTGTTGGCGGTCACAATCGTCATCCCCAATCGCGGGCAGCAAGCAACCTGACCATCTGCCTGACCTCATCGCACACGTCCCCCTCGCGCGGGGCATCGCGCAGGGTGGTGAACCAATGATCGGGCGGGTTTTTACCACGGCGGTTGCCGTCGAACCGCAAGCCCCGCAAAACCGCTTGTGCGGGGGCGGGCAGCCGGTCGGGCAGGTCTTGCCCATTTAGGATGCCCCAAACCCCTGTCCACAGACGTCCGACGGACCAGGGGTTATAGCCGCCACCGCCCAGAACCAGCAGGCGCGGTGCCATCCCCATCAATCCGCGCAAAACGGCCCAATGTGCGTTGTTAGAGAGGGATAAATGCGACAGCGGGTCTTCTTCGACCGCATCGGCACCGCAGAGCAGGACAATCGCGTCGGGCCTGAACGCCTGCACCCGAGGCAGGATCAGGTGATCGCGGATATGCGCCATCTCGGTATCATTCAGCCCGCGCGGAACGGGAAGGTTGAACGCATTGCCACCCGCGTCATTTTCAATCGGACCGGTCCGGGGCCACAGCCGGTCTTCGTGGATCGAGATCATCAGGCAATCGGGATCACCGCCAAATCCCACTTCGACCCCGTCGGGGTGATGCGCGTCAATGTCGATGTAGGCAATACGCCGGACCCCGTGATGGCGCAGCGATTTCATCGCCAGCACGGGGTCGTTCAGATAGCAAAAACCGTTGGCGCGGTCGGGCATCCCGTGATGTGTGCCACCGGCGGGGTTATAGATCACGCCGCCGTCGCGCAGCAGTTCACCGGCAAGGATCGATCCGCCCACTGCGGTGGCGGGCCTTCGAAAAATCTCGGGAAAGACCGGATTGGTCACGCTGCCGATGTCGTGGCGGCGCAAGTCCTCATCCGTGGCGTGCTGGTTCGTTTCGACCCTGTTCAGCGCCGCGATATAGTCGGGCGTGTGCCATTGTGTCAGCGCCTTGGGTTTGGCACGGGGCGACGTGATGAATTGACCGGACGGCAACCACCCCAAAGCGCGCGACAGATCAATGACCGTAGACACTCTGGGCACCCGAAGCGGATGCCAGCGGCCATAGCTCGAGCCGCGAAAAATCTCGTGACCAATGAATCTGGGTACGTCCATAGCCGCAAAGGTAACCCGCCGCCCGCCGATAGCGAGCCGTCAGGACAACAAAAAAAAGCGGACGCATTTCTGCGCCCGCCGATACTCGTTACTAGGGCAACATAGTCCGCCCATAATTTGCAAAAGTTAACGTGTGCCTTCTAGGCCAGCAGCGGCTTCGCCAACTGTCGCATCCAAATTCCGTTCACATACCAGCATGAAGCGCTCCAAGGCAGCTTCGTCCATGGGTTCAGCCGTTTCGTTCGACGCCATTGTGTCGCCGCCGGTTGCTTCGACTGCTTTCGGCTCGCCATCGCTCAGCGATGTTTCGGCTGCCGCACCGTCCGTAGCAACGGATGCCGTGACGTCGGTGGAAGAGTCGGTCGCCTTGGCGTTGCTTTCCATCGATGTACCGTTTGCACCATCGTCAACTTCGGCAATCGCCATTGTCGCGACTGTCAGCTGGTCTTCCGCGGACAGTGTCTTGTACTCGGCGCAGCTCATCGAGGGGCTCATGTGTGCAGCAGCAAATGCCGGTGCAGAAACGGTACCCATGAGGGCTGCGATTGCGAGTGTCTTAAACGTATTTGTCATTCTAAAAAATCCTACTGGTTGCTCTACTGTATCTTCACCGAACTAACCCGATGGAGTCCGGAAGGTTCCGGATATGATCGACAAATTTTTTCCTGACGCTGGTTTTTCAGGCCTTAAACCTCTGCCTCCAAACAACTTTATTTCTTCATCTTTATACTCTGGACCCTTCATTGATCCGCGCCTAACGTAGCGAAATGATCCGCTATACCCTGAAACGCCTGCTTTCCCTGTGCATCAGCCTTGCTGTGGCATCGCTGGTGATTTTCACCGTCATCGAAGTCGCCCCCGGCGATCCGGCGTCCTTTATGCTGGGGATTAATTCCCAGCCCGAAACCCTGGCGGCCCTGCGGACAGAACTGGGATTGGATGCCTCAAAGGTGGAACGCTATCTATCTTGGGTCGGCGGCTTGCTGACCGGAGATTTCGGCACCTCATATACCTATCGCACCCCCGTCGCCGATATGATCTCGGCGCGCATGTGGGTGTCGCTGCCGCTGGCGCTTTATGCGCTGGTCCTGTCGACGCTGATTGCATTTCCCGCTGGCATCTATGCTGCCTCGCGGCGCGGCGGGCCCGGCGATGTGGGGGTGATGGGGGCCACGCAACTGGGCGTCGCTGTGCCGAACTTCTGGTTTGCGATGATGCTGGTGCTGATATTCGCGATCAACCTGCGTTGGTTCGCCGCCGGGGGTTTCGTGGGCTGGGACAAGGGCCTTTGGGCTGGCCTGCACGCGCTGACGTTGCCCGCGATTGCGCTGGCCCTGCCCCAAGCTGCGATCCTGGCGCGCGTCATGCGGTCGTCATTGTTGGATGTTCTGGGCGAAGACTACATGCGTACCGCCCGCGCCAAGGGCTTAACCGCGCGTCAGGCGCTGTGGCGGCACGGGCTGCGCAATGCGTTAATCCCTGTGCTGACCATCATCGGGCTGCAATTTTCGTTCCTGCTGGCTGGATCCATCATTATCGAACAGGTGTTTTATCTGCCGGGGCTGGGGCGGCTGGTGTTTCAATCGATCTCTGCACGCGATCTGATCGTGGTAGAATCCGTCGTCATGCTGTTGGTGTTTTCCGTGATCCTGGTGAATTTTCTGGTCGATCTGGCATATGCCGCCGTCGACCCACGGCTTAGGACACGCTCATGAACCGCAATCTGATCCTTGGCGGCGCATTGACGGCGGTGTTCGTGCTGGCTGCGGTGGTGTCATTTGTCTGGACGCCGTTCGACCACACGGCAATGGACATCCCGAACAAACTTCAGGGACTGGGTGGCACCCATCTGCTGGGGACCGACCATTTCGGCCGCGATATCCTGAGCATGATCATGGTCGGGGCGCGGACCTCGATCGCGGTGGCGCTGGTCGCTGTGGGGATCGGCATGGGCCTTGGTATCCCGCTGGGCCTCTGGGCGGCAGCGCGACGCGGATCGCTGGTAGACGAGATCATCATGCGCGGCAACGATCTGGTTTTCGCCTTTCCCAGCCTTGTTATCGCCATCCTGATCACGGCTATTTTCGGGGCCAGTGCCATCAACGCCATCATTGCCATCGGCATCTTCAATATCCCCGTTTTTGCCCGCATCACCCGTGGTGCGGCACTAAGCCTTTGGGAACGTGAATTTATCCTTGCCGCGCGGGTTGCCGGAAAGTCGGCGGCGCGCATATCGGTCGAACATATCCTGCCCAATGTCACCAACCTGTTGATCGTTCAGGGCACCATCCAGTTCAGTCTGGGTATCCTGGCCGAAGCAGGTCTGTCCTATGTCGGGCTTGGTGCGCAACCGCCCACGCCCTCGTGGGGGCGGATGCTGGCAGATGCACAGACACTTGTGTCCATCGCGCCGCACATGGCGTTGATGCCCGGTTTTGCGATCATCCTTACTGTGCTGGGCCTGAACCTGATGGGCGATGGCCTGCGCGACCATCTGGACCCACGGCTGCGGGTGGCGCGGGCATGACGCTGTTGAACATCACCAACCTGTCGCTGGCGATCCACAGCTTCGAGATTCTGCATGACGTGACGCTGTCCGTGAACCCCGGCGAAATCGTCGCGGTGACGGGCGAAAGCGGGTCGGGGAAATCGATGACCGCACTGGCCGCCATGCAACTGCTGCCCAAGGGCGCGCGCGCCACGGGCCACGTGATGCTGGGCGACGATGACCTGCTGACGCTGTCCGAACGCGCCCTGTGCGATATCCGCGGCAATGACATCGGTATGGTATTTCAGGAGCCGATGACCGCGCTGAACCCTGTCCAGACCATTGGTACACAGGTGGCCGAAACGATCCGTGTCCATGACCGGTCGGTGTCGCGCGATGCTGCCTTTGCCAAGGCTGCCGAAACGCTGGAACGTGTTGGCCTGCCCCAAGACCGGTTTCCTCTGACCCGCTATCCCCACGAATTGTCCGGTGGCCAGCGCCAGCGTGTCGTGATCGCCATGGCCATCGCCCTGCGCCCCCGGCTGTTGATCGCGGATGAACCGACGACGGCGCTGGATGTGACGACCCAGGCGCAGATACTTGACCTGCTCAAGGGCCTCGCCAAACAAGACAACATGGGCCTCCTGATGATCACCCATGATCTGGCCGTCGTTGCGGATATGGCCGACCGCATTATCGTCATGCGCAAGGGCGAGGTCGTCGAACAAGGCGAAACCCAGGCACTGCTGCGCAACATGCGGCATCCCTATACCCAAATGCTGTTTGCCGCATCGAACCACAAGGTAACCTTGCCGCCAGCCCCTGCGCCGAAACCGCTTCTTGAAGTCCACAAGCTAAGCCGGGATTACAGCCTGCCGCGCAAGACCCTTTTTGGCAAACCCGACAGCTTTCGCGCCGTCGATGATGTGTCCTTTACCATCCAGCGCGGTGAACGGCTGGGTCTGGTCGGTGAATCCGGTTGTGGAAAATCGACCCTGACACGGGCGATCTTGGGGCTTGAGCAGGTTCAAGCCGGCACAATCACCCTTGACGGTGAACCCGTCTTTACCGGCACGAAACCCAACCTTGCCGTGCGGCGCAAGATGCAGGTGGTGTTTCAGGACCCTTTCGGCAGCTTCAATCCCCGCCACCGTGTGGACCGTCTGATCACCGAACCGTTTCACCTGCTATCCGACCCGCCCCAAGGCACAGCGCATGACGCCGCCATTGCCGAGGCGCTGACCGCCGTTGGCCTGGCCCCAGGCGATGCGCGTAAATACATCCACGAATTTTCCGGCGGCCAGCGCCAGCGTATCGCAATTGCCCGCGCATTGATCATTCGCCCCGATCTGATCCTGTTTGATGAAGCAGTCAGCGCGCTTGACGTGTCGGTCCGCGCCCAGATCCTGGATCTGCTGGCCGATCTCTGCAAAGCCTATGACCTGACGTACTTGTTTATCTCCCATGATCTGTCAGTCGTGCGCACCGTGACGGACAGGGTGCTGGTGATGAAATCCGGGAAGATCGTCGAACAGGGGGAAACTCAGGCCGTGTTCGAAGACCCGCAACACCCCTATACCCAAAAGCTGCTGGCCGCCGCCCCTGTTCTGCCCGAATTCGAAAGCCAAACAGCATGACAATCACGATTACCCCCGTGTCAGAGCCTGATCGCGCCGTCCTGGACGCCATGGCCAAAGCTTATTTCGCAGAACTCCTGCCCGACGGCCCGCCCTATTACCCGTCAGCCCTGGATCGCTACTGGATCGAACGCGGCCGCCACCCCTACCTGATCAACACGGACGGCAAGCCTATCGGTTTTGCGCTGGTCTGGAACCATCCCGATGGCACCCACGAACTGACCGAATTCACCATACTGCCGGCGCACCGGCATCAAGGAATCGGCACGCAAGCCGCGCATCTGATCTTCAACGCACTTGGCGGCGACTGGACCCTCGGCGTCGCGGCCCTGTCCCCCGGCGGCATGCCCTTCTGGCAACAATGCCTGACCGATTGCGAAAATGCCTGCGAGATCACCCAGGGCCCGCCAAAGACGGTCCATCAATGCGGCAGTTTTACATTCAGAATCGAACGCTAGCGCTTGGCGAGGCCGACCAATAATCCTAGCATCGCAAAAAACAACACAACCGGAGGGGACATTATGCGTCTGACAGGAAAAACCGCAATCGTAACCGGAGGAGCCTCGGGCTTTGGCGCAGGCATCGTCCGCCGCTTCCTGCAAGAAGGCGCGCAGGTGATGGTGGCTGACATCAATGGCGCTGCTGCCGATCAATTCGCGTCTGAAATGGGCGATCACGCCATCGCGCAGCAGGTTGACGTGGGCGACGGACCGTCCGTGCAGGCGATGACAGACGCCGCGCTTGCGGCGTGGGGGCATATCGACATCCTGATCAACAACGCAGGCGTCTCCCACATGCCCGCCCCCCTTGATACGATCAGCGAAGACGATTTTGACCGCGTCACCCGGGTGAATATGAAATCCGTCTACCTCACCGCCCGCAGCATCGTGCCGCATATGAAGGAACGGGGCACCGGGGCGATCCTCAATGTTGCCTCGACGGCAGGGGTTTCCCCGCGTCCCAACCTCAACTGGTACAATGCCTCCAAGGGGTGGATGATCACCGCAACCAAAACCATGGCGGTCGAACTTGCCCCCAATGGCATCCGCGTCAATGCCATCAACCCCGTTGCAGGCGAAACGCCCCTGCTGACCACCTTCATGGGCGAAGACACCCCCGAAATTCGCGCCAAATTCCTGTCCACGATCCCCTTGGGCCGCTTCAGCCAACCCGAAGACATGGGCAACGCTGCCCTGTTCCTGTGTTCGGACGAGGCCAGCATGATCACCGGCATCGCCCTCGAAGTTGACGGTGGACGCTGCATCTGACCCGGCTTCATTTTGCCAAATAAACTCCCCGCGGAGCGTCCCGCACTTTCGACAGGCTCTGACCCATGAAAACCGGTCCCAAAAACCTCATCACGGATATCCAGGGCCTCCGCGTGGGCAATGCCCAGGATGATGCGCTGAAATCCGGGGCTACCGTTCTGACGGCCGATAGACCGTTTACCGCCTCTGTCCACGTCATGGGCGGCGCGCCGGGAACGCGCGAAACCGATCTGCTTGCCCCGGATAAATCCGTGGCGGCGGTCGATGCGCTGGTGCTGTCGGGCGGGTCGGCCTATGGGCTTGATGCCTGTTCCGGTGCCGTGGACGGGCTGCGGGCGGCAGGGCGTGGGTTCAGGGTCGGCAATGCCACGATCCCCTTGGTACCGGGCGCAATTCTCTTTGATCTGCTTAATGGCGGCGACAAGACTTGGGCCGACAACCCCTATCGCGCGCTTGGGCGATCGGCTTTCGACACTGCAAGCGACAGCTTTGCCTTGGGGACCATCGGGGCCGGCACCGGCGCGCTGAGCGCTATGGTGAAAGGGGGGCTTGGGTCAGCCTCGCTGCAGCTGCCGGATGGTACGATGGTCGGCGCGTTGGTCGCGGCAAATCCCGTAGGTGCGGTGACGACCCCCGGCGACCGCCATTTCTATGCGGCACCGTTCGAAATGGGGACCGAATATGGCGGTTTGGGTCCTGACACAACCAGTGGTCTGGGCCTTGACCTGACCAGCCGCAAGACCGCCGCCATGTCGCCCCGTGAAAATACGACAATCGCGATCGTCGCCACCGATGCGACCCTGACAAAGGCGCAATGCCAACGGATGGCCGTCGCGGCCCATGACGGTATCGGGCGTGCAACGGTGCCCGCGCATACGCCCCACGATGGTGATCTTGTCTTTGCGCTCAGCACCGACGGGCATCAGGTCGCAGACAATATGCTGGCCTTGATCGGCCATGCGGCGTCGCTGTGTCTGGCCCGCGCCATTGCCCGTGCAATTTACCACGCGACACCTGCCCCCGGCGATCTGCTGCCCTGCTGGAGCGACCTGAATGCCTGAGCTTTCCCTTCCCGATGTTACCCTGCATTACGAAGTGGACGGCAGCGGCCCGCCTTTGCTGATGATCGCGGGCATGGTCAGTGACAGCGCCAGTTGGGCACCACTTGTCCCGTTGCTGTCGCCGCATTTTACCTTGATCAGACCCGATAATCGCACCACGGGGCGTACGGTTCCTGTAGATGCCCCCGTTTCGGTTGACCTTTATGCCCGGGATTGTGCCGCCTTGCTGACCCATCTGGATATCCCTCGGGCGCATGTCATCGGGCATTCCATGGGCGGCATGATCGCGCTTGAACTGATGCACGCAAGTCCTGACACTATCGCCAGCCTGACCTTTGCCGCCACGGCCCCGATCCGGCTGACGCGCAATCTTGCCCTGTTCAAGGCGCTTTTGACGATCCGTCAAAGTGATGCAGCGCCCGATACCTGGTTGCATGCGTTCTTTCCGTGGCTGTTTGCCCCTGCCGTCTATGACATTCCCGGTGCCGTGGACGCCGCCGCTGCGGCATCGCTTACCTATGCACACGCGCAATCGGTCGGGGGCATGGCGCACCAGTTAAACGCGTTGGAAGGGTATCGCCCCACCGCCCTCCCGTCGCCGCTACCGGTGCCGACACAGGCACTTCTGGCAGGGGACGACATGCTGATTCCGTTGGCGATGGCACAGCAAGCGCTTGCGGGGGTCACGACCCATATCGTCTCTGATGCGGGGCATTCCATTCATTGGGACGCACCACAGGCGGTCGCTGACCACCTCAAGGATTTT
Organism: Roseobacter sp. GAI101; assembly: GCF_000156335.1. GTDB lineage: Bacteria > Pseudomonadota > Alphaproteobacteria > Rhodobacterales > Rhodobacteraceae > Sulfitobacter. The sequence continues at coordinate 2,602,551 of NZ_DS999213.1, forward strand.
GCAGCCAAACATCCGATCAAAGGTGCCGTATGACAGTTGACCTTTATGGCCTGCCCGTCACGACGGCCAATCCTGACACCCTCCAGGGAATCAATGATTTCATCCACGGTTTCATCGCCTACGAGGCAAAGGCCCCCAACATCATCCCCGCTGCCGACGCCGATCCCGATTGCGGCCTTGCCAATGCTTACGCCGCGATGCTGTGGATGTTTCTTGAGGCCCCCGCCGCCCCGGCCAAGGCAGCACCCTATCTTGCCCGCGCCCGCGCCGCTGATCCGGGTACCGGACGCGAAGCAAGGGTGATCGAAACCATCGGCCATTGGGTCGACGGCAATATTCCTGCGATGCTCGCGGGGTGTGACGCGATCACGAAGGATCACCCGCGCGATGTGGTGATGCTCAAGCTGGCGCAATATCACCTGTTCAATACCGGTGACGCGGTCGGCATGTTGCGCATGGCCCTCAAGGCGCTGCCCGAGGCGGCAGATATCCCCTATGTCCACGGCATGATCGCCTTCGGCTACGAACAGTGCCACCTTCTGGAGGATGCTGAATCCGCTGCGCGTCAGGCCATGGCTTTGCGGCACGACGAACCTTGGGCCCATCACGCGTTGGCCCATGTGATGCTGACCCAGGGCCGTGTCATCGAAGGTGCCGCATTTCTGGAAAGCGTGGCCGACACATGGCAACCGCTCAATTCCTTTATGCGCAGCCATAACTGGTGGCATCTGGCGTTGTTTTACCTGTCCCAAGGCCGCCATGACGACGTGCGCCGCGCCTATGACACGCATATCTGGGGGCTGGCCAAGGATTATTCACAGGATCAGGTTGGCGCGGTATCACTGTTGGCACGGATGGAATTTGCAGGTGTCGATGTTGGGGACCGCTGGGCCGATGTTGCGGATCATATCGCGATGCGCGGCAGGGATACCGTTAATGCATTTCTGACCCTTCAGTATTTGTACGCGTTGGGCCGCACCAAAAAACCCGAGGTTCAGAGCCTGTTTCAGGCGATCGAAGACCGCGCCGCGGACGCCGCGCAATATGATCACACCGCCTGGGCCGAGGTCGCATTGCCCGCAGCACGCGGGATCATCGCGCACACGCAAGGCGACTGGCCAAAGGCGATCAGCCAGCTTGGGCGCGCTTTGCCAAGGATGGCGGAATGTGGCGGCAGCCACGCGCAGCGCGACCTGTTCGAACAAATTCATCTGGATGCGCTTGTGCAAGACGGCCGCGCATCTGCGGCGCAGCAGGTGCTTGAGATGCGGCGCACCTATGATCCTGACGGCGTGCCGCTGAACCTGCTGCTGGGCGATATCTACGAGAAATCCGGCTTGCCCGATCAGGCAGCCAAGGCACGGGCGCGCGCAGACAAAACCCGTGCATCGCTGTCGGCACAATAGAAAAAGCCCGCCCGATCTTGCGACGGGCGGGCGGTTTCTCAGTGATCCAAAGCGGCCTTATTCAGTCTTTGGAGCTTCTTCCATGCCTTCTGCGGCCGGTGATACGCTGGCCAGATAGGCAGCCACATCTTCGCGGCCCTTGCGCAGTTTGAACGACATTTTCGAACGGGCTTTGTTGTCGTCAAGCGTTGTCTTCAGGAAGTCATTCGGGTCTTCCAGATACGCGGCAAGGTTGGCCTCATCCCAGACCAGACCACCTTCGCCTGCTTCAACCATGCTCTTGCCGTATTTGTAATCTTCAACCGCTCCGGCCTTGCGACCGACCACATTGTAAAGGTTGGGGCCAACTTTTCCGCCGCGCTGAATCGTTTCGCCTGCGTCATCGACGATCGCGTGGCACGCCTTGCACTTACCGAATTCCTTTTCGCCGGCGGCTGCGTCACCCATGCTGTGGCTTTCGGCAAAAGCCGGGGCTGCGAAAGCAACGGCCAGCACTGCACCATAAATCATTTTCATTCGTTTTCTCCCGATAATCTATGTGATTTTAGATAGCGCCCACATTTTCGAGTCAACATCCTGCGTCAAAATGTGACTACACGGCATCCGGTTGGTTCGCTGGTATGGCATCGCGTAAAGCAGGGATTTCCATGCAATTTGCGTGAATCCGCTGGACTGTCGGATAGTGCGACATATCGACCTCAAACCGTGCGTTGTTCAGGACCTGAGCGTAAAGACAAAGATCCGCCAGCCCGACTGCGTCCCCGTGACAGAAGTCGCCTGTTTCAGGCTCGGCGCTCAACCGCTGCTCAAGTGCCGCAAGCCCTGCATTCGCCCATTTGCGAAACCAGGCGGCTTTGCCATCTGCATCGACACCATATTCAGCCTCAAGATGCTTGAGAATGCGCAGGTTGTTCACCGGATGAATGTCCAGCGCCACGATATGGGCCAGGCTACGCACGCGGGCCCGCCCCCAAGGGTCGTCGGGCAGCAAGGCGGGTTCCGGATGCACCTCGTCCAGCCATTCAAGAATGGCGAGGGATTGGGGCAAGGGGCCTTGCGGTGTGACCAATGTCGGCACAAGCCCTGAAGGGTTCAGCGCAAGGTGTTCGGCGCTGGCCTGTTCGCCCTTCAACAACGACAGCGGAATATAATCGAAAGATAGCCCTTTCAGGTTCAGCGCTGCACGGACCTGGACAGAGGTCGAAGACCGGAAATAGTTGTGCAGGACAAGGTCGGTCACGCGCGCGGACCTATCGTCACCTCAAGCGTGCCGATGCCGTCCACACCGCCCGTGACCACATCGCCGGCCACGATCGCGCCCACACCCGCAGGCGTGCCGGTCATGATGATGTCACCGGGCGCAAGCGTCACGGCCTGCGACAGGATCGACACATGTTCGCGCACCGACCAGATCAGTTCGGCCAGATCGGCGTCTTGCTTGATATCGCCATTCACCGCCAGCCAGATGCGCGCGGTTTCCACGGATGGCACATCGGCAATCGGCACAATCGGCGCGATGGGGGCGGAGTTGTCGAAGGCTTTGCCCCAATCCCACGGACGCCCCGCAATCTTGGCCTCGTTTTGCAGGTCACGACGGGTCAGATCAATGCCGACGGACGCGCCCCAGACATGGTCCATCACGTCCGCTTCGGCGATGTCCGCACCGCCTTTGCCAATGGCGATGATCAGCTCTATCTCGAAATGCAGATTTTCAGTCAGCGGCGGGTAAGGAATGGTGCAGGGGGTATCAAGCGCTGCATCCGCTGGCTTGGTGAAGAAAAACGGGGCCTCGCGCGTCGGATCCTTGCCCATTTCAATCGCATGGGCGGCATAGTTTCGACCGACGCAGAAAATCCGGCGCACGGGAAAGCGCGCATCGGATCCCTGCACGGCAAGGCTGGCCTGTTCCGGTGGGGTGAAGACATAGGCATCTGACGACATGGGGTTGATCCTTTGAAAGCAGTTTGCCCCATGGATAACCGTCAATAAACGTCACGTCACCTGCGAAGGATCAAACCTGCACTTTAATGCGCCGCAAGCGCAGCGCATTTGTCAGCACGAACACCGATGAAAACGCCATCGCGGATGCCGCAAGGATCGGGGACAGCAGGATGCCGAACAGAGGATACAACAGCCCCGCCGCGACGGGGATCAGCGCGACGTTATATCCGAACGCCCAGAACAGGTTTTGCCGGATGTTGCGCAGCGTCTCGTGAGACACGGCAATGGCGCTGTTCACGCCCGTCAAACTGCCCGACATCAGCACAACATCCGCCGATTCAATCGCAACGTCGGTGCCCGTACCAATGGCAATGCCCACATCTGCATGGGCAAGCGCGGGGGCATCGTTGATCCCATCACCGACAAAAGCGATCTTTTGACCCGCCCCGCGCAGCTGGTCCAGCGCTGCGATCTTGCCATCGGGCAGCACACCCGCCACGACGTGATCGATCCCCAAGGTAGCGGCAACGCTGCGCGCCGTTTTCTCATCATCACCGGTGATCATCGCGACCTGCAATCCGCGGGCATGAAGGGCGGCAATCGAAGCCTTGCTATCGTCTTTGATCGGGTCTGAGATTGCGATCAAACCGGCCAATTCACCCGCAACAGAGACGAAAAATACCGTCTCGCCCTGACTGGCGCGATCGTCGAATTCTTCCGCAAACACGGCTGTATCAATTCCCGCATCTTTCATCAGACGGGCATTGCCGATCTGGATTGTGACCCCGTCCACCATAGCTGCCACCCCCTGACCCTTGATGGCCTGAAACCTTTCAGCTTGAGGAAGCGCTACGCCTTTTGCAGCAGCGACAATCGCGTGGGCAATCGGGTGTTCCGACAGTATCTCGACCGCGGCGGCCTGGACCAGCAGGGTTTCACGGTCGAAACCGTCCGCAGGAACAAGCGCTGTCAAAGCGGGGCTGCCCTTGGTCAGGGTTCCGGTCTTGTCGAAAGCAACGATTTCAATTCCGCTGAGGGCTTGCAGCGCGTCCCCTTTGCGAAACAGCACGCCCATTTCGGCCGCGCGCCCGGTGCCCACCATGATCGATGTCGGCGTGGCCAGCCCCATCGCGCAAGGACAGGCGATGATCAGCACCGACACCCCCGCCACAAGCGCGTGCGACAACACCGGAGCAGGCCCGAACATCGCCCAGACAAACACCGTCAGCGTCGCCAACCCCAGAACGATGGGTACGAACCACAGCGTCACGCGGTCGACCATCCCCTGAATGGGCAGCCGCGCGCCTTGGGCCTGCTGCACCATGCGGATGATCTGCGCCAGCGTGGTGTCATCCCCCACGGACGTGACCCGGCAAGCCAGGCTGCCATCGCCGTTGACAGTACCACCCGTCACGGAACCGCCGCCGGATTTCCGCACCGGCATCGGTTCGCCGGTGATCATGCTTTCGTCGATCCGGGATTCTCCGTCAAGGATGATGGCATCGGTGGGCAGACGTTCACCGGGGCGGATCAGGATTTCATCGCCGACACGCAGATCAGCAATATCGACATCCACCCAATCTTCCCCCCGTCTGACCCGCGCAGTGTTCGGTTGCAGACCGATCAGCTTCTGGATCGCGGCCCCGGTCCGGCCCTTGGCGCGTGCCTCAAGCCAGCGGCCCAACAGGATCAGCGCGATGATGGCGGCGGCCGCCTCAAAGTAAACCTCGCGGGCAATGGCAGGCAGAAGGGACGGGAGGAACAGCGCAACGGTGGAATAGACAAAGGCGGCACCCGTGCCCAGCGCCACAAGGCTGTTCATATCGGGCACACCGCGCAAAAGCGCAGGGATACCGATGGTATAGAACCGCCGCCCGGGCCCAAGGATCAAGATCGCAGTCAGGGCAAACTGGATCATCCAACTGCCCTGATGGCCAATCGTTTCGCCAATCAATCCATGCATACCGGGGATCATGTGCGCGCCCATCGCCAACACGACGACGGGCAACGCCAGCACGGCAGCGATGGTAAAGGCCCGCCCGATTTCTTCGGTTTCCTCGCGCTTTACGCTGGCGTGATCCTGCGCGGTCTTCTTTGTCGCTGCCGTCGCAGGATAGCCGGCATCGGTCGCGGCTTTGGCAAGCGTGTCAATCGTCAGCGCCCGGCCCGCATGGGTCACCATTGCGGTATCGTCGGCAAGGTTCACGCTGACTTCGGTCACGCCCGGAACAGCACGCAACGCCTTGTCGACCCGCGCAGCACAGCCGCCGCATGTCATCCCCGATACGGAAAGTGTGTGTATCTGATCCAACGCCATGTCGACTGTCCTTGTTCGGTTCGATTTCCATATATGCAGGGGACTGCCGGATTTAACAGGTGCCCGACAGGTTATTGATCTGCCAAAAACGCAAAAGGCCGGTACCTGCTGTTTCCAAGCAGATACCGGCCAGATTTTTCACCGCAGTTCAAGGTTACTTTTCAGTGGTAACCTCGGGCTCTTTCGGTTTTTCGCTGACTTCGTCCGTATCCACGATCAGCTCGGCTTCTTCGATGTCGGCGCGGGTGGCGACGGGTGGCTTGGCGTCGGCCCCTGAATTATCCTCGATCGCACCAACGATCAGCGGTAGCATCTGCACACCACCGGGCATGGCGACTTCGGACATCGGCGGCGTTTTCCATGCAAGCGTATCAAAGCTGTGGCAGTTGTCACAGATCGGTTTCCAGTTGGTATGGATGTGCTGGCAGTTGTCACAAATCCACTGCGGGCCCCGCGACACGGTCAATGCACGGGCAAGCCAGCCTTTGACGACAGTATCAGACGCGCCTTCGCCCCGTTCAATCGCAGCCATCAATGTGACGGAGCGCGCAGTCGGGTCGGTTTCGACCAGATTGCCCAAGGACCGCCGTGCTTCGGGGAAATCTTCGTTCGCGATGTTCAGCTCGGCCAATAGCATCTTGGTCTCGGGATCGTCGGGCTGGGTCCGGGTAAGTGCCGTGAACCGCTTGAGCCGTTCTTTGGGGGTTTCATCCGGCGCGATCGCGGCAAAGGCACTTGCCAGATCGGGATGGGCATGAACGCTCCATGCTTTTTTCAGCAGGCGCGCAGCATATTTGGGTTTGCCCTGATCGATATAGCTGTGCGCGGCCATGACGGCAGCAGGGATCAGATCAGGCGACAGGCGGTTCGCTTCGATCGCAGCCTCGCGGGCTTCGATGCTGTGGCCTTCGGTAAAGACATCCTTGGCCTCGGACAGCGCCAGCACGGCATCGCGGCGCTTGTGCACGTCGCGGGGCAGCTGACCGTTCTTCAGCTTGGTATTCAGGGTCTCGCGTGCGCCTGACCAGTCTTCCTTCTCGGCTTGCAGCTTAAGCAGGATATCACCGGTGTCGGCATGTTTGGGCTTAAGCGCAAACGCCTTTTCAGCCAGCTTCAGAGCAGTGTCGGTGTCCCCTTCGGCCAGCTTTTGCTTCAGGATGCCACGCACCCCGACAAAGCGCGTGGATTCGTTGGCAACCAGCTTTTTGTAGGTCTCTTCGGCCTTGCGTTTGTCGCCTGCCATTTCAGCCGCCTGGGCAATCAACAGGTTCGTCAGCTCGGGCCGCTCCAGATATTTATCGGCCTTCGCCGCCTTGGATAGGGCCAGACGCCCCTCTCCACTGGCCAAAGCCATCAGACCTTCGGACAACGCCTCATAGCCTTTGCGTTCGCGGTTGCGGTCGAAATAGCGCGACAGCGCGGTTTCGTCCCCGTTCAGGAAGTGCCAGACCGCGATCAGCAGCGAAATGATCTTGAGCACCAGCCACACGGCGATCACCAGAACGATAATCGCTATAACAGATTGCAGCGGGCCAAAGCTGAATTCGGTCCCCATCACGGTAACCTGCAACCCGCCCGAGCTTTCGAGCAGGAAGCTGGCACCCCATGTCAGCGCGGCAATTGCCACAACGAACACAACGATCTTAATCAGTGACCAAAGCATATGAATTTCCTTAGTTTGCCGTCAGGCGTTGTGTCAGGGTCTGCACGGCATCTTGCGCGGCCTGGCGGGCCTGCGCATCGGCAAGCCAGTCGGCCATCGGCGCTTTGGCCCCTTCGGGCAGCGTCTCGACCTCGGTTATCGCATCGGAAAGCCGTCCGTCGCGCAGGGCGGCTTCGGCTCGCGACAGGATCGCATCGGGGTCAGTTCCTTCGCGGGGGGTCACTGATCGTGCGCCCAGCTGGTTTTTAAGGAAGTTGCCAAAGCCGCCCCCGGCACCCGCCGGTGCATCTGCCCGTGCCGCCGCCAGCGCAGCCCGCGAGATATCGGGAAACCGGTCTTGCAAGTTGGCGCTGGTGGTGACCCCGGTTTCAGCTGATTCCGTCAAGGCAGCCGGGATGTCCTGCACACCGCCCGCCTTCAAGTCATCAATTTCGGATTGAAACGACTGGCCCGTGGTCAGTGCTGCAACGATACGCGCGACGGCGGATTGCACTGTTGCAGCCCGTGCAGCTTGCTCGGTCGCTTCTTCGACGCTCAGCGCATTTTCCAAGAGCCGCTGGATTTCGTCCCGCTGCGTTTCAACAGACGATGTAAGCGCCGCCAATTCCGCCTCGAACGCCGAGGTATCGACCTCAGGCGCTTCGGCCGCGGCGGGTGCTGGACGGTTCTCGATTTCATCGATGCGCGCATTCAGCGCCGCGACGGATGCCTTGATCTCTTCCATCGCGGCCAGATCGGTCGCGGGTGCATCGGTTTCAGCGGGCATCTTGCCAAGCGCGTCTTCCAGTGCCGCAATCCTGGCCGCCTGGTCGGCAACGGTGTTTTCCGGCGCAGTGATCGCGCTTGACCCCGTCAACGTGGCAAGGACGCCCGTCTCGGCGGCGGCAAAGCCGATGCCACAGGCAACGAGACCGCCCAGAACCATGGGCCAGAACACGCTCTTGCTTCTTTCGGGCTTGGCGGGGGTGGTTTGGCTTGGTGTGGGCGTCACAGACGGTTTTGAAGCTTCGGTAGGCTTGGGTGCCTCTTTCGGTGTCTCCATTGCCTTGGGCGCATCGGCTTTCTTATCAGCAGGTTTGACGTCAGGCTTGGGCGTCGGGCTGGTTTCAGCCAGCGCTTTCACTTCAGACGTCACGGCTGGTTTCGCAGTGTCAGACTTCGGCACATCCGGTTTGGTGGTGGTACCCGGTGCGGCCGCCTTGGATGGTGTATCAGCCTTGTCAGAAAGTGTATCAGGCTTGTCAGCAGGTGTCGCAGACACAGCCGCATCTTTTGATGTCTTGGCCGCCGCAGATGTTTTTGCTCCGCCCTTGGTATCAGGCGTCTTTGCCGCGACAGGTTTTGCGGCAGCTGCCTTTTTTTCCGGCGTTTTGGGCGCTGGCTTGGGTTTGGCCGCAGCAGCGGACGCCCGCGATGTCGCGTTTTCTGTCGGTTTATCGCCGCCCGTGCTTGGAGTTTTCGCTTTTGCCACGCTTAAAAAACCTTTCCGATTCTGACGGATCGTCAGCTATTTCTGCAATATTAGACGGCATGTGTGCTGATCTTCAAGCTAACCTGCCCCAATCCACCGCAGTTTCAAGAACTAAACGCATCGAGTTGGCTGTTGGTTCATCCGCAATCAGCAGGTCTTGCGGCTTTTGATAGCCAAGAGCGTCGGCAACGGCCCGACTAAGGGCGATCACGACGACATGGTGAAAATCTGGGCATTCGCGGGCAAACTGCGTCGCGGTCCGGGGCGAAAACAAAGGCACGATGCAGGTTTCACCCGAAGCCAGCACATGTTTTGCCTGATCTGACAGCGGCAAAAGCGTCTGGTCATAGACTGTGACGGCAGTCGTACGCAGCCCCGCTTGGGACAAGCGGCTGGCGATATCGCCGCGTTGATGGTGACCACATATGTGCAAAAGGGGTGCATTGGGCTGCGTCTTGATCAAGGCGGTGACCAATTCGTCGGCATTCTGCCCAAGGATCTGCGCGCGCCAGCCCTTTTCCTTGGCCGCCTGGGTAGTTTTAGCACCGACGCAATAGGCCGTGCGGCCCAGCCCATCCGGCCCGAACGCCACCCCGTTTGCCGACGTGAAGATCACCCCCTCAATGCCCTGCATCAGAACCGGCGTGGCAGTGCCCGATATCTGCAAAAGCGGGCTGATCAGGACACTGACCCGCGCCAAAAGGTCCGGTGCAATCATGTCCAGAAACGCATTTGCATTCGGGGCAGGCCGGGTCAGGATCAGCATGGGCTTGTTCATTTGGCGGATGTCCCCAAGGATTGTTCCACTTGCCTCAAGGTGTTACTTGGCGGTGATCACCCTTGCAACGGAAACGGCCATGATAGTTCTCGGATTGGAAAGCAGCTGCGATGATACCGCCGCCGCCCTCGTGCAGTTTGAGCCGGGGCAAAAGGCAAAGGTGCTGTCTTCTGTCGTGGACAGCCAGACCGATCTGCACGCGGCATTCGGCGGTGTTGTTCCCGAGATCGCCGCCCGCGCCCATGCCGAAAAACTGGACCTGTGTGTCGAGGATGCACTGGCAAAAGCGGGTCTGACACTGGCGGATGTGGATGCGATTGCCGTCACTGCCGGGCCGGGTCTGATCGGTGGCGTTCTGTCCGGCGTGATGTGCGCCAAGGGGCTGTCTGCTGCGACGGGCAAACCGCTTTACGGGGTGAACCACCTGGCGGGCCACGCCCTGACCCCGCGTTTGACGGATGATGTGGCCTATCCCTATCTGGTGCTTTTGGTATCCGGCGGGCATTGCCAGTTCTTGCTGGTCCATGGGCCGGACCGGTTCGAACGGCTGGGCGGCACCATCGACGACGCGCCCGGCGAAGCCTTTGACAAGGTCGCGCGCCTGATTTCGCTGCCACAGCCCGGCGGGCCAGCGATTGAACAAGCCGCGCTGGAGGGGGACGCAAAGCGCTTTGCCTTCCCGCGCCCCCTGCTGGATCGACCTGATTGCGATATGTCGTTCTCGGGCCTCAAGACCGCGGTCCTGCGGGTGAGGGACAAGATTATCCAAGAAAAGGGCGGGCTGACCGTGCAGGATCAGGCAGATTTGGCCGCCGGATTTCAGGCCGCCGTCGTCGATGTGATGGCCGAAAAGACCCGCCGCGCGCTAAAGCTTTATCTGGACCATGACCCCGAGACCCGCACCTTGTGCGTGGCGGGTGGTGTTGCCGCAAACAAAGCCATTCGTGCAAGGTTAGAGACTGTATCACAGGAAGTATCGACCGCTTTCATCGCGCCGCCGCTTAGCCTGTGCACTGACAATGCCGCGATGATCGCGTTTGCCGCAGCTGAACAAAGCCAGCTGCGCGGCCCTGATGATCTGACGCTGTCGGCGCGGCCAAGATGGCCGTTGGACACCAGCCAACCGTCCATGTTGGGCAGCGGCAAGAAGGGGGCAAAGGCATGAGCATCGCAGTTCTGGGTGCGGGCGCATTCGGCACCGCGCTGGCGATTTCGCTGGCGCACAAGGGCCCGATCACCCTTTGGGCGCGCGACGCCCAAGGCATGGATACCCTGCGCGAGAACAAGGCACGTCTGCCCGGGTGTCATTTTCCAGACGGGTTGTTCGTTACGGAAACCTTTGAGGACGCCGCCAAATCCGACGTTTTGCTGGTTGCCGTCCCGATGCAAACACTGCGCGGTTTTTTGACGGAACACGCCGCGCTGCTGGATGGCAAAACCATCGTCGCCTGCTGCAAGGGGATCGAGCTGGAAACCGGTCTTGGCCCCGTCGCGGTGATTCACGAAACCTTGCCAAATGCCACACCCGCCATTCTGACCGGCCCCAGTTTCGCCGCCGATATCGCGCGCGGCTTGCCAACGGCGCTGACGCTGGCCTGCGCGGATGCGATGGTTGGCGAACGGTTGCAGAAGGCGCTGACAACGCAAAACCTGCGGCTTTACCGGACAGTTGACACCATCGGGGCCGAACTGGGCGGGGCTCTCAAGAACGTTGTCGCCATTGCCTGCGGTGCCGCGATGGGGGCTGGACTGGGCGAAAGCGCACGCGCTGCGCTGATGACGCGCGGCTTTGCAGAAATGCAGCGGCTTGCGGCGCATTTGAACGCTGATCCAGATACGCTTTCGGGGCTGTCGGGTTTTGGCGATCTGACCCTGACCTGCACGTCCACCCAATCGCGCAACTACCGGCTGGGGCTGGCCTTTGGCGAAGGGCGCAGCTTTGACAGCACGACCACCGTCGAAGGGGCCGCCACAGCCCGCGCGGTGCATGGTTTGGCGCAAAAGCATGGATTGGACCTGCCGATCACTGCCGCCGTTGCAGGTTTGATCGAGAACAGATTAGATGTGCAAAGCGCGATGACGTCGCTTTTGACCCGCCCCTTAAAGGAAGAATGACATGCTGATTGCCCTGATTGCCAAAGACAAAGCCGACTCCCTCTCGGTGCGGCAGGAAAACCGCCCCGCCCACGTGGACTACCTGAAATCCACCGGTTGCGTGTCCCAGGCCGGACCCTTTTTGGATGCTGATGGGCAAATGTGCGGATCTTTGGTGATTTTGGATGTTGCCGATATGGCGGCGGCGCAAACATGGGCGGCAAATGATCCCTATGCCAAGGCTGGCCTGTTTGCCGATGTTCAACTGATCGCATGGAACAAGGTGATCGGCTGATGGCCTACTGGCTTTTCAAATCGGAACCGTCGACCTGGGGCTGGGATGATCAGGTCGCCAAAGGTGACACGGGCGAGGAATGGGATGGCGTGCGCAACTATCAGGCACGCAATTTCATGCGCGAGATGGCCAAGGGTGATCTGGGTTTTTTCTATCATTCCCAAGGCGAACGGGCCATCGTCGGCATTGTCGAGGTTATCGCCGAGGCGCATCAGGACAGTTCAACCGATGACGACCGTTGGGAATGCGTTGACATCAAAGCGGTGCGGCCGTTTGAAACGCCCGTTACGCTGGACGACATCAAAAGCGATGGCCGGTTTGACGATATGCCCTTGGTAAAAAGCCCGCGTTTGTCAGTGCAGCCGGTCACAGCAGAGCAATGGCAGCAGATTTGCGCCATGGGGAATACGGAAGCGTAATAAAGACACTGTAGAACGTAAAAAGGGTTCCGGCACCCCGCCAGAACCCTTTCTCACCCCACGTGAATCCCTAAAGACCACCTCACGTGTATCGAAATATGTTCTGGCCGTACTAGCCATGTACTATGGATACTGCATCTTCCTGTCCCGTGCAAGAATCGAGTAATTCAAACACCTTACAATAAAAAAACGCCCGCTTAACCATACGGGCGTTTCTTCTCGGTTCTGGTGGCCGTTTCAGCCGTAGACGGCTTCCTTGCCGAAATGCTTGGTCAGCATATAATAGATCACGGCGCGGTATTTGTTACGCTCGGATTGTCCATAAATTTCGACGACCTTGTGGATGCCCTCCATCAGCTCAGGGCTGTCGGCCATGCCAAGTTTCTTCATCAGGAAGTTGGTCTTGACCAGCTCAAGCTCGCTCTCTTGCGATGCGGCGACGGTCTGCGCGTCTGCGTTGTAGATCGACGGGCCACAGCCAATCGTGACCTTGGTCAGCAAATCCATGTCCGGCGTCATGCCGCATTTGTTTGTCAGATCATCCGCGTATTTCGCGATCCATTCGTCTCTCTTGCCCATCACAAGTCTCCCACCGTTGGTTTTGACCGGTTGTTCCGGCCTCAATTCAAAGCCTAGTCGCTAATCCGATACCAACAAAGAATTTTTTTCCCGCGCCCTGCGGCTTAGGTAAACCAATGCGGGGCCTTTTTCAGGGTGGGCCAGTCTTCGGGGCTGTGGCCAAAGATCACGGTGGCATCACGGGTGGCGGCAAGCTTCATCAGACGATCACCGTGATGGATCGCAAGATCAACATCCCAAGAGCCCGCGAAAGCCTCGTCAATCTCGGAGGCGCGGCTGATCGCGTCAGACGTCAGCAACACCCAGCCGGTATCCGGCAGACAGATCATAAAGGCCAGCTGACCGGGTGCGTGGCCGGGGCACAGCAGCACGTCGAACCCGTCGCACAGGCTGAAATCCTGCGTGACCAGCGCATAATCGGCATCGGGCCAGTCCATCGCCTGCTTGCCCGACCAATATAGCGGTCTTGGCAATGCGCGCTCGGCCTCGGCAATCAGGATGGGGGCCTGGGGGTATCCGCCCATGTCGCCGACGTGATCAATATGCGTGTGGCTTTGGATCATCAGGGTCACATCCTGCTTGACGATCCCCAGTTTCGCCAGTTGTGGGCCGGGCATGTTTTCGGGCGTCACGGACAATACCTGTCCAAAGCTTCCCAGATCATCCTCGGCCGTGGCAGCATCGGCGTCCTGAGCGTATTTTTCCGGGAAACCAGTGTCTATCAAAACAGTTTCGCCTGCATCCGTCTGAATGACATAGCCGCAGATGCCGACATCGCGCGGGCCTGAATGCACCCGAAACAATCCGTAATCCAGCACCGCCAGTCGGATCGGTTTGCCTTTCAAAGAAACTTGCATATTCATGTATCTGCCCCCGTTTGCGGGCATGTTAGCCAGAGGCACCGTATGAAAGTCAAGATACACACCTTGTTCCAATATCTGCTGGATACCACCGATGCCGCACCCGAGGCGATCGTCGGGTTTTCGCTGTCAGGGTCGCCCAAGCTGGGGGATTATCTGGCTGATTTGGATCCCGACCAGTCTTTGGACTGGAACAATCGCGACTTTCGCGGCCTGCCAGAACTGCGCGATCATGTTCTGGCCCAAGCCGGATTAAACGGTATTTGCGCGCAAAGCGACGTGTTGATCACCGCAGGGGCCGCCGAGGCGAATTACCTCGCGATCATGCAACTGCTTCAGCCGGGCGACGAGATCATCATTGAGACTCCCGGTTGGCCGCAAGCAGAGGTATTGGCCAAGGCCATCGGCGCAAAAATCACCCGCATCACGCGGCAGGAATGCGACGGCTGGCACCTGCCCATCGACCGGATCGCCGACGCGGTCAGTGATCAGACCAAAATGATTTTCCTCACCAACCCCAACAACCCGACGGGTGACTTGCTAAGTACCGACGAGATTGGCCAGCTTGTCCGCATCGCTGACCGCGTCGGCGCGTGGCTGTTGATCGACGAGGTTTATGCCGGGCTGGAATGGGACGGACCGCGTGCGCCATCGGTGGCGGGCATGTACGCAAGGGGGATCACGACAGGCTCTGTCTCGAAGGCTTTGGGGCTTCAGGGGCTGCGCACAGGGTGGATGATCTGCCCTGATGCGCAGATGATCATGGACGCGGTGATCTTGCGAGAGAATTCATCCGAGATCATGAATATCATGGGTGAGGTGATCGCGGAAATCGCGCTGCGCCCTGATCGGTATGCGCCGGCGATGGACACGGCCCGCCGTGCGGGGCGCGAAAATCTGGCGCAGATGAACGCCTGGGTCGATGCGCAAGCGGGCCTTTCCTGGGTACCGCCCCGCGCCGGTCTGATCGGCCTTGCCCGCCTGCCGGACGGCATCGACAGCGATGATTTCGCGCGCAGGCTGCTGGCCGCTCCGTACCGGACCTTTCTGCTGCCCGGCAGCGCCTACGACCAGCCCCACCACATCAGGCTTGGCGTGGGCGGAGGGGCTGCCGTCAACCTGCACGATGGGCTAACGCGGTTGTCACAAGCGCTGAGGAATTGGGCCTGACGGGCTTGCCCGGACATTCGAATTGGGCAAAGATAAGCCCATGTATTTGATCCGTTCATCCGTTCTTTTGCTGGCCTTCAGCGCCTGCATTGCGCATGCAGATCCGCTGCCTGACCCGGTGGCTGACGCGGCCTTCACGCCTGCGGACCTGGACGAAGCGGTCCTGGGCCAGTTGCTGTTCTACGATCCCATCCTGTCGGGCAACCGCAACATCGCCTGCGCGACGTGCCATCACCCGAATTTCGCGACCAGCGACGGGGTGTCTTTGGGTTTGGGCGAAGGCGGCAAGGGCTTGGGGCTGGAACGCCGCGGCGATCCCGACAACATGCCGACACACCGCATTCCGCGGAATTCTCCGGCGTTGTTCAATCTGGGCGCGGCCGAATTCAGGGTCCTGTTCCATGACGGCCGGATCGAGGTTGACCCGACGATGCCTTCGGGGTTCCGCACCCCGCTCGAGGACGACATGCTAAGCGGTTTTGCATCGATCTTGTCGGCGCAGACCATGTTTCCCGTGCTCAGCGCCGATGAGATGGCTGGCCACGGTGGCGAAAATGACGTGGCAAATGCCGTGCGTCAGGGTCTGATCACGGGTCCGGGCGGTGCTTGGGATATTCTGTCGCGCCGGGTTGCGGACCTGCCCGAATACGCGCGCCGGTTCAGCGCCGTTTACGACCACATCAATACGCCCGATGATATCGGGTTCACCGATATATCGAACGCGATTGCGGTATTCATCGATCACGAATGGCGTTCTGATACCTCGGATTTCGATGCGTATCTGCGCGACCGGACTGTCGGACTGCCGCTTGCCGCGGAAAAGGGGATGGAGCTGTTCTACGGTGATGCGGGCTGTAGCACGTGCCATTCAGGGCCGTTTCAGACCGACCACCAGTTTCACGCCATGGGCGCACCACAGCTGGGCCCCGGCAAGGCGGCCGCGTTCGAAGACAATGCCCATGACACAGGACGCATGCGCGTGACAGGCGACCCCGCCGATGCATTTGCCTTTCGCACACCATCGCTGCGCAATGTAATGCAAACCGGGCCCTGGGGGCATGCGGGTGCCCATGGTACGATCGAGCAATTCTTGAGCGATCACCTTGATCCCGTCGGTGCCTCTGAACGATTTGCGCAAGGGTCCACGGCCCGAAACGGCGTCCGACTGCCCCCGCTGGAGGGTGACGATTGGCGCGAAATGAATGACGCTGCTGCCCGCGAAAGCATCGTGCAGGCCGCAATGATCCGTGCGCCCCGCGGGCTGGATGCTGCTGATATTGCCGTATTAGTATCATTTTTGCGGACGCTGGATGATGAAACTGCCTTGAACGGTCGGCTGGGTATCCCCCCAACCGTGCCAAGCGGGTTGGACGTCGGCGGCGTTGCTGCGGATTAATCCGGCTGCGTGATCTTCACGGTCTCGCCGGCGGGGGCATGCACGATGTCGCTTAGCGTTCCGTCAGGCCAGCGCACCTGGACCGTCGCAGTCTTGGCCCCCGCGATCCCGAAATGCAAAGGGCCTGCAACCGCCCCGCCATGCCCCCCGCCAACTGTGATCTGCTGGCTTTGCACCCCTGCATCAGAGGTAACAATGACCCGCGCGCCAATCGCGAAATGATTGCCATCGGTACTGCTGGCCAGCACCTTAACAGCATTCCCGGCATCGGGCGTCACATTCCGGTACAGCCGCATCGGCGCACGGCGGTTCACCACCACCAGATCAAGCCGCCCGTCACCGTCAAAATCCGTCAAGGCGGCACCACGGGATCGGGCCGTGTCAGCGACGCCGGCGACGTCTCCTGCTTCGGTGAAACGACCATCCTTGCCTTGGATCAGCAGATTGTTCGGGTCGCGCATGGCCATGCCCGGCATCTGATCGACGTTCCCCTTGGCGATAAACAGATCGGCGCGGCCGTCATTATTCACGTCGGCAAAGCTGGCGTGCCAGCCGGTTGACGGGCGTCCATCCCCCTTGATGTAGGGGTTATGCGCATAGGTACCGATATCATAGGGCGCACCGCTATAGCGGCCATCGGGTTGCGCGATCTGCATCAGCTGATCCCCCATCGAGGTCAGCATAAGTTCGTCCCGCTGATCGCCGTTCAGATCGCGGCTGGCGATGCCCATGCCCCACAGCGAAACCTTGTCCCAGCCATCCTCCGATGTCAGAAAGCGGCGGTCTTCGATGTCCCAAAGCTGCTCTGACCCGCCAGACACGTAATAGTGTCTATCGTTGGATATGCGCAGTGAATTGCGCCCGCGCGCATCTGTAGATGCCAGCATCGAAAGGGTGCAGAAGCCGGGGGATAAAACCTCGGGGCTGTAGTCGGGCGTGTTGCTGTCCTGCGGATTCAAGATCGTCTGCGTGTCGCATGTGCCAAACGGCCCACCGGGGTTTGCGCGGTCAACATAATGGCCGACGGCGAGTGTCGGAAACTGCGCGCCCGCGTCCCACCATGCAGTAAAGGCAGTGGTCCATTGATCGGTCTGGGGAATGTTCCAGCTTGCGGTGACGTCGGTGAAACTGCAATCCGGGCCGCCTTGCAAAACACGGTCAGGCCCGACGCGCATAATGTAAAGGTCCAGCAGACCGTCGCCGTCTATTTCGATCGGATAAGCACCGGTCACGCCCGTAACTTCACCTGCTAAAGGGAGGGGCTCAAATGCGATATGCCCTGTTTCAGAGACGTTTTTCAGCAAGATCATCGGCGACGTGCCACCTGCGGCCACCAGATCGGGCCGCCCGTCGGCGGAACAGTCAAACGCCGATACACCGCCCCCGACGAAATGTTCCCATCCGCCTGTATATTGGTGGTCCGACAGGCCGGTGGAGATATCTTCGAACAGCGGATCAGCGCAGGCAGCGCCCGCCACCGACCAGAAGATCAAAGCCAGACGGGCAATCACGCAACAGTCTCCCCCAGAAGGGCGGTCGTGACGTCGGACAGGGCCAGTGCGGCAGCGCCCTTTGCCCACACAGATCCGCCCCAAGCGTGAATATCCACAGGGGTGGGCGTGCGTCCCGCCGGAAGTATCATGCTGTTCATCTCGGCCAGCATATCGTCGGTGGTCAAATAATCATAGCGCATGCGCTCACCGCTCAGGATGATCCGTTCCGGATCAAACAACTGAACAATGTTCGCCAAACCTACACTCAGGAATCGCCCTGCCCGCTGGAAGATTGCCAAGGCGGCCTCATTTCCGGCATTGGCCTCTTCGTACAAGGTTTCGATCATGGTCACCGCAGAACTGTTGGATCTGGGATCGCGGTCCAGCGCGGTTCCCGCCTCTCGGACAAGGGCGTAATCGGCGACATAGGCCTCAAGACAACCGCGCTGGCCACAGCGGCACAGCGCCCCGTCAAGCTGCACCTTGGTGTGGCCCAGTTCCATCCCCGGACCCAAGGCCCCCCGGAACAGACGGTTGTTCAGCACCAGCCCCATGCCAACGCCGCGTTCGATCGTGACGACCGCGAAATTCGAAATGCCACGCCCGGCACCGAACCACAGTTCGGCCAGCGTCAAAAGATTTGTGTCATTGTCCAACGACACCGGCAAACCCAGCGTATCTTGCAGCATATCGCGCAAGGGGATTTCGGTGTCGGTCATCACCGGCGACCATTTCACGACCCCCAGACAGGCATCGACGATGCCGGGCAGGCCAATCCCCACGGCGCTGATCGATTCCAAAGGCTGGCCCGACTTTTTCAAAAGCTGCCGTGTCAGGGTCGAAACCTCTGCCAAAACCTCCTTGGTGGTTTGACGCAGCGCGGCGCTGGTCAGCTGCGCTTCGGCGATGACGGTACCTGCAAGGTCCAGCAAAACGGCGGTATGACGTTCATCCGACAGCTTCATCCCGATCACGAACCGGCTGCGCGGTGCCACACGCAACGCGATCGGGGGGCGGCCCCGGCTTGGTCCGCGCTGGCTGTCTTCGACTTCTTGCAGCAGGCCGCGTGCGATCAGGTCAGAGGTAATGGTGGTCACCGAACCGGGGCTGATGTCCAGCGCGCGGGCAACATCCATGCGCGGCATGTGTCCGCCGGCGCGGACCTGTTCAAACACTTGCTGCCGTAAGGGCCGCGTGTCATCCTGTGGCATCGCCAAACGGGGGCCACAGCCCATAGGGGCTGCTTCGGCACCTTCAAAAGAGGCGTGTCGAATTAGTTCGCTGGCCAAACTTTATATCCTCATCGTGGCGGTCTTAATCAAACACCCCACTTCTCCCACCCGAAATAAGCCGCTTTTTGCTGGCTCCTGTCAAATTCTTTATCCCGTTTTGCAAAATTTATTTTGACAACTGAATTAAATTGCGCAACCTCAGAGCCACGACGAAACCGAAGCCACCAAAGGCAATCGGAACATTTCATCTGGGAGGAAAGAAATGCGTAAACTCTTTATGGCAGCGGCTGTCGCCACTGCCGGATTCACCCACGCCGCCGCCGCACAGGACATCACCGTCGGCGTCAGCTGGTCAAACTTTCAGGAAGAGCGCTGGAAAACAGACGAAGCCGCGATCAAAGCTGCTTTGGAAGCCGCCGGCGCGAAATACGTCAGCTCGGACGCGCAGTCTTCTTCGGCCAAGCAGTTGTCCGACGTGGAAAGCCTGATCGCCCAGGGCGTAGATGCATTGATCATTCTGGCGCAGGACAGCCAAGCGATCGGACCGGCCATCACAGCTGCCGCTGACGAAGGTATTCCGGTTGTCGGCTATGACCGTCTGATCGAAGACCCCCGTGCATTCTATCTGACCTTCGACAACGTCGAAGTCGGCCGCATGCAGGCCCGCGCCGTTCTGGAAGCCATGCCCAAGGGCAACTACGTCATGATCAAGGGGTCTCCCACCGACCCGAACGCCGATTTCCTGCGGGGCGGCCAGCAAGAAGTGCTGCAATCCGCGATTGACGCAGGCGACATCACCATCGTTGCCGAAGCCTATACCGACGGCTGGCTGCCAGCCAACGCACAGCGCAACATGGAGCAGATCCTGACGGCGCAGGACAACAAGGTTGACGCGGTCGTTGCGTCCAACGACGGTACAGCCGGTGGTGCGGTTGCCGCGCTGACGGCACAAGGCATGGAAGGCACACCCGTGTCCGGCCAGGACGGCGACCACGCTGCCCTGAACCGCGTTGCGATGGGCACGCAGACCGTCAGCGTCTGGAAAGACGCACGCGATCTGGGCAAGAACGCTGCTGAAATCGCAGTTGCCCTTGCCAGCGGCACTGAAATGTCCGGTATCGATGGCGCGACCGAATGGACGTCGCCCGGCGGCACGACATTGTCGGCCAAGTTTCTGGCCCCCGTGCCGGTTACCATCGACAACCTGAACGCCGTTCTGGACGCTGGCTGGATCACCAAAGAGGCGCTTTGCCAAGGTGTTACAGGCGTCGCAGCCTGCGAGTAACCAAGACCTTTGCATCCCGGCCCCGGTCGGGATGCACCCTTTTCCCTTTTATGCGCGGGCCGTTCTTCGAACCAATGCCCTGACCGCTGAAAGAAACCGCGACCCAATCCGGAAGCCAATCACATGACAGACATTTCCAACGCCGGGACAGAGTCACATCCGTCACCGAAAGCGCCCAAACGTTCCTTCCTGACCCAGCTCGAGATCGACACACGCCTTTTGGGCATGATCGGAGCCTTTGTTCTGGTCTGTCTGGTGTTCAACGTGCTGACGGACGGGCGGTTCTTGACCCCGCGCAATATCTTCAACCTGACCATCCAGACCGTCAGCGTTGCCATCATGGCGACCGGCATGGTGTTCGTGATCGTCACCCGCCACATCGATCTGTCCGTAGGGGCCATGCTGGCGACCTGTTCAGCCGCGATGGCGATGACGCAGACCGATATTCTTCCCAGACTGCTGGGGCTTGGCCTGGGTCACCCGCTGACCCCCTGGATCGCAATTGCCGTCGGCTTGATCGTTGGGATCGTGATCGGGGCATTTCAGGGCTGGCTCGTCGGTTTTCTGACCATCCCCGCCTTTATCGTGACACTTGGCGGCCTGCTGATCTGGCGCAACGTGGCGTGGTACATGACCGACGGTCAAACCATTGGTCCGCTGGACGAGACATTTCGGAAATTCGGCGGCATCAACGGGACCTTGGGCGAAACCTGGTCCTGGATTGTGGGCCTCGTTGCCGTTCTGCTTGCGCTTTGGGCCCTGTGGTCGGCGCGGCGCAACAAGATCAGCCATGGCTTTCCGGTCAAGCCTGTCTGGGCCGAAGCGCTTGTCGGTCTGGTCATCGCAATGGGGATCCTTGGTTTTGTAGCAATCCTGAACGCCTACGAAGTCCCAACGGCGCGGCTGATCCGCGAATTCAAGGCCCGCGGAGAGATCATGCCTGACGGCTATACCGCCGCTTATGGCATCCCCTATTCCGTGCTGCTGCTAATCGGGATCGCAATTGCCATGACGGTGATGGCCAAACGCACCCGACTGGGGCGCTATATCTTTGCGACGGGCGGAAACCCTGATGCGGCTGAACTGTCCGGCATCAACACGCGCCTGCTGACGGTCAAGGTCTTTGCCCTGATGGGTGCCTTGGTCGCGCTGTCTGCGGTTGTCGCATCGGCCCGGCTGACGAACCATTCCAACGATATCGGCACACTGGATGAACTGCGCGTCATCGCTGCTGCCGTAATTGGCGGTACGGCCCTTGCCGGCGGGATCGGCACCATTCACGGCGCGATCCTGGGGGCGCTGATCATGCAATCGCTGCAATCGGGCATGGCCATGGTCGGGGTCGATGCCCCCCTGCAAAACATCGTCGTGGGGGCTGTTCTGGTCCTCGCCGTCTGGATCGACATTGTCTATCGCCGCCGCACGGGAGGGAAATGATGACACCTTTGGTAGAACTCAAGAATATCTCGCTTTCTTTCGGAGGCGTGCGCGCTGTCGACAACGTTTCGCTTGATCTTCATGCGGGCGAAGTTGTCGGCCTGCTGGGCCATAACGGTGCCGGTAAATCGACGCTGATCAAGATTTTGGCCGGTGCCTATCAGATGGACGAGGGCGAAATCTGGATCGAAGGCAAGAAGGTCAACATCCAGTCCCCGCGGGATGCACGGCGACACAACATTGAAACTATCTATCAGACGCTCGCGCTGGCGGATAACCTTGATGCACCCAGCAACCTGTTTCTGGGGCGCGAATTGACCAATCGTTTCGGTCTGGTCGACGATGCCCAGATGGAGGCGGAGACCCGCAAGATCATGGCCCGCCTCAACCCCAATTTCAAAAAGATAAGTGAGCCTGTCTCGGCACTTTCCGGCGGTCAGCGGCAATCGGTGGCGATCGCACGCGCCGTCTATTTCAACGCGAAAATCCTGATCATGGACGAACCGACCGCCGCCTTGGGCGTGCACGAAAGCAAGATGGTCGCCGATCTGATCAAGGAGCTCAAGGCGCAGGGCTTGGGCATTTTCCTTATCAGCCACGACACCCGCGAAATGCTTGAACTTTGCGACCGGGTATCGGTGATGAAGAACGGCACGATGATCGGCACCGAAAAGGTAGGCGACGTGACCGAAGATGACATCCTGAGCATGATCATCATGGGCAAGGCACGCGACGCTGCTTAGGCTCTGACAAAGGGGAAAACGATGTTTTTGGGTCTTGATTTGGGCACTTCGGGCCTGAAAGCGCTATTGGTGGACGATGATGAGACTATCATCGCCGAAGCCACAGCGCCCTTGCAGGTATCGCGCCCCCATGACGGTTGGAGCGAACAGAACACCGATGACTGGTTCACCGCCTGCGCGGATGCGGTTCGCGGCCTTGGCGTTGATCTGCGCGCTGTTCAGGGCATCGGACTAAGCGGTCACATGCATGGCGCGACCCTGATTGATGGCAAAGGCGCGGCCCTGCGCCCCTGCATGCTGTGGAACGACACCCGCGCGGCGGTTGAAGCGGCTGAAATCGACGCGAACCCGGTTTGGCGCATGGTCACGGGGAACATCGTGTTCCCCGGCTTTACCGCCCCCAAGGTGGAATGGGTCCGGCGGCATGAACCCGAGATTTTCGCCCGGATCGACAAGGTCCTGCTGCCCAAAGACGCGCTGCGGTTTTGGCTGACGGGTGATGCCGTGTCAGAAATGTCCGACGCCGCCGGCACCAGTTGGCTGGACACCGGCGCGCGCGACTGGTCGGATGAATTGCTGGCGTTGTCGGGTCTGTCACGGGCCAACATGCCACGCCTTGTCGAAGGATCCGAGGTTTCCGGCAGTCTCAGCGGCTCTATCGCGGCGAAACTCGGGTTGCCTGCGGGCATTCCCGTCGCCGGGGGTGGCGGGGACAATGCCGCCTCTGCCATCGGGATGGGTGTCGTGAAACCCGGGCAAGCATTTGTTTCGCTTGGCACCTCTGGCGTGTTGTTCGCCGCTACGCCCAGCTATGCCGCTGCCCCCGAAAGCGCTTTGCACAGCTTTTGTCATGCCCTGCCCAACCTGTGGCACCAAATGGGGGTAATTCTGTCTGCGACGGATGCGCTGAACTGGCTGTCGGGGGTGCTGAACGAAGATGCACAGACGCTGACGGGTGATCTGGGGGACCTGCAGGCTCCAGGTCGCACAGTCTTCATGCCCTATCTTGGCGGCGAACGCACCCCTCACAACGACGCACAAATCCGCGCCGGATTCCTGCACCTTGGCCACGGAACAGATCGCGCTGCGATGGTGCGCGCGGTGCTTGAGGGTGTTACTCACGCCTTGCGGGACAGTTTTGACGCGATGACTGTGACGGGTACAAAGATCGACAGCCTGATCGCAGTCGGTGGCGGATCGAAGTCCGATTACTGGCTCAAGGCGATTGCGACGTCGCTGAACATGCCGATCCAGCTGCCCGCCGCAGGTGATTTCGGGGCCGCCCTTGGCGCAGCCCGTCTGGGCCGCATGGCTGCAACGGGTGCAGGGGCGGAAATCGCTGTCCCGCCACCCGTTTCCCGCGTGATAGAGCCTGATCCCCGGCTTGTTCCGGCATTTTCGGACGCTCATGCCCGCTATTCCGAGACATATCGCGCAGTCAAATCCCTGCGCTGATCCAACCGAAAGGACCCCCTCCCATGACCGAGTTTTTCAACGGCATCCCGACGATCGCCTATGACCCTGACGCGACCCACGACTTCGCCTACCGCAGCTATAACCCTGACGAAGTTCTGATGGGCAAGACAATGGCCGAACATCTGCGGTTTGCCGTGGCCTATTGGCACAGCTTTGCCTGGGAAGGCGGCGACCCGTTTGGCGGCCAGACGTTCGACCGACCCTGGTTCGGCGACACGATGGATCACGCCAAGGTCAAGGCCGATACCGCGTTCGATATGTTCAAGGTCCTTGGCCAGCCCTATTTCTGTTTTCACGATGCCGACGTCCGGCCCGAAGGCGATACATTCGCCGAAAGCACAGCGCGCCTGCACGAGATTACCGATTACTTCGGCGAAAAGATGGAACAGACGGGCACCAAGCTGCTTTGGGGCACCGCAAATCTGTTTTCGAACCGGCGTTACATGGCCGGGGCAGCGACGAACCCTGATCCCGATGTGTTTGCCTATGCCGCCGCGACGGTCAAGGAATGCATCGACGTGACCCATAAACTGGGCGGCGAAAACTATGTGCTTTGGGGGGGCCGCGAAGGCTATGAGACCTTGCTGAACACCGACATGAAGCGCGAGCGCCAGCAAGCCGGACGGTTCCTGCAAATGGCCGTCGACTACGCGCGGAAAATCGGGTTCAAGGGCGCGATCCTGATCGAGCCTAAACCGCAGGAACCCACCAAACACCAGTATGATTACGACGTCGCCACGGTGTACGGTTTCCTCAAGGATTTCGGACTTGAGAACGAGGTGAAGGTGAACATCGAACAAGGCCACGCGATTCTGGCGGGGCATTCGTTTGAACACGAACTGGCGCTTGCTTCCGCCCTTGGTATTTTCGGGTCCATCGACATGAACCGCAATGATTACCAGTCGGGTTGGGACACAGACCAGTTCCCCAATTCCGTGCCAGAAGTCGCATTGGCCTATTACGAAGTGCTCAAGGCGGGAGGTTTTACCACAGGCGGCACCAATTTCGACGCCAAACTGCGCCGCCAGTCGTTGGACGCGCAGGATCTGATCCTTGCCCATGTCGGTGCGATGGACGTCTGCGCACGTGGCCTGAAAGCCGCTGCCGCAATGCTGGAAGATGGCAAGTTAGAGGCAGCGCGTGAGACGCGGTATGCAGGATGGGGATCCGATCGGGGCCAAGGATTGCTGCAAAGTGATCTTGAGACGATCAACGCGCAAGTCAAGGCAGATGCCTTGAACCCGCAACCCGCATCGGGTCGGCAAGAAGCCTTGGAAAATCTGGTGAACCGCTACCTTTAATCGTCTCTGACTTTCAGATGCAGAAAATCCCCAAACGCGTTTTAATGCGTTTGGGGGTCGGTAAAGCTGCGAATGGTCTCTAACGCGCCGGACAGTGCCTTGCCTTCGGGGTCCTGCAGTGCCGCTTCGCGCAGTCTGGCCACCCAATCAGCTGCGTCCTTTCGACCTTTCAAAATCGCTGCGCCGTTCATCACGCTGTCGAACTTCGTCAGGCCGCGGGCATGGGTGTCCGAATAGCCCTTGATCAGCCGTCGGCATCGCAAAAGTTCGACACTTAGGGCGTAATCGGTGGCAAGCGGCGCTAGGCTGCGGTCCAGCCAGGCGTCCAGATGGGCCACCTCGACCGCATGTCGCCGGGTTTTCAGACGGTAGGATTTCAAGCCGCCCAAGATGTGCAGCATCGCAAAGGCCGGCAAGCTATCGGTGCGCAAACGCCGCCCTTTCCCGAACCAACGATCCAGTCGCGCCATCGCCTTTGGCCGCCCTTCAATCCGCGCACCAAGCGCGGCAGGCAGCAACCCTGCGATTTCTTCGGCCCGCGGGTGGAAATATTCCGTCAGTTGCATCACCTGATCCGGTTGCGCGCCCATTTCCGTGCGAATACGGTCAAAGCGGGGTTTGCGGGTCTTGATGTCGGCTACGCGAATGATGTCATCGTAAGCCATTGCATTCGCAATATATTTCGCCGCAGTCTCGCTGAGCAGCCAGTCTTTTTCGGTACTGTCGCGGGCGATTACCGTGTCCAAGCGGTCCAGGTAGGCGCTGCCATAGGCGCAATCCTGAAAGTCGACAACCTTTTGCAGCCCCGCGAGGGCCATCTGCTGCACGTCTTGCGGTAGCGTTTCGATCCGTTTAATCAATTTTTGCCAATCACCGACAAGGTTTTGCGGCCCTGCAATTTCGGATGCCGGAGCGGCGACCTTTTCAACCGGTTCCACGCCATGCTGCGCGGCGTCATACCCTTGGGCAAAGGCACGCAGGCTGGCATCGACCCCCTTGCCGCTTTGGCGGATAGCGTCTTCGAAGGCGGCGCGCGGGAACGGCAGCGCCTTTGACCCTGCCAAAGCACCGAACAGACTTGCAGAAATGACCGATCCCTGGCCGACGGCCAACCCCTCCATATCCGCAAGTATCAGTGTCTGTGCAGCTATTTCAGCGGCTGCGCGAACCTCTTCCGCATTTGCGATGCCATCGCCGGGAACGGATTTCTCGGACACGGCCAATGCGCGGTGGGTCGACCCGATCAGCGTTGTGCGATCCGGCGTCACAAACCCCCTGAGCACGGCACGCCCGACCTCCATCATCTCGGCTGCGATCAGGATATCGACGTCACCCGCGGACGGGGCCAGCGCAAAGATCGGTTGCTGGTCGGTCTTTGGCGTCATTTCAATATAATAGATCGTGGCACCCGTGCGCTGCGCCACGCCTGCGACGCTGGTGGCCTGCACTTCGTACCCTTGGGCGCGCGCCAGCGTTTCGATCCACGCGGTCAACACGCCACCGCCCTGCCCGCCAACCGCCATGACAGCCAGTTTGGTGATTTGGGCCATCCGCGCATCGGGCGTTTTCGAAGGGGTCAAAGCATTCATCGTAACACCAGTCGTTTTGTATCGCGTCGTTGTTGCAGCCAGGCGATCACCTTGCTGCGTTGCTTGGCGCGCCATGCCTCGAACCCTGTCGGATTATGCACCACATCGGCCTGGTAGAAAGACGGACACAAGATCGCGGTATCTGCGACCTCGCCGCAGTTGCCGCAACCGACGCAGGTCTGGTCGATATGCGCCACAGGATCATCGCGCAGGGGGTCATCAAGTTTTTTCAGCGACAGTGACGGGCACCCCGACAGGCGAATGCAGGCATGATCGCCGGTGCACACATCTGGATCGACGCCAAACCGCGGGATATCCACGCGCCGCCCTTCCTTGATGGCCTGATTGCGCAGGGGCTTTTCGCGGCGCTGCTTGTTCAGCATACACTCAGAAGACGCAACGATCACCTTGGGACCAGCGTAATCGGTCGTCAGCGCCTCGTGCAGAACCTCGCGGACCTTGCCCACGTCATAGGTGCGGTCGATCTGGCGTACCCATTCCACACCGACACCCTTCAGCGCCGCGGAAATCGGGTTATTCGTCGATTTAGTGTCGTTTTTTGCGCGGCTCGACAGCACATCCTGCCCGCCCGTCGCGGCAGAGTAATAGTTGTCGACGATCACCGCGACCGTGTCAGATTTATTGAAGACCATGTTCCCGATCGAAGAGCTAAGCCCGTTGTGCCAGAACCCGCCATCCCCAAGGATCGAGATCGCGCGCCGTTCGCCACCGCCATCAAAGGCTGCGTTTGACGCCGGCCCAAGGCCGTAGCCCATTGTCGCCCCGCCAATTTCGAACGGAGGAAGGGCAGCAAACAAATGGCAGCCGATGTCGCCGCTGATCTGGTGTTTGCCCAGCTCCTGTTCGGTCAACTTCATCGCAGCAAAGATCGGCCGTTCCGGGCAGCCCGTGCAGAACCCCGGTGGCCGGATCGGGACTGTCTTTGACAGATCAGGGATCTGCGATGCCTCTGCATTCGGCGCGCGCACGTTGCCCGGCAGCATGTCGGGGGCTGCCACCTTCAGAAAGGCGGTCACACCGTCAAGCATCACCTGACCGGTATATTCACCCGCCATCGGCAGCATGTCCTTGCCATGCAGATTGACGCTGCTGCGGGACTTGTACAGGAAACTGCCAAGCTGCTGTTCGATGAAATCGGGCTGGCCTTCCTCGACCACCAAAACATGGTCCTTGCCCTTACAAAAGCGTTCGAATTCGTCTTTGACCAAGGGGTATGTGACATTAAGCACATAAAGCGGCACATCGGTGTTGCCATAGATATCGGCCAGCCCCAGCCTTTGCAGCGCACGCACAACGCCGTTGTACATGCCGCCTTGCACCACGATCCCCAACGGGGCGCGGTCCGGGCCAAAGACTTCGTTCAGCTTGTTTTCGACGATGAATGCCTCGGCTGCGGGCCAGCGGTTCTTGATCTTGTCCTGCTCGTGCAGATAGCTCATCGGGGGAAGCACAACGCGGGCGAAATCACTGCGCGGGCTCGACAGCGCGTCCTTGACGCTAAGCGGCGGGGCGATGTTATCGCGTGTCTCAAAGCTGCCGGTGACATGGCACGACCGGATGCGCACCATCAACATGACAGGGGTATTGCTGGCTTCGGACAGTTCAAACCCGTCTTTCACGGCCTTGGTGATGCTGGGCAAATTGGGGCGCGGGTCCAGCATCCAGAATTGCGACTTCATTGCAAAAGCATGGGACCGTTCCTGCATGATCGACGACCCTTCGCCGTAATCCTCGCCGACGATCACCAGCGCACCGCCCGTCACGCCAGACGAACTGAGGTTCGCCAGCGCGTCAGACGCCACATTCACGCCGACCGGCCCCTTGAACGTCACCGCGCCGCGGATCGGATAGTGGACGGAGGCCGCAAGCATCGCGGCGGCAGCACCTTCACTTGCGTTCGCCTCAAAACGGACATCCAGTTCGCCCAGCAGATCCTGGGCATCGGCAAGCACATCCATCAAATGGCTGATCGGTGCCCCCTGATACCCGCCGACATAGCCGACGCCGTTTTCCAAAAGCGCCTTGGTGATTGCCAGAATGCCTTCGCCGGTAAAGGTATCGCCTGCGCCTTTGCGCAGATGTGCGACCTCTTTCTTAAAGGATCGTTCAGCCATTTTGTTCCTTTCAGAAGTCGTGCTTGCGAATGTTCTTCAACATCTTCTGCAAGGTGCCGACAAAGGCGGTTTTCTCGCTTTTGGAGACACCTGAAAACATCGCCTGATACGCGGCAGACATGTGCGGCCACAGCCGCTGATACGCTGCACGTCCGGTATCGGTCAGATAAATCCGGGTCGCGCGGCTGTCGTCGGGGTCGGGCACGCGCAGGATCAACCCGTTTTGCGCCAAAGCCTCAAGCCCTCGGCTTAGGGTCGATTGCTGCACGACTGCATACACCGCAAGTTCCCGGATCAAGATTCCGTCACGTTCGGACAAAACCGCCAAGGACCGCATCTGGGGCGTGGTAAGCCCCAGTTTGGCCATCTCTTCCTGCAAGGCCGCGTTGTAACGGCCCATGATGCGGTTCATCAGATAGGGCGCAAAGTTGTCCAGCCCGATTTCCCCAAGTCCATCGGTCTGGTCGGCAGGGGTGTCGGGGCTCGTCATACGCGTCCTTTCCACATGCGACCCTAGCCCTTTGGTACCAGGGCAAGAGCACGAATCGGGCTGCCTGTGCCACGCTGGATCTTGAGCGGTGCGGCGACCAGAATGGCACCCTTTGCCGGCAGCTTGTCGAGGTTGGCAAGACTGGCCAGCCCAAAGCAATTGTCGCGGTGCAGCAGGTTATGTGCCGGATACGCCGGTTCCATGCCGCCAGCCTGGCCTGCGTCGGTCCCGATACATTGCGTCCCCCAACCGACGATCCCCTTGGAAAGCAGATATTCGATGCAATCGGGCGTCGGGCCCGGGCTGTGCGGGCCGGTTTCATCGGCGTTCAGGAATTTAGCCTCATCATTCGCGCGCTTGTCCCAGTCGGTGCGCATCACGACCCACTCGCCTTTTCCGATCTCGCCATGTTCGGCCTCCCAGGACTTGACGCCATCGGCAGTCAGCAGGAAATCCTCATCCTCGGCGGATTGTGCAGAGCAATCAATGACGTTGACGGGGGCAACCAGACGCTGGACATCCAGCGTGTCGGTAAAGCCGTCTTCATAATCCTTACCGGTAATCCAGTGATGCGGAGCGTCGAAATGGGTGCCGGAATGTTCGCCCAGCTTCATCCAGTTCCACGCGAAAAACGGACCATCATTGTCATATTCACTGATTTTGTGAATCTCGACTTTGGGGGTATTCTTGGCGAAATCTTCCGGCAATTGCAGGATCGGCGTATCGGGCCCGAGGGTTCCGGTACAATCCACGACTTCGACACCGCCAGAGGCCAGCATCATGGCAAGGCTCGCAAGGCTATCTGCACCGCTCATCTTCATCTCTCCCTTTAGGTGCCAAGGCACGGTTGTTGGAAGATGATGTTAGGTAGCGTTATATGCGTTTGCAACTAAAATCCCATCTGGCATAGTGGCCACGACAAAACGAGGGCGCAATGACCGATCCTGCATATTTCCTGTATCACTCCATTGGCCAGTATCCTGGCAAAGCGAAAGACATGGCGGCAGCCTTGGCCGATTTCTCGGGGATCTGGGGCGTACCAGACGATGCGCAATGGCCCAAGGTACTTGGGCAGCGCGAAGAGTTTCTGGCGCTTTGGCGTCGCTTGATCGACGCGCCGGACGGCACCCTGACCAGCGCCGAAAACGTCACCACAGCCCTTTTCTCTATCCTTGGCGGCCTGCCAAAGGATCGCCTGCGCGGAAAACGCGTGCTGATCGCCGCTGATTGCTTTCCGTCGCTGCATTTCCTGCTGAACGGCGTGGCAGACCGCATGGGCTTTACCCTGCATACGGTCCCGATCCGCACGGGGGAATTCTGGGTCCGCACCGAAGACATCCTGGATGCGTGGGGCCATGATGTCGGTCTTGCGCTGCTGACATTCGTCACCTCGACCAGCTCGCATCGCTGCGATCTGACGGCCCTGCTTGCCCATGGCCGCGATATGGGGTCGCTTGTCGGGATCGACCTGACCCAAGGCATCGGGATCATTCCTTTTTCGCTCGACGCGCATCCGGCAGACTTCGTCATTTCCACAAGTCTGAAATGGCTTTGCGGCACACCGGGGGCCGGAATCATCCAGATGCGCCAGGATCTGATCGAACAGGTCACACCGGAATTGCGTGGCTGGTTTTCGCAGGACAACCCGTTTTCATGGGATTTGGACGCATTTGATTATGCCCCCGACGCAAGGCGGTTCGATCATGGGACGCCATCGGTTATGGCCTGCCTGGGCTCTATTCCAGCTCTCAAATGGCATGCGTCACAAACCGGTCTGCTGACGCATAATCGTCAACTGACTGATCTGATCATCCAACATGCTGATGATACGGGTCTGCGGATCGCCACACCACGGGACGTGGCACAGCGTGGCGGGTCGGTGATGGTGCAACTGCCGGGCCATATCGATACGCAAACCGTCGTTCAGGACTTGCGCAGCCGGTCGATCCATGTGGATTGTCGCGGGCAAATCCTGCGGCTGTCCCCGGGGGCCATAACAACCCAGACCCATGTGGACGCCCTGTTCAAGGCCTTGAAAGGCCTTGTTTAGAGACTGTTGAAAAAACGCTGCATCCGGTCCATGGCGTCTGTCAGTACATCGGTGGACGCGCACCCGAAACAAACCCGCAAATGCCCTTCGCCAGCCTGGCCATAAAAACTACCCGCTTCGACCACAACGCCGGTTTCCGACAACAGGCGGTCCGCGCAGTCTTGGGCGCTTAGCCCTGTGGCTGTGATGTCCGGAAACGCATAGATCGTCCCTTCGACGGCGGCGCAGGTCACGCCGGGCATCTGGTTCAACCGCCCGACCACCAGATCGCGGCGTTCGCGGTCCCGCGCGACCATGCCTGCCAAAACGGACGGGTCGCCTGTGACAGCCGCAAGTGCGCCGTGTTGGATAAAGGTGTTCACATGGGTGACTTCGTTGGTCGTGATCTTCATCAACGGGCCCATCAAGGCGCTGTCGGCAACGACATATCCCAGCCGCCACCCGTCCATCGCATAGGCTTTGGTGAAGGCAAACATCGAAATCGTGCGGTCCTTCATGCCGGGCAGCGATGCGATCGAGATATGGGTCGCGTCATAGGTGATCTCTTCGTAGACCTCGTCTGAAATCACCAGCAGATCATGTTCCTGCGCAAGATCAGCGATGATTTGCAGCTCATCGCGGGTATAAACTCGCCCCGTCGGATTGCAGGGATTGATCAACGCAAGGATACGGGTTGCCGGGGTGATATGCGGCTCTATCAAAGCGCGATTGATGGAAAATCCGTTTGCAGCATCCAAGGGCGCGACGGTGACTTTGGCCCCTGCCAACTCTGCCTTGCCGATATGTTGAGGGTAATAGGGGGCCAGCAAAAGCGCCTCGTCGCCCTCGTCCAGAAACGCCATGAACGCGGCGTATGAGCCTTGGGTCAGGCCGTTGGTGATCAGCACCTCACTGGCCGACACGTCCATCCCGTTCTGTTGCGTCAGCTTTTCCGCCAGCGCTTGCCGCAGTTCCGGCATCCCTTGCAGATCTGAATAATGAACCGCGCCCCCCTGAAGCGCAGCAATCGTGGCGTCCTTGATGTGCTGGGGGGTATCTTCGGCGGGCATGCCCAGTTCAAGATGGATCAGATCGCCCGTCATCCCCACCGCTTTCGCGAACATGCCGAAATTCTTGGGGCTGGTATCAGTGATCCTGCGGGCGGGGCGAATGGGCATCTTGCTCTCCTTGCATGGGTAAATACATGCGTTTACATTTAAATTGGATAACGCGGGTTGGCATCATCTGCCAAGAGGAAATGGCAAGGGGGACAAGATGAACAGGATTTCAGTGGTCACAGGGGCCGCAGGCGGCATGGGGCGGGCGATTGTGGAACGGCTGATCGCAGACGGGTCCCACGTCATCGGCCTTGATATCGATGCCGCCGGTCTGGCGGATATGAAGGGCGACGGGTTCGAAGGTATCTGCGTTGATCTGACAAGCGCCGCTGCCATTTCAGACGCCTTTGCAAAGATCAAGGAAACCCATGGCGGCATCGACGCCTTGGTGAACAACGCCGGCACCTGTTTCATGTCGGAATTCCCCGATATCCCCGAGGCGGAATTTGAAAAGCAGATGGCGTTGAATTTTTCGGGTGCCTTTCACTGCTGTCAGGCCGCGATCAAACTGATGGCGGGGCGGGATGGCGTCCGCAAGATCGTCAATATCAGCTCAAACGGGGCGTATAACTTTGATGCGTTCGATCCGCCGCATTACCGCGCGTCAAAAGCTGCGCTGGATACGCTGACAAAGGATCTGGCGCGGCGCTATGCCACCGACAAGATCGCCGTGAATTCGATTGCGCCCGCGATGACGGAAACGCCGCTTTTCGGTGTGGTCAGCCAAGAGGTGCTGGACAAGGCCATTGCGCAGATGCCGCATGGTCGCGCGATGCAACCGTCCGAGATCGCGGCCTGGGTCGGATTCCTGATCTCGCCTGCGGGGGATATCTCCAGCGGGAACGTGATCATCCTCAATCAGGGGCGGGATGTGCGCTAAGGCATATTCTCCATAAAAAACGCCGCCCGAACGCTGTGGTCGGGCGGCGTGAAGTCAGGCAGTAAATCCTGAATTAGTAACGGTAATGCTCTGGCTTGAACGGGCCATCGGCCGACACGCCGATATAGGCAGCCTGTTCGTTGCTCAGCTTTGTCAGCTTCACGCCGATCCGGTCAAGGTGCAAACGGGCAACCTTCTCGTCCAGATGCTTGGGCAGGATGTACACTTCGTTTTTGTACTCACCGTTGTTTTCCCACAGTTCGATCTGCGCCAGCACCTGGTTGGTAAAGGACGCGGACATCACGAAGGACGGGTGGCCCGTGGCGTTGCCAAGGTTCAGCAAACGGCCCTCGGACAGCAGGATCAGACGATTGCCGCTAGGCATCTCGATCATGTCGACCTGTTCCTTGATGTTGGTCCATTTGTGGTTCTTCAGCGACGCGACCTGAATTTCGTTATCGAAGTGGCCGATGTTGCCTACGATCGCCATGTCCTTCATCTCGCGCATATGCTCGATCCGGATGACGTCCTTGTTGCCCGTGGTGGTGATAAAGATGTCGGCAGTCGCCAATACGTCTTCCAGCAACACAACTTCGAAACCGTCCATTGCGGCCTGCAGCGCGCAAATAGGATCGACTTCGGTGACTTTGACGCGGGCACCCGCACCGGCGAGGGACGCGGCAGACCCTTTGCCAACATCGCCGTAGCCCATGACAACGGCAACCTTGCCGGCCATCATGGTGTCAGTCGCGCGGCGGATGCCGTCGACCAGCGATTCCTTACAGCCGTACTTGTTGTCGAACTTCGACTTCGTGACGGAGTCATTTACGTTGATAGCGGGGAACGGCAGCTGACCTTGCTTGACCAGTTCATACAAACGGTGAACGCCGGTTGTTGTTTCCTCGGAAACGCCCTTGATCTGGTCACGCATCTTGGTGAACCAGCCGGGGCTTGCTTCCATGCGCTTCTTGATCTGGGCCTTGATCGCTTCTTCCTCTTCCGAGGTTGGCACGGCGATCACGTCTTCGCCTGCTTCGGCACGCGCGCCCAGCAGAATGTACAGCGTTGCATCGCCGCCATCGTCAAGGATCAGGTTTGGACCGTCTTCGAACATGAACGACTTATCAAGGTAATCCCAATGTTCGGTCAGGGTCTGGCCCTTGATCGCGAAAACAGGTGTGCCACCCGCAGCGATCGCAGCCGCAGCATGATCCTGGGTCGAGAAGATGTTGCACGACGCCCATCGCACGTCGGCACCAAGTTCGACCAGCGTTTCAATCAACACAGCGGTCTGGATTGTCATGTGCAGCGACCCGACGATGCGCGCGCCCTTGAGCGGTTTGCTTTCGCCGTATTCTTCGCGCAGTGCCATCAGGCCGGGCATTTCGGTTTCAGCAATATCAAGTTCCTTGCGGCCATACGCTGCAAGGTTAATGTCTTTAACGATATAATCGTCTGCCATCTGGCGTTCCTTTTTCAAACATCGAATATTTGTCACGCGCCTAGCACTTTCGCTGCCTAATCTCAACGGGTGTTGACGCCGCAGCGAAAACCACATGTCATACAATGTCTAAATTAGTGGTAAACCGATCAAGGGAGCGATCATATGGCGCAGCAGCCCCGCGCGTGGCAGCGCATGTTATCCGGGCGCAGGCTTGACTTGCTGGACCCGACCCCCGTCGACATCGAGATCGAGGACATTGCCCACGGGCTGGCCTTTGTCGCGCGCTGGAATGGGCAGACCCATGGCGATTTTGCCTATTCCGTTGCTGAACATTCCCTTTTGGTAGAGACGCTTTTTACCCGGCTGAACCCAAAAGCCCCCGCGAAATGGCAATTGGCGGCCTTGCTGCATGACGCGCCCGAATATGTGATCGGCGACATGATTTCACCGGTCAAAGCCGCCGTGGGCCCCAGCTATGGCGTGTTGGATGACCGGCTGACGGCGGCCATTCACATCAGGTTCGGCCTGCCTGCCGCGATCCCAAAGACGATCAAGCAACAAATCAAAAGAGCCGACAAAATCAGTGCCTGGATGGAAGCGACCCAAATCGCCGGGTTTTCATCGGCCGAGGCGACAAAGTTTTTCGGCAAACCCGATGCAACCATCATCGAAGGTTTGGCAATCGTCCTGCGTCCGCCCGTCGAGACGCGCGCTGATTTCACGGCCCGCCACATGACACTTCTAAAGGAAATCTGATGACCAAGGTGCGGCGGCCCATATCGCTGGATGCCCCAGACATGGCACGGCTTTTGAACGAGATTATCCAGATCGGCGGGACCACAGCCCTCACCCGGCCCGTCACGGGGGATGATCTGAACGATTGGATGGCGTCGAACGCAGATCAAAGCGCTTGGCATGTCGCCTTGGATGACATGGAAAAGGTCGTGGGCTTCCAGTGGATCGGCCCACACCCTGCTCTCCCGCCCGAGGCTTGCGATGTGGCGACGTTCGTTCAGGTCGGGCGAACCGGGCTTGGCATCGGGTCGGCCTTGTTCGATGCAACGGCAGCGGCGGCAAGACAGCTTGGCTATGTCTGGATCAACGCGACCATCCGCGCAGATAACACCGGCGGTCTGACCTATTACCAAAGCCGCGGCTTTCGCGATTGGCACTTCGATGAAGACGTCCGGCTTGAGTCAGGTCAGATCGTGGACAAGATCAGCAAACGGTATGACGTTTAGACCCTAACGCGGGGATCTTTTGGCCAAAATGCGCTGCAACGTCCGTCTGTGCATGCTCAATCGGCGCGCGGTTTCGGATACGTTTCTATCGCAAAGCTCATAAACCCTCTGGATATGCTCCCAGCGCACGCGGTCCGCGCTCATCGGGTTTTCAGGGGGCGGCGGCAGATCATCGCCCGTCGCCAACAGCGCGTTGGTGATGTCATTGGCATCAGCCGGTTTCGACAGGTAATCCGTCGCTCCGATCTTGACGGCGGCCACAGCCGTGGCGATCGCGCCGTACCCTGTCAGCACGACGACCCGCGCGTCAGGGCGCTTTTCGCGCAGCACTTCGACCACATCCAGACCATTGCCGTCTTCCAACCGCAAATCAATCACCGCATAGGCCGGGGGACGCGCTGTCGCGATGGCACGGCCTGCGGCAACGGAGCCTGCGGTTTCAATTTCAAAACCGCGTTTTTCCATCGCCTTGGCGAGGCGCCGCAAAAAAGGCTCGTCATCATCGACAAGCAGCAAAGAGCGGTCTTCGCCAAGATCAAGCGCTTTGTCAGCCATATTCTGCCTCTCATCCATCTGAATTGGGATAACATCCATCCTCATGATATGTGTCACACTAGGACGTTGGTCAAATTTTCTACTGATTTTCGATGTAGCAAGCGATTTTATCCGCCATTTTCTCGGGCGTCACATCACGGCGGAAGAAATCAACAAAGCCTTCGTCCGGCATCACCAGATAGCTAAAGGTCGAATGATCGACGAGATAATACTCATCATCAGCCTCATGCGCCTTGTAATAGGTCCGGTATGCCGCACTTGCCGCTGCAACCTGCTCAGGCGATCCGGTCAGGCCGATCATCTTGGGATGCATGTTGGCAGCAAACTCGCCCACGACCTCGGGTGTGTCGCGCGCGGGGTCGATCGAGATAAAGACCGGCGTCACCGACATGCCGCGGTCGGCGAGCACATCAACGGCACTGGCATTGCGATCCACATCCAGCGGGCAAACATCGGGGCAAAACGTATACCCGAAATAGATTAAACTTGGCTCGGTGATCACATCCGCGTCCGTCACGGTCTTACCCTCTGCGTTCACCAGTTCAAACGGGCCCCCCAGATCAGCGCCCCCTGCAACGGTTGCATTTTTGCATTGGGCGTATTTATCGGCTTCTTCTGGCCGGTTGCCCATAAAAAGCATCACAGCAAGAAATCCGATTGCCACGACGACGGCGGCGATTGCGTAAAAGCGTCTCATCTAAAGTCTCCTGCGCCAAACGGGCGCTCTTGATCACTGTCGGGTCCAGTCTTACCCTTGGGCTATATCATTGAAATGGTTAAATTTGAAAAGGTGCGCCGATGACGCAGGCGACAACGAAACCCTTAGGCGAACGCACCCGTGCGAATTGGATCAGATTGCGCACAATGATCGTGCTGCGATGGGTCGCCATTGCAGGTCAATTGACTGCGATCACCGTGGCCGACCGGATATATGGTCTGCAACTGGAACTGGCGCTGTGTTACTTTGCGGTCGGTGTGTCCGTGACCGGCAACCTTGTCGCCATTCTGGTCTTTCCCGAGAACAAGCGGCTGTCGGAATACGAAAACCTGTCCATGGTGATGTTCGACCTGTTGCAGCTTGGGTTTCTGCTTTTCCTGACGGGCGGCCTGCACAATCCGTTTTCGCTTTTGCTGCTGGGTCCGGTGACAATTTCCGCCACGGCGCTTAGCTTGCGGTCAACGGTCGTGCTGTGCAGCACCGCGATTGCGCTGGCGACCGTCCTGGCGATCTTTCACTTCCCCCTGATCACTCAAAGCGGAGGTCTGCTTGAGATTCCGCAGATCTTTGTCTTTGGGAACTGGGTTGCGCTGGTCATCGCGATCTTGTTTTCAACCTCGTATTCGCGCCGCGTCACAACCGAAATCCATTCAATGTCAGACGCGTTGACGGCAACGCAGATGGCGCTGGCCCGCGAACAGAAACTGACCGATCTGGGCGGCGTCGTCGCAGCGGCAGCGCACGAACTGGGCACGCCGCTTGCCACGATCAAACTTGCCAGCACAGAGCTGCTGCACGAACTTCAGGACAATCCCGATCTGGCAGAAGATGCAGCATTGATCCGCGATCAGGCTGACCGGTGTCGCGACATTCTGCGCGACATGGGGCGCGCGGGCAAAGACGATCTGCACCTGCGGCACGCCCCCCTGATGGCCGTGTTGGAAGAAGCCGCCGAACCGCATCGGACACGGGGCAAGACAATCGAATTTTCGACGGACGCTTTTGACGACGCGATGGACCAGCCCGAGATCTTGCGTAAACCCGAGATCATTCACGGATTGCGCAATCTTATTCAAAATGCTGTCGATTTTGCACAAACCACCGTCTGGGTCGACGCCAACTGGACCGATGATCAAATTTCCGTCCGTATTTTCGACGATGGCAAAGGGTTCCCGCCCCATCTGCTGGGTCGCATTGGTGATCCGTTCATGCGCAGGCGGCGCAGCGCGCGGTCCTCGACGGAAAGACCGGGCTACGAGGGGATGGGCCTTGGCCTTTTCATTGCAAAGACGCTGCTGGAACGGTCAGGTGCAGAGCTGAAGTTTGCCAACGGGTCCGATGCGGTGACGGGTCAGCTTGGTGCCGTGGTCGAAGTGGTCTGGCCGCGCCAGAAGCTTGACCTGCAAAACGGCGAGGCCCGAACCGCATTGGGAAAAAACAAACCGATCAAAGCGTGATCCGCCAGCAAAAAACCAGCTGCGTTCATTTCGGTTAATCAAAGGTTAAGGGTTTGGGCTCTAAGCTGGCTTCAACGTGCAAAGGGGAACGGTTTTGATCTCGTATATTGATGTCCTTCCTGTTGTTTTTGCCACTTTGATCAGCGGCAGTTTGGCCTATCTTTGGCTTAGAGTGCCTGCGTTGGAACAAACGCCGGATCAATCCTCTGCCACGGATATATGTTACCTTTTTGACAACGGCGTCCTGCAACACGCGACCGAAGCGGCCGATGGTTTCCTGGCGCTTGAACCCGGATTTCACGAATGGTCGGACCTGTACGCGAAAGTTATCGACCGTTTCGCCGATTTCCCGCTGACGCCGCAGACCTTCGGCAGCGGCAATGTGACACTTGCTGCAAACGACGGTAACGCGCCAAGGCAGGTCAATATCGCATGGAACAGCGGGCTGTGCCGCGTCAGGCTTTTGACGGAAGTTCAAGAAAGCAAAGTCCCGGAAACGGATGAACAGGCGCTGATCCATCGCCTGACAACCAGTCTGGATTTCCCGATCTGGCATACGGATAAGGACGGAAAGCTGCTTTGGTCGAATGAGGCGCACCAGCAACTTCACGCAGCAACAGACCCCACTGCATCGCAAGGCGACCAACCCCTCTTCGCCACAGAGCCCGCTTTACCATCAGGTCGGGTCTTTCTGCGCAATGTCGAATCCGGCAAGAAAGACTGGTTCGAGCTGAGCCAGACAGAACAGGATGGCGTGATTTGTCATCAGGCGATCTGCATTAACGCCCTTGTTCAGGCCGAAGAGACGCAGCGCAAGTTCGTGCAGACGCTGACAAAGACTTTTGCGCAGCTGTCTATCGGCCTCGCCATCTTTGACCGCAACAGCCAGCTTGTGTTGTTCAATCCCGCCCTGATTGACCTGACCGGCCTGCGCGCCGAGTTTCTGAGCGCACGTCCAACGGTTCAGACGTTCTTTGATAAACTGCGTGAAACGCGCAAAATGCCCGAACCCAAAAGCTATTCCAACTGGCGCACCGCCATCACCGAAATGATCCGTGCAGCCCATGATGGCCGTTACGAGGAAACCTGGTCGCTTGATTCAGGGCAGACCTTCAACGTAAAGGGGCGACCCCATCCCGACGGTGCAACGGCGTTTCTGATCGAAGACATCAGTGCCGAAGTCAGCCTGACCCGCAATTTCCGTGCCGAGCTTGAGTTGGGCCAATCCATGTTGGACACGCTGGATGACGGCATCGCGGTGTTCTCGGCGTCGGGCATTCTGACTTTCTCGAATTCTGCGTATCAGGACCTTTGGCAAGTCGATCACGAAACCAGTTTTGCCGATGTAACTGTCCATGACGCCATCCAGGATTGGAAACGCAAATGCGCCCCGCACCTGATGTGGAAGGAAATCGAAGATTTCATCCGCGATTTCGGCGATCGCAGAACATGGCACATGCCGATGTATCTGGCCAACGGGACGCAATTGAACTGCATTATCTCGCCGATTGTCGCAGGGGCCACGTTGATCCGGTTTGATATCGTCAAAAACGCCGTCGCACAGTCGGATCAAATCAACGCGATTGGCGTCAAACTAGACCAATAATCCATCGGTTTTGCCTTGCAGCTGACCGACGCGCGCACGTACCTTATGCGCATGTCCACGCAATTTCTTACCCTGTCCCTTACAAGCCCCGAACAGACCACCCGGACCGCGCGCGATCTGGGTGTCGTTTTGCGGAATGGCGATACGATCTTGCTGACGGGCGATGTCGGTGCTGGCAAAACCCATTTCGCCCGTTCCTTGATCCAGTCCTTGCTGACAACGCCCGAAGACGTCCCTTCGCCCACGTTCACGCTTGTCCAAACCTACGAAACCCCGCAGGGACAGATCTGGCATGCCGATCTTTACCGGCTAAGCTCAAGCATCGAGGTCGAAGAACTCGGACTGACGGATGCTTTTGACACCTCGATTTGTCTGGTCGAATGGCCTGACAGGCTTGGCAACCTGCGCCCTGCCGATGCGCTTGATCT
The DNA here is from genome assembly GCF_000156335.1 of Roseobacter sp. GAI101. Classification (GTDB taxonomy): domain Bacteria; phylum Pseudomonadota; class Alphaproteobacteria; order Rhodobacterales; family Rhodobacteraceae; genus Sulfitobacter. The sequence goes on from NZ_DS999213.1 coordinate 2,643,597, forward strand.
AAGCTTCGAGACAACCGGCGATGATACCCGCCGGCTGACCGCCAGGTGGACCGATGCCAAGTGGTCGGAAAAACTGGACGTATTGAGAAAATGAAGAACCGCTCATCAGCGCTCAGGGACTTCATCATGGAAGCGGGTTGGGCTCAGGCCACGCGCAGCTTGCTGGCGGGCGACGCGTCGAACCGCCGGTATGACAGGCTGACGCAGGCAGATGGCACCACGGCCGTGGTGATGGACGCGCCCCCTGACAAGGGCGAAGACGTGCGCCCCTTTGTGGCAATCGCCACCTATCTGGCGGCGCAGGGCCTCAGCGCGCCACGCATTTTCGCCCAAGACGCGACGAACGGATTCCTGCTGATCGAAGACCTTGGCGATGCGCTTTTTGCGCAGCTGATGGTCGACACCCCCCGAATGACCAGCCCGCTTTATGCTGCTGCGACCGATCTGCTGATCGCCCTGCACGCGGCGGACACCCCTGATCTGCCGTTATGCGATTCCGGATGGCTGACCGATGCGACCGGACTGGTGTTCGATTGGTATGCACAAAACAACGCTGCGGCTGAACCTTTCAACGCGCTTTTCCAGCCCCTCGCGCAAAGTCTGGACAGCACACCCCGCGTCGTGATCCTACGGGATTTCCATGCCGAAAACCTGCTTTGGCTGCCGGACCGCGCTGGCGTCGCCCGCGTCGGTCTGCTTGATTTTCAGGACGCGTTGCTGGGCCATCCGGCCTATGATCTGGTGTCGATCCTGCAAGACGCCCGTCGCGACGTCGCCCCCGAAATCGAAGCCGAGATGATCGCGCGCTACATCTCGGAAACCGGAGCGGATGCCGAAGCGTTCCACCGCGCCTATTCCCTGCTGGGATTGCAGCGCAACCTGCGGATTCTGGGCATATTTGCCCGGCTGTGCCTGCGCGACGGCAAAGCGCATTACGTCGATCTGATCCCGCGGGTCTGGCGCTATGTGCAGCGCAATTTGGCCCATCCAGACTTTGGCGAAATTGCCGAAATGCTGCACGACACCCTGCCCGAACCGACTTCGGCCTTTCTGAAAGAACTGAAATCCAGATGCGCGACACACCCAATGCCGTGATGATGTTTGCTGCGGGTTTCGGCACGCGGATGAAGCATCTGACACAGGATCAGCCCAAACCGATGGTCAAGGTCGCGGGGCGTCCGCTGATTGACCATGCGCTTGATCTGGCGGAATCGATCGTGCCGGACCACATCGTCGTGAATCTGCACTACAAGCCCGAACCCTTGCAGCGGCATTTGTTGGGCCGTGACGTGCGGACCATTGTTGAAACCCCCGATATCCTTGAAACCGGCGGCGGGTTGCGCAATGCCCTGCCATGGCTGGGCAAAGGTCCGGTTTTCACCATGAACACCGATGCGATCTGGGCCGGGCCGAACCCGTTGGCCCTGCTGCTGGATGCTTGGGATCCGTCGGCGATGGACGCGCTTCTGATCGGTATTCCGGTACCTCAGGCCGTTGGACATGAGGGCAGCGGCGACTTTACCATGGCCGATGACGGGCGACTGACACGGGGGCCCGGTGTGATCTATGGCGGCGTGCAAATCATCAAGACAACCTTGTTAGAGACGATTCCCCAGCGCGCTTTCTCGTTGAACCTGCTTTGGGATCAAATGCTGGAACAACAGCGCATCTATGGGCTGGCCTATCCCGGTCATTGGTGTGATGTGGGTCACCCCGAAGGCATCACGCTGGCGGAAGACATGCTAAGGACCCATTGTGTTTGACCCGACAAAGACCCCCCGCGTCTATGGCCTCGCCCCTGGTATTGATTTCCCGCAGGAACTTGTCGCAGGTCTGGTGTCGCGCCTAAAGGGCCAACCGCCCGTGGCGATGGGGCGGATTGATCTGGTCGTCAACACCCGCCGCATGCAGCGCCGCCTGCGCGAGATTTTCGACGCGGGCCCGGCCAGCCTGCTGCCCCGCATCCATTTGATCGACAACCTTGATACGCTGGCTGCAGGCATCGCGCTGCCCCGTCCAAGCCCCGCGCTGCGCCGCAGGCTTGAACTGATCACGCTGGTGTCGAAACTGCTGGACCAAGCCCCCGAACTGGCCCCCCGCGCATCGCTTTATGACCTGTCCGACAGCCTTGCCGGGCTGATCGACGAAATGCAGGGCGAAGGTGTCCCCGTTGAGGCAATCACCGATCTGGATGTCAGCGACCAATCCGGCCACTGGGAACGGGCCAAACAGTTTCTGGACATCGCGCACCGCTATCTGGGGGAAAGCGTCACCCGCCCGGACCCGCGCGCGCGCCAACGGCAAATCGTCGCACAGATGATCGCAGGCTGGGCCGAAACACCGCCGCAACATCCGATTATCGTCGCAGGTTCCACCGGTTCGCGCGGAACGTCCGCAATGCTGATGCAAGCCGTCGCCGGATTGCCGCAAGGTGCCGTGATCCTGCCCGGTTTCGATTTCGATATGCCCACGTCCGTCTGGGCCGATATGGGCGAAGCGCAAGAACAGCTGTCGCAGGATCACCCGCAGTACCGGTTCCGCCATTTCCTGCGGGCGCTTGATCTGGCACGCAGCACGATTGAACCCTGGACCACCTGCGAACCCCCTTCGCCCGAACGCAACGCGCTTGTGTCGCTGTCCTTGCGCCCTGCACCCGTCACCCATGTCTGGTTGACCGAAGGGCCGAAACTGCCCGATTTGGGCAAGGCCACGCAGGGTCTGACCCTGATCCAGGCACCCACGCCCCGCGCCGAAGCGCTCGCCATCGCGTTGCGCCTGCGTCAGGCCGTCGAAGACGGGCAAACCGCTGCGCTGATCACCCCGGACAGGATGTTGTCGCGGCAGGTCACGTCGGCGTTGGACCGGTGGAATATCGTGCCCGATGACAGCGCCGGCATGCCCTTACATCTGTCTCCTCCGGGACGGTTCCTGCGCCATGTGGCCGATCTGTTCGTGCGCAAGCTGGATTCAGAGGCGTTGCTGACCCTGCTCAAGCATCCGCTGACCCATAGCGGCGGCGACCGGAACATCCACCAGCTCAACACCCAGCGGCTTGAGCTGCAAGTGCGCCGCGATGGTCTGCCCTATCCCGATGCCGATGGTGTGCTGCGGCTTTCGCGCAAAACAGTCTCGAGGTCGAAGAAGCCAGACCAGATGGACATATGGGCCACCTGGGTCGGGGCACATTTCGCTGGCATTGACGTCGGACAGGACAAACCGCTCGAAGATTGGGTCGCAGATCACCTTGCCGTGGCTGCTGCGATCGCCGATGGGTCGAACCCGACGATCGAAAGCGCGCTTTGGCTGCGCAAATCTGGCGAAGAGGCCAAGAAGGTGATGGCCAATTTGTCCGAAAACGCCCCCTATGGTGGCGAGATGTCAGCGTCGGACTATGCCGATCTGGTGGGTGCCTTGTTGCAGCAAGGCGAAATCCGCGACAGCGATGCGCCACATCCCGACGTCATGATCTGGGGCACGATGGAGGCGCGCGTTCAGGGGGCCGATCTGATCATCATGGGCGGGCTGAACGACAGCACCTGGCCCGAAGCGCCGCCGCCTGATCCATGGTTGAACCGGCAAATGCGGTTGCAGGCTGGCTTGCTACTGCCCGAACGGCGCATCGGCCTGTCGGCGCACGACTACCAACAATCCATCGCCGCCCCCGAGGTTTGCCTGACCCGCGCGATCCGGTCGGACGAGGCGGAAACCGTGCCGTCCCGCTGGCTGAACCGTCTGGGTAATCTGCTGAACGGGTTGCCGGAACAAGGCGGCGATGCGGCATGGCAAACCATGATCAAGCGCGGCGACCACTGGCTGGAACAGGCGCGTGCGTTGGAAGCAGTCAGCCGGGTGGATCCGGCCATTCGCCCCTCGCCCCGGCCGCCGCGCGGCGCGCGCCCTCATGCCCTGTCGGTGACCGAAATCAAACGCCTGATCCGCGATCCCTATGCTGTCTATGCCAAGCACAGCCTGAAACTGCGTGCGCTGAACCCTTTGGTGCAATCGCCCGACGCACCGGTGCGCGGCATCATCGTCCACGAGATCATGGAAAGGTTCATCAAATCCGTCACCGCTGATCCGAAAAATCTGACGAAATCCCATTTGTTAGAGACTGCATCAACCGTGCTGGACGCCGAAGCACCATGGCCTGCGGCACGGATCATGTGGCTGACTAAAATTGAACGCATCGCGGATTGGTTCATCGAAAACGAGGTCAGGCGCCAAAGCTATTCCAGCCCTGCCGCCTTTGAGAAAGCCGCGAAGGGCAGTCATATCTTCCCCGATCTTGGCTTTACCCTGACCGGCTATGCGGACCGGATCGACCGCACGGATGACGGCGATATCCTGATCTACGACTATAAAACCGGAACGCCGCCCAGCAAGCTGGAGCAGAAAGCATTCGACAAGCAACTGCTGCTTGAGGCCGCGATGGTCGAAGAAGGCGGTTTCAAGGAAATTGGCGTCGCAACGGTGGCGCAGGCCGCCTATATCGGACTTGGCAGCAAACCGGTCGAACTTGCCGCACCGCTGGAAGACGAACCACCTCACGAGGTTCTTGCGAAACTGCATGCGCTGATCACCAGCTATTTGTCAGACGACCAAGGGTTTACAGCGCGCCGCATGGTCAAGACGACGGATTTCGCGGGCGATTATGATCACCTTGCACGGTTTGGCGAATGGGATGCCACCACCGACCCCACGCCGGAGGATCTGACATGACCGCGCACTTTGACGACGCCACCCGCGCCCAGATTGATGCGGCGCGGCCGGATGCTTCGACGTGGTTGGGGGCGAATGCAGGGTCGGGCAAGACACGTGTTTTGACGGACCGTGTGGCACGGTTGCTGCTGAACGAGGTCGAACCACAGCACATCTTGTGCCTGACCTACACCAAGGCCGCCGCGTCCGAGATGCAAAACCGCCTGTTCAAACGCCTAGGTGCCTGGGCGATGCTGAAAGACGCCGATTTACGGGCCTCGCTTGCCGAACTGGGCGTGACGGATGCGTTTACCCCGGAAAAACTGCGCATGGCACGGACGTTGTTTGCCCGCGCGATCGAAACGCCGGGCGGGTTGAAAATTCAGACGATCCATTCGTTTTGCGCGTCTTTGCTGCGCCGTTTCCCTCTTGAGGCCGGCGTCAGCCCGCAATTCACCGAGATCGAAGATCGCGCCGCAGATCTGTTGCGCGCCGAGATCGTCGACAACATGGCCGAAGGCCGCGACGCCCCCCTCGTGACCGCCCTTGCACGGCACTATACCGGCGAAGATTTCAGCAAGTTGACCAACAGCATCGTCGGCCAGCGTGAAGGGTTCGCGCAACCCATGACGTGGGAAGGTGCATTGGTGCTGTTCGGGCAGCCTGCAAATCTGAGCGAGGAAACCATCGCCTCCTCCGTCTTTTTGGGGTCGGAACAATCAATACTTGCCGAAATGATCCCGCCGATGATCGAAAAAGGCGGTTTGGATGGCAAGGCTGCGATCAAGCTGCAAACGCTGGATAAAATGGACATCAGCGCCCTGCCCGTGCTGGAAGATGTTTTTCTGACGGGTGCTGGTGCCAACAACCCGTTTACCGCCAAGATCGGTGCTGTCCCGACCAAGCCGACGCAGAAAATCCTGTCCCATCTGATGCCGCAGATCGACGATCTGATGGCGCGGGTGGAAAGTGCTCGGGATGCGCGATTGGCCTTGAGAGCGGCACAAAAGACGCTGGTTTTGCATCAGTTCGCAGACGCCTTTCTGAAACGCTATGCCCTGGAAAAGCAAAAACGCGGCTGGCTGGACTTTGACGATCTGATCCTGAAAGCCCGTAATTTGCTGACCAACCCTGCCGTCGCCGCGTGGGTGTTGTACCGCATTGATGGCGGGATCGATCATATTCTGGTGGACGAAGCCCAAGACACCAGCCCACGCCAATGGGACGTGATCGAACGGCTTGCAGATGAATTCTACAGCGGCGATGGCGCGCGCGAAGACGATGCGCGGACGCTTTTCGTTGTGGGTGACAAAAAGCAGTCGATTTATTCGTTCCAAGGGGCTGACCCGCGCGAATTCGACCATAAGCAGGCTCTGTTTGAACAGAAAATCCTTGAGGCCGGACAGATTTTCCAGCGGCGCAGTCTGGATTATTCCTTTCGGTCGTCTTCAGCCATTTTGCAACTGGTCGATACCAGCTTTGCCCCCCATGCCAGCGCGGGGTTTCAGGCCGACACCACGCATAAGGCGTTCAAATCCGCCCTGCCCGGTCGCGTCGATCTGTGGCCTTTGGTCGCCAAATCCGATGATGCGGATGATCGCGAATGGTCCGACCCCGTCGATCAAAAATCCGAACACCACCATACCGTCATTCTGGCCGACCAGATTGCACGCCAGATCAAGACCCTTGTCGAAGGCGACCACTACATTCCCGTTGATGGCGATAGCGCCGGCGTTTTTGAGCGGCGGCGTATCCGGGCCGGTGATTTTCTGATCCTCGTACAGCGCCGCAGCGATCTGTTTTCCGAGATCATTCGCGCCTGCAAGACCGCCGGTTTGCCCATCGCCGGTGCGGATCGCCTGAAGGTCGGCGCCGAACTGGCGGTCAAGGACCTTGCCGCGCTGCTGTCGTTTCTGGCCACGCCCGAAGACAGTCTATCGCTGGCAACTGCGCTGAAATCCCCGCTGTTCGGTTGGACTGAACAGATGTTGTTCACTCTGTCGCATTACCGCAGCGAAGATCATCTGTGGCAGGCCCTGCGCAGCAGCACCGAACATCCTGAGACAGTGTCTATCCTGAAGGATTTGCGGGCGCAGGTTGATTATCTTCGCCCCTATGACCTGATCGAACGCATCCTGACCCGCCATAAGGGGCGGCGCAATTTTCTGGCGCGTTTGGGGCCGGAGGCCGAGGATGGCATCAACGCCATGCTCGCCCAGGCGCTTTCCTACGAACGCGGTGCGATCCCGAGTTTGACGGGGTTCCTGGTCTGGATGCAGACCGATGATCTGGAAATCAAACGCCAGATCGACAATGCGTCGGACCAGATCAGGGTGATGACCGTGCATGGTGCCAAGGGGCTGGAGGCGCCGATCGTGATCCTGCCCGACACGGGCAAACGACCGCTCGTTATTCGCGACGAAATCATCAAGGTCGACGATACGCCCGTCTGGAAATTGTCCGACGCTGATATGCCAAGCGCCATGCGCGCGGCGCTGGACGAGCGCAAAGAACGCGAGATGAACGAGCGCTTGCGTTTGCTGTACGTGGCGATGACCCGCGCCGAAAAATGGCTGATCGTCGCTGCCGCAGGGGATCTGCCCAAGGATGAAAGCAGCTGGTACCAGATGATCGGTGCCGCGATGGGTCAGGCGGGTGCCGAACCTGTGGGTCAAACCGGTGTGCTCCGTTTCCAGCATGGCGACTGGGACGGGTTGCCCATCCGTGCAAAAGCGCAAATACCGCATGTCACGCCAGTGTTAGAGCCTATTTTTGACCAACCGGTGCCCGCGATACCCGTCCGGGAAAAGACCACCTCGCCCTCTGATCTTGGCGGTGCCAAGGCGCTTGCCGGCGAAGATGGTCTGGCCGAAGAAGACGCCAAATCCTATGGCAGCCTTGTGCACCAGATGCTGGAAACGCTGCCGCTGATGCAAAGCGACAGATGGGATACTGTGCTGAAAACGCTTAGCGACGGGTATGATGCTGGGGTCGCCCGGGCCGCGCTGGACGAAGCCGTTGCGCTGATGCAAAACGCCGACATCCGCCACATTTTCGATGCGGACGCACTAGCAGAGGTACCGATCACCGCAACCATTGCTGATAAGCGCATTCACGGCACGATCGACAGGCTTCTTGTCACCGAAAGCAGTGTTCTGGCCATCGACTACAAGACCAACCGCGTGGTGCCCCACACGACCGAAGCCTGCCCCGAAGGGTTGCTGCGACAGATGGGTGCTTATGCGGCCGCGTTGCGCCAGGTCTTTCCGGATCATGACATCCGGACGGCAATTCTTTGGACCCGGACAGCGACCTTGATGGCCCTGCCCGACGATCTGATCACAAACGCCTTAACCCGCGCGCTCAACCTTGACGACGGTACGATGGCTACATAAGTTCGCACTCTAATCAATTGCTGTCAGGAGAGCACCATGGCCACCGTCGCAGTCACAGACGCAACATTCGAAGCCGAAGTTAAGAATTCCGATATCCCCGTAGTCGTGGATTTTTGGGCAGAATGGTGCGGCCCATGTAAGCAGATCGGTCCCTCGCTCGAGGAACTGTCCGCTGAAATGGACGGCAAGGTAAAGATCGTCAAAGTCAACGTCGACGAAAACCCGAACAGCCCGGCACAGATGGGTGTTCGCGGCATTCCGGCATTGTTCATCTTCAAAGGTGGCGAAGTCGTGTCGAACATGGCAGGCGCACGCCCCAAGGCAGCCTTGCAAAGCTGGATCGAAGAGTCGATCTAAGCCTTTGGCGACCCGAGAATTTCAAAGGGCGTGTCGGAAACGGCGCGCCCTTAGTCTATGGGCCAGCCAAAACGGCGGAACCGCGCCGTGATCTTGGCATAGACGTCATCGCGCCCGGCGTTGATGCTTTGATCCTGCCAGAACCAATACAGATATTTCGCATAGTCCGGCGTGGCTTCGGCCGCTTGGGCAAAGCTGTGCGCCAGATTGTCCATGTCGGCCTGGACCGCGATGTGATGAAAGTCGATCTTGCCGAACAGCAACGCAGGCTTGCCGAAAAAATATCCCGCATAGGCAACGCTTGAATTCTGCGTGACCACATAGTCGCAGCCTTGCAGCAGCGGCACCATATTCCCCACATCGACACACAGCCGCTTGTGTTTGCGTTCCAGCGCCTCGAGTGCGGCGATTTCCGCATCTGAATAGACCTCGTTCGGGTGGATCGTGGCGACCACCTGACGGGAAGGATCATGGGCAAGGCACTGTTCGATCATCTCAAGCGGGCTACAGGATTGAAACGACCGATGATCCCTTAGACGCCCTTGCAAGGGAACATAGATGAACCCCTCGCGCGATGTTCGACTTGGCGCGTCCTGATACAGACGTTTTTGCCAGAATGCGTAAAACGGTGTGGCGTCCTGATCAGACACCAGCGCCGGATCGAACCGGGCTTTGGCGGCATCCCATTCCCACCGCTCGGCAGAACCTTCGATTTGCCAGAACGGGTATTCATAGACCCGTCGGAAGATAAGGCCGCGCTGGCTGGGCGGGACTTTCATATGGCCAAGCGTATAGGTTTCAGGGCTGCGGTCCGTGTCGCCATGATCCCGATATGCGACCCTAAAGCTGGCGGATTCCAACACTAGCGCCATTTTCGCAATAAACGGATGCGCCCCGGCTTGCGCCGCTTTGCGCAGGTCGGGTTCGAGCAAGAAATGAACGGTTGGCTCTTGGGTCATGCGGGAAGGCTAGCGGTGGCAAGTCTTCGCCACAAGGGACCCTGCCCTTGTGGCGCGGCTTTCCTACGGCCATATAGGGCATGCAAAAAGGAGACCGCGCATGTCGAGCAAAGAATTCCCCGGATGGCACGGGACCACCATCATCGGTGTGAAAAAAGCCGGTGAAGTCGTGATTGCAGGTGACGGGCAGGTCAGCCTTGGCCAAACCGTGATCAAGGGCACTGCCCGCAAGGTACGAAGGCTTAGCCCCGGTGGGTTTGACGTGGTCGCAGGCTTTGCCGGATCGACCGCCGACGCCTTTACCCTGCTGGAACGCCTTGAAGCCAAGCTTGAGGCGACGCCGGGTCAGCTGGCCCGCGCAAGCGTCGAACTGGCCAAGGACTGGCGGACCGACAAGTATCTGCAAAAGCTTGAGGCGATGTTGATCGTCACCGATGGTGTCGAACTGCTGGTCATTACAGGTGCCGGTGATGTGCTTGAGCCTGAACATGACGTCGCGGCCATCGGATCCGGCGGGAATTACGCGCTGGCGGCGGCCCGTGGCATGATGGACAGCGAACGTGATGCGGAAACCATTGCCCGCGACGCGATGAAGATCGCGGCGGACATCTGCGTCTATACCAATGGAAACCTGACGGTGGAGAAAATCAAACAATGACCGATCTGACCCCCCGCGAAATCGTATCCGAACTCGACCGCTTTATCATTGGCCAGAAAGACGCCAAACGCGCCGTCGCCGTTGCCCTGCGCAACCGTTGGCGCCGCAAGCAGCTTGGCGATGATCTGCGTGACGAGGTGTATCCAAAGAACATCCTGATGATCGGACCCACCGGTGTCGGCAAGACCGAGATCAGCCGGCGTCTGGCGAAACTGGCCCGCGCACCCTTTCTGAAGGTTGAAGCGACCAAATTCACCGAAGTTGGCTATGTTGGCCGTGATGTTGAACAGATCATCCGTGATCTTGTCGATAGCGCGATCATCATGACCCGCGATCACATGCGCGAAGACGTCAAGGTCAGCGCCCACAAGGCCGCCGAAGAACGTGTGATTGATGCCATAGCGGGTGCCGATGCCCGTGAAGGGACCCGCGACATGTTCCGCAAAAAGCTCAAAGCAGGCGAGTTGGACGCGACGATGATCGACCTTGAGGTCACCGATACGTCGTCGCCCTTTCCGACCATGGACATTCCCGGCCAGCCTGGCGGCGGCATGGGGATGATGAACCTTGGCGATCTGTTCGGCAAAGCCATGGGCGGACGCAAGGTCAAGAAACGGCTGACCGTTGCCGAAAGCTATGAGGTGCTGATTGGCGAAGAAGCCGACAAGCTGCTGGATGATGAAACCGTGAACCGCGCCGCGATTGATACGGTCGAACAGAACGGCATCGTGTTTCTGGACGAAATCGACAAGGTCTGCGCCCGCTCTGATGCGCGTGGCGGCGACGTGTCCCGCGAAGGGGTGCAGCGCGATTTGCTGCCCTTGATTGAAGGCACCACCGTTTCGACGAAATACGGCGCGGTCAAAACCGACCATATCCTGTTCATCGCCTCGGGCGCTTTCCATGTTGCGAAACCGTCCGATCTGCTGCCTGAACTGCAGGGGCGCCTGCCGATCCGGGTCGAACTGCGCGCCCTGACCGAAGATGATTTCGTGCGTATCCTCACGGAAACCGACAATGCGCTGACGCTGCAATATACTGCCCTGATGGGCACCGAAGAGGTGACGGTCTCCTTTACCGACGAAGGGATCAAGGCGCTGGCCAAGATCGCGGCGGACGTGAACCAGTCCATTGAAAACATCGGTGCCCGCAGGCTTTATACCGTGATGGAGCGGGTGTTCGAGGAACTGTCGTTCACCGCGCCGGACCGCAGCGGTGAAACAGTCGTCGTCGATGGCGATTTCGTCGAAAAGAACCTGGGTGAACTGACCAGATCCACCGATCTGTCGCGCTACGTTCTTTAGGTCTTTTCATTCTGGCATGCGCCTGAGAATGATGGCGCATGGCTTACCTTCAGTTTATCCGCGCCAATTGGCTGTTTCTGTTGGCGGGATTCCTGCTGACCTTCACCTCGTCCTATGGGCAGACCTATTTCATCTCGCTTTTCGCAGGCGAGATTAAGGGAAGTTTTGATCTGAGCGATGGCCAGTGGGGCGGTATCTACACCATCGGTACGACGCTTTCTGCCATTACGATGGTTTGGGCAGGAGTTCTGACTGACCGGTTCCGCGTTCGGCGTCTGTCATTCTGGGTGATGATCGCGCTGGCGACGGCCTGTCTGGCGATGGCGGCTGTGCCGAACTGGATCGCGCTGATCTTTGTCATTTACGCGCTTCGCCTGACCGGCCAGGGGATGATGTCGCAACTGGGTGCCGTCGCCATGGTGCGCTGGTTCGAGGCGACCCGGGGCAAGGCGCTTTCACTGTCATCAATGGGCTTTGCGATGGGGCAGGCGGTGCTGCCGGTCGTGTTTGTGGCCCTTTTCGCCAGCTTTCACTGGCGCAGCCTGTGGGTGCTGGCAGCCTGTCTGGTGCTGATCACCATGCCTGTGATGCTGATGCTGCTGCGGCAGGAACGCACACCGCAATCGATGGCGGAAACCACGCAAGTGGCAGGAATGGACGGACATCACTGGACGCGGTTGCAAATGATGCGCCACGGGCTGTTCTGGCTGATGATCCCGATGATCATCGGGCCTGCTGCGTGGGGGACCGCGCTGTTCTTTCAGCAAGTGCACCTGACCGAGGTCAAAGGCTGGTCACTGGTCAGTTTCGTTGCCCTGATGCCGCTTTATACTATTACTTCTGTAATCTCGACTTTCGTTTCCGGCTGGGCCGTCGACCGTTTTGGCGTGAACCGCGTGACGCCGGTACAAATGCTGCCCTTTGCCCTGTCGTTTGCAGTGCTGGCCTATGCCGATACGATCGCCATGGCGGGCGTTGGGCTGATGATCTTTGGCGTTGGACAGGGGATGCAGGCCACGGCAACTTCGGTCTTTTGGGCCGAGTTCTACGGCACGCGGTACATCGGGTCGATCAAGGCGGTTGCAGCGGCGCTTATGGTATTCGGATCAGCGATCGGTCCGGGGGTTACCGGGCTCTTCATTGATCTGGGCGTGAATTTCCCTGAACAGATGATCCCGATCGCGATTTACTATGTCATTGCCGCAATCATGGCGACAGCAGGCGTCTTGAAATATCAAGGCAGACTGGATCAACGCAGGTTGGGCAGCTTTCAGCGATGACGCCGCAGATAGACGTAATAGGCACCGCCGCCACCATGGCTGATATGCGCCTGGCTGACCTGCATGACGGCGCTGGCCAGCGGTGCCATCGCCAGCCATTGCGGCACCTGATGGCGAAGGACGCCGTGGCGCACAGGGATCGGGCCACCTTCGTCGCGCATCTTGCCCTTGCCGGTGATGACCAGAACCAGCCGTTTACCGTTCTTGTGCGCATTCAGAATAAAGCGTGTCAGGGCAGGGTGGGCGCGGTCCAGGGTCATGCCGTGCAGATCGATCCGGCCTTCGGGGCTTAGTTTGCCGCGCTTCAGTCTGGTAAAGGCCTTGCTGTCCATCTGAACCGGCTGCTGCCTAAGCTGATCGGGCAGGGACGGCGCCAGATCGTGGGTGTTACGCCGCGGTTTCGGAGAAGGCTTGCCCAGAATGATCGACGTTGATTTCCGGATCTGCGGGGCGCTTGGCGGCGGTCCATCGATTTCGGGGCGGAAAAGCTGGTTCATGTCCAACTTCTCTGTCCGCTCGGTCACCTTTTTCCACAGCGACAGGTCATCCTTGTTCAGCCGCTTGCGCTTCATAGCAACGACTCCGGCAGCAGGGCATAGGCGCGCTGGATTGGCATCAGTACCAACATGCGGCCGGGATCACGCAGTTTGCCCGCCTCGCGGCCAGCCTTGTCGCCCGTTCCAAAGAATACATCGGCGCGCTGTGCGCCCTTGATCGCCGATCCGGTGTCTTGGGCGATCATCAAACGGTTCAGCGGCTTAGCACCTTCCTTTTCGATCCATACCGGCGACCCGAGCCTGACGAAATCCGGGTCCACCGCGATCGTGCGCTTGGTCGTGACAGACCGGTTCATCGCGCCCAGCGGGCCTTGATCCGCAGGTACCTGGCTGACCTCACGGAAGAAAACATAGGACGGATTGTGAAACAGCAGTTCGCGCCCTTCATCAGGGTTGCGGCGCACCCAGTTCTTGATCACGTCGGCGCTGACCTGATGGGCCTCATAGACACCGCGCCGGACCAGTTCGACGCCGATGGACCGGTACGGATGCCCGTTGGCACCACGATAACCGACGCGGAGGAAATTCCCGTCGGGCAGACGGATACGGCCCGAACCCTGAATTTGCAGAAAGAAAAGTTCAACCGGATCATCGACATAGGCGATTTCAAGGCCACGGCCCTTCATTACGTCGGTGCCAAGGATGTCGCGCCGTGTCAGCCACGGATTGCTTTCCTTTGCCTCTGGCGGCATGGCGTAGATAGGATAGCGGTAGCGCGGTGAAGGCGACAGATCGCCATCAAGTTCCGGTTCGAAATAACCGGTGAACAGCGCATCTTGCCCGTCGTCGATCAAGACAGGGCGAAAGAAAAGTTCAAAGAACTGGCGCGGGTCAGGATCGGACTGCGCGAATTTGCACAGGTTGCCCCAGTCGACGTCGCGCATATCGCCGCAAGTGTTCCGGAATGTCTGCAACGCAGCGGCGTGATCGTCGGTCTCCCATCCCTTGAGGTCGGAAAAATCCATCACCGTATAGGTCACATCAGCAGAAGCGGGCGGCACCATCAGGCCCGCCCACAACACTGTACCCACACAGGCACGCCTTAACCGTCTGTAGAAACGAGCAACCAATTTGGATCATCCGAACCCATGACACGCGCGAAGACCCACGTATCCTTTTGACGTTTGACCTCGGTCGGGCTGCCTTCGATCACCATGCCGTCTTTGTCTTTCACGACCGACGTCATTTCGGCCACAAAGCGGATCGTCAGCTCTGCCTCTTTGGTCGCCTTGTCCATCGTGGCATTCTCCAGTTCCATCTCGCGAATGCCGATGAAGGTGGATTCCACGGTCAGGCCCTGATCCTCGCGGGCAGCGATGCCATCAACGAAGCTGTCGAAGATGTCTTCGGACAGGAACGGTTTGATGTCGTCCAGATTGCCATGCTCAAAGCCCATCACGATCATCTCGTAGGCACCGCGGGCACCCCCCAAAAAATCGCTGACGCCAAAGGACGGTTCGACCCGCTTCATTTCGGCCAGAGCCAGTGCAGTGTCAGACCCTTCGGGCGCGTGGTCGGTGATATCAAGATCAGGTCCGCCTTCGATCACTTCGAACGCCGGGCCGGAAGGCTTTTGGGGTTTCGCGTCGATTTCTGGCTTTTTCTCGAAACCTTCGCGTGTGCCAAGCACATTTTTCAAACGCAGGATCAGAAACACTGCGATACCGGCAAGCACCAGAAGCTGTATCATGGGCGAATTCATAGGTACCTCTTGGTGAGAAAGATGGAAACATCGGTCGTTGGACCTTATGTAGGGTGTGAACCGGGCCAAGTCCACTCTGGCCCTTATGAAAGGACCCTGGCCATGTGGCTATTTTTAGCGTTTATCGCTGTGCCGTTGATAGAAATAACACTATTCATTCAGGTAGGTGGGGCAATTGGCCTCGGTTGGACGTTGGCGATCGTCGTCTTGACCGCGATCCTCGGGACTTCGTTGATGCGCACGCAAGGTGCGATGGCGCTTGGTCAGATCAAGGCATCCCTATCCGAAGTGCGTGACCCGACGGAACCGCTGGTGCATGGTGCGATGATCCTGTTTGCCGGTGCCCTACTGCTGACGCCCGGGTTTTTCACCGATGCCGTCGGTTTTGCGCTGCTGGTGCCGGGCATCCGCAAGGCCGCGTTCCAGGCTGTCCGCAGCAAAATCAAGGTCAGCGGGAATGTGAACATGTCAGGCGGTTTTGGCCAAAATCCGCAACGTGATCCACGGCGCCCCATGCAAGGGGACATCATTGATGGCGAATATCACGAGCTTTCCGAAGAAGAACGGCTTTCGCAACACCCCTCTGGCTGGACAAAGCATTGAGCGCAGGCCACGAAGCTGGTATGCCCGCGTGAATTATTTTCGTATCCAAGGAGCCCCATAGATGGCTGAAGAAGCAACAACCGCCCCGACCCAAGCCCCACAGCCGCAAATGCGCATTCTGGGTCAATTCATCCGTGACATGTCCTTTGAGAACATCATGGCGCAAAAAGGCGCACCATCGGACGTCCAGCCCGACGTTCAGGTTCAGGTCAATCTGGATGCAAAAAAGCGGTCTGCCGAAAACCAGTATGAATCCGCAATCAAGCTGCAGGTGACGTCAAAGGCCAAAGACGGCGACGCGACGCTGTTTCTTCTCGAGATCGACTATGTCGGTATTTTCCACATCGAAAATGTACCCGAAGATCAGATGCACCCGTTCTTGCTGATCGAATGCCCCCGCATGGTCTTCCCGTTCCTGCGCCGTGTTGTCAGCGACATCACCCGCGACGGTGGCTTCCCGCCGCTGAACCTTGAGAACATCGATTTCGTCGCCTTGTACCGGAACGAAATCGCGCGTCGTCAGGCGGAAAATCCGCCAAAAGCCGACGCTTAAAGCGTTTTCCAAACAGCGCCGTCGCCCAGTTTGCTGACAAACTCAGCATGGGCGGCGGCTTCGTCCTGCGAAATCCGCGAGGGCAGGGGGTTCGGCCGTGGTTTTGGCGTCCAATCCACCGAGGTATCGCCCTCTTTGCGCTGAGGCTGGTTTGACAGGCCAAAGTCAGGCTGGCGCCCGCCGATCAATTCCAGATAAACTTCTGCCAGAATTTCACTGTCCAGCAAGGCACCGTGCAAGGTGCGCGACGTGTTGTCGATGTTGAACCGCCGGCACAGCGCATCCAGCGATGCGGGCGATCCGGGAAAGCGTTTGCGCGCAATGGCAAGCGTATCCAGCGCCTGGGCCCACGGGATCTGTGGCAGCCCCATCCACTTAAGCTCGGCATTCAGGAATTTGATGTCGAAGGCGGCGTTGTGAATGATCAGCTTGGAATCGCCAATGAAATCAAGGAAGTCCTGACCGATCTGGGCAAACTTGGGCTTGTCGCGCAAGAAATCATCGCCCAGACCGTGCACTTGAAAAGCCTCGTCCGGCATGCCGCGTTCGGGGTTGATATATTGGTGATAGGTTTTGCCTGTTGCCATGTGGCCCATCAGTTCAACTGCACCGATCTCGACGATCCGGTCACCGCTTTCGGGGTCAAATCCGGTGGTTTCGGTATCAAGAACGATCTCACGCATGGGTCAATTTTCCTTTGATGTCGTCGATGATGGCCAGAACCTGCGCACGGGCATGGTCCAAGGTATCTGTTTCAATCACATAGTCCGCAAGCGCGCATTTTTCAGCATTGGGCATCTGCTTGGCACGGATGTTTTCGAACTGTTCAAGCGTCATTGTCCCGCGTGCCATCACGCGCTCTTGCTGTGTTCCCGCTGGAACAGTGACACATGCAACCGCATCCATCCGTTTATTTCCGCCGGTTTCAAAGATCAGCGGAATGTCGAGCACGACAATATCGGACTGCGCGTTCTCCAAAAAAGACGCCCGGTCCTGACCGACCAACGGATGCACGATCGCTTCGATCTTTTTCAGGGCGGTGGGGTCCTGGCTGATGATGTCTTTCAACGCAGGCCGGGAAACTTCGCCATCGATCACGGCATCGGGAAATGCCGCCTGGAACGCTGGCACAGCCGCACCGCCCCTTGAATACAGCCGGTGCACGGCAGCATCGGCATCCCATACCGCACAGCCCGCGTCGGCAAACATGGCCGCCGTCGTGGATTTTCCCATGCCGATCGACCCGGTGAGCCCCAGAATAAACATCAGCGCAACGCCGCCGCGCGGGTGGCGCGATCAACTTGGGGTCGGGTACCAAACCACCTCTCGAAACCCGGCACCGCCTGGTGCAGCAACATGCCAAGACCATCGACGGTGGTGCACCCCGCCTCTTCGGCTGTCTCAAGAAGCTTTGTTTTCAGCGGGGCATAGACCAGATCGGTCACGACCATCGACGGCCGCAACCCGTCCAGCGGCACGCGCAACGCCGGTTTGCCGATCATCCCGAGCGATGTGGTGTTCACGACCAGCGCCGCGTGGTCCAGCATATTGCCGGCCTTCACCCAGTCATAGACAGTCACACGGCCGCCAAACACCGATTTCAGCCGATCCGCCCGGACACGCGTGCGGTTGGACAGCAGGATTTCCGGTACACCTGCATCCAAAAGCGACGCAATTACGGCACGCGCAGCGCCACCTGCACCTAGAACGGCGGCAGGTCCGTCCGCCGGAACCCACGACGGTGCGCCAGCGCGCAGGTTTTCGATGAACCCGTAGCCGTCAGTATTATCTGCCATGATCTTTCCGTCAGCGCGAAAGGTCAGCGTGTTTACCGCCCCGATCAGAGCCGCGCGGTCAGTAATGACATCGACCATTTCCATCACCGCCTCTTTATGCGGGATCGTGATGTTCGCCCCGACAAAGCCCATCTTGGGGAGGGTCCGGAGAACCTGCTCCAGATCTTCGGGCGCGACATCCATCGGAATGTAAGCCCCTTGAATCCCGAGGGTGCTCAGCCAATGCCCGTGTATCTGAGGGGATTTCGAATGTGCAATCGGGGATCCGATTACGGCGGCAAGCGGTATCTTGGGCAAGCTCATGCGGTCAAATCCCCCCGGAGCGTCAAATAGTTAAGCAGTTCCAACAGCGGCAACCCTAAGACATTAAAGTAATCGCCTTCAATACTGCTGAACAGCCTGACGCCTTCTTCCTCCAGCTTATAGGCCCCGACGGCATGCTGGATGCTGTCCCAGTTGCGCGCCACGTAATCCGCGATATAGGCGTAAGAGGCATCGCGCATCCGCAAACGCACCTGACCAATGTGCCGCCAGATCGGTTTGCCATTTTCCACGATGACTGCAGCAGAAAGCAGGCTGTGGCGATCCCCGCGCAGGGCGGTAAGCTGGGCAATCGCATCCTCGGGCGTCGCGGGCTTGGAGAAAAGGCTGCCACGATGATCCAGAACCTGATCACAACCCAACACCAGGGCACCGGGATTCTTGTCACTGACCTTGCGGGCCTTCATCTCGGCCAAGGTATCGGCGACGTCGCGCGACGCGGCACCGTCCGAAATCAGTGCTGTCTTAATCATTTCTTCGTCAATTCGCGCGACGCTGATCTCGTGGGCGACATTTGCCTGCCGCAGCAACTGCGTTCTGATGCTTGAGCCTGAGGCAAGGATAAGCGTTTGGGCCATGTTGATAACCTGTGTGTGAAGTTAGGAAGTTTTTAGGGACTTATCCCTCAGATTGCGAGAGTTGCCGTCGGTCTTTGGAAAAATCGTATTCTTCGCGCCAAGTTTCGCGAATTATACTGCGAGGGATAAGGATAAAGCTGTAGCACCCTGAAAACAGATAACCCTAGACTTATCCACACAGTTATCATGTCTAAATATTCTCTGGATTCTCATTAAAGCATTGATATTTTTAATTAAAGTTAGTAGGTGATTTAGTTGTCACCGTCACCCTTCGTTTATCACACACAGGTGGATAAGCCCGCGCATATCTCATTAATCCACAGAAATTGGCTACCCTACTTACATCATCATCTTTCTTCTCTTCTTATTTATTATAGAAGGATCACACCGAACGGAGCACGACATGTCTGACATTCTGGCCCTCGCCTATCCTTGGACGAAGTCGATCCATATCATGGCCGTTATTTCGTGGATGGCGGCGCTGTTCTATCTGCCGCGGCTTCTGGTTCATCATACGGAACGGGTGGGCCTGGCCGGGGAAACCCACGAGCTGTTCGCGATGATGGAATACAAACTGTCAAAGGTGATCATGCGCCCTGCGATGATCGCCACGTGGATCTTCGGGCTTTGCCTGGTGTTCACCCCCGGGATCGTCGATTGGTCGATGGTGTGGCCCTGGACCAAGGCTGCGGGGGTGATTGCAATGACAGGGTTCCATGAATGGCTGTCCGCGCGTGTCAAAGGCTTTGCTGCGGGCCAAAACAGTCTGACAGGCCGCCAGTACCGGATGATGAACGAAGTGCCGACGGTGCTGATGATCCTGATCGTGCTGTCCGTCGTGGTGAAATTCTAAGCGGATTGACGAAACCCCCCCTTTGAAGTATGGCTTTTGTCGTACCCCGTCCGGGGCTGCATTTGCCTGCCAAATTTGATGACACGACCCGCCCGATTCCATTGGGCCGGAACAGGATATTTCCATGACAATCGAAACGCTGAACCTCGCTGATCTAAAGGCGCAGACCCCCAAGAACCTTCTGGCGATGGCCGAAGAGCTTGAGATCGAAAACGCCTCGACCATGCGCAAAGGCGAGATGATGTTCCAGATCCTGCGCGAACGCGCGGATGAAGGCTGGGAAATCTCCGGTGACGGTGTGTTGGAAGTTTTGCAAGACGGCTTTGGCTTCCTGCGGTCGCCCGAAGCGAACTACCTGCCGGGCCCCGATGACATTTACCTTTCGCCTGAAATGCTGCGCCAGCATTCCTTGCGCACCGGGGACACGATTGAGGGCCTTATCAAGGCACCAGACGACACAGAGCGTTACTTTGCCCTGACTGAAGTCACCAAGATTAACTTTGAAGACCCTGAAAAAGCCCGTCACAAGGTTGCGTTTGAAAACCTCACGCCGCTTTACCCCGACGAGCGCATGACGATGGAGGTCGAAGACCCCACGATCAAGGACCGCTCTGCCCGGATCATCGATCTGGTTGCACCGATCGGCAAAGGCCAACGGTGTCTGATCGTCGCCCCGCCGCGCACGGGTAAGACAGTTCTGCTGCAAAATATCGCCAATTCTATCGAAAAAAACCATCCTGAATGCTATTTGATCGTTCTGCTGATCGATGAACGCCCCGAAGAAGTCACCGACATGCAGCGCAGTGTGAAGGGTGAGGTTGTTTCCTCTACCTTCGACGAACCCGCGACGCGCCACGTTGCCGTGTCCGAGATGGTAATCGAAAAGGCCAAGCGTCTGGTCGAACACAAGCGTGACGTCGTGATCTTGCTTGATTCGATCACCCGTCTGGGCCGTGCGTTCAACACGGTTGTGCCGTCGTCCGGCAAGGTTTTGACCGGTGGTGTGGATGCAAATGCCCTTCAGCGGCCCAAACGTTTCTTTGGTGCGGCGCGCAATATCGAAGAAGGCGGTTCGCTGACCATTATCGCGACGGCATTGATCGACACAGGTAGCCGGATGGACGAAGTCATCTTTGAAGAATTCAAAGGGACCGGCAACTCTGAGATCGTTCTGGATCGCAAGATTGCGGACAAGCGCGTCTTCCCGGCGATCGATATCCTCAAGTCCGGGACGCGGAAAGAAGACCTGTTGATCGACAAGGTCGATCTTCAGAAAACCTTTGTGTTGCGCCGGATTCTGAACCCGATGGGCACGACGGATGCCATCGAATTCCTCCTCGGGAAACTCAAGCAAACCAAGTCGAATTCAGACTTCTTTGATTCGATGAACACCTAAGTTATCTAATTATAACAGTAGGTTAAGTCTTATGGATACGATATTCGCTCAAGCCACGGCGCAGGGGCGTGCCGGGGTTTGCGTGGTTCGTATCTCTGGTCCGCAGGCGTTTGATATTGCTGAAAAGATCGCTTTTCCTCTGCCAGAGGTGCGACAGGCTGCCGTTCGGCCGATCATTGGCCAGGACGGCGGCGTCATCGACAGCGCGCTGGTTCTGACATTCAAAGGCCCAAGCAGCTTTACGGGCGAGGATGTAGTGGAACTGCATCTTCATGGGAGCATCGCAGTCGTGCGCGCCGTTTTGGCTTTGTTGTCGACATTCCCCGACACGCGGCTTGCTGAACCTGGTGAATTCACCCGCCGCGCCATGGAAAATGGAAAGCTTGACTTGACGCAGGTCGAGGGCCTTGGTGACCTGATCGAGGCCGAAACAGAAGCGCAGCGAAAACAAGCGCTTAGGGTGCTTTCTGGGCATCTTGGTCAACGGGTTGATGCGTGGCGCGAGAAACTGATCCGTGCGGCCGCTCTGCTTGAGGTCACGATCGATTTTGCAGATGAGGATGTTCCCGTCGACGTTTCGCCCGAAGTTAGAGGACTTCTGAGAGACGTTAACGATGATTTGCTGAAAGAGATCGCGGGCACGCATACTGCAGAGCGTATCCGGACGGGTTTCGAGGTGGCAATAATCGGGCGGCCGAACGCTGGAAAATCAACCTTGCTGAACGCGCTTGCCGGTCGTGATGCCGCGATCACCTCCGCTGTTGCGGGAACGACTCGTGATGTGATTGAGGTCCGTATGGACCTTGGCGGCCTTCCTGTTACGCTATTGGACACCGCGGGATTGCGCGACGGTGCTGATGAGGTTGAGGCCATTGGTATTGAACGGGCGCTAAAACGCGCAGCCGATGCGGATCTGCGGATTTTCCTTGTAGAGGACGACGAGGATCTTCCTGTGGCTGCTTTGCCAGAAGATATCCGTATGCGTCCAAAGGCCGATCTGCGCGACAGCGCGGAAGGTGCGATTTCTGGTACAACCGGGCAGGGGGTCTCTCAGCTTATATCAACGGTGCAAGCAATATTAGGTGCGCGGAGTTTGACAGCCGGACTGGCGACCCACGAGAGACATCGCGTGGCATTGCAGAAAGCCGCCGACGGATTGTCGGTTTCCATGTCAGTACTGGATCACGGCCCCGATCAATATGATATAGCTTCAGAGGAACTGCGCCATTCGATTCGGGCGTTGGAAGCTCTTGTCGGTCGGATTGACGTTGAAAACCTGTTGGATGTGATCTTTTCGAGCTTTTGTTTAGGTAAATAAATGGAGTGTTTCACGTGAAACATTTTGACGTCATCGTTATTGGAGGCGGCCATGCAGGTGCCGAAGCCGCCCACGCCGCAGCGCGTATGGGCGTGGCTACCGCTCTTGTCACCATGTCGCGAGACGGAATCGGAGTGATGTCTTGTAATCCTGCAATCGGTGGGTTGGGCAAGGGCCACCTTGTTCGCGAGATTGATGCGATGGACGGCGTCATGGGACGGGTCGCCGATAAGGCAGGTATCCAATTCAGGTTGCTTAACCGTCGGAAAGGCCCGGCAGTGCAGGGGCCGCGCACGCAAGCGGATCGAAAGATTTATCGCACCGAAATGCTCTTGGAAACGGAGCGGCAGGAAAACTTAACTATTATTGAGGGCGAAGTCGTCGATTTCATGATGCAGGGTGAAGCTGTGTCCGGAGTTGTGCTGGCTGACCAATCAGAGGTTTTTGCGAAAGCAGTGATCCTGACCACTGGGACTTTTCTTCGCGGCGTGATACATATCGGGGATGTCTCCAGGTCCGGTGGCCGGATGGGGGATAAAGCTTCGGTCAAGCTCGCCGAGCGGATCGATTCCTTTAATCTGCCGCTCGGCCGATTGAAAACGGGAACACCACCACGGTTGGATGGGCGGACCATTGACTGGGCCAAACTTGAATCGCAACCCGGTGATGAAGAGCCAACGCTTTTCTCGTTTCTGTCGACCGCCCCAACGGCAAAGCAGATATCGTGCGGAATAACGCATACAAATGAAAAGACCCACGACATCATTCGCGAAAACCTGTCGCGGTCAGCGATGTATGGTGGTCATATCGAAGGTGTCGGCCCCCGATACTGCCCATCTATCGAAGATAAAGTCGTGCGGTTTTCTGATAAGACCTCGCATCAAGTGTTTCTAGAGCCCGAGGGGGTGGATGATCATACGATCTATCCAAACGGCATCTCTACATCACTCCCTGAAGATGTTCAGCTTGCTTATGTGCGATCAATGGAAGGCCTTGAAAACGTTGAGATTCTTCAGCCGGGATACGCGATTGAATACGACTATGTAGATCCTCGGGCGCTTGATCTGACGTTGAAGGTAAGATCGGTTCCAGGCTTGTATTTGGCTGGACAAATCAACGGCACGACGGGATACGAGGAGGCTGCTGGCCAAGGATTGGTTGCCGGGCTTAATGCTGCATTGGCGTCTCAAGGGAAGGATCCCGTCATTTTCAGCCGATCGCAAAGTTACATCGGCGTGATGATAGATGATTTGACGACACGGGGCGTTACCGAGCCATATCGCATGTTTACGTCACGCGCGGAGTTTCGGCTTTCCCTACGGGCTGACAATGCGGATCAGCGGTTGACGCCACTTGCTATTGAACTTGGATGCACTACCACCACACGCGCTGAAGTTTTTTCGGAGAAAATGAAACGATTGAAGGAAGCGACAGACCTGTTGCAGAGCGACAAGTTTTCTCCGAAAGTTATTGAGGAATCCGGCATCAAGATTAATCAAGATGGGTCTAAACGTACGGGCTTCCAGTTGTTGTCTTTTCCCGACGTAAAGTTTGAAGACCTGATACCGTTGGATCCAAGACTTGAGGCCGTTGACGAGGAAACGAGGCGGCAAGTGGAGCGTGATGCACTTTACGCGAATTACATTGCGCGGCAGCAGCGTGATATTGATGTGTTGCAAAAGGATGAAGCACATTTGATACCGGATGGCTTTGATTATGCGCCGATTGATGGATTGTCCAACGAACTTAAGTCAAAGTTGATCAGAGTTAGGCCAACAAACCTGGCGCAGGCAGCGCGAATAGATGGTATGACACCGTCTGCACTGACGCTGTTGCTATCCCATCTGAAGCGCGATGCGCGAAAGAAATCAGCGTGATCGATAATTTGGACGACTATGTTTCACGTGAAACATCCGAGAAGCTCGGTCAGTTTGCGCAGCTTGTTGAAAAATGGACTGCAAAAATAAACCTAATTTCAAAGTCGAGCATCCCGAATATGTGGGAACGTCATATCCAAGACTCATTACAGCTTTATCAGCACGCGCCAATCGGAAGGCACTGGGTTGATCTGGGAAGTGGGGGTGGCTTTCCAGCCATCGTTCTTGCGCTTATGTCGCAGCAAGATGGCCGGTCTACGAAATTTACTTTGGTGGAAAGCGATCAGCGAAAATGCGCGTTCCTTCGAACGGCTATACGTGAACTGGGTATAGATGCCTCCGTAATCAATGACCGGATCGAGAAAATCGAACCACTAGAGGCAGATGTCTTGTCTGCTCGGGCACTCGCTGACCTGAAAGCTCTCTTGGGGTTTGCCGACTTGCACCTGGCAAAGAACGGTGTCGCCGTATTTCCCAAAGGGTCAAATTGGAAGGCCGAGGAAGTCGACGCCAGAGTGGCTTGGCATTTTGAGTGCGATCCAATACCTAGCCAAACAGACCCATCCGCCGCCGTGCTCAGGATCAAGGAAATCTCGCATGTCTGATCTGTCGCGCCCCTCCGGGCCAAAGATTATCGCCGTTGCAAACCAGAAGGGCGGCGTCGGTAAAACGACGACGACGATAAACCTTGCTGCCGCGCTGGTTGAAATGGACCATCGGGTTCTTGTTGTCGACCTGGATCCCCAAGGGAACGCGTCAACGGGGCTTGGAATTGAACTTGAGGATCGAGAGTTCACGACTTATGAGCTTCTTTTGGAGGATGTGGCGCTAGATCAGGTGATTTTGACCACACAGACAGAAGGTCTGCACATCGTTCCTGCTACCGTTGATCTTAGCTCCGCTGATCTTGAGCTGATTTCGAACGAAAAGCGCAGTTTTCTATTGCATGATGCGCTTCGCCAGACGCAGATGGATGGCTATGCATTCGACTATATATTGATTGATTGCCCGCCATCTCTCAACCTGTTGACGGTCAACGCGATGATTGCCGCGCATTCCGTGCTGGTGCCGTTGCAAAGTGAATTCTTCGCACTCGAAGGTCTGTCGCAGTTGATGTTGACAATTCGTGAGGTGCGGCAAAGCGGTAACAAGGATCTGCGGATCGAGGGCATTGTGCTGACCATGTACGATCAGCGCAACAATCTGTCGCAACAGGTCGAACAGGACGCACGCAGCAACTTGGGCGAATTGGTCTACAAAACAGTAATTCCACGAAACGTCCGTGTCAGCGAAGCACCCAGTTTTGCGATGCCGGTGCTGAGCTATGATACCGGGTCGAAGGGTGCCAAGGCATACCGGGAACTCGCCAAGGAAATCTTGGTAAATAGTGTGATTTAAGGGGGTATTAAACTATGGCAGAGAGAGACAAACGTCGGGGCCTTGGGCGCGGACTTTCGGCTTTGATGGCCGATGTTGCGGAAACGCAGACGGTAACCGAGAAAGGGTCAGCTGAGCAGTATGTTCCGATCGAGCAGATTTCGCCGAACCCCGAGCAGCCGCGAAAGCGTTTTGACCCTGAGGATTTGAACGATCTTGCCAATTCAATCCGGGAAAAGGGCGTCATCCAACCCTTGATCGTGCGCCGTCGCGAAGACGGATCGTTTGAGATTGTTGCTGGCGAACGCCGCTGGCGCGCCTCACAAATGGCGCAACTTCACCAGCTTCCGGTCATTATTCGTGAATTTACTGACGTCGAGGTGTTGGAAGTCGCCATCATCGAAAATATTCAGCGCGCGGATTTGAACTCTGTCGAAGAGGCTGCTGGATACCGTCAATTGATGGATCGCTTTGGACATACTCAAGAAAAAATGGCCGAAGCCCTGGGGAAAAGCAGAAGCCACATCGCGAATCTTTTGCGTCTTTTGAACCTGCCCGAGACGGTTCTTGAGATGGTTCGCAAAGGTGATTTGTCCGCCGGTCATGCCCGCACTTTGGTGACGGCAGATGATCCGTTGAAATTGGCCAACCAGATTATTGCAGGCGGCTTGTCGGTTCGTGCAGCAGAGGCATTGGTTAAGAAGGCGCAGGCGGGGGATGCGGAAACACCTGTCAGAAAAGTGCGTTCTTCGGCTGAGGAAAAAGACGCTGACACCCGTGCGCTTGAGGGAGATTTGTCAGCAAATCTTGGGCTTAAAGTGACGCTGAATCATAAGCCAGGACAGGAAGCGGGCCAAATGGTTCTGACCTACAAGACGATGGAGGAGTTGGACGAAATTTGCCGGCTCTTGTCCGCTCACTAATCCGACAATAGTTCTTCCAAGATCGCGTTAAGGACCATAAAACCTTGATTTGTAACGGTTAATCGGTCACCAGAAATTGAAATCATCCCGATGTCCTGCATCCGGATGATTTTTTTTGCCGACAGTGGCGAACCAGCAAGGGCTTCATACCGCTTTAGATCGACGCCTTCCTTAAGGCGCAGGCCCATCATCAAAAACTCGCTCGCCTGGTCCGACTTTGCAAGCTGTTCGCGGGGCTTTTCAGTTGAACCCGAAACCGCGGCATCAAGCCAGCGCTTTGGGTTGCTAAAGCATTCAGTCGCAAAGCGATCCCCGCCTTTGGTTAACCTTCCATGGGCACCGGGCCCAATGCCCAGATAATCGCCATAGCGCCAGTAGATCAGATTATGTCGCGATTGCGCGCTATCCCTTGCATGGTTGGAAACCTCGTAGGAAGGCATTCCCATCTGATCGCAAATCTCCTGCGTCGCGGCGTACATATCCGCGCCCAGGTCATCATCGGGCAGACCACGCAGTTTTCCGACCGCGTAGCGATCGCCAAAAGCGGTGCCTTGTTCGATGGTCAGCTGATACAAAGATATATGGTCTATCGCCAAGGATAGGGCCTGCTTTAGCTCTGTCTTCCACTCGGACAATGTTTGGTTTTGGCGCCCGTAAATCAGGTCAAAACTTACACGATCAAAAGTGGATCGGGCGATGTCAAACGCGGCCAGTGCCTCGGTCGTGTTGTGGATACGACCAAGTTTCCTAAGATCTGTGTCGTTCAGTGCTTGAATGCCCATAGACACCCGATTTACACCAGCATCCCGAAAGCCTTTGAACCGTCCAGCCTCAACTGATCCGGGGTTTGCCTCGAGCGTGATTTCAAGATCATTTGCCACCGGCCACAGCCGATAGATCGCAGCGATGACATCCGCGACAATTTCGGGGTCCATCAGGCTGGGGGTGCCTCCACCAAAGAACACTGCGTTCAACACGCGCCCTTTGGTTTCGGCGGCACCGCGTTCAAGCTCGAGCAAGTAGGCGTCGCGCCAAGCTTGTTGATCAATTGTGCGGCTAACATGGCTGTTAAAGTCACAATAAGGGCATTTCGCCTCGCAAAACGGCCAGTGGATATAGAGGCCGAAACCGCCCTGACGCCAGTCTTCAGTCAAAACAGGCAGAGGTCAGTTTGGCGAAGGCATCCGCGCGGTGGCTGATCTTGTTCTTTTCGTCATGGGTCATTTCGCCGAAGGTCTGATCGTAGCCGTCAGGCTGGAATATCGGGTCATATCCATGTCCGATCTCGCCGCGCATCGGCCAAACCAATTTTCCGTTTACTGTACCCTCAAAGATTTCTTCGTGCCCGTCGGGCCAGGCCAGCACAAGTGTCGCGCAGAACCGTGCACGGCGCGGATGGGGGGCGTTCTTTTCCTCAAGAAGGTTGTGGGTTTTCGTCATCGCCATAACGAAATCGCGCCCATTGGGGGTTTCAGACCAGTCGGCGGTGTAGACGCCGGGAGCACCATCCAGCGCCTCGACCTCGATCCCAGAGTCATCGGCAAGGGCGGGCAGGCCGGTCGCCTTGACCGCAGCGACGGCTTTGATCCGGGCATTACCAATAAAATTGTCTTCAGTTTCTTCCGGTTCCGCCAGATTCATTTCGGCGGCCCCCACAACGCGTACGCCGAAAGGGGCGAATAGTTCAGCCATTTCCTGCAGTTTTCCCGCGTTGTGGGTGGCGATCAGGATCTGATCGCCCGTAAATCTCCGAGTCATTTCGTTACCGCTTTCTGAATTTCAACCAGCTCGGACACACCTTTTTCAGCAAGATCCATCAATTGGTTCATCTGATCGCGGGAATAAGTCGATCCTTCCGCGCTCATCTGGATTTCGATCAAACGGCCTGTGCCGGTCATGATGAAGTTTCCGTCAACGCCAGCCTCGGAATCTTCGGGGTAGTCCAGATCAAGGACGGACTGGCCAGCATAGATACCGCAGCTGATCGCCGCAACCGGATCGGCCAGCGGATCATTCACGACATCGCCCGCTTTCATCAGCTTGTTGACCGCCAGTTTAAGCGCAATCCACCCACCGGTGATGGACGCACAACGTGTGCCGCCATCGGCCTGCAAAACATCGCAATCAATAGTGATCTGACGTTCACCAAGGGCGCTGCGGTCCACGCCGGCACGCAAGGCACGACCGATCAGGCGCTGGATTTCCACGGTACGGCCGCCTTGCTTGCCCATTGCGGCCTCGCGACGCATCCGTGTGTTGGTTGCGCGGGGCAACATGCCGTATTCCGCTGTGACCCAGCCCAGGCCGGACCCTTTGATAAAGGGCGGCACACGGTCTTCGATCGTCGCGGTGCACAGGACATGGGTTCCGCCCATCTTGATCAGGGCAGAACCTTCGGCATGTTTGGTAAAGTCCGTATCCACGGACACAGCACGCATTTCGTCAAGTTTTCGGCCAGAGGGGCGCATAAGATCATCCTTTATAAGTTGCATTGGGGATAACTCTGCACGCCATCTTGATGCAACCCCGATTGACGTTTGCCCCCCGAGCCCCTTTATTGGGGCATCATGGAAAAAACACCTACAGTTCTGGACGAAATGAATGACCGGTCGCGCGAAGTGTTCCGTCGTGTGGTCGAAGGCTATCTGGCGAATGGCGATCCTGTGGGGTCGCGGACATTGACACGCGACTTTAGCGAAAAGGTCAGCGCGGCGACCATTCGCAATGTGATGCAGGACCTCGAATACATGGGGCTGCTGGGAAGTCCCCATGTCAGCGCGGGACGGATTCCCACACAAATGGGACTGCGGATGTTCGTCGACGGGATGATTGAAATCGGAGATCCGACGGACATCGACCGCGAGAAGATCGACGCCACGATGGGCGATAACGGGGCGGATGTCAGCGGGATCCTGGACCGTGTCGGTTCGGCGCTATCGGGTGTGACGCGCGGGGCGTCGCTGGTGTTGACGCCCAAACACGAGGCGCCGATCAAGCATATCGAATTCGTTTCTCTGTCGCAGGACAGAGCCTTGGTCGTGCTTGTCTTCTCGGACGGGCATGTTGAAAACCGGCTGTTCACGCCACCGCCGGGACAGACGCCAAGCAGCATGCGAGAGGCGGCAAATTTTCTGAACGCCTTGGTCGAAGGCAAGACGATATCCGAATTGCAGCGCGCGATCTCGAACGAGATCAATCAGCGGCGCCAAGAGATTGATATTCTGGCACGCCAGCTGGTGGAAAGCGGGCTGGCCCTTTGGCAGGGCGAGGGTGAACATCCCGAACGTCTGATCGTGCGGGGCCGGTCGAATCTGATCAACGCTGAGGGCGAGGCCGAGAATGTCGAACTGATCCGCCAGCTGTTTGACGACCTCGAACGTAAGCGCGATATCGCCGAATTTCTTGAACTGGCCGATGCAGGCGACGGTGTGCGCATTTTTATTGGTTCTGAGAACAAACTTTTTTCACTTTCGGGTTCCTCTCTGGTGGTTTCCCCTTATATGAACGCAGATCGTAAGGTGATTGGTGCCGTCGGTGTGATTGGCCCCACACGCCTTAATTATGGACGTATCGTGCCGATTGTGAATTACACGGCGCAGCTGGTTGGGAAACTGATTTCCAACCGCAGCTAGAGGTGGACTATGGCAGAGCCGAGAGAAAACGAATTTTTGGACGACATTGATGATGCAGAGGCTGAAGCCTATGCATCTGAAATGGAAGAGATCGACGACGAAGCGCTGGAGCTGGACCAGTTGCGCGCGGAACGTGATCTGTTGAAAGACCGCTTTATGCGGGCGTTGGCAGATGCTGAAAATGCGCGCAAACGGTCGGACAAGGACCGGCGCGAAGCTGAGAACTATGGCGGGTCGAAGCTGGCCCGTGACATGTTGCCGGTCTACGACAACATGAAACGCGCACTTGAAACGACATCGGAAGAGCAGCGCACCGTCTCAAGTGCATTGCTTGAAGGGATCGAACTGACAATGCGCGAGCTTGTCAACGTTTTCAAAAAGCACGGCATGGAAGTGATCGCACCTGAAGTGGGTGATCGATTTGACCCTCAGTTGCATCAGGCGATGTTCGAGGCACCGGTACCCGGCACGAAAGCCGGTGATATTATTCAGGTCGCCGCAGAAGGTTTCATGCTGCACGACCGTTTGTTGCGGCCGGCGCAGGTGGGCGTGTCGTCCATGACCGCCAGCTAAGGCGATTTTTTCCAGCCCCGGACCCTTCGGGGAGGATTTATTTCCATTTGGAATACGAGGGAGGCGGTCAATCTTTGGCCGCCTCTTTTAGTTTATAGAGCAGATCAAGGGCTTCGCGCGGGGTCAGTTCGTCTGGCATTATGCCGGCGAGGGTGGCTTCGACCTTGGAGGTTTTCTGCGGTTGTGGCGGCGGCGTGGGTGTCACAGCAAACAGTGGGAGATCATCGATCAGGGTTTTCTGGGTGGCACCGCCTTCGCGCTCACCTTTCTCCAACGCTTCAAGCACGACACGCGCGCGCGCGATGACCGATGGCGGCAGCCCGGCAAGCTGTGCGACCTGAACGCCGTAAGACCTGTCAGCGGCCCCCTTTTTCACTTCGTGAAGGAAAATGACTTCTCCCTCCCATTCCTTGACGGTGACGGTCGCGTTTTCGACCCCGTCCAGTTTGGTCGAAAGGGCTGTCATTTCGTGGTAGTGGGTTGCGAACAAGGCACGGGATCTGTTGACATCGTGCAGGTGTTCCAGCGTGGCCCAAGCGATTGAAAGCCCGTCATAGGTGGCCGTGCCGCGCCCGATTTCATCAAGGATCACCAAGGCACGATCATCTGCCTGGTTCAGGATCGCGGCGGTTTCGACCATTTCCACCATGAAGGTGGACCGCCCGCGGGCAAGATCGTCGGAGGCACCGACGCGGCTGAAAATCTGGCTGATCAGGCCGATATGCGCACCCGAAGCGGGGACGAAACTGCCCATCTGAGCCATCAACGCGATAAGAGCGTTTTGCCGCAGGAAGGTCGATTTACCAGCCATGTTCGGACCGGTCAGCAGCCAGATATGCGCATTGTCCGCATCAGCGGACAGGGCGCAATCATTGGCGATGAAAGCCGCGCCCGATTGCTGTGCAAGGGCGCGTTCAACGACCGGATGCCTGCCGCCTTGAATATCGAAAGCCCGCGAATTGTCGACGCGCGGTTTCACCCAGTTTTCAGTTTGCGCAATCTCGGCAAGCGCGGTCGCCAAATCTATTTCGGCGAGCCCGGCTGAAGCGACACCTATCGGCCCCGACTGATCGATAATTGCACGTTTTAGCGTTTCATAGAGCCGTTTTTCAATCTCAAGCGCGTGATTGCCGGCGTTGAGGATCTTTGTCTCCATCTCGGAGAGTTCGACGGTCGTGAATCTGACCTGGTTTGCGGTTGTCTGACGGTGGATGAATTTTTCGGACAGGGGGGCCGAAAGCATCTTTTCGGCGTGGGTGGAGGTCACTTCGATGAAGTAGCCCAAGACATTATTGTGTTTGATCTTGAGCGCTGAAATGCCTGTCAGGGTGACGAATTCCTGCTGCATTTGGGCGATGACGCTGCGGCCTTCGTCACGCAGGGTGCGCACCTCGTCAAGATCGGCATCATAACCCTGGGCGATGAAGCCGCCATCGCGCGCCAGCAGCGGGGGTTCGGCGATCAAGGCTTCGTCCAGCAGATCAATCAGCGCTTCGTGTCCGTGCAGACCTTTGACGGCATTAGACAGCAGATCGGGTAGATCGGCGCTATCGGCCTTGTCCGCAAGATGGCCAGCCTCTGTCAGCCCGTTGCGGATGGCGGCCAGATCGCGGGGGCCACCACGGTCAAGCGACAGCCGGGACAAGGCGCGATCCAGGTCGGGAACGTTGCGCAGATGCTGGCGGAAATCCTCGCGGAAACGCGGGTTTTCGTGGGCAAAGCTGATGGCGTCCAGACGGGCATGAACCGTGTCTAGCACACGCGAAGGCGATGAGATGCGTCGTTCAAGAAGACGTGCGCCACCTGCTGTAACCGTCTTGTCCATCACCGAAAGTAACGTGCCTGCGCGGCCACCGGTAAGGGCGTGGGTCAGTTCAAGATTGCGCCGTGTGGCGGCGTCGATCTGGACTGTGCGGGATTCAGCTTCTTTCTGCGGGGGGCGCAGAAGGGGGAGTTTGCCTTTTTGCGTGATCTCCAGATAGTCGATGATCGCGCCCATGGCGGAAATATCGGCGCGGCTGAAGCTGCCGAATGCGTCCAGCGATCCGATCCCGAAAAGATCACAAATGCTTTTTTCAGCACTGGTGCTGTCAAAGGCAGACCGGGCGAGGGGCGTGAGGGATAAATCGAAATCAGAGACTAACCCGTGCAATTCCGCTTCTTTTGCGTCAGAAACGATCAGTTCTGACGGGGAAAGCCTTGCCAGTTCCGGCCCCAGTCGCGCCAAGGTTAGCGGCATGACGTGAAACGCCCCGGTCGAGATGTCGACCCATGCCAGCGCATGTTGGTCGCGGACTTCGGCAAACGCGGCAAGGTAATTATGCCGGCGCGCCTCGAGCAGGGATTCTTCGGTCAGGGTGCCGGGCGTGACCAAACGGACCACATCACGTCTGACCACGGATTTGTGACCGCGTTTCTTCGCTTCGGCAGGGCTTTCCATCTGTTCGCAGACTGCGACGCGAAACCCCTTGCGGATCAGGGTCAGCAAATACCCTTCGGCAGCATGAAACGGCACGCCACACATCGGGATGTCTTCGCCGCCATGTTTCCCGCGTTTGGTCAGCGCAATGTCCAAAGCCTCGGCTGCGGCGACGGCATCGTCAAAGAACATTTCGTAGAAATCGCCCATGCGGTAAAACAACAGCGCCTCTGCGTATTGCGCTTTCAGCTCAAGATACTGAGCCATCATCGGTGTGATTTTTTCGTCGGTCACTGCAACCCCCCCATTCGGCTTGGTGCTGTCTACAAAACCACGCGCGCGCATGAAAGGGCGGATGATGATGGACCGCAGATCGGACTATGCTAAAAAGCAGAATGAAGTTAACACAGATTAGCGACGAGCAGAAAGTTGAGGCCGCTTTGCGAAACCAAGTGAACCTTGCCCGGGAACCAGAGCAGGTTTTTCTAAATCCTTGGGCGGATGACGGCGTGACGCTGTTGGCAGAGCCGCCATATTTCTGGCGCACCTGTCCTGCTGCGGTAATCGAAGGTGTCGGGGCAAGCGAAAGCGAGGCGCTGAATGACAAGATCGAAGCATTCCTGACCCAAACGCGGCGGCATCGGAAATTCAAGCAACCGATCGTCTATGCCAGTGTACCTGCGATCCTGGACGAGGTCGGGTTTCGCAAGTCATTCATCATGGCGCAGGACCGGATCGTTCTGGGGGGAGCACCGGGTACCCGCGCTGTTAACCGCTTTCGGTGGGCAAACGAGGCCGAGGAGTTTGATCCGCAACAGCGCCTGGTCGATTATTTCGCTGAAAGTCTGGAGGCGAACCAGGGGAAAAAGCTGACGATAGATCCCGAGGCGCTTGGCCCGGATGTCGATTTCGCGATCACCTGTCGGAATACGTTCAACTACTACCACTTTGTCACGGAATCTCTTTGCCAATTGTGCGTTCTGGATGATCTGGATTTTCAGGGCCGCATTTACATCCATTTCCCCAATAACGAACGCAAACTGCGTGACTTTACCCGCAATTTCGTCGCCGTCCTGTTTCCCGAATACAAGGGTCGCGTGTTTTTCGAGCGTGCGCCAAAGGATTATGACCGCGTATTGACGGCCTTTGATCTGATGGGGGTTCATTATCTAAACCCATACATAGAGCCTAATAGACTGAACAAGCTGTCCCCGTCCGATCAGATCTGGCAGGGGCAGACCCCGACGGTCGCGGCGCAAGGCATGCTTCAGATGAATACGGTCGGCTCAAGCCTGATCGCGCTGCGTGAGCGCGCCTTGCGGACCATCGAGGGGCTTGATTTCAGCGATCTGCCCAAGAAATTCTATGTCGGACGCGATACCCGCCAAAGCCGCACGCGGCATATGGAGGGCGAGGACAAGCTGTTCGATCACCTCAAGATGTTCGGCTTTGAGTATGTCGTTTTTGAAAACATGCACCCGCTTGAACAAGTTGCCCTGATGGCGAACGCCGAAATCATGATCTCGTATCACGGGGCGGGATTTACCAACATGTTGTTCGCCAGCCCCGAAACCTATGTGATTGAAATCGGCACGCTGCAAACGGCGATGACCCGTTGGGGTGATTTCTGGCCGGTCGCCAATGCCGCGCAGTGCAAATACGTCAGCTTTTACGCGGACTACAAAGGCGTCGCTCCGGGTGATGAACCCAACCCCTTCAAGGAAGAATTGCTGCCAACTGCATTGTCCCATCAGGGTGCCGGGCAATTGATGGCGTTTGTCGTGGCGTTGGACGGGCATATCCCCGACATGCCGACATCAGGCGACTTGCTAAAGCTGGCCCGGACGCTGTTCAGGGTCGGCGCAGTCGACAAAGCGCTTTGTGTCCTTGAGGCGCATCCAAAGTTGTTGGCGGGTCACATGGATTTGTTGCTGCTGCTGGCTGACTGCCACAAGGAAGCCGATGCCCCCAAGTCCGAGCTGATGGCAATTGACGCCGCGTTCAAGGCGGATCCATCGCGGTGGCAGACCCTTGTTCGCATGGTGTGGTGCGCAAACCGGTGCGAAAGACCGCAGGTGATCCGCTGGGCGATGGCGCGCTTGCAGGCCGATTTCCCCGAACGCCATGATGCGTTTTTGAAAAACCACGACTGGGTGCGCTACGTCGTGTGACGCAAAGCGGCAAGTTTATTGTGCACTGGGCCGTTCGTCGGTATTAAGCGGAAAACCATCAGGGAAGCCGTGCCAGTGTCAAAGAACCGTATTACGTCAGAAGAGGCGCTTGCCTTTCACCTAGAACCAACCCCCGGCAAGTTCGAGATTACCGCGACTGTCCCCATGACAACGCAGCGCGACCTGAGCCTTGCCTATTCGCCCGGCGTTGCTGTTCCCTGTGAATCCATCGCCGAGCATCCTGAACTGGCGTATGACTACACCAACAAGGGCAATCTGGTTGCGGTGATCTCTAACGGGACGGCGGTACTGGGGTTGGGCAATCTGGGCGCGCTGGCCTCCAAACCGGTGATGGAAGGCAAGGCAGTTCTGTTCAAGCGCTTCGCCGATGTGAATTCGATCGACATCGAACTGGACACAGAAGACCCCGAAGCCTTTATCAACGCGGTCCGGCTGATGGGGCCGACCTTTGGCGGCATCAACCTTGAGGACATCAAGGCACCTGAATGCTTCATCATCGAACAGCGCCTCAAGGAAGAAATGGATATTCCCGTCTTCCATGACGACCAGCACGGGACTGCTGTGATCTGTGCGGCGGGCCTTTTGAATGCCCTGAAGATTTCCGACAAGAAAATCGAAGACGTCCGGATCGTGCTGAACGGTGCCGGTGCTGCGGGCATCGCCTGCCTTGAACTGCTCAAAGCGATGGGTGCCAAGCACAACAATTGCATTATGTGTGACACCAAAGGCGTCATCTATCAGGGTCGCACCGAAGGGATGAACCAGTGGAAATCGGCGCATGCCGCGGCGACCGAATTGCGCACATTGGAAGACGCGATGTCGGGGGCCGATGTGTTCCTGGGCGTCTCTGTCAAAGGGGCCGTAACCCCTGCGATGGTGGCAAGCATGGCGGATAATCCGGTGATCTTTGCCATGGCGAACCCCGATCCCGAAATTACGCCCGAAGAAGCCCACGAAGTCCGCCCCGACGCCATCGTTGCCACAGGGCGCAGCGATTACCCGAACCAGGTGAACAACGTGCTGGGTTTCCCGTACCTGTTCCGCGGTGCCCTGGATATTCATGCCCGCGCCATCAATGACGAGATGAAGATTGCCTGCGCCCACGCCTTGGCAAACCTTGCCCGCGAGGATGTGCCGGACGAGGTTGCGCTGGCCTATGGCAAGAACCTCAGCTTTGGACGTGATTACATCATTCCCACGCCGTTTGACCCCCGCCTGATCCACCGCATTCCACCAGCCGTGGCGCGTGCCGGTATGGATACCGGCGTTGCGCGGCGCCCGATCATCGACATGGATGCTTACGAGCTTAGCCTGAAATCCCGCATGGACCCGACTGCGAACATCCTGCGCGGCATCAACGCCCGCGCCCGTGCGAACCAGGCGCGGATGATCTTTGCCGAAGGGGATGACCCCAAGGTGTTGCGCGCCGCCGTGATGTATCAGCGGTCCGGTTTGGGCAAAGCGCTGGTTGTCGGGCGGTCTGACGACGTCAAAGCCAAGCTGGCCAGCGCCGGACTGGAAGACGCCTATCGCGAGCTTGAGGTCGTGAATGCGGCCAATACGACCCACTTGGAAAATTATAAAAGCTTTCTGTATGATCGCCTGCAACGCAAGGGGTTTGACCGCAAGGACATCCACCGTCTTGCTGCGCGCGACCGTCATGTCTTTGCCGCGCTGATGTTGGCGCACGGGCATGGTGACGGTCTGGTGACAGGCGCGACCCGCAAGTCGGCGCATGTGCTAGAGCGTCTTAACCATGTTTTCGACGCCAACGCAGAACATGGTGCCGTGGGCATCACCGCCTTGCTGCACAAAGGCCGGATCGTGTTTATCGGCGATACGCTGGTGCATGAATGGCCCGACGAAGAAGATCTGGCCAACATCGCCGAAAGCGGTGCCAAGGTCGCGCGGCATCTGGGGCTTGAACCCCGGGTCGCCTTTGTCAGTTTCTCCACCTTTGGTTATCCGGTGTCCGAGCGTGCCGAGAAAATGCAGCATGCGCCTGATGTACTGGACCGTCGCGGCGTGAATTTCGAATACGAAGGCGAAATGACCGTCGATGTCGCGATGAACGTCGAAAGCCAAAAGAACTATCCGTTCTCGCGGCTGACAGGGCCAGCCAACATTCTGGTGGTTCCTGCGCGGCACTCGGCCAGCATTTCCGTCAAGCTGATGCAGGAAATGGCAGGGGCCACGGTGATCGGCCCGATCCTGACCGGTCTGGATAAATCGATCCAGATTTGTTCAACCACATCCACCGCCAATGACATCCTCAACATGGCGATCCTGGCAGCCTGCAAGGTCGGCGAATGATCTGGAACCTCGGCTCTATCAACGCGGATAATTTCTATTATCTGCGTCACTTGCCAGCGCCGGGTGAAACGATCGTAGCCGAGGATTTCCGTCAGGGTTTGGGCGGCAAGGGCGCAAATATGTCCGTCGCCGCCGCCCGCGCCGGTACCCGCGTGATGCATATCGGTGCCGTCGGGCCAGACGGTAAATGGGCAGTGGAACGGTTGTTGGAGTATGGCGTCGAAACCCAGCATATCACCATGGTCAACACCGCTACGGGTCATGCGAATATCTGCGTGGCCGAAGATGGTGAGAATTCGATTGTTATATTCGCAGGGGCCAATCACGAGGTGAGTGATCGGATGATCGGCGCGGCACTGTCAGAGGCGTCGCCAGGTGATTTTCTGCTGATGCAAAACGAAACCTTGGGGCAGGAATTCGCTGCCCCGACCGCCAAGACATTGGGAATGCGCGTTGCCTTTGCGGCCGCTCCGTTCGAACCCGAAGTCGTTGCAGAGGCGATGGCCTATATCGATCTGTTGGTTCTGAACGAAGGTGAAGCAGACGAACTGGTGAAGGCGCTAGACCGACCTTTGGACAGTTTGCCGATTGACGACATCGTTGTGACGCTTGGGGCTGACGGATGTAAATGGGTCTCTAACAAGGCGAAAACTACGAAAGATTTTCCTGCCTATCCGGTGACGGCCATCGATACCACCGGCGCCGGCGATACGTTTACCGGTTATCTGGTGGCTGCATTGGACCGCAGGTTAGCGATGGAAGACGCGATCAAGCTTGCGATGCAGGCCGCCGCCCTGATGGTGACGCGGCAAGGGACGGCCGATGTGATCCCGGATCTGAAAGACATCCAGGATCACAATTTCGATTAACTGCCTTAACCGGCAAAGGGTGCCGCGCTGCCCCAAAGCTGTTTCACGCGCTGATCGCGGCCGCAGCCCTTGCGATACCGTTTGTAGGCAACAGATTTCTTGACGGCCAATCCAACGCTGGAAAACGCCAGCCGTTCATCGCTTTTGTAATAATCTTGGTGGTATTCATCTGCCGGGTAAAATGCGGTCTTGCCCAAAACAGGGGTCACGACTGTCTTGCCCAATGCGGCCTGTGCGTCCGATTTGGCTTTTTCAGCGGCGGCTTTCTGGGCCGGTCCATCCGCGAAAATCGCTGAGCGGTAGGAATCGCCGCGGTCACAGAACTGGCCGCCCGCGTCTGTCGGATCGATGGACCGGAAGAACATCGCCAACAGCTGGTCGACGCTGACCACTGCCGGATCGAATTGGATTTGCACGGCCTCGTAATGGCCGGTCCTCCCGGCGACAACCTGCTTGTAGGTCGGGTTTTTCACGGTACCGCCTGCGAAACCGGATACGGCTTCCTTGACGCCCTTCACCCCTTCAAAATCGGATTCAACACACCAAAAGCATCCTCCGGCCACCAAAAGCGTCTCTGTTCCGGCTGCTTTCACCTTTGTTGCCTGTGCGACAAGCCCCAAACCGATGGCTGTGACAAGCGCCACTAACCTGATATTTTTCCCGATACTCATCAAAACCCTCCTCTTTGACATAACGGTGACGGGATTGACGTCACGGCGCAACACACAGCTTGGCGATGTCACGGGCTAGTGATTTCAATTTCAGCCTTGGCGCGGGGCGCTGAACTTCTTAGCGTCGGATCGAAAAGGGGACTTTAGATGCAAGATCACATGACAACCCACCAGGCCGAAGAAGATGCGCGCAACGACGAAATCCTGATTTATCTGAACGGCAAGATTGTTCCCAAGGCGCAGGCCGTGGTCAGCGTATATGACAGCGGCTTTATGCTGGGGGACGGTATCTGGGAGGGGCTGCGCCTGTATGACGGGTGCTGGGCCTTCATGGATGATCACTTTGACCGGCTGTTCGAAGCGTCCAAGGCGATTGATCTGGACATCGGAATGACCCGCGAAGCGTTGGTTTCTGCCCTGTTAGAGACGCAGAGGGCCAATGATATGACTACCGACGCCCATGCGCGGCTGATGATCACCCGCGGCGTCAAAACGCGGCCGTTTCAACATCCGTCCTTGTCCCAATCCGGCCCGACGATCACGATTATCATGGAACATTCGCGCCCCAGCATTCCGCGCCCGATCCGGCTGGCGACGGTCCCGCATCTGCGCGGGTTGCCGATGACGCAGGACCCAAAGCTGAACAGTCATTCCAAGCTGAACTGTATTCTTGCCTGCATCGCCGCGGAAAAGGCGGGTGCCGATGAAGGATTGATGCTGGATATCAACGGCTTTGTGAATACGACCAATGCCTGCAACTTTTTCATCGTGCGCAAGGGCGCTGTCTGGACCAGTACCGGGGATTATTGCATGAATGGCATCACCCGCCAAAAGGTGATTGACCTGTGTCGCGCCAATGACATCCCGGTGTTCGAACGCAACTTCTCGCTTGTTGATACATATGGCGCAGACGAGGCGTTCTTGACCGGTACCTTCGGGGCGCAGACACCGGTCGCGTCCATCGACGGTCGGCAGATCGGGAGCGGGGAGATGGGGCCGATGACCGGGCGGTTGCGCGATCTGTACAAGGACTTGATCAAGCAGGAGTGCGCCTGATGCGGATCGCAATGTGGTCGGGTCCACGCAATCTAAGCACCGCGATGATGTACAGCTTTGGCAATCGGGCTGATTTCACGGTGATGGATGAACCTTTCTATGCGGCCTACCTGGCGGCGACGGGCGAGGATCACCCGATGCAGGCCGAGATTCTGGCAGTTCATGAAACCGATCCCGAACTGGTGGGGGTGCAATGCCAGCGTCAGGGTACGCCGCATCTTTACATGAAACATATGCCACATCACATGTTGGACGGATTCCCGATGGACTGGGCCAGGGACTGCGTGAATATTCACCTGATCCGTCATCCCGCCCGCGTGATCGCCAGCTACACGGCCAAACGCGAAGCCCCCGGTTTCGATGATATCGGCTTTGGTCAGCAAACAGCACTTTATGACAGGATCGGCGGACTGGTGATCGACAGCGCCGATATTCGCGCCGACCCGGAAGGGATGTTGCGCAAGCTGTGCGCTGCGATTGATCTGCCGTTTGATCCTGCGATGCTGACGTGGCCCGCAGGCGCGCGGCCCGAAGACGGGGTCTGGGCGTCCCATTGGTATGGTGCGGTTCATTCAAGCACAGGCTTTGCCGGGGCCGAAGGGCCGTTGCCAACGCTGCCCCCGTCAGAAAAAACGCTTCTTGATCAAGCCTTGCCGCATTATAAAATCCTTTATGATCAAAGGATTATATAAATTTTCACATAATTCAAAAGTTTTTTGAAACTTGCCGCTCCGGCGTGTCGTGACTTAGCCATATCACATATAGGAGTTTAAGAATGAAACTGTTCACAACAACTGCCCTTGCCCTGACAATCGCTGCTGGCAGCGCATTTGCCGCCGCACATTCCACGCCGATGGTCGAAGCCGTAGACCAGGACGTGTCCAATGGTGTCGTAAGCGCTGAAAAAGTCATGGCCGGCGTAAATGGCTGGATGGTCGTCCACCGCACGGATGCCGAGATGAAGCCAGGCCCAGTAGTCGGCTATGCCCCGCTGCGTGCCGGTGAAAACGTCGACGTCGCGGTGATCCTGCAAGAAGAAGTCAAATCCGGCGAGATGCTGATGCTGATGGTGCACGCCGAAGACGGTGGCATGAAGACAGGCGGCTTTGAATATACCTTGGGTGCCAAGGAAGACGGCCCGATCAAGCCTGACGGCAAGTTGGTTATGGCGGTGATCACAGCTAAGTAAGCTTTGATCAACCACATGGAAGGCCCGGACAGATCATCCCCCTGTCCGGGCCTTTTTTGTGTCTAACGCTTAGCTTTTCAGGCGTTTGTCACGCGCCGCCAGCAATTTGAGGCGCAGTGCGTTCAGCTGGATAAAGCCGGCAGCGTCCTTTTGATCATAGGCACCGGCGTCGTCCTCAAAGGTCACATGCGCTTCGGAATACAGCGAATGATCAGACCAGCGGCCCACGGTGCGCGCGTGGCCTTTGTACAGTTTCAGCCGCACGGTGCCGGTCACATGGGTTTGGGACGCGTCGATCGCGGCCTGCAACATTGTGCGTTCGGGGCTGAACCAGAACCCGTTATAGATCAGTTCCGCATAGCGTGGCATCAGCTCGTCTTTCAGATGCATCGCGCCACGGTCCAGCGTGATCGATTCGATCCCGCGGTGTGCTTCCAGCAAAAGGGTGCCGCCGGGGGTCTCGTAGATACCGCGTGATTTCATGCCGACAAAACGGCCTTCGACCAGATCAAGACGGCCACAGCCATGCTTGCCGCCCAGTTCGTTCAACTTGGTCAGGATTGTCGCGGGCGACATCGCTTCGCCGTTGATGCTGACGGCGTCGCCGCGCTCGAACCCGATTTCGACGTATTCGGGCGTGTCCGGCGCATCTTCGGGGGAAACGGTGCGCTGATACACATATTCAGGCGCATCAACCGCGGGATCTTCCAACACTTTGCCTTCGGACGAGGTGTGCAACAGGTTCGCGTCAACGCTGAACGGCGCTTCGCCGCGTTTGTCCTTGGCGACAGGAATCTGGTTCTTCTCTGCGAATTCAAGCAGCTTGGTGCGGCTGGTCAAATCCCATTCACGCCAAGGCGCGATGACCTTGATGTCGGGGTTCAGCGCATAGGCCGCCAGTTCGAACCGTACCTGATCGTTGCCTTTGCCGGTCGCGCCGTGGGCGACGGCGTCAGCACCGGTTTCGGCTGCGATTTCGACCAGACGTTTGGAAATCAGCGGCCGCGCGATGGAGGTGCCCAGCAGGTACAGCCCTTCGTACAGGGCGTTGGCGCGGAACATCGGAAACACGAAATCGCGCACGAACTCTTCGCGCACGTCTTCGATGTAAATCTCGGATGCGCCCATCATCTCGGCTTTGGCGCGGGCAGGTTCAAGTTCCTCGCCCTGGCCCAGATCGGCAGTAAAGGTTACCACTTCACAGCCGTATTCGGTTTGCAGCCATTTGAGGATGATTGACGTATCGAGCCCACCGGAATAGGCGAGCACAACTTTTTTGGGCGCGGACATATTGTTTCCTTTGCGGTTTGCATCGCGAGGTATCGGGTTTTGCGTCCGTGGGCAAGATTGAAGGCTGCGTTGACCGCACGCAGTGGGGGTCGTATCGACAGTTATTCACCGCAAAGGGCAGTCCGATGACCGATAGTTTCCAGATCCTGGCACAAAACGCGACCAAAGCGATGCGTGATGTGTTCAGCGCGACACCGTTGATGCGCAATGAACACCTGTCTGAAAAATACGGCGCGGATATTTGGCTCAAGCGCGAAGACCTCAGCCCGGTGCGGTCCTACAAACTGCGCGGTGCCTTTAATGCCATGCGCAAAGTGATCCCGGAAAAGACCGTTTTTGTCTGCGCCAGTGCGGGCAATCATGCGCAGGGCGTCGCATTCATGTGCAGTTATTTCGGGGTGAAGGGCGTCATTTTCATGCCCGTCACCACACCGCAGCAAAAGATTCAAAAGACCAAGATTTTCGGTGGTGCACAGGTCGAGGTTCGGCTGGTCGGCGACTATTTCGACAAGACCCTGACAGCCGCGCAAGACTTCTGCACAGTCGAGGGCGCACATTTCCTGTCGCCGTTCGATGATGATGACGTGATCGAAGGCCAGGCTTCTGTCGCGGTCGAGATCGAGGAGCAGCTGGGCCGCGTGCCGGACCATATCATCCTGCCGGTCGGCGGGGGCGGGTTGTCCTCGGGGATCTACAGCTATTTCGGAAAATCCTGCGACTATACCTTTGTAGAACCGAAAGGCGCGCC
Source organism: Roseobacter sp. GAI101 (assembly GCF_000156335.1). Classification (GTDB taxonomy): domain Bacteria; phylum Pseudomonadota; class Alphaproteobacteria; order Rhodobacterales; family Rhodobacteraceae; genus Sulfitobacter. The sequence continues at coordinate 2,687,054 of NZ_DS999213.1, forward strand.
AAGTCTGGCCTGTGCATTGGCCAACCACACGCCGGTAGATATCTCTCCGATCAACAGTTTCGTGGACGGTGCAGCGGTTGCCAAGATCGGGCAGCGCAATTTTGACCGGCTCAAGGATGTTGACCCCAAGGATGTGATCGATCTGGCCGAAGACCGGATTTGCGTGACGATCATCGAGATGTTGAATGTCGAAGGGATCGTTCTGGAACCAGCCGGTGCCCTGTCAATCGAGGCGCTGGGCGAGGTTGCGGAACAGATAAAAGGCAAGACGGTTGTATGTGTCGCGTCGGGCGGCAACTTTGATTTCGAACGCCTGCCCGAGGTCAAGGAACGCGCACAGCGCTATTCCGGCGTGAAAAAGTATTTCATCCTGCGCATGCCCCAACGCCCTGGCGCGTTGAAGGAGTTCTTGAACATTCTCGGTCCGGATGATGATATTTGCCGGTTCGAATACCTCAAGAAATCTGCCCGCAACTTTGGTTCTGTCCTGATTGGGATCGAAACGCGCAGCCCGGACAGCTTTGGGCCGTTCCTGTCACAGCTGAACGAGGCGGGGTTCACCTATACCGACATCACAAATGACGAAACGTTGGCCCAGTTCGTCTTGTGATCTAGGCGTTTAGCGCCTCTGGCAATTCGGCCATGAACAGCGCTTTCGAATTTTCGTAGCTGGCAAGGATCCCTTCCACGTCGACATCTGCCGCCGCGCCCTTTGAGGATGCACTTTCGCCAATCTGGCACTGATCCGAAAACTCGGAAAACCCAAGGTTCAGCGCGCTGCCTTTCAGGAAATGCAGATCATCGCCCAAAGTCTCGGGATCAGGATCGCTTCGCAAGCGGTCGATGACCTGTTCGACTTCCTCAATGAAAATCTCGATGATCTCGTCAAAACTTTCCCTGCCAATCTCGTCCCGCAGAGTATTTACCTGTGTCCAGTCAATCATAGCCATGGAGCGACCTCCCTTTTGCAGGTTTTGCATAAGGGAATTCCCTTAACCGGGCGTGGGCACTGCACAATTTTTGGATCAATTTTTAAGCTTCATGTGGTGTTAAGCCGAAGACCGATAAAGCGGGCCGTAGACCCAGTGAATCGTCGTAGAGAATGCCATTAACAAACAAGATAATTGATCTTCCTCACCGCTCCGGCGCGATGCAACTGGTGTTGGTCGTCGACGACAGCAAGCTTCAGCGCCGCATCCTCAGCGCGTCTCTTACGCGGTGGGGGTTCGAGGTTGTCGAAGCTGCATCGGGGGACGAGGCGCTTGAGCAATGCAGGATACGGCTGCCCGATCTCGTGATCAGCGATTGGGTGATGCCGGGGATGAATGGCCTGCAATTTTGCCGGGCCTTTCGCGATCTATCCAATTTCCAGTACGGGTATTTCATCCTGTTGACCTCAAAAAGTGAAAAGGCCGAGGTGGCAAAGGGCCTGGATAACGGGGCCGACGATTTTCTTAGCAAACCTGTCGATGTTCACGAATTGCGCGCCCGTATCACGGCCGGTGAACGCATCCTGGACATGCAGCGGGAGTTGACGGAAAAAAACCGCATTATCACCGATACGTTGGACGAATTGCAGCGAGTCTATGATTCGCTGGACAAGGATTTGCTGGAAGCGAAAAAGCTTCAGCAATCACTGGTCCGGGAACGCACGCGTGATTTCGACACGGGGAAATTGTCGTTGATGCTGCGGTCAAGTGGGCATGTTGGCGGTGATCTGGTCGGATTTTTCCCGGTCGGGGATGACAAGCTGGGCCTTTACGGGATCGACGTATCCGGACACGGGATCAGCTCGGCGCTGATGACGGCCCGATTGGCCGGCTATCTGTCGGCGGCCGCACCCGATCAAAACGTGGCCTTGATCCGTCAGCCCGACGGCAGCTTTGCCATGCGCCCCCCGGAGAAGGTTATTTCAGAGCTTAACAATCTTGTCCTGAACGAGATGGAAACCGAACATTACTTTACCCTGCTGCTGGCCGAGGTTGATTTGAAGACCGGACATGTCGTGATGTCCCAGGCAGGCCACCCGCATCCGGTCGTTCAACGGCGGGACGGTCGGATTGAACAGGGCGGGCTTGGCGGGTTTCCCGTGGGGCTGCTTGCAGGCGTTGAATATGACCAATTCACAGTTCAACTATCGCCGGGCGATCGTCTTTTGATCTTGTCGGATGGTGTTACCGAATGCCCCGACCCCGAAGGAAAGATGCTGGATGAAGAGGGGCTTGCCCAACTGTTGCGCGGTCTGCACGACGTCAATGGCCCCCCCTTGCTTGAGGCGATCCTGTGGCAGCTTACGGAATTTGCCGGTGATGCGGATTTCCCGGATGATGTCTCGGGGATCTTGTTCGAATACACGGGGCCAAGTGAGAGCCCCTAGAACATGTATTTTTCGAAAAACATCCGGTCGCCATCATTCCCCAGGGCCGCCAATGCTTCGTCTGCGGACAGAACGACCGTCACATGATCAGGCTCCACAGGGTCGGCGATCTGGCGCGCGGGGTGGGCGACATAGATGTGGCACAGTTTTTCGGCCCACAGATCATATTCCGGCATATAGACGAAACGGCGAAACGCGCCAAGGCGGCGAGGGTAGGCGATGGTCCACCCGATTTCCTCGATCACTTCGCGGTAGAGGGCCCGCAGAGGTGATTCGCCCGGGTCAATCCCGCCACCCGGCAATTGGACATCGACCTTTTCACCGATCTGCGCCGTCATCAAAAACCGCCCCTTGAGCGGCAAAATCGCATAGGATCCGGGACGCAAAGTATAGTTTTTGCCCGGCAGTGGCGGCTGTCCAAATCTTTGCATCATACGACACCCCCTTTTCGCGCGGCTTGTTGCTCTTATATAGACACGGTATGGCAAGCCCCCGCCGCTAAGGAAAGACTTATGACCCAAGGAAATAAAATCGCGTGGGACGACACTGTTCTGCCCTTTCAACTTGATGCTTCCGATATTCGGGGCCGTGTGGCCCGTCTGGATGGCGTGCTGGAAGGGATTTTGCGTCAGCATGATTACCCCGAAAAAGTCGAAGCACTTGTCGCCGAGATGGCGTTGCTGGCCGCATTGATCGGTCAATCCATCAAACTGCGGTGGAAGCTTCAGTTGCAGGTGCAGTCAAATGGCCCCGTGCGGATGATTGCGACAGATTATTACGGTCCGACCGAAGAAGGCGAACCCGCGCGCATCCGCGCCTACGCCAGCTATGATGCGGACCGGATCACCGACGCCCCTGTTTTCGATCAGGTCGGCGAAGGGTATTTCGCGATCATGATCGACCAAGGGCAAGGCATGACCCCCTACAAAGGCATTACGCCATTGGCCGGCGGGTCGCTGGCGTCTTGTGCCGAGGCGTATTTTGCCCAGTCCGAACAATTGCCGACACGGTTCCAGCTTAGCTTTGGTAAATCCTCGACGCCGCAAGAGGCTGAACATTGGCGTGCGGGCGGCGTGATGTTGCAGCATATGCCAAAGGCGTCGCCTTTCGCCGCGACGGCAGAAGGTACCGGTGAAATCCTGCGCCCCGAAGATCTGGTTGATGGTGAAGAAGGTGAAAACTGGAACCGTGCAAATGTCTTGCTGGATACGGTGGACCCGCTTGAATTGATCGGGCCGTCACTGCCGCCCACCGACCTGTTGCTGCGTCTGTTTCACGAGGAAACGCCACGCGTGTTCGAAACCCAACCGGTGCGGTTCGGGTGTACCTGCTCTGAAGATCGCGTGCGGCAAAGCCTGTCGATCTATTCGGCCAAGGACATTGAAAAGATGACCACGGACGACGGCCGGGTGACGGCAGACTGCCAATTCTGCAGCGCGCATTACGATCTTGATCCCAAGACGGTCGGATTCGAGGCTGAAGCCACAAGTGGTGAGTGATCAGATACAAAATTTTCGGACGGCGCTGGCCATGACCGGTGTGTCGTCGTCCGATTTCGACCTGAACAAGGATGTCGTGCTGCCTGCGGACCGCAAACTGCGGCCAGCAGGGGTGCTGGCCCCCATCATTGAAAAGAACGGTCGGCTTGAGCTGATCCTGACCAAGCGGTCATCATCGCTGAAGCACCACCCCGGCCAAATTGCATTTCCTGGTGGCAAGCAGGACGAAACCGATGCTGATGTGATCGCCGCAGCGCTGCGCGAGGCCCGCGAAGAAATCGGATTGCCGACCGAACTGGTCGACGTCTTGGGCACTTTGCCTGCCCATGAAACTGTGACCAATTTCCATGTCACGCCGGTAATCGCCTTTGTCAGAGACGAATTTCAGATCATCGCTGAACCCGGTGAGGTCGAAGAGGTCTTTACCGTGCCCCTGGTGCATGTGCTGAATCCGGACAATTATCTGGTGCAATCGCGTCGCTGGCGCGGAAATATTCGCCATTATTACATTGTTCCTTACGGCCCCTATTACATTTGGGGCGCAACCGCGCGTATGCTGCGGGCATGGACCGAACGTATGATCTGACCCTTCCGACCGACACCAGATGGCTTGCCGACGCAGATGCGCAGGCGGTCTGTGACGCCGTGCAGGACGGGGGCCACACCATCTATTTCGTCGGCGGCTGTGTGCGCAATGCGCTGTTGGGCCTGCCGGACAGTGACGTGGACATGTCTACCGATGCATTGCCCGAACGGGTTATGGCGCTGGCCAAGCGCGCTGGGCTGAAAACTGTGCCGACCGGTGTGGAACATGGCACGGTGACCGTGGTCAGCGGTGGCAAGGGGTTCGAGGTCACGACATTTCGCCGTGACGTTCAAACCGATGGGCGCCGCGCCGTCGTGGCATTTTCAAACAATATAGATGACGATGCGCGCCGTCGTGATTTTACCATCAACGCGCTTTATGCGGATGCAGAAGGTCGGGTGATTGACCCGCTGGAAGGTCTGCCAGATCTGCGCGCCCGTCGCGTGCGGTTCATCGAAGATGCCGAAGCCCGCATCCGCGAGGATTACCTGCGCACCCTGCGCTATTTCCGGTTCCATGCGTGGTACGCTGACCCGGCCAAGGGCTTTGATCCTGATGCCTTGTCCGCGATTGCCTCGAATACCGCTGGGTTAGAGACGCTTTCGGCGGAACGTATCGGGGCGGAGATGCAAAAATTGCTAAGCGCCCCCGATCCCGCTCCCGCCCTTGCCGGAATGCGGCAGACCGGGGTTTTGAACGCGATATTACCGGGCGCTGATGATCGCTGGATTTCGATGCTGGTGCATTTCGAAGCGCTTCTGGGCATGCGTGCACATTGGATCTGGCGCTTGGCTGCTCTTGGTGGGGATGACGCGGTCACGCGGCTGCGGCTGAGCAAGGCGGACGGCAGGATGCTGGAGCAGATCAGGGATGCGGCCTTTGAAGGGAATACCCTGTCCGAAATCGCCTATCGCCATGGGATCATGATCGCACAGGGTGCCATGTTGTTGCGCGCCTGTCTGGCTGAAACCCCGCCAGATATCGCCGTGTTAGAGACGATTGATGCCGCAACCCAAGCCAAATTTCCGGTCGCGGCCAAGGATCTGATGCCAGCATACGCGGGTCCCGCACTGGGCGCACGCCTTGCGCAGTTAGAGGCCGCATGGATCGCGTCAGATTTCAGCGCGACGCGGGATACATTGCTGGATATGCCTGACACCTGAAACCCGATGTGGTCTTGTCGGCAAAAACGCTATTTATGATCCGCTAATGACACTTGGTTAGGTATTTTATGTTTCGCTTTTTTGAAAATCTGGTGGACCCCTATGTGGACTACCCCGAACAGGATACGCCGCCCACGGGACTGTGGCCGTTCTTTCGGGATTACAGCAAGCCGTTCAAAAAGGTGTTTATCCTGACGGGTATCATGTCGATCGTCGTGGCCTTTATCGAGATCGGGTTGATCTACTACATGGGGCGCTTGGTTGATCTGCTTGATGGATCGCCTGCGGACGTCTGGGACAGCTACGGGACCGAATTCATTCTGGTCGCGCTGTTCATCCTTATCCTGCGGCCCGCGTTTCAGGCGTTGGATGTATTGTTGCTGAACAACGCGATCATGCCAAACTATGGCACGCTGTTTCGATGGCGCGCCCATCGGCAGGTTTTGCGGCAATCCGTTGGCTGGTTCGAGGATGACTTTGCCGGTCGTATCGCAAACCGGATCATGCAAACACCTCCCGCAGCCGGAGAGGTCGTCTTTCAAGTCTTTGACGCGATTTCCTATTCGCTGGCCTATCTGATCGGGGCTGCAATCCTGCTCAGCACGTCTGACTGGCGGTTGCTGGTGCCGCTTTTTGCGTGGTTCGGGCTATATGCGCTGCTGATGAAGTGGATGATCAAGCGTGTCGGCGCGGCATCGAAAGCGTCGTCTGATGCACGCTCCGAAGTGACGGGCCGTGTCGTTGACAGCTACACCAACATTCATTCGGTCAAGATGTTCGCCCACCACGACAGCGAGATTGAATATGCCCGCACAGCCATCGAAAAGGCGCGGAATACCTTTCAGAAAGAGATGCGCATTTTCACCGTGATGGATGTGACGCTGGTGGTGCTGAACGGTTTCCTGATTGTTGGTGTCGTAGGTTGGGCGTTCTTTTTGTGGACCTCAGGTCATGCCACGGTCGGTGCCGTGACAGCGGCCGCAGCGCTGACCTTGCGGCTGAATTCCATGACGGCCTGGATCATGTGGGCGCTGTCGACTTTCTTTCAACAGCTCGGCGTTGTTTCCGAGGGGATGGAAACGATCGCCCAGCCGGTCACCTTGATCGACGATGCAGGGGCCAAACCGCTGCAACTGACCGACGGGCAGATCGACATGCAGGGGCTGACGCATCACTACGGGCGGGCTTCTGGCGGATTGGACCGGGTCAATCTGACCGTGCGGCCCGGTGAAAAGATCGGATTGATCGGGCGATCGGGCGCTGGAAAATCGACCTTGGTGAAGCTTCTCTTGCGGTTTTACGATCCTGAAGGCGGCCATATTCTGATCGACGGTCAAGACATCACAAAGCTGCGGCAGGACAGCTTGCGGCAGCGCATCGGCATGGTCCAACAAGACAGCGCGCTTTTGCACCGGTCCATTCGCGAAAATATCCTTTATGGACGCCCCGACGCGACCGAGGCCGAGGTGATCGCCGCCGCAAAGCAGGCGCAGGCCCACGGGTTCATCATGGATCTGGCTGATCCTGATGGCAGGTCAGGCTATGATGCACAGGTCGGCGAACGGGGCGTCAAGCTGTCCGGCGGCCAACGCCAGCGCATCGCCCTTGCCCGCGTGATCCTGAAAAATGCGCCGATCCTGTTGCTGGACGAGGCGACAAGCGCGCTGGACAGCGAAGTCGAGGCCGCCATTCAGGAAACGCTATACGGGATGATGGCGGGTAAAACGGTGATCGCGATTGCGCACCGACTTTCGACCATTGCTGAAATGGACCGGATTTTGGTGATGGATCAGGGACGGATCGTCGAAGAAGGCACCCATGAGATGCTTTTGGAAAAAGGTGGGCTATATGCTGGGTTCTGGGCCCGGCAATCTGGCGGGTTCCTGAAGACGGAAGATGATGAGACATGAAGAAAGCAACCTGGATCGATCCTTTTGCCCCGGCTGACGGTGACCCGCCACAGACCCTGTTGCGGTTCTTTCACTGGACGTTGAAAGGGTGCGGGGCCGCGCTGGGCGTAGCGTCCATCCTGTCGATCCTCGCCGGGGTGGTCGAGGTTCTTGCCGCCCTTGTTCTGGGGTGGGTAATTGACGCGGCCCTTTCAGGAGAGGCACGTTCGATTTTTTCAGATCAGACCGCGCTTTTGCTGGGCTGTATGGCGTTCTTCATGATTTTACGGCCGCTGCTTTTCGGCGTCAGTTCTTACATGCAGTCGATCGTGGTGGGGCCGAATGTGTTCAACATCGCGTTGTCACGCCTGCACCGGTATACTTTGGGGCAAGCCGTTACGTTTTTTGACAACGACTTTGCTGGACGGATTTCCCAAAAGGAAATGCAGACCAGCCGTGCCCTGACCGATGTCGTGATCGAGATGATCCATACGCTGCTGTTCGCGCTGGCGTCTTTTGTCGGGGCGGTGATGTTGCTGGGCACCGTTGATTGGCGCATCGCGATGGGGCTGGTGTTGTGGATGGTCGGCTATGTCTTTCTGATCCGCCACTACATGCCGCGGGTGCGCAAGTTCTCGCAGGCACGTGCAGGCGCGCGGGCGATGGTGACGGGGCAGGTGGTCGATACGATCACCAATATCAAAACGGTCAAGCTGTTCGCCCATGCCGATCACGAAGACCGCGCGGCCCTTGGGGCGATGCGCAAGTTTCTGGACACCAGCCTTGATTTTGGCCGGGTCAGTGTTTCGTTCCGGTTTTGGCTGATGACGATCGCGGGGCTGCTGCCCGTGCTTCTGGTGGGCGGCGCGCTTTGGTATTGGTCGCTGGGACTGGTCACGGCGGGTGACATTGCGGCGACCGGTGCGGTGTCCTTGCGGTTGGCGCAGATGACCGGCTGGGTCAGTTTCACGCTGATGGGGCTTTATGCCAACATGGGCGAGGTTGAGGACGGCATGCGCACTCTGACCCCGCGCCAGCAATTGCGCGATTTGCCGGGCGCGCAGGATCTTGTCGTGCGCGACGGGGCGATCAAGCTGGACAATATCCGCTTTACCTACGGGCGCGATCAGGGCGGGGTCGATCACATGGGCCTTGATATCAAACCAGGCGAGAAGCTGGGGATCGTAGGGGCGTCGGGTGCGGGTAAATCCAGCCTCGTTTCGCTTTTGCTCAGGCTCTATACCTTGGAAAAAGGCCGCATTTTGATTGATGGTCAGGATATCGCCAAGGTCACTCAGGAAAGCTTGCGGCGGCAAATCGGGATGGTCACGCAAGAAACGGCGATGTTCAACAGATCGGCCTTTGACAACATCCGCTATGGCAAACCGGACGCGACCGAAGATGAAGTCATCGCCGCCGCGACCAAGGCGGAGGCGCATGAGTTTATCGAAAACATGCAAGATCACACAGGGCGCAAAGGCTATGCCGCGCATCTGGGCGAACGCGGTGTGAAATTGTCGGGCGGGCAACGCCAGCGCATCGCCCTGGCCCGCGCCATTTTGAAAGACGCGCCGATCCTGATCCTTGACGAAGCCACCAGCGCACTGGACAGCGAAGTCGAAGCGTCGATCCAGCACGCGCTGACGCGGGTGATGGAGGGCAAGACCGTTCTTGCCATTGCGCACCGTCTTTCGACACTGACCGAGATGGACAGGATCGCTGTCATGGATGCAGGGCGCATTGTCGAGATTGGCACCCATGACGCGCTTTTGGCCAAAGACGGGCTTTATGCGCGCTATTGGCAACGGCAGTCGGGCGGTTTTCTGGATATGAAGGCAGCAGAATAGGGGCTTTTGCTGACGCGCCCTTCAGGCTATGCGAAGGGGATGACAGAATATGTAATCCAACGACTTGGCCACTTGGGCGACGGCATTGCCGCCGGTCCGCTTTTCGCCCCCATGACCCTTCCCGGAGAGGTCGTGACCGGCACGCCGGAAGGTCAGACACTGACCGACATTCGCATCGTGACCCCCTCGGAAAACAGGGTCGCTGCGCCGTGCAGGCATTTCAAGGCTTGTGGCGGGTGCCAGTTGCAGCATGCGTCGGATCGTTTTGTCGCGGATTTCAAGCTGGGCGTGGTCAAGGCATCCCTGGATGCGCACGGAATAGAGACTGTTTACAAGCCGATCCAGACATCACCCGCGCAATCGCGCCGTCGGGCAACCTTTGCCGCGAAGCGCACGAAAAAGGGCGCGATGGCCGGATTTCACGGGCGCGGGTCCGATACGATAATCGAAATTCCCGGCTGTCAGTTGCTTGACCCCGACGTGATGGCCGCCCTGCCGATCGCCGAAAAACTGGCAATGATCGGCACCAGCCGCAAGGCCGCGCTGGCAGTGACGGTGACGACATCGCGCGCCGGCCTTGATATTTCGGTGCAGAACGGCAAACCGCTTGATGGCCCGCTGCGGCAGGAACTGGCACATCTGTGCGATAGCCTTGGGCTTGCCCGCCTGACGTGGGAGGGCGAGGTGATCGCGATGCGCACCCCTCCGGTACAGCGGTTCGGGGCGGCCAAGGTCACGCCGCCACCTGGCGCGTTTCTGCAGGCGACCCCGCACGGCGAGGCATCATTGGTCAGTGCCGTGCGGGAGGCCGTCGGGAGTGCGCGACATGTCATTGACCTGTTTGCGGGTTGCGGTACTTTCAGCCTTCCCCTGGCCGAAACCGCCGAGGTGCATGCCGTTGAAGGTGATCCCAAGATGACTGCGGCGCTGGACCATGGCTGGCGCATGGCCAAGGGGCTGAAGCCTGTGACATGCGAGGCGCGCGATCTGTATCGCCGCCCCTTGCTGCCCGACGAAATGGGCAAGACCGATGCCGTTGTTCTTGACCCGCCCCGTGCGGGAGCCGAGGCGCAGGTGGCCGAGATCGTCAAAGCCATGCCGCCGGTCATCGCTTATGTATCGTGCAATCCTGTCACTTTCGCCCGGGACGCCGCCACATTGATCGCGGCTGGATATACATTGAATTGGGTGCAGGTCGTCGACCAGTTCCGCTGGTCCTCGCATGTCGAGCTTGCGGCGCAGTTCACCGCGCCAGAGATTAAACGCAAACGTCATTAAGGCCACCAGCATATGCGCGAACGTCTGAATAATTGGGTCGAAAGCCGTCTTGTCAGCAATTTCATCATAGGCGTCATCATCTTCAACGCGGTTCTGTTGGGGCTTGAGACATCGGCAGAAACGATGGCGCGCATTGGGCCGATGATCGAATTCCTCGACAGCATTTGCCTCGCGATCTTCATTATCGAAATCTTGCTAAAGATTGCCGGGCGCGGCCTGGGCTTTTTCAAGAACGGCTGGAACGTGTTCGATTTCCTCGTTGTCGCGATTGCCCTTGTTCCTGCCGTGCAAGGTTTGTCTGTCTTGCGGGCGCTGCGGATCTTGCGGATCTTGCGGGTGATATCGGTCGCGCCCAGCTTGCGCCGCGTGGTCGAAGGATTCATCACCGCACTGCCGGGCATGGGGTCGGTGTTTTTGCTGATGGCGATCATCTTTTACATCGGTGCCGTCATCGCGACCAAGCTGTTTTCGGGGGCGTTCCCCCAGTGGTTCGGATCGCTGCCATCCAGTGCCTACACGCTGTTCCAGATCATGACGCTGGAAAGCTGGTCGATGGGAATCGTCCGCCCCGTGATGGAGGTTTTCCCCTATTCGTGGATGTTCTTCCTGCCGTTCATTCTGGTCACCACTTTCGCTGTGGTGAACCTTTTGGTGGGCCTTGTCGTCAACTCGATGCAGGATGCCCATAACGAAGAAGAAACGGAACGCACCGACGCCTACCGGGATGATGTCATGCGCAAGCTTGAGGCAATTGAAAAACAGCTTGCGGAAAAATCCCAACAGTAACGTCTTTTTGACCGCTCGAATTTTTGCTACATGTTAGTCGAGGCAAATAAAGGCCGGAACGGCTGCAAGAACGAGGCATAATTGATGAAACGCAGAAATTTTATTCTGGGTGGTACAGCGCTGGTGGCATTGAGTGCCTGCAGCGGGGACAGTAAATTCAAGCGCTACAGCGGACCGCAGGTTACCTATGTGGTGGTCAACAAAGGCGACCGCCGCATGTATCTGATGCATCAGGACAAGGTGCTTGAGGCGTATGATATCAGGCTTGGCTTTGCCCCTGTCGGCCACAAGGCCCACGAAGGTGACGGGCGCACGCCTGAAGGGCGCTATTGGATCGACCGGCGCAACCCCAACAGCAAGTTCCATCTGTCGCTTGGTATCTCCTATCCAAATGACAATGACCGCGCCAATGCCGCTGCCTTGGGCAAACAGCCGGGGGGCGATATTTTTATCCACGGCCAGAAGGCGGCGGATAAAAAGAATATCAATGATTGGACCTGGGGATGTATTTCAGTCTCTAACCAAGAGATCGAAGATATCTATGCGATGGTCGGTACCGGCACGCCGATTGCGATCAACGCATAAATCAGTTTTTGCGAAAGGGTGGTTGGCGTGACCTGAACGGTCAGTCGCCGATCACCATCGTCCACCAGATCTTGCCGTTGTTTTCCTGATGCCATGAAAAGCCAAGGTTCGTGGCTTTGGGTGCCATGATGATCCGGCGTGTGTCCGGCTGGTCCATCCAGGCGGCAAGGGTCTCAAGTTCGGTCTCGTAGGTTTCCGAGATGACTTCGCCCACCAGCGATCCCTGATAGCCGACGCGCTGGATCCGGTCGACAGGCGACGACCCGTCCGATCCGAAATGCCACGGGCGGTTTTGCACGGCCATGTCGCGGGAATGCGTTGCGGCGGCGGCGTTCAGTTTTGCGTCAAGCTGGAGCTGAGACAGCCCCGAGGCCCCTCGCAGGGCGTTGACGGAATCAAGCATCCGGAATTGGATTTTGCCAGATTCTGCACGACTGATGCGATAGGCGCGCGGCAGCGCCTTACCGTCCGGGCCCATGGCTGGCGGGACAGGGGCACAGGCGGTCAGGGCCACTGTCAGTGCGATCAGGATGGAATAAAGACGGATCATGGCGAAGCTCCACGCTATTAGGTTTGCGCAGCCTTACCCTGACCAGCGTTGCAGATCAAACGCACATCGGCGTGAGACTGCCTGTTGACGATGGTTTGATTTGATACTGCGACTTTCGGGTCATATATGTCGTATAATCACAGTATTTTTACCCATTTCAGGAGACAGTTCATGTCTGACAAGAAATTCAACCTATCGTCGCGCCGCGCTTTTCTTGCAGGCAGTGCGGCATTGCTGGCGTCACCTGCCCTTGCGCAAAGCAGCGTGAACAGCACGGACACCACCGAAGTTGAACGGGACGTGACTGAATCGGTCCGTCGCAATATCTCGAGCTTCCGGACGTTGGATTGGCAGCCCTATTTTGACAACACCAGAAATGGGGCGGTTCTTGTCGATATCGACAGCCGCGCGGTTCATTTCTGGTCCGAAGATCAGTCGATCTACAAGCTTTACCCTTCAAGCGTTCCATTGACCGACGAACTGACCCGTCGCGGGCGCACAAGTGTGATCCAGAAGGTTGTAGGCCCGACATGGCGCCCGACCCCGTCCATGCTGAAGCGTAACCCGGAGTGGCCGGCGGTCATCGAAGCAGGCCCCGACAACCCGCTTGGCACGCATGCCTTGTACCTAAGCTGGACCTACTACCGCATCCACGGGACACACGACACTCGCAAGATCGGACGGCGTTCGTCGAACGGCTGCATCGGCCTGTACAATGAACATATCGCTGAACTTTTCAGCTACACCAAGGTCGGCACGCAAGTGTTGCTAATTTGACATCTTCCCGGCGATTCTGAGTCTGATTCGCTGAATCCGGGTTTGCAATTCTCCGCCGATCCTGTTTAGAAAGTTATACGAGGTAAGTCTTGGGCGCGTGCTATCATACTGTGAGGTACGCCTTTTCTGGAGATAAAATATGAAGAAACTAGTTCTCGCCGCTGCTCTGACAGCTGCTGCATCGAATGCTTTTGCTGGCTCGCTGGCAGATCCAATCATCGAAGCACCCGTAATCGTTGAAGAGTCCACCTCTTCTTCCTCGGGCATCTTGATCCCGCTGCTGCTGCTGGTTATCGTAGCTGCTGCTGTTGCTGCTGACTAAATCAGTCGAAGTATACAATGAAAAAGACGGTGTTTTGCACCGTCTTTTTTTTTGCCAAATTTTCCGAAACAAAGCTGCCAAGATGAAAAAAAAGCGCCCGTGAAACAGGCGCTTTTAGTGTCTCTGAAATCAGGGCGTGAACCGGTCTAGTCGATCCAGCCTTGCAGGTTTTCTTCGATGATATTGGACAGCGCCCTGATGTGCATGTCGTCGTCGTTCAGGCAGGGAATATAGTGAAACTCTTCTCCGCCGGCGTGCTCAAAGCTTTCCTTGATCTCTTCGTTGATCTCTTCCAGCGTCTCGATGCAATCCGCTGAAAACGCGGGTGCGCAAACGGCGATCTTTTTGTTGCCCGCTTCGGCCTGACGCGCGACTTCTTCGACGGTATAGGGTTGCAGCCATTCTTCGGGGCCGAATTTCGACTGGAAGGTTGTCATGATCTGGGTGTCGTCCCAGCCCAACCTTTCCTTCAGCAGGCGCGTCGTTTTCTGGCATTGGCAATGATAGGGGTCGCCCTCCATCAGATAGCGTTGTGGCACCCCGTGGTAGGAACACAGCAGCTTGTCCGGCTTGGTTTCCATTTTCGCGTAGGCTTGTTCGATCGACGTGGCCAGTGCGTCGATATAATCAGGCCGGTCGAAATAAGGCTGAACCGTGCGGGCGGCCGGTTGCCATTTTTCCTTGGCCAATGCGGCAAAGAACGCATCATTTGCGGTGGCTGATGTGGCCCCTGCATAATGCGGATAAAGCGGGAAAAAGAGGATTTTCTGGCAGCCCGCAGCGACCATCGCTTCGACCTTGGATTTGGTCGACGGGTTGCCGTAGCGCATGCAGAAATCGACCATGACTGCGTCACCATACCGCGCCTGCATTGACGCCTTGATCTTGGTTGTTTGCGCTTTTGTGATGGTCATCAGGGGGCTTTCGCCCGCTTCTTCGTTCCAGATGGACTTGTACGCAGCACCGCTGCTGAAGGGGCGTTTGGTCAAAATTACCAGCTGCAACAGCGGCTGCCACAGCCATGGGCTGTAATCGATCACACGCCGATCGGACAGGAATTCGCCCAGATAACGGCGCATGGACCAGTAGTCATAGTTGTCCGGTGTGCCAAGATTGGCCAAGAGAATGCCCACCTTGGGTGTCGGGATCTTGGGGTGATCCGGCTGGGCATGGACTGGGCACGATGGCGTCATCTGTCATTCCTTTTTTACATGAGTAGCGATGAGATAGACGGTTTGGCTGTGGCGTCAATCACCGAGCGGCTTTTCATCAGTTGCCAGCGCGTCGGCCAACCGCTGCTGTGCAGACCCTGGTCGCAGGGGTTTGGGCTGGCTGTCTGCGGGGGCCCAGCCGGCCAGAAAGATCAGCTCGAACGTGGCGATGATTCGGCCTGTGTCGGTGGCGAAGTTGTCCTGATAAAGTCTGGCAGCGGTATCAAAGACGGCACGGCGGGTCAGGCGGCGCAGACGGGATGTCATGGCATTGGTTTCCCCCATGGCGCGCAGATCACGCATCAGGTGCCACATGTCCGCATATTCGGTCTTGAGCGTTACGGAATCCGCGACCGGCAGCGCCAGACCGGCCCGTTGCAACAGCCCGCCGATATCGCGCAGTTCAGCCATTGGGGCGATGCGGGGCGACAGGCCACCGGTGACCTGTGCTTCGGCCTGGGCAAGGCAGGCGCGTAATTCATGCAGCGTTTGGCCACCAAAGCTGACCGATAGGAAAAGCCCGTCCGGCACAAGTGCGCGGCGCGCCTGGATGATCTGGCCGACGGGGTCGTTTGCCCAGTGCAGCGCCATGGCATGCACCACCAGATCATGTGCGGTCTGGTCCAGCTTCAATGTCTCGTCATCCGGCGCGATCACCGCATCGGGCTGTGAGTTTGCCCAGACCTGCGGAAAACCGGTCACGATGGCAGGTTTGGTAAACGTCCTGTTAACCAAACTCAGCCGATCATCAATCTCGTCCAGGGCGGCGTGGTGCAGAAACAATCCGTCCGCGCTGCTGCGGTGACGGTTGCGGATCAGGGCCGGGATGTCTGTCAGGATATTTTGAGCATTCATAAGGGAATAATAAGGTCATGCTGTCCCAGTTACAAACTGCTGTCGGTCTTATTTATCCGCCTGTTTGTCTGGGCTGTAATCAACCGGTCGAAAAAACCGCAGGTCTGTGTGGCCCATGCTGGCGCGAGACCGCGTTTATCGGGGGGACGGTCTGCGACCGCTGCGGGGTGCCCTTGCCCGGTAATGACGTCGGAGAGATGGCGCACTGCGATGCTTGCATGACCGATCCACCGCCCTGGGTGCAAGGACGGTCCGCTTTGTTGTACCGTGGCATCGGGCGAAAGATCGTGCTGGGCCTGAAACATGGCGACCGACAGGAAATCGCGCGGCCCGCAGCGCTTTGGATGGCGCGGGCCGTTGCGAAGACCTTGCCCAAAGACACGCTGATTGCACCTGTGCCACTGCATTGGCTGCGGCTGGTGAAACGACGCTATAACCAATCCGCCCTGCTGGGTAAGGCCTTGGCGCGCGAGACGGGGCAATCGTGGTGCCCGGATCTTTTGCAGCGGTTACGCCGGACCCAGCCCCTGGAGGGCAAAACCCGCGCGGAAAGGTTTGCGATGCTCGAGGGCGCGATCACTGTGCATCCAAAGCGCGCTGAACGGTTGCAGGGGCGATCCGTGTTGATCGTTGATGACGTCATGACCTCCGGGGCCACACTTTGCAGCGCCGCAAAGGCCTGTATCGACGCAGGCGCAGGGTCAATACGCGTTGTAACACTGGCAAGAGTCGCAAAAGATACCTAAGTCTGTTTCCAACTGATTTGTCAAAAAGGATACAGCTATGAAATCCGTTGAGATTTACACCTCGCCGCTTTGTGGTTTTTGCCATTCCGCCAAGCGGCTGCTGAATGAAAAGGGCGTCAGCTTTGCCGAGGTGGACGTTCTGGCCCAGCCGGATCGCAAAGCCGAGATGGTAAAGCGCGCAAATGGCGGACGCACGGTGCCGCAGATCTTCATTGGCGATACGCATGTCGGCGGTTGCGATGATCTTTATGCGCTTGAGCGTGCTGGCAAGCTGGACGCGTTGTTGGCCGCCTGATGAAAGCCGCGTTGATCCAGTTGAATGTCTCTGATGATCCGGCCCGCAATTTGGCGGGCACGGTTGCGATGGTACGTGATGCCGCAGATCAGGGGGCCACGTTCGTTTTGACCCCCGAGGTGACCAATTGCATGTCGACCAATCGCGCGCATCAGCGCGATGTCCTGCAGCATGAGGGCGACGATGTCACCCTGGTGGCATTGCAGGATGTGGCGCGGGAAAAGAGCATTTGGCTGCTGATCGGATCGCTGGGGCTGAAAACTGACGATGCCGATGGCCGCTTTGCCAACCGGTCGTTTCTGATCGGGCCTGACGGGCAGATCATGGCGCGTTACGACAAGGTCCACATGTTCGATGTAGATATCGACGCGACCGAAAGCTACCGCGAATCAGCTGGCTACAGGCCGGGGGACAAGGCTGTCATTGCGCAGACCCCCTTTGGGAAAATTGGGATGAGCATTTGCTACGATATGCGCTTTCCGCTGCTCTATCAGGCCTTGGCAGAGGCTGGCGCGGATATCCTGACCATGCCTGCCGCGTTTTCACCTGTCACGGGTGCCGCGCATTGGCATACGTTGCTGCGCGCCCGCGCGATCGAGACCGGGTGCTTTGTACTGGCCCCTGCGCAAACCGGCGAACACGCAAGCGATGCGCACAAGACGCGCAACACTTACGGGCATTCGCTGGCCGTTGCCCCATGGGGCGAGGTTTTGCTGGACGCGGGCGAAAGCCCTGGAGTTTACCTGTTCGAGATGGACCTGGACCGTATTGCCGATGCACGCCGCCGTGTGCCGAGCCTTGCCAACCGCCGCGATTTTGCGGCACCGTGAGGGACAAGTTGTGAGCGAAAACCGGACATCCCTGGCGATCACCTTGATCAGTGAACTGCTGTCGGCCGATCAGCGGATGCGCAACCGTCTGACGCGGGTGCTGCCCAAGGGAATGGAGATTTCGCATTTCTCGGTGCTGAACAACCTTGCCTGGCACGAAGGTGAAAAGACCCCCGCACAATTGGCCGAGACGTTCAATGTCACCCGCGGTGCCATGACGAATACCCTGAACAAGCTGGTCTGGGCCGGATATGTTCACATCCGCCCCGATTGGGACGACGCGCGCCGCAAGATGATCGCGATCAGCCCGGCAGGGCGGCAAGCGCGCGACGATGCGATCCGGGCGATCACGCCGCTGATCAACAACGTCGCGGATGAACTGGGCGAAGAGCAGGTGCGCGCAACGCTGGAAACCTTGCGCGCCCTTCGGACCTATTCAGACGACTGAACCCTATTCGGGTTTCGTGCTGGCCGTGACATAGTTCACGCTCAGGTCACGATCAGACAGGCTCCAGGACCACAGGATCGGGTTGAACACGAACCCTTTGCGATCAACCGGGGTCAGCCCCGCGTTGCGCAGCAGATCGAACAATTCATCGGGCGTGATGAATTTTGACCACTCGTGGGTGCCTTTCGGCAGCCAGCGCATCACATGTTCCGCCCCGATGATCGCCATCATGTAAGACTTTGGATTGCGGTTCAGGGTCGAACAGATCTGCAAACCACCAGGTTTCAGCAACTGGCGGCAGGCGATCAGATAATCGATGGGCGATGCAACATGTTCCACCACCTCCATGTTCAGAACGACATCGAATTGTTCGCCAGCTTCGGCCATCGCTTCGGCCGTGGTGTGGCGGTAATCGATGGTCAGGCCGGATTGTTCGGCATGGACTTGCGCCACCGGAATGTTGCGTTCGGCTGCATCGGCACCGACCACATCAGCCCCAAGCCGCGCCATCGGTTCAGACAGCAACCCGCCGCCACAGCCGATATCAAGGATGCGCAGCCCGGCAAAAGGCTTGTCCATTTTCAAATCACGGTCAAATTCACCAGCGATCTGGTTGGTGATATATTCCAGCCGGCAGGGATTCAGCATGTGGAGCGGCTTGAATTTGCCATTCTCGTCCCACCATTCGGCGGCCATGGCCTGAAACTTTTCAATCTCGGCGGGGTCAACGGTGCTTAGTGGCGCTTGCATTCTGATCTCTCTGTGCTCTTTTATGTCCAAAGACTATATAGGGCTCTAATGGACAAAATCCCGGACCAAAAGCGCGCAGTTCAATATCTTTATCCCCCCGTTGATCCGTTTGATCAGCGGATGATGGACGTGGGCGACGGTCATACCGTGTATTTCGAGCAATGCGGAAACCCCAAGGGGATTCCCGTGATTGTCCTGCATGGTGGGCCCGGTGGCGGGTGCAGCCCGTCGATGCGACGCTATTTCGACCCCGAAAAATACCACGTGATTCTGTTCGATCAGCGCGGCTGTGGGCGGTCGAAACCCTTTGCATCGGTAACGAACAATACCACATGGGATCTGGTCGCAGACATCGAACGTATCCGAGAGGCGCTGGGCATCAGCCAATGGATCGCCTTTGGCGGCAGTTGGGGGGCGACGCTGGCGCTGATCTATGCGCAAACCCACCCGGACCGCGTGCGCAACATCGTGTTGCGTGGCGTATTCATGATGACCCAAACCGAACTTGACTGGTTCTACGGTGGCGGCGCGGGCCGGTTCTGGCCTGATCTGTGGGCACGGTTCACCGACCTGATCCCGCAACAAGAGCATGGCGATCTGATCGCCGCCTATCACCGACGCCTTTTCAGCGGCGACATGCAGACCGAGATCAAATACGGCAAGGCCTGGGCGGCCTGGGAGAACGCGCTTGCGTCTATCCATTCATCCGGCGGTATGCATGAAGGCCCGGGGGAGTATTCGCGAACCTTTTCGCGGCTTGAAAACCACTATTTCACCAATGCCGGTTTCCTGGAATTCGACGGTCAGATCCTGGCCAACGTGCCACGGATTGCCCATATTCCGGGCGTCATCGTGCAGGGGCGCTATGATATGATATGCCCGCCCACCAGCGCCTATCATCTGGCGCAGGCCTGGCCGAATGCCGAACTCAAGATGGTGCGCAATGCCGGGCATGCCCTGTCCGAGCCGGGGATCAGTGCCGAACTGGTGCGCGCGATGGACAGGATTGCAGTACAATGACACGTTCCATCATGGACCGTCGGGCGCTTTTTGCCACAGGTGCTGCGGCAGCCTTGCTGGCTGCGACAGGCGTTTCTGCGGCATCTGTTCCCACGCGCGGCGGGCGTTTGCGGATGGCCTTGTCTGGTGCGCAGCGCAGTGACAGTTGGGTACAAGGCGACGGGTTGTTCATGCAGGTCGCGCGGCAGGGGTTGATCTTTGACACGCTGACGGAAATTGCCGCCGACGGCACGTTGCGGGGTGAACTTGCCACGGATTGGGAGGGGTCGGAGGATGGCCGCGTCTGGCAGTTCGATCTGCGTCAGGACGTGGTGTTTCATGATGCCCGTCCTCTGACGGCCAAGGACGTTGCCGCTTCGCTGGCGCTGGATGGTGCCGTCGAGGTCGTGAATAGCCACCAGATCCGCATCACGCTGGATGCGCCGGCGATGGATCTGCCCTTTACCCTGTCGGGGCCTGACCATGTCATTCGCCCCGCGCATGCGCTGAACGAAGGTATCGGCACGGGCCTGTACCGTTTGCGCCGTTTCACCCCCGGTCAGCAGGTTTTGGCCGAGCGGATGGCGGACCATTACAAAGGCCAATCCCTTGGCTGGTTCGACGCGGTCGAACTGGTGTCGATCCCGTCAGAGCCCGTGCGGGCGCAAGCCCTGGCCGAATATCTTGTTGAGGCGGCCGACCTGTCAGACCCTAAACCGCTAATCGGATATGACGATATCGCCTTGCTGCCTTCGTCGCGGGGGGTGACCCATGCGGTATCGCGCGGGCTGGCGATGCCTGCCAGAACCGGCCAGCACCGACCGTTGGACAACCTGCGCGCGGCAGAGCGGTGGTGGTTCGCCTGAGGGGCTCAATCAGACGGGGCTTGCAGTTTCCGCATTCAAGGCGTATATCCCAGTCAACAGCGGCGCATTCGGGTCCAAACCAAATGCTCCACCGATCTTGAACACGGGCCGCGCGCCCGTTTTTTTGTGCCTGCTGAAAACCGCAGAGCGATAAGTGAGAATATGAACAACGACCTGATTGCCAAAGCCGCCATAGACCGCCGCATGGCCGAGATCATCACTCCGGTGATCGAGGATATGGGTTTCGAACTGGTGCGCGTTCGCCTGATGTCCGGCAAGACGACGACATTGCAAATTATGGCCGACCGCCCCGATGGCGGTATCGAGGTCGACGAACTGGCCTTGGTCAGTCAGGCGGTCAGCGCCGTGCTGGATGTGGAAGACCCGATTTTGGACGAATACACGCTTGAGGTTTCAAGCCCAGGTATCGACCGTCCTTTGACGCGTCTCAAGGATTTCGACATGTTCGAAGGGTATGAGGCCAAGATCGAAACCGCAGACCTGATCGACGGACGCCGCCGCTTTAAGGGCGCGCTGGCGGGTGTCGAAGACGATGAAGTGCTGATCAACGTCGAAGAGGGCACGATTGGCCTGAAGTTCGAATGGCTCACGGACGCCAAGCTGGTCCTGACCGATGATCTGATCAAGGAAATGCTGCGCCAGCGTAAAGCGTCGGGTGCAATTGACGAAACCAAATTCGATGACATCGAGACCGAAGGGTCCACCGAGGGAGACGACTAAATGGCCATTACATCTGCCAACCAGCTGGAACTGCTGCAAACCGCCGAGGCTGTTGCCCGCGAAAAGATGATCGACCCCAATCTGGTGGTTGAAGCGATGGAAGAATCGCTCGCTCGGGCCGCAAAGTCGCGGTACGGCGCTGAAATGGACATTCGCGTCTCTATCGACCGCAAGACCGGTCGCGCGACCTTTACCCGTGTGCGCACCGTTGTGGCCGATGACGAGCTTGAGAACTATCAGGCTGAATTCACCGTCGAGCAGGCCAAGCAGTATATGGCCAACCCCGAAATCGGTCAGGAGTTCAGCGAAGAAGTCCCGCCCGTCGAAATGGGCCGGATCGCGGCACAATCCGCCAAGCAGGTAATCTTGCAAAAGGTGCGCGAAGCCGAACGTGACCGCCAGTACGAAGAATTCAAGGACCGCGCAGGCACGATCATCAACGGTCTGGTCAAGCGCGAGGAATACGGCAACGTCATCGTCGATGTGGGCGCTGGCGAAGCGATCCTGCGTCGCAACGAGAAAATCGGCCGCGAATCATACCGCCCGAACGACCGCATCCGCGTCTACATCAAGGACGTGCGTCGCGAGCAGCGTGGCCCGCAGATTTTCCTGTCGCGCACCGCGCCGGAATTCATGGCGGAACTGTTCAAGATGGAAGTGCCAGAAATCTATGATGGCATCATCGAGATCAAGGCCGTGGCCCGTGACCCCGGTTCGCGCGCCAAGATTGCCGTGATTTCCTATGACGGTTCCATCGACCCTGTCGGTGCCTGCGTCGGTATGCGCGGCAGCCGGGTTCAGGCCGTCGTAAACGAACTTCAGGGCGAAAAGATCGACATCATTCCATGGAATGAAGATCAGCCGACTTTCCTCGTCAACGCGCTTCAGCCTGCTGAAGTGTCCAAGGTTGTTCTGGACGAAGAAGCCGGCAAGATCGAAGTCGTCGTGCCGGAAGAGCAGTTGAGCCTTGCGATCGGCCGTCGTGGTCAAAACGTGCGCCTTGCGTCGCAGCTGACCGGTCTGACGATCGACATCATGACCGAAGAGCAGGAAAGCGCGCGCCGTCAGGCCGAGTTTGAACTGCGGACCAAGCTGTTCATGGACAACCTTGATCTGGACGAATTCTTTGCCCAGCTTCTGGTTTCCGAAGGGTTCACCAACCTCGAAGAGGTCGCCTATGTCGAAGTTGACGAGCTGTTGGTGATCGACGGTGTCGACGAAGCAACGGCCGGCGAACTGCAGGCCCGTGCCCGTGATGTTCTTGAGGCAAAGAACAAAGCGGCGCTTGATGCGGCCCGTGCGTTGGGAGTTGACGATACGCTTATTGAATTCGACGGCCTGACACCCCAAATGATTGAGGCACTGGCAAAGGACGACGTGAAAACGCTCGAAGATTTCGCCACATGTGCCGATTGGGAACTTGCCGGTGGCTGGACAACGGTCGATGGCGTACGCACCAAGGACGAAGGCACGCTTGAGCCCTTCGAGATGACACTGGAAGAAGCACAGCACCTGATCATGACGGCCCGCGTTCTGCTGGGTTGGGTTGATCCCGCCGAGCTTGAGCCGGAAGTCGAAGAAGACGACATAGAAGACGAGGAGGCCGAGGCCTGATCGTAGGCTTTGGGGAACAATATGGTACGCGGTGGCGTTTCTAAAGATCGGGAAGACGGTCCAGAGCGGAAATGCATTGCCACGGGCGAAGTGCAGCCGAAGAACGGGTTGATCCGTTTCGTGGTTGGTCCTGACATGCAGGTTTTCCCGGATATTTTGGGAAAACTTCCGGGCCGGGGCATTTATGTGGCCGCTGACAGGGCTGCACTGGAATTGGCTGTAAAGAAAAAGCTGTTCGCCCGTGCAGCAAAGCAACCTGTCAAGGTTGATGAAGGACTGGTGGACGAGGTTGAAAAACAGCTTGTCCGCCGTGTGGTTGATCTGATTTCCCTTCAACGTAAGGCCGGCAAGGCTGTCGCGGGGTACGAAAAAGTCAAAGGTTGGCTGCAAATGGAAGAGGCCGAAGTTCTGATCCAGGCAGTGGATGGATCGGGACGCGGCAAATCGAAACTGAGCACGCCGCACTTTGGCCATTACATTGGATGGTTGACGGCAGACGAATTGGGTTTGGCATTCGGACGTCAAACTGTGATACATGGGGCGCTCGCCTCTGGTGGACTCACCTCTCGTGTTGTAGAGGAAGCCCAACGGCTAAGAGGCGTACGCATAAACGAGGGTGGCAACGGTCACCCGAAAGGATAGACGAGCTAGATGAGCGATAGTGACGGCAAAAAGACATTGGGCCTTCGTGGTGCGCCAGCGCGCCCGGGCAACGTAAAGCAGAGCTTTAGCCACGGACGTACCAAAAACGTCGTGGTCGAGACCAAACGCAAGCGCGTTGTGGTGCCCAAACCTGCGGGCGTAAAGCCTACGGGTGGCAGCAATCCATCGCTGGGGGATCCTAAGAAGCGTCCCGCAGGTATTACCGATTCCGAAATGGAACGCCGGCTGAAAGCGGTTCAGGCCGCCCGCGCCCGTGAATCAGAAGAAGCGGAAGCTCGCGCTGCCGAAGAAAAGGCACGCGCAGAGGACCGCGAACGGCGGCGCGCCGAGATCGACGCCAAAGAGGCGGAAGAGCGCGAGCGCGAAGAAAGCCTGAAGGCCAAAGCCGCCGAAGATGAACGCCGCAAGGCCGAAGCCGAGGCTGCCGCAGTTGCTGCCGCGGCCCCTGCAGCCGTTGAACAGCCTTCCTCTGCCAAGATGCCCAACACCAAGGGTGGTGCCCCGGCACCTGTGGTCCGCAAGAAAGAAGGTGACCGCGAGGAAACCAACAAGCGCAACAAGGCTGGCGACGACAGCCGCCGTTCCGGCAAGCTGACAGTGAACCAGGCTTTGACTGGTGGCGAAGGCGGCCGACAGCGTTCCATGGCGCAGATGAAGCGCAAGCAGGAACGCCAGCGTCAAAAGGCAATGGGTGGCACGGTCGAGCGCGAAAAGGTCGTGCGCAACGTGAACCTGCCTCCGGCGATCGTGGTTTCCGAACTGGCGAACCGTATGGCGGAACGTGTTGGTGCCGTCGTAAAGGCGCTGATGAACAACGGCATGATGGTGACGCAGAACGAAACCATCGACGCTGATACAGCCGAGCTGATCATCGAAGAATTCGGCCACAAAGTGGTTCGGGTTTCGGATGCTGACGTTGAAGATGTAATCAAGGAAGAAATTGATGATCCGAAAGATCTGGTCACACGTCCTCCGGTTATCACGATCATGGGTCACGTCGACCACGGCAAGACATCGTTGCTGGATGCGATCCGCAAAGCCAAGGTTCAGTCCGGCGAAGCGGGTGGTATCACGCAGCACATCGGTGCCTATCAGGTGACAACCGACAACGGCCAAGTGCTCAGCTTCCTCGATACGCCCGGCCACGCCGCGTTCACGTCGATGCGGTCGCGCGGTGCTCAGGTCACTGACATCGTTGTTCTGGTGGTCGCTGCGGATGATGCGGTCATGCCCCAGACGATCGAAGCGATCAACCACGCCAAAGCGGCCAACGTGCCGATGATCGTGGCGATCAACAAGATCGATAAATACGAGGCGAACCCGGATAAGGTCCGCACCGATCTGTTGCAGCATTCGGTCATCGTCGAAAAGATGTCCGGTGAAGTTCAGGACGTCGAAGTTTCTGCCACCACAGGGCAGGGCCTTGATGAACTACTCGAAGCGATCTCGCTTCAGGCAGAACTGCTTGAGCTGAAAGCCAACCCGAACCGCGCCGCCGTCGGTGCCGTAATCGAAGCACAGCTTGATGTCGGCCGCGGTCCTGTCGCAACCGTTCTGATCCAGAACGGTACGCTGCGCCAAGGCGATATCTTTGTCGTCGGCGAGCAGTACGGTAAGGTCCGTGCGCTGATCAACGATCAGGGCGAGCGCATCAAGGAAGCAGGTCCATCTGTGCCGGTCGAAGTTCTTGGCCTGAACGGTACGCCTGCTGCTGGTGACGTGTTGAACGTGACAAGCACCGAAGCTCAGGCTCGCGAAATCGCGGAATACCGCGCCAACGCCGCCAAGGACAAACGTGCCGCTGCCGGTGCCGCCACCACGCTGGAACAGCTGATGGCGAATGCCAAAGCGGATGAAACAGTATCGGAACTTCCGCTGCTGATCAAAGCGGACGTTCAGGGCTCTGCCGAGGCGATCCTTCAGGCGATGGAGAAGATCGGGAACGACGAAGTTCGTGTACGGGTTCTGCATTCTGGCGTTGGTGCCATCACCGACACAGACGTGGGTCTGGCCGAAGCATCAAACGCGCCGATCATCGGTTTCAACGTTCGTGCCAATGCGTCGGCCCGTGCCACTGCAAACCAAAAGGGTGTCGAGATCCGTTATTACTCGGTCATCTATGACATGGTTGACGATGTGAAAGCGGCCGCAAGTGGTTTGCTCAGCAACGAAATCCGCGAACACTTCATCGGTTATGCAACCATCAAAGAAGTGTTCAAGGTTACCGGCGTCGGCAAAGTTGCGGGCTGTCTGGTCACCGAAGGCAAGGCAAGCCGCTCTGCCGGTGTGCGTCTGCTGCGCGACGATGTCGTGATCCACGAGGGTACCCTGAAGACGCTCAAGCGCTTCAAGGATGAAGTATCCGAAGTGCCTTCCGGTCAGGAATGTGGTATGGCGTTCGAAAATTACGAAGACATCCGCGCAGGCGATGTCATCGAAATCTTCACCCGCGAAGAAGTTGTTCGTACGCTCGACTGATCTGGAACTATTCGAAAATCGTATCAGAAGCCCGGTTGAATTGCCGGGCTTCTGTCGTTTCAAACTGCTGTGTCTCTTCGTTAAAGCTGAGCCGTTCGATTCCGATCCGGCCGTCCAGAATATCAATGACATTGAAGTCGTTTGCTTCGCCGCGGACGCGTGATGAAAGACTGGTTCCGGCGTGCAGTTGAACCGCTGTCGTCTTGCCCGATTTAACGGTGAAATTGCCAGCATGCCACGTGTGCAGATGGCCCGATAGAATCAGGTTTGCCCCACAGGACAGCAACCGTTCCAAGGCTTCCTCTGCGCCGGGAATTGGTTTTTTTTCAGTCTCGGCTGGATGCTCAAGCGGATGATGCACAACGAGAATCCGCGTTTTGCCATCTGGTGCATGATCCATCGCATCGCAGGCGTGGTTGATCCGTTCGGCCGTCAGCCGACCCGTTTGCCAAGAAAACCGATCCACCGAGTTTATACCGACGACAATCATCTCGTCGTTCTCGAATCTGGGGGTCAGATCTTGATCTATATATTTCTTGTAGGACCGCCACGGCCAAAAGAACCGCCGGAATGGACGATGCAGGGATACATCATGGTTCCCAGGCACGGAAAGGACGCGGGCATTGATCTTCTTGATGAAATCACGGGCTTCCTTGAACTGCTCCTCCCGAGCACGCTGCGTCAGATCGCCGGAAATCACGACAAGGTCGGGTGCCAGCACGTTGACCCGCTCGACCAGGGGTTCAAGCAGGTCGGGGCGGTCTTTCCCAAAATGAAGGTCGGACAGGTGGATCAATGTGCTCATCTGACCGAATTCTCCAAATCGGCGGGGACGACCAAATTCAGCGCTTCGCGTCTCATCCTCAACTTGAAGGGGCCTTTCATCTTAGCCAATTCACCATCGCGGGCAACGGGGCGGCTTCGGCGCGCCATTTCGATGTCGATTTCCGTGCCGCAATGCATTTCATAATCAGTTTCTTTCTTCGCGACACCCAACGCCAGTGATGCTGCATGCTTCAACAATCCCCACCGGTTTGTATCAGGCGCGACCAGCAGAACCATGCCCCCTTCAGCAATACATTCTTCACCGCTAAGCCCCATCTGGTTCAGTTGAAAGGCGTTGCTGATGGCGAAGACAAGCGGCGTGCGGTGTTTGAATGACTTTCCGTTCACATTTACAGTTAGTTTGAGCGGGGCGCGAAGAGTTGCCAGTGCCTTGACCACTGACCAATAGGCGGCAAACCGGCTGCGGCCCCATCGTTCATAAATCCCTTCGCGGGTTTGCAAGATAGCGGGATAGGCCCCTATGCTGGCGTTGTTCAAAAACACCTTGTCGTTGATGACCGAGATATTTGTTTGCCGGATCTCTCCTGCTGCGATGATGTCCACTGCCTCCTCTACGGTTTCTGGAAGGTTCAGGGATCTGGCGAAATAATTGAATGTTCCCGCGGGGATAATGCCCATCTGATTGTCAGAATGCATGAGGCCTGCCGCCACACCGCAGATCGTACCATCGCCCCCAGAGGCAATGATCGTCGCATCAGGTGCTGCAGATGCTGCGTCGGATGCAATTTTCTCGAGGTCATTACCGGGTTCGAATTCAACGAATTCAACCGCGATCCCGTGAAAATCAAAGCGATCTGTAATTTTGGATTTTCTGTCCTGGCCGTCTTTGCGACCAGAACCCTTGTTCAGAATAACAACAACACGTCCGGGCTTCATTTTAGTACTACCTATATCACCGATGACAAACGCCCCGGGACATAGAAAAGTTCAAAAAATCTGCTGTTTATGCTTTGTTTTTGCGGGTGATTGGTTTGCCAGTATACACGGCATCGTCAACCTGAACCGAAATGTTTCCGTTCGGCAATTCACGCAGAAAGATGCCCTGAACTGACACGGTTGTCCCAACTGTAATGGTACGAAGCACTCGAATTCCCCCCAGAATCTGATTAGTTAGACCAGTATAGGTTGTAAAAGAAGACTGTCTAGCAGCAAAGATAAGAAAGCGTTAAAAAGTAACGAGTAAACGCAACAATATACCCCGCGCTACAGCCAATCTCTTAGGATTGGAATCAACGGGATATCTGCGGCTGGCATGGGATAGTCTTTCAACGCGTTGGGGCGAACCCATTTCAGCGTCTGGCCTTCCTTGGCTTGCGGCGTGCCGCCCCATTTACGGCAGGCAAACAGCGGCATCAGCAGGTGAAAGTCGTCATATGCGTGGCTGGCAAAGGTCAGCGGCGCGAGGCAGGACGCCCAAGTGTCGATCCCCAGTTCTTCTTGCAATTCGCGGATCAGCGCTGCTTCGGGCGTTTCGCCGTGTTCGACCTTGCCGCCGGGAAATTCCCACAGCCCGGCCATGGACTTGCCGGACGGGCGCTGCGCCAGCAGCACGCGCCCGTCCACGTCGATCAAGGCCACTGCCGAGACCAAGACCATCTTCATGACCGATAATCTGCGTTGATTTCGATATAGCCGTGGGTCAGATCGCAGGCCCAAACCGTCGCTTTGCCGTTACCCAGCCCCAGATCGACACCGATCACGATGTTCTGGCCCTTCATGTGGGCGGCAGCAGCAGTTTCCGAATAAGAGGGGCTGCGCCATCCGTCCTTGGCGACTTCGACATCACCGAAACGGATCGAAAGGCGGTCACGATCTGCCGCCGCGCCTGATTTGCCAATCGCCATGACAACACGGCCCCAGTTGGGATCTTCCCCCGCGATAGCAGTCTTAATCAACGGAGAATTTGCAATCGCCATGGCGTGAGTCTTGGCATCGGCATCGGTTGCGGCACCTGTTACGGCGATCTCGACGAATTTCGTCGCACCTTCGCCGTCTTGCACAACTTGATGCGCGAGATCGAGCATGACAGCGTGCAGGGCGTCGGAAAACGCGTTGCTTTCGCTGGCATCCACGCTCGACGCGCCGGTGGCCGCCATGATCAGGCTGTCAGACGTCGACGTATCGCTGTCGACGGTGATGCAGTTGAAGGTGCTGTCGGTGTGCTTGGACAGCATGGCCTGCAAGGCAGGCTGACTGACCACAGCATCGGTAAAGATATAGACCAGCATCGTGGCCATATCCGGCGCGATCATGCCAGAACCCTTGGCGATCCCTGCAATAGAGACTTTTTTGCCATCAATCGTGACCTCTGCCTTGGCCCCTTTGGGGAAGGTGTCGGTTGTCATGATCGCTTTGGCAGCATCGCTGATCCCGCTGACGGTCAGCTTGCCACGCAGGTCAGACAGGACAGCCGTAATGCGGTCGTGGGGCAGGGGTTCGCCGATCACACCGGTTGATGATGTAAACACCCGTGACTGCGGCACACCGCAGACGTCGGCAACCGCAGCGGTGATCGCCTCGACCGCCGCAACGCCACCCTTGCCGGTAAAGGCATTGGCGTTGCCCGAGTTTACCAGGATAGCCGCACCAGCATCAGAGGTGCCGCCAATCTTGGCCTGACAATCCAGCACGGGGGCCGCGCGGGTGGCAGATCGGGTAAAGGCACCGGCGATGGTCGATCCGGGTGCCAGTTCGGCCAGCATGACGTCAGTGCGGCCCTGATACTTCACACCCGCCGCGATGGTGGCGAAACGGACGCCATCAATGACCGGAAGATCCGGAAATTGCGCTGGCGCAAGCGGAGATACGGCGAGAGCTTTGCCCATTGGTTACTCCAGCAAACCGAGGTTGGTCAAAACCGATGGATCAATCGCATCGGCAGCTGAACGGTCCACGTCGGCAGCATCGGTCATTTCGGTGATCTTCTCCTGCGCTTTGACCTGGCGCAGCTGAAGCTCAAGCTCTTCCTTGACGGATTCCAGTGCCGGTGCGTCTTTCAGACGCTTGTCTTCCAACTTGATGATATGCCAGCCGAATTGCGTCTCCACGGGCATGGAAACGGCACCGACCTCAAGATCCTGAACGGCGGTTTCGAAGGCGGGAACCATCATGCCGGGACCGAACCAGCCCAGTGATCCACCGCTTGGGCCGGACGGGCCTGTCGATTTTTCCTTGGCGGTTTCCGCAAAATCTGCGCCACCGTCGATTTCTGCCTTTACGGCCAGCGCGTCTTCTTCGGTCTCAACCAAGATGTGCGACGCGTTAAATTCTTCGGTCGGTTCGGCGGAGCCGTATTCTTCCTCATAGGCGGCAGCGAGATCTTCGGCCGAAATATCGGCGGCCATTGCCTTTTCAATTACTTCGCCGGCGATCAACTGGCGGCGCTCGTTTTCAAGGGACAAGGCCACGCGGGCAGGGACGTCGCCTTCAAATGACTGCTCAAGCGCGGTTTGCTGGACCAGCTGATCCAGAATGCCCTTGAAGAGAACTTCGGGTGGCAGTTGCTGATATTGCTCGGGCAGTGTCGCGCGGGCAATGATCATGTGGCCTACGGTGATTTCTGTGCCGTTCACGGTGGCGACGACTGTGTCCGCCTTGACCTCTTCCTGGGCCATGGCCGGCAAGGAAAGTGAGGCGGCAACCACGAAAGGTGCCAAGAAAGTGAGGGATTTTTGCATTTATCTGTCCTAGGTTGGGCTGCCGCGAGGGGCTGCTACATTGACACGGTTTGGTGCGGCCCTTACATCGCCCTATGGGCGCGGGCTTGGCGCGGGTTCAGTCTTGTATCTAGGGGCTGTCCGGCGGCTCGGCAAGCAGATCGCGCCTCAGATCATAACTTCGGCAGGAGATTGCATGCTGGGCTTCGGAACACTCGCCAAAAAAGTCTTTGGTACACCCAATGACCGTAAAATCAAGGCGACGCGCCCGCTGGTTGAAAAGATCAACGCGCTGGAAGACGAATTTCGTGCCTTGACGGACG
Organism: Roseobacter sp. GAI101; assembly: GCF_000156335.1. Taxonomy (GTDB): domain Bacteria; phylum Pseudomonadota; class Alphaproteobacteria; order Rhodobacterales; family Rhodobacteraceae; genus Sulfitobacter. The sequence goes on from NZ_DS999213.1 coordinate 2,718,034, forward strand.
AAGGTCTTATTCAAAAAACGGAAGAGCTGCGCCAACGCGCGCTGAACGGTGAAAGTCTGGACAACCTGTTGCCGGAAGCCTTTGCCAACTGTCGCGAGGGCGCACGCCGGACCTTGGGTCTGCGCGCCTTTGATACGCAGTTGATGTCGGCGATCTTCCTGCATCAGGGCAATATCTCTGAACAAAAGACAGGTGAAGGCAAAACGCTTACCGCGACGCTTGCCGCTTATCTCAATGCGCTGACGGGCAAGGGCGTACATATCGTCACCGTGAACGAATATCTTGTGCAACGCGATGCTGACTGGATGGGCAAGGTCTTTGCCTCATTGGGGCTGACCACCGGTGCCGCTGTGTCTGGTATGACCGAAGAAGCAAAGCGCGCCGCCTATGAGTGCGATGTGACCTACGCCACCAACAACGAGCTGGGTTTCGATTATCTGCGCGACAACATGAAATCCGAGCTTAGCCAGATTTTCCAAAAGCAGCATAACTTTGCGATCGTGGACGAAGTTGACAGTATTCTGATCGACGAAGCACGCACGCCGCTGATCATCTCTGGTCCGTCGCAGGACCGGTCCGACATGTACAAGATCATCGACGAGGTGATCCCGCTGTTGCAGGACGACCATTACGAGATGGACGAAAAAACCCGCAACGTCACGCTGACCGACGAGGGCAATGAATTCCTCGAGATTGATCTGCACGCCCGTGGTCTGCTTGAGGAAGGTCAGACCATGTATGACCCCGAAAGCACGACGCTTGTGCACCACGTAAACCAGGGTTTGCGGGCGCATAAGCTGTTCCAGCGCGACAAGGACTACATTGTGCGCGATGGCGAGGTCATGCTGATCGACGAATTCACAGGCCGCATGATGGCTGGTCGGCGCATGTCCGACGGTCTGCACCAGGCGATTGAAGCCAAAGAAAATGTCGACATCAAGCCCGAGAACACCACGCTCGCCTCGGTTACGTTCCAGAACTACTTCCGGCTTTATGACAAGCTGGCCGGTATGACCGGGACTGCCGAGACCGAAGCCGAAGAATTCATGGAGATTTACGGCCTTGGCGTGATCGTCGTTCCAACCAATGTGCCGGTGGCGCGGGTGGATGAAGACGATCAGGTGTACCGCTCTGCGCTTGAGAAATATCAGGCGATGATCGAAAAGGTGAAAGAGGCGAATGCCAAAGGGCAGCCCGCGCTGGTCGGCACCACGTCGATCGAGAAGTCAGAGATGCTCAGCAAGATGCTGACCGAAGCCGGGATCACGCATAACGTCCTGAATGCCCGCCAGCACGAGCAGGAAGCGCAGATCGTCGCTGATGCAGGCAAGCTTGGGGCCGTGACGATCGCCACGAACATGGCGGGCCGCGGTACCGACATTCAGCTGGGCGGCAACGTCGAACTGAAAGTGCTTGAGGCGCTTGATGCAGATCCCGATGCGGATCCCGTTGCGATCCGCACCAAGATCGAAGCAGAGCATGCCGACGAAAAAGCGAAAGTGATTGAGGCAGGCGGCTTGTACGTTCTGGCCTCCGAGCGCCACGAGAGCCGCCGGATCGACAACCAGTTGCGGGGGCGTTCGGGTCGTCAGGGTGACCCGGGGCGATCGTCATTCTATCTGTCGCTGGAAGACGATCTGATGCGGATTTTCGGGTCGGAGCGGTTGGAAAAAGTGCTGACGACGCTCGGTCTGAAAGAAGGCGAAGCGATCATTCACCCATGGGTGAACAAGTCGCTTGAGCGGGCGCAGGCCAAGGTTGAAGGTCGCAACTTTGACATCCGCAAGCAATTGCTCAAGTTCGATGACGTGATGAACGACCAGCGCAAGGTGGTTTTCCGCCAGCGTCGCGACATCATGGAATCCGCTGATCTGTCCGAGATTACGTCGGACATGCGCGAACAGGTCATTGATGATCTGATCGACGAATATATGCCGCCGAAAACCTATTCGGACCAATGGGACGGTCCCGGTTTTCAGGCCGCCGTGCTGGCTCAGTTGAACCTTGATGCGCCTGTCGCTGCATGGTGCGACGAAGAGGGCGTGGATGACGAAGTGATCCGTGAGCGCCTGATTGAGGCGTCAGAGGCGGCAATGGCGCAGAAGGCCGAGCAATTCGGTCCTGAAAACATGCGCAACATCGAAAAGCAGGTTCTTCTCCAGGCGATTGACGGCAAGTGGCGGGAACATTTGCTGACGCTGGAACATTTGCGGTCGGTTGTCGGGTTCCGGGGCTATGCCCAGCGTGATCCTTTGAACGAATACAAGAATGAATCATTTCAGCTGTTTGAAACGATGCTCGACAGCTTGCGGACAGATGTGACGCAGAAGTTATGCCAAATCCGCCCGATGACAGAAGAAGAGCAACGCCAGATGGTGGCGCAGATGCAAGCGGCGCAAGCGTCTGCGCAAAACGCTGCTGCTGTCGAGCCCGAAGCAAGCGCCGAGGGGTTTGACGAGAACGACCCGAGCACCTGGGGCAACCCTTCAAGGAATGATGAGTGTCCTTGTGGGTCGGGCAAAAAGTTCAAGCACTGCCATGGGCAGATGGTTTAAGTCTCGATCTGTTCATGATGCACCTAAGAAGCGCTTTCGTTTTGACGTAAAGCGCTTCTTTATGCGGGATTGATTCGGCCTAAAAGTTGGCGATTAATCGCTATGGTTGCATGGATTCGTATCTGGCAATCCTGAGTTAAAGTATTAACTCTTTATTATGACTCAGGTCGCTATCACTAAACCAGTTTTGCGAACCAATAGATTCGACGGAAACTATGGTAGTTAGCGGCTTTTTAGGCGGTTGCTTTTGATCTTGGTCAACTGGCTAGCCTATTAAATAGGCGGAACGGCGCAAGATAAGCTGAAATTACGGTCACTCGTGTTGCGTGGCTATTACCGAACTGTTAACTAGAGAGAATTATACCATTAAGGTTTTTTTAAGAATTTTGGAATTCTCTGTGGGAGACTGTTTGTGAAAGTAGATAAGGCAGCTTCATTCGCGATTAATTCGTCTGCAACTGCATCTTCGGCTCGGGATGTAAGCGATCGAGACAAGACAAAAACTGCTTCAGATACGTTCGGCTACGCAATTGCCAAGAAGGCGTTCGACGTAGTGATCTCGGTAATGCTTCTACCGGTGTTCCTGACGGGCTGCTTTCTGTTGGCCGTTGCCAATCCGTTCCTGAACCGCGGCCCGATGTTTTACGTACAAAAGCGGATGGGCCGTGATTGCAAGCCATTCATGGCGATCAAGTTTCGTACCATGACCTGCGTGGCCGAGGTCACCAGAGGTGCAGATGACCCATTGGAAGTGAACAGGATTACACCTTTGGGTGGGTTCTTGCGCAAGAGCCGTCTTGACGAGATTCCACAAATCCTCAACGTCCTGCGTGGCGAGATGAGTTTGATTGGTCCGCGTCCTGACTGCTATGAGCATGCGGAAACCTACATCGAAACAGTTCCGGGCTACCGTGAACGTCATGCTGCATTGCCAGGCATCAGCGGTTTGGCTCAGACAGAGGTCGGGTATGTTCAAGGGATTGATGCGACGCGTTTGAAGGTCGCAGCAGACCTGGACTACATAAGCCGCCAAAGCTTCCGCCTTGATACCTGGATCCTGTGGCGTACGCTTAAGATTGTCGCGGGTCGTGGCGGGGCCTGAACGACCGGTTAATCAAGAGCATCGACCGTACCGTTAGCCGTTGATAAACATTCGTGAAGGATTGTTCATTGTCCCTACAACGGAGAATGACATGCCAGTTTTTGACAACTTCCACGATTATAGCGTTGGGCTAACAGGCCCGATTTGTGGTGGCTTTGATATAACGCCTGACGATTCCAATGATCTGGCGCAAGTTACGCGTGCCTTCATGGTGTCCGGTGCAGGCGATGTTGCTGTTGTTCTCAAGAATGGGACCACACTTGATTTGGCCGGTCTAACTGCGGGTGTTCTTTATCCCTTCAGGGTAAGTAAAGTGCTTGCCACTGGAACAACCGCGACGGGGATCAAGGGCTTGGTCTAAGCCTGCGTAAACGGATCATCGTCCCGTTAGCCGAAACAAGGCAGGCAGCGTCCCTATCAAAATGCCTAGGTCACCCGCGAACGTGATCGTCTGAACATAGTGTTTGTCCAATACGACACGCCGGACATAACACCCGCTTTGGCGATCCGTGATTTGCCACAGGCCCGTCACCCCGGGTCGCGTCGCCAGATAATGGTGAAGATCGCTGCCGTAACGTCGCAACTCTACTCGTGTCACTGGTCTTGGGCCTACCAGTGACATGTCACCTTTGATAACGTTCCAGATTTGCGGCAGCTCATCCAGACTGCTGCGCCGTAGAATATGGCCAAGCGGTATAATTCGCGGGTCATTTTCAAGTTTTCGACTTTTTGACCATTCGACTTTTGCCTCTGGTCGAACGTGAAACAAGCGGTTCAGCGCGCCATCGGCATCTGCGACCATTGTCCGAATTTTCCAGCAGCGAAATACCTTCCCGTTTTTCCCAACGCGCAGATGGGCGAAAAACCCGGTATGCCCGGTCGCCGCCGCCAGCAGCCACAGGATAAAGATCACAGGAACGACGATTGGCAGCAGAGCAAAGCAGATCGCGAGATCGAGCAGCCTTTTCCCCCCACGAAGATACAGACCACGCGCCCGGATGACGCGCGGGGGTTCTATTCTTTTTGCCGAATAGTCCAGAAACACCATCCGAAGACCTTTTTAACCCAAAACCACAAATTCCCGTGGTGTGATTAAAGCGGCTCGGACGCTAAATTTACGTTAAAGATAGGGCATTCGGGCTTCACGCATACGTGAAGCTCACGTCGCCTTTCAGGATGGTCGCGGCAGTCAGGTTGCCGGTCGCATATGCACCGGTATCAATGGATACGACGCCCCGCCTGATGACCGGTGTATCGACGATCGTATGGCCATGGACCACCCACATGCCATCCGCACGGGGCACCCGCCCAAAATCCTTGTGACCCCACAAAAGTGTGCGATTTTCTTGCTCTTCGATGGCAATCAACGGGTCCGCTCCGGCATGGACAAATGCCACGTTGCCCGACGTCCAGTACTTGGGAAGATTTGCGACCCAATCGATCAGATCCTCACCCATTGCCGCGAAAAGCTTGTCCCGGGCACGCTCAAGTTCGCCACCTGTAGACGTTTGCGAAACGCCTGAGACCCCGAAGCTTGCCAGTGTCTGAAGCCCCCCGTGGCGCAGCCATCTTTCGCCCTTTTCGACAGGGTTAACGATGAACTGCAACATCATGTCCTCGTGATTGCCCATCAGGCTGATCACGTCAGGAAGCTCGTGAAGGGTCCGCAAGACATCCGCGCTTTGTTCGCCGCGATCAATCATGTCGCCAAGGCAAATGATCTGCGCTGCCGTCGTCGTCGCCGCGAATTTGTTCAAAAGATCAAAGCGCCCGTGAATATCCCCGATGGCGATCACGTTTCCCTCTGGTTCCAGAGGGCCAAACTGCACTTCAGGTACGACCTTCGGGCGCTTCCACCACTTGCCTAACATTAAACCGCCTATCGTTCCTGTGTTGCAAAACTGGCGCAACAATCTTGTAAATATGACCAAAGACCTATTGCAAAGTTAAGTCTTTCGGGGAAATCTGTATTGTCCCCGCATTGAGCACAAATAATAAAAAGGTCCGCAAATGCAAGGGCGCACACTAAAGATAGCATCCGTTCTGGCCGTTGCAGGGGTTGGCGCGTTGAGTGAATCGCAGGTCTCCGCGCAATCCTTGTCGACATATGGCACGCCGGGTCTGATCGAGATGCCCACGGCCGAAGTCCTGAACGATGGTGAATTCGGCCTAACCGCGAGCGTTGCCGGGCCTTCGTACCGCTACACGTCTGTTTTTCAGGTGTTTCCGCGCGTCTACGGAACGTTTCGATATTCGATCGTTTCTGAACTAAGCGCTGGTGGCCCGAACAACGGCAACCTCTATGACCGCAGCTTTGACCTGCACTATCAGATTTCAGATGAGTCAGGCTATCGGCCAGCCTTTGCCGTTGGCATGCGCGACTTTCTGGGTACCGGCCTTTACAGCAGTGAATATTTCGTCGCGACCAAAAGCTTCGGGTCCAAGATCGAAGTGACAGGCGGCCTTGGCTGGGGGCGTCTTGCGGGGCGCGGATCATTCTCGAACCCGCTTGGTATCTTGTCGGACAGATTTGACACGCGCGACGTTGGGACAACGGGGCTTGGCGGCCAACTTGAGACAGGAAAGTGGTTCCGAGGCGAAGCATCCCTATTTGCGGGTGTCAAGTGGGAGGTCAGCGATCAGACCACTTTGTTTGCAGAGTATTCGCCTGACCTTTACACCAGAGAGTCCGCAAACACCGGTATCGACATCTCGACGCCCCTGAACTTTGGTCTGGAATACCGCTTCAAGAACGGCGTGAACCTCAAGGGCTATGTCGTCGGCGGAAATGAAATCGGCGCGCAGCTGAGCTATGTGTTCAACCCCGCCGAACGTCGTTTTCCGGGTGGGCTTGAAGGCGCACCAAGGTCTGTCGGAGCCCGCAACAAGCTGGCGATTGCTGACTGGAATAACTCAGCCAAGGGCGGCGGTCCAGACGCGGTCCAGCGTGTGATCAAAGCCCATCTTGCTGATGAAGGTATGGCGCTGCAGGGTTTTACCTTGGGTGACCGGCAGGCAACAGTGCGTGTGGAAAACAACCGTTTTGACGTAGAGGCCCAAGCCGCCGGACGCGCTGCACGGGTGATGGCCGCAACCTTGCCGCCACAGATCGAAAAGCTGACGGTTGTCTTTCAACGGCGTGGTGTTCCCATCAGTCGTGTCGTGACGATGCGGTCCGATCTTGAAGAACTGCAGTTCGACTATGACGGCGCATGGCGTACCCTCGCCCGCACCAAGATTGAAGATGCCCATGATCAGGGACGTGTCGGCGAACTTGAAGAGATCTTCCCCGTATTTGACGCATCTGTCGGGCCGTATCTCGCGACGTCGTTCTTTGACCCCGACAGTCCCATCCGTGCCGATTTGGGCGCGCAGTTGTACATGGCGTATCGCCCTGCACCTGGTCTGACGTTTTCGGGTCAACTGCGTTATCCACTGATCGGGAACATTGCGGATTCAGACCGGGTGTCAGATTCCAAGATCGAACCTGTCAGAACAAACGCCGTCAGATACGCCGAGGAATCCGATCTGGAAATCAACACCTTGTCGGCCGAGTATATCTTCCGTCCGGGCAAGGATCTGTTCGGCCGCGTTTCAGCCGGTTATCTGGAAAGTAACTTTGGTGGCGTGTCCGCCGAGGTTCTGTGGTATCCCGTTGCAAGCCGTTTGGCCTTGGGTGGAGAGATCAACTATGTCAAACAACGCGACTTTGACATGCTTTTCGGGTTTCAGGATTACGACGTCGTGACCGGCCATGCCTCGGCCTATTACGACTTTGGCAACGGGTTCTTCGGTCAGCTTGATGTTGGTCGCTACCTTGCCGGAGATTACGGCGCGACGGTGTCAATCGACCGCGAATTCAACAACGGTTTCAAAGTCGGCGGTTTCTTTACCCTTACCGATGTGCCGTTTGATGACTTTGGCGAAGGGTCTTTTGACAAAGGTCTGAAAGTTGAAGTGCCGCTGTCGTGGTTCACCGGACGACCTTCTCGCAGAGTTCTTTCGCAGACAATCCGACCCATCGTACGGGACGGTGGCGCAAGGCTTGCGGTGGCAAACCGCCTGCACGGTGCTGTCAGAGAGTATCGCGGCAAAGACATGCGTGATGGCTGGGGGAGATATCTGCGATGATCCTACGTACAGTAGCCCTTGGCCTTGGCCTTCTTGCCTTGTCAGCTTGCGCACCGGGGCAAACCCTGCTGAACCGTGGCATCAGCATCGTGTTTAACGAATCCTCCATGGTGCCCGCATCTGGCGGTCAGTTTCCGCCTCGATTTGCGGCCCTTGTCGCCGACCAATCCGTGCCGGCGATGATCCTGACCGTGGAAAGCCGCGCGCAGGCGGGCCGGCTGCTGTTGGAAAGCCGGATAAACGGCGTTGAAACCTGGCTCAGCTCGGATTTGTCGGCCGTGATGCTTGAAAAAGGGATGATGCAGGGCACACGCGGCCTTGGGTCGGAACTGTTTGCCGCAGAACTTTCCGAACCGATGCGGTTGATCCTGTCCGGCCAGACGGGATATTCGGACCGCCTGCACAGCAATCTGACAGGCAACGACGAAATCAAGACAACCACCTTCCGGTGTCTCGTCGAAGCGAAAGGTTCAAGCGTCATTCCGCTTGAAATTGGCAATGTTCCAACGCGTATAATGACAGAAGACTGCAAGAGTCTGGACCAGTCGTTCCAAAATACGTATTGGGTCAGTAAAAATAGTGGCGCGATCGTTCAAGCGCGCCAATGGGCTGGGGACGATGTAGGGTATATCAAGACCCAATCGGCCTCCAGAGAACCGAGAAAGCCAACTCCTTCGACCAAGGTTGTACTGGCAGAAGAGTGAAGTGGAGTGACTATCGTGCGATACCTCTTGGTGGCCATCTTGGGCCTGAGCGTTGCGGGTTGTGGTACCGTGTACCGGACATCTGACGTCGTCGAAGGCGTTGCGGGCGGCACCAATGTGCGTGTTCTCGAATTGACGGCGGAATCTGTCATCCAAGCCAACAGATCCACGATCGCGCCGCGGTCGCTTCCGGCCTATTTCTCGCAGACCGCTGGATCTGGATCCGGTGTGCGGGGTGGCGTCGGCGCTTTGCCGTCACCGACCTTCCAGGATGAAGTCCGCCCGCAGGCGCTTGAACTGCGCTTGCCGCCCCGTGCCGACCCCGGCCCGTACCAGATTGGCGTCGGTGACGTGGTCTTGCTGGCCACACCACGCGCTGCGACTTCGGTCGAGCAGCTTTCCGGTTTGCTGGCCGCGCAAAATTCGCGCCAAGGCTACACCGTCCAGGACGACGGTTCGATCAACATTCCCGATGTCGGCCGCGTTCGGATCGCAGGCCTGACAATCGAAGACGCCGAAGCCGCGCTTTTCCAGCGGTTGGTTGAGAACCAGATCGATCCCACCTTCAGCCTTGAGATTTCGGAATTCAATTCCCGCAAGGTTTCCATCGGTGGTGCCGTCGGCCAGCCCGCCGTTGTGCCCGTGACGCTGACGCCACTTTACCTTGAAGAAGCGCTTGCCGCTGCTGGTGGCATCACCGTCGAAGACCAGGATTACGCATCGATCCGTTTGTACCGCGATGGTACCCTGTATCAGATCCCGCTGTCCGAACTGTATTCGCGGGCAAGCCTGACCCGGACACGCTTGCTGCCGGGGGATGCGATTTTTGTCGATACGGAATATGAACTTTCCCGCGCACAGGAATATTTCACGCAGCAGATCACATTGATCCAGGCCCGTCAGGTTGCCCGTCAAGCCGCGCTTTCCGAACTGCAGCTTGAGGTTACGTTGCGCCGCTCTAACCTGGATGAAGCGCGCGCGAACTATCAGACCCGCGTCGATTTGGGCGCTGATAACCGCGACTATGTCTACCTCGCCGGTGAAGTCGGCACGCAGGCGCGTTTTGCCCTGCCGTTTGAACGCAAGGCGAACCTTGCTGATGCACTGTACGATTCAGGTGGGGTTGCGTCGTCAACTGGTGACATCTCGCAGATTTATGTATTGCGGGCCTCTTCCGACCCTCGTGAATTCGGTGCCGTGACTGCGTGGCATCTGGATACGCGCAATGCTGCGAACCTGGCATTGGCCACACGGTTTGAGCTGCGCCCCGACGATATCATCTTTATCGCGCAGCAGCCTGTTACCAAGTGGAGCCGGTCAGTCTCGCAGATTGTTCCGCAGGTTCTGTCCGCAGGGAATACATTGTCAGGTAACTGATAGGTTCGAAATACTGCATGAAGGCCGGGCATTATGTCCGGCCTTTTTGCGTTCAGTTCGCTTCAAATATTGTTCTGATTGTTCTCATTTAAAAAACAATCATATGCGCAGTTTAACCTAATCCGTGCCCCATTTCGGCCACATCCCCTAATTATCACTTGGATAAGCATCAATCTGGACGGAGTGTCGGAATGTATCTTTCAGTGGTGATCCCTTGCATGAACGAAGAAGCCTCGATTCCGGGGTTGGTTGAGCGTTTGTCAAAAACGATCGGCCCCTGGAAGGATCAGGCCGAGATCATCCTGGTTGATGACGGGTCGACAGATTCAACGTGGAAAGCAATCGAAGCGGCCAAGAAGGTCTGCCCCCAGTTGGTCGGCCTGAAGCTGTCGGCAAACCGGGGACATCAGATCGCCCTGACCGCCGGGCTTGAGGCCGCGCAGGGCGACCGCATCTTTATGCTGGATGCCGATTTGCAGGACCCGCCAGAATTGCTGACGGATATGATGTTCATGATGGATCGCGGATTTGACGTGGTTTATGGCCGCCGCAGCGAACGTCGTGGCGAGACGATGTTCAAGAAGGCAACCGCGCATCTGTTCTACCGTTTCCTGAATGCGATGTCCGATGTGCCGATCCCTCGTGACACGGGCGATTTCCGTCTGGTGAACCGTCGGTCTCTGGATGCTGTACTGGCGATGCCTGAAAAGGCGCGCTTTATTCGCGGTATGTTTGCATGGGCTGGCTTCAAGCAGGTCGGTATCGAATATATCCGCGCCCCGCGCGAATTGGGCGAAACCAAATACCCATTCCGCGCCATGATGCGATTTGCCATCGATGCGATGACCGCGTTCTCCACCAAGCCACTAAGACTCGCCACGCGTCTGGCCTTTGTCAGCCTGCTGATGGCGGCGCTGATGGCTGTCTATGTGATCTATTCACTGGTCGTGTACCAGACCGCCCCCGGTTGGGCATCGGTCGTGCTGGCGGTCAGCTTTTTCTCGGGCGCGCAACTGCTGACCCTCGGGATCATGGGCGAATATATCGGCCGCCTCTATGTCGAGGCCAAGAACCGTCCGCTGTATTTTGTCAGTGAAGAGGTGCGCGATGTCGCGCCTGTCACCCAACGGCTGCGTGCGTAACATGGGCCTGCTGCGTCATAAACTTGTCCGCTTTGCGATTGTCGGCGGTGGGACGGCCTTGGCCTATGTCCTGCTGTACCTGATGTTCCTCGCGATGGGGGTGGCGCAGGTTTCAGCCAATGGCATCGCCTTCTTGCTGGCCGTTTTGCTGCAATATGCGGGCCAGGCGGCGTTTACCTTTGGCCAGCCTCTCAAGGATCGTAGCCAGATCAGCCGGTTTTGCGTGATGGTGGGGCTGGGCTTTGCCAACTCTGCGGTTATTACCGGACCCATCGCCATGATGTCGGGTCTGTCCGCCTGGGCCGCTGCAGCCATCGTCATGGTCGTGCTGCCGGTCCAGAATTACATCTTCATGACCTTGTGGGTCTTTGCATCCCCTATTTCTAAAACGGAAATCAGAACATGAGCCATATTTATAACGACACCTTCTTTGACTACATCAACCAAAGCGCGCGGGCTTCGGCCAAGCCGCTGATCGCCTTGCTGTTCCCGAAATTGCAGCCTCGGAGCGTGATTGATCTGGGCAGTGGCCGTGGCGTTTGGCTGGATGAATGGCAGCGTGCAGGCGCGCATGACGTGCTGGCGGTCGATGGGGATTATGTCAGCCGTGATCAATTGGCGGTCGCCGCCACGGATTTTCTGGCGGCTGATCTGACGGCCCCGGTCGAAACCGGTCGCCGCTTTGATCTGGCCCAAAGCCTTGAGGTGGGCGAACACCTTCCGACCGAAGCATCGGAAACGCTTGTCGACAGCCTGACCAACGCGTCGGACCGCGTGCTGTTCTCTGCCGCGGTCACGGGCCAGGGTGGGGAATTCCACGTTAACGAACAGCCGCTTTCCTTCTGGCAAGACTTGTTCGCCGCACGCGGCTACACCGCCTTTGATTGCGTACGTCCGGATTTGAAAGACAACAAGGATATCGCCCCTTGGTACCGCTATAACGCGATCCTTTACGTCAATGCCGCAGGTCGCAAGGATCTGCCGCCAGAGATTCTGGCAACTGAAATTCCCGTTGGCAAGCCTGTCAAGAATGCCGGTAACCTTGCCTGGCGCATGCGCCTGGCTGTGGTCAGCAAACTGCCGCGCAGTGTCGTGACGTTCATTGCGCAGGCGCGTGCCATGGTACTGGCCATCCGCGCCCGCCGCGCCAAAACAGTTGGCCGCGTACAGGCATGACGGCAGCAGTGGCGATGCATGACGGTACGGCTGAAAAGGCGCATCGCCTGACGCTTGGCCCGACCCTCACGGTGGTTCTGGCTGCTGCATTAGTGATGTCGGCGCTTAATCTGATGGATCCGATGATCCGCCACGATGACTATCCGGCGTTCTTCGGCGATGCTGCCGCTTTCTGGAACAAGACCCTGCATGAAGGCCGCTGGCTGAACTACATCTGGCATCTGCGCGAGGTTTTGACCCCTGCGTCGTTGAACTTTGCTGTCTATCAGGGGCTTTGGGCCGTTTTTGTGGCCTCGCTTGCCGTGGTTGCCAGCGGGCCGAAAGGTGCGACCTGGTTTACCTTGGTGCTGGCGTTGATGATGATGGTGTCGCCGTCAGCGATGCTGATCTCGCTTTGGTTCAATACGTTGATTCCCGGTCTGGCAGTTGTGGCGCTGTTCGCGTTTTTGGCCTGTCGTGTGTCCAGTGCGACATTGCGTGCCCTGCTGCCAGGTTTCGTGATCGTCAGTTTCATGGCTTACACGACCTATCCGTTGCTTTTGCTTGCCGTTTGCATCGCCAAGACCCAGGAACGATCCCTGCGGGATCTGACCGGGTTGATGGCGCTGTTCTGTGTCAGCTTTGTTATTGCAGTCCTGACCGTCTACGCGATCAACTGGCAGTTCCACGGCGTCTTCGGCGTTCCGGTTGCCGAATGGCGCGAACCCACGGCGGCGGGGGGGCTGGCGGGCATGTTGGAAAACCTGCCAAAGCTGCTTGAAACGTTCAAGATCATGTTCCACCGCAATGGCTTTGGCTTTGCGCCGTTGATCGGGCTAATGCCCGTCATGCTGATCGCGGCCTTTTTCGTGCTGCGCAGGAGGGCCCCTCTTGAGGCGCTGTATCTTTTTGCCGGTCTGTCGGTCGGCATCGCGTTGGTTGTCGTTCAAGTGCTGAAGATCGGCGTGCTTGTGCCGCCGCGCGCCTTTATCTTTGCTTGGGTCTTTGCCGTGCTGACGATTGTGCGTGCAGTGCAATTGCTAAGCGTTACCGATGGGCTTCATGGCCGGTTGGGCCGCAATGCCGCCTTGCTGATCATCGGTGTCTATTTCATTCAGATATTTCTGTTCTACGGCCAGTTTCGCACGTGGCACGCTGATACAAAGGCGCTGGCCCACGAGATGTCGGTGCTTGACGGCGATGTATTCGTCTACGGTGATCCGTCAAAGATCACATCAGGCAAAGACGCCGGAATCCAGTCGCGCGAGGCACTGCCGTTTCGGATGAAGCATTTGACGGGGCGCGATGTCATCACATGCCACACGACGCCCGACCTGTGCCCTGCGCAGCCCGAACTGGGCGACACGGGCGAGGTCGAGATTCACGTGCGCCGTACCGATGCTGGCACCTTCATGATTTTCACACCGCTCCCCGAGGAGGACGAGTCAGACGCCTTGTGACAGCTCTGACAACATCGGAGGGTTCGCGCCTGCGCGGGATACGGTGATCGATGCGACCTCGGCCCCCAGACGCAGGGCGGCCAGCGCGTCATCGGCGCTTAGCTGCGCGATCCCGGCCTTGGTCAGGCAGCCCATTTGCGACAGTTTCGCCAAGACACCCGCATTAAACGTGTCACCCGCCCCCACGGTATCGACGACATCGACCCGGCGCGATGCGGCATCGACGGTTTCACCGTTGGCCAGATAGGCCGTTGCCCCCGCACTGCCCTTGGTCAGGACCAGCAGCTTGGGTCCCAGTGCCATCAGGGCACGGGCTTTTTCTTCAATCGGCGCGTCGCCGGGCGTGATCCAATGCAGATCATCATCCGAAACCTTCAGGATATCACAGACCGCAATCATCTGGGTCAGACGCGCACGGTAGCTTTCCTCGTCCACGATGAACAGAGGCCGGATGTTCGGATCGATCACGATAACACGATCCCGCGCCTCTTGCAGGGCAAGGGCGGCGTAGAAATCCGCTGCGGGCATGCCGATCAGGCTGATCCCTCCGAAATATAGCGTCGATACGTCGGCGGGAATGACCGGCAGCGCAGTGGCATTCAGCGATCGGCCAGCGGTATTTTCGTCATAAAACGTATAGGTCGCGTGGCCGTCTTTCAGCTGTACGAAGGCCAAGGTCGTCGGTTGGCCTGACAGGATCACCGTGGACGTATCGACCGCGCTGGCCTGCAACGTATCGCGCAGCAATGTTCCGAACATGTCGGTCGACAGACCGGACAAAAATCCCACATCACGTTCAAGCCGCCCCAGGGACACCGCCGTGTTGAACACGGCCCCGCCTGCATAGGGTCTGAAGGCCCCGTCGGTTTCGATCATGTCGATCAACGCTTCGCCGCAACATAGTATCATCATTTCCGCTCCCGCCGGGTTCTTGCCGTTTTGATTAGGGGAGTCAGCGCTAACGGTCCAGATAAAACTTATTCCGTTGCCCATGGCAGGCCGCACGGTAAGATGCGGCAAAGCGGGGGGAAGACGCAGTGGAATTTGACTATATCATCGTAGGCGGCGGGACGGCGGGTTGCGTGCTGGCCAATCGGCTATCCGCCAATCCCAAGACACGCGTGCTGATGCTTGAGGCGGGGAAAAGCGACAATTACCACTGGGTGCATGTACCGATTGGCTATCTGTACTGCATCGGAAATCCGCGCACCGACTGGATGATGAAAACCGCGGCAGAACCGGGTTTGAACGGACGATCATTAAGTTACCCTAGGGGCAAATTGCTGGGCGGCTGTAGTTCTGTAAACGGCATGATTTACATGCGCGGGCAGGCGGCGGATTACGACGGCTGGCGACAGATGGGCAATACCGGTTGGGGCTGGGACGACGTGCTGCCCTATTTCCTGCAAAGCGAAGACCACCACGACGAAGCCAAGCCGCTGCACCAGTCGGGCGGCGAATGGAAAGTGTCGCCGCAACGTCTCCGTTGGGACATCCTGAAAGCCGTGCAGGAAGGTGCGAAAGAGTTCGGCGTAGAGCCTACGTCGGACTTTAATACAGGTACTAACGAGGGGTCCGGGTTTTTCGAGGTCAACCAGAAGAACGGGGTGCGTTGGAATACCGCCAAGGCGTTTTTGCGCCCGGCGATGAAGCGGCCGAACCTCAAGGTGATGACGCAGGCGCACACCCATCGGATCACACTGGACGGCAAGCGCGCCACCGGCGTTGAATTCGAACACAAAGGTCAAATCGTGCACGCCACCGCGCGGGCCGAGGTGATCCTGGCGGCGGGGGCCATCAACTCTCCGAAGCTGTTGGAACTGTCGGGGATCGGCCAGCCGGACCGGTTGAGCGATCTGGGCGTGACGCCGCTGCACGATCTGCAAGGGGTCGGCGAAAACCTTCAGGACCATCTGCAAATCAGAACGGTGTTCAAGGTGACAGGGGCAAAGACGCTGAACGAAACCGTCAACAGTCTGTGGGGGAAGGCGCGGATCGGGCTGCAATATGCGATGACCCAAAGTGGTCCGCTGTCGATGGCCCCCAGCCAGTTCGGCATGTTCACCAAAAGCGATCCCAGCCTTGAGACACCTGATCTGGAATATCACATCCAGCCGCTGTCGACCGACAAACTGGGCGACCCGTTGCATCCTTTCCCCGCGATCACCGTGTCGGTGTGCAACCTGCGGCCGGATTCTGTTGGTGCGACCCATATCGACAGCACCGACATCAACCGCCAGCCTGACATTCGCCTGAACTACCTCAGCGCCGAACGGGACCGGATGGTCGCCGTGCAATCGATCAAACAGGCGCGGCAATTGATGACGGCCGAGGCGCTTGCGCGATATTCTCCGACCGAGATGCTGCCGGGCGCACACATCGCATCGGACGCGGAATTGCTGCGCGAGGCGGGCAATATCGCGACGACGATTTTCCATCCGGTCGGCACCTGCAAAATGGGGAGTGACGACCGCGCCGTCGTGGATACGCAGTTGCGTGTGCACGGGATGGACGGGTTGCGGGTTGTGGACGCGTCGATCATGCCCAAGATCGTTTCGGGCAATACAGCATCGCCCGTCATCATGATTGCTGAAAAAGCGGCCAAGATGATCTTGGCGCAGGCGCGCTGAACGGGAGCGTTGATCTGTTCTGACGGTCGGCGCTACGGGCGTTGTCTGGCCCGCAATCCGGTCCAGACGGTGCGCGGTCACTGGAAGAAAGCACAATTTTGGTTCAAGCTGCGACTGTCGTGCCAAAAGGTGCGACACGCTGTCTTGAGCTCAGAAAGATCGGATGATCATGGACTATTTGCTATTCGGGATATTTTTGGCCGCATGTCTTGGCGCAGGTGCCACGGGTGCCATGTTTCCAACGGGCAAGTGGTATGAACGGCTGAAAAAGCCTGGCTGGACACCACCCAACTGGATGTTCCCCGTGATGTGGACCAGCATCTATCTGTTGATCGCTTTTGCGGGCGCGCGGGTGGCCGGACTTGAGGGCAGCCAATATGCGATGGCCTTCTGGGCGGCGCAGATTGCATTCAACGCCCTGTGGACGCCGGTCTTTTTCGGATTGCGCAGGCTTAAGGGATCTTTGCCTGTGATGGCGTGTTTGTGGCTTGCGGTGCTGGGGGCGACTGTGACGCATTTCCAGCTGGATTTCTGGGCAGGTCTTGCCTTTGTGCCCTATATGATCTGGGTCACGATTGCGGCCGCGCTTAACTTTACCATTGCGCGGCTGAACCCTCACGAAAAGCCATTGCGCCCCGCCGAGATTGAAGTTTAGCGCGCCTGCGTGGGTTTCGATACGCGCGATGCAAGCTGGTCAGGAACAGGTGATCAGGCGGCAAAGATGCTGTTCATGTGGTCCGCCAGATAGATACGCAGCCAAGGGGTGAAATTCTCTGGCGTGTCGCGGGTCTGGCGGGCAAGCTCTTTCAGATCAACCCAAGCTGTATCCATCACTTCGGCAGGGTTTGCTTCAACAGTGGTAAAGGCAATCGCCTCGGCTGTGTAAATCTCGACCAGTTCATGTTCGATCAGTCCACCGCCGACATCGGCGCGGTATTCGACCTGATCCCGATGATCGAGCCGCAAGCCGGTGATCCCCAGTTCTTCTTCCAGACGCCGCCGGGCACAGGCCAAGGCGGGTTCGTCCCAAAACGGATGGGTGCAGCACGCGTTCGCCCATAGACCGGGCGTGTGGTATTTCCCCAGGGCGCGGCGCTGGATCAGGGTTTCGTTGCCGCGCATCACAAAGACCGAAATCGCCTTGTGGCGCAGGCCGCGCTGATGGACCTCCAGCTTTTCCACGGGGACCAACGACCCGCCGACCCAAGCTGGAATCATCAGGCTCATACCCGGATCACCACAAAAAGGCCTGTCAGATGTGCCAAATTCTTGATCCCCATTTTGATATGCTTCAAAGGCCGTGATAGCCCGGCGCTTTGTTCGATTAAGACTCGAATGTTAGACGATGTACATCCACATCGTGGCAAAGTGATGTAAATCTTTCAAGGCGTTCGTTGCGGCAGATTGAGGCCGTGCTTGCGCCCCAAGATATCCCGCTCAGGAAACTCCGCCTTGGGCGAGCGTATCCTGAATCTGTGCCTCTGAATAGCCAAGCTGCGCGAGGATTTCGCGCGTATGCGTTTGCCCATCCGCCATTTCCGGCGGGGTCGTCGCAATCGTTGAATAGCGCGGCGCGGGGGCAGGTTGTTTCACGCCGCCTGCGGTCAAGAACGCCTCTCGGGCGCGGTTGTGCGGATGCTCGGGCGCATCGGTCAGGGACAGGACCGGCGCATAGCAGGCGTCAGTTCCCACCATCACGGCATCCCATTCATCGCGGGTCTTAAGGGCGATCACACGGGCCAACCTGTCGCGCATGTCATCCCACTTTGCGCTGTGGTTCTGCGGCTGCATGGCCGGATCATCCGCAAGGCCCGTCAGCTCGAGCATCTTGGCGTAAAATTGCGGCTCTATCGGGCCAAGAGAGATGAACTTGCCGTCGCGCGTTTCATAGACGTCATAGAAATGCGCGCCCGTGTCCAGCATGTTGACCCCGCGTTCGTCCTGCCACCAGCCCTGGCCGTGAAAGCTGTAGATCATAGACATAAGCAGGGCGCTACCGTCTGTCATCGCCGCGTCGATCACCGTGCCGTCGCCACCGCGCTGGACATGCAAAAGCGCTGAAACCATACCAAAGGCCAACATCATCGCGCCACCGCCGAAATCCCCCATCATGTTGATCGGAGGGGTCGGTTTTTCGCCCTTGCGGCCAAACGCATGCAGCGCACCGCTCAGCGCGATGTAGTTGATGTCATGCCCGGCCATCGGAGCATAAGGGCCGGTCTGGCCCCAACCGGTCATGCGCCCGTAAACCAGCTTGGGGTTCAGGGCCAGCATGTCATCGGGACCAAGCCCCAGCCGTTCCATCACACCGGGTCGGAACCCTTCGACAAGGCCATGGGCGGTGGCGACCAGATCGCGCAGAACCGCCTTGCCGCTGGCGGATTTCATATCAATGGCGATGCGTTTGCGCGACCGCAGCAGGATATCGGTGGCGGTGTCGCTTTCGGGACCGCCTTGGGTGCCGCCGGGACGTTCGATGCGGATCACCTCGGCCCCGTGATCGGCCAGCATCATGCAGGCAAAAGGGCCGGGGCCGAGGCCTGCGAATTCGATGATGCGCAAACCGTGAAGGGGACCGGACATGGGCATGCTCCTATTCGAATTTGGATTTGCGTTTTTCCAGAAATGCAGCAACGCCTTCGGCGAAATGGGGGTGTTTCCCCGCCGAAGCCTGGGCATCGCGTTCTTCGGAGAGCTGGTCGTCAAAGCTGGTGTCGCCCGCAATCCACAAAAGTTTCCGCATCAGACCAAGCGCATGGGTAGGACCGTTGGCCAGCCGTTCCGCGAACTGTTGCGCGGTGGGCATCACGGCGTCATCTTCGACCACACGGGTGACCATGCCCCATTCATGCGCCTGCTGCGCGGATAGTTTTTCGCCCAAAAGCGCGAGTTCCGCAGCGCGTACCCGCCCGACATTGCGCACCAGCATCCAGGTTGCACCTCCGTCAGGAACAAGACCGATGTGGCAAAACGCTTCAAGAAAGTAACTGCTTTTGCCTGCAATGATAATGTCACCCGCCATCGCGATCGAAGCGCCGATCCCGGCCGCAGGGCCGGAGATTGCGGTAATCAGGGGCACCTCAAGATTTCGGATCGTAAGCATTAACGGGTTGTAGGCCAGATCAAGGGATGATCCCGCATCGATATCTCCGGGCTGTGAATCGGTTTGCCCTTGCAGGTTCGCACCAGAACAAAAAGCGCGGTCCGATCCGGTCAGGATGATGACACGGCTGGTTTTTTCAACCTCCATCAGCGTGGCGGCCAGTGATTTCGCAAGCTGCGGCGTCAGCGCGTTCAGCGTCTTTGGATCATTCAGCGCAATGGTCGTTATTCCGCCGGTCGTTTCGATTTTCAACCCGTCTGTCATGGTGTCCCCCCGTTTGGCCGCAGGAAAGCACCGATTGAAGGGATAGGCAAACGCCAGATTGGCGCGCGGTGCCCTAACAGGTGATTAACCGGTTTGGCGCAGCTTCGGGACTTGCAACTGCCCAAGCCACGGAGCCCGCTCATGACTGATACTTCGCCCATCCTTGCGATGCCCTATATCCAGCCGTCACAGGCGCAGAAACACGTCACCCATAACGAGGCGCTTAGCCTGCTTGATGTGATCGTTCAGCTTGCCGTGGAATCCGCCGTTCTTGCCACACCTCCGGCCACGGCGGTCGAAGGGGACAGGTACATTGTCGCAGCAAACGGGCAGGCTGCATGGGCCGGACATGATCACCGGATCGCAACCTTCGTAAGCGGGGCCTGGATGTTCACGGCACCCAAGACCGGGTGGGTTGCGCAGGTGGTGGATAGCGGTGCCGAGGTTGTCTTTGATGGCACGGTCTGGGCTGCGCGGTCGCTGAGCAATCTGCCGGGGGTGGGGATCGGGGCCAGCTATGACGGGTATAACCGGCTGGTTGTATCCTCGGATGCTGTGCTGCTGAACAACGCAGGCGCGGGCCATCAGCTGAAGATCAACAAGGCATCGGCGGGGGACACGGCAAGCCTGCTGTTCCAAACCGGTTATGGCGGGCGCGCCGAGATGGGGACGGCTGGGACCGACGACTTTTCGCTCAAGGTCAGTGCAGATGGATCAAGCTGGACAGAGGCGCTGCGGGTTGATGCGGCATCGGGCCGTGTCACCGTTGGGGTGTCCGGATGGCGCGAGATGCTGACCGCGCCGCGCAGTTATTTCGTGGATCAAGTGTTGGGGGATGACACCGCTGGTGGTCTGACCACCGGCACGGGTGCGTTTGCCACGCTGGCAAGGGCGGTTGCAGCAGTCGAGGGGATTGATAGCGGCGGCCATGACATCACGATCCAGCTGGCGGACGGGACTTATACGTCATCCGTGGCTGTTGCGTTCAAGATGGCGCTTGTCGGCGGCGGACGGTTGATTTTGCAAGGGAATGTGTCTGACCCGGATCTGGTCACCGTCGAGGCGCTGGAAGAGGTTTTGATTATCGGCGCGGGTGATGTCAGCGTGCGGGGCCTCCGCTTGCAAAATGCAAGCGCCACTGCGGCGGCGGTAACCGTCACGGCGCAGGGGGCGCTGACGCTTGATCAGGTTTCGTTTGGTCCGGCGGGTGGGCATATCGACATCAACGGCGGAGTGCTGCGGTTTGAGGGGGGGTATTCGATCGATGACGGTGCCACCTATCACATGCGGCTTGCCGACGGCGGGCGCTTTGACGGCAATGCGCAGACTGTGACGTTGAACGGGGTACCGGCTTTTGGCGATGCCTTCGTGGTTTGTGGTGACGTCAGTCTGGCGCGGATGGCCGGGCAAAGCTTTGTCGGGACGGCCACGGGAAAACGCTATGCCGTGTCTGCCAATGCCGTGATCCAGAGTGGCGGCGTCGTTCTGCCCGGCGATGTGGCGGGCACCGTACAAACGGGCGGTCAGTTCATCTGAGGATTGCGTAACGTTTTGCGAGAATTGTAAGCAAGCTTCACCAAGTTGCCACAAAATTGACTGCCCGGAAAACCACTCGGGCAGCACTATCATCCCCGGTGGCAATACGGGGTTGGTACGGATGGAGTTCGATCATTTAACGACGTTGGCAGGACGGTCAGACATGTTCCTGACCGGTGTGACGGATATGGTCGTTGCAGAAACGTCTCAGGGCCAAGTCCTTTATACCACGTCCCGGTTCGGGGGCGGGGATCTTCTTGCCTACCGCATCGGGGGGGATGGTGGCCTGACCTTGTTGGACAGCCGTGCCATGTCCGGCGAGGCGCAGGCCGGTAGCACGAACAAGCTGACGCTGGTTGATAATGAGCTGTTTCTGACCGGGGTGCAGAATGCAGCGCTGACCAAGATAGTGCTGGGGGCGGATGGCCGGTTTGGCGCTGTTTCCGCCGTGACCGGTGCGCCGATGCCGTCGCAAATGCTGACCACCGAAACCGTCGTGGTGAATGGCCAAAGCTTTCTATACGGGATCACGCGCGGATCTGACGAGGTCGGCGTTTGGCGGGTGAACGACGACGATTCGGTCACGCTGGTCGAAGGCGGCATGGCTGGTACGTCTTCCGAGGCGGCATTCACAGGGATGTCAGTCGCACAAGTGGGCGGCAAGCCTTTCTTGCTGGTCTCTTCCGCGGCTGATGACGCGCTAATTTGCATGTCATTGAATTCGAGCGGTCTGCCGCGTCAAGTATCAAGGATTTCCGCCGCAGACGGCGTTGGCATCGCCACGCCCACCGCAACCGCTTTCGTCGAACTCGGAGGGGAGGCTTTCGGCATTTTAGCATCCTCGGACAGCGGGACGCTGAGCGTGGTCAGATTGGGTGCAGACGGGTCAATGGTCTTGACCGACCATGTGATGGATACGCAGGATACCCGATTTGATGGCGTTCACGTGATGGAGACCGCCAGCCACAGCGGACGTGCGTATCTGGCCGTTGCCGGTGCTGATGATGGCGTGTCTGTGTTCGAGTTGTTCGACGGGGGGCGTCTTTCGCATCTGACGACGATCGCTGATGGTGTGGGTACCACGCTGGATGGCGTTTCCGCGCTTAGCCTCACGGTTCAGAATGGTTTTTTGCACCTTGCCGTGGCGTCGAGCGTCGAATCCGGGCTTAGCGTGTTCACTGTTGATATCTCTGCCCGCGTTGCGGCAACCACTGGCACTGACAGTGCGGATGTGCTGGCGGGGGATGCCAGTGATGATCATCTGCTGGGTGGGGCGGGCAACGACACGCTTTCGGGCAATGGGGGTGATGATATTCTGTCCGATGGGGCCGGGTCCGATCTTTTGATCGGCGGCGCTGGGCGAGACAGATTTATCTTTGGCGGCGATGGTGCGGTCGATACGATCGGGGATTTCGATATCACCCAAGACAGCATCGATCTGTCCGGTTGGGCGTTTTTGCGTAGCAATTCACAGATCACCTATCAGGGGACAAGCGACGGTGCCCAGTTGTCTTTTGGGTCGGAAACTCTGATCATCAAAACCGCCAATGGCCAATCCCTTAGTGCAGACCAGATTGCGTCGCTTGAACTGGTGGGGCAATCGCGTTTCATGCCCGATTGGGTGCTGCCGGACCAGCCCGATACGGACACGGCACCGGGGGTCCCGATGCCCTTGAACCTGATCGGCACCCCTGGGTCTGATACGCTGACAGGGGACAACGCGGATGACATCATCGAAGGTCGGGCCGCGAACGACGTGCTGTCGGGCATGGGAGGCGACGATACCATCTTCGGTGAAGATGGAAACGACGCGGCGTACGGCAATGCGGGCAGTGACGTGATTGAAGGGGGGCGCGGGGACGATGCCATCTGGGGTGGCATCGGCTGGGATACGCTGCGGGGAAACGACGGCCATGACAAACTGGTCGGCGGCGATGGTTTCGATGCGATCGGCGGCGGGGACGGAAATGACGTGCTGTCCGGGAATAATGGCGCAGACAGGCTTTATGGCGACAACGGCAATGACAAACTGGTCGGCGGGCTGAACTCGGACAGCCTTTGGGGGGGCGCGGATCAAGACACGCTCGAGGGCAGTGCCGGGTCTGATAACCTGTATGGCGGTGCCGGAAACGACCAACTTTTTGGCAATGCCGGGGCAGATATTCTTGAGGGCGAAGCTGGCCATGACCGGCTGTCCGGCGGCATCAATAATGACACGATTGACGGAGGATCAGGCGACGACACGCTACAGGGTGACAATGGGTCCGATGTCCTGAAAGGCGGCGACGGCGACGATCTGCTGAAAGGCAACGCAGGCCATGATGACCTCGATGGCGGTCGCGGAAATGATGTCTTGTCTGGCGGGTTCGGGGTCGACCGGTTTACCTATGGTTCCGGTCAGGATCGCATCATCGATTTTCAAAACGAGATTGACACTTTGGTATTGGATTCAGCCCTTTGGGGTGGCGGGGCACTCAGTGTAAGCCAACTGGCGACCTACGTGACCCAGACCACTGGCGGGTCAATCTCTTTAGATTTTGGTAATGGGAATATTTTAGAACTCTCAGGTGTGGAGACAGTGAACGTCCTGAACGGAGATGTGGAGTTCGTATGAATAATTTCAAAGGGATAGACCGTGAAAACCTGGGGAAATGGCAGACTTGCCCCTCAAAGCTCCAGGATGTCCCGGTGATATCTGCGCAGGAACAATAGACCCAACAGCCCAGATCCGGCGGCTATGGAATAAACGTAAATCGGCATGGCATAGGCGGCGTCATAGCTGTGATAAAATCCGGCGCGCAATAAGCCCACGATATGAACAAGCGGATTATACCAAAGCCAGCTCCGGTATGGCTCTGGTATGCTTTCCAGCGTAAAGATCACGGCAGACACCAGTAAAAGCGGTCGTGTCAGGATACTGTAGACGCGCTGCCAGATCGGGAACATCGACATCAAAAAGCAGTTGAATGTTCCGATGCCCAGCCCCAAGGCCCCGGCCATCGCCAGTGCAGACAAGATTTTTCCGGCTTCAAATGTTGTTCGGGTGTCGAAGATCAAAATGATACCAACAAGAACGATTGCACCAACAAGAAGTTGAGTCAAAAAATTCAGAAAAAAGCGGCTCAAAATGGCGTCAACAAAGGTGACCCGCGGATAGGCCAGCAGTTGTTTGGAATAGTTGATTGCCTGCGCTGTCTTTGAGCTGAGATCGCTGAACATCAAGAACGGCAAAAGGCCGGTAGCATAGAACATCGGGAAATTTGTGCCTAGCAATGGGCTGCGAAATCCAACCGAAAAGATTGCCGACAATAGCGCAATGCCTAATACGGGCTCTGCCAAGGCCCAAAGATACCCCCCCGGTGATCGACCATAGCTGGCGGTCATTTCTCGTAAAATGAGGGCTGATAACGTCCGCATCGTACCAAAGCGCACGGGTCTTTTGACCGTGCGCATCCGGTGTGCCGGGCGCGTGTCTGGATGCCGCGTTGGGCCCATCATGTCGCGGATAGGGCAGGGATGATGTCGCCGGCCCAACCTGCGGGAACAGCTCCACCAAAACGGTCAGCGATGAAGTCATATTGGGGGGCAAAAGCGCGTCGAAAGGCAGTGCGAAGATCGGCAGGCAGGGTTGCCGTCAGGCCAGGGTTGCTGCGAGTTTCCGGCTCTATCTCAATCCGAGGGATATCCAGAAAATTGAAGAGTTTGGCCATCGTCTCAGCCTGAAACAGGGTCTCGTAAAACAGGTACTGTATCCTATCGGTCGGGATCGCAGCCTCAAGCTCTGTCATGGTGCGCCGATAATCCGCACGCTCGATCCTGCTCAAGCGGTTGCTGTTAATCAAATGCCTGGCCCGTGTTTCGCAGGCCTCTTGAAAGCTTTCGGGCGGGGTGCCGGCGACTTTCACGGCCATCCGGATCTGCGACCACATCCGGTCAATTGGATCCCGAAGGATGAACAGGAACTTTGCTGAACCGATTTGCCCCATTTCTTCAAAGACTTTGCGGTCCAGGATCGCATAGGCCGGAGTAATATCGCAGACAATTTTCTGGTTTCGGTAGTGTTCCAAGAGATAGTCCAGATATGGCCCATGATCGCCAGCGTCGCCGGTGTAGATCGACAAAAGCGATGTCATTTCCTGCAAATGCCCCAAGGTCGCCCTGTTGCGCGGTCCCGTCTCAGCAGCAAGGCGCTGGGACAGATTGCGTGCCGCACCGATACGCAGGTCCAGCACTTGCTGCGCCTTTCCAGACAGCACATCAAAATAATGCAGTTCCTTGTTGCGCGAAAAATGAACATGCGGGCTTTGCCGCAAAGCGTGATAAAGCCATGTCGTACCCGCCTTTTGGGCACCGATGCAGAAAACCATTCTGGCGTTTTCCGGAAACATACAGGGGGTCTTTCGAAAAATGACGGGTCATGTTTTCATGTTGTAGCTGTGGCGTTCTATCGCTTCGTTAATATCGTCAAAATAATCGAGCTTGCCGTTCTCAAGCACAGCACCTGCAGTACACATTTCGCGGATCATCCCGATGGAATGGCTCACGAAAATTGAACCTGCGCGCGACATGCGATCAGTAAAAACCTGCTTGCTTTTGCGCTTGAACGAGGCGTCGCCAACGGCTGTAATCTCGTCGATCAGATAGGTGTCAAACGCCAGCCCCATAGAGACGCCAAATGCCAGACGCGACCGCATCCCGGATGAATAGGATCGGATCGGCAGGTGGAAATGGCTGCCAAGTTCCGCGAAATCATCGACATAGGCCGTAAGCGCGTCGGTATTTGCCCCGTAAATCCGGGCCACAAAGCGCGTGTTCTGCGCGCCCGTCATATCCGGGTGAAACGATCCGGCAAACCCGACGGGAAAAGAGATTTGACCATCGGACAGAATGTCACCCGAGGTGGGATCGGCGGTGCCTGCGATCATTTTCAACAAAGTGGATTTGCCCGCACCATTGCGCCCCAACAGACCAACGGACACCCGGCTGGGAAACAGCGCAGTGATGTCATCAGCCACAACTTTGCGACGCCCGTGCAGACGGAAGGTTTTGGTAAGGTTGCGTAAAGCGATCATGGCGCTTTCTTAGCGCCGATCTCTTAACGAATAGCCAATCATGACCAAAATCGACCAGATCAGAAAGCTGAACAGCGCGATCAACCCCATGGTGACAGGCCGGTTCGGATAGATCGAGGTTTCTGCCAACGTCGGGCTGACATGGGCGGCCAGATACCGTGTCTGGCGGCGCGATTCTGCCACAGCGGAATCATAGGCTGCCAGTGCCGCGGTATAGGATTGTTCGGCAAATTGCCGGTCCACCGTGAGGCTTTCGAATTCACCAACCAGATCGGCAAACCGGTCGTCGTGGGTACCGCTGGCGCTGCCAATGCCAAGCTTGCCGCGCTCTTGTTGTAACCGCGCTTCGATAACCTCGCGTCGGCGTTCCGCCTGTCTCATCCTTGGGTCTTTTTCGGTGCTGGTCTGGCGCAGCATATCAAGGTCGATCAGGGTTTCGGCCAATTGCATTTCCAGCGATGACAGCAGCCCGGTCTGTATCTGCAATGTGGAATCAGGTGACACAATCTGGTTTTTATTGCGAAACGTGGTCACGTCGGCGCGTGCAACCTTCAGTCGTTGAACGGCGGTCTCAAGCTCCTCTCGGGCATGTCTTGTGGCGTCTTCCCGGGCGATATCCGACAGCCTGTTAATCATGCGTGAACTTTCGTCATACACCATGCGCGCGATGTTCTGCGCGTCTTGGGGGGCAAATGCTTGTACCTCAAGCTCAAGCAGACCGGTGCTGTTGTCATTGTAAACGGTGACCATCCGCGCCCAATAGTCGGTCAGGTCTTCGATGGCACCGGGGGGATCATAGCTGAAGATCGGGTCAATGTCTGGGTCCGCCTTGGCCCACAGGCTGCGCAGATCGAGGGCGTTATCGACAGTGCGGACCAGCTCTTGGCTTTGAATAAACTTGTAGAGGATATCTTCGTCTGATGAACCGGAGCCGGACAGCTCTGCAACGCCGCCCAAAAGCTCGACAGCCGAACTTATCTCCTCGGTTCTGACAGAAAAGCCTGCGACAGAGACATAGCGGTCTGCCGCACGTTCCCAAAGATACCATGCAGCGGCCAGATTTGTACCCAGTACCCCCAGCAAGAAGCTGAGGAAAACGATCCGATGACGCAGTTTGATCCGGGCGCGGCGCACTGGCGGGGCCACGGGCCTCAGTGTGGGTGAAGGGGTGCCGATGTGCTGGGCATTTGCCGCCGCCTCCCGCGCCTTGGTCTTTGCCAAAAGCGCATGTTTCTTGGCCAAGCGTTGATCTTCGATCCTGGCCAACGCCTCTTCTCGTTCGCGGATTTTCAAGGCTTTGCGGCTGTCATGCAAAACCTTTTGATCTGCCAGCGGAGGCAATTTGTGAAGCGAGGTCGTGCGCGCCATGTCCTATCCCCGATCACTGAATGTTAAGCGGGCTGTGGTCTTGTGCATCGCGTAATCATCCTGATCCGTACTGGTGAAAAACCTATGCTGCCTCATGTTCATATTTTGATGTGTACCAAAGACGGTGGTGCCTTCCTCTCTGCGCAACTGCAATCGATCCTGACGCAAACTCACAAGGACTGGAGCCTTTGGATAAGTGATGACGGGTCGACGGATCAGACAGTGCCCGAGATCGAACGTTTCATCGCGGCCCACCCGCGGCGCGATATCCGATTGCTTCAAGGGCCGCGAAAAGGGTGCGCGCAGAACTTCATGTCGTTGTTGGCACACCCCGGTCTGGACGGCGCGTGGGTTGCTTTCGCCGATCAGGATGACATCTGGATGCCGCACAAACTGGGCCGGGCCGTCGATATGATCTGGCGCGGCACGGGGGCGCAAATCTATGCCAGTCGGAGCGTGTATACCGACAGCCAGCTGAATGTGATTGGCATGTCGCCGCGGTATCAAAGGCCGTTCGAATTTGGCAACGCGCTTGTACAAAATGTGCTGAACGGGAACACGATCGTCATTCCGCCAAGGATCACGGATTTCTTGCGCAGCACGGTTGGTTTTTCGGTTCAGGCCAATGTGCCGTTTCATGATTGGTGGGTGTACCAGATGGTGACCGGCGCAGGGTTTGATGTGATCCATGACGCAAAGCCGGGGGTTTTTTACCGCCAACACGAAAACAACATCTTGGGTGCCCGGCGTATCAATGTCTTGCATCGCGCAATGTTGTTGCTGCGGCGCATCTATGTGGAGTGGGTAGACCGGAATGTCGCCATGCTGAACGAGCTCGCTCCGGTTCTGAACAGGTCTAGCCGACGGTTGCTGTTCGACTTTGTCGATTGGCGCTCGCAGGCAACGCCAATTCTGCGCGCCCCCCCCCAGTCTATCGGCGTTTATCGGCAAAGCGCGTCTGGTGATCTGGCACTGCGGGCGATGGGCTGGATGGGCGGGCTGTGATCGACGGCTCATGGCATCAGGCCGTTTTTAACCAGGTTAGCTATCAGCTCGACATCCAAAGCGGCAAAATCTGCAAGTCTTTGACGATTGCCGTCGCTTTCAAACCGCTCAAGCAATGATGGCCATCGTTTGGTGTGTCTTGAACCGGGTCCTGCGTTAATGCGGGTGCTGGTCAGGGCAGCTTTTTGACCTGTGAGCTGATGCAGATCATCCTCTAGGGCGTTCAGGTTTTCGATGCCATAAATGCGATCCACCACCCGAGCGCCGGCATAGGCTTGGTTGAGGATTTCTGATGAGGAAAGCGTGACCAATTCGGCAGCACCGCGAATTTTTCGGGTCGCGAAATAAGTGCAGTAAAAATTGTCGTAGTGGTCCAGAACAAAGCGTTGCCAGTCCTTGGTTCCGCCAAAAAAATAATCGTCGGCTGAACAATGTCGGATTTTACTTAGGCCCGTGTTTTCGGGAAGGGTCAGATCGCTTTCCGACAAGGCCAAGGATTTGTGATGCAGGTAGAAATAAAAGGACGCAATCCTTTCGAATGGATCCCGCAAAATAGTGAACACAAAGCGATTGTCGCCAATATCATCCAACCTGTCCCAGTCCAAATGCCCCGAATAAAGGCGATAGCCTGCGGGAAACTGCCCATCGCTTGGGGCCTGCGTGTGCACGCGCACGGGCGAAGTGGTTTCGGCACCCACTATTCGGGACAGTTCCGAATGGACGGTTTGTCCTGCCGTTTTGGGGATGTGCAGAAAGACGATTTTCTTCATCCCGGCACCCCCTCCCGCAGGTCGATTTTTGCGGGCGTATAGGGGGATATGTCACCGATCATCTCGTAGATTCCCTTGCAGAAATCAGCGGGATTCGACGGATCAAGGTGATCCATCTGCCAGGGTGCGAACTGCCACCACTGACTGCGCAGCATCGGGGTGATCAGGCTGGGCGGAAGGCGCATTTTCTTGATCACGGCAGGATTTCCCGCAACCACCGCAAAAGCCGGCACATCACGCGTGACCACAGCATGTGCACCCACGATCGCCCCGTCGCCAATGGTCACACCCGCGGCAATATAGGCTCCATGACCAATCCAGACATCATTCCCGATGGTCGTTATCTTTACTTTTGTCGGCGGGCCGGTGAAATTGAATTTGTAGTTATGGTAATGCTCTGCCGCATCAAAAGTTTCGCCAAGGTCAAACAGCCGGTCGCCAAGGTAAAAGGCCGGGCTGGTCGACGCCCAGGTCGTCGGGTGGTTCTGCCTGCCGATTTGCGTCGTTTCTCCGAATGAACAATATCGTCCGATGCGCGCAGCAAAGCAGTATCCTGAAACCTGATAGGAAAATGCACCAAGCTCCAGCGAATGTTCATATTGGGTCCACTTCAAGCTGCCAGGCGCTTCCAAGACGGTGTGTCTCGGGAGGCTTATCGTTGATCCGCCCCTGTTCAGAACTTCGACGCCGGCAGCGCGCAGTGATTTCAACGGGACTGGTATTTGGGGCATCAGGCGGCTCGCTTGGCGTGTTTGAGGTGCAGGGCAAAATGCTCGCGCAGGTTTTGGCCAAGATCATCGGTTCTGGCGAAGGGGATCGTGAAGCCGTTTTCAGCTTGGGCGACGGCGTCACCCTGGGCACCAAGTGCGAAGGCATGAACAGGTAGACCCGTCGCAAGCGCTTCATGTGTGGTGAAGGAAAACGTTTCCGGCCAAATCGACGGAATAAGCCAATCGGTGACCCCGTAGCGCGCCGCGATCTGCGTGAGATCCGAGATTTTGTAGGCCCCGTGCACCGGGACGGAGGGCGGTATCGGAAAGTTCATGTCGAAATGACCCACAATCGCGAGGCCGATGTCGTTGGCCTCAAGGTATCGGGCCAAGCCATTGATCAGACCCGCCCCTTTTTGCCGACCGATATCCCCCAATACCCCGATCACGCGTCTTGCATGGACGGGCTCCGATGACAGGCGGGGCACAGACTGCAAGATTTGATGAGGTTTCAGCGCGATTTTTTCACTTGCTTGCGGATAGGCGCGGGCAACGATCTCGGCGCTGTTTCTTGAGAATACGACGACATCCTTCGCACTCTCGATCAGCCCGCCCCAATGGTCTTGCCACATTTTCAAGGTCACCGTTTCGGCGGCTCTCTTCACCTGATGTGCCGGATTATCATTCAGGGTCGGATGCGGCACGCCGTCAAATTGGCCCTGATCGTCAAGCAGCGTATAGGACGGGGAAATCGCGAAATAGTCGTGGAATAGCACTTCGATGGCATGTCGGCCCCCTTCGCTGAGGCCAATAAGAGCGGCGGGAAGCGTGGCAGGGTTGCTGTCGCCGACACCGCAGGAATAGATGATGCGCCGCCGCGAAATCGGGGACAGCATCTTGTGGATATATGACAGGTCATCGGTGCGCCCGCAGATGATGCCATCGGGTATCACAAGTTCGATCTGCCAGCGTTTTGCCCCGCCCACCCGCAAGATTACAGCCGAACGCCCAAGGGCATGGTGTCGTCTTGCGATCCTGTCTTGCAAATAGGCTTCGGCACCGCCGCCCATGCTGTGCGCCAGATAGATCGAAACCGGATAGGCCTCCTGCGCGCCGACCCAGGCCAGGGCAAGGGCAAGGCGGGTCGAACGCAGGGGGTCTGCGCTTACGAACCGTTGGACTTCGCTATCATATGCTGGATAGCGCCTGGTGATTTTCCGATTGTTTGCCGCGATCAACTGTTTCTTTTCGGTTGAACCAAAGCTTTGACCGCCGCGGTGTTCGACAAATAGGTTTGTGGCGCAGATGTGCCTGCCACCAAGGGCGCGGGCCCGTTGGCACCAGTCGACCTCTTCGCCATAGCCACGCCCGAAAGCCGGGTCCAGGCGCGGCAGTTTGCGTAGGTATTCCAGATTGATCGCCATGCAAAACCCGACGCCCGTGGGCGCAGAT
Organism: Roseobacter sp. GAI101; assembly: GCF_000156335.1. Lineage (GTDB taxonomy): Bacteria > Pseudomonadota > Alphaproteobacteria > Rhodobacterales > Rhodobacteraceae > Sulfitobacter. The sequence continues at coordinate 2,749,570 of NZ_DS999213.1, forward strand.
ACACGCTCTGCCCGTGGATTAAGCCGGCGCGCGGTCGCGTCGATCTGATCCGCCTGTCGCGGGTCAAGCGGTTGCGGGGCGCAGACAAGAGGGGCGGTAAAAATCTCGGCGTCATTCGACATGGGGGTCACTGTGGCGACGTCTTTTTCTGCCATCATCGGTGCAACCAGTCGGCTGGCCCACCCCGCGGGGACCAGCGCATCGGAATTCATCAAGACGACAAGTTCGCCCCAAGGCAGTGCTTTTTCAAAGCCACGATTGACGGAGTGGATAAACCCCAGATTCTCGGCGTTTTTCAGCAGAATGACCGTATCGGGATGTTGTTTTTTCCACTGTTCAAGAAAGGGGCGCACCCGCAGGTCGGTCGAACAATCTTCGATCAGGATCAACCGCCAGGCAAGATCGGTGTGTTGCACGACACGCGTCAGCGCCTCTTGCAAAAGGTCAAAAGCATTGAACACGGGCATGACGATCGTGATGCCGGTTTGCGGTTTTTCCAAGTCTGAAGTCAGCCGGAAAAGATCGGGATCGAGCTCTTGCGCTTGGGGCAATGCGGTAAGCTGCAGGCCCTGTTTGATCCGGGCACGATACCGTGGATTGCGCGTGATCAGCCACCCCATACAGGCAGGCAGGAAGATCAGCATCGAAAGGAGAAACCGCAAGATGATCCGAAGCTGGACATGCCGGATATTCGTCAGCGGCAAAGGCATGGCAATCGTTCTGGCCGGGCTCTTGGCATCATGGAATTCAACGCCAAAACGTGACATTTCGCGCAAGCCAACGGGCCCAAGAGGAAGGACAAGGTCAAACCCCAGGTCCGGATCAAGGCCATGCGCCTGTGCGACGTCACTGCGGCGCAAGTCCGCCTTGGTGGTCGCCTTGATCCCGTTCATGTGCAAAACGACAGTCTCTGCCAAGGTCCAACCGGCCACGCGGATATGCCCGTTGGACAGCGACACGACGTCAATTGCGCCGACCATCTGGCCATCGGCGGCAATAATCCCTTGCGGCTTTCCGCGCGCTTTCAAATGCGCGGCAGCGTAGCGGGCAAAAAGAGCGGTGAGCTGTTTATACAAAATAAGTCATTTCGATTCTAAGTTCTTTAGATTGAATTTCAGATCAGCACGCATGTGCTTAAGGAGGCGTTAAATTGGTCCATTCACGGGTTTCTTCCCTGCCAAAGGGGGGGCATGGATGCCAAAGGATGGGATGAACCCGATTGAGGTCGCTGACCTTGGTGTGAACAACCAGATCGATATCGATCCAACCGTCGCTGCCGGGCGCGGATTTCAAATCTGTGTGCATGGCCGCAATAACCATCTGACAATCGGCGCTGATACGGTTCTGGGCGGCGGGATGATCGAACTGCGCAATCATGATAGTTCGATCACCATCGGGTCGAACTGCAATTTGACGGGCACGCTGCGGTGTCGCGCCGTGAACAGCCACATTCGTATCGGCAGGCATACGACGATGATGGGTGCCCACATCACCCTGCACGAAGCTGGCATGATCACGCTGGGAGAGGATTGCATGCTGTCGGGTGACATCGCGATGGACGTAAGCGATATGCACTCGATCCTGGACAGGGAAACCGGTGAACGGTTGAACATGCCACGCGATATTTTGATCGGCGACCACGTCTGGCTTGCACAAGGGGTGCGGGTCATGAAGGGCGCGCGGATCGGTCAGGACGTGATCGTAGGCAGTCGCGCGATGGTCCTGGGCACCATTCCAGCCTTTTCGCTGGTTGTCGGTACGCCCGCGCGGGTTGTGCGCAGTGGAGTCACATGGGACCGGCGGCGTCTACAGCCCGCCCTAGATCCAATAGAGCCTGTTGAAAATGTCATACAGTCCGCAAGCGCCACTGAAAGTCGCAGCGAAAGTTGAAAGGGACCATTCTTGAGATGCAGGTTCGGCCTATGGTTGGCGCGTATCTTTTTCCCGCTCTTGAACGCGTAAAAACCAACAAGGACGCAGGAACGAAACCGGTTGATCTGCTGAAATACGGATTGCCGGCTGCACTCACCGGGTTGATCCGGTGAGTGCATTGGCGTTCAGACCCGAAGCAGGGTCTTGATCGCGCGCCGTTCGTCCATCGCCCTGTAGCCTTCAGCGACTTGATCAAGCGGCAGTTCAAGATCAAAGACTTTGCCGGGCTCGATCTCGGCTTTCAGAACCCGGTCCATCAGGTCGGGCAGGTAGCGCCGCACAGGGGCGGGTCCGCCAAACAGCCGTTTCTGCTGAAAAAACAGGCCCTCTCCCGTAAACGTCACTTCGTGCGGTACGCCGACAAAGCCGACCGATCCACCCGGGCGACACACGCCCATCGCCTGATCCATCGACTGTTGCAGGCCGACGCATTCCAGCACTGCATCCGCGCCGATGCCATTCGTGATCTCGAGCACTTCGCTGATGCCCTCATCACCGCGGGTCTCGACGATATGGGTCGCGCCGTATTCCAGGGCGAGCTTCTGACGCGCGGGGTGGCGTGACATGGCGATGATGCGTTCGGCCCCGCGCAGTTTCGCGGACAGCACGCCCATCAGGCCCACGGCACCGTCGCCCACGACCACCGCCGTCGACCCTTCTTTCACGCCGGCCGCTTCGGCAGCATAGTACCCCGTTCCAAGCACATCCGAGACAGCCAGCATATGCGGGATCTGTTCTGCGGTCGGCATGTCTTGTGTGGCAAGCAAGGTGCCGTCAGCCAGGGGAACGCGGGCAAAGGGAGCCTGCGCGCCAGTCATGAATTCGCGCTGCTCGCAGGACGACGGGAAACCGAACTGGCAATGCGGACAGGTGTTGTCGGAAAGCACGAAGGAACCGACGACAAACTGACCGGGACGGACGGTTTTCACGTCAGGGCCGACCTCGATCACGATGCCGCAGTATTCGTGCCCCATGTGCATGGGCGCATCAAAGGGGGCTGCGCTGCGGTAGGGCCAAAGATCCGAGCCGCAGATACAGGTGGCCGAGAGTTGAATGATCGCGTCGGTCGGTTTGAGAATTTTCGGGTCATCGACGGTCTCGAAACGGACGTCGCCGGGACCATGCATCACTGTCGCTTTCATTGGGGTTTCCTTTCAGGGAGTGGAGGAGGAGAGCGCCGAGCGCGCGCGGCGTTCGGCGGGTTGGATAAAGAGCAGCGTCAGGACAAGACCGATGGCGCATAAGAAGCTTGCGCTGTAGAACACGGCACCGATCTGCTGGGGTAGCGAGCCAGTCGGAGACGTGGGCGTGGCCGCAGCTGCAAATACCACGACAAAGATGCCAAGGCCGATCGATCCACCAAGTTGGTGCGCTACGTTGACGAGGCCGGAAGCCGCGCCGTGGTCCTTTTCGGGCACGCGGTAGACGCCAAAGCTGGTGAGCGGGGCAAGCGCGCCGCCGTTGCCAACTCCAATCACCGCCATCGGCAGTGCAAGGTCAGACCAGTAACTGGCCTGCGGGCCTGCGGATGCCAGCCAGAACAGTCCTGCCGCCATCGCCAGAAAGGCGACGGCCAGTACCGGTGCGCTGCCGGTCCGGGCCGTGATGCGCGGGAGGGCCAGCGCCACCATAAAGGTCACGACAGTCATGGGCAGAAACCCCAATCCGGCCTGCACCGGGGTGTAGCCAAGCACGTCCTGCATCAACTGGGTGCCGAAATAGAAAAACGCCACGGCGGGTCCGATGAACAACATTCTGCTGACATAGGCCGAACTGCGCGTGGCATCCCGGAACAGGCTGAGGGGCAAAAGGGGGGCCTTGGCAGTGGCTTCGTAGCGAATGAACGCCAGGAGCAGCAGACCTGCGCAAGCGAGAGAGGCAAGCGTGCCCGCGTCATCCCAGCCGTGATCCGCAGAGCGCACGATGCCATAGACCAGCGCGACCATGCCCAGCGTTGATGTGATCGCGCCAAACAGATCAAGCGGCGCGGTTTGCCGCGTGCTTTCGGGGATCACGCGGCCTGCCAAAAGCCACAGAACGATGCCGATCGGCACATTTATCAAGAATCCGATGCGCCAGCTCAGAAGCCCGGCGAAGATACCGCCCAAGACCAACCCAAGGCTGGCCCCGGCCCCGGCGACCATTGAATACCATGCAAGAGCCCGGGATCGGTCATCTCCTTCGGCAAAGGTGGCCGCAAGGATCGACAGTACGGAAGGGGCAAGGATCGCGGCCCCCACCCCCTGCACGGCGCGCGCACCAATCAGCGCTAAGGGTGAGACCGCCACACCGACGCCACAGTAAAGAACGCGATACCTGTTCGTAGCATCCGTCTGCGCCCAACCAGATCGCCAAGACGCGCCGCCAGAAGGAGGATACCTCCAAAGCTCAGGAGGTAAGTGTTATGCACCCAGGAAAGCGCGACGGGATCAAGGCCCATCGTCTCTCCGATCTCCGGAAGGCCGGTAAAAATGATCGACAGGTCAAGAGCGATCATCAGATATGCCGTCAGGATCAGGGCCAGAACAGCACCGGGACGGGAGGGCGCGCGGTCAGTCACTCTGGCCCGCCCCGCCAAGATAATCGGCGTCGGACACATGTTCCATCCAGTCCACGGGAGAGCCGTTTTCAGCTTCCTGGACGGCGACGTGGCTCATGGCCTTGTCCGCCGAGGCACCGTGCCAGTGTTTCTCGTTCGGCTCGAACCATACGGTGTCGCCTGCGCGAATGGTCTGGCGGGGTTGGCCATCGACCTGCATCCAGCCTACGCCTGACAGGACCAGCAAAAGCTGGCCTTTGGGGTGGGTGTGCCATGCCGTGCGTGCGCTCGGGTCGAAGGTTACTATGCCCGCTGCGCCCTGTGCGGGTGCCGGCATGGTGAACAACCCATCGATACGGACCTGCCCCGTAAAAGTGGCCTCGGGACCTGTCGCAGAGGGGCTGTTGGTTGCTGGGATATGTTTCATCTCAAATCCTTTCTGATGCACGGTGGCGCATCTTTCGGATCAGGAGATAGAGCCGCAAACTATTCTCGATAAGATAAGAAAGGGTTATAGCGTTTATATCCATATTTCATGAATGGAGCCGTGATGACACTTCGCCGCGATGATCTTTCCGACCTGATGGCGTTTCTGGCCGTTGCAGAAGAACGCAGCTTTACCCGCGCCGCTGCCCGGCTTGGTACGTCTCAAAGTGCGCTTAGCCACGTGGTGCGGCGACTGGAAGAGCGGCTGGACATGCGTCTTCTTACGCGCACCACGCGGAATGTGGCCCCGACGGATATCGGGGAGCAATTGATCGAGACCCTGAGGCCTGCGTTCAATGGTATTGAAGAACGGCTTACCCAACTTGATGCGCTGCGGTCCGAGCCGAGCGGCACGATCCGCATCAATGCCCCCAGATGGGCAGCGCAAAAACTGATCCTGCCTGCGGTATCCTCACTGATGAAGGCGCACGCCAATCTAAGCGTCGAAGTGGAAGTCGATCAACGCATGGTCGATATCGTACGCGACGGATTTGATGCGGGTGTCCGTTTGGGCGAGGAGGTTGAAAAGGACATGATCGCGGTGCGGATCGGTCCCGATATACGCATGATTGTGGTCGGCAGCCCCGATTATTTTGCGCGCTGCGGTACACCCCAGACCCCGCATGATCTCACCGACCATGACTGCAACAACTTGCGATTTCCGACGCTTGGAGGTCTATATACATGGGAGTTCGAGCGCGACGGACGCGAGCTTAACGTCCGCGTGGAAGGCCAGTTCATCTCGAATGACCCCGAATCCTTGATCGCGGCGGCAATTGCCGGTGTCGGACTGACCTGCCTGCCAAGCGATCATCTGGATGACCATGTCAGCAGCGGTCAACTTGTGGCGTGCCTGACCGACTGGTGCCCGCCGTTCCTTGGCTATCACCTCTATTATCCCAGCCGAAGACAGGCTTTGCCCGCATTCAGGGTCCTCACGAAAGCCCTTCGATATCGCGGGTGAGGGGCGCTCTAACGTCATTCGTCAAGGACGGTTTGCAAAGCAACCTGAATCCTTGCGCGGACAGCACATGGAAGTGGTCGGGTGTCGATCTGCCGACGTCTTCCCCTGTTTCGGTATTACTTTCGCCCTGGTGAAGGCATGTCGAACGCAACTTATGACAAGTGTAGACAATATGTATTATACAAGTTTGTGTAAGTCAGAACAGATCCGGTTGCCTTCAGGCGCGCAGAATCCAAGCCCATGGAAATTCAGATGAGCGATGAAACACGCACAAAGAAATCGGTCTGTATCGAGGACCTGCGCCGCCGGATTCTGACGCAGGATCTCGAACCCGGTGCCTATCTTGACGAGACGCAAATCTCTGTCGCCTACAGCATTTCCCGCCCCCCGCTGCGCGAGGTTTTGCGGCAATTGGCGGGCGAAGGTTTTGTGGTGCTACATGATAACCGCGGTGCGCAGGTTGCGCCGATGACCCACAAGACGATGCGCAACTTCTTTGTCGCGGCCCCGATGATATATGCCGCCGTGACGCGGCTTGCTGCCGAACACGCCACCGCTGCCCAGATCATGCGGCTGAAGGATGCCCAGACCCTGTTCCGCGCGGCGATCCGAAAGGGGGGATGCAGCCGAGCGCGCGCTGATGAACCAGCGGTTTCACGCGATCATCGGGGACATGGCAGATAACGAATACCTTGCCCCCAGCTTGCGCCGCCTGCTGATTGATCACACCCGGATTGGCATGACATTTTACAATCCGCGCAACACCGGCCTAGCGGCGCAGCGCACCGAAGCCGCAGACCAGCATGACCAGATCATCGCGCTGATCGAAGCGGGCGATGCTGACGGGGCCGCCGCGCTGGCGGTTGCGCATTGGGAATTGTCGCGAAGCCAGATCGAAAGTTTCATCACCCCTGCAGGCATGCAGATTCCGCTTGGTCAAGCGCCCGGCACCCTGACCGAGAGAGGAATCTCATGAAGTTCGAGGGCATATATACCCCCGTCATCACTCCGCATCGTGACGACGGCAGCATCGACCGTGACGCCTTTGCCGCGATGATCGAATATCTGATCGGGGCTGGCGTGTAGGGTCTGATCAACGGCGGGTCCACTGGTGAATACTATGCGCAATCGATGGAAGAGCGTATGGAAATGGCGGCATTGGCCAAAGAGGTGATCGGCAACCGCGTGCCGCTGATTGTCGGAACCGTCGCGATCCGGCTGGAAGATTCCATCCAGATGGCCGAAACCGCAGCAAAGATCGGGGCGGATGCGATCCTTGTCGGATCGCCGCCCTATTCGGTACCGACCGAACAGGAAAATGCCCTGAATGTCCTGGCCATCGACCGCGCTGCTGATTTGCCGATCATGCTGTACAACTATCCGGGACGGATGGGCATCGACATGGGGGCCGAATTTCTTGACCGGGTCGGGCGCAGCCGCAACATCTGTGCGATCAAGGAAAGCTCGGGTGACATCAACCGCGTGCATCTGCTGGCACGGCATTATCCGCATATTCAGATGTCGTGCGGGATGGATGACCAAGCGCTGGAATTTTTTGCCTGGGGCGCGCGCAGTTGGGTCTGCGCCGGATCGAATTTCCTTCCGGCCGAACATATCGCCCTTTGGCGGGCCTGCGCGGTTGAAGGTGATTTCACCAAGGGCCGCCGTATCATGTCAGCGATGATGCCGTTGATGCGGGTGCTCGAACAGGGCGGCAAGTTCATCCAATGCGTCAAACACGGCTACGAGATGTCAGGCCATCATGCCGGTCCGCCGCGTCCCCCTCTTAGGGCGCTGAACAAGGACGACAAAAGACAATTGGAACAAGTTGTTAGGGTTCTCAAACGAACCATCGCCGAAATCGAAGCGGGGGCACACGCATGAGCGATCTTCTTACCACCGAGGAATACAAAGCCATCGCGGCGGGGATTTCGCTGCCTACCCAGGCTTTTGTCGGCGGCAGCTTCCGTCCCGCGATTTCCGGTAAAACCTTCGACACGATCAATCCAGCGACCGGCGATGTTCTGGCCAAGGTCGCGGCCTGCGGTGCCGAAGATGTTGATCTGGCCGTTGAAAAGGCCCGAGAGGCATTCGAGGATGGCCGTTGGTCCCGCCAGCACCCGTCCGCGCGCAAGGAAGTGCTGATCCGCTTTGCCAAGCTTATAAAACGCAACGCCCGCGAACTGGCGGTCATGGAAAGCCTCGACAGTGGCAAGACGATCTATGACTGCGAAGCTGTGGATGTGCCCGAAACCATCCACTGTCTGACCTGGCACGCGGAGCTGATCGACAAGATCTACGACCAGATGGCACCCGCATCAGACGATCATATCGCCATGGTGGTGCGCGAACCTGTTGGCGTCGTCGGACTTGTGCTTCCGTGGAACTTCCCGATGTTGATGCTGGCATGGAAAATCGGCCCTGCTCTTGCATCCGGTTGCTCGGTGATCGTGAAACCAGCCGAGGAAACCTCGCTGACGGCGCTGCGCCTTGCCGAACTGGCCTTGGATGCCGGCGTGCCGTCTGGCGTGTTCAATGTCGTTCCCGGCGATGGTCCCGATGTTGGTGAACCCCTGGGCCGTCACATGGACGTCGACATGGTGTCCTTTACCGGATCTACAGAAACGGGGCGACGGTTCCTGGGCTATGCGGCAAAATCGAACCTCAAGGAAGTTACCCTTGAGATGGGGGGCAAAAACCCCGCGGTGGTGCTGGATGATGCCGAAAACCTGGATCAGGTGGCGGCGCATATCGTGAATGGTGCATTCTGGAACATGGGAGAGAACTGTTCGGCTACATCCCGACTGATCGTGCAGAAGGGTGTCAAAGACACGCTCTTGGCCCGTATCGCCGCGCATATCCGTGAATGGCCGATGGGCGAACCGCTTGATCCTGCCAACCGTGTCGGGACGTTGGTCAGTGCGGCGCATTTCGACAAGGTGCGCGCCTATCTTGAGACGGATGCAAAGGTGTTGATCGGCGGCAAAGCCCAAGATGGTTTTGTGGAACCGACCGTTCTCGACATCACCAACAGGGCGGCTTCGCAGGTTCAGGAAGAAATCTTCGGCCCTATCCTGTCGGTTCTGACGGTGCAAAGCTTTGACGAAGCCATCGCGCTGGCAAATGACACACCCTATGGTTTGGCGGCCTCAATCTTTTCGGGGAACGTCAAAAGGGCGCTGCGTGGCGCGCGCATGATCCGGGCGGGAACTGTAACTGTGAACAGCTTTGGTGAAGGTGACATTACGACCCCTTTCGGCGGCTATAAATCAAGCGGATTTGGGGGGCGCGACAACGGTATCCACGCGCATGATCAATACACCCAGATCAAGACAATCTGGGTCGATTTGATTGACGATACTGACACGGGTTTGGATTGACCCGGCACGTCGCAAGACGCTTGCCGGTTCAGATGGGGCCGGCAGCCTGGAATGATATCCTTGGGCCGCAGCCTGTGGCCCGACCGCTCGAGAACGACGGTACGGCGGATTTTGTCGTCGTCGGTGGCGGGTTTGCCGGACTTGCCGCCGCACGTCGCCTGACGCAATTGCAACCGCGCGCGCGGATTGCGGTGCTTGAGGCCGGGCGGATCGCGCAAGGTGCTGCCGGACGCAATTCCGGCTTCATGATCGATCTACCCCACGAACTGACGTCAGAAGACTATGCAGGCGCTGGCGACGAGACGGAGATGATTGCATTGAACCGTCAGGCAATTACCTTTGCCCGGTCCGCAGTCGAAGATTACGGCATTGATGCCAACTATTTCGATCCCGCCGGCAAGGTGAACGGTGCCGCCAGCGCGACAGCCGAAGCACACAACCGCAGTTATGCGCATCATCTCGCGTCGCTTGGCGAAGCCAGCCAGATGCTTGACCGCCAGCAGATGTTCGAAATGACCGGATCGCGCCATTACCATTCCGGGCTTTACACCCCGGGTATGGTTATGCTGCAGCCTGCGGGATATATTCGCGGAATGGCAGCGGGTCTTGTCCGTGAGGGTGTTGATCTTTTTGAGAATACTCCGGTCACTGGTTTCACCCGTCAGGGCAAAGATTGGCTGGTAAAAACGCCTTCTGGAACCATCACAACGCCCCGCATCATCCTGACGGTAAACGGCCATCTTGAAAGCTTCGGCTTTGCGCGGGGACGGCTGATGCAACTGTTCTTTTATGCAGTGATGACCCCCGAGCTTGATGACGAGGCATTGGCCCGTATCGGCGGTGTATCACGCTGGGGCATTACCCCATCCGACCCGATGGGCACAACGGTCCGCCGGATAGACACGGGTCAGGGCGGCAACCGCATCATCACCCGTACCTGCGCCACGCTGCGCACTTCGGCCATCCCAAAACGTTCCGACATGGACCGCGCCGCAAGGGTCATGCAGCATAAGTTCGATCAACGGTTTCCGGCGTTGGCGGGACTGCCGATGCAATATAAGTGGGCGGGTCATCTTTGCCTCAGTATCAATGGCGTCGCAGTCATGCGTGAACTTGATGATGGGGTGTTTTCGGGTTGTGTGCAGAACGGCTTGGGCACAGCGCGCGGCACACTTACCGGAATTGGGGCGGCAGAGCTTGCCTGCGGTGTTACCAGCGCAATCACCAGCCATTTTGCTGTGGAAGCCGAACCAAAGCGCCTCCCGCCTTGGCCCCTAAGTCAGATCGGCGCAAACGCAGTGCTGCGATGGCGTGAATGGCGGGCCAAGGACGAGTAGCGGGCGACATGATGCATCTTTACTTAGCTTTTGCTGCCCGCTGCCCATTTCGTATCCGGCAAGTGGTTCTTCAACAGGGGAAATAGACCCATGAAGGTCTCGATCTTAAGCTCTCCCCGAGACACAGTGGCTTAGAACACGCCATCGACTACCCTCGGTCCCCCTGACATGGGCGCGTGTACAAAAAACCCGGAGCGCACATGACGTTGCGCTTTGCGCACCCGATATCAGGACTTAGGCGGCTTTCTGAGCGCATGAATTTACGTCTCACACGACAGCAAGCAGGCCAGAGAGGCCATCCGATCATTGCAGAGCGGATGGCCTCTTTTTGCCAGAATCAGGCCAAGTCCCAAGGCAGAACGCTGTCGGGAATGTTCTGGTAGCTTACCGGGCGCAGGAAGCGGCGGATCGACAGGGTACCGACGGAGGTGGCACCGAAGTTGGTGGTGGCAGGATATGGCCCGCCATGCACCATCGCATCGCAGACCTCGACGCCTGTCGGGAAGCCGTTGGCAAGGATCCGGCCCGCCTTACGCTCGAGGATTGGCAGCAGCGCGGTCGCGGCCTCTGCATCGCCATCGTCCATCTGGATCGTGCAGGTCAATTGACCCTTCAAGGACTTGGCGACAGTCATCATCTCGTCCCTGTTCTTTGCGTGCACGATCAGGCCAAGCGGGCCAAAGACCTCTTCGCCCAGTGTGTCGTTTTCAAGCCACTCCTGCGCCGTGGTGGCAAAGAGGACCGGCGTCGCCCTGCGCGCGTCGGTGGCAGAGGTCACAAGCGCACGCACGCCGGAAGTATTCGCGATCTGGTCGGTGCCTGCGCGATAGGCGGCAGCGATCCCGTCGGTCAGCATGGTCTGCGCGCCGATCGAGGACAGCGCCTCGGTCGCGGTTTTGGTAAAGGCATCGGCATCCGGACCGTCGAGGAGGATGACAATGCCAGGGTTCGTACAGAACTGACCCGCGCCCATCGTAAGCGATCCGGCCCATCCCGCTGCGATGTCCTTTCCGCGGGCCATCAGCGCCTCGGGTAGAATGAACATCGGGTTCACCGAACCCAGCTCACCAAAGAAAGGGATCGGTTCGGGGCGCTGCGCGCAGAGATCGAAAAGCGCGCGACCGCCACCCAGAGAGCCGGTGAAACCGACAGCCTTGATAAGCGGATGTTGCACGAGAGACGCGCCGAAATTGTGCCCGTCGCCCTGGATCAGCGAGAACACGCCCGGATGAAGATTGCATTTGGTGATGGCGGCATGGATCGCTTCGGCCACGATCTCTCCGGTACCAGGATGCGCGGGGTGGCCTTTGACCACAACGGGGCAACCGGCGGCCAGCGCCGCAGCGGTGTCACCGCCTGCGGTTGAAAAGGCGAGCGGGAAGTTCGATGCACCAAAGACGGCAACAGGGCCGATCGGGCGTTGCATCAGGCGCATGTCGGGACGCGGTAAAGGTGCGCGATCCGGCAGCGCCTTGTCGTGACGACGGTCTAGGTAGTCCGCGGCGAGAATGTGAGAGGCGAAAAGCCGAAGCTGACCGGTGGTGCGTCCCCGCTCGCCCTGCAGGCGCGCTTCGGGAAGGCCGGTCTCCTGCGTGCCGATCTGGGTGATCGCGTCGCCACGGGCGTCGATCTCATCGGCGATGGTGTTCAGGAAAGTCGCGCGCTCCTCCCGGGTGGAATAGCCATAGGACCAGAACGCGTCTTCGGCGGCCTGCGCAGCCTGATCGACCAGTTCAGGCGTGCCGACTGAAAACGTATGGGCGTCACCATGCGCGGGTTCGGACAGGAACGTGGCCTCGTTGCCGATCCAGTCGCCGGCCAGTAGATGTTTGCCGTGAGGGGTGAAAGTCATGGGAGATCCTTAGCTGGTCTGAATGGTAGGTATGCTCAAAAGGGGCCGCGCGATCAGCGGTCGTTCATTTGACGCCAGGCCTCGTATTTCTGCATGTTCTCGTCCTTGGTGCAGGGATAGAGGCCGATAATCGGCGCACCGCCCAGGACTTCCTCGAGCACGAAATCCTCGAAGCTTTCCATTCCGGCGCAGACCTCTGCAATTTCGTTGGCAAGGTGGGCCGGGATTACCATGACGCCGTCAGCATCACCGACCAGCACGTCACCGGGAAAGACAGGTGCCTCGCCACAGGTAATCGGTACGTTGATATCCAGGGCTTCGTGTTTTGTCAGGTTCGTGGGCGCAGACGGTCCGGCGCAATAGGCTGGCATGTTCAGCTTGCCGATCCCCTTGGCATCACGGAAACCGCCATCCGAGACAACACCGGCGCAGCCCCGCACGGCCAGCCGGGTGACAAGGATAGATCCGGCGGTTGCAGCAGAGGCATCGCCTCGCGCGTCCATCACGAGGATCTGCCCCGGCGGGCAGGTCTCAACTGCGACACGCTGCGGGTGGCCGGCGTTGCGGAACACCTCAAGCTGGTTGCGGTCTTCGCGCGCCGCGATGTAGCGCAGGGTAAAGGCCTGTCCCACCATGTTCCCGTCCTTATCGGACACGGGGCGCACGCCCTGAATGAACTGGTTGCGCAGACCACGCTTGTAAAGCTGGGTCGCGATTGATGCCGTTGAAACGCGGGCCAGCTTGTCGCGGGTATCGTCAGAGAGAACATAGTCGGTCATTGTAGGGTCCTTCAGAATATATCTGGTTCGCCGGCCGTCTTGCCGAAATCGGATTGCAAAAAGTCGAAGTCGCAGCCCTCGTCGGCCTGCGTGACGTGTTTGGAGAACATGTAGCCATAGCCGCGCTCGAACCGGGGTTCGGGCAGCTTGAGTGCCTTGCTACGGGCGTCCAGCTCTTCCTCGGTTACGAGCATATCAAGGGTACGGTTCGGCAGGTCGAGGCGCACGATGTCACCCGTCTTCAGCAGTGCCAACGGACCGCCGACAAAGCTTTCGGGTGTAACATGGAGCACGCACGCGCCGTAGGACGTGCCCGACATACGCGCATCCGAAATGCGCAGCATATCGCGGCACCCCTGATTGATAAGTGCTTTGGGGATCGGCAGCATGCCCCATTCGGGAAACCCCGGACCGCCAAGCGGCCCCGCGTTGCGCAGGACCATGACGTGATCCGGCGTGATGTCGAGCGTTTCGTCCTCCACCGCCGCTTTCATCTCCGGATAGCTGTCGAACACCAGCGCGGGGCCTTCGTGGACGTAGTATTTCGGATCGCACGCGGCGGGCTTGATGACGGCACCTTGCGGGCAAAGATTCCCCTTGAGAACAGCGAGCGAGCCTTCGTGATACACTGGGTTGGACAGCGGACGGATCACGTCGTCATTATAGACAACCGCCCCTTCGAGGTTCTCGCCCACGGTATGGCCAGTCACGGTCATGCACGAGGTGTCGAGACGGTCTTCCATCTGTTTCATCAACGCGCGCAGACCGCCCGCGTAATAAAAATCCTCCATCAGGTAGTCTTTTCCCGAGGGGCGCACGTTGGCGATGAGGGGCGTGCTGCGGCCCAAAGCGTCGAGATCGTCGAGTGTGAGCGCCACGCCCGCTCGGCGGGCCATCGCGATGAGGTGCACGACGGCATTGGTCGAACAGCCCGTCGCCATGGCAACCATCGCGGCATTGCGCACCGACGCGTCTGTGATGATCGTGTCCGGGGTCGCATCCTCCCAGACCATGTCCACGATCCGCCGCCCGCAGGCTGCGGACATGCGCTGGTGGTTGCTGTCCACGGCAGGGATTGATGACGCACCCGACATCGTCAGGCCCATTGCGTCAGCGATGGACATCATCGTCGCGGCGGTGCCCATGGTCATGCAGGTGCCGGCCGAGCGTGCAATGCCGCCCTGAATGCCCAGCCATTCCTGATCCGAGATGTTTCCAGCGCGGCGTTCATCCCAGTATTTCCATGCGTCAGACCCGGAGCCCAAGATCTTGCCTGCGTAGTTGCCACGCAGCATCGGGCCAGCGGGCAAGAAAATCATCGGCACGCCAGCCGAAATCGCGCCCATAACAAGACCGGGCGTAGTCTTGTCACATCCGCCCATCAGCACCACCCCGTCTAGCGGGTGCGAACGGATCACCTCTTCCGTCTCCATCGCAAGCAGGTTGCGATACAGCATCGAGGTCGGTTTGGTAAAGCTTTCGTCCACCGACAGCGCGGGCATTTCGACGGCAAATCCGTCGGCCTGCGTGACACCGCGTTTCACATCCTTGATCCGCTCGGGAAAATGACTGTGACAGGTATTCAGCTCCGACCAGGTGTGCAGAACGCCGATGACCGGCTTGTCGCGAAAATCTTCTTCGGCGTAGCCCAGTTGCATCATGCGGGAGCGGTGACCGAAGGACCGCAGGTCGTCTGGGGCGAACCACCGCGCCGAGCGAAGGTCCTGTGGGGTTTTGCGGGGTTTTGAGAATGCCATGATCCTATCCTCGGAACTGGAAGGTGAGCCACGTCACAAGGAGCGTGAAGACCAGCCCTGCGACTTCGGGCCAGCTGCCAAAGTTGTGACCGTCGCTGCGCTCCTCGCCTTCGAATTCGGCGGCGGGCAGATCCTCGTCCTGCTTTGTGAGATCGTCTTGGGACATGATGATTTCCTTTCTCCTCAATCCAGCATCGAGGGAAGCCACAGCGCGATCTGTGGGAATGCAAGTACGAGGAGCAAGCCGACGGCCTGTAGGGCGATGAAGGGAAGGACGGCGACAAAGATTTCCTGAAGCTGGATCTCTTTCGGTGCAACTGATTTCAGGAAGAAACAGGCCGGTCCGAAGGGCGGAGAGAGATAATACATCTGGATGTTCATCGCGAACAGCACGCCAAACCAGATCGGGTCGAACCCCAGATCAATGACCACGGGGGCAAAGATAGGCACGGTGATAAAGATGATTGCGATCCATTCTAGGAACGTGCCCAGCACCATCACGATCAGCATCATCACCACGATCACCCAGATCGGCCCGATATCAAGTGACGTCAGAACACCGCGCAGGAATTCACCGCCGCCGATCCGGTTGTAGATCCCGATCAGGGACACCGCACCGATGACAAGCCAGATGATGGACCCCACGGTCAGTACCGTCTGGCGCATCGCATCGCGGGTCATTTTCCAGGTCAGTTCCCGGCGCGATGCGGCAACGACGAGCGCGCCGACGGCACCGATGGCCGCGGCCTCGGTCACGGTGGCGACACCAGAATAGATGACACCCAGAACGGTCCCGATCAGCAGGGCAGGCAGGATGACGCCCTTCAGGTATTTCAGGCGTTTGAAAAACGGCAGGCCGGTTTCGGGCACATCATAGATCGGGGCCAACGACGGGTTCAGCCGTACCCGGACCAGGATGTAGGTGATGTAGAGTGACGCGAGCAACAGCCCGGGCACAGCAGAAGCGGCGAAAAGCTTGGTGATCGACACCTGCGCAGCGAGGCCGTAGATGATCAGCACGACTGACGGCGGGATCAATGTTGCCAGCGCACCGGCCGCACAGATGATGCCGATGGCAAGTTTGCGGTCATAGCCCAGGCGCATCATCTGCGGCAGGGCGATCAGGCCCAGCATCACGATTTCGCCGCCCATGATCCCTGACATCGCCGCAAGAATGACCGCGACAAATGTGGTCTGGACGCCGACAGATCCGCGGAAACGCCCGCCCATGATCGCCATCGAATCGAACATTGATTTCGCAATTCCCGATCGCTCCAACACGTTCGCCATGAAGACGAAGAACGGCACCGCAATCAGTTCATATTTGTGTAGTACCTCGCCGACATTCGCGGCGACGATGAAAAAGCCGGCACGCTCGCCGAAATAAAGGATCGCCGTTGCCAGCGAGACCGTCAGTGTCGTGATGCCAAGCGGCACGCCGAGCGCCATCAACGCCAGAAGCGAGAGGACGATCAGAAGGGTGATGATTTCAATGCCCACCGGTGACGTCCCCCTCGGTGTGCTGGAACCAACGGACGATGTTGGCCAGCAATTGCAGGATGTAAAAGATGCAGCCCAAAAAGAGCAGGATCTTGAGATAGGTTGGCTGCGGCGAGTTCATGGCGGTGCCCGAGTATTCGGTCCGACCGAGAACCTTGGCTGCCGGGTCATAAAGTGCCATGGTCAGCACAAACAGCGCACCGGTGGCGATCATCATCTGGATCAGGCGGAACTTGCGCCAGACGCGCTCTCCGACGATCAGTTCCAGCATGGTGATCGAGATGTGGCGGTGCCGCTGCGTAACATAGCCCACCGACAGCACCCAGGCGCTGGCGCAGAGAGTCATGGCAAGCTCCGTCGACCACAGGGTCGGCGCGTTGAACCCGTAGCGCAGCACAACCTCGGCGGCCGAGACGGCGATACAGGCGAAAAAGAGAACGGAACAGGCCTGGCCGACGAAGACGCTGAAGCTGTCCATCGCATCGGCATAGACCGCGAAGATGCGTTTCATCGCATACCCCCGGTGGTGGGATTGCAGGATGTGCCGCCCCAGCCCGAGGGCGGAGCGGCACCCGAAGCGGAGGTTACTTGAACAGACCGATGTCGGTCATGTACGCGATATTCGCATCGAGCGCTTCTTTTGCGAGCGCCGACTTGGTGGCATAGTCTTCCCACTGCTCCCGCGCGACGACACGCAGCTTGTCACGGTCTTCCTGTGCCCAGTCGATCACTTCGATATCGCCCGTGGCATCGTCACGGGCCGCGATTTCGGCGTCGAGCTTGGACACTTCGGCGGCCATCGCGAACATCGCCTCGTACCACCATTCACGCAGGGTGGTATGGTCTTCCTCGGACAGGTTGTTCCACTTTTCGGTGTTCACGGTCAGCTGCATCGACGGCATCGAATGAATACCGGGATAGAGCGGGTAAGGTGCAACGTCCTGCAGGCCGGTGGCATCGTTGTTGACGTAGGCAGATGCGTCTGCGGCGTCCACGATGCCTTTTTCAAGCGCGCCGAAGACCTCGGAAAACGGGATCGACACGGGCGATGCACCAGCCGCAGAGAACACGGCGGCAGCCAGGCCTTCGGGCGAACGTATCTTCATGCCGGAGAGGTCTTCGAAAGTGCGGATCGGGGTGCGGGCCACCAATGCTTCGCGCGAATAGGGGCCGCAGGCGACCACGGTGACTTCGCCGCCGGTCACGGCATCCGCCGCTTTCTGCATCATGGCCTCGCCGCCACCGTCCTTGCAGAAGCCCAGCATCTGCTCGGGCGTGTCGTATCCCGAGATCAGGTCGCCCATGATCGCATAGGCAGGCTCGAGCCCTGCGAAATAGTTCACCGAGGTAAAGTCGCCATCAAGGACACCGGCCGCCACCGCAGCGGGCGTTTCTTTCGCGGGCACGACAGAGCCGTTTGGCGTCAGCACGATCTGGATGCGGCCTTCGGTGCGATCTTCGATCTTGGGCAGCCAGTTTTCGGTGATGTATTGGGTCGAGAAGTCGCCTGCATTGAACGACGTCTGGATGTTGAAGGTCTCGGCCTGGACGGCCGCTGCGCAGCCGATGAAGGTTGTGGCCAGCAAGGCGGCTTTCGAAAGTTTCATTGTATTCCTCCCATAGAATCGCGCAGAGCTCCTCCCTGCTTAGCAAATATACTAATATATTAGTGTATCTTTGGCAATCAGGTCTTATATGTTTCTCGTGCTTTGTGTGTGAAATCGCGTTAAAGTCCATGAAAAAAAGGGGAATAAATGTCTTCGCTGACAGCCATCGCAATGGGAAGTGCGTCAACTCGCAACGGAAAAATCCGCAAGAGTTCCGCGAGTCAGCAGATCCGCGACGCCTTGCGTGAGCGCATCATCACCCTCAATCTTACCCCGGGCGAGAGCCTGTCTCGTGTCGAGATCGCGGATTTCTACGGGGTCAGTCAGACCCCCGTGCGCGACGCGATGATGCGGCTGGAAGAAGAGGGGCTTCTCCACATCTATCCCCAATCGAAGACGGAAGTCTCTAAAATCGACATCGACAACGCACGTGAAACCCAGTTCTTGCGTCTTGCCCTTGAAATCGAAGTCACGCGCCGACTGATTTCAGCCGGTGGTAGTGACCTTCTGAACGCGGTCGAGCAGGCGCTGATCAGGCAAAAACAGGCCTGGGAAGCCGGGGACCTGGAAAGGTTCGCGGCCAACGATCGTGCGTTCCACCGCGCCTTCTTCGAAGCGGCCAAGGTGCCGGACCTTTGGGACCTCGTTACCGAACGATCTGGCCACATCGACCGCCTGAGAAACCTGAACCTGCCGGACCCGGGCAAAGCGGCGGAGATTGTGGCGTATCACCAGCGGATTCTTGATGCGGTGAAGTCGGGCGACATGGTAACGGCCGAGTCCGAAGTCCGCGGACACCTGACGGGTACCCTTGCGAGCGTCGAAACGATCAGGGCGCAGCATCCAGAGTTCTTCTGAGGACGTGTATAAGTACCTCGGGCAGCGGACGTCTGTGGTGTCGAGGAAGACAGAAGCCCCTTAGCCTACCTTGGGGCGAAACGCGGCGAACGACCGAAACAAGCCCGGATTTTCTGAGGCTGCGGTCGTGACAAAGGTCCGCTAGACAGGAACGGTTTCAATCTCAATCCCCGGCGCATCGAGCCCCCGGGGCGAGAGCGTGAAAATCTCGAACCCATTTGCCGTTACCCCGATCGAGTGTTCGAATTGTGCCGACAAGGACCTGTCACGGGTCACGGCGGTCCAGTCGTCCGCAAGCATCTTCACGTCCCCACGTCCCAGATTGATCATTGGCTCCACTGTAAAGATCATGCCTTCCCGAAGTTCCGGGCCGGTGCCTGCTTGGCCAAAATTCAGAATGTTCGGCGAATCATGAAATACTTGGCCGATGCCGTGGCCGCAAAAGTCGCGGACGACGGAACAGCGTTCGGATTGCGCATATGACTGGATCGCATGGCCAATATCGCCCAATCGCGCGCCAGGCCTTACAGCCTGGATCCCCCGCATCATCGCTTCATGCGCAATTCGAATAAGCCGATGAGCCGCCCGCTTCGGCTTTCCGACCGCATACATGCGGCTTGTGTCGCCATGCCAACCGTCGAGGATCAGCGTGACGTCGACGTTCACGATATCGCCATCGCGTAGTTTTTTCCCGTTTGGAAAGCCGTGGCAGACCACGTGATTGACCGATGTGCAGCAGGCGTACTCATATCCTTCGTAGCCGAGGGTTGCCGGCGTCGCACCGTGCGTTGCGGCGAAGTCAAGAACAAAGGTGTTGATGTCAGCCAATGGCGGGGCGTCATTGATAAGGTCCGTCACGCCATCCAGACATGTGGCCGACAAAGCACCTGCGCGCCGCATCCCTTCGAAGGCATCCGGGCCATAAAGTTTGATGCTTTCGGTTCTGCGGGCTTCCCGTGCGAGCGGAGCGACTGGCACGTTGATATAGCTGTCCATTCTGTTTCCTTTCCCCGTATGTAGCAATTTGTAAAACGGGTCAGCTTGACTGCTTAAACGATTGCTGTGATATACGAATCATATACGTTTCGTATATGATTAAACAGGAGGCGCGTCGATGGGTATCGTGAAAATCGGTGACGGACTACACGAGGAACTGCGCAAGTCCAGCACGGTCATGTGTCGATCAATCAATGCTCAGGCAGAGTTCTGGATCAAGGTAGGTATGCTGGCCGAGGCAAACCCGACCCTGACCTTCACCGAAATAATGGCGCGGCAACTCAAAGATGCTGATGTGCAGGTGCCGGAGATCGAAGCGGCTTGAAGGCAGAGTTTCTGCCCGTGGAATATATCTGTTAGTGAATGGTCCGGCAGCACAGTCGCACCGCCAGACCTATTCGTCAGGACTATTGGGCGAGGTCGAAGAACAAGATCTCTGCGGCGTCGCCCTGGTCAAAAGTCAGCGAGCCGCTGCCGTCAATGGCAAGACCGTCACCCTTGGACAAGGCGATACCATTCACGGTGAGGGATCCATCAGCAACCTGCACCCAGCCTTTGCGTCCAGCCTTCAGATCAATGCTGATGGTCTGGCCAGCATCCAATGTCGCCGCGTAGACACTTGCGTCTGCCTGCGTCGTCATGGAACCGTCGCGCCCATCCCGGGACAGGAACAACTTGAGCCTGCCGCTTTTATCCTCGTTTGACAGATCGATCGTGTCGTATGCGGGCTTGGTATTCTGCGTCTCGGGCAGCAACCAGACTTGCAAAAACCGCATTTCTTCGGTTGCGGAGGGATTGAACTCGGAATGGGTCACGCCAGAACCTGCGCTCATGTATTGTACGCCACCGGCTCTGACGACCGATCCATTGCCCAGTGAGTCCTTATGTTCCAGCGCCCCGCCCAACACATAAGAGAAAATCTCGGCGTTTTGGTGTGGATGCTGGCCAAACCCTTTGCCACCCGCAACAAGGTCGTCATTGATGACGCGCAGATTTCCAAACCCCATGTGCTGGGGGTCATAGTAATTTCCAAAGCTGAAACTATGCGCTGACTTGAGCCAGCCAAAGTTTGCCTGCCCTCGTTCATCGGCCGGGCGAACGGTTAAACTCATGCCAGCTTGTTGGGTGGTATTTTTGGCGATCGTCATATGATACTCTTTCATAGGTTTATTGGTTATATCTCGAACCTGCTTCGGTCGCAGGCGCGGGGTTCGATTAGTCGGGCAAGGGGATGAATTCGTCCTTGTCGGTGGGCGGCAGCTGGAAACGACCATGTTCCCAGTCACCAGCGGCCCAAGCTTCCTTGGCAGCCTCGATCTTCTCTTTTGAAGAGGCTACGAAATTCCACCAGATATGTCTCGGGCCATTCAGTGTCTCGCCGCCAAGCAACATCAGTCTGGCACCAGCCGGGCCAGCTTTGACGGTGATTGCGTCGCCGGGACGGAAAACCATCATCTGACCGGACTGAAAGACGTCGCCTGCGACTTCGATTGACCCGCCGGTCACGTAGATGCCACGATCTTCATGGTTGTCGGGCAAGGGCAGCATTGCACCAGCTTTCAGGATAGCATCGGCATAGAACATCTCTGTAAATGTCCGCGTCGGCGCGCGTTCACCCCAAGCATTGCCAACAATGAGCCGCACCTGTTTGCCTTCACTTTCTATGAACGGCAGCGCTTCTTCCTTGTGGTGCTCAAAATCAGCGTTCATGTCTTCGGCTTCCTCGGGCAAGGCCACCCATGTCTGAATGCCAAACAGGCTGCTTGGCCCTTTGCGGGTCTGCGCGCTTGTGCGTTCCGAATGGGTGACGCCGTTCCCGGCGATCATCCAGTTGACCTCCCCGGGGTAAATCATCTGGTTGGTACCAAGGGAATCTTGGTGCTGGAACTCTCCCTTGTAGAGATACGTGACCGTCGCCAAGCCGATATGGGGATGCGGGCGGACGTCGATGCCTTGTTCCGTGATGAATTCGGCCGGACCCATTTGGTCAAAGAACACAAATGGACCAACCATTTGGCGTTTGGCTGACGGGAGGGCGCGGCGCACTTCGAAATCGCCAATATCGCGCGCCCGTGGCACGATCAGTGTTTCGATCGCATCGACGTCATCTATCCCGGGGCAGTTTGGTTCAAGTGTCGGGTTCCAGCTCATGCCGCATTCCTTTCATCCTTTTGCACGAGCCCAGACATGGCCCGCGCTGTCAAAATCAATTGGTCAATTGTGTCCTTCAGCATCTGAGACTGCTGATCGTTATCAAGTGCACCAGCGTCATCAAACGCGCTAAACCCATTCGATACAGCGACCTGATTTGGCACCACCGTCACACCGATGTTTCCCAACATCATTCGTAGCGGAACAAGACCCCGCAAGCCGCCCAAAGCGCCAGGTGCGACAGACCCAAGGGCTGCCACCTTGCCACGATAAGCCCACAGAGGCGGCTCATTCTCTGTATGCGGGCGCGAAATCCAATCCAGCGCATTCGTAAGCAAAGGCGAGATTGAACTGTTGTACTCGGGCGAGGCGATGAACAGCCCGTCATGGTCAACGAAGAGTTGTTTCAGCCGCTTTGCGTTTTCTGGCAGACCAGTCTCTGCTTCGATATCACCATTGTAAATTGGCATCTCAAAATCCTTGAGATCAATCAGGGTGGCCTCGACGCCCGACTGCCGGGCAATGTCCGCAGCCAAAGCTGCAAGCTTCTTGTTTGTGGACGCGGTCCGCGCACTGCCTGCGAACATGAGAAGTTTGGGCATGGATCTGACTTTCTGGTTGCGGCAAAGGGTTTATATCAGGCCTTCAAGTTTTGCGGAATATAACCGTCGGTCACCGGCAGTTTGCGCAAAGCGAAAGGACCATTTCCCTGAAGGGCGACCGCGACGGCAAGAAGCACCAGCAACAACGGGAATTCCCAACCGCCACCTTCGGCGCTGAACACCCAGTTGTTACCGGCATGCACCCAAAGCGCCCCCAGCAGCACCGGGATTGAGAGAAGAGCGGCCAGGCGCGTGTAGAGGCCCAAAAGGATGGCGGTGCCGCCGGCAATTTCCGCAAGGATCGTCAGATATGCGGCGGTTGCCGGCAGCCCGAGGCTGGCGAAATATCCCACAGTGCCCGGTATGGTGAAAACCAGTACTTTCAGCAGGTCGTGGGCCAGCAGGGTGCCGCCAAGGGAGATGCGGGTGATAAATGCGCCGTAATTTGGGTTTGTTGGCTGTGTCATGTTCGTTCTCCAGCTGTGTGTTTCTTGGTCTGAAGCATAGATTGCATGTAAAGCTGGGATTGATAATATTGATATCTGGAAGATAACTCATTCCATTAGGTTGATAGTGTAGATGGATCAAATCTCTCGTGTTGGCGTCTTTATTGCCGTTGTTAAGGCCCAGAGCTTTGCAGGTGCCGCCCGCTCCTTGGGGATCACCAGCTCGGCAGTGTCCAAGCAAGTCCAGAACCTTGAGCAGGATTTGCAGGTGAAACTGCTCAATCGCACCACACGGAATGTGTCAGTCACCGAAGAGGGCGCGGTATATTACGAAGGTGCAGCGCGGGCGTTGGAGGATTTGCAGGAGGCGCAGGAGCAGATCTACGAACTAAAGTCGCGCCCCAGAGGGCCGTTGAAGATCAGCTTTCCGCTGAGCCTTGGAAACAAATATTTTGGTCAGGCCATCGCATCATTTGCGGCACAATATCCGGAGGTCGATCTGGACGTGAGTCTGGATGAGCGCTTTGTCGATATCGTCAATGAGGGGTTCGATCTCGCAGTGCGCATCGGGTCGCTCAAAGATACGTCACTGGTCGCGCGGCGCATGGCATCTTGCCCCTTCGTGATATGTGCAAGCGCCGGTTATCTTGAAACACATGGCACCCCGCAGACCCCCGGCGATCTTGCAGATCATAATGTGCTGGCGTTTACGGGAAACAGCGGGCTGCACGAGTGGCGTTATCAGGATGCAACAGGCCAGATCGGGCAAGTCAGCCTGCGGGGAAACTTCAAGGCTGACTCAGGTGAAATCCTGTGCAGCGCCGCGTTGCAAGGCGTTGGCATTGCCATTCTTCCAGTCTTCTACGTCGCAAAGCATCTCAAGACTCGGAAATTGCAAGCCGTGCTGCCCGATTACGTGACATCGCCCAAGCGTGACATCTACGCGGTGTTCCAGCCAAACCGTTTCCAATCCACCCGACTGCGGTTGTTCGTGGATCATCTGGTTTCAACCTCCAAACAACTGCCGTGGGAAAGCTGAATCAGCAACACTCAAAAAGTCGGGCTGTATGCGTGGGTGAAACGCCACATCCATTTTGCCAAGATCGTCGTGGCTATGCCCGAGATCGACGAACAGCGATGGAGTGGAACACCTAACAAAATCTGGAAGCGCGGCCATCGGCACCTTTACAGCGAAGGCTATCTTCCCGCCCTTTTGGCATGTGGACGGCTAAGAAGTGAGAGACGCAGATCTTGCTCAGAAACCGCCCTTGGCGAGTGCTTCTGCAAGAATATGGTCTTAAATCCATGGGCCTATTTGCGGCCTAGGTTTTTGAAAACCACCTGTGCGTTTTCATGGGCAATGGCCATAGACCGACCTAAGGATAATCTGAGGGGTCTCTCGGGCTAGAAAGCGAAGAGGCAAACCCGGTGCAAACGCCAAAGACGGGTATCTTTGGGTAAATCACGTAAGTTATTGAATAAATTTGGTTTTATAGCCAAGAAAACCATCGGCGACGCGCAATTTGATACGCGCCGCGCAATTTTATGTGCTTCCCTACAAAACCCTCAGAAGTCTAGGTTTTCGACGTTCAACGCGTTCTGCTGGATGAATTCGCGACGGGGTTCGACGACGTCGCCCATGAGCTTTGTGAACAGGTCATCTGCCTCTGCCATGTCCTCAACCCGGACCTGAAGCAACGTGCGCGCGTCAGGGTCCAGGGTGGTTTCCCACAACTGGTCCGGGTTCATTTCGCCCAAGCCTTTGTAGCGTTGCAGGGACAGGCCCTTTTCGCCCTCGGCTAGGATGGCATCAAGAAGGTCCATCGGGCCGTAAATCATCTGCGAACGGTCCTTGCGCACCAGTTTGGCAGGCATGCGGTAGACATCTTGCAGGTGTTGGGTAAAGCCGCCAGACCGCTTTGCCTCGCCAGAGCGCAGCATGCGGCCATCAAGGGTGCGCACCTCTTCGACGCCGCGCAGGATGCGGGCCAGACGAACGCCATGATCTTGGGTAATGCGGCCCTGCCAGCCACGTTCCCACTCTAGCGCAATCAGGTTCAGACGCTCGGCTACCTTATCGGCGACGCCTTGAAGGTCTGCATCCACCACGCCGGGCACAAAAGCGCCCGCAATCGCGGCCTGTTCCAGAATGTGTCGTGGATAATGGGTCGGAAATGCTTCGAGCACCCGGCGCATCTGCCGGGCCAGATCGACGACACGGGCCAGATCCTGACCTGTGATCTCTTCTCCGTTGCCCTGCCGCAGGACGGCACCGTCGATGCCCTGCTGGATCAGATAATCCTCCATCGCGGCCTGGTCTTTCAAATAGACCTCGGATTTACCGCGTGACACTTTGTATAGCGGTGGCTGGGCGATATAAAGGTGACCGTTTTCAATAAGTTGCGGCATCTGACGGTAGAAGAAAGTCAACAGCAGCGTTCGGATGTGCGCCCCGTCCACGTCGGCGTCGGTCATGATGACGATCTTGTGGTAGCGCAGTTTGTCGATGTTGAATTCGTCGCGCCCGATGCCGGTGCCCAAGGCCATGACGAGGTTCCCGATTTCCTGAGACCCCAACATCCGGTCAAAGCGTGCGCGTTCGACGTTCAGGATTTTACCCTTCAACGGCAAAATGGCCTGTGTCTGGCGATCACGTCCGGTTTGCGCTGATCCACCGGCGGAATCACCCTCCACCAAGAAAACTTCGGTCTTGGACGGGTCTTTTTCCGAACAATCCTTCAGCTTGCCAGCAAGGAAGTTCACGTCCATCGCCGTCTTGCGCCGTGTCAGGTCACGCGCCTTGCGCGCCGCTTCGCGGGCGTGGGCGGCTTCGATGATCTTGCCGACCACGATCCGCGCTTCGGTGGGGTTCTCTTCGAACCATTCCGCCAGCTTTTCGCTGACCAAACCTTCGACGGCGGGGCGCACTTCGGAACTGACCAGCTTGTCCTTGGTCTGAGAACTGAATTTCGGATCCGGCACTTTGACGGACAGCACGCAGGTCAGGCCTTCTCGGGCGTCATCCCCGGTGAAGGTGACCTTTTCTTTTTTCGCGATCCCCGAAGATTGCGCATAGTTGTTGATCGTGCGGGTCAGCGCACCGCGGAACCCCGCCATGTGCGTGCCGCCATCGCGCTGCGGGATGTTGTTTGTGAAGGGCAGGACGTTTTCGTGATAGCTGTCGTTCCACCACATCGCGACCTCGACGCCGATATCGTCTTTTTCGCCGGTGATGAAGATCGGTTCGGGCATGACCGAGGTTTTTGATCGGTCAAGGTATTTCACGAATTCCTTGACGCCCCCTTCATAGAACAGTTCCGACCGCAAAGGTTCGGCGGGGCGTTCATCGGTCAGGATGATCCGCACGCCAGAGTTCAGGAACGCCAGTTCGCGCAGGCGCTTTTCAAGCGTTTCAAAGCTGTATTCAAGGTTCGAGAACGTGCTGGTCGAGGCCATGAACCGGACTTCGGTCCCGGTGCGGTCCGTCGGGCCAACGACGGTCAGGTGTTCTGTGGTAAAGCCGCCTTCGAAACGGGCAACGTGTTCCTTGCCCTCACGCCAGATGCGCAGTTCAAGCCAGTCGGACAAGGCGTTCACAACCGATACGCCCACGCCGTGCAGGCCGCCCGAGACCTTGTAGGAATTGCTGTCGAATTTGCCGCCTGCGTGCAACTGGGTCATGATGACTTCGGCGGCGGAAACGCCTTCGCCCTGGTGGATACCTACGGGAATGCCGCGGCCGTTATCGCTGACCGAGACCGAATTATCTTCGTGGATTGTGACGTTTACGGCGTCCGCGTGACCTGCCAGCGCCTCGTCGATGCCGTTATCGACGACCTCGTATACCATGTGGTGCAGACCAGACCCGTCATCGGTGTCACCGATATACATGCCGGGGCGTTTGCGTACAGCTTCTAAGCCTTTGAGAACCTTGATAGAATCTGCGCCGTATTCCTCTGGGATCTGCTTGTCGTCGGACATTCTGGGAAACCTTCTTTTGTTGCCCGATTTATAGTGTTTTTTGCCGGTACTGTCACGCGTCTGACACAAGATTTTGTGTCAGATAAAGGGGATCAACAGCCCAACGAGAATCAGCAGGCACCCGGCGACGATATTGATCCGTTTCAGGGTGTCCGTATTGGTCATCAGCCCCCGGATTTTCCCTACGAAAGCGGCAATGGCAAGGTTGCCCAAAAGCGGTATCGTGACGGAGACGGCAATGATTGCAGCGACGTCAACCCAGGTGATAGCGCGCAGATCAAAGAAGCCCGGCAAGACGCCGATATAGAACAACACGGCCTTTGGATTGCCTAAAATCGCCAGCAAACCGGCTGCAAATCCGGACCATGCACCGGGCCGCGTCAGGCGGCTGTCGCTGCTGATCTTTGCACCTGAGTGACGGATCAGCAGGGCACCCATCAACAAAAAGACACCGCAAGCCAGCCAGCGCATGCCCAGCATGAAGACATCAAAGACCGACAGGATCCAACTGATCCCCAAAACCGCCACCAGCGGCCAAAGCATGTCACCGATGGACACACCCAAGGCCAGCGGCCAGGCGGCGCTGAAGCCGCCCGAAAGCGCGCGCGCCATGATCGCCAGCCACACCGGACCGGGCGTCAGGAAAAGGATCAGCAACGCGCCACAGTAAAGCAGCAGATCGGGTAGGGTGATTGTCATGGTTGCATCCGTGTTCCTGAAATACCGTCGGTTTCGGTGACTTCCAGCATCTGTGCCCGCGGGCCAAGACTGTCGAAAAGCTCTGCTCCGGTACCGGTCATCCAGGCCTGCGCGCCAAGGGCGGTGATTTCATCATAAAGCGCAGCACGTCGGCTTGCATCCAGATGGGCCGCCACCTCGTCCAGCAAAAGCAACGGGGGTGCCCCGAAATCTGCGGCCAATGCACGGGCATTGGCAAGGATCAGTGACACAAGCAGGGCTTTCTGCTCGCCTGTTGAGCAATCGCGCGCGGGGACGTCTTTGGCGGCATAGACGCCCTCCAGATCAGCCCTATGGGGACCAATCAACGTGCGCCCAGCCGCCAGATCACGCATGCGGTTGTCAGCAAGGGCAGCACGCAGGTCCTGCGCTGTCGTGGGCATGTCGCAGATCAAGGAAAGCGTTGCGGTCGGAAATGCGGTTTCGGCCTGGGATTGCGCTTCGGTAATGGCTTGCAGGGCGCTTTGCCGGTTTGCATGGATCGCGGCACCGGCCTCGGCGAGCTGTTGTTCAAGCGCGAGGTACCAGGAAGGTTCGCGCACCATGTCCTTGAGCAGGCGATTGCGTTCGCGCATGGCCTTTTCATAGGCCAGGGACTGCTCGGCATGATCCGGCAAGAAGCTGAGCGTCATCCGGTCAAGAAAGCGCCTGCGTCCTTCTGCGCCTTCGATCCACAGCCGGTCCATCGAGGGGATGAGCCAGAGCACCCGCGCAATTCTGCCAAGCGCGGTCTGCGGTGTCGCCTTGCCGTCGATGCGCACCTGTCGTGCAGCCCCGGCTTCGGACCAGATTTCAATTTCATGTGCGCTGCCCAGAGAATGCAGCAGTGCCGTGACCTTCCAACCAAGAGCTTCCGGCCGTCTGGTCATGTCCAGCGCGCTCGAACGGCGCAGGCCACGTCCTGGCGACAGCAGCGACACCGCTTCGAGGATATTGGTTTTGCCCGCCCCGTTCGGCCCATGGATCGCCACCGGCCGCGTGTCACTGTCAACGATCGCCCGCTTGTGCGACCGAAAATGCGACAGTGTCAGATGAGAGATGAAAAGCTGGGTCACGCGGGATACCCGAATTCTTCAAAGAACTCGGTCCGGAATTTTAGAAAATTCCGGCTACTCACACACGCATCGGCATCACGACGTACACGGCGGACATGTCATTGCCCTCGCGCATCAACGTCGGATCGCCCGATGAGTTGAACAGGAATACGGCGTTCTCGCGGTCTACCTGGCTGGCAATTTCAAGCAGGTATTTCGCGTTGAACCCGATCTCGAGCCGCTCGTCCGCGTAGGCAACCACCAGTTCTTCTTCGGCGGCACCGCTGTCGGGCGCGTTGACGGAAAGGATCAACCGGTCTTCATCCAGCTGCAGTTTCACCGCACGCGACCGTTCCGAGCTGACGGTCGCCACGCGGTCCACGGCACGGGCGAAATCGCTGGCATCGACTTCCATCTTGCGCGTGTTGCCCTGCGGGATCACGCGGGTGTAGTCGGGGAAGGTGCCATCAATCACTTTTGACGTCAGCGTGATATCAGGGGTGGCAAAGCGTATTTTTGTCTCGGACACTGACACGGCGATCTGCATGTCGTCGTCATCCAGAAGCTTGCGCAATTCGCCTACGGTCTTACGCGGCACGATCACACCGGGCATGTCGTCGGCCCCTTCGGGCATCGGCGCATCAATACGCGCCAGACGGTGGCCATCGGTTGCAACGCAGCGCAACACCTTGTTGCCTTCGCTTTCCGAGATATGCATGTAAACGCCGTTCAGGTAATACCGGGTTTCTTCAGTCGAAATGGCGAATTTCGATTTGTCGAACAAGCGGCGCAGCACTGGGGCCGGCGCGCTGAAATTCGACTGGTATTCAGAGGACGCCATCACGGGGAAATCTTCGCGCGGCAACGTCGCCAGCGAAAAGTTCGAGCGCCCCGCCTCGACCGTCAGACGGCCTGCGGCACTGTCCGAGGTCAGCGTGATCAACGCGCCATCAGGCAGTTTGCGGACGATTTCATGCAATGTGGTCGCGGAAACGGTCGTGGCACCGGCGCGTTCGATCTGTGCGGGGGCCTTGTCGACCACCTCGATGTCCAGATCGGTGGCGCGGAAGGACGCGTCGCTGCCTTCTGCTTCGATCAATACGTTGGCGAGGATCGGAATGGTGTTGCGGCGCTCTACCACTGACTGGGCCTGTGACACGGCCTTAAGCAGTGCTGCGCGTTCGATGCTGAATTTCATATGCAATCTCCATTCCGGCAGTCCGGGAGGGCAAACTACCCTGTTCCGGTGTATTCACAAGAGTTTTATTGACTTTTCAGCGCGAAACAAAGGCCCGTCAAGGCCTTAGCTTCAGTTCTGTTTTGGGGTGTCGTTCTTATGCTTCAAGCGCGCGGCGCAGCAATTCCAGATCTTCGGCAATCTGCGCGTCGTTTTGCTTGAGTTCTTCGATGCGTTTCACACCGTGCATGACCGTTGTGTGGTCGCGACCACCAAAGCGACGGCCGATCTCGGGCAAGGACCGGCTGGTCATTTTCTTGCATAGATACATGGCGACCTGGCGGGGCCGCGCATAGCTGCGCAGGCGCTTGGGGCCGACCATGTCGCTCAGGCGGATGTTATAGTGTTCGGAAACCTTGCGCTGAATTTCCTCGACGCTGATCTTGCGTTCAGAGGCGCGCAGCACGTCGGCCAGACAATCCTGCGTCAGGTCCATGTTGATTTCACGGCCCACCAAAGATGCAAAGGCGAACAGACGGGTCAAAGCCCCTTCAAGGACGCGCACGTTCGTGGTGATCCGGTGGGCGAGGAATTCCAATACGCCTGCCTCTACTTCGAGACCGGGATAGTTTTTCTGCTGGGTCTCGACTTTGCTTTGCAAAATACCAAGGCGCAGTTCGTAATCGGTTGGGTGCAAATCCACGACCAGGCCGCATTGCAGGCGGGATTTCACGCGATCTTCAAGATCCTTGATCTCGCCGGGGGCGCGATCGGCGGAAATGATGATCTGCTTGTTCTGGTCTACAAGCGCGTTGAACGTGTGAAAGAATTCTTCCTGGGTGCTGTCCTTGCCTGCGATGAATTGGACGTCATCAACCATCAACACGTCAACCGAGCGGAAGATTTCCTTGAAATCCATCATCTTGCGGTCGCGCAGTGCCTGAACAAAACGATACATGAACTGCTCTGCCGACAGGTAAAGCACGTTCAGTTCGGGTTTTCTGATCTGCAATTCCTGCGCAATGGCATGCATCAGGTGCGTCTTGCCAAGGCCGACCCCACCATAAAGGAACAGCGGGTTGAAGGTGACAGGACCGCCTTCGGCCACGCGACGGGCGGCGGCATGGGCCAGTTCGTTCGGCTTGCCGACAACAAAGTTGTCAAAGCTGAAGCGCGCATCAAGCGGGGCGGTGTTCAGCGGGGCATTCGCTGGCGGCGACGCTGGCGCTGGCGCTGCGGCTTGGGCACGGGGCTGCGGTGCGTCAGGGCGCGCAGTTTTTTCGGAACGGTTAACGGCGAATTTCAGGCGGGTGATCTTGTCATCTTCGCTTTGCATCTCGTGCAGGATCAGATCCGCAAAGTTCTGGCTGACGTAATTGCCGAAAAAATTCGTTGGAACAAACAGGGTGCTGATGCCGTCTTCGACCGGACCAACTGCCAGAGGATCAATCCATGTGGTGAAATTGTTTTTGCCCACCGTCTTCAAAAGACGCTCTCTGATTTTGGTCCATGTTGCCTGCATTATTGTCCCCGTCGCCCCAAAATTCCCACAAGCCGGCTTGTGCCAGCTTGCGCCTGATTATCTATCCAAAAGGCAACAGGCCGCTGTCCCGGTCCCATCGGGAAACCGGCCTCACGTCCTTTGGACATTTATTGAAAGATGCCCCCGACATCGTGCAGGCTTTTGGCCCAAGCATCGCTGTCGAACACACCGTTCGTCGTATATCAAGACAGAGCAAGGCTGCAGATTGCAGCGTTTGCAGACATTGTGAAAGCCCCTAGCAAGGCCTGTCACTCATCCCCGTGTGAACCGTTGTATCCTAGCAAATACTCTGGTCCGTTTCGGGTCCGTCCCCCCAAGCGAAATGAATCGCGATGACTACTGTTAGCAATGTAGAAGGGGCCGTATCAACACATCTTCAAACTTGACTCAGAGATTGGTGCAAAAGAATCTCTGGATGCCCAAGATGTGAATTGCGCATAGAAAAAGGCACCGCAAAGCGATGCCTTCATTTTTCAGTACTTTAAGCGTGTCGCGGGTCGAATTAACCCAGCGCTTTAACGCGCGACGCCAAGCGGGACATTTTGCGCGATGCTGTGTTCTTGTGGAAAACGCCTTTTGTGACGCCGCGCATCAGCTCTGGCTGGGCTGCGCGAAGGGCTGCAACTGATGCATCTTTGTCACCGGATTCGATTGCTTCTTCAACTTTGCGAAGGAACGTCCGAATCCGCGAACGGCGTGCTTTGTTGATCTGGAAACGGGCTTCGTTCTGACGGGCGCGTTTTTTTGCCTGTGGTGTATTTGCCATGAGGATCGTCCTTCATCTTGGGTCTGTTCAAATTGCGAATACGCGACACAAACCCAAAGACCGGATCAATATCCGATAAGGTGATTCTAGCCAAAGCGGGCTGCACGCGCATGTATTGAGGCTGCCTATAGTCCAACCCACTGCGCTTTGCAAACCCGCAAAGGTGTTTTTACTTGTCGCGGAATTGCGCTTCGCGTTTTTCAAGGAAAGCAGACATGCCTTCCTTCTGGTCTTCGGTCGCGAAAAGAGAATGGAACACGCGGCGCTCGAACAACAGGCCCTCGCGCAGCGGCACTTCAAACGCGCGATTGACGGCCTCCTTGACCACCATCGTGGTAATCATGGATTTCTCGGCGATCTTGCTTGCGGCGGCCATTGCTTCTTCCATCAGTTTCTTGACGGGCACGACGCGTGATACCAGACCTGCGCGCTCTGCCTCGGTGGCGTCCATGAAGCGGCCTGTTAGGTTCATGTCCATGGCTTTGGACTTGCCGATCGCACGGGTCAGACGCTGGGTGCCGCCGATCCCTGCAACAACGCCCAGGTTGATTTCGGGCTGGCCGAATTTCGCGGTTTCAGAGCAGATGATAAAGTCACACATCATCGCCAGTTCGCACCCGCCGCCCAGGGCATAGCCTGATACCGCTGCGATGATCGGCTTGCGAACGCGCATGATCTGATCGGTTTCAGGTGTGAACAAATCGCCCGCGAAAACGTCGACAAAGCTTTTGTCGCGCATCATTGCAATGTCGGCACCGGCAGCAAATGCCTTTTCCGATCCGGTAATGACAATGCAACGGACTTTCTCGTTTTCCTGCGCGGCTTTCATCGCGTCCGCCAGTTCCGTCATCAACTGATCATTCAGCGCGTTCATCGCGTCTGGCCGGTTCAGCGTAACAAGAGCTACGTGATTATCGATATCGACCGTGATCGTTTCATAAGCCATCAAGAATGCTCTCGTTTTGTTACGCTTTGAAGGATGTGAATATCACGGGTGCGTGCTGTTTCAAGTTATCTTTGGCATTGCGCACAGTAGAAAGACGATCTGCCTGACTGGACGATTCGTGCTATTTGCCCTGTGCATTCCTCTGCGCGGCAGGGGTCGCCTTCGCGGCCATAGACGTCAAAGCTGTGTTGAAAATAGCCCAGTTCGCCGTCAGCCTGCTTGAAGTCGCGCAAGGTGGAACCGCCAGCGGTGATCGCTTCTTCCAAGACCTGCCGGATGATCGGCACCAGCCCCGCGACGCGGGTTGCGGCGATCTTTCCCGCCTTGCGCGCCGGGTGGATGCCCGCACGGTAAAGTGTTTCGCAGACATAGATATTTCCCAGACCGGCGACGATGCGCTGGTCCAGTAAAGCTGATTTGATCGGCGTGTTCCGGCCCTTGAGGACGGCGACCAGATGCGCTTCGTTGAAATCATTGCCCAAAGGCTCCGGCCCGATCGAGGCGAGCAATTTATGTGCATCGGCGTTTTGTGTGTCCAGCAGATCCATTGCGCCGAAACGGCGGGGGTCATTGAACGTCACCCGCGCCCCGTTCGCCATGTGCAAAACCACATGATCGTGCTTTTCGGGTGACGGATGGTCATGCACGAATTGCCCCAGGGGATCGCCTGAAATCAGCATCCGCCCAGACATGCCCAGGTGAATCAGCAGTGATTCCCCCGAAGACAGGTCGGCGAGGATATATTTTGACCGCCTGCGTAAACGCTCGACTTTCTGGCCCGTCAACCGCGCGGCCATGTCGGGCGGAAACGGCCAGCGCAGATCGGGGCGGTTGACGTCGGCGCGCGCGATCACTTGCCCCTCCATCACGGGGGACAGGCCGCGGCGTACGGTTTCGACCTCTGGAAGTTCAGGCATGTTCTTTTTCCCTGTGACAAAAGGGGCGCATTGTACCCGGCCCCCCGCGTCCTATAACAAGGGTGCAGATCAAAGGACCACAAGACCCCATGACAAACGATAGCGACAAAACCACCCACTTCGGATTTGAAACCGTGGCCGAAGGCGACAAAGCCGGGCGTGTGCAGGGTGTCTTTAACTCTGTTGCCAGCAAATACGACGTGATGAACGATGTGATGAGCGTCGGCATCCACCGCATCTGGAAAGAAGCGATGATGGATTGGCTGGCCCCGCGTCCCGGTCAAAAGCTGCTGGATGTGGCGGGGGGCACGGGCGATGTGTCGTTCAAATTCCTTGAACGTGCAGGATCAGGCCACGCCACGGTGCTGGATCTGACAGAACCCATGCTGGTCGAGGGCCGCAAACGCGCCGAAGCGGCGGCCATGGTAGACAGCCTTGATTGGGTCGTGGGCGACGCGATGGCGTTGCCGTTCGAGGATAACACCTTTGACGTCTACACAATCAGCTTTGGCATTCGCAACGTCACTCGCCCCCAGGAGGCGTTGAACGAGGCATACCGCGTGCTGCGCCCGGGCGGGCGTCTGATGGTGCTGGAATTCAGCCAATTGCCCAACCCGATGATGCAAAAAGCCTACGATCTCTATAGCTTCAACGTCATCCCCCGCATGGGAAAGCTGATCGCAAATGATCGGGACAGCTATCAGTACCTTGTTGAATCCATTCGTAACTTTCCTGATCAGGAAACATTTTTGGGGATGGTCAAAACCGCCGGGTTCGAGCAGGCGAAATATCGCAATCTGACGATGGGTGTCGCGGCGCTGCATTCCGGGTGGAAAATCTAGAATGCGCGGACCTCACAATATTTGGCGGCTTGTCCGCACCGGTGCCACGCTGGAACGGACGGGCGCGATGAACGTCGTGCTGGACGCCTTCGACGCGACGCCCGCCCTGCGCTTTGTCGCTAAGGCGCTTGGGAAACCGTTCAAGTTTCTGGGCTACGCGGGTGATCCATCGATGCCGCCCGCGACCCGCGCGTTGACGGCCCTTGGCCCCGCATACATCAAGTTCGGTCAGGTCCTGTCGACCCGTCCGGATGTGGTGGGCGACGAACTGGCGGTGCAATTGCGCGTGTTGCAAGACAAGCTGCCCCCATTTTCGATCGAGCAGGCAAAAGCCGAGGTCGAGAAAGAGCTTGGCCTGCCTGTTGATGCGATATTTTCCGACTTCAGCGAACCTGTCGCCGCGGCCTCCATTGCGCAGGTGCACCGCGCCACGATCGCAGAAACCGGCGAAGACGTCGCCGTCAAGGTCCTCCGCCCCGGAATCGAAAAAGCGTTCCGCAAGGATGTCGACGCTTTCTATCTGGCCGCCCGCATGGTCGAACTGTTCTCTCCGGGATCGCGCCGCCTGCGCCCGATGGAGGTGATCGAACATTTCGACGGTGTGGTGCGCGGTGAACTGGATCTGCGGCTCGAATCCTCGGCCGCCTCTGAATTTGCGGCGAACACGAAAGACGATGCCGGGTTTGAATTGCCTGCGATCAAATGGGAATATTCAGCCCGCCGGGTGATGACGCTGGAATGGGCCGACGGCGTGCCCATGGGCGACAATGCGGCGATTGACGCGGCTGGCCACGACCGCGTGGCGCTCGGCGACCGTGTGTTGCAACTGTTCCTGAACCACGCCCTGCGCGACGGATATTTTCACGCAGACATGCATCAGGGAAACCTCAAGGTCGCGCCGAACGGCAATATCATCGCCTATGATTTCGGCATCATGGGCCACATCGACGAATATACCCGCCGCGTCTACGCCGAGATTTTGTTCGGCTTCATCCGCAAGGATTACAAACGGGTCGCCGAGGTGCATTTCGAGGCCGGATATGTTCCCGCAGACAAGGACGTAGATGAATTCGCCCGCGCCTTGCGCGCCGTCGGAGAGCCGATTTTCGGAATGGACGCCACGCGGATCTCGATGGCCCGTCTGCTCACCTATCTGTTCGAGGTAACGGAACGCTTCGGCATGGAAACGCGGACCGAACTGATCTTGCTACAACGGACGATGGTGGTGGTGGAAGGGGTCGCACGGTCCCTCAACCCCCATATCAACATCTGGCAGGTTTCAAGCCCGATCGTGACGGACTATATCTCGAAGTCGATCGGTCCCAAAGCGGTCATTCGTGACCTCACAAGCACAGCGCGCGTCCTTGCGCGCTTCGGCCCGCGCCTGCCCGGCTTGGTCGAATCCGCGCTCCTCCGCCAAAACAACGAGATCAAGATTTCGAGAACGGGATTCAAGCGTTGGATTTTCCTGGCCGCGATTGCGGGTGCCGGTGCTGCGGTCAGCATGATGGCAGCCATTGAATTTCTAACCTGACCCTCTGCTTCTCTGGCTATCAAATATCCTGCGGGGGTCCGGGGGTGCAAAACCCCCGGCGTTGCCGCAAATAGAACCGGCCCCCATTGACAGCGCGCAGGGCGGATGCGCACTTATCCACTATGACGGATGATCCAGACGCTATTTTGAACCAACTGCCCCGCCGCCTCAAGGCAGCACGGGCCGCGCAAGGGCTCAGCCTTGATGCTGTTGCGAAACTCTCCGGCGTGTCCCGCTCCATGGTCAGCCAGATCGAACGTGGTGAAAGCAGCCCCACAATCGCGACCCTCTGGAACCTGACCCGCGCCTTGCAGGTGGATTTCGCAGGGCTTTTGGACGGTGGGCAGCGTCCTGCCGAAATCGAAGTGCTGCGCGCGGGCGAGGTGCCGACGATCCATAATCTGGGCTCCGGCTGCCACATTCGTATTCTGTCCCCCCCGGAAGAAGCCGGGAAGCACGAGGTTTACGAGCTGCTGATCGAACCGGGCGGCAGTCTGGAAAGCCTGCCCCACACACGTGGCGCACGTGAACATCTAACGGTGATCGAAGGCAGCGTTGAGCTGCGCAGCGGTGAATCGTCAAGCACGATCCAGACGGGCGACACAGCGCGGTATCCGGCAGACGTCCCCCATGCGATTTCGGCAAAAGACGGTGCAGTGCGTGCTTTTCTGGTCGTCCAGGATGCCTGACCACCAAATTCCGAGATACAAGAAAAATTCCGCTATCTAGGAAATCCCCTATTTCGGATGGGCGTCCAGTATGTTAGAAGGCTCTTAAAAGGAGCCTCAACATGACCCATGCCTATCTTGACCATATCACGACCATGCTCAGCGAGATCGAAGCAGAGGGCATGATGAAACGCGAGCGGATGATCACCTCGCCCCAAGGCGGGGAGATCACCGTCGGGGGCCGCAAGGTGATCAACCTATGCGCCAACAACTATCTGGGGCTTGCCGATCACCCTGATCTGATCGCGGCAGCACGGGATGCGATGGAGCCCAAAGGGTTCGGCATGGCGTCCGTCCGCTTTATTTGCGGGACACAGGACATCCACCGCGAGCTTGAGCAGAAACTGGCGAAGTTTCTGGGCAAGGACGATTCGATCCTGTTCGCCGCCTGTTTTGACGCCAATGGCGGCCTGTTCGAGCCGCTTTTCGGACCTGACGACGCGATTGTGTCGGACAGTCTGAACCATGCCTCGATCATTGACGGCATCCGCCTGTGCAAAGCCAAGCGGTATCGGTACGCCACGTCCGACATGGCCGATCTGGAAGGGCAGCTGAAGCTTGCCCGCGAAGAAGGCGCGCGGTTCATCATGATCGCGACCGATGGCGTGTTCAGCATGGATGGCACCTTGGCGAATCTGCCGGAAATCGCGGCACTTGCCCAGAAATACGAAGCTTTGGTGATGGTCGACGATTGCCACGCCACCGGTTTCATGGGGCCGAAAGGGGCCGGTACGCCTGCACATTTCGGTGTCGATGTAGACATCCTGACCGGAACCCTTGGTAAGGCCCTTGGCGGTGCGATCGGCGGCTATATCGCCGGGCCGCAGGCGGTGATTGATCTTTTGCGCCAGCGGGCGCGGCCCTACCTGTTCTCGAATTCCTTGCCGCCCTCGATCGTGATGGCGGGCATAAAGGCGTTGGAACTGGTCGAACAAGGCGACGATCTGCGCACGCAACTGTTTGAAAATGCGCGCTATTGGCGCGATGGGCTGACGCAGATGGGTTTCGATCTGCTGCCGGGGGAGCATCCGATTATTCCGGTGATGTTAGGGGATGCCCAGCTTGCGCAGGACATGGCTGCAAAGCTTTTTGAAGAAGGCGTGTTTGTCAGCGGGTTTTTCTATCCGGTGGTCCCAAGGGGGCAGGCCCGGATCAGAACGCAGATGAACGCGGCCCTGACCCGCGCCGAGCTGGACCGTGCCCTTGCGGCGTTCAAGGTGGCGGGCGAAGCCTGTGGTGTGGTGTCATGAGCAACCAGATGAAGGCGCTGTGCAAGTCTGAGCCGCGCGAAGGTCTTTGGATGACCCGCGCACCGGTGCCTGAAATCGGGCCGGATGACGTGCTGATCAAGATCAACAAGACTGGCATCTGCGGGACAGACATCCACATCTGGAACTGGGATGATTGGGCGCAAAAGACGGTGCCCGTGCCGTTGATCACCGGCCATGAATTCGCCGGAGAGATTGTGGAGCTGGGCCGGAACGTGACAGATTTGAGCATCGGTCAGCGGTGCTCTGGCGAGGGGCATTTGATCGGGAAGACGTCGCGGCAATCGCGGTCGGGCAAGTTTCACCTTGATCCTGCCACGCGGGGGATCGGCGTGAATGAACAGGGGGCCTTTGCGCAATATCTGCGCCTGCCCGCCTTCAACGTGGTGCCGTTGCCGGACGAGGTGTCCGACGATATCGGTGCGATCCTTGATCCGTTGGGGAATGCGGTCCACACGGCATTGAGCTTTGATCTGGTCGGTGAAGATGTGTTGATCACGGGCGCAGGGCCGATCGGCATTATGGCAGCAGCGGTCGCGCGCCATGTCGGTGCGCGCCATGTCGCGATCACCGACGTGAACCCCGCGCGTCTGGCGCTGGCTGAAAAGGTGGCCGATGTCGTGCCGGTGAACGTCGCCAAAGAGGATCTGGCCGACGTGATTGCAAGGCTCAAGATGAAACAGGGCTTTGACGTCGGCATGGAGATGTCCGGCAATCAGGCCGCGCTGGATCAGATGGTCGAGGCAATGACCATGGGCGGCCGGATTGCGATGCTGGGCATTCCGCCGGGCAAGTCTGCGGTGGATTGGTCACGCATCGTGTTCAAGGCGATCACGATCAAGGGGGTCTACGGCCGCGAGATTTTCGAGACCTGGTACAAGATGATCGCCATGCTTGAAAATGGTCTGGACGTTTCGGGGATCATCACGCACCGCTTTGGCGCGGATGATTTCGAACAGGGTTTTGCTGCGATGAAATCGGGGTTGTCGGGCAAGGTCGTGCTGGACTGGACCGGGGTTTAGGGGGCCAGCCCCCGTCCCGGCTATGCCGGGACTCCCCCGGGATTTGGTACCATTTGGAATGATGTCAGGGGCGGAGCGGAATCCGCCCTTTGTCCGTGATTACGTGGGCATCCTGACCTTCGAAGACGGCGGCCTGTAGCGGTTTGAAGTAACCGGCACCGGCATCCAGATTGATCCGGTAGCCATGGTGTTCGGGGTAATCGACGGTGGTGTGCCCGTGCACGACGATACGGCCGAAGTCATGGGGTTGGGTCAGCCAGTCGCTGCGAATCCAGATCAGATCGTCTTCGATCTGGTTCTGGAGCGCGATACCTTTGCGCAGGCCGGCATGGACGAAAATCAGATGTTCGGTCGTGTGGATGTTCGGCAGGTTGGCGAGAAAGTCGCGATGCGACTGCGGGACCGCCTGGAGCGCGGCCTTGTGAATTGGACCGACGGGCGCGCCGTCTTGTCCGGTGACGCCGTAAGATAGCAAGGTTTTGTCACCGCCAAGGCGCGGGTTCATCCAGAACAGATCGGCGCGCGTGGCCGGATCGTACACCGTCTGATCGTCCAGAAAGCGGGTAAAGTAGCGGTCATGGTTGCCACGGATCGCCGTCCAGTTGCGCCCGTCAGCAATGCCGGTCATCAGCAGATCGACGACGCCTTTACTGTCGGGGCCACGATCGACGTAATCACCCAGAAACACGATCCGGGCATCCTTGCCGCCGTCGGTTTCGATCAGCCCCAGAACGCGGTGCAGATCCTCGAGCTGGCCGTGGATATCGCCGATGGCGTAGATGGGTGTGGACATGAACGGGCCTTCTGTTTGGTCAGTTACATCTTGGCTGAACCATCTGAAAAGGGAAAGCCCGGCCCGCAGTAATCCCGAAGGACCCAAGGGAATTCTGCTTCCGTAGGAAGAGAAGGTTTGAACTTTACGGGAATGTTCATGGCCCTTATGGCAGGTCTATTTTCACTGTCCCAGGATTGAGGTCCTGCTGCAATATCAGGGCAGGCGGGCCGGGTGCCAAGCAAAAAAAAGCGCCCCACGGTGGAGGCGCTTTTCAGGTTCTGGAGCGTGCTTTTAGGAGACGTCGAATTCAAGCTCTTTGACTTGGGTGAACAGTCCGGTGTCTTGCAGTTGCTTGATGGCTGTCGCTGGCAGTACATCGTCGATATACAGCAACGCGATCGCCTCGCCCTTGGCAACCGAGCGGCCCAAGGTAAAGTTCGCGATGTTCACACCGTTGGCACCAAGTGTCTGGCCCAATGTCCCGATGATGCCGGGGACATCTTCGTTGGTGGTGTACAGCATGTGCGCGCCGATTTCGGCGTCGATGTTGATGCCCTTGATCTGGATAAAACGTGGCTTCCCGTCCGAGAACACGGTGCCCGCGATTGAGCGTTCACGCTTTTCCGTCACGACAGTCACCTTGACATAGCCGTCGAACACGCCGGATTTGTCCTGGTTCGTGGTGCTGATCTGGATGCCTTTTTCACGTGCAACCACAGGTGCGCTGACCATGTTAACATCAGGGTTTGCGCGCTTCATGATCCCTGCAACAACCGCACAGTTCAGCGCGTTCAGGTTCATTTCAGAGACCTGGCCATCGTACAGGATGTTGATCGCCTTGATCGGCTCGTCCGTCATCTGGCCGATGAACGCACCAAGGTGGCCGGACAGTGTGATCCATGGCCCCATGACCTTGGCTTCTTCCGCCGTAACCGACGGCATGTTCAGGGCGTTGGAAACAGCACCTGTCAGCAAGTAATCGGACATCTGTTCTGCGACCTGAAGCGCTACGTTTTCCTGTGCTTCGGTCGTTGCGGCACCAAGGTGCGGCGTGCAGACGACGTTTGGCAGGCCGAACAGCGGGTTCTCGGTTGCGGGCTCTTCCTTGAACACGTCAAAGGCAGCACCGGCGACATGGCCGGATTTCAACGC
Organism: Roseobacter sp. GAI101; assembly: GCF_000156335.1. Lineage (GTDB taxonomy): Bacteria > Pseudomonadota > Alphaproteobacteria > Rhodobacterales > Rhodobacteraceae > Sulfitobacter. The sequence continues at coordinate 2,791,179 of NZ_DS999213.1, forward strand.
TTCGGCCAGCGCTTCTTCGTCGACCAGGCCACCGCGGGCACAGTTGATGATACGCACGCCTTTCTTGGTCTTGGCCAGGGCTTCCTTGGACAGGATGTTGGCGGTCTGATCTGTGTAGGGGACGTGCAGCGTGATGAAATCAGCGCGGGCCAGCAATTCGTCAAGCTCGACCTTTTCGACGCCCATCTTCTTGGCCTTTTCTTCGCCCAGGAAGGGATCGTAGGCGACGACTTTCATCTTCAGGCCGCGCGCACGGTCGCACACGATGCCACCGATGTTGCCCGCGCCGATGACGCCAAGGGTCTTGCCGGTCAGTTCAACACCCATGAACTTGGACTTTTCCCATTTGCCAGCGTGGGTCGATGCAGACGCTTCGGGGATCTGGCGCGCAACCGCGAACATCATCGCGATGGCGTGTTCGGCAGTGGTGATCATGTTGCCGAAAGGCGTGTTCATGACGATCACACCTTTTTTCGAGGCGGCGTCCTTGTCGATGTTGTCCGTGCCGATACCTGCGCGGCCAATAACCTTGAGGTTGGTCGCATTCGCGAGGATCGTTTCGGTCACCTTGGTGGCCGAGCGGATTGCAAGGCCGTCGTAGTCGCCGATGATGGCGGCCAGCTTTTCCTTGTCCTTGCCCAGGTTGGGCTGAAAATCGACGTCGATGCCACGGTCTTTGAAGATTTGAACGGCAGCTTCGGACAGGCTGTCGGAAATAAGAACTTTGGGGGCCATGTTGGGCGCTCCTTTTTTGGATAGAAGGGGGGCGTGGGTTGGACACCCACCCTACGGTTGCCGCTGGGTGGGGAACCCGGAATTAAGCGTTGATTTCGGACTCGAAGGCCCAGGCAAGCCACGGCAGCATCGCCTCGATATCCGAGGTTTCAACTGTACCGCCGCACCAGATTCGCAGGCCCGGAGGGGCATCGCGGTAGGCACCAACGTCCAAGGCGACATCTTCGTCGGCAAGGCGCTTGGCAACGGCTTTGGCAAAGGCCGCGCCGTCCGTAATGCGGTCATCTGTGAACTTCAGACACACAGACGTGTTGGACCGTGTCGCAGGATCGGTGGCGAGGAAATCAATCCAGTCGTGGTCTTCTACAAATTTGGCAATCGCGGCGGTATTCGCATCGGCACGGCCGATCAGGCCTTGCAGACCACCGACGGATTTGGCCCAGTCCAGCGCCAGCAGGTAATCTTCGACACACAGCATGGAAGGCGTGTTGATGGTTTCACCCTTGAAGATGCCGTCGATCAGTTTGCCACCTTTGGTAAGGCGGAAAATCTTGGGCAGGGGCCATGCAGGCGTGTAGTTTTCCAACCGCTCTACCGCACGCGGGCTGAGGATCAGCATGCCATGCGCCGCTTCGCCGCCGAGCACTTTCTGCCAGCTGAAGGTGGTCACATCCAGCTTGTCCCAGGGCAGGTCCATCGCAAAAGCGGCAGAGGTCGCGTCGCACAGGGTCAGGCCCTTGCGATCGGCGGGGATCACGTCACCGGTGGGAACGCGCACGCCCGATGTGGTGCCGTTCCAGGTAAAGCAGACGTCGTTGTCATAGTTGAGCGACGCCATATCCACGATCTGGCCGTAGTCGGCAGTGTGGACGGTATGTTCGATTTTCAGCTGTTTGACCGCATCGGTGACCCAGCCAGCGCCGAACGATTCCCAGGCGACCATTTCTGCGGGGCGTTCGCCCAGCATGGTCCACATGGCCATCTCGTAGGCACCTGTGTCGGATGCGGGCACGATGCCGATCTTGTAATCCGCAGGAACGCCGAGAACCTCGCGCGTTGTCTCGATCGCGGCAAGCAGCTTGGCTTTGCCCGGTGCAGCACGGTGGCTGCGGCCCAATGGCGCGCTTGCAAGCTTGGTCAGATCATATGCGGGGGGTTTGGCGCAGGGGCCGGAGGAAAAACGCGGATTAGCCGGCCGCGTGGCCGGAAGTTCAATAGCCATTATGCTACCCTTTCAGATAAGCGCCCTTCGTTGGGGAAGGGTGTCCCACCGCTGCATCTAGAGGTGCACGCGGTCTGGCACAAGCCGGAAAATATCGCTAGAACGCCGCTTGATTGGCTTTTTACGACAGCTCTGACGCGGATCGGAAACTCGACGATGCATAGTGTGACTTTGTTAACCTCGCCTGAAAGACCAAAGCTGGAGGCTGCGTTGGTCGATAGTTTGCGCAATGCATGGGGTGGCGGCGATGCGGTTTGGCTGGCCCCTGACGAGGCCGCGAGTTTTGACATGTCGCGGATGCCCGGCAACCGGTGGGATGTCTGGGCGGAATGTCAGGGCATGGGCGTCGATCTGATCATCGTCCCGTCGGAAGGGCGGCGCAAGAAGATGCTGCTTGCCGATATGGACAGCACCATGATCCAGCAGGAATGTATCGACGAATTGGCAGATGAGGCGGGCGTGGGCGCACGGGTCAAGGATATCACCGCACGGGCGATGAATGGTGAGCTGGATTTCGAGGGAGCCTTGCGCGAACGTGTCGGGCTGCTTGAGGGGTTGGACGAGGCCGTGATCGGGCGGGTGCTGGCGCAGAGGATCACCTTCATGCCGGGGGGCAAGGCCTTGTTGGCGACGATGAAGGCAAACGGGGCCTATGCGGCGCTGGTGTCTGGCGGGTTCACGGCGTTCACGACGTCAGTGGCCGACGCATTGGGGTTTGACGAGAACCGCGCCAACACACTGTTGGCCGAGGGTGGCAAGCTGACCGGGCATGTGACGAACCCGATTTTAGGCAAGCAAGCCAAGGTCGACGCCCTGGAAGACATCACCGCGCGTTTGGGATTGGCCGAGGATGATGTGATCGCGGTGGGGGACGGGGCCAATGATCTTGGCATGTTGCACCGCGCCGGTATGGGGGTTGCGCTGCACGCCAAGCCTGCGGTCGCGGCGGAGTGCGATGTACGGATCAATTTTGGCGATCTGACAGCGCTATTGTTCGTGCAGGGATACGCAAAAGACGAATTCGTAGTCTGAGATCGAGGGGTGCATGGGGCGCTGCCCCATACCCCGGGATTTTGAGCCATTTGGAAAGACTGCGTTGTGCTTTCCTCAGGCGAAGGTGGCAGCGGGTTTGAGCGTTCCCGTGATGATACCCCGGCGGTTTTCGATCGGGGCGTTGCGGTATTTAAGAGCCTGCGGGTGGTTCGGATCAATCGCGCCGAGTTTCACGAGAATCGAGACGATGGCGCATTCGGCGGCGCGTTTCGTGCCACAGGCAGCTTTCAGGGCGACGCCGATTTTTAGCTCGGGCAGGATCGCGATGAAGAACCCTTCGGCCCCGGTTTTCACGGCAACCTTGCCATTCATGGCGCGCATCAGGTTGGTGCAGGCACGGGTTTCGCCCGCGACGAGTTCCGGGTGGAGGCGCATGGCCTGATGCAGGCGCGCTTCGGCAGAGCCGTCGGGGGCGGCAGCGAAATGCGCCATCGCGCGGGCCATGCCGTGCAGCGTCGTCGCGAAGTTCGGGACCGAACAGCCATCGATGCCGTAGCCGGGGGAGGTGAGGCCGGTGATTTGTTCAAAAGCGTCAAGGCAGGCTTTTTGCACGGGATGATCCGGCTTTTCGTAGTCCGGCCCGCCGCCGAGGTGTTTGTTGACCGTCAGAAAGCCCGCGTGTTTGCCAGAGCATTCATGGTGGACCTGGCACGGCTTTTCATGTGCGCAGATCAGAGCGTTGCGGGCTGCGTCGTCGCCGGGTTCGGCCGTGCCGCAGCGAAAATCCTCATCCGTCAGCCCCATCGTTTCAAGCCAGTCGCCGACCAGCCACGTGTGAAGGGCTGCAGCCTGGTGGGATGCGCAGGCCAGCGCCAGATGCTGGGGCTTGAGGCCAAAGGCATCGGCAGCACCCGACCGCAAGAGCGGGAGAGCCTGGATCATCTTGGCAGACGACCGGGGCAGGATGACCGCTTCGGGATCGCCCCATGCATGAAGGATTTGACCCGTGTCATCGCAGACCACCGCATGGCCGGAATGAACGCTTTCCAGGAACGGACCACGCCAAATCTCTGCGAAGGGGGCTGCTGCTGTCATATTTCATCCTATCTGTGGGCGAATTCCTGCCAATCAGGGTTTCGTCGGTCGCCTGTTTCGCGTTAATATGCTTGTTGGCGAAAGAAGAACAGTTCCTATAAAAGAGCGTCTTTCGAAGGGCCGCCAGAGGAACTGTATTTATGTTGAGGTTTATGGCGGCTGGAGGCCTGGGTAAATGATGAATTTTAAGAAGACCGGTTTGATCTTGGCAATGGCAAGTTTCGCCGCCACCGGTGCCTGGGCACAGGCGCAAAGCACGAATCGTGTTGCGGCACAGACCGATTGGAGCGTTTTCGTCGAAGATAATCCGACTGAATGCTGGGGGGTATCGACCCCCAAGAATTCGGTGAACTCCCGGGACGGGCGTGTTGTTGCCGTGAACCGGGGGCAAACCCTTTTGATGGTGTTCTATCGTCCAAGCGCGGGTGCCAAGGGGCAGGTGGCCTTTACCGGTGGCTATCCCTTTGCATCGGGGTCGACCGTCAACATGAACATCAGCGGCGACAGTTACGAACTGTTCACCGACGGTGAATGGGCGTGGCCCGCGTCGGCGGATGATGACAACAAGATCATAACGGCAATGAAGCGCGGTGCAGATGCGGTGCTGACCGCCCGGTCTGGCCGGGGCACGCAAACGAAAGATACGTTTTCCCTGCTGGGTTTCACCGCTGCCGTCGAAGATGCGGCAAAGCGCTGTGGCGGTTAGGGATAGGCGGCGGCCATTGTAGGTTACCTGGACCGTCTGACAGCGCGTTGGCCGGTTTCCGTGATTTCCGGTAAGGCTGAATCGTGCCGGTTCGATGTTCCACGGCGACTGCGATGATTAAAAGGCGCGCTTGTTTATCAGGCTTTCCTTTTGATTCGTGACAGAATGCCTATATAGGGCGATCAAATACCTCACTTCTGGAGAATCCCATGTCTGCGACCGCGCCGATTACCCAAGATGTCATGACCCTCCCGCGCAAGTTGCCGGACGGGCCGATGAACTTGGTTGGCCTGACCCGTGACGCCATGCGCGAGGTGTTGATTGCGCAAGGTACGCCGGAAAAGCAGGCTAAGATGCGGGTCGGCCAGATCTGGCAGTGGATCTATCAGTGGGGCACCCGCGATTTCGCGGAGATGACCAATCTGTCCAAGGCGTTTCGCGCCGAACTGGCCGAGAAGTTCGTGATCGAGGTGCCCGAGGTCGTGACCAAGCAGGTTTCCGAGGATGGCACGCGCAAATATCTGGTGCGCATTGCCGGTGGGCACGAAGTCGAAGTTGTCTATATCCCCGAAGACGGGCGTGGCACATTGTGCGTCAGCTCTCAGGTCGGGTGCACGTTGACATGTTCGTTCTGTCATACGGGCACGCAGAAGCTGGTGCGCAATCTGACAGCGGCCGAGATCATCGGTCAGGTCATGGTGGCGCGGGACGATCTGGACGAATGGCCGGTCCCCGGCACGATCACCGAAGCGCCACGCTTGTTGTCGAACATTGTCCTGATGGGCATGGGCGAACCCTTGTACAACTTCGAAAATGTGCGCGATGCGATGAAGATCGCGATGGACCCCGAAGGCATCCAGCTGTCGCGGCGGCGCATTACATTGTCGACCTCGGGCGTCGTGCCGGAAATTGCGCGGACAGCCGAGGAAATCGGGTGCCAGCTGGCAGTGTCGTTCCACGCCACCACGGACGAGGTGCGGGACAAGCTGGTGCCGATCAACAAGCGCTGGAATATCGCAGAGCTGATCGAGGCGCTGCGCAGCTATCCCAAGGTGAGCAATTCTGAGAGGATCACCTTTGAGTATGTGATGCTGAACGGCGTGAACGACAGCGATGCAGACGCGTACCGGCTGATCGAATTGATCCGCGGTATCCCGGCCAAGATCAACCTGATCCCGTTCAATGAATGGCCCGGCGCGCCTTATACGCGATCGTCGAACAACCGCATCCGGGCGTTTTCCGAGATCATCTACAAGGCGGGCTATGCGTCCCCGGTGCGCAAGCCGCGCGGGGAAGATATCATGGCGGCCTGTGGTCAGTTGAAATCGGCCACAGAGCGGGCGCGCAAGTCCCGCAAGCAGATCGAGGCGGACGCCGGCCTTTAACGCCACTTTAACCACAACGCTGAAGCCTGCGGTGATTTAGGTCACCATGGGTTTCAGAAATTATGCCGCGCGTCCTGCAGGCTATGGCAGGATCGGCGGGCATGACGGACGGCCGGTTGGTCCGGGGCATCCTCATGCGCGAAAGATGCGGAAGACAACGCAGCTTCAGGCATTTGATCAGTAGGGCCAAATTAGGCAGCTACACCGCGAAATGACCCAGTCTTCGCCACAGTTCAGCATAATTTAAGACATCATCGCGCAAGACATTGTTTCCATAAGGATATCAATCTGAAGGAAACCCAATGTCTGTCATCATAAAAACCGACGCTTTCGTCACAGCCGAGGTGCTTGCCCTCGTCACCCGTGAACGCCAATCGGCCCTGTCCCTGCGCGAATGGCAGCACCGTTTGGCCGGCTATGGCTACAGCCTGCGCGACACCGATCAGGGTACAGTTCTGGAAACCTTGCCCCATCATGTCAAAGTCTGCGTTCTACCACCCGAGCTTTGCGCCTGATTCCCGGATAGAATACCTACCTGCCGGGCACCGCGTCTCTTGCAGGGGCCGTTTCCCAGGTTTCGATCAGGTGGACCGCTTCGGCGGCAGTTTCGACAAATTGGAACAAGTCGAGATCCTCGGCCGAAATCGTGCCCGCATCGGCAAGCGCATCCCAGTTGATGATCTTTTCCCAGAATGCCCGGCCAAACAGCAGGAACGGCACCCGTGACATGCGCCCGGTCTGGATCAAGGTCAGCGCCTCGAATGTTTCGTCCAGGGTGCCAAAGCCCCCCGGAAAGACACATACCGCTCGCGCCCGCATCAGGAAATGCATTTTGCGGATCCCGAAATAGTGGAAGTTAAAGCATAATTCCGGCGTGACATATTCGTTTGGTGCCTGTTCGAACGGCAATACGATGTTCAATCCGATGGATTCCCCGCCTGCATCCGCGGCACCGCGATTGCCTGCTTCCATCACGCCGGGGCCGCCGCCTGTGACGATGACATTATCGTGGCCTCCGCTCTCCATCGATTTCAGTGTCATCAGCCGCGCAAATTCGCGGGCCTCATCATAGAAATGCGACAGTTCTGCCAGCGTTTTGGTCCGCGCCTTGTCCTTGTTGGCGGGCTCGGGAATGCGCGCCCCGCCGAAAAGCACGATCGTCGATGTGATGCCGTGAGCGTCCAACCCCATCTCGGGCTTGAGCAGTTCCAGCTGCAAGCGCACCGGGCGCAGCGCGTCCAGCCCCATGAAATCCTCGTCTGTGAACGCAAGGCGGTAGGCCGGCGCGCGCGTTTGGGGCGTGTCGGGTACGTCTTTGGCTTTGGCGCGGTCTGAAACAGCGCCCCGCAAAGGGTGGCGGGGTTTTTCAATCATTAAAATCTCCGGTCTTCAATGTAGGGGCAACATGCCCGCGTTTTTCGGCAATGACCACGGCAGGCGTTGTGATTGCGCGCAAACCATCACAACTGTATAGGCATTGGCAACACCTGACCTTCTCAACCCGGAGCTACCTTATGTCCAACGCCCAACTTGAAACCGCCATCGAAGCCGCGTGGGAAGCCCGCGATACGATTACCTCTGCAACCACAGGCGAAACCCGCGACGCGATCGAGGCGACGTTGGCCGCGCTGGACAGCGGCAAACTGCGCGTGGCCGAAAAGACCGAGAGCGGTGACTGGCATGTAAACCAATGGGCGAAAAAAGCGGTTCTGCTGGGCTTTCGGATCAAGGACATGGAGCATCAGACAGGTGGTCCGCAAGGTGCCGGTTGGTGGGACAAGGTCGACAGCAAGTTCAAGGGCTGGGGTGACGACGAATGGAAGACCGCCGGTTTCCGTGCTGTGCCGAACTGCGTCGTGCGCAAGTCGGCCTATATTGCGCCGGGCGTGGTGTTGATGCCGTCCTTCGTCAACATCGGTGCCTATGTCGACAGCGGCACGATGGTTGATACTTGGGCGACTGTCGGATCCTGTGCGCAGATCGGCAAGAACGTCCACCTGTCCGGCGGCGTCGGCATTGGCGGCGTGCTGGAACCGATGCAGGCCGGGCCGACCATCATTGAAGACAACTGTTTTATCGGGGCGCGGTCCGAAGTGGTTGAAGGCTGCATCGTGCGCGAAGGGTCCGTTTTGGGCATGGGCGTGTTCATCGGGCAATCCACCAAGATCCTTGATCGTGACACCGGCGAAGTCATGTATGGCGAAGTGCCTGCAGGGTCGGTGGTCGTGGCAGGGTCCATGCCATCGAAGAACGGCGTTAACCTTTATTGTGCCGTGATCGTAAAGCGCGTGGATGAAAAAACCCGGTCCAAAACGTCGATTAACGAATTGCTGCGCGACTAAGGAACTTTCTCACAGACTTGTGAGTTCTCTTAGTGAAACAAGCATTATGGAGAATGTAAAATGACAGGTCTGGGTTGGTTCGCAGCAATTATCGTAGGTGGTTTGGCAGGATGGATCGCTGAAAAGATCATGAAATCTGACATGGGTCTGATCATGAACATCATCTTGGGGATCATCGGTGCAGTCGTGGCAAACTTCCTGCTGGTCGCAATCGTCGGCGCGACGCTGGGCGGCTGGATTGGCCAGCTTGTCGTGGGCGTGATCGGTGCATGTTTGCTGATCTGGGTTACCCGTCTGGTTCGCGGTCGCACCTGACCCTTTCCAGAGCGTGAAGAACACGATAGGGCTGCCGCATCTCAATGCGGTGGCCCTTTTTATGTCTGACCAGAAGAAAACCAAAAAACCGTCCCGCCAGCAGGTCTATACCTTGCTGGTCGAAATTGGCCGCAAAGAAGGCGACGGCCTGCCGGACAAGGCGACCGGCGCTGCGCTGATGTGCTTTGCCTCTGGCATAGATGAGGCAGAGGCCGTGCGTGAAACCGTCGCGATCCTGAAGCAGGCGGATACCAATCCGCTGGATGTCACCGGATATGGCACCTTGGCCGAACGCGAAGCCGAGGGTCACGAGATCGACGACGAAGAGCGCGCTTTGATGGCCCGCGCCCTGGACGAGAATTCGGTGATCATCGCCCAGATGACTCCGTTCTTCGACTAGGGTTTCCCGTCAGGCCGCGCGACGACTGGCGAGGGTGATTGCCTCGAACCATTTCAGAACCGAATGCGCGGGCTGGCCATGTTCCGGCAGCAAATTCCGGTCTTCGCCGGCCAGGACACTGCTGGCCAACTGCACCGGCTGACGGCGTAAGCGCCCGATATACAAGCTTTCGACAGGGGTCCCGGCGGCCAGCATGGTTTCATGGGCAGGCAGCACCAGTTGAGTGTAGGTGATCGTCTGGCCGCTGGTTTCCTGCAAGGCGGCAAAGCCGTTGACCAGATGGCGTGCGGGGATCAGCACTGCTTCCTTGCTGAAAAGATATTCCACCTCTGGTCCGTCGATGACCAGCCGCTGGTCCGGGGCGACGACAATATCCTGTTGCAGCCCGAAATACGGCGCACGCAGCCGAATGGGGGCATAGCTGCCCCGCGCCGGAACCGTGCGCGACACGCGTTGCAACACGGGCACGACGCCCGCGCCTTCGGTCATCACCGTATCGCCGCGCTGCAGGTGCGACGCGGGTTTATAGCCCCATGGGGTGGCCAGCGGGGTGGACGGCAACAGCGACGGCATCGGGCCCAACGGTTCGATCTTGTTCGACAGCGCGGCAAAGATCACGTCCTGGCCAAAGGTCTGATCGCCGCGGCCCAACATCATGTTGCGCAAATCTTCGATTGCGATGGGTCTGGGGTTGGGCACCGGCACCGTGACGGTGCGGTTGTTTTCCGGTTCTTCAAGGGCAAGACACCCCCATTTGGCGGCGCTGTCCCAGGAATATGTGATGCGCAGCACATCGCTGCGGCCGCTGTCCTCGTGTTTGATCGCGGCATGAGTGATGTCACTGCCCTGCACCTGCACCAAGGCGATCCCGCCGCCGGGAATGGCCTGAAATGTCAGGCTGCGCAGCCACGGATAGGTCGATTTATACCCGAAAAGGAGCTGGGGCCGACCGTCCGGGGCTTGTCGCGTCTCGAACATAATACTGCCCGAGGTCAGCAAATCATCGGGCTGTATGCCGCAAACGGGAGCATCCTGCTGGTCTTTCCCAAGCCCGAGAACAGAGAACCGCCGGTCGTTATGGTCTGCGATTGAAAGCCATGTCATCGGTCAGGCCACCATGCCCGACCGCAAGATTTCAGCCTCGTACCGCTTGAGCGCCGGGCGGGCGGTGGGGGAGTAGCCGATACCGGTTTCCCGGTCGATTTCGGGGAAAAGCGCGCAGATCTCATCGACGATCTCGGGTTCGAAACTGTCGTTCGTCTGGGGGCCGGGCAGAAAGCTTTCGGTTCCGAGCCCTTCTGAAAAGACGACCTGATGACGGTCAAACATCAAATGGACGTACTCGACCTGCCCGCCCTCGCGGCGGGTGACGGACCGGTCGTTGACCAGATCGCGCGCGGCGACCAGAACCTCGGCCTCTCCGAACAGGATTTCGGCAAGGCTGTCGCGGATCAACACGCGGTGCAAAGGCGATACCAGCAGATCACGGTGCGTGCCGAATGTTCCCGCGCGGATGTGGATGGGGGCGAATTTTCCGGTGGCTGCCACGGTGCGGCTGCCGATCCAGCGCAACGGTTGCGGGCCATCATCCTGGGTCAGGACCAGATCGCCTGGCATCAGGGTTTCAGCCGCGCGTTCGCCGTCAGGGGTGGCAATCAGGGTGCCCGCGACAAAACACGGAACCGAGGTCGCAGAGACCATCCCGACATCCGTGTCCGTGCCGTCGGTGACCGTATAGGTAAAGTTGAAGTCTTCGACGTCGCCATCGCCTTCAACGCTAAGCGTGCCATCGCTGTTCAGGGTCACGATCTGACCTGTCGGCAACTGGACTTGCGCGCCAACGGCAGCGGGCTGCCCATTGATATGGGTGATGGACAAGACGCTGGAATCCGACGCGACATCATTCCCAAGCACGTCGATCACCTTGGTCCCGTCCGGATAAATCGACACGTCATCCGTGACCGCAATCAGGCTGGACTGCACCGAATTCGCTGCGATCATCAGATTGGAATCATAGCCCGTGTCGCTCACGTCGGCGATGGCGATGCGCATTGTGTTCGGGACGTTCGGGATGACTTTCATTGTCAGCGTCATGGTGATGGTAAAGCCGTCCATCTCGGTGTTGTAGTCGCCACCCGTGTTATCGACGAACATGTTGAGGTTATTCGTGCTGTTGATGTTCCCCGGGTCCATATCGCCATCACCGACGGCCAGTTGCACTTCCTGCCCGTTGATCCAGACCCCAAAGAAATCCTGATAGATAGAATTCTGGAACTCCGGATATTCGTCGGATGAAAAGACGAATTGCATCGTCATCAGATCGGTATCGGGGGTAAAGTTGACGTCCAGAATGGATGCGTCGTAGGTGCGGGTCCCGGCGGCAAGGTTCAGCAAGGGATCGTTGTTAACGCCCGAGGTGTTGGTCGATGTGGCATCGCTTTTGTTGGGTTGTCCTCTGGAGTTCGTGATATCCTCTGCGTTTCCGGTCGACATGATGATGCCGCTGTCACCGGGGGCGACGCCGGGCATCAGCGTATCGGCGTTCGAATAGGTGCCGACGCTGTCGATATCGCCGCTGTAGGTCGCGCTGTTCACGGTCACGCCATTGCCGAAAATGGAATCCGCCAGCATACGGGCGGTTGTTCCCTCGCGCATCGTTTCAATAGGAAGTTCTGATGCTTTTGGCATGCGTCTTGTCCCGTACATTGGTCGAGACAGCACAGATCAGCGTGACCCGTCACGGAATGATCCCGCGCGTGGTCCTTTGTTTTTATGGTTCGGAGGACCCGGTTTTCCGGTGTCACGCCTGCTGATGCCCTGCCTCGGGTCAAATTATTAAATTTAGGTTAGCATGGAAATTTCCGGACGGGTACGGTTTTCATTGCACACCCCCTTGGCACCGCGCTTTTTTCGCCACAAGTGTTGGGGGACCGATAATTTTTCCCGTCAGGAGCCCTTTATGCCCGCTACAGACCCCGTCGACCTTACAGCCAGATTGGTGCAATGCCCCTCTGTCACGCCTGCGGATGCGGGGGCGTTGGATATCTTGCATGACCTGCTAAGCGGCGCGGGGTTCGACTGCGCCTGGGCCGATCGCGGGGGGATCCGCAACCTGTTCGCACGCTGGGGCAACAAGGGGAACACGCGGTGCTTTGGGTTCAACGGACATACCGACGTGGTCCCCATCGGTAACGAGGCCGACTGGAGCTTTGCGCCCTTCGGAGCCGAGATCAAGGACGGCGTGATGTATGGCCGTGGCACGACGGACATGAAATCGGGCGTCGCCGCCTTTGCCGCCGCAGCGGTGGATTTCGTGCGCGACACGCCCCCCGACGGGTCGATCGTGCTGGCCATCACCGGCGATGAGGAAGCCGAAGGCATCGACGGCACGCGCGCGCTGCTGGAGTATATGGAGAAAGCGGGCGAACGTATGGATGTCTGCCTTGTCGGTGAACCGACCTGCCCCGAAAAGATGGGCGACATGATCAAGATCGGGCGTCGCGGGTCGTTGAACGCGCATTTCCGGGTGATCGGCAAGCAGGGTCATGCCGCCTATCCGCACCGCGCCAACAATCCGCTGCCTGCGATGATGCGGCTGATGGACCAGCTTGCCGGGCATGAACTGGACGCGGGTACCGATCATTTCGATCCCTCCACGCTGGCCATCGTCACTGTTGATACGGGCAACCCCGCAACAAATGTCATTCCGGCTGAATGCCGCGCCACCGTCAACATCCGTTTCAATGACACCCATTCCGGGGCCAGCCTGACCGACTGGCTTGAGGCGCAGACCGCCGCCATCGCGGACAGCTTTGGTGTGCAGATTGACCTGAATGTGAAAATCTCGGGCGAAAGCTTTATCACGCCGCCGGGTGCCTTGTCCGACATGGTGTCCAAGGCGGTCGCGGCCGAAACTGGCGTGACGCCCGAACTGTCGACCTCGGGTGGCACATCGGATGCGCGGTTTGTGAAAAACCACTGCCCCGTGGTAGAATTCGGCCTTGTCGGGAAATCGATGCATGCGGTGGATGAAAACGTCGAAGTGGCGCAAATTCATCAGCTCAAAGCGATCTACACACGCATCTTGAAGGATTATTTCGCATGACTTTCGTGATCAGGCAGACCGAGGATCTGGCCAGTTGCCATTTGCTGCGGCGCATCGTTTTCATAGAGGAACAGGGCGTGCCCGAGGCAGAGGAAATCGACGATCTTGATGGTACGTCGATCCATTTTCTGGCGTCGCAGAAAGAGATTCCGATCGGCACCGCCCGGATGCAGATCAACGGCGACACGGCCAAGGTCGGGCGGGTGTGCGTTCTGGCGGCCCACCGCGGGACAGGTTTGGGCGCGGCACTGATGCGCGCCGCCGTGGACGAGGCGCGGCAGCAGGATGGCGTCGCTTTCGTCAAGCTCAGCTCTCAGGTGTCTGCGATCGGGTTCTATGAAACGCTGGGCTTTGTGGCGCAGGGGCCGGTCTATGACGATGCAGGCATTGATCACCGCGACATGGTTCTGCCGCTTTGATGCAAACCTTGGTCATCATGGTCAAGGAACCGCGTCCCGGCAGGGTCAAGACGCGTCTGGGCCGTGATCTGGGGATGACAGCCGCCGCGTGGTGGTTCCGCCATCAAAGCCGCGCTTTGATCCGGCGTGTGCAGGACCCGCGCTGGCAGGTGGTGCTGGCGGTCGCGCCGGACAGGGCCGGTTTGACCAGTCGCGTCTGGCCCGCGCATCTGCCGCGCTGGCCGCAAGGACGGGGTGATCTGGGCCACCGGATGGGTCGCATGCTGCGCGCGGCCCCATCCGGTCCGGTGTGTGTGATCGGGGCGGATATTCCAGGGATCAGATCGGCGCATATCGCGGATGCGTTCCGCAGTTTGGGCAATCACGATGCTGTTTTCGGGCCTGCGCCCGACGGGGGCTATTGGCTGATCGGGCTCAAGCGGGCGCGCCCTGTACCACCGACCCTGTTCGCAAATGTGCGTTGGTCCAGCCGCCATGCGCTGGCTGATACCATCGCAACCTTGCCCGATCACCGCATCGCGCAGATCGATACCTTGCAAGACGTGGACACAATCGACGATTTGCCCATGACGAAGCGTGGTGCGCGTGCTACCTGACAAGGCATGAGCAAAATACCTTCGAAGCCAGAAATCCTAGATTGGATCGCCGCCAATCCCACCCTGACTGCCAAGCGTGACATCGCAAAGGCCTTCGGGATCAAGGGGGCCGCGCGCATTGATCTGAAACGTGTGCTTAAAGAGCTTGAGGATGAAGGCCATCTGGAAAAGCGCAAGCGCAGCTATCAGGACCCGGACCGTCTGCCGCCTGTGTCTGTTTTGCAGATCACCGGGCCGGATGATGACGGCGACCTTTTTGCCAAACCGATGGAATGGCAGGGCACGGGCAAGGAGCCTATCGTTCTGGTGATCCCCCGCGTCTCTGACCCGGCCTTGGGGGCGGGCGACCGGATTTTGGCGCGGCTGACACTGGTCACGGCCCAAGACCATCATTACGAAGCGCGGCTGATCCGGCGGATCGGCGCGAACCCGCAGCGTGTTCTGGGCGTCTTCCGTCTAAGGGCCGAGGGCGGGCGTATCGTGCCCATCGACAAGGGCAGCGACAAGGAATGGGTCGTCGCAGCGGATGCCATGTACGGTGCCAAGGACGGCGAATTGGTCGAAGCGGAACTGGCCGGACCAAAGGGACGCATGGGCTTGCCGCGTGCGCGGATCGTGGACCGGCTGGGGGATCCCTCTGCCCCCAAGGCAGTGTCGCTGATCGCCATTCACCAGCACGGCATCCCCGATTCCTTTCCCGATGATGTGATCGCACAGGCCGATGCTGCAAAGCCGGTCGGGCTGAAAGGCCGCGAAGATTTGCGCGACCTGCCGTTGATCACAATCGACCCGTCTGATGCGCGTGACCACGATGATGCGTGCTTTGCCCATGCTGACGAGGACCCGAAAAACGAAGGTGGCCATGTGATCTGGGTCGCGATCGCGGATGTGGCGGCTTATGTCACACCTGGATCGGCGCTGGATCACGAGGCGCGCAAACGGGGGAATTCAACGTATTTCCCGGACCGTGTCGTGCCGATGCTGCCCGACCGTCTGTCGGGTGACCTGTGTTCGCTGCACGAAGGCGTGCCGCGTGCCTGTATTGCCGTGCGGATGGTCCTGGATGCCGACGGCCAAAAGATCAGCCACCGCTTTCACCGCGGGCTGATGCGGTCACCCGCGTCCCTGCATTACGAAGAAGTCCAGGACGCGATCGATGGCCGCCCAAATGACCGCACCGGGCCATTGCTTGAACCTGTGCTGGAACCTTTGTATGCCGCCTACGCTGCCCTCAAAAAGGCGCGCGCCAAGCGGCAACCGCTTGAGCTGGACCTGCCCGAACGCCGGATCGAACTTGACCCGGATGGCACGGTGAAATCGGTCAACTTCAAAGACCGTCTGGATGCCCACAAGCTGATCGAGGAATTCATGGTGCTGGCCAATGTCGCTGCCGCCGAAACCTTGCTTGAGAAAAAAACGCCGCTGCTGTTCCGCATTCACGAAGAACCGTCGCCCGCAAAGCTGGATGCGCTGCGCGAGACGGCGCAGGCATCGGGATACACCTTGGCCAAAGGGCAGGTGCTACACACGCGGCATTTGAACAAGCTGCTGAATGATGCGGCAGGCACCGATGATGCGGAACTGATCAACATCTCGACCCTGCGGTCTATGACGCAGGCCTATTACGGGCCTCCACATATCGGGCATTTCGGGCTGGCGCTGCGGTCTTATGCGCATTTCACCTCTCCGATCCGGCGCTATGCCGATCTGGTGGTGCACCGAGCGCTGATCACGGCCCATGGCTGGGGCAAGGACGGTCTTAGCCCGCATGACATCGAGGATATGGAGCAGACCGGCGCGCATATTTCCACCACAGAACGCCGGTCGATGGTCGCCGAACGCGACACGACGGACCGCTATCTGGCGTCCTATCTGTCCGAACGTGTGGGCAATGAGTTTTCCGGCAGGATCAGCGGGATCGCGCGGTTCGGTGCCTTTGTGAAGCTTGATGAAACCGGTGCTGACGGGCTGCTTCCGATGCGGTCCCTGGGGCGCGAGTATTTCCACTTTGATCAGGAAGCAGGCACGCTGATGGGCTCTGACACGGGTCTGATGATCAGCATTGGCCAGCGCGTCACCGTACGTCTGACCGAAGCCGTGCCCGTCACGGGGGGCATCGCGCTGGAGCTGCTGACGCTTGAGGGTGACGCCTTGCCCAAAGGGGGGCGGGGCGGGCCTGCGGGGCGGACCAACCCCAAACGCAAGGCCACCAAGGCCAAGCGCAAGACCGACAAGGTCAAGCGCAAGGTGAAACGCAGCCGGCGATAGCGCGCGCATCGCTTGAATTCAGACTTTCTGGGGTCGCGCAATGCCGCTAGGCTTTGGCTGAAATAGCCAAGGGAGCGGCGGATGAAACCTGTTCGAATATGGATGCTGGCAGCGCTGCTGGGCGTCGGGGCAATGCCCGTTTTTGCGCAAGCGAGTGGCGCTGCCACGGCTATGGCCCACGCGGGAAACGACGCGGGATTGCAAACCTGGCTTGCCGGTTTTCGCAGCCGCGCCGTGACGGCTGGCATTGATGCGCAGGTGTTTGACGCCGCGATGACCGGCGTGCGCTATGACGCGGATGTTATCCAGCGGGATCGCAACCAGTCGGAATTTACCAAGACGATTTGGGAATACCTGAAAACCGCGACCTCTGATTTGCGGATCGCGAATGGCAAGAAGGCCTTGGCCGACAACCGCGCCGCGCTTGAGCAGATCGAAAAGACATATGGTGTCGAAAAGGAGGTCGTCGTCGCGATCTGGGGGTTGGAAAGCGCCTATGGCACGTTCCGGGGGGGCGACAACGTGCTGACGTCGCTCGCGTCGCTGGCCTATGACGGGCGGCGGCGTGACTTTTTCGAGAGCGAGCTGCTGGATGCCCTTCGGATATTGCAGGCCGGTGACACGCAGCCCGATCAGATGAAGGGAAGCTGGGCGGGTGCCATGGGGCATACGCAGTTCATGCCCTCGTCATTCCAGCGTCATGCGGTTGATTTCACCGGTGATGCAAAGCGCGACATCTGGGGGGACGACCCGCGCGATGCGCTTGCATCGACGGCGGCGTATCTGAAGCATTTCGGCTGGACGCAGGGGCAGCCCTGGGGTGTCGAAGTGCAACTGCCGGAAGGGTTCGATTATCTGTTGGCAAACCGGGACGTTCTTAAGTCGCCGGATGACTGGGCAGCCCTTGGCGTGGTGAATATGGCGGGGGCCACCGTCGGGGACCACGGGCAGGCGTCCATCCTTTTACCCGGCGGGGCAGAGGGGGCGGCGTTCATGATTTTTTCGAACTTCGAGGTGATCGAGCGGTATAACACCGCGGATGCCTATGTGATCGGCGTCGGCCACCTGAGCGACCGGATCGCAGGCGGCAGGCCGATAGAACAAAGCTGGCCCGTGCAGGATCGCGCTTTGACATTTGACGAGAGGATCGAACTGCAAACCCGGCTTACGGCGCTTGGCTTTGATACGGTCAAGATCGATGCGAAGATTGGTCCGTTGACCATCAATGCCGTGCGTCGTTTTCAGGAGGCGCAGGGGTATTTGCCTGATGGCTATGCGTCACTGCGGCTGTTGGACCGCGTGCGGGCAGCAGGCTGATTCTTTTATGTCCAAGACCCCGAAGGGGGGCCTTGGACGTGCCTTCGGCGAGGATTTTAGTCCATTTGGAAAATGCGGATCAGCCGGGTGACATGCCGCGCAGGCGTTCGGACCGGCGGCGGAGCAGTTCGACCACGGTGAGCAGGCAGATCGAGATGCCCACAAGGATCGTTGCGACCGCGAGGATGGTCGGGCTGATCTGTTCGCGCAGGCCGGTGAACATCTGCCACGGCAGGGTCTTCTGGCCAGCTGACCCGACGAAGAGGACCACGACGACTTCGTCAAACGAGGTGATGAAGGCGAAAAGGCCACCGGAGATAACGCCCGGCAGGATCAGCGGCATTTGCACCCGGAAGAAGGTCGTGACCGGGTTTGCGCCCATGTTCGCCGCTGCGCGTGTCAGCGAGCGGTCAAAGCCCACCAGCGTCGCGGTCACAGTGATGATGACGAAGGGGATGCCAAGCGCGGCATGGGCCAGAATGACGCCCAAGGTTGTGCCTTGCAGGCCAACGCGGCTGTAGAAGAAGTACATGCCCGCAGCCGAGATGATCAGCGGCACGATCATCGGCGAGATCAGGACCGCCATGATCGCGCGGCGGAACGGAACGTGGGGTTGGCTGAGGCCGATGGCCGCCAAGGTCCCGAAGCTGACTGACAGCAGTGTCGCGGCGGGTGCGATCTTGAGAGAGTTCCAGACGGCACCTTGCCAGTCGGAGCTGTTGAAGAAGTCCTGGTAATGCTTCAGCGAATATCCGGCTGGATCAAAACGCAGCATTTCCGGGGTGAAGGTAAAGAAGTTCTCGGCGTTGAAGCTGAGTGGCATCACGACCAAAATCGGTGTGATCAGGAACACGAAGATCGCGCCGCAGATCACCCGGAATGCATAGTGCCAGAGCACCTGGCCGGGGGTCAGGTAGGGTGGGATCTTGGCGCGGTAGCGGCCTTCGTAGAGCCAGAAACTGAACCAGCTGAAGAACCACCCGAACGCCGCACCGATCAACATGGCCGGAATACCGCCCATGAGAAAGCCGACGATCCCGAGGGCAACGATGGTCGCCCAGCGGCTGATCTGTTCGTTCTTGACGATCTGCGTCAGGACAAACGCGAGCGCGCCCATGATGACGGCCCCGATGAGGATGCCCAGCAGACCGCTGCCATTCGCCGTGCCCACGAAAAGGCCGGCCACAGCACCTGCGGCAGCCACCACAGGAACGTAGAAGGAAACGGGTTTGCGGGAGATTGGTGTGAGTGCGACCATTGCTTTAGCCTCCCAGTTTCACGTTATCGATGCCGACGATCTTGTCATAGGCATAGTAGAGCCCCAGGACGACGGCGAGCAGGATTGCCCCAAGTGCGGCGGCGAGGCCCCAGTTCAGAGAGCTTGAGATGTGATAGGCGATCCGGTTCGAGATGAAGGTACCGGTCGTGCCGCCGACGATTTCGGGTGTAATGTAGTAGCCGATCGACAGGATGAACACGAGGATCGACCCGGCCCCGATGCCCGGCACGGATTGCGGAAAGTAAACCCGCCAGAAGGCTGTCCAGTTGGTCGCCCCCAAGGATTTCGCGGCCCTCAGATAGCTTGGCGGGACTGTCTTCATCACCGAATACAGCGGCAGGATCATGAAGGGCAGCAGAATATGCGTCATCGCGATGATCGTGCCGGTCTGGTTGTTGATCAGGGCCAGTCGACTGTCATCTGCAACGACCCCAAGCCAGACCAGCGTGTCATTCACCACGCCTTGCTGTTGCAACATCACCTTCCAGGCGGATGTCCGCACCAGCAGTGATGTCCAGAACGGCAAGAGCACGAGGATCATCAACAGGTTGGCCGTGCGCGCGGGCAGGTTGGCCAGGATCCAGGCCACCGGATAGCCCAGCAGGATGCAGCTGAGCGTGATGCAGACCGACATGAACAGCGTGCGCAGGAACAACGTGCCGTAGATCCGTTCGTTTTCAGGTCGGAATTCAGCGCCATCGGCCGATTTCTGCATGTCGATGGAGTTAAGGAAATAGCCGTTGGTGAATCTTGGGCTGTAGGCGCGGATGGTGCCCCAGATCGGGCTGGCCCCCCAGTCTTTGTCGATCTTGGTGAAGGCTTCCTTGTAATCAACGGTCTCAAAGCCCGTCGCTGCGGCGGCGGCTTCGGCAATCTCGGTTGCGCCGGGGCCTGAGTAGCTGGCGATCACGGAGGCGGTATCGCCGGTCAGATCATCGTAGAAGGCGGAATAGATCAGGGGCCAAGGGTCTTCCTTGTACAGATTGTCTTCGTCTTCGTTTTGCACGAAGTCGGCGAAGATCATGTAATAGCCGGCTGTTTGCGGAAAGATGTCGGCAATGCCATCGCGCATTTCAAAGGCAGGCTGTGGCGTGCCGGCGGATTTGTCCCAATCCTTGATCTGGGCCAACCACGCGTCAGAGCCGAGGACTTCGTTCCAGTTCTCGCCTTTCTTCCAGAATTCGTTCAGATCTTCGAACTGGTCCTGATAGACCTCTCCGATGTCATCAACGCCACGGCCTGATTTGCGGAACAGGGACGATGCGCCGGTCAGCTCATAGTTCAGCCGTGATCCCAGACGGGTGTGCAGCTTGCGTTCCTGGGCAATGTAGATGTCTTGATAAAGCGCTTTGTAAACAGGCGCATCAGGGGTCGTACCGTCTTCTCCGCTCCATTGTTCCAACGCTTCTGTGGTGCGCGGCAGTGTATCCTGGACGATCTCGTTTTCGACAGACCGGAACAGCATGTCGGCGATGGGGGCAATGAATGTGACCAGCACGAAAATCAATAGCGGGGCAATCAGCAGCAATGCGCGCAGTTTCTGACGGCGTAAGGCGCGGTTCAGACTGCGTTTTAGCGGTGTGCCATCGGCTGCGAGCATCGGGCCCGAGTATTCTTTCTCGGCACGCTCGGCATCTAGTGCTGTGGTCGCATTGTTTACATCGCTCATATCGGCCCCACGGGGTTGGATCGGTGTGAAAATCGGAAAATGGAAAAACGAATAAGTGTGGAAGGGGCCGATATGGCCCCCTCCGGTAGGTTCAAACGCTTATTGCGCCAACCATGCCTGGAACTTCGCGTCGATGTCGTCGCGGTAGTCAGCCCAGAACTCGTAGTTGTACAGGAACGTGTTTTCGGCGTTCGCTGGATCGGTTGGCATGTGTGGTGCCATTTCGATACCCAGATCTGCGTGCTTGCCAACCATAGGAGCGGAGGACAAACGTGCAGGACCGTAGCTGATGTACTGCGATTGATCGGCCAGACGCTGTGTGTCTGTCGCGAACTTGACGAAGTCTTTCACACGCGCCAGACGTTCGTCGGACAGGCCTGCTGGGATGATCCAACCGTCAAGGTCAAACACCTGAGCATCCCAAAGCATTGCAACGGGCTGCTTCTGCTCTTCGATCACGCTGAACAGACGACCGTTATAGGTCGAACCCATGACGACTTCGCCATCGGCCAACAGCTGGGGCGTGTCAGCACCGGCGGACCACCAGATTACGTTGTCCTTGATGGTGTCGAGCTTGGCCAAAGCCTTTTCCTGACCTTCTGGTGTTGCCAGAACGTCATAGACTTCGTCTTTTGCGACGCCGTCACAAAGCAAAGCCCATTCCATGTTGTTGATTGGACGCTTTTCCAGGGCGCGCTTGCCAGGATATGCTTCCAGATCGAACACGTCACAGATTTTTGTCGGAGGCGTGTCGCCTACCATGTCCGTGCGGTAGCCGAACGTGGTCGAATAAACGATCTGCGGGATAAAGCAGTCGCTGACCAGCAAATCGCCGAAATCATCGGAGGCAGATGTGCCATCGGGCGCTGCTGCCAGCATTTCGTCGGCGTCGATTTCCATCGCCAGACCTTCGTCACACAGACGGATGGCATCGGCTGCTACGACGTCGACCAGATCCCAGGTGATGTTGCCGGCTTCGTTCATGGCACGCAGCTTTGCGACCGCTTCGGCCGAGCTTTCGTCCCAAACTGCCGTCACACCTTCGTTCATTTCCAGATAAGGCTGGACGTATGCCTTGTCTTGGCTGGACTGGTAAGCGCCACCCCAGGATACAAGCGTCATTTCCTTGGCCATGTTGCCGTGTGCATCGGCGAAGGCCAATGTGCCAGCGCCAACAATCGCAGAAGAAGCGAGTAGCGTTGTTGTAAACTTCATTCGGTAGTCTCCCAATTATTACCCGTTTGGTTCTTGAGGATGTGATATCGGGCTTAACCACAGCCTACTTCGGGTGCCGCCCGACGTTGGGGCGGCACACTGCCGTCAGACGCTATGCATCTAGCGCGCGGCAATCTTCTGCAAGCCAGCCGATTTCAATCTGCTGGCCCGGCTTCAGGCGTACCTGATCCGGTGCGTTGCGAGTTTTGATGATAAAGTTGTCGGTCCCCGCGACGCGCAAACGCGTGCGGAAAATGTCGCCCATATAGACGAACTCAAGCACTTCGGCTTTCAGCGTATGTGCGCCTTCGGCCATCCGGTCCTTGTTGAATTCAACGCGTTCGGGCCGGATCGACACACGGGTGCGTTCGCCTGCCTTGGTCACGTTGATCGGCTTGGCCTCGATCAGGCCGCCCCCATCAAGCTGCACAATGCAGGTGCCACCCTTGATCTCTTTTACGACGCCTTCCAGCGTGTTGTTTTCGCCGATGAACTGCGCAACAAAGCTGTTTTCGGGCTCTTCGTACAGCAAATCCGGCGGGGCCAACTGTTGGATGCGACCGTTTTCAAACACGGCAACGCGGTCCGACATGGTCAGCGCTTCGGTTTGGTCGTGGGTCACATAGACAACGGTAATACCCAGTTCGTGGGCAAGATGCGTGATCTCGAACTGCAAGGTTTCGCGCAGTTGTTTATCCAAGGCACCCAAGGGTTCGTCCATCAGGACCAGTTCGGGTTCAAACACCAAAGCGCGGGCCAAGGCGACACGCTGTTGTTGACCACCGGAAAGTTGCGCAGGGCGGCGGCCGCCAAAGTCGCCCATCTGAACCCGGTCCAGCGCGATCTTGACCTGCTTTTCACGCTCGGACTTGCCGATCTTGCGGACTTCCAGCGGAAAGGCGAGGTTTTCGGCGACTGTCATATGCGGGAACAGAGCGTAGTTCTGGAACACCATGCCGATGCCGCGCTTGTGCGGTGGGATGTTGTTGATCGACTTGCCGTCAAGGCGGATATCGCCGTGTGTGGCGGTCTCGAACCCGGCCAGCATCATCAGGCAAGTTGTCTTGCCCGATCCCGATGGCCCAAGCATTGTCAGGAATTCGCCCTTGGGCATGGATAGGTTCAGGTCTTTGACGACTAGATTTTCGCCGTCATAGCTTTTTTGTACGCGTTCAAATTCGACAAACGCATTTGTTGCTGACGTATCTGCCAAAAGTTGGCTCCCTATTTCATTTTTTTCTGTGCTTGAGCACTTGTTGACCGAAAGTTAAAGCGGGCTGTCCCAAAGTTTGCAACCAATTAACGCTGGTTTCTTGGGAAATGTCCCATTTGCAGGAAGAAATCCGGTTATTCTGCCGGTTTTAGTGTTTTCGACTGCAAATTAAGCAGGGATTCTCGCGTTATTAGGATTGCTGGCCTGACGAACCTGCCCCAATCTAAGACTCACCCGGCGTTGGAAAGGATGCTTTATATGCCCGCAATTGATCTGCCATTTTCCCCTTTAGAATATGACCGTCGCCTGAAACTGGTGCGCGATGAGATGTCCAGACGCGGGCTTGATGCGCTTTTCGTGACCGATCCCAGCAACCAGGCGTGGCTGACCGGATACGACGGATGGTCATTTTATGTGCACCAGGGCGTAATTATCTTGCCTGATGCCGATCCGATCTGGTGGGGGCGCAATCAGGACACCAATGGCGCGCTTAGAACGGTGTGGATGGGGGCCGATGCGGTGCGCGGGTATGCCGATGGCTTTGTCCAGTCGACAGAACGTCACCCGATGCAGGACCTTGCCAAGCATCTTGCGGGCGCTGGTGTCGAGGCGGGGCGCATCGGTGTCGAAATGGACAACTACTATTATTCGGCCAAGGCGCATGCGTCGCTTTGCGAAAGCCTTCCCAAGGCGCAGGTGGTCGATGCCACGGCTTTGGTGAACTGGAAACGTACCGTCAAATCCGAACCTGAACTGGCCTTTATGCGCAAGGCGGCGCAGATTTCCGAAAAGATCGTTGATGGCTTGCTAGAGCGGGTTGAACCAGGCGTGCCCAAGAATGAGATCGTCGCCGAGATATACCGTGATGCGATCCGTGGCGTTGACGGCGCGTGGGGGGATTATCCTGCGATCGTGCCGCTGTTACCATCAGGATCAGACGCCGCCGCGCCGCATCTGACATGGGATGGCCGGCCCTTTGCAACCGGAGAGGCAACGTTTTTCGAGATTTCAGGCTGTTACCGACGCTATCACGCGCCGTTTTGCCGGACGCTGTTCCTTGGAACGCCGCCCGATTTCCTGAAACGGGCCGAGGCCGCGCTGGTCGAAGGGTTGGAGGCCGGTCTGGATAAGGCGCGTGCCGGGAACCGTGCTTGCGACGTGGCAAATGCGCTTGCCGCACCGCTGGAAAAGGCAGGGATCGAACGCGGAGCGCGCTGTGGTTACCCGATCGGGATCAGCTATCCTCCGGATTGGGGCGAACGCACGATATCGCTGCGGTCCGAGGACGAGACTGTGCTAGAGCCGAACATGACCTTCCATTTCATGCCCGGTCTCTGGATGAAGGATTGGGGGATCGAGATCACCGAAAGCATCCGCATCCGCGAAGATGGCGCGGCAGAAACCTTCTGCAATCGACCCCGGAAGATGTTCGTTAAATGACCCTGCAAGCGACCGTTGACCTGCTGGATCGGCTGATTGCCTATCCGACCGTTTCGACCGACAGCAATCTCGAGATGATCATCGACCTGTCCGGCAGGTTGCAATCGCTTGGTGCGCGCACGCATATCTTTGGCGATGAAACCGGCAGCAAGGCGACCTTGTTCGGCAGCCTTGGGCCGGACGTCCCGGGGGGGGTATTGCTGTCGGGTCATTCCGATGTTGTGCCTGTGACGGATCAGGATTGGTCAAGCGATCCGTTCCAGATGCGACAGGCCGACGGTCTGCTTTACGGGCGCGGTACTTGCGACATGAAAGGGTTCATCGCGGCAAGTGTCGTGATGGCCGAACGTTATGCCGCGCTGCCATTGAAGCGCCCGGTGCATTTCGCCTTTACCTATGACGAAGAAACCGGATGTCTGGGCGCGCAGGCGCTGATCCCGGAACTGACCCGCCTTGGCATCAAGCCCGACATCGCCATCATCGGAGAGCCGACAGAGATGCGCGTGATCGAGGGCCACAAGGGATGCTGCGAATACACCACGCGGTTCGAGGGGCTTGAGGGGCACGGGTCGTCGCCCGATCTGGGCGTGAACGCTGCCGAATACGCGGTGCGATATGTGGCCCGCCTGATGGCGCTGCGCGAAGATTTGCGGGCGCGGGTCCCGGCAGGCAGCCGGTTCGAGCCGCCCTATACCACGATCAACATTGGGCGGGTTCAGGGCGGTCATGCGCATAACGTGATTGTCGGCAAGGCCGAGGTCGATTGGGAATTCCGCCCTGTGCAAACCAGTGATTTCCGCTTTGTCAAAGACACGATGGAGGCATTTATCGAACAGGATTTGCTGCCCCAAATGCGCGCTGTCTATCCGCAGGCCGATATCTCGACCGAGACGTTGGGCGAAGTCGTGGGCCTTGAACCCATGACCGAAAACGCCGCGCGCGATCTGATGGTGGGGTTGTTGGGGGCGAACAGCGCTGGCGTTGTCCCGTTCGGCACCGAGGCCGGTCTGTTTCAGCAGATGGGCATGGATGTCATCGTGTGCGGGCCCGGGTCGATTGCGCAGGCGCACAAGCCCGATGAATTCGTCAGCCTCGACCAGCTTGATGCCTGCCTTGGCATGCTGGAACGCCTTGGGCAAAGGTTGGTGTAGGGGCGCAAGTTACGCTCGCGCCCCGAAACCGGTTCAGCCCAAAGGCGAGTCGGCATCGTGGATGTGATCCTCGGCAGCTTTCAGCAGATCGCCGTCCTTTAGCGCGGTATAGGTTTCATCCAACGCTTTCTTGGCGCGGGTCATGAAGGTGTTGATTTCTTCGGGCGTGATGACCAGCGGCGGGGAAATGATCATGCGGTCGCCGACATGGCGCATCACCAGATTGTTGGCAAAGCACCGTTCGCGGCACATGTAGCCGACGGTGCCCGCGTCGCTGGCAAATTTCGACCGTGTTTCCTTGCGCGGGGACAGTGGCAAGGACGCCATCATGCCCGAGATGTTGACGCCGCCCACAAGCGGATGTTCGGACAGCTTATCCAGCCCTTCCTTGAGGGCGGGACCGGCGACAGTGTTCACGTGATCAAGGATGTTTTCGTCTTGAAGGATACGCAGGTTTTCCAGCGCGACGGCAGAGCAGACCGGGTGACCGGAATAGGTGTACCCGTGATTGAATTCGCCTGAATTGATGACTTCGGCAATTTCGTCGCAGACGATCGACCCACCGATGGGCTGATAGCCCGAGCTGAGCCCCTTGGCGATTGTCATGATGTGCGGCTTGATCCCCATGGTCTGCGAGCCGAACCAGTTGCCGGTACGACCGAACCCGCAGATCACTTCGTCAGCGATGATCAGGACATTGTATTTGTCGCAAATGCGCTGGATTTCGGGCCAGTAGGTGCTGGGCGGAACGATAACGCCGCCAGCCCCTTGGACCGGCTCACCGATAAAGGCCGCGACGTTGTCCGCACCAAGCTCAAGGATTTTCGCCTCAAGTTCTTGCGCACGGGCAAGGCCAAAGGCTTCGGGCGTATGATCGCCACCCTCGGCCCACCAATCGGGTTGGTTGATGTGGTGGATGCCGGGGATCGGCATGCCGCCCTGTTCGTGCATGTAGCTCATTCCGCCCAGCGATCCGGACCCCATGGAGGACCCGTGATAGGCGTTCTTGCGGCTGATGATGTGGGATTTCTCGGGCTTGCCCTTCATCGCCCAATAGGTGCGGACCATGCGGATGTTGGTGTCATTCGCCTCGGACCCCGAGCCGGCAAAGAAAACATGGTTCAGGTCGCCGGGGGCGAGGCTTGCGATTTCCTTGGCCAGTGCGATGGCAGGCACATGCGATGTCATGAAGAAGGTGTTGTAATAGTTCAGTTCCAGCATCTGGCGCGCCGCGACATCCGCCATTTCCTGACGGCCGTAGCCGATGTTGACGCACCACAGGCCTGCCATGGCGTCCAAGATCTTGTTGCCTTCGCTGTCGGTCAGGTAAACGCCCTTGGCGCTGGTGATGATGCGCGCGCCCTTTGCGGCAAGTTCATCATTGGTTGTGAACGGGTGCATGTGATGCGCGGCATCCAGAGCCTGGAGTTCAGCGGTGGGCATGTGGTTGGTGATATGGGACATTTGTGCACCTCAGGGCATGAGAAAAAGCTTTGGCCAAACAATATGATCAAATTATGCCGAGTCAATCGAATCGCTGCAGATGTGTCGGAAATTAAAGCGAAGCCTGAATTTGCCGCATGCCTTGGGCGACGTCTTCGGCCATGGCATGGGCTGCGGCAGCCGCGTCGCGGTTCTGGAAAGCGGCGAGAAGATCGGCGTGTTTGTCGGGCAGGTTCAAGGTGCCGAAACGTCCGCACACAACCCGCAGCGATGGCCCGAAACGCAGCCAAAGCCGGTCCACGGTTTCGCTGGTGATCGGAGCATCGGCGCAGCTGTAAATCTGGGCATGAAACTGGTAGTTCCGGGTCAGGTATTCGCCGATATCACCGCGCGCAATGGCCGAGTTGAGCAGGACATCGGTCTGCGTCAAGCGGTCCAGTCCTTCGGGTGTCATCCGTGTTGTGGCGCGGCGGGCCAGCTCTGGTTCCAGTGTTTTACGGATAAAACCCAGTTCTTCCGTGTCAGCAGCGGTCAGGCTGGGAACAACGACGCGGCGATTGCCCTGATGGATCAGGGCACCTTCGGCGATCAGGCGGCGCAAGGCTTCGCGCACGGGCGTCATCCCGGCATTCAGAAGGCTGGTCAGCCCTTGGATGGTGACGGCTTGTCCCGGTGCCAGATCGCCGAAAAGGATCAAGGTGCGCAGATGTGCATAGACATGTTGATGCGCCGGAATTTTCGACGCAATGTCCGGTGTCAGATCGGGTGAAATCGTGACGTCAGTTAATGTCATGTGCCTGCTCAAAATATGGTCAACGGGTGAAGCTTGCGAAGGGTACGCTTGCATGAAACGATAAATCAACTTGTCGCAAGACGCAAAACTTGATCAAATTGATGAAAGGCCGGGATCAACCGGGTCTAACCAACGGGAGCAATCGAATGAAATACGGCATATTAAGCGGCGTGGCCGCAACTGCCCTGATCGCAACCTCTGCCTTTGGCGAAGAGGTGCGTGTTTACAACTGGTCCGATTATATCGACGAATCCTTGCTGCAAAAGTTTGAGGACGAAACCGGGATCGACCTGATCTACGACGTGTTCGACAGCAACGAAGTGCTTGAAACCAAGATGCTTGCGGGCGGGTCCGGCTATGACGTCGTCGTGCCGTCGGGCACCTTCCTGCAGCGCCAGATTTCGGCGGGCGCGTTTCAGAAGCTGGACAAATCCAAGCTGCCCAACCTCGCGAACATGTGGGATGTGATCGATACGCGGGTGGCGAAATATGACCCCGGTAATGAATACGCGATCAACTACATGTGGGGAACCACCGGCCTTGGCGTGAACATCAACAAGGTCAAGGAAGTGCTGGGCGAAGATGCGCCGGTTGATTCGCTTGCATTGGTCATGGACCCCGCGAACATGGAAAAGCTGGCGTCCTGCGGCGTTCAGTTTCTGGATGCACCGGTCGAAATGATCCCGGCGGCGTTGAAGTACATCGGTGAAAACCCTGACGCGCAAGACGTCGAGACCATCGAGAAGGCAGAACCCGTTCTGACCGCCATCGCGCCTTACGTTCAGAAATATCACAGTTCCGAATACATCAACGCATTGGCCAACGGCGAAATCTGCGTGGCCTTCGGATGGTCTGGCGATATCCTGCAGGCGCGCGACCGCGCGGCAGAGGCCGACAATGGTGTGGAAATCGAATATTACGCCCCGAAAGAAGGTGCGTTGATGTGGTTTGACAACATGGCGATCCCGGTCGATGCGCCGAACCCCGATGGCGCGCATAAGTTCCTGAACTTCATCATGGATGCGCAGAACATGGCGGCGGCGTCCAACTACGTCTATTATGCCAACGGCAACAAGGCGAGCCAGGAGTTCCTGGTCGAAGACGTGATTGGCGATTCCGCGATCTATCCTGACGAGGCAACGCTCGAGAACCTCTATACCACGTCGCCTTATTCACCCAAAGTGCAGCGTGTCGTCACGCGCCTGTGGACAAAGGTCAAATCCGGTACCTAATCTGATTTGATCAGGGGCAGGGCGTTTTGGTCCTGCCCTTTTTTTCTGCCCCCCGTCCGTTTCCGGTCTGTGCAAAGGAATGCCCCAAAGTGAGCCAGAAAATATTTGCCCCTTGGGATGACCCGGATCAAAAGCCGCTGATCCGGTTCGAGAATGTCACTAAGAAATTCGGTGACTTTACGGCGATCGATGATCTGACGCTGAATATATACGAAAAGGAATTTTTCGCGCTGCTTGGCCCATCCGGCTGCGGCAAGACGACGATGATGCGGATGCTTGCAGGGTTTGAAAACCCGACCTCGGGCAAGATGGAGCTTTCTGGCAAGAATATTGCGGGCATCCCGCCGAACAAGCGCGCGGTGAACATGATGTTCCAGTCCTACGCGCTGTTCCCGCACCTGAGCGTCTGGGAAAATATTGCCTTCGGTCTGAAGCGTGGCGACATGGCCAAGGATGCGATTGCGGCACGGGTTGATGAGATGCTCAAGCTGACCCGGTTGACGAAATTCGCGCGGCGCAAACCGCATCAGATTTCCGGTGGCCAACGGCAGCGCGTGGCGCTGGCACGGTCCCTGGCGAAGGCACCGAAGCTGTTGCTGCTGGATGAACCGCTCGGCGCGCTGGACAAGAAGTTGCGCCAGGATACGCAGTTCGAATTGATGGACATTCAAGAGAGTACCGGCACCACCTTTGTGATCGTGACCCACGACCAGGAAGAAGCGATGACCGTTGCCAGCCGTGTGGCTGTCATGGACGAAGGCCGCGTCATTCAGGTCGCCACGCCGGACGGCATTTATGAGGCCCCGAATTCAGTCTATGTTGCTGATTTCATTGGGGATGTTAATATCATCGAAGGCAAGGTCAAAGCCGCAGGTGACGGGATGTACCACCTTGACTGGGCCGCCAACGAAGCGCCATTGCTCGCGACGTCGGAAGTGCCGTTTAGTGACGGGCAAACTGCGCATCTCGCGATCCGCCCCGAAAAGATCGCGATCACGACGGAAAAACCGGACGAGGCGAAGAACGCCGTGCAGGGCAGCGTGCTGGACATCGCCTATCTGGGCAACCTCAGCACCTACTATGTTCAACTGGCGGGGGGGATGATCATCAAGGCGCAGACCGCCAACACCCGCCGTTTGTCCCGCCGCAGTATCACTTGGGAAGACAAGGTCTGGGTGTCGTGGAACGGCACCGCTGGCGTGTTGCTGGAGCGATGAACATGCGTCGGTTCTTTCTGATCGCGATACCCTATGCGTGGCTATTGGCGCTGTTCCTGATCCCCTTCGTGATCGTGTTCAAGATTTCGCTTTCCGATCTTGCGCTGTCGATCCCGCCTTATGCGCCAACGATGAAAGACGGTTTTGCGCAGATGTTCGCAGATTTCGATCTGGAAAACTTTGTGTTTCTGACGACCGACGATCTGTATTGGAAGGCCTATCTGAGCAGCTTGAAGATCGCCCTGTTTTCAACGGCATTGGCGTTGATGGTTGGCTATCCGATGGCCTACGGGATGGCGCGTGCGCCGGAAGAATGGCGGCCAACACTGATGATGCTGGTAATCTTGCCGTTCTGGACCAGCTTTCTGATCCGGGTCTATGCGTGGGTGGGCATTCTAAGCAATGAGGGGCTGTTGAACCAGTTCCTGCTTTGGACGGGCATCATCGGTGAACCGCTGACCATTCTGAATACGACGACAGCGGTCTATATCGGGATCGTCTACACTTACTTGCCGTTCATGATCCTGCCGATTTACGCCGCACTTGACCGACTGGACGAATCCCTGATCGAAGCCGCCGAGGATTTGGGCTGTTCGCGCAGCAAGGCGTTTTGGCTGGTGACGGTGCCGCTGTCGCGCAACGGGATCATCGCTGGCTGCTTTCTAGTGTTCATCCCTGCGCTAGGCGAATTCGTTATTCCGTCGCTTCTGGGTGGGTCCGGCACGCTGATGATCGGCAAAGTCCTGTTCGAAGAATTCTTCAACAACCGGGATTGGCCCGTCGCAAGTGCGGTGGCAGTGATCTTGCTGCTGATCCTGATCGTCCCGATCATCCTGTTCCAGCGCAACCAGCAGCGCCAAGCGGAGGCTGAAACGTGAAGCGCACAAGTTGGTTTACCGTCACGTCGCTGACCCTTGGGTTCGCATTTTTGTACCTGCCGATGGTGCTGTTGGTGATCTACAGCTTCAACAGCTCGAAACTGGTGACCGTCTGGGCCGGTTTTTCAACCAAATGGTACGGCGAATTGATGCAGAACGAAGAGTTTCTGGATGCCGCTTTGGTCACGTTGAAGGTCGCCGTGGCATCGTCGACCTTGGCGACACTTCTGGGGACAATGGCAGCCTACGTTCTGGTGCGGGGCGGGCGGTTCATGGGGCGCACTTTGTTTTCCGGTATGATCTATGCCCCGCTGGTGATGCCCGAAGTAATCACGGGCCTGTCCTTGTTATTGCTTTTCATCGGCGTCGGCCTTGATCGCGGTGTGCTGACCATCGTGCTGGCGCATACGACATTTTCGATGTGCTATGTCTCGGTTGTCGTGTCATCGCGTCTGGTGTCCTTCGATCGCTCGCTGGAGGAAGCGGCGCTTGATCTGGGCTGTTCTGCCTTTGACGCCTTTCGGTTGGTGACCCTGCCGATCATCGCGCCGGCCGTAATCTCGGGCTGGCTGTTGGCCTTCACGCTGTCGCTGGACGATCTGGTGATTGCGTCGTTCACGACCGGACCGTCTGCAACGACGCTCCCGATCAAGATCTGGAGCGCCGTGCGCCTTGGTGTCTCTCCCGAGATCAACGCGCTGTCGACGATCATGATTGCCATCGTCACCGTCGGCGTGATTAGTGCATCGCTTGTTTCCAAACGTAGCGCGATAAAGGCACAGCAGGACATGCAGGCCGCAGAACGCGGGGCCACGTGAAACATATTTACGACGCCTTTGCCTACAGCGATGCGCCGCGGGCGCAGTGCTGGTGGGATCAGACCTGCGATATTCCGGTGCGACCAGCACTTGAACAGGATGAAACCTGCGATGTTGCTATCATCGGCGGTGGTTTCACGGGCATTTCAGCCGCGCTTCATCTGGCCGAGGCTGGCGTGAAAGCGGTCGTGCTCGAGAACCGGTATGTCGGTTGGGGTGCCTCGGGACGCAATGGCGGATTTTGTTGCCTTGGCGGCGGGCGGTTGGGCGACGCCGCGCTGGACCGCAAATTTGGCCGCGAAGACCGATTGGCGTACCGCGCTACAGAAATGGCGGCCATCACTTTGGTTGATGCCTTGACCAAACGTTTCGACATCGACGTTGACCGTCATTCGAACGGCGAAACCGAATTGGCCCATCGGCCCCGTGATATGGACGATTTGCGGGCGCGCGTTGCACAGATC
The DNA here is from genome assembly GCF_000156335.1 of Roseobacter sp. GAI101. Taxonomy (GTDB): domain Bacteria; phylum Pseudomonadota; class Alphaproteobacteria; order Rhodobacterales; family Rhodobacteraceae; genus Sulfitobacter. The sequence continues at coordinate 2,823,889 of NZ_DS999213.1, forward strand.
AAGGAAAACTACGGGCTTGATGCAACGCTCATCGAAAAGAAAGACCTTGAAGCGCATGGTTTGAAGGGGCCCTTTCATGGGGGGCTGACGATTCCGGCGGGGTTCGGGCTGAACCCGCGTAAATATATCACCGGGCTGGCGGCAGCAGCAGAAGCGGCAGGCGCGCGGATTTATCATGATACGGCAGCGCAGCAGATCAATCGGCGCGGGGACAGCTACGAAATCAGAACGCAGGGCGGGATCCTTAGGGCTGATAAGGTGATCGTTGCGACGAACGGCTACTCCTCGGAAGATTTGCCCGAGTGGCTTGCCGGTCGCTACATGCCGGCGCAATCTTCGGTAATCGTGACACGTCCCCTGTCGATCCAAGAGCTGGCAACCGCTGGCTGGACCAGTGATCAAATGGTCTATGATACGCGCAACCTGCTGCATTATTTCCGTCTAATGCCAGACCGCAGGATGCTTTTCGGCATGCGGGGTGGACTTATGACAGGCCCGACCGCCGAAGGTCGCGCGCTTGATCGTGTCAGACGCGACTTTGAGGCGATGTTCCCGGCATGGTCCGGGGTGGAAACCCCCTATGCCTGGTCCGGTATGGTATGCATCGCGCGCGATCAGATGCCTTTCGTGGGCGGGATTCCGGGCCATAACAATCTCTTTGCGACCCTGTGTTATCACGGCAACGGGGTCGCGATGGGAAGTTATTCAGGTGCCATGATCGCAAACGTCGTGATGGGTAAGACCTTTGATGGCCCCTACCCAAAATCGATGCAGAGGCCGCTGAAGAAATTTGAATTCGGGTCGCTTCGCCGCGCGGTTATGCCTTTGGCCTATCTTGGTTTTGCGCTTGCTGATCGTTAGATGGAATTGACACGGGCGTGCGTTTGGCGCAGTTAAAAACCAAATTTAATTAGGAATACTGATTTATGAAAATTGCGATGATTGGCACCGGTTATGTTGGATTGGTTTCCGGCGTTTGCTTCTCTGATTTTGGGCATGACGTAATTTGTGTCGATAAAGACCCCAAGAAAATCGCCCAACTGGAAAAGGGGATCGCCCCGATTTACGAACCCGGCCTGGAAGATCTGATGGCGAAAAACGTGGCCGCTGGCCGGCTTTCGTTTACGCTGGACCTTGCGAAGGCGGTTGATGGGGCCGATGCTGTCTTTATCGCTGTCGGGACCCCAACGCGCCGGGGCGATGGCCACGCCGATTTGACCTTTGTCATGGCCGCAGCCGAGGAAATCGCTTCTGCCTTGACGGGTTATGCCGTGGTTGTAACCAAATCGACGGTACCGGTCGGGACAAACCGGCAGGTTAAAAATGTCATCGAAAAAGCCAATCCGGCGCTGGAATTCGACGTTGCATCGAACCCGGAGTTTCTCCGTGAGGGGGCTGCGATTGATGATTTCATGCGCCCTGATCGTGTGGTTGTCGGGGTCGAGAGTGATCGCGCAGCCGAGGTGATGAATGATATCTACCGCCCACTTTATCTGCGCGAGTTTCCAATCATGTCGACTGATTTGGAAAGCGCTGAAATGATCAAATACGCAGCAAATGCGTTTTTGGCGACAAAGATCACCTTTATCAATGAAATTGCCGCTTTATGCGAACGTGTTGGCGCAGACGTAAAAATGGTGTCGAAAGGCATGGGGCTGGACGGTCGGATCGGATCAAAATTCCTCCACGCAGGACCAGGATACGGCGGCAGCTGTTTTCCGAAAGATACGCAGGCATTGGCCCGCATGGGGCAAGATCATTCAAGCCCGATGCAATTGACTGAAACCGTCATCAAGGTAAACGATGAGGTTAAGCGCCGCATGGTCGATAAGGTTGTCGACATTTGCGGCGGGTCGGTGAACGGCAAGGTGATTGCTGTTTTGGGGGTGACCTTCAAACCTAATACGGATGACATGCGCGATTCGCCAAGCTTGACGATTGTCCCTTCTTTGGTCGGAAACGGTGCAAAAGTTCGTGTCGTCGATCCGCAGGGCAAGCGCGAGGGTGAAGCTTTGCTTCCGGGAGTGTCTTGGCTTGAGGATGCCTACGAGGCAGCACAAGACGCGGATGCCGTCGTTCTGATGACTGAGTGGAATGAATTTAGGGCATTGGACCTTGAGCGCATGGCCAAGCGCATGACATCGCCGGTCATGGCGGACCTTCGGAATATCTATAATCCCAAAGACGCTGAGCGGGCTGGCTTCACGGCCTATGTGTCAATTGGCCGTGAAGGATACGGTATTTAGTCAGTCTCACGCAGCGCTCTTATCTGATCAGCCGTAATCTCGCTCCCTCCTGCCAATATCAGGCGGGAGCCGCTATTCTCGATACGTGCCTCGACAATGCGAGAGTAGCTTTCGGCTGGCGTGGTACTGATCACTTGACCACTCGCTTTGCTTTCGACGCCAAAAGTATAAAGGCCGTTTGCGAATGGTGTACCATCACTTGAAACGCCAGCCCATTGCACTTGGCTTTCAGAAAGAGACAGCGGGCTGCGTTGGACCTCTTTGCCCTGTGCGTCGTAAACGATGAGTTGAGCCGAATCGGCCGACGCCGCTATGTTCGGTGCGATTGTGAGAGGGGCACCATTGAATTGCACTGGTGCCGTCGAACGCGCTTCCATCCCGATCCACCCGGCGACCTGCCCGATATTACCACCCCCGATCTGGGTGGTTAGCGCCGTCAACAAGTCGTTTGACTTCACCTGCTGTTCAACCATCGAAAACTGGGCCAGCTGTGCTGAATATTCTGAGGAATCAATGGGTTCAAGCGGGTCTTGATACCTTGCCTGTGTCGTCAGCATTTTCAAGAATGTTTCAAAATCTGAAGATATAACACTTTTTGATTTGGGCTGAGCCTCTGTGGCGGCAGGCGTTGCGGCTGTCAGGGAGGTAGCAGTTATACTCATGGTTTTTCCTTTATATCCGCAGGTCAAGACCGGCCTGAGGGCCTGTTGAAGGTTGTTCGCCATTCGCTGTTGAACGGGGCAACTGGATTTCTTGATCGGCGTTCGGCGAATCTCCAGTAAGGGATGAGCTGCGGTCCCTGCCGGGATCAGGGTTTTCATTGCTGAAAGAGAATCTAGGGTTTTGATAACCTAGTTCGCGAAGCTCTTGATTGAGCTGATCAATGTGACGACGAAGCAGCTCCAAAGTCTCAGGACGCTCGGCGAGAATGCTGACTACTACCCCGTTATCTGCCGCAACAATCGAAAGCTTGACGCGTCCCAATTCTTCCGGGCTTAGTGCAACATCTACGGATTTCCCGTTGTTTGCATGAACGACCTCAGCCAGTTGTCTTGGAATATGCTGCGGCATATCTGCTTTCCCGACTGCGAGTCCCATGTTCTGGGTCGTAGCCCTTGGATGATCGGTGCCCGGCAGGGACCCCAGCTCATCAGAAAGAGGAGGGTCGATTTCTAGGTCCCCAGTGCTTAGGTTGGCTGTGGAGTCAGTGACGAAAGAAGGCCTTTGGTGCCCCTGTCCAGAAATTTGGGTTTTCGCACTCTGCCAAGCATTTGACTTGCCGACGACATACAGTGCTGTCGTCTGATCTGAATCCTTTGGAACAGTGTGACCTTCAACATCTCGTTGAAATACTTTTTCGCCTGTTGTTGATTTTTGTACGAGAGTGGCTTGCTCAACATTAATAGGAATATTTTGAATTGCCGAGCCTTGCTGAGTTCTTGAAGTAGAGGGTTCTTGGGTTGCTTGGCCGCCATGTAGCTGCGTCGGGAAATCCCCGTCACGCAGCAATGGTGGGGCTGTGTTTTGCTGCCTTGGCATCGCCGAGTTCTGTTGTACGGAACTCATAAACCTTTCTTCAGGAACGATGCGTGAAATCTGTTCATCGGCTGGCAGCTTTTCAATGCCTGTGTTGTGCTGGCGAATGTTATAGATTTGATCAGTTTTTTGCTGGCCGGTTTCGGCGATTGCCATCTTTGTCTCGGATTTCGGTATGTTGTGATTTTCCGCGCTTACTAACACCGGGGGCCGCGTAACATCTGAAAGTGTGCCTTCACCCGTTTGGGCCAAGGGTTGAGAGTTAAGGAGGACCAGTTGCTTTTCCGTTGCGGTCGGCGATTGAGACATTTTTATATCCCCGGTTTGGCCGCCTAGGCTGTCATGCTGGTTCCGTGGCACTAGATGTGCTTCTGAAGCCGTGACTTGGGTCCTTTCTCGCAAAGAAACTGTTTGCGAAGCCTGTGAATCTGGAAATTGTATCTTCTGGAGCCGAACTGCGTTCAGGGCTAGATCTGGATTAGGTGAAGGGGTGTTTTGGCGTATTTGCAGGCCCGGAGTTTGAAAATTCTTAGTCTCCGTTTCTCGGGCCGACTGAGGCCCAGTGGCGGGGGCAGAATTTCCGTTGTCATCAATTTGGAGTGCATTATTTCCTAGCTCGGCTGCATTGGGAGCATGGCTTAACGATGTCATCACCTTTGACAATGGCTGCACCAAGCTTGGCATTATCATACCCTCAAGCACGGGAATGATACGCGTTGTTTTCTGGGCGGATGTTGACGGGTCGGGTTGATCGATGTCGATTTGATCCCGTACTTCGTGCGGGTCTTTGCTGTCCAAAGCACGCTGGTCCTGAGGTGTTTCATCCAAAACCGCGTCAGTTTTCTCTCGCGCTGTTTTTGCTTCTGGGGCGGTATCGGATGCTGTGTTGTGGGCCTTATCAACAGCCTCGCGCTTTGTGGGAAGCGCCTGATCAGACACTTCCGTTTCAGGTGTATCCTTAGAAACCCCTTCGAAAACATCTGAGAAAAGTTGGGTTCTCGATGACTGGTTTTCGCTATTCGCATGAGCATATGCGGGATTGGCCTGAGAGGTTTTGACCTCAGTTGGCGCAACTGGAAGCGCTTGAAGAAATTGCATTTGGATTCTCCGCGGGACATCGTTCATCGCCATATTCTTTGCACGGAGGTGGTTACCGGATGTTTACTGGTTTTGGGCAATCATCAGGAAACTAGATGCAATTTAAAGGATGTTGAGATGAATATCATAGAAAGGTCTTTGCCTGATCGTGTCATGCCGCCAAAAGACAAGCTGATTTTTGAAGCGGCGCAGAAACTTGAGGCCACGTTTCTAGCCGAAATGCTGAAATCGGCCGGTTTTGGTGAGGCGCGGGAAACCTTTGGAGGGGGGGCTGGCGAAGATCAATTCGGGTCGTTTCTAGTCCAGGAACAAGCGATGCAGATGGTGAAGGCGGGGGGAATCGGCCTGTCCGAAACGCTTTTTGAAGCCCTGAAGGAGAGACGTGATGAAAAGTGAAATCGGACCGATAATGGACTCTCTCAACGACCTGCTCGAGGCGGAAAAGGCCGCGCTTCTTGCTGGTGATCTGGAGAGATTGACAGGTATGGCAGAGCGCAAAGAGGCGCTGATTGAGGCATTAAACTCTGCGGAGCAGGCTGATCTTGAATTGCTGAAGGAGCTTGATTTGAAGGTAAAACGCAATCAGGGCCTGCTGAACAGTGCCTTGGATGGTATTCGAACAGTTGCCCGACGCATGGCGGCATTTCGGCGCGTACGCGGATCGCTGGAGACCTATGATGCCAAGGGTGAAAAAAGCATTATAGAGGTCGATCCTGAGACATCTTTCGAAAAACGCGCATGACGTTTGAATAAAATGATCGATATCAGGTCGGGCCGTATTAGGGCGCTGTTAAGTCAAAAAATGACATGTTGGCGATGCATCCGAGGTCGGATGGCGCACCATCAAGTCCATTGAATGTGTGCACAGGTCAGAATGGCATTTTGGTCCAGCCCCAAGGGGGAGGGCCGCAAACGGACGCAAAGCGTCAATGACTAAAGGAACATGTTCATGTCGAGCATTAATACAAACAACGGTGCAATGGTTGCGCTTCAGAGCCTTCGTTCGATCAACAGGGATTTGTCGGCAACGCAAAGCGCGATTTCCACTGGTAAAGACATCAACTCCGCGAAGGACAACTCAGCAATCTGGGCCATTTCAAAGGTTATGGAATCCGACGTTGCTGGCTTCGACGCAGTTCAGGATTCGCTTGCAGTAGGTGAATCGACAGTTGCTGTTGCATCTGCCGGTGCTGAGCAGATCGTTGAAACCCTCAAAGAGATGAAGGCCCTCGCGGTTGCGGGTCAGTCCGAAACGTCTGACTTCGCCAAGATCGACGCGGATATGCAAGAGAAGATTGCACAAATTACAGCGATTACAAACGGATCGCAGTTTAACGGCGTAAATTTGTTGAAAGACGATATTGATGGAAACGCCAGCACCTCATTGACTGTTGTCTCGTCCCTCGACCGTGTCGGTTCCAGCGCTCCGAGCGTTTCGACGATCGACGTAGCTACAGTCGATTTCACAACCAACCTCGACGCTACAACAATCACCACAATCACTGACTCGGCGACTGCGGCGACCGCGTTTGACGATATTGAGGCATTCTTGACAGTGGCGATCGACGGTGCGGCTGCTCTGGGCGCTTCGGCGCAGCGCATTTCTGACCAAGGTGAGTTTGTCAGCAAACTGACTGACGCGGTGAAGTCAGGGATTGGCTCGCTTGTTGATGCCGACATGGAAGCGGCGTCTGCGCGTCTGCAGGCCCTGCAAACACAGCAGCAGCTTGGCGTTCAATCGTTGTCGATTGCGAACCAGGCACCACAAACGATCCTGTCTCTCTTCCGATAAGAAGTGAATTTCGGGCGCGATACGTCGCGCCCGAGAACCCGCTTCAGTTTTTTCATGATACAGGTAAGGCTATTCCATGAATGTAATCAACATGGCTCAGCGCGCCTATGCGCCTACGGCTGCCCCGACGCGGTCTAACAGAAGCATAGAGTATGATGTAATCGCACGGATTACATATCGGTTGAAGAAAGCAATCGAGAAGAAAGATCTTGGGCCACTTCTTGAAGCGCTTCATGAAAATCGCAAGCTATGGCGAACTTTGGCGCTTAACGTTTCACAATCTGATAACGGCCTTCCCGAAGAATTGCGCGCCCGGCTCTATTATCTGAGTGAATTCACAAATCACCATACCAGTGAAGTAATCAGAAATAAGATCTCCGCAATTCCACTGGTCGAGGTGAACACTGCAATATTGCGCGGCCTTAAGACTGAAGGGGCAATGCAATGAGTGGTCTTGTTTTGAAATTGAGCCCCAAGGAAAGGGTTCTGATCAATGGTGCGGTGATCGAAAATGGCGATCGACGTAGTCGGCTGGCAATCATGACGCCAGACGCAAATATTCTCCGTCTGCGGGACGCGATTCATCCAGAAGATGCCAAGACACCCGTCCGTCGGGTTTGTTATGCGATCCAGCTGGTACTGACCGGTGACAGTGCGCCGGAAGCTGTGCACTTGTCTTTGCTACGTCAGATTGAGGAGCTGAGCCAAGTCTTTACGGACAATGATAGCCGGACAGTTCTTGGGGATGCCAGCCAGGCGTTAATCCAAATGCAGCATTACCGTGCTATGAAGCTCCTAAAGGGGTTGTATCCGCGCGAGGATAGGCTCATGGCTGTGAGGCTAGACTAATGTTTCAACCGATCATCCCACTTCCCGGTCTATCGGGGTGGCGCTTTTTGCAAACCACCTACGATCGGCAGTTTGAGACTTTTACAAAGTCTGTCGAACTGAAACGGGATACTGAATACTTTCAAAAAAATATAGGCGCGATAGAAACAGCAGAAGGTCTTGTTAAGGATCGTCGCCTTTTGACAGTTACTTTGGGTGCGTTTGGTCTCCAAGACGATATCAACAATCGATACTTTATCAGGAAAGTGCTGGAAGAAGGCACGACCAATGATGATTCATTAGCAAACCGTTTCGCAGATCCGCGTTATGCTGAACTGTCAAAGGCCTTTGGGTTTGGCCCCAATGAGTCGCGTAAGAACGGTGCTTCTGGCTTTGCGGCAGAAATTTCAGCGAAATTTCAAGCCAATAGCTTTGAAGTTTCGACGGGTGATCAAGATCAAGCGATGCGCATTGCGCTGTATGCGCAAAGGCAGCTGGTAGACATCGCGGAATCTGACGGATCAGTTGATACAAAATGGTTCACGATTATGGGGGACCCTCCCCTGAGAAATCTCTTTCAGAAGGCGCTGAACCTTCCGGAATCTTTTGGGCAGATTGATATTGATCAGCAGCTCGGTGTCTTCAAAGAACGTGCAAAGAAAGCGTTTGGAACAGAAGATATTGCAACCTTTGGCGACACAGAAAAGCTGCAGGAGCTAATCACGAAGTTCATTGTCAAAGATCAAATAGACAACCTCGGAAGCTCTCTTTCGTCAGGGTCTATCGCCCTTACTTTATTGCAACGCTAAACAGATTTTATGAAATTTTTCTTTAACTATGTTGGTACGGCTTTCGCCCTGCGCAGTATGATTTCAAGCTTCCGAAAGCTCTGACTTATTTCAGCTGACTCACGGGCCCCAAAAAAAATGTCTAATTCTGGCCAGAGTGCAATGGACTGGTCTATCTCAGGGTCACTGCCAGAGGTATAAAGCCCGGCACTGATCATCATCGAGTTCCGTTCATAAACTCCCAGTATTTTCCTCACCTGCTTAAGTATCTTGTTTTCTCCTTCGGTAGCTGCCGCAGGCAAGCTGCGTGAAACGGAGCGTAAGACATCAATGGCGGGGAAACGCCCCCTTTCAGCGATCGCACGATCCAGAATAATGTGGCCGTCCAGGACTCCGCGCAAGATATCAGCGATCGGTTCATCCATGTCTGACCCGGCGACCAAAACGCTGAACAGCCCTGTAATATTACCTTGACCTAAATGCCCCGGCCCCGCGCGTTCGCAGAGTTGCATGATCATATGAGCTGTCGAAGGCGGGTATCCCCGTAAAACAGGAGCTTCGCCTGACGAGACGGCAATTTCACGGTGTGCCTCGGCAAATCGTGTGACTGAGTCGGCCAGAAAGAGAACTGACTTTCCCTGATCTCTGAAAAATTCGGCAACGGCCATTGCTGTCCACGCGCAGCGACGCCTTAGCAGGGCCGACTGATCTGATGTCGCTGCAACGACGACAGTACGCGCAAGGCCTTCTGGGCCAAGCACGTCATCAATAAAGTGACGTACTTCTCTCCCCCTCTCTCCGACCATAGCAATGACAACGACGTCCGCCTGCATCTTTGACGCCAATGTCCCCAACAAGGTGGATTTGCCAATGCCCGAACCGGCGAAAAGACCAACGCGCTGACCTTCGACGATCGGTAACAGCGTATTGGTTATCTCAAGCCCTGTTTCCAAGCGCTGGCCCAGCGGTTTTCGTTCTGCTGCCCCTGGAGGGGAAGCACGAAGCGGTTGGGCCTGCGGACCACAGGGTAGCGGTTTACCGTCCAGCGGATGCCCAGATGAATCGATGACACGACCAATCCATTGAGGTGACGGGAAAATTTCACCAGCCGATGCAAGGAAGACGCGATCGTGAACTGCTACGCCATCTGGGGCATTTTCAAGCAGTGCGGTCAGAATAGTACCGTCAAGCTGCACAATCTCACCAAATAAATCACTGCCTGACCGGCGGCGAATTTTTACCCTATCCCCAAGGCAAGCCTCTGTTCCCAAACCGGAAACCTGGACGGCTCCTTGGTCTACCAGAGTTATGCGTCCAAATGGTTGCACGGCCTTGAGGGCATTAAGCTGTCCGATCAGTCCATCGATCTCATCTACTCTTTTCATGTCGATCCTTTGTCCCCTGCAAACTGTTTCTAAAGGAATCAGGGTTAAGCCTTGATTGAAATTAGACGAAGGAGAATCCTTTGATGTTCGAACAGCTCGATGTTTTCAGAATGTCTTCAGCAATGGCGATCCATGCCGGGCAGCGGCAAGCCATTGCTTCCCAAAATGTAGCTAACTCGGACACGCCCGGGTATGTTGCCAAGGATATCGCTGCGTTTGAAACCTTGTATCAGTCAAGCCGTGATGGGACCGTGCAGCGCGCTACACGTACGGGTCATTTGAACGGCAGCGTTGATGGCATGCAGGTCACCGAACCCTTTGAGGTCCGCGATGAAGCATCGCCAAATGGCAATGCCGTGTCGCTCGAGACGGAAATGCTCAGGTCGCTGGATGCGAAGCGCCAACACGACCGATCATTGGCAATCTATAAATCAGCTTTGAGCGTGCTGCGCTCGACCATCGGTAAGTGAGGGGCTGAGATATGAGCGATTTTTCTAATGCCCTTGACGTATCATCAAGCGGGCTGCGCGCACAGGCAAACCGTCTTCGTCATTTGTCGGAGAATATTTCAAACGCTGATACGCCGGGTTACCGGCGCAAGCTTGTTTCCTTTCAAACGGCATTCTCCTTGGGAGATGCACCGGCAAAAGTGCAAACCGGGAAGGTCCACCTTGATCAAACGGCGCTTGAAAAAGTGTATGATCCCGCGCACCCGTTGGCCGACGATACCGGCCAATATGATGGATCGAACGTCAACCTGCTGATCGAACTTGCAGACGCGAAAGAAGCGCAGCGAAGTTATGAAGCCAATCTGAAAATGTTCGAACAGACCCGCAAGATGTCGTCAGGTCTAATGGATTTGTTACGGCGCTAAACCCCCTATTTCACGCGAAGGAGATCCAGAATGGATATCAAAGCTATTTCCGCAGCCCAGAAATACTCAGCTGCTATCCCCGCCGTCACTCCCGATGAAAATGCATCATCTTTTATGAAGGATATGGCATTGGACTTCGCGGATACCTTGGCTCGGGGTGACCACATCGCCAAAGAGTCGATGATCGGAGATGCCGACCCCCATGCCCTGGTGCAAGCGCTTGCCCAGACGGAGTTGGTCGTTGAAACGGCGGTCGCTGTGCGAAACAAGGTTGTCGAGGCTTACCAAGAAATATTGCGGATGCCTGTCTGATGATAGACGAAGTCATCTTTTATGACACTTTACGTCAGGGTCTTTGGGTCGCACTCATTATCTCGGTCCCGATCTTGACCGTGGCTTTGATCACCGGCGTTACCATCGGTCTGGTACAAGCCCTTACATCGATCCAGGAAATGACCCTGACATTCGTTCCCAAGCTCGCCGGGATCGGCGCGGTGTTCTGGGTATCAATGAGCTTCATGACGGAAACGCTCGTCTCGTTCTTCCACGATCGCATCATTCCGCTGATTATCGGAGGATAAAAATGGATAATGCCAGCTACACAATTCTGACCCGTCAAATGGGCCTTGCCCGCGAGATGCAGATGGTCGCGAATAATATCGCAAACGCCGCGACCACAGGATACCGGTCCGAAGGCGTAATTTTTTCCGAGTTTGTTCAGACCGTGGATCGCGGACCGTCATTGTCGATGGGTACCGCGAACGTTCAGAACACGAACTACATGCAGGGAGCCTTGACGCAGACAAACGGGACCTTCGATTTCGGCATTGAAGGCGATGGATACTTCCTGATCGAGACGCCAGCCGGCGAGAGACTGACCCGAGCAGGTTCTTTTACACCGAATTCAGCTGGCGAACTGGTCACATACGACGGTTTTCGGGTCCTCGATGCCGGGGGGGGGCCTATTTTTGTTCCGCAAGATGCAGGTGCATTGGGGGTCTCCAGTGATGGGACGTTCAGCGTCAATGGCGCGCCGATTGCGCAGCTTGGTATCGTCAGCCCGATTGCCCCATTGGACATGGTCCGCGAAGATGGTGTCATGTTCCGGGCTGACGAAGGCGTTGAACCGGCCGTAAATGCGCGTGTGGTTCAAGGCTTTACCGAAGGGTCGAATGTCGATGCTGTCAGCCAGCTCGCAAGGATGATCGAGGTTCAGCGAGCTTATGAAATGGGACAGAGTTTCCTCGAAAGTGAAGATGAACGCATTCGGACCGCCCTGAAGTCGCTTTCACAATAATTGCCTGAAAATCAACTGGAGGTGCATCATGCGTGCCCTAAAAATTGCAGCCACGGGAATGAGCGCCCAGCAAATGCGTGTCGAGACCATCTCGAACAACCTCGCGAACATGAGCACCACCGGCTACAATGCCCGCCGGGCCGAGTTCTCTGATCTTCACTATCAGCAATTGGCACGTGCCGGTTCTGTGAGCGCCTCGGACGGGACGGTTTTGCCCACTGGTGTGCAGCTTGGCCTGGGCGTCCGACCGGCTGCAGTTTCGATGCAACTTGCGCAGGGATCGTTGTCGGTAACAGGGGGCGATCTTGATCTTGCTATTGAAGGCAAAGGTTTCCTTGAGGTGACTCTTCCCTCTGGCCAAGCGGCATATACGCGCGATGGCGGGCTAAAACGGACTGGTGAGGGGCTGATCGTGACCTCTGATGGTTTCCCTGTCGCGCCGGAAATTGTGATACCGGAAGACGCTCGAAGCATTTCGATCAACGCCTCCGGCGAGGTCTTTGCTTACTTCGATGGTAACATCGCGGCTCAGCTTTTGGGGCAATTTACGATGTCCGGTTTCAGTAATGCCAAAGGGCTTGAGGCCATCGGCGGAAACCTGTTTGTCGAGACCGAAGCTTCCGGTGCCGCCTTGGTCGCTACACCTGGCCTCAACGGATTGGGCACCCTTCGGCAAGGCTATCTCGAGGATAGCTCGGTTGATGCGGTGCGCGAGATTACCGAGCTGATCGAAGCGCAACGTGGCTACGAGATGAATGCAAAAGTTATTTCAGCGGCGGACCAGATGATGGGTGCCACGACGCAGATACGCTGATGAAAATTACTTGGGTAATTCTTGCGTTCTTGGTTTCGACACCCAGTTTGGCTCAGGTCGTCGTGCCCACGCGCACCGTCCGTGCTGATGCGATCATTACGGAAATGGATGTGATGATTGGCAACGTCAGCGCCGCCGATGGGTTTGATCGTTTAAGGGACGTCATCGGACAAGAAGCGCGGGTTGTTCTTTATGCAGGGCGTCCGATCATGCTGGATCAGATAGGGCCGCCAGCAATCGTCGATCGAAACCAGATTGTCAGCCTGTTCTTCGAAGGCAGAGGGCTGCGAATTGCAACGGAAGGTCGCGCGCTCGAAAGGGGCGGGGTGGGCGACAATATTCGAGTGATGAATCTTGCGTCTCGCGCCACGTTATTTGGCCAAGTCCAGCAGGACGGCACAATTCAAATAAGGCAGTAGGGATCCGAAAAATGAAAAAAGTCATGCTGAGTTTGACTATTGCTGCCTTTTCGGCAGCTTGCGCGCGCACGGATCACATGGGGAGTACTCCGACATTCAGTGAGCCGATGCAAAGTGCGGAACATAATGCGATGGTCTACGAAGCACTGCCAATTCGGTTGGCACCTGTCCGGCTTGTCGACCGATCGTCGCTTTGGTCCGGGACCCGCAATTCGCTCTTGGGTGATCGCAGGGCGATGCAGCGGGGTGATATCATGACCGTTGTCATTGAAATCAATGAAAACGCTGAAATTTCCAATCAAACTGACCGATCCAGGTCCGGTTCGGAATCTTTGTCTGTTCCGAATTTGTTGGGAATCCCCCAGCGTTTGGACGAGAAGCTCCCTGATGGTGCGTCCTCCGCAGATTTGGTCGGGTTGAGTTCGTCCAGCAACTCTTCCGGAAATGGATCGGTAAAACGGAAAGAAAATTTAACTTTGCGGGTGGCTGCGACCGTGGTGGATGTGTTGCCGAACGGTGTCCTATCCATCTCGGGCACACAAGAATTAAGGGTCAATTTTGAACTGCGCGAATTGCTGGTAACCGGGTTTGTCCGGTCTGAAGACATCTCGCGCCAGAACGAGATTACCTATGATAAAATTGCGTCCGCGCGTGTGTCCTATGGTGGACGCGGGCAGATTTCGGACATGCAACAGCCACGGATCGGTCAGCAAGTGCTTGATGCCGTTCTTCCCTTTTAGGAGCTTTCGAAATGGCAAAACTGATCCCTATTCTTGTGCTTGTCATCTGTGCCGCTCTGGGTTTGACGGCGGGAAAGTTCTTGCGCCCCCCTCCCGCTGAACCTGCTGAAAGTGTCTCAGAGGAGATTGATGGGGAAAAGCCGGCAGAGGAAGCCGAGACTTCAGAGCAAGAACCTGAGGGCACCAGCCCGGACAGGGACTACGTCAAGATGAACAATCAGTTCGTCGTTCCAATCGTCACCGACAACCGTGTGTCTGCCATGGTTGTCCTGTCGCTAAGCATTGAAGCTCCTTTAGGCAAAGAAGACGATGTCCTGCGGCGTGAACCCAAATTAAGGGACTCCTTTTTGCGAGTCCTTTTCACGCATGCGAACATTGGCGGCTTTGACGGAGAGTTTACATCAATCGAGAAGCTTGGAGGTTTGAAACGGGCGCTAAAGGAAGTTGGCCAACGAGACGCCGGGGCTGACCTTGTCAAGGACGTTCTGATCGTTGAAATTGCGCGACAGGATTACTAGGCAAATAGCCGCATTATTTCATTCCAAACAGATCGATGGCCCGGGAAAGCTCATCCCGGGCCTTTCGCTTTTTGATATCACCGCGCAGGTTACCCGCAAGTTCCCGCGCGACGATCAGTTTCCCATAAGCTGTGCGAACTTGTTTCAGATGATGTTCCTTTATCGCCAACACCTGTGCAAGCTCTCCATTCAATGCTGCCTTCTTGCGGCCCAACCACGCTTGCCACGCGATATCAGCACCGACGGATCTCATCTTGGCATCCTCTGAAAGGGAGGCCCGCATTTCGATAGCATTTTCTTTAAGCCGCTCAATGTCGGTACGCAGCCTCGTCTCATGTGCAACGAGGCGCTGAAAGCTCTGCTGTTGTTTTTGGTATCGAACCTCCAGAAGGCTCTCAACCTGGAGGAGTTGATCCAATTTTTTCATCCGCGTGCCTTTGCCTTGAGGCGCATCGCTTCCGCAAATCTGATTGCAGCGGCGACGGCTTGAAAATGCTCTGGCGCAATCATGTCACCGATGTCTGTGGTTGCATGAAGGGCGCGTGCCGTCGGTGGGTCACTATGCAGGGGCACACCGGCTTCGGCACCCTTGAGACGTATGGCTTTTGCGATTTCATCAACGCCCTTCGCAACACAAACAGGGGCTTCTCCGGGCAGTCTGCTCCATTTCAGGGCGACGGCGTAGTGTGTCGGGTTGACGATAATCACGTCAGCCTTCGGGACATCCGCCATCATCTGACTTTGTGAAACAATCATCGCGCGCTGCCGTCGCTCTTGTTTCAGATGTGGATCACCTTCCGAGTTCTTCTGTTCATCCTGGATTTCTTTTCTCGACATCCGATTTTTGCGCAAATGTTCAAAATGCTGCCAGAGCGCATCTATTCCGCCGATTGTCGCTGATATCAGGATCGTAACAAGCAGAAAACTTAGACAAATCTCAATCATGAGTGAAATTGCAGATGCGGGATCCGTTTGAAGCGCGGCAATCATTTCGTGCAGATTTGCCCGTATGAACAGTACTAAACAGATCGAATAGATACAGAGTTTGAAAAAGCTTTTTGCAAATTCGAAAAGACCATTGCGGCCAAATTTATTTTTCGCGTTTGAGATCAATGAAATCCGCGACAGCTTCGGGGCAATTTTGGATGGCGCAAAGACGAACGCACGCTGTGCTGCAATCGCAACAAGCACAGCAATTGCAGGGAGCAAAAAAATCGGAAGCGCCGGGAGAATTATAGATATGATGAGACCGCTGGCGGGCGCAGCCGCACTACCGTCGAAGAAAATATCAATCAGGCGATCAGGTTGATCCAGCAAGACCATCAGCGCGGTGCTGATCAGGGCAATCCCTTCTGATCCAACATAGGCGAACGCAACGAACAGTCCTGCATAGCCGGCTGCTGTCATAAGATCGGTGGACTTCGCGATATCCCCCTTACGACGTGCTTCCAACAACTTCTCTGCGGTCGCTTCGAATGACTTGTCAGAATCGTCGTCTTCGCCGCTCATGGTCGGGCTCCGAATGGGTTTATCAGATACTGATCGAGAGCGCTTAACCAAGTGCCAAGCAAGAGTGGTGAGGCAATACAGAGAATGAACAAACCACCGGCAGTGATCACAGGCGCACCGACAAAGGCGACCATAAGCTGCGGCATTGCTTTGTTGATGGCACCTAATGCCAGATTATAGAGCAACGAGAGAATGACAAAGGGGGCCGCCAAAGTGAATGCCAAGGACATCGCGTGGCTGGTCTGGGCAAGCCCCCATTCAGACAGATCCGAAGGATTCGGGAACTGTCCCATCGGCAGGGTATCGTAGGAATAAATGAGCAGAGAGGCAGCTTTGACATGTAGCCCCGCGGTGACGGCCAAAGCCAAAGCCGCAAATACCAGAATATACCCCATGGCTGGAATGGGTTCGACGGCAGCGCCCCCCAGAATTTGTGAAAGCGATGTGGACTGTGCCGCGATTGATCCGGTTGTCTGAAGGGCCAAAATGAAGAGGCGAACGCCAATACCTAACAATAATCCATTCACAGTCTCGGAAAAAATCAACCAAAGGAGATCCCCAAGCAAAATTGTTGCGTATGGCGGTACCTGTATGGAAGGCGACACGATCAATGTAAAAGCGAAGGCAAGAACCAGCTTTACGCGTGCCGGCATGACGGATTCACCGAAAGCCGGCATGAGTGACACAAATGCGCCGACACGCAAAAAAACCGCAAAAGCGTGCCATAGCGCCTCCGCGATCCAAGGGGCCAAGCTGTCGTGGATCGGTATCAAGCCGCAATCATTCCAACAAGTGATGGACGCGCGTCCAAACCGATTTCTTCGAAAGAGAGCACAGGATTGGATATTCCTTTCGCGCGCATGACAGTTCGAAGAAAACGACGCCGTCGGGTATTCGTCACGATGGCGGCAAAAATCCCATTCTGGCTGGCCTGTGAAAGGCTGGCGGACATGCCGTCAGCCAAACGATTGAACACGTCAGGCGGCAACGCAATGTCCAGTCCGCGGTCTGCGTCAATCTGATAGGTCTCGAACGTATCCTCCCACTCGGGTGCCAGTTGGACGAGGGGAAGGCTACCGTCAGGCCGCCGCATTTCAGCGACCAACTGGAACCCCAGTTTTTGACGTACATGTTCGCAAATCGCTTCCGACTGTGAGTTGTGCGCTCGCGCTTCAGCCGTTGCCTCGAGGATAAGAGGAAGGTTCCTGATGGACACTTGTTCGTCCAAAAGCAGCCTTAGGACGTTGTGAAGCACGTCAATCGGGACCTTGTCAGGGATCAGTTCATCCAAGAGCTTCCGGTTTGCTTCGGCCCGCGCCGGATTTGAAATATTTACCATTTCTCTTAGCAACCGGCGCAGCGATTTGAGCGTGAGAAGACGGCTGAAGTTTTGTTTGACGATTTCCAGCACGTGGGTGGCTAGTATCTCGGTCGGCGTGACCAGGGTTATCCCCGCAAGTGCGGCCTCTTCCTGATCGCGACTGTTGATCCAGCGGGCCGGGGCACCATAAACAGGCTCCTTCGTGTCGCTTCCCGGTGGCAGTAGCACGTTATCTTCGGGTGCAAGGGCAAGGATTTGATCCGGGTTCAGCTGCGCGCGTGCTTGTTCGACACCTTGTATGCGCAAAATATAGGTTCCAACCGGCAGGCCTGGATGATCAGTCAGGCGAATTTCAGGTAATATCACCCCATAAACAGAGGCCACATGAGTGCGCATGTTTGCGATACGGGCATCCAGACCGGTCCCGGGGTCCAGCACCATATTCACAAGATCAGGTGCGAATTCCACATGAATATCATCCAACTCAAGAATATCACCCAACGGCTTTTGTTTGGGCGTTATGTCTTTGACGGTCGTGGATGACGTTTCCAATTTCGCCTTTTGGAGGCTTCGGTAAGTTAGATATGCGGCGACGCCTAAACCTGCTCCGCCAAATAGAAACGGGAGGAAAGGAAGCCCGGGAAACAGGGCAAACATTACCATAAGGACCGCAACGGTACCCAACGCAGCGGGATGTTTGCCAAGCTGGCTGAAAACGGCAAGGTCCGTCGCACCCAAGGTCCCGCCCCGAGCCAACAAAAGTGCTGAGGCAATTGAAATTATGACAGCCGGTATCTGTGATACAAGTCCGTCGCCAACAGTGAGGATCGCATAGGTTTCAAAGGCTTGCCCGACAGGCATCCCGTGAACAACGACACCCATGATCAGGCCTGCGACCAGATTGAGTATTGTTATCAACAGGCCTGCTACAGCATCACCCTTGACGAATTTCGATGCGCCGTCCAGCGACCCGAAAAACGTTGTTTCCAGCTGTTCCCGTTCCCGGCGTTCACGCGCTTGTTCATGGGTGATTGCGCCGGCGGACATGTCACTGTCGATCGCCATCTGCTTGCCCGGCATGCCGTCCAGGGCAAAGCGCGCGCCGACCTCTGCCATGCGGGTCGCACCCTTGTTGATCACCATAAAGTTGACGATCAAGAGCACACAGAAAACAACGAGTCCCAAGAAAACGGACCCGCCCATCACGAACTGTGCAAAACCCTCGATCACGTCCCCGGCGGCGTTTGTGCCCGTATGCCCCTGGCCAATAATCAGCTTTGTTGAAGAGACGTTCAAAGAGAGACGCAGCATCAACGAGGCAAGCAGGATTGTCGGGAACGCCGAGAAATCCAACGGGCGATCAATGAAGAGCGTTACCGTAAATATCAGAATCGCAAGCGCGAAGGATGCCGCGAGGCCCGCATCAAGCACCCACGACGGCATTGGCAAGATCATCATGACGATGACTGTCATCAGGGCCACAGCCAAAAATATGGTAGGATTCAAAAATGAAGAAAATAGTGTCTTTTCTCGCATGTAACTGCCTTTCCTAGTCATCTCACGTAAAGGGCCTGGAGATTAAGACGTCCCTAACCAAAGGGCTCAGGAAAACTTACCGTCAAATTATACCGATAAAATTAACGCTGATCGCGATTTCGAAAATTGGAGCTAAGTGGAAGGAGCTAAGATTTTATTTGTATTGCTCGGATGGTTTGAACCGATTGAAGCGAAGGCTGCCTTAATCATCGGCCTGCGGCACATCATGGTGCTTCGAAAGATTGACCTGATACCCTTGTCCGCTTTTTGGCTTTGTCAGAGATGATTGCTCAGGATGGCCCCTGTTTGAGAGGGGCAATATGCGGGCTAACGGCCTTAACTTAACCTCGGGGAACGGGCCAGGGCGGTGGGCTGTTCCAAGGTTTCCAGACCGACTTGTCCAACCCTGCCAGCGTGCTGCCCATTTGAGCAGCCAAGCTTTTAGATACAATTTTTTGTAATCGAGCAGAAAAATTGTTTTGCTTTCGGGCCTCACTGTGCAAACCTTCAAGTGAGTTCAACAAATGTAAAGGAGGTGATCCAGTGTCAAGAACGGTATTGGAGCGAGGTGTCGGAACAGCTTGGGAGGATTCCCGCTAGGGCAGCCCTTGGCGGTTGAAGAAACCCAGGTGGATCGCTGATCTAACCGATCCTGCCTCCTTAAACCTTTCGATTGGGCCGCTCCTGTGTTGGGGCGGCCCTCTTCGTATCTGCCCCTTCACCTCGGACCGCAGCAGTGCGATAGTGAAACTGAAGGGTAAAACATGCTGCATATCGCCAATGACATTGCCATCCAGGATTGGGAACTGACCGAGACGTTCATGCGTGCCTCTGGTCCGGGTGGTCAGAATGTGAACAAAGTCTCAAGCGCGGTCGAGTTGCGGTTCGAAGCCGCCACGTCGCCTTCTCTGAGCGCGCCGGTCAAGACACGTCTGCGCAGGCTGGCAGGTCGCCGATGGACTACTGAGGGTGCATTGGTGATCCAATGTGACGAAACCCGGAGCCAGGCCCGCAACCGGGAGATCGCCCGTGACAGGCTTAAGGCTTTGATCATTTCTGCGCTTACCCCGCCCAAGCGCCGCATCCCGACGCGGCCTACTTTGGGGTCGAAAAAACGCCGCCTGAAAGAAAAGAAGGTCCGCGGTGAGGTCAAGAACCTGCGTGGCAAGGTTGACCCGGATACCTAGACCGTAACGGCAATCCTGTCGGATTTCGGTGGCCAAAACGATCGCCTCTGTTAGCGTGCTGCAAGCGGGAGATGCCCCGCAAAGGTGCGTTGACATATGCCGATGAACAAAACGACCCTCGCGATCATTTTCTCGCTGATTGCCTTGCTGCTGTTTGATATGATGGGATTGATCATCAAATATCTGTCGCCGCATTACGGTGCAGCCGAACTTTCTGCCTATCGCAATGTCGCCGGACTGATTCCGGCGGGCATCGCGCTCTGGTGGTCACCCGAGTGGCACAAGAACGGGCGCAAGCTGAAAATCCGCCAGTGGCAATTTGCGCTGATGCGCGGGGTCGTTCTAACCTTCGCGCAGTTCTTCTTTTATCTGTCGCTTGGCTTGCTAAGCTTTGCCACCGCGTCGACCATCACCTATGCCAATGCACCGATCATGGTTGCCCTTGCGGTGCTGCTGCTTGGTGAAAAGGTCGGTGTGCTGCGGTGGGGCGCAGTCCTGATGGGCTTTGTCGGAGTGATAATGGTTGTCGGGCCGGGGCGCGATTCATTCCAGCCTGCGGCCCTTTTGCCGTTGGCCGCTGCAGCGTGCTATGCGCTGGTCGCCGTCACCACACGTATGATGGACGATGACGTTCCAAGCGCGTTGATTAACCTTTATTCATCCGCCTTTGCCGCTGTTGGGTCGCTAGGCCTTGCCTTCTTCACCGTGGGATTCAGCCCATTGCACGATGCCACGGATGTTTTCTGGATTATCGCCATGGGTGGGTTCGGCGGTACGGCAGTGCTGTTTCTGGTCATTTCCTACCGCATGACCGAACAAAGCAACCTTGCTCCGTTCAGCTACTTCGGGATTCCCTTCGCCTTTGGGTTGGGCTGGCTTTTCTATGGCGAAGCGCCGTGGTCCGAACTTTTCCCCGGCGCTTTGCTGATCGTTGCAGGTGGTCTTCTCATTGTCTGGAGAGAGCGGCGGCAGCGTGTAAAAGACGCAATGGCTGCCGCCTAGACGATCACCTTTTGCGGCGTTTGGTCGCCGACGCCGAAAATGCGTTTGTAGCGGTCTATCTCGCTTTGGGGGCCCATCGCCTTGTTGGGATTGTCCGAAAGTTTGACTGTCGGGCGACCGTTTGCCGCCACGGCCTTGCACACAAGGCTGAACGGGGCGAGGGCATCGTCGGGCACCAAGCCGCGGAAATCGTTTGTCAGCAATGTACCCCAGCCAAAGGATGTGTGGACCTT
Organism: Roseobacter sp. GAI101; assembly: GCF_000156335.1. GTDB lineage: Bacteria > Pseudomonadota > Alphaproteobacteria > Rhodobacterales > Rhodobacteraceae > Sulfitobacter. The sequence continues at coordinate 2,845,012 of NZ_DS999213.1, forward strand.
GCCTGCGAATTGGCTGTGCAATTCCTTGATCTTGGGCACATCCAAGCCGTCGCTAAAGATCAAACGCTTCGTGCTTGGGTCTTCGCCGCGCGATGCCCACCAGTCGATGGCGATCTGGGCTGCTGTCGCCGGATCACCGCTGTCAATTCTGATGCCCGTCCAGCCAGCGAGCCAATCCGGCGCATCGTCCAGAAAGCCCTTTGTACCAAAGGTATCGGGCAGAATAATCCGCAGATTTCCTTCATGTTCATCCTGCCAGTCTTGCAGAACATCATACGGCGCTTGGGCAAGTGCGGCATCATCTTCGGCCAAGGCGGCATAGACCATCGGCAGTTCATGGGCATTCGTGCCGATCGCCTCGACCTCGCGGTCCATGGCGATCTTGCAATTTGACGTCCCGGTAAAGGCGCGCCCCAGCCCTTCTTGCATGGCCTGAACGCACCAGTCCTGCCACAAAAACGAATGGCGCCGGCGTGTGCCGAAATCTGCGATGGACAGGTCGGGAAACGCACGCAACTCTTCGATTTTTTCCCAGACCCTCGTCATTGCACGGGCATACAGCACTTGCAGTTCGAACTTGCCCATCCGGTCAAGCACGGCGCGGCCGCGCAGCTCCATCAACACCGCGAGCGCTGGAATTTCCCACAGCATCACCTCCGGCCACGACCCTTCAAACGTCAGTTCGTATTGGTCGCCGACACGTTCCAGATGATAGGGGGGCAGGCGCAGACCTTCAAACCACTCCATGAAATCGGGGCGGAACATCTGGCGCTTGCCGTAGAATGTATTGCCACGCAACCAGGTGCTTTCCCCGCGGCTGAGGCTAAGCGAGCGGATATGGTCCAGTTGTTCGCGCAGTTCGCCCTCGTCTATCAGATCGGCAAGGGGAATGTGCTTGGATCGGTTGATCAGGCTGAAGGTGACCTGGGTTTTCGGTTTGTTGCGGAAAACCGACTGGCACATCAAAAGCTTATAGAAATCCGTGTCGATCAACGACCGCACGATCGGATCGATCTTCCATTTGTGATTCCAGACACGTGCGGCAATATCTACCATTGCGATCCCCTTTTGCGGATAACCCGCTTTTGGCAAAGATACAGGTCTGATGACAAGGGGAAAGGCGTGGCGGTAAAAACCCGCCTTTGCCGGACGTCTGTCATGTTTATGCCACGCTGCGCCGCCAAGCGACGTGTCAGGACCCGGTCAAGGAAACGCCAGCGCCCGTCATCGCCTGAACGGCAGCGTCCAGCGACCCGTTCATGTCAATTGCGCGGCACAGATCGCGGCGCACGTCGACCTGAAACCCCAGTTTCGCAGCATCCACGGCTGAATAGTTTACGCAGAAATCCAGGGCGAGGCCGACCATCGTCAGGTGCGTTATTCCCCGCGTGCGCAGATACCCTTCCAGGCCCGTCGGGGTCGTCCGGTCATTCTCGAAGAAAGCGGAATAACTGTCGATGCTGGGCGTATAACCTTTGCGAATGATCAGATCGGCGCTTGTTTGATCAAGCAGGGCGTGGAAATCCGCACCCTTGCTGCCTTGAATGCAGTGATCCGGCCAAAGAACCTGCGGACCGTAAGGCATGTCGATCATGTCATAAGGCGCTTTGCCAGCATGCGAAGATGCAAAGGACGAATGCCCGGCTGGATGCCAGTCCTGTGTCAGAATGACGGCGTCAGCCTCGGCCATCAGGGCGTTGATCCCCGGGATGATTCCATCCCCGTCCGGCACCGCAAGCGCCCCGCCCGGGCAAAAATCATTTTGCACATCAATCACGATCAGGGCGTTGGTCATCATAGTCTCCTTGTTCCATGGTCATTTTAACATTGTTTGCGTCATGCGGCAGTCTGAAACCACCCTCTTGCCCCAAACTGTCCAGAGGCGTATCTGAACGCCCATGTATACAATAGCAGCCCTATATCACTTTACCCGTTTCAGCGACCCGGACAGCTTGCGCGCACCGCTTAAGGCGACGTGCGAGGCGCATGATGTGAAGGGCACGCTGCTTGTCGCCGGTGAAGGAATTAACGGTACGATCGCCGGCCCGGCCGCCGGGATCGATGCCGTCATCGCGCATATCCGCGCTCTGCCCGGATGTTCTGATCTTGAATGGAAGCGCAGCACTGCGACAGAGCCGCCTTTCGGCAAGATGAAAGTGCGCCTCAAGCGTGAAATCGTGACGATGGGGCAGCCCGACGTGGATCCGTTGGCGCGGGTCGGCCACTATATTGATCCAGCCGAATGGAACGATCTGATCGGGCGTGACGATGTCGCCGTGATCGATACCCGCAATGATTACGAAGTCGCGATCGGTACATTCGACGGTGCGATCGACCCCCAAACCCAAAGCTTTGGTGAATTTCCAGCGTGGTGGGAGGCGAACAAGAACCGGTTTCACAACAAGAAGATCGCGATGTTCTGTACGGGCGGAATCCGATGTGAAAAATCTACGAATTATCTGATCGGTCAAGGTGTTGAAGACGTGTTTCACCTGAAAGGTGGCATCCTGAAATATCTCGAAGACGTTCCTCAGGAGAAGAGCACCTGGAAGGGCGATTGTTTTGTGTTCGACAATCGGGTGAGCGTGGGACATGGCCTGAAAGAAGGCCCTCATATGCTGTGCCACGGGTGTCGCAGGCCTATTCTGCCGGAAGATACGGCGCGCCCCGGCTATGAAGCCGGCGTAAGTTGCCACCAGTGCGTCACGGAAACGTCCGAAGCCGACAAGGCCCGGTTTCGCGAACGGCAGCACCAAATCTTGTTGTCCCGTGCGCGCGGCGAAGACCATCTGGGCTAAGATTACCTCGAATTGGATATGTTAAGCCGAGTGTAACGCCTTTCCCGCTACAGCTTATTCTGGGTGAATAAGAGGTGGTGGAAATGGCAGCGCATGCAAATGCGGCACCAGTCATCATTAAACGTAAAAAGGTAGTCAAAGGCGGCGGGCATCATGGTGGTGCCTGGAAAGTCGCTTATGCGGACTTCGTGACCGCAATGATGGCGTTTTTTATGTTGATGTGGCTGCTGAACGCGACAACGGAACAACAACGTAAAGGTCTTGCAGATTACTTTACCCCTACGATTGCGATCAATCGAATTTCGGGGGGCGGGGATGGCCTTTTCGGGGGCGAAAGCATTTTCACGGAAATGACTTTGCCCAAGAATGGGACAGGTGCGACATCTCCGATGACGCCGGTAGAGGGTCAGGAGAGCGGGGATGTCGGCGCGGGAACAAATGGTCCGGACGAAGAAGGCAACGCCGAACTTTTCAAAGTCGTTGATGCCCAATTGATGGGGCGCGGGGGCGAATCCATGGTGATGGACAACATCGCCCGCCATGTCATCACGCGTCAGACCGAAGAAGGCATGGTCATTGAACTTTTTGATGTCGAGGATGTTCCCCTGTTCAAGAACGGGGGCGATCAACCGACCCAAATGCTGAGAGAATTACTGGAAGTCATCGTCGATGCTTCCAAGATTGTGACCAACAAGATCGCTGTCGCGGCGCATGTCCGGTCCAACCCGATCGTTGCAGTTGAAAACCCCGTTTGGGATTTATCTGCAAAAAGGGGTACCCAGACCCGAATCTTGCTTGAAAAACTGGGTGTCAAACCTGCCCGGATCGAACGCGTGACAGGTTTTGCCGATCGCAAGCCCGCCGCAATCGATACCATGGATGTCCGCAATAACAGGGTCGAAATCATCTTGTTGAGATAGATTCAACTAGATCAGATTTTATCTGTTAGCGCGGTGTTAAGTGAGCGTGCCCTATCAGTTGATTTAACTACGGTTGGAACAGCAGAAAGGCTCGCGCATGACCATATCATCTTCGCTCAATGCAGGGGTTGCAGGATTGCAAGCCAATGCGACACGGTTGGCATCCGTTTCCGATAACATCGCAAACTCGTCAACCTACGGCTACAAGCGCGTCGTGACCGACTTTAACTCGTTGGTTTTGTCAGAGGGATCTTCATCATATACAGCTGGCGGGGTACGGGCCAGTTCGCAACGCTTGCTCGGTGAGGATGGTGCCCTTGTCAGTACGACAAACTCTACGGACTTGGCGGTGCGTGGCCGGGGTTTCTTGCCGGTAACGACAGCGACGGAATTTAACGCGAATTCCGAGACACCGGAAATGATGCTTACCACAACCGGTTCCTTCCGCTTGGACGCCGAAGGTTTCCTCAAGACGGAAAGCGGTCTTCTGTTGATGGGATGGCCTGCGAATGCAGACGGGTCGATCCCTATTTATCCACGTGATACGGACGATGGGTTGCGACCTGTGCAATTTGCACTGAACCTTAACGGTGATCCAACGACACGTGTTGATATGAGCCTGAATTTGCCCGCGACAGCAACCGCTGCGGGCGGGAGCGGCGAGCCGCAGATTCTATCGATTGAATACTTCGACAACCTGGGCACCTCCAAGAGTATCTCGATGGAGTTCACGCCAAATGTTCCAGCGACTGGTACGACGAACGAATGGAATGTGAAACTGATGGATTCTGCGCAGGGCGGTTTGCTTGTCGGCGAGTATACGATCCTGTTCGATGACAGTCGCGCATCGGGGGGGACAATTGCATCAGTAACGACAATCACTGGCAATGCTTATGATCCGGTCACCGGTGACCTTATTGTCGATGCACAAAGCGGACCAATTGAATTCAATATCGGTGCGATCGGCAGTTCGTTTGGCCTTTCTCAGCTTTCTGATAGTTTTGCGCCCATTGCATTGACGAAAGATGGCTCCCCAATTGGGAATATGGCTGGCGTAGAAGTTGACGAAAACGGCTATGTCAACGCGATCTATGATAACGGGCTTCGCAATACGATCTATCAAATTCCGCTGATCGATATGCCGAACCCCGAAGGAATGGTTTCACTCGACGCGCAAACCTATCTGCCATCGACGAAAAGCGGGGCTTATTTCCTATGGGATTCCGGCGAAGGGCCAACGGGTGACATCAAAAGCTATTCCCGAGAGGAATCCACCACAGATGTAGCGACCGAATTGACAACCATGATCAGGACGCAACGGGCATATTCTTCAAATGCGAAGGTCATTCAGACTGTGGATGAAATGCTTCAGGAAACGACGAACATTAAACGATAACTTTGCGCTTTTGACTAAAGGGTGAGTTGGAAAAAGGGGTCGAGATGAGTATTTCCGGTGCATTATCAAGCGCTATGCAAGGTCTTCGCGCGGCTGGGCGAGGGTCAGAAGTCATCGCGTCAAATCTGTCAAACGCGCTCACGCCTGGCTATGGGGTGCGTTCGCTTGAACTTTCTGCTGATACCACTGCAACACATGGGGGTGTCAAAATCGATGGTGTCAGTCGACTTGTAAACGAGAGCATTGTTCATGACAAACGTATCGCGGAGGCGGGCCAAGCAAACGCATCTGCGATCCTCGATCTTTATATAAAAATCGAGGACTTGCTTGGCGCGCCGGACGATCCTGCATCTTTGTCCGCGCAAACCGCGCAACTCGAGAAAAACCTGATCACGGCCGCAAGCCGTCCCGACGCACCTGAGCGGTTGTCTACAGTCGTTGCATCAGCGCGTATTTTGGCAAACACTTTCAATGAGGCGTCGGATGGGCTTCAAAAAGTAAGAACCACCGCAGATCGAACGATCGAACTTCAGGTTGATCAACTCAACAATGCACTTTTGCAAGTTCAAGAGTTGAATGCGCAGATCACCAAAACACAAGTTCAGGGCAACAACAGCTCTGGCCTTCTTGATCTGCGACAGCGGGTTATCGACGAGATCAGCGTTTTGGTCCCGGTACGGACAGTCGCAAGGGATAATGGTCAGGTCGCGATCTATTCAACGGGCGGCGCGGTGTTGCTGGATAGTCTTGCGGCCGAGATCGGCTTTGAGCGTTCCAATCTAGTCACACCCTACATGAGCGAGAGCGCAGGTACGCTGTCGGGTCTGACGATCAACGGCATTGCGTTCAGAACAGGGTCTTCGAGTGGGGTATTGTCAGGCGGATCTATCGCTGCACAGTTTGAAATTCGGGATGAGATTGCTGTAGAAGCTCAGGCGCAAATTGATGCTTTGGCACGAGATCTGGTGGAGCGGTTCCAAGATCCTGCCGTTGACCCTGGTCTGGCGATTGGTGACGCAGGACTGTTTACCGACGAGGGAAATTTCTTCGACCCTGCAAACGAAAACGGGCTGGCGCAGCGGCTTGTCCTGAATGCAGCCGTCGACCCGGATCAGGGTGGAGAAACCTGGCGGTTAAGAGATGGGATTAATGCTGCGGGTCCCGGCGATGTCGGAGATGCAACGCTTCTCAATAACATGATTTCTGCGCTTTCAACGGGCCGCGTTTCCTCCAGTGGGATTTTCAGCGGGGGATCCTATTCAACAATTGACCTGACATCGACACTTACATCGCATTATGGGGCTGAACGTCTGAACGCCGAGCAAATTCAGAGCTTTAGTGCGACACAAGTGACGGAATTAACCGAACGCCTCTTAAGTGAAGGGGTGGATAGCGATCAGGAACTGCAAAAACTCTTGCTCGTTGAACAGGCCTTTGCTGCCAACGCGCGGATGGTTCAAGCGGTTGATGAAATGATGCAAACTTTGCTGAGGATATAAGACCATGAGCCCTACATCACTCGGGGATCTTGCACAGTCTTTCATGCTGAGGCATCGAAATACTGCCCTGAAACAAGAAATGACACGTCTGACCCAAGAGCTTTCGACTGGACAGGTCGCTGATATACGTCAGGCGCTAGCCGGAAATTACAGCTATATTACTGAACTTGAACGAAACATGGAGGTTTTAAGTGCCTATCAGGTGGCGACAACTGAAGCTCAAATATTTGCCGAAGTCACCCAAACTGCACTTGGTCGGTATGAGGAAGTTGGCGAAAAACTTGCAAATAGCCTGATCGTATCCGGGACGTCGACAGTTGGCGCACAAGCAAATGACACAGCGGAAGAGGCTCGGGTCACCGTTTCCGTTTTGATTAGTACGCTCAATACGAAATCAGCCGGACGCAGTATTTTTGGCGGTACGGCAACCGATCGTCCTGCAACTGCGTCGGCGGAGACGCTACTGAGCGAACTTAGAGCCGCTATAGCTGGCGCTGTGACGCCTTCCGATATGTTTGCTGCTGCGGAAGCCTGGTTTGATGATCCGGCTGGGTTTGACACTGTCATCTATCAAGGGTCGGCAGATGCTCTTGCGCCAGTCCAGCTAACGAACAGGGAAACAGTTTCATTCGATACCCGGGCAACCGACCCGAGGCTCAAGGACATGCTACGGTTTGCCAGTCTTGCAGCACTTGCGGAGGATCCGTCACTTGGATTCACTGGAAGCCAAAAAGGTGAAGTTTTCGTAGACGCAGGAACATCGTTATTAGGGGCTCGCGATGCGATAATTTCTTTGCAGGCTAGAACAGGTTTTGTGGAGGCGCAAATCGAAGGTATTTCGACGCGTAACGCAGCAGAAATAACGAGTACCGAATTTGAGAAAAGCGCTCTTTTGAATGTAGATCCTTTCGAGGCCGCAACGAAGCTTGAAGACGTCCAGTTCCAACTGCAAAGCCTGTATTCGGTAACTGTTCGAATGTCGCAGCTTTCCCTGGTCAACTTCCTATGATTCGCGGTTGGCTTATTACGTTTGCTTTGATCGTTCTGATCTTGCCAGCCTATGCTGGCCCAGTGCGCATTAAAGACCTCGTCGATTTTGACGGCGTGCGGGAAAATGATCTTGTCGGATATGGTCTCGTGGTCGGATTGAACGGTTCGGGCGATGGCTTGCGCAACGCACCTTTTACCGAAGATATCATGACAAATATTCTGGAACGGCTTGGCGTAAATGTTACCGGTGAACAATTCAGGCCAAAGAACGTTGCTGCGGTTCTCGTAACTGCAACACTGCCCGCTTTTGCGCGAACAGGCAGCCAAATTGACGTGACGGTTTCGGCCATCGGTGACGCAAAAAGCTTGATGGGTGGAACTCTGATCATGACTCCACTGAATGCAGCAGATGGAGATATATATGCTGTGGCACAAGGCACTATTATTGCCGGCGGTGCCGTGGCAGAGGGCGATGCCGGCGCTGTAATTCAAGGTGTTCCTACCTCAGGGGTGATCCCGTCCGGCGCGCGGGTAGAACGAGAAATCGATTTTCAGTTATCAAGCCTTTCGGATCTTAGGCTTGCGTTGCGGGAAGGGGATTTCACGACTGCCACCAGAATAGAGCGTGCCATTAATCTAGAGTTCGGACGGGAAGTCGCTGTTATGCTTGATAGTGGAACAGTCCAACTCAATATTGAGCGGACGAGGATGCCATCTGTTGCTCATGCGCTTGGAAGAATTGAAAATCTATCAGTTGAGCCTGAGCGAAAAGCACGTGTCGTCGTTGACCAGAGATCCGGCACAATCGTCATGGGCGAAGACGTGCGCATATCACGAGTAGCAGTGTCCCAAGGTAACCTTGTTCTTCGCATCCAAGAGGAACCTATTGTTGTCCAACCGAACCCTTTTGCCGAAGGTGAGACGATCATCGTACCGCGCACCCGAGCCGCAATTGAAGAACAGCCAGGAATAGGTCTTGCAGAAATCCCCAATGGAACGTCGCTCTCAGAAGTTATCGGTGGGTTGAATGCTTTAGGTGTCTCACCGCGTGACATGATCGATATACTGAAAAGTATTAAAGCTGCCGGCGCTTTGCATGCCGAGTTTGTTGTGCGGTAATTATATTAGAACTTGATTTTTGGTTTGCGCCGGAAAATTAATTTCGATTTATGTTAGTTATATCGGCTCGTACGGATTTCACATGCGGTTTGGCACTGTCACGTTGGACTGTCGAGCTTAACTCTGAAGTGACTTGGATTTTTCATCAAGAACTGACCCACCTTTAGATTTTGTTTTGGGGGCAGTCTTGGGCCGAGGCATGATTTTCCACTACTTTTTCCCTGCTAGGGCTGAACTTGACCTGAATTGGAAGCTGTCCTTTCCGGTCCCAAGGATGTGGCAGCGGTGGGTCAGGCGTTTGAGGAGCGCGGAGGTCATCTTGGCATCCACTGCCCGGCAATGTGTTTCAAAGCAATGCCAAGATAGGGGCCGAGGATCGTTGACCAATCGCAAAAGCTGAGGTCTGTCGTGATTATAGCGCTGGTGCGTTCGTAAAGTTGCTGAGCAACTGGGCAAGTATCGGGATCACGCCGCAGGCGTGTCCTTCGCACGTTGATCAGGCAATGTATCTTCAGACTGAGCAGCATTATGATAAGGACACCGCTGGCGGGATCATGATGCATGGCGGTTCGACCCGCAGGCCATCATCGTGTTCGACTTTGGCGTTTGGCTTACGGTGCAGAGCCCGTGCCTGCGGGGTCTGAAGAACTGGGGCGAATTGGAACGAGACTAGAGTAAGTGGCACGAGACTATACAGAAGGCTAAATCGTAACCCACTAGGAAGAATGAAATTAACGACCTATCCCGCCCGTCCTAAGGGGCAGGTTGCTGGTTCGAACCCAGCCGGGATGACCATTTAACCCAGTTTGTTAGGAGGGCGCGGACCGGCCTAAGTGGCAAGCGGGGTGAGATCACGACCAGGCATGCTGTCTGTGAAAAAAACCTCCGACAGTTTTGCGGTTTTCGGCAAGTGCCACCGCTGGTTTGAAAAACACACGCACCGGTGCCTGATACTGGTCGAAAATTTTTGCCGAACGCTGTGGTGACACATCGCTCGGCAACCTTACGGCATCAATTTGCGAAGGTGACATGTCCCTCTTGGTCAATTGGCCAGACCGGGTTCCACGCGATTTCCCAGATGTGGCCGTCGGGGTCTTTTACATATCCCCGCCGCCCGCCGTGGGACGGCGCATCTGCCTGGCGAAGCAATGTCGCGCCCGCAGAGACGAACTTGTCGATGACAACCTGCACGTCGCGTTCTCTGGCGACATTATGCGCAAGGGTGACGGCACCCTGCGGCGGAAGACCCTGTTGCTTCGTGTCTTCCTCAAGGGAAGATTTCAGCCATGTGCCGAGGACGAATCCGTTCATCTGATAGAACGCAATTTCCGCGTTTTCGAAGACCGGGTTCCAGCCGAAGCCCTTTTGATAGAATGATTTCGATCTGGCGAGGTCGGATATCCCCAATGTAATCACTGCGATCTGTTGTTGCATTTTCATGTCCTTTGCTGTGCCCGCACGACATGCGCTGGCGATTGGACCATGGGACGCGACGATCGGGGCACCGGTGCGCGAAAGGACCCGGTTGGACCGGGGGCCGGGCCAACCGCACCGACCTAACCTGTTTCTGGTGCATCGAGCCTAGTTGAACATGCCAGCGCGTCAACCGGATGCAAGCGCCTGTCTGGGGGGCTTGCTATAACAACTGGCATGCTGGGGCCTGAAACGACATTCGCCATTCCAAGCGTCACGTTTTGCTTTGGGGCGCGCGTCTTGGTGTCCGATTTTTCTTTCATACAGCTGTTCCAAATCACTTGAGGGGTGTGTCAATCGAGAGGGAATTTAGACGTGACACATATGCCAAAAACGTCTTGCCTCGATAGGGATCGCTTCAAGTTTACCTACCCTTCGCTCCGACCAATCCGGACTGGGCGCATTTGTCTTTTTGTCTGTTCGCCGGACTGATCACGCGGAAATCACAACCTTGGCTGACTCCCTCGAAATCACCGGCAGGGCATGGATCTCCGACCTGGCGTCCTGGCGTTGTGCCGCACGAGGGATTGGTACCGGGGCCAGACCATGCCGGTCTCAAACTTCAGGGTCAAAGCCCCCTGATCATGCCGCCATCGACCCGCAGCAGAGATCCCGTGACATAGGACGCTTGCTGTGCGCAAAGGAACGCGACCACGGCGGCGAACTCCTCGGGTGTGCCGTAGCGTCCGGCCGGGATTGATTTGCGGCTGGCCGTCTGCACGGCCTCTAGCGGGGTGCCGGTCTTGTCGGCCTTCAGGCCATCCAGTTCGGCAAAGCGGTCGGTGCTTATCCGGCCCGGCAACACCATGTTGACGGTGATGCCATCTGCCGCGACCTCTTCGGCCAGCGTCTTGGACCACCCCGCGATGGCACCGCGCACACCGTTCGACAGGGCAAGGTTGGGGATCGGCTGCACGATGCCCGACGATCCGATGGTAACGATCCGGCCCCAGCCTTTGGTGATCATGCCTGGCAGGGCCGCATCGCTAATGGCAAAGAACGGGGCTGCCATAGTATCGAAAGCGGTCTGCCATGCGGCGATGGTTTGCCCCTTGGCGGGACCGGCAGCGGGGCCGCCACAGTTGTTCACAAGAATATCGACCGGCTGCGCTTTCAGCCGCGCGATCAGTGCCGCGATGTTGGCGGGATCGGACAGATCAAGCGCCACCCCCTCAATACCCGCCGCCGGAGCGGTGCCGCTGCGCGAGGCCGCGATCACATGCGCGCCTTCAGTCGCCAGAAGCGTGGCGCTTGCAGCACCAAGGCCGCGGCTTGCCCCCAGAACCAGCGCGGTCTTGCCCGTCAGTCCGAAATCCATCAGTTCAACTCCTTCAATCGTTTCTCCTGCCGGACAAGCAAACGCTCGACTTCGGCGATGGCGGCAGGTGCCAATCCTGCACCCGGTGCGCGCAGGGCCGCCGATGCAATCGCGCCCCGTTTGGCCAGCACGTATTTGCGCACGGCAAGGCCCACGCCGGGCTGTTGTTCGTAGCGCACCAGAGGCAGGTAAGCGTCAAAGATATCCTGCGCGCGATCCATGTCGCCCGCGCCGGCAAGCCGTACGACATCGGCCAGCATCTCGGGATAGCCAAACCCGGTCATTGCCCCGTCTGCGCCACGCGCGATCTCTTCGGGCAGGAACACACCGCCATTCCCGCACAGCACCGAGATCCGGCGCCGGCCCTCTGCTTCGGCTTTGCGCAGGGCGGTGATCTTGGCCAGACCGGGCCAATCCTCGTGCTTGAGCATCACAACCTGCGGCACGTCGTCAATGATCCGGCCCAGCACCTCGTCCGAGATTTGCACCCCTGTGGCCAAGGGGAAATCCTGCAACACGACGGGCACAGTTTCGCCGACTGCCCGGGCGGCCTGAGCGAAATAATCACGGATCTGCGGATCGGTCTTCAGATTGCCCGGTGTCGTGACCATGCACCCGTCAGCACCCATGTCCATCACTGCGCGCCCCAATTCGCCAACGGCGGCAAGTCCGGGTGCCGAAACGCCCACCACCACCGGCTTGCCAGCAGCGCGTGTGATCACCCGCTGCGCAACGGCGCGGCTTTCGGCCTGGGTAAGTTTTTGCGCCTCGCCCATCATGCCAAGGATGGTCAGCCCGTCCGCGCCTTTTTCAAAGTAGAAATCAACCACCCGATCAAGGCTGTCGAAATCGATGGCACCCGTCTGGGTGAACGGGGTGACAGAAATGACATAGACGCCTTTGGCATCCGATGTGAGCAGGGTCATGGGTAATCCTTGTCTTTGGGATAGCGGGTCCGGCCCGCACAACAGGGCACCGCCCCCTTGGGGGCTGGTGCGTTCCGGGGTGGTCAGGCCGCGACCGGTATCGCAAGCTTGCGCAGCGCGTCCGTGGCGCGGTGCATCGCCGCGCGCAGGCGGTCATCTTCCAGCGCATAGGCCAGACGCAGGTGGCCAGGGGTGCCAAAGGCGGTGCCGGGCACCACGCCGATCCGCCCCTCGACCAGCAGGTAATCTGCGACATCGATATCGGTTTCCAGCACGGTTCCCTGGGGGGTGCGTGCGCCGAAAAGACCGCTGCAATCGACGAAGACATAAAACCCGGCGGGCGGGGTGGGGGCCGTCATCCCGGGCATATCGGCGATTGCGGCGATCACCATGTCGCGGCGGGCCTTCAGGCGCGCATTGCGTTCGGGCAGGAAATCGGGGGTCTGCTTCAGGGCGGTCACCGTCGCCGCCTGCGAGATCGCGGACGCATTCGATGTGCTTTGCGATTGCAGGATATCCATCGCCCGCACCAGCCATTCCGGCCCCGCAGCAAAGCCCAGCCGCCAGCCGGTCATCGCATACCCTTTGGACACGCCATTGACCGTAAGGATCCGGTCGGCAAGCTGCGGTCTGACCTTCGCGGGTGTGGCAAAGCTGCCCTCATGTACGATCATTTCATAGATATCATCGGCCATGATCAGGGTGTGGTGATCGGCCAGCACGTCACACAGCGCGGCGATATCGGCTTTGGAATAAAGCGCGCCGGTGGGGTTGTTGGGCGAATTCAGCAGCACCCATTTGGTCAGGGGGCTTAGCGCCTCTGACAGCGTTTCGGGCGTCAGTTTCCAGCCGTCTTGCGCGCGTGTGGGCGCGATGATGGGGGTGCCACCGGCAAGGCGAACCATGTCGGGATAGCTCACCCAATAGGGCGCTGGGATCACCACCTCGTCTCCGGGGTCAAGGGTGGCCAGCAGGGCATTGAACACCAGCTGCTTGGCGCCATTGCCCGCGATGATCTGCGCGGCGGAAAATTGCAGATCATTATCCCGCAAGAACTTGTGCGCAATCGCGGCTTTCAGCTCCGGAGTTCCGGAACTGGCGGTGTATTTCGTCTGCCCGTTACGGATCGCGGCGATGCCGGCCTCGGCAATGTGTCCGGGGGTGGCAAAGTCCAGCTCCCCCTGGCCAAGGCTGATGATATCATGCCCTTCGGCCTTCATCTGCTGAAGATTGAGCGCAAGTTCGATGGTGGGGGACGGTTGGACAGAGGACATGCGGCTGGCAAGGTAGCGGGTCATGAGGTGGGTCCTTTTGGCGGATCGTATGGTCTGGCAGGGGGCGGCGCGGATCAGGCAGGTGCCAGCGCGGCGGCGCGCCGCGTTGCGATATATTGTGTGCGCAGATCGCGGGTCAGCGCGCCGGGGGTGCCGTCGCCGATCACCTGATTGTCGATGCGCACCACGGGCACCACGAAATTGGTCGCCGACGTGATAAAGGCTTCGCGGGCCGCGCGGGACTCGTCGGGGGTAAAGGCGCGTTCTTGCACTGTGATCCCGTGGGTCTGGGCCAGCGACAAGACTGCCGCGCGGGTGACACCGGCCAGCAGCGCATGGGACAGATCGCGGGTCACCAGATGGCCGTCGGCAGTAACGATATGGGCGGTCGCAGCGCTGGCTTCGGTCACAAAGCCGTCTTCGTAAAGCCAGGCGTCATCGGCACCGCGGTCGCGCGCTTCCATCTTGGCCATTGAGGGGTAAAGCAACTGCACCGTCTTGATATCTCGCCGGCCCCACCGGAGATCGGGCAGCAGGGCCACCGAAATGCCGGTGTCGGCCGCGCGGTTCGCAAGCACATCCTTGGCCTGGGTGAACATCACCAGCGTTGGCGGCGTGTCGGCAGGCGGGAAAGCGAAATCGCGTTCTGCCACGCCCCGGCTTAGCTGAAGGTAAATCATACCGCTTTGCATCTTGTTACGGGCGACAATCTCGTGATGCGCCTGCAACAGCGCGTCTTCGTCCAACGGTAGGGTCAGGCGCAGTTCGCGGGCCGATCGGCGCAGCCGGGCAGCATGGCCCTCGTAATCCAGCAATGCACCATCCAGAACGCAGGTGACCTCATAGATGGCATCGCCCATCAGAAAGGCCCGGTCAAAGATCGAAACCTTCGCCTCGTCCTCGGGCAGCCATTGGCCGTTCAGGTAGACAATACGCGACATGGCTCAGCTCCGTTTCGGTGTAGCAAAGGGTGCGATTGTCACACCGTTGTCTTCAAGGGCAGCGCGCAAGGCGGCTGCGATTGCGGGCGCACCTTGGGTGTCGCCATGAATGCACAAGGTTGCGGGTTCGACCGGCAGGCGCTTGCCGCCGGTCGTCGGGATGTGCCTGTTCAACACCATCTCAAGCACCTGATCGGTGCTTTGTGCGATGTCGTGAATCACCGCGCCGGGGGCGCTGCGCGGTGTCAGCTCTCCCGTATCGGTATAGCTGCGGTCGGCGTAAATCTCGCAGGCGACGGTCAGACCGGCCTTTTCCGCAGCGGCGTAGGTTTCTGAATAGGGCAGGGATACATAGACCAATGTCGGGTCCACCGTGGCGACAGCGCGGGCGCAGACGGCGGCCAGATCCGGATCAACGGCGGCCATATTCCCAAGCGCGCCATGGGTTTTGACATGGGTCATCGGATGCCCCTGCGCGGCGGCCATCCCCTGCATCGCGGCAATCTGGTAGATCAGATGCGCCTCCAGATCCTCGGGGCGGTCGCCCAGAATGCGGCGGCGTCCGAACCCGTAGAGATCAAGAAAAGACGGATGCGCGCCAATCGCGACGCCAGCCGCCTTGGCCAGAGCGATGGTGCGACGCATCACCACCGGATCCCCGGCGTGAAAGCCGCAGGCGACGTTTGCCGTTGTCACGGTTTCCATCATTTTTGCATCATCGCCTATTGTATAGGCACCGAAACTCTCGCCCATATCGCAGTTCAGGTCCAATGTGGCCGTCATATGCTCTCTCCCTGGGTTGGGTCGTCCAGCCAAGATAGAACGCTGGAGCGGGTCCGCTGTTTGCTTGATTGACATCCCGAAGACAAATTACGCTCCGGAGAATTGCATTCCGGATACATATGGTATACTGAAATTACAAGTCAGGAAAAAGGTTTTGAGATGAACGCCCTCGCGCATACCGCAAACGGACAAAAGGCAGCGAACCCCGTCTTTCTCGCGGTTGGCGACTCGGCGCTAGCCGTTCAGTTTGGCGACAGCGTCGATCCGCAGGCGAACCGCAAAGTGATCGCGCTTGGCCACAGCCTTGACAGTGACCCGGTTGCAGGTGTGCTGGAATGCGTTCCGACGTACCGTTCGCTGCTGGTGAACTATGACCCCGAAATCCTGCGCGGTGCCGAGCTTGAGGTGCTTTTGGCACTGCGGCTGGCAGATCTGGAACTTGGGGACGAGGCAGGCCGGCTTTGGCATGTGCCGGTGGTCTATGGCGGCGCGGTGGGCATGGATCTTGACGCACTTGCCGAGGAGAAAGGTATGACGCCGGAGGCACTGATCGCCCTGCATTCCAGCGTTGAATGCCGTGTCTACATGATTGGTTTCGCGCCCGGATTTACCTATCTCGGGGGGCTGCCTGCCGCGATCCATACGCCGCGCCTTGCCGTTCCGCGCCAGTCGATCCCGGCGGGGGCCGTTGGCATCGGCGGACAGCAGGGCAGCATCAATTCTGTGACCGGTCCGTCGGGGTGGCGCTTTATCGGCTGGACACCTTGGCGTGCCTTTGATCCCGCGCGGGCAGAACCGTTTCTGTTCGCCGCAGGGGACCGGATGCGCTTTGTGCCCGTCAGCGCCGAAGCGGGGACCGAAATCGCTGAAAATATCGCTGCGGGGCGTCTGCTCCCCACGCCGGAGGGCAAGGCATGAGCCTCGAGATTCTGCAGGCCGGGCCGATGCTGTCGATACAGGATCACGGGCGTCATGGCCGCAAGCGGTTTGGCGTGCCCTCTGCGGGTGCAATGGATCGGCCGGCGATGGACCTTGCCAATGCGCTTTGCGGCAATCCGCTGGACGCTGCCGCACTGGAATTTGCCGCGTTCGGCGGCCATTTGCGGGCCGCGCGCCCGCTGCGCCTTGCCGTGACGGGGGGCGAATGTGACATCCGGTGCGGGCAACGGCAGCTTGCTGCAGGTCAAAGCCATGCTATTGCCGCGGGCGAGGTCATCAGGATCGGTGCGCTCAAGGGGGCCACATGGGGGTATATCGCGGTCTCGGGCGGGATCGCCGTGCCAGAGGTGTTGGGGGCCCGCGCCACCCATCTGCGGTTTGCCCTTGGCGGGGTCGAAGGGCGTGCCTTGCGTCCGGGCGACGTGCTGCCGCTGGGCCAAGATGATAGCAGCGCGCCTTGCCTGCGCCCGCGCGAACCGATGGTGCGCCCCGGTGCGAATCTGGCAGGCCGCCCAATCCGGGTGATGCTTGGGCCGCAGGACGACTCTTTCGACGCACAGACCCTTGCACGGCTTTGCAGTGCCACCTTTACCGTTACGCCCAAACGCGACCGCATGGCGATGGTGCTGGGCGGCACCTCGCTGTTCGCCGCGCGCGGGCATGACATTGTCTCCGATGGTATCGTGCCGGGGGTGATACAGGTGCCGGCCTCGGGGGAACCTATGGTGCTGATGGCGGATTCCCAGACCACGGGCGGCTATCCCAAAATTGCCACGGTGATTTCCGCAGACCTGCCGCGGCTGGCACAGATGCCGGTGGGCGCAGAACTGCGCTTTGAGGTGATCCCCCGCGAAACGGCCGAAGACATCACCCTTGCCGAACGCGCGCGTTTGCGCGACTGCTTTTCGGGGCTGGTCCCGGCCAGCGGTGCGCAGCTAAGTTCGAGTTTCCTGCTGGGGTGCGATCTAGTAGGCGGTATATTTGCGCCCGAGGCAGTAATGGGGCGCGACCTGATGACGGCAAAGGAACAGCAGACATGAGCGGGACCTCTCTATCCCTGGCGGCCACGGCCTATCGTGAATTGATCCGCCGGATTCTCGAGGGAGAGCTGAAGCCCGGCGACACCTTGCAGGAATCCCGCCTTTGCACCGAACTTTCCATGTCCCGCACCCCCGTGCGCGAGGCCATCGCGCGCATCAACAGCGAAGGGCTGGCGGAACAATCGGGGCGGTTCTTGCGTGTGCGCCGCATCAGCCCCGAGGAAATAGACGAGATATTTTTCCTGCGCCGCGCGCTGGAGCCTGCTGCCATTCGTGCCGCAACCACGCGGCTTCTGCCCGAACAGATCGACGGTCTGGCCGGTGCGGTGCGCGCCCTTCTGGCAGGGGATACCGGCACGGACGACGCCCAATGGCAGGTCGATCGCAGCTTTCACAGCACCATCGCAGAAGCCGCCGGAAACCCCGCTGCGGCCAAGGTGATCCGCGACCTTCAGACCCGTACCTGCATCTTTGACCACCGCATCGTGCCTGAACGCTTTGCCCTTGGCTGTCACGAACATCTGGCCATGCTGGATGCAATCCGGCGGGGTGCCCGGGACGAGGCTGCGACCCTCATGGAAGCGCATCTTGATCACGCGCGCGACGCCATCTTTGTTCATCTGGACAAGCTCCAGCCCGTTTCTTCCGAAAAGGCCCCCCTTCTATGAAATGTCTTATCGTTCAGCCGGTGCATGAGGCCGGACTTGACCTGCTGCGCCGCAACGGCATCCAGCCTGTGACCTGTCCCGGCACCGATCCCGACAGCATCGCCCGCGCCGTCATGGGTTGTGATGCGGCCATCACCCGCGATGCCGGTTTCCCCGCCTGTGCGTTCGAGGCCGCGGACCGGCTGCGCGCCGTGGTCGTGCATGGCACCGGCCATAACGCGGTGGACAAAGACGCCGCCACCGCACGCGGCGTTCTGGTGGCCAACACCCCCGGGGCCAATGCCCAGTCCGTCGCGGAACTGACGCTGGGCCTTGCCGTGGCGCTGGCGCGTGGCATCCCCGCCGCAGACCGTCAGGAGCGGGCAGGGCAGGCGGGTTTTCGTGAATCCGCGTCCTTTGCAGAACTTTCGGGCAAGACCGTCTGTGTGGTCGGGTGGGGCAGCATCGGCAGCCGCTTTGGCCAGATGGCAGCAAGCGCCTTTGGCATGAAAGTGCTGGTGCATTCCCCGCGCGCCCGTGACATCGGAGCATTCCACCGCGCGGACCGGCTGGAGGAGGCGCTGGCAGAGGCCGATCTGGTGACGCTGCACACGCCGCTGCGCCCTGAAACCCACCACTTGATCGAAGCCGAGCGTCTGGCCGCGATGAAACCCGGCGCGCTTTTGGTCAACGTGGCGCGGGCTGAACTTGTGGACGAGGATGCGCTTACCGCAGCGCTTGCGGCGGGCCACCTTGGCGGCGCGGCGTTGGATGTGTATTCGCCGGGGGCCCCGCAAGGCCCGCTTGCCGCCTGCCGGAACGTGATTTTCACCCCCCATCTTGGCGGCACCACCCTCGAGGCGCTGCGCCGCGTGGCGATCGGCGCTTCACAGCATGTGATCACCGCCCTGCGGGGGGACATTCCGGACACTGTGCTGACCCCGATCCCCCCCGCCCAAGCAGCCCCCGCCAAGGAGGTGACCGTATGAGCGACCTGCCGACATCCGCATCTGCCCCCCCGCGCGCGGTGATCGCGCAAACCATCGCCCGCATTCTGGAACGGGTCAACGCGATCTCTGCAGACGGTCCGGGCTTTACACGGCCCTCTTACAGCGCGCTGGAAAGCCAGGCCCACGCGGTCGTCGAGGCCGAGGCCGTGGCGCTCGGTTGCCTGGTGCGGCGCGATGCTGCGGGCAATTTGTTTGCGACCATGCCGGGGCAGAACCGCGCGGCGCGGCCGCTTTATATCGGGTCGCATCTCGATACGGTCAGTCAGGGCGGGGCCTATGACGGACAGGCCGGGGTGATCGGCGCGCTGGCGGTGCTGACCGCGTTCCATTCCGCGGGGCTGACCCCGCCGATGGATTTGGTGCTGACCATCACCCGCGCCGAGGAAAGCGTCTGGTTCCCGGTTTCCTATGCCGGGTCACGCGCGGCGCTTGGGCGGTTGAACCCCGAAGATTTCGATGCGCCGCGTTCGGATACCGGGCTGTCGCTTGCCGAACATATGGCGCTTGAGGGGTTTGACCCCGAGGCCGTGCGCAGCATCACCCCGCCCGAACCCGCGCGATTTCTGGAATTCCACATAGAACAAGGGCCGGTGCTGCATGACGCGGGCGAAGCCTATGCGGTGGTCGACCGGGTGCGCGGCGGGCTGCGCTACCGCAGTGCTGAGGTACATGGCATCTGGGCCCATTCCGGCGGGGCCCCCCGTGCCAGCCGCGCCGATGCAGTGGTCGCCTTGGCCGAACTGATCCTGTCGATGGATGCAGTCTGGGATAGATTTCTGGACGAAGGTAACGATCTGACGGTCACCTTTGGCAAGGTGGATGCCGCGTCACCGCAACACGCGATGGCAAAGGTGCCGGGTCATGCCGAATTCTGCCTTGATCTGAGGTCGGACCAGACCGACACGCTCGAGGCCGCGAACGCCGCCTTGCTGAGGGAGGTCGCGCGGATCGAGAAGGCGCGCCCCGGTGTCCGTTTTGACCTTGGTGCGCAGACCCGACCGGCACCGGCGCAGCTTTCGGGCGAGATGGCGCGCTTTGTGACCGCCGGCGCTGCGGCGCAAGGCGACGATCCGCGCCATATGCTGTCGGGCGGTGGCCATGATGCGGCGGCCTTTGGCGCAGCGGGGTGGGACAGCGTGATGGTCTTTATCCGGAACTGGAACGGCAGCCATTGCCCCGAAGAGGGAATGGACGAGGCCGATCTTGCCCGCGCTGTGGGGGCGGTTTTCCTTGCCATCCTGCAAGAGGCCGCAGGATGACCGGCGTGACCCTTGCCGAAACCGCCTATGAGCGGTTGCGCGACGACATCGTCACCGGGCGGATCCCCGGCGAAACCGTGCTGTCGGAACGCGCCCTGACAGAGACGCTGGGCGTGTCACGGACGCCGCTGCGCGCCGCGATATCGCGGCTAGAAACCGAAGGTGTGGTGGACCGGCTTAACAACGGTGTGGTGCTTGTGCGGTCGGTCACGATTGAACAGCTGCTTCAGATCGTGCAGCTGCGCCAGACGTTGGAACGCGCCGCAGCAGGCCGCGCCGCCACCTATGGGGCCACGGATGAGCTGATGCAGATCCGCGCCCGGATGCAGCAGATCGTCGACGGCGCGCCGGTCAGCTTTGACGACTTCTGGCAGGCCGATGGTGCCTTTCACCGCGCGGTGGCCGAAGCGGCGCGGCTGGCGTTGCTGCCTGCGATCATCGCGGAACAGCGGGGCATTGCGCGGCGCTGCTCTTTGACGCGGACCTACGACACTTTCGTGGATCAGGCGCGCGAACATGTGCAGATCATTGATGCCATCGCTACCCATGACAGCGATACAGCCGCCGCGCTGATGGCGGGGCATTTCGATCATGTGCGCGCCCGCTTTCTTGGCACGTTTTCGGAAAATTGAGGACCGCAATGAACTCTATCACTACGTCGTCTGCATCATTGGCGGGCAGCGCTGCCGTTTTCCCGGCGCAGGAATTTCACGCCCGCGCTGCAGCGCTTCAGGCCCGCATCCGGCAAGAGGGCGCGGATGCGCTTCTTCTGACCGGGCCAGAGAACATCTTTTGGGTGTCAGGGCGTCAGACCGCAGGCTATTTCGCGTTTCAGGCGCTGCTTGTTCCTGCCGACGGCACGCCCCTGCTGCTGGTGCGCCAGCTGGAAGAGACGGGCGCGCGGGCGGATGTGTGGTTTGACGACATCCACACCTGGCAGGACGGACAGGACCCGGCCATTGAACTTGCGCGGCTTTTGCGCGGGCAGGGTATTTCGCGCCTAGCGACAGAACGCGCCGGCTGGTTCGTCAGCCCCCAGATGATGGGCAGCCTCGAGGCCGCGCTTGGCGGTATCGCACTGCTGGACGGTTCAGGCTGGGTCGAGCGGTTGCGCATGGTGAAGTCGTCCCGCGAACTGCAAGCGATCCGCCATGCCGCGCAATATGCCGAAGCTGGCATGGCTGCGGCCCTTGCCGCCTGCCGCGCCGGTGCCAGCGAAAACGAGATCGCCGCCGCGATGACCGCCGCCACGATCACCGCAGGGTCCGAGGCGATGGCGATGGAACCGCTGATCAGTTCCGGGCCGCGTTCCGGCATTCCCCATGCGACATGGCGGCGGCGGCAGCTAGGGGCTGGTGACGGCATCTTTCTTGAGCTGGCCGCAAGCCATGACCGCTATCACGCGGCCCTGATGCGCGCAGCTTGGGTCGGTACGCCGCCGGACGCCGCCCAGCGGATGATGGACACCAGCCTGCGCGCGTTGGATGCCGCCCTTGCTGCCCTGCGACCCGGCGAACCCTGCGCCGCCCCCCATGAGGTGGTCCAACAGATCATCGATGCGGCGGGCTTTACGGCAGCCTTTCGCAAACGGTCAGGCTATTCGATGGGCGCGGCCTTTGCACCGGACTGGGGCGAAGGTGCCATTTTATCGCTGTTTACCGGCGTAGCGACCCCGCTGGAGCCGGGCATGGTGTTTCACCTGCCCATCACCCTGCGCGATTATGGCCGGTTCACCGTCGGGGTTTCAGAAACCGTGATCGTGACCGAAACAGGGGCCGAACCGCTTTCGACCCTCCCCCGCCAGATCACCCTTTGCTAATCACAGACAAAACGGAGCCCCCCTATGCAATCACTTTTTCACCTTGCCATCCATGTGACCGACCTTGACGAAACACGCGCCTTTTACGGCGATGTGCTGGGCTGCGCCGAAGGCCGGTCGACCGATAACTGGGTCGATTTCGACTTTTTCGGCCACCAGCTTTCGATGCACCTTGGAACGCCCTTTGCGACGACCCGCACGGGGAAGGTCGGCGATCACATGGTGATGATGCCGCATATGGGCGCTGTGCTGCGTCTGGACGATTGGAAGGCGCTTGCCGACCGGCTTGAGCAAAAGGGCGTTGCTTTTGACATCCCTCCGGTCATTCGCTTTGAAGGCGAGCCGGGCGAACAGCGCACGATGTTCTTTTTCGACCCCTCGGGCAATCCTATCGAGATCAAGGGATTTGCTGATTTCGAAGGCCTTTTTGCCGCCTGATCCTTCGGTGCAACACAGACGGAAAAAGCCCCCGGTCGCATCCGCAACCGGGGGCTTTTCCATTCCTGTCCTGCGCTAAAGCGCCAGTCAGCGGCGCATGAGGTCGGGCACGATGCTTACGATCTGCGGAAACAGCGCGATCAGAAACACAAAGCCTGCCATGATCAGAAAGAACGGCATCGTGGCGCGTGTCACCTTCCCGATACTGTCGCCGGTGAGGCGCTGGATCACTGTCAGGTTGAACCCTACGGGGGGCGAAATCTGCGCCATTTCGACCACGATCACGATGAAGACGCCGAACCAGATTTTATCATAGCCCGCAGCTTCGACCAGCGGCAGGGTAATTGGTAGGGTCATCACGATGATTGCCAGCCCCTCCATCACCATGCCAAGCAGGATGTAGAACACCAAAAGTACCGCGATCAAGGCGAGCGGCGACAGGCCCCAGCCGTTGATCAGCCCCGCGATATAGCGCGGCAGGCCCAGATACCCGATGGCGGTGGACAGGAACATCGCCCCCACCATGATCAGCCCGATCATCGCCGAATTCTCTGCCGCCTGACGGGAGGCCGCGAGGACGCCGCGCAGGTCCAGTTTGCGCTGCGCAAAGCCGATCACCATCGAACCGATGACCCCGGCTGCAGCCGCCTCGGTCGGGGAGGCAAAGCCGCCGTACATGGAACCGATCACAAACAGGATGAGAAGCAGGAGCGGGCCCAGATCCGTCAGCGCGCGCAGCTTTTGCACAAATGTGGTGGGAGGCGGCGCTTCGCCGATCTTTTCCGGGGACAGCACGGCGCGCAGCCCGATATAGCCCATATAGGCGATCGCCAGCAGTGCGCCGGGTAGAATGCCGGCCATGAACAGGCGCAGGATCGATTCTTCGGCCATGACGCCATAGATGATCATGATGGTCGACGGCGGGATCAGAAAGCCCAACGTCCCCGCTCCTGCCAGCGAGCCGATCACCAGATCGCGGTCATAGCCGCGCTTGAGCAATTCGCCGGCTGTGATACGGCCCACGGTAACGGTGGTCGCTGCAGAGGATCCGCAGACCGAGGCGAACAGGGTACATCCCAGCACGTTGATATGCGTCAGCCGTCCCGGCACCCGGCGCAGCTAGGGGATCAGACCGGTAAAGAGAGAGGCGGAGATATTGGTGCGAAACAGCACCTCGGCCATCAGGATGAAAAGAGGCAGCGCCAGCAGTTCGGGAGAGGAAAGTACATTCCAGGATTGTTGCGCCAGCAGTTTCACAAAGGGCAGCTGCGGACGGAACAGCGCAAGGATCGTCGCGCCCGTGGCGATCAGCCCAAGGCCGATCCAAAGGCCGGACCCGAGCAGCAGAACCATGATTCCGGCCAGGCTGGTTGCTATTTGCGTCATTGTAGATCCTTTCGCGAGGCGCATTGGCCCCCTTTGGTCATCACTCTATCGCGGTGCCTTCGGCAAGACGTTCGCCGCGCGCCAGTCGGAGCAGTTGTGCAAGGCACTGCAGGGTCAGGATGATCGCGCCAAGCGCCACAAGGCTTTGTGGCCAAACAAGCGGCGTGCGCACGACCGTCGCCGAGGTCGAGCCGCGCTGAAACGACAGCCAGGCCATTTCACTCAGTGCCCAGGCCAGCGCGGCACAGGCCAGAAGTCCGGCAAGACATGCCCCGAATTCCAGTCCCCGCGACAGCGGACGTGGTACCGTTTCCAGTACCGCCGTGACGCGCACATGTGCGCCATTGCGCAGCGCATCGGCGGCCCCCATCATAAAGGCGGTGCCCATCGCGTAGGCGGCATAATCCCAAGAGAACGCCAGCGACTTTCGTATGAGGTTTCGGGAGAAGATTTCGGCAGTGATCAGGCCGAGGATCATCAGCAGGGCCAGCCCGGCAATCAGGTTTCCTGCGCGTGTCACCGCATCAATCGGCGCGATGATGGCATCGAAGGTCTGGCGCGGGGCCGGGTCTGTGCGTTGATCCATGACATTGGCCATCGGGACTGCCTTTTTTGAAACGGGGGCTGGGATACAGCAAAGGCCGGGCACCGTCGGATGCCCGGCCCGTTGGCTTATTCTCCGCGTACGGCGAGATAGTTGTCAATCACCGGGGCCGCCTCGGGTACCCGTTCCTTGAACGCGTCCCAAAGCGGGCGCGCGGCGTCGATCAGCCCGGCCTTGAGTTCGGGCGAGGGCGCGGACACGGTCATGCCGTTTTCTTCCAGCGTGGCGATCTTGGCCTCGTCTTCCTGGGCCGAATTCATCCAGAAACTGCCTTCCAGCCCAGCGGCGGTCGTCTCGATCGCGGCTTGATCTTCGGGATGAAGCGCATTCCATGCATCAAGGTTGACGGTGACGATATTGGACGATGCCTGCCAGTTGAAGCTGCTCATGTTGTCCATGAATTCCCAAAACGCGCCGTCTACCCCCGAAGAGGACGACGTGGTCACGCCCTTGATGGTGCCGGCAGCAAGCGAAGGCACAACTTCGCCCCAGGGCATTTGCAGCGGGGCCGCGCCAAGCGCGTTAAAGAAGGAGTCGCCGTTGGCATCGACCACACGGATGGTCAGACCTTGCAGGTCATCCAGCGTTTCGATCTTGTTGGGGGAATAGACCGCCTGGCCGGGCCAAGGCACCATATAGAGCAGCTTTTGATTCATATCCTCGGCGATGTCTTCGATCATCGGGCGGTAGAATTTGTGCAGCAGGGCAAGATCGGGCAGCGTGGGCGCAAGGAAGGGCAGTGTCTCGACCCCGAGCGCCGGGTTTTCGCCGACTTGCTGGCTCATCAGGATGTCGGCGATGGGCACCAGCCCGTCACGCACGGCGGCCATGCCTTCGGGACCCTTGATGCCAAGCGCGCCACCGGAATGCACGGTGATCTTCACTTCGCCATCGGTGGCAGCGCTGACCGCTTCGGCAAAGGTCATTGCGTTCTGGGTGTGAAAGTTTCCCTCGGGCCAGACGACTGACATATCCCATGCGGTCTCTGCCATTGCGGCTGTCCCCAGCATGAGGCTTAGCGATGCGGCCCCAATCCCAATTCCATGTTTCATGTCTAAAACCCCTGTTGATGTTTTTGGAAACGGCCCCTCGGCAAGCGGCCTACTGTTTTTTCAGTATACCAGATGTATTCGGAGTGAAGCTTTGAGAGAAGAAAATATCGTCCAAGATCGAATATGCCCGTTATTCGGGCGAAGTTTTGCGGAAAACGTCTGATTTTTGCGCAATTCGAAAAACGAGTTGCGGCCCGTCCGGTGTTTGGGACCGCTCTTGCAGAGTGTGGCAGACGGGTCGCCCAGGATCCAAGCAGGCCGCATCAGCGATAAGCTGTGGCTATCATCCCCTGGAAAGTTTTGACTATTTATAATCACCCCTGCTCGGGTAAAGCGGTAGCAGAGGAGACTTTTAGGCGGGGAGGCCTGACATGACAATCACACTACGAACACTTGTATATAGCGCTCTGGTTGGTGCCATGCTTGGCGCGGCACCGGTCAGTGCCCAGCCGTCAGGCACGTTCCATTTCGCAGATCAGGCAAAACTGATCACGATGGATCCGCACCAGCACACGGGCGGCGGATCATCGTACCTGCGCCCTGTCTATCAGGCGCTGTTTGACCGTTCGCCAGAGGGACAGATCGTTCCCGTCCTTGCAGACGCCTACGAGGTCGACGGCACCACGATCAAGGTAACCCTGAAATCCGGTATCAAATTTTCCGACGGTAGCGACCTGACTGCCGAGGTTGCCGCGCAAAACATCAACCGCGTGATCGAATTGGGTGTGAATGCGTCGATGAAACTGGCTGACAAGGCCGAAGTCACCGGCGAAAACGAGATTACCATCACGCTGAAAGGCCCCGACCCGTCGATCGTCTAGGCGTTGACCGGTACTGCTGGTATGATGGTAAGTGCCGCGGCGCTGGACGATCCGGCGCTGGACCGCAATCCGGTCGGCACAGGCCCCTATGTCTATGTTGCTGACCAGTCGCGCGAGGGTGAATTGCGCGTCTATGCGCCGACACCGAACTATCGCGCGCCAGAGCAACAGGGGCTGGAACGCATCGAGATTTCTGAAATTCCTGACAACACTGCCCGTTTGAATGCGTTGAAAACCGGTCAGATCGATTTGGCTGTCTTCCTGTCATCGCCCCAAGCTGCAATTGTCGAACGGACTGCGGGCATCACGCTGCTCAAGCAGCCGGGCGGGACGACGTATCACTTGTCCATTTTGGACCGCGCGGGCACTCTGGTTCCGGCTTTCGCCGATCCCAAGGTCCGCATGGCGATGAACTATGCCATCAACAGAGAGGCGTTTTCCAAGGCCATCGAATTCGGTCTGTCGTCGCCCGCGTCGCAGCCCTATGTCGCGGGTTTGTGGCAACATGATCCTTCTCTCGAGGGGCGCTATTCCTATGATCTGGATCAGGCGCGCGCCCTGATGAAAGAGGCGGGTTACGAGGACGGGTTTGAATTTACCATGCCGTCGATCCCGATATTTGCCTCGCGGCTTGAAGCGGTGGCGGGATTCCTGAAAGAGATCAACATCACCATGAACATCCAGACCGTCGAACCGGGCACTTTGGCGCGCCGCAGCCGGACCAGGGATTTTCCGGCGACAAACCTTGTCTGGAACAACGCAATCGACCCCAAGTTTCTGACGACCTATTATGTCGCGGAAGACGCGGTGTTCAATCCGTTCAAGATCAAACCCGATCCCGAACTGACAGAGCTGAGCGCGCAAGGACTGGCCACAGCAGCCGAAGCCGCGCGTGCGCCTATCTATTACAAGATGCAGCACAAGTTGGCGGATGAAAGCTATATGATCTTCATTACCACCACGCCGGTCCTGTTTGGGGCATCTGACGCAGTGGCCGCAAATCCGACGGTCAAGTTCCGCCCCGGAACCGATACGCCGTATTTCAGCGGCCTTCGCGTTGACAACTGAAAGCCGGAAAGACCTGCGTCATGATTAAGCTTATCGGGCAGCGCCTTCTGGCCATGCTGCCGCTTCTGTTGATCGTGTCGGTGCTGACGTTCTCTTTCACCGCACTTTTGCCAAGTGATCCGGTGGACCTGATCATCGGCGACCGCGGATCGGATGCCCAGTATGAAATGGTGCGCGAACGGCTGGGTCTGAACCAGCCGTTCGTCGCCCGGTATTTTGACTGGCTGGGCCGTGCCGTTCAGGGCGACCTGGGCACGTCGTTTTTCAATTCGGTGCGGGTGACGGATGCGGTGTTGTTGCGCATGCCTGCCGCGCTGTCGCTGACGACTGGTGTCGGTGCTGATTTCGATTGTCGTGGGCCTGGGCGCAGGCATCGCCGCGGCATTGCGTCCGCGGTCCTGGATTGACCGTCTTGCAACCTTTGGCGCGACCATCGGGTAGGCCATCCCCAATTTCTGGCTGGGTCTGATCCTCGCGGCGATCTTTGCCGTCTGGCTGCGATGGTTTCCGGCTACCGGCTATGTGCCGCTAAGCGAATCGGTCATCGGATGGTTGCACTCTATTACCTTGCCTGCGCTTGCACTGGGTCTGTCGACCAGCGCGGCCATCGCACGGCAGGTGCGCTCCGCAATGGTGGGTGTCCTGCAGCAGGATTACATCCGCGCGGCACGGGCGCAGGGCCTGTCGGCGCGTCGGATCATTCTGAAGCACGCGCTCAAGAATGCCCTGGTGCCTGTGATCACGGTCCTGTCGTTTCAGGTCACCATCTTGCTGGGCGGTGCCCTGATCGTCGAACAGGTCTTTGCCATCAACGGCATCGGGTCCCTGGCCATCGCAGCGGTGCGCCAGCAGGACATTCCGATGATACAGGGCATCGTTCTGGTGTTGGTTCTGATCGTCATGGCGGTACAGCTGGTGACGGATATCCTTTATGGTCTCATTAACCCCAAGGCGCGCCCCTCATGACTGATACGACTGTCCCTGCGCCCCGCACACCACGCCCGGCCTGGATGAAACCCGCGACATTGGCCGTTGTGGTGCCGTCGGTCGCGGTGCTGGCCACGCTGGTCGTGTGCGCCCTGTTTGCCGGATGGCTGGCCCCCTATGATCCGCTGTCGCAAAATCTGATCAACGCGCTTCAGGGGCCGTCTGCGGACCATTGGCTTGGCACGGACGATCTGGGGAGGGACGTGCTGTCGCGCATGATCTTTGGCAGCCGGATTGCGGTTATCGCCGCCTGCGAAGCGACCGGGCTGGCCGTTCTGATCGGTGTGCCTGTCGGGCTGTTCATCGGTTATCGCGGTGGCTGGTGGGACTGGATCACCATGCGCATCGTCGAGGGCATCGTGTCCATTCCGGGGATAATGGTGGCCATTGTTATCATCGCCATTCTGGGTACAGGGCTGCACCGTGCAATGTTTGCGCTTGGTATTTTGTATTCGACGGCATTCTTGCGATTGGCGCGCTCTATCGTGCTGACCGAACGCGAGGAGGTTTACGTCAAATTCGCCCGTGTGATCGGCGCATCGTCGTCGCGCATTCTGATCCGGCACATTTTCCTGAACATCGCACCGCCGCTGATCGTTCAGGTGACATTGACCGTGGGCGCGGTTTTGCTGGCCGAAGCCGGGCTTAGCTTTATCGGGATCGGTGTGCAGCCGCCTCAGGCCAGCTGGGGGACAATGCTGAACACCGCTGCGGCCTATATGGAACTGAACGCCTTTCTGGCGGTGCCGCCGGGGCTGGCGATTGTGCTGACCGTGCTGGCAGTGAACCTGCTGGGCGATGTGCTGCGCGATTCCATCGGCCGGGGCGTTCGGGTGCCTGCATCGGCCCCGTCCAAGCCTGCAGCGCAGGTTCGGGTGGCTGCGGGCACGTCCATTGCGGCGCGTCCCGACGATGCGCTGCTGGTCGAGGGGCTCGAGGTGATGGTGTCGCCCAAAGACGGAGGAGAAGTGCCCGTTGTCACCAACATGTCCTTCCGTATTGCCAGGGGCGAAACGCTGGGGCTGTTCGGGGAATCCAGATCGGGCAAAACGGTAACCGGGCTCGGGTTGATGGGATCGATCGGGGCAGGGGGCTGGATCACCCGGGGCCGTATGATGCTGGACGGGACCGATTTACTGCGGCTGACCCCGGCGCAATTAGAAAAGGCACGCGGCAACGACGTGGCGATGGTGTTCCAGGATCCGACAACCAGCCTGAACCCGTCCATGACGGTAGAGCAGATCATAACCGAGCCGATGAAGGTTCACAGCCAGATGGCCCGGCAGGAACGCCGCCAGAAGGCCGCCGAGTTGTTGCGCCTTGTGAACCTACCGGAAACGCATCTGCCGCGCTATCCCAATGAATTTTCGGGCGGGCAACGCCAGCGGATCGCGATTGCCGCTGCCCTTGCTTTGCAGCCAAAGCTGATCGTGCTGGACGAACCCGTCAGCGCGCTGGACGTGTCGACGCAGAACCAGATCATCAATCTGCTGTACGAACGGCGTGACGCGCTTGGCATGTCGTATTTGCTGATCGCGTATGATCTTGCGCTGGTGCATCACATTTCGGACCGGATTGCTGTAATGTATCTTGGTCACATCGTCGAAGAAGGCCCTGCCGACCGTGTCTATCACCGCCCGGCGCATCCCTATACCAAGGCGCTGCTGGATGCGGTGCCGCTGCTGGATCCTGCACGCCAGCGAGCCCGCCGTTCCGAACGCCGGGCGGCGGCGGCTGACGATCTGCCCCGCGCGGCAGATGCGGGCTGCCCTTACCGCAACCGCTGTGCCTTCGCGATGGAACGCTGCCACCGTCATGCGCCGCCGGCTTTGCCTGTCGACGGCGGCGGTACTGCCCAGTGTTTTCTGGTTGATGCCCATCGCGCCGGAGTGTCCGCGCCCGAAGCCGAGGTTCTTGTATGACGATGCCGTGGAGCGCAAAATGCGACACCTATGACGTGGCGGTCAGCACTGTGCCCCTTGCCGATGATACTGGCGGCACGCTGTCGCTGACCTTGCGCTATCCGCACGAGGGCAAGGCAAAGGCGGTGGTCATCTTTTGTCACGGGTTGGGGTCAAGCGGCGCAGCCTACGGCGGGTTGGCCGAAGCTTGGGTCAAACAGGGGTATGTCGTCATCCAGCCGACCTTTGCAGACAGCATCTTCGAGGTGGCCCGCGCATTCCCCGAACTGGGGCTTGATCCGCAGGATGAAGACCTGGTGCTTTGGGCGCGAAAACCGTCTGCCATATGGCAAAAGATGTTCCAGATTTTGCATGATCCGGACTACTGGCTTGACCGGATACGTATCGTGAATGTGGTAATGGACCAGTTGCCGGACCTGCTTCAGCGGGCGTTTGCGCCAGCGGCCGGGCTGCCGCTGGCCATAGCCGGGCATTCCTTTGGGGCCTATACCGCGCAACTGCTGGCGGGGGTCGAAATCGACCTGCCCGATGGGCCCCGCAATTTTCGTGATGATAGATTTGCCGCGGCGCTTGTCCTCAGTGGGCAGGGCCGTGACCAACAGGGGCTGCGGGACGGGTCGTGGGACGATATGACCGGCCCTGTTTTGACCGTGACAGGCAAGCAGGACGGGGGCGCAAAGGGACAGGATTGGCACTGGAAATGCGAGCCCTTCGATCTGGCCCCAAGCGGTGGCAAGGTGCTGGCCGTGCTGGGGGATGCCAACCATTATCTGGGGGGCATGACGCCCGAAGGTGTTACAGTGCCGCATCAGTTCGAAGCCTTGTCGATGGTCACGACGGCGTTTCTGGATGCCTATGTCCGCCAGCGGGCCAGCGCGCGCAACTGGCTGGCGCTAGTCGAAGACCGCATCGGGAATTGCCCGGTCGTCTTTTCGCGCAAGTAGCGGGGCGGATCAGGTATCAAGGCCGGCGGACACGCTGACCAAGGCAGATCTAAACGCCTGAAGTCCGACCACGTGTTCATGTTCGATCAAGGTCAGAAAGCCGATTTCGATCGGGGGCAATCGCAGAAAACCAGTGTCCAGCGTCACGATCTGCTGTTTGACGGCCGGCGAGGTCAGCACAAGACGCGGCAGCACAGCCAACACCGGCATTTCGCGGGCAATGCCGACCAGCCCGTTGGGATCGGCGGCGACTTCTACCGCGATCCTGGGTTCTGAAAGGCCGTTGTTGCGAAATGCCGCGGTCAGTCCCGCGCGGTTCTTGGAGTCTTCGGGTGGCAGCGCCCATGTGGCGTTTTGGAGGTCTTCTGGCGTTGGTTTCGCACGCTTGGCCAGCGGATGGTCGATAGAGCAGACAACCACGAGGTCTGTTTTGAACAGATGCACATGGCGCAGGCTGTTTTTCATCTCCGGCGGGACCACCTCCCAATCGATGCGGCCGACGTAGCAGTTGATTTTCCCGTCCCACAGGTCGCGGGTCATGTCCTTGGCCAACCCCGAGCGGACTGCGTATCTGACATCGGTCCCGTCGTTGGCCGCGATCTGCAGCGCTGACGGGATGACATTGAACAACATCGCAGGATTGGTGCCGACGCGCACCACAGGGGCCAGACCTTCGTCAAGTTCTGCGGCAAGCGTGTGAAATGCGGCCAAGCCCGATCTGGCCCGCTGCAACGCAAGCGCCCCCATCTTGGTCAGCTCGACACCGCGCACCGAACGGCTGACCAGCGTCACGCCAAAGGCAAATTCAAGATCCTTGACCATTTGTGACACCGCAGGCTGGGTCAGGCCAAGCTGTTCGGCCACCGACCGCAAGGAGCCCTGATGTTGGATCAATTCCAGCAATCGAAGATGCCGCAACCGAAGCCGGTCGAGGTGTTGTGCGGAATGGGGCATCAGAAAATCCTATCACATTGCAGGTTTTTTGAACTTTTTCTATTGTTCGAGGCCCCGTATGGCAAGAGAGGATGGAGAATTTTCCAGCCATTTCACGTCAAGGCAGGAGAGCGTGATGAAGAGTGATTTCGAGACCGCAGGCACCGCAGATGCGCAGGCTGCAGATGCAGAGGAAGGGCGCGGGTTCCAACCGTTGGCGGGATTGCGTGTCGTGGATCTGAGTCAGGTTCTGGCGGGGCCCTTTGCGACCTATCAGCTTTCGCTGTTGGGCGCAGAGGTACTGAAGATCGAGAAACCGGGTGAAGGCGACTGGACGCGCAATGGCGGACCAAGTGGCGCGCTAAGCGAGATGGGCATGGGGCTGAATTTTCTGGCCCACAACGCCTCGAAAAAATCGGTGACGCTGGATTTGAAATCGCCAGAGGGGCTGGCCGCGCTGAAACGGCTGATTGCAACCGCTGATATCTTTGTCGAGAATTTCAAACCGGGCGTGGCCGAACGTTTGGGGCTGGGCTTTGAGGCTGTGCGCGAAATCTGCCCGCAGGTCGTGTACTGTTCCATATCCGCATATGGTCAGGATGGCCCGCTGCGCCAGCGCCCTGCCTATGATCATGTCATCCAGGGCATGTGCGGCATCATGATGACCACGGGGCAAAAGGGGGATGGCCCGACAAAGGTGGGTGCGCCCTTTGTCGATTATGCCACCGGAATGAATGCTGCGATGGCGATTTTGGCCGGACTGGCCGAGGTGCGCCGCACCGGGCAGGCGGTACAGATGGATGTGGCGATGCTGGACACGGCATTGATGATGATGGCGTCCCTGGTGACGCAGCATTTGACCGCTGGCTGGATGCCCGCGCAAAATGGCAACGAAGCCTGGAGCCAGAGCCCGTCGTCGGGGGCGTTCCAGACTTCCAGTGGCGTGCTGATGCTGGCGGCCAACAACGACAGGCAATTCGTAAAGCTTTGCGAGGCTGTCGGGCGCGCAGGTATTCTGGCAGATCAGCGCTGGGCGACGCCTGCGGCGCGCGCTGAAACCGCGATTGAATTACGCGAAGAACTGGTTGCGCTTTTCCTGACGCGCCCCGCCGCAGAGTGGGAAGAGATTCTTGCGGCAGCAGAGGTGCCCGCCGCGCGGGTCCGCAGCTTGGACGAAGTCGTGCAGGAAGAACAATTTGCTGCGCGCGATCTGATTTCGGAAATGACCATTCAGGGGCGTGATCTGCCGGTTCATGTTCCGAACTTGCCGTTCAAGGCCAACGGGACGAACCTGCACCCCGCGAGCGCCCCGCCTGTGCTGGGCTCTGACACCGAAGCCGTTTTGCGCTGTGCTGGGCTGAGCGCGCAAGACATTGCGACGATGCGCGACGCGGGCGTGATCTGACAAGACACCACATTTTCACACGGCAGGCTGCGCCCTTGGCGGCGCAGTACCCTGCAAGCAGTTTCGGGAGATCGGGCAATGGCGATGGATGGACAAGACCGCGGCGACACCGACACAGGGCCGACGGCGCAGTTTCCGGCAGGGGCGGCCCGCGGCGTGTCAGAGGCGGGGCTGAATGTATTTCGCGGTCTGCCCTATGCCTTGCCCCCCACGGGCAGACGGCGCTGGCAGCCCCCGGCATCAATGCCCGACTGGGAGGGGCTGCGCGATGCCACAAGGTTCGGTCCTGCCTGTCCACAGCCCTTTCGGCGGTCCGGCAGCGTCTACGAATGCGACATTCCGCTGAAAGACGAAGACTGCCTGAACCTGAACATATGGGCCCCAACGGGGGGCAAGGATCTGCCGGTCTTTGTCTGGATTCACGGCGGCAACCTGTTGCGCGGCGCGGGCAGCGAACCGCTGACCGAAGGGGCGGCTTTGGCACGGCGTGGCCAGGTGGTGGTTACCATCAACTACCGGCTCAACATCCTTGGCTATCTTTCGCACCCCGAACTGGACGCCGAAAGCGCCGATGGCGTTTCCGGTAACTATGGGTTGCTGGACCAGATCGCGGCACTGGAATGGGTTCAGCGCAACATCGCGGCGGTCGGCGGCAACCCCGACAATGTGACCGTCGCCGGAGAATCCGCAGGGGCGCTCAGCGTCTATTATCTGATGTGCGCGCCTGCGGCCAAGGGCCTGTTCCACCGGGCGATCGCGCAAAGCGGACACATCTGTTCGGCGCAGGCCCTCAAGACCGAAGTCTACGGCATGGGCACGGGGCACGAGACGGGAAAATCGATCATGGCCGCGCTTGGATGTCAAAGCATTGCCGCGTTGCGCGAGTGGGACCCACAGAACCTTGCCCTGGCGGCAGACAAGGCAGGCTTTACCGCGCAGGGGGTGGTTGACGGTGTTGTGTTGCCCGACCAGCAGCTGCACCTTTTCCAGACAGGACAGACGGCACAGGTCCCGCTGATCGCGGGATTTAACAGCGGTGAAATCCTGACGCTGGAATTCTTCATGCCGCCGCTGCCCGAAACCGCAGAGGATTACGAGGAGATGATCCGCGCGCGCTATGGCTCCCTTGCTGACCGGTTTCTGGCCCGGTATCCGTCCGATGACATCAAGGGCAGCACACAAGCCGCCGTTGGCGAGGCCCTGTTTGGCTGGAGCGCGCTAAGCGCGGCCAAAGCGCAGGTCAAAGCCGGTTTGCCAGCCTATGTTTACTACTTCGATCACGGCTATCCCGAGGCGCAAGACCGCGGGCTGCACGGGTTTCATGCGTGTGAACTGGCCTATTTGTTCAACACGATGGCAGCATCGCCGCCCGCCTGGCCCAAGGCACCGGACAGCGTGCAAGAGGCCAGCTTTACCCGCGCCTTTGGCGACTACTGGACGGGTTTCACCCGCGACGGGGTCCCGACAGCCACCGGGGCTCCGGACTGGCCCGACTACAGCGACAGCGGTGCGGTCATGCACTTTGCCGACACGCCGCGGGTTGCGCGCGATCTGTTCGGCGACATGTACGCTGTGATCGACGCAGATTTCGCACGGCGCAGGGCAGATGGAGACCGTCCATGGAGCTGGAACGCAGGCGTGGGCGCACCCGTGCCGTCAGCCGACTGACACCTCAGACAGACGTAGAAACGGGATAAAACCGGGGTGGCCTCCGGATCACAAGAATAAAGGCGAGGACAAGAATGATTGATCTGACTGGACGTGTGGCCATTGTAACGGGCGCAGGCGGGGGTTTGGGCCGCGCACATGCGCTGCTTTTGGCGTCGCGCGGGGCCCGTGTCGCGGTAAACGATCTGAGCGTTGCACAAGCGCAGGCCGTGGTGGATGAAATCACCGCAGCGGGCGGCGACGGGATGGCGGTTGCCGGGTCCGGATCGGATTTCGACGCGGTCGAAGGAATGGTGGCGCAGGTCATGGATCGCTGGGGCCGGATCGATGCGTTGGTGAACAACGCCGGTATTTTGCGGGACAAGTCATTTGCAAAGATGGCGCTGGAAGATTTCCGCCTTGTGATGGATGTTCACCTGATGGGGGCGGTCCACTGCGCCAAGGCCGTATGGCCGCATATGCAGGCGCAGGGCTATGGGCGGATTGTGATGACGACATCGTCGTCGGGCCTGTACGGAAACTTCGGTCAGTCAAACTATGGCGCTGCGAAAATGGCGCTGGTCGGGTTGATGCAGACATTGGCGATTGAAGGCGCACGCCATGACATCCGGATCAATTGCATCGCACCCACTGCGGCAACGCAAATGCTAGAGGGACTGTTGCCCGAAGCGGAACTGGACCTGCTGCAAGCCGACCACGTCAGCCCCGGACTGTTGACGTTGCTGCACGATGAAGCCCCCACGCGCACGATCTTGTGTGCCGGGGCAGGGGCCTTTGCCACCGCCAATGTCACGCTGACCGCCGGAGCCTATGCCGGAACGGGGCCGGACACCCCCGAGAAGGCACTGGCGCAATGGGAAAAGATCACCGACCGAACCGGCGAATGCGTGCCGCAATCGGGTGCCGAACAGGGACGTCAGGAACTGGCCCATGCCGGGTACACCCGCGACGATGTGCAACCGAATTGAACCGCGCACCGACAGCCCAAAAGGCGTACAGCACATGACCCAGTTGAAAACGACATGTCCGGTATTGCCGGTGACGACCATCCAGGACATCCGCGAAATCGAAGCGCAGCCCTATGACATCCATGTCACGGCCCGCAATCTATACGATCTGTTCCGCGCGACGGCCCTGCACGGTGGCACGCGCAAGGCATTGACGGTGTTGCGCTCCGGTGATCCGGATGATGTCGGCGTGTCCTTGAGCCATGCAGAGATGTTGCAGGCAGTGACGGGGGCCGCAAACCTGTTCCGGTCATTGGGGCTTGGCCCGCAAAAGGGGGGCGCGGCGTTCCTTGCGCCGACGGTGCCCGCCTTGTTGTTGGGCGCGCAGGTGGCGGGCGTGGCCAGCACGATCAACTATTTGCTAAGCGCGGAAGCGATCATTGACCTGCTGAACGCCCAAGCGGCGACGATCCTTGTGATCCCGGCGGCGTATCTGGACCAAACCTGTTGGGACAAGGGTAATTCCATCCGCCAGGCGGTCCCAACCTTGCAGCATGTGCTTGTGATCGGTGCAACGGAACAGGCAGACGGATTGACGCCGCTTGATGCTGTCTTACGGCCCTGCCGCACCGACGAATTGTCCTTTACGCCAACCGACGACCCGGATGCGGTGAGCGCGCTGTTTCACACCGGCGGCACCACAGGAAGCCCGAAGCTGGTGCCGTTGACGCATGGCAACCAGATTCACGCAGCCTTCGGATTCGGGCAGGTGTTCGGCTATGATGATACGGATGTGGTAATCAACGGGTTTCCGTTTTTCCATGTCGGCGGCACCATGACCGTTGGGTTGTCGGTGCTGGCGGCGGGCGGGCATCTGGTGGTGCCTTCTCCCTGTGCACTGCGTCCTGCCGAAGTGATCCAATCCTACTGGCACTTGGTCGAGGCGTTCTCGGCCACGGTGGTCAGTGGCGTGCCGACGTCAATCGCCGCACTGACGACAGCCTGGGCGGAGGGGCGCGATGTTTCATCCGTGAGGATGGCGGTCACGGGCGGTGCCGTGCTGCCCGCCGCAGTGGCAAAGCGGTTTCAGGATGTTACCGGCGTGCCGTTGTTTGAAACCTACGGGATGACGGAAACGGCTGCGGCCATCGCTTTTAACCCCGGACGGGGGACGGCCGTTTTAGGGAATGTCGGACTGCGCGCGCCCTATTCCGAAACCAGAATCGTCCAGGTAGATGACATGCAGACCGTGTGCACCCCGACCAAAAGCGGCCTGGTGCAGGTGCGCGGTCCGCAGGTGTTTCCGGGCTATGTCGATGCGGCGCATAACATCGGGGTGCTGGACGGCGACGGATGGCTGACAACGGGCGACATCGGCTATCTGACGGCGGATGAAACGCTGGTTCTGACAGGACGGGAAAAGGATTTGATCGTGCGCAGCGGTCACAATATCGACCCGTCGGCCATCGAGGACGTGGCAAACCGGTTTCCCGATGTACAAATCAGCGCCGCCGTGGGGTTGCCCGATCAATATGCAGGCGAAGTGCCGATATTGTTTGTGGTTCCCAACCCCGCTGCAACCATCGACGTCACAGCCCTGGCCGCGATGCTTGAGGCAGAACTGCATGAACCCCCCGCGCGTCCGCGCCGGATCATGGTGATAGATGCCTTCCCTGTGACGGCTGTGGGCAAGATTTTCAAACCAGCGCTGCGCGCGCGGGCGATTGTCGAAAAGCTGCGCACCGAGGTCGCGCATCATTGCGGCGACAGTGTATCGCTGGATGCGACAGTGGGCACGGATGCGCAGCAACGGGTGCAGGTTGATGCGGTCCTGACTGGTGCGACACCGGCACAGATCGCGGCGCTGCAAGCGGCACTGGCCCCCTTGCCGCAAGCCTATCGTCTGACCCGAGCAGACCCCTGTGTTCGGCTGGATGTGTCCGACGGCGTTGCCCTGCTGACCCTCGACAGACCAGACAGCCTGAATGCGGCATCCCGCGCCCTGATGCATTCGCTGGACGCGCGGCTGCACCAGATCAAGGCAATTCCCGACCTGCGCGTGGTCATACTGACAGGCGCGGGCCGGGCGTTCTGTGCAGGCGGCGATCTGATCGAATTCGACCAAGAGCGTGCTGCAGGCACACTGATTGACACGCTGGCTTATAACCAGAGGGTGATTTCGATGATCGAGGCGCTCGAGGTCCCGGTAATCGGTGCCGCCAACGGGATTGCCGTTGCCGGTGGTCTGGAAATGCTGCTGTGTTGCGACATTCTGCTGGCTGCCAGCACCGCACGGCTGGGCGACGGTCATGCGAAATTCGGCATCCTTCCGGCGGGCGGGGCGACGGTGCGTCTGGGGGAAAGGATCGGGCCGACACGTGCGGCGCAGTTGTTCTTTACGGCGGGAATGATTGACGCGCCCACGGCACAGGCTTGGGGGTTGGTCAACGAGGTGGTGCCTGCAGATCAGCTGCTGGAGCGCGCCCGGGAGCTGGCCGGTGAAATCGCCGCGTGCAGTCCGCAGGCCGTGCGCCGTATCAAAAGGCTCAGCCGTGCCGATGTGATTTCACCCGGTCGCGATGCCAGACTGGCCGCAGAGATCAGTGAATTCGCACAGCATATGGCGGGGACCGATCTGCAAGAAGGATTGCAGGCCTTTCGTGAAAAGCGGTTGCCGAAATACACGAAGGGTTAATCGAAAGCCCCCGTCCGGGCGATTGGGGATGGGGGCATTTGTAGGCGGGGGCGGATCGCGATCCGTCAAAGATCACTGATCGGCATCTTTCCATTTGACGGGGCTGACGTAGACGATGCTGTCATCGGCACTGACCATGACTTCGCCTTCCTGAATATTGACCTGCAATTTCATCGAACGGGCTGCAAGTTTCGCCAGGTCGCTCGTGTCCGTCTCTGAAAGATTTGTGACCTCGAGGTTGTTGAAACGGGTGGTGCTGTTCTTGATCTTTTCCCACCACATGTCGGCTGTCTTGCCGCCATAACTGTAGACAATCACCTTGTCGGCTTTGCCACAGGACTGGCGCACAACCTTCTCGCTGGGAAGTCCTAGGGCCACCCACAGTTCCAGCTCGTCGCTCAGGCTTTTTTGCCAAATGTCGGGTTCGTCATCTGTTGAAAGACCTTTTGTCATTTCCAGTTGTGCGTGGGCATTCAACGCAAAAGCCACAAGACGTACCATCAGCCGTTCATCCGTTTCCGAAGGGTGCTTGGCAACGGTCAGTTTATGGGTCTCGTAATAGTGCCGGTCCATATCGGAAACGGAAAGTTCAACTTTGTAAATGGTGGCTTTCTGCGCCATGATTTGTCCTGCTTTCAAAGATTGGGATGCCTAATGCGTCTGGCGGCGTTGTGAAAGCAGATAAGGACAGGCACCGCACAAAAGGCTGCTGCGATGTGTCACAAAGATGTTCTCACCTTGAAGGCGCGCGGGGGTTCGCGTGGCCTTGGCCTACGGTCTTGCCTGCCTCAGATCGCAAGTTTGCAAGAAACTGTCGCATCCGGCCGGTTTATCATCCCAGAAGCGTTGTGTTGAAATCACCGCGCAGACCGGCCTCGAGCAGTTCAAGGTCATCCGAGCATTGCGTATATTGCGCCACCATGCCTGGCGGAATGACGAAGGCGTCGCCGGGTTGCAGATCACGGGGGTCCTGACCTTCGGCGGTCAGGGTCATCGACCCTTCCATGACAAAGGTGAAATGGATGTCGGCGTCGTGTTTGCTGGGCGGCGGGGTCTGGCCATCGACGCGCACGACTTGGATACCTGCCACGCCTTTGGTGCCGTCACTGATCCCTGTGTCGCGCGCGGTAAAACCGGGAATCCGGAAAGGCTGCCAAACTGCACCGTCTTTCAGGTGATGCACAAAGCGCTGGCCGTCCCATTCGCGCATGGGGTCGCCCTTGCCATTGGGCAGGGTCATGTCGTGGTCGATGGTGGTGACATGCTCTGCTGGTACGCCAATCTCGATCACCTCGATGTTGGGCGATGCTTCGACCACGCGGTGGCGGATGCCGGGGGGCTGGGTCACGCAATCGCCCGCATGCAGGCGGATCAGATCGCCTTGATCTTCGTACAGGACATCGACCCAGCCGCGGTAGCAAAAGATCAGCTGAAACCCGACGGTATGGTAGTGCACCATATCCGGAACCGGGCCGCCATCAGGGATGCGGATGTGGCTGGCGATGATCGACCCGCCAAGCCGCGAGGGGATCAGATCGCGGTAATGCATGCCAGCGCGGCCAATGACCCAAGGGGCCTCGTCGCGCAGGCGACGCACCGCGAATTCGTGCTGCGTTTGCGGCTGGTCAACTGCGGGCGACAAGGGGGCAATTTCGATCTGCGTGCCATTGGGGGCCACCAGCGCGCGGGCACCATCGGCAAAGCTGTCGGGATCATCGGTCAGGATGCGGATCTTGCCGGGCGGCACGTCGGCCCCTTTTTCGATCCGGATGCGCAGACCGTGACCGGAAAAGCTGGCCACCGACGGGTCATCGGCGGGAAAGATGCTGTCGAGGCGCAGGCCAAGGGTCTTGGTATAGAACGGCAGATCATTGCGCAGTTCCTGGGTGGGCAACAGCACTTCGGCTTGGATCGGGTGTGTCATTTCAGGCTTCCGGTTTGGTTTGGCGCGACACTGGCACTAATCGCTGGCGTCCTCAACGGTCTGTTGTGTCTCGGGGCTGGCAACGCTGATGCGGGGCAGGCCGCCCATTTCGGGCCGGCGGCTTAGGGCGCGCAGGACCGGTTTGTTCAGCGATACGGAACCGCCGGTTTCACGCACGACAATGTAGATGCCGCTGGTAATGATGATGAACGCGCCCAGAAATGTCATCAGGTCGGTTGTTTCGTCAAAGAAAAGCCAGCCAAACAGCGCCGCCCAGATGATCTGGCTGTATTGCATCGGTGCGACCAGCGCGGCGTCGGCAAGGGTGTAGGCGCGGATCATCAGGGTCATCGCAAGGACCGCCAGAACGGACACCGCCAGCACCAGCCCCAGGTCGGCGATCGGCATGGGGACATAGACAAAGGGCAGCAGGCACAGCATCACCACGAAATTCGCCATCAGCGGATAAAGCAGCAGCACTTCGCGGCGTTCCTGTCCGCCGATCTTGCGCATCACGACGGCGGTCAGCGCAGTACCGAAAGCCGAGATGAACGCGGCCAGATGGCCGATACCCAGATCCGCAGTGCCGGGGCGCAGCACGACCAACACGCCCAGCATGCCGACCACAACGGCGACCCAGCGGTGCGCGCGCACAACTTCGCCCAATATCGGGACGGAAAGGATCGTGATCAGGATCGGGGAGGCAAACAGGATCGCATAGGTTTCGGCCAAGGGCAGGACGGAAAATGCGTAAAAGGCACTGAACCCGCCAACGACAACCGCAATCGTGCGCACCAGTGTCAGAAATGGTGATTTGGGCCGCAAATTCGCGGCGGTCTTGTCGCTGATCAGCATCAGCGTCACGACAGGAAAGCTTAGCAGAACGACAAAGAAAACGATCTGCACCGGAGAATATGTTTCCCCAAGCTGTTTGATCGCGGCGTCATGGGTCGCATAGACCGCAAAGGCAGCCAGTCCAATCACCATACCGCGCAAGCTTGACCCAAGCGCGGCAGTCGGT
Source organism: Roseobacter sp. GAI101 (assembly GCF_000156335.1). Taxonomy (GTDB): domain Bacteria; phylum Pseudomonadota; class Alphaproteobacteria; order Rhodobacterales; family Rhodobacteraceae; genus Sulfitobacter. The sequence continues at coordinate 2,886,978 of NZ_DS999213.1, forward strand.
TCAGCAACTTTGTTTGTCTGGCTCATATCGGTTGCCCGGTCTTTTGGGAGGGCGAAACCCCGACCCGTTTTCAGGTCGGGGTTGGTCAAGTCTTAGAGGCTGGAGTCGAGCGCTGCCAGGATCGCATCGCCCATTTCGGCGGTCGAGATCGGCGTGCCGTCCTCTGGTCCCATCAGATCTGCGGTGCGTGCACCATCGGCCAGAACCTTTTCAACAGCTTGCTCAAGGCGCGTGGCCTCTTCGCCCTGATCAAAGGAATAGCGCAGCGCCATCGCAAAGCTCAGAATGCAGGCGATGGGGTTCGCCTTGCCCTGGCCCGCAATATCGGGGGCAGAGCCGTGTACGGGTTCGTACAGCGCCTTGGGGCGGCCATCGGCGTTGGGTGCCCCCAGCGACGCGGATGGCAACATGCCAAGGCTACCGGTCAGCATGGCGGCGCAATCGGACAGGATGTCGCCAAACAGGTTGTCGGTGACGATCACGTCGAACTGCTTGGGCGCGCGGACCAACTGCATCGCGCCGTTGTCTGCGTACATGTGGGACAGTTCGACATCAGCGTAATCTTCGTCATGCACTTTCTGCACGACCTCACGCCACAGGATGCCGCTTTCCATGACATTGGCTTTCTCCATCGAACAGACCTTGTTGCCACGGCGGCGGGCCAGTTCGAACGCCGACCGCGCGACGCGGTCAATCTCGGATTCGGTATAGCGCTGTGTGTTGATGCCGACCCGTTCGTTGCCTTCTTCGAAGATACCGCGTGGTTCGCCGAAATAGACACCGGATGTCAGTTCGCGCACGATCATGATGTCCAGACCAGCGACGATGTCTTTTTTCAGCGACGAGAAATCCGCGAGGGCGTCAAAGCACTGCGCGGGGCGCAGGTTGGAAAACAGGTCCATTTCCTTGCGCAGACGCAGCAAACCGCGTTCCGGCTTTACGCTGAAATCAAGCACATCGTATTTTGGACCGCCCACGGCACCCAGCAATACGGCATCTGCTGCCAGGGCCTTGGCCATTGTGTCGTCATGCAGGGGGGTGCCGTGTTTGTCATAGGCGGCACCACCGACCAGATCGTGTTCGACGTCGAACGCCAAGTCACGCTTTTCACCGTACCAATCAATGATGCGGACAACCTGGTCCATGACCTCGGGGCCGATGCCGTCACCGGCGAGGATAAGCAATGTGGGATTGGCCATGCGAAAACTCCTGAGAAATATGTTGCAAGCGGCGTAGCGCGACCACGTGGGGGCGTCAAGAACGGCTAGCCGTCCAGATCGACCCAGATCAGGCTGTGGCGGCTGGCTGCCGGGTCTTCTGCGCTGCCTGTTCCGACGACGCGCCAATCGGTCGAGGGCAGCAGGTAGTCAACGCGCATGGATCCTATTTCTTCGAATTGCGCTGTTTTCCGGTCTGGTATCGGGTCTTCGAACTGCGGATGCGTCAGGAGGGTGGTGATCGCGGATTTCAGCCCTTCGCCCTTGTCAGGGTCTAGATTTGCCCCACCCAAAAGCACAAACCTGTTCGCAGGCGGCGGATCAAAGGCACCGGCAAGGTACCTGTCCCAGAACATGATTTCGTCATGGTTGCGCTTGCCGTTGCGATCTTCGGGGCCGTCAAAGACAGGCGGGGTCGCGTGAAAGGTCAGCAGGGTGACGGCACCCAGACCGGGGACGTCCACGGGAACGACCCAGTGACCGTTTGACGACAACCGCAGCACCTGCTGCGCGTCATCTGAAGGAAAGGGGCCATCCTTGGTCATCGGCAAAAGGGCACCCGGCAGATCGCGCCACAGCATCGCGGTGTAATTCTGAACGCCTTCGGTCAGGATGGGATGGCGTGACAGGATCGCCATGGCACCGGCACCGAAAAAACGACCGTAGCCTTGGGCATCGCGGGCCTCTCCGGTTTTGCCGTTGCCGTCAAGATCAAGGCCGGTCTGACGCCCAGCGTTCGGGGGCAGGGCGAAACGGTGCGGATAATCGGGACCTGCCTGCGCGATCGCACCGGCAAGGGCATTCAGGGCAGCCCCCTGCAAATCATAATCAACGCCTTGGAGCACCAGAATGTCAGGCGCGGCCCCCGCGATAAGGCCAAGCACCGCGTCAATCTGCGCGTCGTCACCCTTGACGATATCGCGCAGCAAAAGACCGGGACCCTTGCGCGACAGTTCGGTGTTGAAGGTTGCGATGCGTACAGGATCGGCCAGCGCCGCGCCCGCGCAGATCAGGGCCCATGCGATCAGGCTGGCTGAAAGGCCTGATCGTCTGCTGCGGAGGCATAGGCGCGACGACGCTTTTCCTCGATCATGTCGGCGATTTTGCCCATGGCAATGCCGCGCATGATGATGCTTGCCGGAAGAAAGGCCCATGCGGCAATTGTCCAAATCTGGGTTTGCGGGTTCTGTAATGTAATCGGGTCTAACAGGTTTGCGGCTGCTTTGACCACTGCGGGGATCACGAAGGGCAGCAAAAAGCCAAGGGCGATGTTGATGCGGGCATCGCGCTGCAAGCGGTAGATTACATCGCCGCCGGCCGTGGGGTCGAACAAGGGCAGGTTGACCCAGACATTGAACGCGCCGTTGCGCGCAGGCCAGTTCATGATGCGTACAAGGATCAGGAAGGCGACCATCGACACGAGCGAGATCAGATAGGCCATCCCCGCCGACGTGCGCACCGACGTGACAAGATCATGGTCAGTGGTCTCGGGCAGCATCAGCACGATCATCCGGACCGGGGAATAAGGGAAATCCATCGCATTGCCGATAATCGTCCCGATCGACGTCAGCGCACCGGTCAATGCTGTCGGGTCGGTCTTGCCCCGCAGGATTACCGTCAGCACCAGAACCGTCACCGCAAGTGAAATAAAGCGCAACCGGTTGAACGGGGCGGCCTCGCGGAATTCGATGATGCTGGGGAAGTTGGAGTTGTATTCGATAAACGTCAAAAAGCAGGCAAGCAGCGCGACAAGCATCGTGATCTGGCTGGAATCGTTGATGACACCGGGCAACATCAGCGCCGGAGTGGCCACCAGCAACGCCACCAGAATGCCGCGCGCAAGGGCGCCGGAGATACGTGCAATCACAAAACTACCCTTCCAAACTGGCCAGACACGGTTCGATGCCGCAGTCTTGTCCCAACTTGATGCCTTGGTTTAATCAAGGCCTGCCTCATTGTTGCCCAATTTGTGCCTTCTTTCGTCTCAATCCTCAAGTCTCATCGTTAAGATGGCCTAAGGCTCGGGGCATTTTGAGGGCGGCAGTGGTGCGTTCTTGCATCATCGGGTGCGTGAAAAGGATGCAAACCGCAAGATGTTGTGGGCGAGGGCGTATCGCCCACAACGGAGGTAAAATTCAACCTGCTGATGGATGAATCAGGGGCCCGAAAGCGGGACCTGTCCTAGACCCAAGGGCGCGACTGCGATGCCGTCGCTTCGAAGCTGTCGATGGAGGCGGCTTTTTCCATGGTCAGGCCGATGTCATCCAGGCCGTTCATCAGGCAGTGCTTCTTGAAGCTGTCCACGTCAAAGCGGATGACCTCTCCGTCCGAACTGGTGATCGTCTGTGCTTCGAGATCAATTTCGATCCGCGCGTTCGACCCTTTTTCAGCGTCTTTCATCAGCACGTCGACCTGTTCCTGGGGCAGGGCAATCGGCAGGATGCCGTTCTTGAAGCAGTTGTTGTAAAAGATGTCGGCAAAGCTGGGCGCGATCACGCAGCGGATGCCGAAATCCTTGATTGCCCAAGGCGCATGTTCGCGCGACGATCCGCAACCAAAGTTTTCGCCCGCGACCAGAATTTCGGCTTCGCGGTATTGTGGTTTGTTCAGCACGAAATCGGGCACTTCGTTGCCGTCGCGATCAAAGCGCATTTCGTCGAACAGGTTCACGCCAAGGCCGGACCGTTTGATAGTTTTCAGGAACTGCTTGGGGATGATCATATCCGTGTCGATGTTGACCATCGGCATGGGGGCGGCGATGCCCGAAAGTTTGTCGAATTTATCCATGGTATCCTCGTCTTGGTTTCTGTGGTGCGTCTGGCACCGAATAGGTTGAAGGGGCTATGCCTTGGCTTGTGCCTGGCGGAAGGCCTGAACCTTTTCCTGCACGCCGTGCAGGAATGATCCGGGCTGTGGCCCCTTGTTGATGTGGCGTTTGCGCAGTTGCGACAGGGCGATATGGGCACCGACCGTGTCATCGGTGAACCAGTTGTAGCAGCCCCCCTTGGGATCAAAGAACAGATCCGTCAGATCCCATGGCACCGCGTCCAGCGTTTCCTTGGGGCGGGCCATGGCGAATTCATCATGCGCCACAAGCCGCGAGGTCACATAACTGGGGCCATAGGCCTGACGGCTGATTTTCGAGGCCCCGATGAAGCGGTCCTTTTTGGGAAGCTCAAGGATCTGCCTGCGCATCCGGTGCCGCATCCAGCCGTAGTCAAGGTCTTTGCTGGCGACCTCTTCCACCATCTGGATCAACGCAGGCGATGTCGCGGGCAGGCACAGAAACGCATTGGTGATGTGGTCGTAATCAATTTCACCGTCGCGGACCATCAGATAGCCGTTCCAAAGTTCAAGCGGCTTGGTCGACACCACATCGGTATCCACCCATGTCAGTCCGGTTCTGGCGATCATGTTCAGGCGGAACAGATCGACAAAAGCGGCGGGTGGCATGTGTTTACGCTCGTTTTCGTCGTAGTCGAAAACGTCGCGCATGTGCGTGACCGTGACGCCATCCAGCTTTGGCATTGCCGCTGGCTGGTCCGAGAACAACGTGACCTCGTGCCCGGTGGCCACAAAGGATTCCAGCATCAAAACCTCAAGCCAAGACAAGTCCCGCCCGATCCAGGCGGTGCCGATCCTGGCCCTTGTTTTTGTCACTGTGTCCATTGCGGCCCCTCGTCCCTAGATATCAAGCTGACGGATATCTGTCAGACGACCTGTGATCGCCGCTGCGGCTGCCATGGCGGGGGACATCAGGTGCGTGCGCCCCTTGAAACCCTGACGGCCTTCAAAGTTGCGGTTCGATGTCGATGCGCAGCGTTCGCCCGGTGCCAGTTGGTCGGGGTTCATCGCCAGACACATGGAACAGCCGGCAAGGCGCCATTCGAAGCCGGCCTCTTTGAAGATATCGGCAAGGCCTTCTTCTTCGGCCTGAGCGCGGACCAGTCCCGAGCCCGGTACGATCATGGCGCGCAGGCCGTCCTTGACCTTTTTGCCTTTCAGGATCGCGGCAGCGGCGCGCAGGTCTTCGATGCGGCCATTGGTGCAGGACCCGATAAAGACAGTGTCGATCTCGATGTCGGTCAGGGCCATGCCTTCGGTCAGGCCCATGTATTCGATGGACCGCGATACCGCATCAACCTTGCCGCCTTTGTAATCGGACGCGGCGGGGACTTTTGCATCAATCGGCAGAACATCCTCGGGCGAGGTACCCCATGTCACGACCGGTGCGATGTCTTCGCCCTTGAGAGTGATCACCTGATCCCAATGCGCGTCATCGTCAGAGTACAGCGTTTTCCACCATTCAAGGGCGGCTTCCCACTGGGCACCTTTCGGGGCGTGGGGGCGGCCCATGCAATATTCGAACGTCTTTTCGTCCGGCGCGATCAGACCTGCGCGTGCGCCGCCTTCGATTGCCATGTTGCAGACGGTCATGCGGCCTTCCATCGACAGATCGCGGATTGCTTCGCCGCAATATTCGATGACATAGCCGGTGCCGCCAGCGGTGCCGGTCACGCCGATGACAGACATGGTGATGTCCTTGGCCGTCACGCCGGGGCTCAGCTTGCCGGTGATTTCGACCTTCATGTTCTTGGACTTCTTCTGGATCAGCGTCTGCGTGGCCAGAACATGTTCAACCTCGGAGGTGCCGATGCCGTGGGCAAGTGCGCCAAAGGCACCGTGGGTCGCCGTGTGGCTGTCGCCGCACACGACGGTCATGCCGGGCAGTGTCCAGCCCTGTTCGGGGCCGACGATGTGCACGATGCCCTGACGGACGTCAGACACCGGATAATAGTGCAGCCCGAATTCCTTGGCGTTGGTGTCCAGCGCTTCGACCTGAATGCGGCTGTCTTCGGTCATGGTCTTGGCGTTGGCGCGGTCCAGCGTGGTGGGCACGTTGTGATCCGGCACGGCAATGGTTTTTTCGGGTGCACGCACCTTGCGGCCCGTCATGCGCAGACCCTCAAAGGCCTGCGGGCTGGTCACTTCGTGGACCAGATGGCGGTCGATATACAAAAGGCAGGTGCCGTCATCGGCTTCATGCGCGACATGCGCATCCCAGATTTTATCATAGAGCGTTTTGGGGGACATGGGGTCCTCTCCCGTCTGTTAGGTATGGGGTGGGGTGTTCGGAAACGTCAGCAGTTCAGAGCCGCTTATAGCTGCGCCAGCACAGTACGGGTCGCCCCGAAGAAGCGTTCGCGCAAGCGCGCGCGGTCACCGATGTTGAACAGAACGTCCGAAGCATGTGTCATGCTGCGCTAATTAGCCTCTTTGCGCCCTATGTTCAAGGATTCTGACAGGCGGGTCCGGCCTTGCGCAATCGGGGTCAACCGCTGTCATACGGGGGGGGCCGGTTTGACGCTGGCGCATCGCTGCTTGCTCAATCGGTCGGATTATCCCAACATTGCGGGGCGTGCATTTTTAACTGTCTGCGAGAGTTACACCATGTCCCCCGATCCCTTTGCCGACTTTGTCGCAAGCTTGCAGGCCTTTATTGCCGGGGGCCTGAACCTTGCGCACAGCCTGATGCAACCGGGGTGGCGGCAGTACCAGATCATCATCCTGATCCTGGTGGCGGTGCTGTCCTGGGGACTGCACCACATGTCCAGCAACTGGGTGCAGTCATGGGTCCGCAGCCAGGAGGGTTGGGCGAAATGGCAGTTGCGCATGATCGTGCAGATCAAGCGGCGTCTGGGTCTGATCTGGTTCGTCCTGATTTCAGGGGCAATCTATCTGGTGATGCAAAACATCACCTGGCCGTCGCGTTCCTATCTGATCGGGATATTTTCGACCCTCGCGGCAATCTGGGTCTGTATTGCCTTTGCCACCCGGTTGGTGCGCAACCGGCCCATGCGGCGGCTGGTGACCTGGGCGCTTTGGATCTACGCGACGCTGAATTCGCTGAACCTTGTCGACGACGTATCGGTGTTTCTTGATTCACTGGCGGTGACGATTGGCGAATTCAGGTTGTCCGCCTTGACGGTTCTGACGGCGGTCGTCGCCATCGGTCTGCTGTTTGCCATCGCGCGGATCGTCAGCCAGACCACTGCGGCGACCATCCGCAAGAACGAGGACATAAGCCCGTCGATGCAGGTGCTCGCGGTCAAGGGCGTCCAGATCACCCTTTACGGGATCGCGTTCTTTGTCGGCGTCAAATCCGTGGGTATTGATCTGACGGGGCTTGCGGTGCTGTCAGGGGCGATCGGTGTCGGTCTGGGTTTCGGTCTGCAAAAGGTGGTGTCCAATCTGGTGTCGGGCGTGATCATCCTGTTGGACAAGTCGATCAAGCCCGGCGACGTCATCAGTCTGGGTGAGACATTCGGTTGGATCCAGACGTTGGGCGCGCGCTATGCGTCCGTGGTGACGCGCGACGGCAAGGAATATCTGATCCCGAACGAAGACCTGATCACCGGACAGGTGGTCAACTGGTCCCATTCCGATGATTTCGTCCGGCTCGATATCTATTTTGGCACGGCCTATGACGATGACCCGCATCTGGTGCGCAAACTGGCGGTCGATGCCTGCCAAGGTGTGAACCGCGTGCTTCAGGGGCGCGCTCCGGTTTGTCACATCGTCGGCTTTGGCGACAGCAGTGTGGATTACATCCTGCGCTTCTGGATCAGGGATCCAACCGGTGGTCTGACCAATATTCGCGGCAATGTGTATCTCGCGCTGTGGGATACCTTCAAGGAAAACGGCATCTCGATTCCGTTTCCACAACGCGAGGTCAAGATGCTGCCCGACAGCCAACTGGCGCTGCATCGTGCCAAGCGCGACGAAAGTTAACTTGCCGGGTGCGCTTCGTGTTCTATCTTCGCATGTAATGTGTGCTCGCGGAGGGGGTTATCCATGACAGACAAGCAAACAGTGGTCCTGATTCTGGGGAGCGGTCCCAACGTGATCGCCAGTCAGGATTGGCCCGCTGACTGGTTTGACCATATCGTGGTGATGAACAACGCGTGGCGGGTGCGTCCGGATTGGAATGCGCTGGTCTATCCCGAAGATTTCCCGGCCGACCGGATGCCCGGCGCCGTGACCGGCGACCAAAAGCTGGTGGATGCCAGTGCCTTTGTCCCCACGCAGAACCACTTTGGCGGTTTTGTGTATGCTGGCGGCACCATGGCCTACACGACAGCCTATTGGGCGCTGTCCGCGCTGCGGCCCACGATCATGGCGTTCATGGGATGTGACATGGTGTATCCCAAAACGGGCAAGACGCATTTTTACGGCACCGGCACGGCTGATCCGCTGCGCGATGACATCACCCTGCGCGATCTGGGCGCGAAATCAGCGCGGCTTGCGCTGGTGGCTGCGGAACAGGGCTGCGCCTGCGTGAACCTGTCTTCCGATCCGTCCGCGCTGTTGTTTCCGCGGGCCAGGCCCGATGGGCTGCGCAAGCGCCGCTTCAGCCTTGATCTGGATCGCGCCCGCTATGCCGCGCTGCGCGAAAAAGAGGACACATTGGGTTATCACACGCCGACGGGCCGCTATTGGGAAGACGTGGAAAAGGTTGACCCCAATGCCGTCGCGGCCCTTGATCAAGGCTGGCGCGACCTGTTTGGCCAGCATGCGGGAACCTGACACAGGGACTTGATGGAACCTGCTAGGGGGCGGGCGGGTTTTATTCTCAAAGGAGATTCAAATGCCCGATAAATCTACGCTCAAAGCGAAATCCGCCGTCACCCACGACACCAACCGCTATGTGTTCAGCCGCCCCGAAGGGATGCAGTTCGAACCCGGTCAGGCCGCCGAAATCGCCATTCTCAAGGACGGCTGGAAAGACGAAGGCCGCCCCTTCACCTTTGTTTCGATGCCATCCGACGCGGATCTTGAGTTTGTCATCAAGACCTACCCCGAGCATGACGGTGTCACCGAACAACTGGCCCAGCTTGAACCGGGGGCCGAGGTGACGATCGACGGCCCGTTCGGTGCGATCCAGGATCAGGGACAGGAAAGGGGCCCAGGCGTATTTCTGGCCGCTGGTGCGGGAATCACGCCCTTTATACCGATTCTCAAAAAGCGTGACCGGGACGGCAAGATGGATGGAACAACACTGATCTATTCCAACAAGGCCGAAAAAGACATCATCCTGCGCGACCAATGGGAAGCGATGCAGGGGCTGCGTGCAATATTTGCCGTGACCGATGAAAAAGCCGACGGTTTGCACTTTGGCAGAGTAGACAAAGCGTTCTTGGCCAAGGAAATCAGCAACTTTGACCAGAAGTTCTATCTGTGCGGTCCGGGGGGCTTTGTCGATGCAATGCGCGATGCTCTCAAGGCGTTGGGTGCGAAGCAGGATGATATCGTCACGGAAGATGGCTGGTAAACGCCTGTTACCCTTGCTTGTTGTTGAAATTTAACCTAGGCGCGCCTATTCTAAGGTATCCCCAGCGCCGGGGGCCTGTCGGCGCGCCTAAAGGAGGACAATGTCCTGTCAACACTTTCAAACGCAGCTCCCACTGCGCAGTCGCAGGCCGTTTTGATGAACGCCAGCGATGAAACCGCCACAAGCGACGCGCTACTGGCATCCATCTTGAAACAACTCGACGAAGACAAGGCCGAAGATATCGTGCAGATCGATCTGCGCGGGAAGACGGCTATTGGCGATTACATGGTTGTCTGCACAGGTCGCTCGACGCGGCAGGTGTCTTCGATCGCGGAAAAGCTGGCGCAGATGGTCAAGGATGACTATGGCCGGACGCCCAAGGTCGAAGGCAAGGATACGGGCGACTGGGTCCTGATCGACACCGGCGATGTGATCGTTCATGTCTTCCGTCCCGAAGTACGCGAATTCTATCAGCTGGAAAAGATGTGGATGACCACGGAAGCGCCAGCCGTGATGCCGCATTAAGTCCCCAGGGATTTCGCGGTGCGCGTTCATATCTGTGCGGTCGGGCGTTTGCGCGCCGGACCGGAAAAAGATTTGATTGACGATTATCTTACCCGATTTGACCGGACCGGCCGCGCCCTTGGGTTGGGGCCGATCCAGATTGTGGAAGTCGAAGACAAAAAGAATGGCGGCATGCCTGCCGAGGCTGCGCTTTTACGCCGTGCCATCCCTGATGGCGCGGTTATTTGCGTTCTGGACGAGCGTGGCAAGGTCGAACAATCGCCAGACTTCGCAAGCCGGCTTGGCGGTTGGCGTGACCAGGGACGCGGTGACGTGGCCTTTGTCATCGGCGGGGCGGATGGCATCGCCAAGGACCTGCGCCAAGAGGCAGACCATGCGTTGTCGTTTGGCAAGATGGTCTGGCCACATATGCTGGTGCGGGTGATGCTTGCAGAGCAGCTTTACCGCGCTGCATCCATATTGGCTGGCGGGCCGTATCACCGGGTCTGATTGCGACCGCGTTTAACGCTTATTTAAGTGGAACGCGCTTTATCTCGGGATTCCAGCCGCCCACGGTGTCGCGGACCTGAATGCCGACCTCTTTCATATTGTCGGGCAGGTCGATCCCGGACAGGGACCGTGTCAAAGGCTGCTCGTCCACGTGAGGGTGGATCAGTTCACGAATGGCGATCTGCTTGCCGGTCTTGTCGACAACCCGCCAGGCATCCGAAAAATGTTCCCATCCCCGGTCCTCGTGGCTGATGGTTACCGTAAAGGACCACAGCCCGCCCTTTTGGGTGGCGCGCACGGATTTAATCGTTGCGTAATCAGCCGCGGCCGCTTGCGCGGTCAGGATAAAAAGGGCCGACAGGACTGTCTTCAACATGAGTTCACCAAGGTTCCAGAGACGAGCGATTACACTACAACGCGCCGTTTTCCAATAGGATCCGCCTGGACTGCGAAGTAAATTCCCGCCGCCACACGATCACCACCGTGAAAACCACGGTAAAGCCCAACATAATAGGGCCAATCACCCATCCCAGACTGGCCAGTGCAAAATAAAGTGATCGAAGCCCACGATTGAAGCTTCGCGCCGCGGTGATGTTTATTTCCGCCGCTTTGTGCGCAAGCACTGGCGCACGAGGATCATCGACTTCATTTGGTACCGCCGCCATCAGGACGGAGCAGTACCCGAACAGCCGGTTTGACCAGACGAACTTCAGGAAGCCATCGGTCAGGAAGATGATCGGCAACAGCATCTTGAACTCCCACGCGACCGTCGGAAGGTCGGTCAGGGCCAGATCTGCAACCACCGTGGACAGGCGTTCGGAGTTGCCCAGCAGCGCAAGTGTTCCCCCCAGGGCGATCACACTGGTCGACGCGAAGAACGCTGTGCTTTGGCGCAGCGTGCTGATCATCTGCGCATCAAAGACGCGGGGCTGGCGCGTGATCATTTGCGCCATCCATTCCCGCCGGTACTGCGCCATAAGGTGTGACACAGAGGGGCGTTTCGGGTTGGCATGCTCTATCACCCAGGTCAGCCCGAACCATGCCACGAACACACCGGCAAGAGCCACGTAATCCAGCGGCTGAAAGAGAGAGATACGGTCCATCCACGTCATACAAAGCTGCATAGGCAGCGTGTTCAGTCTTGCCAATGGTATAAATTGGTCATATTACTTTACCAAATTGGAGGTCCGCCATGGAAATGCCTGTTCCTAACCCCGCAATCATGGCCTGCAAAGCGCGGGTGGTTGAGCGTTTGCAGGCGGTCTTGCCTGATGATGCGGTGATCTTCGACGAACGAGAGACCCGCGCCTATGAATGCGACGCGCTGACCGCCTATAAATGCCCGCCCATGGTCGCCGTGCTGCCGTCTTCGACCCAACAGGTATCCGACGTGCTGCGGATTTGCCACGAAGAGGGCGTGCCGGTCGTGCCGCGCGGTTCAGGCACGTCGCTCGCGGGTGGTGCGCTGCCGACGGCGGATTGCGTCATCCTTGGTGTGGCGCGAATGAATGATGTGATCGAAACCGATTATGAAAACCGCATCATCCGCGTCCAGACCGGCCGCACCAACCTGAGCGTGACGGGGGCGGTCGAGGAAAACGGTTTTTTCTACGCCCCTGATCCGTCAAGCCAGTTGGCTTGTGCGATTGCAGGCAACATCGCGATGAATTCCGGCGGGGCGCATTGCCTGAAATACGGTGTGACGACGAACAACCTGATGGGCGTGAAGATGGTCTTGATGGACGGCGAGATCATTGATTTCGGCGGCGGGCATCTGGATGCGGGCGGCCTTGACCTGCTGGGGCTGATCTGCGGATCGGAAGGCCAGTTGGGTGTCGTGACCGAAGCCACCTTGCGCATCCTGCACAAACCCGAAGGCGCGCGGCCTGTTCTGATCGGCTTTGACGATAACGAGGTCGCGGGGGCCTGCGTCTCGGATATCATCAAGGCGGGCGTTCTGCCCGTGGCCATCGAATTCATGGACCGTCCCTGCATCGAGGCGACCGAGGCTTTCGCCAAGGCAGGCTATCCGATGTGCGAGGCATTGCTGATCGTCGAGGTCGAGGGATCGGACGCCGAGATCGACCACCAGCTTGAGCTGATTTCCGAGATCGCACGGCGGCATAACCCGGTTGAACTGCGCCAGTCCAAGTCAGCCGAAGAAAGCGCCAAGATCTGGCTGGGCCGCAAGTCGGCCTTTGGGGCAATGGGACAGATCAACGATTACATGTGCCTCGACGGGACGATCCCGGTGTCCTCCTTGCCGCATGTTCTCAAGCGGATCGGCGAGATGAGCGATCACTACGGGCTGAAGGTTGGCAATGTGTTCCATGCCGGCGACGGCAACATGCACCCGCTGATCCTGTTCGATGCTAACAAGCCCGGAGATCTTGAGCTGTGCGAGGAATTCGGGGCCGAGGTGCTGAAGCTTTGCGTCGAGGTTGGCGGTTGTCTGACCGGTGAACACGGCGTCGGCATCGAAAAACGCGATCTGATGCATGTGCAATACGCTCACGACGATCTGGATGCGCAGATGGCTGTCAAAGATGTATTTGACCCCGCTTGGCTGTTGAACCCCGCCAAGGTGTTCCCGCTTGATGCCTCTGAAAGCCGTCGCGCCGTGAAGCTGGCGGCCGAGTAGGGCAAACGCTGGCCCCTGCGGTTTTGGCAGGCGGCCGGATTTGGATATTTAGGAGCCAGAGAAGATATGGACATCACCTCAGAAGATGCGTTGGTGGATGCGGTCAAGGGTGCCAGCGGTGCTTTGGCTGTCCGTGGTGGCGGGACGCGGGGCGTGCCTGCGGTTGGCGATGTGTTGTCAGTGGCCGGGCTGAATGGGATTTCATTGTATGAACCCGGTGCTTTGACCCTGGTTGCGCAGCCCGGAACGCCGGTGGCGGATATCGAGGCAGCTTTGGCGCAGGAAAACCAGCGGCTGGCCTTTGAGCCGATGGATCACCGTGGACTGTTAGGCACAACGGGGACCCCGACCATTGGCGGGGTGATGGCGGCGAATGTCAGCGGCCCGCGGCGTATTTCGGTTGGGGCGGCGCGTGATTTTCTGTTGGGGGTGCGGTTCGTGGACGGCCGTGGGGCCATCGTGAAAAACGGTGGCCGCGTGATGAAGAACGTCACCGGCTACGATCTGGTCAAGCTGATGGCGGGATCGTTCGGCACGCTTGGCGTGTTGACCGAGGTTTCGATGAAGGTCCTGCCGCGTCCAGAAACGCAGGCGACGTTGGTGCTGCTTGGCTTGGATGATGTGGGGGGCGTTTCGGCTTTGGCGCGCGCGCTTGGCAGCCCATTCGAAGTGACAGGGGCGGCGCATGATCCCGCCGCGCAAAAAACAATGTTGCGGATTGAGGGTTTTGAAACCTCCGTCGCATATCGACTGGGGCAGCTGCGGGCATTGCTGACGACGACCGGGGCGGAAATGGATGTTCTGGACGAAAAGGCTTCGGAAAGCATGTGGATGACGGTGCGGGATGTGGCGGCCTTTCAGGGGCAAAGCGGTGATATTTGGCGGGTGTCTTGCAAGCCTTCTGACGGGCCTGCCATCGCCGCGCGATCCGGGGCCGAGGCCTGGTTTTACGACTGGGCAGGCGGGTTGATCTGGTTGCGCGCGGCACCGGGCCATGATGTCCGGACGCAGATCGGCACGTTTGACGGCCATGCGACGCTGGTGCGGGCGGATGCGTCGACGATGGCGCAGTTCGGTATGTTTCACCCCGAAACGGCGGGCGTTGCCCGGTTGACCGCAGGGCTGCGCGCGCAATTCGACCCCAAGGGGATCTTTAACGCTGGATTGATGGAGAACGCGGCATGACATTGATCGCGGTCTTTCTGATCGTATTTGTCGGCGGGCCGTTGATGTTCCGGTTTCAGACGATGCGCGCCCCGTCGCCCGCAGGATCGCGTTTTCTGGTGGTTTTTGCCCTTGCCTGCGCAGTCGGTGCCCTTGGCCTGCGCTATGCTGAGGTGTCGCACTGGGGGGGTGATCCGCTGGTGACTGCGGCGGGAATCGTTCTGATCTGGTTCGGTTGGATCACGGTGCTGGCGTTTGGTGCCCAAGCCTTGCGGCGCGCTGATCCGGGCCGGGCCATGCGCCGCCTTACGGCGGTCCTGGGGGCCGCTGGAACGACGATGCCCTGGTTTGGACTGGCTTTGGCCAGCTACGCCATCGCTTAAACCCATCAAGATGTTCAGGGTCAAAGACCCGCAATCGCCGGAGAATCCATGCAAACGACCTTTACCCCTGAGCAACTGAAAAGCCCTGCGATCCAACGCAGCAATGAAATTTTGCGCGCTTGTGTGCATTGCGGATTCTGCACGGCCACCTGTCCGACCTATCAAGTGCTTGGCGATGAATTAGACAGTCCCCGTGGGCGGATTTACCTGATCAAGGACATGTTGGAAAACGACCGTGATCCCGATGCCAAGACGGTCAAGCATATCGACCGCTGCCTGTCGTGCCTGGCGTGCATGACCACCTGCCCATCGGGTGTGCACTATATGCATCTGGTGGATCACGCGCGCGATTACATCGAACAGCGCTACAAGCGGCCGTTCAGTGACCGCGCCTTGCGTTGGGTTCTGGCACGTATTCTGCCCTATCCGATGCGATTCCGGGTCGCGTTGCTGGGGGCCAAGATCGGGCGTCCCTTTGCCCGGTTCATGCCGGATGCGCGGTTGCGCGCAATGATCGAGATGGCCCCGAAGACGATTCCGCCGGTCAGCCGCAACGACGATCCGCAAAGCTTTGCGCCGCAGGGGGCGCGCAAGAAGCGGGTGGCGCTGATGACGGGCTGTGCGCAGAAAGCGCTGAACACCGATATCAACGACGCGACCATCCGTTTGTTGACCCGGATGGGCTGCGAGGTTGTCGTGGCCGAAGGCGCGGGCTGTTGCGGCGCGCTGACCCATCACATGGGGAAAACAACCGAAAGCCACGCAACGGCGGCCAAGAACATCAAGGCATGGTGCGCCGAGATGGACGGGCAGGGGCTGGATGCGATCGTGATCAACACCTCGGGCTGCGGTACGACGGTAAAGGATTACGGCCATATGTTTCGCAACGATCCCTTGGCAGCGGACGCGGCGCGGGTATCGGCGATTGCGCGTGACGTGTCAGAGGTCTTGATAGACCTCGGCGACCCTGAGGAAGGAAGCATGGCACGGCAGCCCGCCAAGGATGATATAGCCGGAACGGATGCGCTTGAGCCGCGCAAACCCGAGCATCACGGGATGGTCGTCGCTTATCATGCGGCCTGTTCTTTGCAGCATGGCCAGCAAATCAAGACCTTTCCCAAGGACTTGCTGAAAAACGCGGGATTTACGGTGGTGGAACCGGCTGATTCACATCTGTGTTGCGGCTCTGCGGGGACGTATAATCTGATGCAGCCTGAAATTTCAAAGCAGTTGAAAGACCGCAAGATCAAGACCTTGCAGGCCAAGAACCCCGATGTGATCGCAGCGGGAAACATCGGGTGCATGATGCAGATCGGATCGGCGGCAGGCATTCCGGTGGTGCATACGGTCGAGCTGCTTGATTGGGCTTCTGGCGGGCCAAAACCCCCCAGCCTGAGTGCGGAAATCGGGGCAAAGCCGCCGATTCCCATGTTGCGCTAGCGGGATTGCCCTATTTTTGACTTATCCTTTGATTAAGCCTACCAAACACTAAATCGCATTTCAGGTAAGGGAAGTTATCCGTGCGGCGTTGGGTAATCCTTTCCATCATGGCGTTGACCGTTGGAACGCCTGCCTTTGCGCAGGATGCGCAGTTGCGAAGACTTGATTCCGGGGTAGAAGCCGGTGCGTGGGAAGCGGTGGGCAGGCTTGATATCGCGGGAACGGGCTTTTGCACCGGCGCGCTGATCGCGCCGCGGCTGGTGCTGACGGCGGCGCATTGCCTGTATGACCGCACCACCAAGCAACGCATAGACCACGGCAAGGTCGAATTCCTTGCCGGTTGGCGCAACGGGCGGGCCGGGGCCTACCGAATGGTGCGGCGTGCTGTCGTGCATCCCGATTATGTCTATGACGGACAGGTGTCCTCGGACAGGGTGCGCAACGATCTGGCCTTGCTTGAATTGGATCGCGCCATTCAAAACACCACGATCACACCGTTCGAGACGGCCCGCCGCCCGCGCCGTGGCGACAAACTGGGCGTCGTCAGCTATGCCAAGGACCGGTCCGAGGCCCCATCGCTGCAAGAAGTCTGTAGCGTGTTGGCCCGTCAGGAAGGCGTTCTCGTTACCACTTGTTCGGTCGATTTCGGCTCAAGCGGAGCGCCGATCTTTACCTTCGAAAGCGGCGTGCCGCAGATTGTGTCGGTCGTGTCGGCCAAGGCTGTGGTTGACGGCAAGGCGGTGTCGCTTGGCACAGCCCTCGGCGCACCGCTTGCCCTTTTGCAGGCCGCACTGGTCGCGGGCAAAGGCGTTTACCAAGAACCGGGACCCGCCAGCAGACGCATCAATGCACTGGATCGCAACCGCAACACCGGGGCGAAATTCGTCAAGCCGTAGGGCTGATCACCTCCAGTACGATTGCCGCCAAAAAACTCTTGAAAGCGCATTTGACCATCCCCACATCATTGAAACCGGAACGCCTATAAAGGGTTTCGGGACTGAAGACAGGGCCTGTCCAGCACGGAAGGCCCGCAACTTGAAATCGCTCGAATGAGGATGAACACCATGCGTAACTTTGATTTTGCACCGCTGTACCGCTCGACTGTTGGCTTTGACCAGATCGCCAATCTGATGGACCGGGTTTTGACAAATGATGCCCCCCAGCCCACATATCCGCCCTATAACATCGAAAAGATGGGGGATGATGCTTACCGGATTTCCATCGCGGTAGCTGGCTTTTCCGAGGCTGATCTAAGCGTTGAAGTCCGCGAAAAGTCGCTGATTGTTGCGGCGCGCAAGGCGGATGAAGACAGCCAAAAGACCTATCTCCACCGTGGTATTGCCACCCGTGCCTTTGAACGTCGCTTCCATTTGGCGGACCACGTTCAGGTGACCGGTGCGTTCCATGCGGACGGGATGTTGCACATTGATCTTGAACGGCAGGTCCCCGAGGCCCTGAAACCGCGCCAGATCCAGATCGCGAACACCGCAGGTACCACGAAAAAAGATGTGGTTGACGCCAAAGCCGTAAACTAAGTGTCCCCACATATTTGACCCGAAGGCCCGGAGCATACGCTTCGGGCCTTTTTTGTTTTCGCTCGACTAGGTCATAAATGTTGACTTAAAAAGCGGCCCGCGCCAAGGTGCCGGAACTCCAACAACAAGGAATGCCGGATGTCCTTACAAGAAATCTTTGCCACCCGCGCCAGCCGCATGAAAGCGTCTGAAATCCGCGAACTGCTGAAGTTGCTGGATCAGCCTGACATCATCTCGTTCGCGGGGGGCATTCCGGACCCGGCCCTGTTTCCAAAGGCCGCGTTTCAGGATGCCTTTGCCGAGGTTCTGGCCGGTCCAATGGCGGCGCAGGGGTTGCAGTATTCCACCAGCGAAGGGCATGCGCCGCTGCGCAAATGGATCGCAGGACAGATGCAGGCCATCGGCATTCCGGCAACGCCTGAGAATATCCTGATCACGTCCGGATCCCAGCAGGCGCTGGATTATCTGGGCAAGCTGTTTCTGTCACCCGGAGATACCGCGCTGGTCGGCTGGCCCACCTATCTGGGCGCATTGGGCGCGTTCAACGCCTACGAGCCGCGCTATGACAAACTGGACCCGCTGAGCAACCGATCGGGTGCCGATTACATGGCAGAGGCCGAGGCTGCGGGCGGCAAAGCCAAATTCGCCTATCTGTCGGTTGATTTTGCTAACCCCACCGGTGCCACGGTCAGCCGTGCCGCCCGCGAGCGCGTCATCGATCTGGCAGACGAGATGGAGATCGCCGTGATCGAAGATGCCGCCTATCAGTCGTTGCGCTTTGACGGCGAGGCGATTCCGCCGATCCTCGCGCTTGAGGCTGCGCGCAAGGGGGGCGACCTTGAGGCGTGCCGCACGATCTATTGCGGCAGCTTTTCCAAGACGTTGTCGCCCGGTTTGCGCGTGGGCTGGGTCTGTGCCGCGATGCCGGTGATCAGCCAGCTTGTGTTGATGAAGCAGGCGGCGGATCTGCATAGTGCCACGCTGAACCAGATTGCGATCACACAGGTGGCCGAACAGCATTTTGACAGCCATGTCGCCACGATCCGCACCGCTTATAGTGCGCGGCGCGACGTGATGCTGAACGCGCTGGAAGAACATATGCCGGATGGCGTCAGTTGGACCAAGCCCGAGGGCGGGATGTTCATCTGGGTGACATTGCCAGAAACGCTGGATGGGGCCGATTTGCTGGCGGAATCGCTGAAAACGGAACGGGTTGCCTTTGTGCCCGGCCACGCGTTCTTTGCCGACGGGTCAGGGCGCAACACACTACGGCTAAGCTATGCAACTTCGGACGAGGCCAAGATCGCCGAGGGCATCAAGCGGCTGGGCAATCTGATCGCCAAAGCGCTGGACGCCTGAACGAAAACGGGCGGCAGTCGAAACTGCCGCCCGTATCCCGCATATCAGACCGACATGCAGATGTATTTCATCTCGAGGTAATCCTCGATCCCGTGGTGGCTGCCTTCGCGGCCCAGACCGGACTGTTTGACGCCGCCGAACGGTGCCACCTCGGTCGAGATGATGCCGGTGTTCACGCCAACGATACCGTATTCCAGCGCCTCGGCGACCTTGTAAACGCGGCTCAGGTCCTTGGCATAGAAGTAGGACGCCAGACCGAAGATCGTGTCGTTGGCCATTTCGATCACATCATCTTCGGTGTCGAATTTGAACAGCGGTGCCAGCGGACCAAAGGTTTCTTCTGTCGCGACCATCATATCCTGGGTCACACCGGTCATGATCGTGGGGGGAAGGAAGTTGCCGTCCATGCCGCCATCTGCGCCCATGACCACAGTTGCACCCTTCGATTTCGCATCCTCGATATGCTCTTTGACCTTCTCGCCGGCGGCGGGGTTGATCAGCGGGCCCAGATCGACACCCTCGCCAAAGCCGTCACCGACCTTCATCTTCTGCACGGCTGTCTTCAGCTTTTCGGCGAAGGCGTCATAGACACCGGCCTGCACATAGATGCGGTTGGCACAGACGCAGGTCTGACCGTTGTTGCGGAATTTGCACAGGATCGCGCCTTCGACGGCAGCATCCAGATCGGCGTCGTCGAACACGATGAATGGCGCGTTGCCGCCCAGTTCCATCGAACACTTCATGACTTGATCGGCGGCTTGCTTCAGCAGGATGCGACCCACTTCGGTCGATCCTGTAAAGGTCAGCTTGCGCACGGCGGGGTTCTCGCAGAACTCCTTGCCCACGGCAGAGGAGGACGAGGATGGCACCACGTTGAACACGCCCGCAGGAATGCCCGCACGTTCAGCCAGCACACCCATGACGATGGCCGACAGCGGTGTTTCAGCAGCAGGGCGCGCAACGAATGCACAGCCTGCGGCCAATGCCGGGGCGGCCTTGCGGGTGATCATCGCGTTGGGAAAATTCCACGGCGTGATGGAGGCCGCAACGCCGATGGGCTGCTTGATCACGGTGATGCGCTTGTCGCGCTGGTGGCCGGGAATGGTTTCGCCGTACACGCGCTTGGCCTGTTCGCCCATGAATTCGATGAACGACGCGCCATAGGCAATCTCGCCCTTGGCTTCGGCCAGTGGTTTGCCTTGCTCGGCGGTCAGGATGGCCCCCAGATCGTCCTGGTTCGCCATCATCAGATCGAACCATTTGCGCATCACGACCGCACGTTCCTTGCCAGTCCACTTGGCCCATTCCTTTTGCGCTTGTTCGGCCTGCGCAATCGCGCCCGCCACCTGCGCACGGCTTAGATTGGCGACTTTCGCAATCACGTCGCCGCGTGACGGGTTGGTCACGTCAAAGGTGCCGTCGTCGCCGTCCACCCATTTTCCGCCGATATAGGCGCGGGTTTCCAGCAGGCTGGGGTCTTTCAGCATGGATTTCAGGTCTGTCTTTGCGTCAGTCATTTTGATCTCTCCGCTTTTGTTTGTGGAACCCAAAGCAACATTCGCTATGATTGTCTAGTTCCAGTTTGTTATGGAGCCCCAAGGGAGACCCAAATGCAATTAGATGACGCCTACGCCAACGCCGCCTATATCGAAGGCTCAGAAGACTATCCGCCCCGCTGGCAAAAGGCCGCCGCCGCGTTCCGCAAGAAGCTGGGGTTTCGCGCGCAAAAGGGCATTTCCTATGGCCCGACCGACCGCGAGGTCTATGATTTCTTCGAACCCGAAGGCGTTTCGCGGGGCACAGTTGTCTTTGTGCATGGCGGCTATTGGAAGGCGTTCGCACCTTCTGACTGGTCCCATCTGGCGGCAGGTGCCTTGTCGCGGGGCTATGCTGTGGCGATGATCGGCTATGATCTGTGCCCCAATGTCCGCATCAGCCAGATCACGGGGCAGGTTGCCCGCGCTATGATCGACATCGCCAAACGTACCCAGGGCAGCCTTTCACTGGCTGGTCATTCCGCCGGGGGGCAGTTGGTCGCCCGCATGACCGACCCGCTGGTTCTGCCCGGTGACGTGCGCGACCGGATCGTGAACATCGTATCAATCTCGCCGGTGGCCGATCTGACGCCGCTTTTGCAGACCTCGATGAACGAGATCTTGCAGCTTGACGAAGCAGAGGCCGCGGCCGAAAGCCCGGTCAACATGACGCCGCCGCATGGGGTGAACGTGACGATCTGGGTCGGTGCCGATGAACGCCCCGCCTTTATCGAACAGGCCGAACAGTTTTCCCGCGTCTGGGGCGCAAAGCTGACCGTCGTCGAGGGCCGTCACCACTTTGACATCATTGACCTGCTTGAGGACCCGGAAAGCGACATGGTCAAAGCGCTGCTTGGCATCAAGTGACCCCTTGATCGGTGTGCGAAAATAGGCGAAAGGATGCATGAGCTTGGACGATGGCGTCGTCCTCACTTTAGGCTCTTGCGTCCTGAACGCCGGGACCTTTCTGTAAGGGAGGGTCTGATATGACCACCACATCCAAAGTTATACGTCCGGACATGTACCGCTTTCACAATGGTGAGAAATCTCCGTTGCCGTTCGAGGCTGCGGAATACGAGGCGCGTCTGGAAGAATTGCGCGAACGGATGGACAGCGCCGGTGTGACCGCCGCCGTGTTCACGTCGATGCATAACATCGCGTATTATTCGGGGTTCCTGTATTGTGCTTTTGGTCGGCCCTACGGTCTGGTCGTGACGGAAACCGACTGCGTGACCATCTCGGCAGGGATCGACGCGGGCCAGCCTTGGCGGCGCAGTTTTGCCGATAACATCACCTACACCGACTGGCAGCGCGACAATTACTGGCGGGCGGTGGCGTCGGTCACGGGCAAGGGCGGCGTGATCGGCTACGAGGGCGATCACCTGACCCTGATGCAGCGCGACAAGCTTGAGGATTTCCTGGAGCCTGTGGTCATGGTCGATCTGTTCGAAACCACGATGCGCCAGCGGATGCACAAGTCAGAGGCGGAAATCGCCCTGATCCGTCAGGCGGCGCAGGTGGCCGATATGGGCGGCTATGCGATCCGCGATGCAGTCAAGGTTGGCGCGCGCGAAATCGACATCGCCATGGCAGGCCGTGACGCGATGGAGCTTGAGATCGCCAAACGGTTCCCCGATGCGGAATACCGCGACACGTGGGTCTGGTTCCAGTCGGGGCTGAACACCGACGGTGCCCATAACCCGGTGACCGCACGGCAACTGGAGCGCGGTGATATCCTGTCGCTGAACACGTTTCCAATGATCTCGGCCTATTACACCGCGTTGGAACGCACGATGTTCGCGGGCGAGGTTGATGCCGCCAGCCTGAAGATTTGGGAGGCCAACGTCGCCGCCCACGAATACGGGATGAGCCTGCTGAAACCGGGTTCAAGCTGCGCCGACATCACCCACAAGATCAACGCGTTCTTTCAAGAGCGCGATCTGCTGCAATACCGGACCTTTGGCTATGGTCATTCGTTTGGCGTGTTGTCGCATTACTATGGCCGCGAGGCAGGGTTGGAATTGCGCGAGGATATCGACACGGTGCTTGAGCCCGGCATGGTCATCTCGATGGAGCCGATGCTGACCGTTGGCGCGGATCAGCCCGGTGCGGGTGGATATCGCGAGCATGATATTCTGGTAATCACGGAAGACGGGAACGACAATATCACGGGCTACCCATACGGTCCGGAGTTCAACGTCGTCGGATAATCCTGCGTTTACCTGTGTCTGTCCGGACCAATCGCGACGGTCCGGGCGGGCACATTCAGGACCGGAAATATCACCCTATCACGATATAGTGCCTGTAGTTTCCCCTTGGTCAACCTGGTGCATCATCGCATATTGCCCGTTTTCATTTTATGGAGGATACATATACTCGGACGGATATCCGTCTCATTTGTTGCTGCTGTATTAGCGATTATCGATGTTATTCATGAAAGTT
Source organism: Roseobacter sp. GAI101 (assembly GCF_000156335.1). GTDB lineage: Bacteria > Pseudomonadota > Alphaproteobacteria > Rhodobacterales > Rhodobacteraceae > Sulfitobacter. The sequence goes on from NZ_DS999213.1 coordinate 2,910,040, forward strand.
GAGATCATTCCATGAAAGCTGCCTTGATCGAACAAGAGGAAATGCGCCTCGCGTTGTTGCGCGGTTATAACATTCTAGACACGGCCCCGGAACCGGGTTTTGACGAAATTACGCAGCTTGCCGCCGAAATCTGCGATGTACCGATTTCCATGATATCCTTGGTCGATGACGATCGTCAGTGGTTCAAGGCCAAGGTCGGTCTGGACATACCGGGCAGTGCGATTGAAAACAGCATTTGTGCCCATGCCATCGCTGGCGATGAATATCTTGAGATCACCGACACCACTGACGATGCCCGCACGGACAGGAACGACTTTGTCACGGGGGACGATTCGATCCGCTTTTACGCAGGGGCGCTGCTGGAAGATGATAAGAAGCTGCCCCTTGGCACCCTGTGCGTGCTGGACAAGAGACCCCGCGAACTGAACGATTTCCAGCGCCGCGCGCTTCAAACGCTGGCCAATCAGGCCATGCGCCAGATCGAGCTGCGCAAGGCATTGGCCGATGCGGAAATATTGCGAAAAGAGGTCGATCACCGCGTCAAGAATTCTTTGCAATCCCTCGAGGCGTTGATCCGCCTGCAAGTGCGCAGTGAAAAATCGCCTGAAGCGCGGTCCGCGCTGGATGCGGTGCAGGGCCGGCTGGCCACGATCAGCCGCCTCCACGAAGCGTTGTATCTGACGGATACGGGGGCTTCGGTGGATATTTCAGCCTTTATCACGAAGGTCGTGCAGTCAGCCCAGGAACAGATGCCGCAGGGCGTGACGGTAAATTCGACGATGGAGAATTGTGATTTGCCGTCCCGCTCGGCCTCTTCGGTCGGGATGATCGTGAACGAGGCGATGGCGAACGCGTCAAAATACGCCTACCAAGACAGCAGACGCGGGACATTCACCGTGACTGGAAAGCATGAAAACGGCTTTTACCACCTAAGCTGCATCGACGATGGCCCCGGTTTGCCGGAAGGCAACGGCAGCGATACCGGCCTTGGCATGCGGATCCTGATGGCCGCGGCGCAACAGCTTGGCGGCGAAATGACGATGCCGGAACGCGAAATCGGGACCGAAATCAAGGTCGTCTGGCCTATCGATCATTGATGCCTGCACCCTATCGCGTCTGAACGGCTTGGTCTTGCGGTAGGCGATGATCGCCTGATTCCATTGCGGTAGGGGCGTCTTAAGGGGATTGGACAGATGCTTGCGCTCGTTGAATTGATCGTTGTCGGCTTTGTTGTCCTGACCATCATCTACGTTGGTCTGTCGCTGTATTCGCGCAGGGTGCGGCGCGGAAAGCTGCGGCGAAAATGGCAAAATGGCCCCCGGCTTGTGGACATGGACAGTTTCGTGCGACGAGGGCTTAGAAAATATGACACCTCGATCCGTCGCAAACTGATCTTGGGGGTTTATATCATACCGGTGTGTTTGGTCATCCTGATCATCTACCTGACCAATTTCAGCTGAAGGAAGCCGGCGCTATGGGCATTATCAAATGGATTTTCTGGGGCACGATCTGGGCCTTGGTCGCAGCATTCTTCCACTACACGCTGCCGCAGGTGGATATCGTGCGGATTACCGATACCTATGAAAAGCGGATCGATTTTGGCGAGAATTCGATTTTCTGGTCAAATGCGGATGTGGGGAACAACAACACCTTGGGCAATCGCGATGTATTTTTCATCCAGACGCGCCGCGCCAAGGGTGATGTAATGGTCTATCGCAACGAGGATACGGGGTGGGGTTGGCCGCCCTATTTCAAGTTCGATACGACAAACTTGCAGGCCGAAGCGTCGGACCTGCGGTCAGCGTCGGAAAGCCCGCAATATGTCGCGCTGAAGCATTACGGGTGGCGTAATGAATTCCTGTCGATTTTCCCCAACGCAATTTCCGTGCGCCCGGTGGCCGGTCCGGATGCGTCCAAGGGTATCCCCTTCCTGAACATCATTATCCTGACGCTATTTGCTGCGCTGACTTATGCCATTTGGGTCCGCTGGCGTCGGTTCAGGGCAAAGCGCATCGATCCGACGCTTGAGCGGATTGAAGATGATTTTGCCGAGAAGCAGGGGAAGTTTTCCCGCTGGCGGGCCAGCAGGAACAAGTAATGCCATCCGAAGGGTCTAAGGGGTAGAGGGGGCGCTGCCCCCGCCCTGACGGGCCCCCCGGGATATTTAAGAGCCAGAGAAGAGGGGATCAGTCCGCGCGTGCGACCATGCGGCCCATCGGCCGGCCCCCCAGGATGTGGACATGCAGGTGCGGGACCTCCTGGACGCCATGTGCGCCTGCGTTCGAGATCATGCGGAACCCTTCGCCCAGTGTGAGCGTGACGCCTTCGGCTTTGCAGACCTCGGATATGGCGCGGATATAGCCGACGATTTCGGCGTCGGAGGCCGCTTCTGCGAAGTGGTCGAAGCTGACGTAAGGGCCCTTTGGGATCACCAGCACGTGCGTCGGAGCCTGGGGCTGGATGTCGCGGAAGGCCAGTGCGTGATCGGATTCGTAAACTGTGTCGTTGGGAATTTCGCCGCGCAGGATTTTGGCAAAGATGTTCTGATCGTCGTACTGGTAAGCCATGGGGTGTCCTTAGTCAGAAAACAGATAATGGGTGTCTGCAATCTCATGCGCCTTTTCGCGCGGAATTTGCAGGAATGCAGCAAGTGTGGCCGCATTTTCTTCGGTTGTCGCAATTTCACGCATGCGTCCGTAATGTTCAAACTGTGAATCGCGGATGCGGTCGGATTCAAACACCATGTCGTTGCGGATTGTCGGCAAGAGCCGTTGCAGCGTGTCGTCGGCGGTCCGTTCCCCCGCAAGGCCCACGCGCATGGCGTGCCCCACCAGATAGTCATCCGAGAACTGGCATTCGATCTCGAGGATGCGGGTGACGGAGCGGTCTGAGGCGAAGTCGTGTAGCAGTTCGATATTGCCCGGGTCCATGCAGACGATCAGACGGTCGGTATCGTAATAGTCGAACAGCATCCGCATTAGCGCGCGCCGGTGGCGGGTGCGTTTGCCCAGGGTTTTCTGGATGCCGCCCAGATCGGGGAGCGGAGTGCTTTCTTCGTTGAAGAGGTATTCGATAGACGGCAGGTTCGTGGTCTGGCGAATCCGTTCAAGCACGCGCTTGGCGACGTGCCATTTCTTGCAGATCACAATCAGCAATTCGCGCTCGCGGCCCAGCGTGCTTTCGGTTTCCCAAAACCGCGTCGCAAAGCGGCGTCCGATGCGCCCGCGCCCGCTGAGGAAGTTGAAAAGGCTGCGGCCTTCGTTGCTGATCTGGAACCCGACGCCCTTGGCGGAATAAAGCAGGCCAAGCCGGCGTTTGAGGTCCGTCGCTTCGCTGCTGATCTTGCGGGCGAACAGGTAGTCCTGGGCCAGCAGAAGGTCGTAGTGGTCGTTGTAGAACGTCAGCGGCATGCCGTAGTCGGTGAACATCAGGAACGTCAGTGTGCGCGCGCGGATTTCGCTTCCGGGCACCAGGTGGCGCACGATGGTCTGGAAAAAGGTTTCGTCCGGAATCCATGTCGTCTTGAAAAACCGCATCACGTCTTTGCGTTTCTTGGTGAATTCCAGCACGATTTCGATCGTCTGACGACGCAGGCACCACCATTGGCTGCCAATCTGGATTTGCAGATCTTCGGGGATTTCGCGGGTCAGGCCAAGGCGTTTTTGCAGTTCGAACATCCAGTAAAAACGGCGTTTCTGGGTGCGCTCGTTGAACCAGTGGCGGTAGATCAGGCGTTCTTCCTTCCAGCCTGTCTTGATCCAGTCGCTTTCGAAGTAATCAAAGCTTTCGATGAAATCGACGTCATTTTCATCAAGGTAGTCATGGGCATATTCCGCCGATTTGATCGCCATGCAATCGCCTGACAGCATGTAGAAATGCGTCGCACGCGGAAATGCGTCCACCGCGCTTTCGACTGCGTTCAATGTGGCTTGCACCAGTGACCATTCGCCCCATCCGCACCTGATCCGCTTGCGCGCGAAGGTCACGCTGGGATTGTCGGCAAGCGCCTTGGTGATTTGCTGAAAATGCGTTTCGCTGGCAGAGGCGTCAAAGTGGATCGCCATATAATCGCCACATGATGTCAGCCGTTCCGCCTGCCGGATAATGGCATCGGGGTCTTTGTGGCATAACAGAATATAGGCGATTTTTGCCATGGTCAGAAGACGCGCCCTTTGCACCGGATGAGTTTGATAGATAAAGACGATCAGCGATTGAATAAACCGCGAATATTTGCTTTTTTCACAACGAGGCCATTCTGTTGCCATATATCGTGGCATAAATGACAAAAAATTAGGAGGCCGGGCAGAAAATGGGTTTTCCAGGCACTTGGATGACGGAAAGTGAAAGCGTGGTGTACCGTGTGGTGCCCAAATGCGCGTGCTCGACCATCGGTCAGATCATGTTCTATTCCGACCATGGCTCGTTCTTTGACGGCGACATCCACGATGCCCAGACCGGTATGCACAAATGGGCGTTGGATGAATCGCAGGCCCCCATCACGGCGAATGTGCAAAGCCACAGCTCCTATGCATTTACCTGTGTCCGCAATCCCTACACCCGCGTGCTCAGTTCGTTTTTCGACAAGATTTGTGGCATTCAGCGCAACGGCAAACGATATCGCGGCAATCTGGTGCCTCTGCTGGTCCAGAAATACGGGATCGAAGTCGGCGGGGTCGATGGCAAGCAAGAGTTCGACCAGATCGCCAGCTTCCGGCGGTTTTTGCTGTTTGCGCGGGACACCATCCGGTGGCGCAGACCGATGGACCCGGATATTCACTGGTCCTCACAGGCCGGTCACGTCAGCACGTTCATCGTGAATGGCGGCACCTATGACAAGATCGTATGGACCGAACGTTTCAACCAGGGCATGCAAGACGTGCTGGATGCGATCGACACCCCGCATCAGGTTCAATTGGCCGATATTCCACGCTTTAATGAATCCGAAGGGCATGGCCCCAAGCGCGCGCATCCGGTCGAGGATTATTTCGACGATCTGTCGATGCATCTGGTGCGCGAAATCTACAAGCGTGACTTTGATCTGTTCAAATATGATTTCGATAATCCGGCCAACAAGATGCCCGTCGCCGAGATTGATCTGGACGAGGTGCATGCAAAGCTGGGCGATTGATCGTCCCTGATGCTGACACGGTGAAAGCGCGAAAGCCCTAGGGTTGGCCGCCGATCACAACCTGCGCAATTCGTGCCGCTGCCGCCTTGCTGCCCTTGATCGACGGGTGGATCATATCGGCGGCGTGAAATGACCTGTCGCCGCTTGGTACCATGTCGGCGAGTGACACAAAGGTCACGCCCTGATCCCGCTGCGCCATGACGGCAATCCGTGCCTCAAGCGCGTCCCCTTCGGCTTTGCAATGTTCAATGGGCGACCATGTGCCGGGGCTGCGCAGATAGCCGACATAGGCGACCTGTGCGCCGGCGCTGCGCGCCTTGGACACCAGCGCGGGGATTTCGCCGCGCGTGCCATCAGGGCTGATCAGCTTGTTCATCCGCCGTGTGCAGCGCGTGCAGCCACAACCCAGCCACATGTCGTTGCCCCCGCCATTGATCACGACCCAATCCCAGGGCCCGTCCCGATACTGCTTTGATATTTTCAGCCCCAAAGCACCGGTGATCGGCAACATATAGCGATAGCGCGCACCCGTGACGGCCCTGCTTTTCACCTGCGCGCCCAGAAACCTTTTCAGCTGGTCTGGCACGGCTTGCCCGGCCAGTGTGTTCGTCGTCATGAAGGAATCGCCCATGACAAGAATGCGCAGCGGCTCTTTTGCCTGGGTAATTGTCGATGAAAACAGGATGATGGCGGCAGCGACGGTAAATCGGGCTAAAAAACGGCGCATTTGAAATTCCCTTGGTTAACGCCAATGAAATAGGGGTCAATTCTGGCATTTTTGTGAAATTAGGTTCTCTGCGGGGAAACAGCACGGCCCGATTGGTGCATAAACACAAACGATATGCGGCCCATCTTGCGCGCAGGGCCTGTGCGTCTTACATCCTGCCTATGTCACAGGTAAAATCATCTTCGAAGTCGGACCCGAATTACAAGGTCATTGCCGAAAATCGCCGCGCGCGGTTTGATTACGCGATCGACGACGACGTCGAATGCGGCATCATCCTTGAGGGGTCCGAGGTCAAATCCCTGCGCAACGGCGGGGCCAACATCGCGGAAAGCTATGCTGCGGTCGAGGATGGCGAGCTCTGGCTCGTGAACTCCTATGTGGCACCGTATAGCCAGGCCAAAACCTTTACCCACGAAGAACGCCGCCGCCGCAAGCTGCTGGTGTCCAAAAAGCAACTGTCCAACCTGTGGAACGAAACCCAACGCAAGGGCATGACGCTGGTCCCGCTGGTGATGTATTTCAATCATCGCGGCATGGCCAAGATCAAGATCGGCATCGCCAAGGGCAAAAAGCTGCACGACAAGCGTGAGACCGCAGCCAAGCGCGACTGGTCGCGTCAAAAGCAACGGCTGCTCAAGGATCACGGCTAGGCGGATATGCCCGCCGATTTTGCCCCTGTTCCAGGTCCCAAACACTTGCCTGCCCCCGCCTGCGCGGGTAGGCATGAGAAAACCTGTTCTAGAAGGGGCTGACCCATGGCCGACGACCCAAAGACGCTTGTTTCAACCGACTGGCTGGCACAACACCTCAAGGATCCCGATCTGCGCTTGCTTGATGCCTCGTGGTATCTGCCGGACGCTGGACGCGACCCCAAGGCCGAATATAACGAGGCCCACATCCCCGGCGCGCGCTTCTTTGACATCGACGAAATTTCCGATGCGCGGTCGGACCTGCCGCACATGGCTCCTCCGGCTGAAAAATTCATGTCGCGCATGCGGGCGATGGGTGTGGGTGACGGCCATCAGATCGTTGTCTATGACGGTGCCGGTCTGTTGTCGGCTGCCCGTGTGTGGTGGCTGTTCAAGCTGATGGGGCAGGAAAATGTTGCCGTGCTGGACGGTGGCCTGCCCAAGTGGATCGCAGAGGGCCACCCGACCGAGGACATGCCCCCGATCCCGCGTGATCGCCACATGACGGTGCGGATGCAGAACCAGCTGGTGCGCGACGTGACGCAGGTTGCCCAGGCGTCCAAGCTGAAAGACCCGCAAATCGTCGACGCCCGCGCCGCTGCGCGTTTCCGCGGCGAAGCCCCCGAGCCCCGCGAAGGTCTGCGCGCAGGCCACATTCCGGGGTCGCGCAATCTGCCCTACACGGAACTGCTGACCGCCGATAACACCATGAAGCCTGTGGAGGACACCAAAGCCGCATTCGAGGCCGCAGGCATCGACCTGTCGCGCCCGGTCATCACCACCTGTGGCTCGGGCATCACGGCGGCCATTCTGGCGCTGGCACTGGAACGGATGGGCCATAAGAACTGGTCCCTTTACGATGGATCTTGGGCGGAATGGGGCATGTTCCCCACCGTGCCCGTTGCGACCGGAGACGCATAATGTTCGAAACCCTCAAGGCGCAGCCCGCCGACAACATCCTTGCCCTTATGCAGATGTACAAGGACGACCCCCGCGAGACCAAGATCGACCTTGGCGTTGGCGTCTACAAGGATGCCACGGGTCTGACGCCGATCATGCGTGCCGTCAAATCGGCGGAACATCAACTCTGGGAAGCCCAGAACAGCAAGTCCTACACTGGCCTTGCGGGTGACCCGGATTTCGGCGATGCGCTGGTCAAGCTGGTGCTGGGCGATGCCGTCCGCCGCGCCAATGTGGCCGCCGCCGCGACCCCCGGTGGGACAGGTGCCGTGCGCCAGGCGTTTGAACTGATCCAGATGGCGCGCCCCGATGCGCGGGTGTTCGTGTCCGATCCGACGTGGCCGAACCATCTGTCGATGCTGAAATATCTCGGCATGACGATCGTGCCCTACCGCTATTTCGACGAAGATACCCGTGGCGTTGATTTCGACGGCATGACTGCGGACCTCAAGACCGCGCAAAAGGGTGATGTGATCCTTCTGCACGGCTGCTGCCACAACCCGACAGGCGCGAACCTGAACGCGACCCAATGGGACGCCGTGATCAAGATCCTGCAAGACAGTGGTGCGACCCCGATGATCGACATTGCCTATCAGGGCTTTGGTGATGGTCTGGACGCGGACGCCGCCGCCACCCGCAAGGTCGCCGCATCGGTTCCCGAGTGTCTGATCGCGGCCAGCTGTTCCAAGAACTTCGGCATCTACCGCGAACGCACGGGCATGCTGATGGCCGTTTCCTCTGATGCGTCGGCGCAGAAGCTGAACCAGGGCACGTTGGCCTACCTCAACCGTCAGAACTTCAGTTTCCCGCCGGATCACGGCGCGCGGCTGGTAACGATGATCCTGAACGACGATGCCCTGCGCGCGGATTGGATGGCCGAACTCGAAGACATCCGTAACGCCATGCTCGGCCTGCGCAGCCAGCTTGCCAGCGAATTGCAGCGCCTCTCGGGCTCTGACCGCTTCGGTTTCCTGGCAGAGCACCGCGGCATGTTCTCGCGCCTTGGCACGACACCTGACATGGTCGCCAAGCTGCGGGATGACCATGGCATCTACATGGTGGGCGACAGCCGCATGAACATTGCCGGACTGAATGCCCAAACCGTGCCGATCCTTGCCAAGGCGATCATCGACGTCGGCATCTGACCCCCGGTCTTCACCCTTTCTTAAATACTCAAAAACCGCAGCGCTTCCCCAAGCGCTGCGGTTTTTTTCTGATGTCTCGACAGATACCCCGAGGACATGAAAAAACCCGGGCGCGAACGCCCGGGTTTCAGCCTGTCTAAAGGCCTGTGACTTAGCTCTTCGAGAACTCAGGATAGGCTTCCATACCCAGTTCGGAAACATCCAGACCTGCAATCTCGGCCTCTTGGCTGACACGGATGCCCATGGTCACCTTGAGGATCGTCCAGACGATTGCCGACACGATAAAGACGAACGCGCCGATCGAGGCAAAGCCGATGATCTGTGTCACGAAGGACGTACCTTCAGTGTAGACCGGTACCACCAGCGTACCCCAGAAACCGGCGATCAGGTGAACCGGGATCGCACCCACGACATCGTCGATCTTGAGCTTGTCGAGGAAAGGAACCGCAAAAACCACGATCACACCGCCAACTGCACCGATCCAAAGGGCACCGAACAGCGTCGGGTCAAGCGGACCCGCAGTGATGGACACCAGACCGGCCAAAGCGCCGTTCAGCAGCATGGTAAGGTCGATCTTCTTGTAGAGGATCTGTGTCAGGATCATCGCAGCGACGGCACCACCGGCAGCTGCCATATTGGTGTTGGCAAAGATCTGTGCCACGGCATCGGCGTCGATCATCGACCCCATTGCCAACTGCGAACCACCGTTGAAACCGAACCAACCCAGCCACAGGATGAACGTACCCAGCGTGGCAAGTGGCAGGTTCGAACCCTGCATCGGCACAACACGGCCGTCCTTGTATTTGCCGATACGTGGCCCAAGGATCAGGGCACCGGCAAGGGCTGCAAAGCCACCGGCAGCGTGAACCAATGTGGACCCGGCGAAGTCAGAGAAGCCCGCGTCAGACAACCAGCCTGCACCCCACTGCCAGCTTGCTTCGATCGGATAGATAAAGCCTGTCAGGATGACGGTGAAGATCAGGAAGGGCCACAGTTTGATACGCTCGGCCAATGTGCCCGAAACGATGGACGCGGTGGTCGCACAGAACATCAACTGAAAGAAGAAGTCGGAGGCATTGGAATAGCCGCCTGCATCAATCGCCGTTTTGATGTCCTTGGTCGCAAAGGTGCCGAAGACGCCCGGAATGATCCATGCATCGCCCGGATACATGATGTTGTAGCCAACCAGCCAGTACATGATCGCCGCCAGTGCGAACAACGCGATGTTCTTTGTCAGCTGTGTTGTCACGTTCTTGGAACGCACCAGACCCGCTTCGAGCATGGCAAAGCCGGCGGCCATCCAGAACACCAGAAAGCCACCGATCAGGAACAGCAGCGTGTTGAAGATGAATGCCGTCTCGGACGCGCTTGCGAACTCGGCATCTTGTGCCAACGCGAACGTCGGCAGCAGTGCTGCGGCGACGGCGGTTGGAATGATATATTTTTTGTTCATCATCTCTTCCCTAAATTTAGATAGCGTCTTCGCCGGTTTCACCCGTACGCACGCGCACTGCCTGCTCGACATCAAGCACAAAGATCTTGCCGTCACCGATCTTGCCGGTGTGGGCCGTGCGTGTGATGGTCTCGACCATCTGGTCTGCCAGCGCATCCGCGACGACCAGTTCAAGTTTGACCTTGGGTACGAAGTTGACGACGTATTCCGCGCCGCGGTAAATTTCAGTGTGACCGGACTGGGCACCAAAGCCCTTTATCTCTGTCACCATCAGCCCGCGCACGCCCGCTTCGGTCAGCGCTTCGCGGACCTCTTCGAGCTTGAATGGCTTGATTGTTGCAATGATGAGTTTCACCTATAATCCCTCTTTTGCCAGCAGGCCTCCCCTGCGATATGCCTTGCAGGAAAGCGGAACTCTGCTCAGTTTAGAAAGGGCTGACTGCCCAGAGGTTAGGCCTTCACGGGCAGTTAAGATTAAAATATGGGCAGATAATGAGAATTGCCTAAAAAATGAGCACAAAATTGATGGACTGCTCTGACCTCTGCGCTAAACAATCCCCCGCAGGCAGGATAGAGTCGCGAAAAAGAGCGGTCGAGCGAGTAACAAGATGAGTGATTCACCTAAGCGAAAGCGGCCTCTGGTCGCTGACAAGCGCAATTCCGGAAAAGCGTCCCGCGTTGCTAAAAAAGCGCCTGCAAAAAAGGCACCGGCCCGCCGCAAGGCTGCCCGCAGATCTGCGCCGCGCAGAGGCGGGCCCATCGGCTGGCTCAGCGCTTTGGTGCGATGGGTGCTGCGCCTGATCTGGGTCATCACCTGGCGCGTCACGGCCGTTGCGCTGCTATTGCTCGCGCTTGCCGTAGGCTATTTCTATACCACGCTGCCGCCGCTCGAGGCGCTGCTGGACGGGCGCGCGCGCGGGTCCGTCACGATGCTGGACCGCAACGGCGAAGTCTTTGCCTGGCGCGGTGACCAGTTCGGCGGGGTGGTGACGGCGGACAGCGTGTCCCCCCATCTGAAGAACGCGGTGATCGCGACCGAAGACAAACGGTTCTACCAGCATTTCGGGGTCAGCCCGCGCGGCGTTGCCTCTGCCGTGCGGATCAACCTGTCAGAAGGGCGTGGCCCGCTGTCGGGCCATGGCGGTTCCACGATCACCCAGCAGGTGGCCAAGCTTTTGTGTCTGGGCGAACCCTATGATGCGACATCGGGCCAGACGGAAAGGGAATACGAGGCGGAATGCCGTCGGTCATCGCTGAAGCGTAAGGCGAAAGAGGCCGTGTATTCCATGGCAATGGAGGCGAAATATTCCAAAAATGACATTCTGTCGATCTATCTGAACCGCGCCTATATGGGCGGCGGTGCCTTCGGAGCCGAAGCCGCCGCACAGCGTTTCTTTGGCAAACCTGCTTCGGCGTTGAAGCCTGCCGAGGGTGCGATGCTGGCCGGGTTGCTGACCGCACCGACGACGCTTTCGCCGACCAACAACCTGGACCGGTCGCAAAACCGGGCGGCGACTGTAATCCGCCTGATGCAGGACCAGGGTTATCTAAGCCAGGCCGAGGCGGACAAGGCGATAAACAACCCCGCCGAACTGTCCGAGGCCGCCGAAGCCAAGGCCGGGGGCTATTTCGCCGATTGGGTGATGTCGTCGGGTCCTGAATTCTTTACCCGCAACACCACCGAAGACGTGATTATCAAGACCACGCTGGACCAACGCATCCAGCGCGCTGCCGAAGAAGGGCTGAACTGGGTTTTCGATAACAAGGTGCGTGCCGGGTCCAAGGCGCAGGCCGCTGTGGTCATCATGTCTGCGGATGGTGCCGTGCGCGGTATGGTGGGCGGACGCAAGACCAATGTTGCCGGTGCCTTCAACCGCGCATCGCAAGCGATGCGGCAGACAGGATCGGCGTTCAAGCCGTTCATCTATGCCGCCGCTCTTGATCTGGGGTATTCGCCGAACGACCTGATCGAAGATGCGCCCTATTGCCTTGATATTCCGGGGTCGGGCCAATGGTGCCCCAAGAACTACACCAACAGCTTCAAGGGGAACGTGACGCTGACCACGGCGCTGAAGGATTCGCTGAACATTCCGGCGGTGAAGGTATCGGAAAGCGTGGGCCGCGATATCGTCAGCCAGGTGGCCACGTCGTTTGGCATCAAAAGCGATCTGGCCGCCGGCCCGGCGCTGGCGCTTGGGGCATCGGAAAGCACGCTGATCGAAATGACCGGTGCCTATGCTGGCATTCTGAACGGCGGATCTTCGGTAAAGCCTTACGGGCTTGTTGACCTGACCTTGCAGGGCGAGACGGAGCCCCTGATGGGCACCAGCGGCGGGATCGGGGAACGGGTGATCCAGGAAGACGCGGCCCTGCAGCTGGTCTATATGATGGAGAAGGTCGTATCCGAAGGCACAGGGGGGCGCGCGAAATTTGGCGGGCGCGAACTGGCTGGCAAGACCGGCACGACCCAGGCCAACCGCGATGCGTGGTTCATCGGTTTTTCCGCCGATTACGTCGCCGGGGTCTGGATGGGGTATGACGACAACACCCCGCTGACAGGGGTGTCAGGCGGCGGTTTGCCGACTGAAATCTGGCACGAGGTCATGGTCCGCGTGCACGAAGGGATGCCCAACAGGCCGCTGCCGATGATCGTCCCGGCACCTGCGGTGGTCGAAGCGCCGCCCGCGCGGCAGCAAACTGCGCCCTCTCGCCGGCAGGACCCGGTCAGCCTGATCGATCAGGTCTTGCGGGACATCTTTGGCGGTGGATCATCCCAAGGGGGTAGCGCACGCCCCGGGAACCGTTAGGCACTGCGACACAACAAGAAAAGGGGAGGCTGGTGTGAACCAGTCTCCCCTTTTCGCATTCGGGCTTTGGCCGCTTTAACGCTGCATGGCCAAAGGTTATTTCCAAGGTGGCGTTCGGGTCAGCCTGCGTTTTTAAGGTCTTGGGTCGTTTCTGTCAGATCACCGCCGCGCCGGTCCAGCATCGACCCGATTTCGCTCCGCTCGGTCAGCAGCAGGTTCACGCCCTCGAGGAACATGTTGAAAAACTGCAGTTCGCCGGATTTGTCCGATACCAGAAAGATCACCTCGATCGGGTTTTCACCCTTGAGATAGGCCGTGGTCTTGATCTCGAAACCCGGCTTGATCTTGCGGGCCCCTTCGACTTCGATGCGCCCGCCAATAAACTGGCGAAACCGCTTGCCGTATTTCTGCGCGATGTAGCTGCCGAATGCCGCGCTGAAGGCGGATTTCTGCGCCGCGCTGGCACTGCGTCCATCAACCCCAAGCGCGTATTGGGCCATGATCTCAACGTCGGCATATCGGCCGAACAATGCTTCGAACTGGCGGATCATCGCGGGTTCGGACCCGCCTGCATCAATCACCTTGTAGATGTCAGCAATCAGCCGCTTGATGAACGCAGTGGCATCGCCCTGGGTCAGCGCTGCCGCGGGGCGCGCAAAAGCAAGCGAGACGACACCCCCGACAAAAAGACGTCTGTCTATTTTACTGGGCATAGGGATCATCATAGACCGCGGGCGCGCCTGTGCGTTGCGACAATTCATACCGGCGCTTTTGCAGATAGATCAGCCGCGCCTGGGCATAGCTGTCGGCACTGCCGTCCAATACATCGCTGATCACCTCGCTGCGGCGGCTGTTCTTGAACACCCGGTCGGCAAAGCCGGTCACCGGGGCCACATAGCTGTCGGGGCTTTCAAGCCTGTAGGACAGCGGGTTGGTGAACAGGTCCACGACCTTGCCCGCCACATCCCGCCGCGTCGACGGGCCGATAACCGGCAGTTCGTAATACGGGCCTTCGCCGACGCCCCAGACATACAGCGTTTCGCCGAAATCGGTGTCATGCTCGGGCACTTTGAATTCGCTTGCGGCATCGATGATACCGCCCATCCCAAGAACCGAGTTCACCAAAAACCGCGTGCTTGCCAGAGTAAACCCGGGCACGTCACCCTGCAGGACCGAATTCACCGCAACCTGCGGCATCGACAGGTTTTCAGAGATGTTGTGGATCACGGTCTGGAATTCCACCGGCACGGCCTTGGCAATCCCGCCCCCGTTGCCCGACCCGGCAAGCTTTTTGTTGAAGGCATGCACCTTGCGGTTCGATTGTTCGTGCGGGTCATTGATGCCTGTGGGTTGGACTCGGGCGGCACCGCTGCACGCCGCAAGCCCTGCGACCAGTACAAGGCCAATCACGCTGCGGAAAATCGGTTTCGGAAGGGTCGGCATACTCATGACAGTGTCCTCATGGAGGGAATACAGGTTTGCAGGGTTATGGGGGCTGCCCACAAGATAATCAACTGATGTTTCCCCCGCGAATTGCGCGCAAATACCACTGGGGCCGGTCGCTGAGATGCCCCCTTTCCGTTTGCGTAACACAGCGTTATCGTTGCGCGCAAACCTACCTGATTTCAAAGGATCACTGCCATGAGCATCACCGAAACCCTTAACGCCCTTGGCGTCACGCTCCCCGACGCGCCAGCGCCTGCCGCGAATTATGTGCCGTTCGTCAAGACGGGCAACACCGTCTATATCTCTGGCCAGATCTCGAACGGTCCCGATGGTTTGATCATTGGCAAACTGGGCGAAAACATGGATGTGGCCGCCGGTGCCGCCGCTGCGCGGACCTGTGCCATCAGCCTGCTCGCGCAGGTCAAGGCTGCCTGCGATGGCGACATCGAACGGCTGGTGCGCGTGGTCAAGCTGACGGCTTTCGTCAACTCCACAACCGACTTCACCGACCAGCCCAAGGTCGTGAACGGCGCGTCCGATTTCCTGGTCGAAGCGTTGGGCGATGCAGGGCGTCATGCGCGTTCGGCGGTTTCCGCAGCGTCCTTGCCCATGGGTGTTGCCGTTGAAATCGAAGGCATCTTCGAGATCAAATGAAGCTGCCCGCCGCTTTTCACCGCGTCCCTTTCGCGCATCGCGGATTTCACGACCCAAGCCAAGGGCGGCCCGAAAACAGTCGGGCTGCCTTTAGCGCCGCAGTCGCGCGCGGCTACGGGATCGAACTTGATGTGCAGCTCAGCGCAGATGGCGTGGCGATGGTGTTTCACGACTATGCCCTGGACCGTTTGACCGACGCCCAAGGGTCGGTCCGTTTGAACACGGCATCGGATCTAATGAAAATCCGGCTGAAGGGCAGCGATGAAACGATCCCGACGCTTGCCGAAATTCTGCAGCTGATAGATGGTCGCGTCCCGCTTCTGGTCGAGATCAAGGATCAGGATGGCGGCATGGGCGACGATCTGGGCCCTCTGGAAAAGGCGACCGCGCAGGATCTGGATGCGTATCAGGGCGATGTCGCCGTCATGTCGTTTAACCCCAACGCCGTCGCACGCATGGCCGATCTGGCCCCTGCCATTCCGCGTGGCATCGTGACCAGCGCCTACCGTTATTACGACTGGCCCTTGCCCAAAGCCGTGTGTGACCGCCTGCGCGAGGTGCCGGATTATGACCGCACGGGGGCCTGTTTCATTTCTCACGAACTGGACGATCTGTCCCGCGACCGCGTGACCGACCTGCGCAAGGCGGGGGCGATGGTGTGCTGCTGGACCGTGCGCAGCCCGGATGATGAAGCATTTGCGCGGCAATATGCTGATAATGTCACCTTTGAAGGCTATGATGCGCCGTTGCCTGCTTGAACCTTTGGGCTTTGGCCACAGATAAGAAGCATGGCAATCGGGGTAGCATCATGAGCGCGCAACAGGTCGAGATCACGGTATTTCCCCGGATCGCGGACATCGGCCAGACCGAATGGGATGCCTGTGCCTGCCCCGAAACCGCATCAGGCGCGCGGCCCGATGATCCGTTCACCACCTATCGCTTTTTATCCGCGATGGAAGACAGCGGCAGCGTCGGCCCCGGCACAGGCTGGCAACCGCAATACCTCACTGCCGCGATCGGGGGGCAGGTGATTGCCGTGGCCCCGATGTTTGCCAAATCCCACAGTCAGGGTGAATATATCTTTGACCACAGCTGGGCCCATGCCCTGGAGCGCGCTGGCGGGCATTATTACCCCAAGTTGCAAATCGCCGTTCCCCATACCCCCGCCACCGGCCGGCGTTTCCTGACCCGCCCCGGTTTCGAAGACGCAGGGATGGCTGCGCTGATCCAGGGTGCCGTGCAACTGACCGACAACAACGGGTTGTCGTCCCTGCACATCACCTTTTGCACCGAGGCAGAGGCCATGGCGGCCCAGGACCTTGGCCTGATGGCCCGCAAGAGCCAGCAGTTCCACTGGCAAAACCACGACTACGCAGATTTTGACGGCTTCCTTGCCACGCTCAGTTCGCGCAAGCGCAAGAACATCCGCAAGGAACGCGCGCAGGCGCAGGCCTTTGGCGGAACGATCGAAACCTTCATCGGCGACGCGATCGAACCCGAGCATTGGGACGCGTTCTGGCAATTCTATCAGGATACGGGCGCGCGCAAATGGGGCACGCCCTATCTGACCCGCCAGTTCTTTGACATCGCCCAGGAAACCGTGCGCGACGACATGGCGCTGGTTCTGGCGCAGCGTGACGGCAGGTGGGTTGCAGGCGCGCTGAACTTTATCGGGGCTGACGCGTTATATGGTCGGTACTGGGGCTGCACGGAACATCACCCGTTTTTGCATTTCGAACTGTGTTATTATCGCGCCATCGACATCGCGATTGATCTGGGCTTGGCCACGGTCGAAGCGGGCGCGCAAGGTGAACACAAACTGGCGCGCGGCTATCTGCCAACCGCCACATGGTCGCTGCACTGGATGCGGGACGAAGGCTTTGCCCGCGCGGTCGAGGACTTTCTGCGTCAGGAACGCGCAGCCGTGGACCACGAGATCGAGATATTAACAGATTACGGCCCCTTCAAAAGGGCGAACATCGAGGAACAACAATGAGCGAAAAATTAAGCGAAGAGACCCGGAAAACCGTGCTTGCCCCCTTGTTTGCGACAGGGTGGGAAATGACCGACGGGCGTGACGCGATCACCAAGACATTCAAGTTCAACGACTTTGCCGATGCGTTCGGCTGGATGACCCGCGCGGCGATCTGGGCTGAAAAGTGGAACCATCACCCCGAATGGGAAAACGTCTACAACAAGGTCGTCGTGACACTGACGACCCATGACGTCGACGGGCTTAGCGCGCTGGACGCCAAACTGGCGCGCAAGATGGACGGGCTGATGGGCGCTGCCGCCTAAGTCTTTTCGGCCGTGCAAACAAAAACGCAGCCCCCGGTATCCGGAGGCTGCGTTTCGCGTTCATACCCTAGCGGTGATCACATGTTGTCAAGCAACGCCTCGCCGCCGGACAGTTCGCACATGCCGGGGTTTTCTTCGGCCTGAAACAGCGAAACCTTGCCGTCATCGACCAGCATTGCATAGCGCTTGGACCGCGCCATCAGGCCAACGGGTTCAGCGGTGAAATCCATGCCGATCGCCTTGGTGAAGGCGCTGTTGCCATCGGCCAGCATTGTGATGCCCGCAGCAGAGGCACCTGTCGCGTCGCCCCATGCCTGCATCACGAAGGGGTCATTGACGGAAACGCAGATAATCTCGTCCACGCCCTTGGCATCAAACTGGTCCTTGGTCCGGATAAAGCTGGGCACATGCGCGGAATGGCAGGTTGGCGTAAACGCACCGGGTACGGCAAAGATAACAACCTTGCGGCCTTTCAGCTTGTCGGCCATTTGCACTGGCGCAGGGCCATCTGCACCCATTTGCATCAGCGTCGCATCGGGGAGCGTATCACCTTGAGAAATCGTCATATCCGTGACCTTTCATGTCATTGCGTTTGTCTCTTGCTTAGATATAGGCTTTGGGCGCGGGCAGGAAACCGGTTTTTTCAAGTGAGGGGCAGAGGATGGGACATGTTATTGTGATCGGGGCAGGGCAGGCCGGGTCATCTTGCGTGGCCAAGCTGCGCAATTCCGGCTTTGACGGGCAAGTGACACTGATCGGGGCCGAACCTGTGCCGCCCTATCAGCGCCCTCCCTTGTCCAAAGCGTATCTGCTGGGCGACATGAGCCTTGAGCGGCTTTTTCTGCGGCCCGAAAGTTTTTATGGCGACCTTGATATTGAACTGATGCTGGGCACCCCCGTCGAAAGCATCGACACTGCCAGCCAGACCATCCGCATAAATGGCGACGACATGGCCTATGACGATCTGGTGCTGACCACCGGATCGGTCCCGCGCCGCTTGCCCGCCAGCATCGGGGGCGCGCTGGACGGCGTGCATGTGGTGCGTGATCTGGCCGATGTGGACGCAATGGCCCCGCGCTTTGGTGCGGGCAAGAAGGTGCTGATTGTCGGTGGCGGCTATATCGGGCTCGAAGCCGCCTCGGTCGCGGCCAAGCTGGGGTTGAACGTCACGCTGGTCGAGATGGGCGACCGTATCCTGCAACGCGTCGCAGCCCCGCAAACCTCGGATTTTTTCCGCAACCTGCACAAGTCTCACGGTGTGGACATCCGCGAAGGCATCGGGCTTGAACGTCTGGTCGGCGACACCCGCGTGACCGCCGCCCGCCTGTCTGACGGGACAGAGCTGCCGGTGGATTTCGTGATCGTTGGCGTCGGTATCGGCCCCGGTATCGACCTTGCCCAAGCTGCGGGAATCGAGATCGAGAATGGCATCAAGACCGACAGCCACGGTCGCACCTCGGCACCGCATGTCTGGGCTGCGGGCGATTGCACGTCGTTCCCTTACCGCGGGGGCCGGATCCGGCTTGAATCCGTGCCGAACGCCATTGATCAGGCTGAATGTGTCGCTGAAAACATCATGGGCGCAAACAAGGATTACCAGGCGAAACCGTGGTTCTGGTCGGATCAATATGATGTGAAACTTCAGATCGCGGGCCTGAATACCGGATATGATCGCGTGATCACCCGCCGGACAGACGAAGATTCTATTGCGTTCTGGTACTACAAAGGGGCCGAACTGCTGGCCGTTGATGCCATGAATGACCCGCGCGGTTTCATGATCGGGCGGCGCCTGATCGAGGCTGGGAAATCCCCCGCGCCCGAATTGGTCGAAAACCCCGATACCGACCTCAAAGCATTGCTGAAGGCATGAGGATCATCGCAGGGAGATCACGCGGCACGAAACTGGCCGAGGTCGGCAGCGGCGATGTCGACGCGCATCTGCGTCCGACATCTGACCGCGTGCGTGAAAGCCTGTTTTCGATGCTTGCGTCGCATAGCGTCATTCAGGGTGCGCGGGTCCTTGACCTGTTTGCCGGGACCGGCGCGCTGGGGCTGGAGGCCCTGTCGCGCGGTGCGCGGCAGGTGGTGTTCGTTGAAAACGGGCGCGTGGCGCAAAAGCTGATCGACGAGAACATCAAGAAGCTGCGGGCAGAGGCCGAGACGACCCTGATGCGCACCGATGCCACATTGCTGGGCGACTGGATTGCGGCCCCCTTTGATCTGGTCTTTGTCGATCCGCCCTATGGCAAGGGGATGGGGCAGGTGGCGTTGTCCAAGGCCCTTGCGGGCGGCTGGCTGACCCCCGACGCGATGATCGTATGGGAGGAAAGCGCCGCTATGGACCCGCCCGACGGTTTCACCCGGATTGATAAACGCAAATACGGCGATACGTGGATCACAGTTTTGCGTGTGAGCTAGGCGCACGTCTTTGCGGCTTTGCATTCTTCTGCGCCAGGGCCTATGAGCAAAGGTATAGTTTACAGAAAGACGCCCCATGAGCCTAAGCATGACGAGTACCTTCATCAAACCGATGCACCCCGAGGGGCGCAAGTTTGTGGCGATCTTTGCCGCGATCACGCTGGTTCTGTTCCTGATCGCGGATGTTCTGGGGTGGATCGGTGTCGGGGCCACGATCTGGTGCTACTACTTCTTTCGCGACCCTGAACGTGTGACGCCCAAGGGCGACAATCTGGTGATCAGCCCTGCGGATGGCATCGTGTCCCTGATCGAACCTGCCGTTCCCCCGGCCGAACTGGGCATGGCCGACACCCCGCTGACCCGCGTCAGCGTTTTCATGAACGTGTTCAACTGCCACGTGAACCGCGCCCCCGTCGCGGGCGAGATTACGGCAATCGCCTACCGTCCCGGCAAATTCCTGAACGCATCGCTGGACAAAGCCAGCGTTGACAATGAACGCAACAGCCTGCGCATCCAGATGTCAGACGGGCGCGACATTGCGGTGGTCCAGATTGCGGGCCTGGTGGCACGGCGTATCGTCTGTTTCACCAAGGCAGGGGCCATGACCCAGGCGGGTCAGCGCTTTGGCCTGATCCGGTTCGGGTCGCGCGTCGACGTGTATCTGCCCGAAGGTGTCACCCCGCGCGTCAGCATCGGCCAGACCATGGTCGCCGGTGAAACCGTGCTGGCAGAGCTTTCATAAATGGCCAATCAAACCCCAGCCCCGGTCGAAAAGACCAAGGTCGAATTCTCGCTGCTTCAGCTGATCCCCAACATGCTGACCATCGCGGCGATCTGCGCGGGCATTTCCGCGATCCGCTTTGCCGCCGAAGGCAATTTTGCGCTGTCGGTCTTTCTGATTACGCTGGCCAGCATCCTGGACGGCATGGACGGGCGCGCTGCGCGCTATCTGGGCAGTGACAGCAAGATCGGTGCCGAACTTGATAGTCTTGCAGACTTCGTCAACTTTGGCGTTGCTCCGTCGCTGGTCGTCTATTTCTGGGGCTTGCAGGATTTCTACCGCGCTGGCTGGTTGGCCGTGCTGGTGTTTTCCATCTGCTGCGTCATGCGTCTGGCGCGGTTCAACGTGGATTCCCGGACCAAGACGACGCTGGACGACAGCGGCTATTTCACCGGTGTGCCGTCACCTGCCGGCGCGATGCTGGTGATGCTGCCGATCTATCTGCCCTATGCGTTCGGCCCGAATGTCGCGATGCCGGATTTCCTGGCCTGCGTCTACATCGTGCTGGTCGGCTGGGTCATGATCAGCCGCATTCCAACATGGTCGTTCAAATCGGTCAGCTTTTCACGCAGCAACGTCACCTATTTCCTGATCTTCTTCACCGGCTTCATCGCCTGTCTGGTCAGCTTTCCCTGGGCCACCTTGGTGATCTGCTGCTTTGCCTATGCGGGCAGCGTCCTTTGGGCAGTGATCGAATTCAAGATGGCCAAGCGCAAAGCCTAGTCCTGGGAGTAGGTCGGGTGGAACTTGCCTGCGGGCGAGAGGGTGAAGATCTCGAAGCCGGTTTCGGTAACGCCGAGGGAATGTTCGAACTGCGCTGACAGGGACTTGTCGCGGGTCACGGCGGTCCAGTCATCGGCCAGCACCTTGGTTTCGGCGCGGCCCAGATTGACCATCGGTTCAATCGTGAAGAACATGCCGGGCTCAAGGACCGATCCGGTACCGGGGCGGCCATAGTGCAGGACGTTCGGCGGGGCGTGGAACACACGGCCCAGACCGTGACCGCAGAAATCGGTGACGACGCTCATCCGGTGGCCTTCGACAAAGCTTTGGATCGCGTGGCCGATGTCGCCGAACGTGTTGCCAGGTTTGACCATGTCGATGCCGCGCATCAACGCGTCATGGGTGATATCAAGCAGGCGTTCGGCCTTGCGCGGCAGCTTGCCTGCGACATACATCCGCGATGTGTCGCCAAACCAGCCATCCACGATCACCGTAACGTCGATGTTCAGGATGTCTCCGTCCTTCAGCTTTTTGTCGCCGGGGATGCCGTGACAGACCACATGGTTGATCGAAATACAGCTCGCGTGTTGATAGCCCTTATAGCC
Organism: Roseobacter sp. GAI101; assembly: GCF_000156335.1. GTDB lineage: Bacteria > Pseudomonadota > Alphaproteobacteria > Rhodobacterales > Rhodobacteraceae > Sulfitobacter. The sequence continues at coordinate 2,931,874 of NZ_DS999213.1, forward strand.
GATCGTGGCAGATTTCGCACCTGCGTCCTCGACCATCTGGGTGATCAGGCCGTCGATGGCCCCTGTTGTCTGACCGACGAAAACATGCGCGGCGACATCATCAAGGATCTGCGCGGCAAGTTTACCGGCAGCATGCATACCCGCGAAATCCGAGGGGTCGTAAATGCGAATGCCATCTTTTGTCTGGCGTCCTCGGTGTTCATTCATCACCGGTATCTCCGTCATATTTTTTCTCTGTCTAGCGCGGGTTGGCCCCAAGGGCCAGTGCAGGTTAGCCGTTTAGTGGCATGCAATTGGCCAGGGTAACCCCTTGGGGGGTGATATGGGTACCGATCACAAGGGTTTCCAGCCCTGCGGCGCGGGCATCTGCAAAGGCTGCCGCATAGGCCGGGTCGATGTCGGCGGCCACGGAAAACGCGGTGCAATCCGTGCGCTGCACCAGATACAGCAGCAGGGCGCGGTTCCCGTTGCGGGCCATCTGCGCCAGTTCGCCAAGGTGCTTTGCTCCGCGCGCCGTGACGCTGTCGGGGAATTCCACCAGACCGGGGCAGCGCGACAGGGTGGCTGATTTCACCTCGATATAGGCGTCGGGCAGGCCGGGGTCGGTCAGCAGAAAGTCTATTCGTGAGTTTTCGCCGTATTTCACCTCGGGCCGCACCGTGCCGTAGTCAGCCAGCGCGTGAATCTTTTGCCCCTCAAGTGCGGCCTTTACCGCCCGGTTGGGCAAAGACGTGTCGACGCCTGTGAAGTGGCCGTTTTCATGGTCTACCAGCCGCCAGCCGTAGCGCAGTTTGCGTTTAGGGTCGTCATTGGGTTCCAGCCATATCTTCATGCCCGGCTCGGCCAGACCCATCATCGACCCGGGGTTGGCGCAGTGGGCCGTCACCTCGCGACCGTCATCAAGCGTGCAGTCGGCCAGAAACCGTTTGTAGCGGCGGATCAGGCGGGCGGGGACAAGTTCAGTTTGAAAGCGCATGGGGTGTGACCTATACCTCAATCAAACTGCCCTCAAGGAGACAGGCACATGCCGAACCCCACAGCCGCAATGATCGTTATCGGTGACGAAATCCTGTCCGGGCGCACCCGCGATTCCAACATGCACCATCTGGCAGGCCAGCTGACCAGCGTGGGTATCGATCTGAAAGAAGTCCGCGTGATCGGCGATGAACACGGCACCATCATTGCGGCGGTCCAGGCCATGTCCAAGGCCTATGACAGCGTCTTTACCAGCGGTGGCATCGGGCCGACCCATGATGACATCACGGCCGACTGCATTGCGGCGGCCTTCAACAAATCCATCGACGTGCGCGAGGACGCCCGCGCCATTCTGGCCGCCCATTATGCCAAGTCCAAGACCGAGCTGAACGAAGCGCGCCTGCGCATGGCCCGCATCCCCCAAGATGCGACGCTGATCGAAAATCCGGTGTCGGCGGCCCCCGGCTTCAAGCTTGAGAACGTCCATGTCATGGCGGGCGTGCCTGCGGTGTTCGAGGCGATGGTCGCCACTGTTCTGCCCACCCTGACAGGGGGTGCCCCGCTGCTGAGCGCCACCTTGCGGATCGAGCGGGGCGAAGGCGACATCGCAGGGCCGTTGGGGCAGGTGGCCAAGGATCACCCGACCCTGTCGATCGGGTCCTACCCCTTTCAGAAAGACGGAAGATACGGCGCGCATATCGTGATCCGTGGCAGTGACCAGACCGAAATTGATATCGCCGTCCAAAAACTCGAAGAGGCTTTTCCGTGACCCCCGATCTTCCCACTCTGTACGAAGCAATTGACCAGACGTGGCCCGCCGCGCGGCGCTGGACGGAACAGGGCTGGACCCTGCGCGACGGGCAGGGCGGTGGCAAGCGTGTATCGGCGGCGTCCCAAGCGGCCCCTGACGCAGATATTGACGTGGCCGAGGCCGCGATGCGCGCCATGGGGCAGACCCCGCTGTTCATGCTGCGTCACGGCGACGATGCCCTGGATGAGGCGCTGGCCGGGCGCGGGTATAGCATCATTGATCCAGTGAACCTTTATGTGCTGCCCGTCGATCAGCTGACCGATGTGCCGATCCCGCCCGTCACGGCCTTCGAGATATGGGAACCGCTGGCGATCATGCTTGATGTCTGGGCCCAAGGGGGCATCGGCCCCGACCGCATCAACGTAATGCACCGTGCCGCGCAGAAGACCGCGATCCTGTCGCGCTGGAAGGAAAAACCCGGCGGGGTCGCGTTTGCTGCGATCCATGACGGTGTGTGCATGGTTCATGCTGTCGAGGTGCTGGAACACCAGCGCGGCATGGGCGTCGGCAAGTGGATGATGCGCCGCGCGGCCCACTGGGCACAGGCCCAAGGCGCGACCCATATGGCGGTTCTTTGCACAAAGGAAAATGTGCCCGCGAACCGGCTGTATCAGGGGCTGGGCTTTGCCCATGTGGGCGATTATCATTACCGCCAATCCCCTGATTGAAGGAGCCCCAAGATGGCCAACGACGCCCCGACCGCCCTTGATCTGCCAATGGTCGATCCGCTGCCCGAAGCGACGCAGAAATATTTTGACGTGTGTCAGGAAAAGCTGGGGATGATCCCGAATGTCCTGCAGACCTATGCGTTCGACATCGACAAGCTGAACAGCTTTACCGCGATGTACAACGATCTGATGCTGGGCGCGTCCAACCTGTCCAAGCTTGAACGCGAGATGATCGCGGTCGTCGTGTCGTCGGTGAACAAGTGCTACTATTGCCTGACCGCGCACGGGGCTGCGGTGCGGCAATTGTCCGGCAACCCGATCTTGGGCGAACAGATGGTGATGAACTGGCGCGTCGCAGATCTGGATGCGCGGCAGACGGCGATGCTGGAATTTTCCGAAAACCTGACCGTCTCAAGCGCCAAGACGACCGAAGCAGACCGTCAGGCGCTGCGCGATGTCGGCTTCACGGACCGCGATATCTTTGACATCGCGTCGGTCGCGGCGTTCTTCAACATGACCAACCGCGTGGCAAGTGCGACCAACATGAAGCCCAACGACGGTTACCACGCGCAAGCCAGATGATCTGGCGCGCGGGCCTTGTCTGGCTGATCTGTACGGGAACAGCCGGCGCGGTTGACCTGTCCTTGCCACCCGCTGCCCGCCAAACCGTGGAACGCAACACCGGCCCCGACAGCTATGCCGCGCCTGTCGGTGTGTTTGCCGATGATGCCGTTGAAACCGTCATTGTCGAAGGCACTGTCGATCGTGCCGTGTGGCGGCTGGATGCGTCGGGGCTGACGCCGCTTCAGGTGGTGCGCCCGCTGCGCAGCCAGCTTGAGGCGGCAGGATATACCGTGGTGCTGGATTGCAGGGCACCAGCCTGTGGCGGTTTCGATTTCCGCTTTGCGACCGAGGTATTGCCCGGTCCGAACATGTACGTGAACATCCGCAACTATCAATTCGTCACGGCGGTGCTGGGACGGGTCGATGCGCCCGAGCATGCCGTGACGGTTCTGGCCAGCACGGCGGCGACGTCGGCTTATGTGCAGATCATACAGGCGCGGTCGCTTTCGGACACCGCGGCAGAGCCTACAGGGGCCGCCGATACGCAGGTTGCGGAAATCCGGCAGCCTGACGCCTTGGCGGCGACTCTGGTCAACACCGGCCGCGTCGTGCTGTCATCGCTTGAGTTTGAAACGGGGACATCAGGGCTGGGACCGGCAAAAGTCGCCGCGTTGGACAGCCTTGCGGCGTTTCTGGCGGGCGACCCCGCACTGCGCGTCGCCCTTGTGGGGCATACGGATACGGTTGGCGGGCTTGAGGATAATGTCGCCCTGTCGCGCAGCCGCGCCGCGTCGGTGCGGCAACGTCTGATCGACGCCTACGGGGTGTCACCGGACCAGCTTGAGGCGCAAGGCATGGGATATCTGGCCCCGATTGCCAGCAACCTCACGGCGCAGGGCCGCGAGGCCAACCGCCGCGTCGAAGCGGTTCTACTGCCCGAACCGGGGCAGTAACCGGCCTTTGGCAGCCGCAATCCCCCCACTTTTGCGGATCGTGGGGGAGCGGGGACCGAAAGGGGGCGATCACGTTCACTGGAGACAGGTATTAGGGCGGTCGTGGTTACCAGTCGGTAGGGCCCTTGTCTGCAAAGGCGTGGACCAGGAAATCAATAAAGGCGCGTACTTTCGGCTGCGTGAAGCGGCCCGGCGGGTAAACGGCGTAAATTCCCTGGGTTTCAAGCGGCAGATCGGGGATGGCGTCTTCGACCAGACCTTTCTCCATCGCGTCGGCGTACAGAAAGCTGGGCAGGTAAGCGATGCCAAGCCCCGATACGGCAGCATTCAGCAGTGATTGGCCGTCATTGACCGACAGCCAGCCAGCGGTGCGCACCTGACGTTTTTCGCCCGAAGGCGACGTCAGTTTCCACATGTTGCCGCTGGATTGGTTCGAATAATGCAGCAGTTTATGGTCATTCAGATCGTCGATCTTTTCGGGGCGACCGTATTTTTCAAAATACCCCGGGGACGCGATCATGCGTTTGGTGGTTTCCGTCAGCTTGCGGGCGCGCAGGGTGCTGTCCTCCAGCTCTCCGATGCGGACGGCCATGTCAAAGCCTTCGCTGATCAGTTCGACATAGCGGTTGTTCAGTACCATGTTGACGGTGATGTCGGGGAATTCTTCCAGAAATCCGGACAGCGCGGGTGACAGATGATTAACCCCGAAATCCGTTGCAACCGAAATGCGCAGCAAACCGGACGGGGCCGATTGCATCGACGTGACCAGCGCATCCGCTTCGCCCGCGTCATTCAGAACACGGCGGGCGCGGTCATAATAGGCCAGGCCGATTTCCGTCGGGCTGACGCGGCGTGTCGTCCGGTTCAGCAGGCGGGCCCCCAAGCGCGCCTCGAGCGAGGACACGTGCTTGGATACGGCTGACTTCGAGATCCCCATCTTCTTTGCGGCGTCCGTAAAACCACCTTGATCCACGACCGTGGCGAATGCTTCCATTTCTGTCAGGCGGTCCATGCCGTCCCCTTTTCAATCATCTGCTTCAAGGGTCGGTATGGCGACCAATTCAGGCAGGATCACGGCAGGGGTGGGACAGTCCTAAGGTAATTGAATGGATCGTTCGCGGCACGGAAACATCGAAATAGTGCTGCGGGTGGCCGGGTTTCAGATCCAGCGCACCAGCCTGAGCACAGCAATCATCACACCCGCCAGCGCCACCATGCCCAGACAGAGCAAGGCAAAAGCCCAAGGATCACCGGTGCCCGGCATGCCCCCGACGTTCACGCCAAACAGGCCGGTCAGAAAACCCAGTGGCAAAAACAGTGCCGCTGCCACGGACAGCACATAGCCATGCCGCGCCTGCCGTTGCGCGACATTGGCGTCATGTTCTTCCTGAACGGACACAAGGCGTTCGCGCAGTTCGTCCAGTTCTTCGACCGCGATCAGGGCACTGTTGGCTTGCTCATGCAGCTCAAGCTGGCTGTCTTGCGGAATCAGCGGCATATCAAGGGTGGCCAGTTTGCTCAGGGCGGCGCGTTGCGGTTCAAGATAGCGGCGCAGGCGGATCACGCTGCGCCTTATCTCGGGCAATTCATGCGGCATCGGGGTTTCTTTGTCTTCAAGGTCAAGCTCGAAGAACTCGGTCTTCTCGTCCAGGGTTTCGACATGTTCCTGAACCCGCTGGGTCAGGCGTAAAATCAGTTCCTCAAGAAACTCTGCCGGGCTTGGCGGCGCTTTCTGCGCCACGGCGGCGTGTCTGATCGCGTCGATCGCAAAGACTTTCTTGCGGCGCACCGTGATCAGCAAGTCGGAATCAACATACATCCGCACCGACACCATTTCATCTGCGGCCTGGCCTACGTTCAGGTTGATGCCTCGCAGGTTCAGGATCAAGCCGCCTTCAAAACGGTCACAGCGCGGGCGGGTCTGCTTCTGGACAAGCGACCCGGCGGGAATTTCATGCAGGTGTTTGCGCACCCAAGGTTCCAGCATCGGGTCCGTCAGATCGAAATGCCACCAGCGATAGACACCAGGCCCCGTGACATTGGTGTCTGCGGGAACGGCGGTCGTCCCATCGGCAAATATATCAAAAACGCAAAGCGGCATGCACGGGATCCGGAACAAAATCAGACAATGCGCATATTCTGACAGACTGCCCCGATGCGCAAGCGCTCCGCGAAAGGACGGCTGGAATATAAATACCCCTTGAACGGGAAAAAACTGTGCTATCATCAAAACTTCCAGAAGGAGAATTTACATGAAACATCTTTTAACCACGGCTGCTATTTTAACCTCGCTTGCCCTGCCGGTTTATGCGGGCGGCCCCACGCCGTCGAACGCTGACGCGGTGCAATATATTATTTCTCCGGCGGACGGGGCGACGGTATCTTCGCCGGTCACCGTTCAATTCGGGCTGAAGGGCATGGGCGTGGCCCCAGCCGGTGTCGAGAAAGACATGACTGGCCATCACCACCTTGTGCTCGACAGTGCGCCATTCGGGTCTGATGACGCCGAAGCGCTGAGCACGGCAATCCCGTCGGACGAGACGCATATTCACTACGGTGGCGGTCAGACCGAAGCCGTGTTGGAATTGGCCCCCGGCACCCACACGCTGCAATTGGTGTTGGGCGACTGGAGCCATACCCCCCACGCGACCCCGATCATGTCCGAAGTGATCACGATCACGGTCGAGTAACGCTGTGAGCTAAACAGTCAGGTGGGCAACTGGCCCACCTGATCCGTTACAGGGTCGCTGCCAGCCGTGTGCCCTGATCAATCGCCCGTTTCGCATCCAGCTCGGCTGCGACATCCGCGCCGCCGATCACGTGGCAGGGAATGCCCTTCGCCTCCAGCGCGTCGGCAAGGGACCGATCCGAGAGCTGTCCTGCGCACAGCACGATGGTGTCCGCCTCGATCAGCTGGGGCGTCTCGCGCGCTTCGCCAAAACTGATGTGCAGCCCGTCCGCATCTATCTTTTCGTAATTTACGCCGCCGATCATCCGGACATTTTTCATGGTCAGCGATGCACGGTGAATCCAGCCTGTCGTCTTGCCCAGACCTTTGCCGACTTTGGTTGTCTTGCGTTGCAGCATTGTGACCTCGCGTGCAGGCGCATGGGGTTGCGGACCTTCGGGGGCCAGACCGCTGCGATGGTCGGCTGGGTCCGTGACGCCCCATTCCTTCATCCATTCGGGCAGGTTGGTGGTGGTGCTGTCACCGTCATGGACCAGATGTTCCGACACATCGAACCCGATGCCGCCTGCGCCGATGACGGCGACTTTCTTGCCCGCTGTCACCTTGCCGTTAAGGATGTCGATGTAGCTGACCACATTGCCCGCGTTCTGCCCGGGTATCTGCGGATCACGCGGGACAACGCCCGTGGCGATGATCACCTCGTCGAAGCCCCCCAGATCGTTGGCGGATACTTCGGTGTTCAGATTGACGGTCACGCCACGTTCTTTGACCATGGCGCGGTACCAGTCGACCAGCCCCCAGAATTCTTCCTTGCCCGCGACCTGCTTGGCAAGGTTCAACTGCCCGCCGATTTCGGACGCGCGGTCAAAGATGGTGACCTTGTGGCCGCGTTCTGCCGCGGTGATGGCCGCCGACAGGCCCGCAGGGCCGGCACCGACGACGGCGATGGTCTTGACGCTGTGTGATGGTTCGACTTTCAGTTCAGTCTCGTAACAGGCGCGCGGGTTCACCAGACAGCTCGATATCTTGCCCCCAAAGGTGTGATCCAGACAGGCCTGATTGCAGGCGATGCAGGGCGCGATCTGGTCAGCCTTGCCTGCTGCGGCCTTGGCCACGAAATCTGCATCGGCCAGCATGGGCCGCGCCATCGACACCATATCGGCGCAGCCTTCGGCCAGCACGTCTTCGGCGACCTGTGGCGTGTTGATCCGGTTCGAGGTGATGATTGGGATACCCACCTGACCCATCAGTTTCTTTGTAACCCACGCGAACGCGGCGCGCGGCACCGATGTGGCAATCGTCGGAATACGCGCCTCGTGCCAGCCGATGCCGGTGTTGATGATGGTCGCCCCGGCGGCCTCGACCGCTTTGGCCAGTTGCACGACTTCGTCAAAGGTCGATCCGTTGGGGATCAGGTCGATCATCGACAGACGATAGATCAGGATGAAATCGGGGCCGACAGCCTCGCGGACGCGGCGCACGACTTCGACAGGCAGCTTCATGCGGTTCTCATAACTGCCGCCCCATTCGTCGGTGCGCTTGTTGGTGTGGGTGACCAGAAACTGGTTCAGGAAATACCCTTCCGACCCCATCACCTCGACCCCGTCATAGCCTGCCTGCTTGGCACGCAGGGCGCAGGCGGCGATGTCGGCGATCTGTTTCTCGATGCCTTCGGCGTCCAGTTCCTTTGGGGCGAACATCGAAATCGGAGACTTGATCGCAGACGGGGCGACGCAATCGGGGCTGAAGGCATATCGGCCTGCATGCAGGATCTGCATCGCGATCTTGCCACCTGCCTCGTGGACACGCTGTGTCACGATGCTGTGGTTGTCGACATCCTTTTGCGAGGTCATCATCGCGGCACCATGGGCCACTGACCCCTCGGGGTTCGGTCCGATCCCACCCGTGACCATCAGCCCCACATCGCCGCGCGCGCGGGTGGCGTAGAATTCGGCGACGCGGTTCCAATCGCCGGTCTCCTCTAGGCCCGTGTGCATCGACCCCATCAGCACGCGGTTCTTCAGCGTGGTAAATCCCAGATCAAGCGGGGCAAGCAGGTGAGGGTAGTCGGACATGGGGCAAACCTTTCGGGTGGACGGGTGCGTTGCGGCCAGCTTCATCCGATGTGCCGGGTTCTGTCACGCACAACGCTGCGTAAGCCAATATACAGGCGGCTGGCTTTTGTGCTAGGTCCCCGCCTGACAGTCCCAAGGAAAAGGCACGCCCCCATGACACCGGAAGAAATCACAAAACTACCCTACCGCCCTTGCGTCGGTGTGATGCTGGTCAACGCGGCGGGCCATGTCTTTGTCGGTCAACGCAAGGACCGCGATATGGATGCGTGGCAGATGCCACAAGGCGGCGTTGAAAAAGGCGAACACGCCGAAGTCGCAGCCCTGCGCGAACTTGAGGAAGAAACTGGCGTGTCGCCCAATTCCGTGTCGGTCGTGACCCAGACCGATGGCTGGCTGCCCTATGAGCTGCCCCATGATCTGGTGCCGAAAATCTGGAAAGGCCGGTACCGCGGGCAGGAACAGAAATGGTTCCTGTTGCGCTTTCACGGCTCCGACTCAGAGATCAACCTTGAGACGGATCACCCCGAGTTCTCGGACTGGCGCTGGTTGCCCGTCGACGATCTGGTCGCCAACATCGTGCCGTTCAAGCGTGACGTGTACGAGGCCGTCGTGGCCGCGTTCCGGCCATATCTTGTGCAAGCCTGAGGCGGCATCGGTTTTCATACTGCCTATTTCGTAGCTGAAGCTGACCAATGTGCATGATCGGAAACCATCGTGCCGAAACGGCTTTGTGCGGTGCGGCATAAGCGGTGGATTTCGCGGCGGACGCATTGACGGCGCAAACGGCATCGGAAAAACATCGCATGTCGGTGCCTAATGCCGATCCCCTTTGTGACAGGACCCCGACCATGAAAAACTACGCCCTGACCGTCACGTGTCCGTCGACCCGTGGGGTCGTCGCTGCGATTGCGAACTACCTTGCCGACAACGCCTGCAACATCACCGACAGTGCCCAGTTTGACGACAAGGAAACGGGGAACTTCTTTATGCGGGTCAGCTTTGAAAGCGATGGCACAGTCGATCTGGCCGCTCTTGCCGAAGGCTTTGTGGCAACGGCCAGCCCGTTCGACATGACCTATGATTTTCATGATCAGACCGAAAAGATGAAGGTCGTCATCATGGTCTCGCGCTTTGGCCATTGCCTGAACGACCTGCTGTACCGCTGGCGCATTGGCGCGCTGCCCATCGACATCGTCGCCGTGGTGTCGAACCATATGGATTATCAGAAGGTCGTCGTGAACAACGATATTCCGTTCCACTGCATCAAGGTGACCGCCGAAAACAAGGCCGAGGCCGAAGCGCGGATCATGGCCGTGGTCGAGGACGCAGGTGCCGATCTGATCGTGCTGGCCCGCTACATGCAAATCCTCTCGGACGAGATGTGCCAAAAGATGTCGGGGCGGATCATCAACATCCACCATTCGTTCCTGCCCAGCTTTAAGGGGGCGAACCCCTACAAGCAGGCGTTCCAGCGCGGGGTAAAGCTGATCGGGGCAACTTCGCATTACGTGACCGCCGATCTGGATGAAGGTCCGATCATCGAACAGGACATCGTCGGCGTGACCCATGCACAATCCGCCAATGACTACGTGTCACTGGGCCGCGATGTGGAAAGCCAGGTGCTGGCCCGCGCCATTCACGCGCATATCCACCGCCGCGTGTTTCTGAATGGCAACAAGACAGTCGTGTTCCCTGCCTCGCCGGGGTCCTATGCATCGGAACGGATGGGGTAAGGCCCCATTCGTCAGGGTGTTCAGTCGATGATCGGCACATGGGGGCCAGCGTCGCCCCCCAGCATACCCGTCAGCCGTGGATCGTCGGCAACTTCGATCTGCCGGCGATAGGGTGTGAACCCGCTGCGGATATAAAAGGACAAGGCCTGCGGGCTGTCTATGGTGCAAGTGTGGACGTGAAAGCGGCTGATGGGCCTGGACCATGCCGTCGTGATCGCGTGGTTCATCAGATAACGGCCCGCGCCCGCGCCGATCAGCGCCGATGTCAGTCCGAAATAGGCCAGCTCGCATTCACCGCTCTGGCGGAAATCCAGTTCAAGCAGGGCCTCGTCCCTGCCATCTTTTGACAGGGTATAGAACGCGACATCGGGGTCGTTCAGGATCGTGCCCAGTTCTGCATCCGACATCTTGAGCCGCCCGAACCACAGCCAGTCCTGTGATCCGACGCGGTTGAAGACATCCCGGTACCACTCAAGCGTCGGGGTCACCTGCCGCAGGGTTACCCCTTCGGGCAAGGCAATGTCCCGCATCGGCGCGGCGGCTTGCATCTCAAGGTGGGTGACCACCATCGCCAGTTTGCCCGCTGGCACATCGTGATAGCCGTCACCCAGCATAGATCACACCAACCCTTGGGCTTTGAACAGCGCCATGATGTCCGCCTCGGGGCGGGGGCCGACGTGGCTGATGACTTCGGCAGCGCAGATGTTGCCCATCTTGCCGCATGTCTCAAGATCGCGGCCCGTGGCCATGCCGTACAGGAACCCGGCGGCGAATTGATCGCCCGCGCCGGTGGCATCGACCGGAGTGATCTTGGTCACCGGGACATCGACACGTTCGCCGTCGCGGATCAGCGTGACGCCATCGCCCGACCGCGTACAGACGACCGTGCCGCACATCGCGGCGGTTCTGGCCAGAGCGTCTTCCAGATCGTCGGTTTCAAACAGGGATCTGATCTCGGCCTCGTTGCCGATGACGTAATCCAGTTCGTCGGCGATCATGCGCAGGAAATCGGCGCGGTGACGGTCAACGCAGAACGGGTCGGAAATCGCGATGCCGGCCTTGCCGCCCGCAGCGCGGGTCAGGCGGGATGCCTCAAGGAAGGCTTGCTTGCCCTGATCCTTGTCGAACAGATACCCTTCGAGGAACATGATCTTGGCCGAGGACGCCACGGCATCCGGCACATCCGCAGGCCCCAGATCGGTCGAGATGCCCAGATAGGTGTTCATCGACCGTTCGCCGTCGGGCGACACAAAGATCATCGACCGCGAGGTCGGCAGATCGCCACCCGGGACGGGGGCATTCACGAAATCGGTGCCGCCGTCGATCATGGATTGCGCATAGAACTTGCCCAAAGCGTCGTCATTCACCCGACCGATGAAAGCTGTCGGCAGCCCAAGCGCGCCAATCCCGGCGATCGAATTCGCCACCGATCCGCCGGGCGTTTGCAGCCGTTCCGTCATCTCGCCATAGAGTTCTTCGGCGCGGTCACGTTCGATCAGTTGCATGATGCCTTTTTCGATCTTCATGTCGCCAAGAAACACGTCATCGGCATGCGAGATTACATCGACAACGGCGTTGCCGATGCCAACCACTTCATATTGGGTCATTCAGTTTTGTCCTCATAGGGGCAGAGATCACGGATGATGCAGGTCCGGCACAAGGGCTTGCGCGCCTTGCAATGGTAACGACCGTGCAGGATCATCCAGTGATGGGCGTGTTGTTGGAAATCAACGGGAATGTTGTCTTCGATGGCGCGTTCGACCGCATCCACCGTCTTGCCGGGGCAAATGTTGGTGCGGTTTCCAACGCGAAAGATATGGGTATCAACCGCCTGCGCGGGGTAGTGCCACCACATGTTCAGCACGACGTTGGCCGTCTTGCGGCCCACACCGGGCAGCGATTGCAGTGCCGCGCGGCTGTTGGGCACGACACCTTCATAATCATCGACCAGAATCTGGCTAAGCTTAATGACATTCTTGGCCTTCTGGCGGAACAGGCCGATCGTCTTGATGTGTTCGATCAGCCCTTCAAGCCCAAGGTCCAACATCTGCTGGGGTGTCTCGACCACCTCGAACAAGGATTTCGTCGCCTTGTTGACGCCGGAATCGGTCGCCTGCGCGCTCAGCGCTACAGCCACCAAAAGCGTGTAGACATTGGTGTGATCCAGTTCGCCCTTGGGCTCGGGATCGACGGCGTGAAAGCGGGTGAAGATCTCGCGGATCGTGTGATAATCAAGTGGTTTGGCCATATCCAAGGGTATGCGGGGATTTTCCCGCCAGAGCAAGAACAAGAGCAGGACGGCGCGCGTCTTTATGATCTGTTTACCGCGAATCCAGATTCCCGTCGCTACAAGGCACGGTCAGTCGCTAAGCTGGTAACGTAGCTGTTATGCAAGTGCCCAGACGGCGAAAGTGAGGGACGATGTCGGTCGAATTGACTTTTTCAAAAGCTTCGGGCTTCGGCCCGGGCGCAATGATCATGACGATGGAGGGCGAATTGCCCGTCGAGTGGTTGGAATCGGGCGACCGATTGATCACCCGCGATCATGGGGCACAGCCGATTCTGGCGATCAAGCGGTCGCGCGCCATCGGGCCGGACGGCCTGCCATTGTTGCCACCGCTGCGTTTGCGCCCCCGTGAAAATGCCGCGACGGACGGCTTGCAGGAACCTTTGCGTCTGTCGCCGCATCATCAGGTCTTGGTGAATTCGCCCCATGTACCGCTGCATCTGGGCAAGCACGAGGTGATGGCGGAAATCGGGGCATTGTCACGGCGCATCGCACCAAGGCCGGAACCGGACGCGCCCGCCATCAGCTATCATCATATCATCATGGAACATCACGAACTGATCCTGACCTGCGGGATCTGGGCGGAAACGACAGGTCTGGAAACGGCTGCCATGCTGTCCGTACCGCCGGAAATCCGCCGCGCCAGCAAGGTGTTCATAGAGGATGCAAAAGCCCCGCGCATGTGTCTGAACCGGGTCGAATCCCGAATGATCCGTGACTTGCTGGGCCCTGACGAAACGATTTTGCATCTTCTGGCGGCCTAGCTGGGCGCTTTGGCGCATGTTTCGGGTCGCACGGATGACCCGCAGTGATTAGCTTGGGGGCATGACTCAAGGTATCGCCCCCCCGCCCCCCACGACTGATTCCGCGACGGAACATGGCTACCATTACGGCATCATGCGCCGGGCCATCGACCTGATCGATCACGCCACCGACCCCATGGCGCTGGACCAGATCGCCAGCGAAATGAACATGAGCACTGCCCATTTCCAGCGTCTGTTTTCCCGCTGGGTCGGTGTCTCGCCGAAACGCTACCAGCAATATCTGATGCTGGACCATGCCAAGACCCTATTGCGCGACCGGTTCACGACGCTTGGCACCGCCCATGCCGTTGGTCTGTCCGGGTCCAGCCGCCTGCATGATCTTTTCCTGCGATGGGAGGCGATGAGCCCCGGTGAGTTTGCCCGCAAAGGCGAGGGGCTGGTGATTTCTTGGGGATGGTTCGACAGCCCCTTCGGCCCGTCCCTGGTCATGGGGACGGACCGGGGCATCTGCGGCTTGGCGTTCGCGGCCGAAACCGGCGAAGCACCCGCGATGGACGACATGCGCCGCCGCTGGCCCGGTGCGACATTCCGCGAAAATTCAGACCTGTTGCGGGACTGGGTGCAGATCGCCTTTGCCACGCAGGATGGCAGCGGTGCAAAGGCCCCCCTGTATCTGATCGGCGCGCCCTTTCAGATCAAGGTGTGGGAGGCTTTGCTGAGCATCCCGTCGGGCCACGTCACGACCTATTCCGAAATTGCCCAGACCATCGGCACCCCCAAGGCCGTGCGCGCCGTGGGCACGGCTGTCGGGCGCAATCCGATCAGCTGGCTGATCCCGTGCCACCGCGCCCTGCGCAAATCAGGCGGGTTGGGGGGCTATCACTGGGGCCTGCCGGTCAAACGCGCGATGCTGGCCTTTGAATCCGCCCGTGCCGATGCCTGACCGATAAGCGATTTCCGGCCTATCTATCGTGCCAATGCGGTTCTCTGGGAACCGAACCCATTGTAAAGAAGTTATGCAACGAGACGCCTCGCCCGAACGGGGCCCAAACCAAAGGCAAACTAGACATGACTTTTTCGAAGATGACCATCGCCGCAGCCCTGACCAGCGTTCTTGCGCTTAGCGCTTGTGAACCCGGCCCGATTGGCGGCAACCCCAATGACCCCAACGCCAAGACCCGCAACGGTGCATTGATCGGTGCAGGTGCCGGTGCTGTAATCGGTGCCCTGTCCAAAGGTGACGGCAACCGCGCTGAGGGCGCGTTGGCAGGTGCCCTTGCAGGTGGCGCGGTTGGCGCTGGTGTGGGCTACACGCTGGATCAGCAAGAGGCAGATCTGCGCCGCCAGCTGGATTCGAACGTCATCATCACCAACACAGGCGACCGCCTGATCGTAACGCTGCCACAGGACATCCTGTTCGCGACCGACAGCACCACTGTCCAGTCTGGCATGCAAAGCGATCTGGCTGCTCTGGCGCGCAATGTTAACGTCTACAGCAACTCCACGCTGCAGGTTATCGGCCACACCGACAGCGTCGGCGACGCCAGCTATAACCAGCAACTGTCCGAAGGGCGCGCCAATGCCGTGGCGAATGTGCTGATCGGCAACGGTGTACCGCGCAACCGCATTCAGGCCGTCGGTCGCGGCGAAAGCCAGCCGGTCGCCAGCAACCTGAACGCATCTGGCAAGGCGCAAAACCGCCGCGTCGAGATTGTTATTCTGCCCAACGCCTGAACCACGCCAGACATACAGGCAGGGTGAAAATTGTAGCAGGCCCCGGCATCGCGCCGGGGCCTCTTGCTTTTGTACCGGGACGCCACAGGTCTTGGGGTAACAGAGAGTTATAAAGGAAAAGAAAATGGCCAAACAAAAACTGATCGGCATCTCGGGGTCTTTGCGCAAGGCGTCCACAAATTCAAAGCTGCTGGCCGAGGCCGCGCGCCTGTTCGGCGACTGCGATTATACAGAGGCCGACATTCGTTTTCCGCTGTATGATGCAGACGAGGAGCAGGCGAATGGCGTTCCCGCCGCAGTGCAAAAGGTGGCGGATCAGATTGCCGACGCCGATGCCGTTCTTATCTCGACCGTGGAATACAACAAGGGCCCGTCAGGTGTTCTGAAGAACGCGCTGGACTGGATCAGCCGGGTGGACGGCACGCCGTGGTCGGGCAAGCCGCTTGCCGTCATGTCCGCCGCCGCAGGGCGTGCGGGGGGCGAGCGCGCGCAGTTGATCCTGCGCAGCTTCATGGTGCCGTTCCGCCCCCGGATATTGCAGGGGCCGGAAATTCACCTGGCCAACAGCAGCAATGCTTTCGATGACAACGACCGTTTGACCGGTGAGATGTATGTAAAAGAGCTGACCGAACTCATGACATCGCTGCGCGCCGAGATTGGCCGCTAAAGCGCGGGCACGCTGACCTCGATCAGGTTTCGGTCGGGGTCGCGCAGATAAAGCGACGTGATCGGCCCGGTTGCCCCTGAACGCGCAACCGGGCCGTCTTCGATTTTTATGCCGTGGATGGTCAGATGCTTGACCCAGTCTTCGATCGGGGCATCGGTCAGAAAACAAAGATCGGCGGTGCCGGTACCGGGGTTGGCGGCCTTGGGGTCAAATTCGCGCCCCTTTTGATGCAGGTTGATTTTGGACTGACCAAAGCGCAAGGCCCAGCGTTTGCTGCCATCTGCGACTTCGAACTGCTGGCCACGCATGCCCAGCACCTGCGTGTAGAATCGTACGGTTTCGGGGATGCTGGAAACCGTGAGCACAAGATGATCCAGTTCGCGCACGCGGCATTGAATATCGGACTGTGCCATGGCACCCCCTTGGTTAACGTTCCTGACCACAGATTGATGCTATGACCGAGCAACGTAAACAAGATATGATCGACCCTGCCCGTGCTGCCGCTTTTCGCGTTGCCCTTGGGCAAAAAGAGGCAGTGAAGACGGGCGATCCATTGCCGCCGTTCTTTCATCAACTCTATTTCTGGGAACCCGAACCGCCCGTGTCCCTTGGTCGTGACGGTCATCCCCGTGTGGGCGGGCTGATTCCCGATATGGGGCTGCCGCGGCGCATGTGGGCCGGGGGGCGTCTGGCCTTTGAACGACCGCTTCTGGCAGGGATCGCGGCGGAAAAACGCACCATCTGCGAAAACCAGAACCGCAAGGACGGGCGGTCCGGGCCGTTGGGCTTTGTCACCTTGCGGCATGAAATCTGGCAGGACGGCGCGCTGTGCCTGACCGAATGGCAGGATCTGGTCTATCGCGAGGACGCGACACCGGATGCGCCCAAGCCAAGGCCCCCCATGGCCCGGACCGACGCGGAAACGATCACGGCGGTGGATTTCACCTCGACCCTGCTGTTTCGCTATTCGGCGCTGACCTTCAATGGGCACCGTATCCATTACGATCTGGACTATGCCCGCGATGTCGAAGGCTATGGCGGACTGGTCGTGCATGGCCCGCTGCTGGCGCAGCTCTTGATGCTGAAGGCCGAAGATGACTTGGGGCCGCTGACCACTTTCAGCTTCCGCGCCACATCGCCCTTGATGCATTTTGAAACGGCATCCTTGTGCCGCAACGGTCGGGATCTGTGGGTCGCAGGGCCGGATGGCCGGCAGTGCATGGTGGCCAAAGCCTAGAAGTTATCCTCGACCCGAAAGCCGTCGGGGATCGCGTCGCGGCCTTCCAGCATCAGATCAGCCATGACCTGCGCCACTTTCGGGGCCATGCCAAAGCCGATCTTGAAGCCGCCGTTTGCGATGAAATGACCTGGCTTGCCGGGCCAAGCCCCCAGCATGGGCGCGCGGCTGCGGCTGCGCGGGCGCACACCGGCCCAGCGGTCGATCACCTGCGCCTGCGCAAGGGCAGGCACAGCGGCGCGGGCGGCGGCAATCACGGCGTCAAGCTGCGCGTCGGTCTGGTCAGGGGTGTCATAGTCACGTTCAGAGGTTGATCCGATCGCGACCGTGCCGTCGCCATGGGGGATGACATGCACACCGCCCGCGAAAAGCTGCGGCAGCCCGCGCGCATCATGTGCCAGCAGCGCGGCCTGTCCCTTGACGCCATTGCCGACCATCCGGCTGTGACCGGCGGTCATTTGCTCCAACCCGGCTACACCCGTCGCCCACAGTACCGCGCCCCGATCGGGGCTTTCCGGCGTCACGTGGACGCCCTTGGGGCGCAAGGCCTGCACCAATGCCGCGCAAGCCATCCGGGGGTGGATCAGCGCGCTAAGCGTGTCATGGATCAACCGGCCCGAGGGACTTTGCGGTTCCCATGGCGCGCCTGTTGCCTGCACGACCTGCCAAGTTGCATTGCCCTGCCACAAAGCCTGCGCGGTTTCGGCGCGGCGCTGCGCCAGGGCCAGACCTGCATCATCGGCGATGGGTTGCAGCCGGCCCTTGCGCGCATACCCTGACACGCCACCCCCTGCGGTTTCGACGTCGCGCCAAAAGGCTTCGGCCATCAAAAGGCTGTCCAGCTGAAACGCCTTCTTGGCGTTCCAGTTTTCCGGCACGTGCGGGGCCAAGGCACCGACGATGCCGCCGCTGCTGCCCGACGCAGGGCCGTTGGGGTCGATTACCTGTACCGATGCGCCGCGCTGGGCACAGGCCCATGCGACCGACAGCCCGAATATCCCAGCCCCCCGTATCGTGATTTCGGCCATTGCCAATCCTCGCCCTTTTTGCGCAGTGTTTCCGAAAGCCCCGATAACACAAGGTCGCCACGTGGAGAACCAGACAGCACAGATTGAATGGAAAGACAGCGGCGTGCCGGTGTCATCCCAATTTGATGATCCGTATTTCAGCCTTGAGAACGGGGTTGAGGAAACGCGTTATGTTTTCCTTCAGGGAAATGATCTGCCCACCCGCTTTCGCGACGGCTTTCGCATTGGCGAACTGGGGTTTGGCACCGGCCTGAACCTGTTGGTCGCCTGGGATGCCTGGGCGCAAAAGGGCTGCAACGGCACACTGCAATTCACCTCGTTCGAGGCGTTCCCCATGTCGCGCGAGGATATGGCCCAAGCACATCAGGCCTTTCCGGAATTCAACGGCAAGCGCGACGCCCTGCTTGAGGCCTGGACCCCCGAGGGCGGAAACATGACCTTTCCCGGTCTTGACCTGACAGTGGTCATCGGTGACGCACGCCAAACGGTACCCGCTTGGGATGGCGTGGCTGATGCGTGGTTCCTGGACGGATTTTCGCCCGCGAAAAACCCCGAGCTGTGGGAACCTGACCTGCTTGAGGATGTCGCCCGCCACACGGCGCATTTCGGCACTGCGGCGACCTATACCGCAGCGGGTGCCGTGCGCCGTGCGCTGGAGTCAGTGGGCTTTGCGGTTGAACGCACCAAGGGCTATGGCCGCAAGCGCCACATGACACGGGCGGTGCGTGTATGAGCCGCGCAACCAATCGCGCTGCAGCGGCTGCACAGTCCAACAACATTCCGCTGGGCATCACCCTGATGGTGCTGACGACGTTCGTGTTCGCGGTCCAGGACGGGCTGTCACGGCATCTGGCGTCCGAATACAACGTGCTGATGGTGGTGATGATCCGTTATTGGTTCTTTGCGGCCTTCGTGATTGCGATCGCAAAGCGCAGCGCAGGCGGGCTTCGGGCTGTGGCCAAGACCAGCCAGCCGGTACTGCAGGCGCTGCGGGGGCTGCTGCTGGCCGCCGAGATTTGCGTGATGATCGTGGGCTTTACCATCCTTGGGCTGGTGGAAAGCCACGCAGTCTTTACCTGCTATCCGCTGCTGGTTGCGGCGCTGTCCGGCCCGGTGCTGGGCGAAAGCGTGGGCTGGCGCCGCTGGGCGGCGATCGGCGTGGGGTTCATTGGGGTTCTGATCATCCTGCAACCGGGCATGAACGTCTTTGACCCCGCTGCCATCCTGCCGCTGGTCGCGGCGGCGATGTTTGCGATCTACGGGCTGCTGACGCGCTATGTGGGGCGCAAGGACAAGACCGCCACCAGCTTTTTCTGGACCGGCGTCACCGGGTCCATCGCCATGACCGCCACGGGCATCTGGTTTTGGGAACCGATGATCGCCAGCGACTGGATTTACATGGGGTTCCTGTGCATTACCGGCGTCACGGGGCACTGGCTGCTGATCCGCTGTTACGAGGTTGCGGCGGCGAGCGCCGTGCAGCCTTTTGCCTATCTGCAACTGGTGTTCGCCAGCATCATCGGCATCTCTATTTTCGGCGAAGACGTGCGCACCAATGTTGCCATCGGTGCGGCCTTGATCGTGGCCGCCGGCCTATTCACCTTTTGGAGAGAACGGCAACAGCGTTGAGCCGGTCAGCTCTTCCGTGAAAGGGCGCGGCAACGGGTCCAGCCCAAGACGCGCACGGTAGATCGGCAGGCTTTCGGTCACCCGCATGACGTAGTTCTGGGTTTCGCGAAACGGGATCATCTCGATCCAGTCGACCACGTCGATATCGCCTTCGCGCGGGTCGCCGTACGCGTCCATCCAGCGGGGCGGGCGGGAAGGGCCAGCGTTATAGGCGGCGGAGACCATGACGACGTTGCCGTTGAAACGCCCTGCCATCTGCGCCAGATATACCGACCCCAACAGCGCGTTGTAATCCGGGTCGGCGGTCAGACGGTCGGTGGTGTGCAGGGCGCTGACCTCCAGATCACGCGCGACATCCTTGGCGGTGGCGGGCATCAGCTGCATCAGACCGCGGGCCCCGACGCTGCTTTGCACGATGGGGTCAAATTCGCTTTCGCGCCGGGCAATCGCCAGCACCATTTCGGGGGCCATGTTCAGGTCCAGCTTGATCGCCGGGTGCAGCGGGTAATAGGGCGCGGCGATGGTGATGCCGCGTTGCGCCACGCGCTTGCCGATCATCACGGCAAGATGCGGTTGGTCCACGTCGATCGCGGCCTGTCCGAGCAAGGCAGCATCATCGGCCAACAGCTGCTCGGCCAGATGGGTCCAGAACCGCTCTGCCAGGCTCAACTCGCCCGAGGCCTGCAGCAGCATACCCGCCTGAAACAGGGGGGCTTGGGCCAGGGCGGAACTGCGCCAATCCTGCTTTTGGGCTAAGCCGCCCAGCGTGGTGTCAAACGGCAGCCCGCCCCGTTCTGCGGCAAGCAAGCCATAGAAGGACGACTGGTATTTCGCCCCTTCGGCATAGGCTTTGGCCGCCCCTTCGGCATCGCCCATGGCCTGCAGGGCACGCCCCTGCCAATACCCTGCGCGCCCCTGGCTGATGGGCGACGCGACGGCGCTGTCATGCGCCTTGAAATGGGCCAGGGCCAGCTTGGGGTCCTTCAGGAACCGCAGCGCAATATAGCCCGACAGCCATTCCAGATCGGCGTAATGCGACCCGTCGTCCAGAAAATGCCGCGCGGCCATCTGGTAGGCGCGTTCCGGATCGCCGCTGCGCATTTCGTCGCGCGCCAGAGCGCGGCGGCGATTGGCCCATGCGGCTGGCTGGCCAAGGGCGGCGGCGCTGACGGATTGCGACAGCAGCAGGTCCTTGGCGCTGTCTTCGAACCCCTTGCGAATGCGCCATTCGAACCGGTCCTTTTGCAGGCCGGGATCGGTCGCCTTGGCCGGGGACAGGGCGTCTATCATCTCGTTCACGTCGCCGTTGCGGTTCTGCAATGCGATCCGGGTTTCGGCCAACGCCTTGTCCGCGGCGCTGACCAGATCGAACATCTGCCGCGCTTCGCCATGGTTGCGCTGCCATAACATCTCGTCCAGCCGCGCGGCGTGATGCGGTTTCAGCAATGCATCATGCTGTGTCAGGAACAAAGCCTGCGAGGCCCTATCCATCGGCATGGTGCGCCAGGCCAGAACCAGACGCGCCTGCGCTTCACCAAGGCGGTCTGCGCGGGTCAGAGCGGCGGCATGGGCCAACACCCCGCGCGCGGTCTGCGGGGAACGGCCCTCGAAAAACTCCAGAATGGCGGTGTCGTCCTCTGCGATCACGGCATCCTCTGATTGCTTGCGCAGATAGTCCTCGCCGGGCCAATCGGGGCGGCGGGCCAGAAAATCCATGACCTCGCCGTATGTTCCCCGCCCCGCCCGCAAGCGGTGCCATTCGACGACGTCCACGGCCACGGCCCCATCGCGCTGCGCGATCAGGGCGGCGGTGTCCCAATTGCCCGCCCGGACGGCATCCATCGCCCATCCAAGCGGGCGGGGGCGTTCGGCCAAGGCAGGAAGCGCAAGGCTGAAAACCAGTATCAGCGTCGCAAAGGCGCGTGTCATCACTTGCATTTCCTAGTGTTCAAGGGCTACAGCCTTGCAACATACGGCAAGGCGCATGGGTTTCAACTCACGTTGCCGCCAGTCAGCAATCGGGCGCCTGCCCAGCAACGCAAGAAAAGGAGCGTGCATATGTTACAAGGTTCTCTGCCTGCACTCGTCACGCCGTTCACGAACGGCGCGCTGGATTTGGACACGCTCAAGAAACTGGTGGACTGGCACATCGCCGAAGGGTCGAATGGGCTGGTTCCCGTCGGGACAACGGGTGAATCGCCCACGCTGACCCATGCCGAACACGAGACCGTCGTAGCCGAGGTGGTCAAGGCCGCCGCCGGACGCATCCCCGTCGTCGCCGGCGCAGGATCGAACAACACGGTCGAAAGCATCCGTCTGGCCAAGCACGCCGAATCTGTCGGGGCCGATGCCGTGCTGGTCGTCACACCCTATTACAACAAGCCAAGCCAAGCCGGACTGATCGCGCATTTCACCGCCGTTCACGAAGCCTGCGGCCTGCCGATCATCATCTACAACATCCCCGGCCGTTCCGTCGTGGACATGACACCCGAGACCATGGCGACACTGGCCGAATTGCCGCGCATCGTCGGTGTCAAGGATGCGACCGGTGATCTGGCGCGGGTCTGTGACCAGCGGATGCTGTGCGGGCCGGATTTCATCCAGCTTTCGGGCGAAGACGCGACCGCGCACGGGTTCAATGCGCAGGGCGGCGTGGGTTGCATTTCGGTGACGGCGAATGTCGCACCCAAGCTGCTGAGCCAGATGCAGGCCCATTGCCTGGCGGGCGACTATGCCGCCGCGCTGAAAATCCAGGATGCCTTGATGCCGCTGCACAAGGCGATCTTTACCGAGCCGGGGTTGGTGGGCGTGAAATACGCGATGTCGCGTCTGGGTCTGTGCGCGCCTGATGTGCGCCTGCCGCTGGTACCACTGACCGACGCGACGATGGCGCTGGTCGACAACGCGCTGCGCCACGCAGGGCTGATGGATTAAGCAAGCCTTTGGCGGGGACGCAACTGCGCACCCCGCCACACCGACAGGGGTTGATGTGGTGCAGATTGCAGACCACCATGGCTGCACATCTTAGCGGAGCCATATCCCCATGAATATCCTGCCCCTCATCGCCGACAGTGTCCCCGAGCTTGAAGCGATCTTTCGCGATCTGCACACCCATCCCGAAATCGGCTTTACCGAGACGCGCACCAGCGCCATCGTCGCAGACCACCTTCGCAGCTTTGGCGTCGACGAGGTGCACACCGGGCTGGGTAAAACCGGCGTTGTGGCGTTGATTGAAGGCAAAGGGCAGGGCAACCGGCGCATCGGACTGCGCGCCGACATGGATGCCCTGCCGATCCACGAAACGACGGGGCTGGACTATGGGTCGGTCAATGCGGGCGTGATGCATGCCTGTGGTCACGACGGACACACGACGATGCTGCTGGGGGCGGCAAAACATCTGGCGGCCACCCGTGATTTTGACGGCACCGCCGTCATCGTGTTCCAACCCGCCGAAGAAGGTTTGGGCGGTGCGCGACAGATGCTGGCGGACGGTCTGTTCGAGCTTTTCCCCTGCGATGAAATCTATGGCATGCACAACGTGCCCAACGGCCAACCCGGCAAGGTCGGCATCTGCAAAGGCGAGGCGATGGCGGGTGCCGCCTTTTTCGACATCGAGGTCAAAGGTCAGGGCAGCCACGCCGCGCAACCGCAGAATTCGAAAGACGCGCTGATGATTGCCGCGTCGCTGGCGACTGAATTGCAGACGATCCTCAGCCGGAATATGGCCCCGCTTGAGGTGTGCGTGCTGTCGATCACCCAGATCCACGCCGGGGCGGCCTATAACGTGGTTCCTCAGACGGCGACGCTGGCGGGGACGATCCGCTATTTCAAGGACGAGATCTATGAACTGGCAGCGGGCCGGATGCAGGCGATCTGCGCCGGCATGGCCTTGGCCCATGAGGTCGAAATTACCTGCGAGCTGCGCGATGTCTTTGACGTGTTGATCAACGACCACGACCTGTCTGATGCGTATATGGAGGCTGCCGCCGATATCGTCGGTGCCGATAACCTGAATTACAAGACGGTCCCCGCGACGGGATCGGAGGACTTTGCCGATATGCTGAAGGTTGTGCCGGGTGCCTATTGCACCGTGGGCCACGCGGGTACCGTGGCGTTGCACAATCCGGGGTTCGTGCTGGACACGTCGATCCTGCCGGTGGGCGCGTCGATCATGGCGCGGATCGTGGAGCGGCGGCTGGCCCTTTGAGGGTCAGCGTTTGCCGTAATACAGGCCGACGACATGTTCGGCCTGGGCAAAGAACAACCAGCGCGCCGTGAACACTCCTGCGACATGCGCCAGTAAGGCAAGTCCCCCCGCGATGTGAGAAAAGGGGACAAGCAGCAGGATTACGGGCACCACGACCATAAGCCCAAGCGCGATGACCCGTAGCTTGGTCGCGTGTCTGCGTCCGATCACATGGACGAATTCACGCAGCAGATAATTGGTCCCGGTATGCGGCGGCTCGAAGGCGCGGACCTGGCCGATCCCGCCAAGCTGTGTGGCCGTGGCGAGGGTGGTGCCTGACGCAGCAAAGCGGGTGTCGCCGATGATCCATGTGGCCAGCTGGACGCCGCCCGCGATCAGGATCAGCCAAAGCGCCCACGTCACCTGCCCTGCCAGCAATGCGCCACCCGCGACCGAGAGCGACAGGAAGTTCAACGGGGTCAGGGGCATGTGCCAGCGCGGCACAGTCCTGAGCTGGGCGTAAATCATCGACGTGGTGAAAACGGTGCCGAGCGACAGCAGCGCCCCAAGCACGCCGATTACGCGCCAGTGTTGGCCATAGAAAACGGCCCCGGCCCCGTAGATTGCCATCAGGAACAATGCCGCCACCGCGCAGATCGCCTCGCGGCTCAGCCAGCTTGTCTTCCATTGGCTGAAGGCCTTGAGCGCGCGCTTGGGCTGGCCAAGATGGAAGGTCGAGGCGATCAATCCGCCCACCGCCAGCACATAGGCGATGGCGAAAAAGACAAAAGCGACGATGCCGGTGGCGGAGGGCCAGCCCAGACCCAGCCAGAACAAAAGGCCAAAGCCCAAGCCTGAGAAGACGCTGAAAAAGATGACGGACGGGGCGGGATGCATCAGATTTTATCCAAAGTGCGGTCAAGCCAGCCGAGAAAGCCCTTGGGTTCCTGGTCGATCGGGGCAAGAAACGGGGCCAGCACGTCAAGGTCGGGCGGTTGATCCTTGGGGCGGGGCGGCAGATATTTGTTCACCGGCTTTGTACCCATTTCCGGCATCAGATCAACGCCCCCCCGTTGCGCGACCAACTGGCTGACCTCGCTTTCAGGATCGCCCAGATCACCAAAGTGACGTGCCCCCGACGGACAGGTGCGGACACATGCGGGAATGTGGTCTTCCTGAGGCAGGTTGTCGTTATAGATGCGGTCGACGCAGAGCGTGCATTTTTTCATGACGCCTGCGGCCTGGTCCAGTTCGCGGGCACCGTAGGGGCAGGCCCAGGCGCAAAGCCCGCATCCGATGCAGTCGGATTCGTTAACCAACACGATGCCGTCTTCGACCCGCTTGTAGCTCGCCCCCGTCGGGCAGACGGTGACGCAGGGCGCGTCCTCGCAATGCAGGCAGGATTTGGGAAAGTGCACCAGTTGGGCCGGACCGGTATCGGGCTGGACTTCGTAGCTGTGCACACGGTTGAGGAAGGTGCCTGACGGGGCCGCGCCGTAGGCGTCCTGGTCGGACAACGGAGCCCCGTAGTTTTCCGTGTTCCAGCCTTTGCACGAGATCACACAGGCGTGGCAGCCGACACAGGTATCCAGATCAATCACGAGGCCGAGTTTTTTCTGGGTGCTTTGGGGCAGTTCGGTCATGGGCGGTGTGCTTTGCTGGTGTCGGAGTGGGGGCCAGCCCCCATACCCCCGGGATATTTGGGAGCCAGAGAAGGGGCGGTTTACGTCGTGATCTTCCAGGCGAGGTGTTTGGGGGCGGGAGGGACTGGCGATTTTTGTTTCGGAGCGGTCGGTCTGGATTCCGCCGGGGCGGGGGCCTTTTCGATTTTTACCTTGAGGTCGAACCACGCAGCCTGGCCGGTGATCGGGTCTGCGTTGGACCAGCGCAAGCCGTCGCCTTTGGGGGGCAGCAATTCATGGATCAGGTGATTGAGCAGGAAGCCCTTGGTGGCCTCGGGGGCGGTAACATCAAGCGCCCAAGCGCCTTTGCGTTTGCCGATCGCGTTCCACGTCCAGACGGTATTGTCATTCAGCGCCGCCATTTCGAGGACCGGCACCGTGATTTCGCCGTGGGGGGAGGTGACGGTGGCCCAGTCACCATCTGTCAGGCCATGGGCGCGCATCAATTTGGTGGGGACATAGAGAGGGTTGTGGCCGTGGAGTTGCCGCAGCCACGCGTTCTGGCTGCCCCAACTGTGGTACATCGCCATGGGCCGTTGGGTCAGCGCGGTGATCGTGAAGCCGTCATTGCCGTGTTGATCGCTTTCGTTCCAGATCGGCAGGGGCGACATGGTGCGTTTGATCTGGTCGCGCAGGCGGTCGGGGGGCTGGTGGTCGCCATGGCCTTCGGCAGCAAGCTGGAAGCGGCGCAGCGGTTCGTTGTAGAGCGAAAACAGATAGGGTTGCGGCGCGTCGAACAGGCCGGTTTGCACGGCCCAATCCTGGTAGGCGCTGTTCCACGGTTTGTAATATTGTGCGCCGTCGGGGATGTGATGGGTGAAGAAACCGCCGTTCTTGATGTAGCTGTCCAGCTGATCCGGGTTTGGCGCACCGCGTCCGGTATCGGTGCCATCCGCGCCGCGAAATCCCGCCAGCGGGCCGATGCCCGGTCGGCGTTCGTGGTTCACGATGTAGTCGGCGTAGTCATCGTATTTCTGGCGGCCTTCATCGTCGACAAAGCCGGGCAGGCCAAGCCGTGCGCCCAGGTCGCAGAGCACCGATTGAAAGCCGCGCACGTCACGGTCGGGTTCCACCACGGGCCAGCGGATCGCGTCGGCTGCGGCGTCGGCCTCGCAGATCGGGCGGTCCAGGAGGCTGATGCAGTCGTGGCGTTCCAGATAGGTTGTGTCGGGCAGGATCAGATCGGCAAAGGCCACCATTTCCGAGCTATAAGCGTCGGAGTAGATGATATGCGGGATCACGTAATCGCCGCTGGCGTCCTTGTCGGTCAGCATCTGCATCACGCCGCCGGTGTTCATCGACGAGTTCCACGACATATTCGCCATATACAGGAACAGCGTGTCGATCTTGTAGGGGTCGCCTGCATGGGCGTTCGAAATCACCATATGCATCAGGCCATGGGCGCTCATCGGGTTTTCCCAGGTGAAGGCCTTGTCGATGCGGGCGGGGCTTCCGTCGGGTTTCAGCGCCAGATCGGCGGGGCCTTGGACAAACCCCAGATGCGGGCCGTCCAACGGTTTGCCGGGCGTCACGCCGCAATGGGGTTTGGGATGCGCGGATGCTGGCTTGGGGTAGGGCGGTTTGAAGCGAAAGCCGCCGGGAACCTCGACCGTCCCGAGGATGATCTGGAGGGTGTGCAGCGCGCGGCAGGTCTGAAACCCGTTGGCATGGGCCGAGATCCCGCGCATGGCGTGGAATGACACCGGGCGGCCTGTCATGGTATTGTGGACGTCGCCGCGAAAGTCGGTCCATTCGTGGTCCAGTTCGAACGCCTCTTCGAACGCCACACGGGCGATTTCCGCGGCGATGGCGCGGATGCGGGGGGCGGGGATACCGCAGCGATCAGCGACAGCTTCGGGCGCGTAATCGTCGGTCAGGTATTTCTCGGCCATGTGGTGAAAGACCGGGCGGTGGGTGATGTCGCCGACCACATGAGTGGCAGACAGATCAGGGCGCACGCCGGGTTGGTCAAAGGCGGTCAGCTTGCCCGTCTTGCGGCAGATCACCTGTTGCTTGCCGCTTGCATCGCGCAGCAGCAGGCCAAAGTCGGGGGATGCAGGGTCGCCGTTGACCAGCACAGGCGCATCGGTGAACCGTGCGAGGTAATCAAGGTCCATGCGCCCCGCCTTCATCAGGCAATGCACCAGTGACAGGATAAACAGCCCGTCCGTGCCCGGCGTGATTCCGACCCAATCATCCGCCACGGCGTTATAGCCGGTGCGGATCGGGTTGACGCCTATGACACGCGCGCCGCGTGCCTTGATCTTGCCGATGCCCATCTTGATCGGGTTGCTGTCGTGATCTTCGGCCACGCCAAACAGCATGAACAGCTTGGTATGGTCCCAGTCGGGTTGGCCGAATTCCCAGAACGCACCGCCCATCGTATAGATGCCTGCCGCCGCCATGTTGACCGAACAGAACCCGCCATGCGCCGCGTAATTCGGCGTGCCAAAGTTTTGCGCCCAGTAGGATGTGAAGCTTTGCGATTGATCACGTCCGGTAAAAAACGCCAGCTTTTCGGGGGCCGTGGAACGGATCGGGGCCAGCCAGTCGGTCGCGATCTGCAAGGCCTCGTCCCACTCGATTTCTTCGAACTCACCCGATCCGCGTTCGCCGACGCGTTTGAGCGGTTTGCGCAGCCGCGCGGGGGCATTGTGCTGCATGATGCCGGCGCTGCCCTTGGCGCACAGCACGCCTTTGTTGATGGGGTGGTCGCGGTTGCCTTCGATATAGGCGACCTTCATGTCGCCATCAGCGTTGGCTTTCATATGGACGTTGATGCCGCAGCGGCAGGCGCACATGTAGCAGGTGGTTTTGCGGATCTCGTCAGACACAGGCGGGCTAAGGTTGAGAACGGGTTGCTTATGCGTCATCCTTGTCCTCTTGATTGGCGTTCAGCACGGTGCTGGCTTCGCGGGCGATCTGAATTTCTTCCTGCGCCTTGACTGTGTAGCTGGGAAAGTTTCCCATCCACGATAGCTTGTCAAGAATGGCATTCCTGATCTGTGCTGAATTTTCCCCGATGCCGCCCGTGAAGGCTATGGCATCCAGCCCGCCCATGGCCGCGATCATCGACCCCGCCTGCCGTGCGGCCCAATAGCAGAAATGGTCGATGGCAAACTGCGCTTTGGGGCCGTCATTCTTTTCAAGCTGCCGCATGTCGGAGCTGATGCCGGATAGCCCCAGAAGGCCGGAGTGATGATTAAGGAGCGTCTCGGCCTCATCCAGCCCAAGCTGCCGGACCAGGCGAAGCACGGCCCCTGCGTCGATCTCTCCGGCTCGGGTCCCCATGGTAAGGCCGGAAAGGGGCGAATAGCCCATTGTCGTGGCCACGCTTTGGCCGTCAAGGATCGCACAGATTGAAGCACCGTTGCCAAGGTGAAAGGCCAGCAGCCGCTTGGGCAGGGTGCCGATGTGCCGGGGAAGGACGCGGACAAGGGCGGCGTAGCTGGTGCCGTGAAAGCCGTAGCGTTGCAGGCCGGCCAGATCGGAGCGATCAGGCAGGGCATAGCGGCGGGCGACGTCGGGGATCGTGGCGTGAAAGGCCGTGTCGAAACTTGCGCATTGCGGCAGGTCGGGTGCAAGGGCGGTGACTGCGTCGATGGCTGACAGATGATGCGGGTTATGCAGCGGGGCAAGCGGGATGCAATCGGCGATGGCCTGGCGGATTTGCGGCGTGATGCGACAAGGGGCAATCAGGGCGGTGCCGCCATGCACGACGCGGTGCGCAACCGCGCGCAGCGCCGTAACGGCGATCCCTTGCCGTGACAGCGTGTCAAAGATCGCGGCCAGCGCTGCGGCATTGTCGGGGAGAGCGACAGGTTGACGGCTGTCTCCGGTCGTGACGGTGCCCGTGCCGCCGATGCCTGTCGCTTCGACCCGCAGGGTTTCGTTCAGATCAGCGTCAAACAGGGCGGTCTTGATCGAAGACGACCCTGCGTTCATCACAAGGATGTGGCTGCCCGACACCCCTAGACCGTCTGGGGGCGCATGTCGTCTTTGCTGATTCCCGCGACCGAGACCGGTTTTTTCATCGCATCGCGGCGGAAGGGTTCGCCCAGTTCCTGATTGATCATCGCCTCGATCAGGGTGGTTTTGCCATGATTCATCTGGTCGTCGATGGCCTTGTTCAGCGCGGCGGTCAGTTCGTCCATAGTGCGCGCCACGACGCCCTGCAAACCGCAAGATTGCGCGATGCCTGCATAGGACACCTGTTCGTCCAGTTCTGTCCCGACAAAGTTGTCATCGAACCACAGGGTCGAATTGCGCTTTTCCGCGCCCCATTGATAGTTGCGGAACACGACCTGGGTCACCGCAGGCCATTCGCCACGGCCAATCGCCGTCAGTTCATTGACCGAAATGCCAAAGGCCCCGTCGCCGGCAAAACCCACGACGGGGACATTACGGCAGCCGATCTTGGCACCCACGATGGCGGGCAGGCCATAGCCACAGGGGCCGAACAGACCGGGGGCCAGATATTTGCGCCCCTCGTCAAAAGACGGATAGGCGTTGCCGATGGCACAATTGTTCCCGATGTCAGATGATATGATCGCATTGGCAGGCAGCGCGGATTGGATCGCGCGCCACGCCATGCGGGGGCTCATCCAGTCAGGCTTGTCCGCGCGGGCACGTTCGTTCCAGGTTGTGCCGGGGTCGTCGTCTTCGTGGTCCATGCCGGACAGTTGCTGCGCCCATTTCGATTTGGTTGCGCCAATGGTTGCTTTCCGGTCCTCGCGCCCCTCATCGCCGGCGGTTTCGGACAGGTTGGTCAGCAGCGCGCTGGCGACCTTTGTCGCGTCGCCGACGATGCCGACGCTGACCTTTTTGGTCAGGCCGATGCGGTCGGGGTTGATGTCCACCTGGATGATCTTGGCGTCCTTGGGCCAGTAATCCATGCCATAGCCCGGCAGGGTCGAAAACGGATTCAGCCGCGTGCCAAGGGCCAGCACGACATCCGCCTTCGCAATCAGCTCCATCCCTGCCTTTGACCCGTTATAGCCCAAGGGACCCGCGAATAGGGGGTGCCCGCCGGGGAAGGCATCGTTGTGCTGATAGCCGACGCAAACAGGCGCGGAGAGGCGTTCGGCCAGCTGTTTGCTTGCCTCGATCCCGCCTTGCGCCAGCACCACGCCGGCACCGTTCAGGATCACGGGGAACTTGGCGTCCGACAGCAGGGCGGCGGCCTTGGCAATCGCGGCTTCACCGCCCGAGGGGCGCTCGAAGGCGACGATTTCGGGCAGGTCGATGTCGATCACCTGGGTCCAGAAATCGCGCGGCACGTTGATCTGCGCCGGGGCCGAGGCGCGTTTGGCCTGCATGATCACGCGGTTCAGGGTCTCGGCGATGCGGGACGGGTCGCGGACTTCTTCCTGATAGGCGACGCAATCGGCGAACAGGTTCATCTGCTCCATCTCCTGAAAGCCGCCTTGGCCGATGGTCTTGTTCGCGGCTTGCGGGGTGACCAGAAGACAGGGCGTGTGGTTCCAATAGGCGGTTTTCACAGCCGTCACAAAGTTGGTGATGCCGGGGCCGTTCTGCGCGATCATCATCGACATCTTGCCGGTCGCGCGGGTGAAACCGTCTGCCATCATGCCGGCGCTGCCTTCGTGGGCGCAGTCCCAGAATGTGATGCCCGCATCGGGAAAGATGTCGGAAATCGGCATCATGGCCGACCCGATGATGCCGAATGCGTTGTCGATGCCGTGCATCTGAAGGGTTTTCACAAATGCTTCTTCGGTGGTCATCTTCATTTGGGGGCATCCTTGGAAGTGATTTTTAGGTCCTGGCACAGTAGGCGCTGGAATGGGCGCGGGTTAGGGCCAGCAAGGACGGCTGGATAAGGCCAGTTCAACCGCAGCTTTTTATTGCTTGGGCCACATGGGCAATGCCGGTCGAAATTTGCGCTGATGGGATCGAAGAATAGGCAAGCCGGTAATAGTTTTGCGGCGGCGCGTCGCCGTTGAAGAACGGAGCACCGGGTTCGATCAGCACGGATTTCGCCTGCAGCCTTCCGGCCAGATCGCCTGTGTCAACGTGATCGGGCGCGCGCATCCAGAAGGAAGACCCCCCATAAGCCCCCCGTCCGGCGATTTGCAGCCCGTTCGCCTTGATCGCATCCTCCATCACGCTGCGGCGTTTGTGCAGGGCGTTGCTCATCCTGCGGACCAGCGCGTCGTAGTGGCCCAGCGACAGGAAATAGGCGGCCGTGCGCTGGATATGCCCCGGCGGATGCCGCAGAACCGAAGCCCGCAGGGCGCGCGCCTCGCGGATGAACGGCTCGGAGCCGACCAGATAACCAAGGCGCAGACCGGGAAACAGCGATTTCGAAAAGCTGCCGACATAGATCACGCGCCCGTCCTGATCGAGCGATTTAAGCGACGGTGAAGGGGATTTCAGGAACGACATCTCGAATTCGTAGTCATCCTCGACGATCAGCGCATCGAGTGCCCGCGCGCGGTCCAGCAGTTCCCGCCGCCGCGCCATCGGCATTGTCGCTGTGGTGGGGCATTGGTGGCTGGGGGTGGTGAATATCACATCGGTATCGTCGGGAATGGCATCGGGGATCAGCCCTTCCTGGTCCACCTGCACGGGCGACATGTGGCAGCGCGATTGCGTCAGAATATCCCGAAGCGCGGGATAGCACGGGTCCTCAAGCGCTGCGCGGCGGCGTTGGGTCAATAGAACCTGTGCGGTAAGCCACAAGGCATTCTGTGCGCCAAGCGTGATCAGTATCTGTTCAGGGCGCGCCGATATGCCCCGCCGTGGCAGGGAATGACGGGCGATGAATTCGATCAGCTTGGGATCGTCCTGATCATAGTAATCGGTCGTCAGAGCCGTAAAATCCCGCTGCCCCAAGGCCTGAAGAGCGCAGAGCCGCCAGTTGGCATGATCAAATAGCGTCGGGTCCGCCTGTCCATAGATGAACGGATACCGGTAGGTCGCCCAATCCTGCGGCTTGATCGGGGTGACGCCGCCGCTGAACCGCTGCCCGATCGCGCGTGTCCAGTCTACTGCATCGGGCGTATTCTCGGCCGGGGTAAATTGCGGCGGGGCGGGCGCGTTTTCCGAAACATAGTAGCCAGAGCGCCCCCTGGAGCTTAGGTAGTCGTTCGCCAAAAGCTCTGTATAGGCGATCGTCACGGTGATCCGGCTGATCCCCAGGTGCGCTGCCAGTTTCCGGGTGGAGGGTAATTTCTCGCCTGTGTCAAAGCGCCCGGTCAGAATCCCTTGGGCAATCATCTGCTGGATCTGCTGTTGCAGCGTGCCCTGTGCGTCGGGATGCAGGAAAAATGTTTCAACAGGAAGTGCCACGCTGTTCAGCCTAGGCTGGACTTAGGCGCGGTGCAATCTGGCATTACTCATAAGGCCCATAAAAAAGGCCCCGGTAAATGCCGAGGCCTGATTATTCGTCTGTTCTCTAAGCAGGAGAGCTTATGGGCAAGCAGCCGTGTAGCGCTGACCGGCAGAGTTTTGGTAGACGCACTGGCCATTTGCACCGCGACCGATGTAGGCACCTGCGGCTGCACCAGCCAAGCCACCCATAACCGCACCTTTGGTACGGTCGCTGTCGTTCGACACGACGGCACCCAATGCGGCACCGGCTGCGGCACCTGTCAACGCGGACTGGTTTTGTGTATCACAGGCCGAGATTGCGCCAATCAGTGGCAGGATCAACAAGAACTTTTTCATGACTTACTCCAAAAACTAATCATTACGTGGTTAACGCATCTAACCGAAAAGAGTTCCAGAAAAATTCGGGTGATCGGCGGGAAGCGGCCTGTCAGGCATGTGACCCGGCCCTGATCGGGCCGGGATATGCAACGATCCTTAACCGAAAACACGACCCAACGCGCCATCGACAGACGTGATGATCTGGTCGATGTCGTCCTTGCTGGCGATCAAGGCTGGGCTGAAGCACAGCGTGTTGTTCTTGCCCGGCAGCGACCGGTTGGTCGCCCCGATGATGACGCCTTGGGCCATACAATCGGCCACAACCGCCTGCACCATCTTTTCAATGACCGGCGCGCGTGTGCTGCGGTCCTGAACCAGTTCGGCCCCAAGGAACAGACCCTTCCCACGCACCTGGCCGATGACCGAATGCTTGTCCGACAACTCTTCTAGTTGCTCAAGCATGTAGTGGCCCATGTCAGTGGTGTTCTGCAGCAGGTTTTCACGCTCGATGATCGCCATGTTTTCGAGGCCCGCAGTGGGGCCTGCGGTACATCCGCCAAAGGTCGAAATATCGCGGAAATAGTTCAGCGGATCGTTGGCATCGTCCTTGAACATGTTGAACACCTCTTCGGTGGTCACGAGGCAGGCAATCGCCGCATAGCCCGAGGCGACACCTTTGGCCATCGTCACCAAGTCGGGTTTGATGCCGTAATGCTGATAACCGAACCATTCGCCCGTGCGCCCTACGCCGCAGACGACTTCGTCGATGTGCAGCAGGATATCATACTTGCGGCAGATTTCCTGAACGCGCTCCCAATAGCCGTCGGGGGGCGTGATCACGCCACCGCCTGCGGTCACAGGTTCAAGGCACAGCCCGCCAACGGTATCGGGGCCTTCGGCAAGGATGATCTTTTCGATCTGATCCGCAGCCCAAACGCCGTAATTGTCCTCGGGGGCACCGTCTTGTTCGAACTTGCGATACTCAAGGCAATGGGGCACGCGCACGAAGCCATCGGTGAAGGGGCCGTATTGCGCGTTCCGCTCATCCTGCCCGCCAGCGGACAGGCAGGCGATGGTGGTGCCGTGGTAATCGCGGTCGCGGTACAGGATCTTGTGCTTCTTGCCGCCATAGCGCTTGTGGGCGATCTGGCGGACCATCTTGAAGCCCTTTTCGTTCGCCTCGGAGCCCGAGTTGCAATAGTAGACGCGGCTCATCCCCGGCATCTTTTCGATCAGCTTTTCAGCAAAGTTCGATCCGGGGATCGACCCGGCGGAGCCTGCAAAATAGTTCAGCTTGATCAGCTGGTCCCGCACTGCATTGGCGATGCTTTCACGGCCATAGCCGACGTTTACGGTCCAGACGCCACCGGACACGGCATCCAGATGCTCTTTGCCCTTTTGATCCCAGACGCGCATGCCCTTGCCTTCGACAATGATGCGGGGGTCTGTCGTCTCGTAGGGTTTGTGCTGGCTCAGGTGGTGCCAGATATGGGCGCGATCCGCCTCGACCACACGGGAGATGTCGTTTTCATTGAATGTACCGTCCATGGGGCAGACCTTTCGGGATGTTTGGGGTGGTTTCGGGCGCAAGTATAGCGCCGCTTTGCAAGGACCACACCGCAAAAAGCGACGTTTCGCTAGGGCCAGCTGGCACTTGTCGTTAAGTCCAATGCGCGGTGGGTGCCCGATGGAAATGCACAATGCCGTCGTATCGCATCGAATTCTTCGAAGGAAACGGCGCGGGTTTTTGAACGTTCCGGGGCACGACGCCGGTGTTGGCGGTTGAATTCATGGCGCTGGAAACGCAATCAGGGCAGCCCGATAGGCCGCCCTGATCATAGAATTACTGTCGTGGGAAAGACTTACTTAGGCCGAAAGCTTGTCTTGGGCCGCTTTGGCGCGCCTTCGCCGCCACCTGCAGACTTGCCGCCTTTTGGCTTGCCGCCGGGTTTGCCCAGCTTGTTCGGTGGCACAAAACGCTTTGACGGATCGGCGGCACGCGCCTTGAACGGTTTGTCGGCCGCCGGTTTGGCATCGCCACGCGGGGCGTCGCCGCGCGGGCCTGCGGGCTTGTCCTTTTTCCAGACGGCCTTTGCCTTGGGCTTGTCAAAGCTGTCGGGCTTGGGGTTCGATTTTGGCTTGGGGGCCGCGCCTGCCTTCATGGGCGTGCGTTCGGTCTTGTGCGACTTTGGCGGGCGTTCACCCTTGGGCGCGCGGGGTTTTTCGAACTTGGGTTTGTCGCCGCGTGGCTTGTCGCCATAGGGCTTCGGGCTGCGGGGCTTGTCGCTGACCGCGACAGATGCCTCTTCGGCTGCTGCTGCACGGGGCTTGCGCGGGGCCGTTGGCGCGTCGGGGTCATAGGCCGGACGGGGCGCACGTTCGGGGCGGGGGCCGCGATCCGGCTTTGGCCCGCGTCCGCCGGGCTTGGGACCGCGCGACAGATCGGGGGCCTTGTCGAGCTTGGTGACGATTGCGCCGTCTTCGACCTTCATGTCTGGGCCAAGCGCGTTGGTGAATTTCGCAGCTGACGTGGCAAGGATCTCCACGAATGTATGGCTGGGCTGCACACGGATCGCACCGACGTCATCCTTGGTCAGATCGCCCATGCGGCAGATCATCGGCAGGATGGTGCGCGGTTCGGCGTCTTGGTTGCGGCCGACCGATATCGAGAACCAGACCGACGGGCCAAAATCGCCGCGGGGCTTTTCATCGGCAGGTGTGCCGGGTTCTGCCAACTGCTCCGGTGCGGACTGACGCGCGCGGTACAGGTTGACGAAAGCGGTTGCCAGCTGCTCTGCGCTGAATTGGTCCACCAGATTGGCGACAAAACCCTTTGCGTCATCGGGGATCGGATCCGACCATGCGGAATCGGCCAGCAAACGCTTTTCATCCTCGGCGTTGACCTCTTCAGCCGACGGCGGGTTGGCCCATTCGACTTTCAGCTTGGCACCACCGATCAGGCGGTTCGCTTTGCTGCGCAGTTTTGCAGGCACGATCAGGGCGGAAACGCCT
Organism: Roseobacter sp. GAI101; assembly: GCF_000156335.1. Taxonomy (GTDB): domain Bacteria; phylum Pseudomonadota; class Alphaproteobacteria; order Rhodobacterales; family Rhodobacteraceae; genus Sulfitobacter. Next base: position 2,968,239 of record NZ_DS999213.1, read on the forward strand.
TTACGACCGGCGCGGCCCGTGCGGCCCGACCGGTGCAGCAATGTATCCGAGTTCGATGGGAGATCGGCGTGGATCACCAGTTCGAGATTGGGCAAATCGATGCCGCGCGCGGCGACATCCGTGGCGATACACACACGCGCACGGCCATCACGCAGCGCTTGCAGCGCGTTGGTACGCTCGGATTGCGACAGCTCGCCTGACAACGCCACGACCGAGAAGCCACGGTTGGTGAACCGCGTGGTCAGACGCGCCACGGCAGCGCGGGTGTTGCAAAAGACGATGGCGTTCTTGGCTTCGTAGAAGCGCAGCACGTTGATGATCGCGTTTTCGGTGTCACGCGGATGCACGGTCAGGGCGCGGTATTCGATATCCGTGTGCTGTTTGGCCTCGCCGATGGTTTCGACGCGCTGCGCATTGCGCTGGTAGGATTTCGCCAGCTTGGCGATGGCCGCAGGTACTGTCGCGGAAAACAGCAAGGTGCGGCGGTCTTCGGGGGCCTCGGACAGGATGAACTCAAGCTCTTCGCGAAAGCCGAGGTCCAGCATTTCGTCGGCTTCGTCCAGCACCACGGCGCGGATGTCATTCAGGTTGATGTTGTTACGCTTGATGTGGTCGCACAGACGCCCCGGCGTGGCGACGACGACATGCGCGCCACGGTCCAATGCGCGGCGTTCGGTGCGCGTGTCCATGCCGCCCACGCAGGTGGTCACGACGGCCCCCGCAGGGCCATACAGCCACGTCAATTCGCGGCTGACCTGCATGGCCAGTTCGCGGGTCGGTGCGATGACCAGCGCCAGGGGCGCACCTGCATGGCCGAATGTTTCGGACTCACCCAGCAGGGTGGGGGCGATGGCCAGACCGAAGCCAACAGTCTTGCCCGATCCGGTTTGTGCGGATACCAATAGGTCAGCGTCGGCCAGGGCCGGGTCGGTTACAGCCTCCTGGACGGGGGTTAGAGAATCATAGCCTTGTTTGGCAAGCGCGTCGGCAATAGTCTGGATCAAGGGATTGTCCTGTCTGAATAAATGCGCGTCTGAAAATGCGCGCGGCTAGGCAATGGCGCTTACGCCGGCCTAAGTATTGCGCCCGTCCGTAATCGTTCGCGGCGTGAATGTACATGGCTTTGTGATCTTGCGTTTCGCAGAGTTAATTCAGTCACAGGGTGAAGGGGTTCCGAAGAACGGGAGAAATGCATGACCCAAGGCAGTCGTGAACCGCATCCACAAGCATCGACCAAGCATCCGGCCGTCAGTTCGATCATGGATGTCGTGACGTTCCGCATGGCCCGTCTGGTGGCGATCAACACGCGGGCCGGGCAACATTGGTCAGAACGGCTTTTTGATCTGAGCCTGAACGAATGGTGGCTGTTGGCCGCCACCCACGCCCATAAATCCATCAGGGCGGGGGATATGGCCGAACTGCTGGTGATGGACAAAAGCCAGCTAAGCCGGTTGATCAGAGCGCTGGTCGACAAGAAGTTGATAAGAAGCACGCAGGACCCCGATGATGCCCGCGCCACCATTCTGGATGTGACCAGCAGGGGGCATCTGCTGCATGAGCGGGTTCTGGCCGAGGTCTTGCGCCGCAATGAAAACGTGCTGGCCCCGTTGTCTCCCGAGGAAGTTCTTCAATTGAACGATTTGTTGGCACGGCTGACCGATCACAACATGATGTTGCTGCAAAAGAACAAGGGCGGCGCTGCGTGATGGTTTGAAGGGCCATTTCATGGTAGGCGGGTGCAACGCGCACCTTCACAAGGCCAACAGCATGAGTGATATGAAATTTGGCAAGGTGGGCCAGCCCTTCTTCAAGCCCCGTCTGCGCAAGGGGATTGCGCGTTTGTTCCCTGGCAGGCGGCGGCGTTTTACCTGCATGGCGGGCACACGCGGGTATGTGCTGCATCTGCCGGCAGGGCGTATGCAGGCTCCCACAGGGTTGATCGTCATGCTGCATGGCTGCGGTCAATCACCCGAGGATTTTGCCAAGGGCACCGGCATGAACGGGCTGGCGGACAGCCACGGTTTCGCCGTGCTTTACCCCGCGCAATCACGCCGCGCCAATATTCAGGGCTGCTGGCGCTGGTACGATGAGAAACACCAGCAGGCGGACAGCGGGGAGCCTGCGATCATTGCCGCCATGACCCGCCAGATCATCACCGATCACGCCATCCCGCCAAGCCATGTGTTTGTCGCGGGCCTGTCCGCCGGGGCGGCCATGTCGGTGGTGATGGGGCAGACCTACGGCGACCTGTTCGCGGCCGTGGGTGCCCATGCGGGTCTGCCCTTCAAGGCGGCGCAGGATGCGTCGGGGGCCTTTGCCGCGATGGGCGGGGCTGCGCAGGTGCACGGGCCGGACCGGCCCAAACGCACGATTACCTTTCACGGCACTGCGGACAAGACTGTCCATCTGTCCAACAGCGTGGCCATCGCCCGCGCACAGGTGCAGCCAGACGGCGCGCATCGGATCAGCGAAGTCATCGACATCGCCAGACACACGGCCAAGCGGGATGTAAGCTTTGACGCGGATCGCCGCCCGGTTCTGGAAAACTGGACGGTTGCCGGGCTGGGCCATACATGGTCCGGCGGCACACCCGATGGCAGCTATACCGATGCGGACGGCCCCGATGCCAGCGCTGCCATCGTGCGTTTCTTCTTTGACGGGCCTGACCCTAGCCTGCGCTGATGGCGTCCCCCCATGCCGACATGACCTCGGTCGCGCCTGCGTTTTCGCCATCCTGTCGCGCCACGGCCGAGGGGCAGGCGAAGTGATACGGGAATATCGTGCGCGGTGCGGTGACGACATGTGCCAGCGTGTCTTTCAGTGTGGTGATTACGTCTTGGGGCAGCGCCTGATCGACGATGGTGACATCTGCCATGCTCATGTCCGTGCGGGGGCTGTGGAACGCGGTGTTCAGGTCCATGCCGTAATCCAGCAGCAACGACGTAAGCTCGGCCACTGCAGGCATTATCTTGCGCCCGCCGGATGCGCCAAGGGCGAATTGCGCGCCATCTGACCGTTCCAGCAGGGTCGGGCACATATTGGCCAGGCAACGTTTGTTCGGGGCCAGTGAATTCGGCTTGCCCGGTTCGGGGTCGAACCACATGATCCCGTTGTTCATCAGGATACCCGATTGCGGCAACATCATCCGCGACCCAAAGATCGACAGCAGCGTTTGCGTGACCGCGACCATGTTGCCCTGCGCATCGACGACACTGAAATGCGTGGTGCAGCTTGGGTCGGGCTCGTGTTCCGTGTCGCCCATCGTGTCATAGCGTTCCTGATTCGCCTGCCGGATCGCGCGGTCATAAGCGATGAATGCCTCAGCGTCCGGCGTATCACCTGTCGGCTGCCAGTCCGACATGATCTCAAGCGCGCGGCGCATGGTGGGGCCGGCTGTCAGGGTAGGCGTGGCGATGATTTCGTGGTCGCGGTAAGGATAGTGCATCGCATCGACCAATGTCGCCTGATACTGCGCCAGATCCGCCATGGCATGACGCCCGCCCGCCGCTTGCAGATCGTCGATGATCGATTGCGCCAGGGGGCCTTCGTAAAATGCCCGCGGGCCGTTTTCGGCAACTGTGCGCAAGGACGCGGCAAGACGGCTTAGGTCGCATTTGGTTTCGCCCAGGGCCGTCCAGCCCGACGCCTTGGGAAAGCCGCCTTCGTCCAGAAATGTCTCGGCCGAGGCGGGAAAGGGGGCCAGGTCTTTGGCCGATCCGCCCAGAATCAGCTGCGCGTACCAGTCCACCGGCAGCCCAGCATCTGCCAGCGCAATCGCGGGGGCCATCAAATCGGCCCAGGGTTTCGTGGCAAAGGTTTCATGCGCCAGCCCCATGCCCGCGACCTGACCGGGGATCGCGATGGCCTTGGGGCCAAAGACGTTGCGGTCCTCCAGAACCATGGGCCAGGGGAACAGATCCCCCGCCTTGCCGCCCACGATCGGGTAATCCTCGACCTCAAGTCCGATCGGTGATTTCATTCCGAATTCGACCACCTTGGCGGTCTTTTCACCCGCCATCCGCACGACCATATAGCCACCGCCGCCCATCCCGCTCATCCACGGTTCGGCAGCGCCCAAGGCAAAGGACGTGGCAATCGCGGCATCCACGGCATTGCCGCCCTGCGCCATGATATCCGCGCCGACCTGTGCCGCGACCCGGCTTTGCGAGGCGACGATGCCGTGGCGGCTGCGTGTGGCGGGCTTGGTGATTTGCCAGGATGTGTTTTGCTGCTGGGTCATGGGGGGGCGTTCCTGAAATTGTGATGATCCCATCCAACGCCACCGCGGACCAATTTGCAAATCATTGCTTGGGCTTAGCTGATATTGGGCGGTCGGCTTGAAATCAGCCTCGTCAAACGTGGCCTTTTCATGTAGAACAAAAAGTGAACATATGGAGGCATGCATGACACCCGATTCCCAACTTGCCCAAGTGATTTCCCTGTCCGACAAGCGTCTGGTCAAGGATGTGCCCAACCTGCATATGGCCCCGCATATGGGGTCTGCGATTTTGCGCGATGCGCTGCCGGACGCACCCTTCGATGCGGCGGCGACGGGGTTTGTGCTGGCGTGCCTGCCCGACAGCAAGGACCCCGTGCTGTGGATTCAGGATCGTATGTCGCGGCGCGAGAACGGACGGTTATATGGGCCGGCGTTGCGGCGCTTTGGCTTCAACGGCCACATCCTGCGGGTCGAGGTCAGCCATCCCCGCGATGTGCTTTGGGCGATGGAGGAAGGGGCGAGTTGCGCAGGCCTGTCTGCCGTGGTGGGCGAAATTCACGGTGCGCCCGAGGTGCTGAGCTTCACCGCCACAAAACGGCTGGCGCTGCGGGCCGAAAGTTCGGGGGTCCCTTTGTGGCTGATCCGGTCCGGCGATCATGGCGCGCTCAGTGCGGCGCGCGAACGCTGGCGGCTGCGGTCGGTTCCGTCCGGCCCCAACCGGTACAACGCCCAAGCCCCCGGCACACCGATGTGGGAGGCGGATTTGTTCCGCGCCCGTGGCCTTGCCCCCGGTGTCTGGACGGCAAGCTATGACGGGGCAGCAGGGCGCAGCACGGATCGTCTCAGTCTACTTCCCCGATCTGGCGATGGAGCGCTGGCGGCGGATCACCGTCCGGCATCGCACGCCCCCGGCGGATGACGTGGCAGTGGTGCTGACACGCGACGGGACGCATGGCCCGGTCATCCACGCGATGAATGCAGCGGCGCGCGCGTGCGGGATTGATGTCGGTGCGCGGGTGGTCGACGTGCAGGCGATCTTTCCCGACCTGCATGTGGAACGCGCCGATCCTGCGGGGGATTACAAGCTGTTGGAACGGCTGGCCCATTGGGCGCGACGCTGGTGCCCGTGGACGGTGCGCGACGGGCAGGATGGCATCGTGATGGATGTGACAGGGGCGGCGCATCTGTTCGGCGGCGAAGCTGCGATGCTGCGTGACATGGCGACACGGTTCAAGATGCAGGGGCTTAGCGTGCGGCTGGCCATGGCCCCCACGCGCGGTGCCGCGCAAATGCTGGCGCGCCATGGGCCTGCGTCTGTGGTGTGTGACAGGGATACGATGATGGCGCAGCTTGCCCCGCTGCCCGTGGCGGCGTTGCGGTTAAGCGACGATATGCTGCGGCTGCTGACGCGGCTGGGGCTCAAGACCGTCGGCGCGCTGGCGGATGTGCCGCGCGTGGCGCTGATGCGGCGGTTTTCGGGGCTGGCAGAGGATCGCAATCCGCTGGTGCTGCTGGACCGTGTCACGGGCCGCGCCGCCGATCCGCTGAACGCGCCGCCGGATGCGCAGGTGTGGCTGGCCCGCGTGCGCCTGGCCGAACCGGTGATTGATCCGGTGCCGCAACTGCCAGCGCTGGCCGAAGCATTATGCGCCGACCTGGCCAGGGCAGAGCAGGGTGCGCGGGTGTTGCGGCTGACGATCTACCGCGTCGACGGCGAATGGCGCAGCCGCGATGTAAGGACTGCCAGTGCCACCCGCGATCCGGCGCATCTGCTGCGGCTGCTGACCGGCAAGCTGGACGGGATTGACCCCGGTTTCGGTTTCGACCTGCTGACGCTTGAGGCGCTGAGGATTGAGCCGTTGTCGCTGCATCAGGATCACCTGGACGGCAGCCGCGATGCGGGGCGCGATGTGGCGGCTTTACTGGATCGCCTGACGGCGCGGCTGGGGCCGGAGAAAATCACATGGTCCGCGTGGGTGCAAAGCCATCTGCCCGAACGGGTCGAAAGCCGCGTGCCCGCGATTTCCCATAGGGCTGCGGCGGCCCCGGTGATGACCCACGAGCGCCCCTTGCGCCTGCTGGACCCGGCCGAGGAGGTGACGGTTCTGTATGCCGTACCCGAAGGCCCGCCCGCGCGGTTTCAGTGGCGGCGCGTGGCCTATCACATGGCGCGGTTCGAGGGGCCGGAAAGGATCGCGCCGGAATGGTGGCGCGACAAGCCCGGTACGCGGCTGCGCGATTATTACAAGGTCGAGGTGCAGGACGGGCGGCGGTTCTGGATCTATCGGCAAGGCGTTTTGGGCGACAGGCGCGGGGGGGACCCGCTGTGGTTTCTGCATGGGGTCTTCGCATGAGGACGGCAGACGTGCGCCTGCGGCGACACCCCTCCCGCCCTCTCGTCAGAGGACAAGGCGATGCCGCAGAATGACGCCCTGCCGCGCCGCACGATCGAGACGGAGGACCCGTTTCACTGGCATCCCCCCAGCCCCTATGTGGAACTGGGGGTGGCCAGTTGTTTCTCGTTCCTGCGTGCAGCATCTGATGCGGTCGATCTGACGGCGACTGCCAATCTGCTGGGCTATGACGCAATGGGGATTGCGGACCGCAACACTCTGGCCGGTGTGGTACGGGTGTATTCCGAAGCGTCGAAGGCCAAGATACGGCCCATCGTTGGCGCGCGGTTGGTGCTGATGTGTGGCACCGATCTGCTGGCTTATCCCCGCGACCGCGACGCCTATGCGCGGCTGTCTACGTTGCTGTCAAAGGGCAAGATGGCCGATGTCGATGGCGGCTGGCAGGAAAAGGGCACCACCCATCTGACGCTTGAGATGGTGGCGGATCACGCCGAGGACCTTGAACTGATCGTGATGCCGCCCGAGGAGTTGCAGGTGTTCGAAGCCGGATTGCCGCGCCTTCTGAGGGCCTTGCCCGGTTTGCGCCACATGGGGGCCGCGTATCTGTACCGTGGCGATGACGTGGCGCGGATCAACCAGCTTGACCGCCTCGCAAAGGCGCACGGGCTGGGGATACTGGCAACCAATGACGTGCTGTATCACGGCCCCAGCCGCCGCCCCTTGCAGGATGTGATGACCTGTATCCGCGAGGGGCGCACGATCGAAACGGCGGGGTTTCTGCTTGAGGCGAATGCCGAACGCTATCTGAAACCGCCGTCCGAGATGTGTCGCCTTTTCGCCGCCTGGCCCCATGCGATTGCGGCGACGCGCAAGCTGGCGGATGCCTGCACCTTCAGCTTGGGTGATCTGAAATATGAATACCCGCACGAGATCGTGCCGGAAGGGCGCACCGCCCAAGAGGAATTGGAGCGCCTGACGTGGAAAGGGGCTGCAGAACGCTATCCGCAGGGTGTCCCCGACCGGATCGAGGCGGTCATCGAAAAGGAATTTGCCCTGATCCGGTCCAAGAAGATCGCGCGGTATTTCCTGACCATCAACGATATCGTGCGCTTTGCCCGCCAGGATGCGCAGCCGCCGATCCTGTGTCAGGGGCGGGGGTCTGCCGCGAATTCCACCGTTTGTTTCTGCCTTGGGATCACTGCCGTGGACCCTGCCGAGCATGATGTGCTGTTTGAACGCTTTCTGAGCGAGGAGCGTGATGAACCCCCTGATATCGACGTCGATTTCGAACATGAGCGGCGCGAGGAGGTGATCCAGTACATGTATGCCAAATACGGTCGCCACCGCGCGGGCCTGTGCGCCACCGTGATCCACTACCGCCCCCGTTCCGCCATCCGCGAGGTGGGTAAGGCGATGGGGCTGTCCGAGGATGTGACCAGCAAGCTGGCCAGCACTGTCTGGGGCAGTTTCGAGGCATCGGTGGGCGATGACCGCGTCAAAGAGGCGGGGATGGACCTGTCGGACCCGTACCTGCGCCGCGTATTGATGTTGGCGCGGGAGATGACCGGCATGCCGCGCCACCTGAGCCAGCATGTGGGTGGGTTCATCCTGACCGAACGCCCCCTGACCGAGATGGTGCCAATTGGCAACGGGGCCATGCCCGACCGCAGTTTCATCGAATGGGACAAGGATGACATCGACGCGCTTGGGATTTTCAAGGTCGATATCCTCGCGCTTGGGATGCTGACCTGCATCGCCAAATGCTTTGACCTGATGCGCGCGCATTACAACGATGACAAGGAACTGGCGACGGTCCCGCCGGATGATGATGCGACCTACGACATGCTGTGCGCCGGCGACAGTCTGGGGGTGTTTCAGGTGGAAAGTCGCGCGCAGATGGCGATGCTGCCAAAGCTGCGGCCGCGTGTGTTCTATGATCTGGTGATCGAGGTGGCCATCGTGCGCCCCGGCCCCATTCAGGGCGACATGGTGCATCCGTTCCTGCGCCGTCGCCAACGGCAGGAAGGTGTCAGCTATCCTGCACCGGGGCCGGAGCATCCGCAGGACGAGTTGCTGAAAATTCTGGGCCGGACCTTGGGTGTGCCGATCTTTCAGGAACAGGCGATGAAGATCGCGATTGATGCGGCGCAATTCACGCCCACGGAAGCGAATGAATTGCGCAAGGCGATGGCGACGTTCCGGTCGCGTGGCACGATTGAAACGCTGCAAACCAAAATGGTGGGGCGCATGACCAAACGCGGCTACGACCCGGAATTCGCGCAGCGCTGTTTTGACCAGATCAAGGGATTCGGTGAATATGGTTTCCCCGAAAGCCACGCGGCGAGCTTTGCCAAGCTGGTCTATGTCTCGAGCTGGATGAAATGCCATTATCCTGCGGCCTTTGCCTGTGCGCTGCTGAACAGCCAGCCGATGGGGTTTTATGCGCCCGCGCAGATCGTGCGCGACGCCCGTGAACACGGGGTCGAGGTGCGCGGCGTCGATGTGGATTTCTCGGATTGGAACTGCACGCTGGAACCGTCGTCCGATGGCTTTGCCCTGCGGTTGGGGATGCGGCAGGTTGATGGCATGCGCGAAGACGCGGCGGCACGGATCATGGATGCCCGCGACCGGCCCTATGTCGATGTGGCCGACTTGAAAACCCGCGCGCGGTTGGATCGTGGACAGATCCGCAAACTGGCCGAGGCTGACGCGATGCGCACCATGGGCATCGACCGGCGTCAGGCACTATGGCAGGCGCAGGCGCTGAAGGATGCGCCCGATCTGCCGATTTTCACCTATGCCGACGCGGTGGATGAGGGGGCGGAACCGCCGGTGCTGCTGCCCGCGATGCCGCAAGCCGAACAGGTGGTGGCCGACTACCAGACGCTGCGCCTGTCGCTCAAGGCGCATCCGATCAGTTTTTTCCGCAGCAGTCTGCGCAAGCAGGGGTTCATTGCTGCGGGGGATTTGCCGGGCCTGAACCACGGGCGCAAGGTGTCGCTCGCCGGGTTGGTGCTGGTGCGGCAAAAACCGGGGAGCGCCAAGGGCGTGTGCTTTATCACTTTGGAGGATGAAACCGGCGTGGCCAATCTGGTGATCTGGCCCAAGCTGTTTGAACATTACCGTCCCGTCATCATGTCGGCGCGGTTGCTGGTGGTGCATGGCCGGATGCAGACGGACGGGCGGGTGATCCACGTGGTTGCCGACCGGCTTGAGAACCGGACCGACCGGCTGGACCGGCTAAGCACGGAACGGGTGCCGCAGACGACGGTGCGGGGCGATCATCCGACCCATCCGATCCCCGGACAGGTCGCCCCCCGGCAACACCCGCGCGATGTGCGGGTGATCCCGAAATCACGTGATTTTCATTAGGATTTGGCTGGCGTGCTCATGAATGCGAACACAGGGGCGGTACCGTAAGGCGCTTTGGGGTGAAGCGTGTTGTCGGGGTAGATGAACCCGTTAACCGGATAGACGCTGCCGTATGTGTCTGCCTGGCTTTCCAGACGGACATCGGACCAATCATTCGCCTTGGACACGTCAATGACGCTCATCCGGAGGGAAATCTTGTTGCGCTTCCAGTTGGCGTGGTCGACCAGCACTTCGCGTGGTGACACCACTTGCGAGACCACGGCGACATGACCCATCGGATTGCGGCGTGTTGCCTTGAACGCCATGACGGCACCCACCTTGGGGTCCGTCCCGCGTGAATACTGCCCCTTGGCCTTACCCCACCACGTGTTTGCGTTGCCACGGATGTTCACGCCACTGGCGTTGCGCGCAAACGGCACGCACCAGACGCGCTGGCCCTTGGATTGCAGAACCCGCACTTCCTGAATCGCCATTGCGTGCAGGTCAGGGTTAATGCCCGCTGACGAAATTGTCTGAAGTTCTGCCGGTGCGCGTGCGCAACCGGCAGCGAAAAGCAGCCCTAAACATAGAAATGGAATGCCGAGTTTTGCCGCCAAGGCGTTTTTCACGCTCATTATCTGTCCCCGATAGTTGTTTGCCCGTACTTTACGGTCCCTGTAAAGTTGGACAGACCTTTGACGATTTTGAGAAACAATCAAAGCAATCGGTTAACCAGCGGCAAAAATCCGCCACTTTCGTTACAAATTGTTAATCGGCGGGAACTTTTTGCAACCCGCCAATTTGGACAATCAGGTCCAGCACGTCGGCCACGCCCTTGTCCGATTTCATGGCGGCAAAGACGAACGGGCGGTCGCCGCGCATCCGCTTGGCATCCCTGTCCATTACATCAAGAGAAGCCCCGACATAAGGTGCGAGGTCTGTTTTATTGATGATAAGGATGTCCGACTTGGTGATCGCTGGGCCGCCCTTGCGGGGGATTTCTTCGCCCGCGGCGACGTCGATCACATAGAGCGTGATGTCGGCAAGTTCGGGGCTGAAGGTTGCAGAAAGGTTATCTCCGCCCGATTCGATCAGAATGCAGTCCAGATCGGCATGGCGTTCCTGCATCCGTGCGACAGCGGCCAGATTGATCGACGCATCCTCGCGAATCGCGGTGTGCGGGCAGCCGCCGGTTTCGACTCCGATGATTCTGTCCTGGGGCAGCACCTGCATGCGCATCAGGGCTTCGGCGTCTTCCTGGGTGTAGATGTCGTTGGTGATCACGGCGATGGACCAGCGGTCGCGCATGGCCCGGCACAGGGCGGCCGTCAGCGTGGTCTTGCCCGCGCCCACGGGGCCACCGATTCCGATCCGCAAAGGGCCATGGGGTGAGGTCATGTCTGGAACATCCTTGAGTAAAGCGTTTCGTGTTGCATCGAAGCAATGTCGGCCAGAAAGCAGGCGCTGCCGATATCGTCAATGGTCTGGGTCAGCGCGATTTCCACGGTCTGCCGGCACAGGGGGGCCAGGGCGGTGATCACCCGCTGCCCATCGGTTTGACCCAAAGGAACAGCCCGGATCGCGGCAGAGACAAGCGCGCTTACGAAAGCATGCAGGAACATCTGGGCGGCATCTTTCAGGGGCAATCCTTGCGCGGCACAGGCCGCACCGAAGGCCACGGGCAATGTCAGGTCAGGCAGATCATGCCCCCAGACGTCATTGACCACCCGCACAAAGGCAGCGCCCTGTTGTGCGGTTTCAGTCAACCGTTCCGAGGAGGGGGCCAAGGCACGCGCCAGCGCATCAACATCTGCCACCCCCTCGCCGTGATAGCCAGCGCCAAGCAGGATCGCATCGGTCCGGCCAGCACCACGAGTGATAATGTCGGCAAGCCACGCTTGCAGGGATGTGGCATCATGGACCGTGCCATCATGCACGGCCATTTCCAGCCCGTGGCTATAGCTGAACGCGCCAATGGGAAAACTGGGCGACAGCCATTGTGCCAGCGTTATCAGCGCCTGTGTCTGCATCAATGCGCGTGGCTGTGGGTGCGCCCGTGGCCATAGGCCCCGCCTTCGGGAATAAAGGGTTCGGACACATCGCGCAGGGTCGCGCCCAGCTTGCCTAACATGTCGCGGATCACGTGGTCGTTCTGGATCAGAAGACGTGTCGGTTCGACCTGACAGGGGCAATGCCTGTTCCCGATATGCCATGCCAGCCGCCCCAGATCGTCGCCGGTGATCTCAAGCAAGGCTTCCTCGGCCGCGATGACCTCGATCAGTTTGCCGTCTTGCAGTTGGAAAGCATCCCCGTGGTTGAGGGATTCCGTATGCGGCAGATCGACAAGGAAGCCTTCGTTATGGGCGGTTAGCAGGCGTTTGCGGCGCAGGAACCGTTCGTCATAGGTCAGCACACAGCAGTCATGGGCATTGTCCCAGTGGCCGCTGCGTTTGATTGTGTGGGCGGGGGTAAGGTCGGTCATATCGGGCCTCAGAACATAAAGTAGCGTTGCGCCATGGGCAGGGTTTCGGCGGGTTCGCAGGTCAGCAATTCGCCGTCCGCGCGCACCTCGTAGGTCTCGGGGTTCACCTCGACCTTGGGGGTGGCCGAGTTGTGGATAAGATCCGATTTTCCGATATTGCGGGTGTTCTTGACCGCGATGGTCTGCTTGGACAGGCCGAGTTGATCGCGCAAGCCGTTTGATTGCGCGGCCTCAGAGATGAACGTCACGGCGCAATGTTGAAGTGCGCTGCCATAGGCCCCGAACATGGGGCGGGTGTAGACGGGCTGCGGCGTGGGGATCGACGCATTCGGATCGCCCATCTGCGCTACGACGATCATGCCCGACATCAGTACCATCTCGGGTTTTACGCCAAAGAAGGCGGGGTTCCACAGCACCAGATCGGCCTTTTTACCGACCTCGACGGACCCGATTTCGCGGCTGACCCCGTGGGCAATTGCGGGGTTGATGGTGTATTTCGCGATGTAGCGTTTGACGCGGAAGTTGTCGTTATCGCCGGTTTCTTCGGGCAGACGTCCGCGCTGTTTGCGCATCTTGTCGGCGGTTTGCCATGTGCGGATCAAAACCTCTCCCACGCGCCCCATGGCCTGACTGTCGCTGGCGATGATCGAAAACGCGCCGATGTCATGCAGGATATCTTCGGCGGCAATCGTTTCGCGCCTGATCCGGCTTTCGGCAAAGGCAACGTCTTCGGGGATGGATTTATCAAGGTGGTGACAGACCATGAGCATGTCCAGATGCTCTTCCAAAGTGTTCACCGTGAAGGGGCGTGTCGGGTTGGTGGACGAGGGCAAGACGTGTTCTTCGCCGCAAATCTTGATGATGTCAGGTGCGTGGCCGCCACCCGCACCTTCGGTGTGGAAGGCGTGGATCGTGCGGCCTTTCATGGCGGCGAGCGTATGTTCGACAAAACCGGATTCGTTCAACGTATCGGTGTGGATCATCACCTGCACATCCATGTCATCGGCTACCGACAGGCAGCAGTCGATGGCAGCTGGTGTGGTGCCCCAATCCTCGTGCAGTTTTAGCGAACAGGCCCCGCCGTTGACCATTTCGACCAAGGCACCGGGCTGGCTGGCGTTGCCCTTGCCGGACAGGCCGATGTTCATCACGACGCCGTCCATGGCCTGCAACATGCGCCCGATGTGCCACGGGCCGGGGGTGCAGGTGGTGGCAAGTGTGCCATGAGCAGGGCCGGTGCCGCCGCCGAAACAGGTGGTCACGCCGGAATGCAGCGAATCCTCCATCTGCTGGGGGGCGATAAAGTGGATGTGGCTGTCAAACCCGCCTGTGGTCAGGATGCGGCCCTCGCCGGCGATAATCTCGGTTCCCGGCCCGATGATGATATCGACGTTGGGCTGCGTATCGGGGTTACCCGCCTTGCCGATGCCCGCGATACGGCCATCTTTCAGCGCGACGTCGGCCTTGTAGATGCCGGAATGGTCGACGATCAGCGCGTTGGTGATCACGGTATCGACCGCGCCATTCGCGCGCGTCACCTGAGACTGCCCCATCCCGTCGCGGATCACCTTGCCCCCGCCGAATTTTACCTCTTCGCCGTAGGTGGTCAGGTCGCGCTCGACCTCGATGATCAGATCGGTATCGGCAAGGCGCAGGCGGTCGCCCGTGGTCGGCCCATACATCGCGGCATATTCAGAGCGGGGGAGTTTGGTGGTCATGTCATATCTCTTTTTTCTGCGGCGTCGTGGGCCGCTTAAAGCGCGCCCATCACGGCACCGTTGAAACCAAACACCTTGCGGTCGCCGCCAAGCGCAATCAGTTGCACCTCGCGGCGCTGGCCGGGCTCAAAGCGGACGGCGGTGCCTGCGGCGATGTCCAGGCGGCAGCCATGCGCAGCGGCGCGGTCGAAATCCAAAGCGGGGTTCGTTTCGGCGAAATGGTAGTGGCTACCCACTTGAACGGGGCGGTCGCCGGTGTTGGCGACCATCAGCGTGATCGCATCGCGGCCCGCGTTCAGGGTGATGTCACCGTCGGCGCAAAAGACTTCGCCGGGGATCATTTGCGGGCCGCCGCTTTGGCTTTGACGCGGGCGCGCAGGGCGATGGCGGCGGCGGTGCCGATCACGGCCAGACCCATGAACACCGGCATCCATTCGGCACCGTGGGGTGCAAGGTGCAGACCGGGGTGGGCAAGGGCAGGAGAGGCCAAAAGCAGCGCGGGCAGGATCATCAGGTGTTTCATATCGGGGCCTTTCTAGCGGATCGGGTTGTGGACGGTGACCAGCTTGGTACCGTCGGGAAATGTGGCTTCGACTTGCACGTCGTGGATCATCTCGGGGATGCCTTCCATGCATTGGTCGCGGGTAATGACCTGCGCGCCGGCCTGCATCATGTCGGCCACGCTGCGGCCATCACGCGCGCCTTCGACGACCGTGTCGGTGATCAGGGCAATCGCCTCGGGGTGGTTCAGCTTGACGCCACGGGCAAGGCGCTTGCGGGCAACCTCGGCGGCCATGGCGATCAGCAGTTTGTCTTTTTCACGGGGGGTCAGCTGCATGTCAAAGCATCCATGTTTTGGGTGGGGCCGCGCCCTGCAGGCGGGCAATGATGGGCACCAACGACTGGCGCAGGATGTAACTGTCGGGGGCAAGCAGGCGGGCATAAAGCACGCCGGGCCGGACCAGACTGGCACCTGCGGTCTTTGGAAGCAATGCGCGCAGTGGTTTCAGCAACGCGTCGGCATCGGCGGCGGCATAGATCACGCTGGCCATGGCAAACTGGCCGCGTGCGGTGGCGGGGCCGGATAGCTGCGCCGCGATATCGCCAGACAGGCGCACGGCATCTGCAAAGACCGGCACGCCATCGCGGCGGATCGTGATGTTGTCTGCAAAGCTGCCGGAGGTTAGCGTTTCGCCCATGGAGACGCGGCCAAAGACCAGCGGTTCGACGCCCAGGAATGTCGCATCGGGGGCCAGTTCAACGTCAAGTCGCCGGTGCAGCGCCGCGCCGTTGAACAGGATCGTTTCCTGCGGCAGCCAGTCGATCCGGGCACCTTTGGCAACGTTCAGGGTTGTTGTCAGCCGTGCGGGGGGGCCGGGTTGCGCGAGATACACCCGTTCGGCTGCCTGGGATGTCAGGGTAAGGCGGCTATCGGTACCCGCCTCTGCCGCGATGGTCAGGCGGTCACCGCCTGTCATTCCGCCAGAAGTGTTGAGGAAAACACCTGTCAGCTCTGCTGTAGCGGCGCGCGGAAACAGCGCCTTGAGGCAGCCGGACTGGTACAGATCACCGATGACGGACGCCGTGCCATAGGTCTTGCTGGCAATGCGCAACGCACCCACGGCACGGGGCTGTAATGGTGCCTGTGCTGCCAGATCAATATGGGATGCGATGTTAATGGGCCCCTCCGCCGAATGTCGTTAATCCGTTTTTAATGGATAACGCGTTTCCATCAAACTGCGATGGCAAACGGGACGGGTGCGGGGAAAATTTAGGCTATCTGCCGTGCGGTGCCTAAATTTTAGGCGGCTGTTTTCGGGCGATTGGCAGGGGTGTCTCCGACCCGCCTGTCAGGGGCGGATCAGAGAGGTTTGGCATGGCCTTAGCCGTAGAAGTACTTAGCCGTAGAAGTACTTAGGCAGGTAGGTCGCGATTTCCGGGATCAGGATGATCAGCAATACCCCGATCAAGGTCACGATCACATAGGGCGTCACCGAGGCATAGATGTCCCCCATGGTGACGTCCGGCGGGGCGACCCCCTTGAGGTAGAACAGGTTGAACCCGAAGGGCGGTGTCATATAGCCGACCTCCATCATGATGATGAACAGGATGCCGAACCAGATCGGATCAAAGCCGTAGCTTTGCACCACAGGCAGGAACACGGGCAACGTGATCAGCATGATGCCGACGGGATCCAGCACCATGCCAAGCACGAACAGAACCGCCAGCATAAAGATCAACGACCCCCAGCGACCGCCGGGCACGAGGTTCATCCACTCCTGAATCAGGCTTTGCGCGCCAAGCGCGGTGTAGGCCGTGCTGAAGGCGTGGGCCGCGAACAGGATCCAGATGATCAGCGCCGTCAGCTTGAGCGTGGAAACCGAAGCGTCACGGATCACGGGCCAGGACAGTTGCCGGTTCACGGCGGTCGCGAACAAGGCACCGAAAACGCCGATGGCGGCCGCTTCGGTCGGGGTGGCGAAGCCGCCAAAGATGGCCCCGAGCACGATGACCACAATCATAATCGGCAGGATCACGGCCTTGAGCGACCGGAACTTTTGCGCCCAGCTGGCCCGCTCATCAACGGGCAGGGCCGGGCCCAGTTCAGGCTGCAACCAGCAGCGCCCGCCGATATAGACCGACACAAGGAAGAACAGCAGCAGACCCGGCCCGATGCCGGCGGCAAACAGACGCCCGACAGATACTTCGGTCAACAGCGCATAAAGCACCATCAGGATCGACGGCGGAATAAGGATGCCCCATCCGCCCCCCGCATTGATGGCCCCGAGGGCAAGTTTCTTGTCGTACCCCCGTTCCAGCATCTTGGGCAGCGCGATCGTACCCATCGTCACCACGGCCGCGCCCGAGATGCCCGACATCGCGGCAAAGATCACGCAGATCAGCACGGTGCCGATGGCCAGACCGCCGCGCAGGCCGCCCCACCACTGGTGCATCATATCGTAAAGGTCATTCGCGACCCCCGATTTCTCGAGCAGGATCGCCATGAACACGAACAGCGGAATTGCCATCAGCGTGGGCGATTGCATCGTCTCCCACATCTTGGTGGCCAGCAGATAAAAGCCCAGTTCGCCCATTTCGGCGTACAGGAAGATGACCGAGATGCCACCCAGGGCGAAGGCCAGCGGTGTGCCCAGCATGACAAACAGCAGCAGCGCCCCGAAAAACAGCATGGTCAGGATTTCGATGCTCATGATTTGCCTCCTGCGGCTTGGTCGGCTTCGCTTTCATCCTTGGCGGGGACACCAAAGATATCGGGATCGTTGGGCAGGCCCATCAAGGTGCGTACATCCGCCCAAAGGCGCACGACGCCCTGCAGCAACAGCAAGATCGCCGCGACGGGGATAAGGGATTTCGTTGGCCACAGCGGGGCCTTCCAAACAGAATTTGACCGCTCGAGGTCGGCAATCGCTTCGGAGGCGATGTCATAGCCCTGCCATAGCAGGACGCCGACAAAGACAGCGAAAAGCGGCCAGGTCACGATATCAACCAGCGCTTTGCGCTTGGGCGAAAACTGCCCGTAGATGATATCGACGTTCACATGGCCACGCTCGGCCAAAAGGAAACCGCCCCCCAGGATGGCATAGACGCCAAAGATCAGCGTTGCCAGTTCGGCCGTCCAGATCGCCGGTTGGCCGATCAGATAGCGCATGACCACGTCGGCCAGCAGCAAGGCAAAGATGATCAGCACGCAAAAGCTGATCCAGTAACCGATGAACCGGTTTGTTCGGGTGATAAGACGTGCAAGTTGAAGCAAAACAGGACCCCCATAGACAAAAAGGGGCCGCCCGGTGCGCAACGGCAAACACAAGGCGGCCACGATGAAGTTTGTCGAACGACGCGCAGGCCGGAACCTGCGCGGGCTGTTCTTAGAGGTAGCCCAGATCGGTCATCAGGGTGCGGTAGATGTCCGCTGCCTTTGCCGCCCGCTCGCCCTTCTGGGCCTCGGTTTCGAGGATCTTTGAAGATGCCTCTGCCAGGATCGCCAGCACGTCATCGGGCAGTTGGATCACTTCGACGCCGTTTTCCGCGATACCGGACGACAGGGCAATCGCCTCGGCGTGCTGGTATTCGGCAGAGCGTTGGTAGAAACGGTTTTCCATCGTGTCGGTCAGCGCGATGCGCATGTCATCGTCAAGGCTTTCCATCGCTTCCATGTTGACGATATAGGCATCGGTCGTTTGGCCCAGACCCGGCTTGTAGTGGTATTTGCAGACCTCCCAAAGCGACATGGATTTCGCGCCCACTGCGGCACCCCAATGCGCGCCATCCACGACGCCAGAGCTAAGCGATTGGTACAGCTCGGAACCCGCGATGTACTGTGGTGCAGCACCGGCAGATTGCAGATAGTCCAACATCGTCCCGGAGGACCGGATTTTCAGACCGCGGAAATCATCGGCGGATTCGATCTTTTTGGATACGACGATTTCAACTGGCAGAACCTTGTCGGCCATCATCATCACGCCTTCGGCGTTCAGGTCTTCGTTTACCAGGTCCTCAAGGCCAAGGTTCTTGACGGCGTGTTCCATTTCCCAAGCCTGACGGAAGGTGCCGGGGATGCCGAACATGAATGCCGCGGCCTGCGCCTGATCCTGCACATAGGACGGGCTGATAGAGCCCATGGGCACAACGCCCTTGCGCACGATGTTGTAGATGTCGGGACCTTTGGCGAATTCACCGGCGCCCAGAAGCTCCATCTTGAACGCCCCATCGGTGCGCTCTTCCAGATCGGACGCAAGTTTGCCAAGGCTGTCGGTGAAGGAGCTGGACGCTTTGGGCCAATGCGCTTGAACGCGCCAGTTTACCGCACCCTGTGCGATCCCTTTGCCTACCAACGCAGGCGTGGCAAGCATGCCAACGGCGGCACCGCGCAAAAGCGTGCGACGGTTCAGGTTACCTTTTGTCATTTCGAGTTCCTCCCAGAGACGTTCAATTTCAGGCGTGATACATGAGTATGCATATTGCTTTCGGCACCATCCCTGAAAGAACCCCCCTCGTCAAACGCCTGTTGGCGCTAACATTGCAAATTTCTGACGATTGTCAGGGGCATTTCCGAAGATGTTTTGCAGAGCGGTCCGGATGGCCATTTAGGGCCGCTCCGGTCCGTCAGTTCGTGAACTTCTGGCGATACACGGAAGGGGTTTGCCCCTGCACGGATTTGAACCTGCGCGAGAAATATGACGGGTCGCCGAACCCCAGCCGGTAGCCGATTTCGGCAACCGAAAGCTGCGTGAACGCCAACAGGCGGCAGGCTTCCTGCACGGTCGTTGCCTCGATATAGGCAGAAGCGGAAACCCCCTTGGCTGCGCGGCATAGACGGCTCAGATGTCCGGTGCTCAGCGTCATTTCAGCGGCGTAATCCCGTGCGGTCCAGTTTTGGCCCTGATGCTGCGCGATCAAGCGATCCAGTCGAGCCAAGCGCCCGTCCGGTGCGGGTCCGTTCCCGGCTGGGCTGTCATTCAGGCTTGCGGTCATGGACAACACCGCATGGGCCAGCCCGACGGCGATTTGTGCGCGAAACGGACCGTTTTGCGCCAGGGCGTCATCCAGTAGCGCCATCTGGGCGATCAGCGCTTGCGCGGGCCTGCCGACAAAGGGGCGGGACAGGGCGCGGGCGATATCGCCACTGACCGGGCCAATGCTGGTGAGGATGGACAGCGGGAAAGATTGCACGATGCCTTGGGTCTGGGGCGCGAAGGCAAAGCTGTGCACGACCTGCGCGGGCACGAATAACATCATTCCGTCGCGCAGATCAAAGGACTGCCCGTCCGCCGTCGCTTTGGCGCTGCCTGCTTCGATAAAGAAAACCTGTGCCAGTTGCGCATGGCGGTGGGGCGCGATGATCCAGCCATGATCGGGCGCGCGGTCGCGGATATGTTCGCAATGTACCACATCGGGAAAGGTGTCGGTTTCGCCAAAAAGGGAGTAGTCCGGGATATGTGCGGGTTTGGTCATGCACGAATAGTACCAGTCTTTGCGCTGTTGGTCCATTCACGCGCGGCCACGCGGGCTTTAACGTGTCACGACAACCATTCAAGGGATGTGGATCATGAAAGCCGAAGTCGTCATTATCGGGGGAGGGCCGTCGGGCTTGCTGTTGTCGCAACTGCTGAACCGGGCAGGTGTCGATACCGTCATTCTTGAACGGACGTCGCGCACGCGCGTGCTGGATCGGATCCGCGCGGGCGTGTTGGAAGACGGCACCGTGCAATTGCTGCGCGAGGCCGGCGTTGGCCACCGGATGGACCGCGAAGGGATTCCCCACGAAGGCTGTTATCTGACAGATGACGATCTGATGGTGCGGATCAATTTCCACGAGCTGACGGCCAAGAAGGTCATGGTGTACGGCCAGACCGAAGTCACGGCTGATCTATACGCAGCGCAGGACGCCATGGGCACGAACATCATCCACAATGTCGAAGATGTGGTGATCAACGATGTCAAAACCGACGCGCCTTATGTTGAATACACGCTTGAAGGTGAACGCAAGCGCATCGACTGCAAATTTGTGGCGGGCTGCGACGGTTTTCACGGGGTCAGCCGCCAGACGATCCCTGCCGACAAGCGCACTGAATTCGAGCGGGTCTATCCCTTTGGCTGGCTGGGCGTGCTGTCGCGCACACCGCCCGCCAATCACGAACTGATCTACGCCAACTCGCGCCACGGCTTTGCGCTGGCATCCATGCGCAATGAAAAGCTGTCGCGGTACTATGTGCAGGTCCCTCTGACCGACAAGGTCGAAGACTGGAGCGACGATCGCTTTTGGGAGGCCCTGAAAATGCGCCTGCCACAGGAAACGGCCGATGCCATGGTGACGGGCCCGGCGATCGAGAAATCCATCGCGCCGCTGCGGTCTTTCGTCAGCGAGCCCTTGCGTTGGGGCAGCCTGTTTCTGGTCGGCGATTCCGCGCATATCGTGCCGCCTACGGGGGCCAAGGGGCTGAACCTGGCGGTGTCGGATGTGTACTATCTGCATGACGCACTGATTGCGGCGCTGAAAAAGAAGGATCCGTCCGGCATAGACAGCTATGCCGACCGCGCGCTGGCCCGCATCTGGAAGGCCATGCGGTTCAGTTGGCAAATGACGACGATGCTGCACCAGTTTGATGGCGAAGACAGCTTTGCCGCGCAAATGCGCAAGGCAACCCTAAGCCACCTGTCGCAAAGCGAAACAGCGCGGCGCGATTTGGCCGAGAATTACATCGGCCTGCCGTTCTAGGTTGATGCCCGAAGCGTTGACGTAAAAACCCCGGCCTTTGAGGATTTCAAAGGCCGGGGTTTGGCATGTGCTGGCTCAAAGCTTAGCCGCGGATCATGACCTTGCCCGCACGTCCCGGCGTCAGCGCGGCGGTCATCGCCTGGGCAACGTCATCCAGTGCAAAGGCCCCGCCGTCTTCCAGTACCAGTTCACCCTTTGCCGTCAGGGTGACCAGTTCGGTGATCAGGCGTTTGCGCTCTTCCGGGTCCATATCCTTGCTGACGCGCGCGCCCCAAAATCCTTTGACAGTGATGTGCTTCATGATCAACGCGCCCGACGACAGCGGCATGGGCGCGCCTGTCGCGGTACCGAAAACCACCAGCTCGCCATCAGTGCCCAACAGATCGACCAGATCGGCGGACACATCCCCGCCAACGGAATCAATCGCCGATACGGCACCGCCGGCACCGACGATGTCGCGCGCTTTCTTCTGCCAGTCGGCGTCGGATGTGGACAGCACGTTTTCAATGCCCATGTCCGTCAGTTCCTTTGCGGCCTCCTGGCGGCGCACAAGGCTCAGCAAGTTGATGCCACGCGCCTTGGCCAACGTTACCATGATTTTGCCAACGGCACCGTTTGCGGCGGTCTGGATGATCCAGTCGCCTTTTTTGGCTTTCAGCGTTTCCAGAAGGGAAATGGCGCTGAACGGCATCGCGATCAGCTGCGCACCAGCCGTATCGGAGATCGCATCGGGCAGGGGCAACACGCCATCGGCAGGGGCTACGAAATACTCGGCCCAAGTCCCGTGAACGCCGGCGATTGTCACCCGTTTGCCAATCATGGCCGCGTCGACACCTTCGCCGACTGCTTCGATCGTGCCAAGCGCTTCGGACCCGCCGATGACACCTGGCAATTCAGGCTTGTAGCCATAGGTCCCACGGATCGTCCAAAGGTCGTGGTTGTGGATTGGCGACAGGGTCATCTTGACCAACACCTCGCCCGCAGCCGGTGTCGGCTTGTCGGTTTCAGTGGTTTTCAGAACGTCAATCGGTTCGCCGAATGTGTCGTGTAGTGCTGCTTTCATCGGAGTATCTCTCTTTTCTATTCAGGATGTTGAAAGGGTTGAATTCGTTTCGGACAAAGCCCGCCGCAGCGGCGTTTCATCGCGCGACAGTTTGGAGAGAATCGCGGCCCCCAGCCATTTCGCATAAAGCATCTGCGCCGTTGCCTGCGGATCATCGACCGGTATCAGCGACCCGTCTTTCGCCCCCTGCACCAGCAGGGCGGCGATTTTGTCGACCAGCTTGGCGACGCCATCGTCCAGCACGCACCGCATGTCTTCTGACAGGTCGGCCACTTCGGCACCCAGCTTGACGACAAGGCATTGGCTGGCAATGCCTTCCGATCCTGCCTGGGCCAACCAGGCGGTCCAGAATGCGGTCAGCTTGTCCCGGGCAGACCCCGGACCGGCACAAAGCGCGTCGATTCGGGCGAGGTAGTCGGACACATAGTCGGTCAGCAGGGCGTGCCCGAATGCTTCCTTTGAGGGGAAGTAATAATAGAACGACCCCTTGGGCACACCGCTTTCCTTGAGGATTCGCGCCAGCCCGACAGCGCCAAAGCCATGCTTGCTGATAAGCGCACGGCCCGCCGTCAGTATTTTCTGTCGTGTCTGATCTGATTTCTTTTGCTCTGTCATGAGGGGCAGATAGGAACTAATAGACCAGTCGTCTAGTATTGATCGCAAAAGCGTGAACAGCGATGACCTGCGAAGCTATCGGCGAGCAATGCGATTCCGCTGATCATTCGAAAAGCCCGTTGGAAATCCGGACCAAGCTGATGTTTCAGACACAAGGGCCCGCGCCACTCAGTCAACCGGATGGATCATCTAATTGTTATTGGTAAATTGAGTATTTGGTGGAGCCTAGCGGGTGATCCGCCAAAAATCCCAAAACTTATATTTTCCAGTGTGTTAAGCCAGCATGGTCACATTAAAGTTAACCAGTTTTGTATACCACTTCAAGGACGAATTCAAAAAGTACATCCGAGGAGCTTAAAGCAAGTATTTGTCGGATGGATTGTCCTCCTCAGTCCCTCTGAGCAGGCCTGAGTGCGCCAGTCAAACTGTTGCGATAATTGTGATGCGCGATGCTTGCGGCCTCTCCCGTTAGTCAGTGAAAACTTGCTAGCAGGAGAGCGATGCAAAGTTTGACAAAAAATGTGGGCTTTGCTCCGTCAGCAGGTTTATGCAAATATCATTTTATTCGAGATAGAGTAATGCCTGTCATGTCGATCTTTGTGGGGGAAAAAGTTTGAAAATATTGATGCCGCTAGCGTTTGCGGTCGTGGTCTCTTTCCCTGTTGGAGCTCAGGATCTGGGGAGAAGCCTGCTTTTGGGTCTGGGTAGCAGCGCAATGGAGAAGGGTGGGGAGCTAATCGAGGGTGCTCCTGAGAAATTCGATGATTTCATGAAGTCGACTGTAGAAGGTAGAGAGTTCTCTTCGAACAGTGCGTGCCTTGGTTTCCTACAAGTATCGATTAACGCTGGAACGGTGATGGCAAACATACTTTCCTTCTCTTCCGTCAAAATTTTTGAGGACAGCCGAGGGCCAGTCGCTCAGTTCAGAATGCTGATAAACGGAGAAAAGCTTCACGTTGAAGCATTTTGTAGCGATAGCGCAATGAAAGCTGCCATTCTGCCTTGGGGCAGCGGGTCTGAATCTCCCCGGAAGGTTTCGAAATCGTCTCTCGATGCCGTAGCTGGCTTGCTTCTGCTATTAGAAGCCCAAGGAGCTTTTGATAGAGAAGCTTCGTCCTCTGAGCCTATCCAATCTGCTGAAACGCCAAAGCCAAAGCCCATCAGTCCTGGGCTCTCAGAACCTGCAAAAGGGCGAAACTTAGAAACAAATGGCGTACCTGATGAGTTGGATCACCGGTTGGCAGCACCGACTGCGCCATATCTGCCTAGCGAGGCTTCGTTGTCTCCTGAAGAAAAGCAAGCGTTCCTATTAGCGGTGTCTGCTTGCTGGAACGTAGGATCCCTTTCGTCCGAGGCACTCCGCACCACGGTGACGGTCGAGATGGCTATGAAACCGGACGGTACGCCTATCGCTGGTTCCATACAACTTGCTAGCAGTTTTGGCGGCTCAGAAGCTGCCGTAACCCAAGCTTTCGAAGCTGCCCGTCGCAGTATTATAAGATGTGGTGCTAGGGGCTTCCAACTACCGGCTGAGAAGTTTGACGCCTGGAAGGAAATGACTTTAATGTTCAATGCAGAGAGGATGCGGATTGAGTAAGAGAGTCCGTTTCATGTATATAATACATATTCTTGTCGGTTTCGCACTCCTCACCTTGAGGCCAAATTTTGCTTATCCGGATGAGGTTCCAGAAAGTGCCGTGGGTGAGGTCAAATTGGCCCAAGCCTACTCCTGCGGGAAAACTTGCGGGCAGGTAAGCAGCTGCAAGGAAGCCGTTTATCAATGGTGTATATGTGGGTACGCTCGCGCTGATGGTGATAACGATGGTGTGCCATGCGAAAAGCAGTGTGGGCAGAGCTCAAGTAAAAACCTTGAACGGGTGAACGCTTTCCGAAAGGAGCTTGGTTGTCGTTAGCCCCAAAAACACATTTCCAATGTGGCAGTAAGTCCGGTCTGCATCCCGATGTTCTTATCGCTTCATCTCAAGCTGGATATACATTCGCCGTAAAAGTTCAGTTGGTTGCTGGCACCCTGCTGCCAGACATCAACGTTCGCTGGTTCGCGCAACACGTACTGATACATAGTGCCTGTTCGATCATCAGTAGCGGATATGAACATGGACCCAATCGTTAGGGGCAACGGGACTCGGTCGCCAATCTGAACAGTGCTAATTTCTTCGGAAGAGTTTCCTCGAAATATAAACTGCATCAGTGGAAGGTTTTGAAACTTACAGGAAACTACCACGGGGTCTTGAGCCGCCCAGCTCGGTGACGCCAGTGTTATGAACACCGCGATCTTGGATAGCCATGTGACTTTCAATTCGTATCCAGCCTTTCCAGCATCTACATTTATTCCACCTAACGTATCAATTACTACCAGCTCATCGCAATGTTGAACAGTTTGCCATCGTTTTTTTCCCACCAATTTCCGTGCGTATTGCGCTTCCGTTTCCGAAGCAGAACCATGTCATGGTCAGGATTCATGAGGCGAGGGGTTGTCCACGCCGTCGTTGTTGGAAACGGTCCTAACCGAACATTGATCCAGCAGCATCACGCTGCATTGCAGCTTCGCCGAAGCAGTCATGCAAAATCGATAGAGCCGCGTCGAAGATCTGTTGTAGCTTAAGTCATCTAACGTGGACTGTGGCGTCATAGCCCAAAGACATAAGAGATTTCGATGTTCGTCCGTTCCGGGGTGGGAAACGATCCGGTAGTGCCCAACCGACGAGTTCGCCCAAAGCGCTGATTCCTAGGCCTTCGATTTTCCATTTCGGGTCATGAACAGCGGTCCAGAGGCGCTCCGGCAATTGCGCCTCTGAACCGCCATACAGGATGAAGTTCAGGAGCTGCTTAACGTCGTTGCCGCCTGCGGACTTGTCGCCCCAAATCCGTTTCGAGAGCGCGTCGACCTTTTCTGGTATCGTGTACTTTGTCCCGTCTTCTCGAAGACCGACAGCTTTGTTGGCCACTCGTCGGGCGTAATCCTTGATGGAATGTATGCCCATGCAGACCTCACGGAAATCGCTATAGTCCATTTCGTCGATGGCCTCGGCAGTGAGCGCCTCCCGAAGCATAGGGGCGGTAGAATTCAACATTACGTCTTCTTCCCAAGGTGCTTTTGAGAGGCTACGCCACCAGCTGATGGCTTCGGCGACCGCAGTATCAGGGTTCTTCCTGTTCCGTTCGAAATGCTCTGTATAGAGTGCTCTGCGTCCATCAAAAGTGCGTTGGTAATAATGTGCATGTAGGAATTGGTCGCCTTGAGCACCTGCTGGCGCATCCGCGTCGACCCATGAAGGTCTGTTCTCAGGCTTGCTCACAAGATTTCCGATGTCACGAAGCTGTTGAAGCGTTGAATGCCACTCCTCCAGAAATGCGGCGCGTCGGCGGTCCGTGGCCTTTTTCTTCCCGGTTTGAACGAGCCCCGACCATTTGTTGAAACTGGGGCTATTCCAGAACTCCTCAGAAGGCGGCTTCGAGCTGGCTATCTGCTTTGCACGCTTCAGCATGACGGCGAGCAACTCCTCCGTCAGCGGCGTCGAGTTCCGATTGAGCACGTTGAAGAGTTCAAGTATATCGTCCGCCATCTCGTCGGTGATTTCTGCTTCCGGAAAGAAGCACCCTGCTTCGACGTTCTTGTACCAGGCACTCGCGGTGAGGTTCGCAGAGCCGATATACAGGCCGTATTCGCGCCACCAGATTACCTTTGCATGGTGATGCTGAACGAGACGGCATTGGAACCTTGCAGATTTCCGATCCAGGAACGTCGATAGGATGGAAGGTTTGACTGGAACGCCTTCGTCGAGGCGACCGTAAAACTTAAGCGGGATACCGTTGTTCCAACACCAGTCGAACAGAAGGTCCATTTCCGTAACGTATGCGACCGCTGCCAAAACCTCTTGCGTCTCAGTCGCCGCATTCAGCGTGATGTTGGTGAGATAGTTTCCGTTAATGCCGCCCATCATCAGTTGCATGTTGACCTCATATCAGTGGTTATTTGTTCTGACTGACCTGAGCCGACCGTCCAAGTGTCGTGTTGGATGCTGCGGCACGCCCCGTCAAACCGGACCTTGGTCATTTGCGTAGGATTTTCAAAATGCGAATGAGGGCAGCGAGGACGCGGCTGCTGTGGGACAGCGGAGGATGAGTATGCAAAATGTTTGGATGAGTTGACAGCGGCCTCGAAATTGGCCCTTGTGCGCTCTTGCAAGTGCACGAAGTCGAGGTGCATCAGTCTTTCGCAAAGGCCACAATAAAGACGTTGGGGCCGGTCAACGGTTCCGAAGTTGTCCAGAATAGTTTTTTCGGTCATAGCTTTACTCACTATGCATTTTATGTGTTCAAAGCTAGGGTGCCTATTTGATCGAAAAGCAACATATTTGCCTTGCTGCGGATACCCTCTTTTGCGTACCCCATGGGGACCTGACCGCTAAAAAGGAGGCAATCCTCCAAAGTAGGATCGGATATCCCTGTGAATTTTCTTAGTTCATCAAGATTTCCGCGCAGGGCGGATGCTCGGTTGAGATGCTTAAGCAAGAGGTCCGGTTTGCCCTTTGCATCCAATTCACCTCGAAAACTTGACAACTGTTCGGCGATTTCTCCAGGCGTCTTTCGGTACATAAGATCCTTGCACTCAATAGCAATCACGCGGCGACTTTGTTCGTCCCATGCAAGAACATCCACGTCACCTAGTCGCTTGATGTTGCCGAACTTCTCATCCTCAGATCGACCCAAAATCTGTGTAACGCCAACATCTGACTTTGCTGTCCAACCCAATTCACGGAGCCTTCCAGCCACTTGATCGTTGAAGCTACTTTTATCCTTCACCGAACCATTCCAACGCAGCATTTCCTTCGTGCGAATTTGAATTTCGCGGAATTCGGCTTCCCAGTACCGAACGAAAGTATACTCACCACCATCGCCGACCATCCCTGGCCAAAGATAGATTTCAGGATCCTCTACGTCGTTAAGTTGGATCAATGGACGCCGAAGGACACTTAGCAAACGACGGAACTTCCAAGGTTGGCGATCAAGATCAGTAAATCCTTCAGGAGCGATCCTCCAGTCTGATCTTGGGAGCAGAGAGAGTTCATGAAAAATTTGATCCAAATGCTGCTCCAGTTCCGGTTTTAGGTCCAGAACCCTCCGGGTAAGCTCCGACTTTCGAACCACAAAGCACGCTTTCTCCTCGGCCAGCCCCACCTCTTCACAAGCAGCTACAAAAGCTCCATGTGCTTCAATAGGGAAGCCAAGCTCGCATTCCCATGCCTTTGAAAACTGTTCTTTTTCGGCCAAAAACCCCTTATCCAGCTCGCCAGTCTTTTCCTTAGGTGCCAAAAAGTGATCCCCATAACCTTGAATGCTTCGCTCAACTCTGGATTTCATACCAGCTTGACCGAACGGGACGACAACCTCCTCGAAAAAGTCATGGTTAGCTAGAACATCGCCGAGCGCCGCCACCACAAGTGTTGGTTCCATCGCGCCGTAGTGGATTGCGTCAGACCATCCCCCAAATTCAATAATCTCAATCATCATCGCCATGGACTGTGCGAGATCAAATTCGCCAAACGCATCGCCATCGTCGAGGCTGCAAACGCAGTTAGCAACTTCGACTAGAACACGCGATGACTGAAAAACTGCGTTAAGCTTCGACTGGTGCTTGAGTATTTCCTCCAATGCGCGTCCTTTCTCCTCGTGCAATGCACTGACAGCAGCGGCGGTTCTTTTCCAAGTCTCTTGGTCGCACATTGCAGCTTCATGGTTAGTGATAAGCCTTTGCAAAACAGACTTCTTCTCAAATTTTCTTAAGAAATCGATCAGCTTATTCTCGAGAAGTTCAACCAATTGGCGCAGATAGGCCGTACACTCTGCTTTTCCTTGTATGGTTGCGCCCAGTTTGCGGTCACGGACCTTCCAACCAAGGAAAAGCTTGAGAGTGCTCGTGTCGGCATCGTTTATGAATACTGGTTTTCGAGGGAGTTTGTGATGAACAAAATCGCGAAAACTCGCTGCAGGGAAGGCGTGCGTTTGACGCACACGGTTGTTCGGAACAATTAAGTTTAGCAGATCCTCAAATTGCTCTGGGGCCAACGGCTCAGCTGCGAGTTGAGAAACTCCGAGGCAAGCTGCCCTCACCCACGCTCTTTCGGCAACATTATCTTCATTGAAGAAGGCATCTTCAAATCTGCGATTGGCTTTCACGGTTACCACCGCTTTCTCGGTTTGAACACTTACTGAAAGAGTTTCCCTCAGCTCATTTTCTGAGAACGGCTTAGGCTGCTCTGCCAGGCCAGCCATTGCACCATCAAAGGTTGCATTGATTTGCAATCGATTTGGCGGTTTGTGCTGTCGTTCAAGTGCACCAAATGCTTGGGCAATTCGAGGCAACCATGTAGACAGCATCCTCCAACGTTCAAAGATCGCATCTCTCGGACTACCCTCAACACCACTTACCTGGGTCCACCATTCGATGCCGCGATCCTCGAACAGTAACGCCGGAAGGCTCTCGTTGCTTAGCATGTCTGCATATAGAGAAATGGATCGATCTTCTTCGCTCAACGAGCTGGACGTGCGTCTGACCAAAGTCCAACTGCCATCAAGCTTGCAGGCAGAATGAACATCGGCTTCTTGTTTCGATTGATGTCGCAATGTGCGCAGCGCGTTCTGATCGACCATGATCAAACCGGCACCTCCGTCCCCGAAGGTATCTGGAACCTGATTGTGTGGTACCAAGTGGCCGCCAAGTTGCTCTCGCCAAGCAATCAGATTGAGCAGACCATTGATATTGAAGAGTTCAATTCCAGCTTCCGAAACCTGCCGTTCAGCATCCTTCAGCCGCCATAGTGAAATCGGTGAAAAGCTGTGCTTGTTAGAAAGAACTTCAAAGTCGTGCACAGAGAGAAAGTCTACGTCCCAGTCTTCAACTTCGAACACGCTGGCAGCAAGATTGATGCCTCGCCCGACGCCACAGTTTACTATTATGCTTATGCCAGATTTAAAGTCATCGCTTTCTTCAGCTTTCGCTTTAGCCAGTTTAATGTGATCGAGGATCGCGGCGGATGTATTGGGCTGGTCCTTGTGCCACCCGCCAAACCCTGTTTCTTCAAAGCCCCGCAGATTGTCCATGAAAAACAGAATGTGAAGCGCTCTCCCGTCGTCCACCCAGCGGAACACACTTGCCATTAGAGTGTCACCGGCGGGCGTGAATTCTAGCTGAATTCGACCAAATTCTCCGAGAAAAGGTATCAAGTTCAGTCGCTTTGAGTACTCATAGGCTAAAGCCTTTAAGAAGGTGTCCAGCCCGTAGGCTTTGACAATCATCTCGAAAACAAAGCGACGAATGCTGCCGCTGACTGCGGTCGGAAGCAGCAGGAAAGTATTGCCGTCCTTATGGCCTACGGGGCAACGTTCGAGGTCGTTGTGAAGAAGGTTCTGTTTGAGGAGTTTTGCTCTTGCTGATGGACCAAATCCAAACTCGCCAAGGTCGTCGAGCTTTATACCCAGATCATCAAGATCTGCCGAGCTAAACGTAAGACATTTTCTCAGCTCCGGTATTCGTTCAGCATCTTGTGGTGTGAGCTTTGCCTGTGGTCTCTCGTTCCCCAGCTGGTTTCTGGACAAACCGGCGCGTTTGCAGGCTTCATTTGACAAGGTCAACAGTGCGTAGACTGGATCCCTAATCACATCGTAGCTTTCGTTTTTGGGAAGACTGTCGACCAATTGCATGAATACCTGCAGGAAGTATCCAGTTCCTTCACTTAGCCCCTCAAGTACGAGGAAATTGCCACGCATAGTGCTGATGTTACTTACGAACACATCTTCAGCTGGATCTTCTTGTCTAGCGACGATGCCATTTTCCATGTCCCCATAAAGTCTGCGGAAATCCTTCTGTTTGAGCCTGTTTTTGTCGCGACCAAGCGCCAAAGCTAAATTGACCAAGGTCTCGATCCGATAAGTGGAACTTTGGAGGTTTTCATTCAGCAAAAGAGCGGCGAAGGAAAGTGCAGTAGCGAGCGGGTCCGAATCTTCCAAAACAGCAAAGGTACCTTTGTATTGCTTTCTTAAGTCTTCAAACGCTCCAGTGTTTTGGTTCTCTTCAAGGTTTTTGGGCATTGGCGATATAGGGAACATGAATTCTGCCACTAGGTTGGAGGATACGGGCACTACCCTTACGCGAGTGCTTGAAAAAAAATAAGCTCTTTGTAGGTATATTTTTTCGCCCGCATTCTTCGCGCTGCTCTTTAGATCTTGCACTTGCAGCGAATGGCCGCAATCCGCCGATTCTGTGGAAAAACACCGTGTTGCCGGTGCAGAAAGTGGTGCTCCAAACTGGGAGCAAGCACCTTTCTTATCAGGCTTTGCGCGTTTGCTGCGGTGCAGGAAAGATCTTGGCCAGTTTGCGGAGGTTTTGGGCGGTTGCGGCGAGTAGGAATTCGTCATTTGCACCGCATGGTCCACGTAATCGGAGCCTTCCGAGGCCGAGAATGCGTTTGAGGTGTGCGAAGAGCATCTCGACCTTCTTTCGCAACCTCATTGAGATCGCATATTGCTTGGTCTTGGCAATGTCGCGGGCAACCTGGCGGGCATCTTCATGTTCTTCGCGAGTGATCTTGCGGGCATCAGCATTCGGGCAGCATTTCATCTTTGATTGGCAGGCCTGACAGGTATGCTTCAGAGCCTGATACTTGGCGACGCCTTTGCCGGTGGGCCCACGGTTGGGGTCAGAATAGTTTCGGCGGAACTGCTTCAGGGGTTCACCCTCTGGGCAGATGTATTGGTTGTTCTCGGCGTCCCATTCAAAATCTGCGCGAGACCAGGTGCCGTCGGTGCGACCAGCTTTATCCAGGACCGGAATATGGGGATTGATTTTGCGATCTACAAGCCAGCCGAGCATGGGCCCTGATCCATAAGCGCTGTCCGCGATGAGACGTTCGGGTGCCAGATCATGCCGGTCTTTGATCCTATCCAACATGGTGCGCACAGATCGAACTTCCGCCTGCCGGATCGATCTGGTCGCTTCAACGTCCACGATGACACTGTGATCGGTATCGATCAGATAATTGGTGGAATAGGCAAAGAACGCAGGGCCTTTTCGGGCTGCAGTCCACTGGCTGCTTGGGTCGGAGTGGGACGTGAACTTTGGCTCAACTTCAGATGCAGCACCGAATGCCGCATCGTCCAGGACGTCCAGATACTCTTTGACCGCGCGGGGCGCATCGCTCGGGTCAATTGCCCTGTGATCCCAGTCCTCCTTTGGTGTGGAGTTCTGTTTGTTGGCGTCGGCCTCAATTAGACTGGCGTCCGCTGCGAGGCGCTGGCCACTCACCAAACCGTCTGCAATGCAGCGCGCAACGGTCTTCTCAAACAGATGCCGCAGCAGAGCGCTCTCACGAAAACGCCCATGTCTGTTCTTTGAAAAAGTCGAATGGCTTGGTATCGGATCTGACAGATCAAGGCGACAGAACCAGCGATACGCCAAGTTCAAATGAATCTCCTCGCACAGCCGCCGCTCGGACCGAATGCCAAAGCAATAACCAACCAGTAGCATGCGGATTAACAGCTCAGGGTCAATCGATGGACGGCCAGTGTGACTGTAAAACTCTGCGAGATATTGCCTAATGTCACTCAAATCGACAAACCGATCAATCGACCGCAATAGGTGATCTTGCGGGACATGATCCTCAAGTGAAAACTCATAAAACAGCGCCGCCTGTGCTTCCTGCTTCGGTCCCATCATTGACCAGTCCCCCGCTTTTATGGGGAAATTGAATCACCCGAAGACCCTCAAATCAAGAAGAGTTTTTCAACAGAATTAGCCCAACTCACAACAAAGCCCCAGCTGCATTCCCATCAAACAATCCAGCATCCCGAACATATCGGGCCAGCATCACGTCGGACGCATGACCTGTCTGTGCGCGGACCTTGTATGTGGGAACCCCAGCTTTGATGGCGCTTGTGGCAAGACCCGCGCGGAGACTGTGGCCGCTGTAACCCTCAGATTCGATCCCCGCCGTAGCCAGCCGATCCCGAAGAATTGTCGAAACGGCATCAGGTCTCAGCATGGGACCTCGCACATTGCCGTGACGGTCTACGGGACGGAACACCCTGCCATCTGGCTCTGGGAGGGCTTGCCGCCAGCCAGAGAGAGCCGCCACAGGGCAGTGACGTGTCCTCCCTAGGGGGATGCCGATCTTGCGGCCTTG
The DNA here is from genome assembly GCF_000156335.1 of Roseobacter sp. GAI101. Classification (GTDB taxonomy): domain Bacteria; phylum Pseudomonadota; class Alphaproteobacteria; order Rhodobacterales; family Rhodobacteraceae; genus Sulfitobacter. Next base: position 3,001,477 of record NZ_DS999213.1, read on the forward strand.
GCCCGTCTGATCAGTCTTAGATTTGCGCAGGTGCAGGATCAGGCCTTCGCGCACCTCTTCAATGTCTGAGAGGTCCAGCCCGGTCAGTTCTGAGGACCGAAAGCCCCCAGCCCAGCCGACCAACAGCAATGCGCGATCTCTGAGAGAGCGAGGGTCATCATCTAAGGCGTCCAGAACCAAGAATAGGTCTTCACGCAGCAATGGCCGTGCTTGAGCTTGCGCTGTGCCTTTGACCCGCTTGATCCCTCGCAGCGTCGCGCGCACCAACTCCTTGCGGCAGGGGTTCGGCCAGCCGTTTGCCTCGTGAGCCTTGCTTAGGGTAGCAACACGGCGGGAAAGAGTGGCAGGGGCAAGTATTTCAGCGTGTTCGGCAAGGTATCGTGCAATTGTTTCGGGTGAAGCCGGGAGCGTACCGCCCCAAACTGTGAAGTGGGCCAGATCAGCCCGATAGGCCTGACGTGTGTTCTCCGAAAGGCTTTCGCGGATGAAGTGCTCGACTGCTTCATCACCCGTCAAAGTCGGGCCATCTGCCGCCTTTGTAGGGCGGGATAAGAAAGGATTATGCCGGGTTAGGGTTAGATCGTTCATATCAGGCCCTCCGCAGCAATATCAGCCCGGATCGCATTGAGGTCGGGCAAGACGTTCCGTAATACCGCTAAGCCATGCTCTACGGCCTCCGGTGAGACGCCCGCACATTCTTGCTCCCAGCGTTCGCGCAGCTCGGTTCCGAATGCCCCATCGGCACGGCGAGAAAGGCATTGGCCTTCGATGCGAAACAGCAACTCCCCCAAAATCTGAACCCGCCCGTGTTTCGGCAGGAAATCAGCAGCCCAAGCCGCCAAGCCTGCATTCCGCAAAAGCAATCTGTGCAGTGCCGCACGACCGGGGCGCGTGTACATGTCAAAACCCCACGAAGGATTGCAATTGATTGCAATCTCAACCGGGGTTGGATCGTCTTTGACCCGGTCTGAAACGACATCGTTTTGGAGGGACAGCAGGGACATATAGGGGGCGAGCATGGTCACGGTCTTGGTAAAATTCTCACGAGCAATCAGCAGCATTGTTGGCGCAATGCCTAACTCTGCCAATGTGTCCCACGCCATGTCTGGATTACCCTTTCGGAAAAGCAAGTGATCGCTGGCGCAGCGCTTGGTCCCGAACAGATACCACAGTGCCAAGGCCCTCTGATCCAGTGACGGGCAACCCAAAATAATCTGGCGAAGACGCGCGTCTGAGTACTGGGCAAAGTTGATACGATCCGGGGCAAGCCGGGGGAGACGTTCTACCGTCATCAGCAGATCATCCGCAGAACGGGATTTTCGTGCCGCGCACATGCGCCGGATGAGATAGTCGGTCACAATGACCTCCCCACCAAGATCGCGGCGGACTTTTGCGCTTTTCAAGCAGGCGGCAGTGATAGCCACAGTTTCGATGTCCGCGAGGCCAATGTCTTCTGAGGCAATGGCATTGAGACGGCGCAGAAGGTGTTCCCTTTTGACCTCCAGCAAAAACCGTCCGGCTTGACCCGCAACGTGCGGAAGGTTCCTGCGGATCGCTTTCTGCAACAATGAGCTTGCGACCCACTGTGTGCCCGGGAATGGGGTGATCCTTCCCCCCAAATTGAGACGCGCGATCTCCTGCGCAGCTATCGTTTGAAATCTGGTGAATGCAGTTTTGTCTGTCATCTGACCCTCCTTGGTCTGGAGGGGGTCGGAAACGTCTAACCTCTTTTAGAATACCCTATGGTACCGACAGGGGAAGGGTAATCGAACCTTTTGGAGTACATTTTGAGTGAAGTTAACTGCAAACCGCTACAAATCGACAACGGGCCAGCCTTTGGTGTCAAAATGTCTCCAGCAAAATGTCTAGTTTGTTTCCACTTTTGCTCATCCCGCAACGCCAAGCGCAGCAGGGTCAAAGTGAGGTTTTGAAATTGTCTCAAAAAGTGTCTTCAGTCCGTGAGGCATGCTCGATATCGCTTGAGTTCTGTTCTTTGTTGAGCGCTTACCCTGCACCGGGTTATTCAAAATTTTAAGCATCTGCGCTTGGCTATTTTGTTCTTTACTTGTTTGAAATTGACTCAACAGTTCGAACCGCAGTTACTTTTGATTGTGACCTGAGCTCCTACAATTGAATTCTCAGTGCGCACACAGATTGCTGCGATTTTAGCGGTGCGGCAAAATAGCGCCCTCTGAGCGGGTCAGAGTGCCATTCTCTAGGGTAGGGTGCTTGGTCGTTCTAGTTGCTGCCCTCAGGGTCCGCTCCGGGGCCCTTGAGGGCTTTTTGGGACTGGACTTGATGGCTGAGTTTTAGGTCGGCGGTCAGAAAGAAGTCAATTTTTCGCTATCTAAGCGCCCGTATCGACCAGGAATGTAATTTCACCTAGAACCGATGCGCTGTCCGAAAATTCATAGCGGTAAAATTAGAAGGCGCTGTGTTCGTTCTTTCCGTGAGCTCTTTCGCCCGTGTTGTAGCTCAACATGAGCGCAGCGAGTGTTGAACTATCATCATGTCGCTTTCTTTGTGTCTACTGACTATAATGATGATAGTTTATTTATATTGTTTAATTCTTTAAGTATGCGGTGACAAAGATCTGGGCATTTTGTCTCCGAAAGCTGACCTTGAACTGCCATGCTGTAGTAATCCAGCGCAACATATGTGAACCTTCGGAATAGGCTGATACTTGGAAACCGCAAAAACCTAGTATAAAAATTTTCTTTGTTTTGGTCATAGGCATCGCCATCGTGTTGACCAATGAACTGCGCAACTTTCACGCAAGCCATGAAGGGTGACCAGTTAGAGACAATGGTTCTGAAAATATCGAAAGCAAGGGCCGGAGGGCACTCTTTTGCGATGCCAACAAGGAGGCCAAACTGTTTCTTGTCAACGTTGCGTCCGGTGGCGTTTCTCCAAAATTTGGCCATCATTCGTGCTTGGTCTTCGTGTGTGAGATCCGAAGCGAGCCCAATGCGGATCAAAGTGGTTTTTTTCCCTTTGCGCATTTTTATCACATGCCTAAAGGGCGAGCCCCTGTAAAGTCTTCGGGCATGATCGGGTGAGATTGCAAGTGAAGCAGCAATTTTTTCAGCGGGGAGGTCCGCCCACGTTCGCCCTTCAGCTTCTATGGGAAACTCGTCAATTTCATTGATTACAAGCTGATACAGCGCTTGCTTCGTGGGGTTGAGTTTATCCTTTGTTTTCGTCGGAGATTCTAGGTCTTTGAGGTATTTTTCAAATCCTCCAGAAAAGAATTTTCCTGTGGGATTTGGGGGCGCGATCCAAGGCTTGGCTGGGTCGTGGGCTGTTATCTCGCCATCAATGACCATGTCTGCGCGCAGAATTGCTTTTCCTACTGCCGTCGAGCCTAATAGCCAGCCGATATTCTTGTTTTGCACGCTCATTTTTCCGACCCTGATGGAACTGGCCCGTCTATATGCAAGAAGCTGAGGTCAAGACCAGAATAGGCAATTTTTTCGACAGAATTGATGTGAAAATCTGGATTCCCTGGGGTTCCGTAATCATCGCTCACCGATGTCGATCCAGGTGACCACCCGGCTATCGCCCGAAGAGTTTCTGGTGGAGCCTTGATGCGCCTTAGAGCGTCCCTGACATTGTGGCGAAGGCTGTAAAGTGTTTGGCGATTATCGAGAATTATTTCTTCTGGGATGAATTTTTCACGCAGCCGCCTCGTTGCGTAGTGGGCAGTGTTGCCGTTCTGATCGGGCGTGAGATTGGGAAAAAGGCGTCCGGTTGGATTAACTGACTTTATTTTATCAACAAACTGCAGGAAGCCAATTTTTACTAGCTCAGGGTGAAGCGGGATCATCCTCCGGCTGCTCAACGTTTTTATGGATTTTTCGTGATCATCTTCGCTTTCCAGAACATCGATATACCAAGTACCATTTTCGGTTCTCTTCACGTCCCCTACTAACAACTGGCTGATTTCATTTGGACGTGCTCCCGTGAAAAGCATTACGAGCGGTATCCAAAATCGCCAGTCTCTATCGAGCTTTTTGTATGGATTTTGAGAATCTGGACGGCAGGACTGATAAAATTTGCCTGTGAAGAACTTGATTATCTGATCCTCCCTCCACGGAAGCCTTTTCTCAGAAGCCGCGAGCGTTTGTCTTTTGATGGGCTTCACTCCTGCAGCAGGGTTGTGACGTAAAAAACCTTTGCGGACACCAACGTCCAATACGTTTACCAATGTGTTCAAATATTGACTTTGCGTAGTGGGATCGAGAGTTGGATGGCCATCTTTTTGGGCTGCCTCAACGGCTGCTGGAATTGTAAGCTTTTTGTACAGTTTGTTCCTGTTTTTAGGAAGCCTACCCAGTATCCGTCTTATGCCTTGAACGACGTCGTCGTTGAGCTTGGATAGGGGGAGATTTTCGCCGATCGCCTCGCGTAATAAGCTTAAGTTTGATTGAATTTTATCGACCCATTTTCTGCTTACGGAATTCTGGTCGTACTCCTCCAGCTTCTCTTCCCAGAAGATGTCTGTCAGTTTACCGAAAGTGATTTCAGGATGTCGGTCTGGGTCAAAGAGCACATCGTGGAAAGTCTTGGCAAAATTATGTTCAAGACGATCCAGTGCTCGGGATTGTATCTCAATTAGCCCGCGGCGAATGAGCTCGGCAAACTCTGCAATCAAGGCCTTGTCCTCGAGATGAGCTCCTGCACGCTCGAGAAGCTCATTTGAAACAGAATATAACCATTGTTGACCGTTGGGGTCTTCGTGGGTTTTGAGAACTTGCAGCGCTATTTCGTTCTCTTTGAGCATTTCCCGGCGTTGCTCTTCGTCTTCAGGCGGCTTCTGAACAAGGTGCCTTGCAGCTAACTCATCGGATTCAGCCACATACTGGCGCAAGTAATTAATCAAATCTCTTAGGGACGCCTGTGGTAGCGCTGAACTATCTCCATCCGTTGATATTTTGTGTTCAGATGCGGCAAACCGAGCATCGACTTGGATGGAGTAAATGTTCCGAAGTCGCCGTGCTTCCTTTACATCACTGACCCCTAGCGATTTTTTGATGAACTGCGTGCCAATATATTTCCTAGCATTTTGGGGAACCCTTCGGGAATAATGCCATATATTTCCTCGACGAACTAAATATTGGTTTTTTGGGGACAAGATATTCATCCTTCATGTTTACCACAATTGTGACCACCATGCGGGATGTAACTATCTGAAATGACATAAGTTTAAGGTTTCCCGCAACTTATATTCGAATTTGGTGGAGCCTAGCGGGATCGAACCGCTGACCTCCTGCATGCCATGCAGGCGCTCTCCCAGCTGAGCTAAGGCCCCATCGTGGATCAGTGATCCGGGTAACGTGTCGACCTTGGGAAGGCCGATGCGCCGCTGAATAGGCGCAACCGAAGGCGGGATCAAGGGGAAAATCCACTCCCGCCTTCGTAAAATTCAATCAGTCGTCGTCATTCGCTGCGACATCGACGATTTCTTCCAATGGAACAGTATCATCGTCGTCATCGTCGTCGTCCAGAATGTCGTCGTCCAGATCCACATCGACATCGTCGTCATCAACCAGGTTCTCGTCGTCATCGACATCGGACTTCTTGGCTTTTGCTGTCACTGCGTCTTCGGCATCGGCGGCGATCATGCGGGATTTGGAGCTATCCACCTCGACCACTTCGCCGCTGTAAGGGCTGATGATCGGGCTTTTGTTCAGGTCGTAGAACCGCTTGCCCGTTGTGGGGCACAGGCGCTTGGTTCCCCATTCTTCATTGGGCATCGAAGTCCCCTTTTTGAAAGTGTTGTTGCGTATAGATGATTCAGGCCAAGTGCCATATGAGATAGGAACTGTCAAAGGCAATCGCCACCCCCTGTTTGTCCGGAACCCCGAAATGCCCGATCCCGTCCTGCCCGGCAATCCGCCTATCCCGCTTATCTTGCGCCGGTCTGCGCGGGCGAAACGCATATCCTTGCGCATCTCGCAGTTGGACGGGCGTGTGACGCTGACCATGCCCAAGCGGCTGAAGGAATCCGAAGGGATCGCATTCGCTCGCGAGAAAGAGGACTGGATTCGCGGACATCTGGACGCGCGCGGCGAAGACGTGGCCATCGGTATCGGTGCCGAATTTCCCTTGGGCGGGCGCATGGTCCGTGTCGTGCAAGGGCAGGGACGGCGTGTACAGCTGGGCAATGATACAATCGCCGTTCCGGGCAGCGAAGACCGAGTACCGGCAACTCTTGCGGCGCATTTGAAGGAACTGGCCCGCGACAGGCTGGCAGGGGCGTGCGATGATTATGCAGCCGCTCTGGGGCGGCCCTACAGCAGACTGACCCTGCGCGATACGCGGTCGCGGTGGGGGTCGTGCACGTCAGACGGCGGATTGATGTTTTCATGGCGGCTGATCCTGACCCCGCCAGAGGTGCTGGATTACGTTGCGGCCCACGAGGTCGCGCATCTGGCGCAAATGAACCATTCGCCCGCCTTCTGGGCCGAGGTGGAGCGGATCTATGGCCCCTACAAGGACGCCCGTGGCTGGCTGCGCCAAAACGGCAGCGATCTGCACCGCTACCGGTTTGCTTAAAAGGCGATCCATATCGGGAAACTCGTTTGTGTCGGGAACCTTGGGGTGGGCAATTGTCGTGCAGGACTGAAGACGGTGGTTAATGGGCAAGGCGCTAGGCAGGGTGCCTCCGTGGTTAGGTGCGGACCGTGTTCATCGCTGCGTGCGAATCGGCAATCTTCGGTGCAGTCGCTTGCCGTGGTCACGCGCCGCTGCCGGCCTTGCCGCTCGATGTGAATTCCATAGATCCGGGATCAATATTGGCCCCTGACACGCCGCCGATCTGATGTGTTATTGACGCGAAGCGCCATTGTGATCACAACGGAAACATGAACCTGAATCCTCGCCCTCTTGATGCCAACCCGCTTGCGCATGACCGTGTCTATCGACAGTTGCGCAGCCGGATCATGCATGGTGACCTGCCCCCCGGACATGCGCTGACTTTGCGAGGGATCGGCAAGGAATACGAGGTGTCGATGACGCCCGCGCGCGAAGCGGTGCGGCGGCTTGCGGCCGAGGGGGCGTTGACCATGTCCACTTCCGGCCGCATCTCTACACCCGAACTCAGCAATGAACGGATTGAAGAACTGGCTGCCCTGCGCGCCTTGATCGAAGTCGAATTGGCGAGCCGCGCCTTGCCACGGGCCCATATGGCCCTGATCGAACGGCTGCAAACCATCAATAATACGGTATCGGAAGCGGTCGCCCACCGCGACGCGGTAAGCTACATCCGGTCCAACCTTGAGTTTCACCGCACGCTCTATCTGCGCGCACAGGCCCCGGCGATGCTGGCGATGGCCGAAACGGTCTGGCTGCAGATGGGCCCCACGATGTGTGCGCTTTACGGACGGTTGCGGCGGACCGAGCCACCGCATTTCCACAAACTTATCATCGCAGCGCTGCGGGCCGGGGATGAACCGGGCCTGCGCCTCGCCGTACGATCAGACGTCACTCAGGGATTGCGCATGTTGGCGACGTAGGACGGACTTTTCACAAAGTCCGATCCGTTTTCTTCGAAGCAATCGGTCAGCCCCTCGAATTACGTCGCAAGACCTTTCGCGCCCAAGTCCATGAACTTGTTGCGCCGGTCAGCGATCAGCGCCTTGCCGTCCTTGCCGCCCAGATCATCAAGCATAGCGGCAATCGCCTTGCCGACCGATGCGATCGCGGTTGCGGGGTCACGGTGCGCGCCGCCACGTGGTTCGGTTATGATGCGATCATTCACGCCAAGCTGTTTGAGGTCCTGCGCGGTCAGGCGCAAGGCTTCAGCCGCTTCGCGCATCTTTTCGGCGTCTTTCCACAGGATCGATGCGCAGCCTTCGGGCGAAATAACCGAATAGACCGAATGCTCAAGCATCGCCACACGGTTGGCCGTTGCAAAGGCCACAGCCCCGCCAGACCCGCCCTCGCCAATGATGACAGACACCAAAGGCACGCCGATCTGCAAACATTTCTCTGTTGCGCGTGCAATCGCTTCGGATTGGCCGCGCTCTTCTGCACCCTTGCCGGGATATGCACCGGGTGTGTCCACCAGGGTAATTACCGGCAACCCGAACTTGCCCGCCAGATCCATCAACCGCACGGCCTTGCGATACCCTTCGGGCCGGGCCATGCCGAAATTGCGTTCGATCCGCGACTTGGTATCATTGCCCTTCTCATGGCCGATCACGACCACGGGCATGTCATTGAACCGCGCCAATCCACCCATCACAGCCAGATCATCGGCAAAGTTGCGGTCGCCGGCCAGCGGTGTGTAATCCGTGAACAGCGCGTCAATATAATCTTTGCAATGCGGGCGCTCAGGATGGCGCGCGACCTGACACTTGCGCCAGGGCGTCAGGGATTTGTACAGATCATCCAGCATCTGATGGGCTTTTTTGTCCAGGGCCTGCGCCTCGGCGCTGACATCCATCCCTTCTGAAGACCGTGCGAGGGCGCGCAATTCTTCCGCCTTGCCTTCGATCTCTGCCAGTGGTTTTTCAAAATCCAGATACTGTGTCATCACATGCTCCGCGCTTGGGTCACCGCTATATGGCTGTGATTTATCGGCTTTGCAACGCAGCCTGTTCAGCTGTCGGGCCAAAGGATCGGCAAAAGGGATGCAATCAGTAACAGGGCCATGGTGCCGTTGAACACTCTCAGGCGGACGGTGCTGGTCAGAAACCTCGACATCTGCCCGCCCATGACCGTCCAGAGCGTGACCGATGGAAGCGCCATGACCGCGACCACCACGGCGGTCAGCATCAATGGTGCAAAGCCCGACACCGGCACATAGATTGTGATGATGCTCAGGCCAAAGGCCCAGGCCTTGGGATTCACCCACTGAAATCCCGCTGCCTGAAGAAAGCTCATCGGATTGCCGGCTGATTTCGAGGTGACGACAGGCGCAGCCGTCGCGATCTTGTAGGCAAGAAACAAAAGGTAAAGCACGCTCAATACCTTCAGGACCGTATAAATCACCGGATAGGCGTCAAACACCCTGATCAGCCCCAGTCCGACCAAAAGCAGCATGGACATGAAACCGAAGGTAATCCCGAGCATATGCGGCAACGTGCGCCTGAACCCGAAATTCGCCCCCGATGCCATCAGCATCAAGTTATTCGGCCCCGGTGTCAGCGAGGTGATCAGGCTGAAAAGGGCCAGCGCAGAAAGGACATCAATATTCATCCTGCTCTGATGCCCGAACTCAAGGCGCGCGCCAAGCCCCCTTCTCTGGCTCGAAAATATCCCGGGGGGTACGGGGGGCTGGCCCCCCGCCTGGCCAACGCCTAGCGCGCAGCAATCATCTCGGACTGGCGCACAACGACCTCTGCCTGCTTGATGCTGGCGATATCCACCAGACGTCCCTTGTAGACAGTGGCTCCTTCGCCTTTTGCCTTTGCCTCTTCCATCGCGGCCAAAATCTCGCGGGCCTCTGCGACGGCAGCTTCGGAGGGGGTGAACACCTCGTTCGCGATCACGACCTGTTTGGGGTGAATGGCCCACTTTCCGACCATGCCCAATGTCGCCGACCGCCGCGCCTGCGCCCGGAAACCTTCGTCATCCGAGAAGTCGCCAAAGGGGCCATCGACCGGCAAGACGCCGTGGGTCCGGCAGGCCGCGACGATTGCGGCTTGGGCCCAATGCCATGGATCGGACCAGTGCTTGGCACCGTCTTGCAGCATATAGTAGTTTTCCTGCGTTCCCCCGATCCCGGTTGTCTGCATACCCATGGAGGCCGCGAAATCTGCCGCCCCCAGGCTCATCGCCTGCAAGCGCGGGCTGGAGGCCGCGATTTCTTCGACATGCGCGATGCCGGCGGCAGATTCGATAATCACCTCGAACGAAATCTTCTTGTTGCGCCCCTTGGCCGTTTCAATCGCCGTGACCAGCGCATCGACGGCATAGACATCCGACGCACAGCCGACCTTGGGGATCATGATCTGGTCCAGGCGTTCGCCCGCCTGTTCCAGCAGGTCGACCACGTCGCGGTACCAATAAGGGGTGTCGAGCCCGTTGATGCGCACGGACAGAAGCTTGTTGCCCCAATCCAAATCACTGATCGCCGCAATAATATTCTGTCGCGCGCTGTCCTTGTCGGACGGGGCGACGCTGTCTTCGAGGTCAAGGTTGATCACATCTGCGTCGGACTTTGCCATCTTTTCAAAGATCGCAGGGCGCGAACCGGGGCCGAACAGCTGACAACGGTTCGGGCGGGCGGGCGCAGTGGGCTGGATGCGAAAGCTCATGGGGGTGGCTCCTTGAGTAATAAAGTTACGAATTGGTTGATTGTTCAGGTATTAAATTACGCCGCGGCGTGCAAGCTTGATTTCGCAGCTGCAGCATTCTGCGCCAATCGTTGATGCACAATTATCCTGCGGAAACCAGAAACTGCGCAGCTTCCTTGCACCAATTCTTGTTAATCCCTTCAAATTGAAACCTCTTTGCGGGATAAGGCTGCGAAAATGGGCCAAAGCCAAACGGATGGAGTATGCCACGATGATCGAAACACCTTATCTTCTTTTTCTCGGCGACGCGCCGGATCAACTGGCTGTCAAAGTTGCCCAGGGCATCAAGGACTGGCGGCCAGATAACGCCGTCGGCCAATTCAGGATGGACGGCTGCAAGGCCGATGTCGGTCTGGCCGATATGACCCTGGCGCAAGCGAAGGACACTGGTGCAAAGACGCTGGTCATCGGCGTGGCCAATCGCGGCGGTGTTATCAGTGCCGCCTGGAAGGCCGTGCTGCTTGAAGCGCTGGAGGCGGGGTTCGATCTGGCATCCGGCCTGCACAACCTGTTGCGCAATGAACCTGACCTGGCGGCCGCCGCGCAGGAACATGGGCGCAACCTGCATGACGTGCGGGTGCCGTCGGTAGAGTATCCCATTGCCAATGGCGTCAAGCGCAGCGGCAAGCGGGTGCTGGCCGTGGGCACGGATTGCTCTGTCGGCAAGATGTATACGGCGTTGGCACTGGATGCGGCGATGCAGGAAAAGGGCATGAAAAGCAGCTTTCGTGCCACGGGCCAGACTGGCATTCTGATCACCGGCGAAGGCGTCCCGTTGGATGCGGTCGTTGCCGATTTCATGGCAGGGTCGATCGAGTATCTCACGCCTGACAACGATGATGACCACTGGGATGTGATCGAAGGACAGGGCAGCCTGTTCCACGTGTCCTACTCCGGCGTGACGCTTGCCTTGATCCACGGTGGTCAACCGGATGCTTTGATCCTGTGCCATGAACCTACGCGCAAGACGATGCGCGGTTTGCCCGACTATGCTTTGCCCAGTTTGGAGGATGTCCGCGATACGGCACTGACGCTGGCCAGGTTCGCCAACCCGGCCTGCAAGGTCGTGGGCATTTCGATCAACACGCAGCACATGTCCGAGAGCGAGGCGGAAACCTATCTGGCCGAGGTCGAAACCCGTCTTGGCCTGCCCGCGGTTGATCCGTTCCGGCAGGGCGCTGCCAAGCTGGCGGATGCTTTGGCAGCCCTCTGACCGGCCCTTCGGGGAGAGTTTATCTGGCAAAATGAAGGAGCGGGTATGCGCATAGAAGTAAGCCGTGATGTGTTTCGACTGGCGCAGGTGTTCACCATTTCGCGCGGGTCGCGGACCGAAGCGCAAGTGTTGACGGTGCGAGTTTCCGATGGCGGCGTGACGGGGTGGGGCGAATGTGTGCCCTACGCCCGTTATGACGAGACGCTTGAGAGTGTGACAGCCGAGATCGAGGGGTTGCCAGGCGCGTTTACGCGTACGGACCTTTATGATCTGCTGCCCGCTGGCGCGGCGCGCAATGCCGTAGATTGCGCATTGTGGGATCTTGAGGCCAAGCAGGCGGGGAAGCGGGTTTGGGAATTGGCAGGCCTTGCCGCGCCGGGGCCTGAAATTACGGCTTATACGCTTTCCCTCGATACGCCGGAGAAGATGCAGACGCAGGCAGCGTTGCACGCACACAGGCCGTTGTTGAAGATCAAGTTGGGCACGCCTGACGACATGCCACGGCTTGAGGCCGTGCGGGCCGGGGCACCTGACGCACAGATTATCATCGATGCGAACGAGGGTTGGTCAGCAGAGGTTTATGCCGATCTGGCCCAGCATCTGGTACGGCTTGGCGTCGCGCTGGTCGAGCAGCCTTTGCCCGCTGGCGAGGATGACGCGCTGATCGGGATGGACCGGCCTGTGCCGGTTTGTGCAGACGAAAGCTGTCATGACCGAAACAGTCTGCCCAAGTTGAAGGGCAAGTATGACGTCGTGAACATCAAGCTGGACAAGACCGGTGGCCTGACCGAAGCGCTTTCGCTGCGGGATGCGGCGCTTGCACAGGGGTATGAGGTGATGGTCGGCTGCATGGTCGGATCGTCCCTTGCCATGGCCCCTGCCACCTTGGTCGCGCAAGGTGCAAAGGTTGTTGATCTTGACGGCCCGCTTCTTCTGGCCGAAGACCGTGAGAATGCTTTGACATTTGACGCAGCCGGGGTGCATCCACCTTTGGCCAAGCTTTGGGGATAAGAGATGCGGACTGTTTATGTGAATGGCGAATACCTGCCCGAGAATGAAGCCAAGGTTTCGATCTTTGATCGCGGGTTCCTGATGGCGGACGGTGTGTACGAAGTGACCTCGGTTCTGGGTGGCAAGTTGATCGACTTCGAAGGTCACGCCATCCGTCTGAGCCGTTCGCTGAACGAACTGGACATGCGCAACCCGATCTCGAAGGAGGATCTGCTTGAGGTTCACCGCGAACTGGTGCGTGTGAACGAGATCGATGAGGGGTTGATCTATTTGCAGGTCACGCGCGGGTCTGACGGCGACCGCGATTTTGCCTTTCCCGACCCCGAAACGACCGAACCGACGATTGTTCTTTTCACCCAGTCCAAGCCCGGCATGGCCGACAGCCCTGCCGCCAAGAAGGGGGCCAAAATCATCAGCATCGAAGACATCCGCTGGGGTCGTCGCGACATCAAGACGGTGCAGTTGCTGTACCCGTCAATGGGCAAGATGATGGCCAAGAAGGCGGGGTGCGACGACGCGTGGATGGTCGAGGATGGTTTCGTCACCGAAGGTACCAGCAACAATGCCTATATCGTCAAGGGCAACAAGATCATCACCCGCGCGTTGAGCCACGACATCCTGCACGGCATCACCCGCGCCGCTGTTCTGCGTTTCGCCAAAGAGGCGCAGATGGAGGTCGAAGAGCGCAACTTTACCATCGACGAGGCTAAAGAGGCGGATGAGGCGTTCACCACGTCCGCCAGCGCGTTCGTGATGCCGGTGGTCGAGATTGACGGCGTGATGCTGGGGGATGGCACACCGGGGCGGATCGCACCGCGCCTGCGCGAGATCTATCTTGACGAGATGCGCAAGGCGGCGGTTTAGGCCAGCGTTGAGGGCGCTCTAACCGGAAAAATCCATTTCTGGTTAGAGCCGTCTGATGCGATCGCGGTGGGTTTCGCTGTGCATGACCATCGTTTTAATCTGGATCGTAGGGGCCGGTGCGCAGGCGTGACGCGTTCAACGCCGAGTGCTTTTTTATTGGCTTAATAAGTATAGGACATGGACGGATACTTCTGCTGTCCGGAGGTCACCAAAAACTGGCATGCAATGTTGGCTTGGGCTTTTGAATAATCGTCTCTCTTCGGGTGAAAGCCGTTATCGATTGCGCCACTTCTGAGGTCTGCATCGTCTATGTAGCCCATCGGAAGTTCAGTTCGAAAACTTCGCCGCGCGACCGGCTGGTAAGATTCCCAGATTACCGCGTGCCGGGCATCAAGTCTGATTGAATCCATGAGCTTCAGAACGTTTTTTTCCGAGCCCTCAATCATTTGAAAATAGGCTACGGGACTGAAATACAGCATCCCGCTTACACCCAATTTATGATTGTTTACTTCTGATAGCCGCACGATGTCCAAAATTACTGTCTTGGGGTCGGCAATCGGCGTGCTGCGGTAACATGCTTGATAAACAGGCTGGTCAGGTAAAGACAAACACCGTCTCCGTATTTTTAAAATGATATCTGCTGCTGAAAAACCTGCGGTCGGATATGCTGATTAGCTGAGATACGTAGATGTTATATTCGGAAGACTTCCCGATGAAATTCAATCTATACAAAGGGCCTTATTTACACAAAGCCTTTGATACCCGAAGGTCTTCTTTCCACGGGATCGCCCATCCTAAACCTCTGTGACCGCGCGCCCGACCGAAGTGCCGCCGTCCGTGCCGGTCATGCGAACCGCGGCATCAGTCACTTGGGGCTTGAAGGCGGTCAACTTTGTTCGAGGCGTAATTTCGGTTGCTTACCCTTTCCCGACGTTCTCCTCAAACGCGACCTTGAACGCTTCTTCCTGCTCGGGCTTGGCATCGGTCTGATAGTTGGCTTTCCATTCATCCATCGTCATGCCGTAGAACAGTTCGCGGGCTTCCTCCTTGCCCATCTCGATGCCGCGCTCGTTGGCAGCTTCTTGGTACCAGCGCGACAGGCAGTTGCGGCAAAATCCGGCAAGGTTCATCATGTCGATATTCTGAACGTCCGTGCGGTCCTGCATCAGGTGCTGTTGCAGGCGGCGGAAGGCGGCGGCTTGCAGTTCGATCTCGGTTTGTGTGGGCATGATGTCTCTCCTGTTTGAGATCAAAGTTGGGTCCGGGCCAGCGCGGTTTCAAGGATCGGAGCCAGACGACCCGCCCAGTCCCGTTGGCCTGCGGGGTCCGCGATCAGGTCATTGCGCAGTTCGATCAATACATTGGGGCGGCCATGTTGCAAGGCGTGGCGGTCCACCGCGTCGCCGGGCAGGTGGCCGGAATAAGGCTCATTGTCGCCCACGGTCAGATCCGTTTCCGCGCGCAACAGGTCCAGCAGGGGCAGGGCCAGCCGCATGTCATGGGCATATAATACGCCAATTTCCCAAGGCCGCGGCGCACGACCGCGCAGTTGTGGCGTAAAGCTGTGGATGGATACGATCACGGTTGCGGGGCGCGCCGCCAGTTCGGTCAGGGCGTCGTGATAAGGGCGGTAGCAGGTGGTCAGGCGGTGTTCGCGTTCTGCGGCATTGGCGTGGCGGTTGGCGGGAATGATCGTGCCGTCGTATAGCTTCATCAGCAGGGTCGGGTCATCTTCGCCCCGGTTCGGGTCGATCACCAGCCGCGAGAAGTTACTGAAGATCGCGGGCGCGTTCAGCCGTTCGGCAAGCGCTGCTGTCACCCCGGCGGCCCCGATGTCAAAGGCGATATGGCGTGCCATGTCCTGTGGGTCCAGCCCCAGGTCGCCGCCAGCCACAGTCGGTGGCACCGTATTTGCGGCATGATCGCAGGTCACCAGCCAGCGTCCGGGGCGGCTTGCTCCATCAATTGAAAAGGGGGAATATGTCATCAATTTGCAACCTTTCGCGCCGCATACCTAAGTCAGGGGCGGCAAAATGCAAAGACGCTGTTATCGCTAACACTTTTGCACTCTACTCTGCTCCTTAGTCATGATAGACAGAACCCGAATTTAACTGACCGGCCCGGACGAAGGAAACCACAGCATGAAACGCACGCGGAACGTAAAGATAGTCGCCACTCTCGGGCCTGCCTCTGACACGCATGAAATGATCTCGGCGCTGCACCTTGCGGGGGCGGACGTGTTTCGCCTGAACATGAGCCACGGCAGCCATGATGAAATCCGGATCAAGCACAAGATTATCCGCCAGATCGAAGAGGAAACAGGGTCGACCATCGGCATCCTTGCCGACCTTCAGGGGCCAAAGCTGCGGGTCGGCGTGTTTGCGGGCGACAGTGAACAGCTGGTCGAAGGGGCCTCGTTCCGTCTGGATCTGGACGAGGCCGAAGGCGACGCCAGCCGCGTTTGCCTGCCCCACCCCGAGATTTTCGCCGCGCTAGAACCCGGTGCCAGCCTGCTGGTCAACGACGGTAAGATCCGGCTCAAGGTCAAGGAGTGCGGCCCCGATTTCGCCAATTGCGAAGTCATCATCGGCGGCGTCATTTCGAACCGCAAGGGCGTGAATGTGCCGGATGTGGTGCTGCCGCTGGCAGCGTTGTCCGACAAGGATCGCGCCGACCTTGAATTTGTCTGCGAACTTGGCGTTGACTGGCTGGCGCTCAGCTTTGTTCAGCGTCCCGAGGATGTGCTTGAGGCGCGGGACCTGGCCAAAGGCCGTGCCGCGTTGTTGTCGAAGATCGAAAAGCCGTCAGCTGTGGCGCGGTTCGATGATATCCTGTCGGTCAGTGACGGGATCATGGTCGCGCGCGGCGATCTGGGGGTCGAATTGCCCGTGCAGAATGTGCCACCGATCCAGAAGCGGCTGGTGCGCAAGTGCCGTGCCGCCGCCAAGCCTGTGATCGTCGCCACCCAGATGCTGGAATCGATGATCGAAAGCCCGATGCCCACCCGTGCCGAAGTCTCTGATGTGGCCACGGCCATCTATGAAGGTGCGGATGCGGTCATGCTGTCGGCTGAATCCGCTGCCGGGTCCTATCCGATTGAAGCGGTCAAGACGATGGACAATGTCGCGACCGAGGTCGAGATGGACCCGACCTATACCCAGATCATCGAATCCTCGCGCACTGCAGACCGCATGACGGTTGCCGATGGCATCGTCGCCGCGGCCCGCGAGATCGCGGAGACGACCAACATCAGGGCGATCTGCTGTTTTACCCAAAGCGGCACCACCGGTTTGCTGATCGCCCGCGAACGTCCCCGCGTGCCGATCATCGCCCTGACCCCGCTGGTAAAGACTGCGCGGCGTCTGGCGCTTAGCTGGGGCACGAACTGCATCATCACCGACCGGCTGGACCGCTTCAAGATGGCGGTCGTCAGTGCCGCACGCGCCGCCCGTGAGGAAGGCTATGCCGGTCCCGAGGACCTGATCGTCGTGATTGCCGGCGTGCCGTTCAATGTCGAAGGCAGCACCAACATTCTGCGGGTTGCCCCTTGCGACGAACGTTTGATCTTCAACACCGATCCGGAGTAAATGTCGGCCAGTTGGGGAAAAACATAGCAGGGCAAAGGCGCGCTTTCACATGGACACTGATCTAGCACTTGTTTTGGGAATCGCGCTTGCGGCGTTGTCTATCCCTTCACTTGTATCGGCGTTTTCTGATTCCCGGGCTCCGCGCGCCTCTGTCTTGACGATCCTGATCGCGGGCGGGTTGATCGTCTATGCCGTCCTGTCCCATCCGGGGGGCTATGCGCTGGCGGATATTCCCGATGCCGTTGTGCATGTGATCGCGCGCTATAGGTTCTGGTAAACCTCTGGTGTGGTCTTTTGGGCTTGCCATGCCCGCCAGTCCCTCCTATACGCCAGCTTCGTTCCGCGCGTCCGGCCTACGTGGCATGCCGAGTCGCGCATCTACCGAACTCAAGTCAAGGAGACGGAAATGCCCAAGATGAAGACCAAGTCGAGCGCTAAAAAGCGCTTTAAAGTATCGGCGACCGGTAAGGTCATCGGCAGTCAGGCCGGCAAGCAGCACGGCATGATCAAGCGGAGCAATAAGTTCCTGCGCAACGCACGCGGCACGACAGCATTGTCTGCGCCAGATGCAAAGATCATCAAGGGCTTCATGCCCTACGACCGCTAAGATAGGAGAGCCGATATGTCCCGTACAAAAGGTGGTGTCGTCACCCACGCCCGTCACAAGAAGGTAATCAAAGCAGCCAAAGGTTATTATGGCCGCCGCAAGAATACCTTTAAAGTCGCGCGTCAAGCCGTCGACAAAGCAAACCAATATGCAACCCGTGACCGCAAGAATCGCAAGCGCAACTTCCGCGCATTGTGGATCCAGCGGATCAACGCTGCGGTGCGCAGCCATGACGAAGCGCTGACATACAGCCGTTTCATCAATGGTCTGTCCCTTGCAGGCATCGAAGTAGACCGTAAGGTTCTGGCCGATCTGGCCGTGAACGAACCTGAATCGTTCGGTGCGATTGTTAAGCAAGCACAAGACGCACTGGCCGCATAAGCGCCCGACGCTTCTTGGAATTACAAAACGCCGCTCTGATATCAGGGCGGCGTTTTGCGTTTCAGTCGAGAGGTCTTTGAAAGGCTGCCAGCGCCGCGCCTGTCAGCAAGATGCAGGCCGCTACCAGCAAGCCTGATCCGATATTGCCTGTCGCATCGCCGATGGCCCCGGCCGTAAAGGGGCCGATTGTCTGGGCGACGGCAAAGACAACGGTAAACAGGCTCATCGCGGCGGCCCAGCTTGCGGGCGGCAGGTTCTGGCGGATAAAGCTGGTGATCGCACCGGGGGCCATGAACACGCACAGCCCGAAGACGATGGCCGATATCACAACCGCGCCCCCCGCGGGCAACACGACGGGCAGGGCCGACCCTACCGCGATTCCGGTCAGGATCATCGCCAGGGGGCGGCCGGAATTGTGCCGCGCCAAGACGCCGCGCCAGACAAATGGGGACAGGACCAGCGCAACGCCCAGGATGATCCAGACCCCGGCGATCAAGCCGGCCGACGCTTGTTGATCCGCCATCCAGGCCCCGAGGAACGTGAGGTAGACGATATACCCCATGGCAAACCCGGCATAGCCCGCCAATTCGCGCCAGATGCGCCGCAGCGGTAACCCTCCGGTTGCGGTGTTGCGCGGCGCGGGCACGTGCAGCGCGCGGGCAGACCACAAGCCAAGCGGGATGGCGATCACACTGAGCCCGCCGATGATGTACCAGCCAAAACGCCACGAGGACGGGCCCCATGCCTCGAGCATCAGGGGCAGGGATGCGCCAGCCAGCATGATGCCAAGACCGCCGCCAGTGCCAAACAGGATCGCAATCGCCAGCGCATTGCGTTTCGGATCGCCGGGAAACAACCGCGCGGTCAATACGCTGGCGGTGGAAAAGGACATCGCCCCGAACACCCCCGCGGCAATCCGCCAGAACGTCTGCCAGCCCATCGTCGCCTCGACCCCCGTGGCCAGCAGGCTGGCCGTGGTGGCGACAAGGCCAAAGCTGAACAACTGTGACGGTGCCACACGCCCGATCAGCAGCAACGTCAGCACGGCCCCCACCACATAGCCAAGCGCATTGGCCGTGTTCAGCCAACCGGCTTGCGCATAGCTCCACCCCAGCTCGGATTTCATTGCGGGCAGGATCAGGCCGTAGGCAAACCGTGCAAAACCATTGGTGACCATGACCCCCAGGGTCAGCCCCGCAAGCGCCAGCCAGGGCCGGTTAACGGGGCGGGGCCGGTCAACGGGACGGGGCAGGGCGCTGTGTGCCAAGGTTAGCCCTGCGGCCGTTGCGGCACGCTTGGCATACCATCGGCAATCAGATGGAACGGCTGTTGATCTTGCGTCCAGATCGCCATCTGCGGCCCGCCATAGGCCGTCGGATCATCCAGCGACCCGACCTTGAGCACGATGAACGGTCGCGACGGCAACCGCGTCAGGACATGGGTGCCGCAGTCGCCGCAAAATTCGCGCGTGACGGGGTTGTCCAGATCGCTCCGCGTGAACTGCCTGGGCGTGCCTTTGGTGAACGAAAACCCTTCCGCCGGCATCAGCATGAAATAATTTGGCCCCCCTCCCGAGATGTACTGACACTCTCGGCAATGGCACTGTGCCTTGAACGCGGGATTCCCGCTGGTCTCGTAGCGCAACGCGCCGCAATAGCATCCGCCTGATAGTGTCATCGTCAAACCCTCCCGTGTTGGGGGCACTATGTGCGCGGGTATCGGGGCGCGCAAGGGCCGGGGCGACGTGATCCGCCCCGGTCTTCGATCTCTTGCAACGCTTCGTGCGCGCCCTCGCCTATCAACGGTCAGTGGCCTTTCGACACTAGGCTCATGATCAAAAACGCCAACCCATCCGGCGTTGCGCTTGTAATCACGGGCGGTTCTGGTAGCACGTCAGCGGGCTAGCAAACGGCAGGTGCGACATGGATGATCTCAAGCAAAAATACATTGGACAGATTGCGAATGCAGCGGACGAGGCGGCATTGGAAGATATCCGTCTGGCCGCTGTCGGCAAAAAGGGCGAAGTTGCGCTGAAAATGCGCGAACTGGGCAAGATGACGCCCGAAGAACGCCAGACCGCCGGTCCCGCGCTGAATGCCTTGAAGGACGAGATCAACTCGGCCCTTGCCGCCAAGAAGGCCGCCCTGGGCGACGCCGCGTTGGATGAACGCCTGCGCAGCGAATGGCTGGACGTTACGCTGCCGACCCGTGCCACCCGCCAAGGCACGATCCACCCGGTCAGCCAGGTGACGGAAGAGGTGACTGCGATCTTTGCCGAACTTGGATTTTCCGTTGCCGAAGGCCCGCGCATCGACACCGACTGGTATAACTTCGACGCGTTGAACATTCCCGGACACCATTCTGCCCGCGCCGAGATGGACACGTTTTACATGGCCCGCGCCGAAGGCGACGACCGCCCGCCGCATGTCTTGCGCACGCACACTTCGCCGGTACAAATCCGCACGATGGAAGCACAAGGCGCGCCGCTGCGCATCATTTGCCCCGGTGGTGTGTACCGCGCCGATTACGACCAGACCCACACGCCGATGTTCCATCAGGTCGAAGGTCTGGCGATCGACAAAGACATCTCGATGGCGAACCTGAAATGGACGCTGGAAGAATTCTTTGCCGCGTTCTTTGAAGTTGACGGCATCAAGACCCGTTTCCGCGCCTCGCATTTCCCGTTCACCGAGCCCTCCGCCGAGGTCGACATCCAGTGTTCATGGGTCGATGGCCAGTTGCGCATCGGTGAAGGCGACGGCTGGATGGAAGTCCTTGGGTCCGGCATGGTCCACCCCAAGGTGCTGCAAGCGGGCGGGATCGACCCGAACGAATGGCAGGGCTTTGCCTTTGGCATGGGCATCGACCGCATCGCGATGCTGAAATACGGCATTCCCGACCTGCGCGCGTTCTTTGATTCAGACCTGCGCTGGCTGCGTCACTACGGGTTCGCCGGCCTCGACCAGCCGAACTTGCATGGCGGTTTGAGCAGGTAGGTCACGCCTGTCCCGGAGGCCGTGCAGTGAAGCTGTTTGATCATAAAAACCGCGAGGCATCGGAGGCCAGTCGAACCCTGTATGCGCGGTTCGAACTGGCGCATACCTTTGTGGATTTCATGGCGGCAGTGTGCTTTATCGTCGGTTCGATCCTGTTCTTTTTCGAGTCAGAGCAGATTCCCGCAACATGGCTTTTCCTGATCGGATCGTTTCTGTTTGCGGCAAAACCGACCTTGCGGTTGGTGCGGGAAATCAAGCTGTACCGGATGGGCGATGTCAAAGATCTGGCGAAAAGAGCAAAGTGAAGCCACGGCGTCACGTTCGGATAAACTGATACTCAAGGGTGGGCTGCCGTCATGATGCGCTGGTTGTTGTTGGTTCTGCTCGCGTTGCCGGCTTTCGCGGGATCCTCTGCCGCCCAGACATGCGGCGGCGACATCCCCTGCAGGATCGGCGACCGCGAGTACAACATCCTGCTGCCCGATAACTGGGACGGCACCTCGCCACTGCCGGTGATGATGCATTTTCACGCCTTCCTGCGCCGTGGCAAAACCGTGGTCAACCATCCCCGCATCGGTATTGAAACCAAACCGCGCGGGGTGATGCTGATCGCGCCTTCGGCCCAGAACCGCGCATGGCGGTTCTGGCAGGATGCGCCTGCGGACATCGCCTTTGCTGATGCGATCCTTGCGGATGTCGCCAAACGCTTTCCGGTGGACCCAAGCCAGATTTACATCTCGGGGTTTTCTTTCGGGGCAGCGATGGCGTGGCGCTATGCCTGTGCGCGGGGCGACAGGATCGCAGGGCTGATGACCATGTCGGGCACGATCCCCCAAGCGACATCCTGCCCCAATCCGCCGAAACAGGTGCGCCATGTCCACGGCCTGAACGACATCTGGATGAGCCTGCCGCGCGGTCCCGGCCATGACGCGACCAATGCGGTCGCCCTGTGGCGCAAGGCGTTTGACTGTGGCCAGGGCCGGATCACGCAAAACTACGAGATCAGGGCGGGCATCGGTGCCACGCATCTGGTCTGGGACACCTGCACCCAAGGCCGCAGCGTCACCCTGGATGTACATAGCGGCGGCCATTTCATTCCCGAACGCTGGCTGGGGGTGCAGCTGGACGACCTTATGCCGAAAACGCCGGACTAACCGCATTGAAACCGCCCTGATTAAACGCTAGGCCCTAGCCCAAGCATTTGCACGAGGATAAGCCCCATGAAATTCACACTGTCCTGGCTGAAAGAACATCTGGATACCACCGCGTCGCTGGATGAAATTACCTATGCGCTGACCGATCTGGGGCTCGAGGTGGAAGGCGTCGAAGACCGCGGTGCCAAGCTGGCGAATTTCACGCTGGGCTACGTCAAATCTGCCGAAAAGCACCCTGATGCCGACCGTCTGCGCGTCTGTCAGGTTGAAACCGACGAAGGCGTTCAGCAGATCATTTGCGGTGCGCCGAACGCACGCGAAGGCATCACCGTTGTCGTGGCCAAGCCGGGCGTCTACGTGCCGGGCATCGACACCACCATCGGCGTCGGCACGATCCGCGGGATCGAAAGCTTTGGCATGATGGCCTCCGAGCGCGAACTGGAGCTGTCCGAGGAACATGACGGCATCATCGAACTGCCCTCGGGCGAGGTCGGGGATCGTTTCATCGACTGGCTGGCCAAGAACGACCCCGCCAAGGTCGATCCCGTGATCGAAATCGCCATCACTCCCAACCGCCCCGATGCCTTGGGTGTGCGCGGCATTGCCCGCGATCTGGCCGCCCGTGGTCTGGGCACGCTGAAACCGCGTGATATGCCCGCCGTCGAGGGTACCTTCCCCTGTCCGATCAGCGTGTCGATCGACGAAGATACGCTGGACCAGTGCCCGGTGTTCTATGGCCGTGTGATCCGTGGCGTGACGAACGGCCCTTCGCCTGCATGGCTTCAAGACAAGCTGCGCGCCATTGGCCTGCGTCCGATTTCGTTCCTTGTCGATGTCACGAACTTCTTCACCTATGACCGCAATCGCCCCTTGCACGTTTTTGATGCCGACAAGGTCGCGGGCAATACGCTGCGCGTTCACCGTGCCAAGGGTGGCGAAACGCTGATGGGGCTGGACGAAAAGGAATATACCTTCACCGAAGGCATGACCGTGATCTCTGACGCCGAAAAGGTGGAGAGCATCGCGGGCGTGATGGGTGGCCTTGAAACTGGCTGCACCATGGAAACCGTGAACGTCTTTGTCGAAGCGGCTTATTTCGATCCGGTGCGCACCGCTTACACGGGTCGCGCGCTCAAGATCAACTCGGATGCGCGGTACCGGTTCGAACGCGGGATCGACCCCGAATGGACGCCTTACGCGATCGAACACGCGACGCAGATGATCCTGGATATTGCAGGCGGCGAAGCGTCCGACGTGGTGATCGCAGGCAAGGTGCCGGATTTCTCGCGCGCCTACAAACTGGACGCTGCCCGCGTGCAATCGCTGGTTGGCATGACCATTTCCGAGGCCGACCAGCGCAAGACGCTGACCGCGCTTGGGTTCCGCCTTGAGGGCAACATGGCCCACGTCCCCAGCTGGCGTCCCGATGTCCAGGGCGAGGCCGACCTTGTCGAGGAAGTCGCGCGCATTGCGTCCCTGACCAAGCTTGAGGGGCGTCCCCTGCCGCGTTTGACCGCCGGTGTGCCCAAGCCCGTCTTGTCGCCCATCCAGCGTCGCGAATCCTTTGCGCGCCGTGCCTGTGCCGCCTTGGGCTACAACGAATGCGTCAGCTACAGCTTTATCGATCAGGCCTCGGCGGCGCTGTTCGGCGGCGGGACGGATGAAACCCGTCTGGAAAACCCCATCAGCTCCGACATGAGCCACATGCGCCCCGCGCTTTTGCCTGCGTTGTTGCAGGCGGCAGCGCGCAATCAGGCGCGCGGTTTCCCCGACATGGCGTTGTTCGAAGTCGGCCCGGTGTTCACCGGCGGCGAACCGGGCGAACAGCACATGCAGGTCAGCGGTCTGCTGGTGGGGCGCACCGGCCCCAAGGATGTGCACGGGTCTTCGCGCCCCGTCGACGTCTTTGACGTCAAGGCGGATGTCGAGGCGGTGTTGTCCGCCATCGGTGCTCCGGCCAAGGTGCAGATCAACCGCAACGGTGCGGAGTGGTGGCATCCCGGCCGTCACGGGCAGATTTGCCTTGGCCCGAAAAAGGTGCTGGCCGTCTTTGGTGAAATTCACCCGCGCGTGCTGGCCGCGATGGACGTCAAAGGCCCTGCCATGGGCTTTACCATCTGGCCCGCCGAAGTCCCCCTGCCGCGCAAGACCGGATCGTCCCGGCCCGCGTTGCAGATCAGCAGCTTGCAGGCCGTTGAACGTGACTTTGCCTTTGTCGTGGATGCCGATGTCGACGCGATGACCCTGGTGAATGCGGCGATGGGGGCCGACAAGGCGTTGATCGACGATGTGCGTGTCTTTGACGAATTCATCGGTGGTGCCTTGGGCGAGGGCAAGAAATCCCTTGCCCTGACGGTCCGCATGCAACCCAGCGACAAGACGTTGAAAGATGCCGATATCGAAGCCGTCGGGGCCAAGGTGATCGAGAAGGTCACCAAGGCCACAGGCGGCGTTCTGCGCGGCTAAGAGGAGATTAGAATGACGCTGAATGTCTATCTTTCGGGTGAAATTCACACCGACTGGCGCGAACAGATCACCGAAGGTGCTGCTGGCCTGGGCGTCACGTTTTCCGGGCCTGTGACCGATCACGCCGCAAGCGATGATTGCGGCGTGGCGATCATGGGGCCCGAAACGGACAAGTTCTGGCATGACCGCAAAGGCGCGCAGCTGAACGCGATCCGCACCCGTCGCGGGATCGAGATGGCGGATGTGGTCGTCGTGCGCTTTGGCGATCAGTACAAGCAGTGGAACGCCGCGTTTGACGCAGGATACGCTGCGGCCTTGGGCAAATCGCTGGTGATCCTGCATGGCCCGGACCACGCCCATGCGCTGAAGGAAGTCGATGCAGCAGCCTTGGCCGTCGCGCAGGAGCCCGCGCAGGTCGTCGACATTTTGCGCTATGTCCTGACAGGGGCCTTGCCCGCCGCTGATTGATTGTGGCGTAGCCCCCGACTAGGCTTTGACCGGGGGGGCTGCACAATGGAATTTGACTATATCATCGCGGGTGGCGGGTCGGCGGGATGCGTCATGGCATCACGGCTGTCCGAAGATCCCGATGTCTCGGTCTGCCTGATCGAAGCTGGCGGCAAAGGGCGCAGTATTCTGGTGCGCGCACCCGCCTTGGTCGCGACGATGGTGCCGGGCCGTCCGAAAATCAACAACTGGGCGTTTCACACCACCCCGCAACCCGGTCTGAACAACCGCAAGGGGTTCCAGCCGCGTGGCAAAACGCTGGGCGGGACAAGTGCGATCAACGCAATGCTTTATGTACGCGGCCACGCCGGGGATTACGATGAATGGGCCAATCTGGGCTGTGACGGTTGGGATTGGCAAAGCGTCCTGCCGTGGTTCAAGCGCGCAGAAAACAACGTGCGCGGAGGTTGCGACCTTCACGGGGCGGGCGGGCCGCTGCAGGTGTCCGACCAGTCCGAACCGCGCGCGATATCCCACGCTTTCGTTGGTGCGGCGGGCCAGCAACAGATCCGCCACACCTCTGATTTTAACGGCCCCCGTCAGGAAGGGGCTGGCCTTTATCAGGTGACCCAGTTCCACGAAGGCGCACGGCGCGGCGAACGCTGTTCTGCTGCGGCTGGGTATCTGCCGGATGCCGTGCAGGCGCGGCCCAACCTGACGGTGCTGACCCGGTGTCAGGCGCGCAGGGTGATCCTGAGGGATGGCCGCGCCGTTGGCCTTGAGGTGCGCCAAGGCGGTGAGATGCGAACGCCCAAGGCCAATCGAGAGGTGATCCTGTCGGCTGGCGCATTCGGGTCGCCGCAGCTGTTGATGCTGTCAGGCATTGGCCCGCGTGACGAACTGGCTGCCCACGGGATCGACTGCCACCACGAACTGCCCGGCGTTGGCCAGAACCTTCAGGACCATCTGGATTACGTCGTCAGCTATAAATCGAAACGCAAGGATGTGATCAGTCTGGGACCACGCGGGCTGCTTGATCTGGCAAGGGCCGGGGTGCGCTGGCGGCGGGACGGGGCGGGGTTGTTCGCGACGCCGTTCGGCGAAGGCGGCGCGTTCCTGCGCTCAGATCCCGGTCTTGACCGGCCCGATCTGCAACTCCATTTCGTCATCGGGATTGTCGACGATCACTTGCGCAAGATCCATCTGAGCCATGGGTATTCCTGCCACGTTTGCGTACTGCGCCCTCATAGCCGCGGGACCTTGGGCCTGACATCTGCTGACCCGAACGCGGCCCCACGCATTGATCCGCAATACTTGAGCGACCCGCGCGATCTGGAGCTGCTGAAGAAGGGTGCCCGGATGATGCAAGATATCCTGGATGCACCGCCGCTGGACCCGTGGCGCGGCAAGAAGCTGTATGACCACGACGGGTCCGACAGCGCCCTTGAGGCTGATATCCGCAGCCGCGCGGATTCAATCTATCACCCCGCCGGAACGTGCCGGATGGGCGTCGATGATATGGCAGTGGTTGATCCTGCGGCGCGTGTGCACGGCATTGAAGGGCTGCGCGTCGTGGATGCGTCGGTCATGCCGCGCTTGCCGGGGGGCAACACGAATGCGCCCACGATCATGATCGCGGAAAAGATCGCGGGCGGGATGCGGGGTGTTCCGGCCTAGGACAAAGGCCGCGCTGGTATGTTCAGGCCCTTCTGAACGGCGGGCCGGTCTTCGAAGCGCTGGACGTAATCCACCAGATTGCGGTGGTCCGACCAGCCGACGGCGTCTTGCGCCCCGTAGAAATCAAGCGCTCGCAACCACGGGGCCACTGCGATGTCGGCAATGGAATAGTGTGGCCCCGCGACCCAGTCCTTGCCCGCAAGCGCAAGGTCCAGCACTGCCAGTAGGCGCTTGGCCTCGGCAATGTAGCGCTGCTGGGGGCGCTTGTCCTCCCACTCGGAGCCCGCGAATTTATAGAAAAAACCAAGCTGGCCCAGCATCGGCCCCAGCCCGCCCATCTGGAACATGACCCATTGGATGATCTCGGCCTTTTCCGAAGCCGTGCTGCCCATCAGCTTGCCGGATTTTTCCGCCAGATAGATCAGGATCGCACCGCTTTCGAACAGCCCGACCGGGGTGCCGTCCGGTCCGTTGGGGTCGATGATGGCAGGGATCTTGTTGTTGGGGTTCAGTGACAGGAATTCCGGGCTTTTCACGTCTTCGTCTTTCAACGTCACCAGATGTGGCTCGTAGGGGATGCCCATTTCCTCGAGCGCAATCGAGGCTTTGACCCCGTTCGGCGTGGGAAAGGAATAAAGTTGCAGAATATCGGAATTCTGCGCGGGCCATTTTTTCGTAATGGGAAAGGCGGTCAAATCGGCCATTGGGGCGGGCTCCTTGCTAAAGTTTCCTTTGTACTTAGCGAGCGAAACGTCAGAAAACAGGCTAGATCGGCAGAAAAGCTGTGTTAACGGAGAACATCGGCACGTTACGATTCGTAAACAGCGCCTTAAGAAAACTCCACGAGGGACAAAATATGCTTCAAGAATTCAAGGACTTCATTGCCAAAGGCAACGTCATGGATCTGGCCGTCGGTATCATCATCGGTGCCGCATTCACTGCAATTGTCAGTTCATTGGTCAGCGACCTGATCAACCCGATCATCGGTCTGGTGCTGGGCGGCGTCGATTTCACCGACATGTATGTTGTGCTGTCGGGCACCGTCCCCGCCGGTGCCGGTCTGGATATCGCGCGCGACTCCGGTGCGGCCATTTTCGCCTATGGTGCCTTTATCACTGCGTGCATCAACTTCTTTATCATCGCTTTCGTCGTGTTCATGCTGGTCAAGATGGTGAACCGTCTGAAATCGATCGCTGAAAAACCGGATGACATCGCACCCGAGGTCAAAACTGGCCCAAGCCAGTTGGACGTGTTGCTGCAAATCCGCGACGAGCTTGCGAAAAAGTGACCGGCAACCTGACCTCCGGAACAAAAAAAGGCCCGCAGCGATTGCGGGCCTTTTGTATCTGTCGGTCTGCCTAGCCTGTGATCGCTTCGTCTGCTGTGATCGCATCCATGCCCAAGGCCTCGGCAACGGCGGCATAGGTCAGTTGACCGGCATGTACGTTCAACCCGGCCTTAAGGTGCGGATCATCGGCGCAGGCTTTTTTCCAACCCTTGTCGGCCAGCGCCAGCATGAAGGGCATCGTCGCATTGCCAAGCGCGATGGTCGAGGTCCGCGCAACAGCCCCCGGCATGTTGGCCACACAATAATGCATGATGCCGTCAACCTCGTAGATCGGGTCGTGGTGGGTGGTGGCCTTTGATGTTTCAAAGCAGCCGCCCTGGTCAATCGCCACGTCGACAAGCACGGCACCTGGTTTCAGTTCGGACAGCTGTGCCCGGCTGATCAGTTTGGGGGCCGCGGCACCGGGGACAAGCACGGCACCGATGATCATATCGGCCTGACGCGCCAGTTCGATGGTATTGCCGGCAGAGGCGTAGGATGTCTTGAACACGCCGCCATAGATGTCGTCCAGATAGCGCAGACGGGGCAGGGAGCGGTCGAGTACGGTCACATCCGCACCCATTCCGGCCGCGATGCGCGCGGCATGGGTGCCGACGACACCGCCGCCGATGACCACGACATGGGCGGGGCCAACGCCCGGAACGCCGCCCATCAATACACCACGTCCGCCATTTGCCTTTTGCAAGGTCCACGCCCCGACCTGAGGGGCGAGCCGCCCGGCTACCTCTGACATCGGTGCCAGCAGCGGTAGGCCGCCCGCGCGGTCCGTCACGGTTTCATAGGCGATGCAGGTCGCGCCCGAGGCGATCAGATCATTGGTCTGGGCGGCATCGGGGGCAAGGTGCAGGTAGGTGAACAGGATTTGCCCTTCGCGCAGCATCTTGCGCTCGGCGGCCTGGGGTTCCTTGACCTTGACGATCATGTCGGCGCTGGCGAAAATCTCGGCGGCAGTGGCGATGATGGTGGCACCGGCCTGAATATAATCGGCGTCTTCGAAACCTGCGCCGATGCCGGCTCCTGTTTCGATGATCACCTCATGGCCGTGCTTTACAGCCTCGAAGGCGGCGTTTGGGGTCATGCCAACGCGGTATTCTTGTGGTTTGATCTCTTTGGGGCAGCCAATTTTCATGATTCAAATCCTGTTGGGGTGTCTTTGCGCCACGATACGCCCCTCAAAGCGCAAAAAGGCACGAAATACGGGTCGCCAATGGGGCCGTTCTTCGAATAGTATTCGAAGATTGTTCACAAACACGCGAAAGTATCGCACGAATGACCCTAGACGAGATTGATCGACGCATCCTGACGGCCCTGCAACAATCAGGGCGCATGTCGAATTCCGAACTGTCGGAAAAGGTGCATCTGTCTCCGTCAGCCTGTCACCGTCGCGTGCAACGGCTGGAATCCGACGGCTATATTCGGGGCTATGTCGCGCTGTTGGATGCGCGCAAGATGGGTGTGCCCACGACGGTGTTTGTCGAGATAACCTTGCAAGGACAAGCCGACGAAGTGCTGGACGCCTTTGAAAAGGCCGTCGCGCGCATCCCCGATGTATTGGAATGCCATTTGATGGCAGGCTCCGCCGATTACCTGCTGAAGGTCGTCGCCGAAAACACCGAAGATTTCGCGCGCATCCACCGCCAGTATCTGGCGCGTCTGCCCGGGGTCGGACAGATGCAATCCAGCTTTGCCTTGCGCACGGTAAGCAACACGACGGCGCTGCCCGTGGGCTAGGTGCCGTTTAGGTTACGCTGAAAACAGCCCCTGAAACTGATCCCGCAGCGCTTTTTTCTGCACTTTGCCCATCGTGTTGCGCGGCAGTTCCGGCAGGACGATCAACTTTTGCGGATGCTTGAACCGTGCAAGCGACTTGGCGATGTTGGTCATGATCTGCTCAAGGTTGGGGTCCGTATCCCCCTGCGGCACGATGATCCCGACAACCGTTTCGCCGAAATCAGGGTGCGGCACGCCGATCACGGCGCTTTCCAGGACGCCTTCTTCTTGATCCAGCAGCAGTTCGATTTCTTTGGGGTAGATGTTGTAGCCGCCCGAAATGATCAGATCCTTGTTGCGGCCCACGATATGCACATAGCCGTCCGGATCAATCTGCCCCAGATCCCCGGTGATAAAGAACCCGTCCGCGCGCAGTTCTTCGGCGGTCTTTTCGGGCATCTGCCAATAGCCCTTGAACACGTTGGGCCCTCTGACTTCGATCTCTCCGATCTCGCCTTGGGGCAGGGTTTCGCCGGTCTTGCTGTCGGTAATCTTGAGCTCGGTACCCGGTAGCGGAAAGCCGACTGTTCCCGCGCGCCGTTCCCCGTCATAGGGGTTCGAGGTGTTCATGTTGGTTTCGGTCATCCCGTAGCGTTCAAGAATGCGCATGCCGGTGCGCTTTTCGAACTGCACATGGGTTTCGGCCAGCAAAGGCGCGCTGCCGGACACGAACAGGCGCATATGCGAGACCAGTTCCCTGGTGAACCGCGGGTCGCCCAGCAGGCGCGTGTAAAAGGTCGGCACACCCATCATGGTCGTGGCCTGGGGTAGGTGGTCAATCACCTGATCCAGCTTGAAGCCGGGCAGAAAGATCATGCTGCCGCCAGCCAGAAGCGTTATGTTCGACGCAACGAACAGACCATGCGTGTGAAAGATCGGCAGGGCATGCAGCAGGACATCTTGGGATGTGAACCGCCATTGCGCCATCAGGACCTGCGCGTTCGACAGCAGGTTGTTCTGCGTCAGCATCGCGCCTTTGGATCGCCCCGTTGTCCCCGAGGTATAAAGGAAAGCGGCCAGATCGTCGCCGTCACGTGTGACGGTTTCAAAGCTGGTGGGCATCGCCTTGGCCTGATCTGTGAAGCTGCCCGAGCCGTCTGCGTTCAACGTCTCGAGCGTGGCACCGCAGGCCTTGGCGACAGGGGCGAGGCCATCGGCACCGGCCTGATCGCACAGGACCAACCGCGCACCGCTGTTTTCGACAAAATAGGACACCTCGTCCGGGGTGTAGGCCGTGTTCAGGGGCAAGAACACCACGCCAGCCTGGGCGCAGGCGGCGTAGACCGCCAATGCCTGAGGAGATTTGGCGATTTGCACGGCAAGCCTGTCACCCGGTTCCAACCCCATCCGGGTCAGCAGGCCCGCGTATTGCGCAGCCGTCTGCAAGAAAGCGGCATAGGTGATCGCGCTGCCGTCGGGCAGGTGCAGGAACACCGCGTCATTATTAAGATGCTGCCCGAAGAGGCTGTCAAAAAGAGGGTTGGCCATGGCGATATTCCCTTAGGTGTCTGACTTGAACGACGCGCTTAGGGCACGGACGTCTGGCGACGCGATGACCGTTTTTTCAGCGACAAACTGTTCGTGATTCTTAGTGATTTGCGACAGGTCGTAAAGGTAATTCACCATCGCGCCATTTGATTGCGCCATGCCCTTGTCCGACAGGTCGGCATTGCCGTGC
Organism: Roseobacter sp. GAI101; assembly: GCF_000156335.1. Taxonomy (GTDB): domain Bacteria; phylum Pseudomonadota; class Alphaproteobacteria; order Rhodobacterales; family Rhodobacteraceae; genus Sulfitobacter. The sequence goes on from NZ_DS999213.1 coordinate 3,032,980, forward strand.
ACGGCATGGACCATCGCGCCGTTGCCAAGGTGGAACCGCGCAACAGGGTCCGCAGGCATCCCGTCGGGGCGCTTTGCCTCAAGCAGGTAATGGGCGGCAAGGTTGACGGGGTTGGCGTCTGGAACCGCATCGGTTTTCTTGAGCCATGCGTTCAAGCCGGGGATCGGTGACAGCGTGACGAAATTCTTGAGCATCGGCAGGTCGCGCGACAGGTCGGCGGCAACCTGTTTGATCAGCGAATTGCCAAAGGAAATCCCCGCCAACCCTGCCTGACAGTTCGAGATTGAATAGAAAACGGCGGTGTCTGCATCTTGGGGATGGATCGCGTCGCGGCCATCGGCCAGCAGGCTTTGAATGGAATCAGGGATGCCTTGGGTCAGGGCAACCTCGACGAAAATAAGCGGCTCTCCTGCCATGGCGGGATGAAAGAACCCAAAGCAGCGTCTGTCAGCCGGTTGCAGACGGCGCTGCAGGTCTTCCCAGCTGTCGATGGCGTGTACGGCCTCGTAAGCGATGATTTTTTCCAGGATTTCAGCAGGGCTGGACCAGTTCAGGGGCCGCAGTACCAGAAATCCGCGGTTGAACCAGGACGAGAACAGATGCTGGAAATCGACGTCCAGAGGGGCCAGATCGGGATGCTTGCGCAGGAAATCCAGCAGGTCCTTGCGCATCGCCACCAGCTGCGCGGTGGCACCGGGAACCTGGTTCAGCCTGCGGATCAACTCTTGCCGTGGGGGTTCGCATGCTTTGGCGAAGGCGCGGTAACTGTCTTTGGACGGGGTATCCTGGTAGGACTGAAGGGCATCCGTGACCTTTTGCGGGTCGATCTCGAGGTCATGGGTCATGAACACGAAGAACGCCAGTTTCTCGTCGGTATCCATGGCGGCATACCGATCAAGGATCAAGCGCGCCAAGGTACTGCCGGACACTTCGCCGTGGCTGCCCAGCAGATCACTGGCCAGCTCGGTTATGCTCCGCCCGGCAGCCTCGTCTGACAGGGCGCTGCGATAACGCCGTTCGAATACGGTTGAAATCAAACCTGCGAAAAAGCTCATCTTGCTGCCCCCATAACGGTATCGGGCAGCCATGTCGCCAGCCCCGGAAAGACGCAAAGCAGCACGATGGCCAGCACCATGCAGGCCACGAAGGGCATTGATCCGGTCAGGATCGTCCTCAGCGAGATATCCGGCGCGATGCCGTTGATGACGTAAAGGTTCAGGCCGACGGGTGGCGAGATCAGGCCGATTTCCATGTTGATGGTCAGCACGACGGCGAACCAGATCGGGTCGAACCCCGCAGTGGTGATGATTGGCAGCAAGATCGGTGCCGCCATCAGGATCACCGCGACCGGTGGCAGAAAGAAGCCCGCGATCAGCAAGAATACGTTGACGAAGCCCATCAGCACCCAGGGGTTCACATCCAGCGTGCCGATCCAGTTGGCGATGGATTGCGTGATGTAGAGGCTTGAAAGCATGTAGGAAAACACACCGGCGGCGGCGATGATGAACAGGATCATCACGCTTTCCTTGGTGCTGTCGCGCAGGACGACCCACAGGTCTTTGGGGTTCCACAGCTTGTAGATCACCATCGCGATGATCAGGCACAGCAACGCGCCGACGGCGGCGGTTTCCGAAGGCGTGGCGACGCCGCCATACATGGCATAAAGCACACCAAGGATGATCAGCAGGAAGGGGATGACACGTGGCAGGATCTCGAACTTTTCCTTCCACGTGTAGTTGCCCGAAGACAGCAATTCGCGGTCGCCGGATTTCCATGTGGAATATAGCGACCATACCATGAACAGCGCCACCAGCAGCAGGCCGGGGATGACCCCCGCCAGAAACAGTCGCCCGATCGAGGTTTCCGTGGCGATGCCGTAGACGATCATGGTGACCGATGGCGGGATCAGAATGCCTAGGGTGCCGCCGGCAGCGATCGACCCTGCGGCGACCCCGTCAGGATAGCCGCGTTTGCGCATTTCGGGGATGCCCATCTTGCCGATGGCGGCGCAGGTGGCCGGGCTTGATCCCGACATGGCCGCGAACAGGGCGCAGGCCCCGAGGTTCGAGATCACGAGCCCGCCGGGCACACGCGTCAACCAGCGCTCGAGTGCTTCGTAAAGGTCGGCCCCCGCGCGGGTCGAGGCGATGGAGGACCCCATGATGATGAACATCGGGATCGACAGCAGGGCAAAGTTATCAAGCTTGCCGAACAGGATTTCAGGAAGCAATTCAAGCGACCGCATGCCGTCGAAGATCATCAGGAATCCGGTCGAGACGATCAAAAGGCCAAGGGCGACCGAAACCCCTGAAAACAAAACGATGATCGTGGATATGGCGACAAACGCGCCTAAAGTGAGCGGATCCATTAAGCGTCCTCCAGCCCGAAGGGCTTATCAATTTTTAGAATGACAGCGACCAGATCCGCGATCAACTGTAGGAAAAACAGGGCAAAGCCAACAGGAAGGGACGCATAGGGTATCCACAGACGCACCCCCCATACCGTATCCGACTTCCAGTTCCTCTCGAACGCCAGATGCCAGAATTCAAAGCCGTACCAAAGCATGATCGCGACCATGACGATGGACAGGGACAGTGTAAAAATCGCCATGTTATAGCGCAGCTTCGGCCCCATCGTCAGCGGGATCAGGTCGACATTCACATGCCCGCGCAGCCGTTGAACATAGGGCAGGCCCACGAGGGTCGAACTGATGGCAAGGTAAATCACCGCTTCGGTCTGCCAGATGGTCGAACCATTCAGGACAAAACGGATAAAGATCATCTGGCAGGTGATCAGGACAGCGGCGACGATCATCGCGGCGGAAAACCAACCGGCCACAGTGGAAAGAGCCGCAACAGCTTTCAAGAACGGATTACCGCCCGTACGGGATACGACGGCAGCGCTTTGGCCAGCCATATGGGGTCTCCTCGGGATATTTTGGGGATTTTGGTGGTGAGAGGGGCGCACACTCCCCCACTCTTTTTGATTCTCGACGCGAGGGCCATGTCCAAAGCGCTTGTCCATCAGGCACTTCGTCGGTGAAGGCTTGTAGGATGTTTCTGCGCAAGGGCGCGCCATGCTTCGAAGTCGGCCTGCGACATTTGGGCGATTTCTACGCCCGCGTCACGAAAGACCTGCTCGGATGAGGCATCTTCCTTCTTGGCTTCTTCCAGATAGAACGCCTGGGCCTTTTCTGCCGCTGCCAAAAGGGCCGCCTGCTGCTCTTCGGTCAGGGACTCAAACTTGGATTTGTTGATCAGCATCGGCTGATACATGAACCACAAGGCGACGTCGCCCGCAGGCGTGTAGCATTTGACCTGCTCGTAAATCCGGTAGGACACGAAGGACGAAGACGACGTGTTCGCCGCTGTCAGAACACCGGTTTGCAGGCCGTTATAAAGCTCGGAGGACGCCATGGAGGCGATAGACGCCCCGGCACCGGCCAACATCTGTTCGAACGACTTGCCTGCCGCGCGAATTTGCGAACCGGCGACGTCTTCGGGCTTGGTGATGCATTTGTCTTTGCCGACAAAGCCGCCGGCCAGATAGCCATGCACCAGAACCATGACGTCATCATCGGCCATCTTTTCCTCGAGCGCGGCCATGAAGGGCGATTCGCTAAGACGGGCGGCGTGATCGTGGTTTTTAACCAGACCGGGCATCAGGGTCAGGTTGAACGCAGGTTGCTGGCCGCCGGCATAGCTAAGCGGCAGTACGGTCATGTCCAGCTGGCCGCGGCTGAGCGGGCGATACTGTTCGCGCGCCTTGAACAAGGATTGCGAACCAAAAATCTGGATTTCAAGATCGACATCAGCTTCGGCAACGCCATTCGCGACGATTTCGGCAACCTTGTTGCGCACATCCGTGTTCGACCATTGATGCGACAGGCGCAGCGTTTCCGCATGGGCTGCCGTGCCAAGTGTCAGGCATGCCAAAGCGGCCGCCGTGGTTAAAAACTTCAACTTCATGTTTCCCTCCCTGGGTGTGATCGGGGTCTAGTGCCCTAATTCAACTGAACCGGTTTTTTCACATGTTGTATTCCAAGTCAAATTTATTGTATACAAGAATGGAAGCTTTGCACTTTGAGCATTTGACATGTTGGAAATACTCCATGGAAATAAGACGCGCCGACAAGATCGCAGAGTTGCTTGAGCAAGCTTTGTTTGCTGGACAGTACCAGGATGGAGAGCGTCTGGACGAGATCAAGCTGGCCGAGCAATTCGAGGTCTCCCGCACCCCCATTCGCGAAGCGCTTCAGGTGCTTGTGTCCTCGGGGTTGGCCGAACAGATCCCCCGCCGCGGTGTCTTTGTGCGCCAGCCCGGCCCGGTCGAGTTGATGGAGATGTTCGAGACGATGGCCGAACTCGAGGCCTCTTGCGGCCGGTTGGCGGCGACGCGTATTTCGGAAAGCGGCTTGGCGCAACTGGTCGAGGCGAATGTGAAATGCCAGCAGGCGATCGAGAATTCAGACCACGATACCTACTATCTGGAGAACGAGAAATTCCACCAGATCATCTACCGTGGTGCGGCCAACAGCTATCTTGAAAAGCAGGCACTTCAGTTGCAGAACAAGCTGCGCGCCTACCGGAAAATGCAACTGCGGTTTCGCGGGCGGATGGATCAATCCATGGCCGAACACCTTGAGATTGTGGCTGCCCTGCAAGGCGAAGACGCAGAGCGCGCAGCACATGTCCTGCGCAGCCACGTCGCTGTGCAAGGCGAGAAATTCCACCGTCTGCTGGCGAGCCTGAAGAACTAGGCACAGGCGGCAGTGTTTCCCCGCTACCGCTGCGGTCCGTTATGCTGACGGGTGGCTGGTCCGGATGTCACAGCCGTGCCAGACTTGGCAAAGCCGCAAAATAAAACCCCCGGCACCATCAGGTATCGGGGGTCTCTATTCTTTTGCATCGCTGGCGTTGATTTACATCATGCCTTCGCGCTGCAGTTTTTTCCGTGCCAGTTTTCTGGAACGGCGGATCGCTTCAGCTTGCTGACGCACGCGTTTTTCGGAAGGTTTCTCGAAATGTTGCTTGAGCTTCATCTCACGAAACACACCTTCGCGTTGTAGCTTTTTCTTCAAAGCCCGAAGGGCTTGATCGACGTTATTGTCGCGAACACTAACCTGCATGTGGTTTTCACCACCTTTCTGGTTGGAAGTTGCAAGGATTTGCAGGAACTGGGCTTATAGCCACCGTGAGCTATATTGTCTAGTGTATAGCCAATGACCGCTCAGGAGGCACGCCATGACCGACCCCGCACAAACCCCTTATCCGGCACACGACCCGAAAGAACAGCTGCTGGACGCCGCATTGGTTCACGTTGCTTTTGACGGCTGGTCAGAGGCGACATTCCAGGCCGCAATCAAGGATGCAGGGCTGGATGCAACCGTGGCGCGTGCGGTGTGCCCGCGCGGTGCGGTTGATCTGGCGGTTGCCTATCACAAGCGGGGCGATGATCAGATGATTGCGCGTATGAAGTCCGAAGACCTGAGCGAGATGAAATTCCGCGACAAGATCGCGGCGATGGTGCGCTTCCGGCTTGAAACCGTGAACGACAAGGAAGCGGTGCGCCGGGGCACCACCTTGTTCGCCCTGCCGCAATATGCCGCTGATGGGGCAAAGCTGGTTTGGGGTACCTGTGACGCGATCTGGAATGCGCTTGGCGACACCTCCGACGACGTGAACTGGTACACAAAACGCGCCACGCTGAGCGCGGTTTATTCATCGACCGTGCTGTATTGGCTGGGCGACACCAGCGAGGGCCACGCGGACACATGGGAATTTTTGGACCGTCGCATCGACAACGTCATGCAGATCGAAAAGCTCAAGTCGCAGGTGAACAACAGCCCAACGCTAAGCAAGCTGATGGCGGGGCCGAACTGGCTGCTGTCGCACGTCAAGGCCCCGTCGCGGATGCCCAAGATGGGTCTGCCGGGCAGTTGGACCAGCCCGCGCAACTAGGCTGACTTTCCTAAAGGCTCAAGACCTGATAGCCCACCGCTGGCCCGTGCTTTTTGCGGGTGACAGCCTTTGGTATCGCCATCATGCCCGCCCCCTTGATCCTGCTCGATGATGTTTCATACGCTCCCGAAGGGGTCCCCGTTCTGAACGGCATTTCCCTTGAGGCGTGCGAGCGCCGGATCGGAATTGTTGGCCGCAACGGGTCGGGCAAGACGTCGCTGGCGCGGGTGCTGGCCGGTCTGGTTGCGGCAACATCCGGCACGGTGCGGATCGCCGGTGTCGATGTCGTCAAAGACCGCAAGGCCGCGCTGCGCCACGTCGGTATCCTGTTCCAGAACCCTGACCACCAGATTATTTTCCCCACGGTTGAAGAAGAAATCAGCTTTGGCCTGACCCAATTGGGCCAGACCGCTGCCGATGCCGCAGGTGAAACGGCACAGATGCTGGCCCGCTTCAACCGCAGCCATTGGGCAAAGGCAGCCATTCATCAACTGTCGCAGGGGCAGCGGCAACTGGTCTGTCTGATGTCGATCCTCGCCATGCAGCCCAAGGTGATTATCCTGGACGAACCCTTTGCGGGGCTTGATATCCCGACGACACTGCACCTGACCCGCGTGTTGGAGGGGCTTGACGCGCATCTGGTCCACATCACCCACGACCCGGCGCATCTGGCCACCTATGACCGCGTGATCTGGATCGAAGAGGGCCGTATTCATCGCGATGGCAGTGCCGAGGGTGTGTCACATGCCTTTGTCAGCCGGATGCAACACCTGGGGGCTGAAGATGATTTCGCTGACATCTCCGGTTGAAACCCGTGCCCACGGATGGCCCGTAGGCGCAAAGCTGGCCGGGCTTTGCGCGGCGACACTGGTGCTGTTCAGCATCGGGTCGGTCTGGGCGCAGGCCCTGATATGCGGCCTGACCCTGTTGATCTACGCGGCACCGGGGTGGCGGTTTTTCAAAAGTGGCATGCTGCGGCTGAAAATCCTCTGGCCCTTTGTCGTCCTGATTCTGGTCTGGCATGGCCTGACCGCTGATTTGACCAACGGGGCGGTGATCGTCTTGCGCATGGTGTCAGCCGTCGCGTTGGCCAATCTGGTGACGATGACCACGAAGCTGTCGCAGATGGTGGCGGTCGTCATGTGGGCGACGACCCCGTTGCGCTGGATCGGGTTCAACACACGCGGCATCGAATTGGGCATAGCTCTCGTCATCCGCTTTACCCCTGTGTTTGTGCAAAAAGGGCAGATGCTGGCGCTGTCATGGCGCGCGCGGTCGGTCAAGCGGCTGGGCTGGCGGATCGTGATCCCCTTTGCTGTGCTGGCGATTGACGACGCCGAACATGTCGCCGAAGCGCTGCGCGCCCGTGGCGGTCTTTGACGCGATCCTGACATCTATCAGTTCGGGCTGTACGCCACAGGATTGAAGCCTATGTTGATCCCAACAGGAGAGATCAAAGGGAGATTTGGATCCATGTCAGACACAATGCGCGCAATCGAGATTACCAAGGCCGGCGGCCCCGAGGTCCTGCAACCGACCCAGCGGCCGATGCCCACACCAGCCCACGGGCAGGTGGTGATCAAGGTCGCCTATGCAGGCGTCAACCGCCCTGATGCGTTGCAGCGCGCGGGCATGTACGCACCGCCCCCCACCGCCAGCGATCTGCCGGGTCTTGAAGCGTCGGGCGAAATCCACGCGATCGGTGACGGCGTGTCGGGCCTGTCGGTCGGCGACAAGGTTTGCGCCCTGCTGCCCGGTGGCGGCTATGCCGAATACGTTGCGACCCCGGCGGCCCATTGCCTGCCTGTACCAGAAGGCATGGGGATGAAGGAAGCGGCCTGCCTGCCGGAAACCTTCTTTACCGTATGGTCGAACGTCTTCATGCGCGGCGGGTTGAAGGCGGGCGAACGTTTCCTGGTACATGGTGGGTCGTCCGGGATCGGAACGACAGCAATTCAGCTGGCCCGCGAACTGGGTGCGCGCGTGTTTGCAACGGCTGGCACCGACAGCAAATGCGCCGCCTGCGCCAAGCTGGGGGCCGAAGCCGCGATCAATTATCGCGACACGGATTTTGTCGATGTGCTCAAGGCCGAAGGCGGGGCGGATCTGATCCTTGACATGGTCGGCGGCGATTACATCCCGCGCAACCTGCAGGCGCTCGCCGAAGACGGTCGTCTTGTGCAGATCGCATTCCTGACCGGCCCCAAGGTCGAAGTGAACTTTGCAACCTTGATGACGCGTCGCCTTACCATGACGGGCAGCACCCTGCGCCCGCAAAGCGATCTGGCCAAAGCCCGCATCGCAGACCAGCTGCGCGAACATGTCTGGCCGCTTCTGGATGCCGGTAAAATCGCGCCGGTCATGGACAGCGAATATGAATTCGAGCAAGCCAGCGAAGCCCACGCGCGGATGGAAACCAGCGGTCACATCGGCAAAATCGTTCTGAAAGTGAATGGATAGGGGTTACGCATATGGCACTGACAGCAATCATCGAAGCCCATGGCGGGCCGGAACAGTTCAAACTGGTCGATCGCCCCGTCGGCGACCCCGGCAAAGGTGAAATTCGCATTGCGCAAAAGGCCGTAGGCCTGAACTTTATCGACGTCTACCAGCGCACGGGCCTGTACCCCATGCAACTTCCCCATGCGATGGGGATGGAAGCTGCCGGTATCATCGAAGCGGTCGGTGAAGGGGTCACGCACCTGAAGGTCGGCGATCGTGCCGCCTATGCCGCACAACCGCCCGGTGCCTATGCCGAGGCCCGCGTGATGCCCGCCGCGCAGGTCTGCCCCTTGCCTGACGGCATCTCCTTTGAGGAAGGGGCGGCTATGATGCTCAAAGGCCTGACGGTCGAATATCTGTTCCACCGCACGACGCCCCTGAAACGCGGCGACACCGTCCTGTTCCACGCAGCGGCTGGCGGGGTCGGCCTGATCGCATGCCAATGGGCACGGTCCGAAGGGGTCACGCTGATCGGTACGGCGGGGACGGATGAGAAATGCCAGCTGGCCCTGGATCACGGGGCGGCGCATTGCATCAATTACCGTGATGGCGATTGGGCCGCACGCGTTCAGGAACTGACAGACGGCAAGGGCGTTGATGCGGTCATGGATGCGGTTGGCGCGGATACGTTCGAGGGATCTCTGAACAGCCTCAAACCGCTTGGCATGATGATTTCATTCGGCAATGCCTCTGGCCCGGTACCGCTTTTCAATCTGGGTATTCTTGGCCCCAAAGGGTCGCTGAAAATTACCCGGCCAACAATTTTCACCCATATCGGGGATCATGCCACCTGTCAGGAAATGGCCAAACATCTCAGTGACAAGGTGCTGTCGGGGGATGTGAAAATAAACATCGGCCAACGGTTTGCGCTGAAAGATATCGCACAGGCGCATGAGGCACTTGAGGCGCGCCAGACAACCGGCAGCACCGTGCTTGAAATCAGGTAAAGCGCCGCATCCGCGCCGCTGCCTCCGGCGGGGATATTTAGGAAGCCAGAGAAGGGGAGAAGGCGTACCATCTTCTTTGGCTCTTAAATATCCTCGCCGAAGGCTATCGCCCGCAGGGCGATTTCCTATCTGATTGGTGTGAACACTGCGTTGTCCATGGTGCAGTCTTTTATGACATCACGTCCGCATGGAACCGGTACCAGGTCTTTTGACAGGCAGATCCGGACGTCCTGGATGAAGCCACTCTTGCAGGTCACAGTAATTCCATCTCGGTCCATGTCAGGGTTCGCTTTTACGAAGGCGTCTTCCACCACTGATGCCGGTAACCTGATATCGGTTTTGACTTTGCGAAATACAGGCGGGCGCACCACAGTTTCATACGCGGCACGGGATGTTGCATAGTAGCGCTGGGCGGACAGGCCCGTGCAACTGCCGTGCTTTTTCCATTGGTGCCAGGCAAGGCCCGGGGTCCCCATAATGTCGGCCATCGCGGCGGTCCTCCCACGTGACGGGGAAATTTCGACGGTGCGGCAATAGGAGGGGTACCCGCGGTGAAACTGTGGCCAAAGGCCATGCATGATCCAGCCATGATCCTGTGCGTCGTCGCATTGTGGTGACCGCCTTGCATCGCCTTCAAGCGTGCACCAATTGGGCGACCAGCTTAGCGCCAGGACGTAATAGTCGAACTCTCCTGCGATTTCGTCTGCTGCCGTGGCAGTTTGCGGCAAGGCGTGGCACGTCAATAGCAGGCATAAAAAGAGCGAACGCATTGAGGTCTTTCCTTATTTGCAAAATCCCAGTATAAGCCACGCAAGTTCCCCCACAATGGAAACCGTTCTGCCCCGGCAGGACAGCCAGTTTCAGGCGACGGGGAAGGTGCGTTTTAAGGAGAGACCGACATGGCAAAACCAATTATGGCCCGCGCCACTGCCGTATGGCTGGTGGACAACACGACCCTCAGCTTCAAGCAGATTGCGGATTTTGTTGGGATGCACGAGCTTGAAATCCAGGGCATTGCGGACGGTGATGTGGCCCAGGGCGTCAAAGGGTTTGACCCGGTCGCCAACAACCAGCTGACCGAAGATGAGATCGAGAAGGCGCAAGCCAATCCGCTGCACAAGCTGAAGCTGAAGTTCAACGCCGCAGCCCAGGGCGAGGAAAAGCGCCGTGGCCCGCGCTATACGCCTTTGTCCAAACGTCAGGACCGGCCCGCGTCGATCTATTGGCTGGTCAAGTTCCACCCGGAATTGTCAGACGGTCAGATCAGCAAGCTTGTCGGCACGACCAAGCCCACGATTCAGGCGATCCGCGAGCGGACCCATTGGAACATCGCCAACATCCAGCCGATCGATCCTGTTGCTCTTGGCCTGTGCAAACAGTCCGAACTGGACGCGGCCGTCCAGAAAGCGGCAGCCAAGAAGGCAGCCGAAGGCGGATTGATGAGCGACGACGAACGCCGCCGTCTGGTCAGCACGGAACAGTCCTTGGGCATGGATACGGAACCCAAGATCCCGACCGCCATCGAAGAGCTTGAAACCTTCACCCTGTCTGGCAATCCGGCAGATGATGACGACCGGGACCGGGGGGATTACTCTGATGCGGACAGTTTCTTCAAGCTGCCTGAAAACGGTGCAGATGACGAAGATGAAGACGACGACAAGTAATAACTGATCTTGTTTTTGATTGTTTTCGGAACAATCCGGATCAAGCGGTCGTTATATTTGGGGTAAAGGGCAGTGATCCTTTACCCCATTTGTTTTTGAAAGGACCGAATAAATGAGCCTGATTTTGAAATCTTTATTCTGGCTCGTGGTCGGTATCCTGTTTTTATCCAGCGTTCTGCCGCTCAGCAAAATCCCGCATGGCGCGATACGCGGTCTTGCCTTCCCCCGAGAGCAATTTTTCCTCCTCACCTTGGTGATGTTCGTTTTTGCGCTGGTGTTTTTCGACTCACATCTCAGGCTTTATGCTGTGATCACGCTGACAGTCGTCGCGGCGATCCATCTGGCCTATGTGGTCAAATTCACCCCGCTCTGGACACAGCAATCAGTAGATGCGTCCCAGGCCGAGCTTGACGATACGGACAGTCACGTGACCATTCTTGCGTCCAACGTGAAACAGTCCAACCGCGATTTTGGTGCATTGATCGACTTGATCAAAGAGAAAAAGCCCGAGATCGCGACGGCGCTGGAGGTGGATCAAGAATGGACCGATGAACTTCATGCCGCGCTCAAGGATGATTACGCCCATTGGGTGACTGTGCCCAAGGATAACTCCTATGGCATGGTCCTGATGTCCAAGCTGCCCTTGGCCGAAACGCAGGTTCGCGAGCTGCTGGTCGAGGACGTGCCGTCGATCAGGACCACGGTGCGTAACGCCAACGGGCAGGAATGGCGCTTGTACATCGTGCACCCCGAACCCCCCGTTCCCAACCACGACACCAAGGGGCGCGATGGCGAGATTGCGCTGATCGGGATCGAGGCCAGCAAGGACGACATGCCTGCGATCGTCACTGGTGACTTGAACGATGTCGCATGGTCCACGACCACGCGCCGTTTCCAACGCCTGTCTGGGTTGCTGGATCCGCGTGTGGGTCGCGGGTTCTACAACACCTTTCATGCGGGCATTCCGATGATGCGCTGGCCGCTGGACCATCTGTTTCACGATGCCGAATTCCGTCTGATCAGCATGTCGCGGCTGCGCAACATCGGCTCCGACCACTTTCCGATCATGTTTTCGCTTGCGCTGACCCAGACGGAGGCGGCGATTACCACCCCCGAGCCGAGTGACGCAGAAGAACGTGACGAGGTCAGGGAAATCGTCCAGGATGAAAAGGAAAAAGACCGCGAAGCCATCGGGACCGACTGGGAAAAATAGCCCGGTTCCGGGGGTGAAACACAGACGAGAGACAACGGATTTGCGTGCCGGAAAATAAAATTATGCGGCTTGGATTTTGCCACTTGCAAGAATCTGAAAACAGCGTAAATGCGCCGCTACAGACGCCAACGCACGCGCCTCTGGCCGGTCAGCCCTTGTACTGATTGACCCGCGTTTATGCAGCGACGGTAACGTCTCTTGAAACGACAGGTTTGGGCGATCCTGCCCACCCATGCTCTTTGGAGATGACACATGACCGCTCTTGATTCTGGCGCTGCACCTGCGCCTGCACCATCGAACTTTGACGAATCCGCAGAATACATCTGGAACAACAGCTTTGATAAACCGACGCTTGTGGTCAGCCGCGAACGTGTGGGCATCCAATACGACGCGCTGAGTGCCGGGTTGGGAAATGCGCACATCCATTATGCCGTCAAAGCCAACCCCGCCCCCGAGATCATCCGCCTGTTGGTCGAACGCGGTTCGGGCTTTGACGCCGCATCGCGCCAAGAGATCGAGCTTTGTCTGTCCCAAGGGGCGGATCCCAAAAGCATTTCCTTCGGCAATACCATCAAGCGTGGTGTCGATATTGCATTCGCCCATTCCATCGGCGTGACCCTGTTTGCCGCCGATTGCGAATCCGAGCTGGACAAAATCGCAACGCACGCCCCCGGTGCGCGGGTCTATATCCGCCTGATCGTGGAAAATTCGCTGGCCGATTGGCCGCTGACCCGCAAATTCGGGTGCGCCGATACCCTGCTGCCAACTCTGCTGGATTATGCAAAATCCGTTGGTCTCGTGCCTTATGGCCTGTCCTTCCACGTCGGCTCGCAGACCCGCAAGGCGGAATACTGGAACCCTGTGCTGGATCAGGTGGCCCCGCTGTGGCACGCCGCCAAGGCAGCCGGTCATGATCTGCAACTGCTCAACATCGGCGGCGGCTTTCCGGCGTATCACGGTGATGTCGTGGACGCGCCGCGCGGCTATGCGGCTGCTGTCATGGCCGCGGTCAAGGAACGCTTTGGCGAGATCGCATATATCATGGCGGAACCGGGTCGCGGTATGGTCGCCGAAGCGGGCCACATCGCTGCCGAGGTGCTTTTGGTGTCGCGCAAATCCGCTGTGGCCGAACGCCGCTGGGTGTACCTCGACATCGGCCGTTTTTCCGGGCTGGCCGAAACCGAAGGTGAAGCGATCCGGTATGAATTCATCACCGCACATGACGGCGGGCCGGTCGGACCGTGCGTGATGGCTGGACCATCTTGCGATTCTGCAGATATCCTGTATGAAAGAAATCCGGTCGACTTGCCGCTCGCCTTGCGGGATGGTGACAAGATCATGATTAAGAATTGCGGGGCCTACACGAGCTCTTACAGCTCTGTCGGCTTCAACGGATTTCCGCCGCTTGATGTGCTGGTTCTGTAAAGAACCGGAAACGTCGCGCGGGAAGGACCGCCTGCTTTGGGAGGAGCAGGCGGTCTAATTTTTTTTGCCCTAGAGTTCCTTATGCTGAATAGTCCAGAAACTCTTGACTTCCCCGGTGCCAAAAGGTGTACCTGCCCCGAACATTTCCAGCCCTAGGAAGGGACCCGTCATGCATCCATATCGCAGCCACACATGCGCCGATCTGAGCAAAGAAAACGTAGGCGACAAGGTGCGTCTGTCCGGTTGGGTGCACCGCGTGCGCGACCATGGCGGCATCCTGTTCATCGACCTGCGTGACCATTACGGCATCACCCAAGTGCTGTGTGACCCTGATTCGCCGGCTTTTGCCGATGTCGAAAAGGTTCGTTCGGAATGGTGCATTCGCATCGACGGCGAAGTCAAAGCACGCGCGGACGATCTGGTGAACGCCAAGATCCCGACCGGCGAAATCGAAGTTTTCGTGCGCGACATCGAAGTATTGGGCGCGTCGAAAGAGCTGCCGTTGCAGGTGTTCGGCGATCAGGAATACCCCGAGGAAACGCGCCTGCGCTACCGCTACCTGGACCTGCGTCGCGAGAAGATGCAGGCGAACATGGTTCTGCGCTCCGATGTGGTTTCGTCGATTCGCAAGCGCATGTGGGACCGCAAGTTCAAGGAATTCCAGACGCCGATCATCACCGCATCTTCCCCCGAAGGTGCGCGCGACTTTTTGGTGCCGTCCCGTTTGCATCCCGGCAAATTCTACGCGCTGCCCCAGGCCCCCCAGCAGTTCAAGCAGCTGTTGATGGTGTCCGGCTTTGACAAGTATTTCCAGATTGCCCCGTGTTTCCGTGACGAAGACCCGCGTGCCGACCGGTCGCCCACGGATTTCTACCAGCTCGACCTCGAGATGTCCTTTGTCGAACAGCAGGACGTGTTCGACACCATCCAGCCCGTGCTGACCGGTATTTTTGAAGAATTCGGTGGTGGTAAATCGGTCGATCAGGAATGGCCGCAGATTTCCTACAAGGACGCGGCGCTTTGGTATGGGTCGGACAAGCCCGACCTGCGCAACCCGATCAAGATGCAGGTTGTATCCGAACATTTCGCGGGTTCCGGCTTTGCGATCTTCGCCAAGCTGCTTGAGCAGGAAGGCACGCAAATCCGTGCGATCCCGGCACCGACCGGCGGGTCGCGCAAGTTCTGTGATCGCATGAATGCCTTCGCGCAAAAAGAAGGTCTGCCCGGCATGGGGTATATCTTCTGGCGCGAAAAGACCGCTGACAGCGTTGCGCAAGAACTGGGTATTCCGGTGAAAGAAGCCCAGGCCAAGCTGAAATCCGGCGAAGTCGAAGGCGGCATGGAAGCGGCAGGCCCGCTGGCCAAGAACATTGGACCAGAGCGTACCGAGGCCATTCGCCAGCAGCTTGGTCTGTCCGTCGGCGATGCGGCGTTCTTCCTTGGTGGCAAGCCAAAGGCGTTCGAGGGCGTTGCAGGACGTGCCCGCAACGTTATCGGTTCCGAGTTGGGCCTGACGGACGAAAACCGCTTTGCCTTTGCATGGATCGTCGATTTCCCGATCTACGAAAAAGATGCCGAAACCGGCAAGATCGATTTTGAACATAACCCGTTCTCCATGCCCCAGGGCGGGATGGACGCGCTGATGGGCGATCCGCTCGAGGTGCTGGGCTATCAGTATGACTTGGCCTGTAACGGTTATGAGCTGGTGTCGGGTGCCATCCGGAACCACAAGCCAGAGATCATGTTCAAGGCGTTCGAGATCGCTGGATATGGTAAGGATGAGGTTGAAAAGCGTTTCGGCGGCATGGTTAACGCCTTTCAGTATGGTGCCCCGCCCCACGGCGGTTGTGCTGCGGGCATTGACCGCATCGTGATGCTGTTGGCCGAAGAGGCGAACATTCGCGAAGTCATCCTGTTCCCGATGAACCAGCGCGCCGAAGACCTGATGATGAACGCGCCCAACGACCCGATGCCGGATCAGTTGATGGAACTTGGTTTGCGTGTGATCCCGCAAGACTGACCGCTGACCAAATAAAAAGCCCGCCTCCGATAATCCGGGGCGGGCTTTTTGCTGCCTTCAAGGCGGATTAGTCTTCCAGACTGTCTTCGCGCTTTTCGTCGACCAGCTTCATCTCTTCTTTTTTGCGCTCTTCGAAGCGCTTGCCAAAGGCGTCGTTGTGTTCTTCGCCGATCACTTCCTTGGCGCGTTTGAACACGTCTTCCTCTTCTTCTTCCATGTGATGTTCGTAATCATGCTTGAGCGTTTTGAACTTTTGCAACCATGCAGGCGATGACATGTCCGTGACGTTCAACTCCTCCATCAGATCGTCCAGTTCCTTATGTTCGGAGACCGAGTGGCGGGCGGCGTCCTGCCCCCAAGTTTCCTGCATCAGCTTGGAATAGAACGTTTCTTCCTCGGCAGCGGCATGGGATTTGACGTCGTTGAAAAATTCTTGCCATGCGTGTTGGCGGTCCTTGCTGTCGCCGGACGTGTCGGCGATTTTGTCAAGCAATGTCCGGTGGTTATCGTGGTCCGCCTTGATGGCGTCATAGATCGAAGTCATTGTGTGTCCTCTCGTCAAATTCAGTGATCAACGCGAGGGCAATTCAGTTTGTTCCGGCTCTTGGCCAAATGGCCAAAGATGACCCCGATTCAGAAGCCGGAACTGGCGATCTGGACGACCGCAGCCGTGCTGTCTGTGCTATGGGCGATAAAATAGGCGACGGACACGATGATGGCCCCCGTCATGTTGGCCCCCCAGACGATCCAGTCCAGACGGGTTTCGTCGCGGTAGATCGCGTGCGCTTTTCGAAGCGTGGTCAACATGCGTCGGAATCCTTGGGTCTGGTACCGGTTTACGTTCTAAAGCAGTGCAGGGGGTTTGTGTCCAAAATTTGCCATGATGGTGAACACGATTGGGCACGTCGAAGCGATTTTGAGGGCTTGGCGCTGGCTACACTTCATCTTAACGTGATCGGTATGAACAAGATTGATCCCGTTGAGGCCCCCGTTGGCCCACCCGTCCCCGGCTTTACCCCACCGCCGTTACCGCCCCGCGAAGTGATGCAGGGGACGTATGCGATGCTTCAACCTTTGAATGCCCAGGATCACGCCGCCCTTCTGTTCCGTGTGTTCGAAGGGCAGGATCAGCTTTGGCGCTATATGTATGATGGCCCGTTTTCGTCCTCTGCGCAGTTCCATCGCTGGGTAAGGGACGTTGAAACCCGTGATGATCCGCTGTTTTACGCGATCAAGAACCTCGAGACGGGACATTGGGAAGGTGTGGCCAGCTATTTGCGAATCGCACCGGCGGCAGGGTCGATCGAGGTGGGATCGATCACGTTCAGCCCGGCACTGCAACAGACCCGCGCGGCCACGGAAGCGATGTATCTGATGATGGCGTGGGCCTTTGATGCCGGCTACCGGCGTTATGAATGGAAGTGCAACGCGCTGAACATGCCGTCGCGGCGCGCGGCACAGCGGCTGGGTTTCAGCTATGAAGGTATTTTCCGTCAGGCGGCAGTGGTGAAGGGGCATAACCGGGACACCGCCTGGTTTGCCGCGATTGATTCTGAATGGCCGGGCCTGAAAGAAGCGTTCGAAGCGTGGCTTTCGCCCGCCAATTTTGACGAAACAGGCAATCAGCTGGAACGGCTGGGCGATTTGACGGGCCTGGTGCGGGTGGCAAGTGATCCGTTGATCTGAACGCGTTCAGATGGCGACGCGCTGCGCCAGACGTGTCTGCACCAACCCGGCGACAACTGCCTTTTCGGATTCTGCTGAGTGTCCCAAGGCGCGTTTGCGGGCCAAGGCCAGTGCCGCCGTTTCAAGCGCCTTGTCACTGGCGCTGCGGGCGACGCCGCCCAGAAACTGCGCCACATAATCCAGCGTCGTGCTGTCGCCCGCGTCGTCCAGCACGTCGGCAATATGGGCCATATCGTCCTGAAAGGCGATGTGATCGGGTTCGACCATCTCGTCAACGATCATGCGCAACCCTTTGGGCTGGCGTTCGGGCGGCAATGTCGACAGCACCGATTGTTGGAACTGAACCAGTGACGTCAGGGGTTTTTCGATGAATCCGTCCGCGCCTGCTGCAATGGCATCGCCCGCCAGATGGGTATCGCCGGAAATCGCCAGCAGGGCATCCACACGCGGCTGTGCCTTGGACAGTTCCTCGATCAGGTCAATGCCGTTGCCATCCGGCAGGCCCAAATCGGCGATCACCACCGAAGGGCGGTAAACCTGAAGGTGGCGGCGTGCGGCACGCAGGCAATCGGCGCGCCGGATGCGCGCACCGGACCGCAAGCACAGCAGGCGCATCGCCTCGCAGGCGAAGCGGCTGTCTTCGATGACCAGGATGGTCAGGCCCAACAGGGGCCGTTCAGCCGTGGGGGCAGGGCTGTGCGCATGTGTTTCAAGCTTGTCCATGATTCCTCCGGTGAAATGACTGATGTCCTCATGGTTAGGGGCGCTTGGCTAATAGGCCGTTAACGTGACGCATTGCTCTTGCGCACAGGGCAGCCCATAACCTTGGCAACATTTGAAGTTGAGGAGAAGATGATGATCGGTCGCCTAAACCACGTAGCCATCGCCGTGCCGGATCTTGAGGCCGCGGCAGACCAGTATCGCAACGCGTTGGGGGCCAAGGTCGGGCCTGCACAAGATGAACCGGACCACGGTGTGACGGTGGTGTTCATTGAATTGCCGAACACCAAGATCGAGTTGCTTTATCCGCTGGGCGACGACAGCCCGATCAATGGCTTTCTGGAAAAGAACCCCGCGGGGGGCATTCACCACATCTGCTACGAAGTCGATGACATCATCGCTGCCCGTGACCACCTGAAGTCCACCGGTGCGCGTGTTCTGGGCACCGGAGAGCCCAAGATAGGGGCCCATGGCAAGCCCGTCCTGTTCCTGCATCCCAAGGACTTTAACGGCGCGCTTGTCGAGCTGGAGCAGGTGTAACCATGGCTGTTATGTCAGGCATTGTTCTGTTTACCGTGATCTGGGCGATGGTTTTCATGATCGCCCTCCCGATCCGTGTACAGACCCAAGGCGACTTGGGCGAAATCGTCGAAGGTACCCACGCAGGCGCGCCCGAACATCACCACCTCAAGAAAAAGGCGCTTTGGACGACGGGCATTTCCATCGTCCTTTGGGCGTTCATCGCGGGCTTTATCGTGTCAGGCTGGGTTACCGTGGCGGATATTGAACATTGGTTGCACGGCGAGGCGACACCAATTGGTGGAACAAATGGGTAAAGGTCGCCGCGCCTAGGATCGGTACGATCAGGTTCAGGAGCGGCACCGACAGAGGTACCGCCATCAACACGCCTGCAGCCCAGATCGTGGGCATGTGACGCCGGCGCAGGCGCTTTGCCTCGGTCGGCCCCACCCGGCGGATCGCCGCGAGGGTGAAATACTCACGCCCCAGCAAAAAGCCGTTGAGCCCCCAGAAGATCAGCGGGGCCAGCGGTGCGAAAAACAGATACAGCACCAACGCCAGCAGGTTGGCCGCAATCAACACCCCCAGAAAGCTTATCGTATCGCGCAGTCCATCCGCGAAAGACACATGGCTGGCGGGGGGCAGCTGTGGGTAGTGCTCGGCCTCGACCGCGTCGGCCACATCGTCCAGAAAGAACGACGTGATGGCAGACGCAACCGGCATCATTAAAAACACTGACAGTACCAACAGCAGAACTGCGGCCCCCCAGCTGAACAAATCATCCAGCCATGTGACCGTACCGATCAGGGGCAAACTGTTGTCGTCGCCCACCAGCCAGTCGACCAGCCACACGAACCCCGCCGATGCCCCGATCAGCATAAGCAGGGCCAGTCCGATCCCCAGGAAGAACACCCGCCGAAAGCGCGGATCGGACAGCTGCCCGACCGCCAGCCGGAAGGCGTGAAATATCTGCGTCAAAGCCATGTGGTAAGCGCTGCGATGTCGGGGCGCGGGCGCTCTGGCGGGGCGGCGGTTTCGGTCCCGATATGGATGATCCCCGCGATCCGTTCATTGTCGGCCAGACCAAAGCCTTCGGTCATGAAGCCGCGGTCATGGCTGGGCCACCCGCTTAGCCAATTTGCACCCCAACCGGCGGCAAGGGCGGCATTCAGCAGTGCTAGGCATACGGCACCCGCCGAATAGGTCTGTTCAAGAGGGGGGATCTTTGGCGACGGTTTTTGCACCTCGACCACGACCACGGCCAGATGACCCTGATCGAACTGCCCGCGCCCTTTCTGGATTTGCTCTGCATCAAGGCCAAGCGCCGCGCCGCGGGTCTCTGCGATGTCGGCCAGACGGCCCATGGCGGGTTTGTCGATGACGATAAAGCGCCACGGCTCAAGCTTGCCATGGTCCGGCGTGCGCGCGGCGGCTGTCAGCAAGGGCAGCAGCGTGTCGCGGTCCGGTACAGGGGTGGTCAGCGTCTTGGCAGGGCGTGAACGGCGGGTTTGCAGGAAATGCAGCGCGTCTGGGTTCGGTGTCGGCATGGGGTCTCTCTTACAGGTTCAGCTCTTGCGCCATCGCATCAATGGAATCGCGCAGGAAGGCGTCAAATTTGGGGCTGGGCTGGCGGATACGATAGTTCTCCGCGTGCGGATCTGGCGCGATGGTATCACTGTCTGCGAGGGCTGCGATGGTGGCGTGGCCACAGAACGGGACATAGGCCTCTGAATAGCCGCCTTCGTGGACAAGCACCAGCTTGCCGTCGCAAAGTTTTTGTGAAGTCTCTTTGATCTTGCGGGTCATGGCGGCAAAGGTTTCCGCCGTAGCCTGCATTCGCGCCAGCGGGTCCACGATGGCGGCGTCAAAGCCGCAGGCGACGATGATCATGTCCGGCTGGAACGCCTCGAGCGCGGGGATCACGATACGGTCCAGCGCGTGCAGATAGGCGGTGTGCCCGGATCCGGCATGGAGCGGCAGGTTGATGTTATACCCTTCGCCAGCGCCCTTGCCACGGTCCGTCAGCGCGCCGGTATCAAGCGGATAGTTGCCTTCCTGATGCAGGGAAATGGTCAGTACGTCGTCGCGGTCGTAGAATATCGCCTCGGTGCCGTTGCCATGGTGCACATCCCAGTCCAGCACTGCGACGCGGTTGACCAGCCCTTTGGCTTTGGCGGCTTCGATCGCGATGGCGATGTTGGCGAGCAGGCAGAAGCCGTTGGGGAAATCGGGGAGGGCGTGGTGGCCGGGGGGGCGGCTAAGCGCGTAGGCGTTTTCAATGTCACCCGATGCAACCGCTTCGACAGCGGCAATGGACAGCCCTGCGGAAAGCGCCGCAATCTCGAACCCGCCGGCGGCGAAAGGCGTGCGCAGGCCCAGTTCTCCACCGCCAGTGTCAGAGAGACGCTTGAACTCGTCCAGATAGGCTGCGGGATGGACGCGTAACAGATCGTCATGCGTGGCCTGCGGCGCACTGCGCACGTCCAGTTCGGCCATCAGGCCGGTGACTTCCATCAGGTTGCGCAGCCGCCGCTTGGTTTCGGGATTCTCGGGCAGCCCGCCCGAGGCCAGCGGCTGTACCAGCCCGCCGATGGGCATGGTAAACGCATAATTTCCGCCCGCATGCCAAAAGCAGCGTTCATCCATGAAAAAGCCTGTCGTCATTGCCTTGCCTCCGGTTTGTTCAGCGGCAAGGCTGGCGCAGCGGCGCTGATTTGTCCATGGCTGCTAGGCGGGTGCTTCGGCCAGAAGCGCGTCCAGATCAAGGCGGCTGTTTGACATCTTGATCGCGCCATCTGCCGTGCGCGGCCAGTCGGCTCGGGGCTTGTCGCAGTAGATTTCGACGCCGTTATTGTCAGGATCGCGCAGATAGATCGCCTCGCTGACGCCATGATCGGCGGCACCGTCCGACGGTATGCCCGCCTGAAGGACGCGTTTCAGAACGGTGGCCAGCGCAGCGCGGTCAGGATAGAGAAAAGCGGAATGGTACAAGCCGGTGTGGCCCGGTGGCGGCGGTGTGGCCCCGGCGCTTTCCCAGGTGTTAAGCCCGATATGGTGATGGTAGCCGCCCGCCCCAAGGAATGCCGCCTGGTTGCCCATCTGCGTGACCAGATCAAAGCCCAGGACGTCGCGGTAAAATTTGATTGCGCGGTCAAGGTCCGCGACCTTGAGGTGAACGTGACCGATAGATGCGTGTGACATGGGCTGTGCCTTTCGTTGTTTGAGGCCAAGCATCCGGGGGAATTGCATAAAACGCCAGAGATTTGACCGCGCGGACCCTGTGCGAAAATGCGCAGCGCCGTGCCAGATTGCATCGCCGCTGATCTGTGATAGCCAGAAAGCATGACAGATAACGCCATCCCCCTTCAGACAGGCACGACACCGGCGTTTGCGTTGGTGCTGGTCGCGGCGGCCATGTTCGGCACGGTGCCTTACTTTGCGCTATCCCTGACGCAATCGGGCATGGCCCCTGCTGCGGTGGCTTTCTACCGCTATCTGATCGCGGCGATGATCTTCTTGCCGGCCCTTTGGGGCGCACGGCAGGAATGGCGGGTTCTGCTTTGGGGCGTCGGTACCGGAATGTGCATGTCGCTGGGCTGGCTGGGCTATGTCAGCGCGCTGAAGGTGATCCCGGTCAGCACCGCAGGCGTGATCTACATGAGCTATCCGATCTTCACGCTGATCATCGGCTGGCTGCTTTGGGGCGAACGCCCGACACGGCGGGCGGTGGTCGCCTCCGGGCTGGTGCTTGCTGCCGCAGTTCTGGCGACAGGCGTGGCACGGATCGGGGTGGGGCAGGCGGTATGGATCGCGGCGGCCTTTGCGGCCCCGCTGGGCTTTGGTTTCGGCATCACGGTGCTGGTGCACAAGCTGACAGGCGTCCCTGCAATGGCGCGGATATCGGCAATTTCCCTAGGGTCGGTCTTGGGGCTGGCACCGTTGATCCTGGCGCTTGAGACGGAACAGCTGATCCCGCAAACCATGCAAGGCTGGTCTTGGGTGGCTGGCATTGCCTTGGTCACGGCAACGGTGCCGCAGCTGATCTATACCTATTTCGCGCCAATGATCGGGTCCGCGCGCACCGCCACGGCAGGCAGCATTGAACTGCCCACGATGTTCATCATCGGCTGGCTGGCTTTCGACGAAACCATCGGCCCCGCGCAATGGGCCGCCTGCGGGCTGATTTTACTGTCGGTGCTGTTGGTGCAGGCACGGGTGACGCGGCCCTTTTTCGGCAGGGCCGCGACGGAAAAAACCGACGTTTAGCTGACCATCCCGACGATTTCGTAGGTTTTCTTGAGGATCGGTGCCGTGATCTCGCGCGCCTGGTTGGCCCCATGGGCAAGGATGCGGTCGATTTCGGCGGTGTCGGCCATCAGCTCGGCCATCCGGGTGCTGATTGGTGACATCTTGGCGACCGCCAGATCGGCCAGAAGAGGTTTGAACGCGCCAAACTGCTGGCCGCCGACCTCGGCAAGAACCTGTTCGACCGTCTGGTCATTCAACGCGGCATAGATATTCACCAGATTGCGCGCCTCGGGGCGGTCCTTCAGGCCTTCGACTTCGGAGGGCAAGGCATCCGGATCGGTCTTGGCCTTGCGGATTTTCTTGGCGATCGTGTCGGCGTCATCGGTCAGGTTGATGCGGCTGGCATCCGACGGATCGGATTTCGACATTTTCTTGGACCCGTCCCGCAAGGACATCACGCGGGTCGCAGCCCCTTCGATCACGGGTTCGGTCAGCGGAAAGAAATCAACGCCGTAGTCGTGGTTGAACTTGGCCGCGATGTCGCGGGTCAGTTCCAGATGCTGCTTTTGATCTTCGCCCACAGGCACATGGGTGGCGTGATAAATCAGGATGTCGGCGGCCATCAGCGCGGGGTAGGCGAACAGGCCCAAGGACGCGGCTTCGGCATTCTTGCCGGCCTTGTCCTTCCACTGTGTCATGCGGCCCATCCAGCCCATGCGGGCGACGCAGTTGAAAATCCAGGCAAGCTGCGCATGTTCGGGGACCTGGCTTTGATTGATCAGAATGGACTGTTCAGGGTCGATCCCCGCCGCGATGAAACCTGCGGCCAATTCACGGGTGTTGTGGCGCAGGGTGGCAGGGTCCAGCCATTTCGCGGTGATCGCATGCAGGTCGACCATGCAGTAAACGGTCTGGAAGGACCCTTCGTTCTGCATGTCGACGAAACGCTTCATCGCGCCCAGATAGTTGCCAAGCGTCAGACCCCCGGAGGGCTGAATGCCCGAGAACACGCGCGGGGTGAATTGGGTGTCGGTCATGGAACGCTCCGATAAGGCTGGAAAAGACGGCACGATGGGCTTACCCATGCGCACCAACCCCGTCAAGGAGGCCCTATGGAAGACCCCGATTTTCAACCGCCCGTGAACCCCATGCCAGCGGTGGTGACCCTGCTGTTCCTGGCCATTGCCGGCATTGAGGCCGGGCTGTCGCTGGCCGAGGCAGGCATTATCGGCGGCCCCGGTGCTGTCGGATGGCGGCTGGCGCTGATCCGCGACTATGGGTTTTCAGGTGAAATCTTTGACTGGATGATTGCCAATTGGCGGTTTCCGCTGGCCGAAATCCCCCGCGCGGTGACCTATTCCTTTGTGCATCTGGGGTTCACCCACGCGATTTTTGCGATGGTGCTGCTGCTGGCGCTTGGCAAGATGGTGGCAGAGGTCATGGGGCAGGTCGCATTTCTGGCGATCTTCTTTGTCTCGGGCATTCTGGGCGCTGTTTTCTATGCGCTGGTAATGAATGACCCTGTCTGGATGGTGGGGGCCTATCCCAATGTTTACGGGCTGATCGGCGGTTATTCCTTTGTGATGTGGCGCAAGTTGTCGACCCTCGGGGAACAGCAGCTTCGGGCATTTTCACTGATTGCGGTGCTGATGGGGATCCAGCTTTTGTGGGGCGTGTTCTTTGACGCAGGTACCCAGTGGCTGGCCGAGTTGTTCGGATTTGCCGTGGGATTTGGATTGTGTTTCGTTCTGGCACCCGGAGAATGGGTCAAGCTGCGCGAGCGTGTCCGGCATCGTTGAGTATCCGGCGCGGCAAGGGGGGCCAGCCCCCCTGACCCCCCGGGATTTTGAGCCATTTGGAAACGGGGGGCGTTAGCTGCGTTTCAGCGAGCGTTTGAATTCACCCAGTTTGAAGGCCCCGATCAGGTGGCCCGATCCGAAGTAACTGATTGCGGCGATGACCAGCAAGGCCAGCAGCGCCATACCGCGCCACCAGGGCTGGCCAAGAAGCGGTTGCATCAGGAGGTTGCTGATCCAGAGGGTGACGCCCATGATTGCCGAGGCCGCAAGGATGCGCCAGATGCGCGTGTGAAACCGCGCATCGAATTTCGCGGCAAGCCCGAAGCCGCGCGCCCCGAAGGCGAGCAGACCGAACATCGCCCAGCCCGCCAGCGTCGTGGCGATCGCGGGCGCGATCCAGCCGACGACGGGGCTGAGGCCGACGGCAAGAACGACGTTTACAACCATGGCGCAGACGGCAAAGTAAAAGGGGCGTTTGGTATCTTCGCGTGCGTAGTAAAGCGGCTGCAGGATTTTTTGCAGCACGAAGGCGGGCAGGCCCAGACCGTAGATGGCCACCGCGATGGCTATGGCGGCAGCGTCATCCACAGAGGTGGCTCCGCGTTGGAAGAGAACCGATGCCAGCGTGAAGGGGATTACCATCAGCGCCACGGCAGAGGGAATGGTGAGGGCGAGGGATACCTCGGCTGCGCGGCTGATCTGGGTGTGCGAGCCTTGCTCGTCCCCTGCCTTGAGGCGGCGGGAGAGATCAGGGAGCAGGACGACCCCGATCGCGATGCCGACCACACCGAGGGGCAGTTGGTAAAGCCGGTCGGCATAGCTGAGCCATGCGACAGCGCCTTCGTAGAAGCTGGCGACCTGGCGTCCGACCAGCAGGTTGACCTGCATCACGCCACCGGCCAACGCGGCGGGGGCCGCGATGATGGCCAGGCGTTTGAGTTCGGGGGTCATGCGGGGGCGGCGGGAGAAGCCCAGGGAAAACCCGGCGCGCTTGGCTGCCCACCACACCAGCGCCAGTTGCGCGATGCCCGCAACAGGGACCGACATCGCAAGCGTATCGCCGACACGCAGGCCAAGTGCCCGGTCGATCCCCAGACCAAGGGCTTCTGAGCCATCGCGCCCCAGGGCTGCGCCGATCAGCACGGCGGCGATGAACACGATGTTAAGAACGACCGGGGCGGCGGCGGCGGCCATGAACCGGCCCGTGGCGTTCAGGACCCCGGACACAAGGGCGGCCAGCGAAATGAACAGGATATAGGGAAAGGCGAGGCGACCGTATTCGACCGCCAGATCAAAGCGTTCATCGCCCGCGAAGCCGGAAGCCATCAGCAGCACCAGACCGGGCATGGCGATGATGCCGATGATGGTGAACAGGGTCAGGATGAACGCCATGCCGACAAATGCATCCTGGGCGAATTCCTCGGGGCCATCACCACTTTCGAGCTTTTTTGAGAACATCGGCACGAAGGCCATGTTGAACGCGCCTTCTGCAAAGAAGCGGCGGAACATGTTCGGCAGGGAAAAAGCAACCAGGAATGCTTCGGCTGCGGGGCCGGAGCCCAGATAGCCCGCGACCATCACGTCGCGCAGAAACCCCAGAACGCGGCTAAGGAGGGTCCAGATTCCCACGGTGAAAAAACCGGACATGAGGCGGATGGGTTTCATTGGATGGGCTGCCCTGTAACTGCGTTGCAGTGGGGGTAGCGGTTGGCGCGGGCTTGCGCAATTGGTGATGTTTGGATGGAAGGGGGAAGGGGGCTTCAGACCGCCGACTTTGGCGGTCTGGGGCAGGGGGGCGCAAGACAGGCAAGCGGGTCTGAAGCGGCCAGATCAGGCCTGAAGCCTGTACCTTGCCTACTACCTCCGGCCTGGGGGCGAGGCCGTTCGACGGTGACCTTGTCTGCCTTGACCGCAGAACGCGGGTCATGACTTCGCTCAATCCTGCGCGCGTTCGACCCCTGCGGCAATCGCGGTACGCAGGCGTTTTTCCAGCGTCTTTTGCTTGCTTTCCGAATAGTATTTCAGCCCGAACATGTCCTTGACATAGAAAGTGTCGACCACCTGTTCGCCGTAGGTCGCGATGACGGCATTGGCGATATAGACGTTTGATTCCGCCAGAGACCGCGCCAGATCGTACAGCAGGCCGGGGCGGTCGCGGGTGTCGACCTCGATGATCGTGTAAATCTCGGAGCCTTCGTTATCAAAGGTGATATGGGTCGGGACCCTGAATGCTTTCTCGCGTTTTTTGACCTTGTCGCGCGATTTCAGCTCTTCCCGTGCCTTGATCTCGCCCTTGAGCGTCTTGCCGATCATCTGCCGCAGACGGGGCAGGCGCGCGATATCATAGGGATTGCCATCGGCGTCCTGTATCCAGAACGCGCCGGTGACGTAGCCATCCTTGGTGGTATAGCTGCGCGCATCGACGACATTGGCTCCGACCAGCGCCAGGGCTCCGGCGAGGCGCGCGAAAATGCCGGGATGATCTGTCATGACGAAACAGGCGCGGGTAGCATCGCGGTCTTCGTCAGGGTGCAGGTCGATCCTGATTTCGCCTTCCTTGATGTCGCGGAGCAACTCGGCAAAGACCACTTGGGCGGTGACGTGCAAACCCTGCCAATAGGGGTCGTAATGACGTGCCGTTTCCGCCTGCAGTTCTTTGCGCGGCCAGTCGGCAAGCGCTGCGCGCAAGGTCTTTTTCGCCTCTGCGCCACGGTTCTTGCGGTTCAGGTCTTCCAGTCCGGTTTCCAGCGCGCGTTTGGTCTGGCGGTATAGCCCGCGGATCAGCACGGCCTTCCAGTTGTTCCACGTGTTGGGACCGACGCCGCGAATGTCGCACACCGTGAGCACGCACAGCAGATCCAGCCGCTTGACCGTCTGCACTGCCTTGGCAAAGTCGCGCACGGTGCGCGGATCGGCGATATCGCGTTTCTGCGCCATGTCGGACATCAACAGATGATAGCGGACCAGCCATTCGACCGTGTCGACTTCGTTCTGGTGCAGCCCCAGTCGCGGCGCGATTTTGCGCACCATCTGCGCGCCCAGGATCGAATGATCCTCGGGGCGCCCCTTGGCGATGTCATGCAGCAGCAGCGCGACATAGATCACCCGCCGGTTCACACCGCGTTTCAGGATCGACGAAGCGACAGGCAGGTCCTCTTCCAGCTCGCCCTTTTCGATCAGGGCAAGGTTGGTGATGCACTGGATGATATGTTCGTCGACTGTATAGCTGTGGTACATGTTGAACTGCATCATCGCGACGATGGGTTCGAATTCCGGAATGAACGCGGACAGCACGCCAAGTTCGTTCATCCGGCGCAGGCCCCGTTCCGGGTTACCGTGCTTCAGCATCAGATCAAGGAAAATTCGCTGCGCTTCGGCGTCGTTGCGCATATCGTCGTCGATCAGTTTCAGGTTGGATTTCACCAGCCGCATGGCGTCGGGGTGGATCAACATGCCCGTCCGCAAGGCCTCCTCGAAGATGCGCAGCAGGTTCAGCTTGTCGGCGATGAAGGCTTTGTCATCGGTGATCGCAAGGCGGCCCACGACAACCTCGTACCCGTCGCGCATCTTGGGTTTGCGGCGGAAAATGCGTTCCAGCAGGGGTTCGGCCTTGATGTGGATCGATTCCAGTTTGGTCAGGAAAATCCGCGTCAGTTCGCCCACCTGGGTGGCGTGGCGGAAATAGGCCTGCATGAACACTTCGACACCGCGGCGCCCGCCGGTGTCGGCATATCCCATCGCCTCGGCGACGGCGACCTGCATGTCAAAGGTCAACTGTTCCGTTGCGCGCCCCGACAGCAGATGCAGATGCCCGCGGACGGCCCACAGGAAATTCTCGGCGGCTACGAAAGTCTTGAACTCTTCTTCAAGAAACACTCCGAGGTCCACCAGATCAGCGGCGTTTTCGACGTTGTAGATGTGTTTCGCGATCCAGAAAAGCGATTGCAGATCGCGCAATCCACCTTTGGCCTCTTTTACATTGGGTTCGACCACATAGCGCAGACCCTGTTTGCGGTGGCGCAGGGCGCGCTCTTCCAGCTTGGCCTCGATAAAGCTGCGGCCGGAACCGGCGAACAGATCCTTTTTGAGCGTCTTGTCCAGGTCTTGCGCCAGCTTGAGGTCCCCCGCGACAAAGCGGTGTTCCAGCAGGGCGGTTTGAATCGTGAAATCCTCTGCGCCCAGTTGTACGCAGCCGCGGATGGTGCGGGTGGAGTGGCCAACCTTCAGCTTGAGATCCCACAGCATGTAAAGCATGGATTCGATCACGCTTTCGGCCCAGTCCGTCGCCTTCTTGGGCATCAGAAACAGCAGATCGACATCTGAAAACGGGGCCATCTCGCCCCGGCCATAGCCGCCGACGCCAATCACCGCCAGGCGGTCATCGTCAGTCTTGTCGCGCTTGGGGTGCAACCGTTGGGTCGCGATTTGAAGGGTGCTGCGCACCAGTTGATCGGTCAGATAACAATAGGCCGAGGTCATCGCGCGCGCATCAAAGGGGGCGACTGCAAAGGCCCTTGCGATTTCATCCCGCCCGGCCTTCTGGGCCTCACGCAGGATTTGGACCGCAGCCGATTTGACCTGTCCGGAATCCGTGGCGCTGTCAAAGGCATCTGACAAAGCCTGGGCGACGGCACCTTCGTCAAAGATAAGTTCGGGAGCGCTGATCAGGTGAAGCGCGGTTGCCTCACCTGATTCTGCCTGCGCAATAAGGGGTCTTACCAATTGCTTTCCTTTAGAAGCCCACGCCGCCAAAGGCTCTGGGGGCCGGATCTACGATCACAACGGATTTGTTGCGGATCGTGGCAACGGCCAGACCATGCTCGGCTGTACCGTCTTTTTTCAGGCGGAACACGCCATTCGCGCCGCGGAAGCCCGCGCTTTGCGTCAAGCGACCTGCCGACAGGGCATTTGATTTCCCTGATCTGACCAATGCGCCGACGGCGGCGATCCCGTCAAATGCCAGACCGGCGATTGGCGTTGGTGCTTGGCCGTATGCGGCCGAGTACCGCTGCGAAAAGGCAGCAGCGGCGGCAGGGTCAGGCAAGGCGAACCAGCCGCCCTGAACACCGGGAAGCGCCAGCGTCTGCGCCGGGATGTCCCAGCGTGTCAGGCCGATATATTGCGTCGATGCAACGGGCAGGCCCGCCTCTGGCAACAGTTGTGCAAACAAGGGCAGGGCGCTGGCAGAAGACGTGGTCAGAAAGATCGCGTCTGCGCCGTTCGCATCATAAGCGGCCTTTGCACGCGGTACGGATGCGATCACTGATTCCTGGCTTAGCGCATAATCAATGGTGCCGGCGTTCTTGGCACCATTTTCCGCGATAGCCCGCAGGATGGCGTCACGGCCAAGCTGTCCGGCAAGATCCTGTCCGTGCAGGATCAGGATATTGTCCTTGCCGGTGGATTTGGCGTAGCGCACCAAACGGTCGGCCGTGTCGCCAAAGCCTTGGCCCAAAGCGAAAACATTCCCCCCCGCAATGTTGGGGTTGTTCGAGAAGGACAGGACATTGACGCCTTGTGCCGCGACAGCATTGCCCGCGGCATTCGCAGCCTCGCCGTACAGCGGGCCGATGATGATCTGCGCACCGTCGTTTACAGCCTGCGCTGCGGCTGTGCCTGCAACGGCAGCATTGCCGCCAGTACCATAGACACGCAGGTCAATCTGCACGCCGCTAAGGTCGCGGATCGCCAGACGCGCCGCGTTTTCAAGCTCTTGTGCCAATTGGTTGTCCCCGGGCGTTCCGCCGCGCGGGACCAGAAGGGCGACCGGAACAGGTTTGTTGGGATCAACCTTGGGGCCGCTTCCGGTGTTCATGTTCGTGGCGATCCCCGGTTCGCAGGCGGCAAGCGCCAGTGCCACGAAGGGCAGGATCAAAAGCCGCAATGGCTTGCGGATGGTGTTTAAAACAGCGATCATTATTGTGTCACTCCATTGGTGGCGGATTGGCGGCCTTCGGCCCCGAAAACATATGCACGATCATAGAGAGTGCGAAAGGCGGGTCCAGCTTGAATTATCAAAAGATACCGTTGCAGGCGGGCTTGTACTTTGTCGGCGTGCCGATCGGGACGGCGCGCGATATCACGCTGCGGGCGTTGGATGTGCTGGCTTCGGCGGATGTGCTGGCCGCCGAAGACACCCGCAGCCTGCGCCGTTTGATGGAAATCCACGGCGTACCGCTTGAGGGCAGGCATATCGTGGCGTTGCACGATCATTCTGGGAATGCCGTTCAAGACAAGCTCTTGGCAGCGATCCGCGAAGGAAAATCCGTCGCTTATGCCTCCGAGGCTGGGATGCCGTTGATCGCCGATCCCGGGTTCGAATTGTCGCGCGCCGTGGGTGAAGCGGGGCTGATGCTGACCTGCGCACCAGGGCCTTCGGCAGTGCTGACGGCACTTGCCTTGGGAGGGTTGCCGACGGATGCTTTTTTCTTCGCCGGCTTTCTGCCTAACGCCACGTCAGCGCGGCAAACTGCCCTTCAAAAGCTGAAAGACGTGCAGGGCACGCTTGTTTTCTACGAATCACCCAAACGTCTGGGGGCGATGCTGAAGGACGCCGCATCGGCGTTGGGTCCCGAACGTGCTGGCGCAGTATGCCGGGAATTGACCAAAAAGTTCGAAGAGGTGAAACGCGGCACCCTTCAGGAATTATGCGATATTTATGCTGACAAGGGGCCCAAAGGCGAAATCGTCGTCCTGATTGATCGTGGGCGTTTACAGTCCGTTAGTGAAACGGATGTAACATCGGATTTGTCGGCTGCGCTGCTGACACATTCGATGCGCGATGCGGTTGATATGGTGGCGCAGGCGCACAACTTGCCGCGCAGAAAAGTGTATCAGGCGGCGCTTGAATTGGGAAAAGGAAATGCATCATGACGGTTTCGGCCAAACGTATCCGGGGATCTGTCAGTTATCATGCGGGCCTTTCGGCAGAATTGCAGGTGACGCAAGACTACGAGCGTCGGGGTTTTGCGCTGGCGCGGGAAAGATGGCGGGGCAAAAGCGGTGAAATTGATCTGATTATGCGCGACGGTGATGCGCTGATTTTCGTCGAGGTCAAGAAAAGCCAAAGCTTGCAGCGCGCAGCCCAACGGATCACGCCGCGCCAGATGAACCGCATCTATTGCGCTGCCGAAGAATACCTGGCGGGGGAGCCCAACGGCACATTGACGGACGTGCGGTTTGACGTGGCATTGGTCGATCAGACCAGTGATATCCAAATCATGGAAAACGCCTTCGGTCACGGTTGACCCATTGCACCCCGCGCCCTGCTGCGTCATCTAATGATGAACAGCACGGAGACCTCAGATGAAGATCGCCTTTCAGATGGACCCGATCGGGGCCGTTAATATTGATGCAGATAGCAGCTTTCGCCTTGCAGAAGAGGCGCAGGCGCGGGGGCATTCTCTTTTCTACTACACGCCGGACCACCTTGCGTTTCAAGAAGGGCGCATTACCGCGCGCGGCCATGACCTTACCGTTCAACGGGTACAGGGCGACCATGCGACGCTGGGGGAAGAACGCGAAGTAGACCTGGCGGAGTTCGACGTAGTCTGGTTGCGTCAGGATCCGCCTTTCGACATGCATTACATCACGTCGACCCATCTTCTGGATCGGCTGCGGAAAACAACCCTGGTGGTGAATGATCCGTTCTGGGTGCGCAATTTCCCCGAGAAGTTGCTGGTGCTGGATTTTCCGGACCTGACGCCACCCACGACGATCGCGCGTGATTTCCAGACGATCAAGGCGTTCAAGGCCAAGCACAGCGATGTCATCCTCAAGCCGCTTTACGGTAATGGCGGGGCGGGTGTCTTCCGGCTGGACGAAAACGACCGGAACCTGGGTTCTTTGTACGAACTGTTCACGGGGTTTTCGCGCGAACCGTTGATTGTTCAGAAATTCCTGCCTGCCGTTTCCAAGGGCGACAAGCGTATCATCCTGGTTGACGGTGAGGCCGTTGGTGCGATCAACCGCGTGCCTGCGGAAGGTGAGACGCGGTCGAACATGCATGTCGGTGGGCGGCCGGAAAAGGTTGGCTTGACCAAGCGCGACCTTGAAATCTGCGCCGCGATTGGCCCATTGCTCAAGGAGAGGGGGCAGATCTTTGTCGGCATCGACGTGATCGGCGACTATCTGACCGAGATCAACGTAACCTCCCCGACCGGTATCCAGGAGCTTGAGCGTTTCGACGGTACCAACATTGCCGCCAAGATTTGGGAGGCGATTGAGGCGCGCCGCGCGTGAGCCTCATCCGGCCTATCCTCAATAGCTATCTGCGTAATATCGAAAAGCGGCGCTTGGCGAAAACTGCGGATGTCGCGGAAATCCGCAAGAGGTTTGCCTTGAACGCCCGGCTTTTCTTTCATGCGCCACGGGGCACGCAGATGGCAAAGGTCACTTTGCCAGACGCTTGCGAACTTATGGAAATCACGCCAAGGCAAGTCACAAGCGATCTGGTGATTTTTTACATCCACGGCGGTGGTTTCGTTTTTGGCAGTCCGGAAACCCACGCGGCGATGTTGGCGCAATTGGCGGCCCGCACCGGTGCGCGGGTGGTGATGCCACGGTACCGTCTGGCCCCTGAATACCCCTATCCCGCCGCGATCGAGGATGTAGAGAACGCTTACCTTGCACTTGTCCGTTCGGGTGTGGAGACGGGGAGTATCGTCATTGGCGGCGACAGTGCAGGCGGCGCGTTGACGTTCAGTTTGCTGGGGCAGATCATGGCAAACCGCTGGCCCATGCCGCGCGGTGCTTTCGGTTTTTCGCCCTTCGTTGATTTCGCACACCAAGGCGCAAGCCATCGTGAGAACGCCAAACGAGAGGCTGTCTTGCCGGTCGAGCGTGCGGAACGGATGGTGCAGATGTATCTGGCCGGGGCCGATCGGAATGATCCGCGCATCAGTGCGCTGAACGCCGATTATCAGGGTGCGCCACCAGTGTGGATCTGTGTCGGTGACACCGAAATCCTGCGCGATGACGCACGGCGCATCCAGCAACGGCTAAAGGATCAGGGCGTGGCGGTGACGTTTCTGGAGGCCCATGACCTCCCCCATGTTTGGCCGATTTTTCACAATATCCTGCCCGAAGCCCGTCAGACACTTGCCACCCTTGCAAGTTGGATCAAAGCGCTGCCGCGCCCGGCAGGCGAAAGCTGAGCGCCTCGGCCAGATGTGGTTTTTGCACGCTGTCAGAACCGTCCAGATCCGCAATCGTGCGCGCCACCCGCAAGACCCGGTGGTAGCCTCGCGCTGACAGTTGGAAACGCTCTGCCGCGCGTAACAGAAGCGCGCGCGCCTCGGCATCCGAGCTGGCGATCATCTCGAGCAGGTCGCCGTCGGCATCGGCGTTCAGGCTGGCCTTGGGGTGGTCTGCAAAGCGGTCTTCCTGAGTTTGCCGCGCCCGCGCGACACGGGCCGCGACCTGAGCCGAGCTTTCGCCATCGCTTGGCAGATCAAGATCGGTAAAGGCAACGGGGGGCACATCGACACGCAGATCGAAACGGTCCATCAGCGGTCCTGAAATGCGCCCGATATAATCTTCACCGCAGTTGGGGGCCTTGCTGCAGGCGCGGGAGGGATCGCTAAGGTGCCCGCATTTGCAGGGGTTAGCAGCGGCGACGAGCATGAATTTGCACGGGTATTTCACGTGGGCGTTGGCGCGGGCGATCATGACTTCGCCTGTCTCGACGGGTTGTCTGAGGGTTTCGAGCACCATACGGGGAAATTCCGGGAACTCATCCATGAACAAGACGCCGTTATGCGCTAGGCTGACCTCTCCCGGTCGGGCCTGCCTGCCCCCGCCGATGATCGCGGCCATAGAGGCGGTGTGATGCGGTTCGCGAAACGGTCGTGTTCGGGAAATCCCGCCTTCGTCCAAGAGCCCGGCCAAAGAGTGGATCATGGAGGTGCTGAGCGCTTCGCGTGGCGTCAGCGGCGGCAGGATCGTGGGTAAGCGCGCCGCCAACATGGACTTGCCCGCGCCCGGCGTGCCCACGAACATCAGATGGTGACGCCCGGCGGCGGAAATTTCCAACGCCCGTTTGGCGCGTTCCTGGCCTTTGACGTCGCGCAGGTCTTTGGTCTGGTGGGGTTGTGCGACTTCACCGGGGTCGGCGGGGGATATGGGGACCTGCCCGGTATAGTGCCTGACCACATCGCCCAAGGACGCAGCGGCAATGACCTGTGTGTTGCCCACCCAAGCGGCTTCGGCCCCAGATGCGGCGGGGCACAGCAGGCTTCGGTTGTGTTCTGCCGCAGCCATAGCAGCCGGCAGCGCACCGATCACCGGGATCAACGTACCGTCCAGCGAAAGCTCGCCCAGGGCGACCACGGATTGGACCACGTCACTGGGCAAGATATCGATCGCCCCCAGCAGGGCGAGCGCGATGGGTAGGTCGAAATGGCTGCCCTCTTTGGGCAGGTCGGCGGGGCTGAGGTTGATGGTGATGCGCTTGCTGGGCAGCGCGATCGCCAT
This sequence comes from Roseobacter sp. GAI101, assembly GCF_000156335.1. Lineage (GTDB taxonomy): Bacteria > Pseudomonadota > Alphaproteobacteria > Rhodobacterales > Rhodobacteraceae > Sulfitobacter. Next base: position 3,068,156 of record NZ_DS999213.1, read on the forward strand.
TGAGGTGAGCGCTGCACGCACGCGGTCGCGTGCCTCTGACACCGCCTTGTCGGGAAGGCCGACAATCGAGAAAGCGGGCAGCCCCGCCGATACGGCGCATTGCACTTCGACAATGCGGGCTTCGACCCCTTGAAATGCGACGGTATAAGCGCGTGAAACCATGATGAGCCTTTGATGACTGGTATGGTTAATGCGTAGGTAGGGGATGTTTAAGAAGCGTTAACGCCTGAGGGTCCCGGGGGATTTGAGTTTATTTTGCAAAATGAAGCAGCGGATCAGTTCGTTGGCCAAGCCCGTGTTTCCACACCCATGTCGTAGGGGAAGGGGGCATAGGTGGTCTTCAGGCCCTCTGCCCGCCATGCTTTGAACGCGGGATCGTTGATGGTCGTGTCGCAGTACCGCCGCGCCTGTTCCGAAACGGGCAGGTCGTAGCCGATAATCCGGGCGCAAACGGGGGCATAGAAGGCGTCTGCCAAGCTGTAGCTGCCAAAGAGCCAAGGCCCATTCCCGTCAGATGCCGGTGCCGCGTGGTCCCACAGTTGTTCAAGCCTGGCCAGATCCTTGGCCAGAGCGTCTGAAACGGGAAGTCCCGTGTTTACGTGTTGCAACTGCATCGGGCATTCGCCGCGCAAGGCGGAAAATCCGGACACCATCGCCGCGCAAAGCCATCTGGCGCGGGCGCGCGCGGACGGGGCTGCGGGCCACATGGAGGTGTCGGGATGACGTTCTGCGAGGGTTTCGGCCATGGCCAGTGTTTCGCCGATGACCTCACCGTCGGGGAGCTTTAGGGCAGGCACCAATTCGGCGGGGGCGAGGGGGGCCATATCCTGGGCCATCGTACCGCCGTACAACCCGATCATATGACTGCGATAGGGCAGGTCAAATTTTTCCAGCATCAGCCAGCCACGCAGGGACCAACTGGAGAAGGTTCTGTCGCCGATATAAAGATCATATGTCATGATTGAATTACTATCCCGCCCCTTCTGAAAACTGCAATCTGAAAATCGCAGCGGTCCGATTATGGGGCGTGATTAATCCTCGCCACGTGCCATCCATCCTTGCCAAAGTGGATTTCAGTTGCCGACAGATTGTCGATCTTATGGGCCATCGCATCTTTTGGTCCGACATCAAGCGCGCGTTGCACCTGTGTCAGGATCGCACCGAAATGCGCCACGGCAATGATATGCGCGTCTGGATGCGCCGCGTTCAGCCTGTCGACAGCTGTATTGATCCTGCGGGCGGCCTGGTTCCAGCTTTCACCATTTGGCGGCGCGACATCACCGGGGGTGGTCCAATAGGCGCGGCTAAGTTCAGGGTGCTGTTCAGACACATCCTTGGCATGGAGCCCGTCCCAGATACCGAAATCGAGCTCTCTGAAGCCGGGTTCGTGGGGCAGGCGGTTGCGGGTCTGGTGGGCCAGCACATCTGCCGTGGCGATCGCACGGATCAAGTCCGAGGACACCACCAGGGCGTCATCCGGCAAATGGGCACTTAGCCGCGCGATCTGTTCTATGTCCGACAGGTCTGCAGGGACATCGCGCCATCCGACCAGTGTTTTTTCGTGGGTAGGGCCATGCCGCACCCAGTGCCAAGTTGTCATGAAGCCGTCCTTTGGAAGTCCAGGTCGTGTAACAGGATCCTAGTAGATAGTCCGCCAGGATCCAAGTCAAAGGAGGTTGGACGCAGGCAATCGGATCAAGGTCGGCAGACATGTTGTAGGTGACCGATGATGGCCATATTTTTAATAGCTCGGGCAGATCCGATAGCGCAATTTAACCCGACAGCAAATTTTTTCTAAAAAAATATGAACCAAACGGGCAAGACGTGCGTTTGATATTGAATAAGAAAAAATCTGCGTAATCACATCAGGGAATTATCACCATGGCGCTTACACCAGCACGCGAATTTTCTTTAACACGGACAGCGATGAAAGCAGAGCTTTTGGATGCTGAGACCGAGTTGAAGTTGGCCTATGCCTGGCGTGATGAGCGTGACGAGGAAGCGCTGCACCGTTTGATCACCGCGTACATGCGTCTGGCGATTTCCATGGCTGGCAAGTTCAAGCGATATGGTGCCCCTATGAACGACCTGATCCAAGAGGCCGGATTGGGGTTGATGAAAGCGGCAGACAAGTTTGACCCTGACCGTGGCGTACGGTTTTCGACCTATGCCGTCTGGTGGATCAAGGCCAGCATTCAGGACCATGTGATGCGCAACTGGTCGATGGTGCGCACCGGGTCGACGTCATCGCAGAAATCCCTGTTTTTCAACATGCGCCGTGTTCAGGCCCGTCTTGAGCGCGAAGCGCAGGCGGCCGGCGAAACGCTGGACAAGCACCAGCTGCGCCAGATGATCTCGACCGAGATTGGTGTGCCGATGCATGATGTCGAGATGATGGAAGGGCGTTTGTCCGGGTCAGACTATTCGTTGAATGCCACCCAATCGTCCGAAGATGAGGGCCGTGAGTGGATCGACGCCTTGGTCGATGATACCGCGCAGGCAGCCGAGCGGGTCGAGGAAAGCCATGATATCGTGACCTTGCGGAACTGGCTGTTGGGCGCGATGCAGGCTTTGAACGATCGTGAACAGTTCATCGTGCGCGAGCGCAAGTTGCGCGATCAGCCGCGGACACTGGAAAGCCTCGGGCAAGAATTGAACCTGTCCAAGGAACGTGTGCGCCAGCTTGAGGCGGCGGCCTTTGCCAAGATGCGCAAGACGCTCGAGACACAATCAGCCGAAGTACATCATTTCCTGATGTGAAGGCTCTGTTTCTAGCCTTTGCCTTTCTTGCCTCTGCGGCTTTTGCAGCAGAGCTGGGTTCAGATGATTTTGCGCAGCTTTCCGCTGCGAAAATCGTCATTTTGGGCGAAACCCATGACAATCCGGTGCACCATTTGCTTCAGGCCGATATCGTTTCGCGCCTGCGCCCGAAGGCAGTCGTTTACGAAATGCTGACGCCGGAACAGGCGGGATCAGTGACCTCTGGTTTGGTTGGCAATCAAGTCGCGCTTGAGGGCGCGCTGGGTTGGAACGCCGCAGGGTGGCCTGATTTCGCCATGTATTATCCGATCTTCAAAGCGTCCGGCGATGCAACGGTCTTTGGCGCAGCCGTCCCGCGACAGGTGGCACGGTCTGCCATGAAAGACGGGCTTGCGACCGCTTTCGGGGCGCAAGCCGGACAGTTTGGGTTGAACACGCCGCTTGGCCCCGATGAACAATCCGCCCGCGAGGCATTGCAGATGGCTGCGCATTGCGACGCTTTGCCAGAAGATCTGCTGCCCGCCATGGTGGATATTCAGCGGCTGCGGGATGCACGGCTCGCGCAATCTGCGCTTCAAGCATTGCAGGAAACGGGCGGGCCGGTGGTTGTGATCACCGGCAACGGGCACGCGCGCAAAGACTGGGGCGTTCCGGCGGCCCTGGCCCATGTGCAGCCAGAAACAGCCGTTTTTGCCGTTGGCCAAGGCGAGGACGGGCAAGCGCCGGAAGGTGGGTTTGATCTGGTGTTGGATGCGCCATCTGTCCGGCGCGCCGACCCCTGTGACGGCTTTCGGACGAACTGAGGGGGCTGGCAGATCGGCGGTGACGGGCCTATGGTCTGATCGACTGACGCAACGAGGGGCCGAACATGCTGGCTGGCAAACATATTCTGCTGATCATCGGGGGCGGCATCGCTGCTTTCAAATCCCTTGATCTGATCCGCCGCTTGCGCGAACGCGGGGCGATTGTAACGCCTGTACTGACGCGCGCCGGCGAAGAATTCGTGACCCCGCTTTCGGTGGCGGCGATTGCAGGACAAAAGCTGTACCGCGACCTGTTCGATCTGGGGGACGAGGCCGAGATGGGTCATATCCAGCTTAGCCGTGTCGCCGATCTGATCGTCGTTGCCCCTGCGACTGCCGACCTGATGGCCAAGATGGCGGGGGGGCTGGCGAATGATCTTGCGTCGACCTTGCTGCTGGCCACGGACACACCTGTACTGATCGTGCCGGCAATGAATGTGCGCATGTGGGACCACCCCGCGACACAGCGCAATCTGAAAACCCTGCGCGGCGACGGGATCAACGTCATCGGGCCGAACGACGGTGACATGGCCTGTGGTGAATTCGGGCCGGGGCGGATGTCTGAACCGCTCGAAATTGTCGCGGCGATCGAGGCGCATCTGTCGGAGGGGCCGCTGAAGGGGCGGCGTATCCTGGTCACGTCAGGACCCACGCATGAGCCGATTGATCCGGTGCGCTACATCGCCAACCGCTCATCGGGGGCGCAGGGTACCGCGATTGCCAAGGCCCTCGCTGATCTGGGGGGCGAGGTTGTTTTTGTCACCGGTCCCGCCGATGTGCCGCCACCGGAGGGCGTGCAGGTGATCCGCGTCGAGACTGCCTTGCAGATGCAGGCGGCGGTCGAGGCGGCGTTGCCGGTGGATGCCGGTGTCTTTGCCGCCGCCGTCGCCGATTGGCGTGTGAGCAGCGCCAGCGACCGCAAATTGAAGAAGTCGAAAGACGGCTTGCCGGCGCTGGAATTTGCGGAAAACCCCGACATTCTAAAGGCGGTGAGCCATTTGAAAGAAGACCGCCCCAAGCTGGTTGTCGGCTTTGCTGCTGAAACCAACGACGTGGTCGAAAACGCCACTGCGAAACGGGTGCGAAAGGGGTGTGATTGGATCGTTGCCAATGATGTGTCCCCTGCGACGGGCATCATGGGCGGGTCCGAAAATGCGGTTGTGATTATCACTGCGGATGGGGTCGATAGCTGGCCCCGCATGGGCAAGGATCAGGTTGCCAAACAGTTGGCCGCCCGGATCGCCGAGACGTTGGGCTAAAGAGATTTTATGCCTTCGGCGAGGATTTTTTACCATTTGGAAGCAATGGGTCGGGCAAGGGCCGGAAGGATGAGTGATGTCTGAGATCAAGTTCAAGCGCGTGGCGGGGAACGACAGTTTGCCTTTGCCCGGCTATGCCACAGCGGGTGCCGCTGGGATGGATTTGCGTGCATTTTTGCCAGACGGACCTCTGGTCTTTGAAACGGGTCAGATCAGCCTGATTTCTACCGGGTTTTGTGTCGAAATCCCGCGCGGAACCGAGATGCAGATCAGGCCGCGGTCGGGTCTTGCGCTCAAGCACGGGTTTTTGATCCCAAACGCGCCGGGAACGGTGGACGAGGATTATCGTGGGGTCGTCATGGTCGGGCTTTATTACATCGGCGCAGAGCCGTTCACGATCAGCCATGGTGATCGCATCGCGCAGGCGGTGGTGGCGGATGTGCGGCGCTTTGCCTGCGTCGAGGTGACCGAACTGTCCGAAAGCGGGCGCGGTGCCGGCGGGTTTGGGTCGACCGGCCTGAAATAGGCACGAGGTTACGGGGGTGTGGGAAATCGGGGCGACAGGGCAACGGGTTGTCTAAACCTGTGCTGCCGCATGTTGATTAGGGTTGGGCTCGGCGGAAAATAGCTTAGGTTCATGCTTTGACACAGAGCGATAGCAGAACAGTGCGGGGGCCCATGCGCCGATACGAAAAACAGCAATTCAGTCCTTTGACCAGCGGAGCGTTTTGATGCTGTTGGTGTTTATTCTTGCCGCTGTCATCTGGTTCGCCGGGGCCGCGATGGGCCAGTCGCGTGATACACGTTTCAAGGTCTTGGGCGCATTGTTCGGGGCGGTGATTGGCCTGAATGTGCTCTTGCCGCCCTTGCATCCCTTGCGCGTGGCCACGGGGGGCAGCGCGGCACCCTGGTTGCTATTGACGGGCTTCATCTTGATCGTTCTTGGGTATCGCTGGGGGCTGAACCGGCTGCGCGCCAGGACCAAGCCGGTCACCGAAAAGCCAGCGCAAAGCGGCGCGTTTTCGGAAACTGAACTGAACCGCTATGCCCGCCATATCGTCCTGCGCGAGGTCGGAGGAGCCGGTCAAAAGGCGCTGAAAAATGCCAAGGTACTGGTGATTGGCGCGGGGGGGCTGGGGGCCCCGGTGTTGCAATACCTTGCGGCGGCAGGAGTGGGCACGATTGGTGTGGTCGACGATGATACGGTCGAGAATGCGAACCTTCAGCGCCAGGTCATCCACAAGGACAGCGCCATCGGCATGCCCAAGGTCTTTTCGGCCCAGGCCGAGATGGAGGCGCAGAACCCCTTTGTCACCGTGCGGCCCTATCACCGTCGTCTGGACGAGGAGATCGCTGCAGACCTGATCGGGGACTACGATCTGGTGCTGGATGGCACCGACAATTTCGAAACCCGCTATCTGGTCAACCGTGCCTGTGTGGCCGCTGGCGTTCCGTTGATTTCAGGGGCACTCAGCCAATGGGAAGGACAGTTGAGCGTGTTTCACCCGGCCTCGGGCGGGCCCTGCTACCAATGTATTTTTCCCCGTGCGCCCGCTGCCCATCTGGCCCCGTCCTGTGCGCAGGCGGGGGTCATTGGCCCATTGCCGGGCGTGATTGGTGCGATGATGGCCGCCGAGGCGATCAAGCTGATCACCGGGGCCGGCGCGCCGCTGCGGGGACAGATGCTGATGTATGATGCGTTATATGGTGAAAATCGCGTGATCGGGGTCAGCCAGCGCGCGGATTGCTCTGTCTGCGGGGCGGTTTCCGAAGAGGACTGAAAAACCGCTGCATTGCCGGAAAAGACCGCTACAGTCCCTTCATCTAACAGGAGGAGATTTCCATGAAACGATTCGCACTGGCCGCCGCACTGGCCTTGACCCCGCTTGCTGCACTTGCCGAAGGCATGGCCCATAAGGTTGCCATCCACGTCGATCAGAATGACCCGCAGGTGATGAATATGGCGCTTAACAACGCCCAAAACGTCGCCAGCTATTACGAGAGCCAGGGCGATACGGTCACGATCGAATTGGTGACCTATGGCCCCGGTCTGAATATGCTGGTCGCTGACAAAAGCCCGGTAGCGCAACGTATTTCCACCATGTCGCTTGAAATGGAGAACATCACATTTTCGGCCTGCGCCAATACGATGGCGGGGATGAAGAAGAAAACCGGCCATGATGTCGTGCTGATGTCCGAGGCGGTTGTCGTGCCGTCGGGCGTCGTGCGTTTGATTGAGCTGCAAGAAGACGGCTTTGCCTATGTCCGTCCTTGATCGGACATCCCGCCCCGACGGAGTACCATTCGTCGGGGCGGGTTTTAAAAGGCACGCCGTTGCGTTCGGGCGGCGGTGACCTCAAGATTCTGGGCTGGTGCAGGCCCCGAGTTTTCGCGTCGGTGATTGCAACCTCCTGTCTCGGCACCTACCTTGTTGGGCAAAGGAGAACACCATGACAAACCCGCTGCTGAGCGACTGGGACACACCATTTGAACTGGCCCCGTTCGACAAGATTTCCGACGATGATTTCGAACCCGCGCTGGAAGAGGCGCTGGCCACCCATCGTATGGAGATTGATGCGATTGCATCCTGCGACGTGGCCCCCAGTTTCGGCAACACGATTGAAGCACTGGAAGAAGCAGGCAGCCAGCTTGACCGCGTGTTGGGCGTATTCTTTACGGTTGCGGGGGCGGACAGCAATCCGGCCCGCGAAGACCTTCAGCGCAAGTTCTCGCCTTTGCTGGCCGCGCATTTTTCCGAAATCTCGAGCAATAAACAACTGTTTAGCCGCGTGGCGGACGTATGGGCGAACAGGGACAGCCTTGATTTGACGCCTGAGCAGGCCCGCGTCCTGATGCTGACGCATCGGGGGTTTGTGCGTTCGGGGGCCGCGTTGGACGGGGTGGACGATGCACGGATGAAGGAGATCAAAGGACGGCTTGCCGTTCTGGGCACCCAGTTCACGCAGAACCTGCTGGCGGATGAACGGTCGTGGTTCATGAAACTGGACGAAGCCGATTTGGAAGGCCTGCCGGACTTTGTCGTTGATGCGGCCCGCAGCGCAGGTGAGGAAAAAGAGGCTGGTGGCCCGGTGATCACCCTGTCGCGGTCCTTGATCGTTCCGTTCCTGCAATTCTCGCCGCGGCGCGATCTGCGCGAACGCGCATTTCTGGCGTGGCAGGCCCGCGGTGCGAATGACGGTGAGACGGATAACCGTGCCATCGCCGCCGAAACGCTGGCCCTGCGCGAAGAGCGCGCCAAGCTGTTGGGCTACAGGAACTTTGCAGCCTTCAAGCTCGAGACCGAAATGGCAAAGACGCCAGATGCGGTGCGCCAGCTTTTGATGGATGTGTGGGAGCCCGCCAAGGCCCAAGCGGAATCGGATGCCGCAGTACTGACCGAAATGATGCACGCAGACGGGGTGAACGGCGATCTGGCCCCTTGGGACTGGCGGTATTACACGGAAAAGCGTCGGATCGCCGAGCATGACCTGGATGAGGCCGCGTTGAAACCGTATTTCCAGTTGGACCGGATGATTGACGCGGCCTTTAGCTGCGCCACCCGTTTGTTCTCTCTCGAATTCGCACCTCTTGATGTGCCGCTCTATCATCCGGATTGCAGAGCCTGGGAAGTGACGCGCAACGGGGAACATGTAGCGGTGTTCATCGGCGACTATTTCGCGCGAGGGTCCAAGCGATCCGGCGCGTGGTGTTCGGCGATGCGGGCGCAGGCAAAATTCCCCGACGTTCAATCGCCTGTCGTGATCAACGTCTGCAACTTTGCCAAGGGCTCGCCTGCGCTGTTGTCTTATGACGACGCGCGCACTCTGTTTCACGAGTTTGGCCATGCGCTGCACCAGATGCTGTCAGATGTGACCTACGAATCCGTCAGCGGTACATCCGTTGCGCGCGACTTTGTGGAGTTGCCCAGCCAGCTTTACGAACACTGGCTGGAGGTGCCCGAGGTGCTTGGTGAGTTTGCGACCCACGCCAAGACAGGTGCAGCGATGCCGAAGGAGATGTTGGACAAGGTCCTTGGGGCAGCAAATTTCGACATGGGCTTTTCCACGGTGGAATATGTGGCCTCCGCCCTCGTGGATTTGGAGTTTCATGATGGCGGTGCCCCGGTTGACCCCATGGAAAAGCAGGCCGCCGTTCTGGCGTCTTTGGGGATGCCCTCTGCGATCACGATGCGCCATGCGACGCCGCAATTCGCGCATGTCTTTTCGGGGGATGGTTATTCCAGCGGCTATTACAGCTACATGTGGTCAGAGGTGATGGATGCCGACGCGTTTGAGGCGTTCGAAGAGGCGGGGGGGCCCTTTGATCCCGAACAGGCCAACGCGCTGGAGAAGCATATCCTTTCCGCCGGTGGCAGCATGGACGCGGCAGAGCTTTACACTGCCTTCCGCGGGCGTTTGCCGGGGGTTGAGGCTTTGCTGAAGGGGCGTGGCCTGAAAGCCGCGTAGGACAAAGAACTTTTATGCCTTCGGCGAGAGTTTAAGGGCAAAATGAAGTTGGGGCACATCGCTTCAGCTTCATTTTGCTAAATAAACTCAAAAACCGAAGCTCTCGGCCGGGCCTTTCAGTAGCCCAGATTGCGATCGACCAGATGCAGGAACTCTTCTTGAGCCTGACCACGGCGAATATTGTCGACGATTACTTTTGACGCGGTAGTCGCCCTGGTTTCGGCGGCGATGTGGGGGGTTACCGTGACCTTGGGATGCGCCCAGTAGGGGTGGTCTTTGGGGAGGGGTTCAATCCGGAAGACATCTAGGGTCGCATGGGCGATTTGACCGCTGTCGAGCGCGGCAAGGAGCGCATCGTCGTCAATCAATGGACCCCGGCCAGGGTTGATGATGAACGCGCCCTTTGGCATCAGCGCCAGTGTTTCTGCGTTCAGCGTGTTTTCCGTAGCGGATGTGTTCGGCAGGAGGAGTACCGCAATCTCAGCTGTGCTGAGGGCTTGCTTCAATCCTTTCGCCCCGTTCAGGCAGGTGACGCCAGGCACGTCTTTCGGGCTGCGCGACCATCCGGTGACGTTGAAACCCAAGGAGACAAGCGTTTCGGACACGGCCGTGCCCAAAGCCCCAAGGCCAAGGATCGTGATATTGCGTTCCTGGGCCAACGGAGGCGTGCGCGGTACCCAGGTGGCGTCGGTCTTGAGGATGTCGGTATCAAGGCCAAGGTGATAGCGCATCACATGGCCAGTCACCCATTCCACCATACCCTTGGTCAGGCCCGGGTCGACCATGCGTGCCAGCGGGATCTTCAACGTCGGGTTGCCGGTGATGTTTTCAACACCGGCCCACAGGTTCAGCACTGCCTTTGCGCGGATGTAGGGCGTGAAATCCTGCAAGGTGCTGTTGGGCGCGTAGATAATGTAATCAACATCTTCGGGTGCAATATCGGTGCTGAGATGCGCATCGATCCCCTCGTCCTTCAGTGCCGCCCGCAAGGGTTTTTCATAGGTTGTCCAGCGTTCTGGGCGGGCGGCAAATAGGATATTCAGGGGCATTCAGTTCTACCTTGGACGATGGACATGGGCGGATTGCACCAGCCCGAAGGCCAGCAGAAGCACCAGCATAGCAGAGCCGCCATAGCTGACCAGTGGCAAGGGCACACCAACGACAGGGGCCATGCCCATTACCATCGACATGTTCACGGCGAAGAACAAAAAGAAGTTCAGTGCAACCCCCAACGTCAGCAGGGACGAAAACCGGTCCTTGTTGATCAGGGCGGATGCCACGCAGAAAACGATGATCAGCGCATAGAGCGTCAGCAATGAGACCCCGCCAACAAAGCCGAATTCCTCGGCCAATGTGGTAAAGATGAAATCGGTGTGCTTTTCGGGCAGGAAGTTCAGCCGCGACTGGGTCCCTTGCATGAAACCACGTCCGGTCCACCCGCCAGAGCCGAGGGCGATCTTGGATTGGGTGATGTGATACCCCGCCCCCAGCGGATCGGTGCTGGGGTCGATGAAGGTGTCGATGCGGCGAAACTGGTAGTCCTTCAGCATTTGCCATGGGGTGCCACGCGACTGGAACACTGCCGTCACAAGGCCGAAACCCGCCGTGATGACGACGGCGAAATATGCCCAATGAACCCCCGCCAGAAACATCAATCCGCCGCCTGCCGCGAGCAAAAGCAATGCCGTGCCAAGGTCGGGTTGCTTGAGAACCAGAAAGGTGGGGACCATGATCAGCACCACCGGGATCAGCACCCAGAGCGGTCTTGAGGTTTTCTTGGACGGCAGCCAGTCGTAGTAGGCCGCAAGCATCACCACCAGCGTGATCTTCATCAACTCGGACGGTTGCAGCCGGAAGGAGCCCAGTTCGATCCAGCGCTGCGCGCCCATGCCGACAGCCCCGAACAGTTCCACCCCGATCAGCAGCGTCACCGTTCCAAGATAGGCGACCCCCGCAAGGTTGCGCCACATCCAGATCGGCACCATGCCGACCGCGATCATCAGCCCAAGGCCAAGGGCAAAGCGTTTCATCTGCGGTTCGGCCCATGGGGTAAACGTGCCGCCCGCCACGGAATACAACATCAGAAAGCCGACCCCTGAAACGGTCGCCAGCAAAATTGTCAGCGGCCAATTGAGGTGCAATATCTTTGCCAGCCCCGTGGGGGCGTGTTTGACGCTATATTCAAGATAGCTCATGCTTGGTCTTTTCCGTCTATCGCGGCTTGGGGGCGGACGTCGCGCAAGGTGTTCTGCTGGGTCTTGATCCGCCCGCGATCCGCTGTCGGATAGGCGTCCAGGGGGGGCTCTCCGCCATAGAGGGCCTGTAGCATTACGTCACGCGCGATGGGGGCCGCAGCCGCAGACCCGCCGCCGCCATGTTCCACCAGTACCGACACCGCATAGCGTGGTTTGTCATAGGGCGCGAAGCCCACGAAAAGCGCGTGGTCACGACGTTCCCATGGCAAATCCTGGTTACGGGTCACGCCGCGCGCACGTTCTGCCGCGGTGATGTTACGGACCTGGCTGGTGCCGGTTTTGCCAGCCATGCGCATGTCATCGGCGATGATCCTTGATCTATAGGCCGTGCCGCGTCTGTCGTTGACCACCACATGCATACCCTTGCGGACCTTGCGCATGTTGTTTTCGTTCATGCCCAAAGGTTCGCCCGCGCCCGAGGGCTGTTCGATCCCGTCAATTGATTTGATCAGCCGCGGGGTGACCTCGCGGTTGGTCGCAATCCGTGCGGTCATCACCGCGAGTTGCAGCGGCGAGCTGAGCGTGAAGCCTTGCCCGATCGAGGCATTGACCGTATCCCCGATGACCCAGTCCGCCCCTTTGTTCTGCTGCTTCCATAACTTCGTGGGTGCAAGCCCCGCCGCGACCGATGACAACGGCAGATCATGGCGGATGCCAAGGCCGAAGCGGTTGGACATCGCCGAAATTTTCTCGATCCCGACTTTCAGGGCGAGGTCGTAATAATAGACGTCGCACGACTGCTTGAGCGAATTTTCAAGATCAACCCAGCCGTGGCCGGCGCGCTTCCAACAGTGGAACCTGCGCCCGCCGACCTCGAGGTGGCCGGGGCAGTACACCGTTTCATCCGGCCCGACTATGCCTTCCTCAAGGGCGGCCATGGCAACCATCATCTTGAAGGTCGATCCGGGCGGATAGGTCCCCTGGACGGTCTTGTTGACGAGGGGGCGATACTTCGATTGCAACAGCGGATTGTAATCTGCCGATGAAATCCCGCCGATGAACAGGTTCGGATCATAGCTGGGCGACGAGGCATTGGCGACCAGATCGCCATTCTCGCAATCCACGATCACGACTGCGGCGCTTTCGTCGCCCAGTCTGGCCTGCACATAGTTTTGCAGGTTGGAGTCGATGGTCAGCTGCAAATCAGCACCCGATTGCCCCTCGCGGCGGGCCAGTTCGCGCATCACGCGGCCGGTTGCGTTGACCTCGACCTGTTTGGTGCCTGCGACCCCGCGCAGCAGCGATTCTTCGCGGGCTTCGACATTGATCTTGCCGATCTGGAAACGTGGTATCCGCAGGACAGCGTCGGGGTCTTCCAGCGCGTCCAGATCCGCCTGACTGACGCGGCCCACACGGCCCACGATATGGGCGAAATCCGACCCGCGCGGATACACCCGCGTCAGGCCGACCTCGGGGCTGATGCCGGGCAGGGCGGGGGCGTTCACCGATACGCGGCTGACATCGTCCCAGCTGACATCATCGGCGACGGTCACGGGCAAGAACGGGGCGGAGCGTTTGATTTCGGCCATCGTACGCGCGCGTAATTCGGGATCAAGCGTGATGATCTGGGCAAGGCGGTCCATCACCGCATCCACGTCATCGGCGTCTTCGCGCACCATCACGATCCGGTAGGACGGAGAATTCTGGGCCAACCGTACCCCGTTGCGGTCAAAAATCTCGCCGCGGGCGGGCGGGATCAGGCGGATGTTGATGCGGTTTTCCTCGGCCAGCAGGCGGAACTGGTCAGCCTGATCGACCTGAAGGTAATTCATCCGTGCGGCCAGACCGCCCATGAACAATAGCTGCACGCCGCCCAACAAGGCCGCGCGGCGGCTCAGCTTTGCATGGCTTGCCTCGCTGTCTGCTCTGCTGCGTCTCATGGCTTTGGTTTCCTTGTCATACCCGTTTGCCCATGCCGTCCAGATCGCCCGGTGCCGATTTGCGTATGCCCATCAGCCCGTGCGTGACCAGAACCATCACGGGGTAGAATAGCAGGGTGTTGCCCGTTTCGAAAAGAGTAAGCCCCAGCGGCGGCATGTCGACCAACAAGATCGCGAGGATCAGCCGGTTCGCCGCGGCGATGACGATGATCACACCGCTGACCGTCAGCCATTCGGACACAAACCCGGAATCGCGCAAACCGCGCCCGGAAGATTTCAGGTATTCGCACCCAAGCAGCGCCAACACGGCCCACAGCCCCGGCGGGCGTTGAAACAGCAGATCCGTCAGCAGGAACATTGCGGCAAGGGACACGGCAGGCACGTATTCGGGGCGTCGCAAGCTCCAGGCGCAGGCAAAGCCCAGGATCAGGTCGGGGGCGGCCCACCTGCGCGGCGATGTTTCAAGCGGCAGCAGGTGAAAGAACAGGATCACCACCACAAGCAAGACAAAGCCGGCGCGCATCAGCCACAGGCGGAGGGGCGACAGATCATTCATTGGTCGGGGGCTGCGGGTGGTGCTTGGGTCTGCGCGATGGGGCCGTCCGGTCCGATCACCTGCGCGCTGTCCGAGACGGTTTCACTGCCATTGTGACGCAGAACCCGCAGAAATTCGAGCCGCTCGTAATCGGCGGCAAGGCGCACGCGCAAGCGCCCGCCGGGGTCAGCGGCAACCTGACCGATCAACAAACCGGCGGGGAAAACCCCCCCATCACCAGAGCTGATCACCCGGTCACCGGGGCGCACCAGATCGGGGTTTTCCAGAAAATCGACCGGGGGCGCGCTTGAGTTATCGCCCGCCACGATCGCCCGCTGCCCCGAAGGCTGGATCGTCGCGGGAATGCGGCTGCTGGCGTCGGTCAGCAAAATCACGCGGGCAGTGTTTTGCGCCACACCCGAAATGCGTCCGACCAGGCCGATCCCGTCCATCGCCGCCCAGCCGTCGACCAACCCGTCGCGCGCGCCTACGTTCAGCAGTACCGATTGCCGGAAGGGCGATCCGCTATCGGCCAGAACGACACCGGTGATATAGGTCAGCCGCGGGTCCAGCCGCACATTGTTAAGATCAAGCAGCCGTGCGTTTTCCTGCTCTAGCTGCAATGCCGCCTCTTTCCACGCCTGCATCTGGCGCAGTTCGGACCGCAGTTCCTGATTTTGGTCGGCCAGCCGCTGGTAGCTTTGGAAATCCCGCAACAGGTTCACGGTGCCGGTCACCGGGGCCATCGCCCAATCCAGATTGGGCACGATCCTGTCGGTGATCTGCGCGCGAAACCGTTCAACGCGGGGGCTGTCGATCCGCCACAGCAGGAACACGCCCAGTAGAATCAGGATCAGCACAGCCAGAAGCATGCGGCGCAAGGGGCGTCCGAAGTCGTTCGAAGATGATCGGTCCATGGCCATGCGTCACGTGTTCCCTGCCGGTTGGGCAGGGCCGTCCTGCCGCTGATCGGGCCTTTGCGAAATTCTGCCTGATTTAGCTGTCGTAGTCGATGGCGTGGCGCAGTTGTTTTTCGTATTCCAGCGCTTTGCCGGTGCCCAAAGCCACGCAGTTCAGAGGCTCGTCGGCGACGGAGATCGCCAGACCGGTCTGTTCACGCAGCGCCAGATCCAGATCGCCCAGCAATGCGCCACCACCGGTCAGCATCACGCCGCGGTCGACGATGTCGGCGGCAAGGTCTGGGGGTGTCGTCTCGAGGGCGGTCATCACCGCTTCGCAGATTTGCACGACAGGTTCTGCAAGCGCCTCGGCGATCTGCGCCTGGGTCACTTCGATTTCCTTGGGGACGCCGTTCAACAAATCGCGCCCGCGAATTTGCATCGACGTGCCGCGCCCGTCGTCGGGCATGCGAGCGGTCCCGATAGATGTCTTGATCCGTTCCGCCGTGGTTTCACCGACCAGAAGGTTTTGCTGGCGGCGCAGGTAGCTGATGATCGCCTCGTCCATGCGGTCGCCGCCGACACGGACAGAGCGCGCGTAAACGATGTCGCCCAGCGACAGCACCGCAACTTCGGTCGTACCACCACCGATATCGACAACCATGTTACCGGTCGGGTCGGTGATCGGCATGCCGGCACCGATGGCGGCTGCGATGGGCTCAGCAATCAGGCCCGCGCGGCGGGCACCGGCGGACAGCACCGACTGGCGGATGGCACGCTTTTCAACGGGGGTCGCGCCATGGGGCACGCAGACGATGATCTTGGGCTTCGAGAAGGTCGACCGTTTGTGCACCTTGCGGATGAAGTGCTTGATCATTTCCTCGGCTGTATCAAAGTCGGCAATCACACCTTCGCGCATCGGTCGGATCGCTTCGATGCTGCCCGGGGTCCGGCCCAGCATCAGCTTGGCGTCTTCACCCACGGCGAGCACTTTTTTCACACCGTCCTTGACGTGATAGGCCACCACCGAAGGTTCCGACAAAACGATGCCCTTGCCTTTGACATACACAAGCGTGTTCGCGGTCCCAAGGTCGATTGCCATATCTGACGAGAACAGACCGCGGAAGTTATCAAATATCGACATGAGCAGTGGGACCTTGCAAAAATTCGTATTGGCCCGACGACTCTGATCAGATGCGGACTGTGTCAGGTGTATAGGCGGATGCGCCCCAAGACGAAAGGGGGGTTGACTATCCGGGTGGCATGATGCCGCCGCTGCGCTATTATTTTAAGTAAGCGATAAAGTAAGGGGAGACAAAATGCAGAAAATTCAGGTCATCGGGGTTCATCACATCACGTTGATGGGGGCGGACCGCCAGACAAGCATTGATTTCTGGGAAGGGCTGCTGGGGATGCCGTTCGTCTTTGACCAGCCCAATCTGGACAACCCCGAAGAGGGGCATTTGTATTTCGACCCTGGCGACGGGCGCTTGATCACGATCTTCAGCAACGAAAACCGCAAGCCCGTCCACGACCGCACGCCCACTGATGCGGGCTGCGTGCATCATGTCGCGTTCGAGGTGGACCGCGCCATGTTTGACCAGGTACTCGAGCGCCTCGAAGAACGCGGTATCGGCAATTCGGGGATCAAGGATCGCGGCTTTATGCATTCGATCTATTTCAAGGATCCGCTTGGGTTCTTGATCGAACTGGCCTGCTATACGTTTATTCCGCCGCGCGGATCGTCCCATGCCGAGGTGATGCTGGAGGCGCATAAACTGCGCGTTGCCCGTGGGGACCACCACATCGAACGCCAGCATCTGGCCGATGCAACGGTGATGATCGTAGAGCGGTCACAAAGGTCCCTGTCGGATGACCGGTCGCCAAAGAACCCGTACTGAAAGAAAAAAGGCAGGGTCGAAACCCTGCCTGATCCTACCAACCAGCGTCTTTGTAGCTGATTTCGCGTTTGTCGGTGCCGCCTTTTTCACGGCGCACCAGCAGACGGTTGAGCGCGTGAATATAGGCTTGGGCTGAACTGACGACCGTATCCGTATTGGCGGCCTGTCCGGTCACGATGCGACCGTCTTCCTCAAGCCGGACGGAAACCGTGGCCTGCGCATCGGTACCTTCGGTCACGGCGTTCACCTGATACAGTTGCAGGCGGGCGCTGTGGTCTACCAGTGCCTTGATGCAGTTGAAGGACGCATCGACGGGGCCATCGCCTGTTTGTTCGGTGCTGTGTTCGGCACCATCGACGATCAGCGTCATCTTGGCTACGTTCGGCCCCTCGGTGCCGCAGACAACATGCATGGATTTCAGCTTGATCCGGTCGCTTTCAGGATCGGTCGCTGTGCGCATCAAGGCAATCAGGTCTTCGTCATAGATTTCCTTTTTGCGATCGGCGAGTTCCTTGAACCGCACGAACACATCCTTAAGCTGGTTGTCACCCAATTCGTAGCCAAGGTTCTCCAGCTTGGAGCGCAACGCGGCACGGCCCGAATGCTTGCCCATGACGATATTCGTCTCGGTCAGACCCACATCCTCGGGGCGCATGATCTCGAATGTTTCGGCGTTTTTCAGCATGCCGTCCTGATGGATACCGCTTTCGTGGGCAAAAGCATTTTTGCCGACGATGGCCTTGTTGAACTGCACGGCAAAGCCGGACACGGTCGCAACACGGCGCGAGATGTTCATCAGCTTGGTGCTGTCGACGCGGGTCTGGTAAGGCATGATGTCGTTGCGGACGCGCAAGGCCATCACGACTTCTTCCAGTGCGGTGTTGCCCGCCCGTTCACCAAGCCCGTTGATGGTACATTCGATCTGGCGGGCACCTGCCTCGACGGCCGCAAGGCTGTTGGCGGTCGCCATGCCAAGGTCATTGTGGCAATGGGTGGCAAAGATAATCTCGTCCGCGCCGGGTACGTTTTCCAGCAGCTTGCGGATCAATTCGGCGCTTTCGCGTGGCGCGGTATAGCCGACGGTGTCAGGGATGTTGATCGTGGTGGCCCCGGCCTTGATCGCGATTTCGACGGTCCGGTACAGATAATCCAGCTCTGTCCGGGTGGCGTCCATTGGGGACCATTGCACGTTGTCGCACAGGTTGCGCGCATGGGTGACGGTTTCGTGAATCCGTTCGGCCATTTCATCCATGGTGAGGTTCGGAATGGCGCGGTGCAGCGGGGAGGTGCCGATAAACGTGTGAATGCGCGGTTGGGCTGCGTGTTTCACGGCCTCCCAGCAGCGGTCGATATCGCCAAGCTGCGCGCGGGCCAGACCGCAGATCACCGAATTCTTCGACAGCTTTGCGATCTCGCTAACGGCGGCAAAGTCACCCTCGGAAGCGATGGGAAAGCCCGCCTCGATGATGTCGACACCCATTTCGTCCAGCAGACCGGCGATTTCGATCTTTTCGGCGTGGGTCATGGTCGCACCGGGCGATTGTTCGCCATCGCGCAACGTCGTGTCAAAGATCAAGACGCGGTCTTGTTTGGTCGTATCGGTCATGTTTTGGGTTCTTTCATTCTGCTTTTCAAATCCTTGGCGCGCTGCACATCCCTCTGAGCGGGCGCGCCGGATGGCACGCTCAGAGGCGGATTAGCAGGAGTAGGTTTGCACACAACGACAGCACGCTTGCACGCGTCAATGTCGGTGTATGATCAGCATAAGTCATGGGGCACGTTATACCGCTGCAAACCAAAATGGGAAGAGTTTTTTAGGCGGTTGCGTTTGGGGATATTGAAGGACGCCTTTTGCCTGCTACCTGTGGGCCATGAAACAGATTTTGATTATTGGCGCGTCTGGCGGGGTCGGATCGGCCGTGGCGGATGCGTATACGGCACGCGGCGATCAGGTGACGGGTTTGTCACGGTCGCGCGACGGATTGGACCTGACGGACGAGGCGAGCGTCGAGAGGCATATCGGCGGGCTGGAAGGCCCGTTTGATGTGGTTCTGGTCGCGTCCGGTGCGCTTGAGATTGACGGGGCGGAGCCCGAGAAAACCATCAAGTCCATCAGCCAGAAGGCGATGATGGATCAGTTCGCGTTGAACGCGGTTGGTCCTGCGCTGGTCTTGCGCCATGCGTCCGACCTTTTGCGCCGCGACGGGCGGGGCGTCTTTGCGGTGCTGTCGGCGCGGGTCGGGTCGATTGGCGACAACAGGACCGGGGGCTGGATCAGCTATCGCAGCGCCAAGGCGGCGGTGAACCAGATCGTGCATACCGCGTCGATCGAACTGGCTCGTTCGCATAAACAAAGCATCTGCGTGGCGCTGCACCCCGGTACGGTCAAAACGCCGTTCACCGAAAAATACCTTGCCCGCCATCCGGCGGTCGACGCATCCGAGGCGGCGGAGAACCTGGTGTCGGTGATTGACGGGCTTGAGCCGAAAGACGCCGGCCAGTTCTTTGACTGGGCGGGAAAGCCGGTGCCATGGTAGCGCGGCTGGTTCTGGTCCTTGGCGACCAACTGTCGGAAGGGCTAAGCGCGCTTTGCGCGGCGGACAAGGCGAACGATACAATTGTCATGGCCGAGGTCACGGACGAGGCCAGCTATGTCAAACACCACCCGAAAAAGATCGCGCTGATCTTTGCCGCGATGCGCAAATTCGCCCGCGCGCTTGAGGAGGATGGCTGGACCGTTGCCTATACGCAACTGGATGATACGGAAAATGCAGGGTCTATCGTGGGGGAATTGCTGCGCCGTGCCGAACAGACCGGCGCGACCGAAGTGCTGGCGACAGAGCCGGGCGAATGGCGGCTGATTGACAAGCTGAAATACGCGCCCCTGAAGGTCGAGGTTTTGCCCGATGACCGGTTTCTGTCGTCGCATTCGGAGTTCGAGACATGGGCAGACGGGCGCAAAGCGC
Organism: Roseobacter sp. GAI101; assembly: GCF_000156335.1. Lineage (GTDB taxonomy): Bacteria > Pseudomonadota > Alphaproteobacteria > Rhodobacterales > Rhodobacteraceae > Sulfitobacter. The sequence goes on from NZ_DS999213.1 coordinate 3,087,880, forward strand.
TCCGCATGGAGTATTTCTACCGCGAGATGCGGCGCAAGACCGGTCTTTTGATGGAAGGCGACAAGCCCGCCGGCGACAAGTGGAACTTTGACCACGACAACCGCAAGGCCGCGCCGGATGATGTCACCGTTGATGGCCCCCTGCAGTTTGAACCTGACGCCATCACCCGCGAGGTGCTGGAGTTGGTGGCGGCACGCTTTGGCGACAGTTTCGGCGATCTGGAACCGTTCTGGTTTGCCACAACGCGGGCCGAGGCATTGCAGGCGTTGGATCATTTCATCGAACACGCGCTGCCCAGGTTTGGTGACTATCAGGATGCGATGCTGAACGATAACCAGTTTCTGTATCACGCCGTGATCTCGCCTTACCTGAACATCGGCCTGCTTGGTCCGCTCGAAATTTGCGAGGCGGCGGCTGCGGCCTATGCCAAGGGGGATGCGCCGATCAATGCCGTCGAAGGGTTCATCCGGCAGATTATCGGTTGGCGCGAATATGTGCGCGGAATCTATTTCCTCGAGGGGCCTGACTACACGCAGCGCAATGTCCTGGGCCACACGCGGGACTTGCCGTGGTTCTATTGGGGCGGCGAAACCCGAATGAATTGCGTCTCAAAGGCCGTTGCGCAGACCCAAAGCGAAGCCTACGCGCACCATATCCAGCGGCTGATGGTGACGGGCAATTTTGCTTTGCTGGCGGGGATTGATCCGCATCAGGTGCACGAATGGTATCTGGCGGTCTATGCCGATGCGTTTGAATGGGTCGAGGCCCCCAATACCGTGGGGATGAGCCAGTTCGCCGATGGCGGGGTGATCGCGTCAAAGCCCTATGTGTCGTCAGGGGCCTACATCAACCGGATGTCGGACCACTGCAAGGCGTGCCACTATTCCGTCAGTGCCAAGACAGGGGAAAAGGCTTGTCCGTTCAACCTGCTGTACTGGCATTTCCTGGACCGGCACCGGGACAGATTTTCAGGCAATGCGCGGATGGGGAACATGTACCGCACATGGGACCGGATGGATGCTGAAAAGCGCGAGACGGTTCTGGCGGAGGGGGATGATCTGCTAAAGCGCCTGGACGCGGGTGAGGTTATTTAGGCCGATATTGCGTTCCGGAAGAGGTTTTTTGCGCTCCGCGCGGGGGATATTTAAGAGCCAGAGAAGGGGAAGACCCGTCGTGCGAACTAGCCTGCGTCGTGGACCGCGCGGCTGTCTTCGGGGGCCTCGTCGCGGTCGAACATCCCGTAGTCGCGGATCACGTGGGCGATGCGCAGGTGGTAGTCTTGGAAAATAGTGTCGCGGCCCGCTTTTTGTGCGCCGCGGTGGGCTGTGAGTGCACGCCATTCATCAAGCGCAGCTTCGTCGCGGAAGAAGGATATCGACAGCAGCTTGTCCGGGTTGGTCAGCGACTGGAAGCGTTCGACCGAGATGAAGCCGTCGATCCGGTCCACCAAGGGGCGCATCCTGGCGGCCATATCAAGGTAGTCGGCGCGTTTGTCGGGGTGGGGTGAAACCTCGAAGATAACGGCGATCATTCGGACAGCGCGCCGTTGACCCAGTTGCCGGTCGCTTCTTCGCCGGTGCCGTAGCGCATTGTACCGGTGCCCTGGCGTTTGCCGTCCTTGAACATACCCTCGTAGACATCGCCGTTGGCATAGGTCGCGATGCCCTTGCCCGAGATGACGCCGGCGGCCCATTCACCTTCATAGGTAAACCCGTCGGCCATCGTGATCTTGCCGATGCCGTCACGCTGACCGTTGGTGAAGTTGCCAGTGTAGATCGTGCCGTCGGGATAGGTCGCGGTGCCCGCGCCGTGGCGCTGTCCGTCTTTCCATCCGCCCTCGTAGCGGTAGCCATCTGCGTAGGTCATCACCCCCTGGCCGTCGTTGCGGGCGTTCTTGAAATCGCCCTCGTAGACGACGCCGTTGGGGTAGGTCGCGGTGCCGCTGCCTTCGATCACACCGACCGACCATGCGCCCTCGTAGGTGGAGCCGTCGGGATAGGTGATCTTGCCCTGGCCATCTGCCAGATCATCGCGGAATGTGCCGACATAGACGGACCCGTCAGGATAGGTCACCTGACCTTCGCCTTCGATCTGGCCCGCCACCCAGGACCCTGTGTAGACATAGCCGTCGGTCCCGGTGAAGGTGCCCTGACCATCGCGCCGGTCGTCTTTGAACTGGCCCTCGTAGGTGTCGCCATTGGCGTAAGTGACTTTGCCCGTGCCCTGGCGTTGACCGGAAACCAGTTCTCCCTCGTAGACGTCGCCGTTAGGTTGGGTCAGTTTGCCGGTGCCGTCGATCTGGCCGTCCTTCCAGGTGCCCACATAGGTCAGCCCGTCCGGCATCGTCAGCGTGCCTGTGCCGCTGCGCTTGCCAGCCTCGATATCGCCATCATAAACCGCGCCATCCGGATAGGTGATTTTCCCGACGCCCTGTTTGACGCCATCGACCCAGTCACCCTGATATTCATACCCACCCGGTGACTGCATCACGCCCTTGCCGTGGTGCTTGGCGTTGCGGAATGCGCCCTCGTAGCGCACACCATTGGCGTAAAGCGCGATGCCCTGGCCCATGATGGCACCCGCTTGCCATTCGCCCTCGTAGGTGCCGCCGTCGGCAAAGGTGATCAGGCCAAAGCCATCTGGCTTGCCCTTGGAAAAGCTGCCCTCGTAGACCGAGCCATTGGGGAAGCGCGCTACGCCCTGGCCCTTGATCTCTCCGTCGACCCATTCACCGGTGTATTCATAGCCGTTGGGCAGGGTGTATGTGCCTGTCCCGTGCTGAACGCCGCCGCGAAAGGTGCCCTCGTAAATGCCGCCATCGTCATATTGCTTGCTCAGGACATCTGCGTCTTGCGCCACAGCCGAAAAGGGCAGCAGGCTAAGGCAGAAGATCAAGGGGCCAAGGGGCATTCGGGACATGTCACTGCTTTCAAACGGGGGTGGCCAATCGTTGGCTGGCGCATTTGTTAACCATCAGACTAAGCAATGGGCCCCAGCGGGGCAATCGTCTTTTGCGCGCCCAAGCGGTGCTTGGCCTTTCCCTTGCCGCGTGATCTGCTACATCGTGGCGCAAGTTATCGAAGGATTGCCATATGACGTCGCGTTTTCGCATCACGCTGGGCCAGTTGAACCCGACCGTCGGGGACTTGGCCGGAAATGCCGACCTTGCCCGCGATGCCTGGGCAAAAGGCAAGGCGGCTGGCGCTGATCTGGTTGCACTGCCCGAGATGTTCATCACCGGCTACAACGCCCAAGACCTTGTGATGAAGCGCGCGTTTCAACTGGATGTGATGACGCACATCAACGCGCTGGCGGCGGACTGCGCCGATGGGCCTGCGCTGGCAATCGGTGCGCCCTGGGTCGAGGGGGCTGAACTGTATAACGCCTATCTGATCCTCAAGGGCGGGAAGGTGGCAAGCCGCGCCTTCAAGCATAACCTGCCGAATGAAACGGTGTTCGACGAAGTGCGCGTCTTTGACAGCGCACCTTTGGCGGGGCCCTATTCTGTGGGCGACACCCGCATCGGCAGCCCGATCTGCGAAGACGCCTGGCACCCCGATGTAGCGGAAACTCTGGCGGAAACCGGGGCTGAATTCCTGCTGGTTCCAAACGGGTCGCCCTATTATCGCGGCAAGTTCGAGACGCGGCTGAACAACATGGTCGCCCGCGTGGTCGAGACGGAATTGCCGCTGATCTATCTGAACATGGTTGGCGGTCAGGACGATCAGGTGTTCGACGGGGCCAGCTTTGGCTTGAACCCCGGCGGCAAGCTGGCGTTCCAGATGCCGACTTTCGACGCTGAAATCGCCCATGTCGATCTTGAGCAGGGGTCGGAAGGCTGGCGCATCGTTGACGGTCCGAAGGCGCATTTGCCATCCGAATACGAGCAGGATTACCGCGTGATGGTGCAGGGCCTGCGCGACTACATGCGCAAGACGGGTTTCAAGAAAGTATTGCTGGGACTGTCGGGCGGGATCGATTCGGCGATTGTTGCCGCGATTGCAGTCGATGCGCTGGGCGCGGATAAGGTACGCTGCGTGATGCTGCCCTCCGAGTATACCTCGCAGGCATCGCTGGATGATGCCGAAGCTGTCGCCAAGGCGCTGGGCTGCCGCTATGACTATGTGCCGATCAAACAGGGGCGCGCGGCGATCACCGAAACCCTTGCCCCGCTGTTCGAGGGGATGAAGCCCGACCTGACCGAGGAAAACATCCAGTCGCGTTTGCGCGGCCTCTTGCTGATGGCGATGAGCAACAAGTTCGGTGAAATGCTGCTGACCACCGGCAATAAGTCCGAGGTCGCAGTGGGCTATGCCACGATTTATGGCGACATGGCGGGCGGGTATAACCCGATCAAGGACCTGTACAAAACCCGCGTTTTCGAGACCTGCCGCTGGCGCAACGAAAATCACCGCGACTGGATGATGGGGCCTGCGGGCAAAGTCATCACGCCGCGCATCATCGACAAACCGCCCTCGGCGGAACTGCGCGAAGATCAGAAAGACAGCGACAGCCTGCCTGATTACCCCGATCTGGACGCGATGCTGGACATTCTGGTGGATCAGGACGGATCAATCGCCGATTGCGTCGCGGCAGGCTTTGATCGCGACGTGGCCAAGAAGGTCGAACACCTGATCTACATCAGCGAATACAAACGGTTCCAGTCCGCCCCAGGCCCGCGCCTGACCAAGGGAGCCTTCTGGCTGGACCGTCGCTATCCGATCGTGAACCGCTGGCGCGACCCCAGCTGAACGCCGCCTCATTTTCTGGACAATCTGGCCGCGCTGTGACAAGCCAGCGGCCAACAGGAGAACCCAATGACCATCACCCGCTTCGCCCCGTCCCCCACCGGATATATCCACGTCGGCAACCTGCGCACGGCGCTGATGAACTATCTGATCGCCCGCAAGAATGGCGGTACATTTATCCTGCGTATCGACGATACGGACCCGATCCGCAGCAAGGAAGAATACGTCGAGGGGCTGAAAGAAGACCTGACATGGCTGGGCCTGAAGTGGGACCGGGTGGAGCGCCAGTCCGAACGGTTGGACAAATACCGCGCCGCGGCAGACAAGCTGCGCGAAATGGGCCGGTTCTATGAAGCGTGGGAAACGCCGACGGAACTGGACCTGAAGCGCAAGAAGCAGCTGAACATGGGCAAGCCGCCGGTCTACGACCGCGCCGCGTTGAACCTGACCGAAGCGGAAAAGACCAAACTGCGCGAGGAGCGCGGCCCCGGTGTATGGCGCTTCAAGCTGGATCAGGAGCGCATCGAATGGAAAGACGGCATTCTGGGCGATATCTCGATCGATGCGGCGTCGGTTTCCGACCCTGTGCTGATCCGCGCAGATGGTCAGATCTTGTACACGTTGGCGTCGGTCGTCGATGATACCGAAATGGGCGTGACCAACGTGGTGCGCGGATCGGACCACGTGACCAACACGGCGACGCAAATCCAGATCATGAAGGCGCTTGGCGGCACTGTTCCCGAATTTGCGCACCATTCCCTGCTGACCGGCCCGCAAGGCGAAGCGCTGTCCAAACGCCTTGGTGTGCTGGCGCTGCGTGATCTGCGTGCCCGTGGCGTGCAGCCTTTCGCGCTGCTGAGCGTGCTGTCGCGGATCGGGTCGTCTGATCCGGTCGAACTGCGGACCACCATGGAAGATCTGGTCGAAGGGTTCGACATCGGACACTTCAGTTCCGCCCCGACAAAGTTCGACGTCGAGGACCTGTTCCCGATGACTGCCCGCTATTTGCAGACCTTGCCGCTTGAGGCCGTCGCGGATGACATCGCCGCCCTTGGTGTGCCCGAGGACAAGGCGGCGCTGTTCTGGCAGGTGACCCATGAAAACATCACCACGCTGCAAGACCTGAAAGGCTGGTGGGACATGTTCAGCCAAGGGGCCGAGCCGGTGATCGCGGACGAGGATCGCGACTTTATCGCCGAAGCGATGGCGCTGCTGCCTGAGGGTGAATTTGATGAAACCACATGGGGCACGTGGACTGCAGCGGTGAAGGAAAAGACCGGCCGTAAGGGCAAGGGGCTTTTCATGCCACTGCGTCTGGCGCTGACCGGACAGGCGCGCGGACCCGAGATGGCCGCCGTGATGCCACTTTTGCAGGTCGTGAAGGCGCGCGGATGATCGAGCGGGGGCACCGGGACGCAAGTTCGGGAGCCTTCGGCGAGAGTTTATCTGGCAAAATGAAGCCGGAGGAAGACAACAAAAGGCGCGTTCATCATGGCTGATGGGCGCGCCAAATTTTTGTCGGGCAACCTGTTCGGTCATGTGGCGACGATGTCGTTGTTGGCGTCCGTGGGGCTGGTTGCGGTTTTTCTGGTCGATTTCGTCGACATGATTTTCATATCCATGCTGGGCAAGGCGGAACTGGCTGCAGCCGTGGGCTATGCCGGCGCGATTTTGTTTTTCACAACGTCTTTCGGGATCGGCTTGGGGATCGCGGCGGGGGCCTTGGTCGCGCGGGCCTTGGGGCAGGGTGACATGACGTTGGCGCGCGAGCGGACGACCCATGCGCTGTGTTACGGCGCGATCTTCGGGATCGTGTTTGCGGTGTTGGTGTTTCTGGCGCTTGATCCGCTGGTGCATCTGGTCGGCGCGCAGGGCGAGACGGCAGCGTTGGCGGTGCATTTTTTGCAAATCGTCGTGCCGTCGGTGCCTTTTCTGATGCTGGGGATGATGGGCAGTGCGATCCTGCGCGCCCACGGAGACGCGCGCCGTGCGATGATGGCGACCATTGCGGGCGGGATCGTGAATGCGATCCTTGATCCGATCCTGATCTTTGGCCTTGATCTTGATCTGACCGGGGCCGCTTTGGCGTCCTTTGTGGCGCGGGTGGTGATTGCCTATACCGCGCTTATGCCCATCGTGCGTCATTATGGCGGGATTGCGCGGCCCAAGCTGGGCGGCATGTGGCGCGATCTTTTCCCAGTGCTTGCAATTGCGGTGCCCGCGATCCTGACACAGGTCGCGACCCCCGTGGGCCAGGCCTATGTCACGCGCGCCATGGCGGCTTATGGCGAGGATGCCGTTGCGGGAATGGCGATTGTCAGCCGCATGATGCCGGTGGCCTTTGCGGTGATCTTTGCGTTGTCGGGGGCCGTGGGGCCGATCATCGGGCAGAATTTTGGGGCCGGTGATTTGGGGCGCGTGAAGCGGACGTATAACGCGGGCATACTGTTTGCCGCGCTGGTGATCGTGTCGATCTCGGCGCTTTTGTTTCTGACGCGCGGACCATTGGCGGCCCTGTTCGACGCGAGCGGTATCTCTTTGACGCTGATCTTTTTGTTCTGCGGTCCGCTGTCACTGGCGTTTTTCTTTAACGGGGTGCTTTTCGTGTCGAACGCGGCGTTCAACAACATGGGCCATCCGTATTATTCCACCGTCACCAACTGGGGCCGAAACACCGTCGGGATGATCCCGCTGGTGTGGCTGGGCAGTCTTTTGTTCGGCGCGCCGGGGGTGCTGGTGGGTCAAGCGGCAGCGGGGGTGCTGTTTGGCGCGCTTGCCTGGGTGCTGGCCCACCGCATGATCGCGCAAGGCGGGCGGCCAAAGGGGACTGGGCCTGATATCTTTGGCCGCGAGGGCCGGTTGATGGCGCTACTGCACCTGCGCCGCTAGCCGGTCGAGGTTGTCGTCGACCAGCGCTTTTTCCTGTGGGGTCAAGGTCTGGTGCCTTGGGTAGGCGGGGGCCGCGCGGTCGTTCAGCACCGGCGTGTCCCAGCCATGCGTGGTGTCGAAAAACCGCGTGACGCCTTCGGTCCCGTATTCGCGCAGAAACCCCTGAACCACCACATCAAGATAGCTGAGAAGGATGGCGTGATCTCCGCCCGGTTGGCGGTGTCGGGGCGCAATGGAATAATGCGCCATATCGGGGGCGGGCAGGACGTCATGCGCCACGGCACCGCCTGAGCTGATCCGGTCATATCCGAATTCCCGCGCATCAAGGGCGTCCCAGTCGGCACCGGGCACGGCAGCGATCAGACCTTCGACGGTCGTCTGCGGGTCGGGTTCCACGCTCAGGAAAACCACGTCACGCCGGGCTGTCCGCACCCAGACCCGCCGCCAGCCCTGTAGCTGGGCCCTGCGTGCATTGGGATAGGTATGGGTGTTGCGGTTCACGAGGCTGCCATAGCCGAAAAAATAAGGTGTCATGGCAGTCTTTTTCGCCGATGATGCCTGCGATGTCCATCGGGCAGCGCGGACTGCCCAAACTGTCGGCATTCTGAAAAACAAATGACCGTATCTGCGCGACGATACTTGACGCTGCGCCATCATCCGGCATAGCAATAGCCACCGTAACGGGAGAACTGGGACCACCCAGTGCCGAAGGAGCAACCGCCCCGGAAACTCTCAGGCAAATGGACCGTTGCGGGACCGAAACACTCTGGAGAGTGGTGCCACATGCACCCGCCGAAGGGATAACGATCTCAGGCGAAAGGACAGAGGGGGCATTTTGTTGGTCGCATTCCTGCGGCCTGCTGAATGCCAGTTTGGTCCAAGGCCTTCTGGATATGAAAAGAGAGCCTGCGACCATGAGTGATTTGCACCAAACCCCGCTATACGATCTGCATCTGGAACTGGGCGGCAAGATGGTGCCCTTTGCCGGGTATTCGATGCCCGTGCAGTATCCGATGGGGGTGATGAAGGAACACCTGCACACCCGTGCCCATGCCGGTCTGTTCGATGTCAGCCACATGGGGCAGGTCATGCTGACCGGCGCATCCTGGGATGCGGTCGCGACGGCGTTCGAGACGCTTGTGCCGATGGATGTGCTGGGGCTGGGCGACGGGCGGCAGCGCTATGGGTTGTTCACCAACGATGCAGGCGGGATCGAGGATGACCTGATGTTCGCGCGGCGCGGTGACGCCCTGTTCGTGGTTGTGAATGCGGCGTGCAAAGGCGCGGACATCGCGCGGATGAAATCAGCGCTTGAACCCGATGTCACGGTTACGCCGATCACCGATCGCGCCTTGATCGCGTTGCAAGGGCCAGCGGCCGAGGCGGCATTGGCCGCCCTTGATCCGGCAGCGGCAGACATGCGGTTCATGGATTTCCGCACATTGAACCTGGACGGGATCGAGGCATGGGTATCACGGTCCGGCTATACCGGCGAAGACGGCTTCGAGATCTCGGTGCCCGATGCGGATGCGGAAGCACTGGCGCGCCGCTTGCTCGCGATTGACGGGGTCGAGCCGATCGGCCTTGGCGCACGGGATTCCCTGCGCCTGGAGGCCGGGCTGTGTCTGTACGGCAATGACATCGACGCGCAGACCAACCCTGTCGAGGCAAGTCTGACCTGGGCGATCCAGAAGGTGCGCCGCGCCGGTGGCGACCGCGCAGGCGGCTATCCGGGGTCGGAGGTCGTGCAGGCCGCATTCGAGAATGGCGTGACGCAAAAGCGTGTCGGGCTGGCACCGCAGGGCCGCGCGCCGATGCGCGAGGGCACGCAGCTTTATGATGCCGAAGAGGGTGGGCGGCTTGTCGGGGCGGTGACCTCGGGCAGCTTTGGGCCGACTGTCGGCGGGCCTGTTGCCATGGGCTATGTCAGTGATGAATATGCCGGGGTGGATACCGCGCTGTGGGGCGATGTGCGCGGCAAGAGATTGCCCGTACATGTGGCCAAGCTGCCCTTTGTGGCGGCGAATTTCAAACGATAATCAACGAGGGACGAACCGATGAAATTTACTGAAGAACATGAATGGCTGCGCGTCGAGGGTGATGAAATCACCGTTGGCATTACCACCCACGCCGCCGAACAGTTGGGCGATGTCGTCTTTGTCGAACTGCCGTCCGAAGGGACGGTCGTGAGCAAGGATGACGAGGTCGTGGTGATCGAATCCGTCAAGGCAGCGTCCGACATCCTTGCCCCTATCGATGGCGAGATCATCGAGGTGAACAGCGCGCTGACCGATTCCCCCGCCATGGTGAACGACGATCCGCAGGGCGAGGCGTGGTTTTTCAAGATGAAGGCATCGGACCCGAGCCAGATGGACGAATTCATGGATGAAGCCGCATATCTCAAGTTCATCGGGTAAACCGAACAGCCCCGTCGGAGCCTCCGGCGGGGATTTTAGACCATTTGGAAGAGGGGCGTTGCGCCATGGTTTTCAAGCCAACCGAATATTTGCCGTATGATTTTGCCAACCGCAGACATATCGGTCCGTCTCCGGCGGAAATGTCGGACATGCTTAAGACTGTCGGGGCGCAAAGCCTTGCGGCGTTGATCGATGATACGATGCCTGCGAACATCCGGCAAAAGGACCCGTTGGCTTTCGGCAAGCCGATGTCCGAGCGCGAGGTGCTGGAGCACATGCGCGTCGTCGCAGGCAAGAACAAGGTTCTGACATCCCTGATCGGGCAGGGCTATCACGGGACGGTGACGCCGCCCGCGATCCAGCGCAATATTCTTGAGAACCCCGCATGGTACACTGCCTATACGCCCTACCAACCCGAGATCAGCCAGGGGCGTCTTGAGGCGCTTTTGAATTTCCAGACCATGATCAGTGATTTGACCGGGCTTGAGGTCGCCAATGCGTCCTTGCTGGACGAGGCGACCGCCTGCGCCGAAGCGATGACCATGTCGATGCGCGTTGCCAAGTCCAAGGCCAAGGCGTTTTTCGTTGACCGTGATTGCCACCCCCAGAACATCGCGGTGATCCAGACCCGCGCGGCCCCTTTGGGGATCGAGGTGATCATCGGGGACCCTGACAAGATGGATGCCAGTGCGGTATTCGGTGCGCTGTTCCAATATCCCGGCACCTACGGCCATGTGCGTGACTTCACGTCACACATCGCGGCGCTGCACGACGCTGGTGCTTTGGGTGTCGTGACGGCTGACCCGATGGCGCTAACCTTGTTGAAAGAGCCCGGTGCCATGGGGGCGGACATCGCCGTTGGATCGACCCAGCGGTTTGGCGTGCCCGAAGGGTATGGCGGCCCGCACGCCGCTTACATGGCCTGCAAGGATGCCTACAAACGCGCGATGCCGGGGCGGATTGTGGGCGTATCTATTGACGCCCATGGCAACCGCGCCTACCGCCTGTCCCTGCAAACCCGCGAGCAGCACATCCGCCGCGAGAAGGCCACGTCGAACGTCTGTACGGCGCAGGCACTGCTGGCCGTGATGGCGTCGATGTATGCGGTCTTTCACGGGCCCGAGGGTCTGAAGGCAATCGCGCAACGCATCCATCGCAAGGCGGTGCGGCTGGCGAACGGGTTGGAGGAAGCCGGGTTCAAGGTCGACCCAAAGGCGTTCTTTGACACGATCACCGTGGACGTTGGCCCGTTGCAGGCGGCTGTCATGAAATCCGCAGTGGATGAGGGCATTAACCTGCGCCGCGTCGGTGAAACCCGCGTCGGGATCACAATGGACGAGCGCAGCGTGCCTGCCACGATCGAGGCCGTCTGGCGTGCGTTCGGCATCGTCAAAAGCGACGAGACGTTCGAAGCGCAATACCGTTTCCCCGAGGAAATGCTGCGCGAGAGCCAGTATCTGACGCACCCGATCTTTCACATGAACCGCGCCGAAACCGAGATGATGCGCTATATGCGCCGTCTTGCCGACCGCGATCTGGCGTTGGACCGCGCAATGATCCCGCTTGGGTCCTGCACGATGAAGCTGAACTCGGCTGCGGAAATGATGCCGGTCAGCTGGCGCGAGTTCTCGATGATCCATCCGTTCGTGCCCGAGGATCAGGCGCTTGGATACAAGCATATGATCGACGACCTGTCGGCCAAGCTGTGCGATATCACCGGCTATGATGCGATTTCGATGCAGCCAAACTCGGGCGCTCAGGGGGAATATGCCGGCTTGCTGGCGATTGCCGCCTATCACCGCGCTAATGGCGACGAGCACCGAAACATCTGTCTGATCCCGATGTCGGCGCATGGTACCAACCCCGCGAGCGCCAATATGGTCGGCTGGAAGGTCGTCGTGATCAAAACCGCCGCCAACGGTGATATCGATCTGGAGGACTTCCGCGAAAAGGCTGAAAAGCACAGCGAGAATCTGGCCGGTTGCATGATCACCTATCCGTCCACCCACGGCGTGTTCGAGGAAACCGTGACCGATGTGACCCGCATCACGCATGAACACGGCGGTCAGGTCTATATTGACGGGGCGAACATGAACGCGATGGTCGGGCTTGCCCGGCCCGGCGATGTGGGCGGCGACGTGAGCCACCTGAACCTGCACAAGACGTTCTGCATTCCGCACGGCGGCGGTGGCCCCGGCATGGGCCCGATCGGCGTCAAGGCGCATCTGATCCCCCATGTGCCGGGCCATCCGAATGGCGGCGAAGGTGCGGTGTCAGCGGCCCCTTACGGGTCGCCGTCCTTGCTGCCGATCTCGTGGTCCTATTGCCTGATGATGGGCGGTGACGGGCTGACGCAAGCCACGCGGGTTGCGATCCTGAACGCCAACTACATCGCAAAGCGGCTCGAAGGGGCCTTTGATGTGCTGTACAAAGGGCCAACGGGGCGCGTCGCGCATGAATGTATCTTTGATGTACGTCCGTTTGATGACAGCGCAGGCGTTACCGTCGATGACATCGCCAAGCGCCTGATCGACGCAGGGTTCCACGCCCCCACGATGAGCTTTCCTGTCGCGGGCACGCTGATGGTCGAACCCACTGAATCAGAAACAAAGGCCGAGCTGGACCGTTTTTGCGATGCGATGTGGGCAATCCGCGAAGAAATTCGCGCGATCGAAAACGGCGATATGCCGCGCGAGAACAACGCATTGAAAAACGCGCCGCACACGGTCGAAGACCTGGTTGGCGATTGGGACCGCCCCTATAGCCGCGAACAGGGCTGCTTCCCTCCCGGTGCGTTCCGGGTGGATAAATACTGGCCGCCGGTCAATCGGGTGGACAATGTGCATGGCGATCGCAACCTGATCTGCACATGCCCTCCAATGTCGGATTATGCCGAGGCGGCAGAGTAAATTCACGCGCGCGGGGAAACCTGCGCGCGTTTCATTCGACCAGGAAACTGAACACTTTCCTCAGCCGGTTCCACGTTGTCTTGTCCGGCGCGGCCAGCAGATAGCCGCTTTTCAATGTGGCATCATACGGGCCACCCGACAGCATCTCGACATGTCCGCCGGCTTGCGCACAGATCAGCGCCCCTGCCGCGTGGTCCCAAGGATGCGTTGACCCGCTAAGCACGAAATCGGCGTTGCCCTGTGCAACCGTCCGGTATTCATGGGCCGAACAACGCAGTGAATTTGCCCGTCCAAAGCTTGGCAGTGTCGCGGCCAGTTTGACGCGCATGTCCATCCTTAACACGCCCAGCGGGACAAAACCGGTCATCTCTTCAATCGGTTTTCCCATGCTGACGCGCAGATCGCGCGGCGCTTTCAATGGGCTCTCAAGGCGTGCCGGGCCAGCGCTGTCGGCCACCACCCAGTCATCAATCACCGGGTCATAGATCACGCCGAAGGCGGGCTTGCCATAGCGGGTGACACAAAGGATCATCCCGAAAACCGTCAGCCCGTTTGCAAAATTCCACGTGCCATCCACCGGATCGATCAGGAAGGCCAAAGGCGCATCGCCGATCTTGTCGGGCAGCGACGGATCAGCGGCGACAGCCTCTTCGCCGACGATCAGGGCCGTCGGGAACAAGTGGCGCAGGGCACGGGTGATCATCGCTTCGGCAGCCAGATCGGCGGCTGTCACCAGATCATTCGGGCCGGATTTTATGTTGATGTCGGACGCGGCCAGATTGCGGAACCGCGGCATCACCTCGGCCCGTGCGGCGCGGCGCAAGATGTTGATGACATGGGCCTGCTGTGCTTTGGTCAGCGCTGGCGGCAGCGGGGCGGGCAGGGTTTCTGTCATGGTGTTGTGTTCCTTTCAGGCTGGAATGTCGGGCCTTATTCCCGGGCGCGCAGCACCTGGGCAGGTCTGGCGTTCAACGCTTTGACGGCAAAGCCGAGAGACGCCAATACCGACGCCACAGCGCCGCCGACGATAATCACAATAGCCGATGGCCACACGATGCCAAAGCTGGTTTCCATCACGAAGCGGCTGACCGCCCAACCGCCCAGGATCCCTGCAAGCAGGGCAACTGCCCCTGCGAACAGGCCCAAAAGCGCTGCCCGCAATAGAAAGCTGGTGGCGATGGCCCTGCGCGAGGCCCCGAGTGTCTTGAGCAAGGCAGCCTCGTAGCGGCGCGCATCGGCCCCTGCCGCCGCCGCGCCGATCAGGACCAAAAAACCCGTCAGCAACGTCGCCGCCGCCCCGTAGGATACCGCAGCGGCCAGCCCACTTAGCACCCCTGCGACGCGGTCGATTGCATCCCGCACGCGGATTGCGGTGATGTTGGGATATGCCGTGGCAAGATCGCGCAGAATGGCGGCTTCGGCATCGGCGTCCGCATATACGGTCGAAATGAACGTATGCGGCGCGCCACTGAGCGCGGAGGGGTTCATCGTCAGGATGAAGCCAATTCCGGCGGTGGAGAAGTCTACCTCCTGAAAGCTGGCAATGGTCCCGGTGATGTCGCGACCCAGCACGTTGATAGTCAGGGTATCGCCCAGCACCAGCCCGATTTCCTCGGCCTCTTCGGCGGCAAAGCTGATGAGGGGCGGGCCGTCATAATCGGCGGCCCACCATTCACCGGCGGTGATGATCGCATCGTCGCCGGGGGTGGCGGCATAGGTCACGCCACGATCACCCCGCACGACCCAGTGATCGCCTGCGACATCCTTGGCCGGACGGCCGTTGATTTCGGTGACAACCCCGCGCAGCATGGGGGCGGAATCAATGCGCTGCACGGCGGGATCGTCCGTCAGCCGCTTGGTGTAGCCGTCGATCTGGTCTTTCTGGATGTCGACAAAGAAATAGGACGGGGCCACCGCAGGCAGGTTGCCCGAAATCGCCTGCCGCAGATTGCCGTCGATCTGACCGACAGCCGCCAGCACCGACAACCCAAGCCCCAGCGACAACACTACGGCGCTGGCCCCTTCGCCATTGCCGCCAATCGCGGTCAGCGCCCACCGGACCCGAGGACGCCCGCGCGCCAGAAGTGAAGCGCGCTGAGCAAGCCAGCGGACAAGCGCGGCGGCAAGGGTCAGGATCAGCAAGGCACCGGCGATGCCGCCCAGCGTCCACAAGGTCAGTCTCCAACTGCCGTTGAACCAGCCTGCCAGCCCGATCAACAGCGCGACCGTCAGCGCAATCACAGCGATGTAGCGCGGTGCCGGGAACCGCGCAGCTCCGTCCCATGCATCACGAAACAGGGTCGCGGCGCGGATGTTCTCACTGCGTGCCAGCGGCCACAGCGTAAAGGCAAAGGCCGTCAGCAATCCGTAAATCGCCGCCTCGAACAAAGGTCCGGGATAGATCGCGAAGGCGGCAGGTATCGGCAGGCGAGCCGAGATCAGCGGCGCGAACACCAGCGGGGCGATTGCACCCAGGACCACACCGATGAATACTCCGAGAAGTGACAACAGGCCGATCTGGATAAAATAGGTCTGAAAGATCGTCGCGCGGTCTGCACCAAGGGCGCGCAGGGTCGCGATGACTTCGGTCTTGCCGTTCAAATACGACCGCACCGCCGCCGACACGCCGACCCCACCCACGGCCAGACCGGACAGACCGACCAGCACCAGAAACGCGCTAAGCCGTTCGACGAAACGCGACACGCCGGGGGCACCGTTGCGCGCATCGGTCCACCGCATACCGCTGTTCTCGAAACGGGTCTGGGCGGCGGCTTTCAACTGGTCAAGGTCGGTGTCCGGCGGCAGAACCAGACGGTATTTTGAATTGTAAAGCGTACCGGGGGCCAGCAGACCCGCCCCTTCAAGGCTGTCGGTGTGCAACAAAGTGCGCGGCCCAAGGGCAAAGCCGCTGGCGGCACTGTCGGGTTCGCGCAGGATCAGCGCGGTCAGGCGGAATTCCTTGGTGCCCAGCTTGAAGACATCGCCGGGGGACAGGCCAAGACGGTCGGACAAGGCACGCTCCATCACTGCGCCGGGCAGGCCGTCCGACGTGGCAAGGGCTTGATCCAGCGGCATTTCAAGGTCCAACGCCATGGTTCCGACCAAGGGATACAGGTCATCGACACCTTTGATTTGGGTCAGCGCACGATCGGCTGCAGCGCCGTCCCCGACCACGGCCATCGACCTGAATTCGACGATCTCGGACACGTCTGTTGCTTGGGCGTCAATCCAGGCGCGTTCTTCCTGCGTCGCAAAACGGTAGGTGAAATCAAGCTCGGCAGCGCCCCCCAGCAGGGCCGCGCCTTCGCGCTGCAACCCGCCTTCGATGGCTGAGCGCACGGAACCGACTGCAGCAATCGCCGCGACCCCAAGGGCGAGGCAGGCCAGAAACAGCCAAAAGCCCCGCAATCCGCCGCGCATTTCGCGGCGGGCAAAACGGCTCGCTAATTTCAGGCTCATACGATGCGCCCATCCGTCAGGGTCACGACCCGATCACAGCGCGCGGCCAGATCATCGGCGTGGGTGACCAGTACCAGCGTTGCGCCATGCTGTTCTCGCAAATCAAACAACAGTTCCATGATCGCGGCACCGTTCGTACTGTCCAGATTTCCGGTCGGTTCATCAGCCAGCAAGATTGCAGGGCGCGGGGCCGATGCCCGTGCAAGGGCGACGCGTTGCTGTTCGCCCCCCGACATCTGTGCGGGATAATGATTCAGGCGGTGGCCAAGGCCTACGGCGTAGAGCTCTGCCTCTGCGCGGTCAAATGCATCCGCGACGCCGTTCAATTCCAGCGGAGTGGCGACGTTTTCAAGCGCGGTCATCGTGGGGATCAGGTGGAACGACTGGAAGACGATGCCCATACGCCCGCGCCGGAATTTGGCCAGACCGTCTTCGGTCATCGCGGTCAGGTCTTCGCCAAGGGCGCGCACGGTGCCGCCTGTGGCTTTCTCAAGTCCGCCCATGACCATCAGCAGCGACGACTTGCCCGATCCTGACGGCCCGGTAAAGGCAACGGTTTCGCCTTGTGCAACGTTCAACGTGATCCCATGTAGGATTTCGACCTGTCCGGCATTGCCATTCAGTTTCAGGGACGCATCTTGAAGTTGGAACACCGGGTCGGTCATGGGGCTGCCTTTTGATATATGGACCCTGTTGGATATGGAGTATTCACGATGATGCGCAAGGTAATGACCGGGATTGTTCTTGTTTTATCGGGTCCCGCAGCGGCGGAGCCTCTTGTTATAGCAGCATTGGGCGACAGTCTGACGCAGGGCTACGGGCTGCCTGCCGAAGACGGGCTTGTGCCGCAGTTGCAAAGCTGGCTGGACCAGAACGGGGCCGATGTGCAGCTGATCAATGCGGGCGTGTCGGGGGATACCACGGCAGGCGGACTTTCACGCGTGGCCTGGACCATGACGCCGGATGTGGATGCGATGATTGTCGCTCTTGGCGGCAATGACCTGCTGCGCGGGCTGGACCCTGCGGTCAGCCGGGCCAATATCGACGGGATCTTGGAAGCGGCGCAGGAAGCGCAAGTCGAGGTGTTGCTGGTCGGGATGAACGCGCCGGGCAATTACGGCCCCGCATACAAAATGTCGTTTGACGCGATTTATCCTGAATTGGCAGACCAGTACGGCACCGAGTTTCTGCCCAGCTTTTTCGCGGGTCTGTCCGTGGATGGCGCGTTGCCGCCGTTGTCAGAGGTTCAGGAATTCTTTCAGCCGGACGGGGTGCACCCGAACAAGCAGGGGGTGGCCAAAATTGTCACTGCCATGGGCCCCAAGGTGCTTGATCTGATTGCAGAGATCAAAGCCGATTAAAAAACGGGCACCGAAGTGCCCGAATTCCTAGTTGATTTGAAAGGCCGTCAGGCCAGCGCGATGTTGCCCGCAGATTCGCGGCCATCGCGGCCCGCTTCGATATCGAAGGTCACTTTCTGGTTGTCAGCCAGACCTGTCAGGCCTGCGCGTTCAACGGCAGAGATGTGAACGAAAATGTCCTTGCCGCCGCCGTCAGGCGCGATAAAGCCATATCCTTTTGTCGTGTTGAACCATTTTACGGTGCCAGTGGCCATGCCCCGTTTCTCCTGTCTTTGGGCTGCCCACATTATGCGGCAGCGTGGCCCGGTCAGAACTTGATCGTACCGTGGCCCAAAGCCGTAGAGGTCGAAATTCTTACGCGTTGCACACTAAATAATGCCAGCAGTTGCGCCAAAATCAAGAGTTTTTGCCCGGTACCGCCCGATCGGCGGGCATCTGCGCATGAAATTTCACGTATTTGAAATAATTTTACCAGTTGATAAAAAAATCATTCCGTTGCACCGTTCTGTCAACAGCAAGTGACAGCAGGGGTTTGATCAATGTCGCAAAAAGTCTTTGAACCGGGAATATCTGCGGGCAGGCTTGAGGCCGACGCCTATGCGGCGCAGTTCTCGGATTTGCATCCGCCACTCGATCCGCATGCCGCGCTCGTGGCGGCGGACCGGTGCTATTTCTGCCATGATGCGCCATGCATCACGGCCTGTCCGACAGATATCGACATCCCGCTTTTCATTCGCCAGATCGCAACTGGAACGCCCGATGCAGCGGCCAAGACGATCCTGAGCCAGAACATCATGGGCGGCATGTGCGCACGGGTCTGCCCGACGGAACAGCTGTGCGAACAGGCCTGCGTGCGCGAAGAGGCCGAAGGCAAGCCGGTCAAGATTGGCCAGTTGCAGCGCTATGCCACCGACCATCTGCAAGAGCAGGGCAAGCACCCGTTCGAGCGCGGCGAAGCCACCGGCAAGCGCGTTGCCGTGGTGGGGGCTGGTCCGGCGGGGTTGTCCTGCGCGCACCGTCTGGCAATGCTGGGGCACGATGTTGTCGTGCATGACGCGCGGCCCAAGCCCGGCGGACTGAATGAATATGGTATCGCGGCCTATAAAACCCCCGATGGTTTCGCACAGGCCGAGGTGGATTGGCTGATGCAGATCGGTGGGATCACGCTGAAAAACGGGTCTGCTCTTGGGGCCGACATCACGCTTGAGGGGCTGAAGGCTGACCATGACGCGGTGTTCCTTGGCATGGGGCTGGGCGGGGTAAACGCCTTGGGCGCAACAGGTGAGAACAAGGCCGGCGTGCTGGATGCTGTCGATTTCATCGCGGACCTGCGGCAGGCCGGTGATGTGGCGCAGGTGCCGATCGGGCGCGACGTTGTCGTGATCGGCGGCGGCATGACCGCGATTGACGCCGCTGTGCAGGCCAAGCTGTTGGGCGCGTTGAACGTGACGCTGGTCTATCGTCGGGGCCGCGACCGGATGAACGCAAGCGTCTTCGAACAAGATCTGGCGGCCTCGAAAGGCGTGCGCATCGTCAACCATGCCGTGCCTGTCGCGGTGCATGGAAATGGCGCGGTGCGCGAGATCGAATTTGAATATGTCGATGCGGACATGAAAGGCACCGGCCAAATGCTGCGCCTTGCCGCGGATCAGGTGTTCAAGGCCATCGGTCAGACGCTGGAAGGGGACGCGCTGCCCGCGCTTGAAGGGCGCAAGATCAAGGTCGACGGTACCGGGCGCACCAGTGTGGACGGCATCTGGGCCGGGGGCGATTGCGCCAGCGGTGGCGATGATCTGACCGTGACAGCCGTGGCCGAAGGGCGCGATGCGGCGATCGATATTCATATGGCATTGGTGGGTTAACCTACCCGACGGGAGAACGCAGATGGCGGATCTAAGAAGCGACTTTGTGGGTATCAAAAGCCCGAACCCATTCTGGCTGGCCTCGGCCCCGCCAACCGACAAGGAATACAACGTGCGCCGCGCCTTCGAGGCAGGCTGGGGCGGTGTGGTCTGGAAAACACTGGGCATCGACCCGCCTGTGGTCAACGTGAACGGCCCGCGCTATGGCGCGATTTACGGTGCTGATCGCCGGTTGCTGGGCCTCAACAACATCGAATTGATCACAGACCGCCCGCTTGCGCAGAACCTGCAAGAGATCAAATCGGTCAAACGCGACTATCCTGATCGCGCGATGGTCGTGTCACTGATGGTGCCTTGCGAAGAAGAGCCCTGGAAATACATTCTGCCACTGGTAGAAGAAACCGGTGCCGATGGGGTCGAACTGAACTTTGGCTGTCCGCATGGCATGTCCGAACGTGGCATGGGCGCGGCCGTCGGCCAGGTCCCGGAATACATCGAGATGGTCACCCGCTGGGTCAAGGCCAGCACGCGGATGCCCGTGATCGTCAAACTGACGCCGAACATTGCCGACATCCGCAAACCGGCCGAGGCGGCGTTGCGCGGCGGTGCCGACGCGGTAAGCTTGATCAACACGATCAACTCCATCACCTCGGTTGATCTGGACCTGTTCGCGCCAGAGCCGACGATTGATGGCAAAGGGGCACATGGCGGCTATTGCGGTCCGGCGGTCAAACCGATTGCGCTGAACATGGTGGCCGAGATCGCGCGCGACCCCGGGCTGTCGCAGGTCCCGATCAGCGGGATTGGTGGCGTGACCACATGGCGCGACGCAGCCGAGTTTATGGCGCTTGGGGCCGGAAACGTGCAGGTCTGTACCGCCGTGATGACCTATGGTTTCAAAATCGTTCAGGAAATGATCAGCGGATTGTCTGAGTATCTGGACGACAAGGGCATGACTTCCGTCGATCAATTGGTCCGCCGCGCGGTCCCGAATGTGACGGACTGGAACCAGCTGAACCTGAACTATGTCGCCAAGGCGAAGATCAACGAGGACCTGTGCATTTCCTGCGGTCGTTGCTTTGCGGCTTGCGAAGATACCTCGCACCAGGCCATTGCCATGTCCGAAGATCGCACCTTTTCGGTGATTGATGCGGAGTGTGTGGCTTGCAACCTGTGCGTCAACGTCTGCCCCGTCGAGAATTGCATCACGATGGAGACGATGGCCCCTGGCACGACTGATCCGCGTACGGGAAAGGTTGTCGAAAAAGAATATGCCAACTGGACGACCCATCCTAACAACCCTGCAGCAACAGCGGCAGAATAAGGCGGGTCAGGCCTTTTTAGTGTTCTTGAAATTCATCAGAATGTCCGCTGTCGGCAACGGCAGCGGGCCTTCTGCTTTCGGAAGCTTGGGTTCAGGATCGGCGGGCGCGTCCCCGCTGACGATGCCATCCACCATGGCTTCTGCACGCGCGTTCTGCATGGCAGTAATCGCGTAGCGGCGCGCGTCGTCATCGTTCATCGCTTTGTTCTGGATAGAAGTTTTCGCGTTCACGACGGACTTTGCCGTGGCGTTCGACATTGCCAAACGCTCTGCATTTGCCTGGGCAGACGCGTAGCCGGATGATCCGCTGCCGGACCCGGCACCATTGTCTGTGGATGATCCGCCATTTCCGCTTGAGGACGAACTTGAGGTCGGGGGTATGCTTGTCGTTGGGGTCGCCGCACTGGTCGCTGCTGGCGCAGGTGCCAAAGGCGTTTGCGGCGGCAGCAGAGTGCTGACAGATGATATGGATACCATTTTCTTACTCCGTTAGGTCAAAGTTTGATCGCCCACCACCACGCGGTAACTGGTTATCATTCTGTGTTAATCGGAGATCAAAAACATCTGTTTTCTGAAAGGCTAGTTAACTAATCCTTTAGGGGCGAAGCATTTTCCCGAACATGGCGCTTAGGTGGTCGGAGGCGCTTTGATGCGGGTCAGCATCTTTTCCCAGCAAAACGGACACTTGGGCGGCGAAATCGGCGTAATGCTGCGTGGCGGCCCAGATCGAAAAGATCAGGTGGTGCGGGTCCAGCGGCGCGATTTTCCCGGCATCTATCCAGCCTGCAATAACCGCACATTTTTCATCAAATAGAGGCTTTAGATCGCTTTCCAGATGGGGGCCCATCCGCGGCGCGCCTTGCAGGATTTCGCCCGCAAACAGCCGGCTTTCGCGGGGCAGGTCGCGGGCCATGTCCAGTTTGCGCTGCACATAGGCAAGAATTTCGGTCTGCGGATCGCCGTCCGGATCAAGTTCGACCAAAGGGTCAAGCCATGTCTCCATAAGCTGGCTCAATAGGGTCAGGTGAATGTCTTCCTTGCCCTGAAAGTAATACAGGATGTTGGGTTTGCTCAGCCCGGCCTCGGTTGCAATCTGGTCCAGCGTGGCCCCCCGATAGCCCTGCTTCGAGAATACTTCGAGCGCGGCATCCAGGATGACACGGCGGTTGCGCTTTTGGATGCGGCTTGGTTTTTTCTGTGTGCCATCGGGCATCTGCGCGTGTTCCTTTGTTGTTGCCTTAAAATCCGGCACTCTTTCAGAGCGGGGCGGATTCTTCCGAAAGCAATTCTTGACAGACACCAACCTAAACGTAATCGTGTATTTACCAAATGGTAAAAATTTTACGTCTTTCGCAAGATTGATTTAGACAAAGGATCCTCCTATGGCCGCGCCCGGTGAAAACCTGAAGATCAACCCCGACCGTTTGTGGGACAGTCTGATGGAGATGGCCCAGATCGGGCCCGGTGTGGCGGGCGGGAACAACCGGCAGACCCTGACCGACGAAGATGCCGAAGGTCGCGCGTTGTTCCAGAAATGGTGCGAGGATGCAGGCTGCACCATGGGGCTGGACCAGATGGGCAACATGTTCGCGCAGCGCGACGGCACGGACCCGGATGCGCTGCCGGTCTATGTTGGGTCGCATCTGGACACCCAGCCGACCGGCGGCAAATACGATGGCGTGTTGGGGGTCTTGGGCGGGCTAGAAATTCTGCGCACGATGAATGATCTGGGCATCAAGACAAAACACCCGGTCGTCGCGACGAACTGGACCAACGAGGAAGGCACGCGCTTTGCGCCTGCGATGCTGTCTTCGGGGGTGTTTGCGGGCATTCATACCCAGGATTGGGCCTATGCCAAGACCGACGCCAAGGGGGCGACGTTCGGAGACGAGCTGAAGCGCATTGGCTGGCAGGGCGAAGAGCAAGTCGGCGCGCGCAAGATGCATGCGTTCTTTGAGCTGCACATCGAACAAGGTCCGATACTGGAAGCCGAAGGCAAGGATATTGGCGTCGTCACCCACGGGCAGGGCCTGTCCTGGACGCAGATCACCGTAACAGGCAAGGACGCGCACACCGGATCCACCCCGATGCCGTTGCGCAAGAATGCCGGGCTTGGCATGGCGCGGATCCTGGAAAAAGTTGACCAGATCGCATGGTCCCACGCGCCCCATGCGGTGGGGGCTGCGGGGCATATAGATGTTTACCCGAATTCGCGGAATGTGATTCCCGGAAAGGCCGTCTTTACAGTGGATTTCAGATCGCCGGACCTTGTCGTGATTGAAAAGATGGAAGCGCAGTTGCGGGTCGATGCGCAGAAGATCGCGGACGACATGGGGCTGGAGATCGCGTTCGAGAAAGTTGGCGGATTTGATCCTGTAACCTTTGACGAGGGCTGCGTTTCGGCCATCAGATCCGCTGCCGAGCGGTTGGGGTATTCGCATATGGATATCATCTCGGGGGCGGGGCATGACGCGTGCTGGATTAACCGGGTGGCACCATCCGCGATGGTGATGTGCCCTTGTGTCGACGGTTTGAGCCATAACGAGGCGGAAGAGATCACGAAGGACTGGGCCAGGGCAGGGGCGGATGTGTTGCTGCATGCGGTGCTTGAGACAGCGGAGATCGTCGGGTGAGACAAGACGTTTTCTTTGAAAGAAAACGGACCGGAATTTTCAAAAAATTCCGTGGTGGCGCGTGATGCTGGAAGCCGGGCTTTCCATCGCGGAGCGGATCACCGCATTGATCGAAGCAGAACTGGGAGAGGCCGCCTTGAGCGAAGATCAGGTCTTTCGGAGAACCGCCGAAGATTTTCGCAAGACGTTACGGGTGCCGCGCGAGATCAAGGTGAATTTCAGCGGCGGGATCACACAGACATGCTGGTCGGTGTCGCGCGGGGATGGCACGTACCGCGTGGTGTATATGCCGATTGCGGGGTATTTCTCGCTTTGTGTGGAGAGCGATTTCGGCCCATTGGATATTGGGGTGCATGGGCCGGCATTGGGGTGTTTCGGGTCGGTTTGATGGGACTGTCCCGCATGTCTGGGGGCCACCCCATTGCGTGCAGGTGGGGGCCAGCCCCCACACCCCCGGGATTTTGAACCATTTGGAATAAGATATCAGACGGGAGTTTCGAGATGAGCAAGGTGATCAAGGGCGGAATGGTTTGCACGGCAGACCGGACTTGGAAAGCGGATGTGTTGATCGAAGGCGAAATCATCAAGCAGATCGGGGAAGATCTGGTTGGAGACGAGTATATCGACGCCGAGGGGGCCTATGTCATTCCCGGTGGCATTGACCCGCACACGCATCTTGAGATGCCCTTTATGGGTACCACGGCGGCCGAGACATTCGAAAGCGGGACCTGGGCTGCCGCGGTCGGTGGGACGACCATGATCGTGGATTTCTGTCTGCCCGGGGCGGATGGGTCGATCAAGAACGCGATCAATGAATGGCACCGCAAGTCGGCCCCGCAAATCTGTTCCGATGTCGGGTACCACATGGCGATCACCGGTTGGAACGAGAATGTCTTTGACGAGATGAAGGATGCCGTCGACATGGGCGTGAACTCCTTCAAGCATTTCATGGCCTATAAAGGGGCTTTGATGGTCGAGGATGACGAGATGTTCGCGTCGTTCCAGCGTTGTGCCGAATTGGGTGCCCTGCCGATGGTGCATGCCGAGAATGGCGATCTGGTCGCCGCTTTGCAGGAAAAATACTTCAATCAGGGGATTACGGGGCCCGAAGGCCATGCGTATTCGCGGCCTCCGGAGTTGGAAGGTGAAGCGGCGAACAGGGCAATCACCATTGCCGATGCCGCGGGTGTGCCGCTGTATATCGTGCATGTGTCTTGCGAGCAGACCCACGAGGCGATCCGGCGGGCGCGGCAGAAAGGCATGCGGGTATACGGCGAGCCTTTGATCCAGTTTCTGACACTGGACGAATCCGAGTATTTCAACAAGGACTGGGACCATGCCGCACGGCGTGTCATGTCGCCACCGTTCCGGTCCAAGGACCATCAGGACAGTTTGTGGGCTGGTCTGCAATCGGGGTCGTTGCAGGTGGTGGCAACAGATCACGCGGCGTTTTCGACGGCGCAGAAGCGCGCGGGCAAGGATGACTTCCGGATCATTCCCAACGGATCGAACGGACTTGAGGAGCGTCTTGCCGTGTTGTGGACCGAGGGTGTCGAGACGGGCCGTTTGACGCCGAATGAATTCGTTGCGGCGACATCGACCAACGTGGCGAAGATTTTGAACATCTATCCGCGCAAGGGCGCGATTGTCGAAGGCGCGGATGCGGATATCGTGGTGTGGGACCCGAAGATCAGCAAGACGATATCGCCGGCGAACCACCATTCGGTTCTGGATTATAACGTGTTCGAGGGTTTCAACGTTACCGCGCAAAGCCGCTATACGCTGAGCCGGGGCGAGGTTATCTGGGCCTGGGGGCAGAATTCGCAGCCTAACCCGGGCCGCGGGCGATTTGTGCCGCGGCCTGCTTTTCCTTCGGCCAATCTGGCGTTGAGCAAGTGGAAAGAGCTTACTGCGCCCAAGATGATCAAGCGTGATCCGTTGAATATCCCGGCAGGGATTTGACCCCATCCAAAGGAAGTGATCACCTGTTCTGATGCGGTTGATTGAAATACAAAAGAAAGAGAATACCAAAGTGCAAGTGATCTACCGGATGGGCCGCAGGGCAGACATATGACCAGCGCGCCTGTTATCTCAGCCAAGAACCTGTCGCTGACATTCGAAACGAACGATGGCCCCGTGCATGCCTTGAAAGATGTTTCGCTGGACATCGAGAAAGGCGATTTCGTCAGCTTTATCGGCCCATCTGGGTGTGGGAAGACGACGTTTTTACGCTGCATGGCGGATCTTGAGCAACCGACCGACGGTATTATCACGGTCAATGGCGTGAGCGCGGCCGAAGCCCGGCGGGCGCGGGCCTACGGCTATGTGTTTCAGGCCGCCGGCCTTTATCCGTGGCGGACCATTGGCGGCAATATCCGGCTGCCCCTTGAGATCATGGGGTATTCCAAGGCCGATCAGGCTGAGCGAATTGCGCGGGTGTTGGAGTTGGTCGAACTGTCTGGGTTCGAGAAGAAATTCCCGTGGCAATTGTCGGGCGGGATGCAGCAGCGGGCCAGCATCGCGCGGGCGTTGGCGTTTGATGCGGATATCCTGTTGATGGACGAACCGTTTGGCGCGTTGGACGAGATTGTGCGCGATCACTTGAACGAGCAATTGTTGCGGCTGTGGGCGCGGACGGAAAAGACGATCGCCTTTGTCACCCATTCGATCCCCGAAGCGGTGTATCTGAGCACCAAGATCGTCGTGATGAGCCCAAGGCCGGGGCGCATAACCGACGTGATCGAGAGCCCGCTGCCGCGCGAGCGGCCCCTGGAGATACGCGAGACTCCGGAATTTCTGGAGATCGCGCACCGGGTGCGTGAAGGATTGCGGGCGGGGCATGGCGATGTCTGAGCGCGTGTTTTTGGCTGAGCGGCCCTTCGGGGAGGATATTTTTGAGCCAGAGAAGCGGGGGACTTGCGCGTGAGGCAAAGCTTTTGGCCCGTCGTGACCGTGGTCGGTTTGCTGTTGGTGATCTGGTATGCAGCCGCAGTCTGGCTGAATTCGGACTGGACCTATGACAAGGCGACGCGGTCGGGGGAGACGGTGACCGCCACGTCCCTTGTGGCGGATACATGGGCGCAGAAGAAGCCGAAACTGCCCGCGCCGCATCAGGTCGCGGCCGAGATTTGGGAGACCACCGTTCTGAAGAATATCACTTCGAAGCGGTCCTTGGTCTATCATTCCTGGGTGACGTTAAGTGCGACTTTGCTGGGGTTCGGATTGGGAACAGTACTGGGCACGCTGCTAGCTGTGGGGATCGTGTTCAACCGGACGATGGACATGTCGGTGATGCCCTGGGTGATCGCCAGCCAGACCATCCCCATTCTGGCGATTGCGCCGATGATCATCGTGGTGCTGAATGCCGTTGGCATTTCGGGACTGCTGCCCAAGGCGATGATCAGCATGTACCTGTCGTTCTTTCCGGTTGTCGTCGGCATGGTCAAAGGGCTGCGCAGCCCCGACCAGATGCAGTTGGACCAGATGCGGACCTGGCATGCCAGCGCGTCCCAGACGTTCTGGCGGCTGCGGCTGCCCGCGTCGATGCCGTATTTCTTTACCTCGCTAAAGATCGCGATGGCGGCGTCCTTGGTGGGGGCCATTGTCGGTGAGTTGCCAACGGGCGCGGTTGCGGGCCTTGGGGCGCGGTTGCTGGCGGGCAGTTACTACGGTCAGACCATCCAGATCTGGAGCGCGTTGATCATGGCTGCAGCCTTGGCGGCGGCGCTGGTGGGAATGATCGGATTGGTCCAGCGGGTGACGTTGAAACGCATGGGGATGGCGCAATGATCTGGTTGATTTTCGCCATTGCGGCCTGGGCTTTGGGCTGGTGGGTGAACGTCCGGCTGGCGCGGGGGCGGGCCGGGCGCTTGCGTTCTTTGGCGGCACCAATGGTGTTCGGGGTCACCCTGATCGCTGTTTGGGAAGGCGTGGTGCGCGGGCTCGAGATTTCGCCGGTGCTGCTGCCGACGCCGACGGCGATTGCCGCGCGTTTTGCCGCATCGCTTGATGTGCTATGGGTCGATTTTGTGCAGACCGTGCTGAAGGGCGCGCTTTCGGGCTATGTTCTTGGCTGTGGTGCCGCGTTCTTGATCGCGGTGGCGATTGACCGCTTTCCGTTCTTGCAGCGCGGGCTGCTGCCAGTGGGCAATTTCGTTGCCGCCCTGCCGGTGATCGGTATGGCCCCCATTCTGGTGATGTGGTTCGGGTTCGACTGGCAGTCCAAGGCGGCTGTGGTCGTGGTCATGGTGTTCTTTCCGATGCTGGTCAACACCGTGCAGGGGTTGCAGGCCACCGAGGCAATGCAGCGCGATCTGATGCGCACCTATGCGGCCAGCTATTGGGCAACGCTATTCAAGCTGCGCCTGCCTGCCGCGATGCCTTTTGTGTTCAACGGGCTCAAGATCGGAACGACACTCGCCTTGATCGGCGCGATTGTTGCCGAATTTTTCGGCTCTCCGGTCAAGGGGATGGGGTTTCGGATATCGACCTCGGTCGGGCAGCTTGCGCTTGATCTGGTCTGGGCAGAGATTGTCGTTGCGGCAATTGCGGGGTCGGCCTTTTATGGGGCGATGTCGCTGATCGAGAAGGCGGTGACCTTCTGGCATCCAAGCCAAAGAAACTGATGACGATTAAAAAACCAACCAACAGGGAGTTCAAGAAATGAAAAAACTATCAACTTATATTGCAGGGGCCGCCGTGGGCCTGATGGGCACGATGGCCCATGCGGCTGACGATGTGACATTGCAGCTGAAATGGGTCACGCAGGCCCAGTTTGCCGGCTACTATGTGGCATTGGAAAAGGGCTTCTATGAAGAAGAAGACCTGAACGTCACGATCAAGCCAGGCGGCCCGGATATCGCGCCGACGCAGGTGCTTGCCGGTGGTGGCGCGGATGTGACGGTGGAATGGATGCCTGCTGCATTGGCCGCGCGCGAAAAGGGTCTGGGGATGGTGAACATCGCCCAGCCGTTCAAATCCTCGGGTATGATGTTGACCTGCCGCAAGGATGCCGGCGTCACGACGACCGATGACTTCAAGGGCAAGACACTGGGCGTTTGGTTTTTCGGGAATGAATTCCCGTTCCTGAGCTGGATGAGCAAGCTTGGCCTGCCCACGGAAGGTGGCGAAGACGGCGTGACGGTGCTGAAGCAGGGGTTCAACGTCGACCCGTTGCTGCAGAACCAGGCGGCTTGCGTGTCGACCATGACCTACAACGAATATTGGCAGGTGATTGATGCGGGCCTGACGCCTGAGGATTTGACCGTGTTCAAATACGAAGACCAGGGCGTGGCGACGTTGGAAGACGGGCTTTATGCCTTGGAAGAAAACCTGTCTGATCCTGCCTTTGAGGACAAGATGGTACGGTTCGTGCGCGCCTCGATGAAGGGCTGGAAATACGCCGAAGAGAATTCGGACGAGGCTGCTGAAATCGTGCTTGAGTATGATGCATCCGGTGCCCAGACCGAAGAGCACCAGAAGCGTATGATGGGCGAAGTGGCCAAGCTGACGGCGGGCAGCAATGGCGCGCTGGACGAGGCCGATTACGAGCGGACAGTGGAATCGCTGCTGTCTGGCGGATCTGATCCTGTAATCACGATGGCACCGACCGGTGCCTGGACCCATGCCATCACCGACAAGGCCTTGAACTAAGAATTCAGGGTAACGCCAATAAGAAAAGGCCGGTGGAAACACCGGCCTTTTTTGTTGTTCAGATCAAATGTTCCTATTTAGAGAACCGTAACGGTCGTCCCGATTGGCACACGTTGGTACAGATCCTTAACGTGGTCATTGATCATCCGGATGCAGCCGTTTGACACGGACCGCCCGATGCTGCTGGGCTGTGTCGTGCCGTGAATACGGAAATAAGTGTCACGACCGTTCTGGAACAGATAAAGCGCGCGGGCCCCCAGCGGATTGTCCGGGCCTCCGGGCTGCGCTTCGGTGTTGCCGACGAAACGGGCATAGGCTTTGGGGTCGCGTTCAATCATCTCGTCCGTCGGGCGCCATGTCGGCCATTCCTTCTTGACGGAAATCGTCGCGGTTCCGGTGAACTCAAGACCGGCTTTGCCGACACCGACGCCATAACGCATGGCCTGACCGGGGGCCGTGACGAGGTAAAGGTAATGGCTGCGCGGTAGAATCAGCATTTCTCCCACGGCGTACTGGCCTTTGACTGACACCAACTGAGGGGTCGGATCATAGGCGGCACCCTGCGCAATAAGGGCGTGTGGAAAGGCAAGTGCGGCTAAAGAACCCGCGATAAAGCTACGGCGGCGCATGGGATGCTCCTGATATTACATGTGACTGGTACAAGTTTGCCACTTGGATGATGTTTGGCAAGCCTAGGGTACAAAAAAACCGGCTACCCCCGATGGGGCAGCCGGTCAATTCTTCGTGTGGGCCGAAGCCCGGCAAGGCTTACGCCAGTGCGATGTTCGACGCGGATTCGCGGCCGTCACGGCCAGCTTCGATGTCGAACGTCACTTTCTGGTTGTCGGCCAGACCTGTCAGGCCTGCGCGCTCAACAGCAGAAATATGTACGAATACATCTTTGCTGCCGCCATCGGGTGCGATAAAGCCGAAGCCTTTTGTTGTGTTGAACCATTTTACGGTGCCAGTGGCCATATCCGTAGTCTCCTATAGTATGCCATCCGCATCGTGCGATGGCTTGGCGTGGTCGGTCTGGATCGAAGTCTGAACGCCGTAATAGGAGACAGTGGGTCGAAAAAGAATAACGTTTGCCCCCCTTATATGACAGGTCGCTTAGATTCGCGCAAGGGGGACGTCACGCGCAGCGTTCCGCAGGCCGAAGTCGGCTGCGGGGCCGCATATACAGGGCCTGAAACGCAAAACGGAGGCACCTTTCGGCCCCTCCGTCATATTTAACATAATTGTGATGGGCTGGATCAGCGCGAGAACTTCTTGTGCTTCAGGCGCTTTGGTTCCATCGCATCATCGCCCAAGCGGCGCTTTTTGTCTTCTTCGTAATCCGAGAAACCACCTTCGAACCATTCGACATGGGCGTTGCCTTCGAATGCCAGGATATGCGTGCAAATCCGGTCAAGGAAGAAACGGTCGTGTGAAATGACCACGGCGCACCCGGCGAAATCAACCAAGGCGTCTTCGAGGGCGCGCAGGGTTTCAACATCCAAGTCGTTGGTCGGTTCATCGAGCAGCAGCACGTTGCCGCCTTCTTTCAGAAGACGCGCCATGTGCACGCGGTTGCGTTCACCGCCAGACAGCAAGCCGACTTTCTTCTGCTGATCGCCGCCCTTGAAGTTGAACGCACCGCAATAGGCCCGGGAGTTCACTTCGGCATCACCCAGTTTGATAATCTCGGCCCCGCCGGAAATCGCCTGCCAGACGTTGTCCTCCGGGTTCAGATCGTCGCGCGACTGGTCGACATAGGACAGGTCCACAGTGTTGCCCAAGGTGATCGAGCCCTTGTCGGGCTCTTCGTTGCCGGTGATCATCTTGAACAGGGTCGATTTACCCGCACCGTTGGGGCCGATCACGCCGACGATCCCACCGGGAGGAAGCGAGAATTCCAGATTTTCCACCAACAGCTTGTCGCCCATGGCTTTGGACAGGCCTTCGACCTCAAGCACCTTGCTGCCCAAACGTGGGCCGTTGGGAATGACGATCTGGGCGCGGGTCAAGCGTTCGCGCTCTGAACTGTCGGCCATTTCGTTATAGGACTTGATCCGCGCTTTGGATTTCGCCTGACGGGCCTTGGCCCCCTGACGCATCCACTCAAGTTCGCGCGACAGTGTCTTTTGCTTGGATTTGTCTTCGCGGGCTTCCTGCTCGAGCCGTTTGGCCTTCTGGTCGATCCAGTTGGAATAGTTGCCCTCGTAAGGGATACCATTGCCGCGGTCCAACTCGAGAATCCAGCTGGTGATGTTGTCCAGGAAGTAACGGTCGTGGGTGACGATCAGGATGGTGCCCTTGTAGTCGATCAGGTGCTGTTGCAGCCAGGCGATGGTTTCCGCGTCCAGGTGGTTGGTCGGTTCATCGAGCAGCAGCATTTCGGGTGCTTCAAGCAGCAGCTTGCACAGCGCGACGCGGCGGGCTTCACCGCCCGAAAGGGTCGTTACGTCAGCGTCGTCGGCGGGGCAGCGCAATGCTTCCATCGACACGTCGATCTGGCTGTCGAGATCCCAGAGGTTTTCCGCGTCGATCTGGTCTTGCAGTGCTGCCATCTCGTCTGCGGTTTCATCCGAATAGTTCATCGCCAGTTCATTGTAGCGATCCAGGATGTCCTTTTTCTTTTTCACACCCAGCATGACGTTTTCACGCACGGTCAGGGCAGGGTCCAGATAGGGTTCCTGCTCGAGGTAGCCAACCTTGGCACCCTCGGCGACCCATGCCTCGCCCGAGAAATCCTTGTCCTGGCCTGCCATGATCCGCATCAAGGTGGACTTACCCGACCCGTTGACGCCGACCACACCGATTTTCACGCCGGGAAGGAAGTTGAGGTTGATGTTGTCGAAACACTTCTTGCCGCCCGGATAGGTCTTTGAGACACCGGACATGTGATAGACATATTGAAAGGCGGCCATTGGGAATCCTCGGATAAGCTGCATTTTGGTTTGTTGTGCAATATCGCCCAAACCGGGCAAGATCAAACACTCAATATATGGGACGCAGATGGCGGATTTGAAGGCGTTGATTGAAGGTTATTCGCAGCCGGGGCAGGTGGAATGGATCGGTCTGCGGTCCGCGCGGCGCAAGCCGATGCAGCCGGTCGACCAGGTGATGGTGACGGAGGCCGGGCTGGAGGGCGATCATGGCCGCCCCGGTAAGCGCGCCGTGACCCTGATACAGGCGGAACATCTGGCCCCCATCGGGGCGATGCTGGGACAGGGTGCCGTGGCCCCTGACATTTTGCGGCGCAATATTGTCGTGGCTGGCATCAACCTGTCTGCACTCAAGGGCAGGCAGGTACAAATTGGTACGGCGGTGCTGTCCATTGACGTGATCTGCGCGCCATGCAGCCGGATGGAGGAAGCTTTGGGCAAAGGCGGTTATTCCGCTGTGCGGGGGCACGGGGGGTGGTGCGCCAGCGTCATCCGCCCCGGCCTGATCTGCCTGACGGACTCAGTCACGCCGATATAAGGGCCTTTAATCATAGGTTTTCGGCGTAATTTGGCTGCGTTCAAGCGCGAGGCAGGCGATTTTCCTGCGATTTATTTAAAAATCAGGCAAACAAATTCCCAACTCTGGTCTAAGCTGTTTCTATCTAGAGGTGATTTTGCTTCTGGTGAAATGCGACCCGCAAGAGGCCGCGCCAACGACAAGAGGGACAATATAATGACAACATCCACCATTGTTGTGGGTCTTGATGGCGGGGAAGCCGGCGCGCGCGCGCTTGCCTTTGCGTCGAAGCAGGCCCAACTGATCGGAGACTGTGCGCTGAAGCTGGTCTATGTGATCGAGTGGTCGCCGTTCAGCTTTCAGACCCCGGAAGAAAATGACCAGCGTCACAAGCGCCGCGAAGAGGAATTATCGCTGGCGCGGGCACGCATCATGGACCCGGCGGTGAAATCCGCGACCGACAGCGGTCTGACCGTCGAAGGGATCGTCAAGCACGGCGATGTGGCGGATATTTTGAATGATGTGGCCAAAAAACACGGCGCGCAGCAAATCGTCGTGGGTCGTGTCGGCCTGCGCGGATTGAAAGAACGTATGTTTGGCCGTTGCCGCCAGCGTGCCGGTCACGATCATTCCATGAAAGGGCGAATAATGAATAAGTTTCTTACAACGGGGCTTGGGGCTGCTGCTGCATCCGCCTTGCCTGCCATCGCATCGGCCCAAGAGGCCGTTGGCCTGGATCAACGTATCAACGATATTTTCGCCGGCTCGACCGGCTGGTTTGTCAATTTGATCTTCATGTCGCTGCCGGGCACGAACTTTCCATGGATCGTGTTGTGGCTGGTTGTGGCTGCAACCGTTTTCACCCTCTATTTCGGCTTTATCCAGATCAAGGCCTTTGGTCATGCCATCGCGCTGGTCAAGGGCGACTACTCCGACCCCGAAGACGCGGGCGAGGTCAGCCATTTCCAAGCCCTGACGACAGCGCTTTCGGGGACGGTCGGCCTTGGAAACATCGCGGGTGTTGCGGTGGCCGTCGGGATCGGCGGGCCGGGTGCCACCTTCTGGATGATCCTTGCGGGCCTTTTGGGCATGGCGTCAAAGTTTACCGAATGTACGCTGGGCGTAAAATACCGCAATGAATACGCTGACGGTACCGTTTCAGGGGGTCCGATGTATTACATGACCAAGGGCTTCAAGGAACGCGGCCTGCCCTTGGGCGGGTTTCTGGCCATCGTCTTTTCGATCTTTACCATCGGCGGTGCATTGGGCGGCGGGAACATGTTCCAGGCCAATCAGGCGCATGCGCAGATCGCTGGTATCGTCGGGGATTTCCCCGGTTGGATCACGGGCGTCATCTTTGCCGCAATGGTATTCGCGGTCATCGTGGGGGGCATCAAGTCCATCGCGCGGGTCACGGAAAAGGTCGTGCCATTCATGGGCGTCCTTTATGTCGTTGCCGCGTTGATCATCCTGATCGTCGAATATGACAAGATCGGTTGGGCCTTCGGTCAGATCTTTGAAGGCGCGTTCAGCGGGCTTGGCGTTGCCGGTGGCCTTGTCGGGGCGTTGATCCAGGGCTTCAAACGGGCCGCGTTCTCGAACGAGGCGGGCGTCGGGTCTGCTGCGATTGCACACTCTGCCGTGCGTACCAAGGAACCTGTGACCGAAGGCGTTGTGTCGTTGCTTGAGCCGTTCATCGATACGGTTGTGATCTGTACGATGACAGCTTTGGTGATCACCATTTCCGGCGTTTTGGTGACGGATCCCGCAACCGGTCAGTTCATCCTGAACGAAGCAGGCACGTCGATCATGACCGTTGACGGCTCAAGCGGTGTCCAGTTGACATCGGCGGCTTTTGCAACCGGATTTAGCTGGTTCCCCTATGTGCTGGCTGTCGCGGTCATCCTGTTCGCGTTCTCAACGATGATCAGCTGGTCCTATTACGGCCTGAAAGCGTGGACCTATCTGGTGGGCGAAGGGAAAACTAAGGAGATCGTGTTCAAGGTCATCTTCTGCTTCTTCATCATCGTCGGGGCTGCGGCCAATCTGGGCGCTGTCATCGATTTCTCGGATGCGATGATCTTTGCCATGGCGGTTGTGAACATCACGGCGCTGTATTTCCTGATGCCCATCGTCAAGCGCGAGATGAACAGCTATTTCCGCCGGTTGAAAACTGGCGAATTGAAGAAGTTCGTCGATTGATAAGCGCTTAACGCGATTGACAAAACGGGCATGCTGCTCTCCTTTCGGCCCCTGATGCACTTCGGGGGCCGTTTTTATGGGCTATCCATTACCATATGCTGCGCCGGGACAGGTGATCGGCCTATTGGGCGGCTCTTTTGACCCGGCCCACGCGGGACATGCACACATCACCCGCGAGGCGCTCAAGCGGTTCGGGCTGGACCGTGTCTGGTGGATGGTCAGCCCCGGCAACCCCTTGAAAGAACATGGTCCGGCCCCTTTGGACCAACGCATGGCCCGCGCGCGCGCGGTGATGCAGCACCCCCGCGTCGAGGTCACGGATATCGAGGCGCAGCTTGGCACGCGCTATACGGCGCAAACGCTGGCAGCCTTGCGGGCACGGTACCCGGCGGTCCGGTTCGTGTGGTTGATGGGGGCGGATAATCTGGCGCAGTTGCATCTGTGGCAGGACTGGCAGCAGATCGTGGAAACCGTGCCGATCGGGGTGCTGGCCCGCCCCGGTCAGCGTATTTCGGCCCGGATGAGCCGTGCCGCGACGCTTTATGCGCCTTACCGGATTGCGGGACGGCACAGTCATCTTTTGGGGCGCGCGCAGGCCCCTGCGTGGTGCTTTGTGAATGTGCCGATGATGGACGTCAGTTCAAGCGCGATCCGCGCGTCCGGAAAGTGGTCAGCGCAGCCGGGTTGAGGTGATGCCAGCACCCAGAATCACCGCCAGCCCGATCCATGTCAGTAAGTCAGGCAATGCGCCGAACAGCAGCCAGCCAAGGGCGACGGCCGACAGCAATTGGAAATAGATCATCGGCGCGATCTTGGTGGCGGGGGCCAACCTGTAGGCATAGAGCATCAGCAGATTGCCGAGCATTGAGCAGATCGCGCTGGTGACGGTCAGGGCGGCGACGGGGGCGGTCAGCTGGGGCAGGTGCAGCAAGCCCAGAGGCAGCAACAATCCCGCGCTTATGACGAGCTGGCTGAAGGACAGGGCCAGCGGCGGCGCAAGGCCCGACAGCCAGCGGGACATTGTCAGGAAGATGCCATAGAACGTGCCCGCTGCGAGCGCCCACAACAGACCGGTGCTGACGCCAATGCCGGGGCGCACCACCAACAGCACGCCGACGAAGCCCAGCAAGATCAATGCACTCCGCAGGATCGTGATCGGCTCGCGCAGGAAGACGGCGGCCAGAACATAGCTGAGCAACGGGCCGACGAAAAAGGCCGCAAAGACATTCGCGACGTCTTCGGTTTGCAGGGCGGTCTGGATGCAGGTGATACCACCAGACAGCATCGTGGCACGGACCCAGATCCGCCAGTTCCCGAAGAGCGCGCGGGTCCGGGGCGGCACGAAGGGGATCAGAAACAGCGTCCCGAGCGCAAAGCGCGACCATGCGACAAAGACCGGGGCGACACCCAGTTGAGAGGTCAGTACCTTGCCGGCACTGTCCCCTGCGGGGATGAGTGACATGGCGATGAACATGATAAGGACGGCGCGTTGCATGCGGCTTTGGCTAGCATGGGCAGGCACCAGTGAAAATGTGAAGCGAACATGCTTGTGCCGGATTGTTTGCTCAGGTTTAACTCGGCGGCATGGATAGATTGCTTTCAAGACGTTTTTTCATGGGCTCCGCTGCGGCAAGTGTCTTGGCACCTGCGGCTTTCGCGGCCCCGCCCGATACATCCCTGCGCCCCGTGCTGCGTGGCGCGGACCATTTCCGCAGTGCCGTTCCGAAAGCCGCCGATCTGATTGCGCAGGCCAGGTTGAACGGCCGTGTGGCCTTTGCCGTAGCCGATGCCAAGACGGGTAACATGCTGGAAGAGATGTCGCCGAGCGCGGGCATGCCGCCTGCCAGCGTGACCAAAGCGATTACGGCGCTTTATGCGCTTGATACGCTGGGGGCGGATCACAGGTTCCAGACGCAGTTGCTTGCCACCGGCGGCATTCTGGACGGGGAAGTCCAGGGCGATCTGATCCTTGTGGGCGGGGGCGATCCGACCCTTGATACTGACACGCTGGCGCTGATGGCGGCCAAGCTGAAAGAGACAGGTGTGCGCGCTGTCAAAGGTACTTTCCAGGTCTACGAGGCCAGTCTGCCGGTGCTGGACGGGATTGATCCGAACCAGCCTGACTATGTCAGCTACAATCCGGCGGTGACGGGGGTCGCGCTGAATTTTAATCGGGTCCATTTCGAATGGAAGCGCGCCAGTGACGGTTATGCCGTGACGATGGACGGCAGATCCGCAAAATACCGCCCCGCCGTGGCAATGGCCGCGATGCAGGTCAGTGACCGGGCCACGCCGCTTTATACCTATAGCGACGGGGGCGTGCGTGACAACTGGACGGTGGCAAAGCCGGCGCTTGGGCGAAGCGGGGCGCGTTGGTTGCCCGTGCGCAAGCCCGGACTGTAC
The DNA here is from genome assembly GCF_000156335.1 of Roseobacter sp. GAI101. Taxonomy (GTDB): domain Bacteria; phylum Pseudomonadota; class Alphaproteobacteria; order Rhodobacterales; family Rhodobacteraceae; genus Sulfitobacter. Next base: position 3,125,186 of record NZ_DS999213.1, read on the forward strand.
GCGGGGGATGTCTTTGTCACGATGGCAGGCGCACAAGGTATCCGGTTGCGGGGGCTTGCCATGATTGAAACCCTGCCTGAAGGGGCGGTGCTGGTGACGCAGCAAAGCGCGCCGTTGCGCGATATCATGCGCGATATGCTGAAGTATTCGACCAACCTGACGGCGGAAATGGCCGGTCTTGCGGCAACGATGGCGCGGGGCGGCAAGCCAGACACGCTCAAGGCGTCAGCGGCCGAGATGAACCGCTGGGCCAAGGGGGCATTGGGAATGCGCAACCCGGGATTGGTCGACCACTCGGGGTTGGGCGACGATAGCCGTGTCTCGGTGCGGGACATGTTGTCAGCGTTGATCAAGGTCAACGGGTCCGGGGTTCTGAAGCCTATTCTGAAGACCATCACGATGCGTGATGCAAAGCGAAACCTTGTACCGAACCATCCGATCAAGGTGGTCGCCAAGACAGGCACGCTGAACTTCGTGTCGACCCTGGCGGGTTATATGACCGGCCCGAACGGGCGAGAGATGGCGTTCGCGATTTTCTGTGCGGATGAACCCCGCCGCGCCACTATCGCCCGCGCACAGCGTGCCAGCCCGGATGGCGGGCGCGCATGGAATGTGAATGCCAAGCAACTGCAACAGGGCCTGATTGAAAGATGGGGCACCTACCACGCGGCGTGAGCGGGCGGTTTTTCGAAAAAATCGGTTCGGAGTTTTGAAAATTCCGGTCTGCTAGGTGACGTGGCGCGCCCGCGCACCGCGTTCGATTGCCGCTGCGTGAAGCCGGTCAAGATCCAGCTCGTAGCGGATTTCCTCGAGTAGGCGCAATTCGGTTTCCTCCAATGTGCCATCTGCGGCAGCCACGTCGCAGGCCAGGGCATAGGCCGTTTCGTTCAACCGGTCCGGCAAGGCCCCCTTGATCAACCCGAACAGCGCATCAAGCCCGTCTTCCTGTTCGAACAAGTCAAACACCATCCGGCTGACGGTGCTGATCCGGTCGATGTCATATTGCGCAAAGATCGGCAGCAAGTTCACGGCAGTCTCGATCTTGATCAGCTCGGTCGTGCGGATATCTTCATCCGAGGCCGAGACTGCGATCATCAGCGCCACCAGGCAATCCTGTGCGCTCAGCGTCAGGGACGTATCGTCGTTCATGGGATTTCCTATCTATCAAGCTGTCTTTGTGCAGATTATTGACGCCCCTTCGGGGACGCAATAGGTACGGGCTGCCTGCGCGCATTGGGTGCGGGGCGAAATTGATGGAAAACAAGACATGTCGCAGATGCGTGAAGCAGCCCTAACCAGCAAAGCGTGGCCCTTTGAGGAAGCACGCCGGGTGTTGAAACGCTATGCAAACAAGCCCCCCGAGAAGGGATTCGTGCTGTTCCAGACCGGCTATGGCCCGTCGGGTCTGCCGCACATCGGGACCTTCGGCGAAGTTGCGCGCACGACCATGGTGCGGCGCGCTTTTGAGGTGATCAGCGACATTCCGACCCGTCTGATTTGTTTTTCGGACGATCTGGACGGCATGCGCAAGGTGCCGGGCAATGTGCCGGACCCCGAAGCACTGGCCGAACACTTGCAGCGCCCGCTGACATCTGTGCCTGATCCGTTCGGCACGCATGACAGCTTTGGGGCGCATAACAATGCCATGCTGCGGCGGTTTCTGGATACCTTCGGGTTTGAATACGAGTTCATATCGGCCACCGAATTCTATCGTTCGGGCCAATTTGACGAGGTGCTTTTGCGTGCCGCCGAAAAGTACGACGAGATCATGGCGGTGATGCTGAAATCCCTGCGCGAAGAACGTCGCCAAACCTATTCGATCTTCTTGCCGATCCACCCCGTTACCGGTCGCGTCCTGTATGTGCCGATGAAAGAGGTCAACGCCAAGGAAGGCACGATCACTTTCGACGACGAAGACGGGAGCGAAATGACCCTGCCGCTGACCGGTGGCAACGTAAAACTGCAATGGAAGCCTGACTTTGGGGCCAGATGGGCGGCTTTGGGCGTCGATTTCGAGATGTACGGCAAGGATCACAGTACCAACACGCCGATCTATGACGCCATCTGTCGCATTCTTGGCGGCAAGGCCCCGGAGCATTTCACCTATGAGCTCTTCCTGGATCAGGACGGTCACAAGATTTCCAAATCGTCCGGCAACGGCCTGACGATCGATGAATGGCTGACCTACGCCAGTGCGGAATCGTTGTCTTATTTCATGTATCTCAAGCCCAAGACGGCCAAGCGGATGTATTTCGACGTCATTCCAAAGGCTGTGGATGAATATCATCAGCAGTTGCGAGCGTATGAAACACAGGACGACAAGGGCAAGTTGAACAATCCGGTCTGGCATATTCACGGCGGTGATGTGCCCAAGTCGGATATGATCGTGCCCTATTCGATGCTGTTGAACCTTGCATCGGTATCGTCTGCCGAAGACAAATCGCAACTTTGGGGTTTTATCCAGCGCTATGCGCCTGATGCGACGCCCGAAGACAACCCCGGTATGGATGCGGCTGCAGATCATGCCGTGCGCTATTACAACGACTTTGTGAAGCCGACCAAGGTATTCCGCGCGCCGACCGATCTAGAGCGTGAAGCGTTGGAGGATTTGCAGGCCCAGCTAAAGGCATGGGACGGCGGGTTGGATGCCGAGGCTTTGCAGACGATGGTTTTTGCCGTTGGCAAGGAGCGGTTCGATCCGCTGCGCGACTGGTTCACGGCGCTGTACGAGGTGTTGTTGGGGGCCAGCCAAGGCCCGCGTTTCGGCGGATTCATCGCGCTGTACGGTGTGGATGAAACCATTGCACTGATTGATGATGCGTTGGCGGGCAAGCTGACCGCTGAATGAAACTCTTGCCCTGTGGTGTGCGTGACTTAGGTTTAACCGCATCATCACAGGGAGACAGCCAATGCGCGGCGTATTTGTTTCGGTTCTTTTCGGGGCGTTGCTGACGCTGGTCACGGCCTTTGGCGCGTCAGCCCAGCAGGCCGAGATCGAAGGCACGATCAGCCAGCAGTTCGAAGCCTTCAAGGCGGATGATTTCGACGGCGCGTTTCAATTCGCCAGCCCCATGCTGCAACAGCTTTTCCAGTCGCCCGAGAATTTCAGACGCATGGTGACCACCGGCTATCCGATGGTGCGACGCCCCGCTGAAGTGAAATATCTTGAGCTGCGCGAAATTGCCGGATTTTGGTGGCAAAAGGTGCAAATTACCGACCAGAAGGGCTTTGTTCATCTGCTGGATTACCAGATGACCCAGACAGATGCAGGCTGGCGTATATCGGGTGTTCAACTGCTGGATGCGCCAGCTGTGACGGCCTGATCGCAGGCAAAACTCTCCTTTTCAGAAATTCGCCCGCCTTGGTCCGCCAAGGCGGGTTTTGCCGTTTCAGCGCGCGGTGGTCTTAGACCCGATTAACCGCAGCTGCGTATCCCAGACCCCGTGCCGGTGTGCTGCCGGAGTTTCGCAACTGGTGGGGCGGCGGGCCGGTAGGGCTTGTGGTGGATCTTGGAAAGGGAATTCGATGAACAAGGCGATTACGGATGGGGTGGTATTCACACCCGCAGCGTTTGCAAACGGGCTTGATATGTATTCAAGCGGGGATGGAACCTCTGGATCTGATACATATGCCAACGCGATCAACGCCGCATTCATTACGGCGGATCAGGATTTTGGCGGCGCGCTTGAACTGATCAAGACGCAAAGCACGCAAAAGCTGCGTTATATGGGGCAAACGCCACTTTTGCCGGGGTGCTATTTGCGCATCACGGCAAAGGTCAAGGCGATCAGTGGCAACCTGCCATCGGTCCGGATCGCTGGCTATCCCGCGCTTGGTAATGGGGCGCGCGTGGGCGGGTTGGTCGAATTCGGCACACCGGTTCAACTGACCAGCTACGGCGAGGTTGTCGAAATCAGCGCCATCGTGGGGTCCGGCCAGCGCGGCGGCGTGGATATGGTTTGGGGGACGAACCCGGTTTACGGGCATTTTGGCCTTGATATGACCGGGCAAAATGGCGGCGTGATCCGCATTGACGACCTGCAGATCGAAGACATCACCAGTGCCTTCTTGCTGGATATGCTGGCGCAGGTCGATGTGCGCGATTTCGGTGCCGTGGGGGATGGTGTCACCGACGATACCGCGGCTTTCAACGCGGCGAATGCGGCCGCGGACGGGCGCAGCGTGCTGATTCCCAAGGGGCTGTTCCTTTTGAACGGGGATGTGACGTTCGACACCGAGACGTTATTCGAAGGCAAGCTGGTCATGCCTGCGACAGCGATCCTGTCGCTGCGCCATAACTTTGATCTGCCCCACTACATCGACGCGTTTGAGACCGAAGAAATCGCATTCCGCAAGGCGTTTCAGGCTTTGCTAAGCAACTCTGACCATGAATCCCTGGATATGGGCGGGCGCAAGGTCTATGTGACCGGTCCCATAGACATGCAGGCAGCGACGCCTGAACGCACCAGCTATTCCACCCGCAGGATCATCCGCAACGGACAGTTCGAGGCCGCCAGCAACGGCAATTGGGATACGGTGACGGTGACCTCGCAGGGGACCTATTCGCCGTCGGATGCGCGCAAGCTGACGAATGTAACCAACATCGCCAATATTCCGATCGGTTCCCACATGACGGGCAATGGTGTCGGTCGCGAAATCTATGTGCGTGACGTCAACATCGCCACCAAGGAAATCACCCTGAACGCGCCGCTGTTCGACGCGGCGGGAACGCAGAATTTCAGCTTTTCGCGTTTTCAATACATGCTGGATTTCAGCAACTACCATTCGCTCAGCAAATTTGTTCTGTCCGACATCGAAATCCAGTGCAACAACGTGGCGAGCGGGGTCAATCTGGCACCTTCCGGGGTGACGTTCCACATGCGCGATTGCTTTGTCTCGCGGCCCAAGGATCGCGGCATCACGTCGATCGGTGGCGGGTGTCAGGGGATGTTCATCGACCGCTGCCAGTTCCTGTCCTCCGAGGATGGGCTAAACGTGTCGGAACGCAAAAGCATTGCGATCAACTGCAACGCCAATGACGTGAAAATCCGGGACAACCGCGCGACCCGTTTCCGGCATTTTGCCTTGGTTTCCGGGCAAAACAACATCATTACTGGCAATCATTTTTTTCAGGGTGACACGGTGACAAATGGCATCCGGTCGGCCGGATTGATCATTGCAGCACAGCACACCGGGTCCGTTGTTCATGGCAATTACGTCGATAACTGCTTTATCGAATGGACCAATGAACAAGACCCAGCCCCTGAATACAGCAGCGAATATTCGTTCAGCTCTTTGTCGATCACCGGCAACATCTTTTTGTCGGGCGAGGTGGCCCCGTGGTTCAGCTATATCGTGATCAAGCCGCACGGCGCAGGGCATGTCATCAACGGTTTGACGATCTCCGACAACCGGTTCCGCAGTTTGAATGGCCCGATTGATCACGTCGAACGGATCGATACGACCTATGCGGATATGGACTTTTCGCGGATGCGGAATATCGAGATCACCGGCAATTCGTTCCATGGCGTGAACTATCCCGTCGCCAATCCGGTGCAGGTCGAACATTCGCAAGAAAGCCATGCGCAGACCTGGGTCGTGGATATCGCTGACAGGTTCCCCTTTGGCGGTTGGGCGATTGCCGTGGACAGCATCACGATGGACGGGCCGGTGCGCAACACATCGAATGTCGCGCAGTTTTCGCACCCCTATGTCTTGACAGATCAGGGGCCTGACCGCGATTTGCTGCATCTGGTGTGGAGCGCCAGTGTCAAAGGCGCGATCTTCATGCAGGCGCGCATGGACAAGCGCTAGACTTCATTCAGGCTCCTCATGAGCAGTATGAGGAGCCTAGAAATCGCGCCAGAAAGAAATCTTGAACGCAGTGGCGTCCATATTGCCGATTTGCGTTTCTGTCCCGATCTTCAGCCTGATGTGGGGCCGCTTTTTAAGGGGTCTGACGACAAGGGACGGTGCGATCGACGTGGTCGCGCCGGCATTCACGCGCGCATGAAACACCTGAACCATTACCGAAAAACGGTCGTTGAAATTCATTCCGACAGTGCTGTCGAGCTTGAGCAGATGATTGGCATTATAGACGTCCCATTGAATGGTCGTATCCACCCCCACCCAACCGCTGCGCGTGCCAAGAGTGAAGCCGCGCCCCCACGAAAGCCCGGTGCGCAGATAAGGATTGACGGTTTCGCCCGTCCAGGTCGCGCCGATGCCCAGTTCATAGGCCCAAAGATCCGGCCCCGCTTTATCGCCAATCGGGCGGCGCAGGAATAGTGTCGCGTAGTCTGACCGACCGCTATTCGCCGACATGAGAAATCCCAGCTCGGCCCCCAGCGTCAGATCGTGGCGCACCCCGTATTCAAGGTAGGTCTTCTGACCAAAGTCCAATGTCATCGCGCCACTCGCCGTCAAAGACGAAAAGCCGCTGTCTTTTTCGCGCAGCCAAGCCCCGGCAAAAGCCGAATGCGCCAGGAAAATAGAAAGTAAAGAAACTGAAATGCGAAGCATGTTCAAAATACCGAATTTTCGGGAAGCATGCTAAAAGAAGGTTAATAAGGTTTTTATAATTTGAAATAATTAGGCTATTAAACGACAAAAACCCACAGAGTTATCTGTGGGCTTTCGTTTGAGTGCGTCGCGTTTGTTATACGCTGACGGTGCCGCCTTTTGGACCAGCAATGAGCCATACGATAAAGCCCAAAACAGGGAAGACCACGATGCCGACGATCCAAAGCAACTTCGACAATGTCGAGGCACCAGAGCCGAGAACCTTGACGATTGCATAGATGTCAGCGATAAGTATAATCAGACCCAGAATACCATATTCCATTGTCGTTCTCCTTTTGAGTTGTTCTGCTAGGTGAACGTATTGCTGTTCTGAATCGTTCCCAATTTTATAAAAATTTCTGGAAGCCGGATAATTTAGATTTGCGCAGTTGCGCAGAAATCCAACCGCCAATCGGCGATAGATTTAATCAGCGCAATCGCAAAAGTGGGGCTGGCGGGTAACGAAATCCTATCGTTTTTTCCCGCCATACCGTGACTTGCCGCCGCGCATGCCGCCCCGCCCGCCAGTGGATCGACCCGACGCCTTTTGCGCATCGTCCACAGCCTTGTCGACGGCATACTGCCGCGCCATGGGGTCGTCCGCGATGGCCAGATCGACGGCTTCAAGGCGCTTGACCTCGTCGCGCAAACGGGCGGCTTCTTCGAACTCGAGGTTCTCTGCGGCCTTGCGCATGTCGGTCCGCAACCCGTCCAGCACGGTTTTCAGGTTGCCCCCCGCCAGCGGGTTGTCGATCTTGGCGGTCACGCGGTTCATGTCCACGTCGCCTTTGTAGAGACCGGCAAGGATGTCATCGACGTTCTTCTTGACCGTGGTCGGCGTGATGCCGTGCAGTTCGTTATAGGCGACCTGCTTGGCGCGGCGGCGGTCGGTTTCGCCCATCGCGCGTTCCATCGACCCGGTGATGCGGTCGGCATACATGATCACGCGACCTTCGGCGTTCCGCGCAGCGCGGCCGATCGTCTGGATCAGCGAGGTTTCAGAACGCAGGAAGCCTTCTTTATCCGCATCCAGAATAGCCACCAGCCCGCATTCGGGAATGTCCAGACCCTCGCGCAGAAGGTTGATGCCGATCAGCACGTCGAATGCGCCCAAACGCAGGTCGCGCAGGATTTCGATCCGCTCGATCGTGTCGATGTCGCTGTGCATATAGCGCACACGGATACCCTGTTCATGCATGTATTCGGTCAGATCTTCGGCCATGCGTTTGGTCAGAACGGTGCACAGCGTCCGGTATCCGTCGGCGGCGACCTTGCGGACCTCGTCCAGCAGATCGTCGACCTGCATTTCGACCGGGCGGATTTCGATCATGGGGTCGATCAGGCCGGTGGGGCGGATGATCTGTTCAGTGAAGACGCCGCCGGTCTGCTCAATCTCCCATGCCGCCGGAGTGGCAGAGACGAACACCGATTGCGGGCGCATGGCATCCCATTCCTCGAACTTCAGCGGGCGGTTGTCCATGCAGGACGGCAGGCGGAAACCATGTTCGGCCAGCGTGAACTTGCGCCGATAGTCGCCTTTGTACATGCCGCCGATCTGGGGCACGGATACGTGAGATTCATCAGCGAATACAATCGCATTGTCCGGAATGAACTCGAACAGTGTGGGGGGCGGTTCGCCGGGCGCGCGTCCGGTCAGATAGCGCGAATAGTTCTCGATCCCGTTGCAGACGCCCGTCGCTTCCAGCATCTCGATATCGAAATTGCAGCGCTGCTCAAGCCGTTGTGCTTCCAGCAATTTGCCTTCGCCGACCAACTGGTCCAACCGCATGCGCAGTTCTTTTTTGATCCCGATCACCGCCTGGTTCATGGTCGGTTTCGGCGTCACATAGTGGCTGTTGGCATAGACGCGGATCTGGTCGAACGTGCCGGTCTTTTCCCCGGTCAGCGGGTCGAATTCCGTGATGCTTTCCAGTTCTTCGCCGAAAAACGACAACCGCCAGGCGCGGTCCTCAAGGTGGGCCGGAAAAATCTCGAGACTGTCACCCCGTACACGGAAGGTCCCGCGCTGGAACGCCGCATCGTTGCGTTTATAGGCCTGTGCGATCAGATCGGCGATCACCTGCCGTTGGTCGTAGGATGTGCCGGTTTTCAAGTCCTGCGTCATCGCACCATAGGTTTCGACCGACCCGATGCCGTAGATGCACGAGACAGAAGCGATGATGATGACATCGTCACGCTCCAACAACGCGCGCGTGGCAGAGTGGCGCATCCGGTCGATCTGTTCGTTGATCTGCGATTCCTTCTCGATGAAGGTATCGGATCGCGCGACATAGGCTTCGGGTTGGTAGTAGTCGTAATAACTGACGAAGTATTCGACGGCATTGTCCGGGAAGAAGCCCTTGAATTCGCCGTAAAGCTGCGCGGCCAAGGTTTTGTTCGGGGCAAGGATGATCGCAGGGCGTTGCGTCTCTTCGATCACTTTTGCCATGGTAAAGGTTTTACCCGTTCCCGTCGCCCCCAGCAGCACCTGGTCCCGCTCGCCGGATAGAACGCCCTCGGACAATTCCTTGATCGCGGTGGGTTGGTCGCCTGCGGGGTCAAATTCTGTCGACAGCACAAACCGTTTGCCGCCCTCAAGCTTGGGGCGTTCGCGCACATCTGGTGCGGGGTTGGACAGGTACGCATCTTTGCGTTCCGGTAGGCTGTCGGAATGGGCGTAGGCCATGGCAGGTTCCTTTGGATGACGTCCCTAAGGTGTCATCATTTGCGTCAGGATCAAGGGGTTGCGCGGGTGTTACTTTGTCAGACGCTTGCGGTTTGCACGGACCTTCTTGCTGACGGGGGCCATTGCGGCGGTCATGATCTGATCGGGTCTGCCGCCTGCAATCGCGGTTTTGGTGGCGGCAACATAGGCTTTGGCCAGGGCAGGGCCTTTTTCATTTACCATGCGTTCATTTTCGCCGCGCGCATGTGGCATGGCTCCGGCCATACCCATAAGGCGAAGGGTCATCACAGCATGGGTATCCAGAAACAGGGACACCATCCGGGTACTCAGTTCCATCATTATCAGGGGGGTCATTGGCTTGCTCCGTTGTGCGTCTCTTAATGTGTGCTGCATTGCAGCATTTGCAATGTGAAATGTTTAGCATTGGCGGTGATCGCTTGATCCTTCGGGCAAAATGACCGATATAACATCTAAACCAGCCGGAGATTTCCATATGCGCGCTCGCATTTACCAACCTGCACGAACAGCAATGTCCTCGGGGACCGCAAAGACCCACATCTGGCTGCTCGAGTTCAATCAGGAAAGCGCACGTGAAGTTGACCCGTTGATGGGTTGGACATCCTCGAACGATACCCAGACACAGGTCAAACTGCGATTCGAGACCAAGGAAGAAGCTGTTGAATATGCCCGCTCCCATGGGATTGATGCGGTTGTGCAAGAACCCCACAAACGCCGCGCTAACATCCGCCCAGGCGGCTACGGCGAAAACTTCGCAACGGCCCGTCGTGGTGCGTGGACCCACTAAGGCGCATTAAATCGGGGTAAAGTTGTCTTTGAATCTGGGGCAAGCGACCGCGAAGAGAAACTGAAGTCAATATATAGGGCACCTGACGGGTGCCTTTTTCTATGGCCCTTTTGTTCGTCGCACAGATTAGACCGTATCAGCGTCAGCAGCTAGCATTGAAGGCGCACGCTAAGTTGATGATGCTTGATCACCATTCTTCGCCTCGCTTCCACATGCCGATCTGGCTTGGGTGAAATGCGTGCTTCCTGGACAGGTTCGCCAACATCGTCTCCTCTGATATTTACCAATAAAACCGATAACGGGTCGCAAACGCCCATGCGGATTTTTAGTATTTGCCTGAAATTATGCGTGTAAGGTTCTCTTTAGGGAAAATCGGGCAAGCGGCAGGTCAACGAATTGAAAGAATCACGCGCATGAAAAAACTGGGCCTTGATGCCACGGATATTCGGATCCTCAGCGCAGTCCAGCAGCACGGGCAACTCAGCAAGACGCGTCTGGCCGAACTGGTGAACCTGTCGCCCACGCCGTGCTGGGCACGTCTCGACCGGCTGAAAGCTGCGGGGTATATCCGTGGCTATCACGCCGAGTTGGCTTTGGAGCGTATCGTTGATTTCACGCAGGTTGTTGTCACTGTCTCTCTTGGCTCGCACCGGAAAGCTGAATTCGTTCGCTTTGAGGATTACATCCGAAAGCTTGACGAGGTGACGGATTGCATCGCGACCGGTGGCGGCATGGACTATGTGATGAAAACGGCAACGCCCAGCCTTGCCGCCTTTCAACTGCTCATGGATGAGATGCTTTCGTCCGATCTCGCGATTGAACGCTACATGACATACATCGCGACTCGTCAAATCAAAACCAGCCAGCCCAACCTGGCAAAACTGATCGCGACAAGCGGGAAATAGTCCACAAAGTCTGAACGGACGGATCGTGGCCCGATAATCGGACTGATCGGCCTAACAGAAGCGCGTTATCAAACCAATAGCTCTGCGGATTTCAAATTATATCTTGGCCAGGTTTCATCACTTCACTGGTCTGTCAGGCCACCTGCTATGAGGGCGAAAATATGACACAAGCAGACGACTTTGGCTTCGGCACACAAATCCGCAAATCACCTTATTTCGATGCAACGGTTCGTTGGGGTGCCAAGGGTTTTTCTGTTTATAATCATATGTATATACCGCGTGACTTTGGTGATCCCGAGCAGAACTTCTGGAACCTTGTGAACGAGGCGATCCTGTGTGATGTGGCCGTTGAGCGTCAGGTCGAAATCACCGGGCCGGATGCCGCAAAATTCGTGCAGATGCTGACGCCGCGCGATCTGTCGAAGATGGCCGTAGGCCAGTGCAAATACATCCTGATCACAAATGCGGATGGCGGCATTCTGAACGATCCGATCCTGTTGCGTCTGGCTGAAAACCATTTCTGGATTTCGCTGGCCGACAGCGACATCCTGCTTTGGGCGCAGGGCGTGGCTGTGCATTCGGGCCTGGACGTGCAGATTGGCGAACCTGACGTGTCGCCGCTGCAGCTTCAGGGGCCTAAATCGGGCCTGATCATGCAAGAGCTTTTCGGCGAAAGCATCATGGATCTCAAATACTACTGGCTGCGCGAAGTAGATCTGGATGGCGTTCCGCTGATCGTGTCGCGCACAGGCTGGTCCAGCGAATTGGGCTACGAACTCTATCTGCGGGATGGCTCACGAGGCGATCTGCTTTGGGAGCGGATCATGGCTGCAGGCATGGAGCATGGCCTTAAACCGGGTCACACATCTTCGATCCGCCGGATCGAAGGCGGCATGCTTTCGTATCATGCAGATGCGGACAACAAGACAAATCCCTACGAGCTGGGTTTTGACCGGCTTGTGAACCTCGATATGGACGCGGATTTCATCGGCAAGGACGCGCTGCGTCGCATTAAGGAAAACGGTCCAAAGCGCAAACAAGTTGGTCTGTTGATTGACTGCGACCCGCTGAAAGGTCCGAACACCACGTTCTGGACGGTCAACCAGGGCGGCAAAGAGATTGGCAAAGTAACATCAGCCGTATATTCGCCCCGCCTTGAGAAAAACATCGCGCTGGCGATGGTCGAGGTCGATGCAGCAGTGCTGGGGGCCGAGGTGGAAGTCGTGACAAAGTCCGGCCCGACAAAGGCCACTGTCGTCGAACGCCCCTTCTACGACCCAAAGAAGCAGATCGCGGCGGCATAAATCCCGTTGCATCGCCGGCGGCGCACCCTCTCACCAGAGTGTACGCGCCGCCGGTGCGCCTCATCTTCAGAAGAGATTTCAGATATGTCCGATCTTTCAATCGAGCTGCATTGGCAGCGCGCCGAGCCCGTGTTCGCGACAGGCACCTATTCAAACGCACATACTGTGCAGATGAACCGATTGTATGACATCACGGTGGACTCTGCCCCCGATTGGGGTGGCGATCCGTCAAATACAAACCCCGAGCAGGCGCTGGCGTCAGCGCTTTCAAGCTGCCACATGATGACCTTCCTTGCGCTGGCGGCCAAGGCCGGCTGGCCGGTGGCCAGCTATCACGACTATGCCGAGGCGCATCTTGGCAAGAATCCAAAGGGGCAGATGTCGGTCACGCGGATTGATCTTCATCCTGTGGTGCGGTTCGATACGGGCTTTACCGTCACCGATACGCAAATGGCAGAGATGCAAGAGCGCGCGCACCGGTATTGCTTTATCGCCAACACCCTTGCGGACAGTGTTGAAATCAACATCCGCTAACCCTCTGCCAAGGAGCGGCCCCATGGCGTCGAGCGATATTTTAACCCGTGATCTGGGCACTGACGGCATCCTGCGCCTGACGCTCAATGATGTGAAACGGCGCAATGCGCTTTCAGAGGCGATGCTGAGCGCGCTTGGCAACGCCTTTAAAAGGGCAGGTGATGACCCTGCTGTTCGCGTGATTATTCTGGCCGCGAACGGACCTGCGTTTTGCGCGGGCCACGATCTGAAAGAGATGACAGCCGGACGCACCGGCGCGGATGGCGGAAAAGCCTATTTTGCCAAGGTCATGTCCATGTGCTCGGGCGTGATGCAGGCCATTGTCCTTTGCCCCAAGCCGGTGATTGCCGAAGTCACGGGGGTCGCAACAGCCGCGGGCTGCCAACTAGTGGCTAGTTGCGATCTGGCCATCGCGGCCGAAACCGCGCAATTCAGCACGCCGGGGGTTCATATCGGCCTGTTCTGCTCGACACCTATGGTCGCCCTGTCGCGAAATGTATCAAACAAGCACGCGATGGAAATGCTTCTGACAGGCGACATGACCTCTGCAGCACGCGCTGCCGAGATCGGGTTGGTGAACCGCGTTGTATCCGAAGACAGGCTGCAAGACGCTACAACCGAAATGGCCCGCAAGATTGCTGCCAAATCAAGCATGACGCTGGCCACGGGCAAGCGCGCCTTTTATGAACAACGTGACATGCCGCTTGCCGAGGCCTATGACTATGCGTCTCAGGTGATGGTCGACAACATGCTTGCGTATGATGCACAAGAAGGGATTGGTGCCTTCATTGAAAAGCGCGCACCCAAGTGGCAGGACGCATGACGTGACATCTGAAAACCCCTACAACACTGGCCTCGACCGTAATCCGGCAAACTACCAGCCGCTGACACCGCTTACGTTTCTGGAACGTGCAGCCACGGTGTTCCCCGAACATACGGCGATCATCCACGGTGCACTGCGCCGCAGCTACGCAGTGTTCTACGCCCGTTCCAGGCGGCTGGCATCGGCGCTGGCGCAGCGCGGGATCGGGCGTGGTGATACCGTTTCGGCCATGCTGCCCAACACGCCGGCGATGCTCGAATGTCACTACGGCGTCCCCATGTGCGGCGGGGTGCTGCACTCGATCAACACGCGTCTCGACGCGGCGATCATCGCCTTTCAGCTGGATCATGCGATGTCCAGGATCGTTATCGTGGACTCCGAATTCATGCCGCTGATGCAGGAGGCACTGGCCTTGGCCGAGGTCCGTCCGCTGGTGATCCAGGTTGACGACCCCGAATATGACGGCACAACGGAGGCATTCGACGGGGCGGATTACGAATCCTTCCTCGCAGAGGGCGATCCCGCGTTCGCATGGCTCATGCCCGAGGACGAATGGGACGCGATTTCGATCAACTATACGTCCGGCACGACCGGTGACCCAAAGGGCGTCGTCTCGCACCACCGCGGCGCATATCTCCTGGCACAAGGCAACGCGCTCACCACCTCGATGCGCAAACACGCTGTCTACCTGTGGACGCTGCCGATGTTTCACTGCAACGGGTGGTGCTTCCCGTGGACACTCTCTGCCATCATCGGCACCCATGTTTGCCTGCGCCAAGTCCGCGCCGAGCCGATCTGGAACGCATTGGCCGATGAAAAGGTGACACATCTGTGCGGTGCGCCAATTGTCATGTCCCTGATGATCTCTGCGCCCGCAGAGACGCAGCGTGCCCTTGATCATACTGTGCAATTCTTCACGGCCGCCGCTCCGCCGCCGGAAAAATTGCTGGCCGATATGCAAACGGCAGGCTTCGAGGTGACGCATCTTTACGGGCTGACCGAAACATACGGCCCGGCGGTTGTGAACGACTGGCACGAAAGCTGGTCATCGCTTCCCAGCGGTGAACAGGCGCGCCTGAAATCGCGCCAAGGCGTCCGCTACCTGCCACTAGAAGGACTGGACGTGCTTGACCCCGAGACAATGCAGCCCGTTCCGCGCGATGGCGTGACGATGGGGGAGGTGATGTTTCGCGGCAATGTCGTGATGAAGGGATATTTCCGCAATCCTCAAGCCACGCAAACGGCCTTTGAGGGGGGATGGTTCCATTCAGGTGATCTGGGTGTGGTGCATCCCGATGGATATATCCAGCTTAAGGACCGTTCGAAGGACATCATCATCTCGGGCGGCGAGAACATTTCCTCGATCGAAGTCGAAGAAGTGCTCTACAGTTACCCCTCCGTAGAAATTGCGGCGGTTGTTGCGATGCCCCATCCGAAATGGGGAGAAACACCTTGCGCCTTTATAGAACCGAAAAGCGGCCACGAGATCGATACAGACGCGCTGCGCACTTGGTGCCGTGAAAGGCTGGCTGCCTACAAAGTTCCGGGAAAGTTTGTCGTGACGACCATTCCCAGAACCTCAACCGGCAAGATCCAGAAATTCGCCCTGCGTGATCGCGCAAGAGAACTGGTTGCCAAACCGTGAGCCAGCACCCCGAATAATGCAGTCAAACGTTTCTGGATTTTTGCGGCCGGTACAAAAGCAAGAGACATTGGGCCCGGCTAATCATCCGTTAGCGGATGTGGGCATATTAAATCTGTCTGTTTCGCTTTCCAGAATGCCATCCAAGTCACTTATGATTTGGAGCAGTCCAGCGGTTCAGCAGTCCAGCGTAACCCTGTGAAGTCGCCGGGTGACACCGAACAGCAAAAAGCTCTTTGCTTCGATGCCACCGATGGCACCGTCTGATATTAAACAGTCCAGCTAAGGAAGGCGAAACAGCCCCCGCGGCTTGACATCCTCTCGGTCGTGCCGGTGGCGGGTCACCTTGGACTACCACGCTGCATGATCCTGAGCAGGGCGCGCAGGGCTTCGGGAAGCTGTCGGCGGCTTGGATAGTAAAGGTGGAAGGCAGGCCCCATGGACCACCAGTCAGGCAGGACATGGACCAGACGTCCGTCGGCAAGCTGCGGGCGGATGCGGTCTTCCAATGTGTAGCAGATACCGCCGCCGTTCTCGGCAATCTCAAGTGACAGGACAGTCTCGTTGACGATCACGGCCCAGTCCAGGGAAAGGACGACTTCCTCGCTCCCGCGTTCGAGTTCCCAGTTGTAAAACCGCCCGGTTCCCATCCGCAAACCGATGCAGCGGTGGGCCTTCAGATCATCGGGATGCTCCAGCGGCGGGGCCGATGCAAGATACTCGGGCGAGGCGACGGCGATCCAGCGCAATTCGCGACCGAGCGGCAACGCGATCATGTCTTCGGGCACGGTGCCGCCATAGCGGATGCCCGCGTCGAACCCTTTCTGCACGATGTCGATGACATGGTCGTTGATCTCGATCTCGACACTGACTTCGGGAAACTGCCGCATGTAGTCGGCAAGGACCGGTGCGATCACCAGCCGCGCCGCGTCTGACGGCACGTTGATCCGAAGGGTCCCGGCCGGACGGTCCCTGTAACGGTTAAGCCCTTCCAGACCAGCCTCGATGGCATCCAGCCCGGCCTGGACATCGGCCAGCAATTCAAAGCCGGCATGGGTCAACGTCACGCTGCGGTTGGTCCGGTTGAATAGGCGCACGCCCTGACGCTGCTCGAGCCCGCGCATGGCGTGGCTAAGCGCCGAGGGCGACAGATCAAGCAGGGCTTCGGCCTTTCTGAATCCGCCCGTTTCGGCGACGACACGAAAGAAGTTGAGAACGCCCAGATCGGTGCGGGTCACCTCGCACGTTCTGAGGTGAATTCCATTCATCACTGCGTGCAGCTCTCGTTGCCTTACCACACTGCCGCTTGGCCTCTATGTCTTTTCCGGAACGCAAGACAGCAGACACGTATGAACATTATCGCCGCCCAGATCGTCCTCGCCCTCGGCGGGCTTTTCCTCGGCACCGCGGAGTTCGCTGCCATGGGTTTGGCACCGTCGATCGCCGACACCTACGAGGTCGACATGCCCACGGCGGGTCATCTCGTCAGCCTCTATGCCCTCGGTGTGATGGTGGGCGCTCCGCTGCTTACCGTCGTCACGGCCCGCATGGAAAAACGCAAGCTGCTGATGGGGCTGCCACTGCTGATCCTTGTCGGCAACGCTGGGTCGGCGCTGGCGGCGAGCTTTGGCCAGATCGGCGCGGCGCGCTTCATCTCGGGGCTGCCGCATGGTGCCTACTACGGCACGGCGGGGGTGGCGCGGCGTCGCTGGTGGCACCCGAAAAGCGTACGCAGGCGATCGGCCACGTGATGCTGGGGCTTGCCGCCGCGAACGTCGCGGGCGTGCCTCTGGTCACCTGGATGGGGCAGGTCTTTGGCTGGCGCTCGGCCTTCGGTCTGGTGGCAGCTGGCGGAGCCTTGCTTTTCGTGCTGCTGCCGATCTTTGTGCCGACGCGGCCCGCCGGCGAAGGTGCCTCGCCGCTCTCCGAGCTTTCGGCTTTCCGGTCGTTGCAGGTCTGGCTGACGCTGGCCACGGCGGCCATCGGCTTTGGCGGGATGTTCGCGGTCTACAGCTACATCACGTCAACGCTGACCTAGGTTACAGGCCTTGCCGAAGCGCAGGTGCCCTGGATGCTGGCGCTATGGGGGCTGGGCATGGTCGTTGGGAACACAGCCGGTGGCTGGCTTGCCGACAAGGCACTGACCCGTGCGATCCTCGGTTTCTTCGTCTGGACCGTCGCAACCCTGGCGCTCTTTGCCGCCGTGGCAAGTTCGGTCTGGCTTGCGGGGCTGGAGCTCTTCCTCGTGGGCATCGGCTTTGGTCTGGTCCCGGCCTTGCAGGCCCGGTTGATGGATGCGGCACCGCGTGCGCAATCGCTGGCCTCCGCCATGAACCACTCGGCCTTCAACCTCTCCAACGCCATCGGTGCCTGGACCGGCGGGCTCGCCATCTCTGCCGGGCTCGGCTGGGCCGCGACTGGCTATGTCGGTGCGGCGCTGGCGCTGGCCGGGCTCGTCATCTTCATCATCGCTCTCAAACTGAAAGAAAGGGACTGACCCATGACAAGGATGCAACAGATCGTCGCCCAGGGCTCCGTCGCCGTCATCACCGGTGCTGCCAAGGGGATCGGCGCGGCCATCGCCACCGACCTCGCCGCGCGGGGCATGAAACTGGCGCTGTTCGACCGCGACGGCGAGGCGCTCAAGGCGCTTGCGGCCGGTCTCAACACCGAAGTGCTGACGGTGACTGGGGACGTGTCCAAGGCCGCAGATTGCGAAAACCTGCACGGAGAGGTGGCCGACCGCTTCGGCACGCCGCAACTGCTGATGAACAATGAGGGGCTCATGCGCCGTCCGGGTCCCTGGGTCTCGCCCGAGGCGTGGCGCGAGGTGCTGGACGTCAATTTTACCTCGGCGCTGCGCCTGCAGCACCTCTTTGTGCCCGACATGATCGCCGCAGATCGGCCCAGGGCCATCGTCAACCTTGGCTCCAAGGAGGGGATCACCACGCCTCCGGGGCAGGCCGCCTATTCGGTGGCGAAGGCCGGAATCAAGGTGCTGACCGAGCAGCTTGAACACGAGCTGCGCAACGCCACGCAGGGCCGGGTCTCTGCCCACTTGCTGGTGCCGGGCTACACCTACACGCCGATGAACTTCCCGGACGCCAAGCCGGAGGACCCCAAACCCGACGCGCCCTGGTCGGCGGAACAGATGGTCGACTACTTCATGGGGCGGCTTCTGAACGGTGATTTCTACATCCTCTGCCCGGACAACGAGGTGACCCCCGCCATGGATGCCAAGCGTATCCGTTGGGCCGCCGATGACATGATCTTGGGCCGTCCGGCGCTGTCGCGCTGGCACCCCGACTTCAAGGAGGACTTTGCACAATGGATGAAATCGTGAGGCCCCGCGCGCTTGTGACTGGCGGCTCTGCCGGGATCGGGCTGGAAATTGCCAAGCTGCTTGCCGCTAATGGCCATGACCTGATCATCACAGGGCGCAGCACCAGGGTCCAAGCGGCTGCGCAAGAGTTGCGTGGCCTCGGGGCCGGCGTGGTTGCGGTGCAGTCGGACCTGTCGCGGCCGGAGGGCGTGCAGCAGGTCATCGACGCGGTGCATGCGGCCGGCCCGCTGGATGTCATGGTCCTGAACGCGGCATCGCGGTCGGCGGTGCCTTCCTCGATATCGCGCTGAAGCGGCACCTTGACCTTATCGACCTGAACATCGGATTGACGGTGCGGCTGTGTCACGCGCTGGTGCCTGATCTGATCAAGACCCGCGGCAAGATCCTGATGGTCAGCTCGATCTCGGCCTTCGGCCCCCCCCTATGAGAGCGTCTACGGCCCGTCGAAGGCCTTTATGTCCTCTTTCGGGCATGGTCTGCGGGAAGAATTGCGGGGAACCGGGGTGAGCGTCACGCTTCTGCATCCCGGTACCACGGCAACCGAATTCCACCATCACGCCGGCATGGATGCCACCCGCTTTGGTGACAACCGCTGGAAGAACGATCCGGTGCTGGTCGCCCGTCATGGGGTCGAGGCGATGCTTAACGGCGTAAGCAGCGTAGATCAGTGGGGATGAGGCGACCCAGAAGGCCGGAGCCGAGCGAAAACATCAGCCCGAAGAGCTGAAGGCCCGCCATCACGCCGAACACACACGGCCGCCCGCGGCCAAATGAAGGAGAAAACCATGCATAATGTAACCGCAAACGGGGCCGCGATCCCCGCCCTGGGCTTTGGCACCTTCCGGATGAGTGATGCCGAGGTGGCCGAAGTGCTGCCCGAGGCCCTGAAACTGGGGTTTCGCCACGTCGATACCGCACAGGTCTATGGCAACGAGGCCGCCGTCGGGGCGGCGATCCGGGCATCCGGCGTGCCCCGTGACGAGGTTTTCCTGACCACCAAGGTCTGGGTGACCGAGTTCGCAGAGGCCGACTTGCTGCCGTCGGTCGAGGAGAGCCTGAAAAAGCTCGGCGTCGACCACGTGGACCTGCTGTTGCTGCACTGGCCGCATGGCAACGACACCCCGCGCGAAGTTCAGATCGCCGAGTTGAACAAATCGGTGAGCAAGGGCGTGGCCCGGCACATCGGCGTCAGCAACTACAACGTCGCCGGGATGCACGAAGCGGCGGAGCTGTCCAACGCGCCGCTTGTCACCAACCAGGTCGAATACCACCCATACCTGTCCCAGGCCCCGATCCTGAAGGCCTGTGCAGACCTCGGCATGGCGCTGACTGGTTACTATGGCATGGCGGATAGTGCCGTGCCGCAGGACGAGGTGCTGCAGGACATCGGCGCGGCACACGGCAAGACCGCGGCGCAGGTGGCACTGCGCTGGCTGGTCCAGCAGCCGCGCGTAGTGACCTTGTCGAAGACAGCCAAGCTGGCGCGCCTGCCGGAGAACTTCGGCATCTTCGACTTCGAGTTGAGCGCCGCCCAGATGACGGCCATCCACGGGCTGGGGCGGCCAGACGGGCGGATCATTTCACCAAAGGATCTTGCGCCCGACTGGGACTGACGCCGCACAGATCGGCCTCATGCCCTCGCTGCGCGCTCTGGCGGGGGCATCTTGTGAAGGAGAGCCGTCATGCCGCTCGATAGCTATGATCGGGACGTCAGCGGACTGTTTGGCGTAGATACCGAGGTACGGGCGCTTTGGCCCGGCGGTGGCTGGCTGGAGGGGCAGACATGGCTGCCGGCCAGTGATGGTCTGCCGGAATGTCTCAACGATCGCCAAAGCGCTGTACCGTTGCCGAACTAGAGCGTCGTATCGCGCCGCGCCAGATTATCGACGTGACTTCCAAAGCCTCTGTCTTGATGCTATTCCACACGCATCGAAATGCATGCGCCGTGCCCTTCAGTGATCAAACTGTACTTGTAAGTTCGGTCCAACCGGCGCGGTGAGATTTGGGCAAATGCGCAGCGTGCCGCAGGTCTGTGCAGGATTTGCCGGACGACGTATCGAAAAGCTGGACGGGGAGTTCTGAAGTTGGAAACGATGGAGCCACAAGCACCGAAACACGCGACGATGGCTGATTGCGACGCCGCGCTGGATCACATTCTGGCTGCACCAACCAGTGGCGCTACGATTGGGCAGCTGTGCTTTCGACCTGATTTTGGCCTTCGGACGTTTCCCGAGGCGTTAGATATGACCGTCAATCACGGGATCATCGGCGAAAGATGGACCAAGAAGCCTTGGTTAACTCTGCCGAATGGAGACCCCGACCCCAGAATACAGGTTTCCATTCTGTCACAGAGGGTCATGGATCTGTGCTGGCGCGATCAGGCAAACACTGTCCATCCCGGCGATCCTATTGTGGTGGATATGAACCTCGGCGCTGCAAACCTACCGGTTGGAACGCGGTTACGTGCTGGATCGGCGATCCTTGAGGTAAGCGATAAATTCAACAACGGGTGCATAAAGTGGCGCGAAAGATACGGGAACGATAGCCTGCGATGGATCAACAAGCGCGAAAACCGCGATTTTCACCTTCGTGGAATTCTCTGTAAAATCGTGCAAGACGGGACTGTGAAGGTTGGGGATCAACTGATCAAACTTTGACGGGTTCGGGCCATGCCTAACCGTGAAGCATAGGGCCGCTTGTCAAAGGTTCATCTGCATTTTCCCAGCACTCTGTCATTGAGACCGATCAATGGACACAAAGTAAGACGTCAACGGCAGCAGCGTGCTTGAAACCCCACGACTTGCAGTTTTGTCAAAATATCTCACTCACTGCTTTCGCCGAAGAGCAAGCTCTCGATAAAGCGCCGGTTGGGATACTCCAATCGCGTTTGCTACCTTCGTCCATTCGCCCTTCTCGGGCGGGCCGTAAAGGGTCAGCCACGCATCCAGCCTGTCGGCCACACGACGCAACCGAAGAATTTCAATGCGCGCTCTTTGGCTCTGGATCTCGCGGGCATTGGCCTTGATCAGCGCAAGCGCCAACTCTGGCCTATCGACCAGTGCAGTCAGAAAAGTCGAGCGCGCCACATACGAGATGACAGCCGGTTCCCGGACTACTGCATCGCAATGATAGGCCTCCGCGAAAAGAGAGGCCTCTGCCAGCAGCATGCCATCGGACGCAATATGCAGCGTGAGCAGTGTGCCATCTGTCATTGGCCGCTGCAGGGCAATCTGCCCCGATCGCACCAGATACACAGACCGCACGGGGTCTTCTTGCCGGAACAGTGTTTCGCCTGCAGCAAAGCTGCGCACCGGGGCGTCGTCAAAGAATTGCTGCAAGCGTGACATGATAGATATCATGCACGGTTCTGGCCGCAGATTATAGGCTGACCCTGAACACATCTTAGGGAGACGCAAATGCGAAAGATACCCGCCCTTGCCCTGACCGCTTTTTTGGGCACCGCCACAGCCAGTACTGCCCAGACAAGCCACGCGGATCACGCAATGCCAATGGATCACGGCAAACATATGCAAAGCGCCACACCGGACGGCGTCATTCTGACAGAGCCGGGTCAAGGGGCATTCGCCGCCTTGTCGGAAGTGGTCAGCGTTCTTGAAGCTGATCCCGAAACCGACTGGTCCAAGGTCGATTTGGGTGCTCTACGCGATCACCTTGTGGATATGGATCGGGTCGTCAGTAATACGGTGGTCGAGGAAACGAAACTGCCGGACGGTATTCGTGCGGTTGCCACAGGCGATGCAGATACGATTGCATCCCTGCGCCGGATGGTGCCCGCACATGCTGCGGAACTGCAATCCGACGGCCATTGGACCGTTGCCGTTTCCGAAGATGAGAAGGGCGCAACGCTGACCGTCACAAGTGACAACGCAGCGGTTGTCGCGCGGATCAAAGCGCTCGGCTTTTTCGGTCTGATGGCGAGCCGGGATCATCATAGGGCCCATCATATGATGATGGCCCGCGGGCAAGCCCCACACCGCCACTAAGATCAGCTTTACCGCGATCATAGTGCGATGATTGAAAGAGGACCCGATGGCACATTGCGTTCAACGCACAGGTTTCTGACGATGCCGTCCATCTGGGTGAGTGCCAACAGCAGCTGAACTGCGCGCAGGATGCACATTGGATCATCTGACGTTTGTAAACGTATCCGTAACGATAGATCACTATCCCTCTGCGTGTCGAAGACGCACTGTTTCCGATGGTAATTGAAAGCAAGTCGGGAAAGGGACCCTTTATATGGTGAAATCGTTGTTCGCAGCCCTTCAGATTTTTATTGTTACAGCTTTGCCAGTCTGCGCCAAAGACATGAAAGTGCCGGAAGGCGACGTCATTCTGACGGTCTGGGGGGCAGTCGGTGTGACAAATGTGGACGAAAAAGCCCAATTCGATCTGGGGATGCTTGAAGCGCTTGGCGACCGAACGGTTGAGACGTCAACCATCTGGACCGACGGGCCCCAGACCTTTCAGGGGGTTTCCCTGGATCTGTTGATTGAACGGCTTGGTGCCAGCGGCGATGTCCTGCGGGCCAGCGCTATCAACGATTATTATGTCGAAATTCCCGTATCTGACGCGGTCGAGGGCGGGCCGATCATTGCCTACAAGATGAACGGCAATGTGATGTCCGTGCGGGACAAGGGCCCGCTTTGGGTGATCTACCCCTATGATGCTGACCCCGAATACCGCAGCGAGGTGATCTATTCGCGCAGCATCTGGCAGCTCGACCGTATCGAAGTGATGGATTAACCTTTTTGGTGTGACATGACCGGTGATCGGGTGCTGCCCAAGACAGGAACAATGGACATGCCGCGCTTTGTGACTCTGGTTTTCCGCCTTCGGCTGCCGCTGTTGCTGCTGTTGGGGACGTTTGTGATTGTCGCGATCCTGTACTTGTCGGGAAATGTCACGCGTGACCTAAGACTGCTGAATTCTGCCAGCTCCGACAATGTGCAATGGTCGCTTTAACAGACCGAGGTCGAATTTCTGGAATTCGAACTTCATTTGGCAAAGCTGCCCCTGAACACGCCTGATGCACTGGTCACGCTCAGGCGCGAGTATGATATTTTCTTTAGTCGCATCAATACGCTCAAAGACGCGTCAAATTACGAAGCACTGCGGGCGGAACGATATTTTTCAGACAGCCTGCAAAGTGTTGAAACATTCCTGGATGATACCGTCGGCATCATCGATGCGCCGGATGCCGAACTGGTCGCGCGCTTTTCAGAATTGCAGTCAAAGGCATCAGAGGTAGGCCCGGCGGTCCGCAGGCTGTCTAACTCCGGTCTTAGCTACTTTGCGCTGCTGTCGGACAGGCGTCGCACCAATGTTGCCGTGACGCTCAGCCAGATGGCCGTCGGCGTGACGGTCCTGTTGCTGGCCATGCTGTTTCTGGCGCTTTATCTGGGCTATCTGAACCGCCAAAGCAACCGCCAGCGCATAGCCGCAGTTGAGGCCAGTCACCGGATGAACATCGTGACAAGCACCTCGCTTGATGCGGTAATTGTGGCGGATGCGGCGGGCAAGATCCTTGATTTCAACGCGGCGGCAGAACAGATATTCGGCTATCAGGCCGGGGACGCCATCGGTCAGGATCTGGGCGCGCTGATCGTGCCGGATGATCACCGCCCCGGTCATGAGGCCGGCATGCAGCGGATGCGCGAGAATGGCGCAAGACACGTGATTGGCATGGGCCGGGTGCAGCTGGAAGCAAAGCGCAGAGGCGGCGCGTGTTTCCCCATCGAACTGGCGGTACAGTCTGCGCAGACCGAAGAAGGCGAGATTTTCATCGCCTTCCTGCGCGATATTTCATCCCGCATTCAGGCGGAGCAGGAGTTGGTCACGGCGCGCGACCGTGCCTTGGCGGGCGAAAAGGCCAAGACTGATTTCCTGGCCACGATGAGCCACGAAATCCGGACCCCGTTGAATGGTCTATTGGGCAACCTGACCTTGCTGCATGATACCGACCTGACCGCGCAACAAAGCCGCTACATCAAGAACATGGACACATCAGGCAAACTGTTGATGAGCCATATCTCCGATGTTCTGGACATCACGAAATATGATGCGGGCAAGCTGCTTTTGCGGCCCACGGCCATGAACATCAGCACCCTGTTGCAAGATATCGTCGACAACCAAAGCAGCGCTGCGACGGCCAGGGGGACGACGCTGGAATGGGCCTGGACGTCGCCACCGGTCGACTGGATTCGCGCGGATCGCGAGCGTGTCCAGCATATCTTGATGAATGTGATCGGGAATGCCGTCAAATTTACCCATCAGGGCCGGATCACCGTGCATGTCGCCGTGGCGAACCGCGAAGGTGGTATGCCCGAAATTGAATTCATCGTCGCAGATACCGGTATTGGCATTGATCCGGACCTGCAATGCCAAATCTTCGATGATTTCACCACCGGGGACAGCTCTTATGATCGCAATGTCGGCGGAACCGGCCTTGGCCTTGGGATCGCCCAGCGTTTTGTCAAAGCCTTCGGTGGGGAAATCGAACTGGAAAGTACCAAAGGCGTCGGCAGTACCTTCAGCATACGCTTTCCTATCGAACCGATTGCTGCCCCCGGCGCGTTGGTCGCCCACCGCAAGACTGCGGGTCACGCGCCGTCGCGGGCGATTTTACTGGTCGAGGATAACAAGATCAACCGCATCGTTGCACGTGAAATGATCACGTCGGCGGGGCATCAGGTCTCCGAAGCGCATAACGGGCGTGAAGCCGTTGAGATGGCCGGCGCGCAAGCCTTTGATCTGATCTTCATGGACATCAGTATGCCTGTTATGGACGGGCGCGGTGCCACCCGCGCAATCCGTGCGGGGCAAGGGGCGAGCGCGCAAACCCCCATCGTGGCCCTGACCGCCAATGCCATGGCCGAGGAACAAGAGGCGTTTCTATCTGACGGCATGAACTATGTTTTGACGAAACCTCTGTCACGCGACGATCTTTTGCACGTGATTGCGCTTCATACGGACAATGCCCATGGCAAATCTTCCGTGCCACAATGCCCGACAGGGGATGTCGCGGCCTCCAGCCTTGATGAGCTTCGACAAACCTTGGGCGCTGAAAAGTTACAATCGCTGCTTGATCGGTTCGGCCGGGAATTTGATGCTTTGGTTACGCGCCTCGGCAACGGGTCAGCCGTGTCGCTGGGCGACGTCGCGCAGACGGCGCACCGCATCGCCGGGTCAGCAGCGACGTTGGGCGCGGTCGAGTTGCGCAGTGCCTTGCTGGCAGTGGAAAAAGCGGCGAAAGCGCAAGATGCAGGTAAGGTGGATAGTCTGGTCACCGACCTCTGTGCAATCTGGGTGACCACCCGGCCTTTGCTGCAGGCGCAAAATCTTGGAAACCCTCATTCCTGATGCTTGACGTGATCCGCGCTGGCTGACACCAAGAGCTGCAGTCTTAGAAGAGGTTTCGCCATGCCCCCCCGCGCCATCATGATCCAAGGGACGGGGTCCAATGTGGGCAAGTCCATGCTGGTTGCAGGCCTGTGCCGTGCGGCGCTGCGGCGGGGCATTTCGGTTGCACCGTTCAAGCCGCAAAACATGTCGAACAACGCCGCAGTCACCGAAGACGGAGGAGAGATCGGCCGTGCGCAGGCCCTGCAAGCCATGGCTTGCGGTCGCAACCTTTCGGTGCATATGAACCCGGTCTTGCTTAAGCCGGAAACCGATACCGGATCGCAGGTCGTCATTCAGGGCCGCGCCCAAAGCCACCTTGAGGCGCGTGATTTCGGCGGTGCGCGCGGTGCGTTGCTGAAGCCCGTGCTGGAAAGCTTTGGAATTCTTGCGCGCAGTGCTGACCTGATCATCGTGGAAGGGGCCGGCAGCCCTGCCGAGACGAACTTACGCAAGGGTGACATCGCCAATATGGGCTTTGCCCGTGCGGCAAACGTGCCTGTCGTGCTGGCGGGGGATATTGACCGCGGCGGGGTGATCGCGCAGATCGTCGGCACGCAATCGGTGATGGACCGCGACGATGCTGCGATGGTCAAAGGTTTCCTGATCAACAAGTTTCGCGGCGATGTGGCATTGTTCGATGACGGCTACGCCGACATCATCCAACGCACCGGCTGGGCAGGGTTTGGCGTGCTGCCCTGGTTCAATGGTGCGCATCTGCTGCCTGCGGAAGATGCGGTTGATCTGGCTCGCGCAGACACGGGCAGCGGGTTTCATATCGTCTGCCCGATGTTGTCTCGGATCGCCAACTTTGATGATCTTGATCCGCTGGCGGCTGAACCCTCGGTGCGGTTGACCATGATTCCGCCTGGCACGCCCCTGCCTGCGGATGCTGATCTGGTGATCTTGCCGGGAACAAAATCAACGCGCGGTGATCTGGCATTTTTGCGGGCGCAAGGCTGGGATATCGACCTGCACGCGCATGTGCGGCGCGGCGGCCATGTGCTGGGGATTTGCGGTGGCTATCAGATGCTGGGGCAGGGGGTTGCTGACCCTGACGGGCTGGAGGGCACCGCTGGCGATGACACCGGGTTGGGGTTGCTGGATGTGCACACGCAGATGGCCGCGGACAAGACGCTGACTCGCGTGACCGCCCGCCATCTGGCGACGGATGCGCCGATTGACGGCTATGAAATTCACATCGGCCAAACGGAAGGCGTGGATTGCCAGCGGCCATTCTGCCGGATCGGGGACACGGCAGACGGGGCCATGTCGCGGGATGGCAAGGTCGCGGGGACCTATCTGCATGGTTTGTTCGCGAATGATGTGTTTCGCAAGGCGTGGCTGGCACAGTTCGGTCTGGCTGCGGCGTCGGTTTCCTACAGCCAGACGGTGGACGATACACTGGACCAGCTTGCCGACCATATGGAGCGGCATCTGGATGTCACGGCGCTTCTGGATTGCGCGGGGGTGATCGCGTAACGGCCCTTGCATCTGATACGCGGCAAAGGGATATAAAGCGCGAACTAACAGAAAGAGCTGTCCCATGGAACGAAATCTGACTCTGGTCGCCTTGTTTGCGGCCCTCATCGCGGCCCTTGCGCTGATCCCGCAATTCACGCTTGGCTTTGGTGTGCCGATCACGGCGCAAAGCCTTGGCATCATGTTGTGCGGCACCGTTCTGGGGGCCAAGCGCGGCGCGCTGGCTGTGCTTTTGTTCATGCTTCTGGTGGCTTTGGGTCTTCCTTTGCTGGCCGGTGGGCGTGGCGGATTGGGTGCCTTCATGCTGCCCTCGTCGGGATTCTTGATCGGCTTTCCGGTCGCGGCCTTTGTCACCGGACTGATCGTTGAAAACTGGCGCAGCGCGTCACTGACGGTGGTTGCTGGGGTTGCGTCAATTATCGGCGGGATCGGTGTGCTGTATATCTTCGGCATCGCCGGGTTGGCTTATGCACTGGACAAGACGATAATCGAGTCGGCGCTGCTGGTGCTGGTCTTTATCCCGGGCGACATCATCAAAGCGGTCTTGGCAGGGCTGATCACCAGCGCTTTGGCCAAGGCGCGTCCCGCCAGCGTCCTGTCACGCAGCTGAGCCCAAACGAAAAAGCGCCCGGTCATCGGGCGCTTTTGAAAGTCTCTAACGGTGTGGATGGCGTTCAGCTGCGCGCGTAAACGTCTTCGTAGCGAATGATATCATCTTCGCCGAGATAGCTGCCTGTCTGCACTTCGATCAGGACCATCGGCACTTTGCCGGGGTTTTCCATACGGTGCACGGCCCCGAGCGGGATGTAGACCGACTGGTTTTCACTGATCAGCTTTACATCAGCGTCCACGGTGACCTTGGCGGTGCCTTCAACCACGATCCAATGTTCCGACCGGTGGTGATGGCTTTGCAGGCTAAGCGCGGCACCGGGGTTGACCACGATCCGTTTGACCTGAAAGCGCCCTCCGATGACAAGGCTTTCGTACCAGCCCCAGGGCCGGTAATCGCGGGGCAGTTGCACCGCCTGGCTGGACCCTTGGCTTTTCAGGGCATCAACGGCTTCCTTCACACGCTGGGCCTGAGACTTATCTGCCACCAGCACCGCGTCACCCATGGCGATGGCGATGATGTTTTCCAGACCGATGCCGACCAGCTGCAAGCCTTCGGTTTCGGACCGCAGCAGCGTGTCGGAACAATCAATCGCCGTGGCATTGTCGGAACAGACATTGCCTTGGGTGTCGGGGCCGGATTCCATCCAGACTGCGTCCCAGCCCCCCAGATCGGACCAGCCTGCGCTAAAGGGCATGACGGCAAGGTTGTCGGCTTTTTCCATGATCGCATAATCGATCGAGATATCGTCGGTCTTGCCCCATGCGTCGGGATCAAGCCGGGTAAAGCCCAGATCGGCATTTGCATCCTTGAGCGCCGTTGTCACGACCTCGAGCATCTGGGGTGCATGGGTTCGATAGGCGGCAATGATCGCTTCGGCGGTGAACAGGAAAATCCCGGCGTTCCACAGAAAGTTGCCTGCCGCAAGCATTTCGGTCGCGCGGCCAGCGTCAGGCTTTTCGACGAACCGTGCCAGGCTTTGCGGGGTGGCGGCACCGGTGTCGGCACCACTGGCCAGTTCAAGATAGCCATAGCCCGTTTCAGGGCGCGTGGGCATGATGCCGAATGTGACCAGATCACCCTTCTGGGCCCGCGGGACGGCTGCCTGGACCGTAGCGGCAAAGGCGGTGGTATCGGGAATGACGTGATCCGACGGGGCCACCAGCATCAGCGCAGAAGCATCGGTCTTGGCGATCCACAGGGCGGCGGCCAGAACCGCAGGGGCCGTGTTGCGCCCTTGGGGTTCGATCAGAATGCCCATCGCGGCCTGTTCGACCTGCGCCAGTTGTTCGGTCACGATAAAGCGGAACGGATCGCCGGTTACGATGACAGGTGCCGCATATCCGTCACCGGACAGACGCCGCGCAGAGGCTTGGAACAAGCTTTCGTCGCCCATCAACTTGGCGAATTGCTTGGGGTAGGATTTGCGCGAAAGCGGCCAGAGCCGGGTGCCGGAGCCGCCACAAAGGAGAATTGGATGGATCATAATAGGCACCATTGGATTGATTAAATTAATGTTTCATTCAAGATAAAAGGAGCGGTCAGGAACGGACGCTTTCCTGATTCAGAAACCAGTTATAGGTTTCTTGCAAGCCATCCTTCAGGTCAATCTGCGCGCGCCATCCCATATCGGCCAGCCGCGACACGTTCATCAGCTTGCGCATGGTGCCGTCCGGCTTGGTGGTGTCAAAGCCCAGCTTGCCTTGAAATCCGGTGACGTCAGCGACCATCTGCGCCAGCTCTCCGATGCTGACATCGGTGCCTGTACCGACATTGATGTGGCTTAGCATCGGTTGTGTGTTGGCGGCGTAGACGTCTTGCGGCAGGTCCAGCACGAACAGCGAAGCCTCGGCCATATCATTCACATGCAGGAATTCGCGCATCGGTTTACCGGTGCCCCAGATCACCACCTCGTCCAGATTGTCACGCGCGGCCTCGTGAAAACGGCGGATCAGGGCGGGCAGGACGTGGCTGTTTTGCGGGTGAAAGTTATCTCCCGGGCCGTACAGGTTGGTGGGCATCACGCTGCGATAATCGACGCCATGCTGACGGTTGTAGCTTTCGCACAGCTTGATGCCTGCAATCTTGGCGATGGCATAGGGTTCATTTGTCGGCTCAAGCGTGCCGGTCAGCAACGCATCTTCGGCCATGGGTTGCGCCGCCTCGCGCGGATAGATGCAGGAACTGCCCAGCTGGAGCAAGGATTTGACGCCCGCCGCAAAGGCCTGATGAATGACGTTGCATTCGATCATCAGGTTTTCGTAAATAAAGTCAGCGGGATAGGTGTTGTTGGCCATGATGCCACCCACCTTTGCCGCGGCCAGGATCACCACATCTGGCTGTTCCGCCATCATAAAGTCGCGCACGGCGGCCTGCGACGTCAGGTCAAGTTCGGCGTGGGTACGGGTGAGCAAGGTCAGCGCCTCGCCCGCGTCCTTGCGGGCCTGCAACTGGCGCAGGATCGCGCCGCCGACCATGCCGCGATGTCCTGCGATGTAAATCTTGCGCATGGTATTATCCGTTCTCAAGCGAGATGGGCAGGTCCAACCCGTGTTCCTTCAACAGTGCATGGCGGCGCGCGGTCTTCAGATCGGCGGCGACCATTTCGGCGCACATTTCCTGCGTCGTGATCTGCGGTACCCAGCCCAGTTTTTCCTTGGCTTTCGCCGGCGAGCCAAGCAGCGTCTCGACCTCGGCGGGACGGAAGTACTGCGGGTCGATACGCATCACGACATCGCCGGGCTTGCAGGCGGGGGCATTGTCGCCCGTTACGCTGTCGACGATCGCGCGTTCATCGACGCCGGTGCCTTCAAAGCGCAGTGTGATGCCCAGTTCGGCAGCGGACCAGATGATGAACTGGCGCACGGAATATTGCACGCCGGTTGCGATCACGAAATCATCGGGCGCGTCCTGCTGCAACATCATCCACTGCATACGCACATAGTCTTTGGCGTGGCCCCAGTCGCGCAGCGCGTCGATGTTGCCCATGTACAGGCACTCTTCGAGCCCCTGGGCGATGTTGGCCATGCCCCGTGTGATCTTCCGGGTCACAAAGGTTTCACCCCGGCGCGGGGATTCGTGGTTAAACAGAATGCCGTTGCAGGCGTACATGCCATAAGCTTCGCGGTAGTTCACCGTGATCCAGTAGGCGTACATCTTTGCCACGGCATAGGGGCTACGCGGGTGGAACGGTGTGGTTTCGGTCTGGGGGATTTCCTGAACCAGCCCGTAAAGTTCAGAGGTGGAGGCCTGATAAAACCGGGTCTTGTCTGCAAGGCCGACGAAACGGATCGCTTCCAGCAGGCGCAAGGTGCCATTGGCATCCACGTCGGCGGTATATTCGGGGGCCTCGAAGCTGACCGCAACGTGGCTTTGCGCGCCAAGGTTATAGACCTCGTCAGGCTGCACTTCGCTCATGATCCGGGTCAGGTTCGAACTGTCGGTCAGATCGCCGTAATGCAGTTTAAGCTTTGGATTTTTGACATGTGGATCCTGATAGATGTGGTCGATCCGCTGCGTGTTGAGCGAGGACGAGCGCCGTTTGATCCCATGTACTTCGTACCCTTTTTCCAGCAACAGTTCAGCAAGATAAGATCCATCTTGTCCTGTAATACCAGTGATCAGAGCGCGTTTCGTCATATCAAGTTCCGTTCTATGCCCGATAAGGCAGTTATAACGCCCGATTTTGTCTCAATCGGGCGTGGTAAACATAGCGATTAGCAAGCGCAAAGGCGAGCTTCAAGAAAAGATGGTCCGATGGGAAGGTCCAACCTTAGAAGGTTTGGTCATAGTCGCCGACGTCCGGTTCCGTTCTGATGACGGCATCCAGATCGGCAAAGATTGCGCGCAGTTCTTCTTCGGATTGCGCGCTTTCGCAGACGACCACCAGATTGGGCGTGTTCGACGAGGCCCTTACCAGACCCCAGCTGCCGTTATCCAGGATCACACGGGCACCGTTCACGGCGACGACTTCCTTGACGGGACGACCGCCCAGTTCTGTCACGTCTTTCAGCTTGGCGACGATCCGGTCGAGGATATTGTATTTTTCCTCGTCCGACGCATAGGGCGACATGGTAGGCGTTGCATAGGTATGCGGCAGGGCGCGGCGCAGGTCTGACATGGACATATCTGGATTGCGGTCCATCAGCTTGCAGATTTCCACAGCGACGCGCATGCCGCAGTCATAGCCACGCCCGATGGGTTCAGCGAGGAAATAGTGACCGGATTTTTCGAAACCCGCCAGCGCGCCCAGTTCCTTGACGCGGCGCTTCATGTGGCTGTGTCCGGTTTTCCAGTAATCCGCCGTGACGCCATTGGCGATCAGCACGGGATCGGACGCATAAAGCCCCGTTGATTTCACGTCAGCGACGAAGGTGCTGTTCGGGTAGATGGCGGACAGATCGCGGGCCATGATGACACCGACCTTATCGGCGAAAATCTCTTCGCCCTCGTCATCCACCACACCGCAGCGGTCGCCGTCTCCGTCAAAGCCAAGCGCGAAATCAGCGCCGGATGCTTTGACCGACGCGGACATGTCGTGCAGCATCTCCATGGCTTCGGGGTTCGGGTTATAGTGCGGGAAGGTGTAATCCAGCGTGTTGTGGCTGTCGACGACCTCGACGCCCAAACGGCGGAACAATTCGGGCGCAAAAGCGGATGCCGTGCCGTTGCCGGTGGCGCAAACGACCTTGAGCTTGCGGGTCATTTTGAAGTCACCGACGAGATCGTCCAGATAGGCCTCGCGCACACCTTCGATGAATTCGTATTTGCCGCCGGGCCGGGTTTCGGCGCGCCCTTCAAGGACGATGTCGCGCAATTCGGACATTTCGTCGGGGCCATGGGTCAGCGGGCGTTCAAAGCCCATCTTGACGCCGGTCCAGCCGTTCGGGTTATGCGAGGCCGTGACCATGGCCACCGCGGGGGCGTTCAGGTGGAACTGCGCGAAATAGGCCATCGGCGACAGGCAGGGGCCGATGTCCTTGACGTGGATACCGGCCTGCATCAGGCCCAAAATCAGGGCGTTCTTGATCGACAGCGAATAGTCGCGGTAGTCATTGCCGACAGCGATGACGGGTTCGATGCCGCGCTGGTGCATCTGCGTGCCCAGTCCCATACCAAGGGCCGTGATGCCGGGCAGGTTGATCGCCTCGGGATATTGCCAGCGGGCGTCATATTCACGAAAGCCTGTAGGCGCGATCATCGGGTCGCGCAGGAATTCCCAAGTGTTCGGTGTGACGGTCGGCAATGGTTTGGTCATGAAAATATCCTGATCTGGCGACGTACTTGTCTAAGCCTTCTCGATAGAAGGATTAGCCCACAGGATCAACTAAGAGCTTCGTTTTGCGGCATATCATTGCCGTCTTTGCTTGTGGATTTTGTGATCTGACGGCCATTCGCGCTTCTGATGCTGCGAATTTGCCCGAGGATGGTGCGGTTTGCCTGTCAGCAAAGGAAACCCCGCCCCTTTTGCAAGGGACGGGGCAATACCGGTTAACCGATGATCGCGTTCAGCGTGGCCGAGGGGCGCATGACCGCCTCGGTCTTGGCAGGGTCAGAGTGGAAATACCCGCCCAGATCAACCGCCTTGCCTTGGACTTCGGCCAGTTCGGCCATGATCTTGTCCTCGTTCGTGGCCAGCTTTTCCGCGATGGGGGCAAAATGCGCGGCCAGATCGGCGTCACCGGTCTGTGCGGCCAGCGCCTGTGCCCAATACAGCGCGAAGTAGTAGTGGCTGGCGCGGTTGTCGGGCTGGCCAACCTTGCGCGAAGGCGATTTGTTGTTGTCGAGGATGCCTTGCGTGGCATCGTCAACCGCCTTGCCCAAAATCCGCGCCTTTTCGTTGTTCTTTTGATCGGCCAGGAACTTGAGGCTTTCACCCAAGGCGCAGAATTCACCCAGGGAATCCCAACGCAGGTGGTTTTCCTCGACCAGCTGCTGAACGTGCTTGGGGGCGGAGCCGCCGGCACCGGTTTCAAACAAGCCACCGCCCTGCATCAGCTTCACGATCGACAGCATCTTGGCCGATGTGCCCAGCTCGAGGATCGGGAACAAATCGGTCAGATAGTCGCGCAGCACGTTGCCGGTGATCGCGATCGAGTTTTCGCCCTTGCGGATCGTCTCGAGCGTCTGGCGCGTGGCCTTGGCGGGGGACATGATCTGGAATTTGTCGGCGACGCCTTTGGCTTCCAGGATCGGTTTGACGTAGGCAATCATCTGGGCGTCATGGGCGCGGTCGGCGTCCAGCCAGAAGATCGCTTCGCAGCCTTCGGCCTTCTGGCGGTCGATGGCCAGTTGCACCCAGTCTTCGATCGGTGCCTTGCGGGCCGATGCGGCGCGCCAGATATCGCCAGCCTCTACGCTGTGTTCGGAAATCACATCGCCATTGGCCGCGATCATCTTGACCGTGCCGTCGGCTGGAATTTCAAATGTGGTGGGGTGCGAACCGTATTCTTCGGCCTTCTGGGCCATCAGGCCGACGTTCTGCACAGTGCCCGATGTGGTCGGGTCCAGCGCGCCGGTCTCTTTGAAATACTTGATGCTTTCTTCGTAGACGGGGGCATAGGAGCTGTCGGGGATCACGCAGTTGGTGTCGTGTTCCTTGTTGTCCGGGCCCCAGCCCTTGCCGCCTGCGCGGATCAGCGCGGGCATGGAGGCGTCGATGATCACGTCGGACGGCACGTGCAGGTTGGTAATGCCCTTGTCGGAGTTGACCATGTACATCGGCGGACGCGCAGCCATGGCGGCATCAACGGCGGCTTTGATTTCTGCGTTGCCCTCGATACGGCTCATCATGTCGGCGATGCCCGCGTTGGGGTTCACGCCCGCCGCTTTCAGCTCATCACCGTATTTGTCGAAAACGGGCTTGAGGAATTCACGCACAGCATGGCCGAAGATGATCGGGTCGGACACCTTCATCATCGTCGCTTTCATGTGGAGCGAGAACAGCGTGCCGTCTTTCTTGGTTTCTTCGATCTGCTCGGCCAGGAACTTGTCCAGCGCCTTGGCAGACATGAATGTCGTGTCGACAACGGTGCCAGCGGGGAAGGTCACGCCGTCTTTCAGCACGGTCTCGGACCCGTCAGCCGCCACATGCACGATTTTGGCAGCGCCAGCTTGGGCATCGGTCAGCGTGCTGGATTTTTCGTTGGAAAAGAAATCGCCGCCGGACATCGCGGAAACCTTGGTTTTGCTGTCCTTGGACCATGTGCCCATAGAATGCGGGTTGGCCATCGCGTATTTCTTGACTGCAATCGCCGCACGGCGGTCTGAGTTACCTTCGCGCAGAACCGGGTTCACGGCCGACCCTTTGATCGCGTCATAGGCGGCGCGGGCTTTCTTTTCGGCATCGGTGCCGGGGGTCTCGGGATAGTCGGGCAGGGCGTAGCCTTGGGCTTGCAGTTCCTTGACCGCTGCTACCAACTGGGGGACCGAAGCCGAGATGTTCGGCAGCTTGATCACGTTGGCATCCGGCGTCTTCACCAGCTCGCCCAGAAAGGCCAGATCGTCCGACTGTCTTTGTTCAGCGGTCAGCGCATCGGGGAACGCGGCCAGAATACGACCCGCCAGCGAAATGTCGCGCGTACCAACGGATACGCCAGCCGCATCGGCAAAGCTGCGAATGATCGGCAGCAGGGAATAGGACGCCAGTTCAGGTGCCTCGTCGACCTTGGTGTAAATGATGTCAGGTGTGTTCGTATCAGCCATGGTTTCAAGCCTTTCAGGAAGTTTGGTATGCGATAGTACACTAAAGCAGAAATATCCACCTCAACTGCGCAAGATATACCGTTAATT
This sequence comes from Roseobacter sp. GAI101, assembly GCF_000156335.1. Taxonomy (GTDB): domain Bacteria; phylum Pseudomonadota; class Alphaproteobacteria; order Rhodobacterales; family Rhodobacteraceae; genus Sulfitobacter. The sequence continues at coordinate 3,161,091 of NZ_DS999213.1, forward strand.
TAGGGAAGCGACAGCTGGATTTCCGGGAATGAAGCTTGCCTAGTCTACCCCGCACCGCGCTATAGTTGCCCCGACTTTATGGGAGGAGTGAACGATGAATGATCAATCAGCGCTGCAAAGGGGGACGGGTTTCGATATCCCCGATCCGGCCGATCTGCCCAGTTTGAAGGGCAAAGTATCTGAGACTGAATGGAAATTGCGCTGTGAGCTGGCCGCGACGTACCGGCTGTGTGCGCTGCATGGCTGGACCGATCTGGTTTTCACCCACATCTCGGCCCGCCTGCCGGACGAGGACGGGCAGGAACGTTTCCTGATCAACCCATACGGCTTGATGTTCGACGAAATCACCGCCTCGTCTTTGGTCAAGATCGATCTGGACGGTAACATTTGTCAGGAAACGCCCTATTTCATCAATCCGGCGGGGTTCACGATCCACTCGGCGATCCATTCCGCGCGCCATGATGCAGGGTGTGTGATTCATGTGCACACGCCTTACGGCGTTGCGGTGTCGGTGCAAAAAGGCGGGCTGCGCCGCTATACCCAGTTCTCGATGATCGTGAACAATGATCTGGCTTATCACGACTATGAAGGTATCGCGCTGAACTTGGACGAACGTGACCGGATCGTGAATGATTTGGGTGACAAAAGCCTGCTGATGCTGCGCAATCATGGCACGTTGACCGTTGGGCCGAATTGCGCGCTGGCCTTCTTGCGGATGTATTTCCTTGAAAACGCCTGCAAGACGCAGATTTTCGCCCAGGCAGCGGGCGGCGAAGAGCATTTGCATGAGGAAACCCAAGATATGGCCGATCTGGTCGCCAGCCAAGCGGCGGGCGCGTTTACGCCGGGGTCGGGGGATAATCTGGTCTGGCCGGGTTTGATGCGCAAGCTCAAGCGGACGAATCCCGGTCACGACAGATAGTAAGTATGAACGCCGCGCCAGGGGCTCCTTGGCGCGGCGGCGGCATTGCCGGTTTCACACAGGTTCGGCTTCCAACGCTGTCTTTGAGACGGCGTAAACGCTTTGGACACTATTACGAAACATAATTCCGCTGGCAGGTGCCCTGCGGCAGTCGTAAAGCTTGCCACGCCGCTGTCAGAGTGAAGCGGGAAAGAACGCTGCGCTTTGGGTGTGAATGCGGGTGTAGTGTGAAATATTCGGTGTTTTGGGGCTGTTTTCAAACGCTTGGTATCAAGGTTTCGTTTTCAAGAGTGTGCGTTATTGTGACAATATTTTCGATTTCTGGATCAACGACGCGCCACAGGTGGTTGCGCAAGTGACCCAATCCGTTGGCGAAAACGGGTCCGGGATAGCCAGGGACGGGCGCGTAGCGCGTGGCCAGATTACCCGTGATCGCGTGTTGGATGCGGCAGAACGCTGTTTTGCGGATCGCGGGTTTGACGCCGTCTCAATGCGTCAGATTGCCCGCGAGGCGGGCGTGACGCTGGGTGTCGTCAGCTTTCACAGCGGCACCAAAGAAGCGCTGTTTCAGATGGTGTTGAAGCGGCGGGTCATCGCCCTGAATGACGCGCGCATGGATCGGCTTCAGGTGGTGCAGGCAAAAGGCGAATTTGGACTTGGCGATCTGATCGGGGCCTATGTCACGCCGTTTATGGAAATCGCTTCGGGCAAAGACCCGCAATGGCGCGCTTACGCACAGCTGATCGCACGGGTGGCGGCCGATGACCGCCATCGCGTTGAGACCGGGCCATACCATGATCCTGCCGCGAAAATATTCCTGATCGAAATGAACAAGCTCCATCCCGGCGCAGATTCGAAAACCTTGGCTGTAGGGTTCTCTTTCATGGTGGCGGCTATGTTTGGAACTGTCGCCGGTGGCAATGGTGTATTCAGGTTGGCAACGCCACCAGCACAAGCAGCGCAGATGGCATCCTGCAAGCTATTGATCGATTTCTGCGCGGGTGGTCTTTTGCGAATGCTTGATCCAGACTAAGGCAAATGAACACCTGCTTGAGGACCACGAGACATGAAAACCTATCCTAAAATCTGGTTCCTGCGCCATGGCGAAACAGAGTGGAACGCCGAAGGGCGTGTGCAAGGCCAGACAGAATCGGTGCTGTCTTCCCGTGGTGTGGATCATGCCAAAAGTCAGGCAAAACTGATGGCACCGATCCTCGAGACGAACCCGCCATGCTTCGTTTCACCGTTGAAACGTACGCGCCAGACGGCGGATATCGCCTTGGGGGGGCGTGCATACCAGACCGATGATCGCCTGAAGGAAGTTTTTGCCGGGGATTGGGAAAGCCAGCTTCGCGCTGATATTTTCAAGACCCTGCCCGATGATATGAGCCCGGACATGCCGCATATCGAATTCTACGCCAGAGCCCCCGGCGGCGAAGGGTTTGATACATTCCAGACCCGCGTGCGTTCCTTCGTGGAAACGCTGACGGAACCCACGGTGATCGTGGCCCACGGGTTGAGCGGCCAGTTGCTGCGCGGAGAGGTGTGCGGGCTGAGCCGCGAAGATCTTGGCAAGCTGAGCAACCGTCAGGGCGTGGTCTATGTCCTCGAGAATGGGGTCGAGACGATCCTTGAGCTCTAGATCGACTTTCGGGCCCGCATCGCGGCGGTGATCGTTCCGTCGTCAAGATAATCCAGCTCTCCACCGATGGGGACACCTTGCGCAAGCGAGGTCAGCTGCACCCGGCCATCCAACTGGTCCGCGATGTAATGCGCAGTCGTCTGCCCGTCGATCGTGGCGTTGAGCGCGAGGATGACTTCGGTGATGTTTTCAGTCGACACCCGGTCGATCAGGCGGGGAATCCGCAGTTCCTGAGGGCCGATGGCATCCAGCGCCGAAAGCGTGCCGCCCAAGACATGGTAGCGGCCTTTGAACACGCCGGACCGTTCCATCGCCCAAAGATCAGCGACATCCTCGACCACGCAAAGTTCACCGTTGGCGCGTTTTTCAGAGGTGCAGATATCGCAGATATCGGTCGTGCCCACATTGCCGCAGTTCAGGCATTCACGTGCCGTGGCGGCAACCGTTTGCATGACATCTGCAAGCGGGGTCAGCAGCAAGGCGCGCTTGCGTATCAGATGCAGCACCGCGCGCCGGGCAGAGCGCGGGCCGAGGCCCGGAAGCCTCGACATCAGATCAATGAGCGCGTCGATGTCGCGTGTGCTGCTCATCGCTGTGCACCCCGCGACGCTGGTTCAAAAGAGATTTCATGCCTTCGGCGAGGATTTTGAACCATTTGGAATTATCAGAACGGCAGTTTCATGTCCGCAGGCAGGCCCATGCCCTCGGTCAGCTTGCTCATCTCGGCTTGGGCGCGGTCTGTGGCTTTGGTCTGGGCATCCTTGATCGCGGCAAGGATGAGGTCTTCGACGACTTCCTTTTCGTCGCCATTGAAGATCGAAGGATCAATGTCGAGGGTTTTCAGTTCGCCTTTTGCGGTGCAGGTCGCTTTGACAAGGCCCGCGCCGGATTCACCTTCGACAATGATGTTGTGCATGTCTTCTTGCATCTGCGCCATCTTGCCTTGCATTTCCTGCGCGGCTTTCATCATCTTGGCCATGTCCCCCATGGCACCCAAACCTTTGAGCATCTGATCTTCTCCTGAATTGACGTTGGCTGTTTATATGCGTGTTGAGGGCGCGTTGGACAAGGGGCCAGACCGGATTGGTCAGTCGTCTTCGAACGGGTCCCATTCATCTTCGACCTCTGGCAGGGCCTCGGATACGGCAGCGGCGGCGATGTCTTCGGGGGTGCGGATGGACAAGATCTTGGCCCCCGGAAAGGTTGCCATCACGGCCTGCATCAGCGGATGGCTTTCAGCCGCCGATTTCAGAGCATTGTCTTTTGCGTCGCGGATTTCGGCGATGGTTTTCGCGTCACTGTCGCCCACGATGCTCACGGCCCAGCGGTTGCCGGTCCACAGTTGCAACCTTGTTCCTAGGCGTTGCGCCAGATCACGGGGGGCGGCATCGGTGGGGGTGAATTCGATGCGGCCGGGTTGGTAGGCGGCAAGACGCAGGGTGTTTTCCACCTCGACCAGAAGTTTGACGTCGCGGTTGGTGCGGATCAGTTCGACGACATGTTCAAAGCTGGGAAAGCGTGCAAGCGCCTGATCGATGGCGGGGGCCACAGCTGCCATCGTGGTACCCGATTGCGGGCTGCCCTGGACATGATGCGATGCCGTCGCATTGGTATTTCCACCCCCGCCGGACGGGCCATGCGGTGGGGGGGCTGCTGGCGGCGGCGTTGCCTTGCTGAGTTTGCGGGTCAATTCCTCGGGACTGGGCAGGTCGGCGACATGGGTCAGGCGGATCACGGCCATTTCTGCGGCCATCATAGCGTTGGGCGCGCTTGCGACTTCGTCCAGTGCCTTGAGCAGCATCTGCCAAAGTCGGGTGAGAACGCGCATCGGCAGGGTTTCTGCCATGGTCAGACCGCGGCTGCGTTCCTCGGGGGACACGGTGGGATCTTCGGCGGCATCGGGCGTGATTTTGACCACGGACACCCAGTGGGTGATTTCGGCCAGATCGCGCAGAACTGCCATCGGGTCGGCCCCGTCGGAATACTGACTGCTCAGTTCGTTTAACGCGCCGGCCGCATCGCCGCGCAGGATCATGTCGAACAGGTCCAGCACGCGCCCGCGGTCGGCCAGCCCCAGCATCGCCCGGACCTGAACGGCGGTGGTTTCCCCCGCGCCGTGGCTGATCGCCTGATCCAGCAGGGATGTCGCATCGCGCGCGGACCCTTCGGCAGCGCGGGTGATCAGGGCCAGCGCATCATCTGCAATCTCGGCCCCTTCGGCGCTTGCGATCTTGCGCATCAGGGTGATCATCACCTCTGGTTCGATCCTGCGCAGATCGAAACGCTGGCATCGCGACAGGACCGTAACGGGCACTTTGCGGATTTCGGTTGTGGCAAAGATGAACTTGACGTGTTCGGGGGGTTCTTCGAGCGTTTTCAGCAGGGCGTTGAACGCACCGGTCGACAGCATGTGCACTTCGTCGATGATGTAGACTTTGTAGCGGGCCGAGGCGGCGCGGTAATGCACGCTGTCGATGATTTCACGGATGTTGCCGACGCCGGTGTTCGACGCGGCGTCCATCTCCATCACGTCGACATGGCGGCCTTCCATGATGGCCACGCAATGTTCGCATTCACCGCAAGGTTCTGTCGTCGGCCCGCCGTTGCCGTCCGGGCCGATGCAGTTCATGCCCTTGGCGATGATCCTGGCAGTGGTGGTTTTGCCGGTGCCGCGAATGCCCGTCATGATGAAGGCCTGTGCAATGCGGTCTGCCGCAAACGCGTTTTTCAGGGTGCGCACCATGGCATCCTGGCCGACCAGGTCGACAAAAGTTTCAGGCCGGTATTTGCGCGCCAGAACGCGATAGGCGGAAGGTGCTGACATGGGGGCCCTTTGCGAGGATTCGATGCGACCCCTAGGATAGGGCGCACGGGGGGCATCGTCCACCGCTGATAGGCCTTGGGTTTTCTTAGGCGTTGTGCGGTCACCCCTTAAGGGCATAAAGATATCTGAGTGGTTAATTTAAATGGTTCATCAGACAGGAGCGCACTATGCGGCTGAAGGGAATACGGCGAAGTAGCAATGTACAGGTGCGTCGCGGGCGCGGGGGGGCTGTACGCACAGGCGGCCTGGGAATTTTCGGTGTGATTGCGGTGCTCGCGATCGGATATTTCACCGGCATTGACGTGTCGTCCCTGTTGGGGGGCACGCAGACCGGGCAGGGCGCGCCGGTCGGCCAGAGAGATGCCGAGGCCACGCAATTCTCGGCGCAGGTTCTGGCAACGACCGAAGACGTCTGGGGCAATGTGTTTCCCCAGCAATTGGGACGGTCTTATGAGCCGCCACAGTTGGTTGTGTTTTCCGGCGTGACCCAAAGCGGATGTGGCGGGGCATCGGGTGCGACAGGTCCGTTCTACTGCCCTGCGGATGAAAAGGCCTATCTGGATACGCAGTTTTTCGACATGTTGGCGCAGCGCATGGGGGCAGGGGGCGATTTTGCCGCCGCTTACGTCATTGCTCACGAGGTCGCGCATCACGTCCAGAACGAGTTGGGCATTTTGCCGAAGGTGGATGCGCTGCGGCGGCGATCGTCAGAAGCCGAGGCGAATGCACTGACGGTGCGGCTTGAACTGATGGCGGATTGTCTGTCGGGCATCTGGGCAAGCAACGTCAAGGGCCTGATGGAGCGGGGCGATCTGGATGAGGCACTGAATGCCGCGCGCAAGATCGGCGATGACTATCTGCAAAAGCAGGCAGGGCGCGTGCCACAGCCGCATACCTTTACGCACGGCACATCCGAGCAGCGGTCGGGCTGGTTCAAGCGGGGCTTTGACAGCGGCGAAGTCGGGCAATGCGACACCTTCGCGGCAGAGCAGCTTTAATCGAAACGGGAGGGGTTCTGCCCCTCTCGTGCCATCTTGCGGATGACCCTGCCGGGGTGGCACGCATTTCACTTTGCAAAATGCGTAAGGGTGAGAGGCTGATAACGACCCAAGTGGGTCTCGTTACGGCTGCTTCCTTCCGGATCTGACCGGGTTGGCGAGGCACCTGCCCGCACCAACCTCTCGACCCCCATATAGGATAGTGTTTTGCGAAGTGCAAGGATCAGAGCGTAATCTCGATCCGGTCAAAACCATTGTCGGTCTGCCCCAGGATACGGGGCTTGAGCGCGGCGATTTCGTCCAGATATGCAGCGGCTTTCGGGCTTGTCTCGTAGATCGCAGTCAGGCCGTGCCGCTTTAGCTGCCATGGCGCTTGCGTGGTCCAGGCGTCGAACTCATCTGACTTCAACGCGCGAATCAACGATTCTGTCGGGGTTGCGTGGCTTTGGGCAATCGGCGGTGGCAGATCAATGGTATCGTATCTGCCACCGCCTGCCGCGCGAAATGTGTTGGTGGCCAGAACGAATTGTTGATCCGGTGACACCGCGGCGCCCGCATGGGCCATCTGTGATATCCGCTGGCCCTGGGGTTGGGCGGGGTCGATCGTGTAGGTCAGCCCGTAAATCGCGTCAAAGATAAAGCTGGGTTCAGCCGGGTTCAGCAGGTTTTGCCTTGGGATATTGGCACCGAGATGGCTGTAGACATGCGCGGACCGTTCCAGCCAAAGCCGCAGTTGCGCGCCGGTCAGAAGCAGCGCGCAGGTGCGGTTTTCGAAAGGGGCGAACCCCGCCAGATGCCGCCGCATCATGAAGCCCTTCGGCACGTCAATATAGTTGCGCACGCCGCCCGCACCACCGACCGCACGGGCCGCCGCCGCCGCCAAAAGCGGCAGATCGGCATGGGGGGACCCTTGCAAAGCCTCGCGGATGAGGATTGCCTTGGCTCTGGCGGACAGCGCCATCGTCTTCGCGGGTTGGAGCAGGGCAAAATAACTGTGCAGGTGGTCCACCGGGTTGCCGATGGGGGCCGCAAGATCGGCGCGGGCCGCCGTGTGGGCCTGTGACGCGCGGGCATAGATCACAGGATCGGGTGCCGCGCTGACGGGTTGCGGCCAAAGCTGCGCGCCATGTTTCGTCACAACCCAGTGACCATCTGGGGTCCGCGCCAGATCAAGATCGATGACCCCAAGGTCGGACCCTCTGAGGCCGGGCATCACGACCGGGACATTCGAAGGGTACCCGTTTTCCGATGCCGTTCCATCGGGGAAACGACGGTGCGTGTGTCCGGCGACGATCGCATCGATGCCGGGGATTTCAGCAAGGGCAAGGGCACCGGCGTCGGCGCTGCTGTCTGGCGCGCCGGCATGTCCCAGACCCAAATGCGCAAGCGCCAAAACGACGTCCGCCCCGGCCTGACGCAGTCGGGCCACATGGGCGGGCAGGCTGGCCAGCGGGTCTGCAACGATAGCAGTTTCAGGCAGCATGGCCTTGTTCCAGACCGCGGTTTCATCGGGCAGCGCAGAGACGATCCCGATTCTCAGGGGCAGGGGGCCATCCGTGGTCTCGATCTGACGGGTCAGTAGGACAGAGGGATGCAGCCCGCTGATGCCGCTATCTGAGAGGTTCGTTGAAATCACGGGTGCGTCAACCGCGGCGATGAACTGTTCCAGATAAGTGGTGCGATAATCCAGATCATGGTTGCCTAGGCCAATTGCGTCATAGGCCAGACCATTGAAGCTGGCGACCAGGGGGTGGTCCGGCGTGACATCCTGGGTGCTTAGCCAGTCGGCCAGGGGATTGCCCTGCAGGAAATCTCCGTTATCGACCAAGACGCAGAGCCCTTGCGCGACGTCTGCACGGGCCTTGGCGATCAGCGGTGCCAACCCGGACAGCCCCGCCCGTTGGCCGGGGGTGTCAAAGGCATAGTCGTATCCCAGAACATTCATATGAAGATCCGTGGTCGCGAGAATGCGCAGCTGGGTTGTGGCTGACCCCATTTCTAAAACTGCTGTGTGACGCGTGCGATGCACGGGGCGTCCTGGATTGATGGCTCAATCTGCGTCATTGCGGTTATGAAATGTCCTAAGGCTGGTCTTGTTTCGGGGATTTACTCTTGAAGGTACACTAAATCGAAACTGACCGTGTGAAACCCTTGGCTTTGGTCAAGATGGTGAATAATCACGTAGCGAGGCAAATTTGAGGGCTAGATGAAACATTCTGAGACGGTGACTTTTGGCGGGTCGGGTTTGGACCGTGCAGGCGAAGTGCGCGGTGACAGGGCTGCTGTTGAAGCTCTGAAGCAGGACGACACAGCCCGTGCAGTGTTGTTATGGCGTGGGAAAGTATTAATCAACCCGACGCGGCCCGCATCTTTGGTGCGCTTGCCGTTGGATCACCCGGCGCTTCAGGATGCATCGGTGCCGCCGATCCTGCTGGGACGTGAAGACGGCGAAGCCCGGTTTGCATTCGATCTGTCGTCATGGGTGCCGGACGATCTGGATCCCAGCCATCTGGGTGCGTTCATGGACCCCAGCGAACAGCGTCATCCGATGCTGCCCGACGAAAATGTCTTTGTCGAACTGCGCCGCGTCATGACCTGGCTGAACCCACGGGATGCAGAGCTGGCCGCGACGGCCAAGGCCATCTTCTCGTGGCATGAAACCCACGGCTTTTGCGCCCGTTGCGGGTTCGAAACAGTGGTGAACGATGCAGGCTGGCAGCGCAATTGCCCGGCCTGCCGTGCCGCGCATTTCCCGCGCACGGACCCGGTTGTGATCATGTTGATCACCCGTGGAAATTCGGTGCTGATGGGCCGGTCGCCGGGCTGGCCGCGTGGCATGTATTCCCTGCTTGCCGGTTTCGTCGAACCGGGAGAAAGCCTTGAGGCTGCCGTGCGGCGCGAAGTTTTCGAAGAATCCGGTATCGAAGTCGGCGAGGTCAACTTTCTGGCGAGCCAGCCCTGGCCTTTTCCCGCATCGCTGATGTTCGGTTGTGCCGGAGTTGCAACATCTGAGAAAATTACAATTGACCCGAAAGAAATCGAAGACGCGCTTTGGGTCACGAAAGAAGAGATGATGGACATATTTGCAGGGCGGCACCCCAACATCCTGCCCGCGCGTGAAGGTGCGATCGCACATTTTCTTTTGGAGAACTGGCTTGCGGATACGCTGACTTGAGGTGATTGTTCAGAAAAGCCCCCTGTGCAGGTAACACATGAAGTTTTCGACAAAAGAAGATATTGAAGCGCCGATTGATGCCGTCTTTGATATGCTGTGCGAATTTGACCAGTTCGAACGTGCCGCGATGCGCCGCGGGGCAGAGGTGCAGCGCGTCGATCAACTGACCGCGCCTGCCACCGGTATGCAGTGGGAAGCTGCGTTTGACATGCGGGGCAAGCGCCGCGAAATCCAGATCGACATGGACTGCTTTGAGCGGCCGACTGAAATGCGCCTTGCCACCACATCCCCCGGTCTGGCGGGCGACATGGCGTTTGAACTGATGGCGTTGTCGCGCAACCGGACGCGCATTATTGTCACGCTCGAGATCAAACCGAGCAACCTGTCAGCGCGGCTGCTGGTGCAATCGCTCAAGCTGGCCAAGACATCGCTGACCAACAAGTACAAATTGCGCGTCAATGAATACGCAAAGGGCATGGAAGAGCGTTACAAGCGCGCCCGTTAGACGATTTCAGGTGCGATGGCGGTCGGGGTGGGCCGGATAAACGCCCAGGATGTCCAGCATGTTGGTGAAATACCCCAGCTCTTCTAGCGCGCGCTCGACCGCAGGGTCCTTTGGATGGCCTTCGATATCTGAATAGAACTGCGTCGCGGTGAACGATCCGCCGACCATGTAGCTTTCCAGCTTGGTCATGTTGACGCCGTTGGTCGCAAAGCCGCCCATCGCCTTGTACAATGCCGCCGGAATGTTGCGCACTTCAAAGACGAATGTGGTCATCATGGTCTCTGCCCTGCGCGACAGATCCGCCTCGGGAGACATCAGCAGGAACCGTGTGGTGTTGTGGTCCAGATCTTCGATATCGCGGGCAAGAACGTCCAGTCCGTGAATATCCGCAGCAACCTCGCTGGCCAGAACCCCCACGCTCCGTTCATCCGAGACCGCCAGATCGGCGGCCGCACCGGCACTGTCCGATGCCGCTTCGGAGGTGATCCCGTGGGCGTCCAGCCAGCTGCGCGCCTGCGGGATCAGCACCATGTGAGCGCGCACATGCTTGATCTCTTCCAGTTTGACGCCCGGTAGCGCCATCAGGCAGATGCGCACGCGCACGAAGGCTTCGGCGATGATGTGCAGGCCGCTTTTGGGCAGCAACCGGTGAATGTCCGCGACGCGCCCGTAGGTGGTGTTTTCTACCGGCAGCATTGCCAGATCCGCGCGGCCTTCGCGAACAGCACGGAAAACGCCCTCGAATGTGACGCAGGGAACGGGCACCATGTCAGGGCGCGCTTGCAGGCATGCTTCGTGGCTATAAGCGCCTAAAGCGCCTTGAAAAGCGATGCGAGGGGCGTTTTTTGGGGTCATTGCAGGCGTCCTTCATCAGACCTTTACCAAAGATGGCGTTTGGTCGCGGTAACTACACCTTGCCCCTCGGGAGGGAAAGCAATAGATACGGGCGCAAATGATGCCCGCATACCAATGATGGATCTTCGCCCATGTTTGATACAATGACCGTTACGAAAATCGCCGCAGGCCTGTTTGGTGCCTGGCTTGTGCTGCTGCTTGGCAAATTTGTCGGCGAAGAACTTTACCATGCCGACACCCATGGTGAACAAGGCTATATGATCGAAGTCGCCTCTGGCGAGGGTGGCGGAGCCGCTGAAGAAGGTCCCGATCTCGAGACGTTGATGGCCTCTGCCGATCCGGCTGCGGGCGAAAAGGTTTTCCGCAAGTGTTCCGCCTGTCACAAGGCTGTTGAAGGTGAAAACGCTGTGGGGCCATATCTTTACGGTGTTGTAGGGCGTCCAATCGATTCTGCCGAAGGCTATGCATCGTATTCCGGCGCGCTTGAGCAGAACGGCGATGTGTGGTCGCCCGAAAACCTGTTCGCCTTCCTTGAAAAGCCTTCCTCCTGGGCCCCTGGTACCACAATGGGTTTCGCTGGCCTCAGCAAGCCTGCCGACCGCGCGAACGTGATTGCGTATCTCGACAGCCTAGACGACTGATCCAGTTGACAGCTTCGTGAAAGGCCGCCCAATCATGGGCGGCCTTTTGCGTTATGGGGCCAGATTTCAGTCAGATAACATATTCGCAACTTGTATCTTGGCAGCGGGGACCGTTAGCTTAGATGACAAACCGGAACCGCCATAAACTGTTGTTTCTCGTAAAGGATACGCCGATGCCCCGGACAAAAGCCCGCGCTGTGACACAATCGCAAAAACCTCTTTTTCGTTTGGCCTGGTCGGCACTTTTGGTGTCCGGTCTGACACTGGTTGCGATGGCGGCCCATGCCGAGGACGAAAAGATCATAACCAGTCACGGCTATTCCTTTTACGGCGATCTGAAGTATCCGGCAGATTACCCGCATTTCGACTATGTGAACCCCGATGCACCCAAGGGGGGGGAGATTTCGATTTCGACCCTTGGCACGTTTGATTCGATGAACCCCTATTCACGCAAGGGCCGTGGCGGCGCGCTGAGCACCATAATGTATGAAAGCCTTTTGGGAGAGGGGACAGGCAATGAGGCTGCCCCTGCCGACGTCTATGGTGAAGCCTACTGCTTGCTGTGTGAGACCCTCGAATATCCCGAAAGCAAGGATTGGGTGATCTTCCACATGCGCAAGGATGCCAGGTTCTCGACCGGTGATCCGGTGACCGCGCATGACATCGAATTCAGCCACAACCTGCTGTTGGATCAGGGGCTCAAGTCCTATGCCGATGCGGTCCGCAAGCGCATCCCCAAGGTCGAGGTCATCGATGACTATACCATCAAGTTCTACTTCACCCCGGGCATTTCCCGCCGCAGCTTGATTGATCAGGTCGGTGGCGTGCCGGCATGGTCCAAGAAATGGTACGAAGAATCCGGTGCGCGGCTGGACGAATCGCGGCTGATGACGTCGCCCGGGTCCGGCCCCTATGTGATCGACGACATCGATGTGAACCGCCGCATCGTCTACAAACGGAACCCCGACTATTGGGGCGCTGATCTGCCGTTCAACGTGGGCCGCAACAACTTCGATGCTATCCGTGTCGAATATTTCGGCGACGAAAATTCTGCGTTCGAGGCGTTCAAGGCCGGTGAATACACTTTCCGCGTCGAAGGAAATTCAAAACAATGGGCCTCGGCCTATGATTTCCCCAAGATCGACGCGGGCCATGTCGTCAAGGAAGACATCCCTGACGGATCGCCCCCGACGCCCTCTGGCATCGTGTTCAATCTGGGCCGTGAGGTGCTGCAAGACAAACGCGTGCGCGAGGCGGTGGCTTTGGGGTTCAACTTTGAATGGACCAACGAATCCCTGCAATATGGCCTGTTCAAGCCGCGTGCGTCTTTCACTCAGGACACGCCGTTGATGGCCACGGGCAAGCCCGAAGGGATGGAACTGGCGCTTCTGCAATCCTTTGGCGATCTGGTCCCGGCCGAGATGTTGACCGAAGACGCCGTGATCCCTCATGTGTCCGACGCGACACGGCTGCTGGACCGCGGCAACCTGCGCCGCGCGATGAAGTTGCTGGATGCGGCAGGCTGGGCCGTGGGCGACGATGGCAAACGCTATGATGCAAATGGTACGTCGCTGCGTTTGACGTTCCTGTTGAACTCGTCAGGATCGGCGACCCTGTCGGCGGTGGTCGAAAATTTCATGTCCAACCTCGGAAACATGGGCATCGACGCGGTCCTCGAAAAAGTCGACAGCTCGCAATACACCGCGCGCGAACGGGACCGCGACTATGATCTGGTGTTCGATGGTTACCGTCCGTTTCTGGGCACCGGCACCGGTCTGGCCCAGCTATACGGGTCCGAGGCAGCCAGCTATTCGCTGTTCAACCCTGCCGGGCTTGCCAGCCCGATGGTCGACGCGATCATCGAGGCGTCCCTGGCCGCCAGCACCAAAGCCGAGGAAGACGCCAGCATGATCGCGCTGGATCGTGCGCTGCGGTACGAGTTTTTCATGATCCCGGCATGGTATAATGACAGCTATTGGACGGCCTATTATGACCAGTATGAACACCCCGAAGGTCAACCGGCCTACGCTTTGGGGTACCTAGATTTCTGGTGGTACAACGCCGACAAGGCTGCCGCCTTGCGCGCCGCTGGCGCACTGAGGTAAACGCCGACCATGGGCGCATATATTCTTCGACGGCTTTTGCTGATTATCCCGACGTTGATCGGGATCATGCTGATCAACTTCGCGTTGGTACAATTCGTGCCCGGCGGCCCGGTTGAGCAGGCCATCGCCCGTATTCAGGGCGGCGGAGATGTGTTCGAAGGCTTTTCGGGCAGCGGTAACGACGCGGGCAATGCCGACACGGCGGCGGCCAACGAAAACTACGTCGGCGCGCGCGGTCTTCCGCCGGAATTCATTGCCGAGCTCGAAAAGGAGTTCGGCTTTGACAAGCCCCCGGTCGAGCGTTTCGTCAACATGATGTGGAACTACATGCGCTTCGATTTCGGAGAGAGCTATTTCCGGTCCATCAGCGTGATCGATCTGATCAAGGAAAAGCTGCCGGTGTCGATCACGCTGGGGCTGTGGTCAACGGTGATTGCCTATCTTGTGTCGATCCCGCTGGGCATCCGCAAGGCGGTCAAGGACGGCACGGCCTTTGACACATGGACATCGGGCGCGATCATCGCAGCTTATGCGATCCCCGGATTTCTATTCGCGATCCTTCTGCTGGTGTTGTTTGCGGGCGGGTCCTACTGGCAGGTATTCCCGCTGCGCGGTCTGACATCGGATAATTTTGACCAGCTTAGCCCGTTGGCTAAGGTTGGCGATTATTTCTGGCACATCGCTTTGCCGGTGCTTGCTTCGACCATCTCGGCCTTTGCGACGCTGACTTTGCTGACCAAGAACAGCTTTCTCGACGAGATCAAAAAGCAATATGTGATGACGGCGCGGGCCAAAGGATTGTCCGAACGCAAGGTGCTTTATGGCCATGTCTTCCGTAATGCGATGCTGATCGTGATCGCGGGCTTTCCGGCGGTCTTCATCGGCGTGTTCTTTGGCGGATCGCTGATCATCGAAACGATATTCAGCCTTGATGGCTTGGGCCGCCTGGGCTTTGAGGCTGCGGTCGCGCGCGATTATCCGATCGTATTCGGCACGCTGTTCATCTTTGGTTTGATCGGTCTGGTCGTCGGCATTCTGTCTGACCTGATGTATGTGATCGTCGATCCGCGCATCGACTTTGAAAAGCGCGAGGGCTGATCCGATGGCGCTGTCCCCCCTGAACCAACGCCGCTGGCGTAACTTTACCCGCAACCGCCGCGCATATTGGAGCCTTTGGGTCTTCGCGATCCTGTTCGGCATCTCGCTTTTCGCGGAATTCGTCGCCAACGATAAACCGATCGTGGTGAGTTATGGCGGCGAATATTTCATGCCGATCTTCAACTTCTACCCTGAAACGGCCTTTGGCGGTGATTTCCAGACCGAAGCGGTCTACCGCGATCCTGAGGTCAAATGCCTGATTGCAACCGGTGGGATGGACGCGTGTTTCGACGACCCCGAAGCGTTGATCGAAGACGCGCAAGACGGGCAGATTGACGGGCAGGCGATTGAAAAAGGCTGGTCGGTCTGGCCGGTCATTCCCTATTCGTTCAACACCGCCGTGGACCGTCCCGGTGCAGCCCCCTTGCCGCCCAATGCGCAGAACTGGCTGGGCACCGACGGCACCAAGCGTGACGTGATGGCGCGGGTGATCCACGGCTTCCGCCTGTCGGTGATCTTTACGCTGATCGTGACCGGTGCCGCATCGCTAATCGGGATCATCGCAGGGGCGGTACAGGGCTTTTTCGGCGGCTGGACCGATCTGATCTTTCAGCGCGTGATCGAGATATGGTCGTCGACCCCGTCGCTATACGTCATCATCATCATGTTCGCGATTCTGGGGCGCAGTTTCTGGCTGCTGGTGTTCCTGCTGGTGCTGTTCAGTTGGACATCGCTGGTGGGCGTGGTGCGCGCGGAATTCCTGCGGGCACGCAACCTTGAATATGTGCGCGCGGCCCGTGCCCTTGGCGTCGGCAACGTGACGATCATGTTCCGCCACATGCTGCCCAATGCGATGGTTGCGATGCTGACCATGTTGCCCTTCATCATTACCGGCACGATCAGCACCTTGGCGATCCTTGATTTTCTGGGCTTTGGTCTGCCGTCTTCGGCCCCTTCATTGGGCGAACTGACCTTGCAGGCGAAACAGAACCTGCAAGCCCCTTGGTTGGCGTTCACTGCGTTTTTCACCTTTGCCATCATGCTGTCGCTGCTGATTTTTATCTTTGAAGGCATCCGCGACGCGTTCGACCCCAGAAAGACCTTTTCATGAGTGCCCTTGCAGCGCGTTCGCCCATCAGCAGTCTGGCGACGGTTCTCTATATGATCGCGGTAGCCGTTTCGATCGCCGTCACCCTTCGGCTGGTGCTGTTCATCTTTCTTGAGCCCGGCGATACCTTGGGCTTTATGTTTTCCGTTTTGGAAACCAAATTTCTACCCAGCACGCTGACGGTCGTTTTCGGGTGCTGGTCGGTCGCGGTGCTGCGCCTCCCGCCAGTTTGGCTTCGTCTGCTGTGCGTGCCGATGGCGGCATGGGGCGTCTACGCTTTGATGGGATTTCTTGCACAATGACGTCATCTTCTTTAGCTCTGCTCGAGGTTTCGGACCTGCGCGTTTCCTTCCGTCAGGACGGCACGCTTAGCCATGCGGTCAAAGGGGTCAGCTTTACCGTTCAGCGCGGTGAAACCGTGGCGCTGGTCGGTGAAAGCGGGTCGGGTAAATCCGTGTCCGCGCTTAGCACCGTGTCTCTGCTTGGCGACAGCGCCGAGGTGTCGGGGTCCGTTCTGTATGACGGGCAGCAGATGATCGGGGCAGGGGACAAACTGCTGCGCAAGGTTCGTGGCAATGACATCAGCTTTATCTTTCAAGAGCCGATGACCTCGCTGAACCCGCTGCACACTATTGAAAAGCAGTTGGGTGAATCCCTGGCGTTGCATCAGGGTGTCGTCGGCGCATCGGCGCGGGCGCGTATTCTGGAACTGCTCGACAAGGTCGGGATCAATGATGCCGAAAGCCGTCTGGGGGCCTATCCGCATCAGCTGTCAGGCGGGCAACGGCAGCGCGTCATGATCGCCATGGCGCTTGCCAACAAACCTGACGTGCTGATCGCGGATGAACCGACGACGGCACTGGACGTGACCATTCAGGCGCAGATCCTGGATTTGCTGAAAGAACTGAAAGACAGCGAAGGCATGGGGCTTTTATTCATCACCCACGACCTTGGCATCGTGCGCCGCATCGCCGACCGTGTCTGCGTGATGCAGCATGGCGAAATCGTCGAACAAGGCCCCACGCGCGAGATTTTCGACAATCCCCAGCATCCCTACACGATCAAGCTTTTGGGGGCAGAACCCTCGGGCCGCCCTGATCCGGTGCCGGACACGGCCGAGGTGATCGCCAGTACGGACCACCTGAAGGTCTGGTTCCCGATCCAGCAGGGCCTGATGCGTCGCACGGTGGATCATGTGAAGGCGGTGAACGATGCATCGCTGTCGGTGCGTGCGGGTGAAACCGTCGGGATCGTGGGAGAATCGGGGTCCGGTAAGACGACGATGGCGCTTGCGATCATGCGGTTGATTGCCTCCGAAGGCGGGATCAACTTCATGGGGCAGGACGTGCGCAGTTGGTCCACGCGTGAATTGCGGCGTCTGCGCAAGGACATGCAGATCGTGTTTCAGGACCCGTTCGGCAGTCTGAGCCCGCGGATGACCTGCATGCAGATCATCTCGGAAGGGCTGACGATCCACAATGTCGATCCTCAGCGTAATCCGCGCGAACTGGTGCGGGATGTGATGGTCGAAGTGGGGCTCGACCCCGCCACGATGGATCGCTACCCGCATGAATTTTCAGGTGGTCAACGCCAGCGGATTGCGATTGCGCGCGCGATGGTTTTGCGCCCGCGTCTGCTGGTGCTGGATGAACCGACGTCGGCGTTGGATATGACGGTACAGGTGCAGATCGTCGAATTGTTGCGCAATTTGCAGCGCAAATACGGCTTGGCCTATCTGTTTATCAGCCATGATCTGAAGGTCGTGCGCGCAATGTCGCACAAGGTCATCGTCATGAAACGGGGTGATGTGGTGGAATATGGCGACGTGGATACGCTGTATGACAACCCCACGTCAGACTACACCCGCGCGTTGTTGCAGGCGACGACCTAAGCGCGACGGCGCTTAGCCCGGCCCGATCATGAAGCAGCTGACGTTGCGTGCAGCCAACCGGCGGCAAGCCATATCGGCTGTTTCGCGGGTCATGCCGAGGAAATTCGCGTCAAACCCCTGGGGCCGCCGCACGACTTTGCGCAACGTGCCGTCCAGCGTCGACATTTCGGTCAGCGCGGTTTTCAGCAACACCTTTTCAGCAGCGTAGCGGCTGGGGTAACGGCCCACGTTGACGCCCCAGTGGCGTCCGCCGGAGGTCGATACTCGGGTGATGACTTCAGGTGCGGCGGGGGCCTTTTGGGTCTTGGTCGGTGTGATTGCAGCCAGCAGCGATTTCGGCCGAAGCGAAGGGCGGATCGACACGCCGCCGAGGCTGGCGACCTTCACGACCTCTTCCTCGGGTGCGGATGGCGCGGCTGCCACGGCTTCCTGCAGCGCGGCGGTAATGTCGGAATTCAGAACGGGCGACGTTTCCGGCGTGACCTGCGCAACGGTCACGACAACCGGTGCTTCGCTTACGGGCCGCAGCACGGGCCGTTTCGATGTGGTCACGGCCCCGATCAGGCGGATCGTCTTGCCCGCAGCGCCAGCGGTCGTACCGCTGGCGACAACGACATCTTCGACATCTGCATAGACAGGCTTCGCCGGTTTTTGCAGCGGTGCCTTGGACGGGGCGCGGCGAAAGCCCAGATCCATCAGCTCGGCGACCTTTGCGTTGCGCGCCGATGTCGATGTGCCTCCGAAAACGGTCACGATGACGCGTTCATTGCCGCGCTCGGCAGAGGCGACCAGATTGAAGCCTGCGGCGCGGGTGTAGCCGGTCTTGATGCCATCAGCGCCTTTGTAGGACGACAGGAAACGACGGTTGGTATGGCTGACCTTGCGCACGCCGGCGTCTGCCGTGATGCGCGAGAACAAGTTGTAATACTCGGGGAAATCATAAAGCAGGTGACGCCCCATCATCGTCATGTCGCGGGCGGTGGACATGTGCCCTGCCTCGGTCAGGCCGTGGGCGTTTTTGAAGGTGGTCTTGGTCATCCCAAGGGCCTTGGCCGTGCGGTTCATGCGCCGGGCGAATTTCGCCTCGGATCCTTCAATCGCTTCGCCGATGGCAGTCGCGGCGTCATTCGCGGATTTCACCGCTGCGGCGCGGATTAGGTAGCGCAGCGCAATCGTCTGCCCGGATTTCAGACCAAGCTTGCTGGGCGGTTCAGAGGCGGCGTGGCTGGAGATTTTCACCTGGCTATCCAGCGAGATTTCGCCGCGTTTGATTGCCTCGAATGCGATGTAGAGCGTCATCATCTTTGTCAGGGAGGCCGGATGCAGTCGCGTCTCTGCGTTGCGCGAATGCAACACCTCGCCAGAGCGTGCGTCGATCACATAGGCCGCATAGGGGGCGGCTAACGCGCTAAGCGGGAGGACCACAAGGATCCATACTGCCGCAAGAATAAATAGCCCATAACGGGCCGGCTGCATGCGCCGCGCTCTCATAATAACTGCCTTTGCTCTGCCTCGGACCGCCGATTTTTCGACTGGCCACTGTTTATTAGAAACAGGCTACCACAGGTCGATTAACCAAGAAACCCGTTGTCTTGCAGCAGGGGCAGAAAAGATGAAAGGGGCACATTCCACATCTAGCGGCCGCCAAATTTTTGACCACTACAGGGGCGATTGTGGCGGAAATGTGGCGGCGGTGGGGCGCAATTGGAAAGAATCTGACAGGTGACAGTTTTCAGGTGATTTGGTCCAGAACACCCTCAAGTTCGGCAAGCTGGGTGATCTGCTTGAACCGGTCGGAGTGATGCGGCGTCGGTGCATGTTCCAGCGCCCAGGTCACCCCGTGGGGGACATGAACGCCCCAGCCACCGGCCTTGATCATGGGCACCACGTCCGATTTCAACGAATTGCCCACCATCAGACCTTGCGTGGGGCCACGCCCGTGCTGGTCGAAGATGCGCGCATAGACTTCGGGGGTCTTGTCCGACACGATCTCGATCGCGGAGAACATGCCGCGCAATCCGGATTCCGCCAGTTTACGTTCCTGGTCGAGCAAATCGCCCTTGGTGATCAGCACAAGACGGTAGTGATCCTGCAAGGATTCCAGGGTTTCCTGCGCATGGGGCAGCAGTTCGACAGGGTGGGCCAGCATATCGCGGCCGGCCGCCATGATTTCGGCAATGACCGATGCGGGCACGCGCCCTCCGGTCACGTCAATGGCGGTTTCGATCATCGACAGGGTGAAGCCTTTGATGCCAAACCCGTAATGCGGGATATTGCGGCGCTCTGCCTCAAGCAGGCGGTCCATCAGGGTGTCCGGGTCAGTATGGTCGCGCAGCAGGTCGGCAAACATGCCTTGGGTCAGGACAAAGAAGCGTTCATTGTGCCAAAGCGTGTCATCGGCATCAAACCCGATGGTCGTAACGTGATCGGTCATCTTTGGCCCTGCCTCTTTTCTAATTCTGCATTCAGGTTATATAGACGGTCATACGACTCACTTGAAACCTTTGTACACGCAGGAGCAGCAATGCGCCTTGATGATCTGATGATGGCGGGCAAAGACCGGGACGACGACGAAACCGATCTGTTGACCAAGACCAAACCCAAGACCAAACGGCCACCCTTGTACAAGGTGATGCTGCTGAATGATGATTTCACACCGATGGAATTCGTCGTGCACGTGTTGGAACGGTTCTTTGGCCTGAACCATGCGCAAGCGTTCGAGATCATGCTGACGGTCCACAAAAAGGGTCTGGCCGTGGTCGGTGTGTTCAGCCACGAGATTGCAGAGACGAAGGTTGCCCAGGTCATGGATTTTGCACGGCGGCACCAGCATCCGCTGCAATGCACCATGGAAAAGGAAGAATAGCGCGTGATTGATTCACGTTTGCAGCTGGCGCTGGATGGCGGCGGCCTTGATTTACCGGCTGAAGGAACGATTGCCGTTTTCCAGCCGCCCCGTGATGCTGATTTGCCCGGTCTCGACAAGGACCGCGTGCAGATCATTCATGATTTCAAACCGGACTATGATGCCTGGACTGCGCGCGGCTATGACGTGGTGCGCACGGTCAAGGACCGCTATGCCGCCTGCATCGTCTGCCTGCCGCGTGCCAAGGCCGAAGCCCGTGTGCTGATCGCCAAGGCCTGCGAGGTCAGTGACGGTGTGGTCGTTATCGACGGTCAGAAAACCGATGGTGTCGACAGCATCCTGCGCGAAATGCGCGCGCGTGTGACGATACAGGGGCCGATTTCAAAAGCACATGGCAAGATGTTCTGGATCTCGGATCCGGCGGCGGATTTCTTTGTGGATTGGGCTCAGGGGCCAAGCTTGACCGAAGGCGGGTTCTGGACCGCACCGGGGGTGTTTTCGGCAGATGGCGTCGATCTTGCGTCGGCGTTGCTGGTCGATGCGCTGCCCGAAAAGCTGGGTGCACAGGTCGCTGATCTGGGCGCAGGCTGGGGGTTCCTGTCGGCACATGTGCTGACCCGTCCGGCTGTTGAAAAACTTTATTTGGTCGAAGCAGGGCATCTTGCCCTGGAATGCGCGCGGCGCAATGTGGCCGATGATCGCGCTGAATTTCTGTGGGAGGACGCCACCACCTGGCAGGCCCCGCACCGTCTGGATGCGGTCGTGATGAACCCGCCGTTCCACACCGGTCGCGCGGCTGAACCGCAGATCGGTCAGGCCTTTGTCACGGCGGCCGCACGGATGCTGTCGGCGCAAGGCAAGCTGTGGATGGTGGCCAACCGTCATCTGCCCTATGAGGCCGAGTTGAAAACGCGTTTTGCCCATGTCGAGGAAATCGGCGGCGACGCCCGGTTCAAGCTGTTTCATGCAGCACGACCGCTGCGCAAACGTCGCTAAGCTTTGCTTGGCTTGATAAGGAACCAGTCATGTCTTTTTCGATCAAGGGTAAGAACGTCATAGTGACGGGGGCGGCCAATGGCATCGGGCTCGCGATTGCGCGCCAGTTTGCGGACAAGGGTGCCAACGTGATGTGCGCCGATACGGACGAAAAAGCGCTGGCCGAGGAATGGGGCAGCGCCAAGGAGGACGGCAACGTCCGCTTTTTCGCCGGTGATCTGCGTGAAAGACTGACAATCGCCAACCTTGTCTCGGCCACCATCGATGCGTTTGACGCGGTCGACGTGCTGGTCAATGCCTCGCGGCATTTTCAGCCGACGGATGCGTTGGACAGTGACGACATCAGCGTTGAAACCTTGTGGCAGGAAAACGTGATGACCGCGTTGCAGCTTACGCAACAGGTCGCGAAGCGGATGATCAAACAGGCCGAAGACAAGGCCGAGGGCAGCGTCGGCAGCATCATCAACCTGAGCTCGACCACCTCGCGGCACACGCGGCCCGAGTTGATGGCCTATTCGATGGCCGCCGCAGCGCTTGAGCAGATGACACGCTCAATGGCGCTGACGCTGGCACCGCACCGCATTCGCGTAAATGCCGTGGCATTCGGATCGGTGATGAGCGGGTCATTGAAAGCGTCGGTCGCGGACAACCGTGAATGGCGCGATGACATTCGCAGCCACACGCCGCTGGGCCGGATCGCATCGCCGTCGGAATTGACCGACACGATCCAATATCTCGCAGCGGACAGTTCCAGCTTTATGACCGGCGAGGTCATCGTGGTTGATGGCGGGCGGTCGTTGCTGGATGCGGTAGATGCCCCGGCGCACTAGGCACGGGGCAGCGCATTGACCTTCGCTGGATCGCCCGGGCAAATTGCCGTGGCGACGTGGTTGGCGCAGACAAATAGGGCAGAGGGCTGATGACACAGAGTTTCTACACCGAAAAGACCCGCGCGGCAGCGTGGTTTCGTGAACTGCGCGATCAGATCGTCAGTGCCTTTGAAGGCTTGGAGAACAATCACGTTTCCGGGCCGATGGCCGATGCGGCACCGGGGGCGTTCGAGGTGACCAAGACGACCCGGACCAGCGAAGACGGGTCCGACGCGGGGGGCGGTCTGATGAGCGTGATGCGCGGTGGCCGCGTGTTTGAGAAGGTCGGAGTAAATATTTCCACCGTCTACGGCACACTTGGTGAACGCGCGCAGCATGCGATGGCGGCCCGCAAAGGCATTCCGGGAATGAAAGATGATCCGCGGTTCTGGGCGTCGGGGATCAGCCTTGTCGCGCATATGCAAAACCCCCACGCGCCGGCGGTTCACATGAATACACGTATGTTCTGGACGCCCCATGCGTGGTGGTTCGGCGGCGGGTCGGATTTGAACCCCTGCATCGAATATGCCGAGGACACGGCGCATTTCCATGATCAGCAAAAGGCGCATCTGGATCCCCACGGGGACGCGTTTTATCCCAAGCTCAAGGCCTGGGCGGACGAGTATTTCTATATACCGCACCGCAACCGCGCCCGGGGCGTGGGGGGCATCTTTATGGATGATCACTGCACGGGAGATTGGGAGGCCGACTTTGCGCTGACCCACGATATCGGGCGCGCCTTCCTGCCGGCTTATCTGCCTTTGGTGGAAAAGCGGAAAGCGCAGGATTGGAATGAAGCGGATAAGGACGCGCAGTTGGTGCATCGCGGGCTCTATGCCGAATATAATCTGGTTTATGACCGGGGCACAAAATTCGGGCTCGAGACCGGGCATGATGCGAATGCCGTGTTGATGAGTTTGCCACCTTTGGCGAAATGGGTCTGATCGGGTAAAGAGGGGGCCAGCCCCCGCCCTGCGGGCTCCCCCGGGATTTAGGTCCATTTGGAATATTCAATGTGAAAAGCCCCCCGACCGCTTGGTCGAGGGGCTTTTGCGTTTAGGTTTTGGTCAGATCAAAGCTTAATGCTTTGGCAGGAACACACCACCGGTTTGGTGGATTACGCCATTCGACTGCTTCACGTCAGCAATCTCGACGAAGGCCGCATTGCTGTTTTCGTCCAGCAGTTTCAGCATGCCTTCTTCTATGGACGCCTGAATCACGCAACCGCCCAGGGTGTCGATGTCATGGCTGCCGCCGCCCGCTGCGACCATGGCCAGCAACGCTTCGGACATTACTTCGCCGGATACCACGTGGCAGGTCAGGATCTTTGTCAGCTCTTCCTTGTTTTCGGGCTTGAGCAGCATCTCGACTGCGCCTGGCTCAAGACGGTCGAAGGCTTCGTTGGTGGGGGCGAATACTGTGAACGGGCCTTCGCCGGACAGCGTTTCGACCAGACCGGCAGCTTTCACGGCCGCGACCAAGGTGGTGTGGTCGGCAGAGTTCATCGCGTTTTCAACGATGTTCATTTCGGTGGACATTTCTGCGCCGCCAACCATCGAGTTTTTCATGGCGTGGGCATCTGCAAATGCGGCCCCGGTTGTCAGGGCGAGGGCTGCTGTGGCTGTCATCATCTTTTTGGTAAAAGTCATGGTGTACTCCTGATAATCATTAAAGCTTGGTAGGCGGTTATGATTGAACAACGCGGCGTACAGGCAAATGGTTTCATCAAATTCGAAATAATGCGTTAGCCTTGCTTTGTCGCGTGCCAGTCGAAGAAGTTCGGCCCGGCCTGGGACAGCAGTTCCCTTGCAAGGTCCACGCCCATTTGCCCCCCGTCACCGATAGGGCCGCTGCGGTCTCCGGAGATCACTTCCGAGCCATCAGGGCGCAGGACTTCGCCGCGCAGGTGCAGGGTGTCACCGTCGAGCGTGGCAAGGCCGGCGATCGGGGTTTCGCACGAGCCGTCGAGCGTGAGCAGAAAGGCGCGCTCCGCGATCAGGCGTTGGCCCGTGGGCGTGTCATGTATCGCAGCGAGCAGGGCTTCGGTATCCAGATCACCTGCGCGCCTTTCAATGCCGATGGCTCCCTGGGCCACCGCGGGCAGCATGTCGGTGTCGTCGATCGGGGTGGCGGGGACATTTTCCATGCCCAAGCGGTTCAGGCCCGCCATGGCAAGGAAGGTACATTCGGCCACGCCATCAGCAAGCTTGCGCAGGCGCGTTTGCACGTTGCCGCGGAATTCGACGACCTGCAGATCGGGGCGCTTGTGCAGCAACTGTGCGCGGCGGCGCAGGCTTGAGGTGCCGACGACGGCCCCTTCGGTCAGTTGGTCCAGCGCGGACATCAGGGGCGCGACAAAGGCGTCACGCGGGTCTTCGCGCGGCAGATATGTATCCAGCAAAAGGCCGCCGGGCTGGACCGTCGGCATGTCTTTCATCGAATGCACGGCGATGTCGATCTTGCCCGCCAGCAGGTCTTCTTCGATCTCGCGGGTGAACAGGCCTTTGCCGCCAATTTCCTTGAGCGGGCGATCCTGGATCATATCCCCGGTCACCTTGATCACCACAATCTCGAACGCTGTCAGGGGCAGATCAAAGGCGGCGGACAGGCGCGCGCGGGTCTCGACCGCTTGGGCCATCGCGAGGGGGGAGCCGCGGGTACCGATGCGCAGGGGGTTCTGAGGGGTAGGCAAGGTCAAGGTCATCAAGTTCTCTTTGGGTAAGTCAATTTTGTGCGACAATGCGGCACCCGCGCCTTGACTTCCAGCCCCCACATCTTGACCTAAGGCAAAAGATTTCCTGAGGAGCCGACATATGGCGCAGACAACAGCCCCAACCAAAACCATTTTGCGCGCCTTGGCGGGTGAAACGCTGGCGACGCCGCCGATCTGGATGATGCGGCAAGCCGGGCGTTACTTGCCCGAATACAAAGCCACACGGGCCGAGGCGGGGGATTTCCTGTCCCTGTGCTACAACCCTGATCTGGCGACCGAGGTGACCTTGCAGCCGATCCGGCGCTATGGGTTCGATGCAGCGATCCTGTTTGCGGATATTTTGCTGGTACCGCAGGCCCTGGGGGCTGACCTGTGGTTTGTCACGGGCGAAGGGCCACGATTGTCGACGGTCACAACGCAGGCGGATTTTGACAAGCTCAAGCCCGTTGACGCGATCCACGAGACCCTGAACCCGATCTATCAGACCGTACGCAACCTGGGGGGGGCCTTGCCGCCGGAAACGACGCTGATCGGCTTTGCCGGGGCACCTTGGACCGTGGCGACCTATATGATCGCGGGACAGGGGACCAAAGACCAAGGGCCGGCGCATCAGTTGCGGATCAATGACAATCCGTTGTTCGAATCGCTGCTGAACCTGATCACCAAGGCGACGATTGAATACATGTCGGCACAGATCGATGCCGGGGCCGAAGTCATGAAGATTTTCGACAGCTGGGCCGGGTCGTTGTCGGGCGAGGCCTTCCAGAAATACGCGTTGGAGCCTGCGCGCGAGATCACGCAAGAACTGAAAAAGCGGCATCCCGGCATTCCGATCATCGGTTTCCCGCGCGAGGCAGGCGATCAGTACATCGGCTTTCACAGGGCGACCGGCGTTGATTGTGTGGCGCTTGATAATTCCGTGTCGGCAGAATGGGCGGCGGCGAATGTTCAGGTTGACGGCTGCGTTCAGGGTAACCTTGCGTCACGCCATATGGTCACCGGCGGACAGGATCTGGTCGATGAGACGCGGGCCATCGTAAAGGCGTTTTCCAAAGGCCCGCATATCTTCAACCTCGGTCACGGGATCACCCCGGATGCCGATCCGGACAACGTCCAGTTGATGATTGATACGGTTCGCGAAGCCGGTTGATGAAATTAGATTGGTTTTGGCCCTTGACGGGGGCCGACGCCCGTCATATTCGAAGCGCCGATGGCGTTATAGCTCAGTTGGTTAGAGCGAACGACTCATAATCGTTAGGTCCCTGGTTCAAATCCAGGTAACGCCACCATCGCCCTCCTTCTGAATCTGCAGTGCAGCGGCCTGTTTCCGCTCTGGGGTGTGGCTGCCTGTCGGCTTTGCGCATTATAATGCGATCACAGGTCAAATAGTTTGACGCAAATATGCCTTGGGCCGTTAAGGTGCATGAAAGTGCAGCTTTTGTGGGCGCGAGCGTGATTGATAAAGCAGGGCTCTGAGACGAATTCACAAAATGGCCCAGAAAATTTGATGACAAGGATTGTTAGGTGGTCTAACAATTTGACGCAGGGGGACGTCGCGTCACTTGATCGAATTCAAGGACATGACGCACAGGGGGAGAAAAATAATGGAATTTTCACGCAAGGCGTTTTTGCGACTTATGGGAACGGCTGCCTTGGCGGTTGGTCTGTCCGGTGCTGCGGCCGTTGCCCAAGAGGTTACACTGACGCTGCACCAGTTTTTGCCGCCACAGGCGAACGTGCCCAAACTGGTTCTGGATGTCTGGGCCGACAAGATCGAGGCCGACAGCGACGGTCGCATCAAGATTCAGCGTTATCCCGCGATGCAGCTTGGCGGCACCCCGCCCGAGCTGATTGATCAGGCGATGGACGGCGTTGCCGACATCGTTTGGGCGGTGAACGGGTTTACCCCTGGTCGTTTCCCGCGCACCGAAGTGTTCGAGTTGCCCTTTATGACATCAGATGCCCGCGCGGCGTCCTATGCCTATTGGACGCTGATGGAAAACCAGATGCAGGACGCGGATTTCAAGGACGTCCAGGTTCTTGGCGCTTGGGTGCATGGCCCCGGCATGCTGCATACGAAAGCCCCTGTCGCTGTACCGTCAGACCTGCAGGGCATGAAAATTCGCGGGGGGTCGCGTCTGGTCAACCAGTTGCTGGAAAAGGTCGGTGCAACGCCGGTCGGGCTGCCTGTCACGGCCATACCCGAGGCACTGTCCAAGGGCGTGATCGACGGCACCACGATCCCGTGGGAAGTCACAACGGCGTTGAAAGTGTCTGAACTGGTGGGCAACCACACCGAATTCGACGGGCCTGCGATCTATAACCTGACCTTCGTCCTTGCGATGAACAAGGACAAGTACGATGCCCTGCCTGATGATCTGCGCGCCATCATCGACGCGAATTCAGGGTTGGATTTCTCGATCTTCGCAGGCGGCACCCAAGCCGATTCGGATGGCCCTGCGCGCCAATTGGCGGTAGATGCGGGCAATAATATCATTACGGTCAGCCAGGAGCAGGCGAAAGAATGGGACGCCATGGCGCGGCCGATCTATGATGCCTGGATTGCGGATATGGACAGCAAGGGAATTGATGGCCAAGCTTTGATCGCTGAGGCGCGTGCGCTGATGGCAAGCTACAAACCAGCAAACTGATTGGAACTGTCCGCGCAAAGCGGCGGCCCACAAGACAACAAATAACAGGGAGAGACATCATGATTTTCAGAAGAACCCTCATGGGGATTGCCGGGGCTGCATTTGCGGTTGGCATGGGTGCCACTGCGGCAATGGCCCAGGACGTAACGCTGCGCATGCACCAGTTCCTGCCGCCGCAGGCCAACGTGCCAAAGCTGGTGCTGGATGTCTGGGCCGACAAGGTCGAGGCCGCAAGTGAGGGCCGTATCAAGATCGAGCGTTATGCATCCATGCAGCTTGGCGGTACACCGCCGGAACTGATGGACCAGGCGATTGATGGCGTGGCCGACATCGTCTGGACCGTGGTCGGTTACACGCCGGGCCGCTATCCGTCTACTGAAGTGTTTGAATTGCCCTTCATGGTCACCGATGCCCGCGCGGCCAGCTCTGCCTATTGGCAGATGTTTGAAAAGCACATGAAAGATACCGAATTCAAGGATATCCACATCCTCGGCACATGGGTCCACGGCCCCGGCATGCTGCACACGAACAAGGAAATCCGCACGCCCGCCGATATGCAGGGCATGAAGATTCGGGGCGGGTCACGTCTGGTGAACCAGTTGCTGGAAATCACCGGTGCGACACCTGTGGGCATGCCTGTGCCCGCGATCCCCGAAGGTCTGTCCAAGGGCGTGATCGACGGCACCACCATCCCATGGGAAGTAACGTCGTCGCTGAAAGTGCCTGAGCTGGTAAAGAACCACACGGAATTCACCGGAAGCGCGCTTTATACGCTGACGTTCGTTCTGGCGATGAACAAGGACAAGTACGAAAGCCTGCCCGACGATCTCAAGAAGGTCGTCGACGACAACTCCGGTCTCGAATTCTCGATCTTCGCGGGTGGCACACAGGCTGATTCCGATGGTCCGGCCCGTCAGATCGCCGTTGATCTGGGGAACAACATCGTCACGCTCAACGAAGAAGAAACCGCTGTATGGCGTGAAACGTCCCAGCCCATCTATGACGCCTGGGTTGCGGATATGAAGGAAAAGGGCATCGACGGTCAGGCGCTGATCGACGAAGCCAAATCCCTGATGGACGCCTACGGCAAGTAAGCGTTTCTTCATGAAACTGGTCTGCGGTGCCCTTGCTGTGCCGCAGACCTTTCATCTTAACCACCCTAGACAAAAAAGAGACGTTACATGCATCGGCTGATCCAGTTCCTTGCCCGTATCACCGCGATCATCGGAGGGCTTGTCCTGGTGGCGTTGATCCTGATGACCACGGTGTCGATCTTCGGGCGCACCATCAACAAGGTGCTGCACAGCACGTTCTTTCAGGAAAACATGGCGGGGCTGTCGCAAAGCCTGATCGACATGGGCGTCGGCGAAATCAACGGCAACTACGAACTGCTCGAGGCGGGGATCGCCTTTGCGATCTTCTCGTTCCTGCCGATCTGCCAGTTCTATGGCGCGCATGCCAGCGTTGACGTGTTCACGTCGTTTCTGCCGGCCAAGGCGAACCGCTGGATCGCGGCGTTTTGGGAAATCGTGCTGGCAATGGTCATCATCCTGATCATCTGGCGCCTGTTCGAAGGCATGCAACGCTATATCGGCAACGGCGAAACCACGCTGTTCCTGCAATTTCCGGTCTGGTGGGCCTATGGGGCCAGCTTCATCGCCGGCATCATATCCTGCATCGTCGCCGTCTACTGTGCCGTGATCCGCGTGATCGAGGCTGTCAAAGGCGAAACCATTCTACCAAGCGAACAAGGGGCCCACTGACGTGACCAATCTTGAACTGGGCTTCTGGTCCTTCCCCGTCCTGTTGTTGATGGTTTTCCTGCGCGCGCCCATCGGCCTTGCCATGCTGCTGTGTGGTTTTGGCGGCTGGTACATGGCGATGGGGGGCAACCCGACGCCCCTTCTGGCCAAGCTGAAATCCGAAACATACACGACCTTCTCCAGCTATTCGTTGTCTATCATCCCGATGTTCCTGCTGATGGGGCAATTCGCGACGCTGTCAGGCATGTCGCAGTCGCTGTTCAAGGCCGCCGAAAGCTTTCTGGGGCACCGCCGGGGCGGCGTCGCAATGGCTGCGGTCGGGGCCTGCGCGGGCTTTGGGGCGATCTGCGGCAGCTCGCTGGCAACGGCGGCCACCATGTCCAAGGTCGCCCTGCCGGAGCTGCGCCGCTATGGGTATTCGGGTGGGTTTTCGACCGCGACGCTGGCGGCGGGCGGTACACTTGGCATCCTGATCCCGCCGTCGGTAATTCTGGTCATCTATGCCATCCTGACCGAACAGAACATCGCCAAGCTGTTCCTTGCGGCATTCGTGCCCGGTATCCTGGCGGCCCTTGGCTATATCATCACGATCTCGATCTATGTGCGCCTCAACCCCAACTCTGCCGGAACGCGTCCTGCGGTCCCCATGGCCGAACGGTTCAAGGCGCTGGCCGATACATGGCCGGTGCTGGTGATCTTTTTCGTCGTGGTCGGCGGCATCTATCTGGGGTGGTTCACGCCCACCGAAGGGTCTGCCATCGGGGCGGCGGGCACCGGGCTTGCGGCGCTGTTGGCGGGCAGTCTGAACTGGTCCGTCTTGCGCGAAAGCCTGCTGGGGACCGCGAAGACGACGGCAATGATCTTTTTCATCGTGCTGGGCGCGGGGTTCTACAACGGGTTCCTGGCGTTGTCCGGTGTGCCGCAATTCATGGCCGATTGGGTCGTCGGGCAGGGCTACAGCCCCTGGCTGGTGCTGACCATCATCCTGATCTTCTATCTGATCTTCGGGTGTCTGATGGACAGCTTGTCGATGATCCTGCTGACTGTGCCGATCTTTTTCCCCGTCATTTCGGCGATGGATTTCGGGATGAGCACGGAACACCTTGCGATCTGGTTCGGCATCCTCGTGCTGATCGTGGTCGAGGTCGGGCTGATCACGCCGCCGGTGGGGATGAACCTGTTCATCATCAACTCGATGGACCGCGAAACACCGATGACCGAGACCTACAAGGCCGTGATGTACTTCGTGGGCTCCGACATCGTGCGGGTGATCATTCTGGTGATGTTCCCGGCGATTACGCTGTTCTTGCTGCCAAGCTAGGCTTGGCCCTTGCTTTGCGCGGTTCGCGCAAAGCCACACCGTCTATTGCGCCCGCCTTGCGCCATGTGCGGGCAAGGGGGCTTTATGACCGATCATCTGAACCTGCGGCCGCATAAGGTGATCCGCACCGACCGCGAAGACGGGTCGATCCTGTTGCAGTCGGGCTATGCGCTTGGCCCCGTGGCGCGCTGCACCGGCGACTGGCTGCATCACTGGGCGGATAAAACGCCCGATCATGTGTTTTTGGCCGAACGGGATGGCGACGGCTGGCGCAAGCTGTCCTATGTGCAGGTGCTTGAGGCGGTGCGCAGCATTGCGGGCCACCTGATCTCGCGGGATCTGGGGCCGGGCCGGCCGATCCTGATCGTGTCCGGCAACTCCATTGATCACGCGCTGTTGTCCTTGGCCGCGCAATATGCGGGCGTTCCGACCGTCCCCGTGGCCGAGCAATATTCGCTGATCCCGGCCGCCCTGCCGCGTCTGGATCATGTGGTGAGGCTGGTGAACCCCGGCATGGTCTATGCGCAGGATGCCACGCAATATGCCGGTGCCTTCGCGCTGGAAAGCCTGAGCAGTGCCGAAAAGCTATCATCTGCCCCCGGTGCCAGCGGGGCGACGGATTTTAACGATTTCCTCGGGCCAAATGGCGCGGATGTTGACAGTGCCTTTGCCAAGATCACGCCGGACACGCTGGCCAAGATACTGATGACATCCGGGTCGACGTCAGACCCCAAAGGCGTTCTGACGACGCAGAGGATGATGACCACCAATCAGGCGCAACTGGCGCAAGCGTTGCCTTTCGTCACCGCCCGCCCGCCGGTGCTGGTGGATTGGCTGCCGTGGAATCACGTCTTTGGCGGGTCGCATAATTTCAACCTGATGCTGGCCAATGGCGGCAGCTTTTACATCGACGACGGCAAACCCGCGCCTGGGCTGTTCGACAAGACCCTTGCGAACCTGCGCGATGTCTCGGCCACGATCAGCTTTAATGTGCCGGTCGGATTTGCCCAGCTGGTGACAGCGTTGAAGGCCGACAAGCAGCTGTGCGAACGCTATTTCGCCGAACTGGACATGATCTTCTATGCTGGCGCATCCCTGCCGCAGGCGACATGGGCCGAGCTTGAGCGCCTTGCACTTGAAACCTGCGGACAATTGCCGCTGATCAATTCGTCATGGGGGCTGACGGAATCTGCGCCGGCGGCCTTGTTGCAGCATGAACCGGCCAGGGGGGCAGGCATCGTCGGCGTGCCGTTGCCCGGCGTCACGGTCAAGCTGATCCCCGATGCGGACGGGCGCTGCGATTTGCGCATATCTGGCGATACGATCACCAAGGGCTATCACGACAACCCCGCCAAAACAGCCGAGGCGTTTGACGCAGAGGGTTTCTTTATCAGCGGCGATGCGATGCGCCTGATTGACGATGCGGACCCGTCGCGCGGGTTGATGTTCGACGGACGCATGTCTGAAGATTTCAAGCTTATGACGGGGACATGGGTGCGTGCCGGGCAGCTGCGTCTTGATCTGCTGGCGGCGCTGGCCCCCTATGTGACTGATCTGGTGCTGACCGGGCAGGGCCGCGAACAGGTGGGCATGTTGATCGTCCCCAACAGAGCGACGATGGCTGCCAAGGGGTGGGACGCCACGGATGACAACGGGGCGATGATCTGCGCGCCGCTGATGCAGGAAATCGCCGCGCGGCTGACAGACCTTGCCGCGAAGACAAGCGGCAGTGCCAATCGCGTTGCAGCGGCGGTGATCCTGACCGATCCGCCGTCGATGGGGGACGGCGAAGCGACGGCCAAGGGAAACCTGAACTTTCCGAAAATCCTGATGCGCCGCGCAGGTCTGGTGGCGCGGATTTATGACGTGGCTGATCCCGCACGGATTGCAGCCCTGTAGTGCACTAAAGTGCGTCATTAGGTCGCAAAGCTTGCGATGTCTTCCATTTGATGCAAGATAAAGCACCGATGTTTGGGAGGACTGCGATGACAACCGCCACTGCGAATGCCGTGACCTATTTCGTGGACCGCCACCCCGAGGAGGGGCGCGGCGACAAGGTTGCATACCGGGAAATTGGCAGTGGGCGCAGCCTGACCTACGGCGACATGGCGACCGGTGCCGCGCAGGTCGCGGGCGCGTTGCTCAGGGCAGGTGTTCGTGCCGAAGAGCGTGCCGCGATGCTGGTGCTGGACCAGATCGAATTCCCGCAGATCTTTTGGGGCGCGCTGAAAGTCGGCGTTATACCCATCCCGCTCAACACCCTGCTGGCGACCTCGGTTTATGATGCGATTTTGCGTGATTCCCGTGCGACGACCCTGTTCGTGTCGGCCCCCTTGTGGGATGTCGTCAAAGGCGCTGTCGCGGGCAATCCGTATCTGCGCCATGTTATCGTGATCGGCGGCACCGCCGAAGGTGCGACCCCCTATGAGGAATTCCTGAAAGACGCCGCCCCCGCCGACACGTTGGCGGTCAGCCCGGACGAGGTGGCGTTCTGGCTCTATTCCTCCGGCTCCACCGGGCAGCCGAAAGGCGTGGCCCATGTGCATTCCGCTTTGCGTGCGACGTCGGATACCTATGGCAAGCAGGTCCTTGAGATTGCCGAAGATGATGTGGTGTTTTCCGCGGCCAAGTTCTTTTTCGCCTACGGTCTGGGCAACGCGATGACCTTTCCGCTGTCGGTCGGGGCCACGACCCTGCTGTTTGCGGGCCGCCCCACGCCTGATGACATGATCGCCACGATCAACGCTGAAAAGCCCACGATATTTTGCGGGGTGCCGACACTTTATGCCGCGATGGTCGCGCATATGGACAAGAACGGCCCGCTCGAGGCCCCCTTGCGCACCTGCATCTCGGCAGGCGAGGCACTGCCCGAAGAGATTG
This sequence comes from Roseobacter sp. GAI101, assembly GCF_000156335.1. Lineage (GTDB taxonomy): Bacteria > Pseudomonadota > Alphaproteobacteria > Rhodobacterales > Rhodobacteraceae > Sulfitobacter. The sequence continues at coordinate 3,194,914 of NZ_DS999213.1, forward strand.
GGTTGCGGTGGGAAAAGCACACCGGCGCATGTATTCTTGACGGCGTCGGATCGACCGAGATGCTGCATATCTTTCTGAGCAACCGCAAGGACGACCTTGTTTACGGCACCTCGGGGGTGGCGGTTCCGGGCTATGCCTTGCGCCTCGTTGACGAGGAGGGGTTGGATATTCCGTCCGGCGGTGTCGGCGAATTGCTGGTCAATGGCGCGTCGGCGGCCAACTGCTATTGGAACCAACGCGAAAAATCGCGGGTGACCTTTGAGGGCGTCTGGACCCGCACCGGCGACAAGTACGAACTGCGCGATGACGGGCGGCTGGTCTACTGCGGGCGCACGGATGACATGTTCAAGGTGTCGGGCATATGGCTGTCACCGTTCGAGGTCGAAGGCGCGCTGGTCAGCCATCCGCGTATTCTTGAGGCGGCAGTGGTCGCCGCAGAGGACGCGGACGGGCTGGAGAAGCCCAAGGCGTATATCGTGCTCAAGGAAGGGGTGGCGGACGCGGCCTTGCTGGCCGAACTGAAAGACCACGTCAAAGACAAGATCGGAAAATGGAAATACCCCCGCTGGATCGAGGTGGTGCAAGAGCTGCCCAAGACGGCAACGGGGAAAATACAGCGGTTTAAATTGCGAGAGGGAAACTGATGGGCGTGACATGGTCGAATGACGCGGGATTGACGCTGACGGCAGGCGGCAAAACCTTGGAATATGCGGCGTGGGGCCCCAAGCCCGGCGATGCCCCGACGCTTGTGCTGCTGCACGAAGGCTTGGGCAGTGTTGCCTTGTGGCGTGATTTTCCGCAGGCCTTGGTTGATGCCACGGGCTTTGGCGTTCTGGCCTATTCGCGGGCCGGATATGGTGCATCCGATCCCGTCGATCTGCCCCGCCCGCTGGATTACATGACACGCGAGGCAACTGAATCCGTCGGTGACGTGCTGGACGCTGCCGGCATTGAACATGCGATTTTGCTGGGTCATTCCGACGGTGCGACGATTGCCACGATCTATGCCGGATCAGTGTCCGATATGCGCATCCGGTCGCTGATCCTGATGGCCCCGCATTTCTTTACTGAGCCCATGGGGCTTGCCGCGATCAAGGCGGCGGGCAAGGAATATGACTCGGGCAATCTGAAGGAAAAACTGGGCAAGTATCACGCAAATGTCGATGTGGCGTTCCACGGCTGGCATGATGCCTGGACCGATCCCGGCTTTGAGGCGTGGCATGTGGCGGACGCAATCGACCACCTGCGCATTCCCGTTCTGGCCATTCAGGGCCGCGACGACGCCTATGGTACCCTTGCCCAGATCGAAGAGATCGAGACGCGGATCTATTCCCCGGTCGAAACGGCGATCTTGGACAATTGCGGGCATGCGCCGCATCTGGATCAGCCCCATGCCACGGTGGAAGCGATCCGCGACTTCTGCGCCCGTCTGGATCGGATAGAGCGTGAAGCCGTCCAGATCGCCTGATCTTGTGTCGGACGTCCCGATGCCCCCGCACGCCTATGTGCCGGGGCAGAACGCCCGACACCCCGAAGACTGGTTCGATGCGATCAAGGCCAGTGTCACTGCAGATATACCTGCCGACGCACTGGATCAGACCGCCGCATGGCAGGCCGGGCGCGCGTATTTCGATGCAGGGTACTTCTGGGAATGTCACGAGGTGCTTGAGGCCGTTTGGATGCGCTGCCCCGACCCGTCACCGGAACGTGCAATGACCCAGGCGCTGATCCAGCTGGCAAATGCGCGGCTGAAGCTGAGGATGGACAAACCCCGCGCCACCCTGCGGCTTTGCAATCTGGTGGACGGCCATTTGGCGCAATGTGCCGGGCGTGAAATGATTCTGGGGGTCGATGTGCAGGAAATTGCACAAGCAACGAAAAGCACCCGCGAAGATGCGTTAATATGCAGTATAGCGCAATAAGTGGGCGAATTTAGACCTGAAACGCAAATATATGTGGCAATATGATGCCATATTTGGATTATGAACCTCAAAGGCCGCTTTGGCCAAATCGCCGCCAAGGCCGAGCCTGTTCAAGGAGACTGCCCGTGACCAAGATCATCGACTTTCAAACCGACCCGTCCAAGTACCGTCATTGGAAAATCGAATATGATGGCCCCATCGCGAACCTTTACATGGACGTCGATGAAAAGGGCGGCTTGTTCGAAGGCTACGAGCTCAAGCTGAACTCCTACGATCTGGGGGTCGATATCGAATTGGCCGATATCGTGCAGCGGATGCGGTTTGAGCACCCTGATGTCAAAGTCATCGTGATGCAGTCGGCCAAGGACAAGGTGTTCTGTGCCGGGGCGAACATCCGGATGCTGGGTGGTGCCGCGCACAGCCACAAGGTCAACTTCTGCAAGTTCACCAACGAAACCCGCAACACATTCGAGGCAGCGCTTGCCGATAGCGGTCAGAACTACATCTGCGCTGTCAAAGGGGCTTGTGCGGGCGGCGGCTATGAATTGGCGCTGGCGTGCAACTACATCATGCTGACCGATGACAGCACGTCATCCGTGTCCCTGCCCGAGGTGCCTTTGCTGGCCGTTCTTCCCGGTACAGGTGGCCTGACCCGCGTGACCGACAAGCGCATGGTGCGTCGTGACCGTGCCGATGTGTTCTGCTCGATCGAGGAAGGCATCAAAGGCAAGCGTGCCAAGGATTGGCGCTTGGTCGACGAGGTTATTCCGAATTCGAAATTCGACGAAACCGTGGCTGAACGGGCGAAAGAAATGGCGGCGCAATCGTCAAAGGCCGATGTGGCTGCCGGTATTCAGTTGACGCCAATCACCCGGACCTTTGCAGCGGACGGGATCAGCTACACCACCGTCGAAGTGGTGCTGAACCGCGCAGCGAAACGCGCAACCGTTACCATCAAAGGCCCCGATGCGGCGGCCCCTGCGGATATGGATGCCCTGACGGCCCAAGGTGCCGAGGCGTGGATCTTGCGCTGTGCCCGAGAGCTGGACGATGCCATTCTGCACCTGCGCAACAACGAAAAGGAACTGGGTCTGATCGAATTCCAGACCCAGGGCGACCCGGAGCTTTTGGTCGCCCACGAAGCGCTGTTGCTGGACAACAAGGACCACTGGCTGGCCAATGAAATCCTGCAATACTGGAAACGTCTGCTGAAACGCGTCGACATGACGTCGCGCAGCCTGGTTGCGATTGTCGAACATGGGTCCTGCTTTGCCGGTCCCTTGGCCGAACTGCTGTGGGCCGTGGATCGCAGCTATATGATGCTTGAGGAATTTGACGGCGACAACCGGCCCTTGGCGACAGTGACCCTGACCGACGGCAACTTTGGCACCTACAAGATGGGCAACGACCTGACCCGCCTTGAAACGCGGTTCCTGGGCACGCCCGAAGATATCACCAAGCTGGAAGCGCTGAAAGGTGAGCCGCTTGAGGCCGATGCCGCAGACGAGGCCGGTCTGGTCACTTACGTCTATGACGACATCGATTGGGAGGACGAGGTGCGCCTGTTCATGGAAGAGCGCGCCAGCTTCAGCCCCGATGCGATGACGGGGATGGAGGCGAACCTGCGCTTTGCCGGTCCCGAAACCATGGAGACACGGATTTTCGGCCGCCTGACCGCTTGGCAGAACTGGATTTTCCAGCGACCCAACGCAGTTGGCCCGGATGGTGCGCTGCAACGCTACGGCACAGGCGTGCGTGGCGAATACAACATGGAACGTGTGTAACGGGCCCGGATTTTTCACAAAATCCGTCCCAAAATCTTCAAAGATTTTGACCCCACGAGGAGAAAACCAATGCTCGACCTAATCAACGTAAGCTACGACACCCAGATCCCGAACAACGTGAACCTGAGCCAGGACAAGAAGGTGCTGAAGGCACTTGAGAAATGGCACCCCGGTTACATCAACTGGTGGAACGACCTGATCCCGCAGAACTTTCAGGAGTCGATGGTGTACCTGCGCACGGCCGTTTCGGTTGACCCGAAAGGCTGGGCCAAGTTCGACTATGTGAAGATGCCCGAATATCGGTGGGGCGTTCTGCTGGCCCCCGCGGTGGAAGATCGCAAGATCCCGATGGGCGAACATTACGGCGAACCCGCGTGGCAGGAAGTGCCGGGCGAATACCGCAACATGCTCAAGCGCCTGATCGTGATTCAGGGCGACACCGAGCCGGGGTCGGTCGAACAGCAGCGTTTCCTTGGGCTGACGGCACCGTCGCTTTATGACATGCGCAACCTGTTTCAGGTCAACGTCGAGGAAGGCCGCCACCTGTGGGCGATGGTCTATCTGCTGCAAAAGTATTTCGGTCGTGATGGCCGTGAAGAAGCGGATGATCTGCTGGTGCGGTCGTCCGGGTCCGAAGACAGCCCACGGATGCTGGGGGCCTTCAACGAGGAAACGCCGGATTGGCTGTCGTTCTTCATGTTCACCTACTTCACCGACCGTGACGGCAAGATGCAGCTGGAGAGTTTGGCTCAGTCCGGGTTTGACCCGCTGTCGCGTACTTGCCGCTTTATGCTTACCGAAGAAGCGCACCACATGTTCGTGGGTGAAACCGGTGTGGGCCGCACCATTCAGGCAACGCTTGAGGCGATGAACAAGGCGGGCATCACCGACCCCTATGACATCAACAAAATCCGCGATCTGGGCGTGATCGATCTGCCGACGATCCAGAAAAAGCTGAACCTGCACTATACGCTGTCGCTGGACCTGTTCGGCCAAGAGGTGTCCACCAACGCGGCTAATGCCTTCAACTACGGCATCAAGGGCCGCTATATGGAGCAGCGGATCGACGACGACCACAAGCTGCAAAACGACACCTACGCCGTAACCTCCGTCAAAGAAGGCAAGATCATCACCGAAGAGGTGCCTGCGCTTACCGCGATCAACATGCGTCTGCGTGATGACTATGTGCGCGATGCGGCGGGTGGTGTTGGCCGCTGGAACAAGCAGATTGCCAAGGCCGGCGTTGATTTCGAATTCAAGATGCCGCACGAAGGTTTCCACCGCCAGATCGGCGTGTTCAGCGCCGTGGCTGTCGACCCCGATGGCAACATCATCTCAAGCGATGAATGGCACAAGCGCAAGGACGAATGGCTGCCGACAAAGGCGGATGGCGATTACATCCAGTCGTTGATGGTTCCATGTTATGAGCCGGGCAAATACGCCAGCTGGATCGCCGCCCCGAAGGTCGGCATCGACAACAAGCCGGGTGACTTCGAGTATGTAAAGTTGCACATGGCCTAAAGGGTGCGGTGGGTTACACCCACCCTACGCAGACCTTAAAGATGGGTGGGCTTTGGTCCGCCCATCCGCACATAAAACCGCAGGAGCCGTCGCCATGAACCAGCCCGTCAAACAGCACCTCATTGACCCCGAGATTTGCATCCGGTGCTACACTTGTGAAATGACCTGCCCCGTCGGCGCGATAGAACATGACGACAACAACGTCGTGGTCAATTTCGACACCTGCAACTTCTGCATGGATTGCATTCCCGTCTGCCCCACAGGGTCGATTGATGAATGGCGCGTGGTCGACACGCCCTATTCGCTGGAACAGCAATACGAGATGGACGAGCTGCCCGACCAGGAAGATATCGAGGTCGCGACCCCGTCCGGCGATGAAGCCGACCCAATCGCGGCGCTGCTGGCCGAGGCGCATAAAGGGGCAGGGGGCAAGGCCAAGGCCCCCGCAACCGCCAGCAAGCCTGCCGTGAACATGTACAACCTTGGCAAGCCCGCCAAGATGAAGGTGCAGGGCAATTACCGTTTGACCGACGATCCGGAACATGACGTGCGCCACATCATCCTTGATCCCGGTGCGTTGCCGTTTCCTGTGCTTGAAGGGCAATCTGTGGGCATCATCCCCCCCGGCACCGATGCCGAGGGCAAGGCGCATCTGCCACGGCTTTATTCCATATCCAGCCCGCGTGACGGCGAACGGCCCGGCTATCACAACATTTCATTGACCGTGAAACGCGAGGATAAGGGGCTTGCGTCGAACTTCCTGTGCGACCTAGAAACCGGTGCAGAGGTCGAGGTGACAGGTCCCTTTGGCGCGACATTCCTGATGCCAAGCGATCCGCAAGCGCATCTGCTGCTGATCTGCACCGGTACGGGGTCCGCCCCGATGCGCGCCTTTACCATGCAGCGCCAGCGCAGTGGGGCCACCGGGGGCATGACCATGTTCTTTGGCGCACGCGCGCCCAAAAGCCTGCCCTATTTCGGCCCGCTCAAGAAGGTGCCGGAAAGCCTGATGAAGCAGCATCTGGTGTTCAGTCGCGAGGCTGGCAAGGACAAGGAATACGTTCAGGACCGCATCTTGGCCGAGCAGGATTCCGTTGCGGAATTGTTGGCTGATGACCGGACCTATATTTATATCTGCGGGTTGCGGGGCATGGAAGAAGGTGTTGAAAAGGCGATGACTTCAATCGCCGAAAGCATGGGGCAGCAATGGGCAACCTTGCGCGACGCCATGCGTGAAGACGGCCGCTACCATGTGGAAACCTACTGAATGACCGACACGCCCTTTGTGCATGAAATTCGCGTGACCTGGGGCGATTGCGACCCTGCGCAAATCGCCTATACCGCCCGCCTGCCTTGGTTCGCACTGGATGCCATCAACGCATGGTGGGAGGAACATTTCGACGGTGAAGGCTGGTTCCAGATGGAAATCGACCGCAACATGGGCACGCCGTTCGTGAACCTGTCGATGGATTTCCGCAGCCCCGTCACCCCGCGCCACCGTTTGATGTGCGAAACCTATCCGACGCGGCTGGGGACAAAGTCGATCACTTTCGGGATGAAGGCCTATCAAAACGACGTGCTGTGTTTCACAGGCAGTTTCACCTGTGTCTTCACCCAGGCCGACGTGTTCAAGAGCATGGCTGCCCCCGATCGTATCCGCCAAGTAATCGAACCGCTGATCCGCGCCGAATAATGCACTTTGTTGCTGAATTTAGTTGATCCTGTCGGATGAACCTATAATTTTGCAATATTGTACATTAAAGGAGCGGCCCATGTCAGATACGGCCCAACCCATAGACCCGGGCGAGGAACTGATCCAACGTTTGGCCGTGCGGGTGCGCGAGGCGCGCAAGGCGCGTGGGCTGCCGCGGCGGGTGTTGTCTGAAATGTCGGGCGTATCGCCGCGCTATCTGGCACAGCTTGAGGCGGGCGAAGGCAATATATCGGTCATCCTGCTGCAACGGGTGGCGCAGGCGCTGGACCTGCGGGTCGAAATGCTGCTGGCAGAGCGTCCGCCGTTGAACCGTGACGTGGAACGCGTGGCCAGTCTGTTCAGCAACGCCAGTCTGGATGTCCAGCAGCAGGTCCGCAGCTTGCTGTCACCGCAAAGCCCGGCGATGTTGCGTGCGGGCCGCATCTGTCTGATCGGGTTGCGGGGGGCCGGGAAATCCACCTTGGGCAAACTGGCGGGGGCCGCGCTGGACCTGCCCTTTGTCGAGCTTAACAAAGAGATCGAAGCCGAAAGTGACATGCCGCTGGCCGAGGTGATGGCGCTTTATGGTCAGGAAGGCTACCGCGAGATGGAAGCCGAAGCGCTTGAGCGCGTGAGCGCCACCCATGACCGCATGATCCTGGCCGTTGCAGGCGGGATCGTTGCGGAACCGACCACCTATGCCCGGCTGTTGCAACGGTTCCACACCGTCTGGATCCACACCAGCCCGGCGGAATACATGCAGCGTGTCCGTGCCCAAGGCGATGTCCGCCCGATGGAGGGCAATCCGGCGGCGATGACCCAGCTGAAAAACCTGCTCGACACCCGCACGCCGCTTTACGAGCGTGCAGATGCCCAGATCAACACATCGAACCGGCCTGTGAAGACGTCGCTGAACGATCTGCTTGGCGTGATCCAGAAGCGCCATTTTCTGGACGCAGCCGACGGGTGACAGAGCGGGCGGACACCCATGTCGTGCTTTATGATCTGGGCAGCAGCAGCGCCGATCTGATTGCCGCCATGTGCCTTGGGCACATGCGCGTCACGGTGCTTGAGCCGGAACAAGCCGATGCCGACCGCGTTCGCGACGTTCTACAGCGCCGGCTGCCGGGGGCAGGTTTCACCGTGTCTACCCGGCCTCCCGAGGGCTGTGATGTTTTCATATGCCATGCGTCTGATGCGCAGATGGCCCCCCCTGCATCGTTGGTCGCCGTTCTGGACGGACCGGAGGCATTGGCCATTGTGCCGGAACCGGATCGCAGCGTCGCGATGGACGTTCTGGACCCGCGTTTTGCCGAGGTGGCTTTCGGGGATGCGCCGGACACCACCCGCGCACGCGCCACGAGGTTTCTGGCAAAGCTGAACACGGGATTTGCGGTCACGACCCGGGGGCATGGCTTTTGGGGGAACCGCTTGCAGGACGCCGCGATTTCCCTTGTGGACCGCTTGTTGCTGATCGGAATAACCCCTTGGGAGCTGGACGAGGCGCTGGAAGATGCGGGATTTGCGCAAGGACTGCTGAAATCACAAGATCACATCGGGTTGGACGTGGCATTTGCGCGGCGCAGGGCGAGCGGGACCGATCTGTTGGTCGCGGACCGGATGGTACACGAGGGGCGGTTGGGGCGCTCCGTCGGGGTCGGATGGTATCGCTATCCGGGGGGTGGCGGCGCGGTGATTGATCCGCTGATGGAGGATATGATCGTGGAAGAGGCGCGCTTTGCCGGGATCGACCCTGTGCCGATGACGGACGCGGCGGCGGCTGACGCGGTGATCGCGGGTATCATCAACGCGTCCGCTGACATGGTGCAGGATGGCATGACGACTGACGGGGTGGATGCGCTGGCGTTCTACAAGCTGGGGCTGCCTGATCTGACCGCGCGCGCCAAGCAGATCGGCGAAAGCGGATTGCGCAACAGACTGGCCGGGCTGCATGCCGTGGATGCCACGCTGTGGTGCCCGTCACCGTCACTGGGATTGATCTTTGGCAGCTAGACGCAAAAAGGGCCGCGACATGCGCGGCCCTTTTGCAGTGTTTGTTGCGGCGGGGTTACATGGTCCAGGCCATGCGCGCCGGATGATATTCGAACCCGATGTGATGACCTGCGCCCACCAGACCTTCTTTGGTGTGGTTGTAGAGTGAACGCCAGTAGGGCTGGATCGTCACGCCTTCGCTCTGGATCAACGCTTCGCCTTCGGCCATCAAGGCGCGGCGCGCTTCGACATCGGCCACAGACAACGCCTTGGTCAACAGCGCGTCGAATTCAGGGTTGGACCAGCCGAATTCGTTCCACGCTTCGCCGGACCGGTAGGCCAGTGCCCAGATTTGCACGCCCAAGGGCCGCGCGTTCCAGTTGGTCGATGAGAACGGGTATTTCGTCCAGTCGTTCCAGAAGGTCGAGCCGGGCAGGATCGTCCGTTTGACCTTGATCCCCGCATCGCGAAGCTGCGCGGCGACGGCATCGGTGGTATCCTTGCGCCACGCATCGTCGATCGAGAACAACTCGTGCTCGTAATCGCCCATGCCCGCTTCGTCCATCAGCGCCTTGGCGGCGGCTGGATCGACCTTGCGCGGGGGCAGTTCGGCGTATTCGGGGTGCATGGGGCCGACATGGTGGTTTTCGGCCACAATACCGCGCCCGGCATAGCCAAGTTCAAGCAGGACCTCATTGTCGACGGCCATGGCAATAGCCTGGCGTACGCGGGCATCGGCGTAAGGTTTCTTGCCATCCACTTCGGCAAGCTGGTTGGGGCGGATGACAATCGTTGCGGCGCTCGCGATGGAGTTTTCGTTCCACCCGTCAAGCGTGCTGAACACGTCGATAAACTCACCCTCGATGGAATAGGTGGCGTCGATTTCATCGGCTTCGGCAGCTGCGACAAAGGCAGAGGGGTCTGTCCCGTAGTCGATATATTCAAGCCGGTCGATGTAGGGGCCGCCATAGACTGCGGTGCCCCACCATGTGTGATCAGGGTTCTTGACCAGCACGCTTTTCACGCCAACCTCAAGGGATTCAGGCAGGTAAGGGCCGGTGCCCACCGGATTGTCCAGCATGGTTTCGGCGTCGAACCCTTCGGGTACGATCGCGGCGGGATAGTCCGCCATGCCGGGGATCAGGGTGATGTCGGGGCGTGGCAAGGTCAGCTTGACGGTGTGGTCGTCGACGACCTCGATCGATCCTTCAATGGCCTTGCCGCTTTCGTCGTCGATCAACGTGGCAAAACGGCCCGCCATCGAATTGCCTTCGACGGATTTGTCGCACCAGCCTTCGATGTTGCGCGCGACATCTGCTGCCGTGAACGCAGTGCCGTCGTTCCAGGTTACGCCCTGGCGCACGTTCAGCACATATTCTGTGGCGTCGTCGTTGATTTCCCAGCTTTCCAGCAAGGCAGGGCTGAATGTGCCATCGTTTTCCCAGATCGCAAGATATTCCAGCCACCCACGCGAGAAGTTGGCGATCTGCGACCAGTCATAGGTCCGCGGGTCCTTGAGGGCGCGCACTTCCATCTGCATGCGCACGGTGCCGCCTTCCTTGTGGGCCGCAGCATGTGCCGGGGCAGGCATGCCGATCATCGCATAGGCTGTGGCGGTCGTCGCACCAAAGGCGCTCGCCAAGGCCAGAAACTCGCGACGGTTGACCGGGTCTATCTTGGCAGCTTCGGCGGAATCCAGAATGGATTTGGGCAGGGGCTTACCGGTACGGGTCAAAAAACTCATATTCTTCCTCTCTGTGGGTGCGGTCCGGTCCGGGCGTCGGAAGGATCGCAACTGTTGCGCCGGTGACTTGGGCGCATCGTCTGGTGGTGCAGTTCTTCTGCGATTATTGGCCGGGCATTGGCCAGGCATCCTTGGAGGAGTGTCAACATTGGTGCCCCAAGCGTCAACCCTTTGTCTGGAGGAATAACGGGATGGTTATGGGGGCACCTGCGGCCTGCAATTCGGGTTCGCAGATAGTGAAGCGCTGGCGCGCTACATGATTTTGGCATCTGCCGGGGGCAGATGCGTGCCTCCGGCGGGGATATTTAAGAGCCAGAGAATTCAGGTGATCCGGTTTTGCGTGCTGTGGCAAGGAGCTTTTCAAGCTGTGCAAGATCGCCGATCTCGTTGGCGAGGATCAGGACCAGACGTGCGTTGAGCGCGTGGCTTTGGGCTTCGGTCAGGCCTGCATGGCAGTCCATCAGGGCGTTGTAGAATGCGTCGGCGTGGCTGCCAAGCTTGTCATCAAGGATCATGTGCTGGCTCCGAGTGCGCGGTCATGGGCGGCGATGATGGGAGCGGTGTCCGGTGTGTCGAACACGGCGCAGACGTGGCCGTCGGGCCGTAAAAGGTAGATTTTATCTTTGCCGTAGCGGGTTTCGGCGTGCCCGTCGACCGAGGCGAAACAGGGGTAGTCGGCTGTCTGGTTGATCCCGATGCGGTTGATCTTGTCGATCTCGGGCAGCGGAGTGGTGCCGGCCGTCATAAGGGTGAACGCCCCTTGAGCTTGGGATAGCAGCCATGTCGGGCCGTCGGGGCCTGTCAGGGGGGCGTCAATCATGGGAAAGCCGGGGCGCAGTGGCGCGTCACCTGGCGTCTGGAGCGAAGAGCCTGCCAGATCGCAGGGTTGTGAGAGACGGCCCGAGTTGATCAGTTTGCGCGCAAAAGGGTGATCGGCGGCAAGGCTGAGGACCGCGTCGCGGAACAGTGCTTCGATCGGGGATTTCGGGGTCATGAAATTCGTTGCACGCGCGGAGTTGAGGATGTTTTCGGCAGAGCCGTGGACCCGTTCGGTGTTGTAGCTTTCGATCAGGGGGGCGCTGGCATCGCCTTTCAGGACTGCCGCGAGTTTCCAGCCGAGGTTATCAACGTCCTGAATGCCGCCATTGCCGCCACGTGCGCCAAAGGGGCTGACCACATGGGCGCTGTCACCGACAAAGATCACCCGGTTGTGCACGAAGCGGTCCAGCTTGGCACAGCGGAATTTATAGACGCTCATCCAGTCAAGACGGAAGGGCGTGTCACCCACGATGGCCTTGATGCGCGGGGTGACCTTGGCCTCGGTCGCTTCTTCCTTGGGGTCCGTATCGGGGCCGAGTTGCAGGTCGATGCGGTAGATGTTGTCGGGCTGTTTGTGCAGCAGCGCGGACTGGCCGTTGTGGAACGGCGGATTGAACCAGAACCAGCGTTCGGGCGTGTCGTGGTTGCCGAAGGGGGAGGTTTCCATTTCGACATCGACGATCAGGAAATGTTCCTCGAAAGTCTGGCCTTCGAAGGGCAGAGCCATGCGGGCGCGCGTGGCCGATCCCGCGCCATCACAGGCGAGGTAGTAGTCAGCTTCGAGCGTGTAGGTCCCGTCGGGTGTGCTGATGTCGAGGGCGACGTGGTCGCCATGGTCGGTGTGATAGGTGACCTTGTTGAGGAAACGAATGTCGATGAGGTCGGGGAAGTCCTGCGCCCGTTCGGCGAGGTATTGTTCGACATAGTATTGCTGAAGGTTGATGAAGGCAGGGTATTTGTGACCCGGTTCCGGCAGGAGATCGAAGGCATAGACTTGGTTATCGCCGTGGAAATTACGCCCGACTTTCCATGTCACACCCTTGGCCAGCATCCGTTCGCCGACACCAAGGCGGTCAAAGATTTCCAGCGTCCGTTTTGCCCAGCAGATTGCGCGCGAGCCGACCGACACCACATTGTTATCGTCCAGCACAACCGAGGCGATGCCCTGCTGTGCCAGATCGATTGCCATGGCCAGACCGATCGGCCCGGCACCGACAATCACGACCGGGTGACGCTGCTCTTGCTGCGTCAGGCCCGGGGGGCGCGTGTAGGGAAAGGGGGCGTAGTCATAGGCCATGGGCAGTCTCTCCGGTCAGCTTTGCAGCTGTTCCCACATCTCGATGTCGCGCTTGTCGGTCCAGATGCGGGGGTGGCTGATGCCGCGGGCTTCGTCATAGGCGCGGGCGACGTTGAAGGGCAGGCAATGTTCATAAATCGCGTAATCCGAGAACTTCGGGTCACATTCGGCGCGCACGGCGTCCCACGCGTCTTTCAGCGTGCCGTTGCGGGCCGCGACGCGGGCGGCGGGGCGATAGGTGCTTTCGACGAAATCGCGGGTATTTTCGATGGCGGCGTTCACCATGTCGGTGCCGACCAGCGCGTCACCGCGACCCGGCGCAATGGCCGCTACATCATAGGCCTTGATCGCGTCCAGCGTGTTGCCCCAATCGGCGAAATAGCCGTCGCCGCAGTAGCAGGCAGAGTGGTATTCGACGATGTCGCCGGTGAACATCACGTTCTCGTCGGGGACGTGGATGACGATATCGCCTGCGGTGTGTGCGCGCCCAAGGTGCATCAGGTCAACGCGACGATTGCCGAGATAGACAGTCATGCGGTCGTTGAAGGTGGTCGTTGGGTAGGTCAGGCTGGGAATGGATTCATGGCCCTCGAACAGGCGGGGGAAGCGTTGGAATTCGCTGTCCCAGTCTTCCTGGCCGCGCTCGTTTACCATGCCGCGCGCCATTTCGGACATGATGATCTGGTCCGCGTTGAAGGCCGAGGCCCCGAGGACGCGCACCGCGTGGTAGTGGGTGAGGGCGACGTGGGTAATCGGTTTATCGGTGACTTCGCGGACTTTGTCGATCACCTTGTTGGCCAGGCGGGGGGTTGCCTGGGCCTCGATGATCATGACGCTGTCGTCACCGATGATCACGCCGGAGTTCGGGTCACCTTCGGCGGTGAAAGCCCAAAGGTCCTTGCCGACTTCGGTGAAGGAGATTTTCTTTTCGGTCATGTCCCCTTGGGAGGCGAATTTCTTGGACATTGGTGTTCCTTTTTTGGACGTCGGTGCGCGGGGCGATCGAAGATGCCTCCGGCGGGAGTTTATCTGGCAAAATGAAGCGGGGTCAGGGTTGGGTTTTGGCGGGGAGGATTGTGCCGGAGCACGCGCCAAACCCGATGCGGTAGCCGTCACCTTGGGCGTGGCCGGTAAGGATCATGGTATCGCCGTCCTCGATAAAGCTGCGGGTGGTGCCATCTGAAAGGGCGATCGGTTCCTTGCCGCCCCAGCTGAGTTCGAGCAGGCTGCCGCGTTCGTTTTTCTCGGGTCCGGAGATGGTGCCGGAGCCAAGCAGGTCGCCCGCGTTCATCGCGCAGCCGGAGGAGGCATGATGGGCCAGTTGCTGGGCCGCCGAATAATACATGGTGTTGTAGTTGGTGCGCGCGAGGACTTCCTGGGTGCCGCCGTCAGGTTGGATCAGCACCGACAGGTCGATGTCATACAGCATCGGCTTTGGTTCTTGCAGGTAGGGCAAAAGGTCCTTTTCACGCTCGGGTGTCGAGGTGCGGAAAGGTTCGAGCGCGGCGGCTGTCACGATCCATGGGGAGATGGAGGTGGCAAAGGCTTTGGCCTGAAACGGGCCGAGCGGCTGGTATTCCCACGCTTGAATGTCGCGGGCGGACCAGTCGTTCAGCAGGACGTAGCCAAAGATCATCTCATCGGCTTCCGCGACGCTGATGGTATCGCCCATTTCGGTCGAGGTGCCGACGATGGCACCCATTTCCAGTTCGATATCAAGGCGCTTGCAGGGGCCAAAGGTCGGCGCGTCTGCATCCGGTGCCTTGAGCTGGCCGTTGGGACGGTAGATGTCGGTACCCGACACGACCACGGTCGAGGCGCGGCCATTGTAGCCGATCGGGATGTGCAGCCAATTGGGCGGCAACGCGTTTTCGGCACCGCGGAACATGGTGCCCACATTTGTGGCATGGTGGCGGCCTGCGTAGAAGTCGGTGTATTCCGACACGACCAGCGGCATGTGAAGGCGGATGTCCGACATTGGCACAAGGTGGGGGGCGACTTTGGCCTGATCGGGGCTGTCGGAGGACAGAAGTTCGGTCAACCGGTCGCGCAGGGTTGCCCATGTTTTCGGGCCAAGGTCCATGACATCGTTCCAGTAGGGGACGTCGAAGACCGGATCGAAATGCAGCAAGACCAGATCTTCAGCCTCGAGCGCGGCCATATCCAGCACCATATCGCCAATGGCCACACCGCACCGTGGTTCAAGGCTGTTGGTCGAAAACACACCGTAGGGCAGGTTGTTGAGGGGGAAATCGGTGTCGGCGCTGTTGGCGCTTTCCACCCATGAAGTGAGTAGGGTCATGGTCAGTCCTTGAATTCTTGTGCCTGCGCAATCCTTGCGTCAGCGTCTATTTCTTGCCGGGTGTGCCGTCGAATTTCTTCTCGAGGCTTTCCCAGCAGTCGATGTAGTCATCCTGCAAGGGAGCCTCATTCGCGGCAAATTCGGTCAGGTGTTGGGGGAACCGTGTTTCGAACATGAACGACATGGTGTTGTCCAGCTTGCTTGCGGTCAAGTCGGCGTTTGACGCCCCTTCAAAAGCGTTCTTGTCCGGGCCATGGGGCAACATCATGTTATGCAGGGACATGCCGCCGGGAATGAAGCCTTTGGGTTTGGCGTCATATTGGCCATAGATATTGCCCATCAGTTCAGACATCACGTTTTTATGGTACCATGGCGGGCGGAAGGTGTCTTCGGCGACCATCCAGCGTTCGCGAAACAGCACGAAGTCGATGTTTGCGGTCCCTTCCACGCCAGACGCTGCGGTCAGCACCGTAAAGATGGACGGGTCGGGGTGATCGAACAGGACTGCGCCCACGGGGCAATAGGTCCGCAGGTCGTATTTCACGGGGGCGTAGTTGCCATGCCATGCGACCACATCCAAAGGCGAATGGCCGATCTTGGTCTCGTGGAACTGGCCGCACCATTTGATCGTGACGGTAGACGGCGCGTCGCGGTCTTCGAAGGCGGCGACGGGTGTCTTGAAATCCCGACGGTTGGCCATGCAGTTCGCACCGATGGGACCGCGACCGGGCAGTTCGAATTTCTGGCCGTAGTTTTCGCACACAAAGCCGCGCGCTGGGCCTTCGATCACTTCGACGCGGTACACCAGTCCGCGCGGGATGATCGCGATTTCCTTTGGCTCAAGGTCGATCACGCCCAATTCGGTGCAAAAGCGCAGACGGCCTTCCTGCGGGACGATCAACAATTCGCTGTCGGCTGAATAAAAATACGCATCGACCATGCTGTCGGTGACCAGATAGATGTGGCTGGCCATGCCGACCTGGGTGTTCACATCACCTGCGGTGGTCATGGTGCGCATGCCAGTCAGCCATGTAAGTTTCTCGGTCGAGTGCGGGACCGGATCCCAGCGATATTGGCCAAGGCTGGTCACATCCTGCGGGATATGCGGCGCGGATTTCCAATAGGGCAGGTCGATTTTTTCGTAGCGGTGCGAATGTTTGACCGAAGGCCGTATGCGGTAGCACCATGTGCGTTCGTTCTGGTGGCTGGGCGCGGTGAACGCTGTGCCGGACAGCTGTTCGCCATAAAGGCCGTAGTTGCACTTTTGCGGGCTGTTCATGCCTTGGGGCAGGGCACCGGGCAGGGCTTCGGTTTCAAAGTCATTGCCGAAACCGGGCATATAGCCTTCGGTCGTGCCCATGGGGCTGGCGGCGGTCTTCAGGTTGGATGGGGTCACTTGGCGGTTCATCAAAGCCTCCCTTGCAAAATCTGTTGCGTTTGTAATAGTTGTTTTTGTAACTAACAAGCGATCCATGCGAATGACCGACGAAAATTTCGACCTGACCCATTTTCTGCCCTACCTGCTGAACCAAGCGGCCGAGGCCAGCAGCCTCGCGTTCCAGCAGATTTACAAGGAACGCTATGGCATGCTGCGGGCCGAGTGGCGGGTGCTGTTTCATCTGGGGCTATACGGCCAGTTGACCGCAAGCGAGATTGGCCTGCGCGCCAACATGCACAAGACCAAGATCAGCCGGGCGGTACAAAAACTGACCGAACGCCGATTTGTGACCCGTGCGCGCGATGCGGGTGATCGCCGGCTTGAGCATTTGGCGCTGACGCCGCCGGGGCAAGCGGCTTATGAGGACTTGCACAGCGTCGCGCAACGCTATGATGCGGCGTTGACCGAAGACCTGAGCGCCGCCGAGCGTGAAGCGTTGCGCAAGTTGCTTGTGAAATTGTCCAAGACGCCGCTTGCAGGCTTTACTTGATCGCGCGAACAGGTCACCGCTTGGGCATGTCGGATCAAGCACGCGGCCTTTTCATCACGCTTTTGGGTATCCTTTTTGTGGTGCCGGATTCACTGTTCGTGCGTCTGATTGATGCGCCCGCGCTGACGATCGCGTTTTGGCGGCTGCTGCTGGCAGGCGGGATGATCACTCTGGGCATTTTGGCAATGCAGGGCACGGGACCGTTCCGGGCCGTGCTGCGGATGGGCCGCTATGGCGTGATCTACATGATCGGCACCGGGTTCAGCGGTCTGTTGTTCGTGATGGCGGTCAGTCTGACGTCGGTGGCCAATGCCGTCTTTATTCTGGCGTCGATGCCGATCTTTGCCATGATCTATAGCCGTATATTTTTAGCGGAACCGATCAGCCGCCGGATGCTGATCACCATTGCGGTGGTCTTGGTCGGGATCGCGATCATCGCCTATGGGGCGGGCGAGACGGCTCATGCCAGCCTTGCAGGTGATTTGCTGGCCTTGGCGGTTTCCGCGCTGTTTGCGGCGGGGCTGACGGCGGCGCGGCATGCGCGGGCCATATCCATGGTGCCGGGGGTGGGCATGGCGTATCTGATCGGTGCCTGTCTGATCGCGCCTTTCGCCCATCCGCTGGACATGCCCCTGTCGCAAGCGCCGCTGGTGCTGGCGCATGGCGGGGTGATTGTGCTCAGCTCAATCTTTCTGGCTTTGGGGCCGCGCTATATCACCTCGGCCGAAGTGGGGCTGCTGGTGCTGCTGGAATCGGTACTGGCCCCGCTGCTGGCCTGGGGTGTGATCGGCGAAAACCCGGGGGCTTATGCGCTGCTCGGGGGCGGCTTGGTGATCGTGACACTGTTCATATCAAACATGATCGTTCTGGTACGGCGCGGGCCGAAACCGGGCCCGATCAGAAGTTGATTTCAACACCCGGCAGGTTCAAAGCCTTCATCAGATCGCGCAATTCCTGACGCGCGGCCACATTAGAGATGTTCAACTGCTTCACGCCGATGTCCTTGAGGTCCAGCAAGGTCAGTCCGCGCGGGAACAGCTCGCGGAAGATCACGCGTTCGTTGAAGCCGGGGGCGATGCGGAACCCGATGCGCTTGCTCAGGTTGCTGATCGCGCGCTCCATCTTGTCCTTGTTGACCATGCGCTGCGCGCCCATGCGGTTGCGCACCACGATCCAGTCGATCGGGTCAAGCCCGGCTTGCGCCCGCAGTTGCCGCGCGTTCCAGACCATTTCCGAATAGACCGACGGGCCGGTGATCTTGTCCCCGGTGGCGTCGGTGTGGGCCAGAAGATCAAAGTCGATGAAGCTGTCGTTCAGCGGGGTGATCAACGTATCGGCCAGCGAATGGGCTACCTGGCTCAGGCGCGTATGGGAGCCGGGGCAATCGATCAGAATGAAATCGCTGTCGGGCTCAAGTTCGGCAACGGCAGCGCTCAGGCGGTGGTCGTAAATGTTTTCACCGGGCTGCAAAGTGTCTGCGTCAATCTCTGGCAGTTCGTGCATATGGGGTGACGGAAGGTCAAGATCGGCCGTCTTGAGGAATGATTTCCGGTTGTCGATATACCGACCGAAGGTGCGCTGGCGCAGGTCCAGATCCAGAACGCTGGTCTTGTGCCCCATGCGTGCCAGGGCCGTCGCCACATGCATCGAGACCGTCGATTTCCCCGCCCCGCCTTTTTCATTTCCGACGACGATAATATGCGACATTGTCTAAGGTCCCTCATTCACCCAAGGATTTTGCTTGGGCCACATTAGAGCCAAGCATATGGCAGACAAGGTTGTTTTGAAAGCACTTGCGCACTGATAACTAGCGTTTATGTCGTCGCAGCCACGCCGGGTGCAGGCCCTTGCGGAGCCGGCGAAATGTCAGCGAAACGAAACAGCGCTGACGCCAAAACATCTATCCTTCAAAGCAAAATGGCGCGCCCCGAAGGACACGCCATTTTCAATTCGCAATTTGCGGAAAGGTTTAGAAACCCAGACCGGCGTATTTGTTCTTGAATTTCGACACGCGGCCACCGGTGTCCATAAGACGCGATGTGCCGCCGTTCCATGCGGGGTGCACGGAAGGGTCAATATCCAAGGAAAGCTGGTCGCCTTCTTTGCCGTAGGTCGATTTCATTTCCAGGACCGTGCCGTCTGTAAGTTTGACGTTGATCGTGTGGTATTCGGGGTGTGTATCGGCTTTCATGACAGCTCTCCTTACGCGTTCGCGCCAGATTTTGGCTTATAATGTGCGTTCTCGACGATCCGTGCCGATTTACCGCGACGGCTGCGCAGGTAGTACAGTTTTGCACGACGGACGCGGCCACGACGGACGACTTCGATGCTGTCGATGTTTGTGGAATGCAGTGGGAACACACGTTCCACGCCTTCACCAAAGGAAATCTTGCGCACGGTGAACGAACCGGCAATGCCGTGGCCGTTGTTGCGTGCGATGCAGACGCCTTCGTAATTCTGGACACGGGTACGGGTACCTTCGGTCACTTTAAAGCCCACGCGGATTGTGTCTCCGGCGCGGAAATCTGGGATCACTTTGCCCAGTTCGGCGATTTGTTCCGCCTCGATCTCTGCAATCAGGTTCATCTGATGCTTCTCCTATGAATGCTCGCGGTTAATCCACGAAGTTTTGTGCGATCCCAGAGCTTCGGTCTGTCTGTCGGGCCTGCCGTGGCAGCCCATCGAAGGTAGCATCATCTTTGCTTCAGGTTTCTGCCTACGCAGAAAAGGTCGGGCCGCATGAAGCGATTCCAGACTTAGGCGTCGTATAGGCGGGAAAATGGGGTGGATCAAGAGGGTTTCGCGCCCCCTTGAGCCTGTTGGTTTCAGGTCGTGAAATACGGTGCCAGATTGGCGCGGACGCGGTCCAGCACGGTATCGCCATCCATGTTGGGCTCAAAAATCTGGCCGGTGATCGCCTGATAGGCGTCGATATAGACTTGGGAAGTCGCGGCGATCAGATCGGCGGGAATTTCAGGAATATCGTCAACATAGGGATCGCAGCGCGCATCGACCCATGACCGGATCACGTCCTTGTCAAAGGACGGCGGACGGGTGCCGTTCTCAAGCGCGGATTGATAGCCGTCAGCCAACCAGAACCGCGAACTGTCAGGGGTGTGGATTTCATCGGCCAGCATCAGCTTGCCGTCGGCATCGGTGCCGAATTCATATTTCGTATCAACCAGGATCAACCCGTTCTGGGCAGCCATTTCCTGACCGCGTGCGAACAGACGCAGGGCGATGTCGCTGATTTCGTCCCATTGCGCCTGGGTCAAAAGCCCTTGTTCCACGATTTCAGTGGCTGTCAGGGGCGCGTCATGACCTCCGTCGAACTCCTTGGACGTGGGCGTGATGATCGCCTGCGGCAAAGCTTCGTTATCGCGCAGCCCGTCCGGAAAGCGATGGCCGTACATCTCGCGCTCACCCTTTTTATAAAGCGTCAGGACCGAGGTCCCGGTGGAGCCTGCCAGGTATCCGCGCACGACGATTTCAATCGGCAGGATGTCCAGACGTTTGCCGATCACCACATTGGGGTCGGGATAGTCCAGCACGTGATTGGGGCAGATGTCGGTCGTGTGGTCGAACCAGAACCGCGCGGTCTGGGTCAGCACCTGCCCCTTGAACGGGATAGAGGCCAGTATGCGGTCAAACGCGGAAATCCGGTCGGACGATATCAGGATGCGGCGGCCATCGGGCAAATCATAGCAATCGCGCACTTTGCCGAAATAGGGGTTCGGCAGTTCGTCGATGCGGGCATGGTCCAGGATGCGGCTTAGGTCTGTCATGATTTGCCTTTTGGTTTGGGCGTGTATTTGGCCCACATATCAGGGCGGCGTTGTTCTGTCAGCCTTTCGGCCTGTGTCTGACGCCATTTAGCGATCTCGCCGTGGTTGCCGGACATCAGGACCGGCGGAATTTCGTGACCGTTCCACTCTGCGGGGCGGGTGTATTGCGGATGCTCCAGCAGGCCCGAGGCATGGCTTTCCTCGACCGTGCTGTCGGCATTGCCCAGCACGCCGGGCAGCAGGCGCACGGTGGCGTCAATCATCGCCTGCGCGGCAAGTTCACCACCGGTCATGACGAAGTCCCCAAGCGAGACTTCAGTGATGCCATAATGCTGGATCACCCGTTCGTCCACGCCTTCGAAGCGACCGCACAGCATGGTGACGCCCGCACAGCTTGCCAGATCCTGCGCCATCGCCTGATCGAAACGCCGTCCGCGTGGCGACATGTACAGGATCGGCCAGCGCCCGGCAGCGCCGGCCATCGCAGCCTCGATCGCGGGGCCGACGACGTCCGCGCGCATGACCATGCCGGCACCGCCACCGGCGGGGGTATCATCGACATTGCGGTGCTTGCCCACGCCATAGCCGCGCAGGTCATGGGTGCGCAGTTGCCACGTGCCCTCTTGCAGGGCACGGCCGGTCAGGCTGGCCCCCAGCACGCCGGGGAAAAGTTCGGGAAAAAGGGTGACCACCTCGGCCCGCCAAACGCCTGCGTAATCAGGCGTATCCTGCATCAGCTCGCGCGGTTTGAGCGTCGGGCGTATGGATTGGCGACCATGGGAGCGGTTGTGAGTGGTCATGTGATGTTGGCCTTTGCCATGATGGCTTTTTTGGTGGCGACGCGTTTTTCAGGGTCTTTGACAGTTCTGTTGACATCGAGCAAGTCCAGCAGTGTCGCCATGTCGGGGCGGATGTTTTCCGCCGGGGCCGCCTGCAACGTATCGCGCAGGTCCTGGGGGATATCGCAAAGGTCCAGCAGCGGGTCGGCCGGGCCAAGCGGGCGGTGCCTGCTGTCCTCAAGCGCGCAGTGATGGGTGGGGCAGGGCACGCGGCTGGCGATCTCGTTGACCATATGGGTCAGGTCCCCCGCGCCATGGAATTTCCCGAGGAACGCGTCAAGATCCAGCGTCATCGACGACGATTTGACATGCTGCCAGTAGGCCGACACTAGCCAATCCGCCTGATTGCGGGTGGACAGGTAAATCTGAATATCCGCTGCGGGAAATTTCTGCTGCGCGATGGACCAGAAGCTATAAAGCATGATCGGCATGGCACTGTAATCCATCAGATCGCCGCGCCCGGGCAGATGACCGCCCAGTTCCTCGGAGGTGATGACCAGCGTGCGCCGCGGCATCGGCGGCAGGTCATCCAAGAGGGCATGAAACCGGGTTTCGGCCTTGATCAGGGTCAGCGGGTCGCGCCATGTTGAATAGCCGCGCGTGGCGCTGATCAGTTCGCGCATCTGCGGCGGCAGGCGCATGGCAAGCCGTGACTTCAGAGCGGGCCGGTTGGCACGCAGGGTGGTGGTCAGGCTGGTGGTGCCAGTCTTGTGAAATCCGGTGTGCAGGATGATCCGACGCGGCATTATCCGATTTCCCCGTTCAATTTCAGCCGCGCGGCGCGGGCGTCGTGATCGCTGAGGTCCGACAGGTTGATCCTGAGAAAGGCATCCAGCTGTTCCGGGGGCGGTGCCCTGTTGGCCCAGGCAGCAGGGGACAGCATCGCGCGTTGATCTGGCTGTAGGGTCGTGAGGTCCAGCAGGTGGTCCAACATCCCCAAGCGTGATGTGCCGGTGTCCTCAACCGGAACGGCGGTGACCTTGCGGGACGGCAAGGCTGACTTGATCGCTTTCAATATTCCGTCCAGTTGCGCTGAAGATGCGTAGGTTTCGATATAGGCATCTGCGGGCATACGCATCCGCGACGCGCGCAGGTGTTGGGCATGACAGCTTTTCAGCCACGCGTCCGGCGCACGGGTGGAAAAGAAAAACGACTGCTCGGCGTTTGGATGCACGGCGTCGAACGCGGCGCTGATGGTGGACAAAAGGCGCGGGGCCGCGCCGTAATCAGGTACATTGTCGCGACCGGGAATCTGCCCGCACAGGCTTTCCGAGGTGATGATGACCGTGTCCGTATCCGGCGTGATCCGTTCGGCGACTTGCGTGGCTTCATAGATCACAAGCGCAAGTTCAACGGGCTTGAGGCTGACGGAATAGCCTTTGGCTGCCCCCGTCAGACCGGGCATGTCTTCCTTCTGGATGATCCGAATGCCGGGCCAAAGACGGTTCTGGTTCTCTCGCAGCGCCGCTTGCAAGGTCGAAGTTCCCGTCTTGTGAAAGCCTGGATGGAAGATCACCTTCATGAAACGCTCCGTTAGGCGGTGGGCGGTGGGGCGACCGAAGGATCACGCCCCTTTGTGATCAGCATCCGCATCGGCTTTGGTATCGGGAAGGATGCCGTCGGGCGGATCGGCGATGATCCGGCCGCTGGCCAGATCGACGGTGGGAACGGCGGCTTTGGTAAAGGGTAGAAATACAGTTGCCGAGGTGCCAGCCAATTGCGTTTCAAGCAGATCGTCAGCGCCGTGGTTCTGCACGGTCTTCACCTTGCCGATCAGGGTGCCGCCGGTGTCATAGACCTCGAGCCCCAAAAGGTCGGCATGGTAGAATTCATCATCGGGCAGGGAGGGCAATTGCGCGCGATCCGCATAAAGCAATGTGCCCCGCAGGGCATCGGCCTCTTCCTTGGAGGTGACATCGGTGATGCGCGCCACAAAGCCGTTCTTGATCGGGCGGACGAGGGCAAGCGCATACCTGCGGCTGCCGTCTTCGGATGTCAGGGGGCTGTAGTTCTCGATGTCCTCGGGGACGGCGCAATAGCTTTTGATGCGCAGTTCGCCGCGCACGCCATAGGACCCGGAGATGGCCCCGACAGGGATTTTATCGCTCATTGCAAAAGCTCCGAATTGACGCAGATAGTGCCGGTCCATTGCCCTTCACCGGCGGCGCATTCGCTTTTCATCAGCATGCGTTCGAACCCGATACCTATGGCGATACCGATGCCAAGAACAAGGAAGAGACGCAGCAGGCGAAACATCAGCGGCTTTCTATAAAGGGAACCACGCAAGGGGCGCGGTAGGGGTGTCTGACGAAACGTGTCGTCTACACCTATATCGGACGGTCGGCATTGGTAAAGAGATGTCGTTACCGACACCGTCTAAGGTCATCCCGGCGCAGCCTGTGCCGCGCCGGGATGGGACGCAATTATTCTGCGGCGGCTTCTTCTTCCGCTGGTGCGGCAGCAGCTTCAGCAGCGGCTGTCGCCTTGGCGGCTTTTTCTTCGACGCGCTCCTGGGCTTTCTTGCCCGGTGTACCCTTCTTGGGGTTGTTGCGCTCTGTCTTCGGGGTCACGCCAGCGGCTTCGAGCATGCGTGCAACGCGGTCGGTTGGCTGTGCGCCCTGGCCGATCCAGTACTGGACGCGCTCTACGTCCATCTTCACGCGCTCTTCGCTGTCCTTGGCCAGCAGCGGGTTGTAGGTGCCCAGCTTTTCGATGAAGCGGCCGTCGCGTGGCATGCGGCTGTCGGCGGCAACGATGCGATAGAACGGGCGCTTTTTGGAACCGCCGCGGGCGAGACGAATTTTCATGGACATGATGTGTTTCCTTCAGGTTTAGACGTAGTGGGGTACACCCACCCTACGATTGGTGTTGTTTGTGGTGCTGAATGACTTCAGCGATGATGAAGTTCAGAAACTTCTTGGCGAATTCGGGATCGAGGTCAGCCTCTTTCGCCAAATCTTCGAGCCGGGCAATCTGGTTCGCTTCGCGATCCGGATCGGACGGGGGAAGGTCATGTTCGGCTTTGAGTTTCCCCACAGCCTGGGTGTGTTTGAAGCGTTCGCCCAAAGTATAGACGAGGATCGCGTCAAGCCGGTCGATCGAGGCCCGGTGGCCTTTGAGGATTTCCGCAGCGCGGGTTACTGCATCGGTCATGCGGCGGCCTTTTTAATTGGAGTGCGGGCGCGCTTGCGCGCGACGACATTCTGGGTGCATGCAGAAACGTGAGCCCGCCCAAGCGGCGGTGTGGGTGTCGCCGGGGCAGGACGCCTCCGGCGGGAGTTTATCTGGCAAAATGAAGTCAGGGTCATTTCTTTTTCCCGAAGCCCGAGAGGCCGCCAGGCAGGCCCATGCCGCCGCCCATACCCCCCATGCCGGGGAGTTTGCCGCCCATCTGCTTGGCTGCGGCTTCGAGGGCTTTGGGGTCCATCTGGCTGGGGTCCATGCCACCGGGCATGCCGCCCTTGCCCATCATGCCCTTCATGGCTTGTTTGAGCATGCCGCCTTTGCCCATCTTGCCCATCTTCTTCATCATGTCGCCCATCTGGCGATGCATCTTCATCAGCTTGTTCAGCTCTGATACTTCCATGCCGGCACCTTTGGCGATGCGCTTTTTGCGGCTGGCCTGAAGCAGCGCGGGGTTGGCGCGTTCCTTCTTGGTCATGGACTGTATCAGGGCGATCTGGCGCTTGAGGATCTTGTCGTCAAATCCCGCCTCTTCGACCTGTTTGGCCATTTTTCCCATGCCGGGCATCATGCCCATCATACCTTGCATGCCGCCCATCTTGAGCATCTGTTCCAGCTGCATGCGCAGGTCGTTCATGTTGAACTGACCTTTGGCCATGCGCTTCATCATGCGCTCGGCTTGTTCGGCCTCAAAGGTTTCCTGTGCTTTTTCGACAAGGGCTACGATGTCGCCCATGCCCAGGATGCGGCCCGCGATACGCTCGGGCTCGAAGGTTTCGAGCGCGTCCATCTTTTCGCCAAGGCCGACGAATTTGATCGGTTTGCCGGTGACCGCGCGCATGGACAGTGCCGCACCACCGCGGCCGTCGCCGTCCATCCGGGTCAGGACGACGCCGGAAATGCCGATGCGGTCGTTGAAGTTTTCGGCCGTTTGCACGGCATCCTGGCCGGTCAGGCCATCGACCACCAGCAGGGTTTCGCGGGGATTGGCAACATCGCGGACGGCTTCGACCTGTTGCATCAACTCTTCGTCGATGGACAGACGGCCGGCGGTGTCGAGCATGTAGACGTCATACCCGCCCATGGCTGCCTGAGTTTTGGCGCGTTTGGCGATCTGGACGGGGTTTTCGCCTTTGACGATGGGCAGGGTGTCGACGCCGATTTGAACGCCCAGAATGGCAAGCTGTTCCATCGCGGCAGGGCGGTTGACGTCGAGCGATGCCATCAGCACGCGTTTGCCATCGCGATCCTTGAGACGTTTGGCCAGCTTGGCCGTCGTGGTGGTTTTACCGGAGCCTTGCAGACCGACCATCAGGATCGGGGCCGGGGCGTTGTCGATTTTCAGCGCACCGGGTTCGCCTTCACCGCGGAGCACGTCGATCAGGGCGTCATGGACGATCTTGACGACCTGCTGGCCCGGCGTGATCGATTTGGTCACGGCCTGACCTGTCGCCTTGTCTTGCACGGCTTTGACGAAATCGCGCGCGACCGGCAGGGAAACGTCAGCCTCTAGCAGGGCGACGCGCACCTCGCGCAGGGCTGTTTTGACGTCTTCGTCAGACAAGGCACCTTGCTTGGTCAGGCGGTCAAAGACGCCAGACAGGCGTTCGGAGAGATTTTCAAACATGGGCCATGGCCCCCTTCGGTCGGTTGCGGTTCCCCATGATGTAGGAAGCCCGCGTGAATACACAAATGCCCCCACGGGCGTAACACGCTGGTGGGGGTCGATCTTTGGCTGCGCCAGAGACCGGAAGGCAGAGTGCTTCCGGGATTTGTGGATCGTTTAGGCGAGAGGCGGGTCTGAGTCAACCCGCCCCGGCCTTGTCGATCTGGCCGATCGTCAGGCGGCCTTGCGAGCATCCGAGGACTGGAGCGCGTCAACGGCCGTGTGGGCGTTGGCCATGGTGGCTTCGGGGTCTGTGGCCAAGGCGTCGGCGGAAATGATCGTCACGTCGTCCATGCCCATGAAGCCCAAAACGGTTTTCAGATAGGGCGTGTTGAAATCAACCGGTGCACCGGCTGGCGTACCGCCGGAGGCCATCGCGATGATCACGCGTTTGCCTTTGACCAGGCCTTCGGGGCCGGCTTCGGTATAACGGAACGTGACGCCGACACGGGCAACCAGATCGATCCAGGCCTTGAGCGCGGCGGGTATCGAAAAGTTGTACATCGGTGCACCGATCACGATGGTGTCTGCGGCCATCATTTCGGCAACCAGCTTGTCCGATTCCTTGAGGGCTTCGGTTTGTTCGGGTGCGCGATCCTCTTCAGGGGTCACGCGGGCGACGGCCCATGTCTGGGTAATCTGCGGCAGTGGTTCGAGGGCAAGATCGCGCACGGTCACGTTGGTGTCGCCCAGTTTGGCGATGATCCGGTCGGTCAGGGCGCGTGTTACGGAATCATTGGTGTTGGCAGAAGAATCGATGCGGAGAATGGCCATGGAAGCTGTTCCTTTGGGTTTGTTTCTGTTGCCCTGTTTAGATGCGCCTTGCATGGGTGACCGCAACTTGCGAAAACGCGAAGGGCAGTGTTCGGAATTGCACATGACGTGAGGGCGCGGTGGATAACTGGGACGAAATCAAGACGGCCTATCATGTGGCGCGCCTGGGTACGGTCAGCGGTGCCGCCGACGTTCTGGGGGTGCATCATGCAACCGTCATCCGTCATATCGATGCGCTCGAGGCGCGGCTGGCCGTCAAGCTGTTCCAGCGCCACGCGCGGGGCTACAAGGCGACCGAAGCGGGCGAGGATCTGTTGCGGGTGGCCGCGGCGACCAACGACCAGTTCAGCCAGCTTGCGAGCCGGATAAAGGGGCGCGGGGATAGCGTGTCGGGGGAATTGGTGGTGACGTCATTGGTCGAACTGACCCGGGTCGTCACGCCGGTTCTGGTGGCATTCCAGAAGCAAAATCCCGATGTGGTGGTGCGCTTTCTGACTGGCGAGCGTTTGTTCCGGCTTGAGTACGGCGAGGCGCATGTGGCGATCCGCGCGGGTTCCGTGCCGCAACAGCCTGATAATGTGGTGCAGCCGCTGATGAAGATGCGCGTGGGGCTTTATGCGCACAAGACATACATCGCTGAGTTCGGGCTGCCTGAAAGGGTGGAGGATTATGCCAACCACCGGTTTGTGGTGCAAGATGACCCGGAAAACCGCGCGCCGTTTTCCATATGGCTGCGTAATATTCTGCCGGAGAAGGCGATGACATTCCGGTGTACCGACATGAATGCCTTGGTGGATGCGATCACCGCCGGCGCGGGCATCGGGTTCTTGTCGCTGGAGGATGCTGCGAATGACCCCGATCTGGTCGAGGTGCATCCCCCCCTTGCAGAATGGGAATCTTCGCTTTGGCTGGTCACCCATGTGGATTTGCACCGGACATTGAAAGTGCAAACCTTTTTGACCTTCCTCAAGAATTCAATGAAAGGCGCTGTTTGATGCGACCTGATATTCAGGGGCATCTGGCGATGCTGACGTTTTCCGCATTGGTTGCGGGGTCGTTTTCACTGGGGTCGATGTCGGCGAACATGATTTCGCCCGCGGCGCTGAATGCGGCGCGCTTTGTGATTGCCGGGGCGGTGATCGGGGTCGCTGTCGTGGCGACGACCGGGGTAAAGCCACAGGCGCTGCGCGCGCCTTGGCGGTATTTCGTGCTGGGTGGACTGTTCGCAGTCTATTTCGTCTTGATGTTCGAAGGGCTGAAAACCGCGCGCCCGGTCAGCGCTGCGGCGGTGTTTACCCTTACCCCGGTGATTGCCGCCGGCTTTGGCTGGGTCCTGTTGCGGCAGGTGACGACGCCGCGCATGGCGCTGGCCCTGACCATCGGTGCCATCGGGGCGCTTTGGGTGATCTTTCGCGCCGATTTCACGGCCTTGCGCCGGTTCGAATTAGGGCGCGGGGAAGCGGTGTATTTCATCGGCTGCGTCAGTCACGCGCTTTACACCCCCATGGTGCGCAAGCTTAACCGGGGCGAGCCTGCGGTGGTGTTTACCCTTGGGACCCTGTTCGCGGGGGGCGCGTTGCTGTTTCTTTATGGCTGGCGCGATGTGGTCGGGACCGACTGGCTGACGCTTCCGGCAATTGTCTGGATCACCATATTCTACGTCGCGATCTTTGCGTCGGCGGCCACGTTCGTGCTGTTGCAGTTTGCATCCTTGCGGCTGCCGTCGGCAAAGGTGATGGCCTACACCTATCTGACACCAAGCTGGGTCATCCTGTGGGAGATTGCCTTGGGCAATGGTGCGCCTTCCGCGCTAGTCTTTGGCGGCGTCGCGCTGACCATCCTTGCGCTGTATCTACTGCTGAAAAACGACAGCCTCGGCACTTAAGTTTGAATTTTCCGGAACCTTTTCTCGGATCTGGGGTTAACATCACAGAAAGTTCATGAAGGGAACGAAGATATGCGTAGCGTAATTTATGTAATTGGTTTGATTGTAGTTGTTCTGGCTGTTCTGCGCCTCGCGGGCCTCGTCTAACAACTCGATGGTGGCCCTCTCGTGTGTAACCTCGTCACGAGGGGGTCAACTACATCTTCTCTTCCGCGCCTTCCTCGGCAGCATCTGACGGTACCATAGGTATCTCTGCTGCAAGAAATCTTTCAAAATCATCCAGATTTACCGGTTCGAATTGACCGAAGCCCTGCATCCACACGGACGGGGTTTTTAATGCGCGCGGTTCCAGTTTGCACCATTTCAGCCGGCCGCGCTTTTCCTGCGCGATCAGGCCTGCACGTTCAAGCACGCCGAGATGCTTTGATATCGCAGCCAGGGACATGTCGAACGGATCGGCCACATCTGTCACGGCCATGTCGTCCTCAAGCAACATCGCCAATATGGCGCGGCGCGTGGGGTCGGCAAGGGCGGCAAAGATAGCGTCTAGCGAAGCGGTCATGGCGGTGATTGTGAACCTGATAAATTGGGTCTGTTGCGTCAGGCATTTCTATAGCCCGAATGACCTTCAACCAAAAGGTTGAATAACAAAATGGGCTATGATGGGTGTTTGTTGTGGACGGATTTGACAATTTGACGCAGGTTGAGTGCGGTATTATTGAATAAATTCAATGGATTGAGGTTTCGTAAGCCGTGGTTGACTCTGATCGCCGGTAAAAGTAGCTACTGCCCAACACATCGAAAGGGATTTAGGCGTGACTGATCCGGACCAACAGCAGCGGCTAAAGCAGCTTGAGGCAAAGATCGAAGCGGCCAAGCTGTCGCAAGCGCCCAAACCCCGAGCAGATGAGCACTATTCTCAGGCATCGCTTGCCTGGCGGATGGTGATCGAACTTTGCGCCGGTCTCGGGATCGGTTTCGGCATCGGATATACGTTGGACTGGTTCTTTGGAACGATGCCAATATTCATGGTGCTGTTTGTCATGCTGGGTCTGGCGGCCGGAGTAAAAACGATGCTCCGCTCCGCGCAGGAAATCCAGAAAAAGAAAGTGGCCGATATGGCCGACGAGAACAAAGGGGCCTGAGATGGCAGCAGAAGCACACGGCGAAGAAGCGGGCGGCTTGGTTTTCCACCCGATGGACCAGTTCATCGTTGAGCCGTTCTTCGGCGACGGCGCTGTGTCCTGGTACACCATTACCAACGCGACAGTCTGGATGGCGCTTGCCGTTCTTGCAGTGTTCGCATTGCTGGTTCTGGGCACCTCAAAGCGGTCCGTCGTTCCCGGCCGGATGCAGTCGGTCGCCGAATTGGCCTACGGTTTCATCTACAAAATGGTAGAAGACATCTGCGGCAAGGAAGGGGTCAAGTATTTCCCCTACATCATGACACTGTTCATGTTCATCGTCTTCGCCAACTTCCTTGGCTTGCTGCCGATGGCATTCACCCCGACATCGCATATTGCGGTCACCGCATTGATGGCCTTTGCCGTGTTCTTCGGCGTGACCATCCTTGGCTTCGTCAAAAATGGCGCTTCGTTTCTTAGCCTGTTCTGGGTTTCCAGTGCGCCGCTGCCGTTGCGTCCCATCCTGGCGCTGATCGAAATCATCTCGTATTTCGTACGCCCCGTCAGCCACTCCATTCGTTTGGCCGGCAACATGATGGCGGGTCACGCTGTGATCAAGGTTTTCGCTGGCTTCGCCGCGATTGCTGCCATCGCACCTTTGTCCATCGTCGCGATCACTGCGATGTATGGCCTCGAAATTCTGGTGTCCTTTATCCAGGCTTACGTGTTCACCATTCTGACGTGTGTCTATCTGAAAGACGCGCTTCATCCGCATCACTAACAACGGGTGCGGGTCATCCTGACCTGCCCCACCTCATCACCTCAATTCCATCGTAAGGAGAATTCTCATGGAAGGCGATATCGTACAAATGGGCGCATACATTGGCGCGGGTCTGGCATGCATGGGCATGGGCGGCGCGGCAGTCGGTGTGGGCAACGTTGCAGGCAACTACCTTGCCGGCGCACTGCGCAACCCTTCGGCAGCTGCTGGTCAGACTGCAACACTCTTCATCGGCATCGCCTTTGCAGAAGCTCTGGGGATCTTCTCGTTCCTCGTTGCCCTGCTGTTGATGTTCGCCGTTTAAGCGTCAGACTGACACTTCCTTACGCTTCGGGCAGCGCGCAAATGTGCGCTGCCCAAGGGATTTGACTGTTTTGACAGGAGGCCAACATGGCGACTGAACCGATTGATATGGAAATCGCTGGCACCTGTGTCAGTGAATTTGGCAGTGCCATTGGCATGCCGCAGCTTTGTGGCGAATGGTTCGGCAACCAGATTTTCTGGCTGGTCGTTGCGCTGGTCGCTATCTACTTTATCCTGTCGCGGGTTGCTTTGCCGCGCATCGGGTCGGTTCTGGCGGAACGTCAGGGTACGATCACGAATGACATTGCTGCTGCCGAAGACCTGAAGGTCAAGGCGACAGAAGCAGAAGCACAATATGACAAGGCTCTGATTGATGCCCGCGCAGAAGCGCACCGCATCATCACAGACGCCAAAGCAGATATTCAGGCCGATCTGGATCAAGCGATTGCCGTGGCAGATGCCGACATCGCCGCCAAGGCCGCCGAATCCGAAAAGGCCATCGCTGAAATCCGCGAAGGTGCAAAGAAGAACGTCGAAGAAGTTGCAAAGGACACCGCGCAAGCGATCATTGCAGCCTTGGGCGGTTCTGCCGACGCGACAACTGTTTCCGCGGCTGTCGATGCCCGGATGAAAGGATAAGCCATGCGTTTGACTTTCTCTGCCTTGATCGCGGGCTTGGTCGCATCCCCTGCATTCGCCGCCGGCGGTGCATTCGTTTCTCTCCACAACACCGACTTTGTCGTGTTGCTGGCGTTCATCTTGTTCATCGGGGTCCTGTTCTATTTCAAGGTACCATCCCTGATCGCCGGAATGCTGGACAAACGTGCCACAGGCATCAAGTCCGAGCTTGAAGAAGCCCGTGCCCTTCGTGAAGAAGCGCAGACATTGCTGGCCAGCTACGAACGCAAGCAACAAGAGGTTAAGGATCAGGCGGATCGCATCGTGACTGCTGCCAAGGCCGAAGCACACGAAGCCGCAGATCAGGCGCGTGCCGATCTCGAAAAATCGATCGCACGCCGTGTGGCGACAGCGCAGGACCAGATTGAATCTGCTCAGGCTGCTGCCGTCAAAGAGGTCCGCGATCAGGCGATCATCATCGCCGTTGCTGCAGCCAAGGATGTCATCGCCAAGAAGATGACGGCAGCCGAAGGCAATGCGCTGATCGACTCCGCCATCGCGGACGTGGACAGCAAGCTGCACTAAAGTATCTCATCAGATTTTGAAAAAGGCCCCGAAGTTACTTCGGGGCCTTTTTCGTTTCAGCTCTAGATTTGCTCAGTCGCTCTGGGTTGCGTGCTCCAGGCGCTGGCGGGCAACTTCTTCGTTACGCTCGGTCTTTTGCTGGTCGCGCAGGGCATTTTCAACGTAGTTCAAATGCGCTTCGACAGCCTCTCGGGCGGCAGCGGGATCGCGACGCTGTAACGCGTCATTCATTGCCCGGTGTTGGTCCAAAAGGGCAGACCGCGTCGTGCGCTGCTTGAACATGATCTGACGGTTATAGAATACGCCGCCGCGCAGCAGGTCATACATCGACCGCATCATATGCAGCATCACAACGTTATGGCTGGCCTCGATGATGGCCATGTGGAACTGCGCGTCAAGCTGGGCTTCGTCCTCGGCGTTGCGCTTTTGATGGGCGGCTTCCATCTTGTTGAAAACAGTTTGGATGACCTCAAGATCAATGTCCGACCCCAACCTTGCGGCCCGTTCCGCCGCCAACCCCTCAAGATCGCGCCGGAAGGACAGGTAATCGAAAACGGCCTCGTCATGGCGCGCGAACAGGTCGATCAGCGATGGCGCAAAAGCCCCGCCCAGAACGTCAGCGACATAGACGCCAGCACCGGGCTTTGCCGTCAACAACCCGCTTTCCTGCAACTGCGCAATCGCGTCCCGCAACGACGGCCGCGAGACGGCAAGCCGCTCTGCCAGTTCACGCTCGGATGGGAGGCGTTCGCCGGGACGCAGGATGCCCCGCAGGATCAACTTTTCGACCTGGCGGACCACGGCCTGAGACAGCTTTTCGGATGATACGGGGTGAAACGGCATATGGGGTTCCTTGGATTGGTCAAATTATATGACCAGTGGAGCCCCGCTTCAATGCGTTTATCCACCCGGCCGCGTCACGGCGTTCACCAATGGTTAACCACTTAACCTTAGCACGTGGGTATGAAAATTTTGATCCTTCTCCTTGCTTTGTCCGGTCTTGCCGCCTGCAACACTCCTGGCCCACATTTTCGTGATGTCCCTCCAACCAGGGTGACGGTCGAAGGATCTGTTTTCGATGTCCGCGTCAAAGGGGACCTGGCAGAGGCGGTGCGCGTCAACACTCAATACGCGCCCCGTTTCGGCCCGATCCGGCAGCGCGCGGCCTTTGCTATGGCGCAGGTCAGTGGTTGCCGGGTGGTGGACGTTCTGGGGGACCAGGCGTTGGCGACAGGCCGGCTGTCGTGCAAGGGGGCGGGGGCCGCGCCTTATCTGGCGAAAAACTGCACCCCGATCCCTGACGGCGGGCCGCACGCGCGTGGGTTGCCCAAGGTCGGCACGCTGTGTACTTCGGCCGAATAACCCAATATCTTGTGGATAACACGGCCATGTTCCGCTGCCGCTAGTGTGTTTTAATTGACACGCGGGCGCGGATCACAGCACCCTCTTCCTCCAAGAGAATCAATTTGGCGGAACACGGATTGCGCTTTTCCAAGCTTAGACTGACGGGCTTCAAAAGCTTCGTGGACCCGACCGATCTGGTGATCGCGGACGGGCTGACCGGCGTGGTGGGCCCGAACGGCTGTGGTAAATCCAATCTACTTGAAGCGCTTCGGTGGGTGATGGGCGAAAACCGCCCCACTGCCATGCGCGGCGGTGGCATGGAGGATGTGATCTTTGCCGGTGCCGCAACCCGACCGGCGCGTAACTTTGCCGAAGTCGCACTGCATATCGATAACACGGAACGGCTTGCCCCGGCTGGTTTCAACGATACAGACCAGATTGAAATCATCCGCCGGATCACCCGCGATGTCGGCAGTGCCTACAAGGCGGCTGGAAAGGACGTGCGCGCGCGGGATGTGCAGATGCTGTTTGCGGATGCGTCGACCGGATCCCATTCGCCTGCATTGGTACGGCAGGGCCAGATTTCTGAACTGATCAACGCGAAACCCAAGAACCGCCGCCGTATTCTGGAAGAGGCCGCAGGCATTTCGGGGCTGTATGCCCGCCGTCACGAGGCAGAACTGAAGCTGAACGGGGCCGAGGCGAACCTTGCCCGTGTCGATGATGTGGTTGACCAACTTTCCACGCAGTTGTCCCAACTGGCCAGACAGGCGCGTCAGGCGGCCAAGTACCGCGAGATTGGCAATGACCTGCGCAAGAGCGAGGGCATGTTGTTGTATCGCCGGTGGCGCGAAGCGGACGACGCACGCGCGGCTGCCGCTGAGGACTTGCGGGCGCGCGGCGCTGCGGCCACCCAGGCGGAGGCGGCGGTCCGCCACGCGGCCAAGGCGCGCCAGACTGCCGAAGATGCCTTGCCGCCGCTGCGCGAGGAAGACGCCATCGCGGTGGCGGTATTGCAACGTCTTGGCGTTCAGCGGGACACGTTGACCGATCAGGAAACCCGCGCGCAGGCCACGATTGATGTACTGACGAAGCGGATCGCACAACTGGCCCGCGATATTGATCGGGAGGCTGGCCTGAACAGGGATGCCGGCGAAACGATTGAACGGCTGGAGTGGGAAGCCCGCGAGCTTGAGAAGGCCGGTGATGGGCATGACGACGCGGTGGAAGAGGCGGGGGAACTTGCGCGGGAAGCTGCAACGATCCTCCAATCCCACGAGGCAGAGCTATCCCAACTGACGGAAGATGTTGCCCGTCTGGCCGCGCGCCATGGGTCTGCCGAACGGCTTTTGACGGACACCCGCAGGACATTGCACAAGTCCGAAGCTGAGGCGTCGAAGGCCCGCGAGGCTGTCCAGCACAGTCAGGCGGCCATGCAGAAGGCCGCCGTTGATTTTGAGGCAGCGCAGACGGCCGAAGCGGCCGCGACGACACAGGCCGAAGCGGCAGAACAGGCCTTGATCGAAGCCGAAGAAGCCCGCGCGGCGACCCAAAGCCGCGAGGCCGAAGCACGTGCGGAGCGGTCAGAGGCCGAAGGCGAAGTGAATGCACTTCGGGCCGAGGCAGGTGCCTTGGCCAAGCTGGTTGAACGTGACACCGCAGAGGGCGGTCAGATTTTGGACCGTCTTCAAGTGGAACACGGCTTTGAAAAGGCCCTGGGTGCGGCTCTTGCGGATGACCTGCGTGCGCCGCAAGTCGATGCGGACGGACCTTCCGGCTGGGCCGTCATGCCCGCCTATGAGGCGACGCAACCCCTGCCCGAGGGGGTCACAGCGCTGACGGCGCATGTTTCTGTCCCCGATGTCTTGACCCGCCGGATGAGCCAGATCGGCCTTGTCGACGCAGATGATGGCCCGCGGCTACAATCCGCGCTAAAGCCCGGCCAGCGGTTGGTGTCGCCCGAAGGCGACCTGTGGCGGTGGGACGGGTTCAGGGCCTGGGCCGAAGATGCGCCTTCGGCTGCTGCGCTGCGGTTGCAGCAGATCAACCGGCTTGAGGTACTGAAACAAGCGCTTGAAGAGGCCAGCCAGCGGGCGGACGGGGCGCGGGACGCGCATGAGGCGTTGCAACACCGGTTGTCCGCCCAGACCGAAGCCGACAAACGCGCCCGCGAGGCGCGCCGCGATGCCGACCGTGCCGTTGCCGATGCGGGCCGAGCGCTGAGCCGGGCCGAGGCGGACCGGAACCTGGCCGACGGGCGGTTGGAAAACCTGGGCCTTGCCGTGACACGCCACGAGGACGAAGCGATGGAGGGGCGGCGTCAGGTCATTCAGGCAGAGCGCGCGCTGGCTGATCTGGAGGATGTGGCAGAGGCCCGCGCCGATGTCGAAGCCTTGCGTATGACAGTTGAAGGCGCGCGGATTGCGATGATGTCGCGGCGGTCGGCCCATGATGAGTTGCGGCGTGACGGCGATGCGCGGTTGAAGCGGTCACAGGAAGTCACGAAAGAACTCAGCGGATGGCGGCACCGGCTTGAGACCGCCGAAAAGCGCAGCACCGAACTGGTTGATCGTAAGACGGCCTCGGAGGTCGAGTTGAAAGAGGCAAGCGCCGTTCCTGCCGAAATTGCGGCGAAGCGGGATGAACTGACCCAGGCAATCATGACGGCGGAGGACCGAAAGGCCGATGCTGCGGACAAGCTGTCGGAGGCAGAAGCTACTCTGCGCGAGGCAACCTTGGCAGAGCGGGAAGCCGAGAGGCTTGCGTCTGAGGCCCGCGAGGCGCGCGCCCGGTCCGACGCCCGCGCCGAGGCCGCCAAAGAGACTGTCGCCTATGCCGCCGAACGTATTGCAGAAGACCAGCAGATGACGCCGGCCCAATTGCTGACTTCGATTGATGTGGACCCCGACCAGATGCCGGGATCAGAGCTTCTTGAGGCAGATGTGAACCGTCTGAAACGCCAGCGCGAGGCGTTGGGGGCGGTGAACCTGCGAGCCGAGGAAGATGCCAAGGAAATACAGGAAGAATACGACACGCTGACCACCGAGAAAGCCGATCTGTCCGAGGCGATCAAAACCCTGCGCAGTGGCATCGCAAGCCTCAACCGCGAGGGGCGCGAGCGGCTTTTGACGGCGTTCGAACAAGTGAACAGCAATTTTTCGATGCTGTTCCGGCATTTGTTCAACGGCGGCGAGGCCAATCTTGTGATGGTGGAATCCGATGACCCGCTTGAAGCCGGGCTTGAGATTATGTGCCAGCCGCCGGGCAAGAAGCTGAGCACGCTGAGCCTGCTGTCGGGTGGCGAGCAGACCTTGACGGCGATGGCGTTGATCTTTGCGGTGTTCCTGGCCAACCCCGCGCCGATCTGCGTGCTCGACGAGGTGGACGCGCCGCTGGACGATGCCAATGTTACGCGGTTTTGCGATCTGCTGGACGAGATGTGCCGCCAGACGAACACGCGGTTCCTGATCATTACCCACCATGCGGTGACGATGGCGCGGATGGACCGCTTGTTCGGGGTGACCATGGCGGAACAGGGCGTCAGCCAACTGGTGTCGGTCGACCTGAAAAAGGCCGAAACTCTGGTGGCGTAGACCTATAGATCGGTCCGTTTCAAGCCGTTGTCCTGAGGCAGAGCGGCCTTGGGTTCGCCAGCCCCACCCTCGTCCGCGGCCTTTTGTGAAGGCCGATTGATGGGATGGCAGGCTTAGGGGGGATTTCTCCAATATTTCACCGTTGACCGGCGATTTGCGTGGTTAGAGGGCGATCTTTGGTGCGCGGAGATTTTTATCTGAAATTGAGCAGAGAACGTGGTATCAATAAAGGATTGACCTTGGTGACTGCCGTTAACGTGATGGCAAGGGTCCGGTTGCGCTGAAATTATTAACGGTTTGTTAATGCTTAGAGCGGCACTTCAGAGTCGTTAATAAGTTGATTTTGAATAAAGTGATCGTGGTGAGGTATGATGGAAATTTTGATTGTCGAAAGCCAATCAGATCTCGGGGCGCTGTGGCAGCGTCACCTTGAGAGGCAGGGGATGGAAGTCGCTTGCGTGACAACCCAGGAAGGCGCGATTTCGTGGCTTTCGATCCATTCTGCTGACATCATCATACTTGATCTATTTCTAAAGGACGGCACGGCTTTGGCCGTCGCCGATTACGCGAATTACAAACAGCCAAAGGCGCGGATCATCTTTGTGACGAATACGTCGTTCTTTTCGGACGGGTCCATTTTTGCCCATTGCGCCAATGCCAGTGCCTTTGTCCCGTCCGGGACACCGCCAGAGGATCTGGCGGCGTTGGTTGAACACTGCGGCAGCCGTGTCGGATAGGCCCTAGCCCCGCCCGTGCGGGGCCATGAAATCCAGAACCGGGTTGATCGGGATAATCCGGTTAGGGTTAATCATATCGTGGCTGTAGTGGTAGTGCCGGACGATGTGATCCATCACGACGGTATCTGCCACGCCGGGCACCTGGTACAGTTCGCGGGTATAGGCCCACAGATTGGGGTAATCGACGATCCGCTTGCGGTTACATTTGAAGTGCAGATGATAGACCATGTCGAACCGCACCAGCGTGGTGAAAAGCCGCCAGTCGGCTTCGGTCAGGGTGTCGCCCATAAGGTAGCGGCTGGAAGACAGGATGCCTTCGATCCACTCAAGGCTGTCGAACAGCGGCACGACTGCAGCGTCATAGGCGTCCTGGGTGCTGGCAAATCCCGCTTTGTAGACACCGTTGTTTACCGTGTCATAGATGCGGCTGTTGACCGGTTCGATCGCTTCGCGCATCTGCTTGGGCCAGTAATCATCGGTGTTGCCGGTAATGTCGTCAAACGCACTGTTGAACATGCGGATGATCTCAGATGACTCGTTCGATACGATGGTATTTTGGGCTTTGTCCCACAGGATCGGCACGGTCACCCGTCCGCTGAATTTCGGGGCTGCTTTTGTGTAGATGTCACGGGCAAAGGGCAGGCCGAAAAGCGTGTCCCCCGTCGCCCCGTCAAAATCGGTGTCGAATGTCCAGCCATCGCCCAGCATGTCGGGATGCACGACAGAGATGCTGATGTGATCCTCGAGCCCCTTGAGGGCGCGGAAGATCAAGGCCCTGTGCGCCCAAGGGCAGGCATAGCTTACGTACAGGTGATAGCGCCCGCTTTCCGCCTTGAACCCTGCATCGCCTGAGGGGCCCGCGCTTCCGTCTGCCGTGATCCAGTTGCGGAACTTTGCAGCAGAGCGTTCGAACTTGCCGCCCGAAGATTTCGTATCGTACCACTGGTCCTGCCAGACGCCGTCAACCAAAAGTCCCATTTGCCGCTCCTTTACCTATTCGTGTCAAACCTAACCCAAGTGGTTCGTTTGGCCATGGGCAGGGACGCACATTGGGTCTGCATGGGCGCAGAGGTCGGAAAGTTTTTAGAATCGCTTGATTTTAGCGTCAGATAAGGCAGTTTGGTTTTCGCAGTGACGGGGAGAATATTGTGGAATTTCAATTACCAAAAGAAATTCAGGCGGGTTTGGACGCTGCACGGGTGGACAGCTTGCGCAAGGCGTCACGCCTTTGGCTCGAGGTGGACGGGGACCGTTACAAGGTGTTGCGCTACTGGGGCACAGGGTTTTCGATGGAGGCCGAGACAGCCCCGCATCTGCGCGGGCTTGTCGATTTGCACGACGGGGCGGCGCATTTGTTTCAGTGCCTCATCGTCGCCGCCCAAGAAGAAGGCGGCGAGATGCAGTTTGAATTCAAGCGGGCCACCAAGGTCGCAGAAAAGGCAGCGCTTGATTTTGAAAGAGCAGCCGATGCGCCGGCAGGCCTGATCGCCCACGACGCATCGCTTTAGATTTTACTGCAGGTCCTTGAACGCGTCGCGCAGGCGGTTGCAGGCTTCTTCGACGCGTTCACGCGGTGTGGCGATGTTGAAACGCATGAAGCTGTCGCCGCCTTTGCCGAATGTAGGCCCGTGATTGGCGGCGATGGCCGCGTTTTGTTCGACCCGCTTGGTGAATTCTGACCGTTCCATCCCTGTGCCCGCGAAATCGACCCATGCCAGATAGGTTGATTCCAATGGCATCGATTTCAGCCCGGGAATGCCATTGACGGCCTCGTCGAACAGACGCCGGTTGCCATCCAGATACGTCACCAGTTCATCTACCCAAGCGGCCCCCGCAGGCGAATAGGCCGCTGTCGCCATGAACAGGCCGAACGAATTCGGGGACAATCCCATTGCCGCCATACGGGCTGCAAAAGTCGCGCGGAGTTTCGGGTCCGGTATGATCACATTGCCCGAATGGCTGCCTGCGATGTTGAAGGTTTTGGTGGTGGCGGTCATCATCA
Organism: Roseobacter sp. GAI101; assembly: GCF_000156335.1. Classification (GTDB taxonomy): domain Bacteria; phylum Pseudomonadota; class Alphaproteobacteria; order Rhodobacterales; family Rhodobacteraceae; genus Sulfitobacter. The sequence goes on from NZ_DS999213.1 coordinate 3,235,135, forward strand.
CCAGACGGTCTCCGATCCCGTCAATCAGCGCCATCGGCGTGTGGGTATGGCCGGGCATCACCAGATCATGGTGGATTTCATCCGATACCAGCACAAGATCGTGCCGCTTGGCAAAGGCCGCGACCTGCTCCAGCTCTGCCTTGCTCCAGACCCGCCCGCCGGGGTTATGAGGGGAACAGAACACCAGCATCGTCTCGTTACCGGTCATTTGCGCGTCATACGCGTCGAAATCCAGCGTGTAGCGGCCTTGGGTGTTCACCATCTCGCATTCGACAACTTCGCGTTCTGCTGCGGAAATGACCCGCGCAAAGGCGTGATAGACCGGCGTAAACAAAACGACGCCGTCGCCCGGTTTGGTAAACGCATCGACGCACATGGCGGTGCCGTTCACCAGCCCGTGTGTGGTGAAGATCCAGTCGGGGTCCACCTTCCAGCCGTGACGGTTTTCCATCCACCACTGGATCGCGCCCAGATAATCGCTGTCATCGCCGAAATAGCCGTAAACGCCGTGATCCAGCATGTCTTGCAGTGCCGTTTGCACCACGGCGGGCGGACGAAAATCCATATCGGCGACCCACATCGCAATGCCGGTGTCGCGGGGCACACCGTAGATCGGCTCCATCTTGTCCCATTTTGCACAATGGGTGTCACGCCGGTCGATGATTTCGTCAAAGCTCATTGGGGTCTCCTGTCATATTTCGCGGTTACGCTAAACCTAATCGCCCTGACCGCAAGCCCCGAGGTTGCAGCGGGGCATGTGTTGTCCTAAATCATGGTCATGAAGCGTAATATTATCCTGCACCCCGACCCCCGGCTGAAAAAGCTGTGCGCCCCCGTCACCGACATGACGGATGAATTGCGCGCGCTGGCCGATGACATGCTGGCAACCATGTACGATGCGCCTGGCATCGGTCTTGCCGCGCCGCAAATCGGCGTGCTGAACCGTCTGATCGTGATGGATTGCGTCAAGGAAGAGGGCGAGAAGCCGCGCCCGCTGATCATGTTCAACCCGGAAGTGATCGCGTCCTCGGACATTGAAAGCACCTACGAGGAGGGCTGTTTGTCGATCCCCGACCAATTTGCCGATGTGACCCGCCCCGCCGAAGTCGATGTGCGATGGATCGACCGCGACGGGAACGAGCATACCGAAACATTCAGCAAGCTTTGGGCCACTTGTGTTCAGCACGAGATTGACCACCTTGATGGCAAGCTGTTCATCGACTACCTCAAGCCGCTGCGCCGCCAGATGATCACGCGCAAGATGACCAAGCTGAAACGAGAGTTGGCCCGCGGATGAGCGTGCTGGACATCGTGATCTGGCCCGATGCGCGGCTGACGCAGGTTTGTCAGCCGGTCGAGGGCATTACCCCCGGGATCACGCAGTTGATCGCGGATATGTTCGACACGATGTACGCTGCGCCGGGGCGCGGTCTGGCAGCACCTCAGGTCGGTCGCAGCGAGCGTATTTTCGTCTTTGACGCAGGGTGGAAAGACGGCGCGCCGACCCCTGTCGCCTGTGTGAACCCTGAAATCATTGACCTGTCCGAAGGTCGTTTGACTGGCGAAGAAGGTTGCTTGTCGATCCCAAATACCCCCATGGACATCGAACGCGCAGCGCAAGTGACCTTGCGCTGGACCGACCCTGAGGGCACGCACGAGCGGACCTTCACGGGGGCCGAGGCCGTGATCGTGCAGCATGAATATGACCACCTTGACGGTATCGTGATTTATGATCGCGTCGAAAAGGATGTCAAAAAGGATACCGGCCGATGACCGTGCGCAAGATCGTTCCATGGCCCAATACCTGCCTGCGCACCGCTGCGGCTGAAGTGCCCGAGATAACAGATGACATCCGCGCCCTGTGGGACGACATGATCGCCACGATGGATGCCATGCCCGGCGTTGGTCTTGCCGCGCCTCAGATCGGGGTGATGTTGCAGGTCGCCGTTGTGGATGCTTCGCAAGCGCGGAACAAACGGATCAGGCTTGCCAATCCGGTAATCCTTGATGCCTCTGCCATATTGAATGAACATGACGAAGCCAGCCCGAACCTGCCCGGCGTGTCGGCCAAGGTGAAGCGTCCGCGCGGCGTGACGGTGCGGTATCTGGATGAAACCGGTGTGGTAACGCGGCGCGATTTCGTGGGGCTCGAGGCGACCAGCGTACAGCACCAGATCGATCATCTTGCGGGCAAGATGTATTTCGACAATCTGAGCAAGACACGCCGGGACATGTTGCTGCGCAAGGCGCGGAAATTCAAAGGATAGTCTGATGCGCGTGATCTTCATGGGAACCCCCGAATTTTCGGTACCGGTTCTGGACGCGCTGGTTTTGGCAGGTCACGAGGTGGTTTGCGTCTACTGCCAGCCGCCCCGTCCCGCAGGGCGTGGCAAGAAGGATCGCGCCAGCCCGGTCCAAAGCCGTGCCGAAGCCTTGGGGCTGCCGGTGCGCCATCCCGTGTCGCTCAAGACAGCCGAGGCGCAGGCTGAATTTGCTGCGCTGGAGGCGGACATCGCTGTGGTCGTCGCCTATGGGTTGATCCTGCCGCAAGCGGTGCTGGACGCGCCTGCGCACGGGTGCCTGAACATCCACGCCAGCCTGTTGCCGCGCTGGCGCGGTGCTGCCCCCATCCACCGCGCGATCATGGCGGGCGACGCTGAAACCGGCGTATGCATCATGCAGATGGAGGCGGGGCTGGACACCGGTCCTGTACTGTTGCGCGAAGCGACGCCGATCCGCACGTCAGAAACCACGATCCAACTGCATGACCGTTTAAGCGAGATCGGCGCACGCCTGATCGTCGAGGCGCTTTCCAGGTTGCCGGACTTGACGCCTGAACCGCAACCCGAGGACGGCGTGACCTACGCCACCAAGATCGACAAGGCCGAGGCGCGCATCGACTGGACCAGACCCGCCGCCGAGGTTGACCGTCTGATCCGGGGGCTGTCGCCCTTTCCCGGCGCTTGGTTCGAAACCGGCGGGACCCGCATCAAGGTTCTGGGATCGACCCTTGCGGAGGGAAGCGGTGCGCCGGGCGAAGTGCTTGATGCTGGTCTGCGCGTGGCCTGCGGGGAGGGTGCCATGCAACTGACCCGCTTGCAACGTGCGGGCAAAGCGGCGCAGGATGTGTCTGTGTTCCAGCAAGGCGCGCAAATCGCGCCGGGCACGATTTTAGGCGAAGGGTAACCCATGTTTCCATCCATGATCGGCACTGTCGTGATCGCAGGTATCGTCGGCTATCTCGCTGAAAAATCGGGGTTTACCCGCAACGGTATTCTGGCTTCGATCATTATCTGCGTGGGCGGGGCGTTCTTGTTCTATTTCGTGCGGCTGATGTTCGGCTTCGGGTTCAACTCTCCGGGATTGAACGCGATTGCGTCCTCGATCGGGGCGTTGATCATCGTGCCGTTTCACTGGCGTCGAAAATAGCTTTAGACGCGGGGCGGCCGGCTTTTGTAGACGGGCAAGTTCCATCCGAAATAAAGCGATCCGGCCCGCAGGATCCAGGTGATGCAGGCCCCGGCAAACAGCGCGATGGCATCGTCGCCCAGAAACACACGAATACCAACGGCTGTGGCAGACCCTGCGAAGGCGGCCGTGACGTAAAGTTCACCCTGTTTCAGGACCAATGGCACCTCGCCGACGACAACGTCGCGCATCAGGCCGCCCATACAGCCGGTGATCATGCCCATCAGCACCACGATTGTGGGCGACTGGTCCAATGACATCGCCACGCCGGCCCCCGCCGCGACGGCGACGGCAAGCGCAAAACTGTCCAGCCAGATCAACGTGCGATACCGGCTTTCCAGCAGATGCGCGGTAAAGAAAACCACCATCGCGGCGAACGCAGCCAGCCCCAGAAAGGCGGGATTATCGATCCAGAATATCGGGTTCCGGTCCAGCAGCAGGTCCCGCAGGGTCCCGCCACCCAAGGCCGTCAGGCACGCGATAAAGGCAAAGCCTACCAGATCAAGCTGCGCGCGGCTGGCCACCAGCGCGCCGGTGATCGCAAAGACCAAGACCGACGCGTAATCAAGTAGGGTGATCAGGGTCATTTGCCTTTGAACGGGGCCATGCCGGCCCGCGCCAATTCATCCGCGCGTTCGTTTTCAGGGTGGCCCGCATGGCCCTTGACCCATTTCCATGTCACGGAATGGCGGGCATTGGCGGCGTCAAGCCGTTGCCAGAGCTCCGCGTTCTTCACCGGCTTTTTGGCAGCGTTCTTCCAGCCGTTCTTCTTCCAGCCGTGGATCCAGTTGGTGATGCCGTTTTTGACGTAATTGCTGTCAGTGACGATGGTGATTTCAGTCGGGCGTGCCAGCGCCTCAAGCGCGCTGATCGCGGCCATCAGCTCCATCCGGTTGTTGGTGGTGGCCGCTTCGCCCCCCTTGAGCTCGCGTTCCTTGACGATCTTGCCGTCTTCCATCGCGCGCATCAGCGCACCCCAGCCGCCGGGGCCGGGATTGCCTGAACAGGCCCCATCGGTATATGCAATCAGCTTTGCCATGCGCGCAGACATATCCAGTCTGCATCGGTGCCGTCCAGCCCCTTATCGCGGCCTTTTTGGCGATCTGTCACCTTTAGTCCCGCGTCCGTCAGCAACCCCGCCAATTCGTCTTCGGTGAAGTAGGTATACAGACGTCCGATCCGGTCACGCCTTGACCCGCTGCCCAGTTTGACGCCGATGTGAAAGACACCGCCCGGGCGCAGGGCGCGCGCGATGTCGGACAGGTGGCGCGGCATGTCCGCACGCGGGGCATGCAACAGCGAGAAGTTGGCCCAGATGCCGTCATAGACATCGGTGCTGGCCAGATCGTCAAAGCCGCCGATCCTGGCGGTGACGCCGGGGTATCGTGCCGCAAGGGCGACCATTTCTGCCACAGGGTCCATTGCCGTCACATGCAACCCGGCCAATGCCATTTGATGGGCGGCGATGCCCGGGCCACAGCCAAGGTCAAGCACGTCGCCTTGGGGTTTCACGGCTTTGCTGAACGCAGCCAGCAACGGATCGCGTGCCAGCCCTTCGGTGACATCTGCGTATTCTGCGGCCTTGGTTGCGTAGACGGCAAGGGTTTCGCGGTCGGTCAAAAGAATACGCCGGTGGAAAGGCAGATCAGCACGATCGCGGTCAGCAGAACACGCAGTTGCAACCACCATTCAGGGGCAAGGCCCCACCGCCAGAAGGCGAAGTCCAGCACTAGCAGACCAGCAAACCCGAACATGAGATTCATGCCTGCCCCGACAGGCCCGCCGCCGGTCATGAAAAATGCCCAAAGGGCGGGAATGACGGACAGGGCATAGCCCGTGGCTGCCTGTGCGCCTGTCGCCTTGGTGGCAAAGCCCCACAAGACGCCGGACATGAAAGACAAGATCACGGCACCGTAAAACAACTGGATGTAGGGGCCGATAAAACGCCCGCCCAGATTGGCTGCACCCCATGTCGCCAACGGATCGCTCAGCGTGGTCAAGGCACCCCAGACAAACGGGATCAGCCCTGCCAGACCCAGCAGCAGCGGTGCGCGGGGGACGCCGTTCATGCCGGCACACGCAGCACGCGGGGCACTTTGAATTCGACGTTCTCAACGGCGGTTTCCACCAGTTCGGTCGTCACGTCATAGCGGTCCTTGAACGCATCGATAACCTCGTTGATCAGCTGTTCCGGGGCGGACGCCCCTGCGGTGATACCCATGCTCGTGATGCCTTCGAGGCTGCGCCAGTCGATGTCCGTGGCGCGCTGCACCAGTTGCGCATAGTCACAGCCCGCACGTGATCCGACCTCGACCAGACGGCGCGAGTTTGAGGAGTTCGGCGCGCCCACGACCAGCATTGCGTCACATTTCGGGGCCATTGCCTTGACCGCTTCCTGGCGGTTGGTGGTGGCATAGCAGATGTCTTCCTTGTGCGGCCCGACGATGGCGGGGAACCGCGCCGTCAGCGCCGCGACGATATCAGCGGTATCATCAATGCTCAGGGTGGTTTGTGTGACATAGGCGAGCTTTGCCGGATCGCGCACCTCGACGACGGCGACGTCATCGGGGGTTTCGACCAGCAGCACTTCGCCTTCGGGAAGCTGGCCCATGGTGCCGACGGTTTCAGGGTGGCCCGCGTGGCCGATCATGATCATTTGCAGGCCAGCATCGGCATGACGCTGCGCTTCGATGTGGACCTTGCTGACCAGCGGGCAGGTGGCATCGACATAGACCATGTTGCGGGCTTCGGCCTTGGCGGGCACCGCTTTGGGGACGCCGTGGGCGGAAAAAATGACGGGTCGGTCATCGGGGCACTCTGAAAGCGCTTCGACGAAGACGGCACCCTTGTCCCGCAGCCCATCGACGACGAACTTGTTATGCACGATTTCGTGACGCACATAGACAGGCGCGCCCCATTTTTCGATCGCCATCTCGACGATCTTGATGGCGCGGTCCACACCGGCGCAAAACCCGCGCGGGGCGGCCAAATATAGGGTAAGGGGCGGTTTTGACATGGCTGTCTCCTTGGCTTGCCCCTTGGTAGATGTTGCGCGGCGTGGCGTCCAGACGGGTCGCGCTGCGCGCATGGGGGGCTTTCAAGATGGATGCAGGGACCGAGCTTGCCAATCTGCCAAGGTGCCGTTGGCATGCGGCCTTCCCCCTGAAAGGGGGCGCGCGCAGTGGCGTTTCGCAGCACAAGGAAAGGTCGAAGCCGCTAGTGCTTTGATCTGCATCGATAACGGGTTCAACACCTGCGCCCGCTTGACCTGTCTGACAGGCATGGGGCCAGTGGTCAATCGTCGACGGTTTCGCGGGCCGGACGGCCGATCACGTCGCGCAGATCTTCGAGTTCGATGAAATTGTCGACCTGACGGCGCAGATCATCCGATATCATCGGGGGCTGGCTGCGAATCGTGCTGACCACCGAAACCCGGACGCCCTGACGCTGAAGGCTTTCGACCAGCGGGCGGAAATCACCATCGCCAGAGAAGATGACGATGTGGTCAAGATGCGGAGCCAGCTCCATCGCATCGACAGCCAGTTCGATGTCCATATTGCCTTTGACCTTCCGACGGCCCATGCTGTCGGTGTATTCTTTGGCGGGCTTCGTGACCATGGAGAAGCCGTTGTAGTTCAGCCAGTCGACCAAGGGCCGGATCGGAGAATACTCTTCGTTTTCAAGGAGGGCGGTGTAGTAGAACGCGCGCAAAAGCTTACCACGGCGCATGAATTCCTGGCGCAGCAATTTATAGTCGATATCGAACCCAAGGCTTTTCGCTGCAGCGTAAAGATTTGACCCGTCTATAAACAACGCAAGACGTTCGTCTTTGTAAAACATGGTGTGCCTTTCTTAGCAGGCTGTTTCAATTTCTGATATGCATCGTGAGGGCTTCTTTATGAAACCCAAACACTCTGAGATGAAATCAGCCGATATCGTGGGCATATCTAAGGATATTTGAGGAAGCGGCAAGTGGATACAATGGGTTTACAGGGCATTAACTCGCCTGAAGGTGGTAAAATGGTGTTGATCGCATTGGGCAGTAATCAATCAACAGGCGTAGGTGGTCCGAAGGAAACTATCTTAAAAGCCATTGAATTGGTTAAAGAAAAAGGATTGGTGATTCGCAAGTTGAGCCAGCTATACGTGACCCCTGCGTTTCCTTTGGGGGCTGGACCTGAATACGTTAACGCAGCTTTAGAGGTCAGTGCAAATCTTGATCCGGTCCACATCCTGGGGTTGTTGCACGAGGTCGAGGCCGAGCTGGGCCGCGAAAGGAGCGTCAGATGGGGTGCGCGCACCGTTGACCTTGATCTGCTGGCGTGTGGTGCGCTGATCTGTCCCGACCCTGAAACCCAAGGATACTGGCGTATGCTTGCCCTTGAAGAGCAGATGAAGCGCGCCCCTGAGCAGCTCATCCTGCCGCATCCGCGCCTGCAAGACCGCGCTTTCGTTCTTGTCCCGCTTGCCGATATCGCACCGGACTGGGTGCATCCTGTGCTGGGGGCAAGCGTAGGGCAGATGCTTGATGCCTTGCCGAAAGAAGATAAAGATAGCGTGAGATTGGCCGAATAAGACCTTGTAAATTCCGCCGAAGGCTTCTAGATAGTCGGCTTCTTATAGATATCATGATTGGATCATACTATGGCCCGCGTCACCGTCGAAGATTGTGTGGACAAAGTTCCAAACCGGTTCGAGCTTGTCATGCTTGCTGCGCACCGTGCCCGCGAGATCGCTGCCGGATCACCCGTCACCGTTGATCGCGACAATGATAAAAACCCTGTGGTTTCCTTGCGGGAAATCGCCGATGAAACACAGTCGGCTGATGATCTGCGCGAGCGTCTGATCGAAAGCAACCAGAACCAGATCGAAGTCGACGAACCTGAAGAAGACGCAATGGCGTTGCTGATGGGCGGCGAACAGGACAAGCCGGAAGAAGACAGCATGTCCGAAGAAATGCTGCTGCGGCAGTTGATGGCGGCGCAGGGGCAGGGCTAACGCCCGCGCCCTTCGGGGCAATAAGGCAGGACAGGCATGAATACCGCCGACATTACGGCTGACGATCTTATCGCGCTTGTCCGCGCCTATAATCCTAAATCAAACGAAAAACACATCAGGCTGGCCTATGATTATGGCCAGCAGATGCATGAAGGGCAGTTCCGCCATTCGGGCGAGCCCTATTTCACGCACCCGGTTTCTGTTGCGGCAATCCTGACCGAACAGCAACTGGACGATGCGACCATCATCACTGCCCTGCTGCACGACACGATCGAAGACACCAAGGCATCCTATGCCGAGGTGGAAAAACGGTTTGGCCGTGATGTGGCCGAATTGGTCGATGGCGTCACCAAACTTACCAATTTGCAGCTGAATTCGACCGAGACGAAACAGGCCGAGAACTTTCGCAAGCTGTTCATGGCGATGTCGAAAGACCTGCGGGTGATCTTGGTCAAGCTTGCCGACCGCCTGCACAACATGCGCACGATCAAGTCGATGCGCCCCGACAAGCAGATTCAAAAAGCCCGCGAGACGATGGATATTTACGCCCCGCTTGCCGGGCGTATGGGCATGCAGTGGATGCGCGAAGAGCTTGAGGATCTGGCGTTTCGCGTGCTTAACCCCGAGGGCCGCCAGTCGATCATCCGGCGCTTCATCACGCTGCAACGTGAAACGGGCGATGTGATCCAGCGGATCACCGGCGATATGCGGCTCGAACTTGAAAAGGCCGGTGTCGAAGTAGAGGTCTTTGGGCGCGCAAAGAAACCCTATTCGATCTGGCGCAAGATGCAGGAGAAAGAGCAGTCCTTTTCGCGGCTGTCCGACATTTACGGCTTTCGGGTGATCACGACCTCTGACGATGAATGCTACCGCGCCTTGGGCACGATCCACCGCCGCTGGCGCGCGGTGCCGGGACGGTTCAAGGATTACATCAGCCAGCCAAAGACCAACGGCTACCGCTCCATTCACACCACTGTGTCGGGGCGTGATGGCAAACGGGTCGAAGTGCAGATCAGAACCCGCCAGATGCATGACGTGGCCGAAACCGGCGTCGCCGCCCATTGGTCCTATCGTGACGGTGTGCGGTCGCGGAACCCCTTTGCCGTTGATCCGGTGAAATGGGTGGCACAGCTGACCGAACAGCTTGATTCCGAAGAAGATCACGAGGATTTCCTCGAGGCGGTCAAGCTGGAGATGTATGCCGATCAGGTGTTCTGCTTTACACCCAAAGGCGAGGTGGTGAAGCTGCCCCGTGGTGCGACGCCGATCGATTTCGCTTATGCGATTCACACCCGGATCGGGTCGGCCTGTGTCGGTGCCAAGATCGACGGGATGCGCGTGCCTTTGTGGACCCGCGTCAAGAACGGTCAGTCGATCGAGATCATTACCGCCCAGGGCCAGACGCCACAGGTCACGTGGCTGGATATTGCCACCACCGGCAAGGCCAAGACCGCGATCCGGCGTTCCCTGCGCGAGGTGGACCGTGCACGCTTTGTCAGTTTGGGGCGCGAGTTGGCGCGCTCGGCCTTTGAGCAGATCAACAAAAACGCAACCGAAAAGGTCTTGCGCACCGCGGCGCGCAATCTGCGCCTTGACGGACCCGAGGATTTGCTGGCCCGTCTCGGCTCTGCCGAATTGACCGGGAGCGAAGTGGTTCAGGCCGTGTATCCACACCTTCAGCCCAAGCCCGGTGAACAGGTGGACCGCAAGCGTGCCGTTGTCGGGCTTGAGCCGGGGCAATCCTTTGACCGCGCCCCGTGCTGCCAGCCGTTGCCCGGCGAACGCATCATCGGCATCACGTATCGCGGCAAGGGGGTCACGATCCACGCTATCGATTGTGAACGGCTTGCCGCCTTCGAGGATCAGCCGGACCGTTGGCTGGATCTGCGCTGGCACGAGGGCCCGCATCCGGCCGCCTATGGTGCGACGCTTGACCTGACCATCGGCAACGGTGCGGGGGTTCTGGGGCGGATCTGCACCTTGATCGGGCAATCACAGGCCAATATATCCAACCTTGAGTTTCTGGACCGCAAGCCAGACTTCTATCGCTTGCTGGTCGACGTGGAACTGCGTGACATTGCGCATCTGCATTCTCTCATGCCAACCCTCGAGGCTGAAAGCGAAGTCGCCGAGATCAGCAGATATCGCAACATGAAGCTGGTAAAGCCCGGCGAAAAGCACACATAAACCGTCGACGCCCCCAAGCCCCAAGGACTGTCCATTGATTTTCAAACGCCGTGATCCAAAGCCGACTTTACGCGCCATGGCCGAATTCATGTGGCCGCGCGGTGGTTGGACGCGGGCGTTTCACTATGTCAAACACCGGATGCGGCGGTTGCCAGACACGCCAGAACGGATCGCACGGGGCATTTGGGCGGGTGTATTCACAACGTTCACCCCGTTCTACGGCATGCATTTCATCGTAGCGGCGCTGATTTCGCGGGCGATGCGGGGCAATCTGCTGGCGGCCCTGATGGCGACATTCTTCGGCAATCCGTTGACCTATGTACCGATTGGCCTGTCGTCCCTGTCGATGGGGCACTGGATATTGGGCTCTCCGATGGTCGAGGGGGAACACCGGTCTTTTGGGGGCAAGTTCTTTGACGCCGGGCATGACCTGTTGGCGAACTTCATCGCCATGTTCACCAGTCAGACGGCGGACTGGTCGGGGCTTGCCGCGTTCTGGCGGGAGATTTTCTATCCCTACCTGATCGGCGGCATTATCCCCGGTATCATCTGCGCCACGATTTGCTACTACTTGTCCGTGCCGTTGTTGCGCGCCTATCAAAAGCGGCGCAAGGGCTTGATCAAGGCCAAGTTCGAAGCGCTCAAGAAAAAGGCCGCCGCCAAGGCCGAGGCCAAAAGAATTGCAGAGCAGGAAGGAAGAGATCATGGCAGTGCAAGGTAAGTTGCGGCTTGGGGTCAATATCGACCATGTTGCCACGGTGCGAAATGCCCGTGGCGGGGCATACCCTGATCCGCTGCGTGCGGCCCGGGTCGCCCAAGAGGCAGGCGCGGACGGGATTACCGCACATCTGCGCGAAGACCGCCGTCACATCACTGACGCCGATATCGAAGGGCTGCTTGAGGTGCTGACCGTGCCTCTTAACTTCGAGATGGCCGCGACGGACGAGATGCAGAAGATCGCGTTGCGTCACAAGCCACATGCAGTCTGCATCGTGCCAGAAAAGCGCGAGGAACGGACTACCGAAGGCGGGCTCGAGGTTGCGCGCGAGGAAAACAAGCTGGCGCATTTCATCGCCCCGCTGCGCGAAGCCGGTTGCCGGGTCAGTATTTTCATCGCCGCCGAACAGCGCCAGATCGAAGCTGCCAACCGGATTGGCGCGGAAGTGATTGAACTGCACACCGGTGCCTATTGCGACGCTTTTGCCGAAGGCCATTGGGAAGAGGCGCAGAAGGAACTGCAAAAGCTCGAAGAGATGGCGCAATACGGCCACGAGCTTGGGCTTGAGATTCACGCAGGGCACGGGCTGACCTATGATACGGTGTCGTCGATTGCGTCCTTTCCGCAGGTGAAAGAACTTAACATCGGTCATTTTCTGGTCGGCGAAGCGATATTTCTGGGGCTTGGTCCTGCGATCCACGAAATGCGCCGTCTGATGGACAGTGCGCGCGACGCGTAGCGGTCTTTTGGCAGGTTCAGGGATGGTGGTGTCGGGCAGATTTCCCGACCTCTGGTGCTTGGCGTCAGCTTTCCTTTTGTTGCCCGTTCGGGCTAAGACGGCAGTCATCGCAGCAGGCAAGGCATCAAAATGATCCTAGGTATCGGCACCGATCTGGCAAATATCGAACGTATCCAGAACACGCTAGACCGCTTTGGCGACCGCTTTCGCAATCGGGTTTTCACGGACGTTGAACAGCAAAAGGCCGAACGCCGCCGGGATGTGGCCGGAACCTACGCCAAACGCTGGGCCGCAAAGGAGGCCTGTTCAAAAGCGCTTGGCACAGGGCTGCGGATGGGGATCGCGTGGCGTGATATGGCGGTCAGCAACCTGCGCACGGGGCAGCCGGTAATGCAGGTGACCGGATGGGCCGCTGAACGATTGGCGCAGATGACCCCGCCGGGTCACGAGGCGATCATCCACGTCACGCTGACTGACGATCACCCCTGGGCGCAGGCATTCGTGGTGATCGAAGCGCGTCCGGTCCCAGAACATCAATCACAAGGTGTATTGTGATCCGCCACACCCCTGAATCCCCCCTTGGATCGCTTGACTTGGCCGGGTCCTGCCCGCATGTAACCCCAAACTGATTATCAGGAGCGCCGCCATGGCCGCCAAAGAGAAAACTGGCAACGCGTTTGTCGAAACCATCAAAACAATCGTCTATGCGCTGGTTATTGCAGGCGTGTTCCGCACCTTGTTTTTCCAACCTTTCTGGATCCCGTCCGGGTCGATGAAAGAGACATTGCTGATCGGTGACTTTCTCTTCGTCAACAAGATGGCATATGGCTATTCATACGCGTCCTGCCCCAGCATCATGGTGCCCCGTTTCGGCATTGAAATCGACGCCAAGGATATCTGCGGTGCGTTCGACGGCGACAACACGCGGCTGTTCGCATCCCAGCCAGAGCGTGGCGATGTGGTGGTGTTCCGTCACCCCGTGTCGGGCCGCGATTACATCAAGCGTCTGATCGGTTTGCCGGGTGACAGAATTCAGGTGACCGATGGCGTCATCAGCATCAACGGCACGCCTGTCACCCTGCGCCCCGATGGCGTGTTTGAGGAAGAGATGACGCGCCAAGGCCCCCAGGGCATGCGCCCGCGCTGTGAAAACGGCGCCATCGGAGAAGGTGGCATATGCGAGAAATCGCGCCAGATCGAGGTGCTGCCCAACGGGGTGGAACATCCGATCCTGAACATCGGCAACCAGGCGTCTGACAACACGGGCATCTACTCTGTGCCTGAAGGCCATTATTTCTTTATGGGCGACAACCGGGACAATTCCGCCGACAGCCGTCTGGCCCAGCAGGCCGGTGGCGTGGGCTATGTCCCGTTCGAGAACCTGATCGGCCGTGCGGACCGGATCATGTTCAGTTCCGGGGGGCGGTCCATGCTGTTCTTCTGGACGTGGCGTGGCGACCGTTTCTTTAAAGCAGTCAAGTGAAGCTGAGCGCGGATCTTCGGGCCTTTGAGGGGCGCATCGGGTACAAGTTCAGCAAGCCTGAACTTTTGATCCGTGCTGTTACCCATGCGTCCATGTCGTCGGCCAACCGTGATGATAACCAGCGGTTGGAGTTCTTGGGCGACCGTGTGCTGGGGCTTGTGATGGCCGAAGCGCTGCTGATGCTCGACCCCAAAGCGACCGAAGGGCAATTGGCACCACGGTTCAATGCCCTTGTGCGCAAGGAAGCCTGCGCCGATGTCGCGCGCGAGATCGACATGGGGGCCGTGCTCAAACTTGGCCGCTCGGAAATGTTGTCGGGCGGACGGCGCAAGCAGGCCCTGCTGGGGGATGCGATAGAAGCCATTATCGCCGCCGTCTATATGGACGGTGGATTTGATGCGGCACGTGATCTAATCATACGGTTGTGGGGCGATCGGGTGCAAACCGTCAAGCAAGACGCACGCGATGCGAAGACCGCCTTGCAGGAGTGGGCGCAGGCGCGTGGCTTTCCGCCGCCGTCCTATGTTCAGACCGACCGGCAGGGGCCGGACCATGCACCGGTATTTACCATTACCGCCAAGGTGCAAAACGGAGCCAGCGCAGTTGCGGTTGCGCCCTCGAAACGTCAGGCTGAACAAGCCGCTGCCAAACTTCTGTTGGCGAAACTGGAGAATAACACATGACCACCCGCGCCGGCTTTGTCGCCCTGATCGGTGAGCCCAATGCGGGCAAATCCACGCTGCTGAACCGAATGGTGGGCGCGAAAGTGTCTATCGTGACCCACAAGGTGCAGACCACCCGCGCCCGTATCCGGGGCGTTGCCATGGAAGGCGCAAGCCAGTTGGTTTTCGTTGACACGCCGGGCCTGTTCCAGCCGCGCCGTCGTCTGGACCGCGCAATGGTGGCCGCCGCCTGGGGCGGTGCCGCGGATGCGGATGTGGTCGTGCTGCTGATCGAGGCAAACCGCGGGATCACCGAAGGTGTCGAGCGTATCCTCGAAGGGCTTGATGGTATCGGTGAGGGACGCAAGGTTGCGCTGGCCATCAACAAGATCGACCGGGTCGAAGCGCCTGTGTTGCTGGGGCTGAGCAAGGAAATCAACGAACGTTTCCCATTTGCCGAGACATTCATGATCTCGGCCGAGCGGGGACACGGGGTTGATGCGTTGCGCACTTGGCTGGCCGGAGAATTGCCGGAAAGCCCGTGGTTGTACCCCGAAGACCAGATTGCTGACCTGCCCATGCGGATGATTGCCGCCGAAATGACGCGCGAAAAGCTGATCCTGCGACTGCATCAGGAGCTGCCATATCAGTTGACGGTCGAGACCGAGAATTGGGAAGAGCGCAAGGATGGCACGGCCCGGATCGACCAGCTGATCTATGTGATCCGCGACGGTCACAAGGGGATCGTTTTGGGCCATAAGGGCGAGACGATCAAATCCGTCAGCAAGGCCGCACGGGAAGAGCTGGAAGAGTTCCTGGGCCGCAAGGTGCATCTGTTCTTGCAGGTCAAGGTACGTCCGAACTGGCTGGACGAGGCCGAGCGCTATACCGAGATGGGGTTGGAGTTCAAGGACGGCAATGTCTGATTGCTGTGCAGCCCGGCCCTTCGGGGAGGATTTATTTCCATTTGGAATTCGGGGTGCTGCATGGCGCGGCTGACGGCGCGATTTTGGATCGATGCCTATCTGGCGCGTTTGCGGGTCTATGATATTCCGGCCTTTGTCGTTGCGCATGGTGATGACACTGGCGGTGCCGTTTTGGTGAAGCTGGCAACGCTGGATGGCAAGGCAGTCTTGTTTCAGCGCAGCTTTGATCTAATGAGCGGCGCGCGTGCCTGGGTCGAGATGGCGAGTGGCAGCGAGGCAGAGGTTGATGCATCGGTCGCGCGGCAGCGCGAGTTTGATCCCGATCTTTGGGTGATCGAAGTTGAAGACCGGCAAGGGCGGCATCTGCTGCATGACGAGGGCCTGATCTGATGGAGTGGCGCGATCAGGGGATTTTGCTGAGCGCGCGGCGACATGGGGAAACGTCAGCCATCATCGAAGTGTTTACGCCGACGCAGGGCCGTCACGCGGGCATCGTCCGAGGCGGAACCAGCCGCAAGATTGCACCGATACTGCAGCCCGGAGCGCAGTTGGACGTGGCGTGGCGGGCGCGACTTGAGGGGCATATCGGCGCGTTCACGGTCGAACCTGTGCGCAGCCGCGCAGTTTCCGCGATGAGCGACCGGCTGAGCCTTGCGGGGCTGAATACGGTGACGGCCTTGCTCTCATTTTGCCTGCCCGAGCGCGAACCCCATCCGCCGCTTTATCATCGGACCCAGGCCCTGTTGGATTTGCTGGACCAAGGCGATCTGTGGCCATTGGCCTATCTTCAGTGGGAATTGAGCCTGCTTGAGGAGATGGGCTATGGGCTTGATCTGACGGCATGTGCAGTGACCGGGGCGACAGACGCGCTGGTGTTCGTGTCGCCAAAATCCGGCCGGGCCGTCACCCGCGAAGGGGCAGGGGAATGGGCCGACAAGATGCTGCCGCTGCCGCCCGTTCTGTTGGGAGAAGGCGAGGCGCGCGATGATGAGATTTTGCAAGGGTTCAAAACAACCGGATATTTTCTGGAGCAACATCTCGCGCGAAATCTGGGGGGCAGGCCCTTGCCGGAGGCGCGGGCGCGATATGTCGATGCGTTCAGCCGCCAGATTTGAAGACCATGGTCAGCCCGTCAGGGTTCGACAGGATCATCGTGTCTCCCAACACTTCGGAAAGCGTCGTTTGGGACAGAGCGTTGAAGAAAGCGGTTTCTTCGGCCAAGCCGGGGCATATCCGCTTGGTCGCGGCAAGGTTTTCGATATCGAACCAAGGGTATGGCGTGGCCATTCGACCAGCGAAGACATTGCAGGGGCCTGTCCCTGAAATCCGGTTTTGCGGCTGGAAGGACAGGGCGGTTTCGGCGCTGAAGGGGCTGCCGTTCAATTCGGTCAGGATCCAGGTTTTGTCCGCGGCACCATACTGGCGGACCGTTTCGTCACGATCACAGGCACCGATCACCATGAGACTTAGGAGCAGGGAAGTGGTACGGATCATGTGATGCTGCCTTGCAGTAGGCTTGGCGCAGGTCTGCCCGCGCCAAGCCGATGGGGTTGTGTCAGCCAAGAACGCGGCGGGCGATCACCTGTGCCTGAATTTCGGCGGCACCTTCAAAGATGTTCAGGATGCGGGCATCACACAGCACGCGGCTGATCTTGTATTCAAGCGCAAAGCCGTTGCCGCCATGGATTTGAAGCCCGTTGTCAGCCGCTGCCCAGGCAACCCGTGCGCCCAGTAGTTTGGCCATCCCTGCCTCGACGTCGCAGCGGCGGCCTTCGTCCTTTTCAAAGGCCGAGAAATAGGTCAGCTGGCGCGCTACCATGATTTCGACGGCCATCATCGCCAATTTGGAGGATACCCGTGGGAAGTTGATCAGGGACTTGCCAAATTGCTTGCGGTCGATCGCATATTGCATCGAGATATCCAGCGCGGATTGTGCGACGCCAATGGCGCGGGCAGCGGTCTGGATTCGTGCGGACTCGAACGTCTCCATCAACTGCTTGAAGCCTTTGCCTTCTTCACCGCCCAGCAGGTTTTCCCCTTTGACGTGGAACCCGTCGAACGCCAGTTCGTATTCCTTCATGCCGCGATAGCCAAGCACTTCGATTTCGCCACCGGTCATGCCATCGGTGGGGAAGGGGTTGGCATCATCGCCGGGTGTTTTTTCGGCAAGGAACATGGACAGACCTTTGTAATCTGTCGTGTTCGGGTCGGTCCGCGCGAGCAGTGTCATCATATGAGTGCGCGCCGCATGGGTGATCCAAGTCTTGTTACCGGTAATCCTATAGTCCTCACCATCCTTGACCGCGCGTGTGCGCAGCGATCCAAGGTCGGACCCGGTGTTCGGTTCGGTGAAAACAGCGGTCGGCAACGTCTCGGCGCTTGAAATGCGGGGCAGCCATTTGGCTTTTTGTTCGTCCGTGCCCCCCGCGATGATCAGTTCAGCGGCAATCTCGGAACGTGTGGCAAGCGACCCAACGCCGATATAACCGCGCGACAGTTCTTCTGAAACGACGCACATCGAGGCTTTGGACAAGCCGAAGCCGCCAAACTCTTCGGGGATGGTCAGGCCGAAGACACCCATTTCGGCAAGTTCGTTGATCACCTCCATCGGGATCAATTCATCCTTGAGGTGCCATTCGTGGGCGTAGGGTTCGACCTTGTCGATGGCATAACGGCGAAACTGCTCGCGAATCATCTCGAGCTCTTCATCGAGGCCGGACCGCCCTACGGTGATGTTGGCGGACTGTTCTTGCATCAGTTCAACCAGACGGGTGCGGGCCGCTTGGGTATTGCCGTGCTGGGTCAGCTGTTGAATGGCGGGTGTTGTCAAACCGCCCTGTGCATCCTGACCCAAGCCCATATCGTGCAGGCGCAGAATCTCGCCCTGGTTCATCTGGATGCCGCCATAAATCTGCCAGAGGTATTCGCCGAACGCGATCTGGTGAATCAGCTGTTCCGTTTCCCCGAACACCCCGTCAGCATTGAGCTTTTCCGCCCAAAGCTGCATCTGGTTCAAGGCTTGTGCATATGTCGCCAGCCAGGCCAAGCCATGTGCAGCGGTTTGATTGGCTTCGACCAGGCCGTTGGACACACGACCATCAACCGATACCAGCGCGCGCACCGACGTTTTGGCCTGTTCGAGGATTTCATCGACCGGCGGCAGCGCCTCGGCGGTGAGTTTAAGCAAATCTTCGAGGATGATCTGTGATCCCATTATCAAGTCCTGTCCATCATGAGCCATCTGTACGGTCCTTTTCCAATATGAGGGGGGCATAAACCTTTCGCAGGTGCAGCACAATAAAGATACGTTTCGGCGCGTCAAAATGGTCTAAAATTGCGCAGTGGATTTCTGGTGCGCTCACTGTCCAAGCTGATATGAGATGCAAATGGACGCATTTTTCAGTTTCTTAACCCCGCATGAGCTGGCTTTGGCCTTTGGTGTCGCGATTGTCGCCGGATTTATCAAGGGGATGGTGGGCTTCGCCATGCCGTTGGTGTTGATCTCTGGCCTGACGATCTTTTTGCCACCGGAATTGGCGCTTGCGGGACTAATATTCCCCACCGTTGCGACCAATCTGTTTCAGGCACTGCGGCAAGGCATCAAAGCAGCATGGGCGTCGACGAGATTGTTCAAAGTGTTCCTGATCTCGGGGGGAATCATGCTGCTTTTGTCTGCGCAGCTTGTGCGCTTCCTGCCGGCCCAGACCATGTTGCTGGTCATTGGTGTGTTCATCACCCTGTTCGCTCTCTGGCAAATCAGCGGGCGGAGTTTTAATCTGGCGCATCGATCCAGCCGGGTCGAGGTGCTGGTGGGCGGGTTTGCAGGCGCTGTCGGCGGCGTCTCCGGCGTTTGGGGGCCGCCGACGGTAGCGTATCTTACAGCGCTCGGGACGGCCAAGCAGGACCAAATGCGCATACAGGGCGTTATTTACGGGCTTGGCGCGGTGGCGTTGGTGTTCGCGCACTTTGGGTCGGGTGTCCTGAGGGCTGAAACGGTACCGTTTTCCATCTTCATGATACTCCCCGCCCTAGCCGGAATGTGGCTGGGCAGCCAGGTCATGGACCGGATCGATCAGGCATCCTTCCGCAAAGCGACGCTTTTCATTCTCGTCATCGCAGGCGCGAATCTGGTGAGACGCGGCCTGTTAGGCTGAAACCTTCAGCTTTGACGTGCGACAGTCACACCTGAAATGTCTTCGATAAAGGTGACGATACGGGATTTGATCGCATCATCCTTGATCGATGCCAAAGCACTTACGATCTCGATGCTCGGGTCGCTTTTTGGCGCGTCATTGGTGTTGTCGTGCAAGCCCTCGAAGAAAAACGACGGCGAAACATCAAGAATCTGCGCCAGTTCGAACAGTCTGCTGGCTGCGACACGGTTTGAACCGATTTCGTATTTCTGAATTTGTTGAAACGAAAGCTTAAGCTGCTTGGCTACATCTGTTTGCGAAAGACGGCGCAACGTGCGGATCTGTTTCAGCTTCTTACCGACGTGGATGTCTACAGGATGGGACATGATCACTAATACCTCTGGTTGTTGTAGCACAGTCATCCACTAAAATGCCCAATACGATCAATTGGATAGATTTTTTCAATTTAAGGTTACAAACCTTCCATGGATGTATTATATATAGTTGATTGATGTATTATTAATTTACCATTGAGGTCAAATGAATAAGGTATCCGAAATCAGGGGAGATCCTGCAGATTCAGTGAAAGCTCCCGCATTACTGTATGAAATGATCCGGTCATTTGTCGTACTTGCCGGAACGTTGAACCTTAGCCATGCGGTCAAACAACTTGAAAGTACCCGTCAAACGGTAAGGCGTCACATCGCCCACTTGGAAGAGATCATGGGGGAGGCGTTGTTTGAAGTTGATGACCGCCGCTATCAACTTACCGAACGAGGCCACGAAGTTTTACCCGAAGCGACGGATATCATGGCTCGGGGCAAGATATGGGTGCAGGGCAACAGCCGTCATGTCGGCGGCCTGCTTCGCCTGTCGCATGAGGCACCGAACGGCTGGAATTTCTACCAGCAGCAGCAGCCGTTGACCCAGATCTGGGACGGTGAATCCGACATGTTGCGGGACGTTTTCACCGCATGGGTCAACAGTAAGGGCGAGTTGGAGCACCCGAATTTCCAAGCTCTTCGCCCTTATGTGCTGGTTTACCGTGATTCGCCGAACGGCTGGATCTGTATCGAATTGGGTCAAGAATCCTTTTATACAAAGTGGTGGGGCTGGAAGAATGCGCGCAGCAGCATCGGTCGTCCGCTCGGGCAATTTCCGGGAGGGCCTGAATTTGAGGCGATGTTGAATGCGCCGTTCCGCGAAGTGCAGGCCAATGGCGGTGTGCGCCTTGACGAGGTGGTCACCCAAATACCAAGGAAAGAGGGCGCGAAGCCTATCCCATTGGCATATAAAAGACTTTTGATGGCAAGCAGGTTTCCCGACCGGAGTTTCGCATTGATTGCCGCAATTGACAGGTCTCGATATATCTCGATTGCGGGACTGGATCAGAGCACTCTTGACGTGATGCCGTCCGATGCAATTGTAGCCTTCTAGCGCCTAATCGCAAAAACCAAGCAACCGTTTTGTATTTGAGCTAAACTTTGATGAATGACACATCAAAGGAGTTCCTCAAGTGACGCTACATAGTTTTCAAGACGGTGAACGGTTTATTGCCAGCAGTACTGGTCTGCTTCAGCAGGCGGGAATAACGCTGACCGTTGGATATGATTTCGACATTTACAAAGAAGTCCTTACAGCGGCGCGGCCGGGGCACGTGTTGGGAATGCCTTTTGACCCGGCCCTGCATGAGATGAACAAGGACAATGCGTTCTGGATCGTCGGTCACAACGAAAAGGGTGACATCATGCACACGCAGGCCATGCGGATGCTTGACCTCAAGGGGAACACTTTGGCGGAACACCTGCGGCGGTCTTTTATCGAATTCCCACCCCCTGGCGTAGACATCGACTTGCAGCGGTCGCGCTATCGGGCGGGCCCCGGGGCGCAAAGAATAGCGGGTCAGGTTTGCTACCACGGAGAGTTCTGGGTCGGTGCCACCCCGCGTGAATTCCGCAATGCGGGGCTGTCTTCGGTCTTGGGGCGTTACGCGTTCTGGCAGGCAATCCAGCACTGGAACCCGGATTACATCATTGCCTTCATGCAAAATTCTGTTGTGTTCAAGGGCTTCCCGGCACGGCATGGCTATATGCATACGGAACCGGGCACGCTGCGGTGGTTCTTGTCGGGGCAGGACACACCTGTCGAAGGCTTCATGTCCTACATGAGCAGCGACGATCTGCGGTTCATTCTTGAAATGCCACTTTCGGATTTTGTCGCCCAAGCGGCGTAGAGTTTTCGGGTCAGAA
>NZ_DS999213.1:3256717-3278007 GCF_000156335.1 Roseobacter sp. GAI101
ATCAGCCGATCGCGGCGGCTTTTACGTCGTCGTCGATATAGGCCATGTATTGTTCAAAGTTCGCCGAGAACATGTTGACCAGTTTGGTGGCCTGACGATCGTATGATTCAGGATTATCCCAAGTACGGCGCGGATCCAGCAGGATGTCTGCAACGCCGGTCACCGCGACGGGCACGTCGAAGCCAAAGTTCGGATCCTTGCGGTATTCGACGCCGGCCAGGCCACCTTCCAAAGCTGCAGTCAGCAGGGCGCGGGTTGCCTTGATCGGCATCCGGCTGCCTGTGCCATAGGCTCCGCCTGTCCAGCCGGTATTCACCAGCCAGCATGTCGCGCCATGTGTCGCGATCTTTTCGCGCAGAAGGTTGCCGTAGACCTCGGGACGGCGCGGCATGAAGGGTGCACCGAAGCAGGTGGAGAACGTTGGCTCCGGTTCGGTCACGCCACGTTCGGTGCCGGCAACCTTGGAGGTAAAGCCCGACAGGAAGTGGTACATCGCCTGTGCCGGCGTCAACCGGGCGATGGGGGGCAGGACGCCGAAAGCATCACAGGTCAACATGATGATGTTCTTGGGGTGTCCGCCGGTCGCCTTGGCTGATGCATTGGAGATATAGTGCAGCGGATAGGCGCAGCGCATGTTCGCCGTCAGGGAATCATCATTGAAATCAAGCTCTTTGGTTTCTTCGTCAAAGACCATGTTTTCGATGACCGTGGCGAATTTTTCGGTCGTCGCGTAGATCTCCGGTTCGGCCTCGCGGCTTAGGTTGATCGTTTTTGCATAGCAACCGCCTTCGAAGTTGAAGGTGCCGTTGTCGGACCAGCCATGTTCATCATCGCCGATCAACGTGCGGCCTGGGTCTGCGGACAGGGTGGTCTTGCCGGTGCCGGACAGGCCGAAGAACACGGCGGTGTCGACGGGGTTCCCCGTGGCGTGGTTGGCCGAGCAATGCATCGGCATGACGCCTTTGCCGGGCAGCAAATAGTTCAGCAGGGTAAAGACGGATTTTTTGTTTTCGCCCGCATATTCGGTGCCACCGATCAGGATCATCTTCTTGTCGAAGTTCATCGCGATCACAGTTTCGGAGCGACAATCATGCTTTGCAGGGTCAGCGGAAAAGCTGGGGCAGTTGATGACGGTAAAGTCGGCGATGAAGTCATTCAGCGCATCACGTTCGGGGCGGCGCAGCATGTGGCGGATGAACAGGCCATGCCACGCAAGTTCGGTCACCATACGCACATTGATTGCATGTTTGGGATCTGCGCCCCCGACAAGGTCCTGTACGAAATAGTCACGGCCCTGCATGTGGGCCAGCATATCCTTGTGCAGCGCGTCGAACCCTTCTGGTGACATCGCGGCGTTGTTTTCCCACCAGATCGTGTCGGCAACACTGTCGGTCTTGACGACATGCTTGTCCTTGGGGGACCGACCGGTGAACTTGCCGGTCGTTACCAGCAGCGTGCCGCCTTTGCCCAACGTACCTTCGCCGCGCTTGAGCGCCGCTTCGACCAAAGCGGGTTCGATCATGTTGTAATAGACATCACCTAGCCCGCTAATGCCTTGATCTTCGAGGCGGAATTGCGGATTTACGCGGCCTAACGTCATGGGATGTCTCCTGTAGATGCGCCAAGGGTGGGCACGAAATTCTTCAAAAATAAAGCGACCGCTTGGGCCGTGGGGGCGTCTTAGCACGTCGATTTACGATATGAACAGTCGGCTTTGACGCAGTTAGCGCCATCATCGCGCGGTTCTCTGCCCAAGCTTGGAAACGGCGGGCCTATAGCGGCTGATATACTACAATTTTAGAGAGAGGACTGCGGCAATTTAGCCATTCCTAACCAAATTATGGCGGAAATATGACCGACAGGAGAGGTGATTCGCACTTTTGGATTGATTCGATCGGGTAAATTGGGGATCACTGAAAGAAAAAAATGATAATTGAGCAGCGTAAAGGAAACGGGCAATGTCCAGAATTGCATTGGTAGACGACGACAGGAACATCCTGACGTCGGTTTCGATGACTCTTGAAGCAGAAGGTTTTGAAGTCGAGACCTACAACGACGGTCAGGCTGCACTGGACGCTTTCAACAAGAAGCTTCCCGACATGGCGGTCCTCGATATCAAGATGCCCCGTATGGACGGCATGGATTTGTTGCAGCGGTTACGCCAGAAGACAGCGATGCCGATCATTTTCCTGACGTCCAAGGACGACGAGATTGACGAGGTTCTGGGCCTGCGCATGGGGGCCGATGATTACGTCAAAAAACCTTTTAGCCAAAGGCTGTTGGTTGAACGCATCCGCGCGCTTTTGCGCCGGCAGGACGCGGTCGAGAACAACGAGGTCGGCGAGACGGAGGAAACCAAGGTGATCGAGCGGGGCGACCTGCGGATGGACCCCTTGCGGCATGCCGTCAGTTGGAAAGGCAAGGACGTATCGTTGACGGTGACAGAATTCCTGTTGCTTCAGGCACTTGCACAGCGTCCCGGTTTCGTGAAGTCACGCGACCAGTTGATGGATGTCGCATATGACGATCAAGTATATGTCGATGACCGTACGATCGACAGCCATATCAAGCGTCTGCGCAAGAAGATGCGGACCGCAGATGATGGGTTCTCGGCGATTGAGACACTTTATGGTATTGGCTATAGATATAACGAAGAGTGATCTGAGCTATGGCGATTGCCGAAAGGAATTTTGTGCGAGACATGGCCACGCCTATGCGGGACGGTGACGTTGTTCTGGGCGATGATTGGGTCGCCCCGGACAAGGCCGCGACCGATGAATTGCGTGTAAAGCGGTCCCGGCGGGGGCTTTTCTCGCTGCGCGCGTCGCCACTGACACGCAAGATCATCACGTTCAATTTGATTGCGTTGAATGTCTTGGTCGCGGGTATTCTTTATCTCAATTCCTCTCGCGACAGCTTGGCAGTGCAGCGCGGCGCGTCCCTGGTTTCAGAGGCCGAGTTGATTGCAGGCGTGTTCGAGGCGCAGCTGCCTTCGAGTGCCGTAACAAATCTTTCGGACAATGCAGAGGTTGACGTGGTCGCCAGCCTTGATCGCCTCGACTTGCGCAGCGGCATTGAAGTGTTCGTCTTCGACCCTAACGACAGCCTGCTTGCCCGCTCCGAGGGGCGGATGCCGAAAATCGCTTCGAATCCGGACCGGAGCGACAAGACTTTGCTATCCGATGGACTAAGCTGGCTTTGGGCGACGCTCTCTAGCCCCTTTGGGCAGGATACGACAGCCGAAGTGGTGCCAATCGAAAACCAGCTGAAGCCGCTCGTCGCGGACGCGTTGGCCAACGGCACGCAAATTCGGGACAATCTTGACGCACAGGGCGGGACACTTTTCACCGTCACCACCCCGATCTTGCAGAATGGTGTTGCCGTTGGCGTCGTCGCGGCCACTTCCGCGGCAGGCGAGATTGACAAGCTGGTGCGGGGCGAACGCGAGCGGGTCTTGCAGATGTTCGTCATCGCCACCTTGGTGTCGATCGGCCTGAGTCTTGTTCTGGCGTCAACGATCGCGAATCCCTTGGCCGATCTTGCTGCTGCAGCCGAACTGGGCCGCGACAAGGACGCGCGCAAGATGAACCCCGGTCGCATCCGCATTCCCGATCTGACCGCGCGGCCCGACGAGATTGGTCGGCTTTCGGGCGCGCTGCGCGGGATGGTATCGGCACTTTACAACCGGATTGACGGGAACGAACAGTTTGCCGCCGATGTGGCTCATGAGATCAAGAACCCGCTGGCGTCCTTACGTTCTGCGGTGGGAACGCTTCGGCTGATCAAACGAGACGACCAGCGCGAGAAATTGCTGGACGTCATTGACCATGACGTAAGAAGACTTGACCGACTGGTAAGCGATATTTCCAATGCATCACGGTTGGACAGCGAGCTGGTCAAAGAAGAGGAAGAGCCGTTCGATCTGCTGACGATGATCGGCAATCTTGGGCAGTATCTTGGAGAGGACGCGCGCAAGCAGGGCATTGATTTTATCACCGACCTGCCAGAGACCCCAATCATCGTGCATGGGCTTGAGGCGCGTCTTGCGCAGGTTTTCGTTAACTTGATCACAAATGCAGTGTCGTTTTGTGAAGATGGCGATGCCATCCGGGTATGGGCACGGCAGCGCGAAAATCGGGTGCTTGTCGTCGTCGAGGACACCGGCCCCGGCATTCCGGATCAGGCGCTTTCGAAGATCTTCAAGCGGTTTTATTCCCAGCGACCTGACGAGCATTTCGGAAATAACTCCGGTCTTGGGCTCGCGATTTCCAAGCAAATCGTCGAAGCACATGGCGGTGTGATCTGGGCAGAAAACATCCGACCGACAGAGGCCGACATCACGTCAGAGCCACTTGGCGCGCGCTTTGTCGTTGGGTTGCCGGCCTAGCCGATGGGCAAAACGCCAGCTTCGCGTCAGATCATTCATGCGACAACTGTTGCAGTCGATCGGCGCGGTCTGGTTATTCTGGGTGGATCAGGCAGCGGTAAGTCATCGCTCGCATTGCAGTTGATCGCCCTCGGGGCGATATTGGTCGCAGATGACAGGACCGAAGTTTCTACTGTCGCGAACCGGCTGCACGCGAACGTGCCGGACACGATCAAAGGTCGTATCGAAGCGCGCGGCGTAGGCCTGCTCACGCTACCATTTGTCTCGGATATTCCGATTTACCTTTCGGTTGATCTGGACCACGATGAAAAAGAGCGTCTACCATTTGCACATGAAGCGATGTTGCTTGGACAGGGGGTCCCCTGCTTGCATCGGTGTGACGGGCCGCACTTCCCGGCCGCCCTACTTCTATACCTCAGAACGATGAAGCCACAGCGAGATGAATGAACCAAAAGCCAACATAAAGCGTATTGTCTTGGTGACCGGCCCTGCGGGGGCGGGGCGTTCATCTGCGCTTAATGTCCTGGAAGATGCAGGTTTCGAGGTCATTGATAACATCCCCTTACGGATGCTCTTGTCGCTGCTTGACGCACCGGGGCAGCTGCGCCCGTTGGCATTGGGAATCGACCCGCGAAACCGGGATTTCTCGACTGACATGGTTAACGATCTCTTGTCCCAGCTGCGCGCGCGCGAAAATCTGGATGTTGATCTGCTTTACCTCAATTGCAGTACCGATGTGCTGCTGCGCCGGTTTTCGGAAACCCGAAGGCGGCATCCGCTCGCCGAGGCGGATAGCCCGGTAGAAGGAATTCGCCGTGAAAAGGAAATTCTCGGTCCCGTGCGCGCAAACGCGGATGTCCTGATCGATACAACTGAATTGAACGTCCACCAGCTGCGCGAAGAGTTGGAGCGCTGGTTTGCTGTCGGCGGTGCCCACCACCTGAGTATTTCAGTACAGTCGTTTTCCTACAAACGCGGATTGCCCCGCAGTGCCGATATGGTGTTTGACTGCCGGTTTCTTCGCAATCCGTTCTGGGACCCGTCCCTGCGTGGTATGAACGGTACCGATGAAAGGGTCGCCGCATATGTCGGACAGGATCCGCTTTTTGAAGCCTTTGCCAAACAGGTTCTTGATCTCAGCCTTTTGATCTTGCCTGCCTGCAAGACGGAGGGTAAATCGCATATCTCTCTTGCGTTTGGCTGTACGGGGGGGCAACACCGGTCAGTAACTCTGGCCGAGCAACACGCTTTCAACCTTGCGAATGCAGGCTGGCAGGTGTCAGTTAGGCATCGCGAGTTGGAACAGAAAAAGCGGGAAGAGACAACGCGTTGATAGGTATTGTGATCGTTGCACATGGGGGGCTGGCCAAGGAATACTTGGCTGCAATCGAACATGTTGTTGGATCTCAAAATGGTGTCCGCGCGATTTCGATTCATGCCGACCACGACCGCAAGGCCAAGGAAATGGAAATCTGTGAGGCCGCAGATGAGGTTGACATGGGCCAAGGGGTTGTCGTTGTCACCGATCTGTTTGGCGGCTCTCCTTCCAACCTGAGCTTGTTGGCGTGCCGTCCAAAAAACCGCCGGATCCTTTATGGTGCAAATTTGCCGATGCTCATCAAGCTGGCAAAGTCTCGTGACCTCGAGGTTCCCGAAGCCGTGCGTGCGGCGCTTGCGGCAGGTCGGAAATATATTGACAGCCAGAATGTCAGCAAAGAATAGCAAGGCCCCATATTCATGCCTCAAATATCACTGAAAATCATAAACGAAAAAGGTCTGCACGCCCGCGCGTCTGCCAAACTTGTCGAGGTGGTAGAGGCTTTCGACGCCCGTGCCGAGGTTAGCAAGGACGGTATGTCAGCCTCTGGCGACAGCATCATGGGGCTGCTAATGCTGGCCGCATCGAAAGGCACCACAATCGACATTCAAACGAGCGGTGCTGATGCGGAGGCTCTGGTCGAGGCGCTGACGGCGCTCGTTGCTGACAAATTCGGCGAGGGTAACTGACCCCATTAACGCTTCGTGATAGCCTTATTGGCCGGTTGACGGCAGGCCCTGTGACGGCAATATCTGAGGCAAAGCACTGGCCAGCTGCCGGAATTCTGGCATCCGAGGACTTCAGCGTAACCTGATATGATCGCAAAAGGTCCCTATGCCTTAATCTATCATCAGCAGATCATAGCTGCACGCAGAAGGGATTTTGGCGTGTTGCCTTGATCAACATGGGGATCGATCTCGCAGTGCCGTAAAAGCAGCTTGATCGGACCCGAACAACCGGTCCGATCAGTGTTGTCGCGAATAATTTTCGCGGAATAAAGGTTCCCGATCCCATCGGCCGTGCCCAACTGCGATTTCCGCAACCTCAAGCGGTCGCTTTTGACCTCAATTGATGAGGTTCCGCAGCTAAATGATCTCGCTACCTTTCCCCTACAACCCGGAACGATAACGCTAGCCCTGCGAGTAAAATTCATTCGGAGCGGACAGCCTTAAATATCAAACGGCTAAAAATTATCGCTGATGAGCCGCCAAGGATTACTGCTGCAAAATGTCGCCCATACCTGCAATAAACCCAAACGCCCAATCGCTGCCCATGTGTTGACTGAATGTTAGATGTGCGCTGCCGGCGAGCCCAGCGTATCTCTGGGCTCACTCGGTCCATATTCAAAAACCAACGGGCCGAGTGGCTTTTCCAAATGGTTGAAAATCCCGGGGGTCTGGGGGCTGGCCCCCATTCCGAACCGTCGTAACATATCAGATCTTAACGCGTTGGAACCGGAACATCCCCACGATAATCATAAAATCCGCGACTGGTTTTCCTGCCCAACCATCCCGCCTCGACGTATTTGGTAAGCAACGGGCAAGGGCGATACTTGGTATCGGCCAGACCGTCATGCAGCACGTTCATGATGGCAAGGCATGTATCGAGGCCGATAAAATCGGCCAGCTCCAGCGGCCCCATCGGGTGGTTCGCCCCAAGCTTCAGCGAACTGTCGATTGATTCAACCGATCCCACGCCCTCGTACAATGTATAGACAGCCTCGTTGATCATCGGCATGAGGATGCGGTTTACGATAAAGGCGGGGAAATCCTCGGCCGACGCGGCGGTTTTGCCCAGCTTATCGACGACCGCGCGGCATGCGGCAAAGGTCTCTTTGTCCGTAGCGATGCCACGGATCAGTTCGACCAACTGCATGACTGGAACGGGGTTCATGAAGTGGAAGCCCATGAATTTCTCGGGTCTGTCGGTCCGGCTTGCCAATCTTGTGATGGAAATCGACGACGTATTTGATGTCAGAATGGTCGTCGGCTTGAGGTGTGGTATCAAGTCTTCAAAGATGGCCTGCTTGACGGTTTCGCGTTCCGTCGCCGCTTCGATGACCAGATCACTTTGGCCTAGATCACTCAAGGTCTGTGTTGTCACGATCCGGGCAAGTGCCGCGTCGCGGTCTGCTTCGGCGACTTTTCCGCGCCCGACCTGTCGGTCCAGATTGCCGGTGATGGTGTCGACCGCCTTCTGAAGTGCATCGGCACTGACATCTGTCAACAATACGTCATACCCAGCCAGCGCCATCACATGTGCGATCCCGTTGCCCATCTGGCCCGCGCCAACGATGCCGATTGTTTGGATGTCCATGGCCTGTCCCTTTTTTGTTTGATCGCAGCATAATGCGCCCAAGGGAGGGCCTGCAAGTGCTCGATTTACCGACAGCTTTTCATAAATCGAATCCTTAAGGGAATCGCAAAACCTAACGTGCAATCTGGGCCCCGGGTGAGTTTAAAAAGGTGGGCGATATGACCTATGATGCAACGGGGCCGGGGGCCCTGGACTATTTGCCGTGCCGCTATGGCGCGTCAAAACTTTTATTCAGAGGGCCACGGCGAAAGCTGGAAAAACCCTATGTTGCCTTTATCGGCGGCACTGAAACCTACGGGCGGTTCATTGAAAAACCGTTCCCGTCGCTGGTTGAAAATGAAACCGGGCTGGTGTGCGCAAACTTCGGATGCGTCAACGCGGGCATCGACGTTTTTGCGCATGACCCTTTCGTGCCGGGGGCAGCCGCGGACGCCAAGGTTACCGTCATGCAGGTGATGGGGGCGCATAACATGACCAATCGGTTCTATTCAGTCCACCCGCGTCGCAATGACCGTTTCGTGGGTCCTTCAGAATTGCTCAAGACGATCTTTCGGGATGTGGATTTTTCAGAATATAATTTCAACAAACATTTGTTGATGGGCCTGCATAAGAAGTCGCCTGATCGCTTTGAGGCCGTCTATAAGGAGTTGCAGTCAGCTTGGGTGGCCCGGATGCGGTTGATGATGGGGCAGATGCGCGGCAAGACCATTTTGCTTTGGTTCGCCGATCATGCGCCATCTGATTTTCCCATGGAGCATGGCGGACTGGGGCCGGACCCCCTTTTTGTGACCCGTTCGATGATGGAACAAGTGGCACCCTATGTGACCAAGGTTGTTCAGGTGGTGCCGTCCCGGCGCGCGCAGCACGACGGTACCAATGGCATGGTCTTCAACCCGCTCGAGGCCTATAGCGCCGAGGAGTTGATGGGGGTGCAAGCCCATGAAGAAGCGGCTGCGGCCATCAGCCAGGCGATTGCCGAGCTGACATAAAAAAACGGCCCGCCAATCAGGCGGGCCGTCTAAAATTACGATTGTACCGGCTTACAGCTTTTCGATCAGCTCTGGCACGGCCTCAAACAGATCGGCGACCAGACCGTAATCGGCAACCTGAAAGATCGGCGCTTCTTCGTCTTTGTTGATGGCGACGATGATTTTGCTGTCTTTCATACCGGCCAGGTGTTGAATCGCGCCGGAAATACCGACCGCAACATAAAGCTCGGGGGCGACGACCTTGCCGGTCTGTCCAACCTGCCAATCGTTCGGCGCATAGCCCGAATCGACCGCAGCACGGGATGCGCCCACGGCGGCACCCAGCTTGTCGGCAAGCTTTTCGATCAGTGCGAAGTCATCTTCGGACCCGACACCACGGCCACCGGACACGACAACGCCAGCCGATGTCAGTTCGGGGCGGTCGCTTGCTGCGACGTGATCTTCAACCCAGGACGACAGCCCGGGATCAGCCACTGCCG
The DNA here is from genome assembly GCF_000156335.1 of Roseobacter sp. GAI101. Taxonomy (GTDB): domain Bacteria; phylum Pseudomonadota; class Alphaproteobacteria; order Rhodobacterales; family Rhodobacteraceae; genus Sulfitobacter. The sequence continues at coordinate 3,266,207 of NZ_DS999213.1, forward strand.
ACATCGTCTCGACCGAGGCAGAGCCTCCCGTTTCTGCGGCATCGAATGTCGATGTGCGGAAGGTGATGACTTTTTTCGCATCCGAGGATTTGACAGTCTGGATCGCATTGCCCGCATAGATCGGACGTTCGAACGTATCGGCGTCGACCACACCGGACGCGTCGGAAATGATCATCACGTCCAGCAGGGCGGCAACGCGCGGCATCACGTTTTTTGCGTCTGTGGTCGCAGGGGCGACGATGTGGTCATAATCGCCGGCCATCGACACGATCAAGGCCGCAGTGGATTCCGCCAGGCGGTGACCCAATGTGTCGTCTTCGGCAACCAGTACCTTGGCAACACCGGCGATTTTCGACGCTTCTTCGCCTGCTGCCGCGGCCGAGCCGCCTGCGCAAAGCACGGTTACATCGCCCAGCTTTTGTGCGGCTGTCACGGCCTTTGCGGTCGCGTCCATCGCCAACGCGCCATCAGTTACTTCTGCAAGGAGTAGAACAGCCATTACACGGCCCCCGCTTCTTTGAGTTTCGCCACAAGTTCATCGACGGAATCAACCTTGATGCCCGCTGCACGTTCTGCTGGTTCAACGGTTTTCAGGATTTCCAACCGGTTTCCGATTTCAACGCCATAATCTGCAGGCGTTTTTTCATCCATCGGCTTTTTCTTGGCCTTCATGATGTTGGGCAAGGACGCATAGCGTGGTTCGTTCAGACGAAGGTCGACGGTCACGACCGACGGCATCGACACTTTGATCGTCTGCAAGCCGCCATCGACCTCGCGGGTCACGACGGCGCTATCGCCATCGATTTCCACTTTGGACGCAAAGGTCGCCTGCGACCAACCCAGCAGGGCGGACAGCATCTGGCCGGTTGCGTTCATGTCGTTGTCGATTGCCTGCTTGCCGCACAGCACCAGACCGGGCTGTTCTTCATCGACGATCGCCTTGAGAATTTTTGCGACTGTCAGCGGCTCGATGTCGTTGTGCACGTCATCGGCTGCAACAACCAGAATCGCGCGGTCGGCCCCCATCGCCAAAGCGGTACGCAAGGTTTCCTGCGACTGCTTCACGCCGATCGAAACGACGACGATTTCATCAACCTGACCGGCCTCCTTGAGGCGGATGGCCTGTTCGACGGAAATTTCGTCGAACGGGTTCATCGACATTTTTACGTTGGCAAGATCAACACCCGTTCCGTCCGCTTTGACACGTACTTTTACGTTGTAGTCGATCACGCGCTTAACAGGTACCAATACCTTCATGGGCGATTTCTCCTCGGTTTACGCTTTGGGGCTATTCGCCCCGGTCATGTTAACTCTGTGTTGGTGTAACGAAGCATTCCGGTGTGAAACAGCAAAAAAACGGTGTTTTTTGCGATTTCGACGCGGCGTTCTAGGGATTTTTGATTATCGGTTTGCCCCCGGAACCCACAATACGTCGTCTTTTCCGACATTGTTTGCGATGCGGGCGGCCACAAAGAACCAGTCGCTCAGGCGGTTCAGGTAGCGCACGGCGGCCTCGTTCACGTCTTCCTGTTCGGCCAGTAACACGGTCAGGCGTTCTGCCCGGCGCGCCACGGTACGGCAAACATGCAGATGCGCGGCCAGTTCTGACCCGCCGGGCAAGATAAAACTGCGCAGCGGTTCAAGGCTGGCATTCATCGTGTCAATCTCGCGCTCCAGCCGGTCCACCTGCTCGGGGACGATGCGCAGGGGCGTGTATTCGGCCTCTGCATCGGCTTTCATATCTGGGCGGCACAGGTCTGCCCCGATATCGAACAGGTCATTTTGAATGCGCGAGAGCGCCGCATCGGTCTCTTCCTTGGCAGCAAGGCGGGCAATGCCGACAAAGCAGTTCAATTCGTCCGCTGTGCCATATGCGTCGACGCGGGCGTTGTGTTTCGGCACGCGGCTTCCGTTCCCAAGGGCCGTGTCGCCCTTGTCGCCGGTACGGGTGTAAATCTTGTTGAGAACGACCATCAGCCAGCATCCTTGCGAAAGTAGACATAGATTACGATCAGTACGACCGCGATAAACTGCGCGATGATCCGCCACCGCATCAGCTTGTTTGAATTGCGCTTGTTGAAATCGCCGCCGCCGGCAAAACCGCCAAGGCCCAGGATCAAGACCACCACGACCGCCAGAACGGCGATGACGACGAGGACGAATAGAGGATCAGCAGGCATGAACTTTCCTTTCGTGTTGCGCGAAGATGTAGCTGGGCAAACGCTTTGCGCAACCTCAATCTAGCGCGCCAGTACCCAATCAAGGGCGCGGGTCGGCAGGATGCGGCGTAAAATACCGGAGATATAGGTCGGTGTCGTGACATAATAGCGCGGGTGCGGCCGTGGCGATTCGAGCGCGTGGACCAGCTTTTGGATGACCGCTTCGGGGGGCAGTTCAAACGTGTCGGGGCCACGGCTTTCGTAAAGACGCTTGCGCAGAACAGCCTCGTATTGGGCTTTGCGCGGCGAGCTTTCCCAATCGATCCAGCGTTCGAAATGCGGAATGGAATTGGCGCGAATCCTCGATGTGACGGGCCCGGGTTCGATCAGGACGATCTTGATCGGGGTGTCGCGCATTTCAATGCGCAGCGTGTCCGTCAGCCCTTCAAGCGCGAATTTTGTTGCGTTGTAAGCCCCGCGCCAAGGCATGGTGACAAGCCCAAGAACCGACGAGCATTGCACGATCCGCCCATGCCCCTGGGCGCGCATGACGGGCAGGACCGCGCGGGTCAATTCGTGCCAGCCGAAGAAATTACTCTCGAAAATAGCGCGCAGGGCATCGGTCGGCAGGTCTTCGACCGCGCCGGGCGTGCCATGAGCGCCGTTGTTGTAAAGCGCATCCAGCGTGCCACCGGTCGCGGCAAGCACCTGGGCCAGGGCCGCGTGAATGCTGGCGGTGTCGGTGTAATCCAGCAAGGGGCTGTCGAACCCTTCGGCAATCAGCCGGTCGCAATCAGCCTGTTGCCGGCAGGCGGCAAAGACACGCCAACCGCGTTCGCGCATCCCGTGGGCAGCAGCATAGCCGATCCCAGAAGAACATCCCGTCATCAGAATTGTCTTGGCTGTCATAAAAAAAGGCCCCCATACCGGAGGCCTTTCATCGCGTGTTCTTGCAGGGGTGGCAATGTGTTAGCTGCTTGCCAGAAGGAAATCAGCGATCCAGCCCACGCGACCGTCGTCGATTGCGCGCATCTGTACCCAGCCGTTGCCAAGATCTTCGATGACCTCGACGGAGTCGCCACGGTCGAGGCGTGTGACGATGCCGAAGTTTGTGCCTGGGCCGCCACGAACGTTCACCCGATTGCCAGAGACCGCCCGGATGTCGTCAGCAGCGCTGGCCGAGATGACGTTTGCACCGGTATCGTTGGGGGTGATCAGGCTGGGGATGATGGCAGGCGTATCTGCGCTGGACGCGTTCGAGCCGAATTTTACGGGGACATAGCGAACCGGAGCGATTTCGGGTGCCTTCTGGCTGTCGGTCACGTTCATTGAGGCGCGGATGACATAGTCGGGATTTACGGAATTGGCAAATCCGGGGGGTGTTGTGTCAACCGGTGTTGTCTTGGCCACCTTTTGCGCCGGTTCGGCTTTGGCTGTTGCCTTGGCGACAGGGGCCGATGCTTGCGCTACGACCGCTGTCGCTTCGGCAGCGTTTGCCGCCATTTGTGGGCGTCTGGGTTCAAAATTTGCGCCACCGCTCATCTCGTAGAAAGCCCAACCCAAGAAGCCGAACGTCAATAGAATAAACCGTGTCATAATTAAGTCCCCAATTACCAGCGTGTCTGGAACCGTACAGTTGGTTCCCACTTGTTATGTTACAAAAAGTTAACTTTACGAGAGCAGGGTTGGTTCCCGATTGTTTTTGAAAAATTCTGTCTTAAGGGGACATCCGGGTGATCCCCAAAATCACTTTGTCGTAATCAGCCGCTTGCCGCGTCACGCCTGCTTGGCTACACACCGGACATGTCAGATATTACCGATCCATCCGATCTTGATCCCCGCAATGTTTCCGAACCCCTGCGCCTTGCGTTAGGGGACCGTTATCTGACCTATGCGCTGTCCACGATCATGCACCGTGCGCTGCCCGATGCCCGTGACGGGTTAAAGCCCGTTCACCGCCGCATTCTATACGCGATGCGCGAACTTCGGCTCAGCTCAACCGGCGGGTTCCGCAAGTCGGCCAAGATCTCGGGCGATGTGATGGGGAACTATCACCCGCACGGCGATGCCGCGATCTATGACGCGATGGCGCGCTTGGCGCAGGATTTCAACGTGCGCTATCCGCTGGTCGACGGGCAGGGCAACTTTGGAAACATCGACGGCGATAACCCCGCTGCCAGCCGATATACCGAAGCGCGCATGACCGCCGTTGCCGAGGCGATGCTGGAAGGGCTGAACGAGAACGCCGTAGATTTCCGTGAAAACTACGATGGCACGCTGACCGAACCTGTCGTGCTGCCGGCGCAGTTCCCCAATCTGTTGGCCAACGGGTCGTCGGGCATTGCCGTTGGCATGGCGACAAATATCCCGCCGCACAACATTTCTGAATTGGTCGATGCGTGTATTCACCTGATCAAGACCCCTGAAGCCCGCGACGATACATTGCTGAATTTCGTGCCCGGCCCCGATTTCCCCACTGGTGGGATCATTGTCGAGCCGCCCGAGAACATCGCCAACGCTTACCGCACCGGCAAAGGGGGCTTTCGCCTGCGCTGCCGGTGGAACGTCGAGGATTTGGGCCGCGGTGTCTGGCAGATCGTCATTACCGAAATCCCGTATCAGGTTCAGAAATCCAAGCTGATCGAAAAGATCGCGGAGCTGATCCAGCTCAAGAAGATTCCGATTTTGGGCGACGTGCGTGACGAATCAGCCGAGGACATTCGCCTGATCATCGAACCGCGTTCGAAGAACGTGGACCCCGAGGTGTTGATGGGGATGCTCTACCGCAGCTCTGATCTTGAGGTACGGTTCTCGCTCAACATGAACGTGTTGATCGATGGTTTGACGCCGAAGGTGTGTTCAATGAAGGAAGTGCTGCGCGCATTTCTGGACCACCGCCGCGAAGTCCTGCAACGCCGTTCCGCGCACCGGTTGGAAAAGATCGACCATCGTCTTGAGGTGCTTGAAGGTTTCATCATCGCCTTCCTGAACCTTGACCGGGTCATCGACATCATCCGCTACGACGCAGACCCCAAAGCCGCGTTGATGGCAGAAGACTGGGGCAAGAAGCATTCCCGCGCGACCGACGAATCCGACTATGTGCCGCCTGCGCCCACGACCGAAAATTCGCTGACCGAAATTCAGGCAGATGCGATTCTGAACATGCGTCTGCGGTCGCTGCGTCGTCTCGAAGAGATGGAGCTGTTGCGCGAGCAGTCCGAATTGATGGCCGAACGTGCCGGTCTCGAAGATCTGTTGGACAGTGAGGCCCTGCAATGGGACAGCATCATCGAACAGCTGCGCGCCACGAAAAAGCAGTTCGGCAAGGACTGGAAGTTGGACGGCGTCAACGTCGGCCTGCGTCGCACAACCTTTGCCGAAGCGGGCGAAATCGAAGATGTGCCGCTCGAGGCGATGATCGACCGTGAACCGATCACCGTGGTGTGTTCGGAAATGGGCTGGATCCGCGCGATGACCGGCCATATCGACCTGAACCGCGAGCTGAAATTCAAAGACGGTGACGGCCCGCGTTTCGTGTTCCACGCAGAAACCACGGACCGGTTGTTGGTGTTCGGTTCGAACGGGCGGTTTTATACCATCGGCGCGGTCAGCCTGCCCGGTGGCCGCGGCATGGGCGAACCCTTGCGCCTTATGGTCGATCTGCCCAATGATGTGCAGATCGTCGATATCTTTATCCATAAACCGGGGCGCAAGCTTCTGGTGGCATCATCGGCCGGTGACGGTTTCGTGGTGCCCGAAGACGAAGTGCTGGCCCAGACCCGCAGCGGCAAGCAGGTATTGAACGTGCGCGGCGACGCCAAGGCGATGATCTGCGCGCCGATCAAGGGTGAAGCCGTTGCCGTTGTTGGCGAAAACCGCAAGGTGCTGGTTTTCGGACTTGATGAGCTGCCCGAGATGGGCCGCGGCAAAGGCGTGCGTTTGCAGAAATACAAGGATGGCGGCATGTCGGATGCAACGACGTTCACCCTGTCCGAGGGCCTGAGCTGGCTAGATCCGGCGGGGCGCACGCGCACTGAATCCGATCTGACCGAATGGACCGGCAAGCGCGCGAGTGCGGGCCGCATGGCCCCACGTGGTTTCCCGCGTGACAACCGGTTTGGCTGATCGGACGGCCCTGTGACAGATGCCGCGCTGACCTTTCCCACGGCTGAGCCCGAGGGCTTGCAGGTGGCCTTTGTCGGAAAACGCGGCGCACTGTTCTGGCTGGCGTTCAAAACCGGTTTCTGGACGATCCTGACGCTGGGATTTTATCGGTTCTGGATGAAAACGCGGATGCGGCGCTGGTATTGGTCGGCGATCCGACCCGGCGGGCACCCGATGGAATATGTCGGCGACCCGCTGGAAAAACTGCTTGGGTTTTTCATCGCCGTGGTGATCCTGACGTTTTACCTTGGCATCGTGAATCTGCTGCTGATGTTCGTCAGCTTTTCAGTCTTTTCAAGCGCCTCGCTGGGCTATCTGGCCAGTTTCGCAGGCGTGATTCCGCTGTGGTTTTACGCACGCTACCGCGCCCGGCGCTATGTTCTGGCCCGCACTCGGTGGCGCGGGGTCCGCTTTGGGCTGGAAAAGGGCGCTTGGGGCTATGCCTGGCGCGCCTGTCTGCATTGGATGGTCACGATTGCCAGTCTGGGGGTGCTGTGGCCCCGCATGACCTTCTGGCTCGAGAAATACGTGACCGACCGGACCTACTTTGGCTCTGCGCGGCTGCATCAGGGCGGCGGATGGACAATGCTTTATCGTGCGGCTGTACCCTTTGCGGTATCGCTGTTGGTGCTGGGCACCGGTGCGCTTTGGCTATTTTGGATTGATCCGGTCGTGGTGTCGGCGGACATCACCCTTGAGGGGGTGACGCGCAGTTTCGACGAAATGATGGACGGGGGTGCCCCCGCCATGCCCGTCGTCGGGATCGAGCGACTGTTGATCTTTCCGCTGGGTTTTCTAGGGCTGATCTACGGCGCGATCCACTACCGTTTCGTGTCCAGACGCATTTTGGCCGATCATAAGTCCTCGGAAGGGATTTCGCTGGCATCGCGGCTTAGCGGGCCACGTGTTGTGAGTATCTACGTCTTGGGCAACTTCATCGCCTATCTGGTGCTGGTTCTCGGGGTGGTGGCGCTGGTCTTGGGGGCGATCGGGACATTTGGGGCAGGGGTCCTTCTGGGCGTTGATGTGGGGCCGCTCAGCCTTGGTTGGGACCTGCCGCAGGGGCTGGGCATTGCCATGTTCGCCATGTTCTACCTGACGATATTCCTGATGTGGAACGTGCTGTACAACACGTTTGTCACATATCCATTGATGCGCCACATGGCCAATACGCTGTCCTTGCCGACGCGCTACGGCCTGCGCTACGTCAGCCAGCGCGCCCGCGATGAATTCGCCGAGGCCGAAGGTTTTGCCGAGGCGCTGGATCTGGGGGCGGCGATATGAGCACCGGATTTGACGCGTTTGGATCGGCTTATTTCGACGGAGACCGCCCCGTCAGCCAAGAAATCAGCCTGCACATCGCGAACGGGAATTTGCAGATCGGACTGGATGACGGCAACACGCTGTTCTGGCCCGTCAAGGATATCCGCGTTTTGCCTGACAGTGCGGGCAGGCAGGGGCGTATGCTGCGCATGATCAACGAACCCCTGGCGCGGCTTTTCGTGACCGACCACAGCCTGATCGCGCATTTGCCGAACGCGACACGCGCAGCGCCACCCAAGGGGCGCGGCAGATTGGCGGCATGGGCTATGGCTGCCGTGGCTGCCGTAGCCTTGCAGATTGCCGTGCTGGTGCCGCTGCTGGCGGACCGGCTGGCGGTTTTTATCCCTCCCGCCGGAGAGCGCGCCTTGGGCGAGGCGACGTTCGATCAGATTCGCAAGGCGTTGGATGAAACCGGCCTTGCCCCGTTGCCGGTTTGCGAAAACCCTGCCGGGCTCGACGCGCTGGCGCAGATGGCCGCCGCGTTGAACGGGGTCGACGGTGCAGCGGGCCTGAGCGTGCAAGTGTTGGATCACGAGATGGTCAACGCTTTCGCTCTGCCGGGCGGCTTTGTCGTGATCTTTCGCGGGCTGATTGATCAGGCCGAAACACCAGACGAGGTCGCCGCCGTCTTGGCCCATGAAATCGGCCACGTTGTCAGCCGGGATCCGACGCGCCATGCGTTGCGGTCGGCAGGGTCCATCGGGGTGTTGGGGCTTTTGCTGGGTGATTTTGCAGGTGGTGCGGCGGTGTTGGTTCTGGCCGAACGGCTGATCAGCGCTAATTACAGCCAGCAGGCCGAAACCGACGCCGATGCCTTCGGACATGCCCGTCTAGAGGCAGCCAATGTGTCGCCTGCCGCGCTTGGTTCGATGTTTGAGCGTCTGCGCGCCGAATATGGCGATGGCAATGCTTTGATGGCGCATTTTCTAAGCCACCCCAGCCTGTCTGACCGGATCGAAAATGCCCGCGCAGCAACGGACGAGAATGGCGATTACGCGCCAATTCTGGATGATGCGGGCTGGGCCGATCTGCAAGCGGTCTGCGATTAGACAGGTTCCGCCATCAGCCAGACCCCGCCTTGCGGGCGCAGGGTCAGAATCATCACGGGCTCAGGATTCTTGCCTTTGACGGGCGTGAATTTGAACCGCGACAGCAAGGTGGCAAGGATAATCACCGCTTCTTGCAAGGCAAAGCTGGCCCCTATGCAGATGCGCGGCCCGTCGCCAAAGGGCAAATAGGCGTAGCGGTCAATCGATGTGCGGTCTGCAAAGCGTTCAGGCCGAAAGGCGTCAGGGTCGTCCCACAGCATTTCATGGTGGCCCAAGGCATAGATCGGGATCATCACGGTGTCGCCGGGCCGAATCGCAGTGCCTGCCAGCGTGTCGGGTTTCTGCGCGGTCCGTGAAATCAGACCCGCAGGTGGATACAGGCGCAACGCCTCGTCGATGATCTGGCGGATGTAGGGCAGGTTTGCCACGTCAGCGCCAGTTGCCGCGCGGCCTTGCAGCACCGATTGCGCCTGGGCGCGGGCCTTGTCTTGGGCGGCTTGATCAAACCCCATGAGATAGAGGGACCACGACAGCGTGAGCGCCGTCGTCTCGTGGCCCGCCACAATGAAAGTCAGCAGATTGTCGCGCAGTTCTGCGGTGTTCATCTGGCGCTTGGTCTTGGGGTCGACGCCGTCCAGCAGCAGGTCCAGCAGGTCTGGCGTGCCTTGGGGGCCGCGGTGTGCGCGCGCCTCGATCGCGTGGTCGGCCATCTGCTTCATCTCATTCAGGGCCTTGCCCGACAGGGCGCGGCCGGGCCGTGGCACCCAGTCGGGAAAGCCAAGCATGTCGAATAGGCTGATCTTGCCTGCCTCTGCGATGTAGTCGTCAATCGCGCCATGGACGGCGTCGCGGTCAAAGGTGCCGCCGCCCGAAAACGTCACATCCGAGATCACATCGAAGGTCGTCGTCACCATTTCATCCAGATAATTCACCGCGCGGGGGCCAGCGGCGGTGATGCGTGCGCAGGATCTTTCGGCGGCGCTTGTCATGATCGGTGACAGGTTCAACATGTTGCGCGCGGAAAACACCGGGGCGGCAGCGCGCCTTTGCCAGCGCCAATGCGCCCCTTCCGCGATGCAAAGCGATTCCCCGATGGCGGGCTTTAGCAGATTCTTGGTGACGACCGATTTCGGGTAATCCTCAAGCCGGTCCAGCAAGACCTCGCGAATCGTGGGGGGATCCATCAGCATGTGCCAGCGCTTGCCGGTCCTGCCCGACACCATAGGCTGTTTGGTCGCGATTTCGGGGATGATGCTCAGGATATTGCGCCGTGCCATTTGCACGCTTTTGAGCAGCCCCCAAGGTTCGTTCACCAAGGGCACGCGGACAGGGCGGGATGGTTCGGCAATGCTCATCAACGGGTCCTTCGCGTTTGCGGGGGGCAGGATCGCACGTCCTCTCACCCTGTGCAGCGTGGCAAAAGATTGCACCCCAGCGGGGCTTGCGCTATCGCAATGCGTATCTTTGCGCCGGGGGAGGCATCTTATGTTCCGTATTCTAGCCGTTTTGACCAGTATCGCGTTCCTGACTGCCTGTAACGGTGCGTCTGATCTGCAAAAGCCGGCGGTGCCGCTGGGTGACTTCAATCTTTACCACAACATCGTCGTCGCACCCAAGGTGCAAGAACTGCCGCTAAGCCGCAAGGTCAGCGAAGAGGTGCTGACGACCGCCGTCAAAGACGCAATCGCGGAGCGGTTCGACCGCTACGACGGCATGCGCAACTACCATTTCGGTGTCAGCGTCGAAGGCTACGTGCTGGCCCCTCCGGGAGTGCCGCTGGTGTTGTCGCCCAAGTCCGTGATGATCCTGAACCTGACCGTCTGGGATGATGCGGCCGGAAAAAAACTGACCGGAGACAAGCCACACCAGATCACGGTGTTCGAATCCTTTGATCAGGGGCCCATCGTGGGGTCGGGCTATACCAAGACTGCCGAAGAGCAGCTTAAGAACCTCAGCCAGAATGCTGCCAAGTCGATTGAAACGTATTTGGTCAAGCAAAACGAGGCCGAAGGTTGGTTCAACAGACCCGCCGATGCGGTGATCAAGCGGGAAAAAGTGCCGGGCACTGCAGCGGCCACCAGCGAATAGAGGGCAATTACTTGGGTCAAGGCGGCAAGAAGCGCGAACATGCGCTTGATTTTATGTGCCAGACCCAATACATCGCCCGCCAGATAGGGTTTGGAACTGGGATCAGACCCGCAACATATAAAGGGCTGCACCATGGCTAAGGCAAAGTTTGAACGTAATAAACCACACGTTAACATCGGCACGATCGGTCACGTTGACCACGGCAAGACGACGTTGACAGCAGCGATCACCAAGTATTTCGGTGATTTCCGCGCGTATGACCAGATCGACGGGGCGCCCGAAGAAAAAGCACGCGGCATCACCATTTCGACAGCGCACGTTGAATACGAAACCGAAAACCGTCACTACGCCCACGTCGACTGCCCCGGCCACGCTGACTATGTGAAGAACATGATCACCGGTGCGGCGCAGATGGACGGCGCGATCCTCGTTGTGAACGCGGCCGATGGCCCGATGCCACAAACCCGCGAGCACATCCTGCTGGGCCGCCAGGTTGGTATCCCGACCATGGTTGTCTACATGAACAAAGTTGACCAGGTAGACGACGAAGAACTGCTCGAGCTGGTTGAAATGGAAATCCGCGAGCTGTTGTCGTCCTACGACTACCCTGGCGACGACATGCCTGTGATCCCGGGTTCGGCCCTGCACGCGATGAACGGCACGCAGCCCGAAATCGGCGAAGAATCCATCCGCAAGCTGATGGCCGCTGTTGACGAATACATCCCGACACCAGCACGCGCGATCGACCAGCCGTTCCTGATGCCCGTGGAAGACGTGTTCTCGATCTCCGGTCGTGGTACCGTTGTGACAGGCCGTGTTGAACGTGGCGTGATCAACGTTGGCGACAGCATTGAAATCGTTGGTATCCGTGACACCAAGACCACCACATGTACCGGCGTTGAAATGTTCCGCAAGCTGCTGGATCGTGGTGAAGCCGGCGATAACGTTGGTGTTCTGCTGCGCGGTATCGACCGTGAAGGCGTCGAGCGCGGTCAGGTTCTGTGTAAGCCTAAGTCGG
>NZ_DS999213.1:3278110-3413636 GCF_000156335.1 Roseobacter sp. GAI101
CCCCCATCGCGATGGAAGACGGTCTGCGCTTTGCGATCCGCGAAGGCGGCCGCACTGTTGGCGCGGGCGTTGTGTCCAAGATCCACGAATAAGCCGTTAGGTGGGGACACCCCCACCCTGCGCCCCATCAAAGAAGGCCGCCCCACCCCCGGGGCGGCCTTTTTTTTTTTAGGGGGCTCCGGGCTAGGCTGTGCGCGTAGCAAAAGGCGGCCATCATGGACATTACCAAAGATTTCTTTCCCGGTGCGATTGGTCAGATCATTCAGATGCACGGGACCCATTATGCCACGCATTGGGGTTTCACGACCTACTTCGAGGCCAAGGTCGCACATCAGTTGGCTGCGTTCGCGGCGCGCAAAACCGATCAGGATCTGGTGCTGATCGCCCGTGACGCCGACGGGGTCGCCGCCTCGGTGTTTCTGGACCTGAATGACCCCGAATCCGGTGCACGCGGTGCGCATGTCAGGTGGTTTATCTCTGCGGATCGCTGCCGAGGTACCGGGATAGGCCGCAGGCTTATGGCGCAAGCGGTCGAACACGCCGAAACGCACACCCAAGGCCGCATGTGGCTGCGTACCTTTGCGGGACTGGAGCCTGCCTTGCATCTGTACCGCAGCTTTGGCTTTGAGCTGTATTCGGAAATGGAAGGCGATGCCTGGGGAACAGTCGTGAAAGAGCAGGAGCATCACCGCCCGGGCCACGCATAGAATGATTTTCCCCCCCATTGGTGTATATGCTCTTGATCCTCTCGCGGTTTCAGACTACCTCACCACTCGGCATAGGGGTTTAGCTCAGTTGGTAGAGCATCGGTCTCCAAAACCGAGGGTCGTGGGTTCGAGTCCCTCAGCCCCTGCCAAATAGACTCATGACGGTCATGCAGTTTCCGATGGTGATCGGGTTGGATGGCGGATCAAACTTCCCCCTGCGTATTATAATACTCTCCAGGTATTGTCCGGTGATTGCCCCAATGTTTGGGTTTTCATTCGTTGCGGAAACGATGTGGGGCAGGGTGTTGTGCTGGAGGTAGCTGCGCTTTTTCTTCCCGTGCCGGACGCTGACTGCGCCGCGAAACAGCCATAAATCAGCCATTGCTTTGCCGGAACTTTACGTCAGGGCCATGGGTAACGGCTCTGATTGATGGGGGTTTCAACGTGCGGCAGATGCTGAAGACAGCCATTCGGCATGAGGATGGCCATGATTCCGTCTTTGATGCAGTCCGCGAGACGATTTCAAGAGAAGCGTTGGATCGAGAGCGCTTTGAAGATGTTGGTCATCGCCCCATGCGACCGTTTGCGCTGAAAGCGGGCCCTATGCCGCGCCACGAGGCGCGTCCTTTGCCATCGCTTAAGCCGCAGCTGCACACGATGCCCGACAAGGTGTCAGATATGCCGGTTGGGCAGGCGGATGAAACGAAGTCCACCCAAAAACCCAAATCCATCACGCACGAGCGGAAAGCAGGGACAAAGCGCCTGTTTATTATGGGCGGAGTGGCTGTGGCGGGTGGGACGTTCCTGTTTCTGCACCCCCTGTTCGGTCTTGCACTGGTGGTGCTTTTGTTAAGTTCCTGTGCGGCGTCCTACATGATCTTGGGATACGACGGCTTTTGGCAGCGTGCCATGCAGCCTGCGCGCGCTTACGTCGCGCGCCATCCTGATCGCGCTGCAGATGTCTGTAACAGCATCGACCAATTCGCTGTCCGCCTGGATGCCGTGCTGGACCGCATGCCGGAACGCATGGTGGCCGCATTGTATTTACCTGATATCAGCGACTTGGCTGCCATGGCAAAGCAGGGCCAAGCCACGACTGACCTGCGCATTGACCCATCGGCGGTACGCCAGGCAGTGCTGCCACAACAGAGCCCTGCGATTGTGCCCTTGAATTTGCGCGATTGGGCGGATACATCGCGATAATTGTTTGCATACAGGAATATCTTCATGGCCACGCTAAACCCGCTTCAGTTCATTCAGCAAGTGCGCTCCGAAGTGTCAAAGATCGTTTGGCCTACCCGTCGCGAAGTCATGCTGACGACGGTGATGGTCTTTATCCTTGCCGCCTTGACGGCCGTGTTCTTCGCCGTGGTCGATATTTTGATCCGGGGCGGTTTGCAGTATATCCTTTCCGCCTTCGGCTGATTGCGCAGGCGGGCGGGCGCAAAACCGCACGCAGCCTCTTGAATCATTCGGATATGCGGGCTATTGCGCAATCCTAATCTGGCAAAGGGCGCGCTGCGATTCGAGTTGCGCGCCGATTTTTTGTTCAGGAAAGGCAGGCGGTTGCCTGCGTTCATACAGACATTTGATGCCGCAGATGTGCGCATCGCAAGACAGGGACCAGAGTTCAGATGGCGAAAAGATGGTATTCGGTCAGTGTTTTGTCGAACTTCGAAAAGAAGATTGCCGAACAAATCCGCACCACGGTCGCCGAGCAGGAGCTTGAGGACCAGATCGACGAAGTACTGGTCCCCACCGAAGAGGTGATCGAAGTTCGGCGCGGCAAGAAAGTCACGACAGAGCGGCGCTTTATGCCGGGCTATGTGCTGGTGCATATGGAAATGTCCGACCGTGGCTATCACCTGATCAACTCGATCAACCGCGTTACAGGTTTTCTGGGCCCACAAGGGCGCCCGATGCCGATGCGCGACGCCGAAGTAACCGCGATCCTGGGCCGCGTCCAAGAGGGCGAAGAGGCACCACGCACGTTGATCCACTTTGAAGTGGGCGAGCGCGTTAAGGTTGCTGACGGTCCGTTCGAAGATTTCGACGGCATGATCGAAGAAGTCGACGACGAGAACCAGCGCCTCAAGGTGTCCGTGTCGATCTTTGGCCGGGAAACCCCGGTCGAACTGGAATTCACTCAGGTCAACAAACAGGTCTGAGCGGGTCGGCGGGGCAACCCGCCATGCGGTGGCGACACCGTTCGTTTGTGGGAGGCAAAGCTGCGCGCAGCCAAGCCGGACCACGCTAGAAAACGATCACAACGCGTTGTGATTGCTTAGGGTGGGTGCAAACCCACCGACAACAAAGGAGAAGGCCAATGGCCAAGAAACTCGTCGGTACGATGAAGTTGCAAGTTAAAGCGGGTCAAGCGAACCCATCCCCACCTGTTGGCCCCGCATTGGGTCAGCGCGGGATCAACATCATGGAATTCTGCAAGGCGTTCAACGCCAAGACAGCGGACATGGAGCCAGGTGCCCCTTGCCCGACCGTGATCAGCTACTATCAGGACAAGTCCTTCACCATGGACATCAAGACGCCTCCCGCGTCCTATTACCTGAAGAAAGCTGCCAAGATTAATTCCGGCGCGAAAACACCAAGCCGCGAAACCGTTGGCACCGTGACCACCAAGCAACTGCGTGAAATCGCAGAAGCGAAGATGGCCGATCTCAGCGCCGTGGATGTTGAAGCCGCGATGAAGATCATTCTGGGCTCCGCCCGCTCCATGGGCATTGAGGTGAAGTAAGATGGCAAAATTCGGAAAACGCACCCGCGCCGCACGCGAAGCATTTGTTGGCAAGGAAAACCTGTCGGTTGAAGAAGCGGTAACGCTGATCAAGGCAAACGCAAACGCGAAATTTGATGAAACCATCGAAATCGCCATGAACCTCGGTGTTGACCCGCGCCACGCTGACCAGATGGTCCGTGGTGTGGTTGGCCTGCCAAACGGCACTGGCAAAACTGTACGTGTTGCAGTGTTTGCCCGTGGTCCTAAAGCAGAGGAAGCCACAGCAGCCGGTGCCGACATCGTTGGCGCAGAAGACCTGATGGAAGCGGTTCAGGGCGGCAAGATCGACTTTGACCGTTGCATCGCGACACCTGACATGATGCCCATCGTTGGTCGTCTTGGTAAGGTTCTTGGCCCACGCAACCTGATGCCGAACCCTAAGATCGGTACAGTGACCATGGACATCAAAGAAGCTGTCGAAGCTGCCAAGGGCGGTCAGGTTCAGTTCAAAGCTGAAAAAGGCGGCGTTGTGCATGCCGGTATCGGCAAGCTGTCCTTTGACGAAGCCAAGCTGGCTGAAAACATTCGTGCCTTCGTTGGCGCAGTGTCCAAAGCCAAGCCTACAGGTTCCAAAGGGACTTACATGAAAAAGATCGCGCTCAGCTCCACAATGGGCCCGGGCGTGACCGTTGAAGTGGACAACGCTGTTACAGAGTAACGCGGTTTTTAAATCAACGTTAATCTTGATTTGGCCCCCCGTACCTTGGTGCGGGGGGCTTTTTCGTGCGGTGCCGTTATTGCCATCCGCTGAGGTAGCTTGAAGGGGTTGCCGACACCCTGGACAAAGCGCAAACTGACCCGAACGTCTGGCCAGACGTCCGCCTTCATAGAGAGAAGTTTTTCTTGAGCCTCAATCTTAAAAAAGATCAACTGCGGTGGCTCGCCAAGAAAGGCGTGCGTATCAACGCACCGGCTGACGCCGATACCCTGCGCATTCCCGAACCTGCCTATGGGCTTGAAGCGCATTCCACCCATTCGGCAGGCGGGGTCATGCCGCTTGGATCCTACAGCTACGCGCATTCCTTTGCCCGACATGTGGAATACGTTGGCCGTTACTGTTCAATCGGGGGAGGCCTTCAGACCTATACCAATACGCATCCTGTGGACCGAGCCTCGACCAGCCCGGTTTTCTATCAGCGCCGCAAGTTTCGTGAATGGGGGGGCGATTTGGTGCAGGGCGATTTGCTGGTCCCGTTCGAGCCGCCTTCGGCCAAGGTCCGGATCGGCAATGACGTCTGGATCGGAGAGACTGTTCGCATCAGGGAGGGGGTCAGCATCGGTGACGGTGCAATCATTGCGGCAGATGCTTTGGTCACGAAAGACGTGGCACCTTTTGCGGTTGTGGGCGGGGTGCCGGCGCGTGTTATCCGGCATCGCTTTGATCCCGATTTATCGTCTGCCCTTTTGCAGCTGGAATGGTGGCGCTACTCGGTCTCTGATCTCATTCCCCTACAGCCGGACCAGCCAGTGCAGTTCGCTGTCGCGCTTGAGGCGGCGCTGGCAAAGGGCCAGTTGCAGCCCAGGGCCGAAGATCGTTTTCTTCTCCGCGACTTGCTGCGAACCCAAGGTGCAGGTTGAACCGGGCATCATTCTGACGCCCACTGGCAGCCGGTTGAGCCATGCTTTCAAGCTATGCACCTGTTTTATCGCTCTGGTCGTCAGGGTTCGCTGCAATCGCCTTCTTCGCGTCATTGCTCCACGTGGCGAGTTTTGAGACCTGATTGATGTAGAATGTGCGTTCCTCTTCGCTTTGCCCATCATCGACATACCAGGGGCGATGCTTGGCGATGAAGCCCGGGCCAGCGATGCGCAAGGCTGGAACGCGTGCCTGTCGCTTCCCATATTCTGCGAGTGTTCTGGTCCCGGGATCATCCGATGGAACATGCAGAAAAAACGTTGTGTCGACAGCGGCCGCGTAAACATTTTCCTCCAACGCGTGCCGCCAGAACTTTCTTTCCCACTCTCGGATGGTCCGGTTGTTGAAGGCAGCGGACAAGCGAATGTCCTTGAAATCCTCGCTTTCCGAAACATCGAGTGCCAGGCCGACCTTGATCTTTTCAAACCGACGGCCCCAGTCGAACATCCGCGTCATAAACAGGGGGTCAGGTGGTGTTGGCAGCAAGAAGTCGGGATCAGTAAAGATGAAGGCGGCGTTTGGCTCAATCCGCCTTTGCGCCTCCAGCAACGATCTGCGTGGACCTATATTATCGCCCAAAGCCACAAGGGTGGCGCGACTTTTGAAGGAATCCGTCTCGAAATAGGCAAGCAGCGGCGCGTAGCACGAAGCATTGTCGAGAACGGTTATGTTTCGAAACCCGTGTTCATGCAGCCAATTTACCGTGTCGCGCAGATACGTCAGTTGATTGAACGAGTTTACAAAGACGGGCAAAGACCGCCTTAGCGCCGCTTCGGACATGTCGGTCGTCGTCATGGGGTTAATCCATCCAAGGGGCAAAATGGTGTTATGTTTACGTGCAAGCGGCCGGTAAAATCAAGTGAGGCTGGCGCGGGGATGGCTATCCTCAGCCCAAGCCCCGAGATTGCTTGCCCAAAGATATGCTGTTCGCGTCCATATATTAACGGGTCGAAAATGAACGCGGTTGCAAAAGCGGCCACGCTGTGGCTGAAATAGCTGGATTGCCCCTTGGCATCGGTGAAAACTCTTTATATAGAGGCCCTCGATTCACCTGCAGTTTCTGCGGGTGAGTCTTCTGTCCGAGACGAAGGGTGGCCTAAAGCCTTAATTTCCTTTCCGAGATGGGAGACGTTAGAATTACCGAGCGCGCAAGCGTGAGGGCATTTTGGCTTATTCCCGTAAAATGGACCAAGACTGTTTGCGTAAGCAAACTTAATTGAGCCGGGGGGTAACCCCCAGATTTGGAGTAAAACTGTGGATAGAGCCCAGAAAGAACAGTTGGTCGACGAGCTCGGCCAAATCTTTGAAAGCTCTGGCGTCGTTGTGGTTAGCCACTACGTCGGCCTGACAGTTGCTGAGATGCAGGACCTTCGTGCGCGCGCTCGCGCTGCGGGCGGGGCCGTGCGTGTTGCCAAAAACAGGCTCGCCAAAATTGCCCTTGATGGAAAGCCCTGCGAAAGCATTGCTGATCTCCTGACGGGTATGACCGTTCTGACCTATTCCGAAGACCCCGTGGCAGCAGCCAGGGTGGCCCAGGATTTCGCCAAAGAGAATCAAAAGTTTGTGATTCTCGGTGGTGCAATGGGTGAGAACGTATTGGACGCCGCCGGTGTCGAAGCCGTGTCCAAAATGCCTTCGCGTGACGAACTTATCGCCACAATCGCGGGCATGCTGGGCGCACCTGCTTCCAACATCGCTGGGGCCATTGGCGCACCTGCAAGCAATATCGCATCCATCTTGTCCACGATCGAGGACAAGGCGGCTGCGTAAGCAACATCGTCAAGCCGGCGCAGGGTTGTACACTCGCGTTGGAACACACATATCGTTAACGGAAAGAGCTGAACATGGCTGATCTGAAAAAACTGGCAGAAGACATCGTTGGTCTGACACTGCTTGAAGCACAAGAACTGAAAACCATCCTCAAAGACGAGTATGGCATCGAGCCCGCCGCTGGCGGCGCAGTGATGATGGCTGGCCCTGCCGATGCAGGCGCTTCTGCCGAAGAGAAAACTGAATTCGACGTCGTTCTGAAGAACGCCGGCGCATCCAAAATCAACGTGATCAAAGAAGTTCGCGGCATCACCGGTCTTGGCCTGAAAGAAGCCAAGGATCTGGTCGAAGCCGGCGGCAAGATCAAAGAAGGCGTCGACAAAGCCGAAGCCGAAGAAGTAAAAGCCAAGCTGGAAGCAGCTGGCGCAGAGGTCGAGCTGGCGTAAGCCATTCGATCTGGGTGCCGATTTTTTTGCAAAAGTCGGACCGGAATTTTTGAAAATTCCGGGGCAGCCCGTAAAATACAAGGCTGGATGGGGATATTCCCTGTCCAGCCTGATCTGTTTTGACAAGTATTTCGGCTGAAATGCTTCTCTGGATAGGTCCTAAGGGTCGGAAGAGGTGCGGTGGGACGTGTCTCAAGAATTGACCAGGATTTACCGCTCTTATGGGCGCGCATCACGGCCCCGGTGATGGCGTGCTCGGCAAGAGACACGAAAGGTGACATGACACATGGCGCAATCCTTCCTTGGCCAGAAACGTCTACGTAAATACTATGGCAAAATCCGTGAAGTTCTGGAGATGCCGAACCTGATTGAGGTTCAGAAATCCTCATATGATTTGTTCCTGCGCTCCGGCGATGCGGAAACACCGACAGATGGCGACGGCATTCAGGGCGTCTTCCAGTCGGTATTCCCGATCAAGGACTTCAACGAGACCTCCGTTCTTGAGTACGTCAAGTACGAGCTTGAAAAACCGAAATACGATGTCGAGGAATGTCAGCAACGTGACATGACCTACGCCGCGCCCCTGAAGGTGACGCTGCGCCTCATCGTGTTTGATGTTGACGAAGACACAGGCGCGAAGTCGGTCAAGGACATCAAGGAACAAGACGTATTCATGGGCGACATGCCTTTGATGACCCCGAACGGCACATTTGTCGTGAACGGGACCGAACGCGTGATCGTCAGCCAGATGCACCGGTCTCCCGGTGTGTTCTTTGACCACGACAAGGGCAAGACACACTCTTCGGGCAAGCTTTTGTTTGCCTGCCGCATCATTCCTTACCGCGGTTCCTGGCTGGATTTCGAATTCGATGCCAAAGACATCGTCTTTGCCCGGATTGACCGTCGTCGTAAATTGCCTGTCACGACATTGCTCTACGCGCTTGGTCTTGACCAGGAAGCGATCATGGACGCGTATTATGACACCGTCACCTATACGCTGAAAGCTGGCGAAGGCTGGGTCGCACCATTCTATCCGGACCGTGTCCGTGGCACCCGCCCGACCTACGATTTGATCGATGCCGCAACCGGCGAAGTCTTGTTCGAAAAGGGCAAGAAAGTAACGCCACGCGCCGTCAAGCAGCTGGTCGATGAGGGCAAGGTGAGCGAACTGGTTCTACCATTCGAGCACATTGTCGGCAAATTTGCGGCACGCGACATCATCAACGAAGAAACCGGTGCGATCTATGTCGAAGCCGGCGACGAGATGACGTTGGAATACGACAAGGACGGCACACTGATCGGCGGCACGGCCAAAGAACTGGTTGATGCCGGTATAACCGAGATCCCACTCTTGGACATCGACAACATCAATGTCGGCCCGTACATGCGCAACACCATGGCGATGGATAAGAACATGAACCGCGACACCGCGCTCATGGACATCTACCGCGTCATGCGTCCGGGCGAGCCGCCCACAGTCGAGGCCGCGTCGAACCTTTTCGACACGTTGTTCTTTGATGGCGAACGCTATGACCTGTCCGCGGTTGGCCGTGTTAAGATGAACATGCGTCTTGCGCTGGACAAGGAAGACACGCAGCGCACGCTGGACCGCGATGACATCGTATCCTGCATCAAGGCACTGGTCGATCTGCGCGACGGCCGTGGCGACATCGACGATATTGACCACCTTGGTAACCGTCGTGTGCGCTCCGTTGGCGAACTGATGGAAAACCAGTACCGCGTTGGTTTGCTGCGTATGGAACGCGCGATCAAGGAACGTATGTCCTCGGTCGAAATCGACACCGTCATGCCCCAGGACTTGATCAACGCCAAGCCGGCAGCGGCTGCGGTGCGTGAATTCTTCGGCTCTTCGCAGCTGTCGCAGTTCATGGACCAAACCAACCCGCTGTCCGAGGTTACGCACAAGCGTCGCCTGTCCGCGCTTGGACCAGGTGGTCTGACACGCGAACGCGCAGGCTTTGAGGTACGCGACGTTCACCCGACCCACTATGGCCGGATGTGTCCGATTGAAACGCCTGAAGGTCCGAACATCGGTCTGATCAACTCGCTGGCGACTTTTGCCCGCGTGAACAAGTACGGCTTTATCGAAACGCCCTACCGCAAGGTATCGAACGGTGTGGTTTCCGATGACGTGCAGTACATGTCGGCGACCGAAGAAATGCGTCACACTGTGGCGCAGGCCAACGCGAACCTTGATGAGAACATGAAGTTCGTCAATGATCTGGTTTCGACGCGGAAATCCGGTGACTATACCCTGTCGCCGTCCGAAAATGTTGACCTGATCGACGTTTCGCCAAAGCAGTTGGTGTCGGTTGCGGCATCGCTGATCCCGTTCCTGGAAAATGACGATGCGAACAGGGCCTTGATGGGCTCGAACATGCAACGTCAGGCTGTGCCTTTGCTTCAAGCCGAAGCACCGCTGGTCGGGACCGGTATCGAAGAAGTCGTTGCACGGGATTCCGGCGCGGCCTATATGGCCAAGCGTGGCGGCATCATCGACCAGGTCGATGCATCGCGCATTGTTTTGCGCGCGACCGAAGACCTTGAGCTGGGCGACGCAGGGGTAGACATCTACCGCATGCGCAAGTTCCAGCGTTCCAACCAGAACACCTGTATTAACCAGCGTCCGCTGGTGAAAGTGGGCGACACGGTGGTTAAAGGTCAGGTTATCGCTGACGGTCCGTCGACCGACATGGGTGAACTGGCGCTTGGTAAGAACGTGATCGTCGCGTTTATGCCTTGGAACGGCTACAACTACGAAGACTCCATCCTGATCTCAGAGCGGGTTTCGCGCGATGACGTGTTTACGTCCATCCACATCGAAGAATTCGAAGTGGCGGCACGCGATACAAAGCTTGGGCCAGAGGAAATTACACGCGACATTCCCAACGTTGGTGAAGAAGCGCTGCGCAACCTCGACGAGGCGGGCATCGTTTACATCGGCGCGGATGTTGAACCGGGTGACATTCTGGTCGGTAAGATCACACCAAAGGGCGAAAGCCCGATGACGCCAGAAGAAAAACTGCTGCGCGCCATCTTTGGTGAAAAAGCATCCGACGTGCGTGATACGTCCTTGCGGGTCAAGCCGGGTGATTTCGGTACAGTCGTCGAAGTCCGCGTCTTTAACCGTCACGGCGTTGAAAAAGACGAACGTGCCCTGCAGATCGAACGTGAAGAAGTCGAACGTCTTGCCCGCGACCGGGATGACGAACTCGGCATTCTTGATCGCAACATCTACGCGCGTTTGCAGTCGATGATCATCGGCAAGACCGCTGTAAAAGGTCCGAAAGGCGTCAAGTCGAACTCGGAAATCACCGAAGACCTGCTGGCAACCTTGTCTCGCGGTCAGTGGTGGCAGTTGGCCCTGGCGGATGAAGATGACGCCAAGATCGTCGAAGCCCTGAACGAGCAATACGAGATCCAGAAGCGGACCTTGGATGCACGGTTCGAGGACAAAGTCGAAAAAGTACGTCGTGGCGACGATTTGCCCCCAGGCGTGATGAAAATGGTCAAAGTCTTCGTGGCGGTGAAGCGCAAGCTGCAACCGGGCGATAAAATGGCCGGTCGTCACGGTAACAAGGGTGTTATTTCCAAGGTCGTTCCGATGGAAGACATGCCATTCCTCGCGGATGGTACGCCGGTTGACTTCTGTTTGAACCCGTTGGGCGTTCCATCGCGTATGAACGTTGGTCAGATCCTCGAAACCCACATGGGTTGGGCTGCGCGCGGCTTGGGGATCAACATCGACGAGGCGCTTCAGGAATATAAGCGCTCCGGCGATTTGACACCTGTTCGCGAAGCAATGAGCCACGCCTATGGCGAAGATGTCTACGAAGAAGGCATTGCCGGCATGGACGAAGCGACGTTGTTGGAAGTGGC
This sequence comes from Roseobacter sp. GAI101, assembly GCF_000156335.1. GTDB lineage: Bacteria > Pseudomonadota > Alphaproteobacteria > Rhodobacterales > Rhodobacteraceae > Sulfitobacter. The sequence continues at coordinate 3,289,364 of NZ_DS999213.1, forward strand.
GGGCAACGTGACCCGCGGCGTGCCAATCGCGACGCCGGTTTTCGATGGTGCCAAGGAAGCAGACGTGAACGACAGTTTGACACGGGCCGGGTTCGATACCTCGGGTCAGTCGGTGCTGTTCGACGGCCGCACAGGCGAGCAGTTTGCCCGCCCCGTGACCGTTGGCGTCAAATACCTGCTGAAACTGCACCACCTTGTGGATGACAAGATCCACGCGCGTTCCACCGGTCCATACTCGCTGGTCACCCAGCAGCCATTGGGCGGTAAAGCGCAGTTCGGTGGTCAGCGCTTTGGTGAGATGGAGGTCTGGGCACTTGAAGCCTATGGCGCTGCATACACCCTGCAGGAAATGCTGACCGTTAAATCGGATGACGTTGCAGGCCGTACGAAGGTCTATGAAAGCATCGTCAAAGGCGAGGACAACTTCGAAGCCGGTATTCCGGAATCGTTCAACGTTCTTGTCAAAGAAGTCCGTGGCCTTGGCCTGAATATGGAACTCCTGGATGCGGAGGAAGACGAGTAAGGGCATCGCCGGAATTTTCTAAAATTCCGGCCCGATTTTTTCGAAAAAATCGGGCCCCCTCCTTTCGCTTTCGAGATTAATCTAAGGATTTAAGATGAACCAGGAACTGACAAACAACCCGTTCAACCCCGTCGCGCCTATGAAGACGTTTGACGAGATCAAGGTATCGCTGGCGTCGCCAGAGCGTATCTTGTCGTGGTCGTTCGGTGAAATCAAAAAACCAGAAACCATCAACTATCGCACGTTCAAGCCAGAGCGTGACGGTCTGTTCTGTGCGCGTATTTTTGGCCCGATCAAGGACTATGAATGCCTGTGCGGTAAGTACAAGCGCATGAAATATCGCGGCGTTGTCTGCGAAAAATGCGGCGTCGAAGTAACGCTGCAAAAGGTCCGCCGTGAACGGATGGGCCACATCGAACTGGCGTCGCCCGTTGCGCACATCTGGTTCCTCAAGTCGCTTCCGTCGCGGATCGGCCTGATGCTGGACATGACCCTGCGCGATCTGGAACGTGTGCTGTATTTCGAAAACTATGTCGTGATCGAACCGGGCCTTACCGATCTTACCTACGGTCAGATGATGACCGAAGAAGAGTTCATGGACGCTCAGGACGCCTATGGCATGGACGCGTTCACCGCCAACATCGGTGCCGAAGCGATCCGCGAAATGCTGGCTGCGATCGACCTTGAAGCCGAAGCAGACACGCTGCGTGCGGATCTGAAAGAGGCGACCGGCGAATTGAAGCCAAAGAAGATCATCAAGCGTCTGAAAGTCGTTGAATCCTTCCTCGAGTCCGGCAACCGGCCCGAGTGGATGGTCATGACCGTCATTCCGGTCATCCCGCCAGAACTGCGCCCGCTGGTGCCGCTGGACGGTGGCCGCTTTGCGACGTCTGACCTTAACGACCTGTATCGCCGCGTGATCAACCGGAACAACCGTCTGAAGCGTCTGATCGAATTGCGTGCGCCCGATATCATCGTGCGTAACGAAAAGCGTATGTTGCAGGAATCTGTCGATGCGTTGTTCGATAACGGCCGTCGTGGTCGCGTGATCACGGGTGCCAACAAGCGTCCGTTGAAATCGCTGTCCGACATGCTGAAGGGTAAGCAGGGTCGCTTCCGTCAGAACCTTTTGGGTAAGCGCGTCGACTTCTCCGGTCGTTCGGTCATCGTGACCGGTCCGGAACTCAAACTGCACCAGTGCGGTTTGCCGAAAAAGATGGCGCTCGAACTGTTCAAGCCGTTCATCTATTCGCGTCTTGAGGCCAAAGGTCTGTCTTCGACTGTTAAGCAAGCCAAGAAGCTGGTTGAAAAAGAGCGTCCCGAAGTCTGGGATATCCTGGATGAGGTTATTCGCGAACACCCCGTCATGCTGAACCGTGCGCCTACCTTGCACCGTCTGGGCATTCAGGCGTTCGAACCGGTTCTGATCGAAGGTAAGGCCATTCAGCTGCACCCGCTGGTTTGTTCCGCTTTCAACGCTGACTTTGACGGCGACCAGATGGCTGTTCACGTGCCGCTTTCGCTGGAAGCCCAGCTTGAAGCACGCGTTCTGATGATGTCGACGAACAACGTTCTGTCCCCTGCAAACGGTGCGCCGATCATCGTTCCATCGCAGGACATGATCTTGGGTCTGTACTACACGACTCTCGAGCGTGACGGCATGGTTGGCGAAGGCATGGTCTTTGGGTCTGTTGACGAAGTGCAGCAGGCGCTGGATGCCGGTGTCGTTCACCTGCACTCCAAGATCAAAGCGCGGATCAAGCAGATCGATGGCGAAGGTAACGAAGTTTACAAGCGTTTCGACACCACGCCGGGCCGTATCCGCCTTGGCGCGCTGTTGCCTTTGAACGCGAAAGCACCGTTTGATCTGGTCAACCGTCTGCTGCGCAAGAAAGAAGTGCAGCAGGTCATCGATACGGTTTACCGTTATTGCGGCCAGAAAGAATCCGTCATCTTCTGCGATCAGATCATGACAATGGGTTTCCGCGAAGCCTTCAAGGCAGGTATTTCGTTCGGTAAGGACGACATGCTGATCCCCGACAGCAAATGGCCACTGGTTGAAGAAACCCGTGATCAGGTGAAAGACTTTGAACAGCAGTACATGGACGGCCTGATCACTCAGGGTGAAAAGTACAACAAAGTCGTCGATGCATGGTCAAAGTGTAACGACAAGGTCACCGATGCGATGATGGGTGCCATTTCCGCCACGACCTACGGCGAAAACGGCTCTGAAAACGAACCGAACTCGGTCTATATGATGGCCCACTCCGGTGCGCGTGGTTCGGTTACGCAGATGAAACAGCTGGGCGGGATGCGCGGTCTGATGGCGAAGCCGAATGGCGACATCATCGAGACGCCGATTATCTCGAACTTTAAGGAAGGTCTGACCGTTCTGGAGTACTTCAACTCCACCCACGGTGCCCGTAAGGGTCTTTCGGATACCGCTTTGAAGACAGCGAACTCGGGGTATCTGACCCGTCGTCTGGTGGACGTGGCACAGGATTGCATCGTTCGTATGCATGACTGTGGTACGGATGTCGCGATCACGGCAGAAGCCGCCGTGAATGACGGTGAAGTCGTGTCGTCGCTGGCCGAACGTCTGTTGGGCCGTGTTGCGGCCGAGGACATCCTGCGTCCGGGCACAGACGAAGTGCTGGTACCTGCACAGACCATCATCGACGAACGTCTGGCGGATATCGTGGACGAGGCAGTCGTCTTGTCTGCACGCATCCGCAGCCCGCTGACCTGCGAGGCCGAAGAGGGTGTTTGCGCCATGTGTTACGGTCGTGACCTTGCACGTGGTACGCTGGTGAACCAGGGTGAAGCTGTCGGTATCATCGCCGCACAGTCGATCGGTGAACCCGGCACGCAGCTGACCATGCGTACCTTCCACATCGGTGGTGTTGCACAAGGGGGCCAGCAGTCCTTCCTTGAGGCATCGCAGCCCGGTAAGGTCGTGTTCGAAAACGCCATGACCCTTGAGAACGCCGCTGGCGACATCATGGTCATGGGCCGGAACATGAAGCTGTCGATCGTGGATGACAACGGTGACGAACGTGCCAACCACAAGGTCGGCTACGGTACCAAGCTGTTCGTCAAGGAAGGCCAGTCGGTCTTGCGCGGCGACAAGCTGTTTGAATGGGATCCGTACACGCTGCCGATCATAGCCGAGAAATCCGGTGTGACCAAGTTCGTCGACCTCGTGTCGGGGATCGCGGTCAAGGATGAAACAGATGATGCGACAGGCATGACCCAGAAGATCGTGATCGACTGGCGCGCTGCCCCCAAAGGCAACGAGTTGAAGCCAGAAGTCATGATCCTTGATGCCGATGGCGAGCCGGTCCGCAACGATGCGGGCAACCCGGTGACCTACCCAATGTCCGTTGATGCCGTTCTGTCCGTTGAGGATCAGACCGAAATCAAGGCCGGTGACATCGTTGCGCGTATCCCGCGCGAAGGTGCCAAGACCAAGGACATTACTGGTGGTCTGCCACGTGTGGCCGAACTCTTTGAGGCACGTCGCCCCAAAGACCACGCCATCATCGCGGAAATCGACGGTTACGTGCGTTACGGCAAAGACTACAAGAACAAGCGCCGCATCTCGATCGAGTCCTCCGAGGATCCGGATTACAAGGTCGAATACATGGTGCCCAAGGGCAAGCACATCCCGGTTGCGGAAGGTGACTTTGTCCAGAAGGGCGATTACATCATGGACGGTAACCCGGCACCGCACGACATCCTTGCGATCATGGGTGTAGAGGCTTTGGCCGACTACATGATCGACGAGGTGCAGGATGTTTACCGTCTGCAAGGCGTTAAGATCAACGATAAGCACATCGAAGTTATCGTGCGTCAGATGCTGCAAAAGTGGGAAGTCCAGGACAGCGGCGATACCACGCTGCTGAAAGGCGAACACGTCGACAAGCAAGAGTTTGACCAAGCCTGCGAAAAGGCGATTTCCAAAGGTGGCCGTCCGGCAACGGGCGAACCGATCCTTCTGGGTATCACCAAGGCAAGCCTGCAAACCCGCAGCTTTATCTCGGCGGCATCGTTCCAGGAAACCACGCGCGTGCTGACCGAAGCATCGGTTCAGGGCAAGCGCGACAAGCTGGTCGGTCTGAAGGAAAACGTTATCGTTGGCCGTCTGATCCCGGCCGGTACCGGTGGGGCGACCCAGCAGATGCGCAAAGTCGCGTTTGATCGTGATAACGTGGTCATCGAGGCCCGTCGCGAAGAAGCCGAGATTGCAGCCCGTCTGGCGGCACCCGCGGTTACTTCCGATGACGTGGTCGGTGGTGATGTGTTCAACACCGTCAATGATGACGACGAGAGCCGCAGCTGATCTTTGATCCAAGCTAAAAATCAAAAGCCCCCGCCAAGAGATTGGCGGGGGCTTTTTTGTGAGTGCTGTTGCGAAACCCGGGCAGGTGGCAAGCATTAGAAATGCTGCAAGCTGACGGCTTGATAAGTATATCCTGCGAAGTGTCAGGATTGGGTGGTGCTTGCTGCGGCTTTGGGGCAATAGTCCGTGCAATTGCATCTAAATGAAAGTCTGCCCATGTCGCCAAACCTGATCGGAGCATTGTTTATGGTGGGCTCCATGGCGGCGTTCACGCTGAATGATACGATGACAAAGACGACTGGCGGTGCGGTGCCCCTGTTTCAGTTATTGTTTTTGCGCGGCCTCATTTCGATCTCGTTGATTTTGCTTTTGTGGGGCCGACTGGGCCCGATGCATTTCAGGCTAAGCCGCAGGGATTGGAAGTTGGTCGCGATCCGGTCAGGGTCCGAAGTGGCAGCCAGTTTTTTCTTTGTGACCGCGTTGTTCAATATGCCGCTCGCCAATCTAAGCGCCATTCTACAATCGCTGCCGTTGACAGTTACATTGGGGGCGGCGCTCTTTTATCGGGAACCTGTGGGCTGGAAACGGCTGTCCGCGATCCTCGTCGGGTTCATGGGGGTGATGCTAATCGTTAAACCCGGCACCGACGGGTTTAACGTATGGTCGGTTTACGCGCTGATAGCGGTACTTTTCGTCACAATCCGTGATTTGAGCACACGGCGGCTGTCAAAAACCGTGCCGTCCATGACGGTGACTTTCGCGGCGGTGCTTTCGGTTACTGTTTTTTCCACGTTCGCGCAGCTGGCGACCCCCTGGGCCCCCGTGTCCGCAACCCACTGGTGGGCGATTGCGGCGGCGGCTGTGTTCGTGCTGATGGGGTATTATTTCAGCGTGCAAACCATGCGGACGGGTGACGTGTCATTCATCGCGCCCTTCCGATATACGGGTCTTGTATGCGCGTTGATTTTGGGGTGGTTCGTTTTCGGTGACTGGCCTTTGCCGTCCACGTTGATCGGCGCAGGGATCGTTGCGGCGACGGGGCTTTTCACGCTTTACCGCGAACGCAAAGTTTCGCGGTATCACGTTACGGCGCTGAGAAAATAGCGCGCACGCGGGCGTCGTCTATGCCAAAGGTGTCGTGGATATGCGCCGCCTGTTCGTCGGTCATCGCCTTGTAGTCGAAGACGTTCTTTTTGCCTTTCAGGCGGCTGTCATTAAAGTCGTTGTGCCCCCGCATCATCATATCCTCGCCGGTGAAGGTCATCGTCGGCATGGTCTTCCACAGGTTCTGATGGCCGTGGTTCATGATGGTATCGTCTGACCCTGCGCCCACGATCATGCCAAGCGCGATGGCGGAGTAGGGGTAGTGATACGGCCAGAGCTTCACCCCCTCTGCGCCGGCGGTGTAAACGTAGCCTTGGTTGAAATCGACCGCCACAGACGGATGGCGCGCGCGGATCGGGGCCAGATCATAGGCGGTCTGTTTGAATTTCTCGACAAACGTCACCGCCATCGCGTCGTCATCATCCAATCGGAACTGAAGGCAGGGGGTGTCATTCGCGCCGCGCCATGCTCTGATGGCCTTGCTCATCACACGCCGATGGGGACCAGGGGGGTATTGACGGATAACGCATTGCGGAATCTGGGCTGTCAGCGCCTGAAGCCGGGCCAGATAGTGGGGCTGAAAACCGGTGCCGGTGACGATCAGAAAGGTGAAATCAGGATCAGTCTGACGCGCGACGCCGGGCAGGGTGATCGCCTCGAACAGGCGAAAGCGTTCTTCCATGCGGGCCGGATCATAAAGAAAACGTTCAAGCCCGGCAAAGTCGTCATGTCCGACCTTGAACCCGCCTTCGCCAGCGTAGGAAAAACGACACAGGCCGAGGGTCTTCATCGGGCTACCGTGCGGCTGAAGATTTGTCGGACGGCATCGGCGTCGATGGCAAAGCGGCTGCGGAACATATCTTCGGTCTCGGGCGACAGGGGGGTCACATTGGCAGGTTTTTCGCCCTTCTGGCGGCTGTCATTGGATGCGTTGTGCCCGCGCACGAACATATGTTTGGTGTCAAAAGAGACGGTCGGCATGAAGCGGTTAATCTTGTTATGGGCGTAGTTCATGATGGTCAGCGGACAGCGGGCGCGCACATACATGCCCAAGGCTGCGACTTCAAAGGGGCGAAAGACCTCGGTCGCGGCGATGCCATCGGGGCCATATTCAGCGATCAAGCCGCGATTCCAGTCAAACGCGATCGTGCGGTGCTGCTGGGTCAGGGCAAAGCAATCATCGGTCGCGGCGCGCAGCCGTTCGACAAAGTCGACGGCCACGGCGTCGTCATCGTCAAACCGGAATTGCAGGCAGGGCAAGGTGCGGTCGCGGGCATTGTTCAGGACTTCTTTCATCACCTCGCGGTGCTGACGCGGTGGTTCGCTTTGGATGCGCGCTTGGGGGAGGGCCGCAAGAATATCGCGCAGACGGTCCAGATGACGCCGGGGCAGGGTGTCGCCGATGACGACGATCAGTTCAAAATCCGGGTCGGTCTGCGCCACCAGGCAGGGCAACGCCACGGTTTCAAACAGCCGAAAGCGTTCCTCAAGGCGGGCGTCATTATACAGATAGGCGATACGGTCCTCTATCGTGTCATGGCCGACCTGAAACCCGCCAAGCGCAGGATAGGAAAAGCGGCACAGACCGATAATTTGCATATGACAGGGGCCCTTGAAGACGCGGATGAACCGGCTAAATATGATGGGCGGCAGGCCAATATTGCAAGCCGCAATTCCCCCGACCTGTGTATCGTAGCGCATTCGTGTTGGTCCTGTTGACAGCGGGCGCGCAACTGCCTATACGCCCAATATCTCGGATGTGGGGGTCGCCCTGCTTTGCCGAAATCATAACTCTAGTGGTCACGATCCGGTCTAATGCTGACTCGATCCTCTGTTACCCCACCGCCTCGTTTTCCTCGGTACGGAAACGCTGCGGTGATTTTGCTTTGCGCAAGGTGCGTGGAACAGAAACAGCTTTGCGGACGCGTGAAGGGGCCGAAATTTAACCGCATTGGGGTTCGCCCCGCTGCACCACATATGTGAGCTAAACGGGGATAATACCGGAATGCCAACGATCCAGCAGCTGATCCGCAAACCGCGCCAGCCTAAAATCAAACGTTCGAAATCCATGCACCTGCAGGAATGCCCGCAAAAGCGCGGCGTTTGTACACGTGTTTATACAACAACACCTAAAAAGCCGAACTCGGCCATGCGTAAGGTTGCCAAGGTGCGCCTGACCAACGGTTTCGAAGTTATCAGCTATATTCCGGGTGAATCGCACAACCTTCAGGAACACTCTGTTGTCCTGATTCGCGGCGGTCGCGTAAAAGACCTTCCCGGTGTGCGTTACCACATCCTGCGCGGTGTTCTGGATACCCAGGGCGTCAAAGACCGTAAGCAGCGTCGCTCCAAGTATGGTGCAAAGAAGCCAAAATAATTTGGGTGGGCATCGGGCTTGGTCGGACCACGCCCGATGCCGTCCAGCATACTTTCCCTTCGGGGGTTGAGCTGGGGTTGAGACAAGGCAATGCAGCGCTGGTGCAGGACGCACCAGACACATGCCGCAAGACAACCTTGGCACGAGATAATTAGGAGCCTTAAATGTCACGTCGTCACGCCGCTGAAAAACGCGAAGTCCTGCCAGATGCCAAGTATGGCGATCTGGTCCTTACAAAGTTCATGAACAACCTGATGATCGACGGCAAGAAGTCGGTCGCAGAGCGTATCGTGTACAACGCGATGACCCGCGTTGAAGACAAGATCAAACGCGCGCCCATCGAGGTTTTCCACGAAGCGCTGGATAACATCAAACCATCCGTCGAGGTGCGTTCGCGCCGCGTTGGTGGTGCGACCTATCAGGTGCCCGTCGAAGTTCGCCCCGAGCGCCGCGAAGCGCTGGCGATTCGCTGGTTGATCAAAGCATCGCGTTCGCGCAACGAGAACACAATGGAAGAGCGCCTTGCAGGCGAGCTGATGGATGCTGTTCAGTCCCGCGGCACTGCTGTGAAAAAGCGCGAAGATACGCACAAGATGGCCGACGCCAACAAAGCGTTCAGCCACTACCGCTGGTAAATCGGGCGGCATACATCGCCCCCCGTCGCGTCCCATCATGGGGCGCGATTTATCCGTTTCAGATATATTCGAGGAAGCAGCCCCATGGCACGCGACTATCCGCTTAACCGCTACCGTAACTTCGGCATCATGGCCCACATCGATGCAGGTAAAACTACCTGTTCCGAGCGTATCCTGTTTTACACGGGCAAATCCCACAACATCGGTGAGGTGCACGATGGTGCCGCAACGATGGACTGGATGGAGCAGGAGCAGGAGCGCGGCATTACGATCACCTCCGCTGCGACAACCACTTTCTGGCAGCGCCAGGAACTGCCCGAAGCCGATGCAACATCCGACACCAAGTACCGGATGAACATCATCGACACCCCCGGCCACGTTGACTTTACCATCGAAGTCGAACGTTCCTTGGCTGTTCTTGACGGCGCGGTTGCCGTTCTTGACGCCAACGCCGGCGTCGAGCCGCAGACCGAAACCGTTTGGCGTCAGGCCGACCGTTACAAGGTTCCGCGGATCGTTTTTGTGAACAAAATGGATAAAATCGGCGCTGACTTCTTCAACTGCGTGAAGATGATCAAAGACCGTACCGGCGCGACACCTGCGCCGATCCAGATCCCGATCGGTGCCGAAACCGAACTGGAAGGCATGATCGATCTGGTCACCATGAAGGAATGGGTCTGGGCCGGTGAAGATCTGGGCGCAAGCTGGGAACAGCGCGAAATTCGCGCCGACCTGAAAGATCTGGCCGACGAATGGCGCGCACATCTGATCGAGACTGCGGTCGAGATGGACGATGACGCGATGGAAAACTACCTGATGGACGGCGCAGAGCCTGACGAAGCAACCCTTCGCAGCCTGATCCGCAAGGGTACGCTGGCCATCAAGTTCATTCCTGTTCTGTGTGGGTCCGCCTTCAAGAACAAAGGTGTCCAGCCGCTGTTGAACGCCGTCATCGACTATCTGCCATCCCCGATGGACGTTGTTGATTACATGGGCTTCAAGCCAGGCGATGAGACGGAAACACGTAACATCCCGCGCCGTGCGGATGATGACATGGCGTTCTCCGGCCTTGCGTTCAAAATCATGAACGACCCTTTCGTTGGTTCGTTGACCTTCACACGTATCTACTCCGGTAAGTTGAACAAGGGCGACACGCTTTTGAACTCGACCAAAGGCAAGAAAGAGCGCGTTGGTCGTATGATGATGATGCACTCGAACGATCGTGAAGAAATTCAGGAAGCGTTCGCGGGCGACATCATTGCGCTGGCAGGTCTGAAAGACACCACAACAGGTGACACGCTGTGTTCGACTGCTGATCCTGTGGTTCTCGAAACCATGACCTTCCCTGATCCGGTTATCGAGATCGCGGTAGAGCCCAAGACAAAAGCGGACCAGGAAAAAATGTCCGCCGGTCTGGCGCGTCTTGCTGCCGAAGATCCATCCTTCCGCGTTGAAACGGATATCGAATCCGGTCAGACGATCATGAAGGGCATGGGCGAACTTCACCTCGACATTCTTGTTGACCGCCTCAAGCGTGAATTCAAGGTCGAGGCGAACATCGGTGCGCCACAGGTTGCGTATCGTGAGACCGTCAGCCGTGAAGCTGAAATCGTCTACACCCACAAGAAGCAGTCGGGTGGTTCGGGTCAGTTTGCTGAAGTCAAAATGATCATCACGCCAACAGAGCCGGGCGAAGGTTATTCGTTCGAATCCCGCGTCGTTGGTGGCTCGGTGCCCAAGGAATACATTCCGGGTGTTGAAAAAGGGATCAAATCGGTCATGGACTCCGGTCCTTTGGCTGGCTTCCCGGTCATCGACTTCAAGGTTGCCCTGATCGAAGGTAAATACCACGATGTTGACTCCAGCGTTCTGGCGTTCGAAATCGCTGCCCGCATGGGTATGCGCGAAGGCATGAAGAAAGCTGGCGCGAAACTGCTCGAGCCGATCATGAAAGTCGAAGTTGTCACACCCGAGGATTACACGGGCGGCATCATCGGCGATCTTACATCGCGTCGCGGTCAGGTTCAGGGTCAGGATACACGTGGCAACGCCATCGCGATTGACGCACAGGTGCCGCTGGCCAACATGTTCGGTTACATTAACACATTGCGGTCGATGTCTTCGGGTCGTGCGAACTTCACCATGCAGTTTTCGCACTACGAGCCAGTACCACAGAACATCTCGGACGAGATTCAGGCCAAATTCGCCTAATTGGCGATACCAAATAACTGGGGCGGCGGGGAAAACCCCGCCCTACCCAATTCGTAGGGTGGGTTTTTGACCCACCACCCAAATTGAAAATCAAGGAGGCCACCATGGCTAAGGCAAAGTTTGAACGTAATAAACCACACGTTAACATCGGCACGATCGGTCACGTTGACCACGGCAAGACGACGTTGACAGCAGCGATCACCAAGTATTTCGGTGATTTCCGCGCGTATGACCAGATCGACGGGGCGCCCGAAGAAAAAGCACGCGGCATCACCATTTCGACAGCGCACGTTGAATACGAAACCGAAAACCGTCACTACGCCCACGTCGACTGCCCCGGCCACGCTGACTATGTGAAGAACATGATCACCGGTGCGGCGCAGATGGACGGCGCGATCCTCGTTGTGAACGCGGCCGATGGCCCGATGCCACAAACCCGCGAGCACATCCTGCTGGGCCGCCAGGTTGGTATCCCGACCATGGTTGTCTACATGAACAAAGTTGACCAGGTAGACGACGAAGAACTGCTCGAGCTGGTTGAAATGGAAATCCGCGAGCTGTTGTCGTCCTACGACTACCCTGGCGACGACATGCCTGTGATCCCGGGTTCGGCCCTGCACGCGATGAACGGCACGCAGCCCGAAATCGGCGAAGAATCCATCCGCAAGCTGATGGCCGCTGTTGACGAATACATCCCGACACCAGCACGCGCGATCGACCAGCCGTTCCTGATGCCCGTGGAAGACGTGTTCTCGATCTCCGGTCGTGGTACCGTTGTGACAGGCCGTGTTGAACGTGGCGTGATCAACGTTGGCGACAGCATTGAAATCGTTGGTATCCGTGACACCAAGACCACCACATGTACCGGCGTTGAAATGTTCCGCAAGCTGCTGGATCGTGGTGAAGCCGGCGATAACGTTGGTGTTCTGCTGCGCGGTATCGACCGTGAAGGCGTCGAGCGCGGTCAGGTTCTGTGTAAGCCTAAGTCGGTTAACCCACACACAAAATTCACCGCCGAGGCGTATATTCTGACCAAGGAAGAGGGTGGCCGTCACACGCCGTTCTTCGCCAACTACCGTCCACAGTTCTACTTCCGGACCACAGACGTGACCGGCACCGTCAAGCTGCCAGAAGGCACTGAAATGGTTATGCCTGGTGACAACCTGCAGTTCGACGTTGAACTGATCGCCCCCATCGCGATGGAAGACGGTCTGCGCTTTGCGATCCGCGAAGGCGGCCGCACTGTTGGCGCGGGCGTTGTGTCCAAGATCCACGAATAAGCCGTTAGGTGGGGACACCCCCACCTGCGCCCCATCAAAGAAGGCCGCCCCACCCCGGGGCGGCCTTTTCTTTTGGGGGGGGGCGCTGCGGAGCATTCCCCTTTTGGATAGGGTTGTTTCGCAGCTTTGTGACAGGACAGTGCTGGCAACCTTGCGCGAAACAGGTAAGCTGGTTTTATGAACACAGTTGGCCCCATCTTACGCAGTCTGTGCGTTTCCATTTTTCTAATGGTCCCCGCTATCCTTTGGGCGGGCAATTTCGACCGTTTCGAGGGGACCTATACGGGCGAAGCCGAATTTACGTTTGAGGGGCAGACGCAGCGCCGCGACATGAGCACTACGATCAGAGCGACCAAGGCTGGGTTTACGCTGGTCTGGACATCCGTCACGTACAAGGATGACGGGCGCAGCAAGGCCAAGACCTATCAGATTTCGTTCGTGCCAAGTGCACGGGAAAACATTTACACCTCTGCCATGAAGACCAATGTTTTCGGCAAGGAAGTGCCGCTTGATCCGCTCAAGGGCGAACCCTTTGTCTGGGCCAAGCTGGAGGGCGACACGCTGTCCGTGTTCTCGTTATATATTGACGAAACCGGGGATTATGAAATTCAGGAATTCCACCGCACACTTGTTGAGCAGGGCCTTGCGTTGAAGTTTCGTCTTTTCAAACAAGGGGCTCCGCAAAAGGAAATCCAGACCCTTCTACGTCGGAAGGATTGATCGGGGCGTTGCACTGACTGACACGTGGACCAATCCGATGCGGCCAAGTTTAGGCGGATTGTGATTGTGTCTTGCGCGGCAGCGGAATGTGATCGACAGACGACCTGAAACGCCAAAAACCCTTGCCACAAGTTGTCCTTTCCTATGTCTAACGTTCAACTGCCAGACGATGCGGCCCAGCAGAAATTCCTTCTGCTCTCGCTCGAAGAAGCGCAGGCGACTGTCCGGGCCTATGATACCAAGGCGCAGATCGTTGGAATCGGCTACACCTTTGCCCTGAACATCGTCGCCGCTGTTGTGGGTGGTCTGCCCGGTGCCGGTGCCGAAGGCCCGGTTTTCGTGGTTCTGTTCTGGCTCGTCATCATGGCTCCGCTGTTTTTCTTTGGCTATGTGCTGTATCCATCAAGGCGGACGGCCCCCACGGTGGCCGATACATCGGAAGCTGGACTCCAGAGGGCGCTGTATGTCCAAACGGCGCGATACAGCACGGTTGCGGATTTGCGCGCCGCGGTGTCCCAGGCAGACTGGACGGCAGAACTGGTCTATGAGGTTTTGAAGGTGTCAAAGCTGCGCGAGCAAAAGCGGCTAAGGTTCATTACGGCGCTTTATGCCACGGTGCTTTCGTTTGCGGTCCTTGCGGCGAAACAGCTTTGGACGGCGTTGTAAGGACGCCGGCATGTGCACAAAGCTGCGGCCTTATGCGCGTGTTCCGGATCATGGGGCCAGGTTTTTAAATCACCCCTTGCCACGAAGGCCGACTCGACCTATAGAGCGCAAGTCTCAGCGGGGTGCGTCTTTACGCGCCCCGTTTGATTTACGACAAAACGCAATGAAGGGCCGTGATGAGGCGTCTCTTCCTCTTCGTTTCACCTCCCAATGAGGGATGATGACATATGGCACAAAGCCAAAACATCCGCATCCGTTTGAAGGCGTTTGATTACCGCGTGTTGGATGCGTCCACACAGGAAATCGTAAACACCGCCAAGCGCACCGGTGCATCTGTTCGCGGCCCAATTCCGCTGCCGAACAAGATCGAGAAATTCACTGTTTTGCGTGGTCCCCACGTTGACAAGAAATCCCGTGACCAGTTCGAAATCCGCACGCACAAGCGTCTGCTGGATATCGTTGATCCGACCCCCCAGACTGTGGACGCGCTGATGAAGCTCGACCTGGCCGCTGGTGTGGACGTCGAGATCAAGCTGCAGTCATAAGCGTAGGAGGGTAATATTATGTTGCGCTCAGGCGTTATTGCAAAAAAGATGGGCATGACCCGTTTGTTCATGGAAGACGGCAAGCAGATTCCTGTGACCGTTCTTCAGCTCGACAAACTTCAGGTTGTTGCACAGCGTACCACCGAACGGGACGGCTACACAGCTGTTCAGCTTGGCGCAGGTACAGCCAAGGTTAAACGGACATCGGCACCCATGCGTGGTCACTTTGCTGCGGCAAAGGTTGAACCAAAGCGTAAGGTTGCGGAATTCCGCGTTGACCCGGAAGCCATGTTGAATGTTGGCGAAGAAATCATCGCCGATCATTACTTTGCCGGTCAGTATGTTGACGTTGCAGGCACATCCATCGGTAAAGGTTTTGCCGGTGCGATGAAGCGCCACAACTTTGGCGGTCTGCGTGCGACACACGGTGTTTCCGTGTCTCACCGTTCGCACGGTTCCACCGGTCAGTGTCAAGATCCCGGTAAGGTTTTCAAAGGCAAGAAGATGGCCGGTCACATGGGTTCCGCCCGTGTTACCACTCAGAACCTTGAAGTTGTCAAAACCGACACCGTTCGTGGTCTGATCATGGTCAAAGGTGCCGTTCCCGGTTCCAAAGGTGGTTGGGTGACTGTCAAGGATGCGGTTAAGAAACCGTTCCCCGAGAACGCCATTCTGCCTGCCGCTCTGCGCTCCGCCGCGGAAGAAGCACAAAAAGCCGCTGAAGAAGCCGCCGCAGCAGCAGCTGCAGAGGCCGAAGCAGAAGCAGCACGTCTGGCTGAAGAGCAAGCCGCTCAGGAAGCTGCCGCATTGGCAGAAGCCGAAGCGTCCATCGATGCCGACAAAGCTGAAGCTGCCGATCAAAGCGAAACTTTGGACGAGACCAAGAAGGAAGGTGACGAATGAAACTTGATGTCATCAAACTCGACGGCGGTTCAGCTGGATCGATCGACCTGGACGAGGCCCTGTTTGGTCTTGAGCCACGCGCCGATATCCTGCACCGCGTCGTCCGCTGGCAGCGTAACAACGCGCAGCAAGGTACGCACAAGGTCAAGACACGGTCCGAGGTCAGCTATTCGACCAAGAAGATCTATCGTCAGAAAGGCACCGGCGGCGCACGCCACGGCGCACGTTCTGCACCGATCTTCCGTTCGGGTGGTATCTACAAGGGTCCAACACCCCGTAGCCACGGCCATGAACTGACCAAGAAGTTCCGCAAGCTGGGTCTGCGCCACGCTTTGTCTTCGATGGCAAAGAACGGCAACCTGGTCATCATCGACGATGCAACATCCGATGGGAAAACGTCCGCACTGGCCAAGCAGGTTAAAAGCCTCGGCTGGAAGCGCGCGCTGATCATCGACGGTGCATCCGTAAATGAGAACTTCTTGCAAGCCGCGCGCAACATCGAAGGTCTGGATATCCTGCCGTCGGTGGGTGCAAACGTCTATGACATCCTCAAGCGTGATACACTCGTGATCACCAAAGCGGGGATCGAAGCACTGGAGGCCCGTTTGAAATGAGCACCAAGCACCAACACTACGATGTGATCCGCAAGCCGATCATCACCGAGAAGGCAACAATGGCGTCTGAAAACAACGCCGTCGTTTTCGAAGTGACAATGAACAGCAACAAGCCAATGATCAAAGAAGCTGTTGAAGCTCTCTTTGGTGTCAAGGTGAAGGCCGTGAACACGTCCATCACCAAAGGCAAAGCCAAGCGTTTCCGGGGCCAGATGGGCCGCCGTAAGGACGTTAAGAAGGCTTACGTTACGCTTGAAGAAGGCAACACAATCGACGTATCCACCGGCCTGTAATTAGCCCGGTTGACGTTACCGAAAGGCCCCTCGCTGCACAGCGAGGGGCCTTTTGCGTTTTCATGGGGGATTTGGGTATCGTGTCGCCTGCGATATCGACAGCTGATACTTAATCGCTTGTGTTCTGCCTCAATAGGGCAGATGGGTCGGGGGCAACGTTACCTCTATCGTCATCACTGCTCCTTACGGCTCAGTCTTTCGATCTATGAATGACCTAGCCGTCCTGCCGCATTTCGCGGGCAGTTTTATAAGGAATACGATAATGGCTACTGGCACAGTAAAATGGTTCAACTCCACTAAAGGTTTTGGTTTTGTAGCACCCGAGGGTGGCTCAAAGGACGTTTTCGTCCACATCTCCGCTGTTGAGCAAGCAGGCCTGACCGGTCTGTCCGATGATCAAAAGATTACTTTCGACATCGAATCCGGCCGCGACGGTCGTGAATCAGCGACAAACATCAAACTGGCGTAAGCCGGCGCGTCCCTGCGGGGGCTTATGACTGAGTTTGAAGGGGGCGTGCCTGTAAGGGGTGCGCCCCTTTTTGCTTGGCCGTCATCCCACTGTTGCGCCCCTTTTCTGGTCAAGGACCGGAACAATGCGCCAAACGCCGCGTTCACAAAGGTAACTACAACTTAACCGTGCCCGGTAGTCTATCGGTTCTTGATGATTTTTGGATGCGTTCACAGGGCTAAAGGAAAAGACCATGAGTAATTCTCAAACTTCATCTGCCAACGATATGTCGACGCAGGAAAAGATCCTGGCAAATGTCGATCCCGGCGATTTCGCCTGGGCCGTCCCGATCATGCGGGCAGGCTATGCAGGGCGCGGATTGGTCTACCTTGTCGTCGCGGGCATCTCGCTCTGGTCCATCCTGCGCGGCGGTCAGGCCGAGGGCACCAAATCGGCGATGCAGTCTTTGGATGGTACCTTGGGCGTGATCGTTGTCGTCGCGATTGCTGTCGGTATGTTTGCCTATGCGATATGGCGCATGGTCGACAGCTTTTGGGATCTCGAGGCCTATGGCTCCGATGCCAAGGGCGTGGTGGCGCGCGGCGGCATGCTGGTCACTGGTTTGATTCACGGTGCGATTGGCGTCATTGCCATCACGATCCTCGGCTTTGCGTCGTCCGGGTCCAGCAGCAAACAGATGCTTAACGAGTTTTTGAAGACGACAACGGGTGTTTGGGTTGTCGGTTTGGTCGGCGTCGCAACGATGGGCACCGGTATTTACTATTTCTACAAAGCCAAAAGCCAATCCTACCGAGAGAAGCTTGAGGCTAATCACTTTACGTTGCATTGGAATCCCGTCCTGCGGGCAGGTGTGGCGGCACAGGGGATGGTCGTGCTGATCATCGGCGGGTTGATCGTCTACGCTGCGCTCAGCACCAACGCGTCCGAGGCAGGCGGTATCGGCTCTGCCTTTGACTGGCTGCACAAGCAGGCTTACGGCCGGGTTCTTGTCGCGGCACTGTGCAGCGGGCTGATGGGGTTTTCCCTGTTCTGCTTCGTGAACGCCGGCTACCGGATTGTCCCCAAGGCAGCCGACGATTCGGTTCAAAGCCTGGCCCGGAAAATCAAGCAGATGGCTTCTTAAGCCGATCTGCAGTAGGCGGGGGCGCGGTGTGTCGCTTATATTTGGCGACTATTGCTGTCTGGTGCCTTGACCCTCCGCCGAACCTCCCCTAAACGACCCCATCGGCAACGCCCCGGATTCGTCCGGGGCTGTGTTGTTTTGCGCATCGGTGGGTTTCACTCGCCTTGCGCTGGTCCGGCAAAGGGATTCTTTGCCAGACGTCTTACATTGGGGACCTTCGGGGCCCTATAACCATCTCGGCCTCAACATGTTGAAGTCGGGCACAAGCAAAACGGAAGACAGAAAACATGGCACTAAAGTCGTATAAACCGACGACGCCAGGCCAGCGTGGGCTGGTACTGATCGACCGTTCGGAGCTTTGGAAAGGTCGCCCGGTTAAAGCCCTCACAGAGGGTCTTAGCAAGCACGGCGGACGGAACAACACCGGACGGATCACAATGCGTCGCAAGGGTGGTGGTGCAAAGCGCCTCTACCGTATCGTCGATTTCAAGCGCAACAAGCTGGACATGTCCGCGGTTGTCGCACGTATCGAATATGACCCTAACCGGACCGCATTCATCGCACTGATCCAGTACGAAGATGGCGAACAGGCTTACATCCTGGCCCCACAGCGCATTGCTGTCGGCGACAAGGTAATTGCATCGGCCAAGGCCGACATCAAGCCTGGTAACGCCATGCCATTCTCGGGCATGCCTATCGGTACGATCATTCACAACATCGAAATGAAGCCAGGCAAGGGCGGTCAGATCGCTCGTGCAGCCGGTACCTACGCCCAGTTCGTAGGCCGTGATGGTGGATACGCTCAGATCCGTTTGTCCTCGGGCGAACTGCGTCTGGTACGTCAGGAGTGTATGGCCACCGTCGGTGCCGTATCGAACCCTGACAACTCCAACCAGAACTACGGTAAAGCGGGCCGCATGCGTCACAAGGGCATCCGTCCTTCGGTACGTGGTGTTGTTATGAACCCGATCGATCACCCACATGGTGGTGGTGAAGGCCGTACATCGGGTGGTCGTCACCCTGTTACGCCTTGGGGCAAGCCAACCAAGGGTGCAAAAACCCGCAACAAGAACAAAGCGTCCAGCAAGCTTATCCTACGCTCGCGTCACGCCAAGAAGAAGGGGCGTTAATAGATGTCTCGTTCAGTATGGAAAGGTCCTTTTGTTGACTCTTATGTCCTCAAAAAGGCCGAAGCCTCCCGCGAAAGCGGTCGCAGCGAAGTGATCAAGATCTGGTCGCGCCGTTCAACGATCCTGCCACAGTTTGTTGGCCTGACGTTCGGTGTGTACAACGGTCACAAGCATATCCCAGTAAACGTCAGCGAAGAGATGATCGGTCAGAAGTTTGGTGAATATTCGCCAACACGGACCTATTATGGTCACGCAGCCGACAAAAAAGCGAAGCGGAAATAAGCCATGAGCAAGGATAAAAATCCCCGCCGCGTGGCCGACAACGAAGCCCGTGCAAAACTGCGCATGCTTCGTACAAGCCCGCAGAAACTGAACCTCGTCGCCGCAATGATCCGCGGCAAGAAGGTGGACAAGGCCCTCACGGACCTGACCTTCTCGAAAAAGCGGATCGCAGCAGATGTGAAGAAATGCCTTCAGTCCGCGATTGCGAATGGTGAGAACAACCACAACCTCGACGTAGATGAATTGGTCGTTGCCGAAGCTTATGTCGGTAAGAACCTGATCATGAAGCGTGGTCGTCCACGGGCACGTGGCCGTTTCGGCAAGATCATCAAGCCGTTTTCGGAAATCACGATCGTCGTGCGTCAAGTTGAGGAGCAAGCCTGATGGGTAACAAAGTAAATCCGATCGGTATGCGTCTTCAGGTCAACCGCACCTGGGACAGCCGCTGGTACGCCGATACGAAGGACTACGGTGATCTTCTTCTTGAAGATCTCGCCATCCGTGCCTTCATCAAGAAAGAATGCGCTCAGGCCGGTATCGCCCGTGTGATCATCGAACGCCCACACAAGAAGTGCCGCGTTACGATCCACACAGCACGTCCCGGTGTGATCATCGGCAAGAAAGGTGCAGACATCGAAGGTCTGCGTCTGAAGATTGCCAAGATGACCAAGTCTGACCTGCACCTCAACATCGTTGAAGTTCGCAAGCCAGAACTGGACGCCGCATTGGTTGGTGAATCCATCGCACAGCAGCTGGAACGCCGGGTGTCTTTCCGCCGCGCCATGAAGCGTGCGGTTCAGAACGCCATGCGTATGGGTGCCCTTGGTATCCGTGTGAACGTCGCCGGTCGTCTGGGTGGTGCAGAAATCGCGCGTACCGAATGGTACCGTGAAGGCCGCGTGCCGCTCCACACTCTGCGTGCCGACATTGATTACGCGCATGTCGAAGCGATGACTGCTTACGGCATCATCGGGATCAAGACCTGGATCTTCAAAGGCGAGATCATGGAGCATGACCCGGCGGCACGTGACCGTAAGGCACAAGAAATGCAAGACGGTCCAGCACCACGCGGTGCCGGCGGTCGGCGCTAAAGGGGGAATGAAAGATGCTACAACCAAAGCGTACGAAATTCCGCAAACAGCACAAAGGCAAAATCAAGGGTCTTGCAAAGGGCGGGTCTGACCTGAACTTTGGTACCTTTGGCCTGAAGGCTCTGGAGCCTGAGCGTGTAACAGCGCGTCAGATCGAAGCTGCACGTCGTGCCATGACGCGTCACATGAAGCGTCAAGGCCGTGTCTGGATCCGGATTTTCCCGGATCTGCCAGTCACATCGAAGCCTACCGAAGTCCGTATGGGTAAAGGTAAAGGTTCCGTTGATTACTGGGCATGCCGGGTCAAGCCTGGTCGTGTGATGTTCGAAATCGACGGCGTCAACGAAGACATCGCTCACGAGGCCCTGCGCCTTGCCGCGATGAAGCTGCCGATCAAAACACGCGTAGTGGTCCGCGAGGACTGGTAATCGCGTCGGTTTCACCCGCCCTACGCAGGGTGGTCGAAACTTACCAACGCGTATCAATACAAAAGCCCCCGCTGAGAGATCAGCGGGGGCTTTTTCTTGTCTGGCTCCGACTTTATGTCGAGAGCAGTTCAATCGACACCACTTGCTTGGCCGTTTATCTGTTCCGTGTGAAATGGAGTGGTCTCACCCTTGTCAAGGGCAGCGCTAAACGTCTCACGCGGCCGGAGGTTGACAATCCAATCAAGTCAACGAGTTCACTGGCCAACGTCCACCTCCGGGTCTAGGGTAGTGGAAAGACCACTTAACACACAAAGGTCACTCTCCCAATGAAACACGTCCCCAAGCCAACCACAGACGAAGACCTCATCAAAGAGTTTCTCAACAAAGGTGGTACCATCAAGAAGGGGAAGACCAAGCCGATGCCGGATGATCTTGGCCTGAGTAACAATCAGTGGGGCAATAAGATGACCAAGGAAGAGAAGGCCGTGGTCAAGGAGCAGGAAGAAGCGCGGAAGAAGCGATAGGGTGGGGCAAGCCCACCGGTCCCGTTAACTTGCCACCAACATCGCGTGGGTTTCAGCCACCCTACGCCCAGGCGTAATTGAACGAGACCGAAATACGGTCTTCTTCCGCCATGTTCATCGGCACCTCGTGACGCAGCCAGCTTTCCCAAAGCAGGACATCACCGACCACCGGTTTGGCATAGACGAACTGCCGGAGTTCTTGCGGAGCGTCTTTCAGCCGACCGGGCGCGGCCATCATCATCGGCAGGCGCGGGTCTTCGAGCTTGAGCGCGCTCGTGCCTTCGGGCATCGCGACATAGGTCGTGCCGGAAATTGCCGAATGCGGGTGAATGTGCGCGGTGTGGATTCCGCCTTCGGGCAGGATGTTGATCCAGATGTCCTCAAGCTTCAGCTTGCGCCCGTCCAGATCAAAGGCAAGATCCTTGGCGAAGGCTTTCACATGCTTATCCAGGGCTTTTTTGACCGTCTTGAAGATCGGAAAGCGCCACGGCAGGTCGGTCAGGGACGCATAGCTGGTGTAGCCGGGGAAGTCATTTTGGTCGCACCACTCCTGGCCGGCCTCGTCATCTTCCGCGATGCTTAGGCAGGCGGCCTCCAGCTCTGACGGGTCGACGGGTTTGCCGTGCTCGGACAAAGGGGCGCGGTACAGGCGGGTGACGAAAAGGGAATCTATCTGTGACATGGGGACTTTCTATACGAGCGGGGACGGGGTGGCGATAGGTTTTGCGCAAAGGTTGCTTGCCAAGCGGATGTAACGGCTATAGAGGAACCTTTCACATGAACTCCACCAGAATCATGGTCACCCATAAGGGGCCTACTGGTGATGTCGAAAGGAACAGGCGATGAACGCCAAGGAACTGAACGACAAGACACCCGACCAGCTTCGGGATGAACTTGTTAACCTGAAAAAAGAATCCTTCAACCTGCGTTTTCAGCAAGCCACAGGCCAGCTGGAAAACCCCGCACGTTTGAAGACCGTCAAGCGTGACGTCGCACGTGTCAAAACCATTCTGAACCAGAAAGCCGCAGCCGCGGCCTCTGCTGAATAATAGGAGCCTGAGAGTATGCCCAAACGTATCCTGACAGGCACCGTGACAAGCGATGCCAACGAACAGACCGTAACCGTATCCGTAGAGCGTCGCTTTACGCACCCGGTTCTCAAGAAGACCATTCGTAAGTCCAAAAAATACCGGGCCCACGATGAGAACAACACATTCAAAGTGGGCGACAGCGTTCGCATCATCGAATGTGCACCAAAGTCGAAAACCAAACGTTGGGAAGTGCTGCAAGCCGCTGAGGCCTAAAGCGCTCACTGTTCTGGCTGTTGGCCTCTGTTTCCCTTGACTCTGAGGGACGCAGGGGCCAAACGCACGGACGAGATGCCCATCATGGGCAGACCAATATAATCGAAACCCTGGGGATCGGGCACGCATCGCCCCCCAGAAGGTCGGGAGAAACCAAATGATCCAGATGCAGACCAACCTGGATGTTGCTGACAACAGCGGCGCTCGCCGTGTTCAGTGCATCAAGGTACTGGGTGGTTCCAAGCGTAAATACGCATCCGTCGGCGACATCATTGTCGTGTCGGTAAAGGAAGCCATCCCTCGCGGTCGTGTGAAAAAGGGTGACGTGCGTAAAGCCGTCGTCGTTCGCACCGCCAAAGAAGTACGTCGCGACGATGGCACAGCCATCCGTTTCGACCGTAACGCGGCCGTCATCCTGAACAACAACAACGAGCCAGTAGGTACACGTATCTTTGGACCGGTTGTTCGCGAACTGCGCGCGAAAAACTTCATGAAAATTATCTCGCTTGCGCCGGAGGTGCTGTAATGGCTGCTAAACTTCGCAAAGGTGACAAGGTCATCGTGCTTGCTGGCAAGGACAAGGGCAAGACAGGCGATATCACGTCCGTCGATCCCAAATCCAACAAAGCCGTCGTAGCCGGTATCAACATGGCAATCCGCGCCACGCGTCAGTCCCAGACGTCGCAAGGCGGCCGTATTCCCAAAGCGATGCCAATCGATCTGAGCAACCTGTCGCTGGTTGATGCCAACGGCAAGGCAACACGCGTTGGCTTCAAGATTGAAGGCGACAAGAAAGTGCGCTTCGCAAAAACCACGGGGGACGTGATCGATGCTTGATACTGCAACCTACACACCCCGCCTCAAGGGCGTTTACAACGACACGATCCGTGCCGCCCTCAAGGAAGAGTTCAGCTACAAGAACGGCATGCAGATCCCACGTTTGGACAAGATTGTTCTGAACATCGGTTGTGGTGCTGAAGCTGTTCGTGACAGCAAGAAAGCCAAATCCGCTCAGGAAGACCTGACAACGATTGCCGGCCAGAAAGCCATGACCACGATGGCGAAGAAATCCATCGCGGGTTTCCGTGTTCGGGAAGACATGCCTTTGGGTGCGAAAGTTACCCTGCGTGGCGACCGGATGTACGAATTCCTTGATCGTCTGATCACGATTGCAATGCCTCGTATCCGCGACTTCCGCGGCATCAACGGCAAGAGCTTTGACGGCCGTGGCAACTATGCCATGGGCTTGAAAGAGCACATCGTGTTCCCTGAAATCGACTTTGATAAAGTTGATGAAACCTGGGGAATGGACATCGTGATCGCCACTACGGCGAAAACCGACGCTGAAGCGAAGGCACTGTTGAAAGCATTCAACATGCCCTTCAACTCATAAGCGCGGGAAGGATTTAGATATGGCTAAGAAATCCATGATCGAGCGCGAAAAGAAGCGCGAAGCACTGGTGAAGAAGTTTGCAGCCAAGCGTGCTGCACTCAAGGCAATCGTAAGCGACCAGGAAAAGCCAATGGAAGAGCGTTTCCGCGCGTCCTTGGCTCTGGCGAAACTGCCACGCAACTCCAGCGCCGTGCGTTTGCACAACCGCTGCCAGTTGACTGGCCGTCCGCATGCTTACTATCGCAAACTGAAAATTTCGCGGATCGCGTTGCGGGATCTTGGCTCGAGCGGCCAAATCCCCGGCATGGTCAAGTCGAGCTGGTAAGGAGCGCATCAGATGAACGATCCTATCGCAGATATGCTGACACGCATCCGTAACTCTTCGATGCGCGGCAAATCCACAGTCATGACCCCGGCTTCCAAGCTGCGTGCATGGGTATTGGACGTGCTCGCAGACGAGGGCTACATCCGTGGTTATGAAAAGATGACAGGTGCCGATGGCCACCCTGCCATCGAAATCAGCCTCAAGTATTACGAGGGCGAACCTGTAATTCGCGAATTGAAGCGGGTTTCCAAGCCCGGTCGTCGCGTCTACATGGGCGTCAATGACATTCCCGTTGTCCGTCAGGGCCTTGGTGTGTCGATTGTCTCCACCCCCAAGGGTGTGATGTCGGATCAGAATGCACGCAGCCACAATGTTGGCGGCGAAGTGCTCTGCACCGTATTCTAAGGAGAGCAAAATGTCTCGTATTGGTAAAAAACCGGTCGACCTGCCAGGCGGTGTTTCTGCATCCGTGAGCGGCCAGACCATCGAAGTCAAAGGCCCAAAGGGTACACGTACCTTCAAGGCAACTGACGACGTTACAATGACTGTCGAAGACAACGTGGTGACAATTTCCCCACGCGGTAAGTCCAAGCGCGCGCGCCAGCAGTGGGGCATGAGCCGCACAATGGTCGAAAACCTTGTTACCGGCGTTACTTCCGGCTTCAAGAAAGAGCTTGAGATCCAGGGTGTTGGTTATCGTGCTGCCATGAACGGCAACACGCTGCGCCTGAACCTGGGCCTGTCGCACGACGTTGACTACATGCCACCAGAAGGCGTGACAGTCACAGCCCCGAAACAGACCGAGATTGTGGTAGAAGGCATTGACGAACAGCTTGTTGGTCAAGTCGCTGCGAACATTCGCGCTTGGCGCAAGCCCGAGCCCTACAAGGGCAAAGGTATTCGCTACAAGGGTGAGTTCGTCTTCCGCAAAGAAGGCAAGAAGAAGTAAGGATAGCACAGATGGCAAACAGCAAAAGACAACTGTTTCTGAAACGCCGCCTGCGCGTTCGGAACAAACTTCGTCGGGTCAACGCAGGGCGTCTTCGCCTTTCGGTTCACCGCTCGAACAAAAACATCAGCGCCCAGCTGATCGACGACGTAAACGGGGTCACATTGGCCTCCGCTTCGACGCTCGAAAAGGATTTGGGTGTTGTCGGCAAGAACAACATCGAAGCAGCGACGAAGGTCGGTTCGGCAATTGCCGACCGCGCCATCAAAGCCGGTGTTACCGAAGCATATTTTGACCGTGGCGGCTTCTTGTTCCACGGCAAAGTAAAGGCTTTGGCCGATGCAGCCCGCGAAGGCGGTCTGAAAATCTAAGACAGCGTAGGCGGCACGCGATGTGCCGCCTCGATGATCCGGGGGCCTTCGGGACTCACCAGGATTGACCAAGAAAGGCGCTTGCGCCGTACCAAAAGGATGATGCCGCATGGCAAGAGATGACAACCGGGGTGGCAATCGCCGCAACCAGCGCGAAGAGACTCCAGAATTCGCAGACCGCCTTGTGGCGATCAACCGTGTTTCCAAGACCGTTAAGGGTGGTAAGCGTTTTGGCTTCGCCGCACTTGTGGTTGTTGGTGACCAAAAAGGCCGCGTCGGCTTTGGTAAAGGTAAAGCGAAAGAGGTTCCTGAAGCCATTCGCAAAGCCACAGAGCAGGCCAAGCGTCAAATGATCCGCGTGCAGTTGCGCGAAGGTCGGACGTTGCACCACGACATGGAAGGCCGTCACGGGGCCGGTAAAGTGGTTATGCGGACAGCACCAGAAGGTACCGGTATCATCGCCGGTGGTCCAATGCGTGCCGTTTTCGAAATGCTGGGCATCAAGGACGTCGTGTCCAAGTCCATCGGTTCGCAGAACCCTTACAACATGATCCGCGCCACGATGGACGGTCTGCGCAAGGAATCCTCCCCTCGCGCCGTTGCACAGCGTCGCGGCAAAAAGGTGGCGGACATCCTGCCCAAGCGTGAGGACAATGTTGAATCGTCCGCACAAGTCGCTGAGGAGGCATAAGCATGGCCAAGACTATCGTAATCAAGCAGATTGGCTCTCCAATCCGCCGCCCCGCCGACCAGCGCGCCACGTTGATCGGTCTGGGTCTGAACAAGATGCACCGTGTCCGCGAGTTGGAAGATACACCTTCCGTACGCGGCATGATCCGCAAGATCTCTCACATGGTTGAGATCGTCGAAGAAAAAGGCTAACCGATTTTTTTCGAAAAATCGGACCGGGGTTTTCAAAACTCCGTGCCTAGATCAAAGCGCCTCGCAGGAAACTGCGGGGCGTTTTTTGTTATTGGTGTTGTTAACCTTTCGTTAACGATTACGGTGAGCTGCGGATGATTTTTTCCGCATTTCACTGGAGTTAATCGTGACGTATTTTTCTATATTGTCTTTGATCCTGGCCGTTTCTTTGCCGCAGAATGTGTTTGCCGCGTCTGCACCGAAAATTTCTGCTGAACAGATATCTCATGGTGGTGGCTGCCGAAAATCTTCCCCACCGGGGCAATGCTGCCACGGCGGGTCAAAGCCGGTGCATTGCCACTGACGCTGATCAAGTGCATTAACAGCAGGTTGCGCGGGGTGGGGCTTGATCCTGATCCTTACCCCGTCTATACGCCCCCAGTGGCCACCAATCCGCCACAAGAATCATGAAACGCCGCGTTTGGCCGCTCCCGTCGCTGGGGGTCACATCCGGCAAAAGGAGAAGCGACATGAAACTGCATGAACTTTCAGACAACCCAGGTGCAACGAAACCACGCAAGCGTGTTGGTCGCGGTCCTGGTTCCGGCACCGGTAAGATGGGTGGCCGTGGTATCAAAGGTCAAAAATCCCGTTCGGGTGTAGCGATCAACGGCTATGAAGGCGGTCAGATGCCTTTGTACCAACGTCTTCCCAAGCGCGGCTTTACCAAGCCGAACCGGAAAGAATATGCAGTCGTAAACCTGGGCCTGATCCAGAAGTTCATCGACGCGAAAAAGATCGACGGTTCCGCCGCGATCACCGAAGATGCGTTGATCTCTTCCGGTCTGGTCCGTCGCAAGCTGGACGGTATCCGTGTTCTGGCCAAAGGCGACTTTTCCGCCAAGATTGACCTGCAGGTCACAGGCGCGTCGAAGTCGGCAGTTGAAGCAGTTGAGAAAGCTGGCGGCAAACTGACCGTCACAGCACCTGCCGCGGCGACCGCAGAAGCGTAAACAAACCGTTTTGCCTTGTGAGCGGGCTGCGTCCCGCTTACATAGTCAATCGAGTTTTCCCAAATGCCGCCCGCCGGAAAACGGCTTGGGCGGCGTTTTTGCAAAGAAAGAGCCTCTATCATGGTATCAGCCGTCGAAAGCATGGCCGCCAACACCAGTTGGTCCGCGTTGGGCAAGGCAACCGACCTGCGCAACCGGATCCTGTTCACACTGGGTTTGCTGATCGTCTACCGCCTTGGCACATTTATTCCGGTTCCCGGGATTGATGGCACCGCCTTGCGCCAGTTTATGGAAAGCGCGGGACAGGGCATCGGGGGCATGGTTTCGATGTTCACGGGTGGTGCTCTTGGCCGTATGGGTATCTTTGCCCTTGGCATCATGCCTTACATCTCGGCGTCGATCATCGTTCAGTTGATGACATCGATGGTCCCCGCGCTTGAGCAGCTCAAGAAAGAGGGCGAGCAGGGGCGCAAGAAAATCAACCAGTACACACGGTTCGGTACGGTCGCACTGGCGACGTTGCAGGCCTATGGCCTGGCGGT
Source organism: Roseobacter sp. GAI101 (assembly GCF_000156335.1). Lineage (GTDB taxonomy): Bacteria > Pseudomonadota > Alphaproteobacteria > Rhodobacterales > Rhodobacteraceae > Sulfitobacter. The sequence continues at coordinate 3,317,382 of NZ_DS999213.1, forward strand.
CTCGCTCGAGGCCGGAGACATTGCTGCTGACCCTGGTATGTATTTCCGCATGGCGTGTATGATTACACTTGTCGGCGGCACCATGTTCCTGATGTGGCTGGGGGAACAGATCACCGCGCGCGGCATCGGCAACGGCATTTCCTTGATCATCTTCGTCGGTATTATTGCAGAAGTCCCCGCAGCCATCGCTCAGTTCTTCTCGTCCGGTCGCTCCGGTGCGATCAGCCCTGCCGTGATCGTTGGCGTTCTGGTTATGGTGATTGTCACCATCATGTTCGTGGTGTTCATGGAACGCGCTCTTCGCAAGATTCACATCCAGTACCCGCGGCGTCAGGTCGGTCAAAAGATGTATGACGGCGGCTCTTCTCACCTGCCTGTCAAAGTGAACCCTGCAGGTGTTATCCCCGCGATCTTCGCCAGCTCGCTTCTGCTGCTGCCCGTTACGATCAGCACGTTTTCGGGTAACTCCACGGGTCCGGTCATGTCGGTTCTGTTGGCGAACTTTGGTCCCGGTCAGCCGCTGTACCTTCTGTTCTTCGTCGCGATGATCGTGTTCTTTGCGTATTTCTATACGTTCAACGTCAGCTTCAAGCCTGATGAGGTTGCAGACAACCTCAAGAACCAGAACGGTTTCGTGCCCGGTATTCGCCCCGGCAAGAAAACAGCCGAGTATCTCGAATATGTCGTTAACCGGGTTCTCGTTCTAGGTGCCGCTTATCTTGCTGCCGTCTGTATCTTGCCCGAAATCCTACGGGGCCAGTTTGCGATCCCGTTCTACTTTGGTGGCACTTCTGTGCTGATCGTCGTGTCAGTAACAATGGACACCATCCAACAGGTGCAAAGCCATTTGCTTGCCCATCAATATGAAGGTCTGCTTGAAAGGTCGCAGTTGCGCGGCAAGTCCGGCAAGCCTCGCAAAAAACGGAGCCCAGCACGTAAATGAACATAATTTTGCTAGGACCGCCCGGCGCGGGCAAGGGAACACAGGCACGTCATCTGGTCGAGACGCGCAATATGGTTCAGCTTTCGACGGGGGACATGCTGCGCGAAGCGAAAGACAGCGGCACCGAGATGGGCATGATGGTTGCCGATGTCATGGCGCGCGGTGATCTGGTCACGGACGAAATCGTGATCGGACTTATCCGCGAAAAGCTTGAAGACAAGTCGGAACACGGCGGGTTTATCTTTGACGGGTTCCCACGGACACTGGCACAGGCCACCGCCTTGGGCGAATTGCTTGAGGCCACAGGGCAGAAGCTTGACCACGTGATCGAGCTTCGGGTGAATGACGATGCGCTGGTCAAGCGGATTTCAGGTCGATCGACCTGCGGACAGTGCGGTGAAGTCTATCACGATGTGACCAAGCCCCATCCGGAAGATGGCAAATGCGTCAAGTGCGGCGCTTCGGATTTCAAACGCCGTGCGGATGACAACGAAGAAAGCCTGCGCAACCGGCTGATGGAATATTACAAAAAGACGTCGCCGTTGCTTGGCTATTACTATGCACTTGGCATGCTCAAGCGGGTGGACGGTCTGGCGGACATGAAGGTGGTTCAAGCCAGTATCGCGGCGATCCTGGACAACTAAGCATTTTCTTCCGGAAATCTGCACAGTTTATTCAAACGGCGTTGGTTCTTTGGATCAACGCCGTTTTTTGGTGGATTGGTCCAGGTCGGCGGCAGGGCCAGAATACCCCCGACGGGCGGCGGTATCCGCCTACCAACTTAAACTGTCGGTGGATTTCCCGTCACGGGTTGACGCTGCGGTGAAATACTCATAACCAGCCCTATCTCTTAAGAGAATCGACTTGCAACGGGATCGATTAATCCCGACGCATGAACACCTGATCAGCTGCAGCCCGGTGGCAAGAAAACGCCTCGGGCTTCACGTTGTGAAAAAAGGGTCTGGTATCACGGACCCGCAACGAAAAAGGAATAGCACACGTGGCACGTATTGCCGGCGTAAACATCCCGACTGCAAAGCGGGTTCCAATCGCCCTCACATATATCACTGGTATCGGTAACTCTTCTGCTGCGCAAATCTGCGAAGCAGTCGGTATCGACACTACCCGTCGTATCAACGAACTTTCGGATGCAGAAATCCTGAAAATTCGTGAATACATCGACGAAAACTTCTCTGTTGAAGGCGACCTGCGTCGCGAGACACAGATGAACATCAAGCGTCTGATGGACCTTGGTTGCTACCGTGGCCTGCGTCACCGTCGCAACCTGCCAGTTCGTGGTCAGCGCACCCACACCAACGCTCGTACCCGCAAAGGCCCCGCTAAGGCCATTGCCGGCAAGAAGAAGTAAGGGAGGGTCTGACCAATGGCACGCGAAAAGACAAAGACGAAGCGTAAGGTTTCCAAGAACATCGCCGCAGGTGTGGCGCATGTTAATTCCAGCTTCAACAACACCAAAATTCTGATCTCTGACGTTCAGGGCAATGCAATTGCATGGTCTTCGGCAGGCACAATGGGTTTCAAAGGGTCGCGCAAATCGACACCTTACGCAGCCCAGATGGCGGCAGAAGATGTGGGCAAGAAAGCACAAGATCACGGCGTAAAAACGCTGGAAGTCGAAGTGCAAGGCCCAGGTTCGGGTCGTGAAAGTGCGTTGCGCGCTTTGGCGGCTGCCGGTTTCAACATCACGTCGATCCGTGATGTGACGCCAATGGCACATAACGGCTGTCGCCCCCCAAAGCGCCGCCGCGTCTAAGACCATATACTTTTTATGGGGTCGTGCTTTTGCGCACGGCCCCGTACTGCTTTTCTGAAACCTCGGGAGTTTCTTCGCCGTTTGGACATGGGGCAAGGGACAAGAATGGAGGGACGTATGATCCACAAAAATTGGGCTGAATTGATCAAGCCACAGCAGCTGGACGTAAAGCCGGGCAATGACCCGGCGCGCCAGGCCACTGTGGTCGCAGAACCGCTTGAGCGCGGCTTTGGTTTGACAATGGGCAACGCGCTGCGCCGCGTTTTGATGTCGTCGCTTCAGGGCGCGGCCATCACTTCTGTACAAATTGACAATGTTTTGCACGAGTTTTCCAGCGTTGCTGGTGTGCGTGAAGACGTTACCGACATCATCCTGAACCTCAAGGGCGTTTCCTTGCGCATGGAAGTCGAAGGGCCAAAGCGCCTGTCGATTTCAGCAAAGGGTCCGGGCGTCGTAACGGCGGGTGACATCTCTGAAAGCGCCGGGATCGAGATCCTTAACCGCGATCACGTGATCTGCCATCTTGACGACGGTGCCGATGTCTACATGGAACTGACCGTGAATACCGGTAAGGGCTATGTCGCAGCGGACAAGAACAAGCCGGAAGATGCGCCAATCGGTTTGATCCCGATCGATGCAATCTATTCGCCAGTGAAAAAAGTGTCCTATGACGTGCAGCCGACCCGCGAAGGTCAGGTGCTGGATTATGACAAACTGACGATGAAGGTCGAAACGGACGGGTCCATCACGCCGGATGACGCGGTCGCATTTGCGGCACGCATCCTGCAGGACCAGCTGGGCATCTTCGTCAACTTCGACGAACCTGAATCTGCCTCGCGTCAGGACGACGACGACGGTCTGGAATTCAACCCGCTGCTTCTCAAGAAAGTAGACGAGTTGGAACTGTCCGTGCGGTCCGCCAACTGCCTGAAGAACGACAATATCGTGTATATTGGCGATCTGATCCAGAAGACCGAAGCCGAAATGCTGCGCACGCCAAACTTTGGCCGCAAGTCCTTGAACGAGATCAAGGAAGTGCTGTCGGGCATGGGTCTGCACCTTGGTATGGACGTCGAGGACTGGCCACCGGACAACATCGAAGACCTTGCCAAGAAGTTCGAGGATTCGTTCTAAGAATTCATGTGGTGGGGAGCGATCCCCGCCACATGCAAGACTGGGCCAACAGGGCCCCAAGGAGAGTTGGCGCTACGCACGCCAGCCAGACAAAGCAAAACCGCCCGTAGAGGGCCTATCGTTGGAGAAAAGAAATGCGTCACGCACGTGGTTACCGCCGTCTGAATCGTACACATGAACACCGCAAGGCGTTGTTTGCGAACATGGCAGGCTCGCTCATCGAACATGAGCAAATCAAGACAACATTGCCCAAGGCAAAAGAACTGCGCCCCATCATCGAAAAGATGATCACGCTTGCAAAGCGCGGCGATCTGCACGCACGCCGTCAGGCCGCGTCCAAGCTGAAGCAGGACAAGTATGTTGCGAAACTGTTTGAAATTCTCGGGCCACGCTACGCCGACCGCCAAGGTGGTTACGTTCGCGTTCTCAAGGCTGGTTTCCGTTATGGCGACATGGCACCTATGGCCATCATCGAATTCGTAGATCGCGACCGCGACGCGAAAGGTGCTGGCGACAAGGAACGTGTTGCTGCCTATGAGATGGCTGAAGACTGAAGCCACCAGACCGTTACAATTTAGGAAAGCCCCTGGCAGTGTCGGGGGCTTTTTTTATGCCTTCGGCGAGGATTTTGAACCATTTGGAATATGGGTGTTGCGGAACCTCCTGGGGCTGCGCATATCATGAGGGATGAGACATATCCTGCTATTCCTCGCGCTGATCGCGTTTCCCGTACATGCGCAGACGGTTCCGACCTCTGCCATGCAGATGCAGCTAAGCTTTGCGCCCCTGGTCAATCAGGCAACCCCTGCCGTTGTAAACATCTACACGCGGACCATCGTGCAAAGCAGCCGGACGCCATTGCAGTCCGATCCGTTTTTTGAACGGTTCTTTCGCAGACCCGGGGCAGGGCAGCCGCGGGTGCAAAACTCGCTTGGCTCTGGTGTGATCCTGTCCGAAGACGGCATCGTAGTGTCGAACTATCACGTCGTGGGCATGGCCACCGATATCCGGATTGTTCTGGCAGACCGCCGCGAATTTTCTGCGAAGGTTCTGCTAAGTGACGCCGAGAGCGACCTTGCCATCCTTAAGATCGAAAACGTTGACGGATTATCCTATTTGCCGCTGCGCGATAGTGACGAGGTGGAAGTCGGCGAGTTGGCCTTGGCCATCGGGAACCCCTTCGGCGTCGGCCAGACGGTTAGCAGCGGGATCGTATCTGGATTGGCGCGATCGGGCGGTATGAATGGCGGCGGTCAGGGCTATTTCATCCAGACGGACGCGCCGATCAATCCTGGCAATTCGGGCGGCGCGCTGATCGATATGGAGGGCGCGCTGATGGGCATCAACACGTCCATCCTAACGCGGTCGGGGGGATCAAACGGGATCGGGTTTGCTATTCCGGCCAATTTGATCAGGGCCTTCGTCGATCAGGCCCGCAGCGGGGCGGAACGGTTCCTGCGTCCGTGGGCGGGGATGAGCGGTCAGCCTGTTGATGCTGATATGGCCGCTCCGCTTGGGTTGGACCGGCCCGGTGGGATCATCGTGTCGGGCTTGCATCCGGTAAGCCCCTTTCTTGCCGGTGGTTTTCTGGTGGGCGATGTCATCACGGCGGTAAATGGGCAGGACGTGAACACGCCCGCTGAAATGGTCTACCGGATGAGCGTGAGCGGCCTGGGGAACGAGGCTGTTGTGACGCGGTTGCGCGATGGTGAAATCCAGGACCTGAACGTTGCGTTGATCGCGGCCCCCGAAACGCCGTCGCGTGATGCGGTGACCCTGGATGAACGCAGTCTGCTTCCGGGGCTCGCCTTGGCACGGATCAACCCGGCTGTCCTTGCAGAGTTGAACCTGTCGCTTGAGGTGGAAGGCGTGGCGGTTATGGAGCCGGGTGCATACGGCTTGCAGGTCGGGCTGCGGCCGGGCGACGTGATCTTGGCGCTGAACGGACGGGATGTGGAAACGCCGTCGCAGGTTCGGGATGCCTTGAAAGGTCAACGTCAGGTCGCGATGGTCGTGCAGCGCGGGACCCAAAGGCTATCATTGCGGTTCAGGATATAACCATGGTTGATCTGTTCGACAGTGGTGCCGCCAAGCCGGAGGGGGGGCATCGCCCCTTGGCCGATCGTTTGCGGCCCAAGACGCTGGCCGAGGTGATCGGCCAGGCGCAGGTGCTGGGGCCGGACGGGCCTTTGACGGTGATGTTGCAATCGGGGTCCTTGGGGTCATTGATCTTCTGGGGGCCGCCCGGCGTGGGCAAGACCACCATCGCCCGGCTTCTGGCGGACGAGACCGATCTGCATTTCGTGCAGATCAGTGCGATCTTCAGCGGTGTCCCCGAGTTGCGCAAAGTGTTCGAGGCGGCCAAGATCAGGCGGCAGAATGGCCGCGGCACCTTGCTGTTTGTAGACGAAATCCATCGTTTCAATAAAGCGCAGCAAGACGGCTTTCTGCCCCATATGGAAGACGGCACCATCCTGCTGGTCGGTGCAACGACCGAAAATCCTTCGTTCGAACTGAATGCCGCCGTGCTCAGCCGCTCTCAGGTGCTGGTGTTGGAGCGCTTGCCGCTTGCCGATCTGGAACGGCTGGCACAGCGGGCCGAGGTCGAGCTGGGAAGATCATTGCCGATCAATGGCCCTGCGCGCGAAAGCCTGCTTGAAATGGCCGACGGCGACGGGCGGGCATTGCTGAACTTGATCGAACAGGTCGCGGCCTGGAAAGTCGACAAGCCGCTGGATGGCAAGGCGCTGTCGGCGCGTCTGATGCGGCGGGCGGCGCAATATGACAAGGGCGGGGATGCGCATTACAACCTGATCTCTGCCCTGCATAAATCGGTGCGTGGCTCTGATCCGGATGCAGCTCTTTATTGGCTGGCGCGGATGCTTGAGGGCGGGGAAGACCCGCGTTACCTGATGCGGCGGATCACGCGGATGGCCGTCGAGGACATCGGGCTGGCCGACCCGCAGGCGCAGGCGATCTGCTTGCAATCATGGGAAACCTACGAGCGGTTGGGCTCCCCCGAGGGGGAATTGGCCTTGGCACAGGCTGTGACCTATCTGGCGCTGGCCCCGAAATCGAACGCGGCTTATGTGGCGTACAAGGCGGCGCGCGCTGCGGCGAAGCAGACCGGATCAGCGCCGCCGCCCAAACATATCCTGAATGCCCCGACCAGCATGATGAAGGATCAGGGGTATGGTGCCGGGTATGCCTATGACCACGACGCCGAGGACGGGTTTTCAGGGCAAAACTACTTTCCCGACGGGATGGCGCGGCCGCAGCTGTATCAGCCGGTGGAGCGCGGGTTCGAGCGGGATTTGAAAAAGCGCCTCGATTACTTTGAAAAGCTGCGCAGCACGCGCAAAACTTGACATTCGGTGCGCAAACCGTGAGAGACCGCAGATGATTTCTACCCTGTTCCTTGTGGCCATCGGTGGGGCTATCGGTGCGTCTCTCCGGTTCGTGTCCAGCGTGGCGGTATTGCGCGCATTCGGCCCGCAGGACTTTCCCGTCGCCGTACTTGGCGTGAACATTCTGGGATCGTTCCTGATGGGGCTGTTCGTCGTGTTTGCCACACAAAAGGGGCTGACACAGTACAGCCCCTTCGTGATGACGGGCATGCTTGGCGGGTTCACGACGTTTTCTGCGTTTTCGCTGGAAACGGTAACATTGATCGAGCGCGGCCAGATCGCATCGGCAGGGATATATGTGGCACTGTCAGTCGGTCTGTCGGTGCTGGGATTAATGCTGGGCCTGTTTGTGGCCAGAGGAGTATTTGCATGAGCCGGGTTCAGAACCTGATCATTGAGCAGGGCGACGGAGATCAGCGGTTGGACCGCTGGTTCAAGCGCATGTTTCCGTTAATCAGCCAGGGGCGCATCGAAAAGATGTGCCGCAAAGGCGATATTCGGGTTAATGGCGGACGGGTCAAAGCGTCGACACGGCTAGAGGTGGGGCAGGAAATTCGCATTCCGCCGCTGCCCGATACCGAAGCCCCGCCACCACCAAAGCGCACGCGGATTTCGGACGCGGATGCCAAGTTCATCCGGTCCTGCGTGATTTACCGTGACGATTACATCATCGCGCTGAACAAGCCTCCGGGTTTGCCAGTGCAGGGCGGGTCGGGTCAATCCGACCGCCATGTCGATGCATTGGCAGATGCGCTGATGTTCGATCTGGATGAAAAGCCGCGCCTGGTGCATCGCCTGGACAAGGATACCTCCGGTGTCTTGATAATGGCGCGCACCCGGTCGATCGCAGCTGATTTGACTTCGTCTTTCCGGCACCGTCAGACCCGCAAGATTTACTGGGCCGCTGTCGCGGGCGTACCGCACCCCAAGAACGGGACGATCAAGTTCGGTCTGGTCAAGGCCTTCGGTCACGGGGCACGGGGCGAGGGCGAAAAGATGTATTGCGTCCACCCCAAGGACATGGACACCACCGAAGGGGCCAAGCGCGCCACAACCGATTACGCCACTCTGGCGCAGGCTGGCACGCGCACCTGCTGGGTTGCGCTGATCCCGGTGACGGGCCGCACGCACCAGCTCCGCGCGCATATGGCCGAGATCGGGCATCCGATTGTCGGTGACGGAAAATATGGTGGCTCCGGTCAGGAAAACATGGGTGACGGATGGGGTGCCCAACTGGGCGGCGACATCTCTAAAAAGCTGCATTTGCATGCGCGCTCGCTCACGCTCGAGCATCCGGTGACAAAGGCGACGCTGAACCTGATCGCGCCGATGCCGGATCACATGGTGCGCACATGGGATACGTTCCAATGGTCGCCCTCTGACGTGCCCGCCGACCCGTTCGAAGAGGACTGGGGGTGAGCGGACCCTTGCGTCTGGTGATCTTTGATGTCGACGGAACGCTGGTCGACAGTCAGGCGGATATTCTGGCCGCTTTTGCGCAGGCCTTTGCCGTCGTGGGGCGGCCTGTGCCCGAGCCAAAAGATGTGATGGCGATTGTCGGTCTGTCGCTGGATGTCGCAGTCCGACGTCTGGTGCCGCAGATCAGCGACGCCGACTGTGCCGCCGTGGTTGAGGCGTATAAGGATGCCTATGTCGCCTTGCGGGCCTCGATGCCCATCTCCCATTCTTCTCCGTTCTATCCCGGCGCTCGTGACGTTTTGGACCGGTTGCAGGCGATCCCCGAGGTGTTGTTGGGCATTGCCACCGGTAAATCCCGGCGCGGTCTGGATCATCTGATCAAGGGCCATGGGCTGGAGGGGCTGTTCGTGACCCAACAGGTTGCCGATTTCCATCCGTCAAAACCGCACCCTTCGATGATCTTGCAGGCTATGGCCGATGCGGGCGTTGATGCGTCACAGACGGTGATGGTCGGTGACACGAGCTATGACATGGAAATGGCCGCCGCCGCCGGGGTGGCTGGCATCGGGGTCAACTGGGGCTATCACGCCGCCGAAGCCCTTGGTGCCGCGCGCCACGTGATCGACCGGTTCGATGAATTGCCCGGCGTCTTGGACAAAATCTGGAGCCTTTGAAATGAGCGATTGGAAAGCGAAGCGTTTTTGGACGACTGCGCAGGTGGTTGCGGCAGAAGGTGGCTATGCTGTCGAACTGGACGGCCGCCCCCTGAAGACACCTGCCAAGCGTAGTCTGATCGTCCCCACGGAACAGATGGCGCAGGCCGTCGCCGCCGAATGGCAGGCCCAAGAGGGCACAATTGATCCGCGCACCATGCCCTGTACCAAGACCGCGAATGCCGCGCTGGACAAGGTGGCGATCCAGCACGCCGAAGTCGCAGACATGTTGGCGGCATATGGCGATTGCGATCTGCTGTGTTACCGCGCCGACAGCCCGCAGGAACTGGTGGAACGTCAAAACGCGCTGTGGGACCCGATGCTTGACTGGGCGGAAGAGGCGCTTGAGGTTCGGCTGGCCCCGCGTGTGGGCATCATGCACGTGCCCCAAGACGCCGCTGTGGTCGCCCGTCTGACGGACCGCACCCATGCCCTGGACAAGTTTCAACTGGCCGCGTTCCATGATCTGGTCAGTCTGTCGGGATCGCTGGTCTTGGGATTCGCGGCGACCCTGAATGCCCGCGATACGGATACGCTTTGGGATCTGTCACGCCTGGACGAGATCTGGCAGGCCGAACTTTGGGGCGCGGATGACGATGCAGAGGCTTTGGCCGCAGTGAAAAAGGCAAGCTTTGAGCATGCAAAGTTGATGTTTGACCTGTCATCGCCGCCTGCGCCTTAAAATCAGGCTTACGCCAGCGTCAAGCGGCTGTTTTTTAGGCTCGCAGGCTTGACGTTCAGGCGCAAATCCGCCCAAACTCCGGATCACCAATTGGGTAATCCCTAAATGGTCCAACTCCGACCCAAAAAAGGCGTCGGTTAAACCGCCCAGAAACGTGGTGGAAACTCAGGAAGAGGTAACAATGAATAAATCCGTATTTTTTGGTGCGATGACAGTTGCTGGCCTTGTGGCCGGTGCGTCTGCCGCAGCAACACTTGACGACGTAAAAGAGCGTGGCAAGCTGAACTGTGGTGTGACCACCGGTCTGGTTGGCTTTGCCGCACCAAACGCCAATGGCGAATGGGAAGGCTTTGACGTTGCAGTATGTCGTGCTGTTGCAGCAGCCGTTTTCGGTGATCCAACAGCTGTAGAATTCATCCCCACAACCGGCAAAACACGCTTTACCGCGCTTGCCTCGGGCGAGATCGACTTTCTTGCACGCAACACCACATGGACGTTCAGCCGCGATGTCGACCTGAAGTTCGACTTCATCGGCGTCAACTACTACGACGGTCAGGGCTTCATGGTACCAAAGGCATTGGGCGTTTCGTCCGCCAAGGACCTGGACGGCGCGACTGTCTGCATTCAGACCGGTACAACGACCGAACTGAACCTTGCCGACTTCTTCCGTGCGAACAACATCTCGTATGAGCCCGTGCCAATCGAGACAAACGCCGAAGGCCAGCAGCAGTACCTTGCCGGTGCATGCGACACCTACACAACAGACGCATCCGGTCTGGCATCCACACGTGCCACATTCGAGACGCCTGGCGATCACATCATTCTGCCGGAAATCATCTCGAAAGAGCCTTTGGGTCCGCTGGTACGTCATGGCGACAACGACTGGGGTGACCTGACACGTTGGGTTTTGTACGCTTTGATCGCAGCTGAAGAGCTGGGCGTGACATCTGCAAACGTCGAAGAGATGGCAACAAGCACAACCAACCCCGAAGTTGCCCGCCTGTTGGGTGCCGAAGGTACGTTGGGTGAAATGCTGGGTCTCAGCGCTGACTGGGCCAAGAACGCAATCGCGTCCCAGGGCAACTACGGCGAAATCTTTGCCAAGAACATCGGCGAAGAGACACCAATCGGTCTGGCCCGTGGCCTGAACGCACAGTGGACAGACGGCGGCCTGATGTACGCGCCTCCTTTCCGCTAAATACAGTACCAAGGGGCGCGGTTCATGCCGCGCCCTTTGCGCCTTCGAGACCAAAAAAACAAACCCGGCCAGTGACATCAAAATGATGCACGCCAATCAGGTCCGGAACACAGGGATAATCTGATGACGACAATGTCCGACCCTCAACAGGGATCGTTCCGGCTGTCGATGTTGCTGAACGACACCCGGTATAGATCCTACACTTTCCAGTTTATCGCTTTGATGCTGCTGATCGCGTTGATGGCCTTTTTGGGTATCAACCTGGTGCGCAACCTTGCAGAGGCCGGACTTAATATTTCATACGACTTTCTGGGCGTGCCTGCGGGTTACGATATCAACCAGACATTAATCGACTATAACAGCCAATCCACAAACCTGCGGGCTGCAGTGGTCGGGATCATCAACACGCTGTTGGTTGCATTCCTCGCCTGTTTGACCGCGACCATTCTGGGCGTGATCGCCGGTGTGGCCCGTCTGTCGAACAACTGGCTCGTGTCCAAGTTGATGGCGGTTTATGTCGAAATCTTCCGCAACATCCCCGTGCTGATCTGGATCCTCATGATCTACACGCTGATGACTGCGGTGCTGCCTGCGCCCAATGCGTTCCGCGGTGACAACCCCAGTTCCAGCATGCTTTTCGATGCTTTCGCCTTTACCAACCGCGGTGTCTACATTCCTGCGCCTGTCTGGGGGCCGGGGTCGATGATTGTGGTTGCGACGTTTACCCTGTCGATCATCGCCGTTTTTCTCTATCGTCGATATGCGGTGAAATTGCTGTTTGAAACCGGCAAGCTGCTGCCACTGGGCTGGCCGACGCTGGCCATCCTGATCGTGCCGACGCTGCTTGTGTTCTTTGTCATGGGCAGCCCCATCGGGCTGGATTATCCGGCACTACGCGGTTTCAACTTTCAGGGCGGTCTCCAGATTGGTGCACCGTTGATCGCACTTTGGCTGGCCTTGTCGGTATATACCGGGGCCTTTATCGCTGAAAACGTCCGTGCGGGCATTCAGGCGATCTCGAAAGGGCAAACCGAAGCGGCGGCGTCCCTCGGCCTGCGTCCAAAGCGCGTGATGAACCTTGTGGTACTGCCCCAAGCGCTGCGGGTGATCATTCCGCCGCTGATTTCGCAGTACCTGAACATTACCAAGAACTCGTCCCTGGCGATTGCCGTGGGCTATGCGGACATCACTGCGACGCTGGGCGGGATTACCCTGAACCAGACGGGCCGCGCGATTGAATGCGTTCTGCTGCTGATGCTGTTCTATCTCACGATCTCGCTGTCGATTTCCGCGATCATGAACGTCTACAACAATAACGTCAGCCTGAAGGAGCGGTAAGATGTCAGATACACATGCCCAAACCGTTACCTTTGTCCGCGATACGATGCTGCCCCAGGCCGCACCGCCATCGACGGCGCAAGGTCCGGTCAAATGGATGCGCGACAGCCTGTTTTCGTCCATCCCCTACACGATCCTGACGATTGCGGCGCTTTATGCGATATTCGTTCTCTTGTCGGGTTTTCTGCCATGGCTATTGGGGGGCGTCTGGACGACCTCGAACATCCGCGAATGCCGCGAAGTGCTTGATGGCGCGAGGGGGGGCTGTTTTTCGGTCCTGGCCGAGCGTTGGAATCAGCTTCTGTTCGGCATCGCCTATCCGCAGGACGGCTACTGGAGACCGACACTGGCCTTTATTCTGCTGTTTGTCGCGGTATCGCCGGTCCTGTTCGCGGCCGTGCCGCGCAAGCTTTTGATCGTGACGTTGCTTTATCCTTTCGTTGCGTTCTGGCTGATCTGGGGCGGCTCGCTTTTGGTGCCACTTGCGGCATTGATCAGCCTTTGCGTCGGCTATCTGGTCTATAGCAAGCTGGTCAAAACCAGCTTTGCAGCGGGGCTGGCCGCAGGCGTAGCCACGGCGGTTTTCATCTGGTTCATCGCCGGCTTCATTACACCCGGCCTGTCGGGGGTTCTCGCACTCGAGGAAGTCGCGTCGCGGAACATGGGGGGCTTCATGCTCAACATGATCCTCGGGGTCATCTGTGTGTCGCTGTCGCTGCCCCTGGGCATCCTGCTGGCGCTTGGCCGTCAATCCAGCCTGCCGATCATCAAGCTGATCTGCGTGGTCTTCATCGAATTCATCCGCGGCGTGCCGCTGATCACCCTGCTGTTTGTGGCAAACGTGGTCTTGGCGTATTTCTTGCCGCCGGGCACGAACTTTGACCTTATCCTGCGCGTGATCATCATGATCACCATGTTCGCCTCGGCCTATATCGCCGAAGTGATCCGGGGCGGTCTGGCCGCATTGCCGCGTGGCCAATACGAGGGGGCCGAAAGCCTTGGCCTTGATTATGCGCAGTCGATGCGTCTGATCATCCTGCCCCAAGCGCTGAAGATCTCGATCCCCGGTATCGTCAACGTGGCGGTTGGCCTGTTCAAGGATACCACGCTCGTTTCGATCATTTCGATGTTCGATCTGGTGGGGATGATCCGGGGTCCGATCCTTGCTTCGACCGACTGGAACGGCGTCTATTGGGAACTCTGGGGCTTTGCCGCCGCTCTGTTCTTTGTCGTCTGCTATGGCATTTCGCAATATTCACAATGGCTGGAACGTCAACTCCAGACCGACCACCGTTAAGGAAAGGCTGATATTATGGCTGAACAAGCACAAGCACTAAAGGTCTCGGACGAGGTCGCCATCAGCATCGAGAAGATGAACAAATGGTACGGCACATTTCACGTGCTGCGCGACATTGATCTGACCGTCTACCGTGGTGAACGTATCGTTATTGCGGGCCCGTCCGGGTCGGGCAAGTCGACGCTGATCCGCTGCATCAATGCCTTGGAAGAGCACCAGAAAGGCCGGATTGAAGTCGACGGCACGGTGTTGTCGTCGGATGTGAAAAACATCGACAAGATCCGGTCGGAGGTTGGCATGTGCTTTCAGCACTTCAACCTGTTTCCGCATCTGACGATCCTGGAAAACTGCACGCTGGCCCCGATCTGGGTCCGCAAGACACCCAAGAAACAGGCCGAGGAAATCGCGATGCATTTCCTTGAAAAGGTCAAGATCCCGGATCAGGCCGATAAATATCCTGGCCAGCTTTCCGGTGGCCAGCAACAGCGTGTGGCGATTGCCCGCAGCCTGTGCATGCGTCCGCGCATCATGCTGTTCGACGAACCCACGTCGGCGCTAGACCCCGAAATGATCAAGGAAGTCCTGGACACGATGGTCGAACTTGCCGAAGAAGGCATGACCATGCTTTGCGTCACCCACGAGATGGGCTTTGCCCGTCAGGTCGCCAACCGCGTGATCTTTATGGATGAAGGCCAGATTGTTGAGCAGAACGAGCCTGAAGAGTTCTTCAACAACCCGCAAAGCCCACGGACAAAGCTGTTCCTGAGCCAAATTCTGGGTCACTGAGAAGAATGAGAGGCGGGGGCAACCCCGCCTTAATTCGGTTTCGGCAGGTCTCGGGGCACAACGATATGGGTGACTTTGCCCAAGTGCCAGTCGATGTCTGTCCAATTTTCAACGTCAAATGTGATCGCGATCGTCGCCCCGGTCGGATAGTGGTGCATGCCGTCCCGGTTTGGGGGCGTTTTGACAATTTGTTCGGCCATATCGGCGATGCCGGGATTATGCCCCAATAACAGGACTGTATCCCCATCGGCAGTTTGAAGAGTCGCCAGTATCTTTTCTGCATCCGCCAGATACAAGTCTTTAACAAAGTTGATGTCGGGCTGATCCTCAAGCTTGAGCAAGGCCAGAGTGTCGCGCGTGCGTGTTGCAGTTGAACAAAGCACGGTATCCGGCCTCAGGTCCTTTTCCTTCAGCCATATTCCCAACGAGGCGGCATTTGATTTGCCGCGCTCGTTAAGCGTCCGTTCATGGTCGTCTGTTTCAGGTCCGGGCCAATCCGACTTTGCATGGCGCATGAGTATCAGGCGTTTCATGTTATCCTTGTCGAATGATGCTGCCTGCACCGTGCTCGGTGAAAAGTTCCAGCAGGCAGGCATTGGGCGCGCGACCATCAAGGATGACGGCAGCGCGAACGCCCCCTTCGATCGCGTTAAGCGCTGTTTCGGTTTTCGGGATCATACCGCCCGCAATTGTACCGTCCTTGATCATGTCGCGAATTTGCGCTGCGGTCAGTTCCGTCAGTACTTCGCCCTGTGCATTCTTGACGCCCGCCACATCAGTAAGCAGCAACAACCGGTCTGCCTTGAGCGCTGCAGCGATGGCACCGGCAGCGGTGTCCCCGTTAATATTGAAGGTCTCGCCATTCCGGCCCATCCCGAGAGGCGCAATCACGGGGATGATCCCCTTGTCGGCCAGATCGCGCAGAAGACGGGGATTTACTTCGGTAGGGGCACCAACAAGGCCCAGTTCGGGGTCTTCCTGATCGCAGATGATCAGACCACTGTCCTTGCCCGACACGCCCACACAGCGGCCGCCTTGGGCGGTGATGGCCTGAACGATGCGCGCGTTCACAAGACCGGACAGGACCATTTCAACCACTTCCATGGTCGCTGCATCAGTGACCCGCTTGCCGTTTATGAACTCCGATTTGATGTCCAACCGACGAAGCATGTCATTGATCATCGGTCCGCCACCGTGAATGATCACGGGGTTCACACCAACCTGTCGCATCAGGGCGACATCACGGGCGAATTCTTCCATCGCCTCGTCGCTGCCCATGGCATGGCCGCCCAGCTTTATCACAACGGTCGCATCAGCGTAGCGCTGCAGATAGGGCAGGGCCTGGCTTAGGGTTTGGGCGGTAGCGATCCAGTCGCGGTTCATGTCTTGTTTTCTCATTCTTTGCCTCGGTGACCTCGCCGGAGCATTACTCCAACGTGGCGATGATGGCACGAAGCGTGGGAATGCCCCAGCCCTTTTCCGACGACGTTACAACGATTTCCGGATAGGCGGCCGGGTGTTTGGCCAAGGCACCGCGTACCTGGTCCAAAATCTTCGCGCGTTCAACTTCCTTGACCTTGTCGGCCTTTGTCAAAACGCATTGAAAGGTCACTGCCGAACTGTCGAGCAGGGACATGATTTCTTCGTCGACCTTTTTGACCCCGTGGCGGGCGTCAATCAGGACAAAGGCGCGGCGCAGGGTCTGGCGACCGGACAGATATTGCTTGAGCAGCCGTTGCCATTTTTCCACGATGGGCAGGGGCGCGTTGGCATAGCCGTAGCCGGGCAGGTCGACCAGATAATGATCTTCTCCGGCGGTGAAATAGTTGATCTCTTGTGTGCGGCCAGGTGTGTTGGAGGCCCGCGCAAGTGCCTTCATCCCGGTAAGCGCATTAATCAGCGTGGATTTCCCGACGTTTGACCGGCCGGCAAAGCAAACTTCCATCCGGTCGGCAGGGGGCAGGCCGTCCATCGCGACCACGCCTTTGACGAATTGGGTTTCGCCAGCGAACAGCAGGCGGCCTTTTTCAGCCGTGAACGCGTCGGGTTCGTCTGCGATTTTGAACTGGATTTGCATCAGATCACCTTTGCTGTGTCGCCAAGCGCGATGTCGCCTGTGGTTATGACTTCGGCGTAAACGCCAAAATTCCGGTGGCCGAACTGGCTGCTCAAGATATCCAGAGTAGCCGTATCGCGCAGGCCTGTGATGGGGTTCGTGTTGGTCACTTGGCAGCGTTCGATCGGTTCGCGCACACGCAGCACGGCAGAGCCTATGCTGATGTCACGCCCGATCCAACCCAGTTCGACCCATTCTGCCAGATCGTCGAGCCAGATGTTACCGCGCCAGCGTTCCTTTGTGATCGAGGTGCCCAAGGCATCTGCAACGGCGCTATGAGACGCCGCATTCATGATCGAAATCGAAGGATAGGTCGTGTCGGTCATGCCGCGTCCCTGCACACGTACGATGCCCCTGGGCTGCGCACGGTTGGAAGGGCAAAGCGGTGCGACCCACGCCAGAAAACGGTCGCTGTCGGCTGGATTGTCCGGGTTAAAAGACAGCGGCTCAAGGTCCTGATGGGTGAGGGTCACCATCTGTGTTTCTTCGTCCAGCTTTGCCCAGATACCCGCAAGGGCGGGGGTCCGTGCACCAATCATGAAGTTATTGTAGCTCGCCCAGGCGGGGCTTTCCGTGCTGAATTTAGAGACCTCATGCGTTACCGCCCACGCGCGATCCCAAGGCATGGTCTTGCCTTGGGTCAGGTGCACATGCTTGATCGCCTCGCGCCCGTGGCTCTTTATGGGATGCCGGTAAAGGGCGCGGACGTGCATTACTTCTTGCCTTTGCTCGGTGCCTTGGTGTCATTCGCTGCGGCCTTGGCCTTGCGTTTGGCCCCACCGGTTATGTTCCCTAGAAGGTCCGGTTTATAGCCCTGGCTGCGCATGATCAGGTATTGCTGTGTGAAGGTGATCGTGTTGTTTGCGATCCAGTACACAACCAGACCCGATGCAAAACCACCCAGCATGAACATGAAGACCCATGGCATCCACGCAAAGATCATCTGCTGCGTGGGGTCTGTGGGGGCCGGGTTCAGTTTCTGCTGCAGGAACATCGAGATGCCCAGAAGCAGTGGCAGAATACCGATGAAGATCAACGCCATGACGCTGCCGGCCTCGGGCACACCCCAGGGAAGCAAGCCATAGAAGTTGAAGATCGAGGTCGGATCAGGGGCGCTGAGGTCCTGGAATGGGCCAAAGAACGGCGCGTGACGCAGTTCCAGTGTGACAAAGATCACCTTGTATAGCGAGAAGAAGATCGGGATCTGCATGATGATGGGCAAACACCCTGCAGCCGGATTGACCTTTTCGCGCTTGTAGAGCTCCATCATGCCTTGCTGAAGTTTCTGGCGGTCGTCGCCGGCATCCTTCTTCAACTTCTCCATCTGCGGCTGCAGTTCCTTCATCTTGGCCATCGAGACGTAGGATTTGTAGGCGAGCGGGAAAAGCAGTGCTTTGATCAGAAGGGTCAGGCCGATGATGGCGACACCCATGTTCCCGATCAGGATATTCAGGTGGTGGAGGACCCAAAAGATCGGTTTGGTCAGGAAAAAGAACCAACCCCAGTCGATCGAGTCGACGAACTTGTAAACGCCGGCGGCCTCGTAGTCGCGTAGTGCTTCCCATTCCTTTGCACCGGCGAAAAGCTGCGTCGACACCGAGGCAGAGCTGCCAGCGGCGATGACCTGCGTCGGCAGTACCGCTTCGGTCTGGAAGATGTCGGTACGGGGCAGATATTTGGCGGTCAGGCGCGATTGTTGTGCCGGGTCGGGGATCAGGTTGGTCATGAAGTAGTGACCGGTGAAGCCGATCCATCCGTTCGTGACGCCATCAATACGCTTTGACGGCACGCCACCGACCGGGTCAAGGTCAGGAATGTCTTCCCAACCGGTCTCGATCAGCTCGCCATTGTTCATGGCGACCATGCCTTCGTGCAGGATAAAGAAATTCTGGGCATCGGTCGGAATGCCATGGCGTGCGATGATGCCATAGGGCGCAAGGGTGACCGAAGTTTCGGATGTGTTCTGAACCGATTGTTCGACTTCGAACATGAAGTTCTCGTCGACCGAGATCACCCGTGAAAAGACCTGACCGGCACCATTGTCCCAGGTCATGGTCACAGGGCTGCCGACAGAAAGCGTGTCGCCGGACGCAAGGGACCAAAGCGTGTTGGGGCCGGGGACCTGTTCTGGCGCGATGCCAGCACCTGCGGCCCACCCATAAAGCGCATAGTAGGCGTCGTCGGTGCCTGCTGGCGACAAAAGCGTGACGATCGGCGCATCATCTTCGATTGTGGTGCGGTAATCTTTCAGCCTGAGGTCATCGATCCGCCCCCCCAGCAAAGAAATCGATCCTGTCAGGCGGCTTGTTTCTACGGGCACGCGTGGTGCCTGTTCCAGCGAATCTGCGCGTGTTTCTTCCGGATCAGCAGTCGTTGCCGGAAGCGCTGTCCCCGCAGGAACCGCTGCGTCAGGGGTCGTGACATCTGTTGGCGCGGTCGCGGAAATCTCTGTTCCGTCAAGTGGCGTGTTCGGCTCTGGCGGTGGGAAAAGTAAAAACCACCCAAGGATCACTATGAAACTTAGAACCGTCGCAATGATGAGATTCTTGTTCTGATCGTCCATTTGACCGCCACCCGATGTCTATAATATCAGCGTGGGTTCAACAGAGTGCAGCACCAAAGGTCAAGCAGATTCGGGGCAGGTTGTTCTGGAATGGCCTATTGGACTGGCAATACACTCAGGGTTTCCCGTCCATTATCCGAGGGACCTCGCGCAGTTTGGTGCAATGTGTCTCAATCCAGCTTAATGTCTGCTCTATGGGCATCGGGCGGGCAATCCCAAATCCTTGTACATGATCACATCCCAATTGCGCCAGAATGACGTGTTCCCCAACGCTTTCGACGCCTTCGGCCAGGGTTTCGACGCCCAACCGTTCGGCCATCGTCAGGATGGCGCTGATCATACGCTGCTGTTCCGGGTCCCTGTCCGCTTTCATCACGAAAGAGCGATCAATCTTGATGCGATTTACCGAGAACCGGCGGATCGACGCAATGGACGCGTGGCCGGTGCCAAAATCATCAAGGTCAATGCGGCAACCCAGCTTGCCTAGCGCATTGATGTTGCGGGTGATCATGTCATCCGGTGCGCTGGCGACGACGGTTTCAAGGATTTCTATGGCTAGACGGTCGGGCGTCAGGTCAAAACGATCCAGTTCCCAAGTGATCTTTTCAATCAGACGGGGATTGCTGAGTTCGGAACCTGCAAAATTCACCCCGATCTGGGGTACTTTTACGCCCGCTGTATCCCACGTCTTCAGTGCAGCAAACGAATGGTACATCATCAATTCTGCGAGACGCTCAAGAAGTTCGGCGCGTTCCAAGGCTTGCAGAAAATCGGACGGGTTAAGGACGCCCCGGGTTGGATGCACCCAACGCGCAAGGGCTTCGAATCCGGTGATTTCGCCCGTGTCGGTAGAGATTTGCGGTTGAAACCACGGCATAATCTGACCGTCTTCCAATGCCTGGGCGACTTCTTCCATAAGGGCATTGGAATGTTCCGGTTGCGGCAGCATCTTGGTCGAGAACGCGCGTATTGCCGAAGGGCCACGGCGGAGCGCGGCGGAAAGCGCTGTCGAAGCTGCCTCCAGCCATGCGTCGCCATTTTTTTCGGGGGTCCGGGACTGCTGGCAAAAACCCACCGAAACGGAGATGTAGATTACTGTCCCATCTACGGAAACGGGTTCTTCCATCGCGCGCTGCAGACGGCCTGCCATCTGGATGCAAAGTTCTAGATCCAGGTGGCGAACAGGGTCGAGGCAGACGCCAAACCGTGAGTCATCGAGAACACCGACGCAATCCCGGTCACGCAGCGCAGCAATCAGCCTTTCGCCGGTCCGCGCAATGACCTGATCCGCGGCTGCTTTGCCGTAGCGGTCATTCAATTCGCCAAACTCTTCGACCGCAAAGGCAAAGGTGGCAGATTTCCAGCCCAATTCCTCTGTCCGATCGAATACCTGATTTGTAAGTTCTTCAAATGCGCTGCGTTGCAACAAGCCTGTTATGCCGTCGCGCGCGTACAAAAGCGATGCCGTAGGGCCGTGAAATCCACCCAAAAAAAGATAGGCCAAGGGGATCGCTGCCGCACAGATCAGCAGCGCACCTTCGCCCCCGAACCAGAAAGTAGCCAGGCAGATCGCCGGCAGGAAGGCCAAGGCGGGCGGACCAGACATCACGATGGAAAGTTTTCGTGCCCATCTGAGAAGCTTCGTTTCCAGTCTTTGCGCCATGCAACCGATCCCCCTGCCAATGCGACCGTGCGCACTGCTAGGATTTTTTTAGCGCAGGTCGGGTGTCGGGGGGGTTAATGTTCTCTTTTTGATCTTCGAGAAATGCAAAAATTTTGAAATAGATTGCAGACTAGGAGTTTCGGACCAGTGCATTGAAATCAAACAGTTCAGGATCCAAAAGATGTGAGGGCCGTGCATTCATCAACGCGCGGAACATCACTTGGCGGCGGCCGGGGCTGTTTGTCTCCCAGCCATCCAGAATCGCCTTGACCTGTTGGCGTTGCAGACCGTCCTGCGACCCGCAAAGGTCGCACGGAATAATGGGGTAATTCATCGCTTTCGAGAATTTTTCGCAATCTATTTCAGCGACATGCGCCAAGGGGCGGTACACGAACAGATCGCCTTCTTCATTGACCAGTTTCGGCGGCATCGTCGCAAGGCGACCACCGTGGAAAAGATTCATGAAAAACGTCTCAAGGATGTCATCGCGGTGATGGCCAAGGACCACGGCGGTGCAGCCTTCCTCGCGGGCGATACGGTACAGGTTACCGCGGCGCAATCGGCTGCACAGCGCACAAAATGTCCGGCCCGACGGAATTTTATCCATGACGATCGAATAGGTGTCCTGGTATTCGATCCGGTGTTTTACGCCCATTTTCTCGAGAAACTCGGGCAGCACGGTGGCGGGGAAATTCGGCTGCCCCTGATCCAGATTGCACGCCAGAATCTCAACTGGCAGCAAGCCGCGCCATTGCAGTTCGTGAAGGACTGCCAGCAAGGTATAGCTGTCCTTGCCGCCGGACAGACAGACCAGCCATTTGCCGCCCGGTTCTATCATGCCGTATTGGTCAATCGCCTCGCGCGTCTGACGCACAAGGCGTTTACGCAGCTTGCGGAATTCAGTGCTTTGGGGGGCACCGTGGAAAAGCGGGTGAATGTCGTCAGGTTGATCCAGCATGGGTTTGGCTTAGATCATGTCACATTGCCGATCAAGCGGCGGATAGATCAAGGGGCCAGGTGATGCGAAATATTATGATGATGCTGGCAATGATGCTGGCGCTGGCTGCCTGTACCGCCAAACCGGATGCGGATGATCCGCTGCTGTCTGACCGTGTGCTGAAGATCGAAGAGTATTTCGACGGCCATGTCGTTGCCACGGGGCAGTTTCAAGACACGTTTGGCACAGTGCGCCGCCGCTTTGTCGCGGACATCAACGGCACTTGGGATGGTCAAACCCTGACCCTGATCGAGGATTTCGTATATGAAGACAAAAGCACCGAACGGCGCATCTGGAAAATGACCAAGACCGGTCCTGATACGTGGACAGGTCAGGCGGATGGCGTGATTGGCACGGCGAAGGGGGTGGCGCGTGGCGATACGTTCAACTGGACGTATAAAATTGACCTGCCCGTGCCGGACGGC
Organism: Roseobacter sp. GAI101; assembly: GCF_000156335.1. Classification (GTDB taxonomy): domain Bacteria; phylum Pseudomonadota; class Alphaproteobacteria; order Rhodobacterales; family Rhodobacteraceae; genus Sulfitobacter. Next base: position 3,339,837 of record NZ_DS999213.1, read on the forward strand.
ACCTTGCGCGTAAACTTTAACGACTGGTTCTGGCAGCTTAGCGAGACGCGAGTCTACAATCGCGCCTATATGAAGAAGTACGGCGTCGATATCGGCGAGGTACAGATCACCTTCGACAAGAAGCGCTAATCCGGTACGTTGTCGATGCCGCTGTCGCCCCAGGGATGGCAGCGTGCTATGCGCCGCGCCGCAAGCCACCCGCCTTTGAGGCCGCCATGTTTGCGCAAGGCCTCAAGCGCATAGGCGCTGCAGGTGGGGTGATACCGGCAGTTGTGACCGACCCAGGGGCTGAAAATCAGCCGGTACCCTTTGACGGGCAAGGCCAATAGCCGGGCGAGCGGAGTCATCTGAGCTTGCCGTGCAGAATACCAAGGGCTTTGGCGAAATCATCCTGCAACTGGCAAAAGGGCAGGATGGCCGTGGACCCCTGACGCCCAACCAAGACGTAGTCCATGCCATCAACCCCCTGATCGGGCAGCGCCAGACGGGCGACCTCGCGCAGGCGACGCTTGGCGCGGTTGCGCGCAACGGCATTGCCAACCTTCTTGGAGCAGGTGAAGCCGACCCGGATTCCATCGGCTTCGCCTTCAGCACGTTTGCGCATCTGAAGGATAAAGCCGGGCATCGCCACGCGCGGCGATCTGGTGGCGCGTTGGAAATCAGGTCTGTTCTTTAGGGTCGTAACACGCAAAGAAACCGCCGGTGGCGTTTCCCTTTGGGCGGCTGTTGTGCCATCCATGGGTGCCTCCGACGGTGTCATATCTTGCAAGAACCGAAAACGCGTATTACGCGCTCAGTTTGGCCCGGCCTTGTGCGCGGCGCGAGTTGATGATCTTTCGGCCCGCTTTTGTTGCCATGCGTGCGCGAAAACCGTGGCGACGCTTGCGCACCAGGTTTGAAGGTTGAAAGGTGCGTTTCATCGCTCCGACTCCACTTTATACGTTAGGTTTGCACCGGATTCGGCACATCACTGTCAATTCAAGCCCTGCCTCTAAAGGTGCTGCGCGCTCAAGTCAAACACTTGGGGCGGCTAAATTCACAACATTGCAATAAATTTGGCAAAACCCGGCGCTAATGTTTCAATATGGTGGCCAAGGCTGCGGTTTCCGCCTGCAACTGCACTATGTGATCAAGCACCCGTGATCCCCCTACCTACCTGCGTGGTTTGGGGCCATTTATGACGCAGGGGTCTTGCGACCGCGGAATTGAAAGTGACTTGACGTATGATCGACCAGAGAACCGACAAACCCGCATGGCTTGGATATCTTCCGCTGGCGGTGATCTTGACGGTCGCTATCATAGGTTTCTTCACCCTGCGGGAGTATTTGAGCTTTGAAACGCTGCGCGATAATCGCGAGGCGTTGATCGCCTTTCGTGACGCACATTATGTGCTGACAGTAACCATTTTCATTGCAGCCTATATCCTGATTGTCGCCTTTTCACTGCCTGGTGCGGGGATTGCCACGATCACGGGCGGTTTCCTGTTCGGGACGGTCTTCGGCGTATTGTTCAATGTCACGAGCGCAACCATCGGTGCCGTCTTGATATTCATGGCGGCCCGCATGGGGCTCGGCGAACGGCTCAAGGCGCGGATGGATGCCTCAGAGGGGATGGTGCGCAAGATCAAGGAGGGAATCGATCAAAACCAATGGTCGATGTTGTTCTTCATCCGGCTGGTCCCGGCTGTGCCCTTTTTCGTGGCAAACCTGATTCCCGCGTTTCTGGGCGTGCTGCTGCACCGCTTCGTCATTTCGACCTTTCTTGGAATCATTCCCGGCTCGCTTGTGTATACTTCGGTCGGGGCCGGGCTGGGGGCGGTGTTCGCCCGCGGCGAGACACCGAATTTCGGGATCATCTTCGAACCGCACATCTTGTTCCCCATTCTGGGCCTTTGCGTACTTTCCTTGCTGCCCATCATCATCAAAGCCGTGACCGGCAAGAAGGAATTGCTGAAATGAATCGCATCACAACAGATCTTTTGATTATTGGGGCCGGTTCCGGCGGGCTGTCCGTTGCTGCGGGCGCGGCGCAGATGGGGGCGGATGTCGTGCTGCTTGAGGGGCACAAGATGGGCGGCGATTGCCTGAACTACGGTTGCGTGCCCTCCAAGGCGCTGATCGCGACGGGCAAGGCGGCGCATAACCAGCGTCATAGCGCGCAATACGGCGTCGCGGATGGCCCTGGCGAGGTTGATTACGCCGCCGCCAAGGACCACGTCGCGGACGTCATTGCACAGATCGCCCCGGTGGACAGCCAGGAACGGTTCGAAGGCTTCGGCATCAACGTGATTCGTGAATTCGGGCGCTTTATCTCGGCAGACGAGGTGCAGGCGGGCGATACGATCATCAAGGCCCGTCGCATTGTAATTGCCACAGGGTCATCCCCGCTGGTGCCGCCGATTCCCGGACTGGATAAGGTCCCCTACGAGACCAATGAAACCCTGTTCGATCTGCGCGAAAAGCCGGAGCATCTGCTGATTATCGGGGGTGGCCCCATCGGGATGGAGATGGCGCAGGCGCATATTCGCATGGGCTGCAAGGTGACGGTGATCGAAGGCGACAAGGCCTTGGCCAAGGACGATCCCGAAATGGCGCAGGTCGTGTTGCAGTCGCTCAAGGACGAAGGCGTCGAAATCGCCGAAGGTGCGCTGGCTGCGGAAATTCGGGGCAATGCCGGCGCAATCGAGGTTGAGGCGAAAGATGGCCGCATCTTTAAGGGGTCGCATCTGTTGGTCGCGGTGGGGCGCAAGGCCAATACCGACAAACTGGACCTCGAGAAAGCCGGTATCGAGCCGATCAGAAACGGCATTAAGGTCGATGCATCCCTGCGCACCACCAACCGCAAGGTTTACGCCGTCGGAGACGTGGCCGGTGGGATGCAATTCACCCATGTGGCGGGCTACCATGCGGGCGTCGTGATCCGGTCGCTGATGTTCGCTATTCCGTCCAAGGCAAAGACGTCCCATATCCCGTGGGCGACCTATACCGATCCGGAACTGTCACAGGTCGGTCTGACCGAAGCGCAGGCAAAGGAAGAGCACGGCGACAAGGTCGAAATCGTAAGGTTTCACTACAACCACAATGACCGCGCCATTGCGGAGCGCAAGACCAAGGGCCTGATCAAGGTCATGGTCGTCAAGGGCCGCCCCGTCGGCGTCAGCATCGTTGGCCATCAGGCGGGCGAATTGATCAACCTGTGGGCTTTGGCGCTGGCAAATAACATGAAAATGAGCCAGATTGCCGGCATGGTTGCACCGTATCCTACCATTGGCGAAGTGAACAAACGTGCCGCAGGGGCTTATTTCAGCCCGCGCCTGTTTGAAAGTGATCTGGTCAAGACCGTGGTGCGATTCGTACAACGTTTCATCCCCTAGGGCGCAGGTATGTTCCGGTCCCTCTCTGGTAGATTGCTGATCCTGACCACCGTCTTCGTGATGTTGGCCGAAGTTCTGATTTTTGTGCCGTCAATCGCGCGGTTTCGCGAAGAATACATGATGAACCGGCTTCAACGGGCGCAGATCGCGTCTTTGACCTTGCTGGCGAATGACATGATCGACCCCGCGCTCGAGGCTGAATTGCTGCGCACTGCCGAGGTGTTCAACGTGGTGCTGCGCCGCAACGAGGTGCGCCAGCTTGTGCTGTCATCGCCAATGCCGCTGACGATCAAGGCGACCTATGATTTGCGCAATGCCTCTGCGTTGGTTCTGGTGAGGGACGCATTCTTGCAACTGGCCGATACCCAGGACGGGGTGATCCGGGTTATCGGTGCCCCGGTGCAGGACGCAGGCCTGCTGATCGAGATCACGATGGAAACGGCCCCGTTGCGCTCGGCAATGCTTGATTATGGCATTCGTATCCTCATCCTTTCGGCCGTGATCTCTTTCATCACTGCCTTTTTGCTGTTTCTGGCGATGCGGGCGTTTTTGCTAAAGCCGATCAAGGGCGTCGTCGGGCATATGCAGAACTATGCGCTGGCCCCCGAAGATGCGCGGCGCATCATCACGCCCTCTGCCGGTGTCACCGAGGTCCGCGAGGCCGAAGAGGCGTTGATGAAGCTTGAAACGGAACTGACACAGGCCTTGCGCCAAAAAGAACGACTGGCCCAATTGGGTCAGGCTGTCAGCAAGATCAGCCATGATTTACGCAATATCCTGACCTCGGCGCAGCTGTTCACCGACAGGATCGAGATGTCCGAAGACCCCACTGTCAAACGGATGGCCCCCAAGCTGGTCAGTTCGATCACCCGGGCTGTGCATCTTTGCGAATCGACGCTCGCTTTTGGGAAGGCGGAAGAACCCAGTCCGACGCTCACGGTCGTCTCGCTGGATCACATCGTCGATGATGTCATGGTCAGCGAGCGTTTGGCAGTAGGGGACGCCAAGATCGGCTTTACCGCTCATATCCCGCCGGATTTGATGATCCGTGCCGACCCCGAACAGATTTTCCGGGTGTTGGCCAATCTGGTCCGCAACGCACGTCAGGCGATTGCCGCAACCGGACAGCCCGGCCACATCAGCGTGACGGCCTTGGATCATCCGAAAAACTGGTGCATCGAAGTCCATGACAGTGGCCCGGGCTTGCCGAAAAAGGCGCAAGAGCATCTGTTCACGGCCTTCAGGGGCGGTGCACGCAAGGGCGGTTCGGGCCTTGGGCTGGCAATCGCTGCTGAATTGGTGCGCGGTCATGGTGGCGCGTTGGAACTGGTGGAAACAGGCGCTTCGGGTACCGTATTCAAGATAACCCTGCCGAAAGGCGACGGTACCTTTTAGTGCCGGTTTTGTAAGCTGCGTGCTGCCGGGTGCTGGCAATCCCTTAGATGAACGCGGCCAATTCGTGCGGGCATTAAGATGATTGCCGGGCGGGGGGACCAAATTCGTCTTGGCGCTTTTGGATGTTTTGATGGTGTCGAATTTTAAACCTGCAACGTGGATTTTTCTGCTTGACGCTGACGGGCGCGCACCCTATTCCACCCCCAACATCAAGCGACGAACGAATGCTTGGTGGCTAGTGCACCCGTAGCTCAGCTGGATAGAGTACCTGACTACGAATCAGGGGGTCGGGCGTTCGAATCGCTCCGGGTGCACCACTTCAACCTTCTTGGACAATTTGATTAGAACGGTATCGCTTGTCGGATGATATTCATCATCTTTGACCGGTGTTCAGGTATGACGTAAGATTGACCGGACTGCTTCCGTCAATCTAGGCTTCACAGCTTTTCGCCGAGGCCCTGCACTACATCGCTTAAGGTTTTGGTAGCGTTCTTCTGCAAGTGTAGCCCTGCATTTTGTCAGGGGATTTGCATGAACCTTTATCACTGCTCAGTAGATTTACGAGACAACGCAAAAGCTGTTGGGTTTGCCGTCGCTGTCGAGGCGTGGATGGGGCATCTGAAATCCAGCGGCGTCATTCAGTCTTGGCGGTTATGTCGGCGAAAATTGGGTTTCGGTGCACCGCGTGCCCGTGATTTTCTGCTGGAGATTGAGGTCGAGGATATGACCCAACTGGATATGGCGTTTCGGTTCACAGCCACCAGCGATGAAAACGTCGAGAGACTTTATACCACCGTTCATCAAATGGTGGGGGAGGTCGATATTGCGCTTTACCGCCCTTTCCCGGATCCTGAACGCGCGGAAAGAATGGCCCTGATTTGATGGGGTACGCATCTTCACCCCGAACACCGACAATCACTGCGAACTTTCCGAAGAAACGACCTGAATCGTTGTAAAAGGCTTGCATGCCCCGATAACGTCTCGGCTACAGGGGGCATGCGCACCGCACCGCATCTTGGCGGGCAGACGTCGGCGGATCTAACCATCCGCCGACGTGGGTCTTCCAGACTGGACGAGGTAAGCCCGCTGGCAGACGTGTTTAGGCCTCTTTCGCGGCCAAAGTACCGATGGTGACGGCGCGCGTGACCTGCTCGCCCTTGTGCAGGACCACGACATCAGCCGTCTCGTCGGGGTCGGTTTCGGCCACGGCACGGGTCAGATCGCGGAGTTCGTCGATTGCGGTGCCGTTGAACGACAAGATGATATCACCCTTCACCAACCCCGCTTTCTTGGCGGGGCTATCATCCCCAACGGCCTCGATCACCGCACCTTTCGGCGCGTCATACCCCAGAAGCTGAGCAATTTCGGCGGTCATCGGGCGGATTTGCACGCCTAGCCAGCCGCGGGTGATGGTGCCGTCATCGGCCAGATCCGCGACGATCGTCTGCACCAGATCAGAGGGCACCGAAAATCCGATCCCGACAGAGCCGCCACCGGGGGACAGGATCGCGGTGTTCACGCCAATCACCTCGCCAGCGTTGTTGAACAGCGGCCCGCCCGAATTGCCGCGGTTGATCGCGGCATCGGTCTGGATGAAATCATCGTAGGGGCCTGCGTGGATGTTGCGCGACTTGGCCGACACGATTCCGGTGGTGACGGTCCCGCCCAGGCCAAAGGGGTTGCCCATGGCGACCACTTCATCGCCCACACGCATGGCATCCGACGATCCGAAGGTAACGGCGGGCAGGTCGACATCCGCTTCGATCTTGAGCAGGGCAATATCGGTCATCGAGTCACTGCCGACGACAGTTGCGTCAAAGCTGCGGCCATCGGAGAGTTTCACGGTGACCTTGTCTGCGCCTTCGACTACGTGATTGTTGGTCACGATCTGCCCGTCTTTCGACACGATAAAGCCCGAACCAAGCCCCTGAACCGGCTGCGCGGGCGCATCGCCGTTGGGCATCATCTGTTCGAACCGGCGGCGCAATTCTTCGGGCATGCCTTGGGGCATTTCCATCTTGGGGCCGGATTGCGCGGCCTGGCCGGACACTTCGATAAACACCACCGAAGGCGAGATGGTTTCGACCAGATCGGCGTACCCGCCTGCGGGTACCGCAAGGGCCGTGGTCGGGGCCAGGGCAAGGGCCGAAGTCGAGGCGAGGGCCGCTGCCAGAACGAACGGGGCTGCGCGGCGGGGGGCTTTGAAAAGGGATGTCATGTCTGTTTCCTTATGTCTTCAGGGATGACACCCAGATGGCAGCCCAGTCTTACAGAGTGTTTCAGCGTGCTATACAAATTTGTTAGGCTGCACTGCACTGCTGTCAGACGTGCCTATATGGGGTATCGAAACAGTATATTTGGAACGGAGCCGGCAAAAATGAAACTGCTTGTAGTCGAAGACGACGCCACCACTGGCAGCTATATCGCGCGGGGCCTGCGCGAAGAGGGGCATACCGTCGATCTGGTACCCCATGGCCGCGAGGGGCTGTTTCAGGCCAGTTCGGGCAGCTATGACGTGTTGGTCATCGACCGGATGTTGCCAGAGGTCGACGGGCTGACGCTGGTCAAGACCTTGCGCGGTGCGGGGAACACCACGCCCGTGCTTTTCCTGACCGCAATGGGCAGCGTTGATGACAGGATCAGCGGGTTGAACGCGGGGGGCGATGATTATCTGGTCAAACCCTTCGCCTTCGGAGAATTGTCCGCCCGCGTCGCAGCCCTTGCGCGGAGGCCGCAGGTGTTGGAGCAGGATACCGTCTTGCGCGCCGGTGATCTGGAAATGCATCTGATCACCCGCAAGGTCACGCGGGGCGGTCAGGACATTGATCTGCTGCCACGCGAATTTGCCCTGCTGGAACATCTGTTGCGCCGCAAGGGCAGGGTGCAGACGCGCACCATGCTGCTCGAGGCGGTCTGGGACATCAGCTTTGATCCGATGACCAACGTCGTCGAAACCCATATCAGCCGGTTGCGCGCCAAGGTGGACAAGCCCTTTGACCGCGAACTGATCCATACGGTGCGCGGCGCGGGCTACAGGATCGACGGATGACAGGGCGGATTGCGCACCTGTGGCGCTCCATGCCGGTACGGCTGGCACTTTTGCTGGTGCTGCTGTTCTCGACCGTGAGCCTGCTGAGCCTCGCGGGGAGCTATGCGGTGACGCAGAATTCGTTTGAAACGGCGATCCGAGCGGATCTGGAACAGGACATCGCGGGCTTTCGCGCCGCCCCCAATGCGCGGGCAGTCGCCTTGCTGGTGGAGGGGGAATCGCGCGATGCCGACCCGGGCCGCGTGATCCTTAGCTATATCATGCCGTCCGGGCGCATCTATGGAAACGGTGCGATTGCGCGCGACGATGAAGGTTATCACATTGTGTCGCTGGCGCGGGACCGGGCGGAATATGACGGGGATTATCTGTCACTGACCACCCGGCTTTACGGGGGCCAACTGACCGTGGCACGCAGCCGCGCGCAGATCGAAGCGCTGCGCACAGTGTTTTTGAACATCCTGCTGATCAGCCTGCTGCCGACCGTATTGATCGCCCTTTCTGGGGGGCTTTATCTTGCCAGGCGCAGCAAACATCACGTCGAGGTCATCGGTGGCACGCTGGATGATCTGACCAATGGCGATCTTTCCGCGCGGGTCAGGGTGTCGCCCCATTGGGCGGATGACCTGGTACGGATCGGCAACAAGGTGAACCAGATGGCCAGCGCGCAAGAGGCGCAAACCCAGATGCTTCGGCAGGTGTCTTCTGACATTGCCCATGATCTGAAAACGCCGATACAGCGGGTCGCCGTGCATCTGGATGACCTTGCCCGCACCGTCCCGCCCGAAACCGAGGACGGTGCGTTGCTGGCGAAGGCGCAGGACGAGGTGACCGGTATCGCATCGGTGTTCCAGTCGCTGTTGCAGATCGCATCCGTCGAAGCCGGTTCGCCCAAGGCGCATTTCAAGCCGGTCGATCTGAACCGTCTGTGCCAGACCATGACCGAGGTGTACGAGCCCGCAGCCATGGCCAAGGACCAATCGCTGGTTTGCGAGGTGCCAAAGGATCCGGTCCTTGTGCAGGGCGACAAGAATCTGTTGGGGCAGGTATTGGCCAATCTGATCGAAAACGCACTGCGCCATACGCCACAGGGCAGCCGGATCAGCGTATCGCTTTGCATGTCCCAGGGCCGCCCCACACTTGAGGTTGCGGATAACGGTCCGGGTATCCCCGAAGCCGAGCGTGAAAAGGTACTGCGCCGGCTTTACCGTCTGGATACCAGCCGGAACACGCCGGGCAACGGGCTGGGGCTAAGCCTGGTGGATGGGGTCGTGAAACTGCACGGGGGTGCGCTGGGCCTGCTGGACAATGCACCCGGGCTGAGGGTGCGGATCGTTTTTTGAAGATCGATTGCCCTTTGAAAGGTGACGCGCGGATGGGGTTGCAAAATCGCCCGACCTCTGGCCCATTCGCATCCAGCCAAATCAAAGGACCCGCCCCATGCGCGCCATGCAAGTCACCGCCTATGACCAGCCCCTGACCCTTCAGCATCTTGATGTGCCGGTGCCCCGGGCCGGAGAGGTTCTTGTTCAGGTCGATACTTGCGGTCTGAACTTCGGCGATCTGCTGGTGATCAAAGGCACCTATCAGGAAAAGCCCGCGCTGCCCGTCACCCTGGGGATGGAGCTTGCGGGGACGGTCACGGCCCTTGGTGACGGTGTTACGGACTTGAAGGTGGGGCAGCGCATCGCGGCCTATAGCGGCTTTCACGGCCTTGCCGAATACGCAGCGGTCCCCGCCGATATTTGCGTGCCGATCCCGGACAGGATGACATCGGTCGACGCCGCGGCCTTTCTGATTGCCTATGGTACCAGCCACGTGGCGCTGGACTATAAGGCGCGGCTGCAACCGGGCGAACGCCTGCTAGTGCTTGGGGCATCCGGCGGTGTGGGGCTGACGGCGGTCGAACTGGGCAAGCTGATGGGGGCAGAAGTCATTGCCTGCGCACGCGGCCAGGCCAAGCTCGAGATTTGCCGCGCGGCAGGGGCCGATCATCTGATTGATTCCGACACGGACGATATCCGCGAGATCGTCAAATCCCTTGGCGGTGCCGATGTGGTCTATGACCCGATTGGCGGCGATCAATTCAAGGCGGCCCTGCGCGCCTGCAACCCCGAAGCGCGGCTGCTGCCGCTGGGCTTTGCCTCGGGCGAGGTGCCGCAAATTCCCGCGAACATCCTGTTGGTCAAAAACCTGAACGTGCTGGGCCTGTTCTGGGGCGGCTATAAAAAGTTCAAACCCTCGGTGCTGACAGACAGCTTCAAGACGCTGATCGACTGGTATGTCGCGGGTCAGCTGAAACCCCATGTCAGCCATGTGCTGCCGCTGGAACAGGCGAACGAGGCGCTGGATCTGCTGCGCAGTCGCAAGGCGACCGGCAAGGTCGTGGTGCAGGTGGCGGGCTAAATACTGCGCAGGGGCCGAGTCTTCAGCAGGCGGCGAGCTTTTTGGCGTTCACGCAGGAACACGAAAAGCCCCGATCCCAGAATAAGCGCGATGCCGACCCAGATCTCCCAGACGGGCAGGTCTCCGAAGATCACGAGGCCCCAGAACACGGCAAGCGGCAAGCCGATGTATTCAAACGGTGCGACGGTGGCGGCATCCGCGATGCGGTAGGCCTGGCTTAGGCAATAGCCGATCACCGCCGCGTTGACCCCGAGGCCCAGAAATACCCATAGATCTTCTTGCGCGGGCCAGACCCATTCCCGCAACAAGAATAGCATGGACGGCGCGCTGTTGGCGTCGACGAAACGGCCATCGCCTGCAATCAGGAAGAACCCCAGCGATACGATCAGAAACGTCCCCTGAATGTATATCGATAGGGCGGATGCTTTGCTGTGAACGCCCAGACGGCGGGTCATCAACTGGTTCAATGCATAGGTCAGAGCCGAGATTACCGGAAGCAATAATACAAGCCTTGAGACTTGCAAAGCCTGCGTATCGGCCCAAGGCCGCTGCATGATGATCACCCCGACAAACCCTACGGCCACCGCCGTCAATCGCATGATGCCGACTTTTTCGCCCAAGATAGGGATCGACAAAAGCGTGATGAACAGCGGGGCCACAAAGAACAACGCCGTTGCATCCGCCAAGGGAATCGCGGCAAGGGCAAGGAAAAAGGTCATATTCGCCACGACCACCAGCAGGCCGCGCAGAATATGCCAATGCGCTTGGGTGGTTTTCAAAATGCGCCACCCGCCCTCAAGCTGGACCAGCACAAGACTGAACAGAATGCCGATAAAGGCCCGCGCAAATACGATCTCGTGGAGGGGGTAGCCACCTGAGAGCTTTTTGATCAGCATATCATTGATCGAAATCGCCAGGATTCCGGCCAAAACGAAACCGATGGCAGCTCCCGACCTGTTATGTGCATCTGCATTCATATTCGAGACTTACCACCTTTGGGTATCCTGTCCAGCGCGTTTCATCTTGGCGCGGGGGCTGCATCTGGGCTAGGTTGTCGAAAACACCGCCTGCACAAGGATACCGCCCATGCAAATGTCAGATACCCGCCAGATCGCAGCCACGCCCGCCGAAGTTTACGCCGCTTTGTTGGACCCCGACATGCTGATCAAATGTGTGCCCGGTGCGACCGAGGTGTCCGGTTCCGCAGAAGAAGGTTTCGAGGCGACAGTCGTGCAAAAAGTCGGCCCGGTGAAGGCGACATTCAAGGGGCAAGTTGTGATGTCCGACATGGTGCCTGACCAGTCGATCACGATCACGGGCGAAGGCAAGGGCGGTGCAGCGGGTTTCGCCAAGGGCGGCGCGGTCGTGACGCTGCTTGAAAAAGACGGCGGAACCGAACTGACCTATGATGTCGAGGCAAAGATCGGCGGCAAGCTGGCGCAGCTTGGCAGCCGGATCATTGATGGTTTCGCGAAAAAGATGGCCGATCAGTTCTTTAACAACCTGCAAGAAACGCTTGAGGGGCCAGCCGATGAGGGCGCGCACGCAACCGATGAGGCAGCAGACGGCAAATCGAAGAAAAAGGGTTGGTTCGGCCGCGAAAAGACCTGAACAGCACCTCTGTTAACCCGCTGCTAATCAGGCTAGTTTCCGGCAAAATCATCCGGAGGCTTCGATGCCAGATATTGTAGAAATCAACGACCTGCGCAAAGCCTACGCCGATGGGTTCGAGGCGCTCAAAGGGGTCACTCTCAAGATCAAACAGGGCGAAATTTTAGCGCTGCTCGGGCCCAATGGTGCGGGCAAGACAACCCTTATTTCAACGGTTTGCGGGATTACCACGGCAACCGGCGGGACCGTCAAGGTCGGGGGGCATGACACGATCACCGATTACCGCGCGGCCCGTGGGATGATCGGTCTGGTTCCCCAGGAAATAAACCTTGAACCCTTTGAAAAAGTCATCAGCACCGTAAGGTTTTCCCGCGGATTGTTCGGCAAGCCCAAAGATGACGCTGCGTTGGAAAAAATCCTGCGTCAGCTGTCGCTTTGGGATAAAAGAGACAGCCAGATCCGCGCGTTGTCAGGTGGTATGAAGCGCCGGGTGCTGATCGCCAAGGCGTTGGCCCACGAGCCGCGCGTGTTGTTTCTGGATGAACCGACCGCCGGCGTCGACGTCGAATTGCGTCGCGACATGTGGGAAATCGTGGCAGGTCTCAAGGCCGATGGCGTCACCATCATTCTGACAACCCATTACATCGAAGAGGCCGAAGCCATCGCCGACCGCATCGGCGTCATCGCTCATGGTGAATTGCTGTTGGTCGAAGACAAGAACAAGCTGATGGCGCGGATGGGCAAGAAACAGCTTCAGGTCCATCTGACCAAGCCAATCGATGCCGTTCCCGCCAGTTTGGTGTCAGACGCGCTGACCCTGTCCGAAGACGGTAGCACGCTGATCTATACCTATGACACCCGTGCAGAACGCACCGGGATCACGAAACTTCTGTCCGATGTTGCCGCTGCCGGGCTTGTTCTGACGGATCTTGAAACCTCGCAAAGCAGTCTGGAAGAAATCTTTGTGGATCTGCTCAAGGAGGACGCGGCATGAACTGGATCGCAGTCAATTCCATCTACAAATTCGAGATGGCGCGCTTTTTCCGCACGATCACCCAAAGCTTCGTCTCGCCCGTCCTGTCCACATCGCTTTATTTCGTGGTCTTCGGCGCGGCCATCGGCAGCCGCATTCAAGAGGTCGAAGGCATCAGCTACGGCGCGTTCATCGTGCCGGGTCTGATCATGCTCAGCGTGATCACGCAGTCGATCTCCAATGCGTCCTTCGGCATCTATTTCCCGAAATTCATCGGCACGGTGTTCGAACTGCTGTCCGCCCCGATCAACTTTATCGAGATTGTGCTGGGCTATGTCGGCGCTGCGGCAACCAAGGCGCTGTTCATCGGGGTCATTATCCTTATGACCGCGTTTTTCTTTGTCGATATTACCATAGCACACCCCTTCTGGATGGTCGTTTTTCTGGTGCTGACCTGCATCAGCTTTTCCTTGTTCGGCTTTATCATCGGTATTTGGGCGGGCAATTTCGAACAGTTGCAACTGGTGCCCTTGCTGATCATCACGCCTTTGGTGTTCCTTGGCGGATCGTTTTATTCGATCTCCATGTTGCCGCCCGTGTGGCAGGTAATCTCGCATTTCAATCCTGTGGTGTACCTGATTTCGGGCTTCCGGTGGTCGTTCTTCGGGGCGGCGGACGTGCCGATCGTTACAAGCCTGCTGGCGATTGCCGGGTTCACAGCATTGTGCCTCGCGGTGATCTGGTGGATTTTCCGCACAGGCTGGCGAATTCGGCAATAAGTATCCGGCGCTTGCCTTGTTTGGCGACGGGTCGCACTCTACATGGAGCGATATGATAAATTATCTTCCTTTCCTCCCCAAGCATCCCACCGTCGCCGTTATCCGCCTCTCCGGCGTAATCGGGGGCCGCGCACGCGGCGGCCTGAACGACGGTGGCATCGGACCCGCGATCGACAAAGCCTTCAGCCGCGGCAAACCCGTGGCTGTCGCCCTCGAGATCAGTTCGCCCGGGGGCAGCCCTGTACAGTCGTCCCTGATCGGCGCACGCATCCGGCGGCTTGCCGATGAAAAGAAAATTCCCGTGATTGCTTTCGTCGAAGACGTCGCTGCTTCGGGGGGGTATTGGCTGGCCGCCGCGGCTGACGAGGTGTACGCCGACCCAAGTTCCGTCGTTGGGTCCATCGGGGTCATTTCGTCATCCTTCGGCGCGAGCGAACTGATCAGCCGTCATGGGATTGAACGGCGCGTTTATACCGCAGGTCAGTCGAAATCCATGCTTGACCCGTTCCGCCCGGAGAAACCCGAGGACGTCGAACGGCTGAAACACATCCTTAATGACATCCACACCAATTTCATCGACCACGTCAAAGCACGGCGGGGCGACAAACTGGCACCCGATGTGGATCTGTTCACCGGAGAAATCTGGCTGGCCAAGCGCGCGGCTGAATTGGGTTTGATCGATGGCATCGGCCACCTGCGACCGTTCCTGAAAGAACGCTTTGGCGACAAGGTAAAGTTCGCGCGGTACGGCACCAAGAAAGGTCTGCTGTCACGCTTTGGCGCGCAGATCATCGGGGATGCGGTTGACAGTATCGAAGAGCGCGCCGCCTATGCGCAGTTCGGCCTGTAAATCATGGTTCTTAAAGTCGTTATTCTGTTTCTGGTCGCCATGGGCACGCTTGCATGGTTCGGCAAGATGCATTGGCTGGGCGGCAAGACGCTAACCCAGAAAAAATGTAATTCCTGCGGACGGTTCCGCATCGGCAAGGGCCCCTGCGGCTGTGGGGGGAAGCGCGGATGATTATGCCTTGGGTTCTAAGTGTTCTTGGGTTGGCTATTCTGCTGCTTGCGGGCGATGCCTTGGTCAAAGGGGCGGTCAACCTGTCCTTGCGCCTTGGCGTCCCTGCGCTGATCGTCAGTCTGACCATCGTCGCTTTCGGGACGTCCGCACCCGAACTGCTGATTTCGATCAAGGCTGTGCTTGAGGGGGCTCCGGGCCTTGCCCTGGGCAATGTCGTGGGGTCGAACACGGCCAATATTCTGATGGTGCTGGGCATTCCTGCGCTGCTTGCGACGATGCACACGTCTGAATGCAAGACCCGGAAGACCTTCAACATGATGATCGCAGCATCGGTCCTGTTCATGCTGTTGGCCTTGCGCGGCGTCTATGATGTCTGGGCGGGTCTGATCCTGTTGGCCTGTCTGGGATTTGTCCTGTTCGACGCCTTTCGCGACAGCCAAAAGCACCGTGAAGGGGCAAAGGACGCCGCCGCAGACGATCTGGAGGAACCCGAGGGGGCTGATCCGGACCTGCCCGGCTGGCGCATCGCGCTGTTTTTGGTGCTGGGTTTGGTCGGTCTGCCGCTGGGGGCCAGCCTGTTGGTCGATAATGCTTCGATCATCGCGCGGGCTTACGGCGTGAGCGATACGGTGATCGGTCTGACGCTGGTCGCCATCGGAACATCCTTGCCCGAACTGGCAACGACCGTGATGGCCGCGTTGCGCCGTCAGGCAGATGTGGCGTTGGGCAATGTGATCGGCTCAAATATCTTCAACCTGTTGGGGATCATCGGTGTCGCAAGTCTGGTTGGCCCGATCGAGGTGGACCCCGAGTTCTTGCAGTTTGACTTGTGGGTCATGCTGGGCGCGTCGTTGCTGCTGATCCCATTCGTTTATCTTGGGCGGGATATAACGCGGATCTGGGGCATTGCACTTTGTGCGATCTACGCGCTCTACCTGACTGCTGTGCTGATTTAAGAGAAAGACCAAGCCATGAAACATGCGTTGGTAACGGGGGCAGGTGCACGTCTGGGGCGTGCGATGGCGCTGTATCTGGGTGATCGCGGCTTTGACGTTGCGGTGCATTACAACACGTCTTGCGAGGGCGCGGACGAGGTTGTCGCCCAGCTTGCCGCGAAAGGCCAGCGCGGGGTTGCCGTTCAGGCTGATCTGCTGAACGAAAGCGAGACGCAAAACCTTTTCCCCCGCGCACTGGAAGCGTTGGGCGGGCCGATCACCTGCCTGATCAACAACGCGTCGATCTTTGAATATGACAACGTTGCGACCGCCACCGAAGAAAGCTGGCACCGTCATATCGGCAGCAATCTTCGCGCGCCGTTCGTGCTGACCCAGGCGATGGCGGCGCAGGGGCTGGTTGCCGAAACTGATGACAGGGGCGAACCCCGGGGGGCCGGTCTGATCATCAACATGCTGGATCAACGGGTGCGCAAACTGACACCCGAGTTTATGACCTATACGATCGCCAAAATGGGGCTGTGGGCGATGACACAGACCACCGCGCAAGCGCTGGCCCCGACGATCCGGGTCAATGCGATCGGACCGGGCCCGACGTTGAAAGGGGCCAACCAGACCGAAGATCATTTTGCCAATCAACGCGCGCGGGTGATTCTCGAGCGTGGGTCGAACCCGGAAGACATCAGCGCCGCTTTGGGGTATTTTCTGGACGCACCATCGGTCACCGGACAGCTTTTATGCACGGATGGCGGGCAGCATCTGGGATGGCGCACGCCGGATGCACAGGGCCTCGAATAACCGACGCTCCGAAAGTTTTGCACTTTGGTGGAGGTAGTTAACAAATCTGTTACAAATAGCACCTTGTTATCAGTGGCTTGCAGGTGGTTTATAAAAATAACGTTTGAAAACAGTGCGTTAAAAAAGTGCTTAAAATTTGTGCGATCAAGGGAAGGCCGTTAAAAACAAGGGAAATTTCGATTTCACAGAAAGTTATCTGCACAGTTATCCACAGGAGTAGGGGGTATGTTTTTCCTTGTCGCCAAGGCCAAGCTATTGCAGCACTTCAGCCAAAGAAGCCGAATCAATGACTGAGACCACCGATACCCCAAAGACTGGCCATGAGGTCATTCAATCCTATCTTAAGACCATTGACAGCTCGCCCGGCGTGTACCGCATGCTCGATTCCGAGAGCAGGGTTCTGTATGTCGGCAAGGCGCGCAATTTGCGCGCGCGGGTCAGCAACTATGCGCGGTCATCGGGGCATTCGGGGCGCATCGCGCGGATGATATCGAACACAGCGTCGATGATGTTTCTGACCACCAAGACCGAAACCGAAGCGCTGCTGCTGGAACAAAACCTGATCAAGCAGCTCAAGCCCAAGTTCAACGTGTTGCTGCGCGACGACAAAAGCTTTCCGAACATTCTGGTGACGGCGGATGGCGATTACCCCCAGATCAAAAAACACCGCGGTGCGAAAAAGGAAAAGGGCAATTACTATGGCCCCTTCGCCAGCGCGGGCGCGGTGAACCGGACGCTGAACCAGTTGCAACGCGTGTTCTTGCTGCGTGATTGTTCCAATGCGATGTTCGACAGCCGCACGCGGCCCTGTCTGCAACACCAGATCAAGCGGTGCTCGGCCCCTTGCGTGGGCAAAATCTCGCCCGAGGAATATCGAAAGACGGTGCAGGATGCGCAGAAGTTCCTGAATAGTAAATCGACGGATATTCAGGTGCGCCTTGCGGCTGATATGGCTGCCGCGTCCGAGGCGATGGAGTTCGAACGCGCTGCCGCCCTACGCGACCGGATCAAGGCGCTGACACAGGTTCAGACAGCACAGGGCATCAACCCTCAAGGTGTGTCCGAAGCCGATATCATCGCGCTGCATCTGGATCAGGGACAGGCCTGCGTGCAGGTTTTCTTTATTCGGGCCAATCAAAACTGGGGCAATCGCGATTACTATCCCCGCGTCGGTCCGGACGTGGACGCCGCCGAGGTGCTGGAGGCGTTCATCGGCCAATTCTACGACACCCGCGAACCTCCGCGGCAGTTGATCCTGTCGAACGAGATCGAGAACCCCGATCTGATGGCGGATGCCTTGTCAGGCAAACTGGGCCGCAAGGTCGAACTGCTGGTCCCGCAACGCGGCGAAAAGGCAGAGCTGGTCGACGGTGCCTTGCGTAACGCGCGCGAATCGCTGGCCCGCAAACTGGCCGAGACAGCGACCCAGACCAATCTGCTGAAAGGTCTGGCCGACGCTTTCGAATTGCCTGCGTCGCCGCAGCGGATCGAGGTCTATGACAACTCTCACATTCAGGGAACCAATGCGGTCGGGGGGATGGTCGTTGCCGGGCCGGACGGCATGATGAAGAACCAGTACCGCAAATTTAACATTCGCGGAGATGAACTGACCCCCGGTGATGACTTTGGCATGATGAAAGAGGTGCTGACCCGGCGTTTCAAACGTCTGCTAAAGGAAGACCCCGACCGCAAACTGGGCATGTGGCCCGATCTGCTGCTGATCGATGGCGGGGCAGGGCAGGTAAGCGCCGTTGCCTCTATCATGCGCGAATACGGGGTCGAGGATATTCCGATGGTCGGTGTCGCCAAGGGCGTTGACCGCGATGCGGGCAAGGAAGAGTTCCACCGCGTCGGCAAGCGGCCGATGGCGCTGCGGCATAATGATCCGGTGTTGTATTTCATCCAGCGCATGCGGGATGAGGCACACCGCTTTGCGATCGGCACCCACCGCGCCAAGCGGGCCAAGGCGGTCGGCGCAACACCGCTGGACGAGGTGCCCGGTGTCGGCGCGGCGCGCAAGCGGGCCCTGCTTGCGCATTTCGGATCCGCCAAGGCCGTGGGCCGCGCGAATCTGAGCGATTTGTTGGCTGTTGACGGTGTCTCGCGGGCATTGGCAGAGCGGATTTACGCTTTTTTCCACGAACGTGGCTGATGGGGCCGCGGGCGTGATCATGATTTGCAAGGGCGGGACGCTCCGCGGGGAGTTTATTTTGCAAAATGAAGCGGATATGTTGGTGCTTTCCCCTCTGTGCCTTGCGCTGTAGAGTGCGGGAATGAAGTGGAATGTCCCCAATATCCTGACGCTGATGCGTCTGATCGCGGCACCGGGTGTGGCTGTGATGTTTTTGTATTTTACCAGGCCTTTTGCGGATGGTCTGGCGATGCTGCTGTTTGTGTCTGCGGCGATTACGGACTGGTTTGACGGCTATCTTGCACGGGCCTGGAAGCAGGAGACCAAGCTGGGTGCGATGCTGGATCCGATCGCTGACAAGGCGATGGTGGTGATCGCGTTGATGGTCATCATCGCGTTTTCAAGCTGGTCGCCCTGGCTGGTTCTGCCTGCCACGGTGATCTTGTTTCGTGAGGTTTTCGTTTCGGGATTGCGGGAGTATCTGGGGAATGTCTCGGGCACGCTCAAGGTCACGCAACTGGCCAAGTGGAAGACCACGGCGCAGATGGTGGCGATTGCGGTTCTGTTCAGCCAGGGTGTGTTCGAGCATTATTTCGGGATGTCGATTCTTGGCATGAATGATGAACTGGTATCGGCCATTCTGATGGGCCAGCAGGAAGACATTCACGGGCTGAACTGGAAGTTGGACGGCATGATCTGGGCCGGGCGGATCGGACTTGGCCTGCTGTGGATTGCAGCTACGCTGACGGCGATCACTGGCTTTGACTATTTGCGCAAGGCGCTGCCGCATTTGACGGAGACACGGTGATGGATGTTTTGTATTTTGCATGGGTCCGCGAACGGATCGGTCTGCCCCGCGAGCAGGTCCAGACCAATGCGGCCACGGTGGCCGATCTGGTGGCTGAACTGCGCGCGCGCGAAGACCGCTATGATATGGCGTTTTCGGATCTGAGCAGCCTTCGGGTTGCCGTCGACCAAGAGCTGGCCGATTTTGACGCTCCCTTGGCCGGTGTGCGTGAGGTCGCGTTTTTTCCACCGATGACCGGAGGCTGACATGCATGTTTCGGTGCAGGAAGGTCCGTTTGATCTGGGCGACGTGTCATCGGAATTCGCAAGCGGGCACAAGGATATGGGCGCGATCGTGACCTTTACCGGCATCGTGCGCGATTTGCCCGGTGATCCCCTTCAGGCCATGGAAATTGAACATTATCCCGGCATGACGGAATCGGCGTTGAAGTCGATGGCGCAGACGGCGATTGATCGATTCTCGCTTGGGGATGCGCTGGTCATTCATCGCTACGGGCGGCTGGTTCCCGGTGAGATGATTATGATGGTGGCCACCGCAGCGCGGCATCGCAAGGACGCTTTCGAGGCGGCTGAATTCCTGATGGATTACCTGAAATCACGGGCACCGTTCTGGAAGCGCGAGATTACTGCCAGCGGTGCGGAATGGGTCGAATCCAAGGATGAGGACGAGGACGCCCTGGCGCGCTGGTGATCAGCCCGCCTGCTGGCGGTCGATATAGCTGCGCATTTCTTCCGCCTCGTGACGGGCGTCGCGCAGGCCATCCATGGCGGCACGCAGCTCTGCTTCAGTCTGGCTTAGCTGGTTGGTCAGCTCCGCCTCGCGTTGTTGCAGGTAGGTGATCGCCTGATCGCGGGTTTCTTCGGCTTCGTGTAGTTCCTGGCTCATCCGGTCCAGCTGTGCCACGTCGTCGGCAGCCACGCGGGTAAAGCGGTGCAAGAGCCAGTTCGCAAACCACCCCAGGCAGAAGGCGACGAACAGGATGATCGCGGTCGCGATGACAAATTCGGTTCTGCTCATGTCAGTTGCCTTCTTGGGTCGTGTTTGCAGGTTCGTCTGTATCACCTGAATCGCCGGCGTTTTCCAGCGTTGTTTCGGGTGTTGTGGCACCTTCTTCGGGGCGGATCAGGCGAAATTCGATGCGGCGGTTGGCTTCGCGGCCCTCTTCGGTGTCGTTCGACTCAACCGGGGCCTCTTCGCCAAAGCCTTTGGCGACGAATGATGCAGTCAGAACCCGGCGTGCGCGCAGTTCGTTCAACACCGATTGCGCCCGCGATTGGCTGAGCGCCAAGTTCATTTCTTCGCGGCCCTGGCTGTCGGTATAGCCCTGAATTTCAAGCGCGATGTCACCGCAGGGTTTCAGAATTTCCGCAATTTGATCCATCGTCGACAGGGCCGAGGCATCAATTGTTGCACTGCCCGGTTCAAAGTTGATCTTGCCAGCTTTCACGACCTCGCCGATCTGGGCCTCGCATTCCTCGGGGGTGGGCAGACCCAGAACAGGGTCAAGTTTTTCCTGATACACGACTGCGATATCGTATTGCTGCCCTTCGCCAAGTTTCCCCGCCAGAAGCGTTGCGATCTGCGAGCCGGCGTCAGGGTTGCCTGTATTGCCTTTGACGCTGACATTGTCCGGCTGGACGATCACCGACCCGTTCGCCAGCTTTGACAGGGCATCAAGGCCCGAAAGAACGCGGGTCGGCCAATCTGCGGGCAGATCATCGACGATCCGCGCGGCGGTATAGACCTTGTCCGTGCCAAAGCTGGCCTTGGCATAGCTATCAGCCAGTTCACGCAGCTCCTCGTCGCTGAGCCGTCCGCGCAGCTGGACCTTGCCGTCCGTTGACAAGGTCGCAACAAATTCAGGGGGGCCGGCATTGGGGTCGACGGCTTCGGTCAGGCGCGCGTCGAGCGCAAAAACATCGGGAAGCGCGTTTTCAAGCTCTCCTACCACGCGGTCGAAGAGGTCTTGATCGGTGCCTGCGGCGGCGACAAGCGTGATGTCGGCATCCACGAAGTTTACAGACCCTTGACCGATTTCAGTCAGGGCCTTGATGGTTTTCTCGACCGCTTCGGCCCAGCGTGGGCTGGGTACGCCAAGGCCGACCGTGCAGCGGATCGTGCCGGTCGCACCTGCCGTCTTTGCGGCGGCGGTGATCTTTGCACTGGCTTTTTCGGTGTCGGCGCTGCAGGCGTCAAACCCTGTGGCGTCTTCGGTGATCTGAAAGCGCAGGGTGAACGGCGTCAGGACCGGGCGCGGCGTTGCGATGTCCAGCGTCATGGACAGGCCCGGCGGCGCGGCGCGGCGCAGCTGTTCCTCAAGGCGGGCCTTTTCAGCTGCGCTATCGGAAATGGCGGTAATGTCGATGCGACCGGCGGAAACGGATGCTTTGGCGCGGGGGAGCTTCTCCATCGCGAGAATCGCAAAGGCAAAGGCGTCTTCCCAGCCGTCGGGGGCGGGGTAGTTGGCGGACTCCAGAAGATCGGCGACGTTTTCGGACCCCACAATGGAGTAGAATCGGCTGATGGCGGCGTCCCGATCGGTGGTCGTGGGGATCAGCCCGATGATGGAAACGCCAGAATCGTTGCGCAGTATTTCAGCCGAGAACCGGGGGGCTGCGATTGTCGCTTGGGACACGACCTCCATGTCGTCAATTACCCGTGCGGCGTCTACAATCGACCCCGCGGCGCTGAGCGCGTTAAAACGGACCACCTCGTTCGGGGCTGTACCGGACAGGGTGACCTGCAGGCCGTCAGCCTCTACCTCCGCCCAGACCATGCCCTTTTCATCAAGTGCATCGCGCACGCCGATTTCGGAATTTTCCTCGATCAGGGTTACCGAAAAATTGGCCGCGACAAGCGACAGTGCCGCCGCTGCCGAAAAGGTCAGCGCGATGATCAGGATGACGGATAGACGCATAGGCTCGTTTCTGGGACAGTTGACGTTAGCGCCGTTGATACGCGCGGGTGCGCTGTGGTGCAATCACGCCAGCAGCGCTGCGGCGAAAAAGATCAGCGGGATCATGCCAGTGTCCCGGTTCACGCGAAACAGCTGCAGCAGCTTTGCATTGTCGGTGATGTCGAACCCGCGCAGTTGCCACGCCATGTGCCAGCCCATCGCCCAGGGGCCGCCAAGCGCCAGCACCATCGCAAGAAACGATGCGTTTTCGCGCAGTGCGAAGATCACGGCCAACCCCATCAGACCTACCGTGGCCATGAGGAAGCGGCGCAACCATTGCGCGGTGTTTTCGCCGAACAGGCGCGCGGTGGATTTGACGCCGATCAGGGCGTCGTCTTCTGTGTCCTGATGGGCATAGATCGTGTCGTAAAACAGCGTCCAGGCGATGCCGGCGAGGTAAAGAACCACCGCAGGGGCCGCCAGCGATCCGGTATGGGCCGTCCAGGCCAACAATGCGCCCCAGTTGAAGGCGATGCCGAGAAATACCTGCGGCCACCACGTGAACCGTTTGGCAAAGGGATAGATCGCCACAGGCAACAACGCCAAGATCCCAAGTGAAATAGCGGCATAATTGAACGTCAGCAGGATGCAAAAGGCGATCAGGGCTTGGGCGATCATCCAGGCCGCAGCGCCTTTGACGCTGACCTGGCCCGACGGGATCGGTCGCGACCGTGTACGGGCGACCTTGGCGTCAATGTCGCGATCGGTGATGTCGTTCCACGTGCAGCCCGCCCCGCGCATCAAGAACGCACCAAGGCCGCAGCCTGCGAAAATCCAAAGGTCAAACCAGCGGGGCTGCTGGTCGAATAGTATCGCCAGCGCCAGCCCCCACCAGCACGGCAGCAGCAGAAGCCACGTCCCGATCGGCCGGTCCGCGCGGCTTAGCCGAAGATAGGGTCGCGTGAAGGCGGGCGCATAGCGGTCAACCCAATTGTCCGAGGCCGCATCTGCCACACGGCTATTTTCGCGGGCATTTTCCGTGGCATCTGGTGTAGGAGGGTTGTCTTGCATATATCATGTCTCATGAACGCGAAAATCAGACTATATGTAGAGCATGGCTTGGGGCAGGGGCAATCGGTTCCTTTGGACAAAGCACAGGCGCATTATCTTTTCGGGGTGATGCGGCAGGCGGTTGGGGCCGCCGTCTTGTTGTTCAATGGCAAGGATGGCGAGTGGCGTGCCGAAGTTGTCGAGGCGGGCAAGCGGGGCGGCGTGTTGCAGTGCGTGGCGCAGACCAAGCCCCTGCAAATGCCGCCAGATCTGTGGCTGATCTTTGCTCCGATCAAGAAAACCCGCACCGATTTCATTGTCGAGAAAGCCGCCGAAATGGGCGCGCGTCGCATCGTACCGGTGCAGACCGACTTTACCAACGCAGGCCGCGTGCAGCGCGACAGGCTTCAGGCCCATGCGGTCGAGGCCGCAGAACAGTGCGGCGCGACCTTCGTGGCTGAGGTGACCGAGATGGTGAAGCTGGACCGGTTGATTGATCAATGGGATGCCGGACGATCCTTGATGTTCTGCGACGAGGCGCTGGCGGGATCAGATGCGGTGCTGGGGCAGTCCGGGCGCGGCGCGTGGGGGATATTGATCGGCCCTGAGGGCGGTTTTTCGGACCGGGAACGCAGCCGTTTGCGCGGTCTGGAGTATGCCAGGTCGGTCACTTTGGGCCCGCGCATCTTGCGGGCCGATACGGCGGCGGTTGCCGCGATGACCGTCTGGCAGCAGGCATTTGGAGATTGGACGTGATATATGGTTTTGATTTGACCGTCGTGCCAGCGGGGGTTTCACACCCCCGAACCCCCGTGGGATATTTGAAAGCCAGAGAAGTCGGGAGCCGGACATGTCGTTTCTGAGGCCTGAGGCAAAGGCGGAGTTGTGGCGCTGGCGCGAGGTTCTTGTCGGAGTGACCGCGGCGTTGTTTGGGCTTTGGTTGATCATAGGGCCCGGATTGTTGCTGGCGCTGCCGGGTGCTGCCTTGGTGGCGACAGGGGCGGCCTTTACATGGGTTGGCGTGCAGCGCGTGCGGTTTCGCAAAAGCGGCATGGGGGCCGGGGCGGTTCAGGTTGATGAAGGGCAAATTGCCTATTTCGGACCGTTGACGGGCGGCGTCGTGTCCCTGCGCGAGATGGAGCGGTTGAGCCTTGAGCGGGGGGGCTATCCTGCGCATTGGAAGCTGGAACAGCCCGGACAAGATGCCGTGAGGATCCCTGTGGATGCTGCAGGATCAGAGGCGTTGTTTGATGCTTTTGCATCGCTGCCGGGCCTGCGGACAGAGCGTATGTTGGCCGAATTGGCGGATGACAGGACGCTGTCGGTTGTGATCTGGGAAAGACAGACGTTGCGGCCAAGATCTGCCCTGTTGCATTGACACCTCCGGCAATTCGCACCATCCCTAAGTCAAAGCGAAACAAACCCGGAGCCACCCCTTATGTCCATCCCTCAATCCGGCGGCGGCCCGATCGAACATCACGACCAACTGGCGCAATATCTTGCCGATGGCTGCAAGCCCAAGGAAGATTGGCGCATCGGAACCGAACACGAGAAGTTCGGCTACAACAAGGAAACGCTGCTGCCCCTGCCCTATGAGGGGGAGTGTTCGATCCTTGCGATGCTGGAAGGGTTGCGCGATGGTCATGGCTGGGACCCGGTCGAAGAGGGCGGCAAGCTGATCGGTCTCGTCAAGGACGGTGCCAATGTGTCGCTTGAGCCCGGCGGTCAGCTTGAATTGTCCGGCGCGCCTGTCGAAACGATCCACGAGACCTGCGACGAGGTGAATGCGCACCTGCGTGAAGTGCGCGATGTGGCGGACCGGATCGGTGCCGGTTTCATCGGGCTGGGCGCTGCGCCTGAATGGTCGCATGAGCAGATGGATCTGATGCCCAAGGGCCGCTACAAATTGATGAACGAATACATGACCAAGGTTGGCACGATGGGCCAGGTCATGATGCGCCGGACGTGCACCGTGCAGGTGAACCTTGATTTCGGTTCCGAGGCTGACATGGTGCAAAAACTGCGCGTCGCCCTGGCGTTGCAGCCGGTCGCGACCGCTCTTTTTGCGAATTCACCGTTTTTCGAGGGAAAGCCGAACGGTCATAAATCCTGGCGCAGCCGGGTTTGGCGTGACCTTGACCCTGCGCGCACAGGCATGTTGCCGTGGGCCTTTGAGGACGGCATGGGCTTTGAACGCTGGGTTGAATACGCTCTCGATGTGCCGATGTATTTTGTGTATCGCGACGGAAAGTATATTGACGCTTTGGGGCAATCCTTCCGCGATTTCCTGAAGGGCCGGCTGCCGGCATTGCCCGGTGAAATCCCGACGCTGAGCGATTGGGCCGATCATTTGACAACGGCCTTCCCAGAAGCGCGGATCAAGAAATTCATCGAGATGCGCGGCGCGGATGGCGGCCCTTGGCGGCGGCTGTGTGCCCTGCCTGCGTTCTGGGTCGGCCTGATGTACGACCAGACGGCGTTGGATGGCGCATGGGATCTGGTCAAGGGCTTTGATGCCGAAACGCGCGAAGGAATGCGGGTCGCAGCATCGGTAGACGGGCTTCAGGCACAGGTGAACGGCGTGAAGATGCACGATCTGGCCCGCGAGGCAGTCGCATTGTCAGAGCTTGGTTTGAAAGCGCGTGCGCGCGCCGGGGCCGGTGGCCTGGTGCCGGACGAGACGCATTTCCTGAACGCCCTGAAGGAAAGCATCGAGACAGGGAAAACCCCTGCGGATGAGCTGCTTGACGACTACCACGGCAAGTGGGGCGGCGATCTGAGCCGGATCTACGCCGATTATTCCTATTAAGGCGGTTTAGGAACGACCCACTTCGCGGGGTAACCCCAATGCCTTTGAAACGCAAATCGTGATGGGGCCTTGCGGGGTCATCATGTTCGAGAAGCGTTTTGACCTTCAAGCGTCAGCCCGCAGACAAAGGCGATCACCTTTTCTGCGGGCATTTCGCAAGGATAGAGGCGTGGGCCGCTGGCAAGATCGTACAGGTTCAGGCTGATATAGTCTGTTCCGCCCAATTCCTCGGCGACCAGTTTCCAGCTTTTGCCAGCGTTGAAGACGGATTTCGATACGATATATCGTTTTCCGTCGAACTCCCCGGTATGGGTGCCAGTCGGAAGTGCTGCAAAGGCGGCGAGGAAAGCGTCCAACGCTGCGTTATACCTTCTTCGCGCCGATCTTGGGTTCTTCGCCTGCCCTGATGCGTTTGATGTTGGCGCGGTGACGCCAGAAAATCAGCAAGGTCAGCACGATCCCGAGGGTCAGGGCCGACGCGTAGCCCATGAACACCAACAAGAACGTCGAGGCTGCCGCCGAGGCCAATGCACCCATTGACGAGATGCGCGTGGCATAAGAGGCGATCAGCCAGACGGCACAACAGGCAAGGCCGACGGGCCATGCCAGCGCCAGCAAAATCCCCAGAAAGGTCGCCACGCCCTTGCCGCCCTGAAAGCGCAGCCAGACCGGATAGCAGTGGCCAATCATCGCGGCGAGCGCGGCAATCTGGGCTGCGGCCTCTCCTGCGAAGTGGCGCGCGAGCAGGACGGCCACGGCCCCTTTGGCCCCATCCAGGATCAATGTAAGGGCCGCGGCTTTCTTGTTGCCGGTGCGCAGGACATTGGTCGCGCCGATGTTGCCAGAGCCGATGGCGCGCAAATCACCCAGGTTCATGACCCGCGCCAGCACCATACCAAAGGCGATGGAGCCGATCAGATAGCCAAGCACGGCCCAAAGCGCGAGCACGGCGAGCGAAGAATCAATAAAGGGCATAATCAGGGAGCCTTATAAATGGAGCGTCCGGAAACGAAAGTTTCCAAGACCTTACCTTGCATGCGCATGCCGTCAAAGGGGGTGTTGCGGGATTTCGATTTTAACGTCTCGCGGTTCATCACGAAAGGCGCGCCATCGTCAAACAGCACCAGATCAGCGGGGGCACCGGGGGTCAGGCGGCCACCGGGCAGGCCAAGCCGTTTTGCGGGGTTGAACGACAGTGCACGCCACAAGGTCGCGATATCCATCATCTCGGAATGGACAAGGCGCAGGGCGGCGGGGAGCAACGTCTCAAGGCCGACGGCACCCGATGCGGCTTCCTCGAAGGGCAGGCGTTTGGATTCTTCGTCCTGCGGTGTGTGCATCGAACAGATTATGTCGATCAGGCCCGAAGCTACGGCTTCGATCACGGCGATGCGGTCGTCTTCATCGCGCAGGGGCGGCTTGAGCTTGAAGAAAGTCCGGTAATCGGCCACATCAAGCGCGTTCAGCGTCAGATGGTGAATGCCCACACCCGCCGTGATGTCCAGCCCGTTCTTCTTGGCGCGTGCCAGCGCGGGCAATGCGCGGGCGGTGGTGATCTGATCGGCGTGATAGCGTGCGCCTGTCATCTCGATCAGCGCGATATCACGGTCCAGACCCATACGTTCGGCCATGGGCGACACCGCCGGCAGGCCGCGCAGGGATGCGAATTTGCCCGACGTTGCGGCAGCACCATGGCTGAGGATCGGTTCCTGCGGGTGGGCGATGACCAGCGCGCCAAGGCTGCGGGCATAGGTCAGCGCGCGGGAAAAAACCTTGGTGTCGGTGATCACCTGATCGCAATCGGTGAAAGCAATGGCACCGGCATCCATGAGAAAGCTGATTTCCGTCATTTCGCGGCCTGCGCGGCCTTTGGTCAGGGCGGCCATGGGCACGACATGCACCGGCGACGCCTCGTTCGCGCGGCGGGTGACGAATTCAAGGACCTCGGGGCTGTCGATTGCAGGTTCCGTATCGGGTCGGGTGACCATCGTGGTCACACCTCCTGCCGCTGCGGCCAACCCTGCGGACCGAAAGCTCTCCTTGTGCCGCTCGCCGGGTTCGCAAACCTTTACACCCAGATCTACGATGCCGGGGGCAAGGTATTTGCCACTGCAATCAACAATGGTGGCATCACCGGGAATTGGCGCGCCATCGGGCAGGATCGCAGCGATCTTGTCGCCATCGACCCGCAAGGTGCCCTGGGTGACTGTCCTGGCTTCGGGGTCGATCAGTTTCGCGTTGATGAAATGCAGCATGGCGAAGTGTTCTTTCAAAATAGGGGCTTACGCGCCGATCCAGACCATCATGCCCGCCACGCCAAAGGCAACGAGCAGCGCGATCATCGCAATGCGACCGGACATCTTGGGATCAGGTTTGGGTTCTTTCATATCAGCCACCATAGGATCAGGCCCACCAGTACGAGGATTGCCAGAAAGATCATCGCCCCTCCGGCACGTCCGCCCGGCGGGGTTTTGGGTGTCAGGGACGGCACACCGGAATAGGGCTGGGCCGATTCCGCCGTCAGGGGCGGTGCGGTCCAATCGGGTTGTTCTTCGCCGTAGGTACCGATCAGCGTCAGGTCAGAACCGATGTTGAGCGTCGCCCCGTACCCCTCGAATGCCGAGGAGAACAACAGCAGCACATAGCCGTCCAGCGCTTCGATCCGGGTGTGGTCGCGTGCGATCTGGGCGTCGGTGGCCGTGTAGCCGTCGGTCAGATAGCGGGCCAGACCGACGCCGGTCAGGTCAGAGACGGGGAAAAGCTCGGCCGTGTCGGGCGGGGCGTCGAAGCCCAGCAGATCCGCAATCAGCGCGGTCTTTTCCACGCTGCGCAGATCGCGCGCCATCACATCTATCGGGCGGTTGACGGCAAACAGCCTGATCTGGCCGTGCTCGCCCTTGGGTATATGCAGTTCGGTCACTTGGGGTCCCCCTCAAAGCGGTTGGCCAGCAAGGCACCAAGCCCGTCGCTGTCATGAATATATTCAAATCCCAGATGCGCGGCCAGAACGGGATTGTCGGCCCGTTCCTGCCGGATAAAGAAAACCGACGGCGGGCTGGTTTTCTTGACGTCCGGCTTGGTTTCCGCGCTGCGCGGGAACGCTTTGACACGGGTTTCACCCTTTTGCAGGCGAAAGAAAAGCGCGCGGTGACTGGTCAGCGCGTAGCGGGTTCGGGCCAGGTCGGTCCAGCGGTTCAAACCCTTGACCAGTGACAGCACTACAAGGGCGATGATCACGGCCAGGATCACGGATTGCGACACGGGCAGGTCGTTGTAGGTCAGCAACAGGCCGCCCGCAATCACGGTACCGATAGCCCCGATAAAGGGTCCGAGCAGTTGAAAATTGCGCAAGGACAGGCGCGGCCGGGGGCGGCCCGTCCAAAGCAGGTCTTCGCCGGGTTCAAGAACCTTTGCCCAGAAATCATCGGTCATAGGACAGCCGCGCGGGCTGCCGCGATGCGGGCCTTCGTCCTGCGCAGGTCAGGGACCAGAGGCAAGGTGATGCTCTGCCGGTTTGGCAGGCGCAGGTTGATCGACCACAAGGACAGCTTTCCGATTGCGCTGATGTCCGTGAGCGCCAGCGTCAACGGGTCAAAAGCATCCGGTTCCTTGATATAAAGCGCGCGGTTTGTCAGCCGCCACACGGTCTTGCGATTGCTGTACCAGATCTGGAAATCCTCAAAGATCCACATGTAAAACAGCGCCGTCATGGCAGAGGCCAAGACCCAGGTCACCACATTGAAATAGGGCAGGATCGGCGCGCAGACCAGCATGGTCAGGGCCATCAGCGTCAAGGAACGCCACAGGAATGCGCGAGGGGAAATCCGCCAGCGCAGCAATTCCTGTTCGTCTTGCGCGTCTGGCGTCATGCGGCCCCCTTGCGGCTGTCAGCAAGGTTGCGCGCCAGCAGGTCCATCGCGGCCATGCGCACGGCGACGCCCATTTCGACCTGATCCTGAATGACGCTGCGGTTGATGTCATCTGCAAGCGTTCCGTCAATCTCGACCCCGCGGTTCATCGGACCGGGGTGCATGACGATTGCGTCGGGCTTGGCATGGGACAGCTTTTCGGCATCCAGACCAAATCTGTGATAATACTCGCGTTCGCTGGGGATAAATCCGCCATCCATGCGTTCTTTTTGCAAGCGGAGCATCATGACCACGTCGACGTCCTTTAGACCTTTTTCCATGTCGTCGAACACCTCGACGCCAAATTCGCCGATTTGCGCGGGCATCAGGGTGGGCGGGGCGATCAGGCGGATGCGGTTCTCCATCTTGCCCAGAAGCATGATGTTCGAGCGCGCCACCCGGCTGTGCGCGATGTCACCGCAGATCGCGATGGACAGGCGGTGCAGGCGACCTTTGGCGCGGCGGATGGTCAGCGCATCCAGCAAGGCCTGGGTCGGATGTTCGTGCCGCCCGTCGCCCGCGTTCAGGACGGCGCAATTCACCTTTTGCGCCAGCAGGTCCACTGCGCCCGATTGCGGATGGCGCACCACCAGAAGATCGGGATGCATGGCATTAAGGGTCATCGCCGTGTCGATCAGGGTTTCCCCCTTTTTGATCGAAGACGCCTGCATGGCCATGTTCATCACATCCGCACCAAGGCGCTTGCCTGCGATCTCGAAACTCGCCTGTGTGCGGGTGGAGTTTTCGAAGAACATGTTGATCTGGGTCAGACCGCGCAGCGCGTCGCTGTGCTTGTGTGGCTGACGGTTCAGGTCGACATAGGTATCGGCCAGATCCAGAAGCGTGGTGATGTCGGTTTGCGACAGGGGTTCGATACCCAAAAGATGTCGGTGTGCGAAACTCATACTGGCGGACCCCACTCTATTTGGGGCGTTATAGGCGGCGGCGGCCATGTGGGCAAGCATTCGGGCGCGCGTCTGGTCGCAGGTGTGGAATGGATTTAAGGCCATTTGGAAGTTGGGATTTTTATTGCCGGCCGCAGCGCGTAAGTTGGCGGCATGGAATCAGTCGAATATCATCAGGCATTGGCACTTTTGCACTGGCAGATCGAACTTGGCGCGACCGAGGCGATCTGCGACGCGCCGGTCAATCGTTATGAGGTACCGGCAGCCGTCGAAAAACCTAAACCGGCAAAGCCGGGGCCAGGGCGGGTCGTGCCGATGGCGGCGGGGATTGATCCGCTTGCGGAAGCGACCCGCTTTGCGGCCGCAGCCCAGACGCTGGAAGACCTGCGCGCTGCGATGCAAGCTTTCGAGCATTGCGAGCTGAAGCGCGGTGCGCGCAATATGGTGTTTTCTGATGGCACACCCGGCGCGCGGGTGATGATCGTCGGCGAGGCACCGGGACGCGACGAGGACCGCGAGGGCAGGCCGTTCGTCGGAGCCGCAGGGCAGTTGCTGGACCGGATGCTGGCCGCGATTGACATGGGGCGGACCCATGCCGATGCACCGGTTTACATCACTAACGTTCTGCCATGGCGGCCGCCGCAAAACCGCGACCCGAAACCTGATGAAATTGCCATGATGAAGCCGTTTCTGATCCGTCATATCGAACTGGCCAAACCCGAGGTGTTGGTGATTGTCGGAAACTGGGCGGCGCAGGCGTTGCTGGGCAAGCGCGGCATCACCCGGCTGCGCGGGCAATGGGCGCAGGTGCAGGGCCTGGCAGCACTGCCGATGTTCCATCCCGCCTATCTGCTGCGCAGCCCCGAATTCAAACGCGAGGCTTGGGCCGATCTGCTCGAGCTGAAAGCGCGGCTGGCCCGTGGTTGATCCGCTGACCCTTTTGGCGTTTGTGCCTGCGGCCCTGGCGCTGAACCTGACGCCGGGGGCTGATATGATGTTTTGTCTGGGGCAGGGCATGCGTTTCGGGCCCAGGGCTTCTGTCGCTGCAAGTGCGGGGATATCGCTGGGCGGAATGGTACATGTGACGCTGGCCGGACTGGGACTGGGTGCGGTGGTCGCTGCCGTGCCGTGGGCGTTTGACGTCATCCGATGGGGTGGCGTCGTCTATCTGTTGTGGCTCGCGGTGCAAACCTTGCGCGGTGGGGCGGAACAGCAGGCCGTAACGCTGCGGCCGTCGGCCTTTCGTGGCGCGTTGATCGTCAGCCTCACGAACCCCAAGGTCATTTTGTTTGTGCTTGCTTTCGTGCCGCAGTTCGTCGTGCCCGATGCGGGCCCTGTCCTGTTGCAATTCCTGATCTTTGGGGCAGTCCTGTCTGCTGGCGGGTTTGTCATCAACGCGGCGGTTGGCGTTTTTGCCAGCGGTCTGGGGCGCAAGCTGGCGAAAGGCGGGCAGGCCTTGCGGTGGATCAGCAGTGGAATTTTCGTGGCACTTGCCGCGCGACTGGCAGTATTGGAGCGGACATGAGCCGAATTGACGAAACGATAGATTTTATTCCTGTGCGTATCGCGGTGCTGACCGTATCCGACACGCGCAAACTGGCCGAAGACCGATCGGGCGATGCGCTGGTCGGGCGCATTTCTGAGGCGGGGCATACGCTTGTGCAGCGCGCGATCGTGCGCGACGAGCGTGACCAGATCGCTGATCAACTGCGGGCCTGGTGTGCCGATCCCGCGATTGATGTTGTCATCTCGACGGGGGGGACCGGGCTGACCGGACGCGATGTCACGGTCGAAGCGCACCGCGACGTCTATGAAAAGGAAATCGACGCGTTCGGCACGGTTTTCACCATCGTATCGATGCAAAAAATAGGCACATCAGCGGTTCAAAGCCGCGCGACCGCGGGCGTGGCGCAGGGCACCTATCTTTTCGCACTTCCCGGATCGCCGGGGGCCTGCAAGGATGCTTGGGATGAAATCTTGGTCAAGCAGTTGGATTACCGGCACAAACCCTGCAATTTCGTCGAAATAATGCCGCGTCTGGACGAACATAAACGCCGCAAATAGAAAAATCTGTTAAATCTTGCCTTGGTGCGACGGAATGCGCCTGTTTGGACGTATCATAACTGTGATTTGGTTGTTGGGACGTCTAGGCTAGCTTGCCGTGGACAAGGCAGTTTTTGGGATCGGATGGGTATGCGTTTTCTTCGGCAAAGCATGATCGGGCTGTTTCTTGCAGCGATGACGCTGGGGCTTTTGATCTTTGCGGTCGATCTGGTTGGCGGCGCTGTCCAGAAACGCATGGCGGATGAACCTGAGGCTCGCGTACCGCGCGAGCGGGTGTTCTCTGTCAATGTGCGGACGGCAACGCCCGGGACCGAAGTGCCAATTCTCGAAAGCTTTGGCGCAGTCCAAAGCCGCCGCACGCTTGAACTGCGCGCCGCGGTCGGGGGCCGCGTGACAGAGCTGGCACCGGGGTTTGAAGATGGCGGTGTTGTGGAGGCCGGGCAGGTCCTGATCCGGCTTGATCGCGCCGATGCCCTGGCCGAGGTTGCGCGCGCCAAAAGCGCTGTTCAGGATGCAACTGCCGAAGGCCGCGATGCCGCGCGTGCGCTTGATCTGGCCCGTGATGAGCAGGCAGCGGCCGAGGAACAGGCCGCCTTGCGCGCCCGTGCTTTCCAGCGTCAGGCTGATCTGGCGGATCGCGGCGTCGGGACGGCGATTGCAACGGAAACGGCAGAACTGGCAGCGTCAAGCGCGCGGCAGGCGGTTCTTGCCCGCCGTCAGGTCGTGACCCAGACCGAAGCGCGGATTGACCAGGCCGCGAGCCTTCTGTCACGGACGAAAATCGCGCTGGCCGATGCGGAACGGCGTTTGGCCGAAACGACGATCACCGCACCTTTCGACGGGACATTGACGGAAACAGCCGTCGTCGAAGGCGGGTTGGTGTCTGCAAATGAACGGCTGGCCGAATTGATTGACCCGCGCGATCTTGAGGTGTCGTTCCGCGTGTCAACGGCGCAATATGCGCGTTTGATCGATGAAAACGGCGCGCTGATCAAGGCGGATATCACTGCGCGGCTGGACGTGGCCGGCATTGACCTTGAGGCGACTGGGGCGATCACCCGCGCCAGTGCGGCAGCGGGCGAAGGGGCCAGCGGGCGGCTGATTTTCGCGTCGCTGACCCAAGCACGGGGCTTCAAGCCGGGGGATTTCGTCACCGTGAGTGTGCAAGAGCCTGCGCTGGACATGGTCATCCGACTGCCAAGCTCTGCGCTGGATGCGCAGGGCCGCGTGCTGGTCTTGGACGACGAGAACCGGCTTGAGACGACGCAGGTTGAAGTACTGCGTCGCGTCGGGGATGCCGTGCTGGTCCGCGGCACTATCGCGGGGCGTGAAGTGGTCGAGGCGCGGTCGCCCTTGCTGGGGGCTGGTATCGCCGTCAAGCCGCTGCGCGCGGGTGCTGCGCCGGACGTCCCTCAAATGATCGAGCTTACCCAGGAGCGCCGGGCCAAGCTGGTGGCCTTTGTCGAAGCCAACACCCGCATGCCCAAAGAAGCGAAAGCCCGCGTATTGGCGCAGTTGTCAGAACCGCAGGTGCCCGCGCAGATGATCGAGCGGATTGAAAGCCGGATGGGGGGATAAGCGGATGGCCGAACCTGCGTTCCGCAAATCCGGCGGCATCCTGTCCTATTTCGTGCGCCACAAGACGGCAGCGAATTTGTTGCTGGTCTTGCTGCTGGTGTCCGGTGTGGCCTCCGCCCCCAATATGCGGGCGCAGTTTTTTCCCGACGTTATTCTGGACAGCGTGACCGTCACGACCGTCTGGACAGGGGCGGGGGCCGAAGACGTGGACAGCGCGATCGTTCAGGTGCTTGAACCGGCGCTGTTGACGGTAGAAGGGGTCGAAAGTTCGACCGCCGCATCGCGCGAAGGCAGCGGGACAATCACGCTTGAGTTCGAGCCGGACTGGGACATGGCCCGCGCGGCGACCGATGTGCAGACAGCGGTTGATGCCGTGACGACACTGCCCGAAGATGCCGAAGACCCGGTCGTGCGCCGTGGCACATGGCGCGACAGGGTGACAGATGTGGTGATCACGGGGCCGATCAGCCCCGAACAGTTGGGCCGCTTTGCCGACGAATTTGTCTCGCGGCTTTTTGCGGTCGGGGTGACGCGCAGCACCATTCAGGGTGTCGCATCGCCCGAGACCTTGATCGAAGTGCCGTCGACCAAGCTGATCGGCTATGACATCACCATGGCTGAAATTGCCACCGTCATCGCAGCCGAGGTTGACGCCGACCCTGCTGGCGATGTGACGGGGGCCAATGCCCGCGTACGCACGGGGACGGCAAAACGCAGCGCCGAGGCGCTTTCAGGTGTGGTCTTGCGTAGCAATGCGGATGGATCGACGCTGACCGTGGGCGATGTGGCACGGGTGATCGAGCGTGGCTCTGACCGCGAGGTGGGGTATTTTGTCGGCGAAGACCCCGCAATTTCCGTGCGCATCGACCGCTCTGACGGGGGGGATGCCATCGGCATCCAACACAGCGTCGAAGAAGTCGCGGGTGATATGGCCGTCATGCTGCCCCAGGGGGTGACGATCGAATTGATCCGCACGAGGGCGGCGGCGATTACTGGCCGTCTTGACCTGTTGATTGACAACGGTCTGATGGGGCTGGCGTTGGTTGTCAGTCTGTTGTTCCTGTTTCTGAATGCGCGCACCGCGTTTTGGGTCGCAGCGGGCATTCCGGTCGCCATGGCGGCAGCGATTGCGCTGATGTATGCGGGCGGCATTACCATCAACATGATTTCGCTTTTCGGGTTGATCATCACGCTGGGCATTGTTGTCGATGACGCTATCGTGGTCGGAGAGCACGCCGATTACCGCCATAAGGAGCTTGGTGAGACACCTTATCAGGCGGCTGAAAACGCCGCGCGGCGCATGTCAAAGCCGGTATTTGCGGCAACGATGACCACGATCATCGCATTCTTCGGGTTGCTGGCCGTGGGCGGGCGCTTTGGCAGTCTGATCGGGGATATCCCTTTTACGGTGATTGCCGTCCTGGCCGCGTCCTTGGTGGAATGTTTCTTGATCCTGCCCAACCACATGGCCCACGCGATGATTTCCGGTGCCAAGGAACGCTGGTACGACATCCCGAGCCGCGTGGTGAACAAAGGCTTTGTCTGGGTGCGGGAAACCCTGTTTCGTCCCTTCATGGCGGGCGTGATCAAGGCTCGATATGTGGTGCTGGCGGGTGTGGTTGCTGTGCTCGCCTCGCAGGTCGCTTTGTTCATCCAGGGCGATGTGCAATGGCGGTTTTTCAACGCACCTGAACGCGGGTCGGTCACCGGTAACTTTGCCATGGTTGAAGGGGCCACGCGCGAAGACACGCTGGCGATGATGCGTGAAATGCAGCGCGCCACCGAGGCCCTGGGGGTCGAATATGCCGAGCGCCATGGCACCAACCCCATCGATTATGTGATTGCCCAGATCGGCGGCAATGCGGGACGCGGTCTGGATGGTGCCGACAGCAAGGACGAGGATTTGCTGGGCGGTATTTCGATTGAACTGATCGATGCTGATCTGCGGCCCTATTCCAGCTTTGCCTTTGTCGGCGAATTGCAGGAAGCCGTTGTGAATCACCCGCTGGTCGAGACAGTCAGCTTTCGCGGCTGGCGTTCGGGCCCCGGGGGCGATGCGCTGGATGTCCAGTTTTACGGTGCCGACACCGATGTGCTGAAAGCCGCGTCAGAAGACCTGCAAAACGCATTGCGCCAATTCCCCGAGGTTAGCGCCGTGCAGGACAATCTGGCCTATGACAAGGAAGAGCTGATCCTTGATCTGACCCCCCAAGGGCAGTCGTTGGGCTTTACCATCGACACGCTGGGCCGCGCGTTGCGCAACCGTCTTGCCGGGATCGAGGCCGCGACCTATCCCGATGGCCCCCGCTCCGCCACGATCCGGGTCGAACTGCCCGAAGGTGAATTGACGGCCGATTTTCTGGACCGCACCCAAATGCGCACGCCGGGGGGCCAATATGTGCCGTTGGCCGACATCGTCAGTGTCGACAGGCGCACGGGGTTCAGCACGGTGCGGCGCGAAAACGGGATCAGGTTGATCTCGGTCACCGGTGACATTTCGGAAGACGATGCCGCCCGCGCGACAGAGATCACTGCGGCGATGCAGGACGAGATCCTGCCGCGCATTGCGTCCGAACGGCAGGTCGAATTCCGCATTTCTGGCCTGAGTGAACAGGAAAACACCTTCCTGTCAGAAGCTTTGACCGGATTGATCCTTGTGCTGACGGGCATCTATCTGGTGCTGGCCTGGGTCTTTGGCAGCTGGACGCGTCCCTTGGTGGTGATGGCGGTGATTCCGTTCGGGCTGGTCGGGACGATCTATGGCCATGCCCTTTGGGATGTACCGCTAAGCATGTTCACCGTCGTGGGCCTGCTGGGGATGACGGGGATCATCATCAATGATTCCATCGTTCTGGTCGGGACAATTGACGAATATGGCGAAACGCGCGGATTGATCCCGTCGATCATCGACGGCGCGGCAGACCGGTTGCGGCCCGTCATGTTGACCACTCTGACCACCGTGCTGGGCATGGCACCGCTGCTCTACGAGCAAAGCCAGCAGGCCCAGTTCCTGAAGCCGACGGTGATCACACTGGTCTATGGCTTGGGTTTCGGGATGTTTCTGGTCTTGCTTGTGGTACCTGCGCTGATTGCCGTTCAGCATGATGTTTCGCGGCAAATCCGCGCGATGCGCCGCGGGTTGCGGGGGCGGGCGCGCGGGTTGCGTTTTGGGCTGATCGGGCTTTGGGCCGTGATGCTGGCGTGGGCTGCGATCACGTTGGGCTGGGCGGGGATTTACGGCGCGCTTTATCCGGGGCTCGCAGCCATGATGCCGTCTTTGGCGGGAATGGCTCCGCTCACGGCTGCGTTGGTGATCTTTATCGGCGGGGCTGCGGTGATCGCGCTGGGCGGCTATATCATCGGTGCGGTTGCGTTCGGCGTGCAGCGGCGCAAACAGGCGGGCTGATCAATCGGGCGTGCAGCCCAGAATATCAACCGAATGCTTGCTGCCCAAGACCGTGATGCGGACCGCCGCGCGGCTGATGGCCACGGTCGCACCGCCGACATGGGCCATATCGACCTTTGCCTTCAGGATATTGCCTTTGCGGCTGGTGTCGGCTTCGCTGACCCAGATGTCGGGGTTGCCGGATTCGATCACCACCACTTCCTGACCTCCGGCATCGGGGAGGGTCAGCGAGGCCTCAAGCTGCACGTCACCGTCCGTGACCGTCATGGTGCAGGTAGCCTTGGTCACGCCTGCCTCTTTCGCGGAATAGGGGCGCTGCGCAAGCGATGCGGCAATGGCGGGCACGGCACGGGTGGCTTCCGTGTCGATCAGGCCCTGAATATGCAGCGTTGCTGGCACGCAGATATCAAGGCAGACGCCCATGTCGATCGTGGTCTTCAGCATCACCGGCGCGCCCTTGTCCGGCGTGGTGATCATCAGGGGCAGCAGCACCTGGTCGCGGTAGCCGATCGTCGTGAGGTTCTTTTCGCGAAACACGGTGGGGGCTGGCCATTCAACATCGACGGCGGACAGATTTTCAGAGCCGGTCCAGTCGAAATGCGGCGGGATGCCCATGTCACCGGGGGCGCGCCAATAGGTTTTCCACCCGGGTGCCATGGTCATGCGGATCGCCGCGACACGGTTGCCATCGGGCAGCACCCATCCTTGCAACAGTTCGCCCTTGATCACATCCATGGCGACGGCGGGCAGTGGTGCCAGCATCATGGCAGCCAAAAGGGGGATCATTTTTGTTTTCATACCCCTTCATGGTGCAAGAGCGGTAGACTGCCAAGTCACGTTTGTATCATGAAACGCTACAAAGCGGTGGGTTGAAAGCAGCGCCGCGCCGCGCCATGCTGTCTGCAATGGAAAGGGGCCTTTAGACATGGAAATGGACCTGACAGGTCAGTTGCTGATTGCGATGCCCGGTATGGGTGACCCCCGATTCGACCATTCGGTGATTTTCATCTGCACCCATAATGCGGATGGCGCGATGGGATTGATCGTCAATAAACTGGCATCCACCCTGAAATTGACCGACGTCCTTGAACGGCTGAGCAGCGTCGACATGGAAGACAAATCCGGCCTTGGCGTTCACATCGGTGGCCCGGTCGAGACCGAGCGCGGCTTTGTGCTGCACAGCCCGGAATACCGGTCTGTGATGCAAACGCTTGATGTGTCTGATGATTTCGCCATGACGGCGACTTTGGATATTCTCGAAGACATCGCGCGGGGCAAAGGGCCTGAACACGCGATGCTGATGCTGGGCTATGCGGGCTGGGGCGCGCACCAGCTTGAGAATGAGATCGCGCAAAACGGTTGGCTGACCTGCAAGGCCACGCCCGAGATCGTGTTCGACGCGCATAATGACAGGAAATGGTCCGCCGCGCTGTCGTCCTTGGGAATCGATCCGCTTGGCCTAAGCGCGACTGCCGGGCACGCCTGATCAGCGCGGTGCCGCCGCGCGTTCCAGCCTGTCGTTGATTGCGCGGCCTAGCCCGTGATCGGGTACCGGGGCCACGGCGATAGGCTTGTCCATCGCGTCGAGGGCATGCAGGTGATCAAATAGATGTGCGGCTGCTTCGATCAGATCGCCCGTCGGTGACAGGTTCAGATCGCCATCGACGGGACCAAAGCCCAGCATCACTTCACCGGGATTGGCGGACAGCGCATTCAGCCTTACCCGCGCGTTCGGCGCATAATGTGACGCAAGCTGACCGGGGGCGATGATCTCGGCCCCATTTGCGATCTCAAGTGGCTCACCCAAGGCGGCCTCGATCGCCTCGACCGGCAGACCGCCTGCGCGCAGCAGTGTCGGGCGTGGCGTATGAAGGCCAATGATCGTGCTTTCCAACCCGACGGGGCAGGGGCCGGCATCCAGTACCGCGTCGATCTTGCCGCCCAGACCGTCCAGCACGTGCCGGGCTGTCGTGGCGCTGATCCGGCCCGACGGGTTGGCAGACGGGGCGGCGACCGGCCCGCCGAAAGCGGTCAGAACCTGATGCGCCGCGTCCAGCGCAGGAACCCGTATTGCCACGCTGTTCAGGCCGGCGGTAACAAGGGACGACAACCCGTGATCGGGGGCGAGAGGCAGCACCAGGGTCAGGGGGCCGGGCCAGAAAGCGGTCGCCAGAACCTCGGCCAGATCGGACCAGAGGCCGTAGCGCCGGGCCTGCTGCGTTTCAGCCAGATGAACGATCAGCGGATTGAAGCTGGGCCTGCCCTTGGCGGCATAGATGCGTGCCACTGCCGCGCCATTGCACGCATCAGCCGCCAGCCCATAGACCGTTTCCGTAGGGATCGCGACCAGACCGCCACTGCGTAAAAGGGTCGCAGCGCGGTCGATACCGGCCAGATCAGGGCGCAGAATTTCGGTCATCGCGTCATCATCACCTCTATGACGCCGCGTTTCGGGTTGCGGCGGGATGGCTTGCACATCATTCTGACAAAAAAGCGCCCATGATTTCAGACGTGGGCTTATCAGATCGCCGTTCGGTTTGCCACGCGAACCCACGCGCATAAAGGGGGAAAACCATGCCATATCGTGCAGC
The DNA here is from genome assembly GCF_000156335.1 of Roseobacter sp. GAI101. Lineage (GTDB taxonomy): Bacteria > Pseudomonadota > Alphaproteobacteria > Rhodobacterales > Rhodobacteraceae > Sulfitobacter. The sequence continues at coordinate 3,380,338 of NZ_DS999213.1, forward strand.
CGTCGAAGATTACAACTTTTTGTTCGACCATGTCGTCAAACTGGACGCGGTCCGCGGCACCGACAAGTTCGAGGATGCCACGGATGACGTGATCCGCGCGATCCTCGAAGAGGCAGGCAAGCTGTGCAACGAGGTGCTGGCCCCCTTGCAGCGCCCCGGCGACCTTGATCCGGCGCGGCTGGAAAACGGTGTGGTGCGGACATCGAACGGCTATGCCGACGGGTTCAAGGCCATCGCGGACGGCGGTTGGATCGGCATCAGCGCAGACCCGGAATATGGCGGCATGGGCTTGCCCCTTAGCCTCGCCAGCGCGGTGAACGAGATGATGAGCGGCGCGTGCCTGTCGCTGCAACTGGCCCCCTTGATGAGCCAAGGCCAGATCGAGGCACTGGAGCACCACGCCAGCGACGCGATCAAGGACCTGTACCTGCCCAAGCTGATCTCGGGCGAATGGACCGGGACGATGAACCTGACGGAACCGCAGGCAGGGTCCGACGTGGGTGCGTTGGCGTCCAAGGCCGAAGACAACGGCGACGGGACGTTCAGTATCTCGGGCCAAAAGATCTACATCAGCTGGGGCGACAATGATTTCGCGGAAAACGTCTGCCATCTGGTACTGGCGCGCTTGCCGGGAGCCCCTGCGGGCACCAAGGGGATCAGCCTTTTCCTTGTGCCGAAAATCCTGCCGAATGACGACGGGACACTGGGCAAGGCGAACAGCCTCAAGGTCGTGAGCCTTGAACACAAGATGGGCCTGCACGGATCGCCGACATGCGTGATGCAATATGACCAGGCCACCGGTTGGCTGGTGGGGCCTGAACAAGGCGGGATGGCCGCGATGTTCACCATGATGAACAACGCGCGTCTGGGGGTTGGCGAACAGGGCATCGGCGTGGCCGAAGGCGCGTATCAGCACGCGCTGGCCTATGCGCTGGACCGCAAGCAGGGCAAGACCTCAACCGCTGACGGCACGGGCAGCATCGTAGACCACGCCGATGTGCGTCGCATGCTGATGACGATGAAGGCCGACACCTTCGCCGCCCGCGCCATCGCCCTAAGCTGCGCGGTCGCCATCGACATGACCAACGCCACGGGCGAGGCCGACTGGAAATCCCGCGCGGCCTTCCTGACCCCGATTGCCAAGGCATTCGGCACCGACACCGGCATAGCCGTGTCAGAGACCGGTGTGCAGGTTCACGGGGGCATGGGCGTGATCGAAGAAACCGGAGCCGCGCAATATTGCCGCGACGTACGGGTGACGGCGATCTACGAAGGCACCAACGGCATTCAGGCGATGGACCTTGTGGCACGCAAGATGATGGATGGCGGTGATGCCGCGTACCGTCTGCTGGACGAGATCGAAGCCGATGCCGAAGCCGCCCGCGAGGCGTTTCCGAACATGGCCGACGCGGTCTGGCAGGCCTCTGAAACACTGCGCGAGGCAACGGAATGGCTGGTGTCGCAGACCGATCTGGACAACCGTTTCGCCGGGGCCGTGCCTTATCTGCGGGCCTTCGCTCGGGTCTTGGGTGCTCATCTGCACCTCAAGGCGGCGCTGGCAGACAAGGGCGGCGCGCGCGAGAAGCTGGCACGGTTCTACATCCTGCGCCTGCTGCCCGAACATGTCGGTCTGCTGACCCATGCACAGGCAGGCAAGGCCGACCTCTTTGCCATGACCGCTGACGAATTGGCCGTTTGATGTTAGATAAAAAACCTGTCGGCCTTCGGTATCCGTGGGAAACGCCACCGGCCCATGATGCGGCGATCGAAATTGCCCCCGGTGTCTTGTGGTTGCGCCTGCCGCTGCCGATGAAGCTGGACCATGTGAATGTCTATGCCTTCGACGAGGGCGACAGCTGGACCATCATCGACACCGGCTTTTCGTCGAAAAAGGCCAAGGCGATCTGGGGCGATCTGATGGCGGGCCCCTTGGGCGGCAAACCGGTTTCGCGGGTCATCGTGACCCACCACCATCCCGATCACATCGGGTTGGCGGGCTGGTTCCAGACTGAACACGGGGCCGAACTGGTCACCACCCGCACCGCGTGGCTGACCGCGCGGATGTTGACGCTGGACGCGCAAGAAGCCCCGGCCGCCGAAACGCTGGCGTTCTACAAGCTATCCGGCATGGACCGCGACTTGCACGACAAACGCGCCGCCGAACGGCCGTTCAACTTTTCCGATGTGGTCGACCCGCTGCCCTTGGGCTTTACCCGGATCAAGCAAGGCGACCGGATCACCATCGGTGGGCGGGTGTTCGACGTGCATATGGGGAACGGCCACGCCCCCGAACATGCCACATTCTGGAGCAGGGACGACCATCTGGTGATCGCGGGTGATCAAATCCTGTCGTCTATCAGCCCGAATGTGGGCGTATATGCTACTGAACCCATGGCCGATCCCATCGGTGAATGGCTCGAGGCGTGCGAACGGCTCGCTCCGCTGGCGCGCGAGGATCATCTGGTGCTTGGTGGCCACAAACTGCCCTTCACCGGCCTGCCCACGCGGATGCGGCAGTTGATCGAAAACCACCATGGTGCGCTCAAGCGGCTGGTCAAGTTTATCGATACCCCGAAATCCGCTTCCGAATGCTTTCCGACCTTGTTCAAACGCAAGATCGGCGAGGGGGAATATGGATTGGCCCTGGTCGAAGCTGTCGCACATCTAAGTCATCTGTATCAAACGGGCCTTGCCACCCGCAGCTTGCGCGCCGAGGATGGGGCGTGGGTGTATCAGGCAAAGGACTGACGGCATGGACAACCAGATCAAGACCGCTGCCGAAGCCGTCGAGGCGGACGCGCTGCCGCGCCTGCACGAGGTGCATTCGGACCCGACACAACGCAATGCGGCGGAGCAGGCGGTACCCAAGTCCATGACCGACACGCCCGTCGCCAAGAAATCACCGGCGCAATGGGCCTATGAGCGGGTCGTGCTGTACCTCAAGAATTTCGAAGAACAGTTGGACGGCGAACACGAGGTCGCCATGGGGTTTGCTGGTGGTGACGCAGGGGTGTTGCGGATTGAAGGAATGGGGTATTTCGACCCTGATATCGTTACGTTTTACGGCGCGGACAGTGACGGCACGCGGATGCAGCTTGTCCAGCATGTCAGCCAGTTGAACGTAGCCCTGCGCGCCTTGCCCAAGGCCAGCGGTCCTGCGCCGGCGAATCGCATCGGCTTTCGCCTGATCCAGGACCTCGAGGCGGATGCCACTGCTCAGCCCCCGAAAACAGGCGGTTCGCAAAGCGCTTAAGCAAAAACACATGAGATCGTGGTCTATCACATCGTGACATGACCGTACGAATGCAGTAACGACAGTTGAAAATCGCCCGAACACCAAGACAAAGGATTGCGCAGATGGCCAAACATGAACACGGCTCGATGGATACAACATCGCAGGAAAAGACCTTTGACAACTTCATGAACTGGGTCAAATGGTCCTGCATCGTGATCATCGGTATTCTTGTCTTCATGGCAATTTTCGCGCGCTAAGGCGTTGCGTCGTTTTTAATAGGTTTTTTTATGCGTATCTTGCAGGCACTAGCTTGCGTTTGTCTTGTTGCGGCGTGTTCCAACGACACCACCGGCGATAGCACCACAGCCGAGGTTGCAGCCGCGGCCTATGCTGCGTCTGGCCCGAAAACACTGACGCTGCTGACAATGGTGAATAACCGGAGCGGCAGCGGCGGCCATACTGCGTTGATCGTGAACGGATCGCAGCAGGTGATCTTTGATCCCGCAGGATCGTTCCGTGATCCGCGCGTGACCGAACGGGGGGATGTTCTGTACGGGATGTCGCCAAAGTGGATACAGGCCTATAAGTCTGCCCATGCCCGCAGCACGTTTCATGTTGTCAGTCAGGAAATCACCGTTTCGGATGCGCAGGCCGAACAGGTGCTGCGTCTCGTGATGTCCAATGGCCAGGTGCCGGGTGCCTATTGCGCGAATGCGACGTCGTCGTTGTTGCAAAAAGTACCGGGATTCGAGGGGCTTGGAACGACCTTTTACCCCGTTACCTTGTCCGAGAAATTTGCAAACTTGCCGAATGTCTCGACGACAAAATACTACGAAGACGATGATGGCGATGTGATCGACGCTGTGCGCGCCGGGCAATTAGCCCAATAACCACAGCAGCGCATAAAGCGTCGCGGCACCGCTGACGATGGCCAGCAGAACGTTTTTCGTGATCACCCCGACTGCCAGAGCCACGACAGCCGCGGCAAGCCTTGCAGGGTCCGTCTGTCCGTTTGTGGCGGCAGGCCACAGTACCTGCGGGGCAACCAGCGCCGGCAGGATCGCCACGGCCGTATAGCGCAGGTGGCGCAGCAGCCAAGCGGGCATTTCGCGGTCACCGACCAATCCGGTAAAGACAAAGCGCAAGGCAAAGCTGCCGATGCCAAGGGCGATGATCACGAACCACAGGGTGCTTTTCTCGATCATCATAGTGTGACCCTTTCGGCGCGGCGTGTCATCCAGACTTCGGTTTGTGCCCCCGCGACCATTCCCGCCAGCCCGGCGAGGATCAGCCCCAGCGAATAGGGCACGCCCGCGGTCAACAAGCCCGCGACCGACGCGACAAGGGCCGCGACGACATGGGCCGAGGTGCGAAACATCGGCGCGATCATCGCCAGAAACGTGATGGGCAGGGCAAAATCCAACGCCCAGCTTTCGGGGATCTGCGCGCCCAGCAGCGCACCGATCAGCGTGAACAGATACCACAACGGGACGATCGGCGTCACGCAGCCAAAGAAATAGGCCATACGCTGCGGAATCGTCATGTCCGGTTCTTTTTCATACTGCGCCATCGAACAGACATAGGATTGATCGACCGTCAGATAGGCCGCCAGCGCGCGCTGCCACAAAGGGGCCGCACCGATATAGGGGGTCAGCGACGCGGAATACATCGCCATGCGCAGGTTTACGGCCAAAGCCGATGCCAGCACGATGGCCGTCGGCGCATGTTCCTGCATCAGTTGCAATGCTGTGAATTGGGCTGCCCCGGCAATCACCACGACGGAAAAAGCCAGTGTTTCGAATACGCTCAGGCCTGCTTCGGTGGCGAGAATGCCAAACAGCGATGAAAACGGGATGATTACCAGAACAAAGGGTGCCGCATCGGCAAGACCTTTGCGAAAGGCTGATTTCGTGGTGGTGATGGCCATGCGTTGCCCCTAGATTACCGGGACCTGCTTAACTGTCACCCGAGGGGGATGCAATTGTCTGTCAAGACCGACACCGACGCTTATTTGATCGCACCGCAACCGGGGTTGGCGCGGTTGACCCGTGCCGTGGTGGGCCGCGATCACACCGGCACCGAAACGACGATAAACGTGGTCGAGGAACGCCCGCTGACGATATTTCTGAACGCGCAGGAAATCGTCACGGCGATGACCATTGGCGACTACCCTGAATATCTGGCACTGGGTTTTTTGCGCAACCAGGGCATGCTGCGCGACGGAGAGGAAATCACTGCCGTCGATTATGATGAAGACCTCGAGGTTGTCGTGGTGCGCACCGCCCGCAAGACCGATTACGAAGACAAGATGCGTAAGAAGACCCGCACCAGCGGCTGCGCCGTCGGCACCGTCTTTGGCGACATGATGGAGGGGCTGGAAGGGGTGACCCTGCCTGCGACACCCGTGCATACCTCGTGGCTCTATGGCCTGAGCGCGCAGATCAACCGTACCCCCAGCCTGTACCTCGAGGCGGGGGCGATCCATGGCACGGTTCTGTGCCAAGGCGACAAGCCCTTGGTTTACATGGAGGATGTCGGTCGCCACAACGCCGTCGACAAGATCGCGGGATGGATGTTGTCCGAAGGTGTCAGCGCCGATGACAAGATTTTATATACCACCGGGCGTCTTACCTCCGAGATGGTGATCAAGACCGCGATGATGGGCATCCCCGTGCTTGCATCCCGGTCCGGCTTTACCGCCTGGGGGGTCGAGATTGCCAACCAGGTCGGGCTGACTTTGATTGGCCGGATGAAGGGAAAGCGGTTTATCTGCCTCGCGGGCGAGGACCGTCTGGTGCGGGATGCGGACCCCGATCAGGTGGTGGATGAACCGAAGCGATCTGGCCGAAAGGGTTCCGTATGAAACAGCCCCTTGGTGTAATTTTGGCGGGCGGGCAGGCGACCCGCATGGGCGGCGGCGACAAGGGTATGCTGACCCTTGGTGGGCAAACGATCCTGGGCCATGTGGTTGAACGGCTGTCGCCCCAGGTCGCGGGGCTTGCGCTCAACGCGAATGGTGATGCGGAACGGTTTGCCGCGCTGAATTTGCCCATAATACCAGACAGCATCGACGGCTTCGCGGGCCCCTTGGCGGGGGTTCTGGCAGGGCTGGATTGGGCCGCAAGCCTTGGGGCCGATACGATTGTGACGGCTGCGGCGGATACCCCGTTCTTTCCCGGTGATCTGGTGCCGCAATTGCTGCTCGCCAGCGAGGGGATGGACCATCCATTGGTTTTGGCCGCAACGCCTGATGCCGAACGCGGCAAGGCGCGTCATCCGACCTTTGGTTTGTGGCCCGTCGCCCTGCGCGATGATCTGCGCGCCGCTTTGCAGGGCGGTCTGCGCAAGGTCGTGTTGTGGACGCAGGCGCACGGGGGGCGCGAGGCGCTGTTCCCCCACGAGCAGGCATTTTTCAACATCAACACGCCCGAAGACCTGAAAACTGCGGAAGGGATGCTATGAAGATTTACGGCGTCGTCGGCTGGAAAAATGCGGGCAAGACCGGCCTGATGGAACGGCTTGTGACCGAAATCACGGGGCGTGGCATCAGCGTCTCGACCGTGAAGCACGCGCATCACAGCTTTGACGTGGATCACCCCGGCAAGGACAGTCACCGCCACCGGATCGCCGGCGCGCGCGAGGTTCTGCTGGCGTCGCGCAACCGCATCGCCCTGATGCATGAATTGCGCGACGAGGATGAACCCCCGCTTGAGGCGTTGCTGGTGCGTCTGTCCCCCGTCGATCTGGTCCTGATCGAAGGCTATAAACGCGATGCCCACCCCAAGGTCGAAGCGCATCGGGCCGAGACGGGCAATGCGTTGATTGCACCCGATGATACGACGATCAGGGCGGTGGCAAGTGACACGGCGTTGACACTGGACAGGCCGGTTTTCGATCTGGACGACACGCGCGCAATCGCGGATTTCATCTTGGGAGAGGTCGGTCTGTGACAACTTTCGACACGTTTGTCATGGTGGATTGGTCCGGCGGCAACGACACCGGTGCGCGCCCGCGCAAAGACGCGATCTGGGCAGGCGTTTCGCGGTCGGGGGCGGCTGACGCCCCGGTTTATCTGCGCAACCGGATCGATGCCGAAACGTGGATTGCGGCCCTTATCGATAGCGAAGCGCAGGCAGGCCGTCGCACCCTGATCGGTTTTGACTTCCCCTTCGGCTACCCCGCAGGGTTTGCCGAGGCGGTGACGGGCGACAGCGATCCTTTCGCGCTTTGGGACTGGTTCGAGGCCCGCATCCAGGATTCGCCGCAGGCCAACAACCGCTTTGATCTGGCAGGCGAATTGAACCTCGCCTTGGGAACAGGGAATGGCCCGTTCTGGGCCAATGGCCTGCCAAACCGTGACATCCCCGGATTGCCGCGCACGAAGGCGGGCTATGAAAACCCCTTTTCCGATAGACGCCACGCCGAAACCCTTGCCAAAGGCGCGTTTACCTGCTGGCAGATGGCTGGGGCCGGGGCCGTGGGGTCGCAGGTGTTCATGGGGTTGCCCGTGCTCTCGAGATTGCGCAAACGCTTTGCCGGGCAGGTGGCCGTCTGGCCGTTTGAACAGTTGGACGCGCCGGTAGCCTTTGTGGAGATCTGGCCGTCGCTGACCGCTGGCCCCGCACCCGACGGCATGGTCAAGGACGCATGGCAGGTGCAAGAAGTCGCGCGCCAGTTCGCGGCACTTGCCCCTGCTGATCTGGCCCGGATGCTGGACGTGCACGCCCCCGAGGAAGGCGCGATTTTCGGATTGGGGTTCGAGGATCGCCTGAAAGCGGATCCCCCCTTGCGCAACGATTGCTTTGCTCTGCCGCCCGGCGTGCACTGGACCCCGGTGGACGAAGCGTTGTCGCTACTGCGTGAAAGGCTGTCAGTGGTCACGAAGGCCGAGGACACCCCCCTTGATGCCGCATTGGGGCGCATCGTCGCGCAAGACGTCACCGCACGCCGCGCGAACCCGCCATTGCCCAACACTGCCGTTGATGGCTACGGATTTGCAGGCGGGCGTGGCGCTGGGCCCCATGTGCTGCCCGTCGTGTCGGGCCGCGCTGCGGCAGGGGATGCGCCGGGGGACGTGCCGGAAGGGCATGCGATCCGCGTGTTGACCGGGGCCGCGCTGCCACAAGGCGTCGATACTGTGGTGCTGCAGGAAGACGTCCAGATAGACGGCGGCAACCTGCGCTTTACCGGCCCGATCAAACAGGGCGCGAACACCCGCAAGGCAGGCGAGGATGTCGTTGCAGGGCAGACCGTTCTGACGGCGGGACGTCAGGTCACCGCAGCCGATCTGGCGCTGTTGGCGGCGACGGGGCTGTCATCGCTGTCGTTGCGGCAGCGGTTGCGGGTCGGCGTGATCTCGACCGGGGACGAGATTGTGCAGCCGGGGGAAACTGCCGCAGACGGGCAGATTTTTGACGCCAACCGCCCCATGCTGTTGGGCCTGATTGCACAGTTCGGCCATACGCCGGTTGATCTGGGGCATGTGGGCGATGACCGTGCGGCATTGCGCGCGCGGCTTGATGGGGCTGCTGGGCAGGTCGATGCAATCCTGACCAGCGGCGGCGCGTCGGCGGGGGATGAAGACCACGTTTCGGCCTTGCTGAAGGAAGCCGGCGCCCTGGCGCTGTGGCGCATCGCGGTCAAGCCGGGGCGGCCACTGGCCTTGGGGATGTGGCAAGGGATGCCGGTCTTTGGCCTGCCGGGCAATCCGGTCGCGGCGATGGTCTGCACGCTGATTTTCGCACGCCCGGCGCTGGCAGTGCTGGCGGGGCAGGACTGGACTGCGCCGCAAGGGTTTGACGTGCCCGCCGCTTTCGAAAAACGCAAGAAACCGGGGCGGCGGGAATACCTGCGGGCCCGGATGCGCAACGGCGCTGCCGAGGTCTTTGCCTCGGAAGGTTCGGGCCGGATCAGCGGGCTAAGCTGGGCCGAGGGGTTGGTGGAGCTGCCCGACGAAGGGCTTGACGTGCGCCCCGGCGATCCGGTGCGGTTTATCCCTTACGGGTCTTTCGGGCTTTGACGGGGGTGGCCGCCCGCTCCCAGGGGCTTACCCCGCAGGTTGCCCCCCAGGGCCCGGCAAACGCTTTTGACTAAAGCCGCGCGCCTGTCTCGCGGTCAAAGAAATGCGCCAGTTCGGGTCTGATGCCAAAGCCGATGGTTTCGCCTTTGGCAGCGAGGGGTGGTTTTTCGGTTTTGGCGATGAATTCCACACCGGTCTTGGTGATCAGGTGCACGAGGGCATATTCGCCGAGGTTTTCAACCAGCTCCAAACGGCCTTCCACCACGACGGCGTCCCCCGTGACAGGAACCAGATGTTCAGGGCGCAGGCCTGCATGTTCCGAGGGCGTGACATTGCGGCCCAGTTGCAGGGCCGCTGTGTCGGTCATATCGGCCGCGGTAAAAAAGTTCATTTTCGGGCTGCCGATGAATTGCGCCACAAAGGCATTCGCGGGACGCTCGTACAGCTCGATCGGGGCACCCACCTGTTCGATGCGGCCGGACCGCAGCACGACAATCTTGTCGGCCAGTGTCATCGCCTCGACCTGATCGTGGGTCACATAAATCATCGTTGTTTTCAGACGCTGGTGCAGGCGCGCGATCTCGAGGCGGGTTTGCACGCGCAAGGCTGCATCGAGGTTGGACAAGGGCTCATCGAACAGGAATACCTTGGGGTCGCGCACGATGGCACGGCCAATGGCGACACGCTGGCGCTGCCCGCCCGACAGGTTGCGCGGGCTGCGATCAAGGTAATCGGTGATCTGCAGGATCTCGGCGGCGGCCTGGACACGGCGGTCGATTTCCGCAGGATCGGTTTTGGCCTGCTTCAGGCCGAACGCCATGTTCTTGTAGACCGTCATGTGCGGATAAAGCGCATAGGTCTGGAACACCATCGCCACGCCGCGCTTTGAGGCGGCAACATTGTTCACCTCTTGATCACCAATCGCGACGATCCCGTCCGAGATTTCCTCGAGACCGGCGATCATCCGCAGCAGGGTGGATTTGCCACAGCCCGACGGACCGACGAAAACAACGAATTCACCATCGTTGATATCAAGGTCAACGCCGTGCATCACTTCGGCTTCACCATATTTCTTGCGCACATTGCGCAGTGTCAGACCGGCCATTTGATTTCCAATTCTTTGATTTCATGCCGCAGGGTTTCGGCGAAGGCGGGATAGGTTTCCGGAAGGTCACCCCAAAGCTGCTGGTTGGTCACGAATGCATCGGACCCCAGCATCGCGTTCAGGTCATCCCAACCGGGTTCAAGATAGTCGAAAGGTATCCTTCCGGCCGCGACATGGCGGGCAAACACGTACCAGCCGGCGATGGAGCGGATGGCATGAACGGGGACGAACCCCTGTTCAAAACATCCCAGGATCGTCGGGCGGATGAAGATCGGGAACTTTGCCATGCCGTCCGCGCAGATGCGCGCGACCGTATCGCCGATGGCGCGATTTCCGAACCGCCGTGCGATGTCCTCAAGATAGGCCTCTTTCGAAAATGGCAGGTCAAGGGTCAGCGCGGGCAGCACTTCGCGTGTTTCGAAATTCCGGAAATGTGCGTTCAGGTCGGGGACCCGCATCGCGGCGTCAAATGTCTCGATCCCTTCAAGTGCGGCCATATAGGTCAGCGCGGTATGGCCGCCGTTCAGCACCCGGATCTTGGTTTCCTCGTAGGGGTCGACATTTGGTGTGACGGTCACGCCTGCCTGTGCAAGATCGGGCATCTCGGCGGCGGCGCTGTCTTGTAGCACCCATTGGATGAAATCCTCGGCCATCACGGGTGCCGTCACGTCAGCGCCGACCTGCCCAGAGATTTCCGGCCCAAGGGCGGCGGGGCTGCGCGGTGTGATGCGGTCCACCATCGAGCAGGGGAAAGCCACATTTGCCGCGACCCATGTCGCAAGGGTCTGATCGTCACATGCTTCAAGATAGGCCAGCAGGGTCCGGCGCAGCATCTTGCCGTTCTGGCGGATGTTGTCGCAACACGCGATGGTCAGCGGGCTGCCGCTGCCGGCCGCGCGCTGGCCAAGCGCCGCGCGCAAGTATCCGTACACGCTGCGGGGGGCACCGCCTGCGATTTCGGCCCGCAGGAACGGGTCGGCAGGGTTCAGGTTGCCATCCGGGGCGGTGTAGTAGCCGCTTTCGGTGACCGTGATCGTGACAAGATGCACGGTCGGCTTTGCCAAAAGCGCCTCGGCGTCTGCTGGGGCAACGCTCCAATCCGCAAAATGGACATGGGGGCGCACGCGACGCAATTCTTCGTCGCCGTCTGCCGAATAGGATTTCAGGTAATAGCCATCGTGGCGTGCGATATCCGCCTTGGCCATGTCAAAGTGACCGCTTTCAGAGCCGCGCAAATTGACGGCTGCAATCCCCCAACGCAAATCGCCCGAGGTTTCCATGTAGTCGTCGATATACACCGCCTGATGCGCACGGTGAAATGCGCCAAATCCCAGATGAACGACCCCAACCTGACAGGCCGACCGGTCATATTGGGTCGCGTGGACAGGGGGCTGCGCCGCTGCATTCATGACGTTTGCTCCATATTCGGCGCAAGATCTTTGCGCGCGGTGTCACGGTATTGCGAAGGGGTCATGCCCTTCACCTTGAGAAAATGCCGGTTGAAATTGGCAAGGTTCTTAAAGCCCGCCTCTTGCGAAATCATGGTGATCTGTTCGTCAGAGGCATAGAGCATGCCGCAGGCTTCGCCGATGCGGATCCGGTTCAGAAAGTCGACAAAGCTATGCCCCGTCACGGTCTGGAAATTACGGCTGAAGGTCACTTCGGTCATTCCGGCGCGTTCGGCTGCTTGTCCGACCGAAAGCCCTTCGCTGAAATTCTTGACGATGTAATCGACCACTTCGGCGATGCGCGCTTGCTTGCTGCCGCCTTCGGGCTGGATAAGTTTTGACGCGGACAGGGTCTTTTTCTCGGCGTGTTCATTCAGCCGGACAAGGCAACGGATAAAGGCCAGAATACGTTCGGCCCCCTTGTTGTCGCGGATCGCTTCCATGTGGCCGCGCGCAAAAGTCGGGTTGAAGCCTTCAAAGACGATGCCCGATTGCGCAAGTTGCAACAGTTGCAGGACCTGCGAAAATTCGGGAAACCCTTCGGCCAGCTTTTCGACGCTTTCATGGCTGAACTGTACCAGCATGTCGCGCACGGGGGCGGGTTCTGACCAGACCTTGTCCGTGATCCAGTTGTGCGGCAGGTTGGGGCCCGTCAGGAACAGATCGCCTGCTTTGAAATCACCGATATAGTCGCCGACAAAGGCCTTGCCCCGCGTCGCGGTGATCAGGTGCAGTTCGTACTCCTCATGGGCGTGCCAGCGGCACAGATCACTGGGCCAGCCATGTTCAAGGTAGCGGATAGACCGGGTGCTGCGGTCAACTTTTTCGATTTCAGGGGTAATTATGGACATCAGATCACCTAAGCACGTTGCCGCCATCGACGCCGATGGTCTGGGCGGTCATATAGGCAGACTGGTCAGAGGCAAGGAAGACAGCGGCCCGCGCCACGTCGTCGGGGGCACCCATATAGCCAAGCGGGACAGCCGCGCCGACCTCGCGCTTTTTCTGACCGGGCTCTTTGCCTTCGAACTTGGCAAACAGCGCATCGACGGTCTGCCACATTGGCGTGTCGATCACACCGGGGCTGATGGCATTGACCCTGATCTTATGCGGTGCCAGCGCCAGCGCGCTGGATTGCGTATAGCTGATCACTGCCGCTTTGGTGGCGCAATAATGGGCGACCAAGGCTTCGCCCCGGTGGCCCGCCTGGGACGCGAGGTTGATGATCGACCCGCGCTGGCCTTGGGCCACCATCGACTTTGCCGTCGCTTGCAGGATTGCGTAAAAGGCGCGGACGTTGACACCGAACAGGCGGTCCAACTGGGCTAGATCGCCCTCGTCGTCCAGAATGCTGCCCATCCCGAAAAGTGCCGCGTTGTTGAACAGGATGTCGGGTTTGATCTGCGTGATCCAATCGGTGCAAGCCGTCAGATCGGCACCATCCAGCAGGTCGAACCGTCTATACGTTGCAGGGCCGTCAAAGCTGTCTGCGATGTCGGTGGCATAGACTGTGGCCCCGAGGGCGGCAAGATGGGCAACGGCACTGGCCCCGATGCCACCGGACGCACCGGTGACCAGACAAACCTTGCCGGTAAGGTCGGTTGGGGCGGCGTTTAGGGTCATTTTACAGCTCCGAAGGTGAGGCCTTGAACCAGTTGTTTCTGACAGAACCAGCCGAGGATGATGATGGGAGCCACGGCAGCGGTCGATACGGCTGACAAACGGCCAAAGAACAGACCTTCGGGCGCGCGATTGCCTTCGATCAGCTTGGACAGGGTAGCGGCGTCAATGGTTGTCAGGCGCACGGTCCAATAGGCCTCGTTCCAGCAAAAGATAAAGGTCAGCAGCGCGGTCGATGCAATACCGCCCCAAGCCAGCGGGATCAGAATATCCTTGATTTCGCCCCATGTGCTGACCCCGTCCATCTTGCCTGCTTCGATGATTTCCTTGGGGATTTCCTTGAAATAGGTAAAAAGCATCCAGATCACGATCGGCAGGTTGATCAGGCATAGCACAAGGATCACCAGAAACCGGGTATCGTACATGTCCAGAAAATTCTTGGTCAGAAAGGTCATCGGATACAGCACGGCAGCGGCTGGCAGCATCTTGGTCGACAACATCCAAAGCAGGACGTCTTTGGTATGGCGGCTGGGGTCGAAGGCCATTGCGTAAGCCGCCGGAACGCCCACAACCAGCGCGAAAAGCGTGGCGAATGTAGAGGTGATGACCGAATTGGTGGCAAAGCGCCAATAGTCATAATCCTTCGTCATGTTGACGTAGTTTTCTAGGGTTGGCGTGAAAAGGAACAGGTTCTCGGGCTTTACCGCATCGGCGTCGGTCTTGAAGCTGGTGAAAACCATCCAGAAAATCGGAAAGAAAAAGATAAGGGCGACGACCCAGGCCAGAACCGGCCAAAGAGCATTGCCAAATCTGGAGTGTTGCGTGACGGTTGCCATGATTTTGTCCCCTAATCCATCAAGCTCTTGCCAACCATGCGCAGCAGGAAGATCGCGACAATGTTGGCAAGGATTACGGCAAAGATGCCTGTGGCGCTTGCTGCGCCGATGTTGTTCGACGTAAATTCGCCGATGAGATACGGAAGGTTCTTGTTCCCGTTGCCCCGGCTGACGATCTCGATTTCGGCATAAAGCGACAGGTGAAAGATCGACTGGATCATCACGACGATCGCGATGGGCCGGGCCAGGTGGGGCACGGTAAGATTGCGGAACTTCGACCATGCGTTCGCGCCGTCCAGCGTCGCCGCCTCTTTTTGTGATTCATCTTCGGACTGCAGGGATGTCATGAAAATGAGAACCGCAAAGGGCGTCCATTGCCACACCACCATCATGATCACGGCATAGGCCGAGGTCTGCGTGGCGCGGAAGGAAATCGGCTCGATCTCGGGCCACATGGAGAAGAAATTACCGATCACGGGGAAGGCCCGCAGCCCGTCGATGATGTGGTTCAGGCCCGCCACGGCCAACCCGTTCAGCCCCAGCACCGGATCGAGGATCATGTTGATCCACAGCACGGCGTTGACCGCAGGCATCACAAAAAAGGGAGAGATCAGCAGGACGCGCACAATCCCGCGTCCGGGGAATGACCGATTGATCAGGACGGCAATGGCCAAGCCCAGAATGACGGTCAGGACCAGAATGCTGCCGACGATCAGCAGGCTGTTCTGGATCGCGAACCAGAAATCCTTGGTCTTGAACAAGACGTATTCATAGTTTCCAAGCCCGCGCCAGTTACTCAGGCTGGGGGTCATCCATTCGGGCCGGCGCGTGCTGTTCAGGACGTACCGGATGAAGGAAAAGTACAGCGTCATGCTGAGCGGCACCAACATCCACAGAAGCAACAGGACGACGGCGGGCGTTTGCAGCAAACGGGGGAGCGATCTTTTGGACATGGCTCTGATGACCCTTGCAAGGCGGTGATTTCAGGAAATGGTCTAGCGCCGGATGCGGGCGGACAATGGCCCACAAGATCCGTACGTTCGGGTGTCGGTGCCTGGATGAAGGGCCCGGCAGGTGAATGCCGGGCCCTTCCAGCTCAGGTGTCGCGCTTAGTAGTAGCCAGCTTCGGACATGATGTTGTCTGCCGCGGATTGCGCCGCTGCCAGGGCCTCATCAACCGATTTCGCGCCCGAAAGGGCTGCCGCAATTTCTTGCGCCACAGCGGAACCCACCTCTGGGAATTCTGGGATCGCTGCGAATTGCACACCGACGTACGGCTTCATATCTGTGGCCTCGGGGGCCGCAGATTCGATGGCCGCCATTTCAGCTGCTGCAAAAGGTGCGGCGGCCTGAAATTCGGGGTAGGCATATGTCGACGCGCGTGTGCCCGTCGGGACGGAACCCCAGCCAAAATCGGGGTGGTTTGCCACGGCTTGAACATATGCCTTGGACGTTGCCCATTCGACAAAATCATGCGCGGCTTCGGAATGTGGCGATCCGGTCGGGACAGCCATGGCCCATGCCCAAAGCCAGTTTGCGCCTACAGCGTTGCCCGCGTTTGGCGACTGCGCATAGGCCACGCCGTCAACAGTCAGGAAGGACGCGGCGATGGTCGCATCGATCCACATGCCGCACTTGCCTTCGTTGTACAGCGCGAGGATTTCGTTAAAGGAGTTCCCTTCGGAGCCGGGAGGGCCGAATTCACCCAGCAGATCGACGTAGAAGTTGATCGCTGCTTTCCATTCGTCGGATTCAAGCGTCGGACGCATGTCCTTGTCGAACCATGCCCCGCCAAAGGAGTTCACGACCGTTGTGACGAACGCCATGTTGTCGCCCCAGCCGGGTTTGCCGCGCAGACACACACCGTAAACGCCTGCATCGGGGTCATGGATCGCAGCCGCAGCCGCACGCACGTTATCCCAGGAATCATTGTCGGCGATTGTCACGCCAGCCGCGTCGGTCAGATCCTTGCGGTACATGACCATGGACGATTCACCATAGAAGGGCGCGGCATAAAGCGTACCCTCATGGGACAGGCCGTTGCGCATGGCGGGCAGCATGTCGTCGATGTCGTACTCTGGGCTGAATTCAAGCGGTTCAATCCAGCCTGCTGCGCCCCAGATCGGTGCCTCTTGCATGCCGATATTGATAATATCATATTGGCCGCCACCTGTCGCCGTATCTGAGGTCACCTGCTCGCGCAGTACGCCTTCTTCCAGCGATACCCAGTTCAGCTTGATTCCCGTGTCGGCCGTGTAGGCTTCGGCAACCGACTGCATGTTGATCATATGCCCGTTGTTCACAATGGCGATGGTCAATTCTGTGGCGTGGCTGTCAGCCATCGCAAATGATGCACCGGTGACGCCAAGCGTCAGGCCGAGAGCCGTATTCCTTAAATATTTCATGACTTTCCTCCCAGAAATCACAGATTCGTTCGATCTGTCGACGCAGGTTGGGGGATTTCAGAAATTCGCGCAAATACAATACTGGCAATAATGCGTACGATTTCATCAATTTGCACTGGGCGCTTAATCAGGCCTGATCCAAGGTGATGCAAATGCGATCTGACGGTCCAGCGCAGCCGCCCCCCGCAACGGGGGGCAGATCGGCTTAACCTGTCTATCTGTATCTAATCAAAAGTCCCGGCGACACGGCCCAGCAACATGAACGCGCGGGCGGTGCGAGTGTCGGCAAGTGCGGAGATTTCCCCGTCAGAAGCTTCGGCTTCGAAGCCCGCAAAGGCGCGGTCGAAGCGACGCAGGAAATGATGCGCGACGTCGCGAAAAATCGGGTCCTGTTTCATGCGCGCACTGGTCAATGCCAAGGACGATCGGTCACGGATGCCACCCAGAGGCGCAATCGTGCGGCCACGGGCCCCTTGGGCAAATTCACGCCAGACTTCGGGGCGGGCGCGGTCGGGGCGCAGGTCGTCCATATAGATCCCGTCCTGGCTTAGCAGGGTCAGCACATCTTGTGCGGCTTGCACCAGTTGCGCGGCATTGCGGTCCTTGAGCGCCTTGCGCAGGGCGGCAAAGCCAATCTCATCCTCGGCGGTTTCGGGGAAATTCAACGCGCGGATGAAATCGTCGTGGGACAGGGGCGGGGTCATGTCATCTGCCGGTGTGCCCAATGCCAGCGTAGGCTGGTCGTCCACAACGCGCGCAGTGCGTGCGGGCGCGGCAGACCGGGCGCTTGTTTCGCGGCGGGTCTGGAAGGTGGCAAGTGTGGTTTCGGTCTTGCGCGCGGCGGCGGCAATTTCATCCAGTTTGCGCGTGACAGAGGCATCGCTCTCGTAGCTTTGGCCTTGCTGTTGCGCGATATAGGCTTGGCGGATGGCGTCGATCGCCGCTTGCAGGCGGTTGCTTTCTTCGCGCATGACGCGGCTGGCGCGCGCGGCTGTGGCTGCGACCCAAATCATCGCGACGGGCATGAAGATCGCCAGCATCGTCATCAAAAAACGCAGACCCTGATCGCCCGCATCGGACGGCGGTGCAGACGGTTGCAGCAAGAAGAACACGGCAGAGGCCAGCAGCCAAAGCGCGCTGAGGGCAATCGCTATGATCTCGATGCTGGAAATCGCGCTGGAGTCCGGCCTTGAATAGACGCCGAAAGGCGTCGACCGCGCAGGGGTGCGCGCGCCTGTATTCCTGGATGGCTTTGGGTCAGGTGAATCGCTCATGCCCTGTTTCCAAGCTTATGCGTAAATGATTTTGAGAACCTCATAAGACTTTACACCTCCGGGCGTCCGGACTTCGACGCTGTCGCCTTCATCCTTGCCGATCAGGGCGCGCGCAATGGGGGATTTGATGTTCAAAAGACCTTTTTCGATGTTGGCTTCGTATTCGCCGACAATCTGGTAGGTCTTTTCTTCATCCGTATCTTCGTCGACCAGGGTAACCTTGGCCCCGAACTTGATCGCACCGGACATTTTCGCCGGATCAATGACATCTGCCAGCGAAATCGCGCCTTCCAGTTCCTTGACACGGCCCTCGATGAAGGACTGCTTTTCCTTGGCGGAATGGTATTCTGCGTTTTCAGACAGATCGCCATGTTCGCGGGCCTCGGCGATGGCGCGGATGATGGCGGGGCGCTCCACGGTTTTCAGGTGCTTCAGTTCGGTTTCCAAAGCAGAGTGACCGGCGCGGGTCATAGGGATTTTTTCCAAGGGGGCGTCCACGCAATGAGGGTCACAGCCCCGGACCCCGTCCGAAGATGCAACCGATTTGAATTGGTCCTTACCTGACCCAAACTGACGCGTGAATGCAAGAGGGGATAGCAACGGCATGCGTCAAACTCCGCCGGTTCCATCGTCGGGCTGGGCAGCCGTGTCTCGCGGAACTGCCGCGCGGCGTCGGTAACAATCTTGCCTTTGATGCCACCAAAAGCATCTAAACTGTCGCGCCCCTTCATTTTAACGTGGTGTTGTGATTGCAAAGGAAGAAGCAGCAGTCTAGCTAATTCAAAACCTGTTTTCTGCCCGAAAAGGAGCCCCGAATGGCCGAAGTTGAACGCGAAACAATGGAATATGACGTCGTTATCGTTGGGGCTGGTCCTGCGGGCCTGTCCGCCGCGATCCGGTTGAAGCAGCTTGATGCCGATTGCAACGTGGTCGTGCTGGAAAAGGGCTCCGAAGTGGGCGCGCATATTCTGTCGGGCGCGGTGCTGGACCCGATCGGTCTGGATGCATTGATGCCCGACTGGAAGGAAAAAGGCGCGCCGATCAAGACCAAGGTCGAGGAAGACAACTTTTACATGCTGGGCGAGGCCGGTCAGCTGCGCGTGCCGAACTTTCCGATGCCGCCACTGATGAACAACCACGGCAACTACATCGTGTCGATGGCAAACGTGTGTCGTTGGATGGCCGAGCAGGCCGAAGAACTGGGCGTCGAAATTTTCCCCGGCATGTCATGTTCCGAACTGGTCTACGGCGAGACAGGAGAGATCAAAGGCGTCGTCGCCGGTGAATTCGGGATCAACCCCGATGGCACCAAGGGCGACAGCTATGAGCCGGGCATGGAATTGCACGGTAAATACGTGTTCCTGTCCGAAGGTGTGCGCGGCAGCCTGTCAAAGCAGGTGATCGCGAAATACGATCTGGACGCTGGCAAGGAACCGCAGAAATACGGGCTTGGCATGAAAGAGATCTGGGAAATCGATCCCGCCAAGCACAAGGAAGGCACAGTGACCCACACGATGGGCTGGCCTTTGAACAAGAACGCCGGTGGCGGCTCCTTCATCTACCACATTGAAAACAATCAGGTCTATGTCGGCTTTGTCGTGCACTTGGGCTATAAAAACCCGCATGTGTTCCCTTACATGGAATTCCAGCGCTTCAAACATCACCCGATGGTCGCCGAGCTGCTGAAAGGCGGCAAGCGCGTGGCCTATGGCGCGCGCGCAATCACCGAAGGTGGCTATCAGTCGATGCCCAAGATGGTTGCGCCCGGCGTTGCCCTGCTGGGCTGTTCGGTGGGCATGGTCAACGTGCCGCGCATCAAGGGCAACCACAATGCCATGCTGTCGGGCAAAGCAGCGGCAGAAGCCGCGTTCGACGCGATCCAGGCAGGCCGTTCCGGTGACGAACTGACCGCCTATGAAGAAGACGTCCGCAGCGGCGAGATCGGCAAAGACCTGAAGAAGGTGCGCAACGTCAAACCGCTGTGGAGCAAATACGGCCTGATGACATCGCTTGCCGTGGGTGGGTTCGACATGTGGACCAACACATTCGGCTTTTCGCTGCTGGGCACATTGGGTCACGGCAAATCCGACGCCGAAGCGACGGAGAAAGCCAGCATGCACAAAAAGATCGACTACCCCAAACCGGACGGCAAGCTGAGCTTTGACCGCCTGACCAACGTCGCGTTTTCGTTCACGAACCATGATGAAAACCAGCCTGCGCATCTGACGCTGAAAGATCCGTCCGTGCCGGTCAATGTGAACCTCAAGGAGTACGCTGGCCCGTCGGCACGGTATTGCCCCGCCGGCGTCTATGAATTCGTCGAGGAAGAAGGCAAAGATCCGCGCTTTGTAATCAACTTCCAGAACTGCGTGCATTGCAAAACCTGCGACATCAAGGATCCGTCGCAAAACATCGTCTGGACCACGCCGCAGGGCGGGGACGGGCCGAACTACCCGAACATGTAGGCCCGTTTGCGGATTCCACTTTCAAAAGGCGCGCTGCGGTGCGCCTTTTTCCATTTTTGCCTGCTGAATATTGCTTAGTTCGGGGGCTGTGTGGTGCGCGGGATTGCGCTTGGGGGGGAACCTGATAGCGTGACTGGCAAAACGAAATGAGGCGCGCCAGTATGATCCGTAATCTTCTTTTTTCCGCCAGTGTGATCGCTCTTGGCCTGACCACTGCGATGCCCGTCGCGGCGCAGTCCGTTTCAGGGTCCTATCTGGCGGGGCGTCATGCGGCCGTACGCAGCGATTTTGCAGAAGCCGCGAAATATTACGGTCAGGCCCTGGCGCGCGATACGAAAAACCCCGAGTTTCTGGAAAGTACGATTCTGGCGTATCTGTCTTTGGGCGACGTCACCAAGGCCATCCCGCTGGCAAAGGTGCTCGAGGATAGAAACGAGCAGTCTCAGGTCGCTTATCTGGTGCTGACAGCTGGCATAGCGCAGGATGAAAACTTTGCCGGTTTGCTGGCGCAACCCGCTGATGATGGCGGCATTGGGCCATGGGTCAACGGGCTGGTCAAGGCGTGGTCGCATATCGGTGCTGGCGATATGACTGCAGCGATCAAGCAGTTCGATGACCTGAGCAAGGAACCCGGGATGCAGGGGTATGTCTTGTACCACAAGGCCCTGGCTCTGGCATCCGTCGGTGATTACGAAGGGGCAGAGGCGATTTTTTCCTCGAACCTTGCAGGCAGTGCGGCGCAGACCCGTCGCGGTGTGATCGCGCGGGCTGAGATCCTGGGACAGTTGGACCGCAAGGATCAGGCACTTGCCTTGATCAAGGACAGCTTTGGCGACACCAGCGACCCCGAGCTTGATGCGCTGGTCACCGCGCTGCAAGGCGATGGTCCGGTCAGCTTTACCCACATCCAGGATGCCAAGGCCGGCATCGCCGAGGTGTTCTTTACCTTTGCCGCAGTGTTGCGCACTGAATCCGCGGGTGATTATTACGTTCTGCTATATGCGCGCATCGCGCGGTTCCTGCGCCCGGATCACATCGACGCCTTGCTGTTGACCGCCGATCTGCTGGAAAGCCTTGGGCAATATGATCTGGCGATCGAAGAATTGCAGGCCGTGCCCGCCGACGATCCTGCCTACCACGCGGCAGAACTGGGCCGTGCCGCTGCTTTGCGCCAATCTGACAAGCCCGATCAGGCGATCGAAGTGCTGCAACAGTTGACCCGCAGCCATGGGGATCTGCCTGCCGTGCATTCCGCCTTGGGTGATGCATTGCGCGCGCAGGACAATTGGGAAGCCGCGATCAAATCCTATGACCGCGCGGTTGAACTGACATCGGAAAGCAACCCGCAGCGGTGGGTGCTGTTCTATGCGCGCGGCATTGCCGAAGAACGCAGCGGCGACGGCAAGGGGGCCGAAAAGGACTTTCGCGCAGCACTCGCGATCAACCCGGAACAGCCACAGGTGCTGAACTATCTGGGATATTCGCTGGTCGAACAGGGCCGCAATCTGGACGAGGCGCTGAACATGATCGAACGCGCCGTCGCGGCCAGCCCTGATTCCGGCTATATCGTCGATTCACTCGGATGGGTGCTGTACCGCCTTGGCCGCTACGAGGAAGCGGTCGGCCAGATGGAGCGTGCCGTCGAATTGATCGCGGTCGACCCGGTGGTAAACGACCATTTGGGCGACGTGTACTGGGCCGTGGGCCGCCACCGCGAGGCTGAATTCCAGTGGCGTCGGGCGCTGTCCTTTGTCGACCCAGAAGATGCCGACAGCGAAGCAGACCCGGACCGGATGCGCCGCAAGCTCGAGGTGGGGCTGGACGTAGTCCTGCAAGAAGAGGGTGCTGACCCCCTGACCAAGGTTTCCGCCGGCCAATGACCACGGATGGCGCGATGCTTGGGCTGGCGGCATCGGCGCGCGCATGGGCCAAGGTCAATCTGACGCTTCACGTGACGGGCCAGCGCAGTGACGGTTACCATCTGCTGGACAGTCTCGTGGTGCGCGCGGGGGTGGGCGATGTGCTTTCGGTTACCCCTTCGGACCAGCTCGGATTGAGCGTGGATGGCGTTTTTGCAGAGGCAGCACCGCTGGACGGGCGCAATCTGGTGGTGCGCGCAGCGCGTTTGCTGGATGACGGCGTCGGGCGTGGCGCGCAGATACAACTGACCAAACAGCTGCCCGCAGCGGCAGGAATAGGTGGCGGTTCCGCCGATGCTGCGGCGACGTTGCATTTGCTTGGCGCGCATTGGGGGCTGCCCGTGCCCGCTGATGTGTCCGAATTGGGGGCTGACGTGCCCGTTTGCCTGCAGGATCACCCGCAGCGGATGCGCGGCGTCGGCGAGGTGCTCACGCCCGCCGGACCATTGCCACCGTGCTGGCTGGTACTGGTGAACCCGAATAAATCCGCCGCAACGCCGGATGTTTTCAACCAGCTCGAGACAAAGTTGAACCCGCCGATGCCGGACGTCTTGCCGGTGTTCGACAACGTGCCGGCGTTTGCCGCATGGCTGGGCACGCAGCGCAATGATCTTGAGAGCGCAGCAATGCCAATCGTTCCCGAGATCGCGGATTGTCTTGGGGCGTTGCAGGACGCGCTGCTGGCGCGGATGTCCGGGTCCGGTGCGACGTGCTTTGGTCTGTACGAAAGCGAATATCTGGCCAACCGCGCCGCCGCGCGTATTGGCAAGGCGCAGCCCGGTTGGTGGGTCGCGGCGGGCCCTGTTCTTAGTTGATCCGCGCGACCACGTAATCGGCCAGATCGCGCAACATGTCGCGCACGCCGTGCTCTGGCAGGGCGTCCAGGGCCGCCTTGGCGCGGTTCGCCCATGCAACGGCTTCGGCCCGGGTCTGGGTCATGGTGTCGTGCTTGTGTAGCAGCGACAGGGCATGCTCCAAATCGCCGTCTTCCTGGCGGCCTTTTTCGATCGTGCGGGTCCAGAACGCGTGTTCTTCGGCATCAGCCCTGGCCACGGCTTTGATCACCGGCAAGGTCAACTTGCGTTCGCGAAAATCGTCACCGATGTTCTTGCCCGTGGCGCTGGCATCGCCCTGATAATCCAGCAGATCATCGACGATCTGAAAGGCGATCCCCAAGGCGTCACCAAAATCGAACAAGGCCTGAACCTGCGCGTCAGGGGCCCCTGCGATCACGCCGCCTACTTCGGTTGCGGCTGAAAACAGCGCCGCCGTCTTGCCGCGCACGACCTGAAGGTACACGCTCTCATCCGTTGCAAGGTTCTGCGCTGCGGTCAGTTGCAGCACTTCGCCTTCGGCAATGGTGGCGGAGGCGTTGGACAGGATCGCAAGCACGCGCATGTTGTTGGTTTCGGTCATCAACTGGAAGCTGCGAGCGAAGAGGTAATCGCCCACCAGCACCGAAGACTTGTTGTCCCACAGCAGGTTCGCTGTTGGCCGCCCGCGCCGCTGTGCGCTTTCGTCGACCACATCGTCATGCAGCAGGGTCGCGGTGTGAATAAACTCAACCGTGGCGGCCAGATGCACATGATAGGGGCCGTCGTAGCCGCACAGATGGGCAGCGGCCAGCGTCAGCATCGGGCGCAGGCGTTTGCCGCCTGCCTCGACCAGATGGGCCGTGACCTCGGGGATACGGGGTGCGTGTTCGGACGCCATGCGATCCCGGATCAGCGTGTTCACGGCTGCCATGTCGACAGCAAGATATTCCGCCATCCGGTCATGCGGTTTTTGAATAGTATCGCTTTTCATTCACATGACCCCACCTGCAAGGCTCGACAATAGACGGCGATTGCACTTACATCTCTGTTATGAAGGAACTTTTACGCACCAATGACCCGACGATCATCGCATTTGCCAGCGCCCTTCTTCAGGGCGAGGATATAGACTGCTTTCAGGTGGACGTAAATATGAGCGTGCTCGAAGGTGGTATCGGAATTTTCCCCCGCCGGCTGATGGTTCACGACGATGACCACACCGCGGCCCTGCGTGTGCTTGCGGATAATGACATTCCGACGGGGCTGCCCGTTTGACCCTTGTCCCAGTTTGATCCCGAAGACCTGACCCATGATGCTTTCTTGGGCGGCAAGCTGCATTTGTGGCAGCCGCGCAAAGGCTATAGGGCGGGCGTTGACCCTGTTTTATTGGCCGCAACGGTGCCTGCGCAAGCAGGGCAGCGGGTGCTTGAATTGGGCTGCGGTGTCGGTGCCGCGTCCCTTTGTCTGGGCGCGCGGGTGCCCGGATTGACGCTGACAGGGGTCGAATTACAACCCGCCTACGCGGCGCTGGCGCGGCGCAACGGACCGGATTTCGAGGTGGTCGAGGCCGACCTGGCGCAGATGCCACTGGCCGTGCGGCAGCGACAATTTGACCATGTTTTGGCAAACCCACCGTATTTCGACCGGGATGCATCTATCGCATCGCAGGATGCCGCCCGCGAGGTGGCCTTGGGAGAACGCACGCCGCTGGAAATATGGGTCCAGATTGCCGCCAAAAGGCTGGCCCCGAAAGGGCAGGCGCATTTCATTCACCGTGCGGAGCGGCTGCCTGAATTGATCCGTGCGCTGCCGCATGACATGGGCAGTATCGAAGTGCTGCCAATCGCCCCGCGTATGGGGCGGGCTGCCGAACTGATCATCCTGCGGGCCCGCAAAAGCGGGCGGGGTGCGTTCCGGCTTTGCGCGCCGTTGGTGATGCACGAAGGGGCTGCCCATCTGGTTGATGGCGACAGCTACGTGCCGCAGATTCGCGCTGTGTTGCGCGAGGGGGCCGCGTTGACGTTTTAGGCAGGTAGTAGCCGATCGTTCAACTTGTCTTGAGTTTTGCTGCAGCGCAGCGTGACAGACGAAATCTTTCGTGGTTCACTTGAAATACGCAACATTGAAAGAGGAGAGTTAAATGGCATTTGACGCACATCTGGAAGCTTTGAAACGTAAACACTTGGCGATGAGTGACGCGGTTGAACAAGCACAGCGTTCCCCAAGTATCGACGGTTTACAAGTTGCGACGATGAAGAAAGAAAAACTCCGGCTTAAAGAAGAAATCACCAAGCTAACCTCCTAACGGGTTCTGCCCGGCTTACCGTAGCTGGCGCGCGCCGCGCAAAGGGCGCCGCCAGTGATCAAGACAGCTGCCCAGAAAAGGACAGGTTTTGCGGGGGTTACGCCCGTAACCACCAGAATGAGCGTTGACAGAAGCGGTGCCAGATATGAACTGGTCCCAAGTATCTGAATATCTCCGCGTTTCACCCCGATATCCCAGACATAAAATGCCAGCCCCACAGGCCCCAGCCCAAGCCCGATGATGCTGGCCCAGCCCAGACCAGTCTTTGGCAGAACTGTCTGTTCAAACATCAGGTGAATCGGCAGCGACAAGGCGGCTGTTCCCAGACAGAAGACCACGACGCTGGCTGTCGGTGCTGTGCCAATGCGCCGCGACAGCAATGAATAGCCTGACCAGGTCAACGCGCAACACATAGCCAGGATGTAGCCCGGCAGATATTGGGCCTGAAAACTGCCCGCGCCGTTGCTGATGATCAACGCAGCCCCGGCAAATCCGAAGACCGCCCCGATAATGTGGCCGCCGCGCAATTTTTCGCCGGGCAAAAGGCCTGAGAATACCACGATCAGCAGTGGCCAAAGATAGGCGATCAGCCCCGCTTCGGCTGCCGGTGCAAGGCGCAGGGCCGAAAAGTAAAGCGCATGATACCCGAAAAGCCCCATGATCCCAAAGGCGTAGACCCGTAAAGGCACGTTGCGTAATGCCCCCAATGTCCCTGTAGCAGCGCACCAGATCAGCCCCAGAAGTCCGCCGATGGAAAAGCACAGCGTGTTTAGCAGCAACGGCGGGGTGGGCGTGGAACCTACGGTAAATAACGCTAGCAGCGACCACAAAAGCACAGCGCCAAAGCCGATCAGGGTCGCGCGCGTTCGGGTCATTGGTCAGGTCCTGCAAGCACGGGGGGCGCGTCGGCACCGGCGCATGTTTTGCTGATTTCGCGCATGATCCGGTCCCTGAATGCCACTTGCTGAGGGCAGTGCTGCTGTAGTTTTGAAGACAGAAACCAGAATCGTGCTCCGGCTGCAAGCGCGGTACCGATCGTGTGGGGACGGATCGTTGGGAAACCCCGGCGCGGGCTTGTTCTGCGGGTAAGGGCAGGCGGCACGCCGTGACGTTGCACAGAAAAAAGGCCAGTACATTGATGCACTGGCCCCATGATTTTCACCGTTGATGGGTTTAGACTAAATATTGGGCACCATTTGCAGTGATGGTAGACCCGTTGATGAATCCGGCATCGTCGCTGACCAGGAACACGACTGCGCGTGCGATTTCCTCGGGTTCGCCAAGCCGACCCGCCGGGATCTGCGCTATGATCGATTCGCGGACCTTCTCGGGGACGGCCATGACCATATCCGTAGCGATGTAGCCCGGGCAGATCGCGTTTGCCGTGATCCCTGCGCGCGCCCCTTCTTGGGCAAGTGACTTAATGATACCAAGATCGCCGGCTTTGGTCGCGGCATAGTTGACCTGCGCGAATTGACCTTTTTGACCGTTGATCGAGCTGATCACGACGACACGTCCGAATTTGCGGTCACGCATGCCGGGCCAGACGGGATGGACCGTGTTGAAAACGCCGGTGAGATTGGTGTCGATCACCTCGTGCCATTGCTCGGGCGTCATCTTGTGGAAGGGGGCGTCGCGTGTGATGCCGGCATTGGCAACGACCACATCGACCGGGCCAAGGTCTGCTTCGACCTTTGCGATCCCGGCTTTGGAGTCCTCATAACTCGCGACATTCCATTTGTAGGTCTTGATGCCGGTCTCTTCGGTAAACTTCGAGGCGGCTTCATCATTGCCTGCGTAGGTAGCAGCGACGGTATATCCTGCGTTTTTCAATGCTACTGCAATGGCGGCACCGATTCCTCGGCTCCCTCCGGTCACAAGTGCGACACGTGACATAAACTTTCTCCCTTAAAGCAACGTTATTTTATATAATCATCTCGTTGCGCAATTTTATTTCGTATAAAAGTGTTAAAGCATCGCTAATGTAACTTGCAACAGTTTAGAGGGGATTTTTAAGAAGGTTTTTGCACGGCACGCGAAAACGTGCCGTGCAGGTGCTATCAGGGACGTTCAAGACACATGGCGACGCCCATGCCACCGCCGATGCACAGCGTGGCAAGGCCCTTCTTGGCACCGCGACGCTGCATCTCAAACAACAAGGTGTTGAGGATACGCGCGCCCGAGGCACCGATCGGGTGACCGATTGCGATTGCACCACCGTTTACATTCACGATTGCCGGATCCCAGCCCATGTCCTTGTTGACGGCACAGGCCTGCGCGGCAAAAGCTTCGTTCGCTTCGACCAGATCAAGGTCTTCGGCCTTCCAGCCAGCTTTTTCGAGCGCCTTGCGCGATGCAAAGATCGGGCCCGCGCCCATGATCGTCGGGTCGAGACCGACAGTCGCATAGGATGCAATGCGTGCGAGTGGCGTAATGCCGCGCTTTTCAGCATTTTCAGCGGTCATCAACAGCGCAGCAGCCGCACCGTCATTCAGGCCCGAGGCATTGGCCGCTGTGACAGAGCCGTCTTTCGTGAATGCAGGGCGCAGTTTCTGCATCGCTTCCATCGTCGCGCCATGGCGGATGTATTCGTCCTGGTCGACGACCGTCTCGCCCTTGCGGGTCTTCACGGTGAACGGGACGATTTCGTCGGCGAACTTGCCCGCCTTCTGTGCCGCTTCAGCTTTGTTTTGGGATGCGACAGCGAATTCATCCTGCATGTCGCGGCTGATCTGCCATTTCTCGGCAACATTTTCAGCAGTCTGGCCCATGTGATAGCCATGGAAGGCATCCCACAGGCCGTCCTTGATCATGGTGTCGATGAAGTTCATGTCACCCATTTTCTGGCCGGCGCGCAGGTTTTGGGCGTGGGGGCTCATCGACATGTTTTCTTGTCCACCGGCGGCGACGATGTCGGCATCCCCCAGTTGGATGTGCTGTGCGGCCAAGGCAACGGCGCGCAGGCCGGACCCACAGACCTGATTGATCGACCAAGCCGCAGATTCGATGGGAAGGCCCGCGTTGATATGCGCCTGACGCGCGGGGTTTTGACCTTGGGCGGCGGTCAGAACCTGACCCAGAATAGTTTCATTCACTTCGGAGGCATCAATGCCAGCGCGCGCCACGATTTCTTTGAGGACGGCGGCCCCCAAATCATGCGCAGGCGTGTTTACGAAGGATCCGCTAAAGCTGCCAACTGCTGTGCGGGCTGCGGATGCGATGACAATATTTGTCATAGGTTCTTCCCCTTGAGTAATGACAAGGGGTCGTAAGTGTCGCGAATAGACCGCGATCCCCCCGTCTTCTGGGAAAGGTCATACCGCATTGCTGTTACTGCGGCAATCAGGCTAAAAAGCCGGTCATCTTTTTGCGTTCCTGCGTATTGACCGTCCAATAGGGGCGGGTTGTTGGACTGCCAAATAGAAATCCCTGTTGGCAGTCGACGCCCATGGATGTGAGCAGTCGAGAGTCCTCTTCATTCTCTACCTGTTCGGCCACCGTGATCATGTCGAAATTTTCAGCGATGGAGAGCATAACGGACACCAATGCCCTGTTGTCTGGATTGCGCGAGATGCCGCGGATGAACTGTCCGTCGAGTTTCAGGATATCAAAGTAAAGATCTTTGAAATAACGGATCGCTGTGTATCCCGACCCAAAGTTGTCCAGTGCGAAACAGATGCTCCTGCTCTGCAATTGCTCCATGAAATTTGCGACAAGTTCCGGCACCTGCATCGCCGATTGTTCGCTGATCTCCAGAATCAACCGCTCGCCGATCGTTGCATCGCGATTCAGCCAGCGGTTCAGCATGGTCGTCCAGCCCTTGTAGCCGATGGATCGGGCAGACATGTTGATGGAAAGACGTAGATCCGGGTTGTCGGCAAGCGCCATGAGGCCCGCGCGCAAGGCAAGCACGTCAATTTCGCGTCCAAGCTGCGTGTCTTCGACGACGGGCATGAATTCGCGCGCGGGGATTACGCGGCCCGTTGGGTCGAGGACGCGAATCAGCCCTTCGTAAAAGGCAACCTTGTCGTCCGCCACGTTCCGCATCACCGGTTGATAGGCCAGCAACGTCTGCTTGTGCGCAATAGCGTCCGTGACCATCGCAAGGGTCGACCGGTCACGCTGGGTCACCGCATAGTTCAACGGGTTCTCCCCGCCCTCGGGCAGATTGGCGAAGCGGTGTTTGGGGCGCTCTTTCAAGGGTCAGTTTCCTGTGTGTATATCCTCTGTCTTGATGCCTCAGCTTTTGATAAGACCACGTTAAATGTCAATTTTGACGCGAATTACTGGTTAATTGAGGGCATTTACCGAAATGCCCGATGTGGGGGCTGATGGAGCGCTGCGATTGGGCTGGGCCGGAACAGATTTATCTGGATTATCATGACACTGACTGGGGTGTGCCGGAATATGACAGCCGCGCATTGTGGGAAAAGCTGGTACTGGACGGCTTTCAGGCGGGGCTGAGCTGGATCACAATCCTTAAAAAGCGCGAGAATTTCCGGGAGGCTTTCGCAGGATTTGACCCTGATGTCATCGCAACATGGGGCGCGGCAGATGTCGACCGCTTGCTGCAAAACCCCGGCATCATCCGCCACCGTGGCAAGATCGAAGCGACGATCACCAACGCACGTGTCTGGCAGCAGATCGAGGCCCGCGAAGGGTTTGACACCTATCTATGGAAATATGTCGACGGCGTACCACTGCAAAACAGTTTTGGGCGTCATTCTGATGTGCCGACGTCGACGCCATTATCGACGCAAATATCGAAGGACCTCAAGAAACAGGGTTTCAAGTTCTGCGGACCCACGATTGTCTACGCTTTCATGGAGGCAGTTGGGATGGTGAATGACCACCTTGTCGGTTGTCATCGCCACCACGCGGTCAAGAAGATGGTGCGCGAACGGTAGGGTGAACCGGCTGAAAATGCGCTTTTCGTTGTTACTTGGTGGTCCCCTCTGTAGCGTTGCGTTCATCAACATTCCGGAGCGTTTATGACCACCTTACCCCGTCTTTTCCAACCTCTGACCTTGCGCAGCCTCAAGACCCGCAACCGCGTCGTGATCTCGCCGATGTGCCAGTATTCGGCGCATGAGGGTCATATGGACGACTGGCATCTGGTCAATCTGGGGCGCTATGCCATCGGCGGGGCGGGCATCGTCTTTACCGAGGCAACGGCTGTGCAAAAATGTGGCCGGATTACCCATGGATGTCCGGGGCTCTGGACGGACAGCCAAATTCCGGCCCATGCGCGCATTGCGCAATTTGCCCTGCGCAACGGTGCCATTCCGGCGATCCAGCTGGGTCACGCCGGTCGTAAGGCGGGCATGCAAAGGCCGTGGTTCGGCAATGGGCCGCTGGATGACGCCGATATTGCACGCGGGGATATGCCCTGGACACCTGTCGGCCCGTCGCCCGTGCCCGTTGCCCAAGGATGGCCCGCGCCCCATGCCCTTTCGCATGAAGAGATAGACGCGCTGGTTCAGGATTTTGCGTCGGCTGCCCGGCGGGCTTTGGCTGCGGGATACAAGATCGCAGAGGTTCACGGCGCGCATGGCTATCTGCTGCACAGTTTTCTGTCGCCGCTGTCCAATCGGCGGACCGACGAATACGGCGGTGATCTGGCGGGCCGGATGCGGTTGGCGCTGGAGGTGACCGAAGCGGTCCGGGCCGTCTGGCCCGATGATCTGCCGTTGTTCTTCCGCACGTCTGCCGTTGACGGTACACCGGAAGGCTGGACCTTGGAGGATACTGTGATTCTGGCGGGTAAGCTTAAGGCTATCGGCGTCGATGTGATGGATTGTTCATCAAGCGGCATCGCCGGGTCGGCGACGGCAAGCGTCCCCGCCAAACGTCAACCGGGTTTTCAGGTCGCCTATGCCGAGCGGGTGCGCAAGGATGTCGACATGACAACGATGGCCGTAGGGCTGATCACGCATCCGAAGCAGGCCGAAGATATCCTGGCCCAAGGGCGCGCAGACCTGATCGCCATCGGCAGGGAAGCCCTTGTTGATCCGATGTGGGCGCTGCACGCGGCACAAGCGCTTGGGGCTGACCCGCTGTTTGAGACATGGCCCGAACAGTCAGGCTGGTGGTTGGCAGGACGGCAAAAAACCTCTGATTTTTACAATCCTGACACTGCTGACTGACTCTTGTGCCGTTCAGCGGCCCCGATCAATGTGCGAATTGTGACATTGATCGGGGGGCATTCCTTTACCGCGATGCGACGTCAAATCGGCCTTTCTGAATCACAGCTTCATCCCGCCCAGTTCGGCCACCCCGACAAAGCTTCGATTCCATGTCGGGCTGATCAGCACCTCGTTGATGCAGACATGGGCAGGGGCCTCGGCGATGTAGCGCACCATTGCCCCCAGATCGTCGGCTTGCAGCATTTTGCCAAGGTCTTCGTCCGACGGGGGCTTGGGCCGTGATTGCATGATAGGGGTGGCAACTTCGCCGGGCATCAGCGCCGTGCAGCGAATGCCGTTGACGCCTTCGTCCTGATTGATCGAATGGCTTAGCGCCACAACAGCATGTTTTGACGCGGTATATGCGGGACCCGTCAGACGCGACGGATGCCGCCCCGCCCAGGACGACGTCAAAATCAGCGTCCCTGCGCCCTTGGTGCGCATCTGTGGCAAGACGGCCAACACCCCGTTCATCACGCCGTTCAGATTGATATCGACCACCTTGGCGAAATCCGTTGGCGTAATCGCGGCGACCGAACGGTTGGGCACGTTGATACCTGCATTTGCCATGAAGATATCGATGCCCCCAAGGCGCGCGATGATGTCGTCTGCAATCGCCTGCGTCGCCTGCGCATCCACAACATCAAGCTGCGCAGCTTCGGCCTTGCCTCCGGCGGCGCTGATCTCTGCCACGACGCGGTCGAGTTCTTCCAGACGGCGGCCGGACAAGACAACATGCGCCCCGCTGGCCGCGAGCGCCTTGGCGGACGCTTCGCCGATCCCCCCGCCGGCACCTGTCACCCACGCGATCTTTCCTGTAAGCGTTCCCATCGTATTTCCCCCCTCATATCCAATGCATTCGACCCGAGAAGTTCACAGATGTCCGTTTCTGTCCAGTCCCCGGCATTCGCGCATTGACTCCCCGCATCACCCTCGTATAAGCGCGGCTTCATTGGTGTTGGTGGACCCTGCAAAGGGATCCCTGTCGGGCTTTATGCCAGAGGACAACGCCCTTTACCGCCCGCAAGGGCCTTATGAAGGAGAACAGCCGTGACCAAACGCACCGCTGCCAAACACAAAATTGACCGCCGCATGGGCGAAAACATCTGGGGCCGTCCTAAATCCCCAGTAAACCGTCGTGAATATGGCCCCGGCCAGCACGGTCAGCGCCGCAAGGGCAAAATTTCCGACTTCGGTATCCAGCTGCGCGCCAAGCAGAAGCTCAAGGGCTACTACGGCGACCTGACCGAAAAGCAGTTCCGCCGCATCTACGGCGAAGCCGAGCGTGTAAAAGGCGATACAGGTGAAAACCTGATCGGTCTGCTCGAGCGTCGTTTGGACGCGGTCGTGTACCGTGCCAAGTTCGTTGCGACAGTATTTGCCGCGCGCCAGTTCGTGAACCACGGCCACGTCAAGGTTAACGGCAAGAAGGTCAACATCCCTTCCTACCGCGTGAAAGAAGGTGACGTGATCGAAGTACGTGACCGTTCCAAGCAGATGGCAGCCTTGCTGGAAGCCACACAACTGCCAGAGCGTGACGTTCCTGACTACATGGAAGTCGATCACTCCAAAATGACAGCGACATTCGTGCGCACGCCTGCGTTGGGCGACGTGCCGTACCCTGTTGTTATGGAACCAAACCTCGTGGTCGAATTCTACGCGAAGAACTAA
>NZ_DS999213.1:3413689-3495857 GCF_000156335.1 Roseobacter sp. GAI101
GCGGCCCCTTTGCGTTTCCACCCTGTGATGTGACGCAGGGTGCAAGATCGCAGTGGCGCTGGCCGTGGCGCGCAGCTAAGGTCCGCCCGACAGGAGACATGACACATGACAACCGCAATTCGCCCCCAATCCGGCATCATGGACATCGCGCTGTATCAAGGCGGGGCGTCCCACGTGGCAGGGCTTGAAAATGTAATCAAGCTCAGCTCGAACGAGAACCCCCTAGGGCCCTCCGAGGCTGCGATGAAGGCGTTTCGCGACGCCTCATATGATCTGCACCGCTATCCGTCGTCTGACCACAGGGGCCTGCGCCACGCCATTGCAAGTGTCCACGGACTGGACCCTGACAGGATCATTTGCGGCGCGGGATCGGACGAAATCATTGCGTTTCTGTGTCAGGCATATTCGGGCGAGGGCACCGAGGTGCTGCACACCGAACACGGCTTTGGCATGTACCGCATTTCGGCGCTGGCCAATGGGGCCACCCCGGTCGAAGTCAAGGAAAACGAACGCGTCACCGATGTGGATGCGCTGTTGGCCGGCTGCACCAAAAAGACCCGGCTGGTGTTCATCGCCAACCCCAACAACCCGACAGGAACGATGATCGGCCTGAGCGAGATCGAGCGTCTGGCAAAGGGTATCCCCAAGCAGGCGATCCTGGTGCTGGACGGGGCCTATGCGGAATATGTCGAAGGGTATGACGGCGGCGCGGCGCTGGTCGAAGCGCATGACAACATCGTCATGACGCGGACGTTTTCAAAGCTGTACGGTCTTGGCGGCTTGCGCGTCGGTTGGGGCTATGGCCCGGCGCACATCATCGATGTGCTGAACCGTGTGCGCGGCCCGTTCAACGTGTCTCAGGCAGGGCTAAACGCCGCCGAAGCGGCAATAAAAGACGTGGCTTACGCCGAACATTGCCGGATCGAAAACGCCCGCTGGCGTACCTGGATGGCGGATGCGCTGGCCGAAATCGGCGTGCCGTCGGATGTGTCTTGCGCCAACTTCATCCTCGCGCGGTTCAAGTCCAAGGCCGAGGCAGAGGCCTGCGATGACTACCTTCAGACCCAGGGGCTGATCGTGCGGCGTGTCGCGGGCTACAAGCTGCCTGCCTGCCTGCGCATTACCGTGGGCGATGAAAGCGCGTGCCGCCGTGTCGTGCATGCGATCCGACAATTCAAAGGCGACTGATATGCCCGTTATCTATGAAAAAGTCGCCCTGATCGGGCTTGGCCTGATCGCGTCTTCGATGTTCTGGAGCATGAAGCGGGCCGGCAACGTCGGGACTGTATCGGGCTTTGCACGCAGTGCCGAAACCCGGGATACCGCCCGCGAGATCGGCCTTTGCGACGAGGTCTGCGATTCCATCGCTAAGACGGTCGAAGACGCCGATCTGGTGGTGCTTTGCGTGCCTGTTGGCGTCATGGGATCGGTCGCGGCCGAAATGGCGGGCTTTCTGAAACCCGGCTGTACCGTCACCGATGTAGGTTCGGTCAAGGCTGACGTGATCACCCAAGTCGGCCCGTTGCTGCCCGAAAACGTGCATTTCATTCCCGCGCATCCACTGGCAGGGACAGAACATTCCGGCCCACGCTCCGGCTTTGCCGAGCTTTTCGACAACCGCTGGTGCCTGCTGGTGCCGGTGCCGGACACCGACGCCGACGCCGTCGCGCGCCTGCGCCGCTTTTGGGAAAGCCTCGGGGCCAATGTCAAGGAAATGGACGCCGAACATCACGATCTGGTCCTAGCCGTCACCAGCCACGCACCGCATCTGATTGCCTACACGATGGTGGGCGTGGCCGATGACCTGCGCCGGGTGACCGATAGCGAAGTGATCAAATATTCAGCGGCGGGTTTTCGCGATTTTACCCGGATTGCGGCCAGTGATCCGACCATGTGGCGCGATGTTTTCCTGACCAACAAGGACGCGACGCTGGAAATTCTGGGCCGCTTCACAGAAGAGCTTTTTGCCCTGCAACGTGCCATCCGCACCGGCGATGGCGACCATCTGCATGCCTACTTTACCCGCACCCGCGCCATCCGTCGCGGCATCATCGAGGCGGGGCAGGATACCGATGCGCCAAACTTTGGGCGCGCGCCCTCCAAGAAATGATCCGCGCCGCGGTGATCTGCATCCTGCTGTCGGGCCCCTTGATGGCAGGGCCTGACAGTTCGTTGCGGCCCGTTGCGCGCCTTGGACCAATGATGCTGGACCCGTCGGGCAGTATCACAGCCACCCCGCGCCGCATTGTGGGTATTCAGGGCAACGGACCGGAGGTTTCGTTGCGTCCGTTCCTGCGCAGCGCAAGTGTCGAATCCGGCGCAACACAGCAACGCCGCCTGCTGGCGAGTGGGGCAGTTTGCGGTGATCTGTCCATTCAGGGCAAGGCAATCGGACGGGTGAAACCCAAGTATGAGGGCTGTGGCGTAGAGGATGCCGTTCAGGTGCAGTCTGTCGCCGGCGTCAGGCTGAGCCAGGCGGCCGTCATGGATTGTGTCACCGCCAAATCGCTGAAGAACTGGATTGAAAAATCAGCCAAACCCGCATTTGACCGGTCCGGAGGGCTGAAAGGGCTACGCGTTGCCGCCCACTACGTCTGCCGAACGCGCAACAACCAACCTGGTGGCAAGATTTCGGAACATGGGCGGGGGCGGGCGATTGACATATCGGGGTTCCAACTGGCCAACGGGGCAGAGGTAACCGTGCTGAAAGGGTGGCATGCCGCCGCAAACGGCAAGACGCTGCGCCGGATGCACAAAGGGGCCTGTGGTCCGTTTGGCACCGTCCTTGGCCCGAATGCGGATCGCTATCATCAGGATCACTTTCATTTCGACACGGCGCGGTATCGCAGCGGATCCTACTGCCGCTAAAGTCAGCGCAAGACTATCCGGGGGGCGCTTCCCAGCGGAATAAACCCCATCGACATGCGCCCGTCTTGCAGGCTGATGGTCAGATCAAGCCCCGTGGTCTGGCCGCTCATCTGTGCCAAAGCGCCCAGCATCTGTTCTGCTTGCGGGCGAACATTGCGCGCCAGATATCCCGACGTTTCGGCCATTTCCAACATCGCCGGCCAGTTTTCAGCCTTCAGCGATATGGTGCCCGTGGCAAGCCCGGCCTCGTCTACGGTTACATTCCCGGTTGCCAACATCTCGACTGCGCCCCAGACGAATTGCGCGCGCTCCAGGTCAATGCTGCGCGGTTGGGGGCGGCGCTGCTCAAGCGCGCGGCGGTCCCAGACGGTGTCAAACCCCACCGTCATGCTGCCGGTAAATGTGTCGAAGGCGAGGGGCCAGTCGGCGGGCAGCCCCAGAAAACCGCGTGGCAACGTGCCGGGGGTCAGCCCCGTCGCATCAATCTGGAAATCGTAAATCGGTGCCTCTGCGGTTTGCTGGATCATTGATATGGCGATGGTATCCGCACCCAGAAGATCGCCAGCAGCCGTGTCTACTTTCCATTCGCCACCGGTCAATACCATGCTTTCCAAAGGTAAGGTTGTGTCCGGGCGCAGGCGCAGATCAGCCTGCGCGTCTTGCGCCGTCAGGGTGGCCCGCAGTCCGGGGCTGGCCAGTGTGATGGGGGTGTCCGGCAGGGTGACGGTGACATAGCCGGGCCAATACGCCGGGGTGGAGACGTCGAATTGGTCCATGCGGACGGCGGTGCCGGTCTCGGGATCGGCCAAGGCGATGTGGGTCAATCGGGTCTGCAACCGCAGGGGAAAGCCACTTTCTTCGATGCTGCCGACATCTGCCTGCCAGCCCTCGGCCCGGCGCGCGTCAAACCACGTGGTACCCGCGCTCTTTAGGCCTGCTGTTGCGATGGCCCACCATCCGCCCCAAAGAAGCGTCAAAACCATGATGACCTTGATCAGCTTGCCCATAACGCTCAAACCCTTATTAACACCCTTGATATAGCCGCTTTAACCAAGCGGGCAATAAAGGACCAGAGTGATGGCGATGTGGGTGTTCGGCTATGGCAGCTTGCTGTGGAAACCGGGATTTGAAGTGGCGGAAAGCGTGATTGGCCGCTTGCCGGGATATGCGCGATCGTTTTGCATGCGTTCTATCCACCACCGCGGATCGGTCGAACAACCGGGTTTGGTCTTGGCGCTTGACGCGGTGACGGGCACCGCATGCGACGGGATCGCGCTGCGGGTGGCTCCGGGGACGGAAGGCCAAACGCTGGAGTATCTGCGCGAGCGCGAGCTGATTTCATCGGCCTATGTGGAAAAAAACCTTGATGTGCAGATGGCCGATGGCCGAACGGTGCAGGCGTTGGTCTATGTGATCGATGCGGAGCACGATCAGTATTGCGGCGGCCTGCCCCTGGAAGAGCAGGCGCAGATCATCGCAAAAGCCGTCGGCGGTATGGGGCCAAATACTGAATATCTGTTCAATACGGCCAGCCATCTGGCGCAAATCGGGCTGCATGATGCATCACTTGAGTGGTTGCACGCCCGCGTAAAGGAACTTTGTAGATAAATCCTTGGCTTATTCGTTAATATTTGGTGTAAGCTGCGGTAACAGAAGCACAAAAGTGTCAGGAGCCACGAGGCATGGCGCAGTCAGACAGAGACGCTAAACCACAGTTTTCCCAGCCGGTGCGGCAGATTACCCTTATGCTGATCGTCCTCGGCCTGACAGGGATGGGCGCGTTTCTGGCGTTGCCAAGCGTGCTGCCGATCTTTGCGGCGAACCCGTATTTGAACGGCGTGATCATCGCCGTGTTTGTCATCGGTGTCATCGCCTGTTTCTATCAGGTGGTGCAACTGATCGGGTCGGTCCGCTGGATCGAAAACTTTGCCGCCGATACGCCGGACCCTGATACGGTTGCCCCGCAACTGCTGGCCCCGCTGGCGTCTTTGCTGCGCACACGTGGCGCGCGGATGCAGGTCAACGCAACGTCGACGCGGTCGATCCTTGATTCCGTT
The DNA here is from genome assembly GCF_000156335.1 of Roseobacter sp. GAI101. Classification (GTDB taxonomy): domain Bacteria; phylum Pseudomonadota; class Alphaproteobacteria; order Rhodobacterales; family Rhodobacteraceae; genus Sulfitobacter. The sequence goes on from NZ_DS999213.1 coordinate 3,418,615, forward strand.
TCCACCCGCATTGACGAGGCCCGTGAAATCACGCGCTACATTGTCAATATGCTGATTTTTCTTGGCCTTTTGGGTACGTTCTATGGTCTGGCCACCACTGTTCCCGCGGTCGTCGAAACCATCCGCAGCCTCGCCCCGCAAGAGGGGGACGGCAGCACGGATATGTTTGCACGCCTGATGACGGGCCTGGAATCCCAGCTGGGCGGGATGGGCGTTGCGTTCGGGTCGTCGCTGCTGGGGCTTGCGGGGTCGCTGGTCGTGGGCTTGCTTGAACTTTTTGCCGGGCATGGTCAGAACCGGTTTTATCAGGAACTCGAAGATTGGCTAAGCTCGATCACGCGGGTCGGCTTTTCATCGGGCGACGATGGCAGTGCCGATCAGAACGCGGTTGGCGGGTTGCTGGATCACATGACCGAACAGATGGATACGCTGACGGGGTTAATCGCGGGATCAACGCAAAGCCAGACAGCGCTGAATGACCGGCTGAATACGCTGGCCACCGCGGTCGAGGCGATGACGGCAAAAAGCGCGCAGGGTGATGCTTCGAATGACAGTCTGGACCGCATCGCACGTGGTCAGGAACGGATGATCGCCGTGCTTGAAGGGCAGGAAGCCAGCGACCAGATTGATGCTGAAAGCCGGATGCGCCTAAGGTCGATCGACGTTCAGATGCTGCGCATTCTCGAAGAAATCTCGGCGGGACGACAAGAGACGATGGCAGAGTTTCGCAAAGACATTTCGCTGTTGGCCAAGGCATTGTCCGCCCCACGCGGCACCGAACCGCGCCGCATGCGCAGCCCACATAAACCAGAGCCTGAGGACATCTAGGCATGGCCCTTTCCCGTCGCTCCGGATCGCGGTTTCAATCCTCAATCTGGCCTGGGTTTGTGGATGCGATGACCGGGCTTTTGCTTGTGTTGATGTTCGTGTTGACCATTTTCATGGTCTTGCAAGCGGTATTGACCCAGCGGATCAACGGCCAGGAGGATGAGCTGAACTCCCTTTCAGGCGAGGTTGCAGCCCTTGCCCAAGCGCTTGGGATGGAACGGCGGAACAGTGCGGATCTTGAAATGCAGGTCGGCGCGCTGAACACATCCTTGACGGCAGCACGGGATCGGGCCACCGAACAGGCATCGCTGATCGCCGCACTGACGGCGACGCGCGACAGTCAGGCCGCCGAACTTGAAAATGCACAGACGCAAATCACCAGTTTCGAAGCACAAGTCGCGACACTCTTGTCGCAACGTGATGATGCAAACGCGCAAATTGCTTCGCTTGTGTCGCAACGCGAGAATGCAGATGCACAAATCGCCGCGCTGTCAGATCAACGTGATGATGCACAGGCACGGGTTGCGACCTTGGAAGATGCCCAAGCCGCGTTGATCAGTGAACAGGATGCGTTGAATCTGGCCCTGGCCGCAGCACGCTCCGAAACGGATGCGCAAGCCGAAGCCGCCCGTTTGGCAGCTGCCCGTCGTGAGGCGTTGGACGCATTGGTTGCGGATCTGCGCGCGCGCAACGAAGATACGCAAGCGCAAGTGGCCGCATTGACCACAGCAGCGGAGGAAGCTGAAACCGCGCTGTCAGAAGCGGAATCCGCTCGGATCGCCGAAGCCGCCGCCGCCGAATTGCTGCGTAACCGGCTTGAGAATGCGGATGCAGAACTGACGGCGATGACCCTGTCGCTTGAGGCGCAACGCAAGGATGCCGAGGATGCGTTAACCTTGTTAGCTGCCGCCCGTGCCGCCGAAAAAGACTTGGACGCCATGCTGGCGGCCGCCCTCGCTGACGTTGGAAAGCTTGAAACCCAGGTCGCGGATCGCGCGGCATTGCGAGAGCAGCTTGCAGAAGCTCTTGCCGCGAAGGTTGCCGCTGAGGCACAGGCTCAAGAGCAACTGACCGATGCGCAAAAAGATGCGCAAAAACAGGCCGCATTGCTGGCCGCTGCTCAATCGGCCTTGTCCCAAGAGACCGCCACGAGTGCGGCAGCGCAGCGCCAGACCGAATTGCTGAACCAGCAGGTCGCGGCCTTGCGCGGGCAATTGGGAGAATTGCAGTCCTTGCTGGATGACGCGGTCGCGCGCGATGCAGTGAAAGAGGTCCAGTTGCAATCGCTTGGGTCGGACCTGAACACCGCCCTTGCCCGCGTTGCCGCCGAAGAACGCCGCCGCGCAGAGCTGGAAGCGGCGGAGCGCAAGCGTCTTGAGGCGGAAACCAAGAACCTTGAACAATATCGTTCGGAATTTTTTGGCCGCTTGCGAGATCTGCTGGGTAATCAGGCAGGGGTCCGCATTGAAGGGGATCGGTTCGTGTTCTCTTCCGAAGTTCTGTTTCCGCCCGGTGCGGCCCAGCTGTCGACCGATGGGCAACGAGAGATCGCAAAGGTGGCTGAAATCCTGCGGAATATCGCCGCAGATATTCCACCTGAAATCGACTGGGTGATCCGGGTGGATGGCCACACGGACAATCAGCCGCTGTCTGGCTTGGGTGCATTTGCCGACAACTGGGAGCTAAGCCAAGCGCGCGCGCTGTCTGTGGTGAAGTACATGATCAACTTTCTGGGGATCGCACCGGACCGTTTGGCCGCCAATGGATTTGGCCAATATCAGCCCGTCGCCGAGGGAGATTCAGAGAGTGCGCGGGCGCAAAACCGTCGGATCGAACTGAAGCTTACGGAAAAATAAGCCTATTCGATTGTTAGTGAAGTCGTCTGGCGGCTGATGATCTGCGTCCCCCGCAGCATCGTGACATCGCCGAGATACTCGCCCGCCGGCCAAGCCTTGCTGCGGCGTTTCTTGCCGATGGCGCGGAATGCCTGTGCCTGGGATTTCGTCAGCGTTACATCGTTTGCAACGATCATTCCGTCGGGACCGGTGATGGACAATCTCAGGATGTCGTCAGGTTGGCTGCCAAAAAGATAACCCCAAACGACCAGGGCAGGGGCATCAGGCATCAGGGAATTCATGGCAGCCGTTCCCGCTTTGATGTCGTCGAATTTGGGGACGGCGTCAGTAAAACCGATTTCAATCAGGCCGCCTGAACGGTAGTCGGGCCTGTCTGTCCATAAATTGCTGTCGCCGGGCGATGCGCAGCTGGTTTTGCCATCGGGATCGAAGGGGTCGACGACCATGCCGTCTTTGCGCACAGATAAATGGACATGCGGAAAGGCCGCTTTGCCTGATTGGCCGACAAACCCCAGCTCTTGACCCGCCGACACGTCCTGTCCGGATTTGACAAGGACAGACCCTTGTTTCAGGTGGCAATATTGGGTTTCCCATCCGTCCCCGTGATCTATGACAACGCCATTGCCGCATTCCTTGCCGTCTACGGTGTCAGCTGCTTCAGTCGAATACCCCGTATCGGCCATGCCATCGCGGATGCCTTTGATGCGGCCGGGGGCGCTGGCCAACACGCGGATGTCTTTCGCAATTTGTGCACGGTTGCGCAATGCAAAGTCGGTGCCTTTGTGGCCATCATAGCTGAGCGTTGAGCAGGTGAAATCAGAGGCGGCAGGCGTTGGGTCACTGTCAACAAATTGCTGAATGTAGCAATCGGTCGTCAGGTCACAGTCTATTGGGGGGGAAAGCAAAAAGACCTCTGCCAGCGCGGGACTGGCAAAGGGCAGGGCGACGGCAAAAACCGCGCCGGTTAGCTTCATTCGGCCGTCAGCAAAGGAGGCTTGTTGCCGGTCAGCTTCGGGTTTTCAGAGCTCAGAACAGTCAGATCAAGCTCGCCTTTCTTGACGCCGACCTTGACGACACCGCCCTTGGCCAACTTGCCGAACAGCAGTTCTTCGGCCAAAGGCTTTTTGATGTGTTCCTGGATGACCCGGCCCAGAGGACGCGCACCCATTTTTTCATCATAGCCTTTGTCGGCAAGCCATTCAGCGGCTTTGGTCGAAAGTTCGATCGTTACGTTCCGATCCATCAACTGTGCTTCCAATTGCAGGACGAATTTCTCGACCACGCGCATGATCACTGCTTTGGGCAGCGGTGCAAAGCTGATGACAGCGTCCAGACGGTTGCGGAATTCCGGCGTGAAGGTCCGTTCGATCGCGGCAGTGTCTTCGCCCGTCCGACGGTCCCGACCGAAACCGATCGCCTCTTTTGCCTGTTCGGACGCCCCAGCGTTTGACGTCATGATCAGAACGACATTACGGAAATCTACCGTCCGACCGTTGTGGTCGGTGAGCTTGCCGTGGTCCATCACCTGCAACAGGATGTTGTAGACGTCGGGATGGGCTTTCTCCATCTCGTCAAGCAGCAAGACGCAATGCGGGTGCTGGTCGACGCCGTCGGTCAACATGCCGCCTTGGTCAAACCCGACATAGCCCGGAGGCGCACCGATCAGACGTGAAACGGCGTGCTTCTCCATGTATTCGGACATGTCAAAGCGCAGAAGTTCGACCCCGAGCGTGTCAGCCAATTGCTTTGCCACTTCGGTTTTACCTACACCAGTCGGACCTGCGAACAGGTAGTTGCCGATGGGCTTCTCGGGTTCGCGCAGACCTGCACGGGCAAGCTTGATCGCCGATGACAGCGCGTCGATTGCAGCATCCTGCCCAAAGACGACCCGCTTGAGCGACGCTTCGAGGTCTTTCAGAACCACGACATCGTCTTTCGACACATTCTTCGGAGGAATGCGCGCGATCTTGGCGACGACGGCTTCAACTTCTTTGGTGCCGATGGTTTTACGGCGCTTGGAGGCTGCGATAAGGTGCTGCGCTGCCCCGGCTTCGTCGATCACATCAATGGCTGAATCCGGCAGTTTACGGTCGTTGATATACCGATGTGCCAGTTCCACGGAGGTGCGGATCGCATCTGCCGTGTATTTAACCGAGTGGTGTTCTTCGAAATAGGGCTTGATCCCGCGCAGGATTTTCACCGCATCTTCAACCGAAGGTTCATTCACGTCGATCTTTTGGAAACGGCGTGCAAGGGCCCGGTCCTTTTCGAAATGCTGGCGGAATTCCTTGTAGGTCGTCGACCCCATGGTCCGCAGCTTCCCGCCCGCTAGTGCAGGTTTCAGCAGGTTGGACGCATCCATTGCGCCGCCCGATGTCGCACCCGCACCAATGACGGTGTGGATTTCATCGATGAACAACACCGCATCCTTGTGCTCTTCCAGTTCGGTCACGACGGCTTTCAGGCGTTCTTCGAAATCACCACGGTACCGTGTGCCTGCCAACAGCGCGCCCATATCGAGCGAGAAGATGGTTGTTTTGGACAGCACTTCGGGTGTCTCGCCCGCGACAATTTTGCGTGCCAGACCTTCGGCAATGGCGGTTTTACCGACACCGGGATCGCCCACCAGAAGCGGGTTGTTCTTGCGGCGGCGGCAAAGCACCTGGATGCAGCGTTCGACTTCGGCATCGCGACCGATCAGCGGGTCGATGTCGCCTTCGCGGGATTTGGCGTTCAGATCCACGCAGTATTTCTCCAGCGCGGATTCCTTCTTGTCACCTTCGGTCACGCCTTGGGCTTCTTCCTCGTGTTCGGGCGCGCCGGAGATCGGGCGCGGCTCACCGAATGCGGGGTCTTTGGCGACGCCGTGGGCGATGAAGTTTACGGCGTCATAGCGGGTCATGTCCTGCTCTTGCAGGAAATAAGCCGCATTGCTTTCGCGTTCCGCAAAGATCGCGACCAGCACGTTGGCACCTGTCACTTCGGTTCGGCCAGAGGACTGCACGTGGATCGCAGCGCGCTGGATGACCCGTTGGAATGCCGCGGTGGGCACCGCTTCCGAGCCGTCGACATCGGTGACGAGGTTGCTCAGGTCTTCGTCGACGAATTCGACCAAGGTCTCGCGGAGTTCCGTCATGTCGACAGAGCAGGCCTTCATAACCTGAACCGCATCTGGTTCATCGATCAGGGCCAGCAATAAATGCTCAAGCGTTGCGAATTCATGACGGCGCGCGTTTGCAAGCGCCAGGGCGGAATGAATTGCTTGTTCTAGTGTAGACGAGAATGAAGGCACGTGCGTGCTCCTTTTCGATCTGTGTCGGTTCGGTATCCCGGTATAGGGTGACCGTCTCCGAACATGGCCTCATAGTATTAGAGTTTGGTTGATCACGGCAAAGCTTCAAGTTTTTTCTGCAATATTATCGTCACAATTATCGTGAACAACAATTTCGGCCATGATTGCGGCGATCAGAAACGGTCTTTGCGCGCGCGGATTTCGGCAAACACATCAGTGTCGGTGGCGTTTTTCATTCCAAGCTGCGTGCGAATACCGGGATCGCCGGGGCGCAGAAACGGATTGGTCTGAAGTTCCGTTACAAGTGTCGAGGGGACCGTCGGCACACCATTCTTTCGCGCCAGATCGATTTCTCTTGAACGAGATATAAGCGCATCGTTCTTGGGATCAACCGTCAGCGCGAATTTTGCGTTCGATTGCGTATATTCATGACCCGAGCAGACTGTGGTGTCTTCGGGCAGCTTCATCAGCTTTTGCATGCTGGACCACATTTGTGCGGCCGTGCCTTCGAACAGGCGGCCGCACCCTAGCGCCATCAGGCTGTCGGCGGTAAAGACGCATTTGGCAGCCGGCACATAAAAGGCGATATGTCCGACCGTATGGCCAGAGACATCCATGACCTGCACCTCATGACCGGCAAACTGGAACGTTTCGCCATCGCTAACAGCATGGTCCAGATCAGGCAGGCGGTGCGCGTCCGCTTTCGCCCCAATGATACGGGCAGGGTGTTCGGTGATTAGGTCAGGCACGCCCTGAATATGGTCCGGGTGATGGTGGGTCAGCCAGATTTCCGTCAGCGTCCAGCCAAGGTCGTCCAGCTTGGCCGAAATCGGGGCCGCTTCCGGCACGTCGATCAGCGCAACTGCGCCGCTGGCCTGGTCGCGCAGCAGAAAGGCGTAATTGTCGGACAGGCAGGGGATGGTCACAAGATCAAATGGCATGGTGGCTCCTGTACGCGTTGATGGGGTTGGTATGACGCTAGCCTGCGCGGCGTTGGCCTGCAAATCGGTTTGTCGGTCTTGGGTCTGTGTCATGTCTCTTTTTCATATGGCGGGTTTGGGTTAACGTTACCTCAGCAACCGGACGAAAGGCGACGCCCATGCATCTTGATGTGCAAGATCTGCGCAACTTTTACTATCGCAGCGCGCTAGGGCGGGCGGCACAGCACGCGTTGCGCAGCCGGATGCTTGAGTTGTGGCCCGAGGCAAAAGGGCAAACCGTTGTCGGGTTCGGCTTTGCCGCGCCGTTGCTGCGGCCTTATCTGGCGGATGCGCGGCGGGTCATGACGTTGATGCCCGGCCCGCAGGGGGTGATGCCCTGGCCTGCGGGCATGGCGAATACTTCGGTGCTGACCGAAGAAACGCTGTGGCCGATCGAGACAGGGCATGTGGACCGGCTGGTGCTGCTGCACGGTCTCGAGACATCCGAGCGGCAAGGCGATCTGCTTGAGGAATGCTGGCGCGTGTTGGGGCCGGGGGGCAGGGCGTTGTTCATCGTGCCGAACCGTGCGGGGCTGTGGGCGCGGCGCGACATCACGCCGTTTGGCTACGGGCGGCCCTATTCGCCCGGCCAGCTGGAAACGCAGCTGCGCAAGCATCAGTTTCTGCCCGAACGCCAACTGGGCGCACTGTACCAGATGCCGTCGAACCGGCGGGTCTGGATGCGGTCGGGGAAATTGTTCGAAAAGATCGGGCGGCACATGCCGACGATGATGGCGGGCGGTGCCTTCATGGTCGAGGTGACAAAGCTGGTCTACCCGCCAAAAGGGAAGGCATCACGCGTGCCCAAGCGCAGGTCGATCCGCATGCTGGACGGTGTCGGGTCGAATGTGCCCAAACCGGTCTGATCTAGCAAAACATCGGCAAGAACACGGGCAAGAATCGCCTGAAAACGATAAATCTTGCCAAATTGCCCCCGTGTCGTGCTGTTCTGGTGGTGTCAAACGGTCGCAGGTAAACCGAGTATTAAGAATAAGGGGCAGTTTCGCGGCCCTCAGTCACTATACTGTGTTGCGGCAGGCGAACCTGTCTGCTACATCCGCCCTGATTTAGACGTCTTGGGTAAATTCAAGCCGCGCCAACACCCCGGTGACGCGATGTATTCGCATATCCGGCACAGACGTACGAGAGGATGGACGTGTCCGAAACAGCATCGATCTCTACTGGCATCGCAAAACGCTACGCGACTGCTGTGTATGAATTGGCCCAAGAGGCCAAAGCCCTTCCCCAGATCGAGAAAGATCTTGATGCGCTCGAGGCCTCTTTGGCCGACAGCGAAGATTTTCGCGACCTGATCCATTCGCCGATCTACACGCGTGACCAGCAGGCCGCATCGATCAGCGCCATCGCCAAGAAGATGGGTCTGTCCGACATTATGTCGAACACGCTGGAACTGATGGCAAACAAGCGTCGCTTGTTCGTGATGCCACAGTTGATCGAAAACCTCCGCGAGATCATCGCGGTGGAAAAAGGCGAAGTCACAGCTGACGTGATTTCCGCCAAGGCGCTGACCAAGGCGCAATCTGACAAGTTGTCCAAGTCGCTTGCCGCGACCACGGGCAAAACCGTAACGTTGAATGCGACCGTTGATGAATCCCTCATCGGTGGTCTTATCGTCAAAGTGGGCTCCAAGATGATCGACACGTCGATCCGCGCAAAGCTCAATTCCCTCCAGAATGTAATGAAAGAGGTCGGATAAATGGGTATCCAAGCTGCAGAAATTTCTGCGATCCTGAAGGACCAGATCAAGAACTTTGGTCAAGAAGCAGAAGTCGCCGAAGTTGGCCGGGTTCTGTCCGTCGGTGACGGTATCGCTCGTGTTTATGGTCTGGACAATGTTCAGGCCGGCGAGATGGTCGAATTCCCCGGTGGCATCATGGGCATGGCCCTGAACCTTGAAACCGACAACGTCGGTGTGGTTATCTTCGGGTCCGACCGGGACATCAAAGAAGGCGACACCGTAAAGCGCACGAACTCCATCGTGGACGTGCCAATCGGCAACGGCCTGCTGGGTCGTGTTGTTGACGGTCTTGGCAACCCAATCGATGGCAAAGGCCCCATCGAATCCACCGAGCGTGGCCTTGCAGACGTCAAAGCCCCCGGCATTATCCCGCGGAAATCGGTTCACGAACCAATGGCGACGGGCCTCAAGTCCGTTGACGCGATGATCCCCGTTGGCCGTGGACAGCGCGAATTGATCATTGGTGACCGTCAGACCGGCAAGACAGCCGTCGCACTTGACGCGATCCTGAACCAACAGCAAGTAAACGCAGCCGCTGGCGACGACGAGAGCAAGAAAATGTACTGCGTGTACGTTGCAATCGGTCAGAAGCGTTCGACAGTTGCACAGCTGGTGAAAAAGCTCGAAGAAACCGGTGCGATTGAATATTCCATCGTTGTTGCCGCCACCGCGTCCGAGCCTGCGCCCATGCAGTACCTCGCACCTTACTCTGCGACAGCCATGGCGGAATTCTTCCGCGACAACGGCCGTCACGCCCTGATCGTTTATGATGACTTGTCCAAACAGGCCGTTTCCTACCGTCAGATGTCGCTGTTGCTGCGTCGTCCACCCGGTCGTGAAGCCTACCCTGGCGACGTTTTCTATCTTCACTCCCGGTTGCTGGAACGCTCCGCCAAGCTTGGCGATGAGGCTGGCAACGGCTCCTTGACGGCGCTGCCGATCATTGAAACCCAAGGTGGTGACGTTTCGGCGTTTATTCCGACAAACGTGATTTCGATCACTGACGGTCAGATCTTCCTTGAAACCGAATTGTTCTACCAAGGCATCCGCCCCGCCGTGAACACTGGTCTGTCGGTTTCGCGTGTTGGTTCCTCGGCTCAGACCAAGGCGATGTCCTCGGTTGCGGGTCCGGTCAAGCTGTCCTTGGCTCAGTACCGCGAAATGGCGGCCTTTGCCCAGTTCGGTTCCGACCTTGATGCTTCCACACAGCAGTTGCTGAACCGTGGTGCGCGTCTGACAGAGCTGATGAAGCAGCCCCAGTATTCGCCGCTGACCAACGCTGAAATCGTCTGCGTGATCTATGCGGGTACAAACGGTTTCCTTGACAAGATCGACGTCAAGCAAGTTGGCCGCTTTGAAGCAGGTCTGCTGGCGCATCTGCGCAGCAAGCACGCTGATCTGATGACCGACATCACCGAAAACGACCGCAAGGTGAAGGGTGAGCTGGAAGACAAGATCAAAGCAGCTATCCAATCTTTCGCCGCTGACTTCGCTTAAGGGAGGGAGGGCACATGCCAAACCTCAAGGACCTAAAAAACCGGATCGCGTCGGTGAAAAACACCCGCAAGATCACGAAAGCCATGCAAATGGTTGCCGCGGCGAAACTTCGCCGCGCGCAGGAAGCTGCCGAACAGTCACGCCCCTACACAGAGCGTTTTAACGCTGTGATGTCGCGGCTGGCCGCCTCGGTCGGTGGATCGGATTCCGCGCCCAAACTGCTAAGCGGTACAGGCGAGAACAAGGTTCACCTGCTGGTGGTTATGACCGCTGAACGCGGTCTGTGCGGTGGTTTCAACGCCAACATCGCAAAGCTTGCCAAAGTCCACGCCCGCCGCCTGATTAGCGAGGGCAAGGAGGTCAAGATCTTGACCGTCGGCAAGAAGGGTCGCGACAGCATTCGCCGCGACTTTGCCAAGAACCTCGTGGGTCACGTTGACCTGACCGACGTCAAGCGCCTTGGCTATGCCGACGCGCAGGGCATCGCGAAAGATGTACTTGGTCGTTTCGATGCGGGCGAGTTTGACGTGGCCACGATCTTTTACGCAAAGTTCGTGAACGTCGTCAGCCAAACGCCCACGGCGCAGCAGATCATCCCGGCGTCTTTCGACACGGAAGAGGCCAAGGACGAGGCATCGACATTGTTCGACTACGAGCCCAGCGAAGAGGCCATCCTGGCCGACCTGCTGCCGCGCGGCGTCGCAACGGCGATCTTCTCGGCTTTGCTGGAAAATGCGGCCTCGGAACAGGGCGCGCGGATGTCGGCAATGGATAACGCGACACGGAACGCCGGTGATATGATCGAAGATCTGACCATCGAATATAACCGTTCCCGTCAGGCCGTCATCACCAACGAGCTGATCGAAATCATTTCCGGCGCGGAAGCGCTGTAAGGTATTGGAGAAAAACGACATGGCACAAGCTGTCGGTAAAGTTACACAAGTCATCGGCGCGGTCGTCGATGTGCAGTTCGAGGATCACCTGCCGGAGATTCTGAACGCGATCACGACCGAAAACCAAGGCAAGAAACTGATCCTCGAAGTGGCTCAGCATCTTGGCGAAAACACAGTGCGCACCATTGCGATGGACGCGACCGAAGGTCTGGTACGCGGTCAGCGCGTCGAAGACACAGGCGCGCCGATCTCGATCCCGGTTGGCAACGCCACATTGGGCCGCATCATGAACGTTGTTGGCGAAGCCATCGACGAAAAAGGCGAAATCGCATCGGCCGAGCGCCGCTCGATCCACGCGGACGCGCCGGAATTCGCGGAACAGTCGACATCTTCCGAAGTACTGGAAACCGGCATCAAGGTTATCGACCTTCTGGCCCCTTACGCCAAGGGTGGTAAAATTGGTCTGTTCGGCGGTGCCGGTGTTGGCAAAACCGTTTTGATCATGGAATTGATCAACAACATCGCCAAAGTACACTCCGGCTATTCGGTTTTCGCCGGTGTTGGTGAACGTACCCGCGAAGGGAACGACCTTTATCACGAGATGATCGAATCCAACGTTATCAACCCTGATGACCTTGAGAAATCGCAGGTTGCGCTGGTGTACGGCCAGATGAACGAGCCTCCAGGTGCGCGTATGCGTGTTGCCCTGACCGGTCTGACATTGGCCGAGCAGTTCCGCGACCAGTCCGGTACAGACGTTCTGTTCTTCGTCGACAACATCTTCCGCTTCACACAAGCGGGTTCCGAGGTTTCGGCTCTGCTAGGCCGTATTCCTTCGGCGGTTGGCTACCAGCCAACGCTGGCGACAGACATGGGTGCGATGCAGGAACGTATTACATCGACCAAAGCCGGTTCGATTACATCGGTGCAAGCCGTTTACGTTCCAGCGGATGACCTTACCGACCCTGCGCCTGCGACATCGTTTGCGCACCTTGACGCGACAACCGTTCTGGACCGTTCGATCTCGGAAAAGGGTATTTACCCTGCCGTTGACCCGCTGGGTTCCACATCGCGTCTGATGGACCCGTCCATCGTTGGCGAAGAGCACTACAATGTTGCCCGTGACGTTCAGGGTGTTCTGCAGCGCTACAAGTCGCTTCAGGATATCATCGCTATCCTCGGCATGGACGAATTGTCGGAAGACGACAAATTGGCTGTCGCCCGGGCCCGCAAGATCGAACGTTTCCTGAGCCAGCCTTTCGACGTTGCGAAGGTGTTCACCGGTTCCGACGGTAAGCAGGTTCCCTTGGAAGAAACAATCCAGTCGTTCAAGGCTGTTGTTGCAGGCGAATACGATCACCTGCCCGAAGGTGCCTTCTACATGGTTGGCGGCATCGAAGAAGTGAAGGCGAAAGCCGAAAAAATGGCGGCAGACGCCGCTTAAGGAGCGCTGAAAATGGCAGACACAATGCAATTCGACCTCGTTTCGCCCGAGCGGCGGCTGGCCTCGATGCAGGTGACGGCCGTTCAGATTCCGGGTGCAGACGGGGACATGACAGCAATGCCTGATCATGCTCCCACCCTCACCACGTTGCGCCCTGGCGTGCTGCGTGTTGAAGGCCCGGAAGGTGCTACGGAATATGTGGTTACTGGCGGCTTCGCTGAAATCTCGGCTGCTGGTGTGTCGGTTCTGGCCGAACGCGCCGTGCCCAAGGGTGAAATGACCCAAGAGCATCTGGACGAGATGATGGAAGAAGCCAAGACGATGTATTCCACGGCAAAGTCCAATTTCGTCAATGAACCCGGCCCCGTGGATGATGCAGCCAAGCTGCTGTCCGACATGGTTGCCATGGGGGATCAGATCGGATTGTCGAGCAAACAGCCGTCTCTTTAACGCGTCCTTGCAAGATCTATCGAAGGGGCCTCGCTTTTGCGGGGCCTTTTCTATTTAAATTATGCCTTGTAGGATAAAAACGCGTTGAAGGTTAGCGAGTGATCGGAATACAACCCCAGAATGAAGCGAATGAATGGAAACACCGTTGGCGTAGAAAGCGGCGAAACCGTTCTCTTTTCCGACTTTGAAGATGGTGGCGAGATGTGGACCGGAACAGGTCAGCGCGAACGCCGTCAACGTGTTGTCTTTTCAACGCCGTTCAAAGAGGCCCCGACTGTCCAGTCGTCGCTGGCGCTGTGGGACGTGGACAATGCAACGGTCATGCGCGCAGACCTGAGGTCAGAGGATATCACCGATGAGGGCTTTGATCTGGTGTTTCGCACGTGGGGGGACACCCGCATCGCGCGGGTTCGGATCGCGTGGTTTGCAATCGGTCCGCTGCACCAGGAAGAAGACTGGGACATCTACTAGACGTCCCGGTCCAATGGTTCAGAGGGCCTTGTACATCCCGTCATAGATCGGCTCAAGGGATTCAGCATCGAACAGGGATGATACGGAAGTGCCGTTCCAGATGTTCAGGATCGCCTGGGCAAAGATCGGTGCCGTCGGCACAATCCGGATGTTCTGGGCCTGTTTGACCGCGTCCGTCGGCTGGATGCTGTCGGTGATGACCAAGGATTTCATAACGGAATTGCTCACCCGCTCAACAGCGGGGCCGGACATTACGCCGTGGCTGATGTAGGAATGAACTTCCTTCGCACCGTTCTCCAGCAATACCTCGGCAGCCTTGCACAGTGTGCCGGCAGTGTCGCAAATGTCATCGACGATCAGGCAGATCTTGTCAGTGACGTCCCCGATCACGGTCATTTCAGCAATCTCGCCGGGCTTTTCGCGACGTTTGTCGACAATGGCGAGGGGGGAGTTGATCCGCTTGGCCAGTTCGCGGGCGCGTGCAACGCCGCCCACATCCGGGGATACGACCATTAGTTCGCCCATCCGGTCTTTGAATTCGTTCTTGATATCCAATGCAAAGACGGGCGACGCATAAAGGTTATCCACCGGAATGTCGAAAAATCCCTGAATCTGCGCGGCGTGCAAATCCATGGTCAGGATCCGTTCGATCCCGGTGCCAACCATCATGTTGGCGACCAGCTTGGCTGTGATCGGGGTGCGTGCCTTGGTGCGGCGGTCCTGGCGGGCGTACCCGAAATACGGCAGAACGGCGGTGACCCGCGCTGCTGACGACCGGCGCAGGGCGTCGGCCATCACCAGCAATTCCATCAGGTTGTCATTGGCCGGGTTCGACGTTGGCTGGATGATGAACATGTCTTCACCGCGCACGTTCTCGAACACTTCGACAAAGACTTCGCTGTCATTGAAACGTTCGACCCGGGCATCGACCAACCCCACATTGACACCGCGGTGCAGCGACATCCGCCGCGCAATCGCTTTGGCCAGTGGCATGTTGGCGTTGCCTGAGATGAGTTTGGGTTCAGATGTTTGAGCCATGTGCAAGGAGTCCCCGGTTGCATAACATGTGACAGAATCGTGACGTTGACACCGCTTAACATGGCCTTACGGTCGGGCAAAGCTGCACACGGAGGATCGGAGCGCCAAATGGCCCATATCGACTATTTTTTTGCGACCTTGTCGCCTTATGCGTATCTTGCTGGCAACCGGCTTGAGGAAATCGCAGCCAAACATGGTGCCACGATCACCTATAAGCCGTTTGATCTGATCTCTGGGTTTGGCCGGACGGGAGGACAGCCCCCTAAGGATCGGCATCCCAGCCGGCAGGAATACCGCGCGATGGAACTGGCCCGTCAGGCCAAGAAACTGGGCATGCCGTTCAAGCTGCAACCGGCCTTCTGGCCCACCAATGGCGCACCTTCATCGTATGCGATTATCGCGGCGCAGGCGACCGGCGGCGACGTGGGCAAGCTGTGCCAGCTGATCATGCATGCTGTCTGGGCCGAAGATCGCGACATTGCCCAGGATGACGTGGTCCGGGACTGTCTGGTCAAGGCTGGCTTTGATCCTGCGATCGCCGACAAGGGCCTGCTGCAAGGGGCCGACACTTTTGCCCGCAACCTCGAAGAGGCGGTCGAACGCGGTGTCTTTGGCGCGCCGTTCTATATTCTGGATGATGGGCAGAAGTTCTGGGGACAGGACCGTTTGGAAGATCTCGACTTGCATCTGGCGGGCCGCCTGTGACGCTAAAGACGTTTACGCGGAAATTTGGCCATGGCCCGCGCCAAGCCTTGGCGATCCATTGCACGCTTGCCCATTCAGGTGCGTGGCGCGGGATCGGCGAAGCGCTTGGCGATGATCTGACCCTGCTTGCCTATGACCTTCCGTCGCACGGAAAATCTGGTGATTGGGACGGGCAGGGCAATGTGCATGATGTGGCCACCGACATGGCCCTCGCGCTGCTGACCGAACCGATGGACATCATCGGCCATTCCTTCGGCGCGACCGTCGGGCTGCGTCTGGCAATCGAAAGCCCCGAACTTGTGCGCAGCCTGACCATGGTCGAACCGGTCTATTTCGCCGCCGCTATGGTCGATGACCCAAAGGGCGCGTCATCCGACATGGGCAACAACACGGCCTTCAACGCCGCCTACGCCAGTGGTGACATGATGGAGGCCGCGCGGGTCTTTAACGTCGGTTGGGGTGATGGCAGCGGTTGGGAAAAGACGCCCGAAAAGCTGCGCCACTATATGGCCGACCGCATCCATTTCGTCCCCGCCAGCCAACCGTTCCTGCGCGAAGACAGCGCCGGATTGCTGGAACCGGGCCGCTTTGCCCGTGCCGCGATGCCGGTTTTGTTGATGGACGGGGCAACCTCGGGCGATATTGCGGATGTGATCAGCAGGTCGTTGGAAAAACGTCTGCCCAACGTCACCCGCCGCGCCATCGCGGGGGCAGGGCACATGGCCCCGCTGACTCACCCGACCGAAGTCGCAAACGAAGTGCGTGCGTTTCTGGCGGCCTGCTAATCGTTTAGAAATGCGACAGAAACTGGTCGATCGCAGGCTTGCCGATCGACCAGTCACAGACCAGACGCGCGCCAAGATATTCTTCGGGATCATCGCCCTCAAGCGACCCGTTCCAGATGTAATATTTCGCGCCTGCCTCGTGCAGCTTTTGGTGGATGCGGCGCGGCCAGCTGGCGAAGATCATGTTGGCGTCGGGCTGATGCAGAAACGTCGCCCCCGCCGCACGCAGCCCTTGGGCCAGATGCGCGGCGTTGTCATTGGCTTGCTGCGCCATCACCTTGTACAGGTCATCCTGCATATATCCGGCCATCTGTGCTGACAGATAGCGGTGTTTGGAGAACAGATGCGCCCCGCGCTTGCGCCGCAATTCGAATTCCCATGCCTTGGCCGGGTCAAAGAACACGACCGCCTCGACCCCCATGCAACCGTTCTTGGTGCCGCCAAAGCTGACAACGTCAACGCCTGCTTTCCACGTCATCTCGGCCGGGGTGCAGCCTAATGCGACCATCGCATTGGCAAAACGCGCACCGTCCAGATGCACCGGCAGGCCGTAATCCTTGGCCACGGCAGTCAGCGCGCGGATTTCGTCCAGCGTATGAACGGACCCGCGTTCGGTCACCTGGGTGATCGACACCGGTCCGCGCTGTGCGCCATGCACATTCCCATCGGCCTGCTTTTCAATCGCGCGGCGCAACGCGTCGGGCGACATCTTATCATCTGTCTCAAGCGCCGTCAGCTTGGCCGCACCGGCGTAAAATTCAGGTGCGTTACACTCGTCTTCGTTGATATGCGCGGTGGTCGAACAGAAAATCGTCTGCCAGGGCTGCGTGTAGCAGGCCAGCGCCAGCGCATTGGCCGCCGTGCCGGTGGCCACCAGATAAACCGCTGCCTCGGGTGCCTCGAACGCCGTGCGGATGGCATCGCGCACCTCGTCCATGATCGCGTCCTTGCCGTAAGGCATGGCATGGCCTTCGTTGGCCTGCGCCAGCCGTGCCATGATTTGCGGATGAACTGGGCCTGCATTGTCAGAGGCAAAAAACATCAGGTGGGCTCCTCAATGATGTGGTCTTCCCATTCTTCGAACGGGGTGTCGAATTCCGATACGGTGTCATATTGCACCGATATCCCGGCGGTATGGACGGTTTCGGGATCGCCAGAGATCAACGGATGCCAGTCGTAAAGCGGTTTGCCCTGCCACAACAGCCGGTATGCGCAGGTCAGCGGCATCCAATAGGCGTGGGTATCCAGATTCTCGGGTTTCAGAACGATGCAGTCGGGCACGAACTGGTGGCGGTTTTCATAATGTGTGCAGCGGCAGGTGGAATCGTCAAGCAACCGGCAGGCGACACGGGTCAGGGCGACCTCCTGTGTGTCCTCGTCTTCCAGCTTGTTCAGACAACATTTACCACAGCCGTCACACAGCGCTTCCCATTCTGCGGGCGACATCTTGTTCAGCGGCTTCTTTTCCCAGAACCGCTCTGCCAATCCCCTGGGAGCAATCGGATCGGTCATAGCGCGGCCAGAATGGCGCGGGCCTGCGCACTGTCGGCATCCATCTGGGTGATCAATGTGTCAATCCCATCGAATTTCTCCTCGCCCCGCAAATGCTCAATCAGGGCGACCGAAATATGCTTGCCATAAAGATCACCTTTGAAATCAAAGATAAATGTCTCGAGGTTGGCTTTGTTTTCACCGAACATCGGCCGCACGCCAAGGCTGGCGACTCCGTGGTAGCGTCCGGCCTGCGGCCCTTCCAGCACGTCCACCAACACGGCATAGACGCCAAAGGCAGGGGGATGCAGACCATCAATCGACATATTTGCCGTGGGGTAGCCCAGCTCGCGCCCGCGCTTTTCCCCATGCAGGACAGGCCCTTCAAGGCGATGCCAGTGACCCAGCATGGCGGCTGCCTCGCGTGGCTTGCCATTGGTTAACGCGGCCCGAATGGCCGTAGACGACACGGTGCTTTCACCCTGTGCCATCAGCGGTGCAACTGTCACGCCAAAGCCCAATTGCGCACCGAATTCCACCATTTGTGCCGCGGTTCCGGCCCGGTTCTTGCCAAAGCAGAAATCGGCACCGACCACGACATGCCGTAACCCCAAGCCCTCGACCAACACGTTCTTGGCAAAATCATAGGGGCTCAGACCTGCCAGCGCGGCGTCGAACTTCACCTCATAAAGCTTATCAACACCGATCTTTTCCAGCTGATGTGCGCGGGCTTCCGGCCCCATAAGCCGAAACGGTGCCGCGTTCGGCGCAAAAAACGCACGCGGGTGCGGCTCGAACGTCACGACGCCCAAGGGCGCTTCGGGCAGGGCTGCACGGGCAAGGTCGATGACCGACCGATGCCCCAAATGCACACCGTCAAAGTTGCCGATCGCTGCGGATGCACCCCGATCGGACTCTGCTACAAACTGATAGTCACGTATGATTTCCATGGGCTAGGTCGTAGCCCTGTCTGACCCTGCTGACAAGCAGCCGACATGCTTCTCTGGCTGTTAAATATCCCGGGGGTCTGGGGGCTGGCCCCCAGCCTTGCCCGAGGGTTCAGTCGAATTTGCGCGAAGGAGCCAGAACCGTTGCTTCGCCGATCAGGACTTTCTTCCCATCAACGGCGCAATGGCAGTCCAGCTTCACACGGCGCTTGGTGAAATCGATGTAGGTCACCTTGACCTCGGCATAAACCAGATCGCCGGGGCGCACCGGGGCCAGAAACTTGAGCGACTGCCCCATGTAGACCGTTCCATGCCCGGGCAGTTGCTCTCCGATCACGGCCGAGATCAGGCCGGCGGTCAGCATGCCATGCGCAATACGCCCTTCGAAAATTGTGTCGCGGGCATAGTCGTCATCCAGATGCACCGGATTCCGGTCTGTTGAAATCTGCGCGAACATCTCGATGTCTTCGTCCGTCACAACCTTTTGCAGATGGCGGGACATGCCCATTTCGATGTCTTCGATACAGATCGTTCCGCGCGGAAGGTTATCCAACATGCTACACCCTTCGAGTAATTATATGACGTGCCCGAAGGCATTTGAGACACTTAATTACTTTGCAGGTGCAGAAACGCAAGCTAAAAGTGGGTCAGCGAAGGTGCCCTATCGTATAGGTCGGAGAGGACATTTCCTTTTCCAGATAACGGGTTAGCGCCTCTGAATCCGGTTGAGTCTTGGTGTCGGTTTCTGCGGCTGCCAGCCCGCCAGAGATAAAGAGCGAATCAATATCCTCGCCCATCGCCCCTTTGACGTCGGTTTGGGCACCGTCACCGATGGCCAGAATATCGCGGTCGGCCACGTCCACGCCCAATGCAAAAAGCCTGCGCCGCGCCAGATCATAGATCGGCGGATGCGGCTTGCCGAAATAAAGGCTCTCGCCGCCCATCTCGGTATAGAGCGCGGCCACGGCCCCCGCACACCATTCCCGTTTGTCGCCACGGTCCACCACGATGTCAGGGTTCGCGCACAGCAGCTTCAGCCCCATTTGCTTGGCCATCAACAGTTGCGGGCGCAGAACACTTGGATCAGCCGTCGCATCAAAGGGGCCGGTGCAGACGATCCCTTCGGCATCCTCCAGCGCGACGCGAGTGATGTCGACCGGGTTTTCCAGAATGTCGATGGGGTCAAAAAAGCTTTTGTCGCTGGGCGGACCCAAGTGCCAGACATTGCTGCCAACGGTGCCCCGGTACATGGCCGCGCGTGCCGAATCACCCGAGGTCGCAATGTCGTCCCATGCGTCATCCGGCACACCGAAATGCGCCAGTTGCTTGACCACGCCTGCGCGGGGGCGGGGGGAATTGGTAACCAGCACGACCTTGCCGCCGCCCTTGCGGTAGACTTGCAGGGCCGTGACCGCGTCGGGCAACGCCTTGACGCCGTCATGCACGCAGCCCCAAAGATCGACGAACAACGCCTCGTAGCGGTCTGAAACTTCAAACAGGTTGTTGATGATCTGGGTCATGATGCGGTCCAATCGGCAAGGGGTTCATGTGCAGAAAGCATACATCCCAAGGCGGGGCAACAACGCGCGCTGTTCTTTTGATCAAGGTGCGAAATGCAGGTGCTGGACCTGACTTTGCGTCACAGCCGCGTCAGCCCTTCGGCGATTTCCGCAGCTATGGCATTGGCGTCGACGCCGTCCCGTTCCGCTGAAACCCGCAAGCCCAAGACATCGGACTGGTATCTGCGCGCGAGCGTGCGCGGATCATGGCTGCCGTCAATCGCGCCGTCCGATTGTGCCTGCTGGAACAGCTCGGCAAACTGCTGTTCCATGCGCAAAAGATGCAAGTTCGCCTCGTGGGCCAAGGGGTGACGATGTGCCTGAAGCTCAAGCAGGGTCTTGGAAAGCATGCAGGCCTTGGCGGGGGCAGATTTGTTCCGGATCGCCATGGCCGGAAAGCGTTGGAGCGCCTTGATCGGGCCGTGCTCCTGTGCCAGCGCAATCAGACGCTCTAGCCCGTCTGATGCATATTTCTTCAGGGCAAGTTCGAACAAGGCATCCTTTGATCCGAAGGCCGCATAGAAACTGCCGGGTTTCATCTGCAAGGCGGCTTCGAGATCCTTCAAGGACGTGCCGGCCCAACCGCGCTGCCAAAACAGGTCGCGGGCGCGGTCGATCAATTCGTTTCGGTCATAGTTCGGTTTGCGCGGCATGGGGTCCTCTGATCTTGAGCAGTCGCTCATTTATATACTTGAGTGATCGCTCAATAAAGCCTAAAGAATGGTAACTGACATATTTTAAAGGATGCTCCCGACATGACTTTCCCTTCCCATGATCTTGATTCCGCACCTGAAGCGTCAAAGCCGCTTTTAGAGAAATCGCAAAAGGCGTTTGGCCGTCTGCCCGGACTGCACAAGGTTCTGGCCGAAAGCCCGCAGGCCTATGAAGCGTATCAGGTGCTTCACAAGCTTTTCACAGAGACCGATTTCAATGCAGAAGAACTGACAGTCGTTTGGCAGGCCATCAATGTGGAGAACGAATGCCATTACTGCGTTCCCGCACATACGGGCATCGCCAAGATGATGAAGGTGTCTGAGGAAATCTCCGAGGCGCTGCGCAATGAAACAGCGCTGCCTACACCCAAGCTCGAGGCGCTGCGCAGCTTTACGGTGCAGATGGTGCGCAACCGTGGCAACGTGACAGACGCGCAGATGCAGGCCTTCTTTGATGCAGGATACGGCCACCGTGCTGTGCTGGATGTCATTCTGGGAATGGCGCAGAAAACCATGTCAAATTACGTCAATCACGTCGCGCAGACACCCGTTGACGAGGTGTTCAAACCCCTTGCCTGGGAACGGAGCGATACACATTTGAAGGTCTGATCGATGCACCCTCGTGGTGCGCCAAAATGAAAAAAAGGCCCCCTTTTTTGAAAGGGGGCCTTTTGTGTTCTAAGCCTTCTGAAAGTCTGGCGTGATCAGACCTTGAGGTTCGGGATGATCTGTTTTTTGCGACTCATCACGCCGGGCAGCACGACGGTGTCACCGGTGACTGTCGCGCCAAAGCTTTTTTCGGCAACCGATTTGGTCAGTTCGTTGGGGATCAGCATCGTTGCTTCTTCATTCAGGATGTCGACCACGAACAGCAGAACCTGGTCTGCACCGTCTTCCGTCGCGACGCCGGGCATCGCGGCCATCAACGCATCCTTCCGGTCCAGCACGGTTGCAGGCGATGTGGTTTCCAGAACCGACACGCGGAACTGCTTGCCGCCGACTTCGTATTCCTTGCTGTCCATGCGCAGCAATTCAGCTTCCGAGAACGACGACACGTCGGATTTCGCGGCGAACATTTTTGCGGCATAATCCGGAATGTCGATGCCCAGATCCTTGGCCAGCGCATGTGCGATCGCCATGTCTTCCTGCGTCGTGGTCGGGCTGCGGAATTCCAGCGTGTCGGACAGGATGCAGGTCAGCATCGCGCCTTTGATGTTCTCTGGCATCTGCGCCATGTCGTCGCCGATCATCTTGTACATGATTGTGGCGGTGCAGGCCAATGGCTCCATGACGATGTGGATCGGGCCTTTGGTTTCAAGGCCGCCGACCAGTTTGTGGTGGTCGATGATCGCCTTGATGTCGGCGTTGTTGATGTTGTCGGGCAGTTCTGCCGGGTTGTTGGTGTCGACGATCACAACGGGCTGATCCTCTTCGACATCAGAGATGATCTGCGGTTTGTCCAGCTTCCAGTGGTCCAGCATGAACAGCGCTTCGGTGTTGGGTTCACCCAGCAGGGCAGGGGCGGCATCGACGCCTGCAATCTGGTTCAGGTACCAGGCCCAGATGATCGGGCTGCCGGTGCTATCGGTGTCGGGGGATTTATGGCCAAAAACAAGCGTTGTCATATGCGGTATCCTGCAAAGGGAGTGTTGATTTGCGCGCCTTATAGGGCGCGGTGCGGCACTTGTCACCACCTTGAGCATCGCAGATGTCTTGGGGGTTCTCAGCGCCAATGAAATGCTGCTAGCAAGGGGTCATGACCAACCCGCGCGAAACCGATCTTTACCAACCCGTCAAATCCTTTCTCGAGGATCAGGGCTATGTCGTGAAGTCGGAAGTCGGTGCCGCCGATGTGGTGGCGATCCGCGGGACGGAGCCGCCCGTGGTGGTAGAGTTGAAGCTGGGATTTTCACTGGCGTTGTTCCACCAGTGTATCGAACGGCTGAAAGTCAGCGATGACGTGTATCTTGCGGTGGCCCACAAGCCGGGCAAACCGTTTTACAAGGCGGTCAAGGCGAATACCGTTTTGGCGCGGCGGCTTGGGCTGGGGCTGATGACTGTGCGGATCAAGGATGGACTGGTGGCGGTGCATTGCGATCCCGGCCCTTACGCCCCGCGCAAGAACGCCAAGCGCAAGACATCCTTGTTGCGGGAATTCGCACGTCGTCAGGGGGACCCCAATGATGGCGGGCAGACGCGGGCGGGGCTGGTGACGGCCTACCGTCAGGACGCGCTGAAACTTGCCATGTATCTGTTCGAGGCCGGTGCCAGCAAAGGGGCCGACGTCGCCCGCGAGACGGACGTGAAGCGGGCGACGGTCATGATGCGACATAACCATTATGGGTGGTTTGAAAAAGTTGAAAAAGGCGTATACGGGCTGACACAGGAGGGCGCGCAGGCGGTCGAAACCAGCGCACGCGTCCTTGGGTCCGGCTGATATTGGCCGTCAGATCGGTACCCTTAAAGTTTTTCACATGACACTGGTTGACTAGGGCAGATGACATCCTTAGCTACAGATCGTTAGCACTCGAACCTGTTGAGTGCTAACGGCTGCATCCCCGGGGCTGGGGAGCGTGGCTTGGAAGAATAACTTTGAGCTTAAGAGCTGAAAGATGGCATTGAAACCGCTTCACGACCGCGTGTTGGTGCGTCGCACGAAAGCGAAGAAAAAACCAAGGGTGGCTTGATCATCCCTGATTCCGCGAAAGAAAAGCCCTCCGAGGGTGAAGTCGTTGCATGTGGCGAAGGCGCACGCAAAGACAGCGGTGAGCTGATCGAGATGGCTGTAAAGCCCGGTGACAAAATCCTGTTCGGCAAATGGTCCGGCACGGAAGTCACGCTTGATGGCGAAGAGCTGCTGATGATGAAGGAAAGCGACATCATGGGGATCATCTCCTGAATTCAGGACGATCCGGGCCTTGCGCCTACATGACACGCTGACATCAACACAAGAATTTAGGAGAAGACACTATGTCTGCTAAAGACGTAAAATTCGGGACCGACGCCCGCAACCGCATGCTCAAGGGTGTGAACATCCTTGCCGACGCGGTCAAAGTCACGCTGGGCCCGAAAGGCCGTAACGTGGTTCTGGACAAATCTTTCGGCGCACCGCGCATCACCAAGGACGGTGTTTCGGTAGCGAAAGAAATCGAACTGGAAGACAAGTTCGAAAACATGGGCGCACAGATGGTCAAGGAAGTTGCTTCCCGGACCAATGACGAAGCAGGCGACGGTACAACAACCGCGACTGTTCTGGCCCAGGCCATCGTCAAAGAAGGCATGAAATCTGTTGCTGCCGGCATGAACCCGATGGATCTGAAGCGCGGCATCGATATGGCCACGCACAAGGTTGTCGAAGCCATCCGTGCCGCAGCACGTGACGTGACAGACAGCGACGAAGTTGCTCAGGTCGGTACGATCTCTGCCAACGGCGAAGCTGAAATCGGTCGCCAGATCGCGGACGCGATGCAGAAAGTCGGCAACGAAGGTGTTATCACCGTCGAAGAAAACAAAGGTCTGGAAACAGAGACAGATGTTGTCGAAGGCATGCAGTTCGACCGCGGCTACCTGTCGCCCTATTTTGTCACCAACTCCGACAAGATGACTGTAGAACTGGAAGACGTGATCATCCTGCTGCACGAAAAGAAACTTTCGTCGCTGCAGCCAATGGTTCCCCTGCTCGAGCAGGTCATCCAGTCGCAAAAGCCACTGTTGATCATCTCGGAAGATGTTGAAGGCGAAGCGCTTGCAACACTCGTCGTGAACAAACTGCGCGGCGGTCTGAAAATCGCAGCGGTCAAGGCACCTGGTTTCGGCGATCGCCGCAAAGCCATGTTGCAGGACCTTGCAATCCTGACCGGTGGTCAAGTGATCTCCGAAGATCTGGGCATGAAGCTTGAGTCCGTTACAATGGACATGCTGGGTTCCGCCAAGAAAGTAACCATCACCAAAGACGAAACAACAATCGTTGATGGCGCTGGCGAAAAGGCCGAGATCGAAGCACGTGTTGCACAGATCCGTAACCAGATCGAAGAAACCACATCCGACTACGACCGTGAAAAGCTGCAAGAGCGCGTTGCCAAACTGGCTGGCGGTGTTGCTGTGATCCGCGTTGGCGGCATGACCGAAATCGAAGTGAAAGAGCGTAAGGACCGCGTCGACGACGCCCTGAACGCGACACGCGCTGCGGTTCAGGAAGGTATCGTTGTTGGTGGTGGTGTTGCCCTTATTCAGGCAGCAAAATCGCTCGACGGTATGACTGGCATGAACAACGATCAGAACGTCGGTATCTCCATCGTGCGCAAGGCACTGGAAGCACCGCTGCGTCAGATCGCTGAAAACGCCGGCGTGGACGGTTCTGTTGTTGCGGGCAAAATCCGCGAAAGCAGCGACCTGACATTCGGCTTTAACGCGCAGACCGAAGAATATGGCGATATGTTCAAGTTCGGCGTGATCGACCCTGCGAAAGTTGTTCGTACTGCTCTGCAGGACGCGGCATCCATCGCCGGTCTGCTGATCACCACCGAAGCCATGGTTGCCGATCGTCCGTCGAAAGACGGCGGTGCAGGCGGCGGCATGCCCGATATGGGTGGCATGGGCGGCATGGGCGGCATGATGTAAATCACGCCGTAGGGTTTTCGAACCCTTCGCTGAAACACTTGGGGGCGCATCTTATCCAGATGCGCCCCTTTTCCATTGGCGCGCACCGTTGCAGTGGCCTAGATAAACCCATGCGAATTTTCCTTCTGACCGCCCTCGTGATGATCGCCTTTGCCGCGAATTCACTGCTGACGCGCTTTGCCATCATCGGTGGCCATATTGATCCGACCGGCTTTGCCCTTGTGCGGGTCGGGGCGGGGGCCGCCGTCCTGACCGTTCTTCTTTGGGTGCGCGGCGGGGCGTTGAACCTGCTGCATCGTCAACGTGCCTTGGGGGCGGTTACCTTGGCGCTCTATATTATCGGCTTTTCACTGGCCTATCTGACCTTGGATGCAGGGCTGGGCGCGCTGATCCTGTTCGGGGTCGTGCAAATTGCGATGTTCGCTTATGGCGCGGTCTTTGGCAGCCCGCCGACACTCCGCCAGATCACCGGTGCCAGCCTTGCCTTTGCCGGTCTGGCCCTGGTGCTTTGGCCCGGCGCACAGACACAGGTGAACCCGGCAGGCGCAGCGCTGATGGTGGTCGCCGGTTTGGGCTGGGCGGCCTATACGATCATCGGCAAGGGATCGGCTGACCCCTTGGCCAATACGGCGGGGAATTTTCTGATCTGCGTGCCAATTGTGGCGTGTCTGCTGCTGGTCCAGACCACGCAGATCACGGCAACGGGCCTGGTGTTGGGGGCCATCTGCGGCGGGATCACATCGGGGCTAGGCTATGCCTTGTGGTATGCGGTCTTGCCCAGACTGGCGCAATCAACGGCGGCGGTGGTGCAGCTATCGGTGCCCGTTATCGCCATCCTTGCCGGCGCGGCCCTGCTGTCAGAGCCGTTAAGTCCCAAGGTCATCCTTGCCACGGTGCTGGTTCTGGGCGGGATCGGCTTGGCCGTCAGCGCAAGATCAACTCGAGCGGGTCATAGGTGATACCCGCACCGCCAAATGCCACATCAATCAGCGTATCCGGCTTGACCCGCAAACCTGCCATCTGATCGCGGGTGACCCAGCGGCGGTCGGTGACGACCCGGTCGACATCCTGCCAGTCCGCGTCGATCAGGGGCGACCCGATGATCCGGCAGTGAAAATACACATCCACCTGATGAAACCCGCGGTCGGGATCATGAAATTCATTCACCAGACAGGGCAGGCCGACATCGACCCGCAATCCTGTTTCCTCGAACACTTCGCGCATCAGGTTGTCATGCAGGGATGCGCCAAGTTCGACCCCGCCGCCGGGCGCGCACATCAGATCGCTTTGCCCGTCAGGATAGGCATTCACCAACAGCAGGCGGTCTTGGTGCAGGATCACCGCGCGCACCGCCAGTCTTGGGCTGTTTGGGGCCATTTGCGAAACTTTCCATTCCAGATATCGCCAAACCATTTCACACCACGGGATTTCAGTCTATCTGATCGTTCATGAAAACACGATTTGCCCCGCTGATCTTCCTGTTGGCCATCTCAGGCCAGGCGACCGCGCAACCGACCCTGGAAAATGCAGGCGTCGGGCGCTGCGTGGTGCTGTTGCACGGGTTGGCGCGCACCGAAACATCCTTTGCGGTGATGGAGGCAGCGCTCGAGACCGAGGGCTATAAAATCGTCCGCCCCGGTTACCCCTCGACAGAGGCTCCGGTCGAGGCATTGACCCGCCAAACCCTGCCCGACGCCGTCGCAGCCTGCGGGACAGACAAGGTCGACTTCGTGACCCATTCCATGGGCGGCATCCTCTTGCGCCAATGGGTGGCCGAAGAGGGGGATGCCCGCGTCGGCCGTGTCGTGATGTTGGCACCCCCAAATCAAGGCAGCGAGGTGGTCGATGCCTTGGGGGATTTCCCCGGGTTCGACTGGCTGAACGGCCCTGCGGGTGCGCAGATGGGGACAGGGGCGGATTCGTTGCCGCGCAAGCTGCCGCCGGTGACCTTCGATCTTGGTGTGATTGCAGGCACGCAGTCGCTGAATCCTTATTTCTCTTCTCTTTTGCCGGGACGTGACGATGGCAAGGTTTCGGTGAAATCGACAAGGGTGAAGGGCATGCGTGACTTCTTGATGCTGCCTGTGACCCATACTTTCATGATGCTGAACCCCACGGTGATCGCCCAGACCATGGCCTATCTGAACACTGGAAAGTTTGACCGTTCGTTGACCTTTGTGGACGCCGTTCTTGATTCCATCGGCTGCCCCACGGGGGATTGCCTGCCGGGTGCGGAGGATGACAATGCTAAGCCTTGATTTAACCGGTGCGCAGGTCTTGGGCCAAGGCGGGCTGGACCGGCGCGCGCTGTCCATTGCCGAGGGTATGATCGTCGACGCGCCGCAAAAACGCGCGGTCGATCTGGGCGGTTACATGATCCTGCCGGGCATTGTCGATGTGCATGGCGACGGGTTCGAACGTCATCTGGCCCCGCGTCGCGGCGCGATGAAGACGCTCTCGGAAGGGTTGGTCGCTGCCGAGGCTGAATTGGCCGCCAACGGCATCACCACCGCCGTGCTGGCGCAATTCGTCAGTTGGGAAGGCGGTTTGCGCGGGCCAGAATTTGCGAAACAGGTGTTTGAAGCGATGCGCGCCACGGCCCCCGGATTGGTGACCGACCTGCGCGGGCAATTGCGTTTCGAGACACACATGCTTGATCTGCACGAGCAAATCCCCGGTCTGCTGGCAGATTGGGGGCTGTCGTATATCGTATTCAACGACCATCTCCCCCACGCGCGGCTGGCTGAAGGGCGCGTGCCGAAACGTATGGTAGCCCAAGCGTTAAAGGCGGGGCGTAATCCGGATGCGCATTTGAAACTGATGCAGGAGCTGCATGGTCAAAGTGCTGATGTGCCTGCGGCCCTGGACGCGCTTTGTGCGACCCTCGCGGCGCAAGGCGTACAGATGGGCAGCCATGATGACACAACGGCCGACGGGCGTGCAGCATGGCGCGCGCGCGGCGTGATGGTCGCGGAATTCCCCGAAACGCTCGCGGCTGCCGAGGCTGCAACGGCGGCCGGTGATCTCGTTGTGCTGGGATCGCCGAACGTGGTTCGGGGCGGGTCGCATAACGGGAATGTTTCAGCGGTCGATCTGATCATGATGGGGGTCGGTGCGGCCTTGGCGTCGGATTACCACTATCCGTCGCCACGGCGTGCGGCATTCATGCTGGCCGACAGCGGGGTTTTGCCGCTGGCCGATGCATGGCGGCTGGTGTCAGCAGGGCCTGCCGCCGTTCTGGGGCTTGCCGATCGCGGCGATTTGTTGCCCGACATGCGTGCCGATCTGGTGGTTCTGGATGCAAAGACGCGCCGCGTCGCCATGACGATGGCAGGCGGGCGCGTCAGCTATATGTCAGGCGATATTGCGCTGCGCTTTACCGCTTGATGATATTGACGTGGCCCATCTTGCGGCCCGCCTTGACGTCCGCCTTGCCATAAAGATGCAAGGCCGTGTCACGCTGTTTGGCCAGCGCCGGAACACGGTCCATATCGTCGCCGATCAGGTTTTCCATAACCACATCCGCATAACGGCTGCCGTCGCCCAAGGGCCAGCCGGTGATCGCCCGGATGTGCTGTTCGAACTGGTCGACTGTACAGCCGTTTTGCGTCCAATGGCCCGAGTTGTGCACGCGCGGCGCGATTTCATTGACGATAAAACCTTGCGGCGTCACGAAAAGCTCGACCCCGAGCACACCGACATAGTCCAGCGCGTTCAATATCTTGGCGGCCAGCAACACGGCATCGGTGCGCTGCGCTGCGCTGAGGCGGGCAGGGACGGTGGTTGTGTGCAAAATCCCGTCGCGGTGCACATTTTCGCCGGGATCGAAACACGCTACATCGCCCGACGCACTGCGCGCGGCAATCACGGAAACCTCGATCGAGAAATCAACAAAGCCTTCCAGCACGGCAGGGCTGCCGGCCATATCGGCCCAGGCCGTCGCCGCATCATCGACACTGCGCAGGCGGGACTGTCCCTTGCCATCATAGCCGAAACGGCGGGTCTTCAGGATAGAGGGGGCCCCGATGGTCTGCATCGCCGCCTTAAGATCGGCGGCATTGGCGATGTCGGCAAAGGGGGCGACGTTCAGGCCCAACCCCTCAAGAAAGGTTTTTTCGGTCAGGCGGTCCTGGCTGGTGCGCAGCGCCTCGCGGTTTGGGTGGATCGGCGTGATGGCTTCGATCACATCCAGCGCATCGGTGGGGATGTTCTCGAATTCGAACGTGACGATATCGACGGCTTTGGCAAAGGCGGTTAGCGCCGCCACATCGTCATAGGCTGCGGTGGTCACCGCGTGGGCAACATCTGCGGCGGGCGGGTTTGCACCGGGTTCAAAGATATGGGTGCGAAAGCCAAGGCGTGCCGCGGCGACCGACAGCATGCGCCCCAACTGGCCGCCGCCCAGAATACCGATGATGGCCCCGGTGGGAAGTGGATCAGTCATCAGAAGGCTCCTGCGGGATGGAGGCGCTCAGTGCGGCGCGCCAGTCGTCCAGACGTTTTGCAAGGGCAGCGTCTTGCAGGGCCAGAATACCCGCCGCCATCAAGGCAGCGTTGGCGGCACCCGCCGCGCCGATTGCCATGGTCGCAACGGGAAAGCCGCGGGGCATTTGCAAAATGGAATAAAGCGAATCGACCCCTGACAGCGCCTTGGTCTGGACCGGCACGCCGATCACCGGCACGCGGGTCTTGGACGCCATCATGCCGGGCAGATGCGCGGCCCCGCCGGCACCGGCAATGATCACCTGCAAGCCGCGATCCACGGCCGTCTTGCCATAGTCCCACAGCCGGTCGGGTGTGCGGTGGGCGGACACGATCTTGGCCTCGTAGGCGATGCCCAGTTCATCCAGCAGGGTTGCTGCCTCGCGCATGGTGCTCCAGTCAGATTGGGAACCCATAATAATGCCGACGGGGGGATTTTCCATTGAGGGGAAGCCTTTGTAAGATCGCGTTTAAAGCGCGCACTATAGCCATCATGGATGGGGTGGCAATCCGCGGTTGCGGCACTTAGGCGGTAATATCAGGGGTCAGACGATCTTCGATCTGGGCAATCAGGTCTTTCAACCGCAATTTACGCTTTTTCCAGCGCTGCAGGGTCAGTTGATCACCGGTGCCTTTTTCCGCCAGCGCATGGATTGCTTCGTCAAGATCACGGTGTTCGCGGCGGAATACTTCAAGCTCCACGCGCAACACGTCATCGTTTTTCATCGACAGGTCAGAGGGGGCGTTCATAAGGCTTGCTGATTCTTTCGCTACTTAGGACTGTTAACATAAGCGTTAGCCTTTCGTTGGCATAGCCCTTGCGTCTGACACGACTGCTCCCCATATTTGACACAGAGGTCGCCAATACTGGGGCCAACACGATTGACTGTCGCTTGGTTTAAAGGACGTGTCTTATGACGAAATTAACGCTGGCTTCTTATCCCCATATGTTGGGATTCGAGCAACTAGAGCAAGTGCTGGAACGCAGCGCGAAGGCCGGTAACGAAGGTTATCCGCCGTTCAACATCGAACAGACGTCGGATTACAGCTATCTGATCACACTTGCGGTTGCGGGCTTCGCCGAAGAAGACCTCGCGATTACGGTGGAAGATCGCCAGCTTGTGATTCGCGGCAGGCAGGCCGAAGGTCAGGACGGGCGGATTTTTCTGCACCGCGGGATTGCGGCGCGCCAGTTCCAACGGTCCTTTGTCTTGGCGGATGGTGTCGAAGTGGGCGAAGCCTTGATGGAAAACGGTCTGCTGCATGTGGACCTGACCCGCGCCAAGCCGGAAAAAGTAGTGCAGACGATTAAAATCAGAAAAGGGGAATAAGATGCATAACGAAGATACTCATATTCAGGACCGGACGGTTTACGTGAAGATGATCGCTGTCTCTGATCTGCCCCGCGAAGTGCGTGATCAGGCCGAAGGGCTGGAACAGCTTTATGCGGTTCACGATGCCGAAGGGCAGCAGTTGGCGCTGGTGGGTGACCGCAAGCTGGCGTTCAGCTTGGCGCGGGATCATGACTATGCGCCTGTGATGGCGCACTAAACCCACTCATGCTTGTTTGATTTTGGAAGGCCGCGCGAGAGTGCGGCCTTTTCTATTGAAAGGGTCGGCGCTAGACCCTTGGTGAACAAGAAAAGGTGCCCGCATGTCTGATCCCGCAATTGCCGTCCTGCCGTATGGCAGCAAGCTGGGCAAGGCACTGGCGGCGCGGCCTCTTGATGATCTGATCTGGCCGTTGGGGCGGCCGGACCGGCTGGGGCAGGGGGGTGTGGCCGACCTCACCTGCGATGACCATCTGATCATCTACCCCAAGACCAACATGCATTTCCTGCCCGATCTTGGAACGCGCGCCCGTGTCACCGCCATGGTGGTTGAACCGTCAATTATCCACGCGCGGCATCTGCGCTGGCTGCGGCTGACATATCGGAGGTTTTTTCGGGTGATGAGCTATCACCAGCAGCTGTTGGACAGGATTCCCAACGGGTTGTTCCTGCCCTATGGCACCACCTGGGTGCCAGACTATCAGGGGCTGGACGTCAGCAAGACGCAGCACATGTCGCTGATCGCCTCGGCCAAGCGGGATCACATCGGACATCAGCTGCGCCACCGTCTGGTCGAACATGTTCAGGCGTCTGGCGCAGACGTTACCGTGCTGGGGCGCGGCTATGCGCCCTTCGACGACAAAAGCGACGGCTTGGCCCCTTACCGGTTCTCGATCGTGATCGAGAATGTGCGCGAACAGAATTACTTCAGTGAAAAGCTGGTGGATGCGGTGCTGTGCGAAACCGTGCCGATCTATTGGGGCTGCCCGAATATAGGCGACTTTATCGATACCGGCGGGATGATCCTGTGCCAGACCGAAGAAGATGTGCAGCGCGCCATCGCGGGCGCATCTGTCGCGCAATACGACACCTTGATCCCGGCCCTGCGCGCGGCGAAACCGCAGGCCGCGGGCTTTGTCGATCTGGAAAGGCGGGCGGCTGAAACGTTAAAAGCCAGCCTGTGAGGGCTGGCTTTTCTGTCAGTTTCAGTCGTCTTCAGGCTGTGATCACGCTTTGATCAGGCCCATGCTTTCCAGCTTGAGCAGTACCTGATGCGCGCAGTTGTCGACATCAACATTCTCTGTCTCGACGCTGAGTTCGGGGTTTTCCGGAACGTCATAGGGGTCTGAAATCCCTGTGAATTCCTTGATCTTTCCTTCGCGGGCCAGCTTGTACAGGCCTTTGCGATCCCGGCGTTCGCATTCCTCGATCGAGGTCGCGACGTGAATTTCCACAAAGGCACCGAAGTCTTCGACGTCTTCGCGCACGGCGCGGCGGGTGGTGGCATAGGGCGCGATCGGTGCACAGATCGCGATGCCGCCGTTCTTGGTGATTTCACTTGCCACATAACCGATGCGGCGGATGTTGAGGTCGCGGTGTTCCTTGCTGAAACCCAGTTCGGACGACAGGTTTTTGCGCACGATGTCGCCATCCAGCAAGGTCACGGGGCGGCCGCCCATTTCCATCAGCTTGACCATCAAGGCATTGGCGATGGTGGATTTCCCCGAGCCGGAGAAGCCGGTGAAGAACACGGTAAAGCCTTGTTTGTTACGCGGCGGCTTGGTGCGGCGCAGTTCTGCCACAACCTCTGGAAAGGAGAACCATTCCGGAATTTCCAGACCTTCTTGCAGGCGGCGGCGCAGTTCGGTGCCCGAGATGTTCAGGATGGTGACGTCTTCTTTGTCCTTGATTTCGTCCATGGCTTCGTACTGGGCACGCTCTGCGACCCAGACCATGTGTTTGAAGTCGACCATCTCGATGCTCATTTCTTCCTGATGTTCGCGGAACAGGTCCTGCGCATCATAGGGGCCGTAGAAATCTTCGCCTTTGGAGTTGTTACCGGGGCCCGCGTGATCGCGACCCACGATGAAATGCGTGCAGCCGTGGTTCTTGCGGATCAGACCGTGCCAGACCGCCTCGCGGGGGCCGGCCATGCGCATGGCAAGGTTCAGCAGGCTCATCGACGTGGTCGCGGCGGGGTATTTGTTCAGCACGGCCTCGTAGCAGCGCACGCGGGTAAAGTGGTCGACATCGCCGGGCTTGGTCAGGCCAACGACAGGATGGATCAGCAGGTTGGCCTGCGCTTCGCGGGCGGCGCGGAACGTCAGTTCCTGATGCGCGCGGTGCAGCGGGTTACGGGTCTGGAACGCGACAACCTTGCGCCAGCCCATCTTGCGGAAATAGGTGCGCAATTCGTTGGGCGTGTCACGACGCGCCTTGAAGTCATAGTGAACAGGCTGCTGGATGCCCGTGACCGGACCGCCCAGATAGACGTTGCCAGCAGTGTTGTGCAGGTAGTTCACGGCAGGGTGGGCGCTGTCATCGGCACCGAATACTTTTTCCGCTTCATTCGCCTTGTTGGGCGTCCAGCGGTCGGTGACGGTCATGATCGCAAGGATCACGCCTTCCTGGTCGCGCAGCGCGATGTCCTGGCCAATCTCCAGACCTTCGGCGAACTTATCGGACACATCCAGGTTGATTGGCATCGGCCACAGCGATCCATCTGCCAGACGCATGTTTTCCACGACGCTGTTGTAGTCTTCTTCGGTCAGAAACCCCTTGAGAGGATTGAAGCCGCCGTTCATCAGCAATTCGAGATCGCAAATCTGGCGGGGTGTCAGATCATGGCTGACCAAATTGCCAGCCTCAACCTTCAGTTTCTGGGCCGAATCGTAAGACACATAAAGTTCGGGGATCGGGGCAAGGTTGGACGTCTGCATGAGATTCTCGCAATTAATTAGGGTCAATGAACAGTTGAGGCGGGTCATAAACCCGCCCCGCTCCGCTAATCAAGTCTTGCGACCTGTTTACGGCAATTTACGGACAAAGGCGTGGATTTTGTCCCAATCCGGCAACGCTATTCCAGCAAAGGGGGTCTACCCCGAATGTTATGCGTCGGTTTTGACCTCTGCACCGTAACCCAGGGGCAAAGAGGTGTCCTTTCCTTCGTCGTCGCCTACTTCGGCCAGGAAACGTTCCGCCTCAAGCGCGGCCATGCATCCCATGCCTGCGCTGGTGACAGCCTGGCGGTATTTGTGGTCAGTCAGATCGCCCGCCGCAAACACGCCGGGGATGGATGTTTCGGTGCTGTCAGGCTTGGTCACGACATAGCCGCCCATATGGGTTTCCAGCACATCCTTGACCAACTCATTCGCGGGCGCATGACCAATGGCCACGAAAACACCTTTGCACGCGATATCCGTAATCTCGCCGGTGTTTACGTTCTTCACCTTGACGCCTTCGACCCCAAGCGGGGCATCGGTGCCATAAACTTCCTCGAGCTGGTGGAACCACAACGGCTCGATCTTGGGGTTTTTCATCAACCGGTCGATCAGAATTTTTTCGGCACGCAGTTCATCGCGGCGGTGGATCAGCGTGACCTTCGAGGCGAAGTTGGTCAGGAACAGCGCTTCTTCCACGGCTGTGTTACCGCCGCCGATCACGACGATTTCCTGATTGCGATAGAAAAATCCGTCGCAGGTGGCGCAGGCCGAGACGCCGAAGCCCTTGAACTTTTCTTCTGTTTCAAGGCCAAGCCACTTGGCGCGGGCACCGGTGGCCAAAATCACCGCATCCGCCACATAGGTGGTACCGCTATCCCCCTTGGCATGAAACGGGCGGCTTGACAGGTCCAGATCGGTGATGATGTCGCCGATGATCTCGGTGCCCATCGCCTTGGCGTGATCCTGCATCCGGATCATCAGGTCGGGACCTTGGACTTCGCTGTCGCCGGGCCAGTTCTCGACTTCGGTGGTCGTTGTCAGCTGGCCACCGGGTTCGATGCCCTGCACCAGGATCGGATCCAGCATGGCGCGGCTGGCATAGACGCCGGCGGTATAGCCCGCAGGGCCTGAGCCGATAATCAAAAGCTTGGTTTTGCGTGTTTCGGCCATGTGAAGCCCCTTGATGGATAAATGAAAGAATTGAGGTTTATATAGCGCTCCGACAGGTTGCCTTAAACCCCAAGTTTGCATATCAGCCCTGCATGCACCGCCGGGATCGCCCGCACACCTATTTTCTGGATATCGTCGGGGTATTGCACCCTAACGAAAGAATATTGCGCCTAGCAACGGTAGTGCTATAACAATCGAAAATATACTGGGGGCTTTATGGCGGGGACGCGGCTTGATCCGATTGATCGGAAGATTTTAGCCGAATTGCAGGCAGACGGTCGGATGACCAACGTCGAACTTGCAAAACGTGTTGGGATTTCTGCACCCCCTTGTCTGCGGCGTGTGCGCACCCTTGAGGAAAGCGGCTATATCCGCGGCTACCACGCTGACGTGAATGCCCGTGAACTGGGGTTCGAAGTACAGGTCTTCGCGATGGTTGGCTTGGCCAGCCAGGCAGAATCGGACCTGACCGCATTCGAGGCCAAATGCCGCGAATGGCCCTTGGTCCGCGAATGCCACATGCTGAACGGTGAGGTCGATTTCATCTTGAAATGCGTGTCACCGGATCTGTCGAGCTTTCAAAGCTTCCTTACGGGGCAGTTGTTGACCACGCCCAATGTTGCCAGCGTAAAGACCAGCCTGGTGATCCGCCCGGCCAAGGACGAACCCGGCGTGCCGTTCGACGTATTGGAAACCCGGCTCAGCACCAAGGCCTGACGTAGGCCCCATCTAATGCAAGGGCTGGTTAAGCCGGCTGATCGAAGGTTTCGGGCGCACGGGGAAACGCGAGCGGGCCGAAGTCCTCTTCGCGTTCGATGTGCGGGAACAATCCCAGAAACTTGTCGCGCAGGTGGATCGGCAGGTGGCGCAACGTGTTCAGGCCGGGATGGAAGGTTTCGACCTCAATCCCGCTGACATTGATCGCCGCATGCTTTTGAAGGCAGATGTGATACAGGCGCACAGGGGTCGGGGGGGTGATTTCGATTATATTCACACCATCTACAAGATCGCGCATCAGCGTCAGCATCTGCTGGTTGTGGATGCCCCCGCGTAGGCGTGAGGGCGTATGCAGTATGCGGGCCGAAGGGCCGAAGGTCAGAAACCCCAAAGGCCGCCCTTGGCCAAGACTGTCTGCCATGGTGCGCACAAGCGGGACGCGCTTGCCTGATTCAGCGGGTACGAAGTTGCTTGAACCGATCCAGACCAGCGGCGCGGCTTTGCCGTTTGATTTGATGATCATGTCGCCGGGCTGAAGGTCTTCTACGGCAATGTCGCCCTTGTCCGTTTGTATCGCCGTGCCATGGGCAAAGGCGGAAAACGCGTTTTCGAAAAGGGGGATCGCAGGCGCGCGGTCCTGACCAATAAAGACGGAGCCATCCAACCGCGTTGCGACAACCTCGTAGCTGCGGTGTAGGATATCCGTCTGCATCCGCGCCTCTCGGGGTGATGTGGGGCCAAGTCGGTTTGCCGTTCTTCCCGCATTAGAGGGATAAACGTGCTTGGATACAATCGAAGATGCCGCATTCGGTGACATGTTTTCACTTTCACTCTTTGCGCGCGATTTCGTGCCCCAGAGAAATCGGCCCGGTTCAGTGTCTGCGTGCCTTCACGGAACGCAGCTTTGAATTTGGACGCGGATGGTCAAGGCGATCCTGCGTTTGGCCCGGCGCGGTCAAAATACTTCCCGAGCACTGAAAACATAGTCGAAATGGCGGACTGCTTTTCGGCCTTTGACTGTGGCCAGCGGTCAGGCTGTCTTGCGGGTCGCCGCAGGTGCGTTGCGTTTGGCGATGAACGCGGCACGGCGCGCGCCACGGGTCCAAGGCATGACGGTGTCTTCCTTGGCGGCAGTTTCAACGACGGATTTGATGAAGCGTGTTTTGATTTTCATGGTCTTTATCCTCTGATCTGTCGGGCTGTGCCCTTTGCCTGAGGATGAATATGGGATCGGTTTCGGGCCTTCATTGGGCAATGCGCCGATTTCTTTAGGAAAAGATCATCATGCGCGGCCGGATTTGTGGCATCCCTGCCGTAATCCGTTTCGGGCCTTGTTTTTATGGTTAATTGGCCTGTGCAGCTGGGGTCGGGCAGCCCGTCCCATACCCCGATGCAGGAAACTTTGGGGCAAGATCAAGGCAGTGGTTGGCCGCATAGTTGCCCCGATCAGACGGAATCGCGGCGATCAAAGGGTGATGGTTGCAATCAACCGCCCGTAGTCGGCCTCTTTGGCGTGAGTCGTACGCCGGTAGGAATAGAATCGATCCGGATCGCTATAGGTGCAGTGGCGCGTCCACTCTGCGTGGCCCACACCAGCCGCGCGCAGACGGTTCAAGCCAAAGCCGGGCAGGTCGAACTGCATCCGGTCGTCCATGCCGTTTGCAAAGTATCGCGCGAAATAGGGGTCTTCCGCCAGAAAACTGTCGATGAAATCCGGGCCAACCTCGTAGGCGCGCTGGCTGATGCAGGGGCCGATCACGGCGGTGATGTTGTCACGCTTGGCACCCAACGCCTCCATCGCGTCGACGGTAGCGGCCAGCACGCCATCCAGCGCGCCGCGCCAGCCCGCATGGGCCGCCCCGATCACGCCAGCATCCGCATCGGCAAACAGGACCGGCTGGCAATCTGCTGTCAGCACCGACAAGGCCAGCCCGGGCGTCGCCGTCACCAGCGCATCCGCACGTGGTTTTTCGGACAAGGGCGCATCAACGGTCACGACGGTGGCAGAATGGATTTGGTGGACACCGACCAGATGGCTGGGCGGGACGTTCATCGCCGCTGCGACACGGGCGCGGTTGATTTCAACGATCTCGCGCTGATCCGAACTGCCGCTGCCGCAATTGAGCCCCTGAAAGACCCCCGACGACGCACCGCCACGGCGGGTAAAGAACCCGTGCCGCACGGTGCCCAAGCTGTCAGAGGTCAGAATTTCTAGTGTCATGGATCCAATCCCGGTGGCGGGTTTTGCGTTGGTGGAAACAGCCCTATCACCTTGAACAGGTTTCCCATTTCTGACGGGTGCGTCAAGCGCCGATGTGCCGCAACGTGACCCTCGAGCACCTTTCCGGTCATTGTGGTGGCAAGGGTTTGCGCACGCTGTGTAATGCCCAGCCGTTCCAGGAACACGCCTTGGGGGGTGATGCGGCTATGCTGTGCGGGCGCTGCGGCAATGGCCAGTTTTTCAAAGTCGACATGCGCCGTCAGGTCACTACTGCCGGGCGCGGACAGGGGATCGACCGTCTGGTGGCCACGCAGGGCCTGAAACGTATCGCCAAGGCTGCGCCAGTCGCCATAGTCGATGATCAGCGCGGCCCCGCCATGGGTTGAAATACGGTTCGCGATCGCCTGCACCGTGGGGGCAAGCTGCGCGCAATCCTCGATCAGATCGCCGTCCTGTGTGTCCTCCAGCCGGTCGGCAAAAGCAGGTTGCGGCAACATCGGCCCAAGACCAAAGCTGAGTGCGCCGTCGGTCAGGCCGATCTGGCGTTCGCGCCAACCGGTGCCGTCGCGGACAAACTGGCGGATCGGCAGGGCGTCGAAAAATTCGTTCGCGACAAGGTAAAGCGGCTGATCGGGCAGGGCATCCGCGCTATCGCACCACTGCACCTGATGCCCTGCAAGCGTGGTGCGTTGAACGTCGCGCAAGGTCTGCGATGCTTCGACCAGCGTGATTTCAGCGGCTTGCGCGAAGCCCGGCACGGCGCGCGTGGCGCGCAGGATATCGGCCATGAGTATGCCGCGCCCGGGGCCAAGCTCGGCTAGGGTGAACCGCGCGGGTGCGCCCTGGGACAGCCATGTCTGCGCCAGACACAGACCGATCAATTCCCCAAACATCTGGCTGATTTCGGGGGCGGTGACGAAATCACCTTCGGCCCCGAAAGGATCGCGGGTTGTGTAGTAACCCCGGGTCGGATGCAGCAGGCACATCGCCATGTATTCGTCGATGCGCATCGGACCAGTGGTGTGGATGCGTTCAATGATATGGTCGCGCAGAGATGTCATGCCAGACGTCTGGCCCGTACGATCAGGGCCGCACCGACGGCGATCATCGGCAGGCACAGCAATTGTCCCATGGTCAGTCCATAGCCGCCGACATGCCACGCCAGCCCCAACGGATTGCCCGGGCTGACGAACTGCGCATCCGGCTGGCGCACGAACTCCACGATAAACCGCGCGATGCCGTAGCCCGCAAGGAAGGTGCCGCAAATCAGCCCTTGGTATTTAAGGCCACCGCGACGCCATGCCAGATAGACCAGCAACGCCCCTAGGATCAGCCCCTCCAGCAGCGCCTCATAGAGTTGTGAGGGATGGCGGGCACAGATCCCGACCACCTCGGGGCAGGTCTGGGCGGCAACGGTGGGAAACGCCACGCCCCACGGCAGGTCGGTGGGGCGGCCCCAAAGCTCTGCGTTGATGAAGTTCGCGACGCGTCCCAGAAACAAGCCGGGGGCGAGACCCAAACAGACCATGTCACCCGTCGACAACGGGCTGATCTTGTGCCGTCTGGTGTAATACAGCCCCGCCAGAATGACGCCGATGGCCCCGCCGTGAAACGACATCCCGCCTTCCCAGATGCGCAGGATCTGCAACGGATTGCTGAGGTAATAAGACGCCTGATAAAAGAACACATAGCCCAGCCGACCGCCCAGGATCACGCCCAGAATGACCCAGAACAGCAAATCCTCGACCTGCGCTTTGGTCATCACGGGCTTGCCCTTTGCCCACAGGTCATCGCGGCTGACCGCGCGCACGACGATGCGCCACCCAATGATAATGCCGACGATATACGCCAGGGCATACCAGCGCAGCGCGAAGGTCATGCCAAACAAATTGATCGAGAAAATCTCGGGCGACATATCGGGAAAGGGGATCATGGCCATCATGATGCCGATTGACCCTGCCCGCGAACGGAAGTCAACCTTGCGAGATTGGCAATTGAACACCATATAGAGAGCAACTGCCGTTCAGGAGAAACAGATATGCAAACGCGCAACAAGATTTTTGACGATATTTCGCAGATGATGACCAATGCCATGGGCGTCGCCCAGGGGGCCAAGACCGAGGCGGAAACCGCCATGAAGGGAATGATGGACCGCTGGCTGGCGGACCGCGATTTCGTGACCCGCGAAGAATTCGACGCCGTGCGCGCGATGGCGCAGAAGGCGCGCGAAGAAAACGATGCCCTCAAGGCGCGTCTGGACGCACTTGAGGCGAAGGGCTGAACCAAGCCTTTCCACCCGATCAAAGACCCTTTAGGAAGCACCCGAATGCAAGTTCGGGTGTTTTGCTTTTGCCCTGTTTCGGCAGGTTTGCCCGATCTTCAAGCAATCGGCCTACAAAATTTGGTGCACTTGGTGATCTTATCCACAAGATACTGAGGTTATCCCCCATCTTTCGTGGTTACCCCCAGAAAAAGACTTGCCACATGGCCCGCATATGCGCACCATATCTGGTATGGGACGCTGGCAGGATCAGCGAACTATAGTAGATACCCCCAAGCGTTGCGGTGCCGATGCACCCAAGCGCCCGGAACAAATGAGGTGGCGAAATGGCCCTGACTGAGCAGTATCTGGACGAAGACATTCACCCCATCGACATCGTCGAAAATCTGGCAGCTTTTAATGACTGGGATTTCGACCGGATTTCCGATGAACAGATCGCCATGGCCGTCGAAGGCCAGTGGCGCACCTATTCGATCACCCTCGCGTGGTCTGCCTATGATGAAACCCTGCGGCTTGTATGTTCCTTCGAGATGGACCCGCCCGCCGAAAAGCTGCCCGTGCTTTATCATCTGCTGAATGACGTGAACGACCAGTGCTGGGGCGGGGCCTTTACCTATTGGGCCGAACAAAAGCTGATGGTGTTCCGTTATGGTCTGGTGCTGAGTGGCGGACAGGATGCGACCGCAGCGCAGATTGATACCATGATCGGGGCCGCCGTACTAAGCGCCGAACGCTATTATCCCGCCGTGCAGCTGGTGCTGTGGGGCGACCAAACGCCAAGGCAAGCGATACAGGTTGCCATTGCAGAGGCCTATGGCCACGCGTAAGTGTTGTCCCCAATAGTAAAAATTGGGGACGCTGACATGGAAAATACACGTATTGCAAAAGATGGCCTGGTTCTGTTGGGCTGCGGCAAGATGGGCTCTGCCATGCTGGCAGGCTGGCTGGCACGGGGTTTGCCAAAGTCTTCGGTCTGGGTCATTGACCCGCATCCGTCGGACTGGCTGAAAGATCAGGGCATCCAGTTGAACGTCGATCTGCCAGCGGCACCCGCCGTGGTGCTGGTGGCGGTAAAGCCGCAGATGATGGGCGATGCCTTGCCGACGTTGCAGGCCATGGGGAATGGCAAGACAGTCTTTGTCAGCGTCGCCGCCGGGACCACAATTGCAACATTTGAAAAGACGCTCGGGGCACAAACGCCGATCGTGCGCGCCATGCCGAACACGCCTGCGGCCATCAGCCAGGGCATCACCGCGATTGTCGGCAACGCGCATGTCGATGCGCAGGCGCTGGACGAGGCCGAAGAGTTGTTGAGCGCGGTAGGCGATGTTGTCCGCCTGGACGAAGAAGCGCAGATTGACGCTGTGACCGGGGTCAGCGGGTCAGGCCCGGCATATGTTTTCCACATGATCGAAACGATGGCAGCGGGTGGCGTGGCGCAAGGGCTTAGCCCGGAACTGGCCTTGCGACTGGCGACGGCGACTGTCGCCGGGGCAGGGGCCTTGGCCAAATCGGCAGACGAAGACCCGACACAGTTGCGCAAGAACGTGACCAGCCCGAATGGCACGACCCAAGCTGCGCTGGATGTGCTGATGAATGAAGAAGACGGCTTTCCTGTGTTGCTCAAACGCGCTGTGGCCGCTGCGGCTGACCGCTCAAGGGAGCTTTCGCGTGACTGAGATCAGCTTTGACGATTTTCTGAAGGTTGATATCCGGGTTGGCACGGTCAGCCGCGCCGAACCGTTTCCCGAGGCGCGCAAGCCCGCGATCAAGATGTGGATCGACTTTGGCCCCGAGATCGGAGAACGGAAAACCTCGGCCCAGATCACCGTGCATTACACCCCCGAAGACCTTGTCGGCACGCAGGTCATGGGCGTCGTGAACTTTCCTCCGCGCCAGATCGGGCCGTTCATGTCCGAAGTTCTGGTGCTGGGGGTGCCGGATGAAAACGGGGCAATCGTGCTGATGCGCCCCACACAGCCCACCCCGAACGGAGGACGCATGCATTGACCAAGCTTCTGATCGCCCGCCCCGCCCCCGACGAAGTGCACGCCGCCCTTGCGGGGTATGACGTGACCTACCGCGACACGTCGGCCCCGCTTGGCCCCGATGAAATGCTGGCAGCCTTGCGTGACTATGACGGCGTGTTGCCGACGCTTGGGGATCAATTCTCGGCTGAGGTGTTCGCACAGGTGACTGACCCGCGGTGCAAGATCTTGGCGAACTTCGGGGTTGGCTATAACCACATCGACGTTGATGCCGCGCGCAAGGCGGGCGTGCAGGTCAGCAACACCCCCGGTGCCGTGACCGACGCCACCGCAGATATTGCCATGACGCTGATGCTGATGGCCGCGCGCCGCGCGGGCGAGGGCGAAAGGCTGGTGCGTTCAGGCAAATGGACAGGCTGGCACCCCTCGCAGCTTTTGGGGATGCACCTGACGGGCAAGACCGTCGGCATTATCGGCATGGGCCGTATCGGGCAAGCGGTGGCACAGCGGTGTCATTTCGGGTTTTCGATGAACGTGAAATACTTCAACCGCAGCGCCAAGGATCTGGCCTATCCGGCCGAGCATATCAATGACCTCAAGACCTTGGTCGGGGCTGTTGATGTGGTCGTGATCGCGGTGCCGGGCGGGGATGACACCCAGCATCTGATTGATGCAGATGTGCTGGCAGCGATGCAGCCTCATGGTCTGCTGATCAATATCGCCCGTGGCAATGTGGTGCAGGAAAGCGCGCTGATCGAGGCGTTGCAAAGCCGGACAATCGGCGGCGCAGGTCTGGATGTCTACGAATTTGAACCAAATGTTCCCGAAGCCATGCGGGCGTTGGACAATATCGTGCTATTGCCGCATTTGGGCACGTCCTCCCAGGAGGTGCGTGTGGATATGTGGATGATGGCGGTTGAAAATCTGCAAGCCGGAGTAGAGGGCCGCAGCCTGCCGAACGGCGTCTAGCGCCCGACCGCCAAACGCCAATGACGGCGGCAGAGGGACACGTAAGTCTCGTTGCCGCCGATCTGGACTTGTGCACCTTCCCTGATCGCCTTGCCTTCTGCATCAAGGCGTACGACCATCGTGGCCTTTTTCCCGCAATGGCAGATCGTGCGGACTTCGCGCATTTCGTCGGCCAATGCCAACAGCGTTGCGGAACCGGGAAACAGCATTCCCTGAAAATCAACTCTCAGACCGTAGCACATGATCGGCACGCCCAGATCGTCGACCGCACGGGCCAGCTGCCACACCTGATCGTTGCTTAGAAACTGCGACTCGTCGATGAAGATGCAGGCGCACGGGCCTGATTGCAGACGGGTTTCGATCTTGTCGAACAGGTCCTCGTCCGGGCTGAAGGTGTCGGCATCCTGACCGATGCCGATGCGCGACGCGATGCGGCCATCGCCCGCCCGGTTGTCGAACTGAGCTGTGATCAGATAGGGGGTCATCCCGCGTTCGACATAGTTGTGCGCAGCTTGCAGCAGAACGGTGCTTTTGCCCGCATTCATGGTCGAATAATGAAAATATAGCTTTGCCATGGGTCTCTTTACAGTCAGCAGCGCGGGACGATCAAGATCGGCTTGCCGATTTGCAGGGCAAACTTTATCTACCCCCCAAGCCGCATAGCAAGGATACCCCGATGACCCAATCTGATCTGCCCGCCCTGGTGGCTGACCAACTGCCGCAGATCGACGTCGAGGCGTTGAAAGCCCCCGGCGACCCCGGCCACAAGCCCAGGATTCTGTTGCTGTACGGGTCTTTGCGCACAACCAGCTATTCGCGCTTTGCCGCCGAAGAATGCGCCCGAATTCTTGAGCTGTTGGGCTGTGAAACCCGCATGTTCAACCCGTCGGG
The DNA here is from genome assembly GCF_000156335.1 of Roseobacter sp. GAI101. Taxonomy (GTDB): domain Bacteria; phylum Pseudomonadota; class Alphaproteobacteria; order Rhodobacterales; family Rhodobacteraceae; genus Sulfitobacter. The sequence continues at coordinate 3,462,935 of NZ_DS999213.1, forward strand.
ACTGCCCTTGCCTGATGACGCAGAGGCTGATCACCCCAAAGTGGTCGAGCTGCGCGAGATGGCAAGCTGGGCCGAAGGCATGGTCTGGTCCAGTCCCGAACGCCATGGTGCCATGACGGCGATCATGAAGTTGCAAATCGACTGGCTGCCCCTGTCGCTGCAAGGTGGCATACGCCCGACCCAAGGCAAGACCTTGGCGGTGATGCAGGTGTCAGGCGGGTCACAATCGTTCAACGCGGTCAATCAGATGCGGATCCTGGGGCGCTGGATGCGCATGATCACGATTCCGAACCAGTCCAGCATACCAAAGGCTTGGCTGGAGTTTGGCGACACGGGCCGCTTGCCCCAAGGGCCATTTTACGCCCGCATCGTGGACGTCATGGAAGAGCTGGTAAAGTTCACCTGGATGACGCGTGGCCGCAGCGCCTATCTGACCGACCGTTATTCGGAACGGGTCGAAACAGCCGAAGAGGTCCACAAGCGGGTATCGCTGAAAAACCTCTGACCCTTAGTCGTGCCGCTCGACCAGCACCGATCCAACGGAATATCCTGCACCGAAAGAACAGATCAATCCTGTTTCACCCTCTTTCAAGTCGCTGGAATACTTCGAAAATGCGATGATTGATCCCGCCGAGGACGTGTTGGCGTAGTCTTGCAGGATATTTGGCTGTTCACCGGGTTCGGGCACGCGGCCAAGGACCTTGCGGCCGATGAAGTCATTCATCGACTTGTTTGCCTGATGCAGCCAAAGCCGTTTCAGATCATCAGCTTGCACGCCTTCGTCGGCCATGTGTCCCGCGATATGGTCGGCGACCAGAGGCAAAACTTCCTTGAACACCTTGCGGCCGTTTTGCATGAACTGCATGTCCCGGCGGTCTGCCACCCCGTCCGGGCGCGACCGGCGCAGAAATCCGTTGTTGTTGCGGATGTTGTTCGAAAACTGTGTGGCACAGCGCGTTGATTTGATTTCGAAACACGGGCCTGCCGCGTCTTCGATCCGTTCGATCAGGACGGCTGTCGCGACGTCCCCGAAGATGAAATGGCAATCGCGGTCGCGCCATTCCAGATGGGCCGAACAAATCTCGGGGTTCACGACCAGCGCGGACCGGATCGACCCCGACCGCACCATATCCGCTGCCGCCTGAATGCCGAAGGTGGCGGAGGAACACGCGACGTTCATGTCGAAGGCGAAACCATTGATTTCCAGCAGATCCTGTATCTCGATCGCGACCGCCGGATAGGCCCGTTCAAGGTTCGATGCGGCACAGATCACCGCATCCACGTCCGCAGCCGTCTTGCCTGCATCCGCCAGCGCCTTGCGCGCGGCGTCCAGCGCCATTTCGGCCATCAAGCTGGGTTCGTCATCCGACCGTTGGCGCAGCAGCGGGTGCATCACATGGGGGTCCAGAATGCCGGTTTTGTCGATCACATAGCGCTGTTCGATGCCTGACGCCTTGACGATGAACTCTTCCGAGGAATGGTCCTTGGGGGTGATCGCACCTGCCGCAATCGCTTCAGCATGTTCCGCGTTGTACAGATCGGCATAAGCGTTGAATGCGGTCACCAGTTCGGCGTTGGTGATGACTTGATCCGGCGTGAAGATACCGCTACCCGTAATGGCTGGCGTATACATGAAAACCTCTTTCTAAGCGTTCTCGGATAAGGTCAAAAAAGCAGGCCAAGGTCAAGCGGATGCCCATTTTCCAGGCATCAGGTACCTCTGTGTGTCTAGGGCTGCTTCGCGCAGGTACTGAAGTATTTCCTAGTGCGGTGGTGTAGGGCGTTCCATGAGATCAGGATGCACTTTGCGCATCAGTTCCACGAATCCGCTGAAATCTTGCGCGGCGAACGTGGGGACCTCGCTTTGCTCAAGCGCGTCAAGATCCCGCTGATCGGCTGCATCGATACCGTTTTCCGGAATGCGCAATCCTACTGCCAAAATGCGGCCCGGATGCCGGTTGATCGCTTCAAGATAGATATGTGCGTCGTGCTGCCCTGTATCCCCCAGCAGAATGACCGGAAGATCTGGTGAGGCTCGCAATATCTGATCAATGCTGCCCCCCTTGTGACCCCCGTGCCCTTCGGTGATGAATTTCGTTTCGCTGATCCCCAAATCGCGCAGAAACATAGGTCCGCGGACAAGTCCGGCGTTATTGAACACATTCCCCAGAAAATTATGCAGGTTCCACGGTGAGGAGGAGACGTAGTACACCGGATTGCGCGCCCCATCCGACAGCGTTTCCATCAGCTGCTTTGCATCGGGGAAAATGATACGCGACAGCGCATTTCCAGTCAGAGAGGTCCAAAGGTTACGGGTCAGAGAATAGGCCCCTGTCAGCATCATCGTATCGTCAATATCCGAAACCACCATAAAGCGGGCATCGGCGGGCGGTACAAAATAGGGGCAATTGAATATTTCTGTACTGCCTTCGACGGTAAGCGCGGCGCTTTGCCAGCCGGTTTTCCCATCGTGGGGAAGCATGAGGGTGAAATAGCCCTCTTCATCAGAACGGGCCGTCAAATCGCCATAGCTGACCGTAGCATCGCGGACCTCGTCAGTCAGGAACATGCCGATCATGTTGCGCAGATTGTCCAGCCGTGACTGTCCTTTACCCGCCTTAGCGTGCCGCAGCTTGCTGAGTACACGCCCGCGCAGGACAACCCCTTCCGGTGTCGCAAAGCCGATAAAGGGATCGATGTGACGGCCTGTGCCACTGCGCCCAAAGATCGGATCCAGCAGTGTTTCTGCTCGCAAGACAAGGCGATGTACCAACCGCTTGATCATACGCGGGCTCCTTTTCAGACCGGCTGCATCGGCTTGCTTCACCCCTGAAGCGCTTTGACCCCTACATCGCCCTCTGCCTGGGCCTTGATCGCCAAAGCGGCTGCGTAGGACCCGGCTGCCGTCGTGAAATACGGGATCTTGTCGTACAGCGCGATAGAGCGGATGGATTTGCTGTCCTCGACCGCCTGCGCACCTTCGGTGGTGTTCATCACCAGCTGGATCGCTTCGTCCTTCATCATGTCGGTGATGTCGGGGCGGCCTTCGTAGACTTTGTTGACGACCTTGCAGGCGATATCGTGCGAGGTCAGCCAATCCGCCGTGCCACGGGTGGCGACGATGGTGAAACTCTGCTCGAGCAGAATTCGCGCGGCGGTCAGCATGTCATCGGTCTTGTCCATGTCCTTGATCGACAGGAAAGCGCAGCCTTCGCGTGGCAGCGGGTTGCCCGCGCCCATCTGCGCCTTGAGGAAGGCCCGCGGGAAATCGCGGTCCCAGCCCATGACTTCGCCGGTTGAACGCATTTCCGGCCCCAGCAGCGTGTCGACACCGGGGAAACGGGCGAAGGGCAGAACCGCTTCCTTGACCGAGAACCACGGCATGTTCGGGTCGGCCAGCGTCATCGGATCACCCAGCGGCAGCACATCATCATAGGCCGCATCGGCATCATAGGCTGCACGCAGCGGGAAGTTCGACAGCGGTTCGCCTGCCATGATCCGCGCGGCGATGGAGGCGATGGCACTGTCCGTCGCCTTGGCCACGAACGGCACGGTGCGCGAGGCGCGGGGGTTGACCTCGATCAGGTAGATGTCACCATCCTTGATCGCAAACTGTATGTTCATCAGGCCAACGACGTTCAGCGCAAGGGCAAGGGCCTTGGTCTGTTTTTCGACTTCGGCAATGATCTCGCGTGACAAGGAATAGGGCGGCAGGGAACAGGCGCTGTCACCCGAATGCACGCCGGCTTCTTCGATGTGCTGCATGATGCCCGCGACATGGACGTTCTTGCCGTCACACAGCGCATCCACGTCAAGTTCAACCGCGCCGGACAGGTAGTTATCCAGCAACACGGGGCTTTTGCCCGATACCACGACGGCTTCGCGGATGTAGCGCTCGAGGCTGGCTTGATCGCGGACAATTTCCATCGCGCGGCCGCCAAGGACGTAGGACGGGCGGATCACCAGCGGGAAGCCGATGTCGGCCGCGATTTCCAGCGCTTCGGCGTCGGAATGGGCGATGCCGTTGTGGGGCTGCTTGAGGCCGAGTTTCTGGATCAGATCGGCGAAACGTTCGCGGTCTTCGGCAAGGTCGATCATGTCGGGCGTGGTGCCGAGGATCGGGATGCCCGCGTCTTGCAGGGCCTGCGCGATTTTCAGCGGGGTCTGGCCGCCGAATTGCACGATGACGCCGTGCAGCGTGCCATTTTCCTGCTCGACCCGAAGGATTTCCATGACGTGTTCGAACGTCAGCGGTTCAAAATACAGGCGGTCCGAGGTGTCATAGTCGGTGGACACGGTTTCGGGGTTGCAGTTGACCATGATGGTCTCATAGCCCGCGTCCGTCAGCGCATAGCAGGCGTGGCAGCAGCAATAGTCAAATTCGATGCCCTGACCGATGCGGTTGGGGCCACCGCCAAGGATGACGACTTTCTTGCGGTCCGAGGGGCGTGCTTCACATTCGACTTCGCCGAAGGCAGGAGCCTCGTAGGTGGAATACATGTAGGGTGTCTGCGCTTCGAATTCGGCAGCGCAGGTGTCGATGCGTTTGAACACGGCCTTTACGCCGATCCGAAGCCGGGCATCGCGCACGTCCGCTTCGGTCTGGCCGGTAAGGGTGGCAAGGCGCGCGTCGGTAAAGCCCATCATCTTGAGCTGGCGCATCGCGGCTTCATCCGTCGGCAGGCCTGCGGCCCGCACGCCTTCTTCGGCGTCGACGATTTCGCGGATACGGGCCAGGAACCAAGGGTCGAACATGGTGACGCCGTGGATGTCCACGTCGGACATGCCGTGGCGCATGGCCTGGGCGATGGTGCGCATGCGGTCGGGGGTTTGTTTGCTGATCGCCTTGATCACGGCGGCCTGGTCGGGGGCCCCGGGGATTTCGATTTCGTCAAATCCGGTCAGGCCGGATTCCATCGAGGCCAGCGCTTTTTGCAGGGATTCGTGGATCGTGCGGCCAATCGCCATCGCTTCGCCCACGGATTTCATCGCCGTGGTCAGGTAGGGTTCGGAGCCCGGAAATTTCTCAAAGGCGAATTTCGGGATTTTGGTGACGACGTAGTCGATTGTCGGCTCGAACGACGCGGGCGTGACGCCGGTGATGTCGTTGTCGAGTTCATCCAGCGTGAAGCCCACGGCCAGTTTCGCCGCGATCTTGGCGATCGGGAAACCTGTCGCCTTGGAGGCCAGCGCCGAAGACCGCGACACGCGCGGGTTCATTTCGATCACGACCATGCGGCCATCCGCGGGGTTCACGGCCCATTGCACGTTCGATCCGCCGGTTTCCACGCCAATCTCGCGCAGAACTGCAATCGAGTGGTTGCGCATGATCTGGTATTCTTTGTCCGTCAGCGTGAGTGCCGGCGCGACGGTAATCGAATCGCCCGTGTGCACGCCCATCGGATCGATGTTTTCGATGGAACAGACGATGATGGCGTTATCGGCGGTATCGCGGACCACCTCCATCTCGAATTCCTTCCAGCCCAGCAGGGATTCGTCGATCAGGATCTGCCCGACCGGTGACGCGTCCATGCCCGAGCGACAGAAGAATTCATAATCGTCGCGGTTGTAGGCCACACCGCCGCCGGTGCCGCCCATGGTGAAGGCAGGGCGGATGATGGCGGGCAGGCCGACATATTCGAGTGCTTCCAGCGCCATTGCAACGCCCGCGGCGAGGTCTTTCTTGCCGGCGGAATTCTTGGGGGCGGTCACGATCGTGGCTTTGGGGTTTTCGATCCCGAGGCGATCCATCGCTTCGCGGAAAAGCTGGCGATCTTCAGCCATTTCAATGGCTTCACGCTTGGCACCGATCATCTCTACGCCGAATTTTTCCAGCACGCCCATTTCTTCAAGCGCAAGAGAGGTGTTCAGCCCGGTCTGTCCGCCCATGGTGGGCAGCAGCGCATCGGGGCGTTCTTTTTCGATAATCTTGGCGACGATTTCGGGGGTGATCGGTTCGATGTAGGTGGCATCGGCCAGCCCCGGATCCGTCATGATGGTGGCAGGGTTGGAGTTGACGAGGATGACGCGGTAGCCTTCCTCTTTCAGAGCTTTGCACGCCTGGGCCCCGGAATAGTCGAATTCGCAGGCCTGACCAATTACGATGGGCCCCGCACCGATGATCATGATCGATTTGATGTCGGTTCTTTTTGGCATGGCTCAGGCCCCCGGATGTTTGCAAATTCTCCGCGTTATAGGCCTTGGGGGGAGAGGTGCAAGGGGGGAAGGGCGGTATCCGGTCGGGTTTTGATCCTGGCCGGGCCGGATTGGGGCGCTGCCCCAAACCCCGGGATATTTTCGAGCCAGAGAAGAGGGGCCTGTGGCGTCAGGCGGGGGAGAGGAAGGCGCGCACGGACGCTTCGAAATCGCGGGGGTTTTCAGCGTGGAGCCAATGGCCGACGCCCGGGAGCTTGGCGAAATATGCGTTGGGAAAGAGCGCTTTTATTCCGGGGCGGTATTCGGGCAGGACGTAATGCGATTTGGCACCGGACAAAAAGAAGGTCGGGCCGTCGAAGGTGCCGCTGATGTCTGTGGGCCAGCCTACGATGTTGGGCATTTCTGCTTCGAGCACGTCGAGGTTGAGTTTCCAGCTTTTGGTCGCAACATCCAGCGATTGGGTGAAAAAGCTTTGCAAGGCAGGTTCGACCCCGGCAGCAGCGAGCTGTTCCTGGGCATCGGAGCGGCGGGTAAGGGTGGTCAGGTCAACGGCGCGCATGGCGTCGATGAATTCCTGTTGGCTGTGATCATAGGCGACGGGCGCGATGTCGGCGATGATAAGCCGGCGGATCAGATCCGGATGCAGCAGCGCCAAAGCCATCGAGGTCTTGCCGCCCATCGAGTGGCCGCAGACATCCATCGGTGCGCCGATGTGGCGGATCACCTCGGCGAGGTCTTCGGCCATTTCGGGGTATGTTTGCGTGTCTGCGCGCGGACTGTCGCCATGGTTGCGCATGTCCACGGTTATGACGCGGCGGCTGTCTGACAGGCGCTTTGCGATCACGCCCCAGTTGCGGCCGGATCCGAAGAGGCCGTGAACGATCAGAAGGGCGGGGGCATCCGTCGCGGTGCCATATTCGGTATAGTTCAGCATGGTTGTAGATTTAGGGGCATTGTGGAAGATGCGCCAGAGGGATTAAGGTATTCGAATGCTGGACCACAAAGACATTGAGACCAAAGCGCAGACCGTACAGCGCGAGATGCACGACCGGTTGGGCGTGAGGGGGCGCGATCTGGCCCATGCGATGCGGCGGGCGGGCCGCAGGCTGCCCAGAGCCGTGCGCCTGAAGGGCAATGCCCTGGCACAGGCCGCGTTTTTTGCGCAGAACCCCAAGATGGCGCGCAGGCTGGATGGCACGGAGGTCCAGCAATCCTATGACGCGGTGATGGCCCATCTTGGGACCATTGATGTTAAGGAGAACCGTAAGGACCGGCTGCTGGGGCTTGCCGGTAGCATTGCGTTCAATCTGCTTTTCGTCGTGGGGGCATTTATCGGCTATCTGTGGTGGCGCGGCTACGTCTAGCCGCCATATTGCGCGTCGGTGACATGTTCGAGCCAGTCCACGGCCTTGCCATCGAGGGCTTCCTGTAGGGCGAGATGGCTCATGGCGCAATCGGGGGCAGCCCCGTGCCAATGCTTTTCGCCGGGCGCGAACCAGACGGTATCGCCGGCGCGCAGGGGCGTGATCGGGCCGCCTTGGGTCTGGGCAAGGCCTGCACCCGAGAGTACCATCAGCGTCTGGCCCAAGGGGTGGGTGTGCCATGCCGTGCGCGCGCCCGGTTCAAAGGTAACGGTCGCCGCGCGGATGCGGGCAGGATCGGGGGCCGAGACGACCGGATCAACGCGCACGGTGCCGGTGAAATAGTCGGGCGATCCGGTTTCGGAGGGGCGGCTGCCAGCGTGTTTGATATCCATTGTCGGGTCCTTTGCATAAATCCTTGTGGAACTGGATCATGGGCGACGGGCAGGTGGCAAGGGGATACCGACGGTCGGACACTGCTTAATTCACGTTAAGACAATTGTTTCCAAAGTGATGCAGGACTTGAAGGCAGAGATGACGCTCTGAGGATTGGGCTTAATGAAAAGGCCCCGACGCAAATGCTGCCGGGGCCTTTTCATTTTCTGGTGGAGGGGGCGCTGCCCCCGCCCTGAAGGGCCCCCCGGGATTTTTTTCCATTTGGAATTACGGGGGGCCGTTGGGGTTTAGAGGTTGGGGTAGATAGGGAAGCGGGCGCAGAGCGCTTCGACTTCGGCTTTTACCTTTTCTTCGACGGCTGTGTTGCCATCGACGCCATTGGCGGCCAGACCGTCGACGACTTCGATGATCCAGTCTGCGATCTGGCGGAATTCAGCCTCGCCGAAGCCACGTGTCGTGGCGGCGGGCGAGCCGAGGCGGATGCCGGACGTGACCGTCGGTTTTTCAGGGTCAAATGGCACGCCGTTCTTGTTGCAGGTGATATGGGCACGGCCAAGCGCCTTTTCCGTCTCGTTGCCTTTGACGCCTTTGGGACGCAGGTCGACGAGCAGTAGGTGTGTGTCGGTGCCGTGGGTTACGGTATCGAGCCCGCCTTTGATCAGCTGATCGCTGAGGGCCTGGGCGTTTGCGATGACTTGTTTGATGTAGGTTTTGAACTCGGGCTGTAGCGCTTCGCCGAAGGCGACGGCTTTGGCAGCGATGACATGCATCAGCGGGCCGCCCTGAATGCCGGGGAAAATGGCGGAGTTGAATTTCTTGGCCAATGCTTCGTCATTGGTCAGGATCATGCCGCCGCGCGGGCCGCGCAAGGTCTTGTGAGTCGTGGTCGTTGCAACATGCGCGTGGGGGAAGGGCGACGGGTGTTCGCCAGCCGCCACCAGACCCGCAAAGTGGGCCATGTCGACGTGCAGGTAGGCACCAACCATATCGGCGATCTCGCGCATGCGTTTGAAATCGATCTGGCGCGGCACGGCCGATCCACCGGCGATGATCATCTTGGGCTGGTGTTCCTTGGCCAGCGCTTCGACCTGATCATAGTCCAGCAGGTTGTCTTCCTTGCGCACCCCGTACTGGATCGCGTTGAACCATTTGCCGGACTGGTTCGGTTTTGCGCCGTGGGTCAGGTGGCCGCCTGCATCCAGTGACATGCCAAGGATCGTATCGCCGGGCTGCAACAGCGCCGTGAACACACCCTGGTTTGCCTGAGAGCCCGAGTTCGGCTGGACGTTGGCAAAGCCGCAATCGAACAGCTTGCAGGCGCGTTCAATGGCAAGGTTTTCCGCCACATCCACGAAGTCACAGCCCCCGTAGTAGCGGCGGCCCGGATACCCTTCGGCATATTTGTTGGTCATCACCGAGCCTTGCGCTTCCATCACGGCGGCAGAGACGATGTTTTCGGAAGCGATCAATTCGATCTCGTTGCGCTGGCGGCCGAGTTCTTTTGTGATGGCATCGAAGATCTCGGGATCGGCTTGCGAAAGGGACTTGGTGAAGAAACCGGACATGGGGTGTTCCTTTGAAAACGGGGATGAGTTGCGCGTTGTCTAACCGAAAGCATCGGCGGCGTGAAGGTCGTATTCCGCCGCACGCGGCCCCATAAACGGCAAAGCTGGTAGAGCCGTAGATAATGTGGTTCTTTCGGGGCTGAATATCCCTGATTGGAAACTTGCGCCCATGAAGATCGCCTTTACTGCCAGCCGCGCCGAAGTGGCCCAGACCGCCCTTGCCGTGCTAAGCGCGCGGTACGGCAATGTCGCCCCCGAGGAGGCTGATGTTATCGTGGCGCTGGGCGGCGACGGGTTCATGTTGCAGACGCTGCACAGCACTCAGGCGCTTGGGCTGCCGGTCTATGGCATGAACCGGGGCACCATCGGGTTCTTGATGAATGAATATGCTGCTGACGATCTGGTCGAACGACTGAATGCGGCAGAGGAAGCAGTGATCAACCCGTTGGTCATGAAGGCCACCCATACGGATGGGCGCAGTTCAATGGCGCTGGCCCTGAACGAGGTGGCGTTGCTGCGCGAGGGGCCGCAGGCCGCCAAACTGCGGATTACGGTGGATGGCCGCGTTCGGATGGAGGAACTGGTCTGCGACGGGGCGCTGGTTGCCACGCCGGCAGGGTCGACGGCCTATAACTATTCAGCGCACGGGCCGATCCTGCCGATTGGCGCGGATGTTCTGGCGCTTACTGCTGTCGCTGCGTTCAGGCCCCGACGGTGGCGCGGCGCGCTGTTGCCAAAGACCGCAACGGTGCGTTTTGATGTGTTGGAGCCCGAAAAGCGTCCTGTCATGGCCGATGCCGATGGCATATCCCACCGGGATGTCGTGTCGGTCGAGATTACATCGGACCCGAACATTTCGCACAGCATTCTTTTCGACCCCGGCCACGGGCTTGAGGAACGTCTGATCAGTGAGCAATTCACCTGAGCGTCCCTTTTTCTGCGGAACAAAACCGGCACCGGAACGTTTGTTTAATGAGACGCGCAGGGCACCTTGGTGGGCCTTGAAGCGCCAGAAAACATGAAGGAGATCCGCTATGAATTGGGATACAATCAAAGGCAACTGGAGCCAGATGACCGGTAAGGTCAAAGAAGAATGGGGCGACCTGACGGACGATGATGTCACCGAAGCCGCAGGCGAGCGTGACCAGCTGGTCGGCAAGATCCAGGCCAAATATGGCGTCGCCAAGGAAGAAGCTGAAAAGCAGGTCGACAACTTTGTGGCCAAGCAAAGCTAAGTCGGTTTTCGATCGACGAGAAAGCGGTCCCGTCAGGGGCCGCTTTTTTGTTTCAATGTCCCTTATTGAACAAGGAAATACCGCGCGATGCCGTAGACGTAGAGCGCGGAGAACATGATATTTAGATATTTGAGCTGTGGTTCTGTGCGCAGCCAACCGCATTAGACCCATATCAGGCAAAACGGCAGGCTGAGCATCATCGCCGCAAGTTGCCACCCCTGTACCAGACTGATTGTGCTGGAAATACCCAAACCCACAGCAGTCCATTTCAACTGCTGCTCAAAAGCTGCAAGCCGCAAAAGTATCATTTGAACAAAGACTTTCTGGAAATCAGCGCCGTGGACCCGGCGATCTGATTTGCAATTCCTAGCCCAAGATATCGAATCTCACAACTCTTCTATGGGACGTAGGCGAGGGGGACGGGCAGCGCAGGGCGACCCATGTGTCACCCTGCGCGGTTGGCCTATTTCTCCTGCGCGTAACCGATGGTTTGCAGGGCTGTCTTGATTTCGTCCAGAATGGCAGGATCGTCGATGGTGGCGGGCAGTTTGAATGGCTCGGAATCCGCCAGTTTGACCATCGTCGCGCGCAATATTTTGCCGGATCGCGTCTTGGGCAGGCGATCCACCACCAATGTCAGCTTGTAGGCTGCGACAGGGCCGATCTGGTCGCGCACCATCTTGACGCATTCGGCAGTAATCTCGGCATGAGGGCGGTTCACGCCTTTGGACAGGCAGACGAAACCCATCGGCGCTTGGCCTTTCAGCGCGTCGCTGACCCCGATCACGGCACATTCGGCGACGTCGGGGTGGGCGGCAAGGACCTCCTCCATCGCGCCGGTGGACAGGCGGTGACCGGCGACATTGATCACGTCATCGGTGCGCGCCATGATGTACAGATAGCCGTCTTCATCGATCATGCCCGCATCGCCGGTCTCGTAATAGCCGGGATAGGTGGTCAGATAGCTTTTGCGGAAACGGTCTTCGGCATTCCAAAGCGTGGGCAAAGTGCCGGGGGGCAGGGGCAGCTTGATCGCGATGGACCCCAACGTGCCCGCAGGTTGCGCGTGGCCTGCTTCGTCCAGAATTTGCACGTCATAGCCGGGCATCGGCACGGTGGGTGACCCGACCTTGACCGGCAACGCCTCAAGCCCCGCCGGGTTGCCTGCGATGGTAAAGCCGGTTTCGGTCTGCCACCAATGGTCATAGACAGGCACGCCCAGCTTTTCCTGCGCCCAGATGACGGTGTCCGGGTCGGCGCGTTCACCGGCCAGATACAGCGCGCGAAGACACGAAATATCATATTTGCCAATCTCTTCGCCCTTGGGGTCCTCGCGTTTGACGGCACGGATGGCGGTGGGGGCGGTAAAGAAACTGCGCACGTTATGTTCTTCGATTACGCGCCAGAAGGTGCCCGCATCGGGGGTGCCGACAGGCTTGCCTTCGAAAACGATCGTGGTGTTCCCGTGGATCAGCGGACCATAGCAGATATAGCTGTGGCCCACGACCCAACCCACGTCGGACGCGGCCCAGAACACATCGCCGGGATCGACGCCATAGATGTTTTTCATCGTCCAGTTGAGCGCGACCAAATGGCCGGCCGTGTGCCGGACCACGCCCTTGGGCGCGCCGGTGGTGCCCGAGGTGTAAAGAATATAGGCGGGGTGGTTGCCTTCGACCGAAACACATTCGGCGGGGGTGACGCCCTCTTGGGCTTCGTGCCAATCCAGATCACGGCCTGCAATCAGATCGCAGGGGGATTGTTCGCGTTGCAGGATCAGACAGAAATTGGGCTTGTGATCGGACTGCTCGATCGCGCCATCCAGCAAGGGCTTGTAGTTTACGATGCGGTTGGGCTCCAACCCGCAAGAGGCCGCGATGATCGCCTTGGGTGTGCAATCGTTGATCCGCACAGCCAGTTCATTCGCGGCAAAGCCACCGAAGACCACTGAATGCACCGCACCGATGCGCGCACAGGCCAGCATCGCCTCAAGCGCTTCGGGGACCATGGGCATATAGATGATGACGCGGTCGCCTTTGGTCACGCCATTGGCCTGCAAGGCCCCGGCAACAGATGCGACGCGGGTCTGCAATTCGGCGAATGTGATCTTGGTCTGGGTGCCGGTGATGGGGCTGTCATGGATGATCGCCACCTGATCGGCGCGGCCGTTTTCAACGTGACGGTCGACGGCGTTGTAGCAGCCGTTTACCTTGGCATCCGCAAACCATTCATACAGGTCATTGCCTTTGTTGAACATCGCTTGGGTGGGGGCCTCGACCCAGTCGATGGCGTTGGCTTGATCCAGCCAATAGGCTTCAGGATTGTCCTGCCAGCTTTTGTAAACCTCTTGGTATCCCATGTGCGGCTCCCTCCCGTGATCGCGTTGATCCTTTGGTAGGCCACAGATGCGGGGCAGGGCAAGGTTATTGGTCGGTGCCCGAATTCATCCGGAAAGAAAATTTACAGCCATTGTCGGCTGGATGTCCGCGAAATTTACAAACCAGCATGGCGGTGAATGTCGAATCCATGCCGATATGTCGAATATGGATCAGCTGGCGCTGCGGGGCATGATAACCTTATAAATGCAGGCCAGCCCGTTCAGGCCTGTTACCATTGCACAAAGGTTGCGTACCATGGGTGACAAGATCGCCAACAAGAAGAAAAAGGCCAAGGCCGACGCACGGCCTGCCAAAAAACCGGTGAGCCTGGCGGCGGAAATCAAGCCGGTGTTTGCCCCCAAAGGCGGCAAATCCGCCAGATAATCACATGCCGCTTTGACATAAACGCCGCCCTGTTCAAGGGCGGCGTTTGTCGTTTTGACTTCAGCCGTATTCGGCCACGGGCGTGCCGGCGATGGCCCCGACATTCAGCAGACCCCGCGCAGTGATCGACGGCGATACGATATGCGCACGGTTGCCCATGCCCATCAGGATCGGCCCGACTTCAAGGCCGCCGCCCTTCATTTTCAGAATGTTACGCACGCCCGACGCCGCATCGGCATGGGCGAAGACCAGGACGTTCGCCGCCCCCTCCATCCGGTTCGAGGGCAGCAGACGGTTGCGCAATTCCGCATCAAGCGCGGTGTCGATGTTCATCTCGCCCTCGTAACAGAAGTCGTGGTTGCCCGCGTCCAGCAGGCGCATGGCGGCCCGCAGACGTTTGCCGCTGCCTTCGCCCTGATTTCCGAACTGGCTTTGCGAACAGAGCGCGATTTTGGGTTCGATCCCGAAACGGCGCACGTGGCGCGCGGCCCCGATGGCGATTTCGGCAATCTGTTCGGGGGTCGGGTGCAGATGCACCTGAGTGTCAGCGATGAACAGCGGCCCGTCTTCGAGGATCATCAACGACAGGGCACCGTGCGGGCGGCGGCCATCGCGGCCCAGCACCTGTTCGATGTAATTCATATGCCAGCGGAATTCACCGAAGGTGCCGCAGATCAAACTGTCGGCTTCATCGCGGTGCACCATGACGGCCCCGATGGCTGTGGTATTTGTGCGCATGATCGCACGCGCAATGTCGGGTGACACGCCGCGGCGGGCCATCAGGTTATGATATGTCTCCCAATAGTCGCGGTAGCGCGGGTCGTTTTCGGGGTTCACCAGATCGACCGTTTCGCCAAGCTTGATCGTCAGCCCGGCCTTTTCGATGCGCCGTTCGATCACCTCGGGGCGGCCAATCAGGATCGGGCGTTCGCTGGTTTCCTCGACCATGGCCTGTGCAGCGCGCAGCACGCGCTCGTCCTCGCCCTCGGCAAAGACGATACGGCGGGGGGCGGCACGGGCGGCTTCGAACACAGGGCGCATCAGCATGGAGGACTTGAAGACCGAGCTGTCGAGCTTGCGACGGTAGGCGGCCAGATCGTCAATCGGGCGCGTGGCGACGCCGGTGTCCATCGCGGCCTTGGCCACCGCGGAAGAGACGACGCCGATCAGGCGCGGATCAAAGGGTTTGGGGATCAGATAATCCGGGCCGAAGGTCAGTTGCTCCCCCTGATAGGCGGCGGCGGCTTCGGCCGAGGTGGTGGCGCGGGCAAGTGCTGCGATCCCGTCGATGCAGGCGATCTTCATCTCGTCATTGATTGTGGTTGCGCCGACGTCCAGCGCACCGCGGAAGATGAAGGGGAAACACAGGACGTTGTTGACCTGATTGGGGAAATCCGACCGGCCCGTCGCGATGATGGCGTCGGGTGCCACCGCGCGGGCAAGGTCCGGCATGATTTCGGGGGTGGGGTTGGCCAGTGCGAAGATGATTGGGCGCGGGGCCATTTTTTGCACCATCTCGGGCGTCAGCACACCGGGCCCGGAGAGGCCCAGAAACAGATCGGCATCATGGATCACGTCATCAAGATCGCGCAAATCCGACGCTTGGGCATATTCGGACTTGATCGGGTTCATGTCGACCTCGCGGCCCTCGTAGACGAGGCCGTGGATATCGCAAAGCCAGACATTTTCACGTCTGACACCCAGTTTCAGCAGCATGTTGAGGCAGGCAATCCCCGCAGCGCCGCCACCGGTCGAGACGATTTTGATGTCTTCGAATTTCTTTTTCGCGACGAACAGCGCGTTTTTCACCGCGGCACCCACCACGATTGCGGTCCCGTGCTGGTCGTCATGGAAGACGGGAATGTTCATCCGTTCGCGGCAGATGCGTTCGACCGTAAAGCAATCGGGCGCTTTGATGTCTTCCAGATTGATCGCGCCGAAGGTGGGTTCAAGCGCGCAAACCAGTTCGGCCAGCTTTTCGGGCTGGTTTTCATTCAGCTCGATGTCAAAGCAGTCGATGTTGGCGAATTTCTTGAACAGGACGGCTTTCCCCTCCATCACCGGTTTGGAGGCCAGCGCGCCGATGTTTCCCAGCCCCAGCACGGCGGTGCCGTTGGTGACCACACCGACCAGATTTGCGCGGGTGGTGTACAGGGCGGCGGTTGAGGGATCCGCCTTGATTTCGAGGCAGGCCTCGGCGACGCCGGGGGAATAGGCGCGGGCCAGATCACGACCGTTGGCCAGCGGCTTGGTCGCGCGGATCTCGAGCTTGCCGGGTTTCGGGAATGCGTGGTAATCGAGCGCGGCTTCGCGCAGGTTCGGCGCTTCGGTCATGAGGTGCATTCCTTTGCAAGATTGGCCTGTTCAAGGGGGCCATTTCAGAGTGGTTTAGTGCTAAACTATATTTTGCGCCGCGCCAACCTGGCATTTGACCGGTTTGATTGTCTGGCCCGGGGCATGGGGGCCAGCCCCCATCGCGGCAGGCCGCGATTCCCCCGGAGTTTGTCTGGCAAAATGAAGGGGGAAGGTTATTGTTCTTTTACCATCGCAACTTTGTTCAAAGGTTTTTATAGTTTTCGAAAAGGGAAGCTTATGAGCGATGATCTGAGACAAAAAGCCGGTGATGTCCGGGACAATGCCTATGTGCCGTATTCCAACTTCAAGGTCGGGGCGGCGCTGCGGGCGCGGTCTGGTGCTGTCTATGTCGGGTGCAATGTCGAAAACGTGGCTTATCCGGAAGGCACCTGTGCCGAGGCCGGGGCGATCGCAGCGATGGTTGCCGCCGGCGAGACCGAATTTGTCGAGGCCTATGTGATTGCGGGCAGTCCGATGCCGGTGACGCCCTGTGGCGGATGTCGTCAAAAGCTGGCAGAATTTGGCAAGCCGGATGTGAAAGTCACGATGGCGACCGTGTCGGGGGTGGAAGAGGTCATGCAACTGTCCGAGCTTTTGCCAGGGGCGTTCGGGCGCGGCCATATGGATATTTGACGCATGAACGCCCGCACCATCCTTGCCAAGCTACGCCACAAGCAGTCGCCGAACCGTGATGAACTGGTGTGGTTTGCCAAAGCGCTGGCCGACGGACGCGTCAGCGACGCGCAGGCCGGGGCCTTTGCCATGGGCGTATGTCATGTGGGCCTGAGCGATGTTGCCCGCGTGGCGTTGACGATGGCGATGCGCGACAGCGGCCGGGTATTGGCGTGGGATCTGGACGGACCTGTTCTGGACAAGCATTCCACCGGCGGTGTCGGTGATTGCGTCAGTCTGGTGCTGGCCCCTGCCTTGGCCGCCTGCGGGGCTTTTGTGCCGATGATTTCGGGGCGCGGTCTGGGCCATACGGGCGGTACGCTGGATAAGATCGAAGCGATCCCCGGCGTGAGTGCGCAGTTGGACGAGGCGCAGTTTCGTCATGTCGTCAGCGAGGTGGGCTGCGCAATCGTCGGGGCGACGGCGGATGTGGCCCCTGCGGACAAGCGGCTTTACGCGGTGCGTGATGTCACGTCGACGGTGGACAGCTTGGATTTGATCACCGCCTCGATCCTGTCCAAAAAACTGGCGGCGGGTTTGCAGGGGCTGGTGCTGGACGTCAAGGTCGGCAGTGGTGCCTTCATGAAGGATCTGGCGCAGGCGCAGGCGCTGGCTTCTGCGCTGACCAAGACCGCGAATGCCAGCGGGTGTCGCACGACCGCTGTGATCAGTGACATGAGCCAACCGCTTGTCCCAAGCCTTGGCAATGCGCTGGAGGTGGCCGAGGTCATGCGGGTGCTGACCGGCCAGACCACAGGGCCGATCGTGTCGGTCTGTGCCGCGTTGGGGGGCGTGTTGCTGGCCAACTCGGGGCTGACACAGGATGTGCAAGCCGGGGCGGATGCAATTGTGCGCGCGATCCGCGAGGGCCACGCCGCCGAGCGGTTCGGCAAAATGATTGCCGCCATGGGAGGCCCCACCAAGTTCGTGGAAGACTGGAGCCGGTATCTGCCCGAGGCACCGATCATCGGCGAGGTGGCCGCTGAACATGCAGGATATGTGACGGCGATTGACGGCGAAGCGCTTGGGATGGCGGTCGTTGCCCTTGGGGGCGGGCGCGTGGTGGAAAGTGACCAGATCAATCCTGCCGTCGGGCTGTCGAACGTGGTGCGTTTGGGGGCGAAAATTGGCAAGGGGGCGCCGTTGGCCGCCGTTCATGCCCTACGTCCGGACGATGCTGATGGGGCGGCCCACGCTGTCCGGCAGGCGATTACGATTTCGGCACAGCCGGTTGAGGTGCCTGAATTGATCATCGAAAGGATCGGCTGATGGCGCGTGCTTTTCTGGTGGTCATGGATTCCGCCGGCATAGGCGGTGCCGCCGATGCCGGTACTTTCTTTAACGGTGAGGTGCCTGATACTGGGGCCAATACCGTTGGCCATATCGCGCAGGCCTGCGCGCTGGGGCGGGCCGAAGACGGTCGGTCCGGGCCATTGCACGTGCCGAATTTGGTCGCACTGGGGCTGGGCGCGGCGGTTGAACTGTCAAGCGGACTGCGCGCCGACGGGCTCGACGGCGATGTGACGGGCACTTGGGGGGCTGCGTCCGAGGTGTCGCGCGGCAAGGATACGCCATCCGGTCATTGGGAATTGGCCGGGCTCCCCGTCCCGTGGGAGTGGCATTATTTCCCGGACGTCACGAATTCATTCCCGCCTGAATTGGTCGCACAATTGGCCGAATTTGCGGGGACCGAGGGGATCTTGGGCAATTGCCATGCGCCCGGTACCGCCATCATCGAGCAATTCGGGGCCGAACATATCAAGACGGGCTTTCCGATCTGCTACACCTCTGCGGATAGCGTGTTGCAAATTGCGGCGCATGAGGAAAGTTTTGGTCTGCAACGGTTGCTGGACCTCTGTGCGCGCATGGCCCCGATTGCCCATGAGATGAAGGTGGGGCGCGTGATTGCACGGCCTTTCGTCGGGGATGAGGAGACAGGTTTCGTCCGTACCCCGAACCGGCGCGACTTTGCGATTGCACCCCCTTCACCGGTGCTGAGCAATTGGGTGCAAAACGCCGGGGGCCATGTCTATGCGGTCGGAAAGATCGGAGATATCTTTTCGATGACCGGTTTTGATGAACTGCGCAAAGGGCCGGATGATGTGCTTATCCGGCATCTGGGCGATCTGGTCGAAACAGCCACCGACGGTAGCCTGACATTTGCGAATTTCGTGGAGTTCGACAGCCTTTACGGGCACCGGCGCGATGTGTCCGGCTATGCCCGCGCGCTGGAGTGGTTTGACGCTGAAATTGGCAAGTTGATCGGCAAGCTGCGTGAAGGGGACATCATGGTGCTGACAGCGGACCACGGGAATGATCCGACCTGGGTCGGGACCGATCATACCCGCGAACAGGTGCCGGTTCTTGTCGCTGGCCTTGGGGCAGGGCGCTTGGGGTTGATCGGGTTCCGGGACGTGGCTGCCTTGGTTGCCGGGCATTTGGGCGTGGCGGTTCCGGGCTAGGGCGGCTTGGGGGCCAGCCCCCATCGCGGCAGGCCGCGATTCCCCCGGAGTTTATCCGGCAAAATGAAGATCTGGGCCTGCCCGGAGGTTGCGGGCATGGCCGTTTCGGGGCAAACAATCGGTCAAACAAAATGGAGAGCGCGCTTATGTCCGAATATCTGACCGTTGTGGATCACCCGCTGGTGCAGCACAAACTGACCATCATGCGCGACAAGGAAACGCCGACGGCCGTGTTCCGGCAGTTGCTGCGCGAAATCAGCCAGCTTTTGGCTTATGAGGTGACGCGCGGTCTGCCGATGACGACCAAGCGCATCGACACGCCCATGCAGCCGATGGACGCCCCGACCCTGGATGGCAAGAAACTGGCGCTGATTTCGATCCTGCGGGCGGGCAACGGTTTGCTGGACGGGGTGCTTGAGCTGATCCCGTCGGCACGGGTGGGGTTTGTCGGGTTGTACCGCGATGAAGAGACGCTGCAGCCCGTAAAGTATTATTTCAAGGTGCCCGAAGGACTGGACGACCGGTTGGTCATTGCCGTGGACCCCATGCTGGCGACGGGCAATTCGTCGGTTGCGGCGATTGATATGCTGAAAGAAGCAGGCGCGACGAATATTCGGTTCCTGTGCTTGCTGGCGGCACCCGAGGGCATCCAGCGCATGCAAGAGGCGCATCCCGACGTGCCGATCATCACGGCGGCCGTGGATGAGAAGCTGAACGAGGCCGGTTATATCGTTCCGGGACTGGGCGATGCCGGGGATCGGATGTTCGGGACGAAATAATAGCCTGAAAATGGCAGGATTGTGTCAGGAGTGCTTTACAGTGATTCTCTGATGGCGCATTGTTTCCACACTATATCGTGTGGGGGCGCATATGAGATTTACTAGAATTATTGCAATCGCGGTGATCATGGGGTCGCTTGGCACCGGCGCTGCGCAGGCGCAATCCTTTGACCGGCAGCCGTCGGAATTTCCACCG
This sequence comes from Roseobacter sp. GAI101, assembly GCF_000156335.1. Lineage (GTDB taxonomy): Bacteria > Pseudomonadota > Alphaproteobacteria > Rhodobacterales > Rhodobacteraceae > Sulfitobacter. Next base: position 3,482,874 of record NZ_DS999213.1, read on the forward strand.
GCGTCCTACAAGGGCAAGCAATACGTCGACAGCAAGGGGTGCGTGTTCATCCGCGCGGGGATTGACGGAAACGTCACCTGGGTCCCCCGCGTGTCGCGTAAACGCGAAGGTGTTTGTGGCTTTAAGCCCACGAATGTCGGCACAGCAGTCACCACGGCCCCGAGTACTGCGGTGGCAGCGCCTATGCAGATCACGCTCAATTCCACACCGGCCCAAACGGCACCTGTCGCCAAGGTGGCCCCCCGTCCGGTTCCCAAGGTACCTGCAGCCCCGGTTGTCGTGCGGCAGACGGCACCGAAATCTGTGCGTCAGACAGCCCCTGTCGTCGTTGCAGCCCCCAAAGCCGTGCCAGCACCCGCTGCGCCGGTGCAATCGGCTGCCGTATGCGCAGGCCGTTCCGCGTTGAGCCAGCGGTATTCGGGATCGCCAACCGCCAAGCTCGCGGTACGCTGTGGGCCGCAGGCGGAAAAGATTCTGCCCTCCCGTGCACCGGTCGCCTCTGCGACGCGCACGGCGGCCCCCGGTTATGGGACAAAGACAGTCACAGCAGCGCCAAGTGCGGCTGCAATCGGCCCGCACACGCGGATTGCACCGCTGCATGTGGCGCAGGCACGGGTGCACACCAATGGCAATGTGTCTGTTCCGAAAGGATACAAATCGGTTTGGACAGACGACCGTCTGAACGAAAGGCGCGCTGAACAGACGTTGGCGGGCCGGTCGCAGATGCTGCTGATCTGGACAAACACGGTGCCGCGCCGGTTGATCAATCCGGCCGACGGGCGGGACATGACAGCGCAAGTGCCGCTGGTCTATCCCTATACCACCATCGCGCAGCAGGAACGTGAGCTGGGGCAGGTGACGTTCGCGACACGCGATGGCCAGCTGGTCAAGAAGATCGTGCGCAACCGGAAAGCCGCCCTTGTGACGCGCCAGCCGATTTATTCGACGCGTTCCGCACCCAAGACAACCCGTGCCGCACCTGCCAAGGTCCAAGCGACCGACAGCACCTATGTTCAGGTCGGCGTGTTCGCCAGCAGCGCCAATGCGCAAAAGACGGCACATCGGATTGCAAAGATGGGCATGGGTGCACGGATCGGGAAATCGACAAGAGGCGGCAAGACTTATCTGTCAGTTCAGGCGGGTCCCTTCGGCGCGGCACGCGCGCCAGCGGCGCTGGGCAAATTGCGCGGCGTCGGATTCAAGGATGCCTACATCCGCTAGGTTTCACGTACCGCTTCAGTCTCTTGTGGCCAGTCAGAGACTATCCGGCTGGCCATTTCCTTTGCCCACTCGCTGTAGATTTCGGGACCGGGGTGAAATCCGTCCCGCGCCATCTGCGAGGGCAAAAGCGGCCTGTTGAAAGGGACGTGGCGGATGTATGAGGACGTGTGCACCAAGCGAGACAGGCCCGCATCAAAGCGCTGCGCCTGCTTGCCCAAGGACCAGCGCAGCGGCTGTGGCAGGATCGGAAAACTGCCCAAGGGCGGCACGCCGGAGACGTAGATCATGCGCGGTGCGAACAGCATCCTGATCCGCGCGAACATGCGTTTTTGCTGGCGCAGCCATAGCGGATACGGCACAGCATGGGTCACATCATTCACCCCGAGGGCTGTCACGATGATGTCGATGGGGGCCGGCGGATGTGATTCAAGCCACTGCAAGGCGGTGCGTGTGGTGGCACCGGTTTTCGCGACAAGTTGCCAGTCGAGCGTAAAACGATCGGCCAAAAGCCCGGTCAGCTGCCCGGCAAGCGCATCGTTCTGGTAATCAACCCCGACACCCGCAGCCGATGAATCGCCCAGGATCAGCAGTGACAGGTTCGGACCGGACCCAAGACGACCTGTCCGGGGGCCCAAGGCTTCGGGCAGGTGCAGGGCGTTGGCGCGCACGGACAGGCCTTGCGCCAGCAACAGCGGCGACAGGGCAAGGCGTGTGGCAAAGTTCAGCATGCCAGCCGTTCAACCGCCACAGATGTTCTGCACGCGCAACCAGTCCGCATCCGAGATCAGCGGCGCAGTCTCCTTGCCCGCCATAGGGTCACCTTCGATCAGCGCCAGCGTCGTTTCTCCGGTGATATCGCGCGCCAGAGCATAGGGGGTGCTGTGCAGGTTTTCGGCTTCGAAACGCGCGATCAGCGGGTCCAGTGCGGCTTGCTGATCGCCAAGGCTCATCAGATGTTCCGCATAGCTTTCGAGGGCTGCGTCAGACACCTCTCCGGTGGTGAGCAAGCGAAAGTTCTCGCGCAAGCTGATGACGGCAAGCATGTCGCGCAAGGGGTCGCTGTCGGCGCGCTGCACCAGTTCGGACAGGATGTACCCGCCTGCCACGTCTGGAGATTCATAGTCTTCGAACAGGGTCTTGTTCAGCACGACGGTCCCGCCGGGCAGATGCAGGCTGGCGCGGGTCATCGCAGGTAAGACCACCAGCGGCCCGGCGGACAGGCGCGTGCCCAGTTTGGCCAGCGCAGTGGTGCCGCGCGGGTTGGTACAGGCAAGGCCCGACACCCTTTCGATCTGCCTGAGCAGGGAGGCCCCGATTGATACGCGCTTGACCACGGGCACAACGCGCAAGGTGTGATCCTGCAAGGCACCGGGCAGCCAGAATACTGCTAGCGCCAGCACCAGCAACATGGACGTCATGACCCCGAACAGACGCAAGCGGCCGGGTTTGGGGCGGCCGCGTTCGACCACGCGGCGCAGGGTCTCGATGGCGTCGATCATCTCGGCTTCGTTGTCGGCAATCTCGAGGGTTTCGGAAGGATCGCCGTCAGGGTGAAAGATCGCGGGGCGCGTGCCGGGGTTTGCGCGGTCCACGGCGGCCAAGGACCAATGTGTCAGCGCTTGGTCCTTGAGGTCCGAAATCACCAGTGTCGCATCGCCGATGGACACGATCACTTCGCGGCGCTGGACTTCGGGTCCTGCACGCCACAGGGCCGTCGCTTCGAGGCGCGCGTATTTCTTGAGGGCCGTCATAAGGTGTGATGTACTGCCAAATTGTTTTGCCCACTTTACCATCTGTCAGCCCTTGAGCAATGGGCTGGTTTGCGACAGCATCACCGTGCATGCCAAGAGGAAAACACGACATGAAAATCACGCCTGCGCAGCCTGCCGATGCAGCCGCGATCGCTACGATCTGGCACAGGGGCTGGCATCAGGCCCATGCGGCGATCGTGCCTGATGCCCTGACCGCACTGCGCAGCCCCGAAGAATTTGCCACCCGTACGGACGCGCATCTGGAAAAGACCCATGTCGCCTGGATCGACGGGCAGATCGCCGGTTTCTTCATGCTGGATCGGGACGAGCTTTATCAGTTTTACATCAGCGCCGCCTTCCAAGGATCAGGTAGCGCGTCCAAGCTGATGCACGGGGCCGAGGCGGCGTTGGGCGAGGGGCTGAAATGGCTGGCCTGTACCGTGGGCAATGACCGCGCCGCGCGCTTTTACGAGAAATCCGGCTGGGTGCGGGCGGGCGTCATCCCCTACGAGGTCGAAACCGCGCAGGGCCCGCTGGTGGTCAAGGTATGGCGCTATGAGAGACAGGTGGTTTTGACCTAGGTTAAACAGAGTGGATCAGGCCGCCCCATAGGCACCCTGATCCAGACTACGGGTCTATTCCGGCGTGGTGATCGGTCGGGTACCAACGATGTTCAGGTCGTAATCATCCAGCCCGACGTAGCGCGTGCGCGGATGATCCGTCAGCAAGATCAGCTCGTGAATCCCCATCGACGACAGGATCTGCGCACCCAGACCGGTCTGTTTGATGGTGCGGGTGCCTGTATCTTCGCCCCGGATCAATTTGACATGGGGGTCACGGAACAAACACACGGCACCACGCCCTTCTTCGGCGACGATTTCCATGGCGCGGTTCAATTCGCCCGACGGGCCGCTGCTGATGCCCAGAACATCACTCAGCAAGGTCAGCGAATGGGTCCGCACGAGAACCGGTTCGGGTGTGGTGATGTCGCCCTTGGTCAGCACGACATGTTCGATGCCTTCGGCCTGGTCGGTAAAGACCCGCATCATCCATTCGCCACCAAAGGCCGAAGTGACGGTCTGGGACATGGTTTCGCGCACCAGATTGTCGTGGCGGCGGCGATACGCAATCAAATCCGAGATCGCGCCGATCTTCAGGCCGTGCTTTTTGCCGAACTCGATCAACTCGGGCAGGTGCGCCATGTGGCCATTGTCCTGCATGATCTCGCAGATCACACCCGAAGGCCCGAACCCGGCAAGGCGCGAAACGTCAACCGATGCTTCGGTATGGCCGGCACGGACCAGAACGCCGCCGTCGCGCGCGCGCAGCGGAAACACGTGCCCCGGAGACGCAAGGTCTTGCGGGCCTTTGTTGGGGTTGATCGCATCCGCTACGGTCTTGGCGCGGTCATAGGCGGAAATGCCTGTGGTGATGCCTTCGCGGGCCTCGATCGAAACGGTAAAAGCGGTCTCGTGACGCATCGAATTTGCCCGCGCCATCTGCGGCAGCTCAAGGGCGGCGATCCGGTCGGAGGTCAGCGTCAGGCAGATCAGCCCGCGCCCGTAGGTGGCCATAAAGTTCACAGCTTCGGGCGTGCATTTCTCGGCCGGAATATAAAGATCGCCTTCGTTTTCGCGGTCTTCATGGTCGACCAGAATGACCATGCGGCCATTTCGGGCCTCTTCGATGATTTCCTCGATCGGCGAAATCGCATGGCGCAGACTGTTTTCTACTTCGCCGGGCACGTCATGGGTGCCGGATTTATCTACGGGTTTTATCATCTGTTTCTTCCCTTATTCTGCTTTTACCGACGCCTCGCGCTGCGCGGTTCAAGAAATCCTGCGACCTTTACGAAAGTTTCGCAGAAGGTGCCATGCGATATAGTGACGGCGTGTCGCATCGCAACCTGCGCTGCAGCACCCCTTGGCGTGGTGCTGGGTGTCCATCAGGGTCGCGCCCCTAAAGCGTCGCCGCCAGCTTGCGCAGTTCGAATTTCTGGATTTTCCCGGTCGAGGTTTTCGGCAACTCCTGAAACACCACTTTCTTGGGCGTTTTGAACCCCGCCAACGTCTTGCGGGTAAAAGCGATCATCTCGGTCTCGTCGCCCGTTTTGCCGGGTTTCAGCTCCACAAAGGCGCAGGGAACCTCGCCCCACTTGTCATCGGGTTTGGCTACCACGGCGGCAAGGTTCACGTCAGGGTGACCCATCAACACGCCTTCGACCTCGACGGAAGATATGTTCTCCCCGCCCGAGATGATGATGTCCTTGGCGCGGTCGGCGATCTGCATATAGCCGTCGGGATGCTGGATCGCCAGATCGCCCGAATGGAAATAGCCGCCCGCGAATGCCTCGGCCGTGGCGGTCGGGTTCTTGAAGTACCCTTTCATTACCGAATTTCCGCGGATCATGATTTCGCCCTGGGTTGCCCCGTCCATCGGGACCTGAACCATGTCGGCGTCCAGAACGGTGATGTCCTCCATCATCGGCATGGCGACGCCCTGGCGCGCCTTGATCGCGGCGCGGTCAGGCCCTTGCAGATTGTCCCAGTCGCTGGACCACAGGCATTCAGTGACATGGCCATATGTTTCAGTCAGCCCGTAAACCTGCGTGACGTTGAACCCCAAAGCTTCGATTTTCGACAGGGTAGCAGGGGCCGGAGGAGCCCCTGCGGTAAAGACTTCCACCTGATGATCAAAGCTGCGGCGTTCGGCATCAGAGGCATTGACCATCAGGTTCAACACAATCGGCGCGCCGCCGAAATGTGTCACGCCTTCATCCGCGATCGCATTGTATATCGCGGCGGCGGTGATGTCGCGACAGCAGACCAAAGTGCCGCCCAGAAGGGGCATCATCCAGGTGTGGTTCCAGCCGTTGCAGTGAAACAGCGGCACGATCTGCATGAAAACCGGGCGCAGCACCATGCGCCAACTGATCACCGTACCCATCGTCATCAGATACGCCCCGCGGTGATGATACACCACGCCCTTGGGCCGCCCCGTCGTGCCCGAGGTATAGTTCAGCGCAAGGCTTTCCCATTCGTCCTGCGGCATTCGCCAGTCAAAGTCAGGATCGCCCTGGGCCAGCAGGTCTTCGTAGGCCAGATGCCGTCCGGTTGCGGGAAAACCGGCATCGGCATCCGGCACTTCGATGATCCGGGGGGGCGTGTTCAAAACGGCGCAGGCCGCTTCGACCAGATCAATGAACTGGGTGTCGGCCAGCACGACCTTTGCCTCGCCATGATCCAGGATATATGTGACCGTATCGACATCAAGACGCGTGTTGATGGTGTTAAGGACGGCACCGCAGGCGGGCACGCCGAAATGCGCCTCTGCCTGCGCGGGGATGTTGGGCAACACGGTCGCCACGACCTCTCCTGATGCGACACCCATGGCGTTCAGCGCGGCGGCCAACCGGCTGCACCGCGCGTGATACTGCGCATAGCTGACCCTGTGCGCGCCATAGGACACAGCCAAAACGTCCGGAAACACCTTTGCGGCGCGTTGCAGGTGCGACAGGGGGCTAAGCGGGACATAATTGGCCCGGCATTTATCAAGCCCGGTTTCGTTGGTCATCCATCCCATGGCGTTTCCTTTTTCGACAACACGCGTTTCAAGCAAGAGTATTGCGCTGCGCGTGTGAAGTTGAAAGGAATAAACAGATCATTACCATGGAACATATGTGACTTTGGTGGGGGTCGTGCCGGATGCGGCTGGGGGTCCAATCACGGGGCAGCAACGGTTGGAACCTTGCAGTCCGTGACCGATCTATGAACACCATATACCGGAAGGAAGAGGGCGGCATGATCATCAGCAAGGGGCGCAACTATATCTTTGTGCACATCCCCAAGACCGGGGGCACGTCGATGGCACTGGCACTGGAAGATCGCGCCATGAAAGACGACATGATGCTGGGCGACACGCCGAAAGCGTTGAAACGACGCAAGCGCCTGAGGGACGTGCCATCGGCTGGGCGGCTTTGGAAACATTCGACCCTGGCGGACATCGAAGGCCTGCTGACCCGCGACGAGATCGCAGGGATGTTCGCCTTTGCCTTGGTGCGCAACCCGTGGGACCGCATCGTCAGCTATTATCACTGGCTGCGCGGCCAGAGCTTTGATCATCCGGCGGTTGCCCTTGCCAAAAAAAACGGTTTTGCTGACTTTCTGAAAACGCCGTTTCTGCAAGATAGCCTGAAGCAATCGCCATACGGGGCCTACCTGCGCGATGGTGCGGGGCATGACCAAAGCAACCTTTTCATCCGGCTTGAACATTTCGCGCAGGACGCGGCACCGTTGTTCGACCATCTGGGGTTCAAGCTGAGTTTGCCGCGAGAAAACGTCTCTGACAGGGCGGAGGATTACCAATCGTTCTACACGCCCGAGCTGCGCAAACTGGTCGAGGCGATCTGCGCCGAAGACATCGCGCGCTTCGGATATCACTTCGAATCAGCGTCTTAATTTTCGCACAGTCGTTAACCGCAGGTAGCGAAATTGTCGTCATATAGTGCGGCAATCGGGGACGCTGACCCGCGATTGCGGTCGATACTTGGTTAATGCCTTAATGATACCGTTTTCTCGGCACTCTTGGGCCATTCGAATCGCCGCTTATTAATCATGTAGTTGAGACGCTGTTATGAACAGCTTGGTGCCATTGGGATGGAACGTTATGTTTGGTTGGGCTTCTAAGACGAAGAAAATGAATTATCGCGCAGCCGAGATATCGGGTGCTTTCGATGGCGGTCTCGAGGCGGCGTCGCACGGGCTGATGGCTGGCACGCGGGTTGCAACGATGATGGGCTGGCGCGGTGTTGAATCACTGGCAAAGGGCGACATGGTTCTGACCTTCGACAATGGCATGAAGGAAATCACCGATATTCGCCGGGTCACCATCTGCCTTGACGCTGAACAGACAGAGCCCGCCTTGTGGCCGGTCATCGTGCCTGCCGATGCCTTGGGCAACAAGGAGCAGCTGACCTTGCTGCCGGATCAGGGCGTGATGCTGGAATGTGAAGCGGCAAGCGATCTTTATGGCGATCCGTTCGCTGTTGTCGTGGTCCGCGCGCTGGAAAACGTGAATGGCATCCACCGCGCCCCTCCGAAAACCCGGATCGAACTGATCTCGATCTCGTTCAAGGACGATCAGGTCATCTATGCCGAGGGCGGCGCGTTGATCTTGTGCCCCTCGACCACCACGACGCTGGACCGCCTGATTGACGGTACCTTTTCGGAGTACGAAGTGTTGGGGGCGGGCGAGGCCGAACAACTGGTCGCGTGTTTCGAGCTTGAAAGCCAGAACGGCACCGACATCGGCTATCCGGTGATGGCGGCTGCTGGCTGATCGAAGGGCCTGCAGCCCGTCGAGCCAAAGCGCCTGTTTCCTATCCCTAGACTGGGGTCGCTGTTGCGGCCCCTTTTTCGTGCCGTTGTCTCGGGCGGCAGGGTAGGTAGGGCCAGTGCGGCTGTGATGGTGCCGCTGACTACCTTTGCCATGAATGCGCGGTACATGCGCATCGCATGAATTAAAAACGGCCAGCAGGAAACTGCTGACCGTAGGTTCTTATTCGGTGGCGCAACGTTTTAGGCGGCCTTGGCATCCGGACCAAAGCGGCCGTAGAACGTCTGCCCCTTTTCCGCCATCTCGCGCAGCAGGTCAGGGCAGGCAAAGCGATCGCCAAACTTGGCTTGCAGCTGATCACAGCGTTCAGCCGCATAGGGTGCCCCAAGGATGTCGAGCCAGCTGAACGGACCACCGGACCACGGCGCAAAGCCCCAGCCAAGGATCGCGCCAACGTCGCCTTCGCGGATGTCTTCCAACACGCCTTCTTCCAACGCACGCACAGCCTCAAGCACCTGCACGAACATCAGACGGTCCTGCACATCGCGCAGATCTGGCTGTTCCTCGGCCAGCGGGAACTTGTCGTGCATGCCTTTCCAATACCCCTGACGCTTGCCCTTTTCGTCATAGTCAAAGAATCCGGCATTGGCCTTGCGGCCCAGACGGCCCAGATCTTCCATCCAGAAGATCAGATCATCCGCCTGGCTGGCCGGATAGGCATTGCCCATCGCAGCCTTGGTCGCGCGGGCGATCTTGGCCCCCAGATCAATGGATGTCTCATCGGTCAACTGTACGGGCCCTACAGGGAAGCCCAGCAATTGCGCCGCGTGATCCACCAGTTGCGGGGCCACGCCTTCGGTGATCATCCGCGCGCCTTCATTGGCGTAAGGGATGATGCAGCGGTTGGCATAGAAGAACCGCGCGTCGTTAACCACGATGGGCGTCTTGCGGATCTGGCGCACGTAATCAAGCGATTTGGCAACGGCACGGTCGCCGGTTTCCTTGCCCTTGATGATCTCGACCAGCAGCATCTTTTCGACCGGCGAAAAGAAGTGGATGCCGATGAACTGATCTGGACGCGACGACGCCTTGGCCAGCTCCGTGATCGGCAAGGTCGAGGTATTGGAGGCAAAGATGCAATCCTCGGGGATCACCGCTTCGACCTTCTTGGTCATCTCGGCCTTGACGGCAGGATCTTCGAAAACCGCTTCGATGATCAGGTCGCAGCCCTTCAGCGCGTCCAGATCGGTGGTTGCGGTAATCAGGTCCAGTGCGGCCTGCTTCTTTTCTTCGGTGGATTTGCGACGTGCGATGCCCTTGTCAAAGAAACTGGCAGAATAGGCTTTGCCCTTGTCCGCAGCTTCCTGGGTCTGGTCGATCAGCACGACCTCGATGCCAGCCTGAACGGACACCAGCGTAATGCCCGCGCCCATCATGCCCGCGCCCAGAACGCCCAGCTTTTTGACGCGCTGGTCCGGCACGCCTTCGGGGCGCACAGCCCCTTTTTCAAGCGCTTCCTTGTTCAGGAACAGCGACCGTATCATGGCCGAAGACGACGGGTTCATCAGGATGTTGGTGAACCAGCGCGCCTCGATCTTGAGCGCGGTATCAAACGGCACCAAGGCCCCTTCGTAAACAGCACTCAACAGTGCCTTGGCTGCGGGGAACGCCCCTTGGGTCTTGCCGTTGACCATCGCATTGGCACCGACAAAAGTCATGAAACCCGCAGGGTGGTAGGGCGTGCCGCCGGGCATCTTGTAACCCTTTGCATCCCAGGGTTTCAGAATATCCGCATCCTTGGCGTTCAATACCCACTCTTTCGCGGCGGCGACCGGATCGGCAACAACCTCGTCGATCAGGCCCGCAGATTTCGCGGCGGCGGGGGCAACCATCTTGCCCTCAAGCAGGAAAGGCGAAGCCCCCATCGCACCCAGTTTGCGTGTCAGACGGGTCGTGCCGCCTGCGCCGGGGAAAATACCGACCAGAATCTCGGGAAGGCCGATGCGGGCTTTGGGGTTGTCGGCTACGAAAATGCGGTGCGTGGCCAAGGGCAGCTCCAGCCCGATACCAGCAGCCGTGCCGGGCAGGGCGGACGCGATCGGCTTGCCGCCCTTGTTGGTCTTGGCATCCATGCCGGCGCGTTCAATCTTGCGCAGCAGGGCGTGCATTTGCATCGTGCCCTCGAACAGACCCTTGGCAGGATCGTCGCCCGCGTCTTCGCGCATCTTGGCCAGCAGGTTCAGGTCCATCCCGCCCGCGAACGACCCGTCCTTGCCAGAGGTGATGACAGCGCCTTTGATGCTGTCGTCGGACAAGACGGTGTCGATGATCGCGTCCAGTTCGGACAACCCTTCGATCGACATGACGTTCATGGACTTGCCGGGCACGTCCCAGGTGATGATGGCGACGCCGTCCGCGTCTGTCTTCATTGTGAAATCGGTCATTTATCTCTCCCTGAATTGGAGTGTGTTAGGAGCGCTGAGGTGTGTAATCAGCGAATTTTTCAAGCAGCGATCGGATCAATTCGATCGTGGCTTGTGGGCCAGCCTGGCAATCTTCCTCGCTCAGCAGGATCCGCTTGGAGTTGTTGAAACTCTCGCGGTCAAAGCTGTCGCTTGGATCATTGCGGTGCTTGAAGAACAGCGGTGGGGCGTCTTGGTACAAGCGTACATAGGCACCGCCGCGTTCAACTTTGACCTTCAGATCCTTCAAGCCCTTTTTGGGGGCCATTTCGGCGATGGCAAGAAAGGGGTGTGGTTGATCGCCCATTAGACCCGCTCGATTATTGTTGCGGCACCCATGCCGGATGCGATGCAAAGCGTGGCCATGCCGACTTCCTTGTCGGAGCGCTCAAGCTCGTCCAGCAGCGTGCCGATGATCATGGCACCTGTCGCGCCCAAGGGGTGACCCATCGCGATGGAGCCGCCGTTGACGTTCACCTTGCTGTCGTCGACGTCAAACGCCTGCATGAAACGCATGACCACAGCGGCGAAGGCTTCGTTGACTTCGAACAGGTCGATGTCGCCGATCTTCATGCCATTCTCGGCAAGGATCTTTTCGGTCACGGGCACGGGGCCGGTCAGCATGATCGTCGGATCGGTGCCGATCTTGGCTGTGGCGCGGATGCGGGCGCGGGGCTTCAGGCCGTATTTTTCGCCAAATTCCTTGTTGCCGATCAGCACGGCCGCGGCCCCGTCGACGATCCCCGATGAATTGCCCGCGTGGTGGATGTGGTTGATCTTTTCCAGATGCGGGTACTTCATCAGCGCGACCTTGTCGAAGCCGGGCATGACTTCGCCCATCTGCTGGAACGCCGGATTCAGCGCGCCCAGCGACTGCATGTCGGTTTGGGGGCGCATGTACTCATCGTGGCTTAGAATGGACAAACCGTTCTGATCCTTGATGTCGATGACAGATTTGGCAAAGCGGCCTTCGTCCCACGCCATATTGGCGCGTTGCTGGGATTTGACGGCCAGTTGGTCGGCCTCTTCACGGGTAAAGCCGTATTCGGTGGCGATGATGTCAGCCGAAATGCCCTGCGGTACAAAGTATTTTTCCATCGCAAGCGTCGGATCAACCGCGATCGCGGCCCCGTCACTGCCCATGGGCACGCGGCCCATCATTTCGACGCCGCCAGCGATATAGGCCATGCCCGCACCGCCTTTGATCTGGTTTGCAGCCAGGTTGACGGCTTCCATACCGGAGGCACAAAAACGGTTGATCGCAAGACCTGGAATGCGTTCATCCAGATCGGATGCCAACACGGCAGAGCGTGCAAGGCAGCCGCCCTGTTCCATGACCTGGGTCACGTTGCCCCAGATCACATCCTCGACCGCGTGGCCCTCGAGATTGTTACGTTCTTTTAGGGCGTTCAGGGTGAGTGCGGACAGGCGCAACGACGTCAATTCGTGCAGCGCGCCGTCCTTGCGGCCCTTGCCGCGCGGTGTGCGCAATGCGTCGTAGATGTAAGCTTCGGTCATCAGGTGTCTCCCTTTAGGTCAAGCGCGGTCAGCGGGGCTGCCGGGCATCAGGTCATACGGGGCCTTCCAGCCCGGTGTTTCGCTCAGACGCGTAAGCCACGCGTCGATGTGGGGCCAATCCTTGCGGTTGAAACCGAAAGGTTCGGGATAATACAGATAGCCACAGCAGCTAAGATCGGCGTTGGTGATCCCGTCACCCACGATCCAGTCGCGCCCCTCAAGGTGGTCGTTCAGCACGGCATAAGCTGCGGCCAGGCGGCCCTGCATAAAGCCGATGACCTCTTGCGGGCGTTTGTCCTCTGGCAGGAAGTTCATCAGAAACCGGGTCATGCCCGCGTTCGAACTGAGCTTGTGGTTGTCCCAAAGCACCCAGCGTAAGACCTCGCGCCGCTCAGTCGCATCCTTGCCGCCAAACTTGCCAGATTTTTCCGTGACGTAGTCCTGAATGACGCCGGATTGCGTCAGCCGAAGGTCGCCGTCGATCATGACCGGCGCTTCTCCCATGGCGTTGACGTCTGCCCGGTATTCGGCCGAGCGGGTCTGGCCGCCGAAAAAATCGACCTTGACCGGTGTCCAGTCAAGACCGGAAAGTTCCAGGGCAAGTGCTGCCTTGTAGGCGTTCCCGCTTTCGCCGAAGCAATATAGTTCAATGGTCATCTGAGCCTCCCTTTGGTGTTTTTATCTGCGTGGGTCAGCGT
>NZ_DS999213.1:3495877-3510347 GCF_000156335.1 Roseobacter sp. GAI101
AAAATGAAGATGAAAGTTTTCGGCTTCATGTATCATTAGCTTTTTATCCATACCCTTCTTCTTGCGCAGCAGGCTGTAGAGCTGAGCGGCGTGCAAAGTGAAGCCCCGCCTTGATCTTGTTTATTGCACGGTCAGGGCAGGGCGATCGCGCAGCTTCATTTTGCCGGAAAACTCTCCCCGAAGGGCCCCTTTGCAAAGTCGTACGCCGTTATTTCTTGCGCTCATCCAGTTCAGAATTGAACAGCCGCAACCGTGCGGTCAGGTTCTCTTCGTTCATCACGCTGTTGAAATTTTCAAACAGAAACGATAACGCCTCACCTTCGTCCAACCCGGCCTGGGCTGAAAACTTCTTGAGCTGTCGGTAGCCGTCTTCGGTCATGGCAACGGGAAAGCGGCGGGTCAGTCGGAAGCGTTTTGGCATGGTGTCCTCGCGTCTTGCGGTGGGTGGGGAATTTCCCCACCCCACAGGTAGTCTAGAAGTTTGCGGCTTCCAGCGCCATCACCGTATCGGCACCGGTCTGGATGCGGGTCAGATGCAGCGCCGTGGCTGGCAGTTGACGCGCCATGTAATAGCGGCCGGTTGCCAGCTTGGTTTCGTATAACGCCGGGTCGCCGGTCCCGTCTGCAAGTGCCTTTTTCGCAGCCAGGCCCATTTTTGCCCACATGAACCCAAGGCACACATGTCCGAACATATGCATGAAGTCCGTTGAACCGGCCAAGGCGTTGTTCGGGTTTTTCATGCCGTTTTGCATGAAATACATGCCAGCGGCTTGCAGGTCTTTGCTGGCGGCTTTCAAGGGCTCAAGGTAGGCGGCATCGAACTCTGCATCCTGACCGGCATTTTCCTTGATGAAGGTCTTGAGCATGTCAAAGAACGCCATCACGTGCTTGCCGCCGTCTTGCGCCAGTTTGCGGCCCACGAGGTCAAGCGCCTGAACGCCGTTCGCACCTTCGTAGATCATCGCAATGCGGGCATCGCGGGTAAACTGGGACATGCCCCATTCTTCGATATAGCCGTGGCCGCCATAGATCTGCTGCGCCTTGACGGTCATGTCATAGCCGACATCGGTCAGGAACCCCTTGATGACGGGGGTCATCAACGACACCAGGCCGTCAGCGTCCTTGTCCTCAGAGCGGTGCGCGGCGTCGATCAGGTTTGCACCCCAAAGGATGAAAGCACGTGCGCCTTCGACAAAGGATTTCTGGTCCATCAGGCTGCGGCGAATGTCGGGGTGTACGATCAGCGGATCAGCCGGGCCATTGGGGTTCTCTGCGCCCGTTACGGCGCGGCCTTGCAGGCGGTCCTTGGCGTAGGCCAGCGCATTTTGATAAGCCACATCGGCTTGGGCCAGACCTTGCATGCCGACGCCGATACGCGCTTCGTTCATCATGGTGAACATGGCGCGCATGCCTTTGTGTTCGTCGCCCAGTAAATAACCGGTGGCACCGTCATAGTTCATCACGCAGGTAGAGTTGCCGTGGATGCCCATCTTTTCCTCGATCGATCCGACGGCGACGCCGTTGCGATCGCCCAGGGACCCGTCTTCCTTGACGATAAACTTGGGCACGATGAACAGCGACACGCCCTTGATGCCTTCCGGGCCGCCTTCGATCTTGGCCAGTACCAGATGGATGATGTTGGCAGCCATGTCATGTTCGCCGGACGAGATGAAAATCTTCTGGCCGGTGATCTTGTAGCTGCCGTCGCCTTGCGGGACTGCCTTGGTGCGCATCAGGCCCAGATCGGTGCCGCAATGCGGTTCGGTCAGGTTCATGGTGCCGGTCCAGTCGCATGATACCATGTTGGGCAGGTAGGTGTCTTTTTGCGCTTGCGTGCCATGCGCAAGGATGGCCGATGCGGCACCGTGGGTCAGGCCCTGGTACATGGTAAATGCCTGGTTGGAGGCCGAGAACATCTCGCCCACAGCGGTGCCGACGATATAGGGCATGTTCTGGCCGCCAAATTCTTCGGGCATGTCCAGACCGGGCCAGCCGCCTTCCTTGACCTTGGCGAAGGCGTCCTTGAAGCCGGTCGGCGTGTAGACGACGCCGTTTTCCAGACGGCAGCCTTCCTTGTCGCCAATGATGTTGAGCGGGGCAAGAACCTCCGAAGTCAGCTTGCCTGCTTCCTCAAAAATGGCAGAGGTGAATTCCGGCTCGAGGTCATCGTAGCCGGGGATTGCGGAGGCCGTGACGTTCAGCACATCGTGCAGAACGAATTGCATGTCTTTTACGGGGGCTGTGTAGCTGGGCATTTGGTCTGTCTCCCTTGGCCGGGTGGCCATCTATCTGGTCGGAATTTATGTATTACTCTGCTGCGTTGCGCGCGGTGCTGACCGAGGCGATCATCTTTTCACCCCATTTCAGCTGGGCGCGCAGATCATCAATGGCCTCTGTCATCTCGTCACGCCGCGCTTCAAGATCGGCAAGCCGTTCGCGGGCGATCTCGTAGGTGCGTGCCAGCTGGGTCTGTTGCTGGTCATCCATATGATAAAGGTCAAGAAGTTGCCGGATTTCCTCGAGGCTGAACCCGAAGCGCTTGCCGCGCAGGATCAGTTTCAGGCGGGCACGATCCCGTTTGCCGAACAGGCGTTTCTGGCCTTGGCGTTCGGGAAAGATCAGTTCTTTTGCCTCGTAAAAGCGCAATGTTCGGGGGGTCACATCGAATGCATCACACATTTCGCGGATCGTCATTTTTGTGTTGCTCATCGTCAAAGCTCGCTGTTGCAGTGGACGTTATGGCAGTGATGTGGCCATCTGCACCTCAACTTACAACACAGCTTGACGTTAACGTAAGTTCGACGTTGCGTCACTTTGGTCGTTAAATTTTTCAAACGCAGCATCAGTTTTTGAGGGTGCGTTAGGTCACAGTCTATGACATATGTCCCGCAACTCGCGCGTCTGCGATTCAGTATTGTGGGGCCTCGGTGAGCTTTGACATGAATTTTCAAGCATTTACGAAATTATCAAGACAGGCGGACAGCCCGGGCGCGATTTGGGCGATTGTTCAGCGGTATGCGCGGGCGCATGAAATTCGCATGATCGCCTATGGCAGCGTCGAGGTTCAAACCTATGGGGAAACGACTTTCCCCGGTATCCAGTTCGGGATGCCGACGGCATTCAAGGAAAGTTACATCAAGGAGCAGTTGTATCTGGACAATCCACTGCCCCGCCTTGCCATGTCCCGACCCGATCCGTTTTACTGGTCGGATGCGCAGGATCTGGATGATCTTCAGCCAGCTGAAATCGCGTATCTCGATAAGCTGAAAGAGGCGGGCATCTGGCCGGGCATCGCCTTTCAGGTGTTCGGTCCGGAATCGCGCAATGCCGCCGTCGGGATGTGTTTCGAACCGGGTGCGCCGCGATTGTCGCCTGACGCGCTGCTGGAGCTGCAATTGGCCAGCCAATGCGCGCACCAGCGATTTTGCGCACTGACGGATGGGCCGAAATCACCTTATGCCCGGCTGTCCCCCCGAGAGCTTGAGGTGTTGCGCTGGATCGCGCAGGGCAAAAGCAATTCCGTGATGGCCGACATCATGGGAATTTCGCGCCATACCGTCGATACGATCACGCGCCGCATGTTCGAGAAACTCGAGGTGACGGACAGGACCCGCGCCGCCGTGCGCGGCATCAGCGCAGGGCTGCTGAAGCAGTCGGTGGATGACCTTATGTGACGCACTTGCGTGACATGAATTCTGGTTTTGAACAGGATAAGATAGGTGTCTACACTTTTATCGTGGTAAACCCGCCGCGCTGCATTAACTTGTATCGAGCAGTCCAAGGTTCGGTGGCCCTAAAAACAGAGTGATTTTTTCAGAATGAAACAACCTCAAGGGGCAGATGAGCTCCGCGTCGCTGCGACACACGTCGAAAATGCCGCATATGATCTCGCAGCGATGGTCGAAAGCGAATTGGTTTCAGAGATGATCATCATCTCAGCTGAACTTGAGCGTCTTGCGGATCAGGTCGAACAGCGGTTGCAAGCCGAAAGCCGGAACGTGAAGAACCGGATCTAGGACATTTTTTCCAAGGCCTGTGCCGTGTCGTTGCGCAGGCGCTGTAATTCTTCCATCGCCTCGTCCAACTGGGCACGCTGATCGGCCAGTTCGATCAACTGCCGGTCCGCGCTTAAGACCCATGCGCGCATCTGCGCCTCTGTGCCCTCGTTCTCATAGATCAGCAGCCATTGCCGGATGCCCTCGAGGGAATAGCCGAATTTCCGTCCCCGCATGATCAGTTTCATGCGCGCAATCTCGCGGGGGCCATATGTCCGCGTGCGCCCTTCGCGTTCCGGATGCAGCAATTCGATATATTCATAATATCGCAACGTCCTCGGCGTGACGTCGAATTCAGCGCACATTTCCTTAAAGCTCAGGCGTTTATCGGTCATCGTTATCTCCTCAGATGCAGAAACTATGCCTAAGTTTTTCCGAGCGCAACAGGCGGGGTTGCTCTTGGGGTCTTGGAGGGTTGATATGGGGGAAACGGATCGCCGAGAGGGTCAGAATGACGGATAAGGATAAATTGCGCATCGCAGGTCAGTTCATTTCGGCGCTGCCCTTCAGCGAAGCGCTTGGGATGGTTCTGGAAGAACTGTCAGACGGGATCGCGGTGATCGGGATGCCCTATGACGCAAAACTGGTTGGCGATCCGCGCAGTGGCGTCATCCACGGGGGGGCCGTTTCGGCGTTGATGGACACCTGCTGCGGGGCCGCGGTGATGAGCCATCCCAGCAACCCGGGCGGCACCGCAACGATTGATCTGCGCATCGAATACCTGCGCGCCGCCGCACCCGGTCAACGCATTACCGCGCGTGCTGAATGTTACCATGTGACACGGTCGGTGGCATTCGTGCGCGCAACGGCACAGGACGAGACAAACGGCAGCCCTGTGGCCACGGCCACGGGCAGTTTTGTGGTGGAGGGGCAAAGATGAGCGGACGCGTGAAACCCGAAGATGTGCAGGTCATCAAGAAACGCCGCGACGGCGCGTTGCGCGCACTGGTGGGGGCCGTGCCGTATATTCAGTTCCTGGGCATCGAATTCGAACGCCGCGGCGACGAACTGACGGCGATCCTGCCTTTCTCGAACAAGTTGATCGGCAATCCGATCATCTCGGCGCTGCATGGCGGTGTGACGGCCTCTTTCCTCGAGGTGACGTCGATCATCACGCTCAGCTGGGGCACCCTGTGGGAAGATCTTGAATCCGGTGCCATCGAGGTCGACAAGATGGATGGCGAACACATGCCACGTCTGCCCAAGACAATTGATTTCACCGTGGATTATCTGCGCTCGGGCCTGCCGCGTGATGCTTATGCGCGGGCCACGATCAACAGGTCGGGGCGGCGCTATGCGTCGGTTCATGTCGAGGCGTGGCAGGACAACCGCGCCAAGCTGTTTGCGCAGGCCACGGGCCATTTCCTGATGCCCCAACGCCGTGACTGAGCCGCTTTCCAAGGCCGAGGTTACCGCCGTCGCCAAGGGCAAAGCCTCTGCGCGTGATGTCGTGACCCACCGACGCGTGCTGAACATCGCAATCCCGATTGTGATTTCAAATGCGACCGTGCCGATCCTGGGCGCGGTGGACACAGGGGTCGTGGGCCAGATGGGGCTTGCGGCACCGATCGGGGCCGTGGGCATCGGGGCCATTATCCTGTCGGCGCTGTACTGGGTGTTCGGGTTTCTGCGCATGGGGACGGTCGGGCTGACCGCGCAGGCTGCCGGTAATGACGATCACGCCGAAGTGGCGGCCCTGCTGACGCGCGGGCTGTTGATCGGCGGGCTTGCCGGGCTTGCGATGGTTCTGCTGCAGGTTCCGCTGTTCTGGGCGTCGTTCCAGGTGTCTCCGGCCAGTGCCGAGGTCGAGGGGCTTGCACAATCCTACATGGGCATCCGGGTCTGGTCCGCGCCTGCGGCGATCGCGCTTTATGCGATCACCGGCTGGCTGATCGCGCAGGAACGCACCCGCGCGGTGCTGGTCATTCAGGTCTGGATGAACGGGCTGAACATCCTGCTCGACCTGTGGTTCGTGCTGGGGCTGGGCTGGGGTGTGGAAGGCGTGGCCTTTGCGACTTTCCTGGCGGAATGGACCGGGGCGGCATTGGGCCTGTGGTTTTGCCGTGCAGCCTTCGGCGTGCCCGCGTGGCGCGATTGGCCGCAGGTTTTCGACGGTCCGCGCTGGATCAACATGATGAAGGTGAACGGCGATATCCTGATCCGCTCGTTGCTGTTGCAGGCGATCTTTGTGTCGTTCTTGTTTTTGGGCTCCGGTCTGGGGGATGTGAAGCTGGCTGCCAATCAGGTGTTGCTCCAGTTCCTGATGATAACGGCCTATGCGCTTGACGGTTTCGCCTTTGCCGCCGAGGCTCTGGTCGGCCGCGCCATGGGGGCAAAGCAACGTGATATCTTGCGCCGCGGGGCATTGCTGACCAGCGGTTGGGGCTTGCTGTCTTGTGGATTGATGACCGTCGGATTTGCGCTTTGGGGCGGGGCGATCATCGATCTGATGACGACGGCCCCGATGGTGCGTGAAGAGGCGCGGGTTTTCCTGCCTTACATGATCGCGGCACCGCTGATCGGCTGCGCGTCCTGGATGCTGGATGGTATCTTTATCGGGGCGACGCGGTCGCGGGACATGCGCAACATGATGGCGCTTTCCTTCTTGATCTATTGCGTCTGTGCCGCCCTGCTGGTGCCAAGCCTGGGCAATCACGGGCTTTGGATTTCACTGCTGGTCAGCTTCGTCGCCCGCGGGGTCACCCTGGCCCTGCGCTATCCGGCGCTTGAGCGGGCAGCGGGGTAACCCGTTTCTTGAGAAAAGCAGTCCGGAATTTTCTGCAAATTCCGGCCTAATCCGAGAGCAGTGCGTTCACCGCTTCCGGGGGGCGGCCGATGACGGCTTTGGTCCCTTTGAACGCGATGGGCCGTTCGATCAGAATGGGCGCGTCGGCCATGGCTTGCATCAACAGGGCGTCATCGCTGTCCTTGCGCAGGCCCAGTTCCTTGAACCGCGCTTCGCCCGTCCGCATCATCGCGATCGGGCTGAGCCCTAACGCGGATCGCGCCGCCTCGAGTTCTGCCAATGACGGGGCGTCTTCAAGATATCGCCTGATCTTCACCTTGGTCCCGGATGCCTCGATCAGCGCCAAGGTCTGGCGGGATTTCGAACACCGCGGGTTGTGCCAAAGCGTTATCACAACCAGTCGCCTTTTTTGCTGCCTACGGCATCCGTTACCGACGTAAACCCGTCACGGGCCAAAAGCGCGTCCAGCCCATGGGCGATATCGGCCACGATCGACAGCCCGCCATAGACAAGGGCGGTATAAAGCTGAACCGCCGACGCGCCCGCGCAAATCTTTGCATAGGCGTCCTCGGCGGTGCTGATCCCGCCGACACCCACCAGGGGGATATCCGTGAACGTGGACAGGCGTGCCAGTACGCGGGTGGATTTTTCGAACAAGGGCGCGCCAGACAGCCCGCCCATCTGATCGCGGTTCACGCTGTGCAAACCCGTCCGGTCCAGTGTCGTATTGGTCGCGATGATCGCGGCCACACCGGCCTCGTTGGCCACATCCGCGACATCCGCGATCTCGGCCTCGGTCAGGTCGGGCGCGATCTTGAGGAACACGGGCGTGGCCCCCCGCACCGCCATGACACCCGCCAAAAGCCCGGCAAGGGCCGCCTTGCCCTGCAGGTCCCGCAGTTTTTCGGTGTTCGGGGAAGACACATTCACCGTTGCGAAATCGACGTGGTCGCGGGCCGCTTCCATCACTTTGGCAAAGTCGGCTGCGCGGTCAGTGCTGGTCTTATTGGCCCCAAGGTTCAGACCGACCGGCACGCCTTTGCCCCGTTTGCTCAGACGGGCGCAGATGGCCTCCATGCCGTCATTGTTAAAGCCGAAGCGATTGATCGCGGCGCGGTCTTCGGTCAGGCGAAACAGGCGCGGCTTGTCATTGCCGGGTTGGGGCAGGGGCGTGGCTGCCCCGACTTCGATAAAGCCGAAACCGGCGTTTGACAGGGGGGCGATTGCCATCGCGTTCTTGTCAAATCCTGCGGCCAGACCAACAGGGTTTGGCAGGTCCAAGCCGGCCAAAGTGGTTTTCAATCGCGGCGAGGTCACAGGGCCGGGCGATACTGCCAGCCCCATCTGCAACGCAGAAAGTGCCAGCCCGTGCGCCATTTCGGGATCAATTTTACGCAAGGCGCGCAGGCCGATTTGTTCAGCGAAACGTTTCATGCAAATTCACCCGTAAGGGGCAGGGGGCCGGTCCGGATCAGCCGCGACGTGGCGACCGCAGCCTGCCGGTGGACAACCGCCAGCTTGTAGCGAGGGTCGGATATCATCTGCAGAAACGCATGGGCATTGGGGTAGTGGGCGATGAACATGATATCCCATGCCTCGTCGCCGGGGCCGATCAACGTCGTCTCGAACCGGCCGCGCCACGCGATTGAGCCGCCAACATCGGCCAGCACCGGCCCGCTTTCGACGCCGTAGTTCTTATAGGCCTCTGCGCCGGTCAAACCATCTGACGCGCGTGCGTGATCGGCGGGATAAGCGGCAACATCGCGCAGCCGCACAAGGTTGAGCATGTGCAAAGGCGTGTCGCGGTCCAACCCTTTGAAGGCGTCAAACTGCGCGCGGTCCGGATCGACATATTTGCTCATTCGTTTTCAAACCCTGCGGGAAATTGATGCGCCCCGTTTTCAAGCGGCAAAGGTTGGGCCCAGGCGACGTCTGCCATCTTTAGATCGCGGTAAAGGTGAGGGAACTTTGCACCGCCGCGCGAGACCTCCCATTTGATGTCATCGCCCAGCCGGTCGGTTTCCACGGCCAGCAGGTACAAATCATCTTCGCCAGCGAAATGTTTGGCGGCTGTTTCAGCGGCCTGGGTCGCGGTTGAAAAATGGACATAGCCATCGGCCACATCAATGGGCGCACCTTGGGTTGTCCCCGCGCTGCGCAGCGCTTGCCATTCGTCGGCGCGAAATATTTTGTATATCAACATGGAAGCCGTGATGCCTTGGCTGCGGCAAACGGTCAAGACCTGTGCAACCGTGCGGGCGTTTTGGCACGTGACCTAAGGGCAGCGTGAAATCGCGACAGATGGTCTTTGACAGATTGAAAAGCCGGGGCCACGATACGGCAGAATTTCAACCTTGGGGGATACCACAATGAAACGATTCCTGACTGCCACGGCAGCGCTGGCCCTGACCACAGGTATGGCGCAGGCTGACTATAGCCTGACCATTCTGCATACCAATGATTTCCACGCCCGGTTCGAGCCGATCAGCAAGTATGACGGCCCTTGTTCGTCCGAAGACAACACCGCCGGTGAATGTTTTGGCGGCACGGCCCGTTTGGTCAACGCGATCAAGGAAGCCAAGGCGCGGACGAACAACTATGTTCTGGTGGATGGCGGCGACCAGTTCCAGGGCTCGTTGTTTTACACCTATTACAAAGGCAAGATGGCCGCGGAGATGATGAACATGCTGGGCTATGACGGCATGACTGTGGGCAACCACGAATTCGACGACGGTCCCGAAGTGCTTGCCGGTTTCATGGAAGCGCTGGAATTCCCGATCCTGATGTCGAATGCCGATATCTCGGCTGAACCGCTGCTGGCGGGCAAGCTGGCGAAATCCGCGGTGATCGAACGGGGCGGCGAAAAGATCGGTTTAATCGGTCTGACATCCGAAGATACCGACGAACTGGCGAGCCCGGGCGAAAACGTGATCTTCACCGATTCCGTTGCCGCCGTTCAGGGCGAGGTTGATCTGCTTACCGCGCAAGGCGTCAACAAGATCATCGTGCTCAGCCACTCGGGCTACAAGGTCGACCAGATGGTCGCCGAAAACACCACCGGCGTCGACGTGATCGTGGGCGGGCATTCGAACACCTTGCTGAGCAACACCAACGAGCGCGCCGAAGGGGCGTACCCCACGATGGTGAAGAAAACCGCCATCGTGCAGGCCTATGCCTATGGTAAATACCTGGGCGAACTGAACGTGACCTTTGACGACGAAGGCAACGTCAAGGAAGCCTCGGGCGAGCCGGTGCTGATCGATGCGGCCGTTGTCGAAGACGAAGGTACCGTGGCGCGCATTGCCGAACTGGCGCAGCCGCTGGATGAAATCCGCAACAAGGTCGTGGCCGAAACCTCTGACATGATCGAAGGCGACCGGGCGGTCTGCCGCGTGATGGAATGCCCGATGGGTAACTTGATCGCTGATGCGATGCTGGCGCGGGTGGCCGATCAGGGCGTCGACATCGCGATCCAGAACAGTGGCGGCATCCGGTCTTCCATTGATGCGGGCGACATCACCATGGGCGAAGTGCTGAGCGTGCTGCCGTTCCAGAACACGCTGTCGACCTTTCAGGTATCAGGTGCCACGATCGTCGAGGCGCTTGAAAACGGTGTAAGCCAGATCGAAGAGGTTGCAGGCCGCTTCCCGCAAGTCGCAGGCATGACCTATGCGGTTGATCCTGCCGCCGAAGTGGGCAGCCGGATCAGTGACGTGATGGTCGCCGGGGCTCCGATTGATCCCGCCAAGGTCTACGGTGTGGTGTCGAATAACTACGTCCGCAACGGCGGAGACGGCTATGCAATGTTCAAGACGGCTGAAAACGCCTATGATTACGGCCCCGATGTGGCGGACGTTACGGCTGAATTCATCGCGATGAACGGGGCCTACACGCCCTATACCGATGGCCGCATCACGCTGAAGTAAGCGGATTTTGCAGGTCGAAAGGCGCGCCCCGATAGGGTGGCGCGCCTTTTCTTTGTCAGGTATGCCGTTATTGCAGGTGAACGCGTTTGCAACGCGATGACGGGAAGGGACGGCCGTCACGTCAACACAGTGCAGGCGGATGCGCGGAACTTCCGGCCTCTTGCCGAAGTGGCTTGAGTGATTGACCAGCCGATGCCCATTGGCGCTATTAATTTCGGACGACATATTGAAGACTGGTCTCGCAGTGGCAATCTCGACAGGAGGTGCTGGAGGCCTGGCTTTGCCAAATCGCAATGCCTTTCGTCTGGGTTGCTCAAAGATCGAACCAAGGAAACTGCCAATGTGTGGACGTATGGCGCTCAGCTTGCCGCAAGACGCGATGGCGCAGCTGTTTCAGGCCCGCCCGGCCAATGACTTGCCGGAAGTGCCTGATTTTAACATTTGTCCGACAGACCCGGTGCACATTGTCACCAGTACGGAGGACGGTCCGCGCAGTTTGTCTGCGATGCGGTGGGGGTTTGTGCCGCACTGGTACAAGAAACCTGATGATGGCCCGCTGCTGATCAATGCCCGCGCCGAAACGGTCGCTGACAAACCTGCGTTTCGCGATGCGGTGCGTGTGCGGCGGGGGCTGGTCGTGGCGTCGGGGTATTATGAATGGACCAAGGATGCGGAGGGCGGCAGGGACCCTTGGTACATCACCCGCCAGGACGGCAGCCCCTTGGCCTTTGCCGCGATCTGGCAAGAGTGGACCGCTGCCGATCAGTCCCGGCTGCGCAGCTGTGCGATCGTCACCACGGCTGCCACCGGGGCCATGACCGGGCTCCACCATCGCGTGCCGGTCCTGATCGACCCGCCGGACTGGGCGCTATGGTTGGGCGAAAACGGCAAAGGGGCCGCACCCCTGATGCGTGCGGCGGCGGATGGGGTGCTGGGATGGCACCGTGTCGGTCGGGCTGTGAATTCAAATCGGGCGTCCGGTCCGACGCTGATCGCGCCGCTTCGGAACGGGGGTGATGATTAGGCGGGCAGGGTGACGCGACGCCGCTTTCGTGCTGGCGCGATCCGTCGGCTTTGAATCATCCTAGTTTGTGACTGTCGATGTATCTGCCAGCGGCGGTTCATCGAAACTGATCGTCCCTTCGAACGTGGTTTCGCCATTGGCGCTTGAAAACCCTAAAAGATCACTTTCACCAATTCCGCGGATATAGCTTTGCCCGAATTCCAGACTGCCAGATTGCCATGAATCGTTTTCACCGACCACGGTACGCGCCGTCTGCGATTCGTTGATGAACTCAAGCTGATCTCCGACGTTGACGTAGGAGATGGCCGGCAAGAATGCCTCGTCCAGAACGACAATCTGGTAGATATCGGCCACTGCGCCTGTGGCGCTGGTGGCAAATATGACAAAGGCCAAGGCACTTTTGCGAAACGAAATTGGCATGTCTATGCTCCTAGCAACGGTTCCACTGGGTTGGATCGCACAACTGCTAACGCGCGATTGCGGCGGAAATTTGGCGCGAGGGCTAAAGAATGCGATCGGCCTGGCCGGCAAGCCAGCTTTTGAAGGACCTGAGCGCGGCCGTCTCGGCGCGTTCCTCGGGCCAGACCAGATAATAGTTGCCGATGCTTTGCGTGGTCTGTGTTGACGCCAGCACCAACTGGCCGTCGCGCAGATAGGGATCGGCGGAAAAGGTCGGCAGCAGGGCAACGCCCAACCCATGCACCGCCGCCTGCGCCATGGTCGAAAACTGGTCGAACATCATCCCCGAGGGCGGTTCCTCAGTCACCCCGAGCGCGGCCAGCCAGCGGGCCCATCCCCGGGGGCGGGTATCAAGGTGCAGCAGCGGATAGGACAGGATCGCGCGGGCGTCCTCAAGCGGGGCGTCCAGCAGTTCGGGCGCGCAGACCGGAACGACGGTTTCCGGCATCAGATGCAGATAGCCGACGCCGGGCCAGTCTTCCTTGCCAAAATGTATTGCTGCATCAAAGGCGGTGTTCTGAAAGGCAAAGGGATGCAACCGTGTGCTGAGGTTCACGGTGACCTCCGGATGGGCCTGTGCAAAATCGCGCAGACGCGGTGCCAGCCAATGCATCCCGAAGCCCGGCAGAATGGCCAGGTTGAGCGCCCCCGCCATCGGGTTCGTACGTGCCGAAATCGACGCTTGCGCCAGCCGGTTCAGCACGTCACGCACCTGTAGAACATAGCTTGCCCCTGCGTCCGTCAGGATCAGTTGCCGCCCCTGACGGTCCAGCAACGGCACGTTCAACTGTTCCTCAAGGGTCTTGAGCTGTCGGCTGATCGCACTTTGCGTCAGCGACAGTTCCTGCGCCGCCTGCGTGGCGCTGCCAAGGCGGGCAACCGCCTCGAATGCCAGCAACGCGTTGATCGAAGGAAGAAACCGCCGTGGCGCAATCATATGACTAAAACTCATAGGTTCAGGATAAAGCAGCGATAGTATTTTGCGATCATTTTTGCAATACTGCGGCCAAACACACAATCCGGAGGAACTTGCCATGAACGCCGAAGCACCCATCCTGAAAGCCAAAGACGCGCCTGATCTGGGCAGCTTTGACTGGGCGGACCCTTTCCGTCTGGCCGACCAGCTGA
Source organism: Roseobacter sp. GAI101 (assembly GCF_000156335.1). Classification (GTDB taxonomy): domain Bacteria; phylum Pseudomonadota; class Alphaproteobacteria; order Rhodobacterales; family Rhodobacteraceae; genus Sulfitobacter. The sequence continues at coordinate 3,509,216 of NZ_DS999213.1, forward strand.
CCGAAGACGAACGGATGATCCAGGACAGCGCCCGCGCATATGCGCAGGAAAAGCTGCAGCCCCGCGTGATTGACGCTTATGCCAACGAGACGACCGATGCCGGTATTTTCAAGGAAATGGGCGACATGGGCTTGTTGGGCGTCACGACACCCGAAGAATACGGCGGGCTTGGCGGCAACTATGTCTCTTACGGTCTGGTCGCCCGCGAAGTCGAACGTGTGGACAGCGGCTACCGGTCGATGATGTCGGTGCAATCCAGCCTCGTGATGTACCCGATCTATGCCTATGGCTCCGAAGCGCAGCGCAAGAAATACCTGCCAAAGCTGGCCAGCGGTGATTTCATCGGCTGTTTCGGTCTGACCGAACCTGACGCGGGTTCCGACCCTGCCGGCATGAAGACCCGCGCGATCAAGACAGCGACAGGCTACAAGCTGATCGGCTCAAAAATGTGGATCTCGAACGCGCCGATTGCGGATGTATTCGTGGTCTGGGCCAAGTCCGAAGAGCATGGCGGCAAGATCCGCGGCTTTATCCTTGAAAAAGGCATGAAAGGTCTGACGGCACCAAAAGTCGGCAACAAGTTGTCGCTGCGCGCATCCATCACCGGCGAGATCGTGATGGATAACGTGGAAGTTGGCGAAGACGCCCTGCTGCCACATGTCCAAGGTCTTAAGGGTCCGTTTGGCTGTCTGAACCGTGCGCGCTACGGCATCAGCTGGGGGGCTTTGGGGGCCGCAGAGTTCTGCTGGCACGCATCGCGCCAGTACGGCCTGGATCGCAAGCAGTTCAACAAGCCACTTGCGCAGACGCAGCTGTTCCAGAAAAAGCTTGCCGATATGCAAACTGAAATCGCCCTCGGCTTGCAGGCATCGCTTCAGGTTGGTCGCTTGATGGATGCTGCGAAAGCTGCCCCCGAGATGATCTCGATCGTGAAGCGCAACAACTGCGGCAAGGCGTTGGATATCGCACGGATGTCACGCGACATGCACGGCGGCAACGGCATCAGCGGCGAATACCAGGTGATCCGCCACATGATGAACCTTGAGACGGTCAATACATATGAAGGCACTCATGACGTGCACGCATTGATCCTTGGGCGCGCTCAAACCGGTCTGCAGGCATTTTTCTAATG
>NZ_DS999213.1:3510490-3729038 GCF_000156335.1 Roseobacter sp. GAI101
GCATCTTTTGGTGCTTCCACAGATGAATTCGGAAGGGTGCAATGGACCGGGTACAGATCGTCCATGAGAATTTCCTGCGGCGTGTTGATGCGCAGGATTTTCCTGACGGGGGTGATGTCACCCCCGGTTTGGGTTTTGATGAAGCGACCGATCTGTTTCGGGCCCAGGTCCTGTCCCGTGCATTGGATCTGCAAAGCAGGGTGATGCAGAAGCAGGGTCAGGGTTTTTATACGATCGGTTCCAGCGGTCACGAGGGAATGGCGGCGATCGCTCATGCGCTGCGACCTGACGATATCGCATTTCTGCATTACAGAGACGCGGCCTTTCAGATCGCGCGGGCGGGTCAGGTCGACGGGCAGGATATGTTGCGCGACATGTTGTTGTCTTTCGCCTGTTCAGCCGAAGACCCAACCAGTGGCGGTCGGCACAAGGTGCTTGGCAGCCGGGCGCTGATGATCCCGCCGCAGACCTCGACCATTGCAAGCCATTTGCCCAAGGCAGTCGGTGCGGCTCACGCGATTGGTCTTGCCCGCCGCAATCCCCCCGAACACCGTATTCTGCCGCGTGACGGCATCGCGATGTGCAGCTTTGGCGATGCGTCAGCCAACCATTCGACGGCGCAAGGCGCGATCAACGCCGCATGTTGGACATCCGTTCAGGGCGTCCCGATGCCGCTGTTGTTTGTCTGCGAGGACAACGGCATCGGCATTTCGACCAAGACCCCCTTTGGCTGGATCAAGGCATCGATGTCTGCACGTCCCGGAATGGCCTATTTCGAAGCGGATGGTCTGGATCTCTTTGCGGCCTACGCCGCAGCCAAGGAAGCGGCTGATTTCGTCCGCACTCATCGCAAACCTGCTTTTCTGCATCTGCGTACCGTTCGCCTTTATGGCCATGCGGGGGCTGATGTTGCGACCTCTTATCTGCCCAAGGCCGAGGTCGAGGCGGATGAGGCGAATGATCCCTTGCTGCACAGCGCCCGTCTGCTGGCCGCAGCGGGTGCCTTGAGTGCCAAAGAAGCCTTGTCCATTTACACCCGGACGCTTGAACAAGTGGCGGAAGCCGCGCAAGATATCGTGACCCGCCCGCGTCTGAAGACCGCCCAAGACGTGATGGCCAGCATCGTTCCACCTGAACGGGCCTGTGCCCCGACGAACGGGCCAAGCGCGCAGGATCGGACGGACATGCTGGGGAATGAGATTGCCCAGATGGACAACCCGCAGCCTTTGTCCAAGATAATCAACTGGGCGCTTCACGATGTGATGCTGGCCCACCCCGAGACGTTGCTGATGGGCGAAGATGTCGGCCGCAAGGGGGGCGTCTACGGCGTGACCCAAAAGCTGCAATCGCGCTTTGGCCCCGCACGGGTGATCGATACGCTGCTGGACGAACAAAGCATTCTGGGCTTTGCCATCGGCGCGGCGCATAACGGTTTCATCCCGATGCCGGAAATCCAGTTCCTTGCCTATTTGCACAATGCCGAAGACCAACTGCGCGGCGAGGCGGCAACCTTGCCCTTCTTCAGCAACGGGCAATGGACCAACCCGATGGTGCTGCGTATTGCGGGTCTGGGATACCAGAAAGGGTTCGGCGGGCATTTCCACAATGACAACTCGCTGGCGGTTCTGCGCGATATCCCCGGGATCATCATTGCTTGCCCGTCGACTGGCGCAGATGCTGCGATGATGCTGCGCGAGGCGCATCGCCTTGCCCGCGAAGAGCAGCGTGTGGTGGTGTTCGTCGAGCCTATCGCGCTCTACCCGATGCGCGACTTGCTCGAGCCCGGCGATGGCGCTTGGATGACGACATATCCCGCACCTGACCGCAGGATTTCCCTGCAAGACATCGGCGTGCATGGCGACGGGGGCGACCTGGCGATCCTGACCTATGGCAACGGGCATTACCTCAGCAGGCAGGCGCAGGCCGATCTGTCGGGTCAAGGCATCGATGCGCGTGTGATTGACCTGCGCTGGCTGGCCCCCTTGGCCGAAGACGCGATCATCGACGCCATCGGGGACCGCCCGGTCTTGATCGTCGATGAATGCCGCCGCACGGGCGGGCAGGCCGAGGGGCTGATGGCCTTGCTGGCCGAGCGTGGGATTTCCCGCATCGCGCGGCTCACGGCCGAAGACAGCTTTATCGCCACAGGCCCTGCCTATGCTGCGACCTTGCCCTCACGCGAGGGCATCGTGGCCGCAGCATCGGATTTGCTGAACCCTAGCGTTTGACCGTTGGCGCGCCGCCCTCGAAGGCGTTGCCATTCACGTAATCGCAAGGGGCTTCCTGCATTTGCAGATGCAGGTAGCGCCCGTTGTACGGATGCGAACGCGCCAAAGCCTCGTCGACCTCGATCCCCAAACCCGGTGCCGTCGGTGCGGAAATATACCCGTCTTCCACCCGGATCGCCCCTTTGATCAGCTGATCATGAAACGGCGTTTCGATACATTCGCACATCAGGATATTGGGGATGGAAACGGCCAGATGGACATTCGCGGCCCACTCGACGGGTCCTGCATAAAGATGCGGTGCAATCTGCGCGTTATAGACTTCGGCCATGGCGGCGATCTTCTTGGTCTCCCAGATGCCGCCCGCCCGGCCCAGGGCAGGCTGCAAGATCGCAGCGGCACCGGCACGCAACACGGGTGCGAATTCCGCCTTCGTGGTCAGACGCTCTCCGGTCGCAATTGGAATGCGCACCGCCCTTGCGACGGCCGCCATCTGTTCCACGGCATCCGGCGGGATCGGCTCTTCGTACCAAAGCGGGCCGTAGGGCTCGATCGCCTGGCCCAAGCGGATGGCACCGGCCGTGGTGAACTGCCCATGGGTGCCAAACAGCAAATCGGCCTTGTCCCCGACAGCCGCACGGATGGCTTTGCAAAATGCGACCGACTGGCTGATATCGGTCATCGCAGGCATGTGCCCTCCGCGCATCGTGTAGGGGCCAGCGGGATCAAATTTGATCGCGGTAAACCCGCGCGCGACGCAATCGACCGCGGATTCGGCTGCCATTTCAGGCGACGTCCAAAAGGCACTGATGTCATGATGGGGCAAGGGATACAGATAGGTATAAGCGCGGACACGTTCGTTCATCCGCCCGCCCATCAGCGCATAGACCGGGCGGTCCCGATCCTTGCCCAGAATATCCCAACAGGCGATTTCAAGGCCTGAAAACGCGCCCATAACGGTCAAATCAGGACGTTGGGTAAACCCCGAGGAATAGACCCTGCGGAACATCAGCTCGATGTTCTCGGGGTTCTCGCCGTGCATATGACGGTCGAAAACATCGGCAATAACCGCACGCATCGCCTCCGGCCCGACAGAGGAAGCATAACACTCGCCCCAGCCCACGATGCCCGTGTCGGTCGTTACCTTGACCAATATCCAATAACGCCCGCCCCAGCCCGGAGCAGGCGGAGCCGTCACAATCACCTCAAGATCTTGTAATTTCATCGCACGTCCCTCTTTTCCAAATGGTTCAAAATCCCGGGGGTATGGGGGCTGGCCCCCATTCTACGGTTCGCATGGGGGGAGTCTCCCGTCTTCGGTCCCGCCGCTTGATGGCACCCGCCAGCGCAGGAAAACCGAAAGCGCCGCAAGCGTCAGCAGCATGGATAACAAAAACGGGGCCCCGGGAAAGTAGATCGCGCCTTGGGGCGCAGTGAACGCCGCAAAGGTTCCGGTCATCAGCAACGGCCCCACCACCATCGCAAGTGCTGATGCCGACGTCAGCACGCCTTGCAATTCCCCTTGGGCGTTCTGGGCGACCGCTTGCGACATGATCCCCTGCAAGGCGACAGGGATCACCCCGGCAAGCGCGGCCAAGGGCGTCAGTATCAGGATTGTCATGCTGGATGTGACGGTCGCAATCAGAAGATAGGTGCCGACGCTAAAGGCATAGCCGACCAGGACGGTGCCGCGTTCGCCAAAACACTTCAGGACTGGCCTGATCAGCACCCCCTGGACCAGCGCCATCGCAAGACCGAACAGCGCGAGCGACCCGCCGATCATCGCCGGGGACCAGTCGAACTGCGCCTTGCCAAAAAAGCTCCAGACTGACGGATAGACGGCAAAGGCAAGGTGATAGAGAAAATAAACCAGCAAAAGACGCCTGATGCCGGGCAAATCGCCCAGATGTCTGACCGCGCCGAACGGGTTGGCGCGTCTCAATGAAAGCGGGCGGCGGGTTTCGCGGCGGACGGTTTCCTTCAGCACAAACCAGCCAAAGGCAACGTTGCCGGTGGCCAGCGCCGCTGCGGCCCAAAACGGCGCGCGGGTCCCGAATTCTGCCAGAAATCCGCCGACAACGGGGCCCAGAACAAAGCCCGCTCCGAAACCGGCCCCGATCAACCCGAAGTGCGCGGACCGGTCTTCGGGGGCCGAGATGTCAGCCATATAGGCGCTTGCCGTGGCCCCGGTGGCAGCAGAAACCCCGCCCACGACACGGCCCAGCAACAGCAGCCAGATTGATCCGGCCACGGCCATCACCACATAATCCAACGCCATCACGGTCAAGGACATCAGCAATACCGGGCGGCGGCCAAAGCGGTCGGACAGGCTGCCGACCAGGGGGCTGAACAGGAACTGCATCACAGCGAAGGTCGTCGCCAGAACGCCGCCCCAAAGGGCTGCGCGCGACAGGTTCTTTCCTTGAACCTCAGCGATCAGATCGGGCATCACGGGGATGATCAGTCCAATGCCCATCGCGTCGATCATGACGGTCAGCACGATGAACACAACCGCCGGACGCATCCGGTCTAAAGCGCGTTCGCGCGTGTGATGAACGCCTCGGCGTCTTGGGGGGCATGGCCCATCTGGTGCATCGGGTCGAACAGGTCTTCAGGCAGGTCCGGATAATCGGCCCGTACCAGATCAGCCAAAGGCACCCGCTTATCTTGCGCATCGCGGCATAGCTGTTTGGTCACCTTCTGCGCTTCGGGGCGCGACATCGTCTCGGCCAATGCGAAACTCAGCGCCTCGGCGTGGATCAACCCAAGGCTTGCGGTCAACGCGTGGTGCATCTGTAGCGGATGGGGCGTCACACCGGCGACGAGGGTCTTGGCATGTTGAAGGGCCGCAGCAAGGCAAAGTGCCAGTTGCGGCACCGCCATCCATTCGGCGAACCATGCCGCGCCATCGCGCTGATGCTGATGGGCAGCGGCGGCTTGCAGGGCAGCCCTCTGGCCGGTGAACTGGTGGCCAAGGGCGATGATGGCCGACGGGCCAACGGGGTTTTGTTTTTGCGGCATGGTGGACGATGCGCCGGATGCCCCCAGGGCGATTTCCTCGATCCCCGTCATGGTCAGCCCGACCATGGACTGCCCGATATGCGACAGGGCAGCCATGACGCGACCTTGCCAATCGGCGATGCGCAGGATAGGGGCGCGGTCCACATGCCAGCTGCGTTTCGGGTCATTCAGGCCAAGCGCTTTTGCCAGCTGCGCCCGCGTTTCGGCAGCCTTCGGGCCCAAGGCCGATCCGGTACCGGCCGCCCCGGACAGGGACACAAACAGGGAAGAGGCGCGCAGGGCCTCAAGCTCTTCCACGGCATCACACAAGGGCATGCCCCATTCCGCCAGCGTCGCACCCCAACTGGTGGGGGTGGCGTGCTGCCCATAGGTGCGCGCGGGCAGGGGCAGGGTCTTGTGGTCCGTAGCCGCTGCCGCAAGCGATGCGATGATGGCGCGCAGATCGGCCTCGGCCAGGCCCAAGGCCTGACGCAGCCGCAGCATCAATGCGGTGTCGATGATGTCCTGGCTGGTGGCCCCCCAATGCACGTGCTGCGCAAATTCGGGGGCCTGCATTTCCGCGCGGAACTGCGCCAAAAGCCCCGGTACGCTGACCCCGTTTTCGCCCGTGGCCCTGGCAATCGCGCCGGGGTCGACCTGGATTTCCAGCGATGCACGGTGGATCGCGGCCGCGCTCATTTCCGGGATCACCCCAAGCGCGCCCTGCACCTTGGCCAGCGCCCCTTCAACCAGCAGCATCGCGCGGATAGCGGCGGTGTCTGAAAACAGGCGTCCGGCATCCCCCGTCGGGAAAAGTTGCGCATAAAGGGGGCTGTCGAAAACGCTGGCGGCCATGGCTTACCTCTTGAGGATCGTATCAATAATCTGCGCCAAACCCTTGGGGTCGGCGAAGAAAGGCGAATGTCCGGTGGACATCTCATAGACATCCGCGCTTGGCCAGTCCTTGGTCATTGTCACCTGATAGGCGGGTGGAATGGTCCGGTCGTCCATGCAGCGGATATAGCTGCGCCGCTTGGCGTCGGCGCGGGCAGTATCGGGCAAAGCGGCGGTGGTGGGGGCCACGGCCTGCGCGCACAGTTGCGGATTGGCGAACGCGGCAACGCCATCGGGGCAATCGTTGTAGAACAGCCCTTCGGTCATGGTCGGATCAAGGGTAAAGCTTTTGCCATCCTCTCGCAGCCGAACGGCTGGCATCAACGGCTGGCTGGGGGCCTGTTTGCGCATGTCCGCCAGCGACAGACCGGGGGCGGGAACATAGGCGCATAGATAAATCAGCTGCGCCATGGCATCGGGGTCTTTTTGTGCGGCAGCACTGATCGCAAAGCCGCCCATGGAATGCCCCAGCACAACCGTTTCAGGCGTCGATGCGGCCAGCACCGCATCGGCATAACTGTCCAGCGTGACGTCATTCACCGGCGTCTGATCTGCCCCGTGGCTGGGCAGGTCAATCGCGCGGGGACTGTGCCCAAGTGCAACAAGCGCAGGGATCAGATCGCGCCAACACCAGGCACCATGGCACGAGCCATGAACCAAAAGGATATCAGACATGCCCGACGCTTTTCAGGAAATCGGTCAGAACCTGCGCGTATTCTTCAGGGTTCTCGACGCAGGGCAGGTGGCCGGTCTTGCGGATCACATGGAACTTGGACCCCGGGATCAGATCAACGGTTTCGCGTACCAGGTCGGGCGGCGTCGATCCGTCTTCGGACCCGGCGATGCCTAGACAGGGCAGGCGGAGCGCGGCCGTCGGCGTATAGAAATCCGTGCCCGAAATCGCGGCAGAACATCCGGCATAGCCATTTCTTTCCTGACGGGTGACCATGTTGCGCCACAGCTCAAGCTCGGGCTTGGCGCGGAAATCGGCGGCAAACCAGCGTTCCATGATGGCGTCGGCAAGGCTTTCGATGCCGTCGTTCTGGACGGCCTTGATGCGATCCGCCCACATTTCGGGGGTGCCGATCTTGGCGGCGGTGTTGGACAGAACCATGGCGCGGATCAGGTCCAGACGCTTGGTCGCCAGCCCTTGGGCGATCATGCCGCCAATCGACAGGCCCACAAAGACGCAATCCTTGACCCCCAGAAAATCCATCAGCTTTTCGGTGTCCGTGACCAGCGACCCCATCGAATAGGGCGCAGGCGGGCAGGTGGACAGACCATGCCCGCGTTTATCGAACCGGATGATCCGCAACCCTTCGGGCAGCAGCGGCAGGATCGGATCCCACAGGCGCATGTCGGTGCCAAGCGAGTTGGCAAAGACCACGGGCGCGCCGTCATCGGGGCCATCCACACGGTAATGCAGGCGGACGTCGCCGGTATCAAAAAGCTTCATGGGGCAGGGTCCTTTTCGAGGTTATTTCAGGGTGGCAAGGGCGCGGGTGAACATGTCGGCATCCACATTCCCGCCGGATATCGTGACGATCACATCATCGCCTTCGATCTGGTCGCGCCGGAACAGGGCAGCGGCAAGGGCAATCGCGCCGCCGGGTTCCGCCACGACCTTGAGGCGGTTGAAGGCATGGGCCATGGCGCTTAGCGCTTCGTCATCGGTGGCGACTAACCCCAGCCCGCACAGCCGTTTCATGATCGGAAAGGTCAGGTCACCGGGTTGCGGCGTGACGATCGCATCGCAGATTGATCCGGTCAGCGCGGGATTGCGCGCGATGCTGCCCTGGGCCAGCGACCGCGCGACATCGTCAAACCCCTTCGGTTCTGCGGGACGGGCGCGCAGGCCTGGGGCGTCAGCCTCAAGTGCAAGCGCGATGCCCGAGGTCAGCCCGCCGCCACCGCAACACACGATCACGTCGGCGGATGTGATGCCCTGTTCCGCAGCTTGCTGCGCGATCTCGAGCCCCGTGGTGCCTTGGCCTGCGATCACCTGTGTATCGTCGAAAGGTTTGATCAGGGTCAATCCGCGTTCCGCTGCAAGGCGCGCACCGATGGCGTCGCGGTCTTCGGTCGCGCGGTCGTACAGCACCACCTCGGCCCCAAGGGCGCGGGTGTTTTCGATTTTCAAACGCGGGGCGTCAGCCGGCATGATAATGACCGACGGCACCCCGTGCAGCTTGGCGGCATAGGCCACGCCCTGGGCATGGTTCCCGCTGGAAAAGGCGATCACGCCCTTGGCGCGGGTGTCGGGATCAAGCGCCGATAGTGCCGACCAGCCGCCGCGAAACTTGAAACTGCCGGTGTGTTGCAGGCATTCGGGTTTCACCCAGACCCGGCGGCCTGCGATGTCGTCCAGAAACGGTGAATTCAACAGCGGCGTGCGGCGCACGTGCCCTTCAAGCCTGGCGGCGGCGGCGCGGATCATCTCGATGTTCATGACATTTCCTCGATCCATTTGTGCAACGCAGCGACGGCTTCGGGTTCATCCAGAAACGGGATGTGTCCGCGCCCGGGCACCCGGCCCACGATCATATCCGGGCGACGCCTTTCCATTTCTGCCAGGGTTTCTTCACTCAGCAGGTTGGAGTTCAGTCCCCGAATACAGGCGATCGGCAGCCCTGCAAGCGCATCGAAGAACGGCCAAAGATCGGGGGAAGGCGCGCTGAACGCCTTGGCGACCGCATCGCGCAGATGCTTGTCGTAGGTGATCGTCAGGCCGCTGTCGGTCTGGGTGTAATGCTTTACGGCTTCCTCCATCCAGCGGCTGTCGGGCACGCCTTCGAATTCGGGAAACACACGCGGCATGGCGGCTGCCGCTTCGGCGTGGGTCTTAGCGGCGGGGGTGCGGCCAATGTATTGCATGATGAAATCCAGCCCCTGCGGGTCGATGTATGGCCCTACATCGTTGAAGGCGACGCCCAGCAACCGGTCTTTGGCCCCCATCGCCAGCCCCATCGCGTTCAACCCCCCGCGCGAAGTGCCAAGGATCGCGACCTTGTCCAGCCCCAGATGGGCCAGCAGTTCCAACGCATCACGGCATTCGACGGGCGGGGAATAATGCGACCAGTCGGGGTCGAAATCCGATTGCCCGCGCCCGCGGTAGTCCATCTTGATCAGCCGGTTGCCTGCCAGATGCGGCGTGACATAATCGAAATCGGCGGTGGTGCGGGTCAGACCGGCAAGGCACAGGATCGGTAAACCCGCACCTTCGTCAGTGTAATACAGGTTCAGCCCGTCGGAGGATGTGAAATGTGGCATCAGGCACCTGCCAGCGCTGGAATTTCGGTAAGCTCTTGCAGCGTATGGACGGGCGTCCACGGCAGACGGTCGGTGGGGTCGCCGCTGCGGTTCACCCATGCCGTGGTAAAGCCATATCCCGTGGCCGCAGCGGCGTCCCAACCGTTTGACGACACGAACAGAACCTCGTCCTTGGCACATCCGAAATGCTGGCCGACCAGATCATAGACCCGCGCATCGGGCTTGAAGATTCCCACGCTTTCCACTGACAACAGCGCATCCAGACTGCCCCCGATACCGGCGGACGTCACGGCACCCTCCAACATCTCGGGCGACCCGTTGGACAAGATCGCAGTGTTCAACCCGGCCTCTTTCAAGCTGCGCAGCATTGTGGGAACCTCGGGGAACGCCTGCAATTCCCAATACAGCGCCAGCAGGCGCGCGCGCAGTGCGGGATCGCCGTCATGTCCGGTCTTCTCAAGCGCCCAGTCCAGGGCGTTTTGCGTGACTTCCCAGAAATCGGCATGGGCGTGCGTGACGGCGCGCAGCCAGGAATATCCCAACTGCTTTTGACGCCAGTGGTCGGCCACCTGCGGCCAGCTGTCCTTGAGGGCGGCGAAATCCGGCTCGCTGGCGGCTTGGCGCGCGGCGGCGGCCACGTCAAACAGCGTCCCGTAAGCGTCAAAGACGCAGGTGGTGATCGGCATGGAACCCTCCCAATGGTTGCTGAGGGACAGATTGTCACGGGCAGCGGCAACAGAAAAGGCCGAAAAACTTGCAAGACGGGGGTTTACGCCAGCGTGCTGGCTTGAAACACTGCGCCGCGAACCTTGGAGCACCCGCGCAGATACGTGGCCTCTTTTTATTTATTCCCGAACATACTGGAGATTCTCATGACGCAGGTTAAATCCGGCGATACCGTTGCAATTCATTATACCGGCACATTGCTGGACGGCAGCACCTTTGACAGCTCTGACGGCCGCGAGCCTCTGGAGTTTGTGGTCGGCTCCGGCCAGATCATTCCCGGCCTTGACGTGGCGCTGCCCGGCATGGAAGTCGGCGACAAGAAAGTCGTCAAGATTGGCAGCGAAGACGCCTATGGCCCGCTGAACCCGGAAATGCGCCAGGCCGTGCCACGCGAAGGCATCCCGGCCGATATCCCGCTTGAGATCGGTACGCAGTTGCAGATGCAAACGCCCGACGGCCAGGCCATGCCTGTCATGGTTGTCGAAGTAGACGACGCAACCGTGACGCTGGATGCCAACCACCCGCTGGCCGGCAAGGACCTTCAATTCGACATCGAGCTGATGAAAATCGCCTGATGCACCCAGCCAGTGCGGGGTTTCCCCGCGCTGGCCTACGGAAAATTCGAATTTTCCGAACCAGAGTTTTCGAAAACTCCGGCGACGTCCGACAAGAAAGCGCTCGAATAGCGCGGCGCGGCGCAGTAAGCAGCGTTCATGGACACTCAAAACACATTTGAAATCTTTCTTGTCGCCACACCGGGGCTCGAGGACATGCTGCTGGCCGAAGTCGTTGAAAAAGGCTTCGCCAATCCCACGCTATCGCCCGGTGGCATAGCGGTGCAGGGGGGCTGGTCCGAAGTCTGGCGCGCCAATCTGGAACTGCGCGGTGCCTCGCGTGTGTTGGCGCGGATCGGATCCTTCATGGCCTTCCATCTGGCGCAACTGGATAAACGCGCGCGCAAATTCCCGTGGGGCGATGTTTTGCGGGCCGATGTGCCCTTGCGTGTTCAGGTCACTACGAAATCATCCAAGATCTACCACGCCGGTGCCGCGACCCAGCGGATCGAGACCGCGTTGCGCGAAAGCCTGGGGGCTACACTCTCTCCCGACGCGGCGCTCGTCCTCAAGGTGCGCATCGACGACAACATGGTGACAATGAGCCTCGATACCTCGGGTGACTCCCTGCACAAGCGGGGCCACAAGGAAGCCGTCGGCAAAGCGCCGATGCGCGAAACGTTGGCGTCCATGCTGCTGCGGCAGGCGGGCTACACCGGCACAGAAACGGTCATCGACCCCATGTGCGGTTCGGGCACTTTCGTGATTGAGGCGGCAGAGATCGCCATGGGTCTGAACCCGGGCCGCTCGCGCAGTTTCGCGTTTGAAAGCCTCGCCAGTTTTGATGCGCAGGTGTGGGAAGAACTGCGCACCAAACCTCCACAGGCGACCGACCTGCGGTTTTACGGCTCGGACCGCGATGCCGGTGCCATCAGGATGAGCACGGCCAACGCCGAACGGGCAGGGGTCGCAGAAGCCGTGCATTTCGAAAACCACGCCGCGGGCGAGCTTACCCCGCCAGATGGCCCCCCCGGCCTTGTCATGGTAAACCCGCCTTACGGTGGTCGCATCGGCAATAAGAAACTACTCTACCCGCTCTACGGTACCTTGGGCCAAACGCTCCTGACCCGTTTCAAAGGATGGCGCGTCGGTCTTGTCACCTCAGAACCGCCCTTGGCAAAGGCCACAGGCCTGCCTTGGAAGCCGCAATGCCCTGCAATCGCCCACGGCGGCATGAAGGTCTGGTTCTACCAAACCCCGCCCTTGCGCTAAACTGACCTTCATTCTCTGGCTCTGAAATATCCCGGGGTCCGGGGCAGCGCCCCGGTCCGCGAGAAAAGTCAAAGATGCTCGGCCTGCGGCATGCCCAGCACATGGAAGCCGCCATCAACGCGAATAATCTCGCCCGTCGTGCAAGCCCCTGCATCCGACGCAAGATAAACCGCCGTCCCGCCCACAGCCTCAAGCGTCGCGTTGGCACGCATCGGCGCGTTCTGGTCCGTATGCTTGTAGGTCTTGCGGGCCCCGCCAATCGCGGCTCCGGCAAGGGTCTTCATCGGGCCGGGGCTGATCGCGTTGACGCGGATGCCTTCGGGGCCCAGATCATTCGCCAGATAGCGGGTCGCGGATTCCAGCGCCGCCTTGGCCACACCCATGACATTATAGTTGGGCACGACGCGGTTCGATCCCTGATAGGTCAGGGTGATCAAGGTGCCGCCATTATCCTTCATCAAAGGATACGCGCGACGGGCGATTTCGATGAACGAATACGCCGAGATATCGAGCGAATGTTTGAAATTCGCGCGTGAGGTGTTCAGGAAACGCCCCGTAAGTTCGGACTTGTCCGAAAATGCGATGGCATGGACCACGAAATCAATCGTGGGCCAACGCGCGCCAAGTTGATCGAATGCGGCATCCAGGGACGCATCATCGGTCACATCCACATCGACCATGAAATCCGACCCGACGCTTTCGGCCAGTGGTTTCAGGCGGGTGCCAAAGGCGTCGCCCTGATAGGTAAATGCCAGCTCCGCTCCGGCCTCGGCCATCGCTTTCGCGATGCCCCAGGCGATGGACCGTTCATTCGCGACACCCATGATCAGGCCGCGTTTTCCCTTAAGTAGATCTGACATCTGCTGCCCTTACTCTTTGAATTTGGAAAGGATCATCGACCCGTTGGTGCCGCCAAACCCGAATGAATTGGTCATCACGGAATCAAGCCCTGCGTCATCGACCCGCTCCAGCGCGATTTCGGACGGGTCCAGCTTGGGGTCCAGATCGACCACGTTGATGGATTTCGCGATAAAGTCATGCTTGAGCATCAGCAGGCAGAACACGGCCTCTAGGGCACCAGCGGCCCCTTGGGCATGGCCCGTCATGGATTTGGTCGAACTGACCGGCGGCGTTGTCCCCTGGCCAAAGACGCGGCGGACGGCTTCGATCTCGCCGACGTCGCCCACGGGGGTCGAGGTGCCGTGCGCGTTGATATAGCCGACCTTGCGGCCCTCGGGCAGCGATTGCAGCGCCAGGCGCATGGCCCGTTCGCCGCCTTCGCCCGACGGGGCGACCATGTCGTGACCGTCGGATGTCGCGGCATATCCGGTGACTTCGGCATAAATTGTGGCACCGCGCGCTTTGGCGTGTTCCAGTTCCTCAAGCACCAGCATGCCGCCGCCGCCCGAGATGACGAACCCGTCGCGGTTGGCGTCAAAGGCGCGGCTCGCGGTTTCGGGGGCGTCGTTATATTTGCTGCTCATCGCGCCCATGGCGTCGAACAGGCAGGACAATGTCCAATCCAGTTCTTCGCCGCCGCCGGCAAACATCACGTCCTGTTTGCCCATCATGATCTGTTCGGCTGCGTTGCCGATGCAGTGCAGCGATGTGGAACAGGCGCTTGTGATGGAATAGTTGATACCTTTGATCTTGAACGCCGTGCTCAGGTTGGCACTGACGGTCGAGGACATGCATTTCGGCACGGCGAACGGCCCGATCCGCTTGGTCGCGCCGGTGTCACGCACCACGTTATGCGCGGTGAACAGGGCCGAAGTAGACGGCCCGCCCGATCCTGCGACAAGGCCGGTACGCGGGTTGCTGATCTGCTCTTCGGTCAGGCCGGCATCGGCAATGGCTTGGGCCATCGCGATATAGGCATAGGCCGCACCGCTGCCCATGAACCGCAGGGCGCGTTTGTCGATGTGGTCTGCAACGTCGATCTTGAGCGTGCCCGCGACGCGGCTGCGAAAGCCGTGTTCGGTCATTTCGGGGCTGGCGACGATGCCGCTGGTCCCGGCCTTGAGCGATGCAAGCACTTCTTCAGCGTTGTTTCCGATGGATGAGACGATCCCCAACCCTGTGACGACGACGCGGCGCATGGGCAGCACTCCTTTGAAATTCCGGGGCTTCTGCCCTGTTTGCGGCACCGCCCCGACCCGTCAACAGGCCAAGGCAGCGCATTTATCTTCCGTTTGCCGCCAAAGGGGCGACAAATCAAGTCATCTGTCGGGTCAGCTTTCGCTCAGGGCGACCTTCATGTCCTTGACGATGTAGATCACTTCACCGTCGGCCTCGACGATGCCATCGGCGACGCCCATTGTCAGGCGGCGGGTCTGGATCGCCTTCGTGAAATCAATCTTGTAGGTCAGCATCTTGCGGTCGGGGCGGACCATGCCGGTCAATTTGACCTCTCCGACGCCCAAGGCATAGCCACGGCCCTGCCAGCCGCGCCAGCCCAGATTAAAGCCGGTCAGCTGCCACAGGCCGTCAAGGCCCAGACAGCCCGGCATGATCGGGTTGCCGGGAAAGTGGCAGTCAAAGAACCACAGGTCGGGCGTGATGTCGAATTCAGCCGTGATATGGCCTTTGCCATGGGCACCGCCATCGGCGGAAACGTCGGTGATCCGGTCCATCATCAGCATCGGCGGGGCAGGCAGCTGTGCATTGCCAGGGCCAAAAAGCTCGCCAGCGGCGCATTGCAACAAAGCTTCTTTGTCGAAACTGGTGGGATAATCGGCCATATGTTCGCGGCTCCTGCTCGGTGTGTTCAAGGTCGAGCGAGGTCTAGCATTGTGGCCACCATTCCTGCAAGGGTGCTGGCATGACGGGCGTTTGGGGTTTCCAATTGATAACCGTGCCGTTTGCGCTTTATATAAGGCAACTGAAGACAAAGAGTGTGTGATGACCCAAGCGATGCAACAGATCAGTTCCAAGTGGCTTTCCAGGGCGGGCCTGCGTCCCACGCGCCAGCGCATGACGCTTGCGCAGCTGTTGGTCGGGGATGGTCAGCACCGTCATGTCACCGCCGAAAGCCTGTTTGATGCTGCAAAAGGGCAGGGGGAGGCCGTGTCTCTGGCCACCGTCTACAACACGTTGCGCGCCTTTTGCGATGCGGGTCTGATGCAGGAAGTCACGGTTGACGGCTCGAAAAGCTATTTCGACACCAATACGCACGACCACCCCCATTTCTATTGGGAGGACGAGGCGCGCCTGTCTGATGCGCCCTCTGACCAACTGGTGATTGCGCAATTGCCCGACGCCCCCGAAGGGGCCGAGATCGCGTCGGTCGACGTGGTCATCCGCCTGCGCCGGAAAAGCTGAACCCCAAGGCAGGTGTCCCGCTAAACCGCTGGACCACCGCCGTGACGCTGCTTAGGCTGGGGATAATATCCCTTGCGCGAGCGTTCCAATGCACCCCCTGATTACCCAAGATCATATCGACAGCTACCAGCGTGACGGCGTTGTGCTGGTCAAAGGTCTGTTTGCCGACCATGTCGACACCCTGCGCGCAGGTGTTGCCCGCAACATGGAAACCCCCGGCCCCTATGCGTCGAACAATGACAAGGCAGGCGAGACGGGTCGGTTTTTCGACGACTACTGCAACTGGGACCGGATACCGGAGTTTTCCGAGGTGATCCACGGGTCTGCTGCCGCACGGGTGGCTGCCGATCTGATGCAAAGCCGGACGGTGCAGTTGTTTCACGACCATGTGCTGGTCAAGGAACCGGGCACGTCCATGGCGACGCCGTGGCATCAGGACGGACCGTACTATTTTGTCGAGGGGCAGCAAAACGTCAGCTTCTGGTCGCCGCTTGATCCGGTGACCGATGCGACGCTGCGCTGCGTGGCCGGATCACATCTATGGGAAAAACCGGTGCTGCCCACACGCTGGGTCAAGGGCGATGCCTTCTTTGATCCTGCCCCCTACATGCCGGTCCCTGATCCCGATGCCGAAGGGATGGATGTGCGGGAATGGCCGATGGAGCCGGGCGACGCCGTGGCCTTCAACTACGGCATTCTGCACGGTGCGCGTGGCAACCAATCTGCCGTGCGCCGCCGCGCTTTTTCGCTGCGGTTGCTGGGCGACGATGCGACCTACACGCAACGGCCCGGTCCTACGTCACCGCCATTTCCGGGGCATGACATGGTGCAGGGGCAAAAACTGCGGACCGACTGGTTTCCGATGTTGATTGGGTGAACGGTCGTTGTGCAGGACGAAGCTGCCGTTTGAAGCAGATCTTTTTGCCCGCGAGCCACGGAAGTTGCGACTGGGAAGTTAATCGAGATGACTCTATCGCTTTTCAATCTCAAAAGCGCTATGCTGCACCGCAGAAGGCTTTTTGGAGGCTTGGCATATGACCGGTCAAATCATCTGCGTGGCGCAGCAGAAGGGTGGCGCGGGCAAGACAACGCTTGTGTCCAATTTAGCAATCGCGTTTCTGGCAGAAGGAAAACGTGTTGCCCTGCTAGACACGGACCCCCAAGGCAGTCTTGGAAAATGGCTGGATATTCGCGAAGAAACGCTTGGGGTGAATGCAAACCTCAGGTTCTCTACAGCGACCGCCTACGGTATATCGCGTGCAATCCGAGAGGTCGGTGGTGAGGCCGATGTAATTCTGGTTGATACCCCGCCTAAAGCCGACAGTGATGTTCGCTGGGTCATGCGCGAGTCGAACATTGTGCTGGTGCCGGTCTCGGCCAGTCAGGCTGATGTCTGGGCAACACATGACCTTTTGGAATTGGCGGACCGGGCCGGGAAGCCAACGCATATTGTCATGAACCGTACCCGAGTTGGCACACGCGTCGGCGAACAAGTTGCCAAATCGGTGGCCGAACTTGAGGCAAAGCAGTTGCAGTCATCACTGGCAAACAGAGTGATCTATGCAGAAGCGCTAGGAAGCGGTCTGGGTGTGATAGAAGCGAAAAAGACCGGTTCCGCCTCGGATGAAGTGCGTGCGCTCGCTAAAGAGGTGTCTGCCATTCTGGATTTGTAAGTTGGCATGCGTAATCGCATTTTAACCGACGTGCCATCACGCCGGTGAGGGTGGGCGGCAACGTAGGATAAATTGAGAATTGCATCCGAGGGGACCGGCACAACATCGTCCGCTCAGGGCTTGAACCGGAGATTGAGCGCTGTCTTCATTATTCGACCTCAGACGCCATAATCCCCAAATCAGCAGGTCAGAACCATTGCCCGGGTTCAATCAGTCCCAGATCCAGCAATTGCCGTGAATGCCATTCGAACGGTGCCGAGTTGTGCCATTTGAAGGTCTGAATGTCGAACTTGCTGCCCGGGTTTTTCTTTAGCGCCTTGGCGGTGCGGAACGAACAGATGGCGGCTGTGATGTTGTGGTGCCACGGGCAGGAATAGGTGTTGTATTCTTCTTCGTTGAACGTGTGGTCCTCGCGGATGCGCAGGCCGGGTTTGGCGCGAAACAGTGAAATGCGGTCAATCTTGCGGCGCGCGGCGGGCACATGTTCTTCGAACCGCCACCGCAACCCGCCAAAGAAATCAAGCTGACGGTCCTTGGGGTGGTTTGCTGGCGTCCCGTCAGGGCGCGCCAATGCGTAATAGCCGGACCTGTCCAGATGCGCGCGGTCCAGCGATACCGCGTCAGGATATTGCGTCAGGTCCTCGGCATACAGATCAATCACATAGGTTAGCATGGCACTGCGGCGTTCTTCGGTGTGGAACGCCAGCATCTCCCCGATGGTACGGGTTTCGCAAAACGGATAGAATAAATATTCAGCGTTGTAGCAGTAATAGATCCACAGGTTCGGGGCGGCGTCGATGACCCGGTTGATCGCGGTTTCCATCGCCGCATCGTGGTGCATCTCATAGTCGATGCGGATCACTGTTTCGGCCACGTCCCGCGCCAGATCAAAGCTTTGCGGCATGAAGGCGATCACCTGCGCAAAGCCTGACTGCTGGTGGTGCCGCAAGGTTGTGTCCACCTCGACATCGTCTTCGACCAGAACCAAAGCAATCGGGCCTTTGACAAGCGCATCTTTGCCCTCGTTAAGAAAATGGTCGAGACTGCGATACTGCATGGGCCCTCGTGGATTTCTGTACCTGTCCTAAATCGGTCAAATCGGGATGCATTGCAAGAGAACGCTGGCGCTGTTAGATGGCAGGCTTGCACCTTTGTTATCAACGGACCATGCCATGACCGCGCCAAAAAAGCTGTTCATCAAAACCTACGGCTGCCAGATGAACGTCTATGACAGTGAACGCATGGCGGAAAGCCTGGGCGATGCCTACGTCGAGACGAAGACCGCCGCTGACGCCGACATGATCCTGCTCAATACCTGCCACATCCGCGAGAAGGCAGCGGAAAAGGTGTATTCCGAATTGGGCCGGCTCAAGCCGCTCAAGGCGTTGAACCCCGATCTCAAGATCGGTGTCGCGGGCTGTGTGGCCCAGGCCGAAGGGGCCGAGATCATGCGCCGCCAGCCTGCCGTCGATCTGGTGGTTGGCCCGCAATCCTATCACCGGCTGCCTGCGATGGAGGCCCGCGTCCGCGAGGGCAAGACCGCGCTGGACACGGATTTCCCCGAAGAGGACAAGTTCGAAAAGATGAAAGGGCGCGGCAAGGCGGCCCGTGCGCCCTCGGCGTTTCTGACCGTTCAGGAAGGCTGCGACAAGTTTTGCGCGTTCTGTGTCGTGCCCTACACGCGCGGTGCCGAAGTGTCCCGCCCCGCCACCCGCGTGCTGGCCGAGGCCTGCGAACTGGTCGAACGCGGCGTGCGCGAGGTCACTTTGCTGGGCCAGAACGTCAACGCCTATCACGGCGTGGGGCCAGAGGGCGCGGATTACACACTGGCCCGCCTGATCCGCGAGATTGCCAAAATCGACGGGCTTGAGCGGATCCGCTACACCACCAGCCACCCCAACGACATGGATGACGCCCTGATCGCCGCCCATGGCGAGGTCGACAAACTGATGCCCTATCTGCATTTGCCCGTACAATCCGGGTCAGACCGTATCCTGAAGCGGATGAACCGCAGCCATACCGCCGAAAGCTATCTGCGCCTGATCGAACGTATCCGCGATGCGCGCCCCGATATCGTGATGTCGGGGGATTTCATCGTGGGCTTCCCCGAAGAAACCGATGCCGATTTCGAGGCGACGATGGATCTGGTGCGCGAAGTCAAGTATGGCTACGCCTATTCCTTCAAATACTCGACCCGCCCGGGAACCCCCGCCGCCGAACGTGCCTTGGTCGACGCGGCCGTCGCCGATGACCGCCTGCAACGGTTGCAGGCCCTGATCACCGGCCACCAGCGCGAAATCCAGACATCAATGGTCGGGCGTGATTTGTCCGTATTGGTCGAAAAGTCAGGCCGCGATGCAGGGCAGATGGTTGGCAAGTCGGAATACCTGCATTCGGTCCATATCGACAACGCCACGGCATCTGTCGGCGATGTGGTTCGGGTCAGAATCGTCGATGCGAAAACCAACTCCTTAACGGCGCGGCAAATTTGAACGTCAGACTGGCCCTGAACCCCATTGTTTTCGTTTCTGCCACAATTCTGCTGCAATTGCCTTAAATTTGCCAAACTGTGGTCAGAATAGGGTGTGCGGCACTGTATTCGTACTTCACAGACCCTCAAATACCTCCTAATCTCACTACATATTGCGGGGGGTCAGATGCTTTGGGGCATTGGTAGTTCCCTCAGCGGGGGCATTTTAAAAAGGACGAGGGCTGTGTTGAACACAATTTCCAAAGGGCTCCGACTGTTTGCAGGCACATTGATTGCCGCAACTTTCGTTTTTCAGACATCGGCTGCCGATGCGCAGACAAGATCGCAAGGTGGTCGTGACAAAGGCCAATACATCCCGACCATCTGGGTGGACCCCGACGGGTGCGAACACTGGGTCATGGATGACGGTGCCGAAGGGTACATGACGCCGCATGTCAGCCGTCAGGGCATCCCGGTCTGCCGCCGGGGCAATGTCTGCGGCGTGATGGAAACCGATCAGTTCTTCAAGACCGACAGCTACCGGATTCACCCGCAAGGCAAGGCCCGCCTGGCCGAATTCTTCAAGTCGACCGGTGCCGTATCCTACATCATCAGCGGTCACACGGACAGCCGCGCGTCTGACGCCTATAACATGAAACTGTCGCTGAACCGCGCCAATTCGGTTGCCGCGATCGCCCAGCAGTCCGGTGCGCGGATCGCGGATGTGCGCGGCTACGGCGAACGCATTCCTGCGGCCTCGAACAGTACGGCTGCCGGCATGGCCAAGAACCGCCGCGTCGAAATCATCTGCATTCGCTAAGGGGACGGAAAAGTGTTTAAAACAAAGATATTGATGGCAACAGCCTGTGCCTTGGGCCTGACGGCTTGCGGCGATTTCGAAGGGGGGCGTGGCTACCCTGCGGATAAAACCTTTGACCGGGGCATCGACAAGAAGCACCTCAGCCAGCTGCAGGCTGGCATCTGGGTCGATCCGAACGGCTGCGATCACTGGATCATCGACGATGGCGTCGAAGGCTATCTCAGCCAGCGGCTCGACAAATACGGCAAGCCGGTTTGTTCAGGCGTGGCGCAGCCAACATATACCGCCGGGGACTTCAAAGGTGGTTCGCGTATCTCGGACCCGAACTGACTTTGCTGACCCGCAAGAGAATACCACAGGCCGGGGCGTTTTGCGCTCCGGCCTTTTTTTGTTTAAGGCGGGGTTCTTATCCTCGCCATGTGCCCCATATTCCCTACAGACCCTCCCAAATAGGATTAGGCTTTGACTTCCAGTGAAACCATGACCGCTCCCGCCAATACGACGACACGGTTGGAGTTCCCCGATAACCGGCTGCTGATCGACCTTTGCGGCGCGTATGATGTGAACCTCGCTGCCGTGGAACGCGGGTGCGAGGTGCAGATCGTGAGACGTGGCAACCAGCTTTCCGTCTTGGGTGACGACGATGCGGTCGGGCGCGCGGCCTCGGTGCTTGAATCGCTTTATGCGCGGCTCGAAGGCGGGCGCACGGTTGAACCTGCCGATGTCGACAGCTTGCTGCGCTTGGGAAATTCAGCAGTCGGCACCGGTATCCAGCCCGGGGACCAGATCGAAATGCCCATCCTCGGCGGCGTCGAAATCCAGACGCGCAAGAAACGCGTCGAACCTCGGACAGAGGCGCAAAAAGCCTATGTCCAATCGCTGTTCGACAATGAACTTGCTTTCGGCATCGGCCCGGCGGGTACCGGCAAAACCTATCTGGCCGTCGCCGTTGGCGTTTCGATGTTCATCAGCGGCCATGTCGACAAGATCATCCTGTCGCGCCCGGCCGTCGAGGCGGGCGAAAAGCTGGGCTATCTGCCCGGCGATATGAAGGACAAGGTCGATCCCTACATGCAGCCGCTTTATGACGCGCTGAACGACTTCTTGCCGGGCAAGCAACTGGCAAAGCTGCTGGAAGACAAAAAGATCGAAATCGCCCCTCTGGCCTTCATGCGCGGCCGGACGCTCTCCAACGCCTTCGTGGTGCTGGACGAGGCGCAAAATGCGACCTCCATGCAGATGAAAATGTTCCTGACCCGTCTGGGCCAGGGGTCGCGCATGGTCATCACGGGCGACCGCACCCAGATCGACCTGCCGCGGGGCACGCCATCAGGGCTGCAAGATGCCGAACGTCTGTTGAAAGCCATCCCCAAGATCAGCTTCAACTACTTCACCTCAAAGGATGTCGTGCGCCACCCTCTGGTCGCCGCGATCATCGAAGCCTACGAAGCCGACACCGGTCACGCCTGATGCCGTCTTCCTGCTTCATTTTGCCAAATAAACTCCGGGGGTCCGGGGGCTGGCCCCCGGTTGCCCTCTTGTCTGCGGGCTGGTGCCCTGTGCATCGTCCATCCGCGCGTCGTTCCTCACTGGGCACGCCCCCAGCATGAGACGAATGACAGCACTTGATATCGTGGAGGAGGACCCCCGCTGGGCCGCTCTCGATCTGGAGACCCTTGCGGAAAGCGCCCTCATCACCACGCTAAAACATCTTAACCTTGATCCTGATGTTTCCGAAATCACGATCCTTGCGTGCGACGACGCCCGGATTGCTGATTTGAATGCTGATTTCCGCGGCAAACCCACCCCCACGAATGTCCTCAGCTGGCCTGCCGACGAACGCGGGGCGGCGCAGGATGGCGGGCTCCCGCTGACGGTCACTGCGGATTTTGACGGCATGCTCGAATTGGGCGATATCGCGATTTCGTACGACACATGCGCCAAAGAGGCGCGCGCCGCAGGCAAATCCATGACCGATCATGTGACCCATCTGATCATTCACGGGACGTTGCATCTTTTGGGCTATGACCACGACCGTGACGCGGATGCCACGTTGATGGAAGGCATCGAAGTCGAAATACTTGGCAAACTTGGGTTGGATGACCCATATAGGGAAGATGCAGTGCAATAGCCTGCCTCAAAACAACAAAGACGGGACCCGATGGGCGACACAGACGGATCATCTGACGCGGCGCAAAGCGCGCAGCTGGATAGTGAATTTGACAGAACATATCTCGATGAAGAAGAGGCTCCGAAATCGGGCGGTTTTTTCTCTCGGGTAATGGGCGCGCTCAGCGCCTCCGAGACGGGCGAAGACGATCAGATGTCGGCCCCCCAGACCGATCGGCTTTCGGCGCGGGGGATGATGAACCTGCGCCGGATGCGGGTGGACGATGTCGCGGTGCCCAAGGCGGAAATCACCGCCGTGCCGGTCACATGCAGCCTTGACGAACTGGTTGAGGTCTTCAAGGAAAGCGGCCTGACACGCTTGCCGGTCTATGAGGGCACGCTTGATACGCCGGTGGGCATGGCGCATCTCAAGGATCTGGCCCTGACCTACGGGTTCAATGCCAATACCGACGATTTCGATCTGACCGCGATGCTGCGCCCGCTGCTTTTCGTGCCGCCGTCGATGACGATTGGCGTGTTGCTGACAAAAATGCAGGCGGAACGCCGTCACATGGCGTTGGTCATCGACGAATATGGCGGTGTTGACGGCTTGGTCACAATCGAAGATCTGATCGAACAGGTCATCGGCGAGATCGAAGATGAACATGACGTGGACGAGGGCAAGAACTGGGTCGTCGAAAAACCCGGCTGCTATCTGGCGCTTGCCAAGACCCCGCTCGAGGATTTCGAGGCCGAAATCGGCTATTCCCTCACCGACCATGATGATGTCGACGAAGAGGAAATCGACACGCTTGGCGGGTTGGTCTTCATGCTGTCGGGCCGCGTGCCTGCGCGCGGCGAAGTCGTCGTCCATCCCGATGGACCCGAATTCGAGGTGATCGACGCCGATCCGCGTCGGATCAAACGCCTTCGGGTGCGCGTGTCCGGGATAGCCTAGTGACGTTCCTTTCCAATGGACATCTGCGGTTCGCCGTAGCTGTCGGTGCGGGCGCGTTTGCCGCCTTGGGCCAGGCACCTTACGACATGCCGGTCTTGATGCTGCTGGGCCTGATCTGCGCGATCGACATGTTCCGCCGCAGTGCAAAGCGGTGGCAGGCGGCGGCAATCGGCTGGGGCTTTGGCTTTGGCTATTTCCTGCACGGCTGGACGTGGCTGGTGTCGCCCTTCATGGTTGATCCTGAACGCTACGCCTGGATGGCCCCGTTCGCACTGGTGTTGATGTGCGGCGGGCTGGCGTTGTTTTGGGGGCTGGCCTTTGCTGCGGCGCGCTGGATGTCGCCGCGCATCTGGCCTTTGGTCTTTTGCCTGACGGCGGCTGAACTGCTGCGCGGTTATTTGTTTACGGGCTTTCCCTGGGGAATGTTCAGTCAGGGCTTGGTGAACACGTGGCCGGGGCAGGGGCTGGCTTTTACGGGTCCATACGGCCTCACGCTGGTTTTCATTGCGGCGGCCTGTTGTGTCGTGCATCTGTTCGCGCGGATCAGCACCGGATACATCGTTGGTGCCGGTTTCACAGCGCTCTTGGCGGCTCTTTTAGTGGTTCCGTTCAGTCGCCCCGATGCACCCTTGGGCGAGGCGACGATCCGGATGGTGCAGCCCAATGCCGCGCAGAAGGACAAATGGGATACCTTCATGATCCCGAAGTTCTTTGAACGACAACTGGCTTTTACCCGCGCCGCCCCTGCGTCAGGGGCCGCAGCGCCCGACCTGATCCTTTGGGCGGAAACGGCGATCCCCTGGCCGCTGGACATCGCGGATGGCGCGCTGAGCCAGATCAGCTTTGCTGCAGCTGGCACGCCTGTTGTGCTTGGCGTTCAGCGTCGGGACGGTTTGCAATTCTACAATTCTGCCGTGCTGCTTGGGCCGGTCGGTGAGGTGCTGCAGACCTATGACAAGCACCACCTTGTGCCCTTTGGGGAATATATGCCCTTTGGTGATTTTCTCAGCAACTTCGGCATCCGGAGCCTCGCGTCGCAATTCGGTAACGGCTATTCGTCCGGGTCGGGGGCTGCGTTGATGGATCTGGGTCCGCTTGGTCAGGCCCTGCCGTTGATCTGCTACGAAGCCGTCTTCGCGCGCGATGTGAATGCGGCACCTGCGCGGCCTGCCTTTTTGATGCAGCTGACGAATGATGCGTGGTTCGGCAAGGGGCAGGGGCCACTGCAACACCTTGCCCAAGCGCGGATGCGCGCCATCGAACAAGGCTTGCCGATGGCGCGGGTGGCCAATACCGGCGTGTCCGCGATGATCGACCCCTGGGGGCGGGTGACGCAAAGCCTCGGCTTGAACGAAGCGGGGTTTCTCGACGCGCGCCTGCCACTGCCTCGGGCACCGACGCTGTACAGTCGCTGGGGCGAACTGCCCGTTCTGGCCGTGTTGCTGATTGGTCTTGCGCTTTGCATAATGCGCAGGCCGAAATACTTAGAGTTTGACCCTGGGGGGACAGACAGATAAGCCCGACTAATCTGCCACAACGGCTTCCTGACGTGGCTATTTAATCTATTGGAGCACTACATGTCCCGCAAGAACTATACTTTCACTTCGGAATCCGTTTCCGAAGGGCACCCCGACAAGGTGTGTGACCGCATTTCCGATGCGGTTTTGGACGCATTCCTGACGGAAGAACCCGAAGCGCGCGTTGCGGCCGAAACCTTTGCCACCACAAACCGCGTGGTCATCGGCGGCGAAGTCGGCCTGTCCAACAAGGAAAAACTGACCGAATACATGGGCAAGATCGAAGATATTGCCCGCGCCTGCATCAAAGATATCGGTTATGAGCAGGACAAGTTTCACCACGCGACATGTGAAATCACCAATCTGCTGCACGAACAATCGGCCCATATCGCGCAGGGCGTTGATTCGTCTGGCGAAAAAGACGAAGGGGCCGGCGATCAGGGTATCATGTTCGGCTTCGCGACGACCGAAACGCCCGAGCTGATGCCCGCACCGGTTCACTATGCCCACGCGATCCTGCGCCGTTTGGCCGAAGCGCGCAAAGACGGCTCCGAGCCGACCCTGCGCCCCGACGCCAAAAGCCAGCTGTCCGTACGCTACGAAGATGGCAAACCTGTTGGTGTCTCCTCCATCGTTCTGTCGACACAGCACGCGGACGAAGCGCAAACCAGCGATGACATCCGCGCGATCGTCGAACCCTACATCACCGAAGTGCTGCCCGAAGGCTGGATCACTGCCGACACCGAATGGTGGGTGAACCCGACCGGCACTTTCGTCATCGGCGGCCCGGATGGTGACGCCGGCCTGACCGGTCGCAAGATCATCGTCGACACCTATGGCGGTGCGGCCCCGCACGGCGGCGGCGCGTTCTCGGGTAAAGATCCGACAAAGGTAGACCGTTCGGCAGCTTATGTTGCACGGTATCTGGCGAAAAACGTCGTGGCGGCAGGCCTGGCTGAAAAATGCACGATCCAGCTGAGCTATGCGATCGGGGTGTCCAAGCCCCTGTCGATCTATTGCGACACCTTTGGCGGCGATGCCGATGTGGCGGACGCTGCGATCGAAAAGGCCATTGGCAAGATCATCGACCTGACACCACGCGGCATCCGCGAGCATCTGCAACTGAACCGTCCGATCTATGCCCGCACGGCCGCCTATGGCCACTTCGGCCGCGCGCCCGAAGCCGATGGTGGCTTTAGCTGGGAGAAAACCGATCTGGTGGATGCGCTGAAGGCCGCGCTTTAACCAGCAGCCGGGGTCTTGAGGGGGTGACGCGCGCCCCTGTCGATCGCTGAATTTAACGGACCCTCGATTTTGTCGGGGGTCCGTTTTGCATTCGGGAAGGCGCTGGCTAGACTGTCAGCAGGCCCCACATCAGGGATGCCGCCGGAAGGGGGAGGGCGGTTTGACCGGTTTTCCCACTGCGCTGGCAGCCGCCTTGCTTTCTGCGGCCCATATCACCGGATGACCTTCCATTTCCTGCAGTGCAACAAGGTACTCCCAAATCTGGTTGCAGGACGCTTCCAATTCTTCCGCCGTGCCCCCTGGTTTTCCAGCATCCTCGCGCCGTAAATCGCGGATTTGACGCAGCATGCGGCTGACCATCGGCTTCAGGTCCAAGGCGCATTCGCGGGCAAAGTTGCGCAGCACACCGTCTTGTGCCGGTGCGGCGAGGCCCAGACGTTTTGTTGAGCAGTTCAGCGCGTTGGTGACGGCGCGTTTGAACGCGATCTTGGTCAAGGTCTCTTTCGGGATGTAGTCGCTGCACCCGGCATCCATGGCCGCGATGGCAATATCATCCCGCCCCATGCCGGTGATCAGGATTGTGGCAGCCGTGCAATTGCGCGGCGACAGGCGGATCAGTTCCAGCGCGTCAAGTCCCGTGCCGTCGGGCAGGCCATAATCGACGAAGATCAAATCGAACGTATCGGTTTCAAGGATTGCCACAAGTTCTGCCAGTGAAGCGACATTCGAGACATCGAAGCGGGTTTTCAGCCCGGAACACAAGCGCCCAAGGCGGTGGCGGTCAAACCGTTCGTCGTCCAGAACCAGGGCGCGTGCCTGATCCGGTAGCGGCCCGGTGATCGTTTTATGCTGGAACATGGTCGCTTGGCCTTCATGTGCAATGGATGACGAGACCCTTGCACCGGCAGCTTAAGGTCGGATTAACGCGAGCCGTTGCGCCTGTTCCTGTGTCACGCTAAAGGCAAGTGCATGACAGATCCCATACGCCCCCGCCGCAACTTTTATGGCCGCCTCAAAGGCAAGTCCCTCAAGCAAAGCCAAAAAGGCTATATCGAGGAAGACCTGGAGGCCTTATCCCCCGGTCCCGTGGATTGGGAGGCCAATCCATCGCGCGTGCCGCTTGATCTTGACGGGCTGTTCGATGGCAAGCCCGTATGGCTCGAGATCGGGTTTGGCGGTGGCGAGCATATGGTGCATCAGGCCGCGCAGAATCCGGATGTGGGCATCATTGGCTGCGAACCCTATATCAACGGTGTCGCGATGCTGCTGGGCAAGATCCGCAAAGCCGGCGTCAAGAACGTGGCGATACACCCTGGCGACGCCCGCGATATCTTTGATGTCCTGCCCGAGGCGTCGATCGACCGGGCGTTTCTGCTTTATCCTGATCCATGGCCAAAGACGCGGCACCACCGTCGGCGTTTCGTGACACCCGAACATCTTGAGCCGCTGGTGCGTGTGCTCAAACCCGGTGCGGTTTTTCGGGTGGCCACGGATATCGAGGACTACGTGCGCCAGACACTGGAGCAGGTGCCGCGCCATGGGTTCGACTGGCTGGCCGAGGGTCCGTCGGATTGGAAAGAACCCTGGGGCGACTGGATTTCCACCCGCTACGAGCAAAAGGCCCTGCGCGAAGGCCGGGTCCCGCATTATCTGACGTTTCGAAAGCGCTGACAGGGCTGCGCCGGGGGCTGATTGCCCCCGGACCCCCATGGATATTTATGAGCCAGAGAAGATAGGCCCCTTGTCATGGACGAGGGGCGCGGGCTGGTTTATGAAACGTTTAAGAATTCAGCTTGAGGTTAATCATGTCCAGCCACGCCACGCCCATCCCGATGACTTCCGCCGCTTGTGGGCCCTTGAGCGGCGTGGCGCAGGTGCCGGGGGACAAGTCGATCTCGCACCGGTCCCTGATCCTGGGCGCGATGTGTGTGGGCAAAACCACGATCAGCGGATTGCTTGAAGGTGATGATGTTCTGGATACGGCCCGTGCGATGCGGGCGTTCGGGGCCGAGGTTACGGATCTGGGGGACGGCAACTGGTCGGTGCACGGCGTTGGTGTCGGCGGGTTTGCCGAACCTGACGGTGTGATTGATTGCGGGAACTCCGGCACCGGTGTGCGGTTGATCATGGGGGCGATGGCGACATCGCCGATCACCGCGACCTTTACCGGTGATGCCAGCCTGAACGGCCGGCCCATGGCGCGGGTCACCGATCCGCTGGCTTTGTTCGGAACCCAGTCGGTGGGGCGCAAGGGCGGGCGATTGCCGATGACGATCGTAGGCGCAGCTGATCCCGTGCCGGTGCGCTACGTGGTGCCTGTGCCTTCGGCTCAGGTCAAATCGGCGGTGCTGCTGGCGGGGCTGAATGCGCCGGGGCAGACCGTGGTGATCGAGGCCGAGGCGACGCGCGACCATACAGAACGGATGTTGGCGGGCTTCGGGGCCAAGATTACGGTCAAGGATACGGATGAGGGCCGCATTATCACCTTGACGGGGCAGCCGGAGTTGCAAGCCCAGCATGTGGACGTGCCGCGCGATCCGTCATCGGCGGCGTTTCCCGTCTGTGCGGCATTGATTGTGCCCGGATCGGATGTTCTGGTGCCGGGGATCGGCCTGAACCCGACGCGGGCGGGGCTGTTTACAACGCTGCGCGAGATGGGCGCGGACCTGACCTATGAGAATGAGCGCACTGAGGGCGGCGAGCCAGTCGCCGATCTGCGGGCCAGATTTTCGCCTGATATGAAGGGGATAGAGGTTCCGCCAGCGCGCGCTGCATCTATGATCGACGAATATCCGGTGCTGTCCGTGGTGGCGTCTTTTGCTCAGGGCCAGACCATGATGCGCGGCGTCAAGGAGTTGCGCGTCAAGGAAAGCGACCGCATTGATGCGATGGCCAAGGGGTTGCGCGCCAACGGGGTCGAGGTTGACGAAGGCCCCGATTGGTGGGCCGTTACGGGGTTGGGGCATGGCAACGTGCCGGGCGGTGCGACCTGCGCCAGCCAGTTGGACCACCGGATCGCGATGTCCTTCATGATCATGGGGATGGCCGCGAATGCGCCGGTCAGCGTTGACGACGGTGCGCCAATCACCACGTCTTTCCCGATATTCGAGCCGCTGATGGCGCAGCTTGGGGCAAAGGTCACGCGGGGGGCACTATAATGATGGGGTTTACTGTCGCGATTGACGGGCCTGCAGCCGCTGGTAAGGGCACTGTGTCGCGGGCCGTGGCCCGGCATTTCGGCTTTGCCCATCTGGACACCGGCTTGTTGTACCGCGCGGTCGGGGCGAAAGTCCTTGAAGGGATGACCCCGGAGGAGGCGGCGGAGACGTTGCAGGCCGCTGATCTTGAGAATGAAGACTTGCGCTCCAACGCCGTCGCAGAGGCCGCGAGCCGGGCTGCGGCGATCCCTGCCGTGCGCGCCGCCTTGGTCGATTTCCAGCGCAGCTTTGCCATGCGGGCAGGGGGGGCCGTGCTGGACGGGCGTGACATCGGCACGGTGATCTGCCCTGATGCGCAGGTCAAACTGTTCATCACCGCAACGCCCGAAGTGCGCGCCGCGCGGCGCCATGCGGAGCTGCGGGCAAAGGGTGAAGACGTGACGCTGGGGCAGGTTCTGGCGGACGTCGAAGCGCGCGATGCACGCGACAGTTCGCGGGCCGAAGCCCCCTTGAAACCCGCCCCGGATGCCGAGGAAATGGACACGTCGACGATGGACATCGATGCAGCCGTGGCCCGCGCGATCGCCTTGATCACGCTGCGGCGCGAAGCCTGAGGGCGCAAATAACCGCCGAGAATTTCGGGGGCCTTTTCGCCGCTCGATGGAACCGTATGGACAGCCGCTGCGTTTGTAATTAAGACCGCGCGTTTCCTGACGGGCGGCACTGGCAATTCCTGATAAGAGGATCAATATCGTGAAAACTGCACAAGATTATCTGGACGAAGCAAACGCCGTCGTTCCAAAGATGGACGTAAAAGACGCAATCGAGAAGCATGCCACCAGAAACGGTGTTTTTATCGACGTGCGCGATACGGCTGCGATTGCCGAAAGCGGCACGATCAAGGGCGCACACCGTGTGCCACGCGGCATGATCGAATTCCGTGCCGACCCCAAGGTCGAGGCGATGTACAACCCGATCTTTCAAAAAGACGCCGAAATCTATCTGATTTGCGGCGCGGGCGGTCAGGCCGCACTGTCGGGCAAGACGCTGCACGACATGGGCTATACCAACGTGACGAACATTGGCGGTTTTCCGGGTTGGAAAGATGCGGGTGGCCCGACAGAGGCCTGAGCGGTCCCGTCAGTCTTGATGCTTTGAGAAAAGCACTGAAATGTCCGCTATCTTGAATCTGTTATAAGCGCCTCCAGAGTTTCTCTGGGGGCGTTTTGTTTTGGGCGCTTGGGACATTCGATTTTGCCAGAAAGCCTGTCGGAAAATCGTCGGGCAGTCCGAAACGGTGGCGACGTCGTGACCTAAATTGACCCCACCCGGATGGGACATGCAGCAATCCCGACAGCGTTGGCCTGTCCGTTCGGCCTATTGCGCCGCGCGTTCAAATCCCCTATAGCGACGTCAGTCTAAGGGGCGGATACAGCTTCGGGCGTGATATAACAGGCTGGGTCGGATTCATCCGGCCCTCTTTATTTGCGTACCGATGCCAAGTCCCAGGCGATTTTAATCACAGACCGGCGGAGACAACCGCGCGGCCAGAAACCAAATGCTAAAGGAAACGTGAAGCTACATGGCTATGAACTCAATGGAAGACTTCGAAGCACTTTTGGAAGAAAGCTTTGAAATGGACACGCCCGAAGAGGGCTCAGTTGTCAAAGGTAAGGTTATCGCGATCGAAGCGGGCCAGGCCATTATCGACGTAGGCTACAAGATGGAAGGCCGCGTCGAGTTGAAAGAATTTGCCGAACCAGGCGAAGCTCCTAAAGTTGCAGTAGGCGACGAAGTCGAAGTGTTCCTTCGTCAGGTCGAAAACTCCCGTGGCGAAGCCGTCATCTCCCGCGAGATGGCACGCCGTGAGGAAGCTTGGGACCGTCTGGAAAAAGCCTATGCCGCAGAAGAGCGCGTTGAAGGCGCAATCTTTGGCCGTGTCAAAGGTGGCTTTACCGTTGATCTGGGCGGCGCTGTCGCGTTCCTTCCCGGTTCTCAGGTTGATGTGCGCCCCGTGCGCGATGCCGGCCCGTTGATGGGTCTGAAGCAGCCGTTCCAGGTTCTGAAAATGGACCGTCGTCGTGGCAACATCGTTGTCTCGCGTCGTGCGATCCTTGAAGAATCCCGTGCCGAACAGCGTGCCGAAGTGATTGGCAACCTGACCGAAGGTCAGGAAGTTGACGGCGTGGTCAAGAACATCACCGAATACGGTGCGTTCGTTGATCTGGGCGGCGTTGATGGCTTGCTGCACGTTACCGACATGGCATGGCGTCGTGTGAACCACCCTTCCGAGATCCTGACAATTGGCGAGACCATCAAGGTCCAAGTCATCAAGATCAACAAAGAGACACACCGCATTTCCTTGGGCATGAAGCAGTTGCAGGAAGATCCATGGGATCTGGTTGCCGCCAAGTACCCGCTGGAATCCTCGCACACCGGTCGCGTCACAAACATCACCGATTACGGTGCATTTGTTGAGCTCGAGCCCGGCGTTGAAGGTCTGGTGCACGTGTCCGAGATGTCCTGGACCAAGAAGAACGTACACCCTGGCAAGATCGTTTCCACCAGCCAGGAAGTCGAAGTCATGGTTCTGGAAATCGATGGTGCCAAGCGCCGCGTTTCCCTTGGTCTCAAGCAGACCATGCGCAACCCATGGGAAGTGTTTGCAGAAACACACCCTGAAGGCACTGAAGTCGAAGGCGAAGTCAAAAACATCACCGAATTCGGTCTGTTTGTTGGTCTGCCAGGCGACATCGACGGCATGGTTCACCTGTCCGACCTGTCTTGGGACGAGCGTGGCGAAGACGCCATCCAGAACTACCGCAAGGGCGACATCGTTCAGGCCGTGGTCTCCGAAGTTGACGTTGAGAAAGAGCGCATCAGCCTCTCGATCAAAGGCGTCGGCGGTGACAAGTTCGCCGAAGCAGTGGGCGGCGTTAAGCGCGGTTCCGTTGTGACTGTGACCGTGACATCCATCGAAGACGGTGGCATCGAAGTCGAATATGAAGGCATGAAAGCCTTCATCCGTCGCTCCGATCTGTCGCGTGACCGTGCCGAACAGCGCCCCGAGCGTTTCTCGGTTGGTGACAAGGTCGATGTCCGCATCACCAACGTCGATACCAAAGCGCACCGTCTGGGCGTGTCGATCAAGGCACGTGAAATCGCTGAAGAAAAAGAAGCAGTCGAGCAGTACGGCTCGTCCGACTCCGGCGCATCCTTGGGTGATATCCTTGGTGCCGCACTGAAGGGCGACGACTGAACCTGACCGTTTAGGCAGCTAGATAAGAAGGCCCCGCGGTGCACACTGCGGGGCCTTTTTTGTGCGAATCGTAGGCCCCCAAAGGCCTGCGCAATTTGACGCCGAACAAGTTTTGCCAAGCGAAACAGCGCCGATGCTGGAAAATATGACTGGAAAACAGCGACTTCCCCCGTCTAAAAGTGAGGGATACGGATTTGAATGACTTCCCGTATGCGTTCGACTTGTTATAGTCGTGTAAATAAAACTGTTAAAAACATCTCGGGGGAGAGGTCAGAATGATCCGGTCGGAACTAATCCAGAAGATCGCCGATGATAATCCACATCTTTATCAGCGCGATGTTGAGCGTATCGTAAATACCATCTTCGAAGAGATCACTAGTGCCATGTCTGCTGGTGATCGTGTCGAATTGCGCGGGTTCGGTGCATTTTCCGTCAAGAAACGTGACTCACGGGTGGGCCGGAACCCTCGCACTGGTGAAACAGTTCATGTAGAAGAGAAGCATGTGCCGTTCTTCAAGACCGGTAAATTGCTTCGTGATCGTCTGAACGGGAATTCCTAATGCGTTATGTCCGCTACCTCTGCATCGCTGTTTTCGCTGTGGCATTGATTGCCGTCGCTTTGGCCAACAGGTCCATGGTGTCGCTCAAGATCTTGCCAAACGAGGTGTCGGGCTTTTTCGCATTGAACCCTGAACTACGGATGCCGTTGTTCGTCGTTATCCTGGGCAGCATCATCGCCGGCCTTTTGATCGGTTTCGTCTGGGAATGGATCCGCGAATATGGCCAGCGTGCCGAAGCCGCGCGTCAAGCCCGCGAAATGCGTCGGCTTGAGCGTGAAGTCGCACGGTTGAAGGGCGAAAAGCACAAGGGCCAGGACGAGGTTCTGGCGCTTTTGGACCAAGCCAGCTAAGTACCTGCAGGCAGTCACTGCCCAAGGAACCTTGCCTGATGCCTTCTGACATACATGTGAAATTCTGCGGTTTGCGCAGCATCGCCGACATTGATGCCGCAGCTCAGGCTGGTGCGCGCTACGTCGGATTTGTATTTTTCGCCAAATCCCCTCGTAACGTGACGCTGGAAGAAGCCGCGACACTTGCGCTTGAGGTGCCGCAGGGCATCTGCAAGGTCGCGCTGACAGTGAATGCCGATGATGCGTTTCTGGATGCGCTGACCGCCACCGTGGCAATAGATATGCTGCAATTGCACGGGCACGAGACGCCGGAGCGGGTGGCCGAGGTCAAGGCGCGCTATGGCCTGCCGGTGATGAAGGCCGTGGGCGTTGCAGATGCAAGCGACCTGCCGCAGCTGGAGACCTATATGCGCGTCGCGGATCAAATACTGGTCGATGCCAAGCCGCCCAAGGGCGCTGATCTGCCCGGCGGCAATGGGCTGGCCTTTGACTGGCGGCTGATTGCGGGGCGGCGGTGGCCAAAGCCCTGGATGCTCGCAGGCGGCCTGACCCCCGAGAACGTAGCCGAGGCCGCGCGCATGACAGGCGCGCGTCAGGTCGATGTGTCATCCGGCGTCGAAGCCACAGCGGGCGTCAAGGACGCGGCGCTGATCGCGGCCTTTGGGAAGGCCGCGAAAGCCTAGATCGACATCGGGTATTTCTTGGCCAAGGCATCGAATTCCATCAGCGAAGCAATCAACGCGGGCATTTGATCCAGATGGATCATGTTCGGCCCGTCCGATGGCGCATTGTCGGGGTCCTCGTGGGTTTCGATGAAAACGGCCCCCACGCCAATCGCAACGGCCGCACGTGCCATGACGGGGGCGAATTCACGTTGCCCGCCGCTGGATCCGCCCATGCCACCGGGTTGTTGCACGGAATGGGTCGCGTCCATCACCACGGGATAGCCGGTCTTGGCCATTTGCGGTAGGCTGCGCATGTCGGCCACCAAGGTATTATATCCAAAGGACGTGCCGCGTTCGGTCAGCAAAATGCGCTTGTTGCCGGTTGATTCAATTTTGGACACCACATTGGCCATGTCCCAAGGGGCCAGGAACTGGCCTTTCTTCACGTTCACAACCTTGCCCGTGTTTCCGGCTGCCAGAAGCATGTCGGTTTGGCGGCACAGGAACGCGGGGATTTGGAGAATATCCACTGCCTCGGCGGCAATTGCGCATTGCGCTTCGGTGTGGACGTCGGTCAGCACCGGCACGCCGATGGACTTGCCCACCGATTGCAGCACGGCCAGACCTTCGTCGATGCCAAGACCACGTTTGCCCGACAGCGACGTGCGGTTGGCCTTGTCATAGCTGGCCTTGAACACGAATTGCGCGCCTGCTGCATCGCAGGCTTCCTTCATCTGGCCCGCGATCATCTGCGCGTGGGTTTCGCTTTCCAGCTGGCAGGGGCCCGCGATCACCGTCAACGGACGATCAATTCCGATAACGACATTTCCGACGGCGACTTGGATCATTTTGTTACCTGTTCCTTTAGGATCGACGATGTCAGCGACAACATCAGGTAGATGCCCGCAAAGATCAGGAATGTCAAAATGGTGTTCTCGAACTTGCGGGGATAGGACGGGGCCTGTGATGCGACAGGGCGCACCGCAACGGTCAAATAGCGCACCTGCCGCTGGGCTTCGGTGCGGGCCTGTTCCATCTGGGTTTGCGACGCCTGCAGGGACATGTCCGCCGCCGCAAGGTCGGCCTGCGCAAGCTGCAGGCTGACCGCCTGCTGCGCGAGTGAATTCGTGCCCTCGGTCGCGTTGTTCATCCGTTCGTTCAGGCGGTCAAGCTGCGCCGAAATGCGCCGTACGTCGCCCTGAACGCCGTCCACCTTGGCGCGGTTGGGGCGGGGGTTGTCCAGCAACGCCGCCAGCTCAAGCTCTTTTTCCAGCAGGAGCGTTTCGTAATTCGTGATCTGTCCCCGGATCGAGGCAATGACCGCTTCCGGGTCGACCCCGTTTTCAACCTGAAGCTTGATCAGCGCTTCCTGAGCTTCGCGCCGTTGTTTCACAGTGGTCTCGAACGCAGTGAGGGCATCGCGCATGCCGTCTTCGCGCTTTTGCTGCGACAGGGCGTTCACGCGTTCTTCGGCATATTCCAGAAGATGTTCGGAAAAATCGGCCGAGACGGCGGGGTCGGCGGCGATCACCTCCATCCGGATCATGCCTTCGGTCGGATCATAACCGATCTTCACGTTCTTCTTGTAGAATTTATACGCCACCTCGTTCGAGGCCTCCGGGTCGAGCCGTTGGATCGGGTCGATCTTGGGGTCCGAAAAATGCGAGACGAACCCGACATCCTTGTCCAGTCTCAACATCGCATCCTTGGACTGGAGATAGCTTTGGGTGGCGATGCTGTCGGCCGAGTTTGCAAATTGCGTCGGCAACAGACCCCCAAGCGGGCCCATGCCCCCAGACCCTTCGTTCTGGATGATCAGGAACTGGCTGTCCGTGGCATACATCGGGGTCGCGATATTGTAGAAGTAATACCCGCCCATGATCGTCGGCAGGCCAACGAAAAACAGCAGCCGCACCATAAGCAGGCCCATCTTGCGGCGGCGGCGTTTGGTGATATCGCGCTGGATGTCCGAGATTTCGCGCATCCGGCGGTCCATCGGGGACAGTTCGGTCGAGGGCAGGTTCTTGCCGCCGACAGGGACAGTCTGGGGCAGCTGGATGCGGCCCCTGCCATGCGGGTCGCCACCACCGGACACGCCTTGGGGCACCACCAGTTCCAGCATGTTCGAGCGTTGGAAAGGGTCGATCCCCTCGCTGCGCAACAGCCGTACGGCATCAAAGTCAGAGGTTGGCGCAAGGCCATGTTTTTGGGCGACGCGCCGCGCCATGCGCAACTGGCGACCCGTCAATCCTTCGCGGCGGATCGCATCCATGTCCTGTTCGCCGCTGACTTCGGCAGCGGAGGCGACTTCGCCTTCGCGGGCTTCGGACGCGACGGGAACGTCGGGCGCGTGGTTGGACGGTGCGTCGTCTGGCACGGGGCGCGGCCCTGAGGGCGAGGGGCTGGGGGGCGGACGCAACGCTTGTGCGGGATCACGTGCCGCGCGCGTCGCCGGGTCTGCGGGCGCAGGTCCGGGTCTGGTGGGGGCCGCCGCCGGTTCAATCGGCGTATTGCGTTTGATGCGGAATTTTCTAGCCTTGGGTTTCGTAGTCATAAAGCTGTTTCGCCTCTTCCAAGGTGTCGAATATATGAAGCTTTCCGCCCAGCAAGACGCCGGCGGAACGCGCGAATTGTTGCAACGTCTCGGGCTGGTGCGAAACGATGATGATGGTCGTCGTGCGCAACCGTTCCTGCAGAATTTCGCCTGCTTTCCTGTTGAATTCAACGTCTGTCGTGGTCGGCATGCCTTCGTCGATCAAATAGATATCGAAATCAAGGGCCAGCAGCAGCGCAAAGGAAAACCGTGACCGCATACCGGCCGAATAGGTGCCCAGGGGCTGGTCGAAATATTCGCCAAGCCCACAAAGCCATCTGCAAAAGCTTTCGACGTAATCCGGGTCCAACCCGTACAGCCGCGCGATGTAGCGCGCGTTTTCCATCGCCGACACTTTGCTGACGACGCCGCCCATGAAGCCAAGGGGAAAGCTGATGTTGCACCCCCGCCTGATTTCCCCTTCGTCAGGTTTTTCCAGACCGGCCATCATGTTGATCAGTGTTGATTTTCCGGTGCCGTTGGGGGCCAGAATGCCAAGCGAATTGCCGATCTCCACGCGGAACGACACATGGTCAAGGATGACCTTGTGCTGTGTGCCAGTCCAAAAGGACTTGGAGACGTTATCGAATTCCAGCATGCCTGCTCCGGTGGTGCGCGTTTCGCTTGGACCATCCCCCTTTTGAATGGAGGTATGATTAAATTCTATCCCCTGATATTGGCCACATTATGTCCGATTTCGCGCATAATGTACAACGTCGTCAAGGCTGCTGCACCTATCAGCAAGACAGGCCCCTCTGCGCTTAATGCCCGATCAGGGTGGATTGTGTGCACCCGTCGCTTGCGGTTTCCAGTTCGAAAGTAATGTGGTGCAGGTCGAATTGCGTAACCAGCAGGGATTTGAGGGATTTGCGCAGGCCGCCGTGGTGCACGTCTTCGCTGACCACGACATGCGCCTCGAGGGCGGACCCGTGTTCCTGCATCATCCACAAATGCACATGGTGCACGTCTTCGACGTCGGGATGCGCGCGCATGGCGGCAATGATGCTTTCGGTTTCAAGATGCGGGGGGCTTGCCAGCATCAGGATCCGGGCGACCTGCGGCAATTCGGTCGCGGATTGCCACAGGATATAGCCTGCGATCATCAGCGTCGCCAACGGGTCAACCCATGTCCAGCCAAACAACAGCACCAGCGTGCCCGCAATGATCACCGCGACGGACCCCAAGGCGTCTGCAACATTGTGCAGGAATGCCGCGCGGATATTGACGCTGTTTTTCGAGTCGCGGTAGGTCAGCGCGGCAGTTGCCAGGTCGATCAGCAGCGCAAACCCTGCAACGGCAATCACGATCCATCCCGTCACAGGCGACGGATCGGCAAAGCGCATCACGGCTTCGACGATCAGATACAGGCCGATCACGATCAGCGTGGTATAGTTGATAAGAGCGGCGACAGCCTCGATCCGGCCATAGCCGAATGTCATGTTCGCATTGGCGGGCCGCCGCGCGATCTTGCGGGCGGCATAGGCGATGATCAGGGCGATGGCGTCACTGAAATTATGCAGCGCGTCGGCGATCAGCGACAGGCTGCCCGCGAAAATGCCGCCGATGATCTGGGCCACGGTCAGGCCAAGGTTGATCAGGACCGCGAGGGCGATCTTGAAATCTCCTGAATTCGGATCCACGTGGTGATGAGAGTGTGCCATAGATGATATTCCGTTCAAGGGGTTAGTCGTGCGTGTGGTCAGGGCAGGGCGTGTCTGCATCCGCGCAGCATTCGGTCAGCAGGAACCGTGACAGATCGTGCACGGCGTCATGCGCGACGGCGGCGCAGATGATGCTGCGGCCTTGGCGCTGCTGCTGCACCAGCCCCGCGGCGACCAGCAGTTTGACATGGTGGGTCAGGGTTGATCCGCTGATCCCGGACCGTCTTCCGATCGTACCGATGGTCAAGCCCTCAGGCCCTGCGCGCACCAGAATGCGCAAGACATGCAGGCGCTGTTCGGACCCGAGGGCCGCAAATCGGGCGGCGGCAAGGGTCAGGTCTTGGGGGGGAAGGTCTAATTTTTCCATATTTCTAGAAATATAGTAATAATGGGCGTGGTCAAGCTTATTTCGATAATTGTCGAAATATATATCCGTCACCTGTTTGAAACCGGCGTGGTGCCGCCTATCTGACTGCCATGACCGATATCCGCGACCGCTTGCAGGCCTGTACCCTTTGCGCCGACCGTTTTGCCGCCACGGCGACGGCG
This sequence comes from Roseobacter sp. GAI101, assembly GCF_000156335.1. Classification (GTDB taxonomy): domain Bacteria; phylum Pseudomonadota; class Alphaproteobacteria; order Rhodobacterales; family Rhodobacteraceae; genus Sulfitobacter. Next base: position 3,549,340 of record NZ_DS999213.1, read on the forward strand.
CATCGCCCGAACCCGGTGGTCTGGTTCCAACCCGGCGCACGGTTGCTGATCGCGTCTCAGGCACCCGGGCTGCGGGTGCATGAAGCCAACACACCCTTCTGGGATCAATCGGGGAAGCGGCTGCGCGACTGGCTGGGCCTTGACGAAGCAGCGTTCTACGACCGGTCCCGCGTGGCGATCATCCCGATGGCGTTCTGTTTTCCGGGCTACGATACGAAAAGCAGCGATCTGCCACCGCCGCCTGTCTGCGCCAGAACCTGGCGGACAGGGGCATTGGCGACGGTCCCCGATATCCGCCTGACAATCCTGATCGGGGGGCACGCCATGCGGTATCATTTGCCGGATTTCACCACGGTGACCCGCGCTGTCGCCGACTGGCGCGACCATCCGCCGGGCGTCTTTGCCTTGCCACATCCGTCTTGGCGCAATACCGCTTGGCTCAAGAAAAATCCGTGGTTCGAGGAAGACGTGCTTCCCCGGCTGCGCGCCGCCGTAAAGGATGTGATGCATGACTGACCAGACCCCCTTTGATGTTGCCCATGCCGCCATGATGGCGGACGAGACCGACGATGCCGCCCGCCTGCGGTTTTACGAGCGTATGGCGGATGTGGAATTGTTCTTGCTGCTCGAGGACGAGCCTGACGCCGATCAGGTCAGCCCCGTCTTGCTGGACGACGCCTATGTGCTGGTTTTTGACCGGATCGAACGGCTGGCGGCCTATGTCGGCCATGCGGCCCCTTATGTCGCCCTGTCCGGTCGCGCGATCGCGGGGATGCTTGAGGGCCAGCCCCTTGGCATGGCCGTGAACGTGAACGTCGCGCCATCGGCGATCTTGCTGCCGGACAGCGCGGTGGCATGGCTGCGCGACACGCTGGCCCACGCCCCGGGCGAGGTGGAGGCGAAGATCGACCGTGTGATCCCGCCCAAAGGCCTGCCCGAAATATTGATCGCCGCGATTGATGCCAAGCTGGCCACCGCCACGGGCATGGCGGCTGGCGCGTGGCTTGTGGGCGTCGAATACGCGGGCGGCGGGCGCGGGCATCTGCTGGGGTTCGTCGGTGCCATTCCACGGGCGCAAGACGCCTTGGTGCGCGCCGCCTCCGAGGCGTTGACATTTTCGGGGATCGAGGCCGGTGCCATGGACGTGGGTTTCTTTGCGCCCTCCGATCCGACGGTCGAAAAACTGTCGAAGGTCGGTCTGCGGTTCGATCTGCCGCAGATGGAGGCGCTGCAAAAGACCCCTCGGATGGAGGCTCCCGGCTCTGATCCGTCTAAGCCGCCGATTTTGCGATAAGGCCGTCGAAAGGCGGTGGCACTTGGTTTGGCGAGGGGAGTGATCGTGGACAGATGATTTGCGCCGCGCGCTTCCTGGGTTTTGTCAGATTATATGTAAAAAGCGATCGTAAACCGCCTGGCAGGGCTGAAAGACGTTTGGAAGGCTGGACGACCGTTATGCCGTGCGGCGCAAACCGGATGCTGCATCGAACAGGTGGGCTTTGCCGGGGTCTATCGCGAAGCGCAATTCGCGGGTGTCAGGTGTCAGCAGATGCACGCCTTGCATGCTGGCAGTGAACGGCTCTGACGAGCCTGACAACTTGCCGTGCAGCAAAGTGTTCGCGCCCAGCGGTTCCGCCATTTGAACGGTCACGGAAATTGGACCGTTGTCGTCAAAATGCAGGTGCTCCGGTCTGATGCCCAGTTTGACGGGGCCATCGCTGCCGACGGCCGGAGCCACCGGGATACCGCCCAACAGGACGTGCCCGCCCTGCACATGCGCGTCGACGATATTCATCGCGGGGCTGCCGATGAACTGGGCGGCGAACAACGTGCGCGGCGTCTCGTAGACTTCGAGAGGCGTGCCGATCTGTTCCGCCACGCCCGCGTTCATCACGATCATGCGGTCCGCCATCGTCATGGCTTCGACCTGGTCATGGGTCACGTAAAGCGCTGTGATCCCAAGTTTGGATTGCAGTTCCTTTATCTCGAGCCGCATTTGCACCCGCAGTTTTGCATCAAGGTTGGACAGTGGTTCGTCGAACAGGAACACCGCCGGTTCGCGCACGATGGCACGGCCCATCGCCACACGTTGCCGCTGGCCGCCGGACAACTGCCTTGGTTTGCGATCCAGCAGGGGTTCAAGTTGCAGCAGCCGTGCCGCCGCGATGACCTTGGCGTTGATCTCGTTCTTGGGCAGCCGCGCGATCTTCAGCCCGTAGCCCATGTTCTCGCGCACCGACATGTGCGGGTAAAGGGCGTAATTCTGGAACACCATCGCGATGTCGCGGTCCATCGGTTCCTTGTCGTTTGCCCGCTGCCCGCCGATGAACACGTCGCCCGCCGATACGGTTTCCAGCCCTGCGACCATGCGCAACAAGGTTGATTTACCGCAGCCCGAAGGGCCGACGATGACGATGAATTCGCCGTCTTCGATGTCGGTGCTGATGCCATGGATCACGTCTGTCGCACCAAAGCTTTTCTTGACGTCCCGCAGGGAAACCGTTGCCATATGTTATTTCTCGCTATCGACAAGGCCGCGGATAAACAGCCGTTGCATGCTGACCACGACGATCACCGGAGGGATCATCGCAAGGATCGACGTGGCCATGATTACCGGCCATTCCGCCACATCATCGCCCGACGGAAACATCTGTCTGATGCCCATCACGATGGTGTTCATTTCAGGGTCGGTGGTGATCAGCAGCGGCCAGAGGTACTGGTTCCATCCGTAGATGAACAGGATCACGAACAGGGCGGCCACGTTCGTGCGGCTCATCGGGACGACGATATCCCAGAAGAACTGCATTGGGCTGGCACCGTCCACGCGGGCGGCCTCGGCCAGTTCGTCGGGTATGGTCAGGAAGAACTGGCGGAACAGGAACGTGGCGGTGGCCGATGCAATCAGCGGCATGATCAGCCCGCCATAGCTGTTGAGCATGCCAAACCCTGCGACGACCTCGTAGGTGGGCACGATGCGCACCTCGACGGGGAGCATCAGCGTCAGAAAGATCATCCAGAAAAACAGGATTTTGCCGGGAAACCGGAAATAGACGATGGCAAAGGCAGACAGCAGCGAGATGACGATCTTGCCGACGGCAATGCCGATCGCCATCACGAGGCTGTTGAACAGCATCGTTGTCACGGGCACGTTCACGCCGGAAAACAGCGCCTTCGAATAGTTTTCAAGGAACTGGTCCCCGGGCCACAGTGGCATCGGCGGTCTGACGATTTCGGGCTGGGTGACGGTCGACGCGACAAAGGCCAGCCAGATCGGAAAGAAGATCACCAGCACGCCCAGTATCATCACGACATGGGTCAGCCACAGGCCTGCGCCGCGCTTTTCGACCATCCCGTGCGTGTCGCCGGTTTTGAAAAAAGCCATCAGTAATGCACCCGCTTTTCGACGAACTTGAACTGGACGATGGTCAGCACGCCCACGACGAACAGCAAGATCACCGATTGCGCCGAGGACGACCCGAGGTCCTGTCCCACAAATCCGTCGGAGAAGACCTTGTAGACCAGGATCGTCGTGGATTGCTGCGGCCCGCCGGACGTGATCGTGTGGATCACGCCGAAGGTCTCGAAAAAGGCATAGACCACGTTTACCACCAGTAGGAAGAACGTGGTGGGAGACAAAAGCGGCAGCACGATCGTCCAGAATCGCCGCCAGAAACGGGCACCGTCGATCGCGGCGGCTTCGATCACCGAACGCGGCACGGCCTGCAAGGCTGCGAAGAAGAACAGAAAGTTATAGCTGATCCGCCCCCAGGAAGACGCGACCACCACAAGGCCCATTGCCTCGCCTCCGTTCAGGACATGGTTCCAGTCATAGCCAAGGGTGCCCAGATACCACGACACCACGCCGACGCGGGTGTTGAACATGAAAAGCCACAGCACACCGGCAATCGCCGGGGCCACCGCATAGGGCCAGATCAACATGGTGCGGTACACGCCAGACCCTTTGATCAGCCGGTCGGCCATGACGGCCAGAAACAGCGCGGGGATCATCGAACACAGCGTTACGAGGATTGAAAACACCGCTGTCGTCACGAAGGAGGCGCGGTAGAATCTGTCGCCCAGCAGATATTCAAAGTTGCCCAAGCCGACATATTGCGACGACAATCCGAAAGGATCGGGGATGAAGAGCGACTGCCAGATCGCCTGTCCTGCCGGATAGAAAAAGAACACCGCCGAAATCACGACCTGAGGGGCGATCAGAAGCATCGGCAGCAACCAGCCACGAAACGTGACGCGTTTTTCCATGTCTGTGCCCCTTGTTCGTTATCCGCGCGTGAAAGGCAGGCCCAGCATCGGGCCTGCCTTCTTTGTGCTGTTCGCTTAGCGGTTGGCGGCCTCGAAGCGGCGCAGCAAGGCGTCGCCCCGTTCCTTCGCACTGTCCATCGCTTCCTGGGCAGTCTTGTCACCGGACCAGATGCCCTCCAGCTCTTCGTCGATGATCCCGCGGATCTGATCGAAGGACCCAAGGCGCAGACCCTTGGAATTGGCCGTCGGTTCGTTGGTGGTCATCTGGATCACAGCCACGTCCGTGCCGGGGTTCGCGTCATAAAATCCGGACGCGCGCGTGGCTTCGCCGGCTGCGGTCGTGATCGGCAGATAGCCGGTATCCTGATGCCATTGGGCCTGCACGTCCGACGACGACAGGAAGCTCAGGAATTCACCGACGCCTTTGTATTCCGCCTCTTCATGGCCTTCCATGACCCACAAGGATGCCCCGCCGATGATGGTGTTCTGCGGGCTGTTGCCGACGCCTTCCCAGTAGGGCAGCGGGCGCACGTCAAAGTCGAACTTGGCTTCGGATTTGATGCCCGCGTACCCGGCAGAGCTTTCGGTGAACAGCGCGCAATCCCCGGCGCGGAAGTTCGCACCGCCCTCATTGCGACGGCCTGTGTAGATGAACTTGCCATCCTTCGCCCATTGGCCCATCGCCGCCAGGTGTGCGACCTGCGCCTCGCCGTTCAGCATCATTTCGGTGTCCAGCCCGGCAAATCCGTTGTCCTTCGAGGCAAACGGTACGTCATGATAGGCTGACAGATTTTCGAGGTGGATCCAGCTTTGCCATGCGGTCACAAGCGGGCATTCTTCGCCGCCCGCCTTCAGCGCGTCCAGCGCCGCGCCGACGTTCTGCCATGTGGACAGGTCCGTATCGGGGTCGACCCCGGCGGCGGCCATCGCATCGCGGTTCACCCACAAAACCGGTGTGGACGAATTGAAGGGCAGCGACAGCATATCGCCGTTCGTGGACGTGTAATATCCTTTGACCGATCCGATATAGGCATCAGGATCGAATGTCGCGCCGCTTTGGGCCATGACCTCGAACACGGGGCGTACGGCACCGGCAGCGGCCATCATCGTGGCGGTGCCGACTTCGAACACCATCAGGATATGGGGCTGTTCGCCAGCACGAAATGCCGCGATGCCTGCGTTCAGGGTCTCAGAGTAATTGCCTTTGTGGCTTTCCACGACAGTATATTCGCTTTGGCTTGCGTTGAAATCTTCAACTTGCGCCTTGACCAATTCGCCAAGACGACCCGTGAAAGCATGCCAGAATTGCACTTCGGTCTCGGCCATCGCCGCGACTGGCGACAGCATTGTAGATACGGCTAAAGCGCCGAAAATTGACTTTTTCATAGTTCCTCCCATGCACCAAAACGGTGCGGTGTCTTCTTGGTCTCTTGGGAACAGCCCCCGAACCTTATGATTGACCTCGTGACGATACACGGGGCGTATTAAAATTCAAGGCTGCGGTTCGGTCCGGAAAAGCGAATTTTTTCATTTGGTTAGGGCTCTGACAGGGCTTCGCAGTGGCAGTCCGCATTGTCATACTGTCTGCGACTCAGGGTAGTATCCGAAGCCCTTTGACAGATTACAGGTGCCGCCCCATGCGCGGGACATCGTCAAAAGCGGGCTCAGCTTTCGTCACCCGATGCGGCATAACGCCTAACGACAAACGCCCTTTTTGCGGTATTCTTTTCCAGACAAAAGGAGGTTTGCTCATGTTGCTGCGTCTCATCACAGCCCTGTCCCTGCTGGTCCCGATCGCCCCCAAGGCCCAGGCGCAGGTCCAAACCCGCCAGCCCAGCCATTGCATCGCCTTGGCCGATGCCACGCCTGGAATAACGTATCTCACCCTTGCCAGCCTGCCGCAGGTCGCGCCGGACACGGCTCACCTGCATTACATCGCGCACGCCAGTTTCCTGATCCGCAGCCATGGCGGGCTGAACATGGTCACGGATTTCACCGGCTTCACGGGCACGCTGCCGATGATCCCCGATGTGGTCACGATGAACAAGGCCCACGGCAGCCACTTTACGGCTGCGCCCGATCCTGCGATCCCGCATGTGCTGCCCGGGTGGGGGGAATTCGGCCTTGGCATAGACCATAACCTTGATCTGGGCGAGGTGCTGGTGCGCAATGTCTCGACCGATATTCGCTCGGATTTTTCAGGGGTAGAGGTCGAAGGCAATTCGATCTTCATCTTCGAGATGGCAGGCCTGTGCATCGGTCATCTGGGGCATCTGCACCATGAACCCGATGCCGCGCAATACGCCGCCATCGGACGTCTGGACGTTGTGATGGCCCCCGTGGATGGCGGCTATACGCTGGACCAGCCGTCGATGATTCGCGTTCTGAAACGGCTGAAATCGTCGATCGTGATCCCGATGCACTGGTTCTCCGACTTCGGGTTGGATGAATTTCTCACCGGCATGGCCGACGACTTTACGGTGATCAATGTCGAAGGCCCGTCGCTGGATGTCTCTTTGGACAGGCTGCCCTCGCGGCCCACGATCATGGTCCTGCGCCCGCAATATTTGCGCAGCGACGATTAAGCGGCTTGCAAGCGGCAGGACTTGGCGCGATCAATGGCCCATGAAATTGAATCCCGCCGATCCCGCCTTCGAAGCCGCCTTGCGCGCCGATCTTCCATCCGATGTGTTCCGCCCGGTCGAGCCGCGCTATCTTGAAGAACCGCGCGGTCTTTACGCGGGTCAATCGGCGATCCTTGCGCTGCCCCGCGATGTGCAAGAAGTATCGACCCTGATCCGCCACGCCAATGCGGCACGGGTGGGTGTGATCCCTTATGGTGGCGGTACCGGACTGGTGGGCGGGCAGGTGGCCGAAAAAGGGCCTGCACCGTTGATCCTGTCGCTGGAACGCATGAACAAGATCCGCGCCGTCTATCCTGATGAAAACGTGCTGGTGGCCGAAGCAGGCGTGATCCTGTCAGACGTCCAAGATGCGGCCGAACAGGCGGGGCGGCTGTTCCCGCTAAGCTTGGCCGCCCAGGGGTCGGCGCGTATCGGGGGCAATCTGGCGACAAACGCTGGCGGGACGGGCGTGCTGCGCTATGGCAATGCGCGCGATCTGTGTCTCGGTCTCGAGGCGGTTTTGCCCGACGGCCAGATCTGGCACGGGCTGACGCGGTTGCGTAAGAACAACACGGGCTATGACCTGCGCCACCTGCTGATCGGTGCCGAAGGCACGTTGGGGGTGATCACGGCGGCAGCGCTCAAGCTGTTCCCGCGTCCGACGCAATCGGGCACGGCGCTTCTGGTTGTGCCGTCCCCCGCTGCGGCCCTGAAACTTCTGTCACTGGCACGCGACCAACTGGGCGAAATGGTCAGTGCATTCGAGATCATGAACAAGATGGGCTTCGACTTTCTGGCAGAAACCATGCCCGAAGTCCGCCAACCCTTTGCCACGCCGCCCGCTTGGTGCGTTTTGATCGAACTGGGCCTCAGCGGTGATCTGGACCCGGCGGCATCGCTTGAAAAACTGTTCGAAGCAGCCCTCGAAGCCGATCTGGTCACCGACGGCCTGATCGCGCAAAGCCAGCAACAAGCCGATGATTTCTGGGCGATCCGCGAAAACATTCCCCATGCCAACCGGAAGATCGGCTCCGTTTCCAGCCACGATATTTCGGTCCCGCTGGGCGCGATTCCCGATTTCATCGCGCAAGCGGGCGAAAAAATCGCTGGCTTGGGCGATTTCCGCATCAACTGCTTTGGCCATGTCGGCGACGGGAACCTGCATTACAACATCTTCCCGGCCCACGGCAAATCCCGCCAGGACCATCTGACCGAGCGGGATAGGATCAAGACCTGCATTCACGACCTGACCCACGCCATGGGCGGATCCGTCAGCGCCGAACACGGCATCGGCCGCCTCAAGGTTGATGACCTCGAACGCTACAGCGATCCTGCGAAACTCTCGGCAATCCGCGCAATCAAGGCCGCGCTCGATCCGAACGGCATCATGAACCCCGGCGCGATCCTGCCCGCCCCCGGCTAAACGGCTTCTCTGGCTTGAAAATATCCCGGGGGACGTTCCCCAAGGGCGGGGGGCAGCGCCCCCTTTAAATCCCGTCGAATGAACACAGCGCGTTCACTTCCATTCCCATCGCTTCCAGCCGTTTGCGCCCTCCAAGCTCGGGCAGGTCGATGATAAACGCACAAGACACGATCTCGCCGCCCAACCGCTCGATCAGCTTAATGCCGGCTTCCGCTGTCCCGCCGGTCGCCAACAGATCATCCACAACCAGGATCCGCTCGCCGGGCTGAATGGCGTCCTCGTGTATTTCGACGATCGCCTCGCCATATTCCAGCGTATATTCCTGTGAAATCGTCCGGCCCGGCAGCTTGCCCTTCTTGCGGATCGGCACGAAGCCGACGGAAAGCTGATGCGCAATCGCACCGCCCAGAATGAACCCCCGCGCTTCCAGCCCGACAACCTTGTCGATGTCGATGCCGGCATAGGGGTGCAGCATCTGGTCAATCGCCATGCGAAACCCGCGCGGATCGGCAAACAGCGTGGTCACATCGCGAAACATGATCCCCTCATGGGGGAAGTCGACGATTGTGCGAATATAGTCCTGAACCTGTTTCATTTGGCTCTCCTGATTACGATGTGAATGAAAAGAAACGCTTTTTCCCCTTCACCCTTTTACAAATACTCATGCACACGGGGTGCCAAACTCACCAGGTCCGCGACTATACGCCAATCCCCGACCTGCTTCACAAGACACGTCCCGCGACCGCATCAAGCTTTGCCACCAACGCGGGATCGCGGGCCTCAGGCCGTGTCAAAATTGCGAACTCCAGCGCCTTGTCACAGCCATGGGGGCAATCGTGCCGCGCCGCGCCAAGCAAGGCAGGGAGGCGTTTGACCAAATCGCGGCCCTTGTCTGCGTTGCCGGTCAGAATCCGAATGATTTCAGTGACGTCAACCTCCCCGTGATCCGGATGCCAGCTATCATAATCCGTAATCATTGCAACCGACGCGTAGCACAGCTCCGCCTCGCGGGCGAGCTTGGCCTCGGGCATGTTGGTCATGCCGATCACATCTGCGCCCCAGCTTTCCCGGTACATCTTTGATTCCGCCAAGGTTGAAAACTGTGGGCCCTCCATCGCCAGATAGGTGCCGCCACGGTGGACGGTGATGCCCGCGTCTTTGGCAGCCGTTTCGCAGGCGTCGCCCAGGCGCGGACAGGTTGGGTGGGTAACGCTCACATGGGCCACGCAGCCGGTGCCGAAAAAGGATTTCTCGCGGGCAAAGGTCCGGTCGATGAACTGGTCGACGATCACGAAATCGCCCGGGGCCATCGCCTCGCGAAACGACCCGCAGGCCGACATGCTGATCACGTCGGTGCATCCCAGCCGCTTGAGCGCGTCGATGTTGGCGCGGTAGGGCACGGTGGACGGTGCATGGACATGGCCCCGCCCGTGACGGGGCAGGAATGCCATCTCGATGCCGTCCAGCGTGCCGGTCAGGATCGCGTCCGACGGCTTGCCCCACGGGGTGTCCACGGTCTGCCATTTCGCGCCTTCAAGCCCGTCGATCTCATAGATGCCCGAGCCGCCGATCACGGCGATTTTGGTGTGTGTCATGGGAATGCCTCTGGATTGATTTGCGCGCACAGTAGCAAGGCTGGCTGTGATGAAAAGCCTCAATCAGGGTCCCTACGTCCTGCCCCGCTTTCAATCTGGCGTGCTTTGCTCTAGGGAGCGCAAAAGATTCCCCGACCGTTTGATACGAAGGATGCCCCATGGCGCGCACCACATTCCGCAGCTTTACCAAGAATCTTGACGTCACCGACCTGCGCTGGATGCCGGGCGAGGGGTTTTCACCGGCGCGTTTGCGGATTGAACTGCTGTCGGGGCTGACCGTGGCGCTGGCCCTGGTGCCCGAAGCGGTGGCGTTTGCCTTTGTCGCCGGTGTGCACCCGCTGGTCGGTCTTTATGCGGCGTTTCTGGTCGGCCTGATCACGGCCCTGATCGGGGGGCGGCCGGGCATGATCTCGGGGGCGACGGGGGCCCTGGCGGTCGTGATGGTGGCCTTGGTCTCGCAGCACGGTGTTGAATATCTGTTCGCGACGGTCGTCTTGATGGGGCTGTTCCAGATCTTTTTCGGCCTCATGCAATGGGGCAAATTCATGCGGCTTGTACCGCATCCGGTGATGCTGGGCTTTGTGAATGGCCTTGCGATCGTTATTTTCCTGGCACAGATGGGCCAGTTCAAGGTGCCGGGGTCGATGGTTGACACGGGGCATGGCATGTCCGGAGGGGAATGGCTGTCAGGGCAACCGCTGATGCTGATGCTGGCGCTGGTGGCCGTAACCATGGCGATCATCTGGGTAACGCCGCGTATCACCAAGGCGATACCGGCCCCTCTGGCGGGCATCGGGATCGTGGCCATCCTCGTGATCGCGACGGGCATGAACGTGCCCCGCGTGGGCGACCTTGCCTCGATCGAAGGGGGATTGCCGATGCCGCACATGCCGTTCGGCGAAGGGCTAGGGCTGTACGGAACCGCACTTGCGCCCTTCACCCTCGAGACCCTTTATATCATTCTTCCCTATGCGGTGATCCTGGCCGCGATCGGTTTGATCGAATCGCTGCTGACACTGAACCTGGTCAGCGATCTGACGAATACGCGGGGCGGGGCCAGTCAGGAATGTATCGCCCAGGGTGTCGCCAACACGGTCACGGGATTCTTTGGCGGTATGGGCGGCTGCGCCATGATCGGCCAGTCGATGATCAACGTGAAATCGGGCGGTCGGACCCGTGTGGCAGGGATCGCTGCGGCCATCTTTCTGTTGCTGTTCATTCTTGTGGGGTCCCCCCTGATCGAACAGATCCCGCTGGCAGCGCTTGTCGGCGTGATGTTCATGGTGGTGATCGGGACGTTTGCCTGGAACTCGCTGACGATCCTGCGCAAGGTGCCGCTGATGGATGCGTTCGTGATTTTGCTGGTCACTGTCGTCACGGTCTATGAAGACCTTGCCGTTGCGGTGGTCGTGGGCGTGATCGTGTCGGCCTTGGCCTATGCATGGAACAACGCGCGGCGCATCCATGCCAAGACTTACCTGACGCCCGAAGGTGCAAAGGTCTATCAGGTGCAAGGCCCGCTGTTCTTTGGATCATCCGAAGGGTTCTTCGAGCTTTTCAACGTAAGCGAGGACCCCAGTGAGGTGATCGTCGATTTCGCGGACAGCCGGGTGGTTGACCAATCCGCCTTGCAGGCGATCGAGACAATCGCGGGGAAATACCAGGATGCCGGCAAACGTGTGCAACTGCGCCACCTGAGCCGGGATTGCCACCGGTTGCTGACAAAGGCAGGCCACCTGATGATCGACAGCGATGATGATCCGGAATATCAGATCGCGGTCAATTATCAGGTGCGCACAGGTATTCTAGGCGGCCATTAGGAAGGCCGGGCCGTTTTCTGCAAGGAAAACGGCCCGGAATTTTCGCAAATTCCGGGCAGCGCCTCAGTCGTCGGGGCGGATGATTTCGAACACATCCGTGATGCGGGTGTAGTCGCGATAGCCCAGGCGCGACAGCGGCTGGTAGGTGGTCACGTCAAACCGCCCGTCCTTGATGCAATCGTCGCGCATATGCACGCCGACGACTTCGCCGAAAACCACATAGTTGCTTTCGCCCTCGATCTTGACCATCTGCGTCATCCGGCATTCCAGACTGGCCGGGGCGTTGGCAACGCGGGGGCACGCGATCTCGTCGCACTCGGCTTTTTCGATGCCTGCATGGCCGAACTCATCGGTACCATGGGGCAAGGTGGCCGATGATGCATTCATCGCATCGCGCATCGCGTATTCCACGATATTGACGCAGAAAACCCCGGTTTCGCGGATGTTCGCCATGCTGTCCTTGGTCCCGTCCACATCGGCCTTTGTGCCCGTGGATGCGAACATGACCTGGGGCGGAACATACGCCACACCGTTGAAGAAGGAATAGGGCGCAAGGTTGTCGCGGCCTTGGGCATCGCGTGTCGAGATCCAGCCGATGGGGCGGGGTGTCACGATGGCATTGAACGGATTATGGGGCAGCGAATGGCCATCTTTCGGGCGGTAGAACATCAATCTCTCCTCTTGATTTGCACCCATGGCTAGCGCCATGTTAAGGGCTTTGCCACCACAAATACTCAGACAGGCCGCACCCCCCTTGTATCAGATGAAACCAGAGCGCGCAGAGGACCATTGGGAGGTCGAAGCGCTATATGACACCTGTTTTGCGCCAGGCCGCGAGGCGTTGTCGTCCTACCGCTTGCGCGACGGGGTGCCGCCCGTCGCAGGCCTAAGCCATGTGGCGCGGGATGCGGACGGTATTCTGGCCGGCGCGATCCGCTATTGGCCCGTGCGGATCGGCACAGCCGAAGCGTTATTGCTGGGGCCGGTCGCTGTCCATCCGACCCGACAGGGCGAGGGACTGGGCGGGCTGTTGATCGAAGACAGCCTGGTTCACGCCGCCCCCTTGGGTTGGGCGCGGGTCATGCTGGTGGGGGATGCACCCTATTACGAGCGTTTCGGATTCAGCTTGCTGTCGGATGTCGTCATGCCGCCGCCCACGAACCCGGCGCGGGTCTTGGGGCGCGACCTTGTTCCCGATGCGTGGCTGGGTATCGCGGGCGATGTGACGTCATGGTTGCCCTGACGCCACATTGAAACTGGCCCCTGCGCCCCCCACATCCTGTTGGAACAGTCCAAAGGGCATCTCTATGCAAATCGAAAGCAACCTCCCCACCGTCATTGACGTCGAAGCACGGCTGGACCAGATCGCCCGGCGCTATAAGGGCGCAGGCGGCGTGGGCATCAATGTCTTGAACGTTATCGGTGGCAGTGCCGAAGGGCTGATCGACAAGCTGCCGAATGCGGTGCGCAACAACCTAGAGGCCGCCACGGTCAAGGCCTTGGGGCAGGCGATGAAGGCTGCGACTTCTACCCGGTCGATGGTGCCGGATCAGAAAAGCTGGCTTAATCAGGCGGTCAGTGCGGCAATGGGGGCGGCGGGCGGTGCAGGCGGCCTGCCCACGGCGCTGGCGGAATTGCCGGTGACCACGACGCTTTTGTTGCGCGTGATCCAGGGGGTTGCGGTTGAACACGGATTTGACCCTCATGCCGAAAATGTGCAGTTCGACTGCATTCAGGTGTTTTCCGCCTCTGGTCCGCTGTCAGATGACGACGGGGCCGATCTGGGGTTTCTGTCGGCGCGGATCGCGATCAGCGGGCGGGCCATGCAGGCCGTGATTGCCAAGGTTGCGCCGCGGCTGGCTGTGGTGTTGGGCCAAAAGCTGGCGGCACAGGCGGTCCCGGTTTTGGGGGCGGTGGCAGGGGCGGCGACAAACTATGCCTATACCAGCTACTACGAGGACATGGCCCATGTGCATTTCGGCCTGCGCAAACTGGCGATCGACGCCGATGTCCCGCAGGATGAGTTGGTTGAGCGGTTGCGCCTCAAGGTCGGGCACACGCGCGTCTCTTAAGGCGGGGTCATGGTGCGCCGACAACGGGCATCTGACGATTGGCTAGCGCCCGATGCTGCCCGGTGCCACGGTTGTGGCCTTCAGGATTGCATAGCATTGCAATCCCGGCACCAGCCCCAGTTCGGCCACGGCGCGTGCGGTCACCCGGCTTAGCAATCTGTCCGACCCTGCGCGCAAGGCAATGGCCGCCCCCGGACCGTCGCCGGGGTGGATCGTGTCAACCGTGACAGCAAGCACGTTGACAGAACTCAGCCCCTTGGGGCGACTTAATGACAAGATCACATCCTGCGCCAGCACCCGCAACCGGACCCGTGCGCCAATGCTTGCCTGTACGCCCGGCAGCTCGATCTCTCCGGCGCTGACCCGGAGCGTTGAAATGCCGTCGGTACCATGGGCGATCACGTCGGCCTCGATCACGGCACCGGCCTCCCGGACGCCCAGCAAGGGCACGGCGGCAGGGTCTGCCATGACGTCGAACAGCGGTCCTTGGGCCTGAACGCTGCCATTCTGGATCAGGACCAGCGTATCGGCGAGGCGGGCAATTTCATCAACCGCGTGACTGACATAAAGGATCGGCAGGCCAAGCGGGCCGTCGCGCAGGCGCTCGAGAAAGGGGAGAATTTCTTGTTTGCGGGGGCCGTCCAGACTGGCCAGGGGTTCATCCATCAGCAACATCCGTGGATGGCTAAGCAGGGCACGGCCCAAGGCAACCCGCTGCCGTTGACCACCCGACAGGGTCGCAGGCGCACGGCCAAGCAACTCTTCAAGACCCAACAAAGCGACCACATCGTCAAATCCCGGACCGGCGCTGCCCCTTGGGGCGTACCGCGCGCCGAACATCAAATTCTGTGCGACGCTAAGATGGGGGAACAGGCGCGCATCCTGAAATACTGTGCCTAAGTGGCGCTTGTGCGGTGGCACGAAAATGCCTTGGTCTGTGTCCAGCAGGACCTCGTCATCGACCACGATCCGGCCTTGATCGGGGCGCAGAAAACCGCCCACGGCATTGATGACGGTGGTCTTTCCGGCACCCGAACGCCCGAACAGCGCGGTGATGCCCGGCCCGGCATCAAGGGCGATCTCGAGCGTGAAATCGGCAAAGCGGTGGGACAGGGACAGCGACAGTGTCATGTGCCCGCGATCCGTGCAGCGACCCGGCGGGCCAGCAGTTCGGACAGCAGAACGGCGCTGATCGCCACGGCAGTGGCCATGACGACCATGATGACGGCCTGGCTTTCGCCGCCGGGGATTTGCAGCGCCGACCAGATCGCACTGGGCAGGGTCTGGGTCTGGCCGGGGATGTTGGCGACAAAGGTGATCGTGGCCCCGAATTCCCCCATTGCCTTGGCAAAGCCCATCACCGTCCCCGCCAGTATCCCCGGCAGGATCAGGGGCAGGGTGACGCGGGCAAAGACTGACCAGCGCGGGGCACCAAGCGATGAGGCGGCTTCTTCAAGCTTGGGATCGACGGCCTCGATTGCAAGCCGCATGGCGCGCACCATCAAGGGAAAGCCCATGATCATCGCGGCCAGAACGGCACCGGACCAGTGAAATGCCAGCTGCAAGCCGACCGCCTCAAGGGCGCGGCCAAAGGGGGCCGTGCGTCCGAAGGCCATCAACAGCAGGTACCCGGTCACGACGGGGGGCAGCACCAGCGGCAGATGCACGGCCGCATTCAGCAGTGCCTTGCCCCAGAACTCGCGCCGCGCCAGCACCCATGCGACCCAAAGCGCCAGGGGAACCACCAGTACGGTGGCCCAGACGGCCACCCAAAGCGACAGGCGCAGCGCATCCCAGGCGGCGGCGTCTGGCGTCATGGGGTGATCGGCCTAAAGCCGTGGTCGGCAAAGATGCGCAGTGCCTCCGGGGTTTGCAGATACGTCAGGAAAGCCTGACCCGCATCTGTAAGGGCCGCCGCCGGATAGGTGATCGGGCTGTGCAAGCCGTCTGGCACGGCATGGACTACGCGCACCTGATCTTCGGCCAATGCATCGGTGCGGTAAACGATGCCAAGCGGCACCTCGCCGCGCGCCACAAGCGCCAGGGCTGCGCGTACATTGTCGGTCTCGGCAAGATGGGGGGCCAGGGCATCCCACTGGTCTGTCGCCTGCAACCACTCACGCGCGTAAATCCCAGCTGGCACGGCATCACGCTGCCCCATGGCAAGGCGTGTGCCATCAAGGGCTGCAACCAGATGATCGGGGTCCGGCGTGGTGGTGCTGGACGCAGGCGCGATCACCACAAGGCTGTTGCCCAGAAGGTCAACGGCGGCTGCGGTGTCGACCAGACCCTTGCCCTGTAGCCAGCCCATCCAGACCGGATTGGCCAGAATGATCACGTCTGCCGGGGCCCCCGCCGCAACCTGCCGCGCCATCGTGCCCGAACCGCCAAAAGACAACGCCACCCCCGCGCCATAGGTGGCGGCAACGTCGTCCAGCGCGCCGCGCAGGCTGGCGGCGGCAAAAACCGTTACAGGGGCGGTTTGCCCCTGTGCGCCAAAGGGCAGGAAAAGGGCGAGGATTATGGCCAGTCTGAACTTCATATCCGCACTATCCGCCAAGCGCATTGGGCGCGCAAGGGGATCACTGGTGTTGTGAATGACCTGGCGCTAAACTGTTCCGATAGATGGATGACCCGACCCGAGGCAAATATGATCAAGCAGCTGCCCATTTCGATACCCGGAGCCCGCAAGGGCGACGTGCGGTCGCAATTTGCAGCGCTGTGCTATCGCGTCAGGCGGGGCAAGGTGCAGGTTCTATTGATTACGTCACGCGGGTCCAAGCGCTGGATCGTGCCCAAGGGGTGGCCGATGAATGGTCAGACCCCGGCCAAGGCCGCGTTGCAAGAGGCGTGGGAAGAAGCTGGCGTCACAGGGCGTTCCGTGGGCGGATGTCTGGGAGTTTATTCTTATGACAAGACACTTCCCGACAAGCAGGTCATCCCGGTGGTGGTCCTCCTTTATCCTGTCGAGGTTAAGGCTTTGGCAAAGAAATTCCCCGAAGCTGGGCAACGTCGACGTAAATGGGTGTCGCGCAAGAAGGCGATGAAAATGGTAAGTGAGCCTGAGCTTGGCCGCCTGATCCGCGATTTCGACCCGCGCGCCGGCGTGACACCAGACAAGAACGGGGCTGCTTGACGCGGCCTGTTTTGACACCATTTAATTGCCTAAAGGTGTGGAAAAGGGCAAGCTGCCGGTACGATGATTAAATTTACCTTGAAATGTGACCAGGATCACCGGTTTGAAAGCTGGTTCAAATCCGCGTCGGCCTTTGATGCGCTGGCGCAAGGAGGGCATGTAAGCTGTGTCGTCTGCGGGTCGGCGCAGGTTGGCAAGGCGATCATGGCACCGCGGCTGTCGACCCATAAGGCCGACGCACCGCAGGATACCGAAGCGAAGAAGACCACTGAGGCGGCAACACTGCCGGTATTGTCCAAGCCTCAGACGGATATTGAAAAAGCGATCAGTGCGCTGCGCAAACAGGTCGAGACCTCCTCTGATTATGTCGGGGCGGATTTCGTGAAAGAGGCCCGCGCGATGCATGCCGGTGACGCGCCTGAGCGGTCGATTTATGGCGAGGCGCGTCTGGATCAGGCCCGCGCATTGATTGAGGAAGGCGTGCCGCTGATGCCCCTTCCGTTCCGGCCGAAACGATCAACGCAATAGAAACCACGCGGATCAGGGCATGCCCTGAGCCGGACAAGGAACACCTTACCATGACGATTTTGATTACCGGGGCCACCCGCGGCATCGGCGCAGGACTGGCGGCGCATTACAAGGATCAGGGTCACGAGGTGTTTGGCACAGGCCGGTCGACGCTGGCCGATATCCAACTGGACGTGACCCATCCCGAAGATCACAGCGCCATGGCGGCAAGCCTTGGCGATCGCGCGCTGGATTTGCTGGTCTGCAATGCGGGCGTCTATCTGGACAAGGGCGACGATCTGGAAACCGGCTTTGGCGCGGATCTGTGGGCGCAAACCTTCGCGACCAATGTGACCGGCGTCTTTCTGGCCATTCAGGCGCTCTTGCCGCATTTGCGGCGGGCTAAGGCCCCGAAGATTGCGATTATGTCGTCGCAAATGGCGTCGTCCGAACTGGCCCCCGGCGGCAGCTATATCTACCGCGCGTCGAAGGCAGCGGTTTTGAATCTGGGGCGCAACCTTGCGACGGATCTGAAAGGCGACGGGATCGCTGTGGGAATATATCATCCGGGGTGGGTGCAGACCGATATGGGCGGCAGCACCGCCGCGATCACGACGGACGAGGCGGTCAGGGGTCTGGCCGCGCGCTTTGCAGCGCTGGATCTGGGTACCACGGGATGCTTCGAGACGTGGGACGGTCGCGCGCATCCCTTTTGAGCGTGGCACGCGGTTGTTCCAGCTGGTCAGGCCTCGCGGCCTTGCCAGACGTTGAAGCTCCGGGCTTTGCCAAGTGGTCAGGATTCGGGGCTTTGCCAAGTGATCAAGATTCGGGGCTTTGCCCCGGGCCCCAGGATATTTTAAAGCCAGAGAAGCAGCAGGCTGGTTGGGCTTGCTAAGGGTGCGGCTTGCGCGTAAACCGCGCCGGAGTTTTGCAGCGGGGGACCTATGCCTGTTCTGGTGATGAAATTTGGTGGCACATCCGTGGCCACACTGGATCGTATCCGCCGCGCGGCCAAGCGGGTGGGCGTCGAAGTGTCCAAGGGCTATGATGTGATCGTGATCGTGTCGGCCATGTCCGGCAAGACCAATGAATTGGTGGGCTGGGTCGGTGAGACATCGCCGCTGTATGATGCGCGTGAATATGATGCGGTTGTGTCAAGCGGCGAAAACGTTACCGCTGGTTTGATGGCGCTGACCTTGCAGGAAATGGACGTGCCCGCGCGCAGCTGGCAGGGGTGGCAGGTGCCGGTCAAGACGACTTCGGCGCATTCATCGGCACGGATTGAGGAAATCCCGTCCGACAACATCATGGCCAAGTTCGCCGAAGGCATGAGAGTTGCGGTTGTCGCAGGGTTTCAGGGTGTCAGCCCCGAAGGCCGGATCACCACGCTGGGCCGCGGCGGGTCGGACACCACGGCGGTGGCTTTTGCCGCAGCATTCGACGCCGAGCGGTGCGACATCTATACAGATGTGGACGGGGTCTATACCACCGATCCGCGGATCACGTCGAAGGCACGCAAGCTGGACAAGATCGCCTTTGAAGAGATGCTTGAACTTGCCTCGCTTGGGGCGAAAGTCCTGCAGACACGGTCTGTTGAATTGGCGATGCGCTACCGGGTCAAGCTGCGCGTGCTGAGCAGTTTTGAGGAACAATCGGACGAAGCTGGAACGCTGGTCTGCGCTGAGGAGGAAATCATGGAAAGCAATGTTGTATCGGGTGTCGCATTTTCGCGGGACGAAGCAAAGATGACCCTCGTGTCGGTTGCCGACCGGCCGGGGATTGCCGCGGCGATCTTTACGGCGCTGAGCGAAGGCGGCGTGAATGTCGATATGATCGTTCAGAATATCTCGGAGGAGGGGCGCACGGATATGACGTGGTCCTGCCCTGTCGACCAGATCAAGCGCGCCGAAAAGGCGATGGACGAAGCCAAAGCGGCGGGCAGCGTCAATTTCCACGAGCTGATTGCCGATACCGACGTTGCCAAGGTTTCGGTCGTGGGCATCGGCATGCGCAGTCATACCGGTGTGGCCGCCAAGATGTTCCAGGTCCTGTCCAACGAGGGCATCAACATCAAGGTCATCACCACATCGGAGATCAAGATTTCCGTGCTGATCGACCGCAAGTACATGGAGCTGGCCGTACAGGCGCTGCATGATGCTTTTGATCTGGACAAGGCTGCCTGAAGACCGGGCAGCCCCTCTTGCTTTCCGCCGGATGTTTCTCGCCGGAGTTGAGACGCCTCTTTCCTAAATGCGGGCGGCGGTGCTAATGCTTGGCCAGATCAGAGATTTCAATTTTCGGGGATCTGTGATCTAAGCTGGCTTTGCGGAGGAACAAACTGAAATGCCCGATGGGATCGAAACGGAAAGTCGCAAGCTGCTGGGTCGTTTGCGCGATGCCATGGCCAGTGACGAAGCAGGGCAGGCGCGGCTGGACAAGATTACCAGTCTGATTGCCGGTTCGATGGGCTGCGAAGTGTGTTCGATCTATCTGTTTCGCGACGAAGATACGCTCGAGCTTTGTGCCACGGAAGGGTTGAAATCCGATTCGGTGCACGAGACGCGCATGAAGTTGGGCGAGGGGCTGGTGGGCCGCGTGGCCAAGCGCAAGCGTATCATCAATACCCCCAACGCGCCGCAGGCCCCCGGTTTTCGCTTTATGCCGGAAACCGGAGAAGAGATTTATTCAAGCTTTCTAGGCATTCCGGTGCAGCGTCTTGGTGAAATGCTGGGCGTGCTGGTCGTGCAATCCAAGGCGGCGCGCGAATTTTCCTCTGACGAAGTTTACGCTTTGGAAGTGGTAGCCATGGTACTGGCTGAAATGACCGAACTGGGCGCTTTTGTCGGTGAAGGTGCCGCGATGTCTGCCCGCCACAGCCAGCCGGTCCTTGTGCGGGGGACTGTCGGTCAGGAAGGCGTCGCCGAAGGCCATGTCTGGCTGCACGAACCACGCGTTGTCGTATCAAACCCCGTTGCCGATGACCCCGAGCGCGAGACCGAGCGGCTGAATGCGGCCGTGGACGAACTGCGCATCAGCGTCGATCAGATGATGTCGATGGCCGGCGGGGACAAGGAACAGCGGCAGGTGCTGGAAGCCTACCGGATGTTCGCCAACTCCAAAGGCTGGATGCGCCGGATGGAGGAGGACATCAGCCGCGGGCTGTCCGCCGAAGCTGCCGTTGAAAAGGAGCAATCGCTGGCGCGGTCCCGCATCGGCCAGGCCAGCGATGCCTATCTACGGGAACGGCTGTCCGATCTGGACGACCTGAGCAACCGGTTGCTGCGTATTCTGACAGGGCAGGGATCAAACACCGGTGCTGAGATGCCGGTGAACCCCATTCTCGTTGCGCGCAACATCGGTCCTGCGGAATTGTTGGAATATGGCCGGTCCCTGCGCGGGATCGTGCTTGAAGGGGGATCGGTCGGTAGCCACGCGGCGATCGTCGCGCGAGCGCTTGCGATCCCGTTGATCGTCCATGCGTCGCGTATCACCAATGATGCGCTGAATGGCGACCGGATCATGGTGGACGGCGAACAGGGCGTCGTGCACCTGCGGCCCGATGACAACGTGGCCGCAGCGTTTCGTGACAAGATCGCGATGCAGGCCGCGGCACAGGAACGCTATGTCTCGATCAGGGACAAGCAGGCCAAGACCAAATGCGGTCAGGTCATCGGTCTGCACATGAATGCCGGCCTGATGGCGGATCTGCCTTCGCTGGAGGGGTCCGGTGCCGAAGGGGTCGGGCTGTTCCGCACCGAACTGCAATTCCTTGTGCGCAGTCAGATGCCGAAACGGTCCGAATTGTCCGCGCTTTATTCGCGTGTCCTGGATGCCGCCGGTGGCAAGCGCGTGGTGTTTCGCACGCTTGATATCGGGTCGGACAAGGTCCTCCCCTACATGAAACCCAATGATGAACCGAACCCTGCGTTGGGGTGGCGTGCGATCCGCGTCGGGCTCGACAAACCGGGGATCATGCGGATGCAATTGCAGGCATTGATCCGCGCAGCGAAGGGGCGGCCTTTGACGGTGATGTTCCCCTTTGTGGCGCAATTCGAAGAATACCGCGCAGCGCGGGCCGAAATGGACAAGACCCTGGCGCGCGAAGAACGGTTGGGCCATGTGCTGCCGTCAAAGATCGAAATCGGTGCCATGCTCGAGACACCTTCACTGGCTTTCGCGCCGAAGAAGTTCTTTGAAGAGGTCGAGTTTCTGTCGATTGGCGGCAATGACCTCAAGCAGTTTTTCTTTGCGGCGGACCGGGAAAACGAACTGGTGCGCCGTCGCTACGACACGTTGAACGTCAGCTTTTTGACGTTCCTCGAGGGGATCGCAAGCCGTTGTCAGGAAACGCAAACCCCGCTGTCTTTTTGTGGCGAAGATGCGGGCCGCCCCGTCGAAGCGCTGTGTTTTGCCGCCATCGGGATCACGTCGCTGTCGATGCGCCCTGCCTCCATCGGGCCGGTCAAAAGCCTGCTGCGGCGGTCCGATCTGAACGAGGTGCGCGAGGTCATCAATGCCGCGCGTGATCGTGGCGATCAATCGGTCCGGGCCGCCGTGATGGAGTATCTGCGCAACCAGAACTCCGAGCAGCGCAAGCTGCCCTGAGGGATCGCCCGCCGTTGCTGGTGACAAGGTCCAAGCGCAAGGCGGGGGACTATGACTGCTGACCGCCGGCCTTTGATTGTAGGGTCCGATGCGCCGATACGCCTTTGGACATACCTCGTCATTTTGAGGCGATGATTGCCGAAGACGCGATGGTTGACATAAAGATACGCGCAATTTCTTAATCTACACCGGTTAGCTGGGGTGCTCGTTCATTGCCTTTAGGGGGCGGCGGCCCACATGAAGTAATCGTAAAGGCGATGATCGCGGAATGGAGAAATTGATGAAGCTGGCATGTGCAACTCGGATTGCTGCGATGTTTGTGCTCGCGGCCAGCGCTGGATTTGCGCAGGAAACACCTGACCCACAGCCGCGTGTTCCCAGTGTGACCGTGGATACGGCGGCGATCGCTGAAATCGTGAACCGTGTGCCGATTTCAGGCAGTCTTGAGGCATTTCGCGAGGTGCTGGTGTACCCCCAGGTGTCAGGCTTCCCGATTGAGGTAATCATGGTCGATGCCGGGGCACAGGTCGCAAAAGGCGATGTGCTGGCGCTGTTGAACACCGATACATTGACCGTGCAGGTTTCCCAGGCAGAGGCAGAATATGCCCGTGCGCAAGCGGGCGTGCGCCAAGCCCAAAGCCAGATCACATCCGCCGAAGCGTCAGCCGCGCAGGCGCAAAGCGTTCTTGCGCGTAATCAGCAGCTTGAGCGGTCCGGCAACACCACCCAAGCCGCTTTGGATCAGGCCAGTGCCAACGCCCAGACCGCAGATGCCGCCGTGGCCTCGGCGAAAGACGGGCTCGAGGTTGCGCGGGCGCAGGTCTTGCAAGCGCAGGCATCGCTGGATTTGGCACGGCTTAATCTGGACCGCGCAACGATAAAGGCCCCTACAGCAGGAACCGTATCCGCGCGCAATGCGCAGCTGGGGGCGATTGCCACAAGTTCTGGCGAACCGCTGTTTCGGATGATCCAGGACGGCGTGATCGAGGTAAAGGCCGAAATCGTCGAAACCGCCTTGGCGCAGATCGAACCGGGGGATGCGGCGCAGGTCGATATCCCCGGTGTAGGTATGGTGAACGGATCGGTGCGTCTGGTGTCGCCGACGGTCGATCCTGTGAACCGTCTGGGGGATGTGCGCGTGTCGCTCGACGACGGCCGCACCTTGCGAACCGGTGTGTTTGCAGGCGGGTGGATCATCACCGATCGCCATGACGGGCTGACCGTGCCCACGACAGCCGTCTTGACCGATGCCACGGGCGATTACGTTCTTGAGGTTGATGGCGATAGCCTGGTGCGCCGGGACGTGACTGCCGGACTGATCTGGGACGACCGCCGCGAGGTGTTGGCGGGCCTTGAGGAAGGTGCCATTGTGGTCGCCAAGGCCAGTGCGTTCTTTTCCGATGGGGACAAGGTCAACCCTGTCATGGAAGGGGCTGATTCTTAATGAATATGTCCACTTGGGCCATCCGGTCTCCGGTCCCGTCACTGGCTTTGTTTCTGGTGCTGTGCCTGATCGGTCTGGTCGGGTTCTTCCGTTTGCCGGTCACGCAATTCCCCAACATCGACATTCCGATTGTCACCGTGAATATCGCGCAACCCGGTGCGGCACCGACCGAAATCGCGACACAGATCGTCAAACCGGTCGAAGGGGCGGTGTCGGATGTGACGGGGGTCAAACATGTCACGGCTGTCGCCTCGGATGGGTCGGCCAGTCTGACCATCGAATTCGAACTTGAGACCGACAGCGCCACCGCCCTGACCGATATCAAGGACGCGGTCGCAGGCGTGCAGGGCGATCTGCCGGATAACGCGACCGAACCGATCATCAAACGTCTGGATGTGACGGGGCAGGCGATCCTGACCTATGCGGTGTCAGACCCGACGCAATCGATCCAGGATTTGTCCTATTTCGTCGATGAAATCGTTGCGCGTGAACTGCAGGTGGAAAAAGGCGTCGGCAAAGTGACCCGCATCGGGGGCGGCGACCGCGCGATTGAGGTTGAACTGGACCCGGACCGTTTGCTGTCCCTTGGCCTGACGGCGGCGGATGTGAACAGTCAACTGCGGCAGAACAACATCGATCTGGGCGGCGGTTCGGGTGATCTGGGCGGACAGGAGTATTCAATCCGCGCGCTGGGCAGCGCTGATACGGTGGCGCAATTGGCCGCGACGCCGATCATTACCGCACCGGGCCAGACCGTGCGGCTGGATGATCTGGGCAAAGTCTTTGACGGTGCAACCGAAACGTCAAGCTTTGCGATGCTAGACGGTCAGCCCGTCGTGGCCTTTGGTGTGTTCCGGTCGACGGGGGCGAGCGATCTGGCAGCGGGGGACAACGCGAAGGAACGGCTGGCCGAACTGGCCGAGGAATATCCCAATGCAAGCTTCGCGCTGATTGATGATGCCACGGTTTACACCGAGGGCAATTACCACTCCGCGATGGACACGCTGTACGAGGGGGCCGCCCTTGCGATCATCGTGGTGTTCTTGTTCCTGCGCAACTGGCGCGCGACGATCATCACTGCCGTTGCCTTGCCATTGTCGATCATCCCGACATTCATGGTGATGCAGTATCTTGGTTTCTCTCTGAACACCGTCAGCCTGTTGGGCATTACGCTGGTCACGGGCATCCTTGTCGATGACGCGATTGTCGAGATTGAAAATATCGTCCGGCACATTCAGATGGGCAAACCGGCTTACGAGGCTTCAGAGGAAGCTGCCTCCGAAATCGGCCTGACCGTCATCGCGATCAGTTTCACCATCGTTGCGGTCTTTGCGCCGGTCAGTTTCATGTCGGGCATCGCCGGGCAGTATTTCAAGCAATTCGGCCTGACCGTGGCTGTCGCGGTGTTGTTTTCGCTGCTGGTGGCACGGCTGATCACCCCGATGATGGCGGCCTATTTCTTGCGTGACGGCATCGCCCCCGAGGAAGAGGAAAAAGACGGCTTCATCATGCGGCGCTACATGGGCGTTTTGGGGTGGACCTTGCGCAACCGTACGCTGACGCTGTTGTTGGGGCTGGCGATTTTCGCGGGCTCGATCTTTTCCGCAACGCTGCTGCCGACCGAATTCGTGCCCGCCGCGGATCGGGGGCGATCGACCGTATCGCTTGAGCTGCCCCCCGGATCAACGCTGGACCAGACCCGCGCGCAGGGACGTCAAGTGTCCGCCATCCTTGCGCAAATCCCCGAGATCACGAATGTGTTCGTCGAAGGCGGCACATCATCGGATACCAAGGCCAATCTTATCGTGAACTACGGTCAGAAAGACGAACGGGACCGGTCGTCGTTTGTGATCGAAGAACAGATGAAGCAGATATTGCAAGGCATCCCCGACGTTAAGATCAATGTGCTGAAGGACAACGGCCAGCGCGACCTTCAGCTAAATGTGCTGGGCGATACCGAAGCCGCTGCATCCGCCACGGCGATCAGCCTGGCTGCGCAAATGAACGCGCTGCCCCAGATCGTGAATGCGTCCAGTACGGCATCGTTGGTCCGCCCCGAGGTGCAGATTACCCCGCGTCCGCAACTGGCGGCCGAGATGGGGGTGACATCGGCGGCGCTTGCCAGCACGATCCGGATTGCCACGCTTGGCGATACCGACAGCAATGTCGCCAAGTTCAACGCAGGCGATCGCCAGATCCCGATCCTTGTGCGGATCAAGAAAGACGTGCGCGACGACCTGAGCAAACTTGCCGGTTTGCGCGTGCCCTCGACCACCGGTGCGCCGGTGCCGGTCAGTGTGGTGGCCGATGTTCGGCTGTCGTCGGGGCCCAGTACTATTGAACGCTATGACCGGCAGTATCGCACCAGCGTAGAAGCTGATCTGGCCCCCGGTGCCCCCCTTGGACCCGCAACCGAAGCGGTGATGGCGTTGCCGCTGGCCCAATCCATGCCCGAGGGGACCGCGATCCAGAGTGCGGGCGACGCAGAGGTGATGGGCGAGGTCTTTACCCAGTTTGCGTTGGCGATGGGGGCCGGTATCTTGCTGGTCTATGTGGTTCTGGTGTTGCTGTTCAGCAGCTTCATAACGCCCGTGACCATCCTGATGTCCCTGCCGTTGGCAATCGGGGGGGCTATCTTTGCACTCTACCTGAACAATTCCGCCATTGGTCTGTCGGTCGTGATCGGCTTTTTGATGCTGATGGGGATCGTGACGAAAAACGCGATCATGCTGGTGGAATTCGCGATGGAGGCGATGGCCCACGGGGTCACCAAATCAGAAGCGATGCTGCAAGCGGGCCACAAGCGCGCGCGCCCCATCATCATGACAACGGTGGCGATGACGGCGGGTATGGTGCCGTCGGCATTGGCGGTAGGGGCGGGCGGCGAATTCCGCGCGCCAATGGCGATTGCGGTGATCGGCGGTCTGCTGCTTTCGACGCTGCTGTCGCTGTTGTTCGTGCCGTCGCTTTTCAGCGTGATGGACGGGCTCAAGGATCGCATCCGGTGGTCCTTGGTCGCGGTTTTCGGCGCGAACAAACCGCGAGAGGTCCATGGTGACGGATGAAACCACGTTAGTTTCGCCAGGTGGAATAGATTTCCGAAATAACGGCTAGGCGCGCCGTACATTATTCCCTTTAATGTGCGGTGCGCCGATGTGTTCTTGCAGGGGCGCGGAATTTGCAAGAAAGGCCCGTGCCCATGACCCCCTTTGTCTTCAACACCACGAAATCTGTCGTTTTCGAAAATGGTGCAGCAGTCCGGCTGGCAGAGCTTGCGGGCGGTTTGCTGGGCGTAAATTGCCTGTTCGTCACGGACCCCGGCCTGCGCAAGCTGGGCCTGTGCGATCCGGCCATCGCGGCGCTTGAGGCCGCAGGCCATAGTGTCACCGTCTTTGACGCGGTCGAGGCCGACCCGTCGCGCGAAACCCTGATGGCAGCGGTCGAGGCGGGCAGGGCGGCGGGGGCCACTGGCGTGATCGGATTCGGCGGCGGGTCGTCGCAGGACGTGGCCAAGTTGGTGGCGTTGCTGTTGGGATCTGGCGAAGATCTTGATGGTGCATGGGGCGTCGCGCAGGCCAAGGGCCCGCGCCTGCCGCTGGTCCTGATCCCGACCACCGCCGGCACAGGGTCCGAAGTCACGCCTGTCTCGATCATCACCGTCGGGGCCGAGGAAAAACGCGGCGTGTCGTCTGCCGTGATCCTGCCTGACATGGCGATTCTTGACGCGGAACTGACGCTGGGCCTGCCTGCACATATCACGGCTGCGACCGGCATCGATGCGATGGTCCACGCGATCGAGGCCTATGCTTCGAAGAGTGCAAACAACAACCCCTTGTCCAAACTGCTTGCCCGCGAGGCGCTGCGCCTGCTGGGCGCAAACATCGAGGCTGTCGTGGCAGATGGTCGTGACCTTGCCGCGCGCGGTGCCATGCTGCTGGGGTCGATGCTGGCGGGGCAGGCCTTTGCCAACTCTCCTGTCGCGGCGGTGCATGCACTGGCCTATCCCATTGGCGGCACGTTCCATATTCCGCACGGGTTGTCCAACGCCCTGGTTCTGCCCCATGTGCTGCGGTTCAACGCGCCGGATGCAGGCTCGGTCTATGCCGAAATTGCCGCAGATGCCTTCCCCCATCTGGATGCCGTCGAAGGCACGCAGGCGCGGACCGCCGCGTTCATTGATGCCTTGGCGGATTTGTCGGCGCGTGTTGGTTTGCAGACGCGGCTGCGCGATGTGGATATCCCGAAGGATGCGATTGACAAGATGGCGGCTGACGCGATGCTGCAATCGCGCCTGTTGGTGAACAACCCCCGCGCGGTCAGCCAGTCGGATGCCCATACAATCTATACGGCGGCGTGGTGATGGCGGACCGACCCGTTGCCCCCAAACGCGCTGAGTTCTCTGAATTCTACCCCCTGCAAACCCGCTGGAACGACAATGACGCCTATGGCCACATGAACAATGTGGTGCATTACGCGCTGTTCGATACCGCCGTGAACGGTTGGCTGATCGACCGCAGTTTGCTTGATCCCCTGACCAGCCCGGTCTTTGGTCTGGTCGTGGAAACGGGCTGCCGGTATTTCGGCGAAATGCAGTTTCCCGACCGGGTCACGGCGGGGTTGCGGGTGGCAAAACTGGGCCGCAGTTCTGTCAGGATGGAGCTGGGCCTGTTCCGCAATGACGATGAAACCGCATCGGCTGAAGGGTTTTTCGTGCACGTCTATGTCGACCGCCAAAACCATCTCCCGACCGATATACCGGACGCGACGCGCAGGGCATTGGAGGGATTGCAGAGCTCCTGAAAAGAGTGACGTGAAGCGTTTGAGCGCAGATGGCGGCGTTAGGGGGATGCTACTGACTGGCGCGACGTGCAAAACGTCCCGGCGTCTTTCAGCAAGCGGGCCAACCTGCGCGGTGAATAGCAATATTCAATTCCCGTCGCTTTGTCACAAACTGGGCTAGACAAACCCCGAAAAAGTCGGGATAAGCCGACACGCATCCAGGCAAGGGCCTCGGATGCTACGCCGTAGAAATACGGTCGAGGCGAGTTGGCGGAGTGGTTACGCAGCGGATTGCAAATCCGTGTACAGGAGTTCGATTCTCCTACTCGCCTCCATTTGATTTCAAAGACTTAGCCGTCGCCGCCCTAACGCAAAAATGCGGCTGCCACACACTTTGCCGCACATTCTTGTTCCGTTCCTGTTCTGTTTTCTAATAGGTTCTCAACCCTTAGTTAATATGTACCAGCCAGGTGCTTGAGTATTGAGCCAATTGAACGGCAGCGTGAATTTGGATCTTCTGCTAGCTAAAAGGCGCTTTAGATGATGTAGATTCAGCTGTCTTAACTGCATAAGACTTTTAAGGAATTCCGGTTCTGGGCAACGAGTTGGTACTGCTACGGTGTTTTGCAAGCGGGGGATCTTGCGTATAGTCGTAGGGGGGGGTAGCCTAACAAAAATTGAGGTGCAGCTTGCAGAATACCCAGAAATTTAGGGATGAACTGACCCTCGAGCTACAAAAAGAGGTTCCAGATCCCAAAGTAATCGCAGAACTAAGTGACGCCATTCTAAATGAAACAGAGGGCTCAGTCCGCTTTACTGTAGACGCACAACATATAAATCGGTTGGGACTTGAACTAGTTGGCAAGCAAGAGACCGCCTTATCTGAGCTAATAAAGAATGCGTATGACGCCGATGCGACCGAGGTCAACATTACTTTCGCAAATTTCGAGAAGGCTGGCGGCGAACTTATCATAGCTGACAACGGCGTTGGGATGGATATTGATACCATACGCAATTCCTGGATGCGCCTTTCGACAAATGAAAAGGGTGAGAATCCAGTTTCGGAAATTTTCTCACGGCGGAGAGCAGGGAGGAAGGGTATTGGTCGCTTCGCTGTTCAGCGTCTTGGGACTTCGCTTGTTTTAGAAACTGGACAAAAGGGTCAGAAGATTGGACTTCGGGTCGTATTTAGCTGGGATCAAGATTTCAAAGCAGGAATAAGTCTTAATCAAGTTTGGCATAAAATTGAAACCTATGAAAAGGATGAGGTCACCTCTGGGACAGTACTCAAAATTCGGGATTTACGTGATCGCTGGACGAAACCAACGCTAGAAAGAGTTTGGAAATCGGTGCTGTTCTTACAGGTCCCCTTTGAGCCCGGCGGTAATCAATCGAAAGATTCCGAGAATTTTCTTGTGAGCATTAATGGGGCTACTAACCGTCAGCAACGTATTGACCTCAATATGAAGGATAACTTTCTCAACAATGCTGTTGCACAGGTTTCTGGCTGGATCGATGTTTCAGGTATTGCTACTTTCAAAGTCGTTTCGGAAAAGCTGGGGATAGATGAGACATTTCAGTCTGAGGACATTTATGAGTTTGTAGGGCCTTTAACTTTCTCAAGTGCCTACTTTATCTATTTACGTGAGTACATGTCTGGAATTTCGGTGCGAGTTGCTGAGAAAATGGGACATAGTTATGGTGGTATTAGAGTATACCGAAATGGATTTAGAGTACTTCCCTACGGTGAGCAAAATGACGATTGGCTCAAGCTGTCATTTGACTCAGCCAGGCGAAATCTTTTGGTCCCAGCCAATAACTTTAACTTTTTTGGCCAAGTGGATGTTGATGGTCAGTCAAACCCTCTGTTGGAGGAAACAAGTTCAAGAGAAGGCTTCATCGAGAATGAGGCGTTTGAGGAGCTTCAGGTATTTTGCCGGAGATGTATCGAGTGGGCTGCACAGCGGGTTGGAAGCGTTCGAAAGAAGAAAACGTCGACCTCTCAACAAGGTTTTCAACCTACGTATACTCGTAAACCTTCAGAGATCATTCTTGAAAAATTGGCTCAAGAAGAAAGTAAGATCGAGAGAGACGATGACAACCAAATCCCTGAGGATGAACTGAAACCCGAAAATACTGATCGCAATGAGAATTCTGGACACAACACGGAGTTTCTTAAGGAGCTATATTCCAAGCAGAGAGAGTACGAGCAGAAAACAGAGGAGAGGATTGAACTATCGATCGAATACGAAAACATGCTCCGAATCTTGGCTTCGCTCGGTATATCAATTAGCCTATTTGGTCATGAAATAAAAAGTGCCACCACAGCCGTCGACAACAGCTTGGCGGTAGCGGAAATTGATGCGGAACGTCTCAAGGATAGTAGAGAAAGAGCCCAGTTGGAGGCGGACCTTAACTCTTTGAAAACGGCTACCAACCGCATCTTTGATTTGGGTAGTTATGTCGAGGCCCTAGTTTCTAAAACGCGGTCGAGAGAACTCACTGAAGTTCATGTCGATACGGCTGTTCGACGATTTTTGGGTCAGTTCCAATCTTACATGCACAAGAGAAACATCAACTTTGATGTGGATGTCCAGCCTGTGGACCTCTTAACTCCCAAGATGCACGCCTCAGAACTTGATTCCGCACTGTTCAATTTCTTGACAAATTCTGTCAAGGCCATTGAAAAGGCTGGGGTTCCTAATCCGATGATAAGGGTCAGTGGTCGCCAACAGGGTGATTTTGTAATTGTTTCGTTCGAAGATAACGGCACCGGCGTACCCAAAGAAATTGAAGAGAGGGTTTTCGATGCGTTTTTTACAACCACGGAAACTGACGGTGACAGTATTTCGGGTATAGGGACAGGGCTGGGACTCCAGATAGTAGCGGACATAGCATCTGCATATGGAGGGAGTGTTTCCCTTTCTGATGACGTCACTCACGGTTATTCGGCAAGGTTTGATCTGAAATTAAGAAAGAGCAAACAAGAATGAATGGTTTTTTTGTTGACGACAATTCTGAAGAACGCATCCGTATTTCCAGGTTGTTGGAGCAGGAAGAACTGAGAATTGACTCCAATTTCGTGCCAACAGAGCCTACAAAGTTACGCGATGCTATTCTTGCTCAAAATCCTGATCTTGTGGCGTTAGACTTTAGACTAGATGATGAAGATCTTAGAGATGAGAAAGATCTAAAACAAAATAACTACAAGGGCGGAGCGTTAGCTCAAATTTTGAGAGAAGCAGTTTTAGAAACTCCTGATCGTGACTTTCCTATTATCCTTGTATCTACTGAAGAGAATATTAAGCAAATATATAGTATTGATAAAACTTCCCACGACCTTTTTGACCAAAAGTACATGAAAGGCCGACTGAGTGATAAATACTATAGACTTGAGTGCCAGCGTCAAATTCTTAGTCTCGCAAAAGGTTATAAAGAGATTGCGAGTAAAGAAGCAGAGGGCAAGGGCCTTTTCGCTTTATTGGCGCTCGAGCCAGAGGAACTCGAAATAGTACCTCTTCTTGGGCTGGCAACAGACTTGAAAAATGCCAATTCTGTAGTTCACGTTATTTCGAGGCTCATCCTCCGTCAATTAATAGAGCGTCCGGGGCCCCTTCTTGCTGGTAGGGACGTGGCGGCCCGCTTAGGTCTGTCCAACAATAGGGATCAAATCGAACATGTGATGTCGTTTCTATTCAACGAGGGTATGGCTTACGAGGGTGTTTACTCTGATGGCTGGCTGCGAGTTTGGCGTCATCGATTAGATGATTGGGCAAATGAGCACTTTCACGCGCCACTTAGCTCCATACCCGGTTCTGAAAGAGCTGCGAAGATTTCGGAATTGATCGGCTTGGACCTGGAGCCCGCTATTTCGAGGTGGAGTAGCAAGTCAGATGAGCTATTTGCTTTTGCCTGCTCTTTGTGTGCGAACCCCACGGAACGTCGAAACTCTGTTGCACTCTATGATAAGTACCTTCTCCCCTACGCCGAGCGAAAGAGAGTTTGTTTTGATTGTCTGATGAGAGGTCGGCTTGACGAACATCCGCAGTTGTCAGTCGATGAGTCGGATCTGGATATCTTTGCCGATGTTCGTGAAGGCAGGATTACTCGACAATGACAGGCATAACCGGAGCCGATATGGCAAAGGCCTTGGAAGCTTCAGTACGCAGATATGTTGAAGCAGGCATTCTAGAGGGCGAAAGCTGCAACGCGGTCAGTTCAGCGGTAGCAAAGTTGCGGAAAGCTAAATCTAGCAAATCGTGGGATTATAGTGTTTCAAAAGGCGATCCCATACGTTTTACGGAATGTGTAGATCCAAGAGACAATAGCAAGTTTCACCCACTTATTATGGTGGAGAGTATTTCGGTCGATAGCGCGGAAGACTTTCCATATCAAGAATGGGTAACCGTACTAGTACTTGAATACAAAGACCGAGATAGAGAGTGCCCAAGGTGGCACTTCGATCTCGGCAATGCAGGGCAACCTGGGCCAAGGTTGCACCTGCAGTACGGCGGCCATTTCCATGACGATCGAAAGCTTGACGCGTCATTCAAGGTTCCGCGTTGGTCCGCTTTCCCTCTTGATACAGTTTTGCTGATGGAAGTCGTCGCCGCGAATTTCTTTGCGCAGCATTGGAATGACACGCTTCGCGATGACCGGACAATTATGAAGCATGTCAAGACCAGTGAAGGGCTGTGCTATCGTCCATTGGCAGACAGACTGATGGCATACATGAACGATCCGGCAATGGGACGAGAGGCGACCTTCTTGCGCAGTTGCTGGAATGATACCTGGGCATAGACGCATTCTTAGCTGTCGCATGAGAAATACTCGCACTGGAAGATTTTAAGGAACCCCAACTTTCTTGAGATTTGTCTTGTCACTTAGCTTCCAAATAGAGTGGTCTAGAGCTAGGGTATCCGAAAAAAGGTGGGGAAGACGTCTTGACTGTCATGCGAACATTCGACTCCCGTCGGAAAAAAGACTTGGGCGCATTTTATACTCATCAAGGTCTGACAGATTTAATTTGCGCTTGGTCAGTACAAACTCCGGAGACTACAGTTCTAGAACCAAGTTTTGGTGGCTGTGGCTTTCTTCGATCTACGCGGGATCGCCTCGCTAAAATCGGATCTACAAGCTCCATAAGTCAAATTTACGGATGTGACATCGATACTAGAGCGTTTCTGCTTCTGTCAGACGTGTTTGAACAACCAGTAGATCTGGAACGGTATCACGAGGGTGATTTTCTAGATCAACGTTTCCCTTCAAGCTGGCCAAAAACTTTTGACGCAGTCGTGGGCAATCCTCCATATCTCCCATATCGTAAGATTGATGTTTCTCGCAGAGAGCGTGTTCTAGATCAGCTGAAAGATCTTGGGTTGACGCTGGATCGAAGAGCAAGTCTGTGGGCCTACTTCGTTGCACTTTCTATTCCTTTCACGTCAACGGGAGGTAGGGCTGCTTGGGTTTTGCCTAGCAGTTTCCTTTACGCAAATTTTTCCGCTGCACTCCGCTCCTTTATCACTGAAAATTTCGAAGAGGTCCGAGCGTTTGAGCTGAAAGAGCGCCAATTTCTCTTAGAAGGGACGGAAGAGAAAACAGTGGTTTTGCTATGCAAAGGCAAGCTTGAAAAGAGTCGGTTGCCTACACAGTCGGATATTTCGCTAGACCAATGTGCTGGCGTTGAAGAACTGAAAAAGGCGATCAACAGTTGGGAGTTGGGTCAGGCAAAAACTACCTCCTTATGCGGAACGTCAGTTTTTGATAGCCTTTCAGAAGGGTCGCGACGTTTGTTTGTACGACTCCAAAAAAGTCCAGTATGTAAAAAGCTTGGTGACTTCTTAGGGGTAAGAATAGGGCTAGTCACTGGCAACAATGCGTTTTTCCTCTTGAGCGAAACTGAACGCGAAAATCTGAATTTGGATACAACTGAATTGAAAAGGATTTTGCCTAGATTTCAGTTTGCTCAAGGCATGCAATTCAGCCTTTCGGATCACGGCAGGTTGCTCGAAAATGGAGGTAAAGGATACCTTGTAAGCGAAGATGACCCGACTAACGCATCTCCTGAAATGCGGGCATATCTCGCTCAGTATTCTAAGTCAGACATCGATGGATGCTCAACGTTTAAGAAGCGCTCAATCTGGTGTCGGACTGAAGACGAAGCTGCGCCAGATGCGTTTTTTCCTGTTATGCAACATCATGGGCCCAGGTTGGTGCTCAATCAAACCAGTTTTAACTGCACGAATTCCTTGCATCGAGTATATTTTGATAGACAGCTTACGAAAAGCCAACGCCAGTTGGTCTCGCTATCTCTCCTATCAACTTTTTCACAGATTTCCGCGGAGGCGTGCGGTCGGTCATATGGGTCTGGTGCTTTAAAACATGAACCCCGAGAAGCGGAGCAGATCGAAGTTTTGATGCCTGAAATGCATCCTAGAACTGTAAGCGCTTCATTCACTCGTGTTGATCGAATGCTTCGTGAAGGAAACCTCGAGGAAGCTCGTCAGTTTGTAGACCAACTTATTCTTAATGGTATTGGACTAAGTAATTTGCCTTCCAATACTGCGCTTCTTCGTTCGGGCTTGGAGCATCTCCGTTTCCATAGACATCGTTGACTTGTCGCATTTCTCGGCAATAGGTTTGGTCAACTATTAATTGCATTATTTTTCGCGTCTTGGATTATTTTGACAGGGAAGTGCTTGTGAAAATACGGGACTGGGTATCTCCAGCCATCTAAAGATCCATAGTCATAATTTGGATGCCCGCGCGTTGTTTGCAGCCCGGGCTCGCAGCTTCTGCCGTTCTGCACCTGCATAGAGCTGCACCATACGGTGGGTTTTGTGCCCGGTGATAGCCATAATCAGATCGTCGTCCAACCCAACGCGGGCCAGCTCGGCCGTCGCAGTGTAGCGCAGGGAGTGGATATCGTATGCTTCAGCGCCGATCTGCCGTCTCAGCTTCATCATGCCGTCGGCCGCGCCGCGATACGACCAAGGGCCTGTTTCGGCCTGGTTGGTCAAAATGAATACCGAGCTGCGCTGGGCGCTTGCCAAGGCCTGCAGTAGCATCTGAGGCGCTGGGATCCACAGATTGGCTTTGGTCTTGCCCTGGCGGACGCTTATGGCCTCTCCGTCGAAGTCTGACCACCTCATCTTCAGCACATCGCCGATCCGCTGGCCGGTCCCTAGCAGGAGCTCAAACAGCAGGCGGGTACGTGGTGCTGCGTTCTCTGTGATCGGCGGAGCAATACTCGACCACGGTAGCGGCGGCGTAGTGCGGTCGCGGGCGGCTTAAAAGTCGGCCACTTTGGCCCTTTCATTTGATGGGAGGGTTTGGGGATATTCACTGTGGAATTATATTTGAAGGTGCGTCGCGCCCATTTTCAGGATGGGTTGAGCGGGCGGCAGATAGCTCGGGATTTTGGGATCAGCCGGGACAGTGTTGCGAAGATGTTGGCGCATTCTGAGCCGCCTGGATACCGGCGGACGGCGGCGATTAAACGCCCGAAGTTGGATGCATATATCGATCAGATTGATCGGTTGTCAACGGCGGCGTAACAACCTGCCATTGGGGCGGAGCAAAAGTCGGCCACTTGGTTACGCGCCTTGGGGCGTGATGCCATTAAGTAGCAAGCACGTTCCATGGCGCGTTGGCCGTCAGGCCAACCTGATGATGTGTTAAGTTTTGGTACGCTTTGATTTGCTCTGATTGAGCCTGTAGCTTTCACCATTCATTTCCAGAATGTTCACGTGGTGTGTCAGCCGATCCAGTAATGCGCCGGTCAGTCGTTCTGTGCCGAAGGTTTCTGTCCACTCTTCGAACGGCAGGTTGCTGGTGATGAGTGTTGATCCACGCTCGTAGCGTTGCGAGATCAGTTCGAACAGCAGTTCAGCGCCTGTTTTACTGAGCGGCACAAAACCCAGTTCATCGATGATCAACAGGCTGACCTTAGCGAGCTGGCGTTGCAATCGCAGCAGCCGTTTCTCGTCTCGCGCTTCCATCAACTCGTTCACCAGTGAGGCCGCCGTGACAAAAGCGACAGGCATGCCCTTTTGGCAGGCGGCCAGGCCCAACCCGAGGGCGATGTGGGTCTTTCCAGTGCCAGATGGGCCAAGTGCGATGACATTCTCCCGCCGTTCGACCCAATCACACCGCGCCAGATCCAAGACCATCATCTTGTTCAACGACGGGATTGCCTTGAAGTCGAAACTGTCCAGGCTTTTGACGGCTGGGAACTTGGCCGATTTGATCCTGCGCTCGACCATGCGGCGTTCGCGGTCGATCAGTTCAAGCTCGGTCAGCCGGGCCAAATAACGGACATGATCCACGCCCTGCGCGGCACAGATGCGCGCGAGCTTGTCGTGTTCACGCTGGAAGGTCGGTAAGCGCAGGGTTTTGAGATGGTTGGCCAAGAGCAGTTCTGGTGCATCGGTCATGCGCCACCTCCATCCAGCAGGCTCATGTAGGATGCGGCTGATGTCGTCGCGACATGCGTTCTGGGCAGAAACGGATAGAGATCCAAATCCAACCGAGGCTGCCTGCGTTCAACGCGGCATAGCACAAGGTGTTTGATGGCATCAAAGCTGATGGCTCCCATTTGAAGCGCATCTTTGACTGCATTGTGCAGCACCTCCATCTCAAAGCGTTCCAGCAGACGGAGGACCTGCACGTACTCGCGCTTCCCAGCCTTGCCCTGCCGCGCTTCCAACAACCGTTGCAACGTTGAAAATGCATCAGGTAGGTTCCAGTTTTGCAACGGAGCTGCCTGATCAAAGGCCATGATCTTACGCTCAATCAGTCGTAGATAATGCACAGGGTCAAAGGTGATATCGTCTTTGTCGTATGACCTGACATGCTGCGCAATCACCTCAGCAGCGCAGCCAATAACGACCCGATCCACAAATCCCTTTATCCAGACCTCACGGTGACCAAAGGCCACCGGCACTGAGTAATCATTGCCGCGATAGCGCACCACGGATGTCGATGTGACCTGGCCACTGCGCAGGTCGCAAGCTTCAAACGGCGCATCTGGCAAGCCCTGCATCGCAGCCAGATCAGCCTGCAATCGTTCACCGATGCTGATCTTATAGCCGCGCAAGATGTCTGCTTGCCGTTTGCAGCACTGTTCTTCGAGGTAATCGTTGAACGCTGCCCAACTCGCAAAGCGGGGCATTGGTACCATGAAGTTACGACGAGAATAGCCGACGAGACCTTCGACTTTACCTTTATCGTTCCCCTTTCCGGGGCGACCGTATCGGTCTCGGACCACGTAATGCGACAGCATCGCGCTGAACCGCTGTGTTCTCTGACGTTCGCCATTCGGCATGATCTTTGCAACCAAGCAACGGTCATTGTCGTAGAGCACCGACTGTGGCACCGCTCCAAAGAACGCAAACGCGTGAACATGCCCATCCAACCAAGCCTCGGTGTTCGCGGCAGGATAGGCACGGACATAACAGGCATCACTATGCGGCAGATCCAGCGCGAAGAAATAGGCTTTCTGCTCAATGCCACCAATCACAACCAACGCTTCGCCAAAGTCGGCCTGCGCATGTCCGGGCGGATGGCTCAACGGCACGAACATCTCACGCGAACCGCGCTTCTTGTTGCGCACATAATCTTTGACGATGGTGTACCCGCCGTTGAAGCCGCATTCATCACGGAGCCGTTCAAAAATGCGCTTGGATGTGTGTCGCTGCTTACGAGGGCGCATCTTGTCTTCCGCCAACCACCGATCAATCTGATCGATATATGCATCCAACTTCGGGCGTTTAATCGCCGCCGTCCGCCGGTATCCAGGCGGCTCAGAATGCGCCAACATCTTCGCAACACTGTCCCGGCTGATCCCAAAATCCCGAGCTATCTGCCGCCCGCTCAACCCATCCTGAAAATGGGCGCGACGCACCTTCAAATATAATTCCACAGTGAATATCCCCAAACCCTCCCATCAAATGAAAGGGCCAAAGTGGCCGACTTTTAAGCCGCCCGCGACCGCACTACGCCGCCGCTACCGTGGTCGAGTATTGCTCCGCCGATCACAATAACGAGCGCCTCGGGGTCGCGTGGGGTGCTGCCGTTGTCCTGGCTGTTGAGCCAGACGATTTTGCGCCGCAGGCGGATCAGTTTGATATTTGGCGTGTCGAATGGGCCCATTCGGCCGATATCGGTCCGAGCTTCTTTGTCGATGATGGGCTGACGCCGACGCAGGTGCTCAGTTCCTGGTCACCGGATATCGGGCTTGCGTATGAGGACGACTATGTCGCGGAGGCTGGCGATGTCTGAGTTCGCACTGTCGCAGTTGATGCAGGCCGTTGAGCGGCTGATCATGGTCGCTACGGTTACTGCGCGCGACGGCGATCGGGCCAAGGTCAAATGGGCCGATGGGGCCGAGAGCGATTGGCTGAAGATTGCACAGCTCGGGTCGGCAGAGCTAAAGTTCTGGATCCCGCCATCAGTCGGCACTCAGGTGGTGGTGCTGTCGCCTGGTGGCAACACAGCGCATGGCATCATTTATCCTGGTCCGTTCGCGGGCGGTGTGCCCGCTGGCAACTTCGCGGGCACGATCACGGGGGACGGTGATGTCGTTTGTTCGGGGATCAGCCTGGTTTCGCATGTGCATGGTGGCATCCAGCCTGGTCCTGGCGACACCGGTGCACCGAAGTAGGCCAGTGGGGAACCGCCAGAGGATCGGGGCGGGCGTCCTGTCCAATGTGGGCGCATGTATGGGATCAGCGCACTCACCGGCCGGAAACTAGGCGGCATCGACCACCTTCGGCAGTCCATCAGGGACATTCTCACCACGCCAGTTGGGTCGCGGGTGATGCGGCGCGATTATGGTTCGCGCCTGTTTGATTTGATCGATGCGCCCTATTCGTCTGCGACCAAGCTGGCGATCATCGCGGCCACGGTCGAGGCGTTGATGACCTGGGAGCCGCGCATCGATGTGGACACGGTCACCCTGCGCACCTTCGAGCCTGGGAAAATCATCATCGATCTGAGCGGCCGGTATCTGCCCGACGGCCGTGAGGTCACGATTGCGGGGATCGAGGTCGGATGAGCGCGTTTACGGCAATTAACCTCGATCGCCTACCTGCTCCGGCGATCATTGATCGCAAGGACTTTGAGACTATTTTGGCGGAGGTCAAAGCCTGGCTTGTCGATCGGGATCCGGACCTTGGGCCCATCGTCGGTTTGGAAAGCGAGCCGATCACAAAGGTGCTTCAGGCGTGGGCGTACCGCGAGCTTCTTTTGCGCGCCGAAATTGATGATGCTGGCCGTGGCAACATGCTGGCATTTGCGGCTGGCGCGCAGCTGGATCAATTGGCGGCGTTTTACGGTGTTCAGCGGGCAGTGATCCAGGAG
This sequence comes from Roseobacter sp. GAI101, assembly GCF_000156335.1. Taxonomy (GTDB): domain Bacteria; phylum Pseudomonadota; class Alphaproteobacteria; order Rhodobacterales; family Rhodobacteraceae; genus Sulfitobacter. Next base: position 3,588,966 of record NZ_DS999213.1, read on the forward strand.
GCCGATCCGGTCGCAGTTCCTCCTGTGCCTGAAGTGCTTGAGGACGATGTGCGTTTTCGCTCGCGGGTTCAGTTGGCACTCGAGGGTTTCACCACGGCCGGGCCGCGCGGATCATATGTATTCTGGGGGCTGTCAGCGTCTCCGCAGGTCAAGGACATCAGCGTTGAATCGCCAGCGCCAGGTCAAGTCGTCGTCACCGTTCTGTCCGAGGTAGGAAATGGGGGAGGTGATCCGGCTTTGGTTCAGCTGGTTGCTGACGCCTTGAATGATGAGGATATCCGGCCGTTGACCGATCAAGTGCTTGTCCAAGCGGCCACCATCGTGACGTATCAGCTTGATGCCGTTTTGACCCTGTATGACGGCCCTGACGGGGAAATCGTGCGCGCGGCCGCGCTCGCTTCGGTTACTGCGTTTGTAGAGGATCAGCATCGCCTGGGGCACGATATCAGCATTTCTGGATTGCATGCCGCCTTGCATTTGCCCGGCGTTCAGAAAGTGTCTTTGGTCAGCCCTCTCGCCGACTTGGTTGTTGATGGATCGGAGGCTGCCTACTGCGGCTCGGTTTCCGTAAATGTCGGAGGGCGTGATGTCTGATCTGCTCACAGTTTTGCCGCCAAGCGCACAACAGATCGAGCGTGATCTCGAGCAGCTGTCTGGGCGTTTGCGCGGCTTCGGTGATCCAATTGCCGCGCTTTGGAATGCATCTGTTTGTCCAGAGCATCTGTTGTCGTATCTGGCCTGGGCATTCTCCATCGAGATTTGGGACAGCGCTTGGCCGGTAGAGCAGAAGCGCCGGATCCTCATTGATGCCGTTCAGGTGCACCGAGTGAAGGGCACCGTCGGGTCTGTGCGCCGCGCCTTGGCCGGGATCGGTGTGCCACCCGTGATTTCTGAGTGGTTCGATTATGGTGGCGAGCCGCACACTTTTCGGATCGATTTCTCGAGCACGGATGTGTTTGCGGCAGGGTTGGCAATTGATCCCAGAACGCTTGAAATCATCACGTCAATCCTCGTGAACCTTAAGCCGCAGCGCTCTCATTTCGCGGTGCGCATCGGCGAGGATTTCGGGACGGAAGTCTATATGCGGGCCAGCGCGAGAGGGCGATTGGTTTCTGAAATCGGGCACGATCCGGTCCCTCGGACCCGTGCCTCTGACAGTTCGTTTCATCTGCGCAGCGGTGCCCGACAGCGTCAGTTGAGTGTTTTGACCCATGACGTTCAAAGAAGGGATGCGGCCTGATGCCCACTACAATTCTCACCGATACCGCCGAGGACAAGTTGCTTCTAGCTGCAGGCTCGGGTGCGCAAGTCGCGATTACACAGGTTGCCTTGGGCGATGCGAATGGTGCCAGCTATGTTGGTGATTTCGCGCAGACTGCACTGCGCAATGAGCGGATCCGGGTGCCAATTGAAACACGCCATATTATTGATCCGAATGCCTGGCGTGTTCGGGCAGAGTTCGGGGCTGACACTGTCGCTTTCGACGTCCGTGAGGCGGGCTTTTACGACGAGGACGGCGACCTGATCGCACTTTGTACGTTTCCAGCCGAAGAAGTGCGCCGCACTGGCGGGATCGTTTATTTGATCGACCACGTTTTGAGTTTTAGTCGCGTCGCCGATGGGCTGATCATTGCGGATGCTCCGGATGATGATCTGTTCGATCTTTCAGTCACCGTGGCGCTCGCGCTTGCCAACCTTCAAGTCGAGCAGCTTCGCCAGGCTGACTTGATCGATTCCCTTCTAGATCAATAAGGAGCTGCTTTTCATGGTCACTACCGTTGAAGAAGTTGCGGCGCTCATCGACGCCTACACCGAACTGAAGGCCTATTTTGATGGGCAAAAGTCGCGTTGGGACGGCGAGCTTGATGTGGCGCGGGCATCATACGGCGAGCTACTGGGTGATCTGAACGCGGTTTTCCCTGGTAAGATGTTTTTCAGTGTCACCGTTGACCCAACGCTGCAGGAATATTCCAACGTAAATGGCGGTACATTTGCCACCATTAAGGAGGCCGTGAATGCCTCGCCCGTTGGTAGTTTCGTTCGGATTTATCTTCCTTACGGCACCGAGCATATCATCAATGACAACATTTATGTCTGGGGTCGCACTTTGACCTTCGAGGGAAAAAACAGCGGCTTAGTTGACCGCCCAATCATTCGGCTGGGATTCTCTTCAAGCGCGACCCACACTTATCGGTGTCGTTTTGTAGAGGCGTTCGGCTGTGCCCTAAAATTTAATAATATCGACATTCGTCCAGATGCACACGATCCGACTAATCCGCAACTTCACACCCCTTCAGAAGCCTTAGTTTCATCTGGTGGCCCTGACATTGTCTCTCTCGGCTTTCGGGCGTCTATCTTGAGCGGTGATGGCGGCTTTGCACTTTTGGCCGGACACTATGGCGCATTCCCAACGCTGACAATTCACGCCTCGACACTTGATGGAAACGTTTATGGGGTGCGGGGGTTCAGGGCGGGGGTGGGCAACATAGGCACTTCCGCCCTCACTCTCACCAACGGAGCAGCTTTAACAGACGCCGCTTAATCACGCGCTTCGTGAAGTCTATGAATGTTTCGGCCGAAATCTGGCCACTTAGAAGAAGGGATAGCCGCAATGGCCACCACCATCGAAAAGTTGAATAGCCTTGTCGCAAACTATACCGATTTGAAGGATTACTTCGAAGCGCAGCGGCCGCGTTGGGATGATGACGTCGCAGCTGCCGAAGCTGCCTATGCTGCTCTAAGCGGAAACCTGAAGGGCGTCATTCGAAGCCTTATGGATTTCACCGGCACCGTGGATCCTGACATCGCCAATCCCACCAATCTGGATGGCGGAACCTTCAACGATATTGCCACGCTGGTAGATGCGGCTCCCTATGGGGCATTCATACAGGCAAAACTTGCGGCCGACAAAACGCACGTTCTGACGTCGCTAGTCTCTCTGGCTGGCAAGAACTTGATGATCTTGAAGGAGGGCGAGGGGTTTGACCCCATTTTCGAGCCTGGTTCGTTTGTCTCCTCTAATCAAAATCAGTGCTACCGCTTCACGAATTTGATGGGAGGGTGTCTGACTCTCCAGAATGTTGACATTCGGTTGCCTGCGAAAGCTGACCCGAATTTGGATTGGAATGTGTTTTATCATGTGCTCGTTGACAGCACGACGGCGGCTTCGGTGGATGTGCGGCTGATGAATTGCGCTTTCTCCGGCAGCGATGGTGCGGCCATTGTCACGGTCAACCGCGGATCAATCGTCAATCTTTCACTTTGGGGCACATCTTTTGATGGACCTATTTTTGGCGTCACGCATGTGGGGGGCTGGGGGATCGCACATATCGCATCCCAAGGTTTGACGCTTACAAACGGCGCACTCGCGCAGTCGGGCGGAACGCTCGGCACTGATCTTCTGCAAAATTGAGGTAAACGATGCTTTTTGATATTTCACATAATGGCCGAACCACCCTGTCGGTTGATCGTGCGGGCGCGATTGCGCTTGGGTATCCGGTAGATGCTATCGATGCGGCTGAGGCCGACCTACGCTTGACCAGGATCAAAGGCGAGTGTCGGCGAAGGATCTATGGCGCAGCATCGGCTGAAACTCAGATGAATATGGCAACTGCTGCAGCTGTGGTGTCGGCGAAAACTGCCAGCAACCGTTCGGCCGAGGAGAGCGCCATGCTGGCTGGGCTCGGCCAGGCTATCGATTGGGTCGCGGCCATGCGGGCGCGGGTGGTCGAGTTGGCCGCGGACGCCGATCTGGATTTCCGCGCAGACGAAAACTGGCCGGATTTGCCCGATGGCGCGCGAGACGTCGTCGCCATGTTCTGATCTGCTTGGTGTGATCGTCCTGGCATTCTATAAAGGCCACGGCCGCTTCTTTGATCGGGTGATCCGTTGGGTCACCCGTTCTGCGTTCAGCCACTGCGAAATCCTGCGATTGCAACCAGCGCAGGCTGATGATGCGTTTGAGGCGCGCGCCTGGTCATCGAGTGGCCGGGACGGGGGCGTTCGCGAAAAGGTCATTCTGTTCAAGCCTGGGAATTGGGAGTTTGTCAGCGTTCTCTGGTCGGATGGCGAAGCTGTCGATCGGATCATCGCTGAAATCGGCAACCCCTATGACTATCTGGGCTTGATCGCATCGCAGGCTTTTAATCTGCGACGGCATCGGCGGGATCAGTGGTTTTGCTCCGAAATCTGCGGGCATGCCTTGGGCTTGAGCGCGCCGCAGGAGCTCTCGCCGGGTGGGCTCCACTGCCGGGTGCTTGAGATGAATTCGGCCTATTGCATTGGCTTCGAACACGCGGGGGAACCGCCAGAGGATTGAGCCGCAGCGCGGTGGAATGCTTGGGGCAACAGTTCACATCCGCAAGCGAGGTCACTATGGCATTTCTTCACGGCGTCGAGGTCATCGAGATCGATGCAGGTCCACGTCCCATCCAGACGGTCAAATCGTCTGTCATCGGCATTGTGGGCACTGCGCCCGACGCCGATGCAGATGCATTCCCCTTGAACACGCCGGTCCTGGTCGCCGGTTCGCGCAAAGAAGCCGCAGGCCTGGACACGGTCGGCGATGCGCGCGGCACCTTGCCCACGGCAATGGACGGCATCTTCGATCAGATCGGTGCAGTCGTCATTGTCGTTCGTGTGGAGGAGGGGCTCGATGAGGCCGAAAGCCTCGCCAATGTTATCGGGGGCGTCAACGCGGTTGATGGCAACTTCGAGGGTGTCCATGCCCTGGTCGGCGCGGAGAGCGTCGTCGGGTTTTCGCCGCGCATCCTGATCGCGCCGGGCTTCACTCACCAGCGCCCCGAGGGCAACGCCAACCCGGTGATCGCGGAGCTGCAGGGCATCGGTGACCGGCTGCGGGCCGTGATCATCGCCGACGGGCCCAATACCAACGACGCCGACGCCATCGAGGCAGCCGGTGGCTTCGGCTCCGATCGCATCTACCTGATCGATCCCTGGCACAAGGTCACCGTCGGCTCCGATATCGTGGATGTTCCGCCATCGTCCCGCGTTGCAGGCTTGATCGCCACGGTGGACAACGACACCGGCTTCTGGGCGTCGCCGTCGAACCACCTGATTGGCGGAATCATCGGTACCAGCCGTCCGGTCGATTTCAAGCTCGGGGGCGCGAGCGCGCGTGCCAATCTATTGAACGAGGCGAAAGTCGCCACGACCATCCGCCAGAATGGCTACCGCCTGTGGGGCAACCGGACGCTGACCGACGACACAAAGTGGATTTTCCTGAGCGTTCGCCGCACGGCCGACATCATCAACGACTCGCTTTTGCGCGCCCACCTTTGGGCTGTCGATCGTGGCATCACAAAAACCTATGTCTCGGACGTCGAGGAAAGCGTGAACGCCTACCTCCGCGATCTGGTCGCTTTGGGCGCGATCCTGGGCGGTCGCTGCTGGGCCGATCCGGATCTGAATTCCGCGGCCAATATCCAGCTCGGCAAGGTGTTTTTCAACTTTGATTTCACGCCGGTCTATCCGGCCGAGCATATCACTTTCCGTTCGCACCTGGTGAAAGATTACATCGAGGAGGTGTTTAACTGATGGCTGCTGAAGATATCCTGAAGTATCTCAATTTGTTCGTTGATGGCCGTGGCCATGCGGGCAAGATCGAGGAGTACAGCGCTCCCGATCTAACGGTTTCGACCGAAGAATTCCGCGGGGGCGGCATGGACGCGCCCATCGATCTCGACATGGGTCAGGAAAAAATGACCACGTCGTTCGTCCTGACGTCCTACGATCGGGATGTGCTATCCCTCTGGGGCATCAAGGACGGATCGTTGGTCCAGCTGACGGCGCGCGGGTCGCTTGAAAGCCTGGATGGCACCAAGACGGCCGTCGCGCATCACATGCAGGGCAAGATCATCTCGGTGGCGCGCGGCACCTGGGGTTCAGGGGCCAAGCCGTCGCTGACCTTCACGGTGAGCCTGCGCTACTACCGCGAGGTCCACGGTGGCGTCGATATCAACGAGATCGATGTCGTCAACATGGTGCGCAAGGTGCGGGGCGTCGATCAGCTCGCCGAGCACCGCGCCAATATCGGCCTGTAAGGAGCGCACATGGAAAACGCAAAAAACCCAGCCTGGTTGGTCGAGAACGAGGACGGCTCGATCACGGTCAACTATGAGACCCGGCCGCCCAAGATCGACGGGACCGACGTCAAAAGCCTGAAGATGCGCGAGCCCTTCGTGGAGGATCAGCTGGCTGCCGATCGGGCGAGCTCGAACAGCGCCGAGGCTGAAATCACCTTGATCTCGAACCTCTGCGAAATCTCGCCCGAGGCGGTGCGCGGTCTGACGATGCGCCAGTACAGCAGGCTGCAGACGGCTCTCTCCGTTTTTATTGGCTGACCAGTGATCAAGTCCGGGCGGGGTCACTTCGGCTCGCCCGGCACACCGGATGGGCCGAGCGTGAAATCATGGCCATGCCGGTCAGTCGTTTCATCTGGTGGATAGAGGGCCTTCCAAAGAATGAGCAAAAACCAACGCCTTAATGCGACGATCACGATCGGTTCGGTTCTCGAGCAGTCGGTCAAGCGCAACGTCAGCTTCCTGAAAACGGGGCTTGCCCAGGTTGGCGATGCGATCAAGGGCGTCGAGCGCCGTCAAAAGGGGCTCGATCGCCAGCGCGACGTCTTGCGCAAGCAGGGCTTGTCGGTTGAGCACCACGATCGCGAGTATGAGAAACTCGAGCGGACCCTGGTGGATCTGCGCCGGGCCCAGGAACGCTGGAACCGCGCGGCCGCAGCATCGAGGCGTGTCGGCTCCACCTTCAGTAACATGGCATCTGGCATCGGCCGAAATGTGCGCCAGATTGCGATCGGGGCCAGCTTGGCCGGTGGTGCCATCTTCGGGATCGCCAATTCGACGGCTGACCTGGGCGATAATGTTGCCAAGACGGCCGATAAGCTGGGCATCGGGCTCGGCGTGCTGCAGGAGCTGCGCTACGCGGCCGAGCGGTCTGGTGTTGCCACAGCGACCTTCGATGGCGCGCTGGAAAAAATGACCAAGAACATTGGTCTGGCGATGGAGGGCACCGGCGCGCAGAAGGATGCCCTGGACGCCCTGGGGCTTTCGGCCGCTGACCTTGCCTCCAAGCTGCCGGAGGACGCCCTGGCGATGATCGCCGACAGGCTGCAGGGCGTGGAGACGCAGGCGGAAAAGGCAGCGCTGGCAAACGATCTGTTTGGCCGGTCGGGCATCGGCCTGCTGAACATGCTGAAGGACGGCTCCAAGGGGCTGACGCAGCTGCGCGAGGACGCGCGGCGCACCGGCTATGTCCTGTCCGACCAGGCTGCCCGGGACGCCGAAGTGTTCAAGGACACGCTGCTCGATACGCAGTTGGTGATGAAGGGCCTGAAAAACACGGTGGGCTCCGCGCTGATGCCGGTCGTGACGCGGTCCATGCGCCGGATCGGTGACGCCCTGATCGGCAATCGCGATGACGTCGAGCGGTGGGCCGAGGGTTTCGCGGCCAGTGCGGAGCGCGCGCTTCCGATCATCGGCGAGATTGCCTCGGGTATCGGTTCGATCGGCTCCATCGTTTTTGAAGTGACCGAGCGGACGGCTGAAATGGTCGGGGGCTGGGAAAACTTCGGCATGATCGTCGGGGCTGTCCTGGCGTCGCGCACGATTGTGCGGGTCGGCAAGTTTGCCGGTGCCGTGTTCAGCCTCGGCCGCGCCATGCTGTCCCTGGTCAGCGCGTCGCCGATCGTGGTCGGGGCGATCCGCGCCATCGGTACCGCGTTGATGATGAACCCCATCGGGGCTGCGATCGGGGTCATCGCGGGCGGGGCGTATTTGATCTATCGAAACTGGGAGACGGTCGGTCCCTGGTTCCGCGGGCTTTGGTCCGATACGAAAACCTACTTTGCGGGCTTCGGCAACTTCGTGGGCGGCGTGTTCTCCGGTGACATGCGGCGCGCAGAGCGCGGGGTTCGGGCGATGTGGTCTGGCACCACCTCATTCTTTGACCGGACCTTGAGCGGGATCGGTGCGGTATTCTCTGCCACCTATGAGAACCTGATCAAGCCTGCGACCGACGCGATGGGGATCACGGCTCCGATTGAGGCCGCCTGGCGCAAAGCCGGGGATGTCCTGGCTCCAGTGCTGTCTGATATCGGTTCGTACTACACCGGGCTCGGTGACGTCGTCGCGGGCGTGTTCACCGGGGATATGGAGCGCGCTGCCCTTGGCGTCGGCCGGATGTGGCGCTCGGCCGCTTCGATGTTTGACCGTGTCTTGGGCCGCATCGGGGATCGCTTCGTCTGGGTCTATGACACTCTGATCAAGCCGGTGACGGACGCGCTCGGGCTGACGGCTCCGATCGAGCGCGCCTGGTCGGCATTTTCAGGTGCCATAGACGCGACGTTCAGCTCGATCGGGGCTGTGTTTGATGCGCTCTGGACGGGATCTGCCGAGCCGGTGATCGAGGGGCTGAAGAACACGGCCGGAATCGGTGCGGCCTGGGACGCCGTTAAGTCTGCCCTGGATCCTGTGCTGACTTGGATCGGGGATAAGTTCACCACACTGATGGGTTTGATCAAGCCGGTTATCGAGGCGTTGAAGTGGGGCTACGAGAACGCGCAGCGGGCCGGGAACGCCATCGGCTCGGCCGTAGGCTCTGCAGCTGCTGCGCATGTGAAACCTGGCAAGGTTTCGGGCCTGGGCAATACCGCATCTAATGCCAATGCCGCGCCCATGAGCGATTCGGATGCGCAGAAGCTCTACGGCATCAAGCCGCAGAAGAACGCGCTGGGTGGGCCGTTCCGTCCTGGCTGGCATCTGACGGGCGAGCTCGGGCCGGAGCTGAAGTTCGAGAACCGCTCGGGCTATGTGGCGAACAATCGCGCCATGCGTCAGCTCGCCGGTTATGCCGATCGCGTCGGGTCGGTTATGCGGCCGAATGCGACACGCGCCCAATCGATCGTGCCGGGGGCTCTAAGGCAAGCGCTGCGAAAAGCGCCGGCGCAATCTGTCGGAATGGCAAAACTTGGCAGCGCCAGAAACTCGGACGCTTTGACGGCACACGCGGGCCAAATGGCCGAGGCCGTTCGCTCCCTGAGCATGGATCGGATGGAGGCGGTATTCGCGCAACCGGCTGCGGCCGCCCCAACTGCCGCGCCTGTCGCGGGGCCGCAAACCGTGACCAACCAGTACACGATCCATGCGGCCGGGGCCGATGCCCAGGAGGTCATTCGGCTTCTGCGCGTTGAAGAGCGTCGCAACTCGGGCAACGGTCTGTTCGATCGCGCGCCGACAACTGGTCCGTTTGGGAGGTAGCGATGGCAGAAGTGATGATGCAGCTCGGGTTCTTCCAGTTCTCCCTGGACAACGCGGCGTACCAAAGGCTCAGCCGGTCGACCGAGTATCGCTGGGCACGTCAGGCGCGGATCGGCACCAATGATGCGCTGCAGTTCACCGGGCTTGGTCCAGAGACAGTGGAGGTCGAGGGCGTGATCTATCCCCATTTCCGTGGCGGGCTGAAGCAGATCGATAAAATGCGCACACAGGCCAGTCTTGGCCTGCCGCTGCCCCTGGTGTCTGGCATCGGCAAGGTGCTGGGCCTGTGGGTGGTTGAGGGCGTGACAGAGGGGCAGGAGGTTTTTGCGTCGCAAGGCATCCCGCATCGGCAGGATTTTACAATGAGGATGGCAAGATATGACGGCGGTGCCCGGTCTCTACTTCGTTTCTTCTGACGGCGACGTCCTGGACCAAGTGGTCGCGAGCCATTACGGCGACACTTCAGGCTTGAAGGTGGAGGCGGTGCTCGCAGCTAATCCTGGTCTGGGCGCGCTGGGCGCTGTCCTAAACGCGGGCGTCAGGATCCTGCTGCCGGATCTGGAAACCTCGACACCAATGGAAACGGCACAGCTATGGGGCTGATGGACTTTCGGCCGCTGGTTCAGGTGACTATTAACGGCGTCCCGCTGTCGGGCTTTGTGTTCTCTCAGCTGAGTTCGGTGCGGGTGTCGGACACGGCCGGGTTCATCTCGGACACGGCCGAGATCACTTTTGCCAACACATCGCCGATATCGCGCTTTGCCATGCCGGAGCCAGGGGCCGAGGTTGAGATCGCGCTCGGCTACCTGGGCGCGTTCTTGCGCATGGGTCTGTATATCGCCGACGAGGTGGAGGAGAGCTCTCCCCCTCGCATAATCACGGCCGTGTGCCGCGCGAAGGCGCAAGGCGAGACCCAGAGCGGGTTTGCTCCGATCAATCAGCAAAAGTCGCGGTCTTGGCCTGCAGGCATGACGCTTAAGGCGATCGTGACCACCATCGCGGGCGACAACGGGCTTGAACCGGCCGTGACCGAAGCCGCGGGCTCGATCGTGCCTGGTCACATCGACCAGCTGGATGAAAGTGATCTGTCCGTTCTGACGCGGATCGCGGTGTTGCATGATGTGGTCGCCAAACCGGCCGGGGGCGTTCTTTTTGTCGGCCGCAGGGCCGAAGGTGTCAAAGCGTCGGGTCAGCCGACGCCCGTCGTGCCACTGCTCGAGGCAGACGTAAGCCGCTGGTCCATGCGCCGGGGGCTCAGCGATGCGACGGGTACGATCATTGCCACCTACCGGGATCTCGAAAACGCCGAGGATGTCGAGGTGAAGATCGGGGACGCCGAGCCGGTGCGCCGGTTGCGGCAGCGGTTTCGGTCGGAGGAAGAAGCGCGCGCCGTCGCCGTGGCCGAGTCGCGCCGCGCCAGCCGTGCGAAGGAGACGCTCGATCTTGAGCTGCCTGGCAATCCAACGATCGCTGCCGAGGGGCGCATCGTCCCGATCGGGTTCAGCTCGGCCGCTTCAGGCGAGTGGATCGTGAAAACCGCGACCCATGAAGTGTCTGAGGCGGGCTATCGCACGATGGCCCAATGCGAGCGGCCGGAGTAGGGAACCCGCCAGAGGCAACCAGCCGGGCGCTTGGGCAATTTGGCACCAATGTCTGCCTCTGGAGCCTGTCTGAATGCCTGAAGAAGAAAGCCCGCGCGTGGGTCTGATCAACTGGTCAGAATGGAAAAAAGACGGGGGCAAATTCTTCCGCATCACGGTAATCGGCGCATTCGCCGCGTGGGTCGGTGCCTACGTTCCGGTGATTAACGAGCTGGTATTCTCCCCCTGGCGATTGGGCGACAAGGTCGATGCCAACACCGCAACGCTCGCGCACCTGGTCGAGGACGTGAAGATCCTGCAGCGGCCGGATGTCATCTTTCGGATAACGCGATCGCAGGTTCTGGGGCCACCTTGTGGCGGGGGCCGCAGCTGCGCGATCGAGCTGGAAATTGAGCGCACCGAGCAGGGCCGAACCTGCCAAGTTGTCCCTGGCGAAACGCAATATTCGTTTCGGAATCCGCGCAATGAAGCCAGTCTGTTCGTGAGGCTCGATCGGCCGGTGCAAACCCAGAATGTCGGTTCAAAGCCGGTCACGTTCCAGTATCAGGTGACTGCGCCGTATGGGCTCGAGCCTAACGCTGAGTTCTGTCTGGAGCCTCTCTACATCGGGTGTCCTGGTATGACTGAGGGCGATTCCCCTATCAGGGCGACCCGCAGCTGCACGGCCGTGCCAGTAAAGCCTTAGTAAATAAGAAAATAGCTCTGATAGATTTTCAATTTTAACCCAGCATGACTGGCTTCGGCTCGTCTCGCAGGCGACCAGTGTCTGATCGATGGGCGGTTCGGAGCGATCGCTTCCAAGTAGACTGGCATTCGCCTATCATCGACGATGGTGTATAAGCGCAATTAATCTGGAGTAAAAAAATATGACCTTTAAACGAGCTCTGTGGATAGCGACGTTTCCTCGGGACAAATGTCCTAAATATCCGTGCCCATCCTGTGAAGATGGACGTCTCATAGCTAGAAAAGACAGCATCACAGTAATTGAGCCTCAATACTCCAAGGCCGCCCACTCACACGACAGTTGGGAGCCGGACTGGGATGTCGAGCGTTTTTCTCTGAGGCTACATTGCGATCATGAAGACTGTGGAGAAGTCGTTAACGTTCATGGTAGCACTGTACTGGTTGACGTGCAGGACGATGAATTTGGATGGGGCTTGGCTACTGTATTGCAGCCCAACTCTTTCTCTCCCGCTCCCCCTATAATCGGTTTGCCCAAAAACCTTCCTGCGTCCGTCATTAGGCAGATGCGACAAGTATTTGCTCTGTTCTGGGTTGATATTGGTAGTGCAGGTAATCGATTGCGCACCAGCTTGGAAGGAGTCCTCGATGACCTTCAGGTTCCTCGAGAAGTGTTAAGCAAGAAAAAGGGTGAAATGGTCGATCTTGATCTAAATGGCCGCATTCAACACCTAGAGAAAGAATCTCCCGATCAGGCTCAGACCTTTCATGCTTTAAGGATAATCGGAAACATTGGTTCTCATACTACGGAGCTTTCCCGAGAAGTTCTTTTGGATGCATTAGAGCTGTATGAAGATGCGCTGTTGGAAATTTATTCGAATCGCAAACTTTATCTTGATGCGCTGAAACAGAAGATTATCAAAACGAAAGGCCAATATTAAACTTGTTTTCAAGGAAGCAGTTACCGAGCTCCTCAGGAACACTGGCTGCTATCGGACCGACTTAGATGATAGTTTTCGAACGGGCAGTCTTAGCTAGGAGAGCCCTCAGGAAAACTATCCTCAAAGGGCGCCAACGAAAATAGAAATGGAAGCAGCTGACAGGCGGCTTTGACGTGCATATATCGACGTAAGAGGGTTAGTTGGGTCATATGCGTCGGAAAAGTCCTGATCAGGTATCAATAAAGCGGCTATCCTGGTGCCGCACATTCCTGATACGTTTCTGATATGTTCTACCGGTTTGGTGCACAAAAAACCGTTTAAAATCAGTCAAAAACGTGCGGATTGCAAATCCGTGTACAGGAGTTCGATTCTCCTACTCGCCTCCATATCTTTCAAAGAATTGAGCCCTGCGGCTACGAGGCACGGATGCGGCTGCCACACGCTTTGCCGCACGTCTTTATAAATAGGAGGTATATTTTCATATATATTTCAGTGTTTTAAGGTGGTGGACAGCTTGAGGCCAACAGTTCGTTCATCAGACAATTAGATCTACTTCACGAGGCACAGTCTTGAGAAGATACAAAGTTGCCGGAAAACTGTCAGGGTGATAGGGTTAAGAAATTACCTAAGTAAACAAAAGAAAGTGCTTTAGATGCCAGACAAAATTTTCACTCTCAGTGTCATCGGTCTTATAACAGCTTCTCAAGCTTCCGCCGGGATCGTTCCTGCTCCCTTGCCGATTGCTGGGGCAGCAGGGCCATTGGGTTTGGCCGTAGCTGTCGTCGGGTATGGTGCATACCGGATCCTCTCAAGACGCCAAGATAAATAATTCTCCCCAACAATATTTGAAACGAAAGAGTTTTGGTTGTTAATTCCAGAAATGAAAACACCAAGATTTGATATTCATCTTGGTTTTTTCACTGTTGTATTTATCAATGGAATTATTAGCCAATCATCGGTGAGTGAGATATCCGATATATTTTTGTCGGTGTTAAATTCAAATCTATTCTTTCTTTTTGCTTTTTATGTTTTGTTTGATCTGCTGATCGAAGGCCGAGATGACATTTCTGCGAATAGCCTAGACTATCTGATTTGTGGAGTGGTGATATTGAGCCTCCTCCTTTTCGGTCGAATAGGGGTTTCCCGTGATGTTGGGTTGACGACAGCAGCGCTGGCTGTTTTCTTTTGGTGGCGTCGAGAAACAGGTAATGCAAGATATATAGCCGTCGTATGGTTCGCATTAACTCTTAATTTGCTGATCGCACCGCTATTATTCCAAATTTTTAAGTCTTATATACTTATCGCTGAGGTGGATTTTGTTGCCCTCATGTGGAGATGCCTTGGTTTTAATGTATGGTCTGATGGTCAACTGCTTGTGTTGGAGCATGGTATGAAGATCCGCCTGATTGGTGCATGCTCTGTCTTCACCAATTTATCATTCGGCTTCCTGTGCTACGCTTCGGTAAAAGCCTTTAATCGTCGACGCATGTCTTACTCGGATGTGATTATTGTTGCATCACTGATTTTCTTACTGATTTTGGGGAACACAATCCGGATTGGATTAATGCTGCCGAGTCGCGCTGACTATGAGTTTTGGCATCACGGGTCAGGTGCAACGATATTTGGCCTGGCGCAATTTTTCATAATCGTCGCCGCAAGCTATCTTAGCATTCGGGTCAGGTCATCAAAGTGCTGAGGCGTGCTCTAATTCTTGTATTCTTTCTCTTCCTTGCAGTATTTATCGCGAATGAGCGGATCTATGCTAGAGTGGACAGAGCCAAGTATAACGCAAGCTCCAGCTTTCAGGATGCTTACCTATCAGTTTTAAAAAGTGAGGGGGCGTCAATTATCAAGGTTGTTGAAAACGATAAACGCACAGGAGACAGGAGCGTTGTGTTCAAGGAAAAATCTTGTCCGGAGCCTTATGAGATTTTTGAGCACCGTGTTGCCCTAAGCTTGCCACATCATGCACAGGTGCCGCCACTAAGTGAAATGGATTTGAAGGTTATATACTACGATAAGGTATGGGGAGACTGGGGCCGCCTGCAAAATACGGTAGAAACGATTATGGTGAGCTTTGCTTCGGTGTTTGGACATTCTGATTTGCACGATAATATGAAGGCTCTATTGCTGTTCATCCCTAAGGGTTGCGGCAATTACTTAAGATTAGACTGGTCGCAAGCCTGGATGCGGCGCTGATCTTCCAGTTTTAAGCAGTGAAGGTGCAATAGATCATGTTCCTCCTATCCTTTATTTTCTTCGTAATTGTCGTTGGCTGGATTGAGTATAGTTCATTGGAAGTGGCTTTACGTGACTCAACTAGAAAGCGTTGGCCTGCACACATTGGACTCTTTACCATGTCGCTCGCGATACAGATCAGCCTTCCTATTGGAGCTGTCGTTGCCGCGATGGTGGCAGAGACGAATGCCTATGGTGTATTCAACTGGCTAAATGTTCCCTTTGCGTTAGAGGCCTTGTTCAGTGTGATCACAATGAGCTTTTCGTACTACCTGCTCCATCTTTTGATGCACAAGGTTCCGGTTCTCTGGCGACTGCACCAAGTCCATCACAGCGATTATAAATTAGATATATCTACCGCGTATCGAACGCATCCAATTTCTGCTATTCTCACTCTAGCTATCATCTTTTTAGTTATTAGCCTTTTGGGAGCTGCTCCAGAGGTAGTAATTTTTTACTCGGGGTTTGTTTTAACTGTAGATCTCTTGCACCATTCGAGCCTCAATTGGCCGGCCGCAGTTGAGAGGGTGGTCGGAAAGCTGCTTATTACTCCTTCTCAACACCACATCCATCATTCAGATTTTCAGCCTGAAACAGATACGAATTTCTCTGCAGACTTTTGTCTGTGGGATAAGGTTTTCGGAACTTTTCTAGCGCGGCCGCTGCGTCACCATGCAGACTTCAAATACGGTTTGAAAGAGGTTTCGAGTGACGACGCGGTCGATATCCATGCAATTTTGCTGTCGCCGTTTGTTCGGGGGAATGGCGATCCTTAGGGTGCGGATATGTATACATTCACGCCGACCAGAGGTGGGCATCTGGACGGGATAGCCGCCACACATTCTTGATATGTTTCTCTAATATTCCGCCTGTTTGTTGCACAAATAAACGTTTGAAAACAAAGAAAGACGTGCGGATTGCAAGTCCGTGTGCAGGAGTTCGACTCCGCTACTCGCCTCCATATTTATCAATGACTGGTGGTGGTCGCAGATTGGCTTGGCTTGGCTTTGTGTCGCTGTGGTCATTGATCTGTTATTGAGACGCCTCGTGGAGTGGACGATAAGAATACCAGGACATCCCAGATGGTGACAGACGCGCTGATGAAGGCGATTTGGCGCAGAGGGCGACCAAAGGAACTGCTGCATCACTCCGATCAGGGTCGCCAAATACCAGCGAACCGTCCCAACGGTTAATGAAGGCAGCGGTGCTCCCTATCTTATAAGCTGGCTGGCAAAGTCCGCGACAACGTTGCTGCGGAAAGCTTCGTGTCGACATTCAAGATCGAGCGCGTGAAACGCGAATGCTCCCGACCACGCAGGCCTGTGCCGATGTCTATGATTGCATCCAACGCCTTTGAGATCCCATGCGCTGTCACTCGACCAACGGATATTTAAACCCCATGCAATAGGGGGAGGTCGCGATGAAGGCTTAAGTTGCCGTCCATGAAATCGGCAGAAGCGCACCAAGTCGAAGCCATTTAAAAGGCCCGCGGAAATCAGGTTTGCATGCGTAAAGGGGGAGATCAGGACGCTTCGGGCAAATCTTGAACGCCTTGAAAGCTCGCGCAAAGATGAAGTCAGCCAGTTGAATGGATATAAGCCCTATCGGTATCATCCGCGCGGGAACGATCCTTTTCCATCTATTAATTAGCTTGCAAATCATTATCAAGCTACATAAAATAGCCAAGCAAGAGGAGGACTTGTAATGATCGACTATGACGCTCTGATGGGGCGCACCTTTCCTATTACGGAACATGCCTATACGGAAAAGGACACGATCCTTTATGCGCTTGGGCTTGGCCTTGGAACTGATCCGCTCTCGCAGTCGCATCTGCGTGCAACCTATGAGAATGCAAAGGGGTTCGGGGCTTTGCCTGCCATGGTTAACGTTCTGGCCTATCCCGGTTTCTGGGCGAAGGACCCCAGTACGGGCCTGACATGGCAGAAAATTCTTCACGGAGAGCAAAGCCTGACCTTATACGCGCCGTTGCCTGCGTCCGGTGTACTGCTCGGGGAAACGCGGATTACCGGCATCGTCGACAAAGGGGCGGACAAAGGTGCGCTGATCTATTCCGAACGTATCATCACTGACAAATCGACCGGTGCCAAGATCGCGAAGGTCGTCAGCACATCCTTTGCAAGAGGCGATGGCGGGTTTGGCGGATCACACGATGCGGTCCGTCCGGTCCACCCCATGCCCGAGAGCGCGCCGGATGCCACCTTTGATTTTCAGACGCCCGAAAATGCCGCGCTGGTTTACCGGTTGTCGGGGGACATGAACCCGCTGCACGCGGACCCTGAAATTGCACGGCAAGCCGGTTTCGACAGGCCGATCTTGCACGGGCTCTGCACGCTTGGGGTGGCGTCCTGGTCAATCACCGAAGCCTTGGCGAACGGTGATTTCTCGGCGCTGACGCATCTGCAATTGCGGTTCTCGTCCCCGGTCTATCCCGGCGAAACGATCCGCACCGAGATGTGGCGCGACGGCAATGCGATCAGTTTCCGCGCCCGCGTGGTCGAACGGGATATCGTTGTTCTGAATAACGGCCTTGCGCGGCTTGGCTGATCCGAAAATCGTTTGAAATCAAGGAGAGATATGATGGGTGACCGGCCTCTGCCAACCATTTATCCAGAGACAGAATTCTATTGGAACGGTGCAAAAGAGGGCAAGCTGTTGCTCAACAGCTGCCCGTCCTGTGACAAGGCGTATTTCCCGCCGCGCCCGTTCTGCCCGGTTTGCGGCAATCGCGATGTTGAAATCAAGCAAGCCAGCGGCAAGGGCCGGCTGTATTCCTATATTATCAACCACCTGCCGGCACCCGGTTACGAGCCTCCCTTTACCGTCGCAGTCGTCATGCTGGACGAAGGCGTGAAAATGGTGGCTAACCTCCTCGACTGCCCCCCTGATCCCGAGGCGCTGATCCTTGATATGCCGCTCGAGGTCACCTTTGAGCAGCGCGGCGATGTTGCCATTCCTCAGTTCAAGCCCGCAGGAGGTGTCGCATGACCCGTGCGTCCATAGCCATCGTCGGTGCCGCCGAAACCACGCGTATGGGCAAAGTTCCCGAACTTAGCCAGACAGGACTGCACGCCGATGCTGCGCTGAATGCCTTGGCCGATTGCGGTCTGACCCTGGCGGATATCGACGGGGTTGCGACCGCCGGGCATGATGTGGCCGAGATCATTCAATACCTCGGCATCACACCGACGTGGTACGATGGCACATCGGTGGGGGGCTGTTCCTTTATCACGCTGGTACGTCATGCGGCGGCGGCGATCGAAACGGGGCTGTGCAAGACGGTTCTGATCACCCACGGCGAAAGCGGGCGTTCCAACAACCGCAGCCACCGGCCCTTGTTTCCGTCCATGCAGCAGCAGGAATTTGAATCGATTTACGGCCCGCTGTTCCCGCCATCACGCTTCACGCTTCCGGTGATGCGCAAGATGAAAGACGATGGCCTGACCGTGGAACAGATTGCCATGGTCGCCGTGGTGCAACGCGAATGGGCCGCACTTCACCCGCGCGCAACGGCCCATGATCCGCTTACGGTTGACGATGTTCTGAACTCGAAAATGATCGCATATCCTTTCCGCAAGCTGATGTGTTGTCTGGTCAGCGATGGCGGCGGCGCGTTGATCCTGACCAGCGCGGACCGGGCAAAAGATTTCCCGACCAAACCGGTTTACCTGCGCGGCATGGGCGGCGAAAGCGCCGAAGGGCCGATGATCTCGCAGATGGAAAGCTTTTCGTCCTCCAAGGCCTTCCGTGTCTCTGGCAAAATGGCGTTCGAGAGCGCGGGCATCACCCATTCGGATGTCGACCACCTGATGATCTATGACGCCTTTGCGCATCTGCCGATCTACGGGCTTGAGGATCTTGGCTTTGTTAAACCGGGCGAAGGCGGGGCTTTCATCGCCGAGGGTCATACCCGACCGGGTGGCGCATTGCCGTTGAACACCAATGGCGGCGGGCTGTCATATATGCACTCTGGCATGTACGGGATGTTCGCCTTGCAAGAAAGCGTGCGGCAGATGCGCGGCGTGTCGCCAGCGCAGATCAAAGACGCAAAGCTGTCTTTGGTGCACGGGGTCGGTGGCATGTTCTCGGCCGCGGCAACGGCGGTTCTGACATCGGAGGACCAGTGGTGAGCTTTGCCGAAAAGACGGTCTGCGTATCGGGCGGCACCAGCGGCATCAATCTGGGCATCGCCAGGCATTTCGCGCGGGCAGGGGCCAAGGTCTTTGTCTTTTCGCGCGATCCGGCCAAGGTCGACGCGGCGGTCGTCGAGTTGCGTGGCTTGGGGGCAGAGGCGCAGGGATGTTCGGCTGATGTGCGCAGTGCCGATGCGGTATCGGATGCGATTGGCCAATGTGCTGACGCGTTCGGGCCGATCGATATTCTGGTGTCCGGTGCTGCGGGAAACTTTGTCGCGCGGGCGGCAGATATTTCGTCGAACGGGTTTCGCGCGGTGCTTGAGATCGACGTGCTGGGCACCCATCACGTCATGCACGCCGCATGGCCGCATCTGCGCAAACCGGGGGCGTCGGTGATCAACCTGTCTGCAGGTCAGGCCAGCGTCGCGATGATCGGGCAGGCCCATGTTTGCGCGGCCAAGGCTGGCGTGGACATGCTGACACGGACCCTTGCGCTGGAATGGGGCCCTCATGGTGTGCGGGTGAATTCCATTGTGCCGGGGCCGATTGGCGACACCGAAGGTGTGAAGCGGTTAATGCCAGATGCCGCGTCGCTGGATGCCAAGATACAGTCCATTCCGCTGCGCCGGATGGGATCAACACAAGACGTGGCTGATCTGTGTGATTTTCTATGCTCGGACAGGGCCGGATATATTACGGGCACCGTGATCCCCGTGGATGGGGGCGCGATACTGAACCCCATGCCGACCAGAATGGAGGCGTTTATCGATGGGTAAAGGGTCGCTTGCGGGCCTGCGGGTTCTGGACCTGACCGACCAGCGCGGTGTTCTGACGGGGCGGATGCTGGCCTGTATGGGCGCGGATGTGCTTCAGATTGAACCCGCCACAGGGTCGACTGCCCGCGCCATGGCCCCCTTTGACACGGACGGGGCATCGTTGTTCTGGGCCGCTTATCGCGCAGGGCGGCGGTCGCTTGTGTTGGACCGCGACAGCGACCACGCGCGGCTGATGGCGCTTGCCGCTGTTGCCGACGTGGTTCTGGAAAGCGGGGTGCCCGGACGGGACGTATTCCTCGAGACGGATGCACTGTTGCAGGTCAACGCCGGAGTGGTGCATTCCATCGTGACGCCTTTTGGACTGGACGGCCCGAAAGCGGGCTATGCCGACAGCGATCTGACGCTATGGGCTGCTGGCGGGCCGCTCAAGCCTACCGAAAGTCAGGCGGGCATCCCGACCCGCGTGACCCTGCAGCAAGCCTATCATCATGCGGCGGCAGATGCGCTTTGCGGGATCATGGTCGCCCTTGAGGCGCGCAGGCGCGGCGGGCAGGGCCAGCGGGTTGTCACCAGCGCACAGGCGTCGGCCACGCAATGCACCTTGAGTTTGTCGATGGCGTCGGTGATCGGTCACCCCAATTACGTCTTCCGCGCCGAGGTGAAATCCAAGAAGAAACGCGAGCTTGACCTGTCAGGATCGGGGTCGCGGACGCAGCGGTCGAAATGGCCGGTCAAGGACGGCATCGTTGAAATGCACCTTGCTCTTGGTCCGGCGGCAGGGCGGTTCACCAATGCGCTGTTTGCGCTCATGGCCGCGCGCGGGGCCTGTTCGCCCAAATTCGCCGCATGGGATTGGGTCACGCTGCCCCCCAAGATCGAGAACGATGAAATTACCGACGAGGAGATGGAGCAGGCGCGCACAGAGGTGGCCGATTTCCTTGCCTCCATGACCAAGCTTGAGGCCGTGGAGATGGCGTTGCAGCACCGTCTGATGCTGGCCCCGATCATGACGGTCGCGGATCTGGCCAACAGTCCCCATAGCAAAGCGCGCGGCTTTTTGCAGCAGGTTGGCGCACTGTCCTTACCGGGAAAACTGGCGCTTGGCTTTGACGAAGGGTTTGCCCCGCTGCGCCCCGCGCCCGATCCGGGCGAGGGCGGCGCAGAGGCCGAGGCAGATTGGCTTGCCAATCGTGATGGTGCCAGACCCTTTGCCGCGGCCCGCACTGTGACCAAAGTTGCGCGACCCCTTGAAAATATCACCGTCCTTGATTTGTCCTGGGTGGTCGCAGGCCCGATGATCGGGCGCAATCTGGCTGATTTCGGCGCGCAGGTCATTCGTGTCGAAAGCGCCCGCAAACCCGAGGTTGCACGTTTGACCGGCCCCTATCCCGAAGGAGTTCGCGATCTGAACCGGTCGGGGTTGTATGAAAACTGCAATGCAGGAAAATTGGGTCTGACGCTTGACCTGTCCCAGGATGCAGGGCGGGCGTTGGTCAAGGAACTGGCGGGAAAAGTCGACGTGTTGGTCGAAAGCTTTGCCCCCGGTAAGATGGACAAATGGGGGTTGGACTACGACACCTTGTCCAAAGACAATCCTGGATTGGTCATGCTGTCGACATCACTGATGGGGCAGTCGGGGCCGTGGTCTGCCCTGGCGGGGTTTGGCAATATCGGTGCCGCAATGTCGGGGCTTCAGGTGCTTGCCGGTCGCGATGTATCGGCCCCGATTGGCCCCTATGGACCCTACACAGATTTCGTGGCCCCGCGTTTGGCCTTTCCCGTATTGCTGGCAGCCTTGGAAGTGAAACGCCTGACAGGCAAGGGCAGGCAGTTGGATGTCAGTCAAGCCGAGGCGGGGATGCAGTTCATTGCCGAAGCGTTTGCCGATTATGCCGCCACCGGACGGGTGCCGGTTGCAGACGGTAACCGCGATCCGCACTGCGTCCCGAACGAAGTCTACCCCTGCATCGCACCTGAGGGCGAAACCGCATGGGTAGCCGTATCTGCCACATCAGACGCCGCATGGATCGCCCTGCGTGACGAAACCGGGCTGGCGGCGCTGGCTGATCCGGCGTTCGAGACGCTGGAAGGCCGCCGCGCGGCCGAGGCGGAGATTGATACGATCCTTGCCGATTGGTGTCGGGGTCAAACCCCCGAGGCTGTGGAACAGCGGCTGCAAGCGCGCGGGGTGGCGGCGCATGTTGTCGCGTCGCCTGCGGATCTGGCTGAGGATGCGCAGCTTGGCGCATGGGGACATTTCCAGACCTTGCCCAGAACCGACGGCACGCCCGCCCATCACGAGGCCTGCCGTTTTCAACTGGGTATGACGCCAGCCAAGACGGCGCGTGCGGCACCGGAATACGGGCGGGATAACCACCAAATTCTGGCAGACTATCTGGGGCTGGATGCAGCGCAGATTGATGCGCTGGAAAGGGATGGAGTTCTGACCTGAACGGCCTGACACACGGGGCAGGTTTTCAACCCGATTAACAGTTTTCCCAAAGGGCCACGGGTTTCCCCGTGGCCCTTTCAGCATATGGCAATAACCGCTTACCGAAAGTCAAAGCGTGGCGGTTGCTTCTTGGTAAAGCGGTCGATTGCGTCTTTGTGGTAAGTGCTCGACAGGCATATGGCTTGCGCCTGTGCTTCGAGCTCAAGCAGTGCGTTGCTATCAAGCTCCATCGACCGGGCCGAAATCGCCTTGGTCATCGCAAAGGCTGTGCGCGAGGTGTCGCACATCATGCGGGCAATCGCTTGGGCGCGGGGCAAAAGGTCATCGACGGCCAGCACTTCCATGCAGATGCCAAGACGTTGGGCTTCTTCTGCGTGAACGGTGCGGCCCGTGTAGAACAATTCGCGAGCGCGTTGCAGGCCGATCATCCGTGGCAGCGAATAGAACAGATTGCCATCCGGCACCGCCCCGACTTTGCAGAAGGACGCATTGAAGCTCGCCCTCTCGGACGCCAATATGATGTCCCCGGTCAGCGCCAGACCCAGACCGGCACCATAGGCAGGGCCATCGACCGCGACGATGACAGGCACCTGCAAGTCGCGCAGCAATGTGATCCAGCGATGCAGGTATTTCATCCGGGGCAGTATATCCTCGGCCCCGGTGACCAGTCCGGCCTTGTGGTTCGCCAACATCTTTTTCAGATCACCGCCGGCGCAAAACACGCCGCCCGACCCGGTCAGGATCACCGCCTGAAGATCGGCATCGACCGACAGGTCCTGCATCGCGCTGGACAGGCCTTCGCGCATCGCGTCAGACAAGGCGTTCCGAGAGGCGGGTTCGTTCATGGTCAGCGTCACGACGCCGCCATCGCGGGTGATTTGCAAAGCGTCGGTCATGTCGCAGCTTCCTTTGTGTATTCAGACCCTTGGCTTGCCAGAACCTGGGCCTTGATCGTCATTTTATCGAGCTTGTTGGTCGCGGACAGGGGCAGGGGCCCTTGCCAGATTGTCATGCCACGCGGGGCCTTGTAATGGGCGATGCGTTCGCGACAAAAGGCGATCAGCTCGTCTTCGCTGGCGGGCTTTCCGTCGTGCAGGGCGACGGCGGCATAGACCATTTCACCCCACTTGGCATGCGGCACGCCGAAAACGGCAGCCTGCGCGACTGCGGGGTGTTTGCTCAGGGCATTTTCAGTCTCGATCGGATAGACGTTTTCCCCGCCCGAGATGATCATTTCCTTGGTACGGCCCGCGATGGTCAGATAGCCATCGGCGTCCATCACGCCTGCGTCGCCCGTGTGGAAGAATCCACCGCGCATGGCGTGGGCGGTTTCTTGGGGGCGGTTCCAATAACCGTTCATTACCTGCGGCCCGCGCACTACGATTTCGCCCGGGGTGCCGGTCGGCACAGGATTGTCGTCCGCATCCACGATCCGCAGATCCGAATACAGGATCGGGCGGCCCACCGTGCTGAGCTTGTCCAGCATCGGATTGCCCGGGATATGATCCGCCGGTTCAAGAACTGACAGCACTGGCGATGTTTCGGTCAGCCCATAGCCTTGGCAAAAAGTGATGCCGGGAATGGCTGCAATCGCGCGCTCCATCAGGGTGACGGGCATCGGGGACGCCCCGTATGTCAGCACGCGGATCGACGAAAAATCGAACTCGGGGAAGCGCGGATGGTTCATCACCATGTTCAGCATGGTCGGGACCATCGTCATTGTGGTGATCTTTTGCGCTTCGATCATGCGCAGGGTGTCCACGACTTCGAATTTCGGCTGAACAACCATCGTTGTGCCGTAGGCCAGCGCCGTGAACACACGGCTGCCCGTGCCAAGGTGGAACAGCGGCCCCGACAGCAGCAGAACATCATCCTGCCGATAGCCATACAGATGGCCCGATCCGGTGGCATTCACGAGAAAGTTCGAATGGCTTAGCATGACGCCTTTGGGCTGACCGGTGGTGCCTGACGTATAGAACAGGATCATCGTGTCGTCGGACCGGCTCGCACTCTCGTCAAAAGCATTATCCGCAACGGCGGGGGCCTCGGCGATCAGAGTGTCATAGTGCAGTGTGCCGTCGGGCAGATCGTCGGCGGGTTGATCCCAGTCGGCAAGGATCAGCGTTTGCAGCGACGGGCATTGCGCCAACAGGTCAGCGGCCTGTTCGTGGAAATGACGGTCGAAGATCAAGATAGCGGGGGTTGCATCACCAATCACGCCGACCATTTCCTCGACCGACAGACGGTGATTGATCGGCACGGAAATCGCCCCGATCATCGACGGGACCACGTAGATCTCGACGATCCAATGGGAGTTCAGACCAAGATACGCAACACGGTCGCCGGGTTTGACGCCCAGCTTCTCCAACTGCCAGGCAATGGCATGCACGCGGCGGTTCATTTGTGCCCAGCTGTAATCGCGGCCCTCGAAATGGGTGGCGCGCCAGTCGGGACGTTGATACGCATATTTGCGTATGAAATCGGGGTAACGGATCATTTCCGTCCTCCAAGCACCGAACGGCCAATAATCTCGCGCATGACCTCGCCGGTACCGCCGGCAATGCGCCCAACGCGGGCATCGGCCCATGCACGGGCAATCGGATATTCCCACATATAGCCATAGCCGCCGAACATTTGCAGCAAGTCGTCAAGACACCGGCACAAGGTTTCCGAGGTCAGCATTTTGCCCATCGCGGCATCAACGGCGTCCAATTCCCCCGCCACATGCAGTTCAAGACATTTATCGGTGAACACACGCATCAGAACGGATTGGGCTTTGATCTCGGCCAGTTTGAAACGCGTGTTCTGGAAATCGGCGATGGTCTTGCCGAAAGCCTTGCGTTCGGTGACGTGGTCGATGGTCCACTGCAGCGCAGCTTCAAGCGCTGCGGTGGCGCGAACGCATTGCAACAGACGTTCCTGTGGAAGTTGCTCCATCAGTTGGTAAAAACCACGGCCCTCTGCCCCCAGCAGGTTGGTCGCGGGGACGCGGACGTTGTCAAAGAACAGTTCAGCGGTGTCCTGCGCCTTCCAGCCAATTTTTTCCAACAGCTGGCTGCCCTTGCGAAAGCCCGGCGTGTCAGCGGGAACCAGCAGCAGCGACGTGCCTTTTGCACCCAGTGCCGGATCGGTCTTGCAGGCAAGGACCACAATATCGCAATTGCCGCCGTTGGTAATGAACACCTTTTGACCGTTGATGACGTAATCATCGCCGTCACGGATCGCGGTGGTTTTGATGCCTTGCACATCCGATCCGGCAGCCGGTTCAGTCATGGCAATGGCTCCGATGGCCTCGCCTGCGGCCATCTTGGGCAGCCATTCCTGCTTCACCGCGTCGCTGCCGTAATGCAGGATATAGGGGGCCACGATGTCGGAGTGCAGGGAGAACCCAGGCCCCATCGCGCCAGCGGCGGCCAGTTCTTCCATCACCACCATCGAAAACAGAAAGTCGGCACCGGCACCGCCATATTCTTCGGGCATTGCCGCGCACAAAAGACCGTTTTCCCCGGCCTTGCGCCAGGCGTCGCGGCTGACCCGGCCATCTTTTTCCCACTGCGCGTGGTGCGGCGTGATTTCCTCGGCGACGAAGCGCCGGACCTGGTCGCGGAACATCTCGTGGTCTTCATTAAATACGGTGCGCTTGAACATCGTGCGGTTCCTCCCTCATGTCGTGCGTCAAAAACTTTGACGGTGTCAGGGAACTCTAATTAGCTTGCATATTATAATCAAGCTAATTATAACTGCTGGAAATCATCTGGAGGAGACAGGTATGTTGGAAGGTAAGTCAGTCATTGTAACCGGGGCAGGTCGCGGCATCGGCCGTGATATTGCGCTTATGATGGCCAGCCATGGCGCAAAAGTTGTCGTAAACGATTTGGGTGCTGCATCGGATGGTGCGGGCGCGGATGCGACCCCGGCGCAAGAGGTCGTCAATGAAATCATCGCGGCAGGCGGCGAAGCGGTCACCAACTTTGGTAACGTTGCAAAGCCCGAAGATGCCAAGGCGATGGTCGAGCAGTCCATGGATGTGTTTGGCGGGATCGACGTGATCGTCAACAATGCAGGCATTCTGCGCGACGTGATCTTTCACAAGATGACCGAAGACGATTGGGATTCGGTCATATCGGTCCACCTGAAGGGCAGCTTTAACATGGCGCATGCCGTGGCGGCGCAATTCAAGATGCAGGCGTCGGGCTGCTTTATCAACTTTACCTCGACCTCCGGTTTGATCGGCAACTTTGGCCAGGCCAACTATTCTGCTGCCAAGATGGGGATTGTGGGGCTGTCAAAATCACTGGCGCTCGATATGTCGCGTTTCAATGTGCGCTCCAACTGTATTGCGCCTTTTGCATGGTCGCGCCTGATCGGTACCATTCAAGCCAAGACCGACGCTGAAAAAGCCCGTGTCGAACGCATCAAGGAAATGACGCCGGCCAAGATTGCACCGCTTTGTGTGGCGTTGGCGGACCCGACTTGCGACACGACCGGCCAGGTCTTTTGTATCCGCAACAACGAGATCTTCCTGATGTCCCAGCCGCGCCCGATCCGGTCGGTGCACCGGTCAGAAGGCTGGACGCCCGAGACTGTGCGTGATCATGCGTTGCCAGCGATGAAGGCCGACTTTTACGATCTTGACCGGTCCAGCGATGTGTTT
This sequence comes from Roseobacter sp. GAI101, assembly GCF_000156335.1. Taxonomy (GTDB): domain Bacteria; phylum Pseudomonadota; class Alphaproteobacteria; order Rhodobacterales; family Rhodobacteraceae; genus Sulfitobacter. The sequence goes on from NZ_DS999213.1 coordinate 3,615,756, forward strand.
ACGTGGGACCCGATTTGATTTGGTTGGCGAGAGCGGTCAAAAGCACTAGAATGGCGTACGGACTTTGGACGCCGATAGACAGAAGGGTATGCTGAGCTTGGAAGATGTTTCGACACCTGTGCACAAACAGACTTCGTTGAGCGAGGATAACAATCCTATTTATCAGGATATTGCGCGCTTTCGTGCGATCTTGTTCGACTCAATGCTGAAGCCCCATGACATGACCATGTCGCAAGGCTGGGTTATGGTGCATCTGGTGCGCGAGAACGGCTTGCGTCAGTCTGAACTGGCCGAACGGCTTGAGGTGGCGACTGTTACCACCTCCAAGTTGATCGACCGGCTCGAGGCGCGCGGCTATGTCGAGCGCCGCGCAGACCCGGAAGATCGCAGGTCGAACCGGATCTATGCAACACCCCAGGCAAAGTCGCTGGTCAAGATTATGACCCGCACCATCTTCGAGGTCGACGAGATCGCAAACGAAGGCATCTCGGAAGCCGAGCTTGAGACGACCCTGAAGGTGCTGCGCAAAATGCGCAACAACCTGCGGCGCGGCTTGAGCAAGCGATAAGAACAAGCAGCGGGGCTTCCCGCGCTTGGTAAAATATTCCTGAAAGGACCCGTGAGATGCAGCAAGAGGCATCCGCACCCCCGCTGGCGGGGCTGCGCATTATTGAATTCGCCGGTATCGGTCCCGGCCCCTTTGCAGGCATGATGCTTGCAGACATGGGGGCCGAAGTGATCCGGATTGAACGCCCCAATGCCGGATCCCCGACGGGGCAAGGCGCACACGAGCTGGATTTCCTTGCCCGTGGGCGCAGGTCGATCGCGCTGAACATGAAGGCACCCGGTGCCGTCGATCTGGCATTGCGTTTGGTCGAAACAGCAGACGGGTTAATCGAAGGGTTCCGGCCCGGTGTGATGGAGCGTCTGGGCCTTGGCCCTGATGTCTGCCGCGCCCGCAATCCGCGTCTGGTCTATGGCCGCATGACAGGATGGGGGCAGAACGGGCCAGTCTCGAAAACCGCCGGTCACGACCTGAATTACATCGCCCTCTCAGGCGCGCTTTGGGCCTCTGGTGAAGCTGGCCGTGCACCAAGTTTTCCGCTGAACCTTTTGGGTGATTTTGGCGGCGGCGGCATGTTTCTGGCCTTTGGTATGGTGACGGGGCTGCTTAAGGCCGCAAGAACCGGTTCGGGCGACGTTGTGGATGCGGCGATTGTTGATGGCACTGCCGCGCTGATGAGCATGATCTACAGCCGGCGCGCCATGGGGTTGTGGCGTGATGAACGTGCGTCCAATGCGTTGGATGGCGGGGTGCCTTGGTATGGCGTTTATGAATGTGCGGATGGCGGATGGGTGACCATCGGTGCCCTTGAGCCACAGTTCTGGGCGGTGTTGCTGGATCGGCTTGGCCTGACGGCGCAGGAAATGGGCGACCGCGCGGATCGGGGTACATGGCCTGCGATGCGTGCCCGGTTGACCGGGGTTTTCAAAAGCCAGCCGCGCGATCACTGGGTTGACCTTTTGCAGGACACCGATGCGTGTTTCGCCCCGGTTCTAAGCCCGGCCGAAGCCCCTGGCCATCCACACAACCAAGCCCGCGGGATATTCTCGGAAGGGGTGGTGCAGCCGATGCCTGCGCCACGTTTTACCGATGCCAGTACCCCGTTGCCCACAACGCCGCCAGCCCCCGGTGCCGACAGCCGCGCCATCCTGACGGATTTGGGATTGGCTGCCGATGAAATCGAAGCGCTCTTTAGCGGGGGCGCGGTGACCTAGATCACATAAGGGAGAAACCTCATGACCTTGCCTGCAATTTTACAAAACCTGCGGCTGCCGCTGATTGCGAGCCCCTTGTTCATCATCTCGAACCCCGATCTTGTGATCGCGCAATGCAAGGCCGGAATTGTCGGATCTTTTCCTGCGCTGAATGCGCGTGAAAAGGACGGGCACAGCCTGGATGCCTGGCTGACGCAGATCAAAGAGGCGCTGGACCGTCACAACCAGGAGAACCCGGATTCCCCTGCCGCACCTTATGCAGTGAACCAGATCGTTCATAAGTCCAACAGCAGGCTCGATCGAGACATCGAGATTTGCGTAAAGCACGAAGTGCCGGTTTGGATCACCTCGCTTGGGGCGCGGGTCGAGGTGAACGAAGCCGCACATTCCGCTGGTGGTGTCGTGTTGCACGATGTGATCAACAACCGCTTTGCCCGTAAAGCCATCGAAAAAGGTGCTGACGGTCTGGTCGCAGTGGCTGCCGGTGCCGGTGGCCATGCCGGAGCGCTGTCGCCTTTTGCGTTGGTTCAGGAAATCCGCAGCTGGTTCGATGGCCCCTTGTTTCTGTCCGGTGCGATTGCGCGGGGTGATTCCATTCTGGCAGCGCTCGCGATGGGGGCGGACGGCGGCTATGCAGGTTCGGCCTTTATCGCCACGGATGAGGCGAATGCGGCTGAGGGGTACAAACGGATGATCGCGGATAGCGGTGCCGACGACATTGTCTATTCAAACCTGTTTACCGGCGTTTGGGGCAACTATCTGAAACCGTCAATTGCGGCGGCGGGGATGGATCCGGACGCGTTGGAACAGTCTGACCCGTCCAAAATGAACTTTGCCGAAGATCGCGAGAAACCCAAAAGCTGGAAAGAGATCTGGGGATCAGGTCAGGGCATTGGTGCGGTTTCGGATGTGGTGCCAACTTCGGAAACGGTCGCACGGCTAAAGCGTGAATTCGATGCGGCACGCCAGCGGTTGGACAAATCGCTTAGCAGTTACTGACACTATTTGACGGGCTTTGCTGGGAGGCGTCCGAACAAATAGATTGCTAGATAATAGTTATCATGCTATTTAATATGTAATGCAAGTCGGGTGAAATCATACCCGCAATATAAGGGAGGAGAGACTATGAAGAAATCTATTCTAGGGGCCGTGATGGCTGCATCCGTTTCGGTTTTGGCCATGGCGGCCCATGCAGAAACGACGCTGATCGCGAACGAACCTGGTCCGAACCGCGGCGTGCGCGCCGAGGCTGTGAATTACATTGCAGATCAGATCGCGGAACGCACGAACGGCGAAGTGAAGGTCGAACAGAACTGGGGGGGAGCCCTGTTCAAGACCGATGCAGCTTTGCAGTCGATTTCGGTTGGTGTGGCGGATATGGGCGTGCTGATCGGGGCCTATGTCGCGTCGGAATTCCCTGAAATTCAAATGGCGGGTCTGCTTTTGAACAAACCCGGTCATCCCTGGGTCATGATGCAGGCGGTCTATGAATTGTTCACGACCAATGAACGCATCCAAGAGCGCCTTGACGAAATGAACCTTGTCTATCTTGCGCCGTTTTCCTTGTCACCGGCCATTCTGGCCTGTCGCGGCGACGGCATCCGGTCGATCGAAGATATCAAGGGGGCCAAGATTGCCCATACCGGTTCTTCCGGTGACGTGCTTGCCGCGCTTGGTGGCAATATGGTGAGCATGCCAATTTATGACGTCTATCAATCCATGGAAACCGGCCTTGTCGATTGCTCGGTTACCTATGCGTATTACGCTGTCGCATCGAAGCTAAGCGAAGAAATCGATACCATGACAGAACTGCGGTATTCGACGATTACCAGCTTGGGTACCGTCATCAACAAGGACACGTTCGAGCGCCTGACGCCCGAACAGCAGGAAGCGATCCTGGGGATCGGGCCTGACATGATGAATTTCTATGGCGAAAAGCTGGAACAGGCCGATGCAAAGGCGCTCGAGGTTCTGTCAGCGGGCGACGATGCCGTTGAATTCGTAAAGCTGTCGGATGCCGACTATGATGCGATGGATGTGGCCGGTGCGCCGATGTTCGACAACTGGCGCGCTGACGCCGCCGCAGTCGGCACAGATGGTGAGGCGTTGTTGGCCGAACTTTACGGGCTGATGGACAAGTGGACAGCGGTCATGCAGACCGAAGGCCTGCCTTGGAACCGCAAGTGATCGTTTACGCGATCGCGTGACGATTGCCCTGTCCTTTCAGGGGCAGGGCAGCGTTTGTCCAAACTCCACTGGAGAACATCATGTTGAAACGTCTTGAGTTTACGCTCGATACGCTTGCAGCGGTGGCCGTGGTGCTGCTTTGCTTGCTTATTACAGCCAACATTATCGCCCGCGAATTTTTGATGGTCGGAATCCCTGACAGCATCATCATGGTCCGCGAGTTGATGGTGCCTGCGATCCTATTTCCGCTGGCCGCAGCCACCGCGAAACGCGCGCATGTCGCCGTTGAATTCATCGCCAATCACTTCCCGGACGGGGTCAACCGCTGGATTGCCGTGCTGGCCACCGTCATCGGTCTGATCATCGTGACAATTCTTCTGACTGCCGGCTGGTTCGAACTGGCCAAGAACTTCTCGAGCGGTACGCATTACGGCGGAGAGCTTTTGCTTCCGAAATGGCCAAGCCGCGCCCTGTTCGTACTGGCGATTGGCGCATTCTGGTTGCGATTGATCCACGTGCTCTGGGTCGATCTCAAAGCCGCAGTGACGGGTACGCCGGCACCGGCAGAACTTTAAGGAACTACCATTATGGATCCGGCAACCATCGGCTATATCGCGTGTGCGATTGTGCTTCTCCTTTTGGCAATACGCATTCCCATTGCCTATGCCATTGGCGGCGTCGCCGTCGTGGCAATATTTATCGTATTCGCAACGCGGACCGGCACTTTCATGCCAGAGCGCGCGATGTGGACCACCTTGTCGCTCGCGTTTTCGTCCAGTTTCGATCTGGTCCACAGCTATGACCTGTCGATGATCCCCTTGTTCATCGCACTGGGTCATGTGGCGTACAAAGCGGGCATCACAACCGAGATTTACGAGGCCGCGCGTGTCTGGCTGGTGCGTTTGCCCGGCGGGGTCGCGATTGCGTCTGTCGCAGGCTGCGGCGGGTTCTCGGCTATTTCGGGATCGTCCATTGCATGCGCTTCCACCATGGGGCGGATCTGCACACCCGAAATGCTGAAGCTGAACTATGACCCGCGTCTTGCCACCGCATCTGTGGCGGCTGGCGGCACGCTGGGGTCGCTGATCCCGCCGTCGGTCCTGTTCATCATCTACGGCATCTTCACGGAAAGCTCGATCAGTGAGTTGTTTATGGCGGGCTTCCTGCCCGGCGTGCTTTCGATGTTTGGCTATGGCTTGGTGATTGTGCTTTGGGTGCGCCGCTCGCCCGAGATCGCACCGGTCCCTGATCAGGTCTTTACGATGAAAGAAAAAATCCATGCCGGTCTGCGGTCATGGCCGGCAGTATTCCTGTTCACAGTCGTCATCGGCGGTATCTATGGCGGCGTCTTTACCGCAACCGAGGCCGCTGCCCTGTCGCTGCTGTTCGCCACGCTTCTTGGCCTCGTGCGGGGCTTTATCAAGGTAAAGGACATCGTACCGATGCTGCGCGAGACGATGGCCACCACTGGCGCGATCTTCTTTATTGCCGCCTGTGCGAAAATTTTCGTTTCGTTGATCGCCTTGACCGGATTGTCCAACAGCCTTGTCTCGGCTCTGGGGGATTCAAGCATCGGACCCTGGATGTTCATCGCACTTGTTTGCCTGATCTATCTTGTGCTGGGGATGTTCCTTGATCCTGTCGGGATCATGGTGCTGACTTTGCCTTTGATGATCCCGATGGTCGAAAGCTATGACATGAACCTGATCTGGTTCGGGGTGGTGATCGTCAAGCTGCTTGAGATCGGGTTGATTACACCTCCGGTCGGGCTGAACGTCTTTGTGCTGGCAAGCGTATTGGAAGGAAAAGTCGAGATCGGCGAGATTTTCGCGGGACTGTGGCGGTTTCTGGCAATCGATATTGTCGTTCTGGCGCTTTTGGTGGCGATCCCGGCCATCTCTCTTATCCTTCCCATGTCGATGAACTGAGGACATCATGATGTATTTCAATCCACCCGTCGTTGACCGTGAAAAGTTCCTGAATTTTGGAGCCGCCCTTCAGGACAACGCTGCAAAACATGGTCAAAAACCCGCTTTGATCGTTGAGGACCGGACCATCAGCTGGGCCGAATTCGGGGCGATAGTGGCGCAGGTCACCGGAAAACTTAGGGCCCAAGGCGTGGGGCAGGGCGATACTGTTGCGTCGCTGTCTGAAAACTCGGTCGAGCATGTTGTGCTTTATTGCGCTGTGGTCGCCAGCGGTGCCTGTATCGTGCCGCTGCCGTTTTCCGCCACGCCCGAAGCGCTGGCCCTGATGATGGCCGATAGCAACGCGGAGCTGCTCTTTGTGTCATCGGCGCATGCCGATACGGGGCGCGGTCTGTCTGTGAAACAGATCGTTGATCTGGACAGATTGATGGCATGGGCGGCCGACGCGGCCCCTGCCGGCCCGGCGCAAGTAAACCCGGATGATCTGTTCAACATCATCTATTCCTCAGGCACTACGGGGACACCCAAGGGGATCATTCATGACCACCGCTTTCGGTCGCGCCAGCTGAACAGAATTACCAATTTCGGTCTGACTGAAGCTGACCGTCTGGTGATCTCAACCCCGATCTATTCCAATACAACGCTTTTCGGGATGCTGCCGACGCTGTCTTTGGGGGCGACGGTGATCGTGATGCCAAAGTTCAACGCCGCAGAGTTTCTGAAGCTCAGCGCAGATCTAAAGCCGACCCACGCGGTTCTGGTGCCGGTGCAGCTGATGCGCCTGATGGCCGAGCCAACGTTCAACGACTATGATCTGACAAGCTACCGGTGCAAATTCTCGACCTCGGCCCCGTTGCCCGGCACGTTGATCGGACAGGTAATGGAACGCTGGCCCGGTAACCTGATCGAGGTGTACGGTATGACCGAAGGCGGCATTTCCACCGCGCTGAATTGCGAAGCATTCCCCGAAAAGTGGGACACGGTCGGCCGTCTGGGAGAGGGCGTGGACATGCGGGTGATCGACGATCAGGGCAAGGAATTGCCCAAAGGTGCCTTTGGCGAATTGATCGGTCGGTCGGCCTCGATGATGCGGAACTATCATAACGCGCCGGAAAAAACCCTGGAACTGCTTTGGACCGACGAGAACGGCAATCAATTCATCCGGTCCGGAGACATGGGGCGGATTGATGAAGACGGGTTCGTGCATCTGATGGACCGCAAGAAAGACATGTTCATCTCTGGGGGCTTCAACATCTATGCCGCCGACCTTGAAGCCGTTCTGCGCCAGCATGGGGATGTGGCCGATGCAGCTGTCATTGCCATCCCCAGCGATGCCTGGGGCGAAACACCGCTTGGCTTTGTCGTGCTGCGCGCGGGGGCAACTGCGGACGCCCAACAGGTGCTTGAGTTCGCCAACGCAAAGCTGGGCAAGACGCAACGCTTGTCCAACATCATTTTGCTGGACGATCTCCCGCGGAGCGAAATCGGCAAAATCTTAAAGAAGGATTTGCGCGGGCCCTATTGGCCCGACTGATACAAGGGCTCGCCAAAAGAGTGTTCGATTTCCGACAAGCCAGTTGCGGTATTTTCGGGGACCAGGACAACTGTTTCGGCGGCCGGAAGTGACGGTTTCCGGTGCAGCCCGGACAGTGCCGTGAACGCTCCTGAATAGTGGTGTGTTGGATGTCGTTGACGATCTGCGCGGAGCTGAGTCCCTCCGGTCAAATTGTGCAGTGATAAATAAGAGATGTTCTGGCCATTCTCGGCATCCCTTCACGTTGGGCCAGGTATCGCTTGGGCGCGCAGCCGCCGGGCCATGGGGCAGTGGACACCAGCGTGCGTGGACTTGTGCTGCTGATCTCGGGGGGATCACTTGGCTCTGTCCAAGATTGGCGCTCTCGACAGCGACTTAGGCGCAAGGCTGGCGGGTCTTGCTCCTATGTCGCAAAGCCCCAGGAAATGGCAGGGAAAGGCCGGCATAGAAGGTGGTCGCCTAAATCTGCGATACGCCACCGTCATGCCAGCGCTCGTCACGATCCTGCACAACTGTGACTTGAACGCCCAGCACGATTAAATTTTTGGCGTAGGGAAAAAAAAGAAGGCCGCCATCAACGCTTTCATGCGCAGGCTGCTTGGCCTCGCCAAAGCCCTACTGCGATCAAAAGAAACAGAGCGAAAATATCGCTTGTCCAAGATGGATACTTCTCCTTGAGAATGCGGTTCTCGCGTCGAAGCTGGCCATTCTTTTTGGCGATGCTCAAACCTTCTTTCGAAACAACATCGTTGGCCCGATGGACCGTGATCGACTTGTTCATCGCCGTCATGCCTATGTTAAGATCATCAGCCGCCTGTCTATGTACTAGCCCGCTGTTCAGAGCTATCCGCACGGCATCTTTGAGAAATTCGTCCACCTGTTTCGGTCGCCTAATCAGCTTCCTTCGTTGTTGCAGTCAGCGCTTTCAAAGGAACGGCATCAAACCGCGATAGATCCATCGGGCCTTCCAGATCGTGCAATCCCCCACAAGCCAGATAGGCACGCACATCAGTGCCCGGATCAATCATAAGGCTTCCAATGCACATGTCAGAAACATCCGCGCGGGCGGGTCAATGGCGCTGCGCCACCTGCGTCACACTCGCCGCGCAAATACCTGCCAACGTGACAATTACAAGCGTGTCTTCGCCATGGCAAAAAACCTGCGTTCCATACCGTATTTTTGACGACGCATAATGAACTCAATCTGAGATACGTCGCTAATGTCGTTAAACACCGATCTTGGATCAAAGGCAGAATTGCAGGCAAGCGTTGCCGATCATGCGGTTACGCAATGACACGTCCGAATCTACAACTGATCAAAACTCGTCCCAGCCGCTATTGTCGGAAATTCTGCCGCCAGCACCGACGGCAACCTTTTGTCTTGGGTCTTGCGATCTGCTGGCTGGCCCTTTCTGTGGAAAATTCTGGACTTCGGCTGATGTTTTGAAAAGGGACGTTGATTGTTGCAGCGCCTCGGCCTGACTTGCCAGCAGGCTGCCTGATGCAGTCACTTCTTGATATGATGCCGCCTGCCTTTGTGTGCTTTGATCAATCTTGCCAACTGCACTCGTGATTTCCTGGATGCCCAATGATTGCTGGGAAATCGCGACCGAAACTTCGTCCACGCCTTCGGAAATCTTGATAACCCTTTCGGCAATTGCCTCGAGTGAGGATTTCGCGGCGGTAACTTTTGTAACCCCTTCGGAAACTGCCTCGTCGCTTTGTGCTATTACTGTTGCAATTTCCTTGGATGCTTCGCCTGCGCGTTGCGCCAACTGCCGAACCTCTGACGCAACAACTGAGAATCCCCGTCCGGCATCGCCGGCACGGGCGGCTTCGACGCCAGCGTTGAGAGCCAGCAGGTTTATCTGGAATGCGATGTCATCAATAACGCCAACCACCCTTATGATTTCCTTGGATGCATCAGCAATGCGATCCATGGAGGATGCGGCATCGGTCGCAATTTTCTCACTCGATTGGGCGGTATCGCGTGCCGCTTTGGCATTATCTCTTGCGTCCGATACGTTTTCGCTTACCTGTCTGATGCTCGCCGAGAGTTCTTCAAGTGCGGCTGATGTCTCTTCAAGCGATGCCGCGTTCAGTTCAGACTGGCGGGAAAGTACGTCTGCGGTATCGCGAAGCTCGCCCGAGGATGATGCGAGTGTGACGCCGCTTTCCGAGATATTGCCGATCAGGGATGTCAGGGACACAATCATCTGGTTCACGTTCTCCTGGAGGTCGGCAAAATCCCCTACAAACGTGCCATTCATGTTCTTGGTTAAGTCGCCTTTCGCCAATTCGGTGATAACGCTGGCCATCGCGGCAATCCCCTTGTCGACTTCCGACATCAGGGTATTCGTGCCTTGCACAAGCGCATCAAGGTTTGGCTCTTGGAATTTTGTCTCAATGCGTTTGTCGAATTTGCCTGCGGATGCGCGCTCGACCACGGCACCAAACTCTCTCGCAAAGCGGTCGGCTGACGCTGCACGTGCCATCGTCTCCTCGCGCTCCCGTTCCGCAGCCTGCCGGGCGGCATCTGCCTCTTGCCGTTGGCTCTCTGCGGATTTTCTTTGTTGGTCTGCTTCGGCTTTTTCTTGCTCGGCCACGCGCTCGAGTCTTACCTGTTTCATCAATGCATCTCGAAGCTGATCGACGCTGTCGCGCAAAATGCCGACTTCATCTGTACTCCGCCACGTTGGCGGTTCAACATCTAGGTCCCCGCCAAGCAAGCGCTGCAAGACTTTTGAAAGCTGAGTCAACCGCTGGCCCAAGCTCCTGTCAAGCCAGACGAAAGAGGCGAAAATCGTTGTCAAAAGGATGATAGCTGTGACTGCCCCCACAACCAACGCAACCGTTTGGCCTGCCTTGACGCGCTTGATCCCTAGTCGCATCTCTTCCTGAACCAGCGTCTCGGCCTCATCTGCGATTTTGATGAACTGCGCAAACGTCTCGTCAAACACAACATCAGCGTTTTCCATAAGCCCGACCTGCTTGGACGTCAGTGCAAACCGAGCCTTTGCAAGGTCAGCAAACCTTTTTGTTTTTGTTTCCAGCGCTGTGATCTCTGCAGCGGCAGACGGTTCAGCTTGCCGAATTTCCCCCAACGCGACTACTGCGTTCTCAAAGGCAGCGATTGCATCGGAAAATTCTTCTCCCGTGTCCCCGCCAAGTGCTTCTTCGACAAGCAAATGCCCATGAGCCATTGAATAGCGTGCATCGCCCGCAAGCTGTTGCACAGCCGCCGATCCCCGATACCTGGCCGACAAACCAGCAACCTGAGATGAAATATCATCATAAAGAGCATCAAATTCTATGTCGGCATCGCTTCCGACCCCCTGATCACCCTGCAACAGTGCATACCTGTCAGCGACCGCTTGACGAAATAGGTCGAGTTTGGACAAAACTGTCGACACAGCGTCACGGACCCGGGGATCTTCCACCGCGATGAACGTACCCTCATCGTTCACGCCGCCGTTCAAGATAGCTTCGGCATAAAACTGTGAGTCATCTAGAAACGCGTAGAGATCATCGATCGATTCCGCAGTATCGCCTCCCATGATCTCTTCTACCAGAAGATGTGCATTCGTCGCGGTGAGTTTGATCTCCATTGCGGCATCAACAAGCGGTGCGAGACGTTCACCGATCCTGACACCCTGGGTGGACACGTTCAGGATCGACCAGACCAAAACAGTCGATCCAATCAGAACGACCAATAGAAACGCGGTGAATGCGGCAAGTATCTTGCGACCTGCAGGAAGATTGGCAAGCATGAATATCCCTCGAAATTTCAATGCTCTTACACCCGAACTCCTTAAGCTTCGGTGAACCTTGATGGATGGACCGGCACGGCTTCATTTCACGCGAACATGTCGGTGCCGTCGCGCCGTGCATGAAAGGTCTCTTCAGCCTCGGCCGGCGGGATATTCCTATTGGGCCGGACAGTTGCCAGCAATCGAACCAGCCGGGCCATCCTCCAGATCCTGCATGCTGCGACAAGGCCCCCCGGAAATGAACCGGCATGCCTTTGCCGTTCAGCAATCGCCGTGGGGCGAATGCAGGATATGGCGTCTGGCCACGTTCAGGCCGCTTGAGTGTCCGATTGGACATCAGGCACGCCCGAATGGGGAAATTGCTGCAAATACCGGACTTCCCTAGGTTTTTGATACCCGTCCGAAGCTGAGGCACCCCCAGTTCAAACAAGTCCCACGCGCTGTTTGAGAGCCTCCTGCCTTGGGCGGGCACCCATTCAAAGGCTGTTAAAAAAACATGAAAATTATTTGGAGTATCCCTGTCTGGGGCGAGACGCTCAGTTCCACCCGAGGCGATATCGTGCGTGCCCGTCACCTTATCATGGCGCTCCGGTTGGCCGGCCACGATGTTAAGGTCGTCGAGCGGGGGCAGGGGGCCGGGACCGGTCTGATGGTCGCCGGATACCGTGGCGTTCTGCGCCGGATGCTTCCGCGGCATTTTGCGCTGGTCCTGCGCGACATCAGCCGTCTTGGTAATTCTCTCGCATTTGGAAGGCGTCTTGCGAAAGAAGCCCGGAAACATGACGCTGACCTCATTGTCGAAACCCAGATGAATGGGGCGGCATCGGGTGCGACCGCGGCGCGGATTTCCGGACTGCCGCTCGTGCTTGATGACTGCTCCCCGACGTCGGAGGAGGATGTCCTGGGCGCGGGGCTTCCCTTGCTTGCCCGCAAGATCCTGCTGTTTCAGGCCGGTGCGGCGGCGGTTGTGATCGCCACTTCACGCTCCGTCCGGGATCGTTTGGTGGGCGAGGGGGTCGCGGCCGACAAGATACATATCGTCCGAAATGGCGTCAGCCTAGACCGGTTCAAGGCTGCCGACGGCCGTTCTATACGTGCCCGGCTTGGCTTGGCCGATCGCTGCATCATCGGTTTTGTCGGCTCTTTTCTGGATTGGCACCGTGTTGATCTGCTGGTCGATGCGGTCGGGCGCATCCCTGCCGCGATGAACGTTCATCTGGTCCTTGTCGGAACGGGTCCGAACCTTGCTGCAGTGATCCGGCAAAGCGAACGCATCGGCATCAGGGACCGCGTCACCTCGGTCGGCGGGGTCGCCGCTTCGGACATACCTGACCATCTGGCCTGCTTTGATATCGGGGTTTTGCCGGACACGCTGGACTACGGGAACCCGATGAAACTGACCGAATATGCCGCCGCCGGTGTGCCGACAGTTGCACCGAACCGCCCGTCCGTTCGGGAGGTCATCGAGAACGGCCAGACCGGGCTTCTGTTTCCCCCTCAGAATGTCGACGCGCTTGCCGGAGCCTTGATGCGGTTGGCGCAAGATCCGGCCCTGCGCGCGGAAATCGGTGGCAAAGGCCGCGTGCGCATTGCAGCGAAATCATCCTGGCCCGTGCTGGCGCAAAGCCTGATCGGCGCGCTTGACAGTCAAAGCATACAGGGCGCGGCACCGTCCGTCGATCCTTTGGAAACGCAGCAAAACGCCCCCGTCGCGGAATGATGCGTGGTGGCCTGCGAGAGACGCAAAAAACGGGCGACGGCACTTGGGCCACGCTGATCGAAAGGGAGACGTAAGAGCATGGGAACACCTGGGGATGTACCGCTGGCACGGACGGTTTACCGGATCGCCTCATCAGGGCGGGTGGATCTTTGTCGACAGACCATCAAGGAACGCAAGGCCTGGCCCGCGCCGGTGCCGTCATCCACCGCCATTGCGGACCGGCCAGAGATCGTTTCGGCGGCACGGGCGGTTCTGGGATGGGTTGGGCGCGGGCAGGACTTCTGGGCCTGCGGGGGCATTCCCGCCAGCTATAACGCCCGCAAGCGGCGGTACGACGGACCATATCCCGAAACCACCGGTTACAGCATCCCCACCTTGATCGAACTGGGGTCCCTCACGGGGTTCCGAGAGGCTGATTTGATGGCCCGCAAGGCCGCCGATTGGCTTGTCTCGCGGCAAAGCAACGCGGGCGGTATCCGGTGCAATATCGAAACACCGCCAAGCGGAGATAACGGTGCCGATCAGATCGTATTGTTCGATTGCGGGGCAATCCTGCAGGGGTTCACAGCGATGGCCCGCCGCTCCGAATACTATGCGGAACCGACAGAGCGGCTTGCCCGTTTTGTGATGGCCGCGCAACGGGACGACGGTCTTTGGGACAGCCATCTGGCATTCAAGCATTTCGGCAGCCACAATGCGCTGGTCGCCTATGCCCTGATCGACGCTGGCAGCACGCTGAACCAACCGCAGTTCAGTGACGCCGGGCACCGATGCCTCAAGGCGCTGCGGGGCCGTCTGCGCAAGAACGGTTATATCGAAGGATGCGAATTTCCCGGCGTGCGCGCAGGCGTCGCGTTCCTGCATCCTTTTGTCTACACCATCGAAGGATACCTCAAGGCGGCGGCGCTTGCCCCTGACCGCGGGTATCTCGAGGCTGTGCGCCCCGCGCTTGACGCATTACGCATCGGGATCGAACGCACGGGGCAGATCCCTGGCGCTTTCGTACAGCCGGACATGTCCACGTCCTGTTCCTTTACTGCCCTGACGGCCATTGCGCAGCTTGCTGACGTGGGCTTTCGGGCCGACCAGCTGAGCGGTGAGGGCACCTATACCGCCATGTCCCGGCAGCTCATGCGCTTCTTGCGGCAGGTGTTGGGCGGCACGCTCTCTGACGTGGCATGGCAGGGCGGTTTGCCCTCCGCATTCCCGATTGACGGAGATTACCTGCCATTCTGCGTCAACAACTGGGGGGCCAAGTATTTTCTGGATGCAAGCATGGGAGAACTGACGGCCCTCCACCCCGTGCTGTCCAGCATCCCAACTGCGCAAAGCGCGGCAATCCCCCAAGGAGTAACGTGATGAAGAAAGTCATGCTGATCGTAGGCACACGCCCCGAGGCCATCAAGATGGCACCCGTCCATATGGAGCTGGCTGCGCGCCCGTCCGAATTCGACGTCAGCGTTTGCGCGACAGGGCAGCACCGGCAGATGCTTGATCAGGTCTTGCGGATTTTCGGCATTCAGCCGGATTTCGATCTGGATGCGATGCAGCCGGGGCAGTCGCTGAATGGTCTGGTGCCGACGGTGATGCGCGGGCTGGGCGCGGTGTTCGAAAAGACAAAGCCGGACGTCGTGCTGGTTCAGGGGGATACGTCCTCTGCCGTTGCCGGTGCGATGGCGGCCTTTCACCTGCAAATTCCGGTGGGTCACGTCGAAGCGGGCCTGCGGACCTATAATAAACACGCACCGTTCCCCGAAGAGGTAAACCGCAAGCTGATTTCCTCGATCGCCGATCTGCATTTTGCACCGACACGCCATTCGGAGGCAAACCTGTTGAGGGAATGTGTCGCCCCACAGGAAATCGTGGTCACCGGCAATACGGTGATCGATGCGCTTTATTGGGTCCTCAAGCACAAGACCCCGGACATGGAGCCCTATACCGGCACCATTCCGAAGGGGTCTGGTTGGATCCTCGTGACGGGCCACAGGCGCGAAAGCTTTGGCGATGGCTTTCGGAACATCTGTCTTGGCCTCAAGGAAATTTCGCAAAAATATCCGGCGCACCAGATCGTCTATCCCGTCCACCTCAACCCCAAGGTCCGCGATACGGTGAATGCCATGTTGGGCGATTTGAAGAACATTCATCTGATCGAACCGATGGACTATGTCCCGT
This sequence comes from Roseobacter sp. GAI101, assembly GCF_000156335.1. GTDB lineage: Bacteria > Pseudomonadota > Alphaproteobacteria > Rhodobacterales > Rhodobacteraceae > Sulfitobacter. Next base: position 3,630,846 of record NZ_DS999213.1, read on the forward strand.
TCGTGCATCTCATGCAGCAGGCAGCCTTCATCATTTCAGATTCCGGCGGCATTCAGGAAGAAGCGACAGCCCTTGGAAAGCCGGTGCTGGTCATGCGCGACGTCACCGAACGCCCCGAAGCGGTGCAGGCCGGGGTCTGCAAGCTGGTCGGGACCGACCCCAAAAAGATCGTGGCCGAGGCATCGGCACTGATCGACGGCCGGTCCTTGGTCGGCGGACAGATTGATGCCGCGCGCAAGGTCTATGGGGACGGCCACGCGGCACGGCGCATTGCGGATGCTCTGGCGGAAGATGAACGTGCGGTGAATAACTTTGTCACCCGCCCGCCTATGGGCAAGGGACGTGGCGCTGCCCTGCGTGCCGACGCCGCGCCTGCACCCGCGGTGCCGCGGTGATCGCTGCGCCGGCCAAGCCTATCTTGCGCGATCCGCGAAAAGCGCCCGATGGGACGGTAACCGCCAGGACCAGGCTCCCTGCAAGAGTTTCCTTAACAAAAACCGGATCGGAGGTCTTTGATGACATATCAGTTTAGCAGTCCTGAAAGGCTTGCCCCTTCAGGTCCGTGCATTGATTTGCTGGGCGTACGGGTTTCGGCACTGAACCTGATGTCGGCGTCCGACAGGGTGCATGAGGCTGTGCGTCAGGGGCAGCGGGGGTATGTTTGCCTGTGTGGTGCGCACGGGCTTGTCGACAGCCAGTCCGCGCCTGCTTTGCGCACCGCCTATAACAAGGCATTCCTGAACACACCGGATGGCATGCCGCTGGTCTGGGAACTGCATCGGCAGGGTCATCCTGATGCCGGGCGTGTCTATGGCCCCGATCTGATGCTTGAAATGTTTGCACGCGGGCTGCGCCACTACCTATACGGCGCGTCGCCCGCGACGCTTGCGCGGCTGGAAGCACGGCTGAGAACGCGGTTTCCCCACGCTGAAATCGCCGGTGCCTATTCGCCCCCATTCCGGGCGTTGACGGTGCAGGAGGACGACGACGTTGCCGCCCGCATCAATGCCGCCAAACCCGATATCGTCTGGGTCGGCCTTGGAGCCCCCAAACAGGAGCTTTGGATGGCACGGATGCGGGACCGGCTTGATGCACCGATGCTGGTCGGCGTCGGGGCCGCTTTTGATTTCCACGCGGGTAAAAAACCGCAGGCCCCGGCCATCTTGCAGTCGATGGGTCTGGAGTGGCTGTTCCGGCTCGCATCCGAGCCGCGCCGGTTGTGGCGCAGGTATCTGCGGGTCGTTCCGGGGTACCTTGCGCTGCTTGCACTGCAACGCACGGGGCTCAGGCAATTTCCAACCGCGACACCGGTTGGCGCACCGGGGATTCTCGTTGGCAAGGAGGAGAAATAGGCGAAAATTACGGCAAAGACGCCCGGCCGAACTGTGGGGCTGACCTTTCAGGCGAAAGTTCGCCCTTTTGTGCCGAACCTTGCTGACCCCGGATAAGCCTATGAAATAAAACATGATTTCAAAAATAAAGGGCTATACTCTTTGGTTGATCCTCTTACTGGTAGCATCATCCTTTAGGTTAAGCGGATACGCCGAAAGTAGTAGTCAATACAGCTTAAGTTCAAGCAAACAAACAGAAATTTCAGATACCTGCTGGCAGGGTCCCGAAAACCTCTCCTGCGAGGTAGGCAATTTGCTGCCCCGGGGTATACAAACCCCCTTGCGCTTCCGTAGCAGCACCCAACCCGGCTGGGTTATTTCTTCCGATGTCCTCGAACGTTTCGAGGAGTTTGTAACCATCGGAGGCAACAGCCCAATGACTATCTACTACGTCGCGACAAGCGGCAGTAACAATGCCAGCGGCAGTGCGACAGAACCGTTCGGTTCGATCCAGCAGGCGCTCAACTCAGGCTTGCAACCCGGAGACGAAGTCGTCGTTCGCGCCGGTACCTATCAAGAAGCGATCTACATCAATGACGGGGGCTCTGCCGCCGGAAACGTGGTGCTGCGCGCCGAAGAACCCGGCACCGTGACCATCGCGCCGCCATCCAACAGCTGGAATGCGATCAGCGTCGATGCCAACTACGTCACCGTAAGCGGGTTCATCGTCAGCAATGCCACCGGGGACGGTCTTGAAGGCAACAATGTGCACCACATTGAGGTTCTCAACAACGTGTTCCACGGCAACGGAGAGTCAGGCATCCAGTTCAACGGATCCGACTTCATCAAGATCGACGGCAACGTCACCTACGATAACGCCTCGGACGGGTGGTATTCAGGTATTTCGGTTTACCAGAACCGCAACATCACCGGCGATACATCCACGGATGAATTCCGCACGATCATCAGCAACAACATCTCGTATGACAACGTCACCAAGACGGGGGATCACACGGACGGCAACGGCATCATCATCGATGACTTCCAAAGCACCCAGACCAGCGGTTTCCCCAGCTATGACTTCCCGACGCTCGTGGAAAACAACCTTGTCTACGGCAACGGCGGCAAAGGTATCCAGGTGGTCTGGAGCGACGGTGTCACCGTCCGCAACAACACCGCTTACCACAACAACAACGACGATCTGAACGTCGGAACCTGGCGCGGCGAGATCAGCAATTCGCAATCCAGCAACAACACGTTCATCAACAACATCGCGGTCGCCGACCCGGGCATCAATTCGCTCAACACGGCAATCGATAACACGTCCTATGGCAACTACACGAACGACAATGTCGTGTGGATCAGCAACCTGACCTTCAACGGCCAGACCGGGACGGCTTCGGTTCGGACGGACGGCAACAACGACGTGCCAAGCACCGCAGATGGTAACTTGCTGGGTGTTGATCCGGGCTTTGCCGATGCACCGAACGACTTCCGCTTGTCGGATGGTTCAGTCGCGATTGATGCCGGATCAAACGCCTACGGTTTGCCCGGTGCAGATCTGGATGGTCTGGCGCGTGCCATCGGTACCGTCGACATGGGCGCATACGAAGCCGGTTCAACCGGTGCCCCAACGCCGACCGCGCCAACACCCGCGGAGCCGACCGATCCTGTCCCACCAACGGACACCGTCGAACCCGTGGCACCTGCGGAACCGACGGATACTGTTGAACCCGTTGCGCCCACAGAACCGACCGACACCCTTGACCCGGTAGCGCCAACAGAACCGACGGACACCGTTGAACCGGTTGCGCCGGAAGGCCCCGATGCGACAGAAAGCTTCAACATCTGGGCTGACGCAACGCCGGAAATGGCCGCTGCTTCGGATACCAACCCGGTCACGCTGGGGCTGGAATTCACGGCAGACGAGGATGCGTCGCTGGAAGGTCTGCGGCTTTACGTAACCGAGGCAAACAGCGGTCTCGACTCCATCGATCTGTGGGGTGCTGACGGCACGCTTCTGGCCCATGCACAGGTGAAACCTGCGGGCGGCGAAGGCTGGCAGATGCTGACCTTTGATGAACCGGTCCAGTTGAGCGCTGGTGAAACCTATGTCGCGTCCTACTTCACGACCAGTGGCGGCTATTCGGTCTCGCAAGGCTTCTTTACCGGTGCGGAAGACAAGGGCCCGGTCAGCTTCGGAGAGAATGCGGGTGTCTACAGCTATGGTTCGGAATCCGGTTTCCCGGACCAGACCTATCTGGCCAGCAACTACTGGGTCGACCTTGTGCTGACGACCGGCGCGTCCGGTGTAGAAGCAGAAGCCCCGGTTCAAGCGGAGACGGAAACTCAAGTCCAGTTGGAAGCCGAGACCCAAGTTCAAGTGGAAGCCGAAGCCCAGGTTGAAGCAGAAGCTCAAGTGGATGCCGAAGTGGCTTTGCCACCTCTCGCTGCGAATTCGATCATCGGCGAAGCCGGGGTTGTGACGCAGAACCAGGCTGACAGCGACACTTGGCACTCGGTCACCTTCGAGAACCCGTTGGTCGATCCTTCGGTCGTGATGGGCGGAATGACAGGAAACGGGGCGCAGCCCTATACTGTCCGCGTCCGCGATGTGACGTCTGACGGGTTTGACTATCAGATCGACGAGTGGGACTACCTTGACGGGAAGCACACCACGGAATCGATCAGCTGGCTTGCCGTCGAAAGCGGGACACACCGGTTGGAAGACGGGCGGACGATCACAGCAGGCAGCACGTCTGTCGGGGATAGCTGGAAAGCCGTTTCTTTCGACAAGGGCACTTTTGATCACGATCCGGTGGTGTTTGGCCAGTCGTCCAGTGACGGCAATGCCAGCGCCGTGGTGGACCGGATCAGGTCCGTCACATCGGACGGGTTCGAAACATGCCTGTTCGGCGAGGAAGGCTCGGAAGCGCAGATCAGTTCTGATGCGTTCGACTGGATCGCGGTTGAAAGCGGTGGCTCTGCCTCAGCTGGATCGCTTGCGGGAACCACCGGCAGGATGGTCAACCACAAAGGGTCCGCCGTCGACTTTGACGGAGCGTTCGTGAACGACGCCTTTGTCTTCATGACTGAACTGCAAACCACCAACGGGGCTGATCCGGCAACGTTGCGGACCACTTCGGTGGATGAGGATATGGCCATGCTGGCGATTGTTGAAGAACAGTCCAGCGACAGCGAGATGAACCATATCTTTGAAGATGCAGGCTACGCCGGTTTCGATGCAGCGCCGATCTATGGCATGAGCGTCGAGCTCGAAGACGGTTTCTTCTAAAAAAAATCCGTGGCACCGCGATGCTTTGGCGTCGCGGTGCCGCCCCCCATTATTCCCTGTACTCCTAAGGTGCGGGGGTGGGTGCGGCGTGCCTAAAGGCACTCTCGCTTTCGTCCGATTGAATAAGCAGCGCGGCCATTCGGACAAGTTACGCGACTCTGCGATCTCCCTAGTCTCAAGGTTGGCACGCCCCGGTGTGACGATGCCATGACCAGCACAAAGGGAGATGACTGCTTTGACCGTCAAGAATTGCCTTATTGCGCGCGGCGCGCTGATATATCAACACGACCTCGTCAACCTGTATGGATGCGAGATCGGTGCCGACAGCCGCATCGGACCCTTTGTCGAAATCCAGGAAGGATGCGTCATCGGCGAAAGGTGCAAGATTTCTTCGCATAGTTTCCTTTGTGAAGGGGTGACGCTTGAGGACGAGGTTTTTGTCGGCCATGGCGTCATGTTCACGAACGACCGCCATCCTGCCAGCACAAACGCCGATGGCAGTTTGAAGGACGCGCAAGACTGGACCTGCGAACGGACCCACGTCGGTCGCGGTGCGGCAATCGGGTCGAATGCGACCATTCTGCCGGGGGTGACCATAGGCAAGGGGGCCGTCGTTGGTGCCGGTGCCGTCGTGACCCACGATGTTCCTGAAAACACGACCGTGATCGGGGTTCCCGCCCGCGCTGTTGGCACCGCGAAAGCGGGGGCAAAGGCCGCGCGGCACGGTGATGCACAGCACAAGGTGATGTCATGATCGGCATCGGAATCATCGGTTTCGGCTACTGGGGTCCGAACCTTGCCCGTGCCATCAGCGAAAGCGTTGTGTCGCGGGTGGAAATGATCGCTGACGGATCGGAAAAGGCCCGCGATCGCGCTGGGCTCAGGTACCCGTCATCCCGCGTCGTCGCCAACCCGTCCGAGATGTTTCGGGACCCGGCGGTGGATGCGGTCGTCATTGCCACGCCGGTCCATACGCATTTTGAACTGGCCATGGCAGCCCTGAAAGCTGGCAAACACGTGCTTGTCGAAAAGCCGATGACCGAAACGGTCGCGCAATCCCTTCGGCTGGTCGAAGAAGCGGCACGGCGTAACCTGACCCTGATGGTGGATCACACCTTTATCTACACTCCCGCCGTGCAAAAAATCTCGGGGCTGATCCAGTCCGGAGAGCTGGGCGATGTCTATTACTACGACTCCACCCGCGTGAACCTTGGTCTTTTTCAGCGTGATGTGAATGTCATCTGGGATCTTGCGGTGCATGACCTTGCGATCATGGATCACCTGTTGGACCAGCATCCGGTGGCAATTTCCGCCACTGCGAACGGGTTTCTGTCGGGCAGTCCTGAAAACATGGCACATCTGACTGTGCAATACGACGGGGGCGCGGTCGCACATCTGAACGTCAACTGGCTGGCCCCGGTGAAAATCCGGCAGACCCTTGTGGGCGGCAGCCGCAAGATGGTCGTCTACGATGACATGCAAACCAGCGAAAAGATCAAGGTCTACGACCGCGGCGCGTCCTGCGGTGACGGACCTTACGAACATCTCGTGTCCTACCGTCTGGGTGACATGTCGGCCCCGGCCTTGTCGTCTAAAGAGGCGTTGTTGACCGAGGTCGAGGAATTTGTCCGCAGCATCGAAAGCGGTACCGTGCCGCTTACCGATGGCCACGGTGGTTTGCGCGTTGTCGAAATGCTGGCCGCAGCCAGCCAGTCCACCAAGTTGCGCGGCCATCCCATAGATCTTGTAACATTGAAGGAAGCGTCATGATCCCATTTCTGGACCTCAAGCGTCAGTACGCGAAGATCGGCAAGGATATCGAAAGCAAGGTGGTCGATACGCTGCGCAGCGGGCATTATGTGCTGGGCGACACGGTGGAGCGTTTCGAGGGGCATTTTGCGGCCTATTGCGGCACGCGCCACGCCTTGGCCGTCAGCAGCGGTACATCCGCCTTGCACCTGGCCTTGCTGGCCGCGGACGTCGGCCCGGGTGACGAAGTCATCACGGTGCCCACCACATTCGTCGCGACCGTTGCCGCGATCCTGTACTGCGGGGCCACGCCCGTTCTGGTCGATGTGGACCCCGACACGCTGACCATGGACCCCGCGCAATGCGCCGCCGCGATCACGGCGCGGACAAAGGCCATTATTCCCGTGCATTTCCACGGACGGATGGCGGATATGGCGGCGATTTGCGCCATCGCGGAAGAAAACCAGTTGACAGTCATCGAAGATGCGGCGCAGGCCCACGGGGCCGAGCGGGACGGAAAACGCGCCGGCAGTTTCGGACATATGGGGTGTTTCAGCTTCTACCCCGGCAAGAACCTAGGCGCGGCAGGCGAGGGGGGCGCGGTCACGACCGACGATCCGCAGCTTGCCGCGCGCATCCACATGCTGCGCGACTGGGGGCAGGAACGCCGTTCGGTACACAGCTGTCTTGGATATAATTACCGTATGGATGCGGTGCAGGGCGCGGTGCTGGACATCAAGCTGGCCCACCTCGAGGATTGGAACAAGGCGCGGCGTCAGGTGTCGCTGGCCTATGACGCGAGCTTGACCGATCTGGTCGGAAAGCCGCCCGGTGCGGGGCAAGCGGACCATGTCTTTCACGTATATGCCATCACATCGGCCCACCGTGACACCTTGCGCGCGGCGCTCGACACGGCTGGCATCGGCACGAACATCCACTATCCGCGGCCCGTTCACCTGCAACCGGGATACGCAAACCTTGGCTACGGACCGGGCAGCCTGCCGGTCGCTGAATCCTACGCCACCCACACCCTGTCGCTTCCGATCTTTCCCGAACTGAAGCCGGACGAGGTGGCACAAGTCATATCTGCGGTAAACGCCTTTGCGGCACAGACCCCGCAAGATGCAGTTGAAGAAATGGAGACCGTATCATGATCGGTGAGAAAACCCTTGAGGATGCGCGGGTGCTTGTGACCGGGGGCAGCGGCTTTGTCGGATCCCACATCGCCGGCCTGCTGTTGGATGAGGACGTGCAAGAGGTCGTCGTGGTGGACAACATGGTCCGCGGGCGTCCCGAAAATCTTGGCGATCTGCGCAAGGACCCGCGGCTGCACCTGATCGAAGGGGATATTCGCGACCGGTCCCTGATGCGGGATCTGGTCGGGCACAGTGACGTGGTCTTTCATCAGGCCGCCCTCAGGATCACCCATTGCGTGGCCGAACCGGAGGAAGCGATGCAGGTCATGGTGCAGGCCACCTTTGACATCCTGCGCGACTGCGTCGAACACAAGGTGCGCAAGGTGGTGATGGCCTCCTCCGCGTCCATCTACGGTATGGCCGACCAGTTCCCGACCCCCGAAACCGGTGCGCCCTACGCCAACCGCACGCTTTACGGGGCGGCAAAGACCTTTGGCGAAGGCTTGCTCAGATCCCTGCATGATACCGACGGGCTGGATTATGTCGCTTTGCGGTATTTCAATGTCTACGGACCACGCATGGATCTGCATGGCAAATACACCGAAGTCATGGTGCGCTGGATGGAACGCCTTGCCGCCGGGCTTCAGCCTGTGGCCTTTGGGGACGGGCATCAGACCATGGACATGATCCATGTCCGTGACGTTGCACGCGCCAACATCCTTGCGGCCAAAGCGCCTGTTACCGACCGTGTCTACAACGTTGGATCGGGGACCGAGACATCGCTGCTTGAGCTTGCGCATCATCTTGCGGCCGGCATGGGCCGCCCCGATATCAAACCGGGCCACGCGCCGGAACGGGCGGTAAACCCCGTGCCGCGGCGGCTGGCTGACGTGTCGGCAGCGACAAAAGATCTGGGCTTCTCGACCGAGATCGGCCTGGAGGAAGGCCTTGCGGATCTCATTTCCTGGTGGCGCGCTGAACAGGGGGCCGTACGCCCGACAGAGGCCGCAGAATGATCCCCATCGCAAAACCCTGTTTAGGCCTGCTGGAGGCCAAGGCCGCCGAGCAGGTCATCGCCTCCGGCTGGGTATCGCAAGGACCGCAAGTCGCCGGGTTCGAGGCCGACTTTGCCGCCTTTACCGGGGCAAAACACGCCTGCGCCGTATCAAATTGCACATCGGCCCTGCATCTGGCGCTGCTGGGCGTCGGGGTACGGCCGGGGGACGAGGTTATTACCGTCAGTCATTCGTTTATCGCGGGGGCCAACACGGTGCGCCAATGTGGTGGCATGCCGGTTTTCGTCGATATCGAGGCGGGCGGCTACAACGTTGATCCCGACCAACTGGCTGCGGCGGTCAGCAGGCGCACGCGGGCGATCCTGGTGGTGCACCAGATGGGGATGCCCTGTGACATGCGTGCCATCATGCAAGTGGCAAACCACGAGAGGATTGCCGTGGTCGAAGATGCCGCCTGCGCCGTCGGGTCGGAAATCCAGTTCGGGTCGGGGTGGCGGAGGATTGGCCGCCCGATGGGCGACGTGGTGTGTTTTTCGTTCCATCCGCGCAAGGTGATCACCACCGGCGAAGGCGGGATGCTGACGACCGACAACGTCGTGCTGGATGATAAATTCCGGCTGTGGCGGCAGCACGGCATGTCCGTTTCGGACACCAGCCGACATGCCAGCGCGCAGGTTATTTTCGAAGACTACCCGGTTCAGGGCTACAATTACCGGATGACCGACATGCAAGCGGCGATCGGGCGCGAACAGCTCAAGCGGCTGCCGGACATCGTGCGCCGCCGCAGGGAGCTGGCAAACCGCTACCGGCTGGCGCTTCAGGATATGGACGGTGCCCGCCCGCCCGCCGAACCGGTCTGGGCGCGGTCCAACTGGCAAAGCTACTGCGTGCGTCTTGAAGACGGTATCGATCAGGTGGCGTTGATGCAGGCGATGCTGGATCAGGGTGTGGCGTCGCGTCGGGGTATCATGAACATGCATCAGGAGGATGCCCAACGGGACGTGCCGCTGGCCTTTCCCTTGCCGCGGTCAGAGGCAGCGCGCGACCGCTCTGTCTTGTTGCCGCTTTATGCTCAGATGACGGATGAGGAACACGATACCGTGCTGTCCGTCTTTTCCGACGCATTGAAAACAGCCCGTCAGCCCGCCCGGATAAATCTGGTGCAGGCTGTCTGATCCCTGATCAGGCAGGGCTTTGGGGCAGGACGCGGGCAGGATTGCCCGCGACCACAGCCCCCGCCGGGACATCGCGCACCACGACAGACCCCAATCCGACCAGCGCGCCGTCCCCCACGGTCACGCCGCTGATGGCACTGCCGCTGCCGATGTAGCAGCCGTTGCCGATCCGGGTGCCGCCCGCGAGGATGACCCCTGCGCCGATCAGCGAAAAATTCCCGATCGACACATCATGGTGAACGATGCTGTGCGGCAGGATCAGGACGTGATCGCCGATCTGTCCGTTGGACGTCACCAATACCCCGTCATAAAGCACGGTTCCGCACCCCAGCTGGGCAAAGCGCGACACGGACGCTGAGGGATGTTCAAAACAGACAAAGCGGTCCAAGGGCAGGCCCAGGCGGTGTACGATATCCGCACGGGCGCGAAAGCTGCTTGGCGATCCGATCAAAAGCAGGAATTGCGCATGGGGAAAATCATCGGCGCTGGAAAGCGGCAGGATAGGGACCCCTTCGAATGATGTTCCTTTGTATTGCGCACTGTCGTCAAGGATTGCGACAATTCGGTATTTGTCTGAAAGAGCGATAAAAGCTTCAATACAATTTCCGCTCATACCAATTAGGATAAGTGAAGAACGCGCCATTTTGCCACCGCCCTGTTACCATTTTCTTTGTCAGATTGATAAATATCAATATTTTTATGCGAATGTATTACACCATATAACCTATATGGAGATAACACCATGTTATCACACACTTAACCGGTTTGATATCTTTGATTCCGTAAATGGAGTTATCGGATAGGTTGTTTGATGGCCCGCTTATTATCCAACTACGAGTTGCTGCATATACTATTGCTGCAACTACTACGCCTCTTGGCTGAGGTAATACGGCGAAATGCCGAATGAGGAGGGGACGTTCCGGCGTCTTTGAGTAGGACGAAAATATAAACTGGGGAACAAATGACGCCATTTGAGCAAGGGCTGACAGCCTTTTGGAAATGGACGCCAAGGGTTTAGGCCTTTGCCATATTCCATGCTCGTAAGTCGATCGTTCCAAACCCCATTCATATATTGAAAAGGGTTGAGAGAAAATGACTAAGATTTCTAAGATGAGCCAACCGCTCGCGATAAACGTGCCACGGTCCACCAGTGCGCGCACCAACAGCCACGTGCCTGGCATTATCAGTATCGTCTGCGAATTACCGTTCGAACTGGACGTGCTTGGCAATTTGCTGCGACGTGTCTTTCCCGAAGCGGACATAAGATGCTTCAAGACAGCAGCGGAATGGGACGACGCCCCCGACTGTGACACAAGCCAGGAGATTTTGCTCTACAGCCTTGGTGACAATCAGATTTCCGACAATGCGGTCAAGGCCGAGCTTCGGAAATTCATCTCGGATGCAGGCACACGGCGCGTGATCGTGACATCGCATAGCAATGACACGATGTCTGTGTTCGAAGCCATTGAATGTGGCGCGGCAGGCTTCATTCCGGCAAATGCCGGGCTTGATGAATTGCTGGAAGCCATCAGCGCGGATTTTGCAAAATGCGTCGTGATCCCGCGCGCCAGTCTGGAAGCGCTTCGGGCTGAAATGCCGGTCACGGCACCGCAGAACCCCGGTCTGGAACGCTTCTTTACCGAAAGGCAGCTTGATGTTGCCCGCGCGTTGCAGCGCGGCGATGCCAACAAGATCATCGCCTACGATCTTGGGGTCTGTGAAAGCACGGTCAAGGTCCACATCCGCAACATCATGCGCAAACTTTCCGCGACGAACCGGACCCAGGCCGCCTATAAGCTGAACCAACTGGCCAATGGTGATCCCGAGCTCGAGAAAAACCTGAACGATGCGTGAAACGGATGCATCATAGCGCCTTGGACCTTTTGGCTCTCATGGGCCGAAAGGACCAGGCGCGCGAAATTTCGGCGACGATCGGGCTGGACATCAGGACCAGACCCATCAACCAGCCGACTGCCGCACCCGCCACTGCAACGCAGGATCCGACAACGCCAAGTTCAGGGCCTTGGACAAAGACAGTTAAAAGAGGAACCAGGGTAGAGGCGAGTGTGATGACAAGGCATTTCCAAAGCATCCGCGCGACATCCGCGCCTTTCAGCGGGACGTGGCGATGGACCGCCAGCATCATTCCGATGGCCTGTATCGGATTCACCAGCAGCAGGCTCCAGGCGACGGCGATCAGGCTGATCTGGCTGGCCCCGTAGATGATCGAAGTCGATATGACGAAAAGGATCAGGCTGACGATGGCCATGTCCCGGATCTGTCCCATCGCCACCAGAACCGGAAGTGTCAACGACGCGGGAAACAGTGCCATGCCCGCGATTGCGACAATCTGCAATATCGGGATCACCTCAAGCCATTGTGACCCGAGCAAAAGGCGCACGATGGGATCGGCAAGTATCGCCAGACATGCCATCGCAGGCCATTGCAACGTCGCGACCAGCTCGAGCCCGGTCAGATAGCGCTTGGCCAATTGTTCACCCGACCGGAACCGCGCGGCGAAATCGGACATAATCACCGGCTGAACGGCGCTCAACAGGGTTTTTTCGACCAGTTGCGACAGCGACAGCGCGCGCGAGAATATCCCGACGGCCGTGAACCCCAGGATCCGCCCCAGAATGAACCGGGGGAAGCTTTCGAAAACCATCCCGAGGATCGTCACCAGCGTGGTCCAGAAACCGAAGGGTACGACCCTGCGCCATTCCGCCAGCGTCAGCCGGAATACCCACAGATCAGGCCGTGCCACCAAGGCCACGACGCAGGCGATAAAGGCGGCACCGACCGACCCCCAGATCAGGCTGAACGCGCCGTACCCTGCCAGCGCGAGGCCAATGGACAGGCCGGAGTTCACGATCGTGGACAGTATGTTGGTCCATGCCACGGCCCCGAACGCCATGTCGCGCCGCATGAGGGCCAGCAAGGGATTGCTGATCGGGGCCGCGATGAAGGCCAGACAGGCGATGCGGATCATCAACGTCATTTCAGGTTCGTCAAAGAAGGCGGCGATCCAGCCGGCGGCAAGGAAAATCATCCCTCCAAGCACCAGCGACAGCAGTGTCATGATGGTGAAAGCGGTCTGGACGAATTTTTGGGTCAGGTCCCTTTCCTGCACGATACAGGCGGCAACGCCGAAGTCGCGAAAGGCTTCGATGAGAAAGACCAGCGAACTGGCAACAAGGAAAACACCGATTTCTGCTGGGGTGAGGATGCGGGAGATAACGGCCATGGACAGAAACGCCACAACCGTGCTGATCGCCCTGTCTGAGATGGCGAACGCGAAGGACCGGCGGATCATGAAAATTCCTTTGTTTCCGGGGCCGAGGGGGCGGCGGTGGATCGCGTTTCCCCGCTTACGCCATGCCCCGCCGGGTCATCATTCCGGTCCCGCGAGGCTGTCTTGAACCGTCGGTCGCGCAGATAATAGAAGGACGACCGTGTGACATCGGCAACCCGCAGGCCCGGCGGCGCGGTCGCAGCCTCTTCGCAGTAATCCGCCAGATCGCCGCTCAGCTTTTCAAGGGCGTGGTTTTTGGTCACATAGTCCTGTCCGAAAGCTCCGATGGCACCGCGCAAGAGAGAATCCCGCGCGAGGCCGCGGATCATGTTTTCAAGATGATAGGTCTCTCCGTCGCCGCGTCCGATGCCGTAGAAACCGGTGGTCTCGAATGTAACGACAGATTGTGGGCAGAACGGGCGCGCAAACCCTTTCTCTCCGGCGACAATGACCGGCTTGCCAAAGGCCATGCCGCGCAAGGCCGATCCCCCCATGCCAAGCACGATATCGGCTGCGGCATAGGCGGGGCGCGGATCGGCAAGCGCGCCGGTCAGGAGGATTGCCTTGCGCCCAAGCGCGGTATTGGCGGCCTGGGCCTGGCGTTCAATCTCGGGGCGGGCTGCGCCATCACCGACGATCAAGAACTGGATCGGCACATCGCGTCCGATGCGGCGGATCGCTTCGATGGTTTGAAAAATATTTTCCGATTTCATCACATGCGAAAGACGTGACACGGTGACAAGCGCCACATGATGCGGTTCCAACCCCAACTGGGCCCGCGCGGTCTCTTCGAAAGGCAAGCCCGGCGCATTGAATTCAACATCGACCGGTGGCGGCAGCAGCAGCGCTTTTTCCCAGCCTTTGCGCGATGCCTCTTCCTGCAGGCCCCGAAAGCCGAAGGTGGTGGGCACCCCCTTTGGCAGAACGCGTGTGAGGGTCATCATCATGTCGCTGATCAGCAAGGGCACCTTGAGCGGAAGATAGGCCCCAAGATAGGCCTCCAGCCCCTGCCACCAATCCCAGGCATGGATCAGATCGGGTTTTTCGTCCCGGATGATTTCGCGCAGCGTCCGCATCCGGGAATAGGACGGGTGGTACCGGGCGTCCGGTGCCGGCAACAACGACAACCCCTTTTCCTTCAAGACCGTGTCCATCGGTCCGGGTGTGGCGTGAAATACAATTTCGAACCCGTGTCGATCGCGCAGCGCCGCAGCAAGTTCAATCGCGTTGGTCTGCGTCCCGCCAAGTTCAAGGCGGTGCGCAAAAACAAGCAGTTTCATATGTTACCTTTCTTTCCTGACGGGGCCCGGCGCTGCCGCCTGACCCTGCTGCCGACATCTGCCCTGCGCGGGTCTTACAGCGCAGCCGCGTGATCGACGCCGTTTGCCCTTTGGCGGCGGGTCCAGGGAATGGCCTTGGCACTGGCACTGGCGCTGCCGAGGTCGATGTCACGTGTCAGCAGGTCATCGAAATAGGCAATCGTCGCCTGAAGCCCCTCGCGCAGGGCGATTTTGGGTTCCCAATTCAGGTGGTCCTTGGCCCGCGAAATGTCAGGTTTGCGCTGTGTCGGATCATCCTGGGGCAGCGGCCGGAACACCATCGAGGACTGCGCGCCCGTCAGGTCGATCACCAGTTCCGCCAATTCGCGGATGGTGAATTCACCGGGATTGCCAAGGTTGACCGGCATCGGCACGTCGTCAGGGGCGTCCATCAGGGCGCGGAAACCGGCGATCAGGTCATCGACATAACAGAACGACCGCGTTTGCAGCCCGTCCCCGAACAGCGTGATCTGCTCTCCTTTCAGGGCCTGTACGATGAAATTCGACACCACGCGCCCGTCGTCCTGGCTCATCCTTGGTCCATAGGTGTTGAAGATGCGGGCGACGCGAATATCGATTTGGTACTGGCGCTGGTAGTCAAAGAACAACGTTTCGGCACAGCGTTTACCTTCATCATAGCAGGCGCGCGGGCCGATCGGGTTGACGTTGCCCCAGTAGCTCTCCGGTTGGGGGTGCACGAAGGGATCGCCGTAGACCTCGCTGGTGGACGACTGAAAGATCTTTGCCTTGTTGCGCCGGGCAAGCCCCAGCATGTTGATGGCCCCCATCACATTTGTCTTCACCGTGCGCACGGGATCGTTCTGGTAATGAACGGGCGATGCCGGACAGGCGAGGTTCCAGATCTCGTCGACCTCGACATAAAGCGGGATCGTCACGTCATGGCGCAAAAGTTCAAAGCGGGGATTATCCTGCAAATGCTGGATGTTCTGACGCGATCCGGTCTGGAAGTTATCGGCGCAGAGCACCTCGTGCCCGTCAGCGAGCAGGCTTTCGCAAAGGTACGAGCCGAGAAAACCCGACCCTCCGGTGACCAGTGTTCTTTTGATGGTTGAAGACATTGCTGTTCCTTTCTTAATAAGAGTGTGCGCGTTCACGACGCTTTGAAGCGGAAGGGCGGATTAATAAGCGCCCCGTCGTCCCAGCACCGCCGCGAAGGTGCGCAGGAGGATCGACACATCGCCCCAAAAAGAGCGTCCGTTGATGTAGAAATCATCAAGTTGCTGCTGGCCTTCCAAATCGGCCGAGCTGCGTTCGGAAATCTGCCAAAGGCCTGTCAGACCGGGAATGACCGACGCGCGGCGGTTGCGAAAATCAAGGGGCATCGCCGCAAGGTGGTAATCGGGAAAGGGACGGGGGCCGACAAGGCTCATGTCGCCGCGCAGGATGTTCAAAAGTTGCGGCAGTTCGTCCAGACTGGAGGCACGCAGGAACTTGCCGATGTAGGGCAGGATACGCGGGTCCTTTCGCAGTTTGAAATGTGTCTCCCATTCCGCGCGGACGTCCGCATCGCGGGCCAGAAGATCCTGAAGCATTTGTTCGGCGTCCAGATACATCGTCCGCAATTTCAATACGCCGATGGTCTTGCCACCGCGTCCTTCGCGCGGTTGGACGTAAAAGGCGGGGCCGGGATCGACGCACCAGATCAGCGCACCGGCGATCGCGACAATCGGCAGGGCGATCAGGGCAAGCGGTACCGCAAAGGCAAGGTCGAACAGGCGCTTGACCGCATGTACCGGCGGTGTGGACCGGCCATGCGCCAAGGCAAGATGCAGGCCGATATCCCCGCCATGTTCTGCGGGATGCACACCGGACAGGTGCGCCCGGGGCAGGTCCGAGACAAGGATCACATCCTGCCGCCCGCGCCGCAATGCCTTGAGGGTCGCCGCACTTGGCAGGTTGTGGTCGGCCCACAGGACAATGTCCGCAGGTGTCTGGCGGTCGACGGGCCGAAAACCGATGCCGGGATGGGCGCGCAGATAGGTACGGGTCGCCTTGACGGCGTCCGGTGTGCCACAAAGATGCACCGGGACGCCCCAATTTGAGGACCGTTTCAGGACGATCCGGATGATCTTGCGCCCCAGCGTCTGCAAAAGACCGGTCGCGATGAAAGCGCCACAGAAAAGACCGAAGGCCGCCCAGCTGATTGGCACGAGATACAGGATCGCCGCGACGGAAATGCCGCCTGCACCTGCCCAGGCCAAAAAGGACCGGCGCAGCCGCGCGTCGGGATGCAGCCCGAAACCGGGATAAAGGCCAAGCGCCGTTTTCAGCCCGATCTGCACGGTGCCACCGAACAGCAGCGTCCGGCCCAGCACCGCCGACCCTGCGGCATCGGCAAACAGACCGAGTGTGAGCAGGATCACGATCCCGAGGGTCGCGAGGTCGATCACCACATAGCTGCTGCCCGCCGCCGCCGATGGCGAGATGTGTGGCTGGGCTGCATGTGCGAGTTCGGGGAAACGATGCGTGCCGGATGCATCACGGGGTGCCCACGGCGTGGCGTTTCGCGCGCCGGCGTTGCCCCGGGGCCTTGCTTCATCTGCATGGGCGTGATGCGACATGACATTCATTTTCAGTGTCCTTCCAAAGGGTGTCTTGGGAACAGTCTGTAGAAGCAGCAAATGCGTCGGAACCTGTCTGATTGGTTAAGCTGCTGCGCCAAATGGCGCATTCCGGCCCCGCCAACTGTGCATGTTGAGGCAAGGCGGTGCCCCCGGTGCCGCAATTCGGCGTTTAAGTCGCGGATGTGGCCAAATGCATGAAGCGCGGGAGCGATCGCCGCGCTTCGGCATGGTTGTAGGACGCGCTGAGCACGGCGGTTGAAAACAGGATCCAGATCATATCGTTCTGCATCAGGATGTTGCTTTCGGTCAGGTTCATCACCAGCACCGACAGGATGAGCACCACACACCAAAGCCATCCGTCCCGCGGTGCCTGTGCCGTCAGGGCGATGGCCTGATGCACCGCGCGTACCGTCACCACGGCAAACAGGCCCAACCCGACAACACCGATGCTCAGCAGCAGGTCGCGGTATCCGCTATGCGCATGCGGGGGGCCCCAGCGAAGGGTCTCCCAGATTTTCCACATGGTCAGGTTGTTGGGGGACCAGAACGCACCATAGCCTTGGCCAAGGATGGGATGCTTTGCGATCTCTATATCCAGCAGCGCCCAAAGCGGTGTCCGTCCGGTCAGGGTCACGTCCTTGCCCAGCGCGTCCAGTAGCGGGACGAAGCCGAAGGCAATGATCACGGACAACACGACAATGCCCAGAATAATGCCGAATTGAAACACCAGACGGGCAATGCCTTGCCGCCGCGCGATCATCAGGACGGCCTGAGAGATCAAGACTGCCGTGACAGCGGCAAACAGGCTGGTCATCGAGCCCGAAAGCAGACATCCGGTCCACCCCAGCACCAGCATGACCATGCCGGCACGGCGTAATCGGGTCGTCACGTCATGGCGCGCCGCGATCCCGGCAATGATCAGGATCACCGACATCCAGCCAAAGACGTTCTTGTTGAAGAACACCCCGCGCATGGTCCCGTCATAGGGTGTGAACGCCAGACTTGGCCAGGCGACGCCTGCAACAAAGGACATCACGAGGGTCGCGCCAACCGCCCAACCCACGACAATGATCTGTTCGCGCGGGGTGAAGCGTGTCGCAAGCAGAAACGCTAGACCCATGGACAGAATAAGCGCCACCGCCCGCCGCATGCTAAGAGACGGGCCCATCGACCAGAGGGTTGAGACCAATGGCAAAACCAGCAACAGGAGCAATGGCAGATTCCGAACGCCAGCCTTGATCAAGGATCGGGGCCTTATGGCAAGCAAGCCAAAGCAAAGCGCGTAAATCGGCAGATAGATAACTCTGAGTTGGGCGCGCTCGGCGTCATCAAGTATCCCGTCGGCCCCCTGCATCAGCAACGGAAACACCGCACCGGAGTTGATGAAGAGCCCCACCGTGACGGTGACCCATTCAAGACGTCTCAGCCCGACGCGCGCAGGGGCGGGCGGTTCGGCAATATAAGGCATGTGTTCCATCTGTAGTTCCCTGGCCCCCCGGTTCAGCTTCATAGCTATCTGATTGGAAACAGGACCGGATCGAAACCCGCCGAAAGGGTTATCAAAGCGCCCATTTGGAGAATGCCCATGGCACGCTATACGCCGGTCGGAGGGGGCAGGCCGTCAATTTCAGCCTAACGAGGGGATACCGGTCAGGGCTGTGACGCGGAATTCTCTGGATATGACAGGCGGCCTTCTGGCGGCTTGAATCCGAGCAAGGAATGCCATGCAACATCCACAAAATCATCCTGCGCCCTGGACCCTGCGACGCGTCGGTCTGCTTGGGGCCTGTCTGACATTTATCCTGTTGCTTCAGGCTGCTATAGGTCATGCTGGCACACCCGTCGCGCGCGGTGACGTGCTAAGGGTCGAGGTGCTGAGCGCCCCGGAATTGTCCCGCGAGGCGGCAGTTGATGTCGACGGACGGATCACGCTTCCCCTGTTGGGCGCGGTCGAGGTCGTGGACCGCGACACGGATATGATCCGCAAGGATCTTGTGACGGCCTTCCGGGAACGTGGGCTGCTGACCCGCCCGGACGTGCTGGTCGAAATTGCATCTTACCGGAGCGTGTATGTGGGCGGCAGCGTCGGGCGCCCCGGTGCCATTGATTTTGTGCCGGGCCTGACAGCACGTCAGGCGCTTATCGCGGCGGGGGGGCTGCGTCTGGGACCTGCAAACGCGACCGTCTCGCCCGAGGATATTCTTTCCGCAATGGCGCAACGGCGGGCGCTGGAATTCCGTTTCGCGCAAACCGTCGCTGAAATCGCGCGGCTTCGGGCTGAACTTTCAGGGGCCCAGACGTTGACGGACCCGACCCAGGACCTGTTGGGGATCGCGCCTGCTGAAACGGACGATGTCGTGGCGGCGGCCGCGGCCTTTCTAAGCGATGTCCGGCACCGAAAGAAGGTGCGCAAGCAGCACGGCAGCGAACTCATTGATCTGATCGGGCTGGAACTCCGCACATTGGAAGATCAGGCGTCGCTACAGATCGAGGAATCCGAAGTTCAAAAGAACGAGATTGAGAACGCCCGCGACCTTGTCGAACGGGGCCTGCTGCCCCGGCCGCGCCTGATCGAACTCTTGCGCGTCCAATCGCAACTCAGCCAAAACCAACTGGCAAACTCCGCTTTCGCAGCACGCGCACGCCAGGCGGCAGAGACGGTCCGCTTTGAACAGTTGAACGAGACATTGCAAAACCGCGAAACCGTGCGCCGCAGTCTTAGTCAGGCACTGGCCCAGAAGGCAGATATCGCATCAGACATTTCAGAAATCGACTTGCGCATTCTCGCTGCTGGCGGGGAGCCGGATTCAAGCAATGTAACGGCACGGTTGACCATCTTCAGGAACCACGATGGGACGTCGGTCGAAATCGCCGACGCCAAGCTTGACGATACGGTGCAGCCCGGAGACGTGCTGGAACTGGCCATCGACATTCCCGACGAGAAAGGGGTTTCCGCACCGAAGACACCGGCCATCGGAAAACCGGGCGGTCCCCGCGCGCAAGGATTTAATCTTGGAATGGAAATCAGGCCATGAAGGACACGTGTGACATGCCGCAGATCAGCGTCATCATCAACAATTACAACTATGGACAGTTCCTTGCCACGGCGATCGATTCGGCGCTCGCGCAGCGCGGGGTGACGGCCGAAGTCATCGTGGTGGACGACGGGTCGACGGACGGTTCCGAGACAGTCATTCGCAGCTATGGCGACAGGATCAGGCCGGTATTTCAAGCCAACGCGGGACAGGCTCAGGCGATCAACACGGGTGTTTCTTTGGCAAGGGCTCCTTTGCTGGCCTTTCTGGATGCAGACGACTGGTGGCAGGACGACAAGCTGGCAGCGGTTGCCGAAGCGTTTGATAAGGCCCCAAAAGCGGGACTTGTGTATCACAGGTTGCAGCCGGTCTATTCGGACGGGCAGTGTGCATTTTCAGCCATTCCACGGTCGCTTTGCGAGGGTGATCTTGCGCCACGGCTTTTGCGGTCTGGCGGGCTCTGGCCATTCCCGATGACATCATCGCTTTGCGTGCGCCGTTCGGTGTGGGACCGCGCCGGAGACATCCCCGAAACGTTGCGCATCTCGGCAGATGCGTGGATCGCGGGGGTATTGCCATTCATCGCGCCGGTTGTCGCCTTGCCAGATGCCTTGGGTTGCTACCGGATCCACAACAACACCTGGTACCGAAGCAAGGACGACGCCCAGATGCTGGCACGACGGATGAAGCACTGGGAAGAAACGGTTCGGATGACCAATCAGTACCTGTCTCAAGAGGGCCGCCCTGAACGCATCTGGCTCAAGAACCACTTTGACTACAGGGTGGGTCAGGTCCGTCTGGGCCGCCCCGGTGCGCCGGGCATCGTACCGCTGATCTGGCAAGGCCTGACACATGCGGGCGAACCCGATCCGCTCCGGCGGCTGCGCAATACGCTCTTCATGCTCAGGGAGCTGCGTCAAGACCGTGCCGAAAGCCGTGCGGTACCGAAATCTGCGTAAAGTTAGGTCGTCCGACCCTCCTTTCTGTGGACGCGCTGCGCATTGATTGCCCCTTTTACCACAAGCGATATCCGGTCGGATCAGGGCGTTTTCTCTACCTCCGGTTATCATTTCGGACCGACCAGAACACATCTGCCTCGCCAAGTTGATCCAAAAGGCGACGCGCTCCCCCAAAAGGATGGGGCGACTGGCCCGGCGCAGGGCTTGTTCGATTTGGCCCCCTGGATCGAAATTGGCACGAAGGTTCATTGAAAGGAAAGTTTTAGATATGACCGATGGGACAAGCGCCGTACCAGTGATCATGCATTATGTCGCTGGTGGCACCGAGAATGGGGGCGGTATTGGTCGGCTTGTCGGCTATATCCTGAACGAGAACAGCGCGCAGTATCGTCACAGTGTTGTCGATACCCGTGGACCGCGGTGGAACCCGCTGGTGTCGCCTTGGCATCTGGCACATGCCCTTTTCGGGATGACCGCCAACCAGATGCAGGCGACCCCAAGGTTGCATCATCTTCATATCGCGGGGCGCGGCAGCACGGCGCGCAAGATCATTTTGGGGGCCTGGGCGCGCCTGATCGGGGCCCCCTATGTTTTGCATCTGCATGACTACGACTACGCCAGTGATCTGGCGCGCAGGCCAAAATGGCAGTTCCGTGCCATCAAATCCTTGTTTCAGGGGGCCGCGCAAGTGATCGTTCTGGGCCAGCGGGATGCGGCAACAGTGGGCTATTCGCTGGATGTGCCCAAATCCAAACTGACCGTCCTGCGCAATTGCGTACCTGATCCCGGTGAGACGCTTGTTGACCCGCGTACGAAAAGGCGGCGCACCTCGATCCTGTTTCTGGGTCAGCTTGGCCCCCGGAAAGGTGTGCCTGAACTTCTTGCCGCGCTGGCGAGCACCGGTTTGGAGGATGGCACCTGGCAGGCCGTGATCGCGGGGGATGGGCCGATTGACCATTACCGCAGCGAGGCTGCTCTTTTGGGTTTGTCAGGGCGCGTCAGGTTTCCGGGGTGGGTTGATGCCGACGGGGCCGACCGGCTGCGCAAACAGGCTGACATTCTGGTCTTGCCATCCCATGCAGAGGGCTTTGCGATGGCTGTGCTGGAAGGGCTGGCGCAGGGGCTGGCGGTGATCACCACGCGGGTCGGCGCGCATGACGAGGTGCTGGTGGACGGGCAGAATGCCTTGCTTGTCCCGCCAGGTGACGTCCCGGCGCTGTCGGTCGCCTTGACGCGGCTGATCAACGACGAGGCGTTGCGCACCCGCCTTGGCGCAGAAGGGCGCAGGCTTTTTCTGTCGCAATTCGGCATTGATGGATATGTGGATGCGCTGGAACGGCTGCAATCCGCGCAGCTGCCGGTCTTTTCGGATGAACGGAGATCGGCATGAATACTTTGAACCACTTCACAACACCTCACCCGTTCGCCATTCCGATGCCGGATGACCAACGCGTCTTTGATGACGGGGCCGGTTGGAGAGCTGCCTTGCTTCTGGTCAGACGCAAGGCTGTGATGATCCTTCTGCTGACCGTGCTGATCAGTCTTGCAGCAGTGCCGTTCATCCTTTCAATGCCGCAGCAATACCATTCCGAAACCCGGTTCATGGTATCCCCCACGCCTGTGTTCAAATTTGCCGAAGAAGTCACCGGTCGCATGCCCAAGCTGGATGTCGAATCCGAGGTCGAGCGGCTTGCGTCACAGGACGTTGCCGCAGTTGTCATCGAACAATTTGAGATCGCGGGGCTTCCTGAATTCAATCCCACGCTGAAACCGGAAAGCGGATCACAGGATTTGATACAACGCGCCACGACGTCAGTCCGCAAGGCATTGGCTGACATGGGGATCGGCGTTTCGCCTCAGGCTGACGTGAACCCCGAGGACCCCGACCGCGTTCCGGCCAATTTCAGCAATGCGCTGTCCATCACCCAGGTGGGGGATTCGAACGTGGTGCGTGTCGGCTTTACCTCGCGCGACCCGGTTCTGGCAGCCAAGGTTCCCGGCGCGATGGTCGCGGCCTACCTTGCGCAAACGCAGGCCCATTGGACCTCAGAAATCGCTGTGGCGACCGACTGGCTGGGGTCCTGGATCGACGTGGGTCGCGCGCAGATCAAGGAAAACGAGGCTGCTTTCGAACGCTACCGCAGCCGCACTGCACTGAAATCCGGAGATACCGAGCTTGTGGCCTCAAACCGTCTTTCCCAGATCGAAGAGCGGCTTTTGGCGGTGCGGCGCGAGCGTCTGGATATCGCCGCAATCCTTAGGTCCGTCGAGGCGTCTAAGGCCAACCCCGACCTGCCGTCGCTGTCCCAGCCGCCGCAGTTCCTTGAACTGCGAAAGGAACATCAGCGCGAGTTGCGCGAACTTGAAAAAGCCGCGTCTGTCTACGGGGCGAACACAAGCGCAATCGCCTTCCGTAAATCCCGTATCGCTGCAATCACGGCTGAAATCTCGGCTGAACTGGACGCGCAGGAACATGTTCTCAATCTGCGGGATACGACACTTGCGATGGAAGAGGACGAATTGCTGGCCGATAGTGAAAAAATCCGCGAAACGCTGGCGACGGTGCAAAATGCCGGGGCGCAGCTATCAAGCCTGGCCGAAAGCCTGCGTGCGCACGACGAGGCCCTGTCGCTTCTTGAGTACCGCAAACAGTCGTTGCATTCGCAGGCCACGGTGAAGCCGATCAACCTTGATATCCTTGCCAGTGCAGAGGTGCCGATCAGGCCCGAGGGCATCGGGCGCAAGATCTATCTGGGCGGTGCCGCTTTCGGTGGATTTCTCTGCGCGCTGCTATTCGCGGGAATCTCGGAATTGCGCGATACGACCGTGCGCAGTCACGAACAGCTGTCGCATCTTGCGGGCGTCGTGCCGGTCGGGCTTTGGCCACGGCTCAGCACACCGGAGCGGCGCAGGATGTCACGGGATATTTCGTCAATGGCGGACACGACCGGCCCCAACTTTCTGCATGACATGATCTTGATGCTTGAATGTGCCAACAGAGGAGAGTTTCCCCAAGTGCTGACCGTCACATCGCCGTGCCAGTCAGACAGCGAAAGCCCGGTCGCAGCATGGATGGCCCTGCAACTGGCCGCTACAGGGCAAAAGGTGCAGTTCATCGAAGCCCGCAGGGACAGACCACCGGGGTTCCTGTCAAAGATCGCCGGGAACACCTCGGATGCAGGCGAAAATCCGCATGTGCTGTACAGATCACTGGCCGAGGTTGCCGATGATCTTGGCGGAAACCCTGACAAAGTGCTTAGCATGCTGCTGAAAAAGGCCAAGGCCGATGACATGATCACGATCATCAACGCGCCACCGCTGCTGTCCAAGGGGGGGATGCGCTATGCCCGCACCGGTGATGGTCTGCTATTGGCGATGGGGTGGGGCAGAACCCCGCGTGCGGCGTGCGATCTGGCTGCGGGCCTTCTGGCCAAGCTGGGGGTGAATAGGGTCTATTCGCTGATCACCGATGCCAACCCCAAACGCCACCGGCTGTATGGCTTCACCGACCGGTTGAGCCTTGAGGGGAGCGCCTGACCGCGGCATTTCAAATCATTGTCGGGGATCATGCCCGCAGCGCGCAACATGTCGCTGCGGGCATTCTGCGTGCAACAGGCCGAAAGCCGTCTTTCATCGTGGGTCAGCCGCGTTCGTCTTGGGCCAAAGGCGCGTTGTCCTGCATGTCGGTCCTTACGCCGTTTCGCCATCACGCCCTACCAAAGGGATGATGCGCGCACCCGATGATGACACTGCGCATCCACAGGGCCGCCAGATAGGCTTGCTGCAGATTTGCAGCCCTTAGGTAAAGTCATGGCCCTCAAGACGGGCCGTGGACCCGCATCGGGGCGAAACACAGGGAATACAATATGAAGCGCGCTTTGATCACCGGGATCACCGGTCAGGATGGATCGTACCTTGCAGAGTTCCTGCTGGAAAAAGGCTATGAGGTCCACGGAATCAAAAGGCGTGCATCCCAGTTCAATACCCAGCGGATTGATCATATCTACGAAGACCCCCATGCGTGGAACGCGCGGTTTCACCTGCATTATGGCGATCTGAGCGACAGTTCGAACCTGACCCGCATCCTGTCCGAAGTGCGCCCCGACGAAGTTTACAATCTGGCGGCCCAATCCCATGTCGGGGTCAGCTTTGAATGCCCCGAATACACGGCAGATATCGACGCCTTGGGCACTTTGCGGCTGCTGGAAGCGATCCGCTTTCTGGGGCTCAGCCAGAAGACGCGGTTCTATCAGGCGTCTACTTCGGAACTTTACGGTTTGGTCCAGCAGACGCCGCAGCGCGAGACGACGCCGTTCTACCCCAGATCGCCCTATGCCGTTGCCAAGCTTTATGCCTACTGGATCACGGTGAACTACCGCGAGGCCTATGGCCTTTATGCCTGCAACGGGATCCTTTTCAATCACGAGAGCCCGCGTCGGGGCGAAACCTTTGTCACCCGCAAGATCACCCGCGGCCTGAGCAATATCGCCCTGGGAGTTGAGGACTGTCTGCACTTGGGTAACCTCAATGCGCTACGCGACTGGGGCCATGCCAAGGACTATGTGCGCATGCAGTGGATGATGTTGCAAAACGAAACGCCCGAGGATTTCGTCATCGCCACGGGTCAGCAGCATTCGGTTCGCGAATTCGTGACATGGGCCGCCTCTGATCTGGGGCTGACACTGTCGTTCGAGGGGGAAGGCCTGGAAGAAGTCGCCCGTGTGGTGCGGGTCGCGGGGCGGTATGCGCCGGGGGTCAAGCCCGGTGACATCATCCTGCGTATCGACCCCGAATATTTCCGTCCCGCCGAAGTGGAAACGTTGCTGGGCGACGCGTCGTTGGCACGCGCGCGTCTGGGATGGGTTCCCGAAACCACGCCGCGCCAGATGTGCACCGAGATGGTCACCGCCGACCTGATGGCGGCCCAGCAGACCGCGGCATTGCGCGATCAGGGCTATGCGGTTCCGGTCGCAAGCGGCCAATAGGCGCTTGGCCTTCAACATAAGCGGAGAGCGCATATGACGACATATTTCGTGGCTGGACATCGTGGCATGGTCGGGAGTGCGATCATGAGAGCGCTGGAAAAGCGCAAACATGGGCATCCGCCGATCACGATCATCACCCGTGACCGATCGGAGCTTGACCTGACGGATCAACCCGCCGTGCGGCGCTGTCTTTTCGAGATGAAGCCCGACGTGGTGATCCTGGCTGCGGCGAAGGTTGGCGGTATCCATGCAAACTTCACCTATCCGGCCGAATTTATTCACCAGAACCTGATGATCGCCGCAAATGTCATTGATGGCGCGCATCGGGCAGGGGTGCAGCGGATGCTACAGTTCGGGTCGTCTTGCATCTATCCGCGCGCCGCACCGCAACCGATCACCGAATCTGCGCTGCTGACCGGGATGCTGGAACCCACGAACGAACCCTACGCCATTGCCAAGATTGCCGCGATCAAGCTGTGCGAAAGTTATAATCGGGAATACGGCAGGGATTACCGTTCCGTGATGCCCTGCAATCTTTACGGACCGGGCGACAACTTTAACAGTGACTATGCGCACGTCGTGCCGGCGCTGATACGGCGGTTTCACGAAGCCAAGGAAGCAGGCGCGTCAGAGGTGACGATATGGGGGTCGGGTCGCCCCCGTCGAGAGTTCCTGCACGTCGACGATCTGGCCATCGCGGCCCTGTTCGTTCTGGATGTGCCGCTGGCCATCCACCGCGCGAACACCCGTCCGATGTTGTCGCACATCAATATCGGCAGCGGCAGCGACATTCCGGTGCGCGAACTGGCCGGGATGATCGCCAAGATCGTCGGTTTTCGCGGACACATCCTTACCGATCCGTCAAAGCCGGATGGCACGCAGCGCAAGCTGCTGGACAATTCCCGCCTTGCTGCGATGGGGTGGCGGCCCAAGATCAACCTCGAAGACGGGCTTCGGGCGACGTATAAATGGTATATCGACAATGCGGCAGAGGCGCGGGTGTAAGGCAGCTGATCTGGAGGGGCAGAGGGTATTTTCTTGCGCTACGCCATCTTTCCCGTGCACGAAGCCACGTCAAAAAAACGCGGTCTATCTGTACGTCCCCAAATCATCGGCCATTGGCGGACGGCCTATCAGGCCGCCCCTGGCCCGCAACTGCCGGTCGGCCCAAAGCTTCCATTTCAGCTTGCGACCATTGCGCCGAAGTTCTTTCAAAAGGCGGTATTTTACCGGGCCACGATCTGCGGAAAGATTGATGCGGGTATCCGAGGTGCGTTCGCTTTCAACGATCTTTTCCGAACGGTTGCCCGCCTCATCCCGAATGAACATGCCCTGTACCGCAACGGTCGGTTCAAGTTGCAGCAGCATCCTGTCGTCCCGAGGCGTGAATATGAAGTCGTCCAGATGATCACAATATCGACTGGCGCGGGCCTCGAGCTTGGCAGCGCCTTCCTTGCTCAGCAAATATGCGGCGGCACTTGTGACACATTGGTGTATCGTTCGTAACCTGATCCCGCCAGTTTCAATCTCGGGTCCGAACCGGAGAACCTGATTTGCCCCATCCAGTTTGATCACATCGAAAGGCCGCGTGATCTTTGCCAAGCGTTCCAGCGTTGTTGAAAACTCGGCGCTCAGGATTGCATCATCTTCCAGAATGACGCCGCAAGGGGCTGAACCGTCCCGTATCGCGCGCCAGGCAATGCGATGGCTTTCGAAACACGCAATTTCGGAAATGGAAAGGCTCCAGCGTTCCAGCCAGCTTGCCGGGGCGTATTCTTTGGGCGGTGTCAGGTCGAACGCATCAACGGCAGGAATACGGGTCGCCGTACAACCTTGGGCCGAAAACTGGCCTTCCATGAAGGTGCGGCGTTCGGGGACACGGTCGAGATTGATATAATAGACAGGGATCATCTACGGTTTCTTCAGGCCCAATCTTTTCACCACTTGCCGCATTTTGTATTTCGTCCGCGATTTGGCGCGCTCGCTCATGTATTCCTCGCCAAGATCTTCTGCGGTGTGGCTGCGGATCATCGGGTCGGATGTCCAGGCGGAGTAGGGGACCAATTTGCCAACTTGCGGGTCCGGTCGAACGGTGAGTGCTGCATGTCTGTTCAAGGCCGTCGCCAGAAATGAGAATGTCGAATTCGAGATGGCGACAAATTTTCCTAACCGCAGTGCGTTGAAGTCATAGAAGAACCCATGTTCGACTTGGGGGAGGTCGAATTGATCTGCGGAGACCAGATTGAATTCATCAAAGTCATTGCCTGCTGCAGCCGGATCATCTGAGGCGATGTAGACCTGTAGGTCGGGTTCGTCAGCTTGAAGCTGCCGCAGCCAATCCACGTACCAGCTGTTGGGGGTTTGAAAGAACACCCCGGTCCCAAAATCGCCTCGACGCAGATGCACGACCGCGACCGGTCCATTAAGCGCATCGAATGCTGCCTTCAGGGCCTTTTCGGCCTCGAGGTAGATCCCTTTATGGGCGAATTCGGCTTGGATTTCAGCGCGGTAGGGCGCGTAGTATTTCATGTTGTATTGGAAGTACCCTTGCAGATCTGTATCTGCCAAAGGCTCTGTCGCGTTGGCGATGTTGCATTCGTCCAGCCCGTATTTCGTCTGCGATACGGTTCGCCCGACTGTGGGGAGCGTTTCAACACCGGGGTGCACGTAGTACATGTCGTCCCCTTCCCACGGAAGGTTCGCGAATTCGAACCCATGCTCGGCGGCGTAGGTCCGCAGGAACATGTATTGAAAGGCCTTGTTGGCAAAGCGCCCCATGGACCCCAAGGTCGAGTTTATGATCATCGGTTTCTTGACGTAAACCGCATCGCCCCAATCCTTGTCGTAGGGCGTTACCGTCTTGATTCGAAGGAACCCGTGGGGTTCGAGAAAAGCATCCAGATCGCTGATATGGGGGCAGCCATCATAGAGCTCATCGTAATTGATCTCGGTCTGGATAGCTTCGATGTTCTTCAGGATACGTGTGGCACCGCGCAGGGCCATCAACTCTGCCCCCTGAATGTCCATCGTCAACATATTGATCGCTTCAAAATCCAGACCGGTTTCGGTCATGGCCGCGTCCAGCGTCAGCGTGCGCACCTCGATCCGTTTTTCTACGACGATCTTGGGATACATCTCGGAATGTTTCGCCAACGGTAAAAGCGAACTGCTTTGATCCATCGATGTGATGTTGAATGTCGCCTTGCCCGCGCTGTCTGACGCGGCCCCTTCGACCAAGTATATATCGTCATCGCCTGCCGTTTTCTCGCGCAAGGCCGCGGCCAGGTCGGGGTTCGCTTCGACGAAAACGACGGGGCTGATTTTGTTGGCGCGATAGGTCGGCAGTTCCTGCCCCTTGTGCGCACCAACATGCAGCACGCCCTTGGGTTGGAACCCGTAATGTTTCATCTTGTCCAGATAGATTTCGATGTTTTCCGGTTTGCCGACAAACTTTGATCGCAGCCGCTCGTGCACGGCCAGCAGATTGGTGAAACGGTAGTCTTCCATCGCAGGGGTAAATCGGGTGATTTCGGTGAACTTGCGCTTTCCGACCTTGAAAACGACATAGCCTGATCTGCGAAGATAGGACCACACATTGCCCAGCGTATAGCCGGCATCCTGAAACGTGCCGCCATATTCGAATTGAATATAGTCGATCTGGCCTGCTTTCAGCAGCCGGTTCGCCCCCCGCAGGACATCATATTCCGCGCCTTCTACGTCAATTTTCAAAAAGTTGATCTGGCGTTTTGGGTCTGTCCAATAGCCGTCCAGCGCCACGGCGGGAACGACATTTGCGTCAAATCCCGAGGGCAGCAATTTATCCTCGACGCTGGTGCGCCGGTAGATCGAGCTGAGCCTGTCGTCATCTTGATAGGTATTGAACACGATTTCGCCGTCCGTGTGGGACACGGCGGAATGGTTGATCGTGCCACGGCCATCGAGCTGCGCCATCACTTCCGCATGGGATTTTTTCGAAGCTTCAAAAACATGAAGGTCGATATCGCCCGCATGCGCCAGCGCCGCCTTGGACCACAGCCCGTGATGTGCCCCCACATCAAACACCACATCGCCGGAAGATATGCATTTGTCGATGATCCGACGTTCCTCGGGCTGGATTATGTCGTCCGAATTCTTCCGAAAATATCTACGCAGTCCCATTCCCTTACCCCACCCGTTTTTATCGTTGTATCGTCCGCACGGCCCGCCCCAGCCTGATTCTGCGAAAAGATTTTCTAAAACATATCTCAAACCAGCCCTTTTGCGCCATAGCGGCTGACTTTTCCCGATAAAAGTGGCGATAAGGCACCCGGCTAGCGGTTTGACAGGGGCAAACCGGTGATCCTTGGGAATGAAGTTTTATAGAGTGAAGTGGGGTGCACTGATCGTAAATGCGATGACCCGGTCTTCTTAAACTGGATCATTACCGTTTCATTAAGGTGCATTCACGTCGGCCTGAATTCCCTGATGGTTCCGGGCAGGTTTGAGCGCCGCAGGTAAACCCGCGCCGGATTTCCGTACATCCGCGAGATCGACTTCTTGTCGACCGTTCTGTTCAGCTGCGGAAACAGACTGACCAATTCCTTGTACTCGGGCAAAGCCAGCGCCTTGACCGCCTGAGGGCCGGGAAAGAAGCTTTCGCTTGGCAGCCCGTTTGAGAAAACCACCTGATGTCGTTCAAACATCAAATGGAAATATGTCACGGCCTTGCACCCTCTCTTGATGCGAACGGCACCACCTTGCAGCTCTGATAGATGTTTGGCCCTGACCATGGTTTCCTCGCGGTCGAGCGACAGCAGGATGCCATGCTGGGGGGAGACGACCAATGGGCTATGATTGCCGAACGCTCCCGCTTTTATCTCGATCGGCTTGAGATGGGGCATACGGGTCAATGCATCGGCCATCAGTCGGCGCATGCCGACCCAGACCAATGGCTTGGGGCCGTTGTCGCGGGTGACGACCAGATCGCCGGGACGCAACGCTTCAATCGGAACCTCCCCTTCGGGGGTCAGAATGACCGTGCCCGCCGCAAAACAGACAACGCCGGTATTGTCGGCGGTGAAACTGCTTTGGCTGGCCCCTTGAAACGTCAGGCTGTCGGTCGCCGCAAAGCGGCTGTTGTCGGCGTAATCGACGACCCCGCCATTTTCTATCGCGTTCGACTGGTTGAGGACCCCATCATCGGCAAAATCTGCACGCAGTTCGCCCATGCTGTCGTAGAAGGTGGACAGGTCGATGAAATCGTTGTTGGCGGTGTTGCCATCACCAAGCGCGCCGGTGTTGCCAAGATTGAAGTCGGTGATCGTGTCGTTGCCGTCACCACGACTGTAGCCGAAGACATCATCGCCTGCACCGCCGGTCAGCGTGTCGTCGCCTTTGCCCCCGATAAGGGTGTCGTCGCCCCCACCGCCATCGACCGCGTCCGCACCGGCATTCGTGACGATTACATTGCCGGCACTGTCGCCAATGACGGTATCAGCCCCGTCAGAGGTTGAGATGTTTTCAAAGTTGCGGGCATATTGCGTGCCGGAAAGCCCATCGTAAACTTGCCAGTCGCCATTCCCGTCTGTGGCGGTCATGTCGATGGTGAAGCCGCGCGCGTCCCCCGGGGCAAGGATCAGCGTGTCGGCACCTGTACCCCCATCCATATATTCGATGGTGCCGTCAAAATCGGAAACGATGACAATGTCCTGACCGGCACCGGCGTCGATGCTGTCACTTCCTGTGCCGCCGTCGATGGTATCGTCGCCATCGCCGCCAAGGATCGTATCGGCCCCTGCGCCCCCGTAGAGGGAGTCGTTTCCGGCGGCGTCATTCCCGACATTGGTGGCGTTCGGGGAGTCGAAATAGACATCGGACACTGTGATCAGATCGTTGGCGGTCACCGGCAGGTGAATGATCTCGATCCGGGCGACTGGCCCCGCAATCGTTACCGTCGCCGCGCCGTCCGGGTTGCTCGGCGCAAGGTTCGAGCCATTGCCGGTAACAACGCCGCCGCTTTCGGACATGCTGCCGCCCAGCGTGTAAGTGACCGCGACGGGGTTGTTTGCCGAATCGTATGCCAGCACCTGAACCTTGTTGCCATTGTCGAGATCGGCGACATTGAACGACACATTCGCAAGCGCTTCCGAGAAGGTCAGCGTGCGGGTCATCGCGCTTGAATCCGACGTGCCGACCATATGGATGGACGAATGCGTCGATGCTTCGTTCAGATTGGCCGTGCTGTTGGCATTGGTAGAGTAGGTGGTTGCCGACCCCGCTTGCGTCGGCGCGGTCAGCGTCAGGGTTACGCCGCCTGCCTCGACGCTTAGCGGTTGGTCGGCGAGGTTGTCACCGTTATCAACGGTATCCCCGGGGACGCCGCTGGGGTCTTCCAGATCGGACCAGTGAAAGATATTCCCCGGATCGACGTCCGTGCCACCGTCACCGACGATCAGATCATCGCCGTCCGCCCCGATGATCGTGTCGCTGCCACCGCCGCCTTCGATCGTGTCATTGCCCGCACCATCATAGATGACGTCATCGCCCTCACCGGCATGGATCACGTCATTCCCGGATCCGGCCTGATCATCCATCCCGTCCACGACCGAATTGTCGATCGTGTCGTTGCCGTCTGTTCCGTCGACCTGCTCTGCAAGCTCCAACGCTGCACGGGTTTCCCCCATGACCGCCGTCGTGTTGGTCGCCGTCACCAACTGAAGGGACCGGATCGGCTGGGCCTGAAGCGCGTCGGCGATGTCCGTGTTTTCGGTCAATGTCGGGACGGCATAGGTGTGGCCCGCCGAATCCTGCACCACCCCGATATTCATGACCACCGTCGATCCGTCGGCATATGTCAGGACCGCGTCATACCAGGCAAAACCGTCAACGGTCTGCGCCGCGCCGCCGTTGATGGAAAAGCGGTCGTTGGCCCCCTGGAAATCATAGGCGTCCGCCGTGGACCCGGTGGTCGCATCTACGCTCGAAAAAGTCTGTACCTGATTGTAAAGCGGCTGACCTGCTGACCCGTAGGTGCCAAGGATGTCATTGGCACGTTCATTGTTGTTGTCGGTCTCGTTGACGTCGATGCTGGCCAGCTGACCCAGATAGAAGACTTCGAATGTCGTGGCCATGGGGCTGTCTTCCGGTCAAGCTGTCACAGTCGGCCCCTTTGAGCCGCAAGCCCTGATGTCCGGGCCTGACCGGCAGCTTATCCGATGACCGGTTAAGGCTTGCTGAAGTCGGGCCAACGACCTGCAAAGCAAGGGGGATGCCACGGGTGTCGGCTTTCGACATTGACGACTTGGTTCGGAAAACACGGGCGCAGCAGGGCACCTTGGTACCGTTTATGCCAGGCACGCGTACTGTCGCATTTTCACCATTGTGAAAACCCGAACAGACACGGCTGCGCATTCAAACATTGCGCAAACAGCCGGCGGGGTGTCTAATGTCCCAAAAGAAGACCCTGAAGGGCACAGCTGAAAAGAGCAGAGACATGATGAGCACGCAAAAAGACATTGTGGCGACCTATCACGGTATCGAGGTGCTGAATGCTCCGCATCTTGGGTCGACGATGATCAACAACATGAACGAAGGCAGCTACGAACGCCGCGAAGTTCAATCTGCGCTTCACTTCATCAAGAAAGGCGACAGGGTCGTCGAGATGGGGGCGGGGGCCGGTGTTGTCGGCGCGATCGCCGCCAAGAACTGCGCGCCTGCCAAGATCGTGTCATTTGAAGCCAATCACAAGCTTATCCCGCACGTCAAGGAATTGTACAAGCACAACAAGATCCAGAGTAAGATCGAAGTCCGCAACAAGATCGTGTTGTCCGAGCCGACCCCGCCAAAATCGGTCGAATTCTTTATCCGGGGCAATTTTCTGGGCTCTGGCATGACCATCACCAAAGGTCAGGACCGCGCAGAAAAGGTCTCGGTGCCGGTTGCAAGCTGGGATGAGATCAAAAAGAAGGTCAAGCCGACCGTGCTGCTGATGGATATCGAAGGGGCCGAGCTCGAGTTTTTCCGCCATGCCGACTTGTCCGGCATCCGCGTGATCATCGCTGAATTGCACCGCCATATCTATCACCGCCCCGGCATGCGCGAAATTCGCGACGGGATCGCGGCAAAGGGGTTCGTCGAAGACAGGGACGCGTCGGGAGGCGGCGTTTTCGTGTTTACGGCGGTTCCGGAACAGACCAAAGAAACCGGGGGAACTGACCTAGATCAATCGGCCTGATCCGATCGTGTGCTTTACTTGTACACCGAACGGCGTTTGGCAACCGCAACCGATTTGCACTAGTTCACCGGAATAAACTGCAAATTCGAGCGATCTCACTTTCTGACCGTTGCCCGGATGGGTGGGATGTGGCATTGCTCGACGCATATAATTGAACGAAAGAGAATTGCTGATGACCGACTTCACAGCCCGCCGGACAATGATGGTTGATACACAGGTGCGTCCATCGGACGTGACCAAATTTCCAATCATCGACGCGATGCTGAAAGTCGCGCGCGAAGACTACGTGCCCGCGGCACAACGCGAAGCGGCCTATCTGGGCGAGAACCTGAATTTGGGCGACGGGCGTGTCTTGCTCGAGCCGCGCACGCTGGCCAAGATGCTGGATGCGCTGGCGATCACGAATGATGAACTGGTTCTCGATATCGGGTCCGCGCTTGGCTATTCCTCTGCGGTGATCGCGCATATGGCCGAAGCCGTGGTTGCCGTCGAAGAAGACGACGATATGGCGAAGGAATCCCAGGAAACGCTGATCGCAGCGGATATCGACAATGTCATCGTCCATCACGGCCCGCTTGCCGACGGGGCACCGCAACACGGTCCCTATGATGTCGTTATCATTCAGGGTGGCGTGGAAGATGTACCCGCAGCCATACTTGACCAACTCAAGGTGGG
Organism: Roseobacter sp. GAI101; assembly: GCF_000156335.1. Taxonomy (GTDB): domain Bacteria; phylum Pseudomonadota; class Alphaproteobacteria; order Rhodobacterales; family Rhodobacteraceae; genus Sulfitobacter. Next base: position 3,665,610 of record NZ_DS999213.1, read on the forward strand.
TGGCCGGATCGCATGCATCTTCATGTCCGGTGCCTTGGGCGAGGCGCGTTTGGGGTACAAGCGTGACAATGGCGTAAGCTGGCGGATGGCGTTCAATGCAGGTGCGCCAGTCCTCAAGGGCTTTGCCCGCGAGAAAGCTTTCCAGCTTTAGATAAACAGGCCACTATAAAATAGTGCGCAGTCGGCAGAATTCATCGACGGGGTTTTTGAGATGACAATAACAAAGACAAAAGGCGCACTTCGCAACATGATCGCGGCGTCATGTATTGGTTTCGGGCTACTTGCGCCGGTCAGTGCAACAAGCGAAACACTCGCCGATGCGCTGGTGGGGGCCTACAACAACTCTGGCCTGCTGGATCAGAACCGCGCCGTCCTGCGCGCAGCCGACGAAGACGTCGCCATTGCCAAATCGGCGCTCAAGCCCGTCGTTCGGTGGACCGGGGATCTGACCCAGAACTTCAACCGGACGATCAGTGGCGGGTCGGCCTTTGCGCTGCCCGGGACCCGCACCAGCACCGACCAGCTGACCACGTCGATCAACCTGATCGCATCCTTGTTGGTCTATGATTTCGGTGCCTCGCGGTTCTCTGTCGAAGCGGCAAAAGAGACGGTTCTGGCCACCCGCGAAACCCTTGTCAGCATCGAACAGCAGATTTTGCTGCGTGCGGTGGACGCCTACATGGGGGTCATCCAGGCCGAGCAGATCGTATCGCTGCGTGAAAACAACATGCGCTTGCTGACGCAGGAACTGCGCGCCGCGCGGGACCGTTTCGAAGTGGGCGAAGTCACCCGCACCGATGTCGCCCTTGCCGAAGCGCAACTGGCGCAGGCCCGCAGCGGTCTTGCCGGGGCGCAAGGTGATTTGATCAGCGCCAAGGCTTATTACAAAGTCGCGGTCGGCCGCGCGCCCGGCAGACTTTCCCGTCCGCCCAGCCTGCCGCGGGTGTCCAGCACCATCGCCGCAGCCAAAGGGCTTGCCGTCCGCAGCCACCCCGATATCAAGGCTGTCCAGCATCAGGTAGCCGCCGCCGATCTGTTGATCCGCAGCAGCCAGGCCCAGATGGAGCCGCAAGTGTCCGTGCAGGGTTCTTTTGGCCTGACCGAGACGTTTGATTCTCAGGCATCCAGCCGGAACGGCAGCGTCAGCTTGCAGGTCGGCCAAACCTTGTATCAAGGGGGGGCGTTGTCTTCGGCTGTTCGCAAGAACCGCGCCCAGCGGGACGCACAACGCGGTAATCTGCATGTGGTGGTCAAGGATGTCGAACGTGCGGTAAGCGATGCTTATGCAGGTCTCGCATCTGCGCGCGCCCAGATCCAGGCGTCCGAGCGTCAGGTTCGGGCGGCAGAGATCGCTTTTCAGGGGATCCGCGAAGAAGCCGCCCTTGGCGCGCGGACCACGCTTGATGTACTGGATGCGGAACAATCGCTGCTTGATGCGCGGTCTTCAAGCGTGACGGCGCAAACCCAGATTTATGTCGCGGCGTATTCGGTGCTTCAGGCGACAGGCCAACTGACCGCGCGCGATCTGAAGCTGCCTGTCCAGATTTACGATCCCTCTGCTTACTACAACCTTGTAAAAGACGGCCCTGCCAAGTTCTCCAAAGAGGGCAAGCAGTTGGATCGGGTGTTGCGGGCACTGCAAAAAGATTGACAATTTTCACGGCCCCATTGTTAGAATCTGATCTCCAAGATAGACTCCCCGTGAGGAATGAGTGGTGAATAATATGTCTGACCCTGTCACAAACGCAGAGGTAGAGGATGTCTTGTCTTCAATTCGCCGGTTGGTGTCCGAAGAAAGACGGCCCTTGAATCGTGCCAAACCCGAAGCGAAGTTTGAAGACAAGCTGGTGCTGACCCCTTCCTTGCGGGTGTCGAACGATGCGCCATTGGTCGACGCATACAAGAAGCAGGCCCCGGATGTTTCGCCGACGGAGTGGGACGACCGTGCTGTGGTCGATGTTGCCGATAAGGATGTCTTGGAAGACAGGTTTGCCGAAGCCGAGACTGCGGAAGGTCAAACCGGGGCAGGCGCATTCGATGACCTGTATCCGGCACTGGACGGGGATGCGGATGCGGATGTTCAGGCATGGCAAGATCACGATGATGCGTCGGCAGGGGGGCCGGATTCATTTGATTTCAGCAACCCGTTGCATAACTTTGACCCGACATCCGATGAATTTGATATCGAACCTCTAAAGCTGCACAATCCGCGCAAAGAAGTGCAGGCGGATGAGCCGGCCAAAAGCGCAGAAAAGCCGTTACCTTCGTTCACCACATCCCGCAGCAACATCTTGAACCTTGGCGATTCCGAATTGGTCGAAGATGTGCCTCCCACGCCAGATCGGCTGAGCGCAAAGATCGCAGCGCTGGAAAGCGCGATCAGCCGGATTCCGGAGAATTGGGAGCCCGACGCGCCCGGAGACGACGATTATTCCGGCAGCGAAGCGCCGGCGATGGTTTGGGAGGATGACGTCGAATTCGACGCCAAAGGCGCGCCGTTGAGACAGGTGAAAACTCCGCAGCCGGACGAAGCGATCGAATCTGCGGTAAAGGACGTTCAGACCGACACGACCGATGATCATTCAGCAGAGGGAGCCCGCCTTGCGGAGGAGTTCCGTCTTGCAGAGGCCAGTCGTTTCGCAAGGGACGAGGATCATTTCGACGAAGATGAGGGCACCGCAGACGCCGGTATTGGTCTTGGCCCAGAGGAGTTTCTGGACGAGGCGATGTTGCGTGATCTGGTGAGCGAAATCGTTCGCTCCGAATTGCAGGGTGTTCTGGGCGAACGGATTACGCGCAACGTGCGCAAACTGGTGCGCCGCGAAATCCACCGCGCATTGACTGCGCAAGATCTGGAATAGGGCGGGGGCCTATGGCGCTTCTAGCGCTAGAGTTCTTGATGATGTACCGCAGACGGGTGGTATCACCACATTCCATAAACTAAAAAACGCGGCCCAAGGGCCGCGCTTTTTTGCGATAATCTGATGTTCAGGATTATGCGGCTTCTGCCTGCTGTGCGGCGTTGCGACGCTCGGACTCTTCGCGCGACAGGGCGACAGACGTACGGACACCTTTGCCGACGAAATCCATCAAACCTGTGACAACACGCTCGTTCGGATCAATGCCGGCACAGCTCAGTACTTCGCGGCCATCGCGCGAACGCGCCCAGCGTGCGATCTGCTCCGGACCGTTGCCATACTTCTTGTCATCGGCGATTGCATCGTCGAGTGCTGCCAGTACCACGGCGGCGAAAAGTTTGCGGGCACGGTTGCCTTGTTCATTGTTAAAGGCAGTGCCATCAACGAAATCTTTCATCTCGTCGTCCTTTCTATTATTGCTCTTGTCATTTAGGCGTGGAGTTCCTTATGACCTAATCATTGTGATTCGGATACACCTTTATTGCATACCATCCATGCGCTTAGTGCATGGCTTTTCGCGGTCGCAGCATACGCAGGTTCTATTGCTGTAACGCTATAGGACAGATATAGGTCCCTTGAATTACAGTTCAACTTTTTTGCTATGGTGGACATGCATGCCCAAGATCAATGGAAACGAAATTCGCCCCGGCAACGTGCTGGAACATAACGGTGGTCTTTGGGCTGCGGTAAAGGTCGATCACGTCAAGCCCGGCAAGGGCGGGGCTTTTGCGCAGGTCGAAATGCGCAACCTGCGCAACGGCTCGAAACTTAACGAACGCTTCCGCAGCGCGGACAAGGTCGAGAAGGTCCGGCTTGAGCAGAAAGACCAACAATTCCTGTATGAAGACGCAGGTATGCTGGTGTTGATGGACACGCAAACCTATGACCAAGTCCAGCTTTCAGCCGAGCTGTTGGGAGACCGCCGCCCGTTCCTGCAGGACGGTATGATGGTCGTTGTAGAGTATCACGAGGATGAGGCACTGAACGCATCCTTGCCCCAGAAAGTGACCTGCAAGATCGTCGAGACCGAGCCGGTCGTCAAAGGCCAGACCGCGGCCAATTCATTCAAGCCCGCGATCCTGGATAATGGGGTGAAGGTCATGGTGCCGCCGTTCGTCGGACCCGATGAAGATATCATCGTCAACACCGACACGATGGAGTATTCAGAGCGCGCCTGAACCGCTCAGGGTTGACGTAACGTCATAGCTTCGCTGCACCTGAAAGCCCCGGATCTTCCGGGGCTTTTTGCTGTCCGGGGGCCTGGATTCAGGCGGGAAAGAAGCAGGCAACGCGGGAATTGTCACTTTTTTGCAACGTCGGGCGCTGCTCCGTACAGATTTGCCTGGATTTTGGGCAACGTGCTGCGAACGCACATCCTTTGGGCGGGTTGATGGGGCTTGGCGGATCGCCCTTGATTTGCATCGCGCGGGTATAGCCCTGGCTTTTACGTCGCTTCAACGATGGTGCTGCGGCCAGTAACGCCTGTGTGTAGGGGTGACGCGGCGCGTCAAACAGCGTGGCGACAGGGGCTTGTTCCACGATTTGGCCCAGATACATCACGGCCACATCATCGCAGACGTGGCGGACCACTCCCAGATCATGGCTGATGAACAGATAGCTAAGGCCCAGTTCCTGTTTCAGCCGCGCCAGCAGGTTTAGTATCTGGGCCTGAATGGCGACGTCCAGCGCCGAAACGGGTTCATCACAGACCAGCAGCTTGGGGTTCGTGGTCAGCGCCCGCGCGATGGAAATACGCTGCCGCTGCCCGCCCGAAAACTGATGGGGGAAAAGGCTTAGCTGATCCTCGCGAAGGCCGACCAGCGTGAACAACTCGCGTACCCTGCCCATGCGTTCGTCCATCGTCCCGATGTCCATCAGATCCAGCGGTTCGCGCACGATATCCACGACACGGGCACGCGGGTTCAAGGATGAATAGGGGTCCTGAAAGATCAGCCCCACGTCGCGGCGGCGCAAGCGCATCTGTTCGGCGCTCAGCTTCAGCAGGTCATCACCGTCAAAAAGCACCTGCCCACCGGCCGCTTCGGTCAACCGGATCGCAGCCATCGCCGTCGTCGTCTTGCCTGACCCGCTTTCGCCCACAAGACCCAGAGCGCGCCCTTCCTCGAGGGTGAAGGACACCGCCCGCACGGCCTCAAGCTGGGGGCGGGCGGCGAACATCGACGGGCGCGGCAGGTCAAAGCGCACGGTCAGGTCGCGGACATCCAAAACTGTGCTCATATGCGGCCCTCCTGCACCGCATGGCACGCGGCGGGATGATGGCCATGCGCGGCCAGCTTGGGCTTTTCGGTATGGCAGCGGTTATTGGCGTGGGCACAGCGCGCGGCAAAGGCACAGCCAGCGCCCAGCAGATGCAGCGGCGGCACAACGCCGGGAATTTCGCGCAGGGCAGCGTCCCCCTTGGCGATGTTGGGGATGCAGTCGATCAGGCCGCGCGCGTAAGGGTGCTGCGGATGGTCCAGCACATCGTCGGCAGTCGCCCCTTCAATCACACGGCCAGCATACATGACGGCGACGCGGTCGGCCATCTCGGCGATCGCGCCCATGTCGTGGGTGATCAGCACAATCGCTGCGCCGAAATCTCGCTGGATCTCGTTCAGAAGGTCAAAAATCTGTGCCTGCACGGTGACATCCAGCGCGGTTGTCGGCTCATCCGCGATCAACATCTTGGGGCGGCAGGACACGGCCATGGCAATCATCACCCGTTGGCGCATGCCCCCTGACAACTGGTGCGGATAGTCGCGCGCCCGTGCGTCCGGCGACGGGATACCGACCCGGTCAAGCAAGGCGACGGCAGCGCGCATGGCCTGATCTGCGCCGACCTTCTGATGCAGCATGATCGCCTCGGCGATCTGCGCGCCCACGGTGAAAACGGGATTGAGCGAGGTCATCGGTTCCTGAAAGATCATAGCCGCCTCGGCCCCCCTGATCGCCCGCATCCGCGCAGGAGATGCCGTGGTCAGCTCTTCACCATTCAGCCGGATCGACCCGCCGGCAATCCGGCCGGGTGGCGAGGGGATCAGCCCCATGACGGACAGGGCCGTGATCGACTTGCCGCAGCCGGATTCGCCGACCACCCCCAGGGTTTCACCCGCATTCACATGCAATGAAACGGAATCCAACGCCGTAACGGCACCGTAGCGCGTGTTGAACGTCACGTTCAGGTCTTCGATCTCCAGAAGGGCGCTCATCTTTCTCTCAGTTTCGGATTGAAGGCATCATTCAGACCGTCGCCCACCAGCGATACCGCCAGCACGGTCAGGAAAATCGCAAGGCCGGGAAAGGTTACCGGCCACCACGCATCCAATAGCTGATCGCGGTTGGCTCCTATCATCAACCCCCAGGACATCACGTTCGGATCCCCAAGGCCCAGAAATGACAATCCTGCCTCGAACAGGATCGCGACGCCGATGGTCAACGCCGCGGAAACGATCAGCGGCGGCGCGGCATTGGGCAGGATGACCTTCCAGATGATCCGCGTGTTCTTGGCCCCGATGGCGCGGGCGGCGGTGACGTATTCCAGCTCTTTGATCTTCATGAACTCGGCCCGCGTCAGACGCGCGGTCTGCGGCCAGCTGACCACCCCGATGGCAAAGGCAATTGTCCAAAGCGATGGCGAAAACAGCGTGACCAGCACCATCGCGAATAACAGCGCGGGAAGCACCTGAAAAAACTCGGTAAATCGCATCAGCGCCGTATCTATCCAGCCGCCATAAAAACCGGCCAATGCGCCCAGGCTGACCCCGATCACCATCGTGATCAACGCGGCCGCAGCCCCCACTGCCATGGTCGGCCCGCCGCCCTTCAGCATCCCGGTGACAATATCGCGGCCCAGATAATCGGTGCCCAATGGAAACTCCGGCGTGACCATCGGCGGCTCGTGTGGGGCCCAGACAATGTCATAGGCATCGCCAGCATAGAAAAACGACCCATAGAAAGTGATGGCCAATATGACAAAAAGCAATCCAAGCCCGAACAGCGCAGTACGGTTGCGGCTGTACATGCGCCACGCCTCGCGCCCCGGACTCTCGGCGACATAGGGTTCTGGAACGGTTGGCTCGGTCACGCTGCCGCTCCTTCATTTTGCCAGATAAACTCCGGGGGTTTGGGGGCTGGCCCCCAAGTCGACATACGCATCATTCACGCCCTCTCAGTCTGGGATCCGCCCAACGATAGCTGAGATCGGTCAGAATATTGGCCGCCACCACCATGGCTGCGGCAAAGAACAACACGCCCAAAACCGTCGGATAATTACGCCGCAGGATCGAATCGAACGCCAGCCGCCCCATGCCCGGCCAGTTGAACACCGTCTCGACCAACAGCGCGCCCGAAATCAGGTTGCCAAATTGCAGCCCCGCCACCGTCAGGATCGGCAGCGCCGCATTGCGCAGGGCGTGTTTGAACAGCACCGACTGCTCTGTGGCACCCTTGGCCCGCGCCGTGCGGATGTAATCTGACCCCAGAACATCCATCATCGACGCGCGCGACAGTCGGGCATATTGGGCCAGATAGATGATCGCCAGCGTGAAGGCGGGCAGAACCAGATGATGCGCGACGTCGAAAAACTGCGCTATCGGCCCCGCGTCGCGCAGGCGGACGGACCGCATCCCCTCAACCGGAAATATTGGAAAGACCGAGGCGAACAGGATCACCAGCATGATGCCGGTCCAGAACACCGGCACAGCATATCCGATGGTGGCAAAGACCGATACGAAACCCGACAGCGGGCCGTTTGGCTTGCGCGCCGCAATCACGCCCAGAAACATCCCGATCACGATCGACAGCACTTGCGCCGTCAGCACCAGCAATATCGTCGGCCCGATCCGTGCCGAAATCAGCGTCGCAACCGGTTGGTTGAAAAAGAAACTCTCGCCCAGATTTCCCTGAACGACATTCGACAGATAAATCCAAAGCTGCGTTGGCAGCGGTTTATCGAGCCCGTAATCCGCCCGGATCGCCGCCAGCATCTGTGCGTCGATACCCCCCATTTCACCCGCGATCACCACCGCTGGATCGCCCGGTGCCAGCCGGATCAAAAGGAAATTCAGGATCACGACGCCCAGCATCAGCAAAAGCCCGTAGGCAATGCGGCGGATGAAGAAAGAAGCTGTCATTGAGGGATCTGTGCTTTCGCAGGCTTGTTGCGCGCCTTCGGGGCGACCCAGGCCGCCCCGAACCGTGTTGGCTCACTCGGAGATTTCGACCATATCCATCGGGTGCATGGTGCCCCATATTCCTTTGGGCGGGTTCACCAGCTTTGAATTATAGGCTGTGTGATAGGGCGTCGCGTTGATCCAGTAGATCGGCAAATCCTGCGCGACGACCTGTTGAAATTCGGCGTAAAGGGCCTTGCGCTTGTCCAGGTCCAACTCGACCGCCGCTGCATTCAGCAGTTCATCGACCTTGGGGTTCGCATAAGATTGCGTGTTCGACCAGATCACGCCCTTGACGATGTTGTCGCCAGATAGGTGCGGTGCACACCGATCACCGGATCGCCCCAATTGAACACGACATCCATCGACAGTTCGAAATCCTGGCCCGCAACACGGCCCGCCCAAGTCGGAAAGTCCGGTGCCGCACGCACAGTCACGTCAATGCCGATCTTTTTCAGTTGCGACTTCATGTATTCCGCAACCGATTGCTGCTGCTCTTTGGGGCCGGGGATATAGTCGATGGTCAGGTCCATCCCGTCGCCGAAACCGGCTTCGGCCATCAGCGCATTGGCCTTGTCCAGATCCACATCGTAGGCTTCGATCGTGTCGTCAAAGAACGGCGAGCTTTCGATGATCGGGCCACGCTGCGGCGTCGATACACCACGGTGCAGCGCCTTGGTGATGAAATCGCGATCCACGGCATAGCCAATCGCCTGTCGCACCCGCACGTCGCTCAGCTTGGGCGACTCCGTGTTGAACGCCAGCCAGTTGATCGGACCCACGGCGGCATAGCCTTCGGCGGTCACTCCAGCCCGTCCACTTTGCCCAGACGGTTGATTTCCTGCGCACCGGCCATGAAGGGATAGATGTCAGCCTCGCCGTTTTCCATTGCGATCAGCAGGGCAGAGGGGTCTTTGATGATGCGTATGATGATCTCGTCCAGCTTCGGGCGGCCTTCGATAAAGAAATTCGGGTTCTTTTTCAGCACGATCGCTTCGCCTGCGGTGAATTCTTCCAGCATGAACGGGCCAGACCCGACAGGCGCGGCATTCGCCGGATGGCTTTTGATATCCTGTCCGTCGCCGTACACATGTTTGGGCAGGATCGGGGCCAGCGCGGGCGACATGGCCAGCAGCAGGGCAGGGTGTGGTTGGCCAAGCTTGATAATGGCGGTCAGCGGATCGGGGGTTTCAATCGCCTCGACCGGGGCGAACATGGACTTGAAGGGATGGTTTTCCTTGATCGTCATGATCGAAAATGCCACGTCCTCGGATGTGACGGGTTTGCCGTCATGGAACGTCGCATTGTCCACCAGGTTCAGCGTGACGCTCAGGCCGTCCTCGGACACCTCCCAGCTTTTGGCAAGATAGGGCTGAGGGTCCCAGTTTTCGTCATAGCGCATGGGGGATGCAAAGATTTGCGTCGACGGGACGGCGGTTGCGATTCCCGATTGCACGGCACCGTTCAAATGGCGCGGCACCTGGCTTGACGCGATGACCAGCGTGCCCCCTTCAGCATGAACGGGTGCAGCGCCAAGCGCTGCGGTGGCGATGGCAGCGGCCCCCACCAGACGGGCAAAAATGGACATGTGTTGGACTCCCCAAGAATGATTTTGGATTATTATGCTTGGAAGGCTAGCCAGAACCTTTAGTACAGAAAACAGTGTTTAATGTGCTGGCTAAGTGCATTCTATGCATTTAGCCCGCGGTGCGTGGACGCAATTCCAGACTGTCGAACTGCCCTTCGCTTACCAGATCATCCGAGATTTTCAGCACCGCCTGCAACACGGCCGATTTCTCGTTCCCGGCACTATATGCAAGGCCAAAATCAGGTTCTTCGAGGTCGCCCAACAAGGGTTTGGTGACATATCCTGACAGGTCTTGAGCATCCACACGGCTATGAATATTCATCAACGTATAGCCCAATCCGGCCGCTACCATGCCGCGCAAGACAGAAGATGATTTTGAGGTGTGCACAATTTTCGGGCGCAGGCTTTGACTGCTGAACAGCCGGTTGAAATAGCTTTGTGATGCCGGCAGATCCAGCATCAACATGGGCAGGTCGGCCATATCGGCCAGGGTCAGGTTGGGTTTGGCCGCCAAGGGCCAGTCAGCGGGCAGCAACGCAAAGGGCCGCGCAAAAAACAAGGACCGAAACGGTTGATCTGCAGCCAGCCCGACGTTGTAGGTCAGTGCCATGTCCACCCCCCCATCTCTCAAGAGCTGCGAGATTTCCTGCATGTCCCCTTCTTTCAGATCAATCCGGATGGACGGGTAAAGCGCCGCAATCCGTTTCAGGATCGGCGGCAGGACATAGGGGGCCGAGGGTTCGAAACAGGCGACGCGCAAGGTGCCGGTGGGGCTGCCTTGTAGGCTCATCAACTCGCTTTCGAAATGGCGGCATTGCTCTAGAAATGCGACGACCCGCTGGCCGACTTCGCGACCCGCATCCGTGGCGACGATCCCCTTGGCGGGGATGCGGCGGAACAGGGTGCTGCCGATATTGCCCTCCATCAGATCAATCGCCGCCGTGATAGAGGATTGCGAAATGTTCATTTCTTCCGCCGCCCGCGCAATCGATCCATAACGCAAGGCGGCATCGAAATACCGCAGTTGTTTGAAGGTAAAGCGCATCGGTCATTCCCCTAAATTTACGGGCTTTGCACGACAGTAAATCTATTTTTCCGCTCAACCAAGCTGCGATAGCTGTTGACCGGAACATAGGGGGCGTCATGTCGGATATCGTTGTTTTTTCAGCCAAAAAGATCATCACAATGGACCTGAACCGGATGGAGGCGACGCATGTCGCCGTCCGCAACGGTGAGGTTCTGGCGGTCGGTGATGCGACCTGCGCGGATCAATGGGGCGCGGTGACCCATGATGACAGCCTGAAAGACGCGGTGTTGATGCCCGGTTTCATCGAAGGCCACGCGCATATGATGGCGGGCGCGATGTGGGAATACGCCTATGCCGGTTTTCACGACCGGATCGACCCGGATGGCAAAATGTGGCCGGGGTTGACGGATATTGACGCGGTGATTGGCGGGCTGTCGGAATACGCTAAAACACTGGAGGACGATGCCCCGTTGGTCGGGTGGGGGTTTGACCCGATCTTTCTGACGTCCGAACGGCTGAGCAAGACCCATCTGGACCAGATCAGCACGACGCGCCCCATCGCGATCATGTTCTCGAATTTCCACCTGATGTGTGTCAACTCGGCAGCGCTTGATCTGGCCGGGTTCGACCAGACCACCAATGCCGAAGGGGTGATCAAAGGCGCTGACGGACTGCCCACGGGGGAGCTGCAGGAAATGGCCGCGATGTTCCCGGTCATGCGGCGTTTGGGGATCGATTTTCGCGGCCTCAGCCAGAAAGAAGCGTCCATTCGTGCCTATGCAGATGTGTCCCGCCGCGCAGGCGTGACCACGGTCACCGACCTTTATTCCCAGATGGAGGAAGACGACGTGACCACCATGCTGCGCGTGACCGGTGCCGATGATTTCCCTTTGCGTGTGGTGCCTGCCTTGGGCGCAATCGACGGGCCGAAAGCGATTGGTGACAAGGCGCAGGCGCTGGCCAAACGCAGCACCGACAAGCTGCGGCTGGGGGCGGTCAAGCTGATGACGGACGGGTCCATCCAAGGCTGGACGGCGCGGGTGAAATCCCCCGGATATGTCGGCGGGCAACCCAACGGCATATGGAATACACCGCCGGAAACGATCTTTGCGCTGGTCGAGGAACTACACGGTCGTGGCATACAGATGCACATTCACGTCAATGGCGACGAGGCGGCAGAGGTGTCGCTGAACGCGATCGAGGCGGCACTGCGCAAACACCCGTGGACCGGGCACCGCCATGTCTTGCAGCATTGCCAGATGATGGGCCGCGACCTGTTCACACGGGCCGCTGACATGGGCGTGTGCTGCAACATCTTTGCCAACCACATCTATTATTTCGGCGATCAACACGCAGCCCTTACAATCGGGACAGACCGCGCCGAGCGTATGGACGGGTCGCGCAGCGCGATTGACGCGGGCGTGAATGTCGCGATCCATTCGGATGCCCCTGTGACGCCGATGGCACCGCTGTTCACCGCTTGGTGCGCTGTGAACCGGCAGACCATGTCGGGCCGCACGCTGGGGACCGCGCAGTGCATCGACGTCGAGGAAGCGCTGTTCGCGATCACCATGGGGGCCGCCTACACGCTGAAACTGGATGGCGAGATTGGCAGTATCGAGGCTGGGAAACGCGCGGACTTTGCCGTGCTGGGTGATGACCCGATGGCGGTCGAGCCCATGGCGCTTAGGGATGTGCCGGTCCTGGGCACCGTCTTTGGGGGGCGCGTGCATCTGCTATGAGGGACCGTTTGCCGCTGACGGTCATCTCGGGGTATTTGGGGGCCGGGAAAACCACCTTGATCAACCGGGTGCTGGCCGAAAACCATGGCCTGAAGCTGTTGGTTATGGTCAATGACTTCGGGGCGATCAACATAGATGCGGATCTGCTTGCCTCGGCGGATGATGACACGCTGACCCTGACCAATGGCTGTGTGTGCTGCACCATGGGGGCCGATCTTTATATGGCCATCGGCGATGTGCTGGACCGAGGGACGCGGCCGGATCATCTGGTGATCGAAGCATCTGGCGTGGCCGATCCGGCGCGGATCGCGCAGGTCGCACAGGCCGAACCGGAATTGGCCTATGGCGGGATCGTGACGGTGGTGGATGGTCAAACCTATGCCCGCTTGTCGCAGGACCCGCAGATCGGCGCGCAGGTGGCGGGGCAGGTGAATGTGGCCGATCTGGTCCTGATCAGTAAACTCGCGGTGCCCGATCCGGCAGTGCAGCTTCGTCTGGGCGTTCAGGCCCGCGCGGCAGTCCTGGATTTGACGCAGGTGGATGTCTTGGCACCGCTTTTATTCGGGGCCGGTGGCAAAGACATCCCAACTGTCTCGCAGAGCCGCCACGCACCCTATCTAAGCTGGAGCGCACAAGGCGATCTGGCCCTGAGCTACGAGGCGTTGAAAGACCGTCTGAAAACGCGGCCCGAGGGATTGTTTCGCTTCAAAGGCTTCGTGGGGCATGATGCAAATAGCGGCTGGGAAGTCCAATGCGTCGGCCCGTCGGTAAGCATCAAACGCCTGAAGCAGCCCCGACAGACCAAAGTTGTCGGGATCGGGCTGCGCAGCCAGATCACAGCAGATCAGATCGATGACTGGTGGCACCGCTAAGGCCGGGCGCGGAAGCTTCCAAAACTCTGTTGTACGCGTCAGCCGTCGGACTGCAACGTGATCGTCGCGTCTTCGGCTTGCATGGCCTGTTTCGCCCGGTCAAATCTAAGATAGGCCAGCGCGCTGGTCCCCGATTGGGTAAGGACCGTGCCAGCAGGTTTCCCGTCGGCGGTGATGTCGGCCCCGACAGAGACTGGTGCACTGATGTTGATCTGCGCCAGACCCTTGCGCAGCTCCGTCTTGTGTTTCATCCGCGCGGTGACTTCTTGCCCGACATAGCAGCCCTTGCGAAAATCCACCCCGTTCAACCGTTCAAACCCCATCTCGAGGATGAAGCTATCTGGGGTCAGTTCGATGCCGTTCTCGGGGATTGAGTGCGCGACACGCAGGGCGTCCCAATCTGTCGTATCATCGCTTTGCGGCACATCCCGATAGGCGCGCCAACCCATCTGCGCATCACGCGGGTCGCTGTAGCCATCGTCGGGTGCCGCGCCCAAACTGCGGTGCAGGTACAACTCTGTCGCCGCGATCTGCACATCAGCGCGCAGCCGATACATGTTCAGACGCTGGACCAGAGCATCGGCAAACGGCTCCGCCACATCCAGCAGCACGGCTTCGCCCGCCGCCACCAAGAAGAAATCCACCATGAATTTGCCCTGCGGCGTCAACAGCGCCGCATAGATCGGCCCCTGTTCCAGCTTGCGAATATCGTTTGTTATCAATCCCTGAAGGAAGTCCAGAGTGTCTGCGCCTGTCAGCTTCAGGATGCGGCGATCGTTCATAAAGCTTGTCCTTCTAATCGTTAACATGACATATAGCACCCCAAAGCCAAGCCGAAAGGGGCAACCATGCGTGCGCCCATATCTGTGATCATCCCGACGTTGAATGCCGCGGCCGATCTAAGCGGTTGCCTGACCGCATTGATGGAAGGATTGGACGCCGGGTTGATCCGAGAACTCATCATATCCGACGGTGGGTCCGAAGACGCGACCCTGGCCCTGGCCGATGCATGGGGGGCAGAAATCGTGACGGGTCCGGCCTCGCGCGGGGGGCAACTTAGGCGTGGCTGCGCCAAGGCGTCGGCGGACTGGCTGCTTGTCCTGCATGCTGACACCACGCTTGATCCCGGATGGACTGGGCCGGTGATCGCCCATCTCAAGGGGAAAAAAGCGGGCTGGTTCCACCTGCGTTTCGACAGTGACGGTTTCCCTGCCGGTTTTGTTGCGGGCTGGGCCAATCTGCGCAGCCGTCTCGGGCTGCCCTACGGCGATCAGGGCCTGCTGCTACCGCGCGCGCTGTATCAATCCGCCGGCGGCTATCCCGATGCGCCCCTGATGGAGGATGTGTCCCTTGCGCGCGCCCTCAAGGGCCGGCTGGTAGGCATTCCGGTAGACGCCGTCACCTCGGCCGAGAAATATCAGCGCGCCGGCTGGCTGCGCCGGGGGGGGCGCAACCTTTGGACGTTGATCCGCTATTTTGCCGGTGTCGCGCCCGCCAAGCTGGCGGCTGACTACGCCAAATAACGGGGCAATGTCCTAGGCCTGCCCGAACAGCCGCTGCCCGAACCGTTGCAATATGTTGGGCCGGTTTGGTTTAAGACCCTTTTCACGCACCCGCAGATCCCGTGCATGGCGGCTGTCATAGACGGTTTTGCCATCCTCGAATTGCAGCCGGTAGAGATCGGCGTAGATGCCGCCGCGGGACAGCAATTCATCATGGTTGCCCTCGTCCATCACGCGACCACGGTCCATCACGATAATCTTGTCCGCGCCGCGAATGGTGGCAAGACGGTGCGCGATCACGATGGTGGTGCGGCCTTTGGACAGACGGTCCAACGCTTGCTGCACGACCTTTTCGGATTGGGCATCCAGCGCGCTGGTCGCTTCGTCAAGCAGCAGGATCGGCGTGTTGCGCAGCAGGGCGCGCGCAATCACGACGCGCTGGCGTTGCCCGCCCGACAGGGCCGACCCGCGCGGGCCGACAGGGGTTTCAAGCCCGTGTTCCAGATTGGGCAGGAAATCGGCGACATGGGCGGCTTCGAGAACCGATTGCAGTTCGGCATCGCTGACGTCTTCGCGACCCAGAACGATGTTCTGGCGCAGGGTTTCGTCGAACAGCAACGCCTCTTGGGAAACCACGGAAAACAGGCCGCGCAGCTCGGGAATATCCATGTCCTTGATCGAGACACCGCCAATGGTGATCGCCCCTTCTTGCGGGTCGATCAACCGGGTCATGAGATTGAAGATGGTCGATTTCCCCGCCCCCGAGGCCCCCACCAGTGCGGTGGTCTGGCCCGCTTTCGCGGTCAGGTTCAGATCGTCCAGCACCTTTGCATCCCCGTAGGACAGGCTGACGCCTTTCAGTTCGATATCGGGCAGGCCTGTTGGGACCGGCATCGGTTTGGCCGGTGATCTAAGGTTAACAGGCGCATCCATCAGTTCCTTGATCCGCTCAAGCGCAGCCGCCGCAGTCTGCCAAAGGCCGCTGATCGCCCCAAGGCGGCGCAGCGGGTTGAAGGTAAAGCCCATCGCGGTGAAGAAGGTCATGAACTGGCCGATGGTCTTGTCGCCCGAGATGATCTCGGACCCGCCGTATAGGATCACGGCCATGAATCCGATCCCCGACATGATGTCGATCATGCCCGGAATGGCCGAGTTGCCAAAGGCGGCGCGCACTTCGGTGCGAATGTAAGTCTTTGTTATGTCGCGGTATTGCCTTGCCTGATAGCGTTCCAGCGCGTTCAGTTTGATCTGCACGATGCCATGGAACACCTCGTCCAGGCGCGTGGACAGATTCGCACCGATATCGCGCGCCTCGCGGGACCGCTGGCGCACGAAGCGTTGCGCAAGGGCTGCTGGCATCACCATCAAAGGCACACCGATACAGGCCAGCAGGGCCCAGACCGGATCAATCGAAATCGCAACGCCCAGCAGCACGATCAGCCCGATCAGATCGCGGCCTGTTCCGGTGATCACCGCCTGCCAGACCGCACCGATGGCGTTCACATCCGATTGCACCCGTTGGATCAAAAAACCCGGAGGATGGTTCTGGTGAAACGCACCGTCCTGAATCATCATCCGGTCCAGCAAATCAATGCGCATATCCGCCGCCGATTTCAGCGAGATGCGGGTCAAAAGCACTTTTTGCGTCACCCCGGCCACAGCGCGCAGCACGAAGATTCCAACCAGTATCAGCCCGACCCAGATCAGCGCGTTTTCCTTGCCCGCGACAAACACCTGGTCGAACATCGGCTGCATCAGCTTGGCCAGCGCGCCCATGGTCGCGCCCTCGATGGACATGAAGATGATGGCCACAACCAGCAATCCCATGTGCTTTTTCAAGTAGTCGTCCCAGAGCCATTTCAGCAATTCTTTGGAACTATAGGTCACTTCACTCATAGCGGGGGCCACAATCCTTTGGGCAAATGCCCCTTGGGTTTACGCAGGGCGGCGGCCTAGGGCAAGCGCGCCGGGGGTGATTGTCTGTCCGGTCCCGGTTTGATGCACGCCCGGTCCCTGTCAAATTACCACAAAATTCCCGCCTGATACCGGCCCGATCGCGATTGACGCCGCGCCGCGCGCGCGTAAGTTGGCGCGCACCGCAGTCCCAGAAAGGCACCGCTTTTTATGTCCAGTCCCTCCAAGTCATCGCATGTCAATCTGTCACACGGGCGGGGGTATCTTGCGATTCCGGGCCCGTCTGTCATGCCGGAAGCCGTTTTGAATGCGATGCACCGTGCGGCCCCTAATATCTATTCGGGCGCGTTGGTCGATATGATGCCGCCCCTGATGCAGGGGTTGCGCGATATTGCCCGCACCCGGCACCATGTGGCGATGTATATTGGCAACGGTCACGCCGCTTGGGAAGCATCGCTGAGCAATGTGATCGCACCCGGTGACAAGGTTCTGGTGCCCGCGACGGGCCGCTTCGGGCATGGCTGGGGCGACACGGCGACCGGATTGGGCGCTGATGTCGAGGTGATGGATTTCGGCAGGCAGTCCGCGATGGACCTGGACCAGATTGCTGACCGGCTCGAGGCCGATACCGCCCACGAGATCAAAGCGGTTCTGGCCGTGCATGTGGATACGTCGACATCCGTGCGCAATGACATCGCCGGGGTGCGCGCGGCGCTGGATGCTGTGGATCATCCGGCCTTGTTGATGGTCGATTGCATCGCCTCCCTCGGGTGTGACCAATTCGAAATGGACCGCTGGGGCGTCGACGTCATGGTCACCGGATGCCAGAAAGGCCTGATGGTGCCGCCCGGTGTCAGCTTCGTGTTTTTCAACGACCGCGCCGCCGAAGTGCGCGCCAAGATGCCACGGGTCAGCCGCTTCTGGGACTGGACCCCGCGCGCCAACCCGCAGGAATTCTACCAATACCATTGCGGCACGGCACCAACGCATCACATCTACGGCCTGCAGGTCGCGGTCGACATGATCCAGACCGAAGGGCTGGAGGCCGTCTGGGCACGCCACGAAATCCTTGCCCGCGCAGTTTGGGCCGCGTGTGACGCGTGGGGTGCCGACGGCAGCCTTGCCATGAACATCGCTGATCCGGAGTTGCGCAGCCACGCGGTGACGGCCCTGCGGCTCGAGGCCCCTCAGGCCACGCAACTGCGCGACTGGGTTCAGGAAAACATCGGGCTGACATTGGGCATCGGGCTTGGGATGGCCGCGCCGGGCAGTGCGGAAAGTCACGGGTTTTTCCGTCTGGGCCATATGGGGCATGTGAACGGACAGATGATCATGGCCATGCTTGGCGGGATGGAGGCAGGGATGTCTGCGCTTGGGATCAAGCGCGGTCCCGGCGCGCTGGACGCAGCCGCCAAGGTGATCGGGGGCAGCTGACCCTAACGCCTGCGCTGTGCGATCCGGTCGATGAACACCTTCACGGCCCAGCCGCACAGCGCCACGGCAAGCATACCCCAGGTGATCCAGATCACGATGAAGATCCACATTATGTTCACGCCGAACATCACGATGCAGGCGTGGGTGAAATCCGGGGCAGGGCGGTCGTTATTATCGCGCATCAGAGGCTCTTGCTTGGGCTCTTGATGTCTAAGTCGCGGACATTAATGCAATGTGAAAACGGGTGCGTTACCCGTTTTGCGCGTCCGCCAGAGCCTTTGGCAGAGCCATCGCAAAGGCGTCCAGGTTCTCTCGGGTGCCGCAACTGACGCGGATGCAACGGTTTTGCGGGGCCGCGAATGGCATGCGCACAAAAATGCCCTGCGCCACCAGCCCGTCCAGCACGGCCTTGGCGAAAACAACATCACGCCCGCAATCGATCGTCACGAAATTCGCCGCCGACGGTAAGGGCGTCAGCCCGTTGTCGCGTGCAATCTGGCCGATCCGGTCACGGGATATGTCTATTTGGGCCTGCACATGGGCCAGCCAATCCGCATCCTGCAAGGCGGCCAGCGCCCCGGCCTGGGCCGCGCGGTTCATGCCGAAGTGATTGCGGACCTTGCCGAAGGCGCTGATCAGATCGGGGGCTGCAATGGCATAGCCCACGCGCGCACCAGCTAGGCCGTGCGCCTTGGAAAACGTGCGCATGCGGATCAGGCGGGGATCATCGGCACCCAGATCGGGGGCAGTCCCTTGGGGGGCGCAATCGATATAGGCCTCGTCCAGCACCAGCAGGCAGCCATCGGGCAAACGCGCCATCGCGGCAACCAAATCCGCGCCACTGTGCCAACTGCCCATCGGGTTGTCGGGGTTGGCAAGATATACCAGCTTTGCGTCCACTTCGGCCGCTTTGGCGAACAAGGCCTGCGGGTCTTCATGATCGCCGCTGTAGGGTACTTTGTGCAGCACGCCGCCAAAGCCGGCGACATGATAATTGAATGTCGGATAAGCCCCGTCCGAGGTTACGACGGCGTCGCCTTGTCCGACCACCAAACGCACAAGATAGCCAAGCAAGCCGTCGATGCCTTCACCGACGACGATATGGTCCGGGGTGGTGCCGTGGTGCACGGCAAGGGCCTCTCGCAGATCAAAGCTTTCCGGATCGCCGTACATCCATTGTTCGGTTGCGGCCATCGCTTGGATCGCGCGCGGCGAAGGACCGAATACGTTTTCGTTCGCGCCCAGCCTTGCGGCAAACGGGCGTGCGGCGGCGCGTTCTTGCGTCTCGGGACCGACGAAGGGCACGGTCGAGGGTAGGGATTGTGCAAGCGGGGTCAGGCGGGCATGTGTCATCTGACTGACGTAGCGCAACGGTTGGGACAAGGGCAAGTATTGAAAGCGCGCTGCGCATGTTTAACCGGCGGCAATGGACGACTGCCGGGCCATCATGACGAAATATACAGGGTCGTGGGGCACCTCTTTGCGGCCTTCGGATAGCTTTGACGGTTCCGACTGTACCGGCAAGGCGCGACTGGCTGCGTATCTCATCCTTGGTCTAAGACACATGCCTTCGGCATGATGCAGCAGGTTGACGGCGGGGTGCCGTAGCGTTTCTCTAGGCAATACCGTGGACGAAGGTCCAGATGGTAAAAACCATTCGGAGGATAAGATGGCCCGCCTGTCAATTACATACGAAAACCACATCGCCCACGTCCGCCTGACACGGGCCGATAAAATGAATGCCGTGGATCAGGAAATGATCGACGCCGTGATCGCGGCAGGCAACGAGGTGGCAGCGTCAAATGCCCGCGTCGTCGTGCTGTCGGGCGAGGGCAGAGCCTTTTGTGCGGGCATCGACATCAGCGCGATGGGAGAGTTGGCCGGCGGAAACCCTGCGGACCGGATGATGCCCCGCACCCATGGCGATGGCACCACGAACCAATGGCAAGAGGTCGCGATGGTCTGGACCCGCGTCGGTGTGCCGGTGATCGCGGCACTGCATGGCAAGGTCTACGGCGCAGGGCTGCAACTCGCCCTTGGGGCCGACATACGTATCGCAGAGCCGGGCACCGAACTGGCCGTGATGGAAATGAAATGGGGCATTGTCCCCGATATGGGCGGGATGGTGCTGCTGCCCAAACTTGTGCGCGGCGATGTCCTGCGATTGCTGACCTATACGGCGAAACCGATTGATGCAGCCCAAGCCGAACGCTGGGGGCTGGTGACACAGCTTGCCGATGATCCGCTTTCCGCAGCGATGGAACTGGCCACCACGATTGCAGGCAAAAGTCCGAGTGCGATAAAGGCTGCCAAGCGCCTTGCAGCCTTCGCCGAAATCTCGGGGGCGGATGACGTGCTGATTGAGGAATCCCGCGAACAGGCCGAACTGCTGGGCCGCCCGCACCAGATGGAAGTCATCGCGGCCGAATTCGGCAAACGTCCCGCCGTTTTCAAGGATTGAAAAAAGTCAGCCCCGCCTACCGAGGTAGACGGGGCCTTCCAAATGGACGATCTTCGCTTCCCAGCTTGGACCGCAGATTCAGGATTACCGATCTTGGTTTCCAAATGGTAAAAAATCCTCGCCGAAGGCAGAAATCTCTTTTGGTGCTCCAGAAGAACTTAATGCCTTCGGCGAGGATGAAATTCCATTTGGAATGGGATGGCGTTCACCCCAACTCAGCCAACCGATCCAGAGCAGCCTGAAGTTGGTCCGCTTCTTCTTGTCGTGCATCCAGATTGCCTTGGGCTTCGGCAACGACTTCGGGCGGGGCGGAGGCGGCGAATTTGGGGTTGTTCAGCCGACCTTTAAGGCCACCGATTTCCTTGCCTAGTTTATCCAATGACTTTTGCAGACGGGCCTTTTCGGCGTCGATGTCGATCAGACCAGCCAGAGGCAGGCCAAATGTCGCGCCCGGTGTTCCGATGGACACCGTGCCCTTTGGGAAATCGTCGATCTTCTCAAGGCTTTCCACGCGGGACAGGCGTTTGATCATCGCCTCGTTGCCATCCCAGGCGGCCTGGGCGGCGGCGTCCATCGCGGTGCAAAGCATCGGCACCTTGAGGCCCGCAGGCACGTGCATTTGCTGGCGGGCCGAGCGGATCGATTCAATCAGACCGATGACCCAGTTCAATTCGCGGTCGGCATCTGTGTCCAGCATGTCAGCCACGCTGTAGGTAGGCCAATCGCCGTGGACCAGCATTTTCGTGCGCGTGCCGGTGGTTTGCCACAGCTCTTCGGTGATGAAGGGCATGATCGGGTGCAGCATCACAAGGCATTGGTCCAGGACCCACTTCAGGGTCTGGCGCGTCTCGGTTGCCTCGGGGGCATCGTCTTGCAGCAGGGGTTTGGACAGTTCCACGTACCAGTCGCAGACCTTGCCCCAGACGAATGCATAAAGCGCGTTGGCCGCATCGTTGAAGCGGTAGTGTTCAAGCGCGGCATCGACCTCTTCGCGCACGCGGGCGGTTTCGCCGATGATCCATTTGTTCAGCGTATGGTCGACCTGCGTGTGGCTGGTATAGGCGACGTTCACCACGTCCGCCTCGAACACGCCGTTCATTTCCGCAAAACGGTGCGCATTCCAGATCTTGGTGCCAAAGTTGCGGTAGCCCGCAATGCGCGCGGTATCAAGTTTGAGTGCGCCGCCCAGCGATGCCATCGCCGCGTTGGTAAAGCGCAGGGCATCGGCCCCGTATTCGTCGATGATTTCAAGTGGATCAATCACGTTGCCCACGGATTTCGACATCTTCTTGCCCTTGGCATCGCGCACGAGGCCATGAAGGTAGACGGTGTTGAAGGGGATCTGTTTGACTACGTCGAGCTGCATCATCATCATGCGCGCAACCCAGAAGAACAGGATATCCTGACCCGTGATCAGGTCCGAAGTGGGGAAGTATTTCTTGAGCTCCGGTGTGTCTTCGGGCCAGCCAAGCGTGCCGATAGGCCAAAGGCCAGACGAAAACCACGTGTCCAGCACGTCGGGGTCGCGCCAAAGCCGGACTGGCTGACCGTGGTCGTCAAACTTCTGGGCGATGGACTGTTCGGGCGATTGCGCCTCTTCGTTGACAAGATAGCCATGTGCGCCGCTGGGCTGGTAATAGTCGACAGCCAGCGCAAGCGCTTCGTCGAGTGTGGGGGCGCAGAAATGGACGGGGTTTTTGATGTCCCATTCGTCGGAAACCGTGCCGTCTTCGTTTTGGGTATGCGTGACGCTTGGCCCGTACCAGACCGGAATCTGGTGACCCCACCACAGCTGGCGCGAGATGCACCAAGGTTCGATATTGTCGAGCCAGTTGTAATACACTTTCTCGCCGCTTTCGGGCATGATCTTGACGTCGCCATTGCGCACGGCGTCCAGCGCGGGACCGACGATCTGATCGGTGTCGACGAACCACTGATCCGTCAGCATCGGTTCGATCACGACCTTTGACCGGTCGCCGAAGGGCTGCATGATTGGTTTGTTTTCGACGAATGGAACAGTTTCGGTCACGTCCGATTTATTGCCGTCTTCGTCCTTCACCGTGCGTGTCACCTCGTGCATCACGGCGAGGCCTTCAGCGGTGATCTCGGCTACAACTTTGTCGCGCGCCTCGAAACGGTCAAGGCCACGGTAGTCTTCGGGGACCAGGTTCATCGCGGCGATCATGGCCTCGTCGAACTCCAGCTCTCCGTTTGCGATTTTCTGGGCCGTTGCAGCTTCTTCGGCATAAGGCCGGCCATCGGCACGCATTGCGGCCTTTGTGTCCATCAGGTTGTACATCGGGATGCCGTTGCGCTTGGCAACCTGATAGTCGTTGAAATCATGCGCGCCGGTGATCTTGACCGCACCCGAGCCGAAATCCTTGTCGGGGTATTCATCGGTGATGATCGGGATCAGGCGGCGGGACTCTTTCGGGCCCACGGGAATTTCGCACAGTTTGCCGATGATTGGTGCATAGCGTTCATCAGAAGGATGCACGGCCACGGCACCATCGCCCAGCATGGTTTCGGGGCGGGTTGTCGCGATCGAGATATAGTCGCGGGTTTCGCGCAGAGTCTCGTTTCCGTCTTCGTCCTTTTCGACATATTCATAGGTGGCCCCCCCCGCGAGCGGGTATTTGAAATGCCACATATGGCCGGGCACTTCGGTGTTTTCGACCTCGAGATCAGAAATCGCGGTTTCAAAGCGCGGGTCCCAGTTGACCAGACGTTTGCCGCGGTAGATCTTGCCCTCGTTGTACATCTGCACAAAGACCTTGATCACGGCGTCATGGAAATTGGGCGAATTCTCGTGACCCACGCGGGTGTCACCGGGGGCACCGGACATGGTAAAGGCGTTGCGCGACCAGTCGCAGGACGACCCCAGCCGTTTCAGCTGGCCCACGATGGTGTCAGCGGTGCTTTCCTTGTAGGCCCATGCATGTTTCAGGAATTCATCGCGCGTCAGGTCGGTGCGTTTGATCCCGCTTTCGGCCAGCTTGTTTTCGACGGCCAGTTGCAGGGCGATCCCTGCGTGGTCCTGTCCGGGCTGCCAGAGCGTGTCAAAGCCGCGCATACGGTGCCAGCGCACCAGAATGTCCTGAAGCGTGTTGTTGAACGCATGGCCGACGTGCAGTGACCCGTTGACGTTGGGGGGCGGGATCATGACGCAATAGGTCTCGTCGCGGCTGGCGTTGGCCCCCGCTTTGAAGGCACCCGAGGCCTCCCATGCGGCATAGAGGCGGGCTTCGGCTTGGGCGGCGTCAAAATTCTTGTCGAGTGCCATGATCAGCGTCCTTCTTTAAACTTGACGATGATCTAGCGGAGCAAGGCGCAAAGGGGAAGTCTGGCGCGCTGAAAACTTGGTGTTACTGCAACGCGGGGTTTTGCGCCGGATTACTGGACATCGCGGGTATGCAGGCTAAGGTCAGCGGAAATACGAGATGAATTTCCAAAGGATGCGTGCAGATGGATAAGTTCGGGAAAAGCCAGCCGGTCAAACGGGTCGAAGATGTGCGGTTCTTGACCGGCGAGGGGCGGTATGTCGACGATATTTCGCCAGATCAGGCGCTGCATGCCTATTTCTTTCGGTCGTCCGTGGCGCATGGTGTGATTGCATCGCTTGACGTGTCCGGCGCGCGCGAGGCCGAGGGCGTACATGCAGTGCTGACCATCGACGACCTCGAGGCGGCTGGCATGGATATTTCCATGGTCAGTACGGTCTTGAAAAACCGCGATGGTAGCGACGGGGCCAAGCCGTTGCGCCCGATGCTGGCCAAGGGCAAGGTGCGTTTTGTCGGGGAACCGGTCGCGGTGGTTATCGCCGATACGCTGGTGCAGGCGCGTGATGCTGCCGAACTTATCGACCTTGAGATTGATGATCTGCCCGCGCATATGGACATGTCCCGCGGCGGCGAGGCACTGCACGACGAGGCACCGGAAAACCTTGCCTACGACTGGGGGCTCGGTGACGAAGACGCGACGCGAAAAGCGTTCGATACGGCGGCCAAGACGGTTTCGCTGGAAGTGGGCGACAACCGGATCATCGTGAATTCGCTAGAGCCGCGCGGCTGCTATGCGGAATGGCAGGATGGCAAGCTGCATGTTTCCAACAACGGGCAGGGGGTCTGGAACCACAAGGACAACCTCAAGCGGGTGTTCGGGCTGGATGACGATCATGTGCGGGTGACCAACCCCGATACCGGTGGCGGTTTCGGCATGAAAGGAATGACCTACCCCGAGTATTTTTCGGTCGCGCAGGCAGCGCGCGCTGTTGGCCGCCCGGTGCGCTGGATGTCCGACCGCACCGAAGCGATGCTGAGCGATAACGGCGGGCGCGATCTGACGTCGCTGGCCGAGCTGGCGTTTGACGAGAACAACAGGATCACCGCCTATCGCGTGTCCACCAAGTGCAACCTTGGTGCTTATAACAGCCAGTTCGGGCAGCCTATCCAGGCGACTTTGTTCAGCCGTGTGTTGATGGGGGTCTATGACGTGCAGACCACGTGGTTGCAGGTCGAAGGTTATTACACCAACACCGTTCAGGTCGATGCCTATCGTGGCGCGGGCCGCCCCGAAGCGATTTACGTGCTTGAGCGCGTCATGGACCGCGCCGCGCGCGAGCTGGGAATTGACCCGTGGGACCTGCGCCGCATCAACTTTATCAAGCCCGAGCAGTTTCCATACATGTCAGCCACGGGCGAGAATTACGACGTCGGTGAATTCGACCGCCTGCTGACGCGCGCGGCCCATGAGGCGGATCGGGCGGGGTTCGAGGCCCGCAAGGCAGCAGATGCCAAGAACGGTCTGCTGCGCGGTCAGGGCCTTTGCTATTATATTGAAAGCATCTTGGGCGATCCGTCCGAGGGGGCCAAGGTCGAGTTTAACGAAGACGGCACCGTGTTCATCTATGTCGGAACCCAGTCGAACGGGCAGGGGCACGAGACGGTTTATGCACAGTTTCTGTCCGACCAGACCGGCATTCCCGCAGAGTTGATCCATGTGATCCAGGGCGACAGTGATCTGATCAAGCAGGGCGGCGGCACCGGCGGGTCGCGTTCCGTCACCACCCAAAGCACCGCGACGCTGGCCACCGTCGCCAAGATGACCGAGGCATTTACCGCGTTTCTGGCCGATGAAATGGGCGTGCCTGCTTCAGAGATCAGCTTTGACGACGAACGGTTCCGCGCGGACGGGTCGAACATGACGCCGACCATGCTGGAGGTCGCCGATCTGGCCCGCGAAAAAGCCGTGACGATCTGCTGGTGCATCATGAACGCGCGACGCTGCCAGGGCGCAGCTATCCCAACGGGGCGCATGTGTCCGAGGTGGTGATCGACCCTGAAACGGGTGTCGTGACGGTTGACCGCTATACGGTCGTGGATGATTTTGGCAATCTGATCAACCCGATGCTGGCTGAAGGTCAGGTCCATGGTGGTGTCGCGCAGGGGATTGGTCAGGCCATTCAGGAGCACGTGGTCTATGATGAGGATGGCCAGCTTTTGACGGCGTCCTTCATGGATTACGCCATGCCCCGCGCGGCGGATGTACCCTTTATCACGTTCAATTCCGAACCTGTGCCATCCACGGCGAACCTGATGGGCATGAAAGGCTGCGGCGAGGCGGGAACCGTCGGTGCTTTGGCGGCGATTTCCAATGCGGTACAAGATGCGCTGTGGGATCAGGGGGTGCGTCAGGCGGATATGCCTTTCACGCCGCACAAGGTTTGGCAATTGTTGAACGCCCAGGCGATGGCCGCGGAATAGCGGCCGTCGTGGTCCGGGGGGGGCGTTGGAGAGGGCGCTGCCCCCACCCTTGCGGGCCCCCCGGGATATTTAAGAGCCAGAGAAGTTGAAGGGCTATTTGACGATCTGCATGATGATGCAAGTCGTTGAGCCGGTTGCGTAGAGCTTGCCATCTTCGACGCCGCGGATTTCGCCATGGGCGATACCTGTCGAGCGGCCCACGTGGTCGATTGTACCGATGCATTCGATCTGCATGCCCAACGGGATGCTGCGCAGGATGTTGATCTTGTATTCAAGCGTTGTGTAGATCGAACCGCGGGGCACTTTGGTTTGCACGGCACAGGCCATCGCGGAATCGAGCAGCGTGCCGTACCAGCCGCCGTGGACCGTGCCCAAGGGGTTTGTCACGTTGAATTCCGGTGCGCCGCGAAAGACGGCGCGGCCTTCGGAGACATCATGGATGACATAACCCATTGTCTGGCCGATGGGTGGCCCAGGGTTTGTGCCATCAAAGATTTTCTGCATGAATTCGAGGCCCGATAGCTTTAGCGCTTCGGCTTGGGGCAGCAGGTCTTGGGGGCCTCGGGCGACACGTGGCATAAAAAAATCTCCGGCAGTTGCGTGCCGGAGAAGCTTGTTGAATTGTGCCCCCAAGGGCAAGCGGTGATCGGTTTTACGCCACGTCCGCGAGGGACGTTTGTGCCGTGACGCCAAGGGCCCGGCAAACACTGCGGGTCATCTCGGGGCGGTTGAGCGTGTAGAAATGCAGGTTCTCGACACCCTCATCCACCAGTTTGCTGCACATTTCGGTGCACAGGGCAGTGGACAGAAGATCATGGCGGTCATCGCGGATCGCCGTTTCAAAGGCGTCATCCAGCCAAGTCGGAACCGAGGTGCCACAGCGCGATGCAAAGCCACGCGCGGATTTCCAGTTGGTGATCGGCATGATGCCCGGCGTGATGGTCTTGGTGATGCCAGCCGCCGCGCAATCATCGCGGAACCGCAGGAATGTATCTGCGTCAAAGAAAAACTGTGTGATCGCCTCGTCCGCGCCAGCGTCGAACTTGCGCTTGAGCCATTCGATATTTTGCGCCTGATCTGCGCTTTCGGGATGCGGTTCGGGGTAGGCCCCGATGCGCAGGGTGAATTTGCCGGTGGCGGCCAGCGCCTCGATCAGCTCGACGCTGTCGGCAAAGCCGTCGGGGTGCGGGGTGAAAACCTTGGCACCGTTTTCCGGATCACCGCGCAGGGCGACAATATCGGTCACGCCGATTTCGGCAAAACTGTTGGCGACGTCCATGGTTTCGGCCTTGCTGGCACCGACGCAGGTCAGGTGCGCCGCCACGGGCAGACCGGATGTGCGGCGCAGAACATGGGCCGAATCATGCGTCAGATCGCGGGTCGAACCGCCAGCGCCGTAGGTGACCGAGAAAAACCGCGGTGCCAGAGGGGCCAGCGCCTGCGCCGTGTCCCACAGACGGAAAGACGCGTCGACGGATTTTGGCGGGAACACTTCGAAGGATACGGCGGGCGATGTCATTTTTAAGGTCCTATTCTTGCTTTCATCTCTTGTCGCATGAATTGAGTTGTGAAACAAACTCATAACTCTCATCTTCAACATGAGGAACGCCTCATATGCATATTGAGTTCCGCCACCTGCGCACCATTCAGGCGATTCACGAAGCCGGTGGTTTGGCGCGTGCTGCCGAACAGATGAACATTACCCAATCGGCTCTCTCGCATCAGGTAAAGGGCCTTGAAGATCAGGCGGGGGTCGAGCTGTTCGTGCGACGCTCCAAGCCGTTGAAGCTGTCGCCTGCAGGATTGCGGTTGTTGAAACTGGCGCAGCAGGTGTTGCCGCAGCTCGAGGCCGCGCAGGCCGAATTCATGGGGCTGCGCGCCGGCAGTACCGGACGCATGCACATCGCGATTGAATGCCACGCCTGTTTTGAGTGGCTGTTTCCGGTGCTGGAGCAGTTTCGCAAGTCATGGCCGGACGTAGACGTGGATATTCGCCCCGGTCTGGCCTTTGATGCGTTGCCTGCGTTGCTGCGCGAGGAGGTGGATCTGGTGGTGTCGTCCGACCCCGAGGACTTGCCCGGTGTCGAATTTGTCGAGCTGTTTGATTATCAGGCCGTGTTCGTCGCTGCGAGCAATCACCCCCTGGCCAAGAAGGATTTTATCGAGGCCAAGGATTTCCGGACCGAAACGTTGATCACCTATCCGGTAGAACGGTCGCGGCTGGATGTGTTCAGCCAGCTGTTGATTCCGGCCAAGGTCGAGCCGCTGGCGATCCGGCAGGTCGAATTGACGGCCGTGATCTTGCTGCTGGTGGCATCCAACCGCGGGGTGGCGGTGTTGCCCGACTGGGTGGTGCGCGAAGTCAAATACAGCAATGATTACGTGACGCGGCCGCTGACCGAAAACGGCATCACGCGCAGGCTGTATGCAGCGGTCCGGCAGGATGATCTGGGCAAGCCGTATATGGACCAGTTGCTGAAGCTGGCGGGACAAGAGGCGCGCAAGCTTCAGCAGAGTTGATGGGGGCGGGAAGGGTCCCGCCCTGTAGCGTCAGCCGACCTTGACGATGGCCTTGCCGGTGTTGCCACCGGTAAGCAGGTCCATGAAAGCCTGCGGGGCGTTTTCAAGCCCTTCGGTGATGTCTTCCTGGACGGCGACGGAGCCATCGGCCACTTTTGGTGCGACTTCCTTGAGGAAGGTCGGGAAGTTACCCCAGTGGTTCGAGATGATGAAACCGTTCACGCTGAGGAAGTTCACCAGGATCGTGCGCCACAGTTTGGGGGCGGTCAGCGCCTGTTCGGCTGCGTTCGCACCCAGACCACCGGCATTGTACCATGCGATCATGCCGCAGATCGGGATGCGGCCATGGGGGTTCATCAGGGGAATCACCGCCTCGAGCACCTTGCCACCGACGTTTTCGAAATAGATGTCGATGCCTTTGGGGCAGGCTTCCTTCAACGCGGCGCTCAGGGATTTGGCGTCGGAATAGGCGCGGTGGTCAATGCATTCGTCAAAGCCGAAGTGGTCCTTGGCGGTCGCGCATTTTTCGGCACCGCCCGCGATGCCGACCACGCGCAAGCCGAGGGATTTGGCGATCTGCCCGACCATGGATCCGACCGGACCGGTGGCGGCGGCCACGACCAGCGTTTCACCTGATTTGGGGCGGCCATATTCCATCAGGCCTTGCCAGCCGGTAAAGCCGGGCATGCCCAGGACACCCAGCGATGTGGTGATCGGGGCCTGTGCAGGGTCGACCTTGCGCAACATCTTGGCAGGCTGCACGCCGTGGGTGGCCCAGCCAAACATGCCGAACGCGAAATCGCCCGGTTTGAAGTCGGGGCTGTTGGACGCGATGACCTCTCCGACCGATCCGCCTTCCATCGTGCCGCCGACGGGCACGGGGGCGGCGTAGGATTTCGCGTCATCCATGCGGCCGCGCATATAGGGGTCGAGCGACATGTAATGGACACGCACCAGTACTTCGCCGTCGCCAGGTGTTGGCACGGGTGCTTCTTCAAGGCGGAAATTATCGGCTGTGGGCGCGCCGTCCGGGCGCGATGCCAGAACGATGTGTTTCATTGTGTCGGTCATGTGGGGTTCCTCCGTTTATTTGTGATTTGTTGCTGTCACCGTATCTGGATCGCGGCCACACGCAAGGCGGGCCGGCTTCACACGTTGCGTCAGGTACGGGCAGCCCCTTGGCAATCTGGGTTTGTGCGCTTAAAGGGAGGGCTGATCCAATGAGAGGCCCGGAAAATGGTTGGCAGTGCAAATCTAAATATCATGATCAAGGCCGCACGGCGCGCAGGTCGCGGGCTGGTCAAGGATTTCCGTGAAGTCGAGAACCTTCAGGTATCCATGAAGGGCGCTGGCGACTTTGTCAGCCGTGCCGATCTTCAGGCGGAAAAGATCATCAAGGAAGAATTGATGGGCGCGCGCCCCACCTATGGCTGGTTAGCCGAGGAAGGCGGCGGCGAAGAGGGGCAGGACCCCACACGCCGTTGGATTGTTGATCCGCTGGACGGGACGACGAACTTTTTGCACGGTCTGCCGCATTGGGCGATTTCGATTGCTTTGGAACACAAGGGCCAGATCGTTGCCGGTGTGGTGTTTGACCCCGCCAAGGACGAAATGTTCTTTGCGGAAAAAGGTTCGGGTGCCTGGATGAACGACATGCGTTTGCGTGTGTCTGGGCGTCACCGGATGATCGAATCGATTTTCGCCACAGGTTTGCCTTTTGCCGGTCGGGCGGATTTGCCCGATACGCTGCGCGATCTGGGCCGCATTCTGCCGGTCTGTGCGGGTGTGCGTCGCTGGGGTGCCGCTGCGCTTGATCTGGCCTATGTGGCGGCAGGACGGTACGATGGCTATTGGGAACGCCGGTTGAATGCGTGGGATCTGGCGGCGGGATTGCTGATCGTGCGCGAAGCAGGCGGCATGGTAGAAGCGATGAACCCCGAAGGCGACATCTTGCAGGACGGCGAAATCATCTGCGCCAACGAGGCGCTGTTTTCCGGCTTTGCAAAGATCGCGCGCGGTTGATCTGAAAAACCCCGCGACGATGCTGAAATAAAAACGGCCTGTCCTTTGGGGCAGGCCGTTGTCGTTTTGGGTCAGGGGTGGCGCAGCCTTGGCTGCATCCTAAAAATGGGAGGACCGGAAACTGATCCTCCCGGCCGGGTCACTTTACAGCAGGCCCAGCAGCTTATGTGCCGCCTCTTCCGAGGACGCAGGGTTCTGACCTGTCACCAGCTTGCCGTCGATCACTACGAAAGACGCCCAATCGTCGCCCTTCTGGTAGTCGCCACCGTTGGCCTTCAGCATGTCTTCTACCAGGAACGGCACAACATCCGTGAGGCCCACGGCTTCTTCTTCGGTGTTGGTGAAACCGGTAACCGTCTTGCCGGAAACGATGGATTTGCCGTCGCTACCTTTGGGGTGTTTGAACACGGCAGGCGCGTGGCACACTGCCCCGACGGGACGGTCGCTGGCCATGAAGGTTTCGATCAGCGCCTTGCTGTCTGCGTCCTCTGCCAGGTCCCACAGGGGGCCGTGGCCGCCGGGGTAAAAGATCGCGTCATACCCGTCGGCTGAAATGTTGGAGAGGACAGCCGTGTTGGCCAGTTCCTTTTGGGCCGCGTCGTCAGATTTGAACCGTTTCGTGGCATCGGTCTGCGCATCCTCTGCATCGCTTGTCGGATCCAGCGGTGGCTGGCCGCCTTTAGGCGAGGCCAAGGTGATATCCGCACCTGCATCCTTGAACACATAGTAAGGTGCCGCGAATTCTTCGAGCCAGAAGCCGGTCTTGTTGCCGGTGTCGCCCAGTTTGTCGTGTGACGTCAAAACCATAAGTATTTTCATGTCGAAGCATCCTTTTGTCATTTGCAATGAACCGTTTGGCCTGCCGGCATCTGCACGGCACGCTTCACGTTCTGACAACCCAACGAACGCGGCTGGCCGCTGTTCCATGTCTTTGGTCGATTTAGCAAGAAATCTGGCGTTTCCTTGCGTCACCCTGCTGCTGAAACGCGTTGCAGACCCCGAACAGGTCGGGGCTACCTGTCAGACTCGTGGTTGATGCCGTCGGTGTAGGGCAGGGGTTCCATCGTCCAGGGTTCGGCCCCGTCGATACAGCCCAGATTGATGCCGCATTGGGTCGGGTCCGCACGGCGCTGGTGATGTGTGTAGATGCCGCAGGTCTTGCAGAAATAGTGCTTCGCCACGCCCGTGCCCCATGTGTAAAGCGTCAGGTTGTCTGCGCCTTGGATCACGTTGACCGAACTGGCGATGGCGGTGACTGCGGCCGCGCCGCGCCTGCGGCAAAAACTGCAGGTGCAGCGCCGGGCGGACGTCAGGCCTGAGGGCAATGTCGCCTCAAGCACAACGGCACCGCAGTGGCAGCTTGCCCGGTGGGTTTCGGGGGGTTGCTTCATTTGCGCCTTACCTTCGGGATGCGGCTGCGCACCATCGGATAGTCTGCATCCGGGTGGGGCGGGTGACCTTCGGTGCGGCTCCAGAACCTTGGGCCGCCCAGGCGCAACCAAAGCGGGACCGTCAGCGCCAGCCCGACAAAGAACCCGCCCGCATGCGCCCAATAGGCCACGCCGCCGACATCGGGGTCTGCACCGACTCCGCCGATGAATTGCATGCCCAGCCACAAGGCCAGCATGATCCAGGCCGGAATCGGAATAATCTTGAAGAAAAAGATGAAGATGATCAGGATATCGACCTTGGCCTTGGGATACAGCAGCAGGTACCCCCCCATGACGCCGGCAATCGCACCGGATGCGCCGACCATGGGCACGGGGGAATAGGGCGCTGAAAAAACATGCGCACCCGCAGACAGCAGCCCGCAGGCAAGGTAGAAGACCAGATAGCCGACATGCCCCATCTCGTCTTCGATATTGTCGCCGAAGATGTATAAAAACAGCATGTTGCCCGCCAGATGCATCCAGCCACCGTGCAGGAACATCGACGTGAAGATGCCCGTATAGCCTTGGCCGTCAGTCACGAGGGCAGGGATCAAAGCCCAATCGAAAAAGAAGCTGTTGATCGCGCGTTCATTCCCCATCATCCCGACATAGCTGAGGAAAACGGCGATATTCACGGCCATCAGCAGGTAGGTCACATAGGGCGTGCGCCCCGACGGGTTATGGTCGCGAATGGGAAACATGTCCGTGACCCTTAGCCATCCGTTCGGTAGGGTCAATAGGACCTGATCGCGTGGCGTCGTGCAGATGAGAGGAACCATGGTGAAGATCACTTGCCTGCATACGGCGCAGGTCCACGTGGACCGCTTTGACGGTTTGTTTGCGGCCCAGGGCTGGGACGGTGCGCTGGATCATATCGTGCGGCCCGATCTGCTGGCCCGCGCGCAAGCAGACGGGATCGAAGCCGTCGCCGAGGACCTGCACACGCTGCTGGAAGGAGCCGAGGGGGTAGATGCGGTGCTGTGCACCTGTTCGACCTTGGGGCCGCTGGTTGACCGGTTCGATCGCCCGACTGTGCTGCGGATCGACAGGCCGGCGATGACTGCGGCGGCGGCCTATCCAGACGTTCTGATCGCGGTTTGTCTGGAAAGCACCCGCAGTGCCAGCCTGGCGCTGTTTGAAGACTGCGCCAAAGGGACCGCCGCGCAGGCCCAAGTGGTGATCTGCCCCGCAGCATGGCCCCATTTCGAGGCAGGCGATATGAACGCGTTTTACCGCCAGATCGCACAATCGGTGGGGCAGGCGGTGATTGCGGCCCCGCAGACTGCTTGCATCGTGCTGGCGCAGGCGTCGATGCAGGGGGCTGCGATGTTGCTGTCGGACATGGGCGTGCCCGTCTTGGCAACGCCGGTCTTGGCGGTGCGGCAGGCAATCAGGATCGCCCGCCAAGCGCCTGCCTAACCTGCGGCGTCATGCCTTTGGGCACGCGAACCTGTTGTCCGGGCCCATGCAGATAAAACTGGCATATCCGGCAGGTTGCGGCGATAACATCTGACGGTATCTGTGTGGCTGGATAAATGATCCTTTTCTTGGGTGTTTCACATGACAAATGACGATGTGAAGATGGACCGCTTTGATGCGACGATTCTATCGGTTCTGGCCGAGGACGGGCGGATCAGCATTACCGATCTGGCCAAACGGATCGGTCTGTCTAAATCACCGACCCAGGCGCGGCTGCGACGTCTGGAAGACGCGGGGGTCATCCTTGGCTATCGTGCCTTGCTGAATCCGGTCCGGTTGGGTCTGGATCACGTGGCATTCGTCGAAGTCCGCCTGAACGACACACGCGAACCGGCCTTGAAGGCATTCAACGAAGCTGTGACCAAGGTGCCGGAAATCGAACAGGCCCATATGATTGCTGGAAATTTCGACTATCTGCTCAAGGTGCGCACTCGCGACATGGACGGTTACCGCAGGTTTCTTGGCGAAACGATCACGACGCTGCCCTTCGTGTCGAACACCTCGACCTATATGGTGATGGAAGCGGTCAAGGAAATCATGCTCGCAGATATCACCTGACTGGATCACCATTTTATCCAAAGCCGCTCTTTGGACCCGTCCAGAAAGACATCTGGCCATTTACACCGCCGCCGGTCCGGGTATTGTGCGCCTCGATGCGGGCGTGATGGAATGGTAGACATACCAGACTTAAAATCTGTTGGGCCTTGTGCCCGTGTGGGTTCGAGTCCCACCGCCCGCACCATTAAAACACATAAAATTTATTAAAATCAATATCTTGATCGGTTTGAATGAAATTCAATCCCCCTTTCAGACCCCCTTCTCTTCGTCGGCGATAGCATTCGCGATTGTCGTTGGCTGTCCTCAAGAATTTGATAGATTGCAGCGTAGGAGTTGCAATGAAAACAATTGAACACGTCACTGGCTACCTAGATAGCTTATCTCTATCGGTTAAGACGCTGCGCCTAGTCGCCTTGGTTGTTGGTGTGGGAATGAGTGCTGTCGGGTACTATTTTCGAGGTTCTGAGCATCCAATTCTTTCGGAAAACGCAGACACTATTTGGCTGGTCGGTCTGTCTATGTTGCTTTTGGCAAACCTTGTTTTGGTGTTTGTAGATAAGCAATCGGTTGAGCTTCTGAAAAGTCTTCATGCTAAAGAAACCGAGGTCGAAGCAACCGAGCAGACCGTCAGTGAGTTGTCTCATGACAACACAACACTGACTGCTTGGTTGGCTCTCACGAAGCTTCTGTCTGAGCTGACAGATCAAGCAATGGCCGCTGATACAGTCGATAGAGAAACCACTATCCGACTTTATAAAGCCGCTGTTGAGTTTATCGCGGAATACAAAGGGCGGCTTTTTGGTTTCAACGATGACTACGCCAATATCGCTATCTACGAGTTCGATCAATCGCGTGGGGAACTGGTTTGTGTAGCTTGCTATCGTACAAGACCCTCGGACGCCGAGGTTGAACATCGTTCTTGGAAGCCAGGTGAAGGTCACGTGGGGAAAGCTTATGAGCTTCAGACGGAACTGGTATGCTCTGACGCACGCGTCCCAGACGTCTCGGCGTGGATTTCAGCTCCGCCAGAGAAGTTTCGTGAAGAAGACACAAATCGTTATGTATCTCTGGCAGCAATACCTATCGCGCTTGAGGCTGAGAGGCCTCTCGGTGTTGTGATAATGACGAGTAGTGAGCCCTATAGGTTTGTTAACTTTCAACAAGTAGACGACGACCCACTAATGCAACGCGCTAAATATTCTGTTGCTGCACTACAAGATATTGCTGCCCAGATCGCGCAACTTATGTTTATACTAAGATCAAAGAGAAATAATCAGGAGGGTGAGACGGATGACAAGTAAAACGGTTAAAGTTGATGGTGTCTACAAGTCTACTGAAATTGGCAGCTTGAACCGGAATATCGAGCGAAGTATTTCAGGTGTGTTTCACGGGAAAGTTGGTTCCACAAGCAAGGCGATAGCTTACGCTAAAAAACGCGAGCTACTTCTGACATCGCGCGCACTGAACAAAAAAATTCCAGCCTAGAAGTGATTAGTTTGCCCAGCTCGTTGTCTGGCGACAATGATTTGGCTTTTAATTTTAATGTTCTGCGCGTTTGAGTACTAGCGTTGCCCGAAAAACATCTCACGTTCCTCCGCGCTGAGGAGGTGCGCAAATTTGCTGAGAAATAGTTGGTCTGCTTTGC
Organism: Roseobacter sp. GAI101; assembly: GCF_000156335.1. Taxonomy (GTDB): domain Bacteria; phylum Pseudomonadota; class Alphaproteobacteria; order Rhodobacterales; family Rhodobacteraceae; genus Sulfitobacter. Next base: position 3,701,655 of record NZ_DS999213.1, read on the forward strand.
TTTCGCACCACTCAATCTCAAACCGCTTTCTTTGATACGTCCGTTGCCACATGCCCTTGGGCTTGGGTGCTATCCAGTGCGCAGTTCCGGGTTCGCCGCCCAGCGCGGTACGCAGTTTGTTTGCTCGCCGCAACATGCGGTCATAGCGCGGCTCTGACTGGCTGGAATAGGCGACGTTGTAGCAATGGCGGCAAAGAAAGTATCGGCCCCCGGCGAACACCTTGCCGACGCGCCGGGTGCAATGGCGACGGCGCACAATACCGTTGCAGCGGAAATAGGGGCGGGTGCCGCCATAGTGGCAGTCTGCGTAGGTCAGGGGGATTGATTGCGTAATGGTTTCCCAATCGCCGCCATAGACGCGCACCTTGTAGTCCAGGACGAAATGGCGCTCGGTCGTATGATAGCCGACGCGTCCGGTTTCCGTACCATCCCTTGACCATATCCAATGTCCCCGCCTGCCGGGTCTTAGACAGCCTTCACGGTGCAGACGGTTCACGTCCAGCGACTTGATATGCTCTGCCTTCTGTTTGTAGCCCGTCCGTCCAGATCCATAGCCGCCCATGCGGTGCCTCCTGATATTTTACGAAATCATAAGCCGAGTTCATGTGCTATCGGTGCGATGAAATCGGATTGCCCAAATTGTGGATGCGCGTTTTGTGCAGCTTGGTCCGGTCCTGAAAGCATATGGTGCAGACAGTTGCTTGCCCCCCGCCTTTCCGTTCGGCCTATGGCTAGATGTATATATGTCCCGCTTTGGGTGACGCCGAGAATGGTTATTCTAGCCCTAGCGTCACATATTCAGGGCATGACCACGCCCGGCGCTGAACGATGCACAAGATTTGTGACAAGGTATGCACGGTATTTATGCGGGGTTTCTCCATTTCTTGAACGCGACCGATGCCTTGCGACCGTCCATTGTCGCGGTCTCTGCCAATGCCCATGTCGATGCGCGGCCAACGCCGGATGGGCCAAGATGCGGTGCGCGGGTCAGATGGATGAAACCGCGTTCCTCTAGCATCTTGAACCACGGCCCCACTGTGTTGCGATGGACGTGCAGGGCAATCGCCGCGTCACGATGGCTTAGGAATATCTCGCCATTGTTCGCGCCGTTGTAGCGGCGTTTGAGTTCGATGTAGAGGGCGCGGGGTCCAGGGGGCAGGGTGGCCCAGGCCTCCGTTGCCAGCACCCATTCGGGAAGCTGGACGAAACGTCCAGCCCCCCTTTTCTTGTGCTTGTAGGGTTTGCCGACCATTAACGCTTGCCTACTCTAAGGCAGGCCAGCCAGACGCGCACGGCGGTCAGTTGGGATGTGCAGCCCCCTATGGATATCCAAGCGGCCTCTGCGGCCCCCTCTGCCCCCTTTCGGGCCATGATGTGCCACTTGCCATTGTGACGGGTTAGGCGTGGGTGCAGGTCAGTCATGTTTGCCCCCATAGTGCAGCGCCGCGACAAGTCGGGCTTGGGTGATGGTGAGGCCATAGCGCTGGCATAAGCGGCGAATGAGTGTGGGAGTCATTGCGTTACCCCCAGATCTGCCAACGCGCGGGCGGATGGGGGAAAGCGCAGTTTGCTACGGTCGATGCCTGCTTTCAGGGAATAGTAAGCCACGTTTTGCGGCCCGCGATATTCTGCATGGATAGGCCAGCCATAGTGATGGCGCAGGCGGTGGATGATTGCGCCAAGACGCCAGCCGCGCACCTCTCTTATTTCGGTGCGGTGGCTGATTGTGCGTTTGTCCAACAGGGCTTTGCAGGTCCAGAACACCTGAGACTCGCTGGAATAGAAACGGTCGTGTGACATTGGGAAATCCTTACGGTTGATGCCGCAAGGCGCTGGGCGTAGAGTGCAGACATTCCTACCACGGAAAACGCTACATCCGCCGCCCATGCGCATTGCATGGCGGGGGATGTGGTTATTCAGCATTTGCTTGAAGGGTGGCGTCGATATCGGCTTCGTTCCAGTAAAGGCGGGAGCCAATTTTCATTGGTTTGGGTAGTCGGCCTAGATGTACGTCACGGTAGATCGTGGTGCGGCCACGTCCGCCAAGTTTGTCTTGAAGTTGTGAGAAGGAAAGGTAGTGCATCGGGGTACTCCGTTGGTTGCAGTACCTCCTTGGAGCATCGAACAGATGCCGGTGCCATTGTGAAAGAAATAGGCCGGAAAAATCACAAGCTCTTTTGGGTTAGCTTAGCTTGACGATAGGTGTCGCGGGCCGTGTGTTCATTTGAGCCGCCACGAAGAATTTCTGAACACTCTCTCCAAGTCGCGCCTTGATGACGCGCGTCTAGCGTGCGGATGTACTGTTCCCACTTACTAGGCTGAGGGCGTGTAATGTGCTTCGTCCGCCAGTAGCGTCTAGATTTCATGTATTCTTCGATACCCTCCAGCTGTGGTTTGATCGGTTGGTTTGGATCAAAAACCACTGCAAATTGCGATGGCTCCAAGACGTCGATTGGGTCCAGCTTCTGGTTCCAAAGCCTGTCCATAGTGAGTCCATTCAACAGCCTTTGCTCTAGTGTGGACGGCGCTTTCGGACCAAATTGCAATGCCAGAATGTTGGTTTCAATTCCTTGAAGGGGATTGCGAAGAATCCCGTATCCAAACCGAGCGGCCTTTGATGGGGTGAGATGAAACTTGGCGCTTTCAAACTCTGGCAAAGTCATTGCCATTGCAGGGATAGGCTCATCGGGATGGCGACTATGAAAATCTTTCATTGCCAAACTATTAAACTCCAGACGAAACTCGCTCGAACGGCGTTTGAATTCCCAGCGCCATTGCTCTGGCGTCCATTCTTTGCACTCTGCATAGGCTTCTGCACTCTGCCAGTTGGGGCAACCAACGGCTAAAAATTCATCAAACTGCACTTGCAAACGGAACCGCCTTTTTTTCAGTTTGATGCACATGCATTGCCCACCGCTCCATCAAAACCCGTCTTTGCTCCAGAAAATCCGTGCGCTTGTACGCTTGTACCGTCTTAGACCCGACCATATGGCTTATGCACATTTCGGCCACGTCATGAGGTGCGTTTGTCGCCTCTGCTAGCCACACGCGCAAAGATGTGCGGAACCCGTGGGGGCGCTCTTTCATGCCGCGCCGATCCATCAGGGCGGTCATGGTCATGTCAGAGATAACGCCACGCTTGACGCCGGGAAACAGCAAGCCATCACGGGCGAATTTGCGGGCCTCTGCGATGACGTGTTGCGCCTCTGCTGATAAGGGGATGCGAAAGTCTTTGGTGGCGTCCTTGCGGCCTTTCATGCCCTCTGCGGGAATGGTCCACACGTCACCGTCGATCTGATCCACATGGATATTGCGCAGCGGCCCGGACCGTGTTCCCGTCAGGATAAGCAAACGCAAGGCCAGTTCTGTGATGCTGCCCCCAAGCGACTGATAGAACGCTGGTACGTCCTGCCACGCCAGAGAAGGCACGTTTGTCACCGTGTGGCGTTGTTTGCCTAGCAGCGCCTTGGCTTTTTCGGTTGCTTGCAGATCCACCTCTAGGCCCAGCGCCGCCGCGTGGCGCAAGACGATGCTAAGACGGCTCATAGCCTTGTCAGCGGTCGCGGCTTTGGTGTGCCAGATTGGGGCCAAGGTGTCGCGGATATCCTTCTGGTCGATATCAGCCACAGGCACTTGGCCCAGCTTGGGCAAGATGTGCAATTCAAGAGGCGAAAACCAACGGCCTGCCTTGCCGTCACCTTTAAGTTCAGCCTTGCGGCTTTCAAACGCGTCCAGCGCGATATCAGTCAGCTGGTGGATATTTCGCGCCGCCTCACGTCGCTGGCGTTCGCGTTCCTTGATCGGGTCCAGACCTTGCCGCACCAACGCGCGCCATTGCTCTGCGGAGGCGCGCGCCTCTTTCAATGAAACATCGGGATATGCCCCAAGGCCCATTTCGCGGCGTCTGCCGTGCGGTGTGACGCGCAGCACCCATTGCGCGCCGCCATCGGCCCGCTTGACCAACCAAAGCCCGCCGCCGTCAGCATGTTTGCCAGCGGGTGCGTTCTTGATGGTCGATGCACTTAGTCGATTTGTTGCGCGGCTCATTTTTGATCCACCTCTCAATCCCCCTCAACATATGGTATGCTGTGGGGTGTTGTGAAGTACCATCAAACAGCTAAATCAATAAATACGCCTATTTTATTGGATGTGCGGCGTTCCGTGGTGCATCAAGATATAGGACTTGGATGCCCACCGCCCGCACCAGTATTTCAAAAGATAATATTAGATATCACGGCTTTGTTCTTTGAATTGAGATTTAGGTCACTACGGAATGAATTTGCATCCCTGCGATAGCCAGGCACCAACAGCACCGTCGAAACGCACGAATGTCAGCAATCGTTTGATTTCAGTTGCCGCGTTCAGCTTCGTCTGGAGTGTCGCAGAACAACGCAAGCTTGTTTCCGTGAGGATCGCGAAGATAGCCAACGTAGAAATGAGAGCCGTATGAAGCACGAAAGCCCGGCTGACCTTCGTCGGCTCCACCAGCAGCAAGGGCTGCCGCGTGAAGTTCGCGAACTTGTGCTTGACTGCTTGCCTCAAATGCCAACATGCAACCGTTACCAGCCGATGAAGGACCGCCGTCGAAATGGCGTTTTACATAGAAATCGGGCGAGGTCGATTTTTGACCTGGTTGTGCCGGTGGGATGTAACTCAAGTCGCCATTGTATTCTTCGAGGGCATAGCCGAGGGTGTGCAAAAAGGCAGAGTAGAACCGTTCTGCGCTTACCATGTCGTCCGCACCGACCGTGACATAGGCAATCATCCGACGTCTCCTCTATAAGGACTTTGAACCTCGGTTCGAGAATAGCTCCTGTTCGAACCATTGTCATCGACTGCCAATGCTGACCTTAGTGCACGCCCGGCGAAACGACGCTCCGGCCTGCACACCGGACCTTGGTCCATGCTGCGGATAGTGTCAGCTTTCCACTCTTTGATATCAGAGGCACACGAACGGCCCTTGGGACTCCTTCATCTAGGAACCCGCTATGCCGCGCAGATTGGCCGAAGCAGTCGGTGGCACACCACATCTGAAGAAGTCGAGCACCGTTGAGAAACTCAAACTGTTCATCCGTTTCCGAGGTATGTTTGGCAACGATCAGTTTATGGGTCTCATAATCGTGACGGCCCATGTCGGAAACAGAAAGCTCAACTTTATGAATGATGGCTTTTTGCGCCATGATCTGCCCTGCTTTCGAAGACTGGGATGCCTAATGCGTCTTGCGGCGTTGTGAATTCAGATCGTAGTGAATGCAGATAATGGACGGCACCTGACTATTTCGGTGGCAAATAAGTGATGCCACGTTGATTAAGCTACCGACGCAGTACAGTCGGCCTGTATAAACCGGGCGTTCATATCGGCGCGCCTGAACGGGCAAGCCGGACCAGCAGGCATGGCCTCGTTGCTTCCCATGATGTTGCACAACCCGCGCTGAGCCACAGCTAAAGCGCGCTATGTTGCGCGTCTTTCAAGCGGGCGCGACTAATCTATACCGTCGTTTAGCATCGGGAAGAGAAGTAGCGGCCACCAATGCGGAAATCTGATCTAATCAGGATTGGGTACGTTCAGATAATTCCCCTTCGGTATTTTCACGACACTTTTTAACCCTAGCTGAGATCTGCTTTGTTCGTCCAATTCGACGATCGCGCTTTGTATGGCATCGAAAATCAGATCCGCATCGTTGCCCAAGGCCGTGATAAGAGGCAGTCCGGGCGTGGGCTTGGTCCAATCCAGAACACGCAACCCGCTTGCAAATGGCTCGTACTTCTCGATGTTGCGCCATGTCACAGCATCAATGGACGCGATGTCGGCCCGCCCTGTTGCTACGGCCCGGGCTGCTTCAAGATGCTGTTCGACGTGCAGTCGGTGTTCAAACCAGAACCCTTCGGGCTTCAGATGCCAAAACGGGGCTGCGTACCCCGATTGCGAAAACGTCTGATTATACGCAAAGACCGCACCCTTGAACGCTGTTAACTCTGTTCGGGCATCATCGGCGCGGACAATAATGGCACTGCGATAATATCCCGCCGGACAGCCGGCCAACCCGAAATCCGGGGTGCCGACCAGCTGGACTTTGTCATGCAGCCACATGCGGTAGGGCATCCCGCATGTCTGGCTTAGGACCAGTTCGGGGTGGTTCCAGACATCAAATTCTGCGGCGTCTTGCGACAGCGCTTCGGGGCTATCCATCCCGGCGTCGCACAGGTGTTTGCGGATCAGGGTCCAATAGCGTTCATGCGCCTGAACCAGTTGCGGCCGCTGGTACATCATCAGGCTGGCAATCATCTAACGTCTTTCCTTTTAAAAGCCACCGCATGTCGGCAGCGCTATGGCAACGCGTTACAAATCGGGAAGAGCTCACGGGAGCCACATAATCTGAGTCATATTACATACTTTAGCATTTTGCTGGCTTAGAAACTTTCCCTTAAACCAAGGCTGCCAGGTTGCAGGGGAGGCGCTCAAGTCAAAAGCAGACGGTAATTCGCCTATTGAAAATTCTGCCGCGATCCAATGCGATGAAATTTACAGAACAAGTCGGCCGTCGCTACCTAAATAGGCTCCAGTTTTCCGCCCCTTATGTCCACGCCGCGATCAAAGTCACGAATGCCCCACTGCTGAAGCTCAATTCGTCTACCATGGCTGCAGTGCAGCCTTGTCAGAGCGGTCATTCATGTGATGCGCAGATTGGCCTCTTCGGATACTTTTAGGGGGCGATGCTTGCCATGGCCTGCCGGGGCAGGGGCCTGACACAAGCGGGGCGGCGCGCCGCTATAATCGGGGCGTTTCTGGTCGAGCGACCGAGAGGCTTGGTGGCGTGTCAAAAGAACGCGCGACTGTTCGGCTTCGCTAGGCGTCACCGCCCGATGAAGTCCGAGCGTCGTTCAAGCAAGCTCTCGTAGAGGAAATCGACGAAGAGCCTGACCCGTTGCACCCGGCGCAGGTCGCCGTGCATGAGCACCCAGGTCGATCGGCTCTGATCAAGCTCGGTGCCCCGCACCCTTTCCAATTCGGGAAAGACGCTTTGCACCCAAGTCGCCAGAAAGGTCATCCCGACGCCGGCCCGCGCAAGATGCATGTGCATCGCCGGATCGGCGATGGCATGGCGCACGGCCGCGCGCGGAAATGGCGAGGCGGCGATCATGGCCTGAAGTTCCGGCACTTCGCCGTAGCCGAGCCAGGTCAAGCCTTCGCCGCGCGGCCCCGCGTCGTGCAGATGCCTGTCAAGATAGTCTCGAGAGGCGAATACGCCCAGCGACAGCGGGAACAACTTGCGTCCTACGGCATCCCCGTCGATCTCCCGCACATGGCGGATCGATACGTCGGTCTCCAGCTTCTCGATCGAGTCGATGGCGTAGGACAGGTTCATGTCGATATGGATGTCGGGATAGAGTGTCAGGAACTCGCCCAAGACTGGGGCAAGCAGAAAGTGCGCGGTCATCGGATCGGCCGACAGGCGGATGCGACCCGCCGCCTCGCTGTCGAGCCCGCGCACCGCGTTGAAGCCTTGGCGCAACGCCGTTTCGGCCTCGAGCGCCTGCGGCAGCAGCTTGCGGCCCGCCGCCGACAGGTCCAGCCCCCCCGCGCTGCGCCGAAAGAGCTGGACACCCAGTTGCGCCTCGAGCCCTTCGACCTGCCGGCGCACGGTCGCGTGGGTGCCGTTTAACTGTTCGGCAGCCCCGCGCAGCGAGCCCGCGCGCGCAACGGCCAAAAATGCCGGGAGAGATTTCCAATCCACCATATGGAACGATTATGAACCACACCGGTCCGATTCTGGCAATATGCGGTGAGTATTCGGTCCGGTAAATCAGAATTAACCCAACCGGACGGAGAACGAAATGACTGCAACCCTATCTGCCTGGCGCATCGGACGTTACGGCGCACCCGAGGTCCTTCGCCCTGTGACGCGGCCCCTTCCGGCACCTGGTCCCGCCGAAATCCTGATCCGCATCCGCGCGTCTGCCGTCACCCGCGCAGATGGGATGATGCGGGCCGGCACGCCCCTTTTTGCGCGTCCCTTTCTTGGCCTGCGCCGCCCGCGCCAGAACCTGTCGGGCACGGGGCTGTCGGGCGAGGTGATCGCGGTGGGGGAGAAGGTCACCCGGTTTACGGTGGGCGATGCTGTCTTCGGCGAGGCGGGGCTCAGGTTCGGAGCGAATGCCAGCCACATTTGCCTGGATGCAGGCGGCGTCCTGTTGAAGAAGCTTGAGGCACTGTCGCACGAGGAGGCAGCCGTGATGTGTGACGGTCCGTTGACCTCGTATCATTTCCTGCACAAGATTGCGCAGTTGCAGTTCGGGCAGCATATTTTGATCCTTGGCGGTTCCGGCAGCCTTGGCTCTGCGGCGGTGCAGATCGCTGCTGCCGCCGGAGCCCATGTCACCGCCACCTGCAGCACGCGGAACGTGAACTTCGTCGCGGGGCTTGGGGCCGGACGGGTCATAGATTACACAAAAGAGGATTTCACCGCCCTGCCAGACCGCTACGACGTAATTTACGATACCGTGGGGGTCAGCTCATTCAAGATGGCCAGGGCGCGACTGACCGAGACCGGACGCTACATCTGCCCCGTGCTGACGCTGCCGCTTTTTGGTGCGATGCTGAAAAGCCGCATGACCGGGGGGCGCAGGGCCCGTTTCGCCGCTGCTGGCCTTCAGTCGCACGAGCTTTTGCGCACGCACCTGAAGTGTCTTCTGGCGATGGTCGAGGCGGGAACACTGTCCCCGGTACTTTCGCGGGTATATCCTTTGGCCGATCTGATCGAAGCCCACCGCCACATGGAAACGGGGCACAAGCGTGGGAACGTGGTCGTCGTCTGACAGCCGCATTACCCGGGTTTCGTCTGAAAGTTTTGAAGGGAAAGGAAGGTTGAATGGGACGTTTGAGTAAGAAAACATGCATTGTGACAGGCGCGGGCCGCGGGATTGGCGCGGCCATTGCGCGAGCCTTCGCTCGGGAAGGCGCAACCGTTGTCGTGACCGACATGGTGGCGAAGTCTGCTGCTTCGATCGCCGAAGAGATCGGCGCGCATCACCAGTGCCTTGACGTGGCATCCGAGGCCGATTGGGCCGCGCTCGCCCAGAGGTGGCCCGCCTGCGACGTGCTGGTGAACAATGCCGGGATCACCGGCTTTGAAGATGCCATGCGCCCCCATGACCCGGAGCACGCCACGCTGGCCGACTGGCGGGCGGTGCACAGGGTGAACCTGGATGGCACATTCCTGGGTTGCCGCTACGCGATCGGCGCGATGCGGGACAAGGGGGCCGGATCGATCATCAACATATCGTCTCGATCCGGGCTTGTGGGTATTCCTGCGGCAGCGGCCTATGCGTCGTCCAAGGCCGCCGTGCGGAACCACACCAAGTCCGTCGCGCTTTACTGCGCCGAGCAGGGGCTGAATATCCGGTGCAATTCGATCCATCCGGCCGCCATCCTCACGCCCATGTGGGAGCCGATGCTGGGCAACGGTGCGGACCGCGAGGCGCGCATGGCCGCATTCGTGGCGGACACACCGATGCGCCGGTTTGGCACAGTCGAAGAAGTAGCCTCCATCGCAGTGCTGCTTGCTTCAGATGAGGCGGCCTACATGACCGGGACGGAATTAACTGTCGACGGAGGGCTGCTCGCAGGCTCGGCCGCAGCACCAACGGCGGACTGAACACAGAACGACGGGCTTTGGGCCAACAGGGTGGCCAAAATGGCCTTCGCCGGTCGCGGGCGCTAGTCAGGGTCGCTGCGTACCATGCACGCCGTAGACGCGCGGCTTTTCATGATATTTCCGAGGGATTGTAATTTTGACCGACCACACCGTGAACCCCGACCTTGTGCACAAGATCCGCATTGCCGGGGTGCTCTACTTGGTCATCATCATCACGGGCCTTGGTGCCGAACTGGGCCTTCGCGGCCCCTTGATCGACTTCGGCGATCCAGATGGCACCGCCGCCGCGATCCTTGCAGCACCTGGCCAGTTCCGGCTGGCCCTTGCCGCCGACCTTGTGATGGCGCTCTGTGATGCGGGTCTGGCGATCCTGTTCTATCTAATCTTTCGCACCACAGCGCCGAATATGGCCTTGGCTGCGATGATCTTCCGGCTGATCCAGACCGTTCTGATTGCGGCAAACCTGCTGGCGATGCAGGCGGCATGGCTGCTTCTCTCCAGCACCGATAGTCAGACCGATGCCCCCGCGCTCGCGCTGGTGTTTCTCGACCTGCACGCCCACGGCTACGACCTTGGCCTTGTGTTCTTCGGCGTGAACAGCCTTTTGATGGGGGCACTGGTCTGGCGTTCGGGTCTCTTTGCGAAGGTTTTTGGTGCCGGTCTGGGGATAGCCGGATCTGTTTACCTTATCGGTAGCGTTTTACGGTTCTTCGCCCCTGAGGTCTCGGCGATGTTCGCACCGGCTTACGGGCTGACAATCCTGGCCGAGACCGCTTTCTGTCTCCGGCTGCTTCTTCAGCGGTCTTCGCGCTTGCCGGCGTCGGGAGTGTGACCGGTCGCGCCGGTCGAGCAAATCCATCCTCCCCACTCAAGGAGATTTTCGCCATGTCCTCCGAACATCCAACACTGCACATCCTCTGTGGAAAGATCACTTCCGGAAAGTCGACATTCGCCGCGCAGCTCGCGGCTGCGCCCGGAACGGTTCTTGTTGCAGAAGACACCTGGCTGGACGCGATCTTTGCAGAAGAACTGCATTCGCTGGTGGATTACGTGCGCTGCTCAACGAAGTTACGAAGCGCAATGGGTCGTCATGTGGCTGCGATGCTTGACGCAGGCGTTTCGGTCGTCCTCGACTTCCCGGCGAACACCGTCGCGCAACGCGGCTGGGTGGGGGGCATCCTTAGGGGCGTGGAAGTCGCCCACCAGCTTCATGTGTTGAATGTCCCCAACGAGGTCTGCCTTGCCAGGCTACGCGCGCGAAACGTGGCCGGGGATCACCCCTTCGCGGTGACGGAAGTCCAATCCCGCCAATTCGCAAGTCACTTCGCCGCGCCAACACCGGACGAAGGGTTCAATCTCGTGATCCACGACGATCCTCTCGATGCGGTGCCCGGGACTTTATGCAAATGACCGGGAAAGTGCATGACCTTTCGCCCTTAGGGCTACGGTTTCGCATGGTGAGGGCAGTGTGCACCGTGTTGCTGGTTCTTTGCCTTGGCCGGAACGCGACGCAGCCGCGTCATTAACAACGCCGGGCGTTTCATGCTATTCGTTCGAATGTGCGGTCTTTTGAGGATCGTTCGTCAACCGAACCGGGGGTCACCCAAGTGGACAAGCTTTCTGTCATGCACGCCTTCCGCCGCATCGTCGAACGCGGCAGTTTTGCGCGCGCGGCGGAGGATCTCGGTGTTTCGCCGGCACTGCTCAGCCGCGAGGTCAAATTGCTTGAGGAAAGCCTTGGCAGCACGCTGCTGACCCGTACGACGCGTTCCATGTCAGTGACCGATGCAGGGCGGCTTTATTTCGACGAGGCGATCGGGATCCTCGACGCCGTCACCAATATTGAGAACCGCATCAGGGACGGTGCAGGCGCGGTACGCGGCCATCTCAAGGTCAATGCGTCCAGCTCATTCGGGCAGACGGTCATCGCGCCGGTTCTACCGGGTTTTCTTGAGACCTATCCCGATATCCGGCTGACGCTATCCCTTGATGACCGCGTGGTCGACATGATTGAGGGCGGGTTCGATGTCTCGATCCGCATCCGGGCAGCGATGCCGAATTCGGCGCTGGTCGCGCGCAAGATAGGCACGATGCGGCAACGAATTTTTGCCTCCCCCTCTTATCTGGAACATGCTGGCGTGCCGCAGGACCCCGAGGATATTCGTCGGCACAGGGTGGTCGGATTCCTTTTGGCTGATCACCTGACGACCTGGGCTCTTACCGGACCGTCGGACACGTACGCGCTGGATCTTGACCCGAAGGTGCGCGTTGGCAACAGCCTTGTGCTGCGCGATCTTCTGATCGCGGGACAAGGGATCGGCACCTTGCCGGATTTCGTTTCTGATGGCCCCGAGAGGCGCGGAGAACTGGTGCGTGTGCTTCCAGGTTGGGAGCTGCCCTCACCGGAAATCTTTGCCGTGACGGCGTCCCGGCTTGGTATGGACACAAAGGTGACCGCCTTTCTCGATCATCTCCGGACGGCACTTCGGTCCTGACATTCTTCAACCAGCGTAAAGAATGAAGTGACAATGCGGCGGTTATTCCGGCGCGCCGCATGACCGATCTTCTCAGGCATCGAAACTTCAAACCTGAGTGGATCCCATGACCCGAATTCTTGTTCTTTACTACTCCAGCTATGGCCATGTTCGTGCGCTGGCCCAAGCTGAGGCCGAGGGCGCGCGCGCCGTGCCCGACACCCATGTCGATATCCGCCGCGTGCCGGAAACGGTCCCGGACGACATCCAGCAGAAGGCTGGGTTTGCCGCCGATGATACGCCTGTTGCAGTACCCGCCGATCTTGAATCCTACGACGCGATCATCTTCGGGACGCCGACCCGTTTCGGAATGATGGCCGGGCAGATGAAATCCTTTCTCGACCAGGCTGGCAGCCTCTGGGCGCGAAATGCGCTTGTCGGCAAGGTCGCGGCTGTCTTCGCTTCCACCGGATCGCAGCATGGCGGTCACGAGGCGACGTTGCTGTCCACCCAGATCCCGCTCCAGCATTTTGGCATGGTCATTGCGGGCATGCCGTACAGCTTCGCCGGTCAGACGACAGCAGAGGGCATTGTTGGCGGCGCACCCTATGGCGCGGGCACCATCGCTGGCGCGGACGGCTCGCGTACACCTTCCGAAATCGACCTTGCCGGAGCGCGGTTCCAGGGCGCGCATGTCACCCGTATCGCCGCGCGGCTTGCCGGGCTTAACCTGCAAGAGGAGGCAGCTTAATGGCTTCCCTCACCATCGATTTCTTTCACGACGTGGTCTGCTGCTGGTGCTTCAACATATCGTCTCGGATGCGTGACCTAGCAGCCGAGTTCGACCTTGATGTCCGGCACCGCACCTTTGTCCTGCAGGCGAGCCGCGACGAGATGGCGGCGCGCTGGGGCGGTCCCGAACAGGCCCGAGACACTATTCTTGGGCACTGGTCGGTTTGCCGGCAGGTCAGCGACCGGCCAGATCTCGTCAATATCGACGCAATGCGGGCAGCCCCGTTCGATTATCCTCACGGGATGACAGCGGCGCTCGCTTGCAAGGTGGCGGAACTTGCAGGCGGACAGTCCGCCCATTGGGACATGTTCGACCGGCTCCAGCGCGCGCACCTCACCGAGGCCCGGAACATCGCCGATCCCGAGACCATCCTGCAAGTCGCGCGTGACCTAGGCTTTGAGGCGGCAGCCTTCGCGGAGGCGTTCGACCAACCGGCCGCGGCGCGCGCAGTCGAGGCCGACCGACACTACGCCCGCACGCGCCAGGTTCGCTTGATCCCCGCGCTCATCGTCCGCGAGACCGGTACCCGGCTTGTGAACGGACCGCGCGAGGATCTGGCAGCGCAACTTCGCGCCGCGCTTCGCATCATCGCCTAAACTAAAACTCTCGCTCATTCGTCGTGACGACCGGCAACGCCACCCAATGGCTCTTCGTAACGTTCCGCCCACCTGTTGCGGGACATCGGCGTCGGACCTTGGCCAAAGCGCCCGCGTTTGTCCATTCACGCACTCTGGTGAGCCCCTCAAAAGGAGACAGACCATGTCCCGTAGCACCGACATCCTTCTCACTGCGCTCGCCCCTGCGATCTGGGGCAGCACCTATCTGGTCACAACTGAGGCGCTGCCCTCTGGATATCCTGTGACGCTCGCGGCGCTGCGTGCTTTGCCGGCAGGTCTGCTGTTACTCGCGTTGACACGCTGCGTGCCACCGCGCGCGTGGCTCGGCCGGACCTTTGTGCTTGGAGGCTTGAATTTCGCGCTCTTCTGGGTGCTGCTCTTTGTGGCTGCCTACCGTCTGCCCGGCGGGGTGGCGGCGACGCTCGGGGCGCTTCAGGCCATGATGGTTATCGTCATGGCGCGCGGTTGGCTCGGTACGCCGATCCGTGCGGGTGCCGTTGCCGCAGCGGCAGCTGGCGTTTTGGGCGTGGCACTTCTGCTTATCAGCCCGCAAGCCCGGCTCGATCCCATTGGGGTTGCTGCAGGTCTGGGGGGCGCTGCCTCCATGGCGGCGGGTACGGTGCTCAGCCGGAAATGGCAGCCGCCGGTCTCGGCGCTCAGCTTCACCGCATGGCAGTTGACGGCGGGCGGGCTGATCCTCTTGCCGCTCGCCCTGATCATGGAGCCACAGCTGCCGTCGCTTTCTGCCACGAACCTTGCCGGCCTCACCTGGCTTGGTCTTGTCGGGGCCGCCGCGACCTACGCCATCTGGTTCAGAGGCGTTGCCAGGCTCGATCCCGGGGCGGTCTCCATGCTCGGGATGATGAGCCCGGTGACTGCGGTGGCACTTGGCTGGCTCTGGCTTGACCAGTCCCTGTCGCCGCTGCAGTTTCTTGGCGCGGCAGTTGTCCTCGTATCGGTCTGGGCCGGTCAGCGCGCCAACCGCCCGCGTGCGGACGAGGCTTTTCGAACAGCCCCCACGCGCACCGGTAAATCTGTCGGGTCGACCCGCGCGGCAAGCCGTTCCAGCATGGTGCGATAGAGGTCAGCCGGGATCATCGCCTTCGGGTTCCATGGATCGTGAGGTTCAAGGCCGACCACCGCAAGCAGCTTTGATTCGTTGACGACTCCCCCGGCGGCGGCGACCTTAGCAAAACCATCCTGCAATCCCAGATCAGTTTTGACTGACATTCGAAAGGCAATCCGCTGATTGCCACGGACAGCAAGTTGACAGGCATTGGTTTGGTGGTCTAGTAATCAGACCAGTTGGCCAATCCGAGGCGTGAAATATCTTACTGGGAGGGGAGATATGGACGATTCAGCTTTTTTGACTGCGCAGACCTCTCCGCTCGAGAAGGTTGCCCATCGCTCTATCAAGGACGAGGTGGCAGAACGGTTTGCCACGCTTATCGCCTCTGGCGTGCTGAATGTGGGGGATGCCCTGCCAAGCGAGCGAGAGCTGGCGTCTACGATGGGCGTAAGTCGTGAAACCATCCGCGGTGCGCTGCTTATTCTATCGACAAAGGGTATTGTCGCGACTGTTCAGGGTGCGCGGACCAAGGTCGTATCGGTCGATGTGGGTGACATCGGGATGTCCGCTTTGTCTAACGGGCGGGTGACAGACTATGGGTTGGATGACGTGCACGAAGGCCGGCTGATGGTCGAGGAACGGCTTGCCGTTCTGGCGGCCCGGCGAATTGACGCGCCAACACTCCGCCACCTGAAAGAACTGATCAAAACACAAGAGGCCGCTACTGGTGATCCCGTCAGATTTCTGATTGCCGATCGGGCATTTCATACGGCCGTGTACCAGTCTTGCGGCAATGCGGTCCTGTCCGATCTGGCGGCCACGCTTTATTCTTACCAGCTGGATCACCGCCGCCGGGCGGTCAGTGTCGCTGGTGCGATTGAAAGAAGCATTGCAGACCACAGGGTGATTTTGGCGGCGCTGGAAGCACAGGACGCAGACGCATTGGTACAGGCGCTCGGCGCTCATGAGCGGCGGATTTACGACAGTACGCGTGCGCTTTTGGCGACATCAACAAAAAAGGCAACATCATGAGACTTACAATCATCGGCGCGGCAGGAATGATCGGCCGCAAACTGGTAGAGCGCGTTGCCGCATCCGGACAGATCAACGACCGTGCTGTGGACGCGATGACTTTGGTCGATGTGGTGACACCTGACAGCCCGGCAGGCTTCAAAGGGGCATGTGACGCCTATGCAGCCGATCTGACAGAAACCGGCACCGCCGCGCGCCTGATTGCGGATCGCCCTGATGTGATTGTGCATTTGGCGGCCATCGTCTCGGGCGAAGCCGAGGCGGATATGGAAAAGGGCTACCGTGTCAATCTGGACGGCACGCGGGCCTTGCTGGACGCGATTGCGGCGCATGACGACTATTGCCCGCGCGTGATCTATGCGTCATCGCTTGCGGTATTCGGTGCGCCGTTTCCGGTAAAAATCCCCGATGATTATCACCTGACCCCGCTCACCAGTTATGGCACGCAAAAGGCCATGGGCGAGATGATGCTGAACGACTATTCCCGCCGCGGCATTCTGGACGGTGTCGGTATCCGGTTCCCGACAATCTGTATCCGCCCTGGCAAGCCGAACAAGGCGGCATCGGGCTTTTTCTCGGGCATTCTGCGTGAACCGCTGAACGGGCAGGAGGCGATCCTGCCTGTAGAAGATGATGTGCGCCACTGGTTTGCCAGCCCGCGTGCTGCTGTCGGGTATATCGAACATGCAGCGACGATGGACACCGCCCCGCTTGGGGCGCAGCGCTGTATGACGATGCCGGGTGTAACCGCCACCGTAGCTGACCAGATCGAGGCATTGCGCGCTGTCGCAGGTGATTCCGCTGTCGCCCTGATCAAACGCGTGCCCGATCCGGCAGTTGCCAGTATCGTCGCCGGCTGGCCGCGCAACTTTGACACAGCTCGCGCGATCGCTGCGGGCTTTGTTGCCGAGACATCCTTTCAGGAAATCATCGCGGTTTATCTGGAAGACGAAATGGGCCAAACGGCCCAGGCAGGTACCTGAGAACAGGCACCCATCCTTCTGTGCTTCGGCACAGATTTAAACGACCAGAACTGAAAACCTTTGGGAGGAAACCAAATGAAACATACACTTTTCGCAGTTGCGAGCACCTTTGCCCTGATCGCAGGCACATCCGCCTTCGCCCAGCAGTCCATCGTTATCGGCCACGCCCTGTCGCCGACATCGCACTACGGCCTTGGTGCCGATGCCTTCATCGCCAAGCTCGAAGAGCTGTCGGGCGGCGAGTACACCGGCACGCAGGCACCCGCAGGCCAGTTGGGCGGCGAGCGTGACATGATTGAGGGCCTGCAGATCGGCTCGCTGGACGTGGTCATCACCTCCACCGGCCCACTGGGTAACTTTGTTCCTGAAGTCTACGCGCTGGATCTGCCATTCCTGTTCCGTGACTATGACCACGCACGTGCGGTATTGGACGGCGAAATCGGTCAGGAACTGCTGGCCAAAATCGACGAGAACAACCTGGTTGGTCTGGCATGGTCCGAAAACGGCTTCCGCCATGTGACCAACTCGCAGCGCCCCGTGCGCACGCCAGCGGATCTGGAAGGTCTCAAGCTGCGGACCATGGAAAACAAGGTCCACATGGAAGCCTTCTCCCAGATGGGTGCCGCACCAACGCCAATGGCATTCCCCGAACTGTTCACAGCGTTGCAGCAGGGTGTTGTTGACGGTCAGGAAAACCCTGTGACCGTGATCACCGCGTCGAAGTTCTGGGAAGTACAGGGCCACGTTTCGCTGACCGGCCACGTCTATTCGCCCGTTGCCGTGCTGGCCTCGCCCGTTCTGATTGACGGCCTGACCGACGAGCAGAAGGGCTGGTTCTACGAGGCAGCCAAAGCGTCTGCCGCGGCAACACGCGCCGAAGTGAACCGTCTGGAAGATTCCGGCGTTGCCCTGCTGCGCGAGAACGGCATGGAAGTCATCACCGACATCGACAAAGCACCATTTGCAGAGCTGGCGGCACCTGCCTACAAAATTTACACCGACCAGTATGGACCTGAGCTCGTCGAGCGTATCCAAGCGGTCGAGTAAGCCCGAACACGTCAGGCGCGGACCCGTTCCGCGCCTGACCCTTTTCCTCCGACGTCTTTCCTCTGACCCATTAAGGCCCCTGCCATGCGTTATTTCTTACGTCTCGAAGACTTCACCACCGGCTTGGCCTTACGGCTGTCGATCGCCTTTCTGGTTATCGCCGCCGGACTGGCGCTGTTTCAGGTGATCACCCGCTTTGCCTTTGGTGCGCCGTCAACCTGGTCCGAGGTGATCACGCGCTCCGCGATGATCTGGTCGGTGTTTCTGGGTGTGGCTGTCGCCTTCCGCCACGGTGCTATGATCTCTGTCGATGTAATACAGAACGTTCTGCCTCCCCGTCTGGGCTTGGGTCTGTTTTTGTTTGCCAATTTGGGGTCTCTTATCTTTTTTGCCGTCCTGATGTGGCAGGGCTATCTGATGACCCTGCGCGTCATGGCCCAGAGCCTTGCTGCCCTCGAAATTTCAATTGCATGGGTCTATGCGGCGCTGCCCGTCGGCTCGGCGTTTATCTTGATCGCCATCATCGCCTCCATGATCCGTGCAGTGCAGGGTGACTGGCTGGCCGCACGCGATGCGGAGGCAGCACTATGAACAGCGCACTTGGCCTTTCGCTCGCTATCCTTTTTGTTCTCGGTGTGCCCATTGCGGTGTCCATCGGTCTGGCCTCGATCATCGGGATTGAGGCGCAAGGCCGGCTGCCCCTGCTGCTGGTTGCCCAGCGTATGTTTACAGGCATTGACAGCTTTCCGCTGATGGCGATCCCGCTATTTATTCTGGCGGGCAATCTGATGTCTGCGGGCGGTATCTCGCAACGTCTGGTTGAACTGGCGAAGTCGTTGGTGGGTGGTGTGCAAGGCGGTCTGGCCTGCACCTGCGTTCTGACATGCATGCTGTTCGCATCTGTCTCCGGCTCTTCCGTGGCGACCACATTCGCCATCGGGGCCATTTTGATCCCCGCGATGGTCAAGCATAACTACCCCAAGCCACTGGCCGCTTCAATTCAGGCATCTTCCGCCGAATTGGGTGTGCTGATCCCGCCGTCCATCCCGCTGATTCTTTACGGTGTGTCCACCGATACCTCCGTCGGCAAGCTGTTTGTCGCAGGTCTCGGGCCCGGTCTCGTTGTTGCAGGCTCTCTTATGGCGCTGGTGCTGGTGATCTGCCGGATGCGCGGTATCGGCAAAGAAGATGGCGTAGGCCGCTCCAGCCCGGGCGTGGCGTTCAAGGCCGCGTTGCCTGCGCTGCTGGTGCCGGTGGTGATCCTTGGCGGTATCTATTCGGGCATTTTCACCCCGACCGAAGCAAGTGCTGCGGCTGTTTTTGCGGCATTGATCGTCGGTATGGGCCTGTACAAAGAGCTGAAGTTTGGCGACCTGCCGGAGATTTTGAAGAAGACCGTGATCGCGACCTCCGCGATTATGATCATCATCTCTGCGGCCTCGCTCTTTTCGTTCCTCATCACCCGCTCGGGGCTACCGAACGAGATTGCAGCATGGTTCAAGGACATCTTTGAAAGCCGTATCGCATTTCTGCTGGCCGTGAACATTCTGCTGCTGATTGTCGGCATGTTCATTGAGACGTCAGCAGCCATTCTGGTGCTCGCCCCGATCCTCACGCCCATCGCACTCAGCTATGGCGTTGATCCCGTCCACTTCGGTCTGATCATCGTGGTCAATCTGGCGTTGGGGATGATCACGCCACCGCTCGGGGTGAACCTGTTTGCGGCCTGTGCGGTCGCCAACCTGCGTGTCGAAAAGATCATTCCGCAGCTGGTCTGGTTTGTGCTTACGGTTTTTGCAGCGCTCATGATCATCACCTACGTGCCTGCGATTACATTGTGGCCTGTTGAATGGGTCTTTGGAGGATAACCGATGCTTGTTGATTTTTTAGGTTTGGGGTCGATGGGCCTCGGTATGGCGAAAAGCCTGCTGGAGGCCGGTCATCAAGTGCGCGGGTTTGACCCTGACGCGGCGCGTGTTGATCTTCTGTGTGCGCAAGGCGGCAGCGGTTTTGGTGAGGGTGTGCCACAGGCGGATGCCGTGGTCAGCGCGGTACTGAACGCCGATCAAACCCGTGCGGCGCTGTTTGGTGAGCATGGCGCTGCGGCACGGTTGCGCCCAGGCGGGGTGATCATTTCCTGTGCCACAGTCGCGCCCGCTTTTGCAGCTGAGATGGAGGCAGAGGCCACGGCGCGGGGATTTAGCTATCTTGATGCTCCGATTTCAGGCGGTGCGATCAAGGCCGCTGCGGGCCAGTTGTCAATCATGGCATCGGGCAGCGCAGACGCTTTTGCGGCTGCCGATCCCCTGCTGGATGCGATGGCGGAAACCGTTCACCGCCTTGGCGATCACGCGGGCGCAGGCTCTGCCATGAAGGCAGTGAACCAGTTGTTGGCGGGCGTGCATATCGCAGCCATGGGAGAGGCGCTTGCCTTTGGCGCGTCCCAGGGGCTGACCCCTGCGCAGGTGGTTGATGTTGTCTCTGTTTCTGCGGGCACATCATGGATGTTCGAGAACCGTGGTCCCCATGTGGTCGAAGGGGATTATACGCCCCGTTCAAAGGTGGATATCTGGCTTAAGGATCTTGGTATCGTGGGTGATATCGCCGCTACTTCCGGTCTGCCGGTGCCGATTTCGTCCAACGCGCTGGCACAGTTTCGTGCCGCGTCAGACGCAGGTCTGGGCGATGAAGATGATGCCGCCATTGCAAAATATTTCGCCCGTCAGGGCGGCGTAACCCTACCGGGAGATAGCTGATGTTGCTGGGCTGTATCGGGGATGATTTCACAGGATCAAGCGACCTGGCCAACACCTTGGCGAAAGCTGGCATGCGGACAGTCCAATACAGCGGCGTGCCGACAGGCGATGCGGCGACGGATGTGCAGGCCGGTGTTGTCGCGCTCAAGTCCCGCTCGATTGCGCCGGAGGCGGCGATAGAACAGTCGCTGGAGGCTTTGAAGTGGTTGCAAGCCCAAGGGTGCGAGCAGATATTCTTCAAATACTGCTCGACCTTCGACAGCACGGCACAGGGCAATATCGGGCCGGTTGCAGATGCGCTGGCCGCCGCGCTTGATGCGCATAAAGTCATCGTGTGCCCTGCGTTTCCGGGGGCCGGTCGGTCGGTCTATCAGGGCTATCTTTTTGTCAAAGATATGCTGCTGAACGAAAGCGGGATGGAGAACCATCCCCTGACCCCGATGAAAGACGCAAACCTGCGCCGCCTGATGGCCGCGCAAAGCGTGCATTCGGTCGGGCATGTGCCTGCGGACGCGGTTTTTGAAGGGGCCAACGCGATCACTGCCAAGTTGGAGGCCGAGCATGCGGCGGGTCACCGGATGATCGTTGTCGATGCTCTTCGCGATTGCGACCTGATGCAGATCGGTGCGGCGGCAAAAGGTCTGCCATTGATCACCGGAGGGTCTGGCGTGGCACTGGGTCTGCCGGCTAATTTCGGTATCTCGCCGGCGCAAGTGCCGTGGCAGGGGCAAAACGGTAAGGCGGCAATTTTGTCCGGCTCCTGTTCAACCGCGACCCGCGGCCAGATCGCGTACCACGTGGCGCGACATCCGAGCCTGAAAGTTGACCCCGCCGACGTGATCAGTGGCGCGCAAACGCCTGAAACTGTTGCGAAATGGCTTGCTGAAACTGATGGTCTGCCCCTTGTTTACAGTTCTGCCGATCCCGACGAAGTTGCAGCTGTCCAGGCGCGGTTCGGTGCAGATACTGCCGCAGAGCCGCTGGAACGTTTCTTTGGCAAAACGGCGTCTTGTCTGGTCGACCTGGGCGTTGCGCGCATCCTGACCGCAGGCGGAGAAACATCAGGCGCTGTCGTTGAAGCGCTCGACATCCGCACATTGCAAATCGGGCCCGAGATTGACCCCGGCGTGCCGTGCTTGCGGGCAGACGATACGTTGGTCATTGCGCTGAAATCCGGTAATTTCGGTACCGTCGATTATTTCGAAAAAGCAGCGAAAATGTTGGGGCAGGGGTGATGCGCGATACGGCCCTGCGCGAACAGATATGCCTGTTGGCGAAATCCATGTTTGATCGGGGGCTGACAGGCGGCAGCACGGGCAATATCTCGGCGCGTACGGATGATGGCGGGTTACTTGTATCACCCACCGGTACCAGTTTCGGGCGACTTGATCCCGGACGCCTGTCGCATTTCGACGCCAGCGGCACTCTGATCGGGGGCGATCAACCGACCAAGGAAATGCCTTTGCATCAGGCATTCTATGAAACGCGCAGCAGCGCTGGCGCGGTTGTGCATTTGCACAGCTGTCATTCGGTTGCCCTGTCGATGTTGCCGGATACCGACCCTGATAATTTCCTGCCGCCTTTGACACCCTACGGAATCATGAAGCTTGGCCGCGTCAAGCTGTTGCCCTTTTTCATGCCCGGTGATCCGGCGATGGGCGACGCGGTGCGCGGCCTTGCCGGTAAACGCAGCGCGGTCATGCTGGCCAATCACGGGCCGGTTGTTGCGGGCAAGGATATAGAAGCGGCCTGCAATGCCGTTGAAGAGCTTGAGGATACTGCAAGGCTGGCGATGATGCTGCGCGGCATGAATGCGCGCGGGCTGTCTGATGATCAGGTGCAGGCGCTTGTCACCAAATTCGATATAGAGTGGGATGATTGATGAAATTCTCGGCTAATTTGGGCTTTTTGTTCACTGATTTGTCGCTGCCTGATGCTATTCGTGCGGCCAAATCAGGGGGATTTGATGCGGTCGAATGTCACTTTCCCTATGATACCCCCCCGCCCGAGATGAAGGATGCCTTGGCGCAAACCGGTCTTCGGATGCTGGGCATGAACACATGGCCGGGGGACCGCGCCGCCGGGGATTTTGGCCTTGCGGCACTGCCGGACCGTGTGGACGAAGCGCGCGCCGAGATTGCCCGCGCAGTTGATTACGCCGCAGCGGCTGGCGTTGAGGCGGTGCATGTGATGGCGGGGCGCACGGATGGCGGGCCTGCCGCTGAGGAGTGTTTTCGCGCCAACCTGAATCATGCCTGTGATCTGGCCGCCGCGCATGGCCTTTCCGTCTTGATCGAACCGATAAACACCCGTGATGTGGCGGGTTATCATCTGTCTGGCACGGCCCATGCGGAACGCATTGTAAATGATCTGGCCCGTCCCGAACTGAAAATCATGTTCGACTGTTATCATATGCAAATCATGCAGGGTGATCTGGCAAATACGTTAGAACATCTGTTGCCCAAAATAGGCCATATCCAGATTGCCGCAGTGCCGGACCGTGGTGAACCCGACTGTGGCGAGGTTGATTACGGCTGGCTGTTGCCGCATCTTACAGCACTTGGATATCAAGGTCATATTGGCGCAGAATATCGCCCCCGAGCTGGAACCGAAGCGGGTCTGGGCTGGATGGCCCGGATGAGGCTTGCTCAGTAGGGGTGTGCCCTGCCAGAGGTGGTAAACCACTACGATAATGCCATGAATAATTCTGCTAGAGGTGGAGGAGTTGGTCATCTGTTTCGTCGCGTCATTCGAATGATCCGAATTGAGCGAGTTCCAGAAGCCAATCTCTGATTTGTGTGGCAGCTTTAAATGCGAAGCGCATGCTTAAAGGCCCCGGCCTTCTTGGATCATGGCACGGGTGACCGAAACGGGTCGTAAATGTGATCCTTGGCAGATGGCCGGACGCGCAACGGACCGCGTTTGCAGGCGACCAAGGGTCAAAACCGGGCCTGTCTATGCTGACAGCGCGGGACTTGGGTCAATGCGCCTCTGCTGCAAGCCCAAGAAAGGCTGGCCCCTAGAGGCGCTTTGCCTGTTACCTTCTGAAATTAAACAAGAAAATCGGCATTTGGAAGTCTGCTTGACCATCCGTACCGCGCCTTATAGCGTTTTTCGTTATATGTAATGGATCGGGACTGGTAAAATGAACAAACAAGCGATCGCCGATACAAAAATTGATAATAAATACCGCGCAAATGTGCGTGAAAGATACACTGCCGACGAGGCTGATGTGGTCGAAGCGCTGCAGGAACACATCAAGTTGAACGATGCGGACCGACAAAAGGTCGCTGCTGCGGGGGCGCTTTATGTCGACCGCGTGCGCAAGGAAACATCGCCTTCCATGATGGAGGCATTTTTGGCCGAATATGGCCTGTCGACCGAAGAGGGCGTGGGCCTGATGTGTCTGGCCGAGGCGTTGTTGCGCGTGCCGGATGCCGAGACGATCGACGATCTGATCGAAGACAAGATTGCCCCGTCGAACTGGGGCGCGCACCTTGGGCATTCGTCATCGTCGCTGGTGAACGCATCGACCTGGGCGCTGATGCTGACAGGCCGGGTTCTGGATGATGATCCCAAGGGCCCTGCGCGTATCTTGCGCAGCTTGGTGAAACGGATCGGCGAACCTGTTGTCCGGACAGCTGTCGCGCAGTCCATGAAAATTCTGGGGCGGCAGTTCGTGTTGGGCCAGACCATTCAGGAAGGCCTGAAAAACGCGCGCGACGAAGAAGCCGAAGGGTACACCTTTTCCTATGACATGCTCGGCGAAGCGGCCCGTACCGATGCGGATGCACGACGCTACCAGCAGGCCTATGCCGATGCGATCACGGCGATTGCAAAGGCCGCCAAAGGGGACGTGCGATCAAGCCCCGGTATTTCCGTCAAGCTGTCGGCGCTGCACCCGCGTTATGAATATACGCACAAATCCACGGTCATGGCTGAACTGGTGCCCCGTGCCTTGGAACTGGCCAAGCAGGCGGCAAAAGCCAACATCGGCTTTAACATCGACGCCGAGGAACAGGACCGGCTTGATCTGTCGCTCGACGTGATCGAGGCGATGCTGTCCGATCCCGACCTTGAAGGCTGGGAGGGTTTTGGTGTCGTCGTTCAGGCCTATGGCCGCCGCGCGGCCCCGGTGATCGAAACGCTCTACGACATGGCCGAACGCTATGACCGCAAGATCATGGTGCGGCTGGTCAAGGGGGCCTATTGGGATACCGAGATCAAGATCGCGCAGGAATTGGGTGTTGAACGCTTTCCGGTTTTCACGCGCAAGATCAACACCGATCTTAGCTATATGGCCTGTGCCCAAATGCTGATGGACCGGCGCGACCGGATTTATCCGCAATTTGCGACCCACAACGCGCATACCTGTGCGGCGGTTGTTGCGATGGCCGGCAATGACAAGAACAGCTTTGAATTCCAGCGTTTGCACGGCATGGGTGAATCCCTGCACGGGATCGTCAAAGCATCGGAAGGGACGCGGTGCCGGATCTACGCGCCCGTCGGTGCTCACCGCGATCTGCTGGCCTATCTGGTGCGGCGTCTGCTTGAAAACGGGGCGAATTCTTCCTTCGTGAACCAGATTGTCGATACGTCGATCCCCTCGGCTGCAATTTCGAAGGATCCGGTTGAGGCGGTCAAGGATTTGGGGACCCAGGTCGCGAACACGACGATCGCGCAACCGCATGATCTGTTCCGGCCTGCGCGCAAGAACTCCAAGGGGTTCCGCGTCAATGAACCCGCGTCGATCCTGCCATTGCTGGCGGCGCGCGAGGAGTTCGCAGAGGCGAAATGGAACGGCGGACCAATGGTCGTGGGGCGCGATGATGTGACACGCGTGGGACGCGATGCGCTGTCCCCCGCGGATGGCACGCGCGTCGTGGGGACCGTTTATGATGCAACCCCCGAAGACGTCGAGGCCGCTATCACTGCAGCGCAGGCCGGCTTTGAAAGCTGGTCGGAAACGCCGGTCGCCGACCGCGCCGAAATCTTGCGCAAGATCGCCGATCTTTACGAAGAGAACACGGCGGAACTGACAGCAATCACCACGCGTGAAGCTGGCAAGACCCTGCTGGACGGCATCGCGGAAGTCCGCGAAGCGGTCGATTTCCTGCGCTATTACGCCAACGAGGCCGAGCGTCTGGAAGAAGAGGAGCCGGGCCGCCCGCGCGGTGTTTTCGTCTGCATCAGCCCTTGGAACTTCCCCTTGGCGATCTTCTCGGGGCAGGTGGCGGCGGCATTGGCCGTCGGGAATGCGGTGCTTGCGAAACCGGCTGAACAAACGCCGATCATCGCTGCCCGCGCCGTCGAACTGATGCGTGCGGCTGGTTTGCCAGAGGCGGCGCTGCAATTGCTTCCGGGCGATGGCCCGACGGTCGGCGGCCCGCTGACCAGTGATCCGCGCATTGCCGGTGTCTGCTTTACCGGATCAACCGAGGTGGCGCAGATCATTCACAAGGCTTTGGCCAAGAACGCGGGGGCTGACGCGGTGCTGATCGCCGAAACCGGTGGTCTGAATGCGATGATCGTCGATTCAACCGCGCTGACCGAACAGGCCGTGCGTGATATTCTGTTATCGTCCTTCCAATCGGCGGGCCAACGGTGTTCGGCCTTGCGGATGCTGTATGTGCAGGAAGAGGCCAAGGACCGCCTGACAGAAATGCTGTATGGTGCGATGGATGCGCTGGTGATCGGTGACCCGTGGGCAACGGATGTGGATGTGTCACCGGTGATCGACGCCGAAGCACAGGCCGGCATCATGGACTATGTCGCCGAACATGAAAAAGCAGGTACCTTGCTCAAGCAGCTCGATGTCCCGACACAAGGCACGTATGCGACGCCAGCGGTTGTTCAGGTCAACGGCATTGCGGACATGGAACGCGAAATCTTCGGCCCGGTGCTGCATGTCGCGACCTTCAGGGCACGCAACATCGACAAGGTCGTGGACGAGATCAACGACCGCGGATATGGCCTGACCTTCGGTCTGCACACCCGTATCGATGACCGCGTGCAACAGATCGTGGACCGCATTCAGGTCGGCAACGCCTATGTGAACCGTAACCAGATCGGGGCCATCGTCGGCAGCCAGCCGTTTGGTGGCGAAGGGCTGTCAGGAACCGGACCCAAAGCAGGCGGGCCGCACTATCTGGCACGGTTCCGGCGGGTCGGAAAACCGGACGCCGCCGTTGCCCCGAAAGGCATTGATGTTGAACGCGACGCCGTCTCAGCAGCGTTGGAACAGATAGACGCGCGCAACTGGGCTGCGCGGCCTGACCGGGTGTCGGTGCTGCGGGCGGCCTTGACGGGCCGGACGGGGATCGTGCGCAAGGCGTTGGCCGAAACCGCCGCGTTTGATACCACACCGCAAACGTTGCCGGGTCCGACAGGGGAAAGCAACCGTTTGCGGATGTTCCCGCGAGGCACGGTCCTGTGTCTGGGGCCATCGCCCGAAGTTGCCGTCGCACAGGCCATTCAGGCGCTTGGTGCAGGCTGTGGCGCGGTCATCGTCGTGCCGGGGGCATCGACGTCAATGGCAAGCGCCTTAACGGCGGCAGGGGCCCCTGTGGTGGCGTTGGACGGCACACTTGATCCGGCGGTATTGGTTGACCTTGAAGGCTTTGCCGTGGTGTCCGCCGCTGGCGCATCCGACTGGACCCGCGATCTGCGCATTGCCCTGTCAGAACGCGACGGTGCCATTCTGCCGCTGGTGACCGAAGCAATCGCGCCCGAGCGTTATATTCTCGAGCGTCATTTGTGCATCGATACGACCGCTGCGGGCGGCAACGCCAGCTTGTTGGCGACAACCTCCTGATCCGGCGGCTTGTCATCACCCTTGACCTCCAAATTCTTGGCCACCGGCACAAGGATCTGAAAAACGGCCTTTCTGCCCAGCCCAAGCTGACCGCCTAGACCATCGCAAACCTTGCGACCAAATGGTCCTGGGGGATTGAAATG
>NZ_DS999213.1:3729058-3794933 GCF_000156335.1 Roseobacter sp. GAI101
GTGTCATCGGAATTCGCAAGCGGGCACAAGGATATGGGCGCGATCGTGACCTTTACCGGCATGGTGCGCGATTTGCCCGGTGATCCCCTTCAGGCCATGGAAATTGAACATTATCCCGGCATGAGGGAATAGGCGCCGCCCGTATTTCTTCATTGCGCGACACTTTACGCTACCTGACGATGCCTAACCTCGGGGGACGGTGCTGTTTGCGCAGGGGCAGCACGATCAATATCTTGCCATTCCAAATCGCCGACATAGCGTTGCGCCATATGGCCTTGGCCGTTCAGCAAGAACAGATGCAGCCAGCGGTTATCGAACAGGGCGCGCACCTGCGGGTGACGCGCAAGGATGTCCGTGACCGCATCGGCCGGAGCCTCCAGGCAGATTGACAGGCGCAACGGGTCATGGGCAAAATCCGTTCCGTCATGCACCGATTGCCACGGCAAACCCGTACGCAGGATGCCGCCGTTGCCTTCGACGACGCCGACACCGCCCGTCACGTTATGCAGCAGCTTGTTACCGGCCCCAAACGTGTCGGGGGCGACAACCGACCCATAATATTGCAGGCTGATCCAGCTGGCGACCACGACAGGGGCGGTCAGGATCAGCTCCAGCACACCAAAGCCTTCGTCCTTGGTCCAGTCGTAGTCATGCAAGAAAGCGCGCCCGTCCAAGGGCTTGCCACGGGTCCGATTGCGGGGTGCCGCGATAAAAGCACTACAGCCTGCCAACGCCCATTCGGGCCGCGTTTCGGCCCAGTCAATGCTGCGGGTCGCAATGGCCGCGCCTGCATCGGCACGCGGCAACCGCAATGCGCGTTCCGTCCGGGCGATCCTGCCTGCGGCCGCCAGCCAACCCCTGGCCTTGGCGATCAGCGCCTTGGGGGCCGCGCTGCCGGTATCGTTCTCGAAAAGGGTCACGTCGTCGGTGGTGGTATCGTGCAAACCGCCGATAAAAATCGTATCGTCCGGAATGGCGATCCCCAGCTGCGCCAGCCCTGGGCGCACATCGGCATCGTTCAGCATCCCTGCCAAAAGCCGGGCGTTGACGTCGCCTCTGTAGCCGCCACAAGCACCGCAGTGCAGGGTGCTGGCGTGGGGATTGTTCACGACACTGGCCCCGTGCCCGACCAGCAGCACGAGGGGCGCGAAGCTGTCGGTCAGCGACATCGCCCGCAGGATCGTCGCAGCCGCTATGATTTTATCCGCCGTGGCAAATCCATCGTCGAACCGCGGCTGCAATGCCGTTACCTTGGGCGCAGCCATCAGACTGAACGCATCGCGCAGCAGCTTGGTGGCATAGACCGGGCCGGTCGCCTCGACAAAGGCAAAGGACGATACGGCAGCCAGTTTGAACCGTCCCCACGCACGCTCCGCCCGCGCGCGCAGACGGGTGGACTGATCGGATTGCGCGTTTTCGGTGGTGGACACCGTGCTGTGCAATGCGGGTGTCAGCAGCACAGGCAGGCGTGCTTCGCCGATGTCGGATGCGAAATCGCGGTGTGACGTTGCCAGTCCGAAGAACCCGGCAAACCCAAGGGTCTGCACATCGGGATCAAGACTTTCCAGCGCCCGGCGAAACACTTCGGACCGCACGTCGATGCAAAACGCGGCTTGCAGGGCGGGGCGGCCTTGGGGGCTGGCATCGACGGGTGCGGATAGCGTGCGGCTCAGGGCGCGCTGCGCGGCTTGCTCTGCAGCGTCTTGCAATAGGCTGGCGGCGATCTGGGCGGCACTTGGTTCGGGGGCCGTTGCATGGATGGCACGAACCTCTGACCAACGCGTGGCGATCTGGGGGGCGTACTGCGCCAGCAACGCCTGTTCCCAGATCAAACGGATCGTCAGCATATCGGTCGTGGTTGCATCGGTCCCGCCGCGCAATTCTGCCTGCCACAAACGTTGGCGCGCCAGTTGCGACCAGCCGCCCATCCCCAACAACAGTTGGTGGAAATAGGTCGCCGAAGCGTCCGGCGTCAGGTGCAGCGCGTCACAGGCCAGCGACAGCGCCGCCCGCGACCACGCAGGTACATCGGCGACCGTGGCGGCAAAACCTGTAAGGCCGGTGATCTCTGGCGTGAGGTCGCGGCGCGCGAAAACCAGCCAGCTTTCAAAGGCATCGCGCCCCGGTGTCGCCTGCCACAACGCTTGCCCCGCATCGAAATACCCAACAGCCCATGTGCCGATGCGATCTTCGATCAGGCCGGGCCAGTCGATGCCGGAGGCCTCTTTTGCAAGCTCTGCGATGGTGGGCAACGCTATGGGGGCCTCATCAGGTGCTTTTGCTGCCGCTTTGAGCGCCGCAACGCTATCCGGCCCGCCCGCAGGGGCGCTGGCAAAGGCCTTCAGCAGATCCTCATCTGTGATCGTGCCGTCGGCGATGCGGGTCTGATACCAGCTGTTTGGCATCGTCACGCGGGTACCGGCAACGCGGGCCAGCACCGCCGAAACCTGCGCAAGGCTTTGATCGGTCTGACCCAGAAACGGATTGACTGCCACCGAAGACGACAGGGGCCAAAGCGGCGGAATAGTGCGGCTGGCCGCTTCGGACTGGGCGATGAATTCTAGATGGGTACCGGCAAACCCGGCGTGTGTATCCGCTTTCATGGTTTCGCTCCTGAATTGGTGGTGGTACGCGACCAGCCCCTCAGCAGGCGGTCTTCGATGGCGTTGATGTAAAATCCGTTGGTCAGATGAACGCGCAGCCCTTGGGCGGCCGGGTGATGCGACCACAGCGGCAAGGTGGATTGTGCCAAGGCGACGGCCCCGAAGCTGAACAGTGCGAGCAGGATCAGCGCCCATTCCAGCGGTCCGGCGATTGGCGCGGGCGGCAAGGCCCCGACCGTCAACCATTCCGCACCGCGTTGCAGGCCGATATAGGCCAGCGTTGCGATCACTGACATCAAGGCGGTTCTGCGGGTCAAGGCACGGGGGGCGGCATCGGCCAGCCCTTGCGCCAGCAAATAGGCAACCCCGAAGATCAGGATCGCCCCCAAGGCCACAGCCTGCGGGGATTTACTGCCAAAGCCGACCAGCGCGCCAGAACCCATATAGATCACCCCGTATATCGCAATCGCCATGGCAAAGGCGCGGGCAACGGCGCCAAGGTCGGGCACCGCCACAGGGCCGGGCTTGCGGCTGGCTGCGACCCGCTCAACGGCCCCGCCAGCGGACAGAAACGCATGGGCCTTGTAAAGGGAATGGGCAACGATGTGCAGCAGTGCCAGCGGAAACAGGGCCAGCCCGCATTGCAGGATCATGAACCCCATCTGCGATACGGTCGACCACGCCAAGGATACCTTGACCGTCGGTTGGGTCAGCATGACAACCCCGCCAAACAGCGCGGTAAATCCGCCAATCCCCACCAGAACCGCCAGCACAAGTGGTGACAATAGCACTACATCGGCAAAGCGGATCAGCAAAAAACCCCCGCCATTTACGACGCCCGCGTGCAGCAGGGCCGACACCGGGGTAGGGGCCTCCATCACCTCGGTCAGCCAGCCGTGGGTCGGGAACTGTGCGGATTTCAGCACGGCGGCAAGGGCCAGCAGGGCGGCGGCGGCGCTGGCTAGCCCGCCCCCGTCGCCATCTTGTGCCGCTGCCAGCATTTCCGAGATTTCGGTCGTGCCATAAGCTGCGATCAACAATGCCGTGGCGAGGATTAAGGCCGCATCGCCCGCGCGCGCCGTCACGAATTTCTTGTGGGCTGCCCGCTGCGCGGCTACGCGGGCGGGATAGAACAACAGAAGCTTGTGCAGGCACAGGCTGGTGGCGATCCACGCCCCGACGAACTGGAGGATATTGCCCGATTGCACCAATAGGACCACAGCGGCCAGTGTCGCCAGCAGCCAGATGGTGAAATTGATCTGGCCCGCCTCGCCATCAAGGTAGGTCCGGGCGTAGCGTACGACGATCCAGCCGATAAAGGTGACCAGCAACAGCATGGTCATGCTGACGACATCAACGCGCGCGGACAGGCCGACACCCGCCATTCCCAAAAGTGGACTGGTCCCGGCACCGTGAATGATCAGCATCCCCAGCGACAGGACTGCGATGAGCAGCGCACCAAGGGCTGACGCCTCGGCAAGGCGCGCGGCGGTTTGTGGCAGACTGACGGGTTTGTATTTTATCAATGCTGCCGTCCCCAGAAAGAGGGCAGCAGCAAGGAGCGGTAAAAGGTGGATCAGCATAAGGTCCTCCGACGGGGAAATTCAGTTGCGCTGTCTTACGCAGACCGTGATGAATAAAAAAATTCATTGTTCGCAATAAAAAGTTCGTCTAAAACGAACGATATGACAGAGATGAATTATAATCACCTGCGCTATTTCTGGGAGGTCGCCCATGACGGCAATCTGACCCGCACGGCTGCGCGCCTAAACCTGTCGCAATCGGCCGTCTCGGTGCAGATCCGCAAGCTTGAGGATCGCCTGGGCCAGCGCGTTTTCGAGCGTCGCAACAGGCAGTTGCATCTGACCGAAGCGGGCCGGATCACGCTGGACTATGCTGATACGATCTTTGGCGCGGGTCAGGAACTGATTGCCACGTTGCGCCGCACAGGTAATGCGCGGCAGGTGCTGCGCGTCGGCGCGCTGGCCACGTTGTCGCGCAACTTCCAGATTGAATTCCTGCGCCCTCTGCTGGGAAAGCCGCAGGTCGAACTGGTCTTGCGATCAGGCACCTCGATTGAGTTATTGCAGGGGCTTGAGACGCTCGGCCTTGATGTGGTGCTGACCAATCGCGCGCCTGCCGATGATGCGTTGACGTCGTTCATCGTGCATCCTGTGGCCCAACAACCGGTCAGCGTGATCGGCAAGCCGGAACGGATTGATGGCAATAAATCTCTGCTTGATCTGTTGGCGACGAACCCTGTTATCGTACCCACACTGGAAAGCCCGGTTCGGGCGGGGTTTGACGCACTATGCGCGCGCCTTGGTGTCCGGCCGGTTTTGGCGGCCGAGGTTGACGACATGGCGATGATGCGCCTGCTGGCCCGGGAGGACATCGGTCTGGCCGTGCTGCCGCCCATCGTGGTGAAAAACGAGTTGCAGACAGGTCTATTGAAGGAGGCCGATCATGATGTTGGCCTGTCCGAAAGCTTTTACGCGGTGACCGCGAAGCGCAAGTTTCCCAATCCGCTGTTGGCTGAAGTGCTTGAACCCGGTGGCGGGCCTTTTACCGGCTAGATTTCCGGCCCCGCCAAGGGCTACACCGCCAGATGCATCATGCGGCAAGGCCGCTGAGGGATATCGGGATGGCGCTTCCTTCCAATGTTTTTCCGCTTATATCACGCGCAAGCCAGGGAAGCGTTGGAAGCCAAAGCGATCACAGCGGCAGCCACACGAAGTGGCTGTAGGCGAGGGGCCTAGGCGCTTTTAGCGACCTGTTCCGAATGTTCGAAATCGGCCTCTGTCATGTGATCAATCAGATCGTCGGACCTGTGCATCGGCGCTTGGGAGGTGACGGATTTGGCCAGCCGGTATCCACGCCCCCGCTGCGTTTCGATGACATCCCGCGATGCCCCTGCATCGACCAGCCGCGACCGGATGTTCGAGAGGAACACATGGATGGCGACCGGTTCGCTGCCTTCCTCGACACCGTAAAGTTCGGCCATGATGACGTCCTTGCTGACCGCATAGGGCGCGGCAAGGCAGATGGTTTCAAAGATGTTGTATTGGGTCGGTGTCATCTCGACCCTTTGGTGCCCCCAATAGACGCGCCGGTCTTTGACGTTCATCTGCATCGGTCCAAAGTTGATTTTCACGCCTGAATGCCCGGCACGGCGCAGGGCGACCGCGCGGATACGGGCAGTGACCTCGCGGCCATCCATGTCCGGTGCGATGACGTCATCCGCGCCCAGGTTGAATGCTTTGGTCTGATCTGCAGCCGATTTATGACGGTTCAGGACAAGGATGCTCATGTTGCGGTTTTGTCGGCGCAGCTTGATGATACTGTTGGCCCAGTCCACATCCGGCAAATCGGTTTCCAGGATCACGATCGGGCGGCACATCAGGCTGAGCGATTCAAAAATGGCAGTGCCGTCTTTGGCGGCAGTGACCAGAAACCCGTCTTCTTGCAGATACTTCTGCACGAGGGTCGCATCCCAGCTGGTCACACTCATCAATACACGCATTGGTTTCACCCTATGAATGGGGTGTAAATCTGCGCGGGGGCCCCGAACAGGTCCACACACATGGCAGTCATTTCTATCGGTATCCGCCTTGGATACGGTGCCCTTGTAACATCGGATTTACCTATCTCAACGAAATCTCGAGATGAAGGTTAACAAGGGCAGCCGAAAGCCCCGTGGCAAGATGCGGGTATCAGCCCTGCAACAGCGCCTTTTGCACCGCATCATCCCAGCCCAGATAAAAGGCATCAGCGTCGCGGATGACGGGGCGGGCCATCACCTTGGGCTTGGCGGAAATCTGCGCTTCGGCCTCTGAGTTTTTCAGCCAGTCGTTCAGCGCGCGGTAGTCGTTTGACGTGCGGTCAACCAACCGATCGCCGAATTCCGCAATCAATTCAGCCAATTCCGCCTCGCTAAACGGATCTGCCCTGACATCACGGAAGTGCACGTCCTTGCCGTCTGCCTCCAACGCCTTGATGGCTTTTTGGCACAGCGAACAGGTGCTTAGTCCGTAGATGATCATGGCGCAGTCTCCTTTGGGCGCTGGTGATGCACCATCCGGCATTGCCCTGTGCAGGGCAAGCCGTTCCTGACGCTGCATCACCAAGCTTGGTTTCGGTCTTAAGCTTTAATCAGGTCCGGACGCCTGCGAATTTCTCTGCCCATTCCTCGCGTTGCTCGTCCGTGATCTTGGCAAACAGCACTTCGGGGACGTCAAAGGCATGACCGGGGGCCAGTTGCGCCAAGGCGGCGGGCACATCGTCGGGCCAGATAGGTTGGTCTACCCGGACGCATGACAACATACTGGCGGCGGCATCGGGGATAAACGGCGCGGACAGAACGGCGTAAAACGGGATCAGGTTCAGGGCCAGTCGTACTTGGGCGGCAGCCTTGTCCGGGTCGGTCTTGAACGTGGTCCACGGTGCTTCGGCTTGCAGGTATTCGTTGCCCGCAGCCCAGATCGCGCGCAATTCGGCGGCGGATTTGCGGACCTCCATCGCTTCCATCGCGGCTTGATAGCGGCTGACACGTTCGGACAGATCAGCGATCAGCGCATGTTCGGCAGGGCCATATTCGCCGGCTTCCGGCACGGCTTCGCTGAATTTCGAACGGCAGAATTTGGTGATCCTGCTGATGAAGTTGCCCAGAACGTCGGCCAAATCCTTGTTCACCGAGGCCTGGAAATTCTCCCAGGTGAACTCGGCGTCCGACGTTTCCGGCGCATGGCTAAGCAGCCACCAGCGCCATGTATCGGCAGGCAGGATTTCCAGCGCCTGATCCATGAACACGCCGCGCCCGCGCGAGGTCGAGAACTGCCCGCCATCATAGGTCAGGTAGTTGAAAGACTTGATGTAATCGACCAGCTTCCACGGCTCGTTTGATCCCATGATCGTTGCGGGAAAGCTGAGCGTGTGGAAGGGCACGTTATCCTTGCCCATGAACTGGGTATAGCGCACGTCGTCGGCACCTTTGTCGGTACGCCACCACCTTTCCCAGTCAGAGCCCTTGCCTGCGTCGACCCATTCCTGCGCGCAGGCGATATATTCGATGGGGGCGTCGAACCAGACATAGAACACCTTGCCCTCCATCCCCGGCCAGTCTTCGTCGCCGCGTTTGACGGGGACGCCCCAGCTAAGGTCGCGGGTGATGCCACGGTCCTGAAGGCCGTCACCGTCGTGCAACCATTTCTTGGCGATGGACGTGGTCAGAACGGGCCAGTCGGTTTTCGAATTGATCCAGTCGTCCAGCCGGTCCTTCATCTTGGACTGCTTCAGGAACAGATGCTTGGTCGCGCGCATTTCCAGGTCGGTGGCACCCGACACGGTCGAGCGCGGGTTGATCAGGTCTTCGGGGTCCAACTGCTTGGTGCAATTGTCGCATTGATCACCGCGCGCGTCCTCGAAACCGCAGTTGGGGCATGTGCCTTCGACATAGCGGTCGGGCAGGAAGCGGCCATCGGTCTCGGAATAGATCTGGCGCTGTTCGACCTCTTCGATCAGGCCCTCGTTGTACAACGCGCCCGCAAAATGCTGGGTCAGCCTTTGGTTCTGGATGCTGGAAGACCGTCCGAAATGGTCGAAGGACAGACCGAAACCGTCTGCAATCCGCGCCTGAACCTCGTGCATCTCGGCACAGTAGTCTTCGACCGGTTTTCCCGCCTTGGCAGCGGCGAGTTCGGCGGGGGTGCCGTGTTCATCCGTGGCGCATAAAAACAGCACCTCGTGACCGCGTGCGCGCAGGTAGCGGGCGTAAAGATCGGCGGGCAACTGGCTGCCGACCAGATTTCCCAGGTGTTTGATGCCGTTGATGTACGGAATGGCAGAGGTGATAAGGTGGCGTGTCATGGTAAATGGCCCCGTAAATGCTTTGGCATGTCTCTAGCGCAGGGACAGGCGAAGGGCTAGGGGGTGTGGTTGCCGTCGCGGTCGCGTTGGCGGCGCATCAGGCGGCCGATGGTGAAAGACGTGCGTGGCGCATAGACATAGGGTGTGCGCTTGCGTGCTGTGGGGCGGGCGCGCATGCGGGTCAGGCCAAAGATCAGCAGCACGCCGTGTCCGACCGATATCATGGTAAACAGCGCCGCTGGGCCATAGGTTTCGATCAGCACAGAGGCAAGGTACGGCGCAAAGATCGCGCCGACGGCAAACCAGAACATCAGCGCGGCTGACAGTTCGATCCGTTCTTCGCTGGTGGCGAAGTCATGGGCATGGGCGGCGGCGACGGAGTAGATCGGGAATGTCGTCAGCCCGAAAAGCGTCGCGGCCAGAAAGATCGCCTGCGTGCCAAGACCTGCCGACATGACGGTGACGGCACAACTGACGATGGATGCGCCCGACAACCAGATCAGCACCCAGCGGCGGTCGAATTTATCCGCCAGCCAGCCAATCGGGAACTGTGCCAGCGCGCCGCCCAGGACAAAAGCCGACAGGAACCACGCGATTTGACCGGCGGTCAGGCCGACCTCTTCGCCATAGATGGGGCCGACCATGCGAAACGATGCGCTGGACAGCGCCGCGATCACCACGGCGGCGGCGGCCAGCGGCGACCGGTCAACTGCCAACCGGGGCCGCAGACGCGGTTGCGCCGGGGTTTCGGGTTGCGGCAGCCGTGTCAGGGTCAGCGGGATCAGGGCCGCACAGCACAGGATCGCCAGCAGGTTGTAGGACACATAGGATGCGGGGCTGAGCACGCCGATGATCATCTGTGCGGCCAGTGATCCGCTCATGTCGACAACGCGGTAGGCCCCCATGGTGCGACCGCGGGTTTCATTGGTGACTTTTGCGTTCAACCATGCCTCGACCACGGTGTAGCAGCCTGCCACGCATAGGCCCGACGCGACCCGCATCAGCGCCCAGGCGTAAGGGTCCAGCACCAGCATGTGGGACATCAACCCGATGGATCCGGCGGCGGTAAAGGCGGCAAAGGCGCGGCTGTGCCCGACGCTGCCCATCAGGCGCGGGGCCCACCAGCAGCCGATGAAAAAGCCGACGAAATGCGCTGACCCTAATAGGCCGATTTCCTGATTGGAAAACCCAAGCTGGATGCCTGACAGCACGTCCAGCGGCCCCACACCGCCCGAAGACAGTTGCAGGAAGATCACGGAGAGGAACAGGGCGGCAAAGGAGATGAGCAAACGCATGAAAAATACTCTGTCGGGTTTGCGGGGCGAAACCAATGTGCAAAGCGACAGACGCTGAAAAAAACAGCGCAAGCCGGCTTTTGCGATGCCGCATGGAAAACCGCTTGCGATGGCGCGGGCGCTGCGAGAGTGTGGGCGCAAATCAAGCCGGAGAGACGCGATGAAGATGAATAAGCTGGGCCGTACCGATATCGAGGTGACGGATTTTTGTTTGGGGTCAATGACTTGGGGTACGCAAAACACGCCTGAGGAAGGCCATGCACAGATCGACCGCGCGTTGGAGGCGGGGATCAATTTCATCGACACGGCGGAAATGTATCCCGTCAATCCGATCAAGGCCGAGACCGTCGGGCTGACCGAACAGATCATCGGCCAGTGGATTGCAAAAAGCGGGCGGCGCAAGGATTTCGTGCTGGCCTCCAAGCATTCGGGCGAAGGGGCGGCAGTCCGCGACGGGGCGGGAATATCGTCAAAGACCATCCGCGATACGGTCGAAGGATCGTTGAAGCGGTTGCAGACGGATTACATCGATCTGTACCAGTTCCACTGGCCCAATCGCGGCAGCTACATGTTCCGCAAGAACTGGACCTACGACCCATCCTCGCAGAACCGCAGCGAGACGATCGCCCACATGGAAGACTGCATGGGCGCGCTGCAGGATGAGGTAAAGCGCGGCACGATCCGCAGCTTTGGCCTGAGCAACGAAAGCGCGTGGGGGCTGACACAATGGGCCGAGGCGGCAGAACGCACGGGCGGGCCGCGCCCCGTATCGGTGCAGAATGAATATTCGCTGCTGTGCCGTCTGGCCGATACCGATCTGGCAGAAACGTGCCACAACGAAGACATCGGATTGCTGTCGTTTTCGCCGCTTGCGGCGGGCATGTTGACCGGGAAATACCAGAACGGTGCGCTGCCGGACGGGTCGCGCATGGCGATCAACGGTGATTTGGGCGGGCGCAAGACCGACCGCGTATTTGACGCCACCGCCGCCTATCTGGACATCGCGCAGAAACACGGGCTGGACCCGACCCAGATGGCGCTGGCCTGGGCGCGCCAGCGGCCCTTCATGACGTCAATTATCTTTGGGGCGACGTCATTGGACCAGCTCGAGGTCGCTTTGGGTGCGATTGATCTGGAACTGAATGATGAAATCCTGGCTGATATCAATGCTGCGCACAAAGCGCATCCGATGCCGTACTAACCGCTTTTGAAGGAGCCTTACGATGCCTCTTACCATGAACAAGGACGTGTTTATCACCTGCGCGGTCACCGGATCGGGCGGCAGCCAGGACCGCAGCCATCATGTGCCCCGGTCGCCGGCCCAGATCGCCGACAGTGCGATTGCTGCGGCCAAGGCAGGTGCGGCCGTGGTGCATTGCCACGTGCGCGACCCTGAAACCGGCGTGCCAAGCCGCCGGTTGGATCTGTACCGCGAGGTCACGGAGCGCATCCGCGAATCCGAAACCGATGTGATCTTGAACCTGACGGCGGGCATGGGGGGCGATATCATCTTTGGGCCGACCGAAAACCCGATGCCCCCGATCGCAGGCACCGACATGATCGGCGCATCCGAGCGGGTCCAGCACATCGCCGAATGCCTGCCCGAGATTTGCACGCTGGATTGCGGTACGATGAACTTTGCCGAAGCCGATTACGTGATGACCAACACGCCGGGCATGCTGACGGCGATGGGGCAGATGATGACGCATCTGGGCGTCAAGCCCGAGATCGAGGCGTTTGACACCGGCCATCTTTGGTACGCCAAGCAACTGGTCAAAGACGGCGTGCTGGACAGCCCCGCGTTGGTGCAGCTGTGCATGGGCGTGCCCTGGGGGGCACCGGATGATCTGAACACCTTCATGGCGATGGTAAACAACGTGCCCGACGACTGGACTTTCAGCGCCTTCGGTCTGGGGCGCAACCAGATGGCCTATGTCGCCGCCTCCGTGCTGGCAGGTGGCAACGTGCGCGTCGGTCTCGAGGATAACCTGTGGCTGGACAAGGGCGTGCTGGCCGAGAACTGGCAACTGGTGGAACGTGCAGGCTCGATCATTGAAAACATGGG
The DNA here is from genome assembly GCF_000156335.1 of Roseobacter sp. GAI101. Taxonomy (GTDB): domain Bacteria; phylum Pseudomonadota; class Alphaproteobacteria; order Rhodobacterales; family Rhodobacteraceae; genus Sulfitobacter. The sequence continues at coordinate 3,740,887 of NZ_DS999213.1, forward strand.
TGCGCGGGTCATCGGCCCGGCAGAGGTGCGCGAAAAGCTGGGTCTGACCAAACGGGCCCCAAAGTGAAATATGCTTTGCTGGCGTTGACCCTGCTGGCGGGCTGTGCGGCCCCTCTGGCCAAGGACGGTCTGGGGTACCGCGACACGACGGCGCTGATCGGGGCCACCGCGCGCTATGATGCCGACCGTTTTGCGGGGGCATGGGTGGTCCGGGGCAGCTTTGCTCTGGATGCGCCTGACCGGGTGGCCTTGGTCGACAGCACGGGCGGCCCGGCATTCCAGCTTTGTGATGATGCGGGGACGTGCGAGGCGCTTTGGCTGGCGACGGCAACAGGTCAGGGCCGCTATGCCCTGACCCAACCCGACGGCACCCCGCGCGATCTGTGGGTGCTTTGGGTAGACGAAGGGTTCCGCACCGCCGTGGTGGGCAACCCTGCAGGCGATTTTGGCTGGATTTTGGACCGCAAGCCGACGGGCGGCGCGGACCGGATCACGGCCGCACGCGAGATATTGGATTTCAACGGCTATGATATCAGCCAGTTAAGGATGCGAAAATGACGAAGATTGCGGCAATTATTGGCGGCGGAGTAATCGGTGGCGGATGGGCCGCGCGTTTCGCGCTGAACGGGTGGAACGTACAGGTTTTTGACCCCGACCCCCAGGCCGAACGCAAGATTGGCGAAGTCATGGCCAACGCCCGCCGCTCCATGCCCGGTCTGACCGATGTGGCCTTGCCGGACGCAGGCGCAATCAGCTTTCACGACAGCATTTCCGACGCCGTCGCAGGGGCGTCGTGGATTCAGGAAAGCGTGCCGGAGCGGCTTGAGATCAAGCACACGACCTTTGGTGCGATCCAGCAGGCCTGTGATCCGGATGCGGTGATCGGATCGTCTACCTCGGGCTTCAAACCCTCCGAATTGCAAGAGGGCATGGCGCGCCCCGATCAGATCATGGTCGCGCATCCATTCAACCCTGTCTATCTGCTGCCGCTGGTTGAACTGGTGCCGGGCAATGGCATCGACGGGCCGATGGTCGACAAGGCCAAGGCAACCCTGACGTCGATCGGGATGTACCCGTTGCACCTGAAGAAAGAAATCGACGCCCATGTCGCGGACCGCTTCCTTGAGGCCGTCTGGCGCGAGGCGCTGTGGCTGGTCAAGGATGGCATCGCCACCACCGAAGAAATCGACAACGCCATCCGCTATGGCTTTGGCATCCGCTGGGCGCAGATGGGTCTGTTCGAGACCTACCGCGTGGCAGGGGGAGAGGCCGGGATGAAGCATTTCATGGCGCAGTTCGGGCCTGCACTGGAATGGCCGTGGACCAAACTGATGGACGTACCCGAATTCAATGACGAGCTGGTTGATCTGATCGCGGGGCAGTCCGATGAACAGTCCGGCGCATATGGCATCCGCGATCTGGAACGCATCCGCGACAACAATCTGGTGTCGATGATGCGCGCGCTCAAGCAGCAGGACTGGGGCGCAGGCCGGTTGATGAAGCAGCACGAGGCGACGTTGCGCGCAGGCACGGCGCTGGCCGCGCGCGCCGACGACATCGAAGACGCCAGCCAGCCAGTGCTGACCGTACGCCGTGCCGTGCCGCTGGATTGGACCGACTACAACGGCCACATGACCGAAGCGAAATACCTGCAAGCCTTTGCCGATGCGACGGACCGCTTTATGGAACTGATCGGCTGTGATGCCGAATACATCGCCTCGGGTGGCAGCTATTTCACGGCGGAAACGCACATTCGTCATGTGGACGAGGTGCACGCCGGCGCCCTGATCGAGGTCCGCACGCGGGTGTTGATGGGGGCGGGCAAGAAGATGCACCTGTGGCACGAGATGTACGAGGGCGACCGCCTGCTGGCCACGGGGGAACATTTCCTGCTTCACGTCAGCTTGCAAACCCGCAAACCGTCCGACCCCAGCGACAAAATCGAAGCTGCATTGGTGCGGTTCGCCCAAGCCCACGCCAGCCTGCCTATGCCCGAAGGGGTTGGCCGCCACGTCGGCGCACCCCGGTGAAGCAGGTTCTGATCACCGCTGGCGCGTCAGGCATCGGGCGCGCCATGGGCGAGGCCTTTGCCGACGCGGGGTTCCAGGTCTGGGTGACAGATGTCGACGCCGCCGGCCTGGCCGATCTGCCCCAGACGTGGCATGGCCGTCAGGTCAGTGCGACGGATGAGGTCGCGATGGCCGATGTCATCGCGCAGATGGGCCGCATTGATGTGCTGTGTGCCAATGCGGGTATCGCGGGGCCAACGGCGCGGGTCGAAGACGTGGCACTGGATGATTTCCGCGCCTGCGTCAGCGTCAATCTGGAAGGGGCGTTCATCGCGGCAAAACATGCCGCACCCTTGATGAAGGCGGCACGCAGCGGGGCCATCGTGATCACCTCGTCAACCGCGGGCATCTACGGCTACCCCAACCGCGCGCCATACGCGGCGGCGAAATGGGCGATGATCGGCCTGATGAAGACCTTGGCGATGGAACTTGGCCCCTTCGGCATCCGCGCCAACGCGATCTGCCCCGGATCGGTCGAAGGCCCGCGCATGGAAGGTGTGCTGGCCCGCGAAGCTGTGGCCAAAGGGCATGACACGCGATCAGGTCTATGACGGTTATGCGTCGGGCACGTCGATGCGCAGCTTTGTCGAGGCGCGCGATGTCGCGAACATGGCGGTGTTTCTGGGCTCGGACGGGGCGCGGCTGGTATCGGGGCAGGTGATCGCCGTGGACGGGCATACGGAAAATCCCGACCCCAAACTGTGATTGAAGGCTGGCAAGGCGGCGCGAAACGCGCATAAGGGGCTGCATGACACATGCATTGCCCGACCTGTGGATCCTCGTCACGCTTGCCGCCGCCGTCTTTCAGACCGCGCGGTTCATGCTGCAAAAATATCTTGCGACCGCGACGCTTTCGGCAGCCGGGGCCACATTTGCACGGTTCCTGTATTCGGCACCGTTTATCATTGGCGGATTGGCCGCCTATCTTGGGGCAAGCGGGACATCTTTGCCGCAGATGGCCCCGCGCTTCTGGGCCTATGGGCTGCTGGGCGGCACGGCGCAAATCCTCGCGACGGTGTGCGTTGTCCTGCTTTTCAAGCAACGCAATTTTGCCGTCGGGATCACCTTCAAGAAGACCGAAGTGATCCTGACCGTTCTGATGGGATGGCTGATCCTGGGCGAAGGCGTCACTGGATGGGGATTTGCCGCAATCGGGTTAGGTGTGGTGGGGTTGCTGTTGCTTTCGGGCAAAAAGGGATCGACGGGGTTCCACCTTGGTGATCTGCGCAATCGCGCGGCAGGGCTGGGCATAGCGTCGGGTTTTTTGTTCGCGATTTCGGCGGTCACCTACCGGGGCGCAACGCTGGCGGTGACGTCGGAGTTGCCTGTGCTGCGGGCGGGTGTGACCCTAGCGGCGGTGGTCTGCATGCAGTCGTTGATCATGGCCGTCTGGCTGCGGTGGCGGGAGCCCGGCCAGATGGGGGCCGTTTGGCAGGCGCGCAACGTCGCGGTCTGGATCGGGCTGATGTCGCTGGGCGGATCGCTATGCTGGTTCATCGCCTTCACACTTGAGAACGCCGCCTACGTCAAGGCACTGGGGCAGGTCGAGCTGATCCTGAGCGTCGCGGCGTCGACGTTGTTCTTCCACGAGAAAATCACAGGCCGCGAATGGGCGGGCATGGCAGTGCTGGTCAGCTCGATCCTGATGCTGGTGCTCGTCACCTGAGGCACGCGCGGAATTTTACAAAATTCCGGACCGTTTTTTCGAAAAAGACAGCGACGCCAGCAGCGTCAGTCTGTCATCGGGCGACCGCGCAGGCGCAGGAAAAGGCTTTCTTCATCGTTGTTCTTGAAGAACGGGACAGACGCGGGCGGGGCCAGGTCCTTGGCGCGGGCTTCGACTTCGGCCAGCACAACCTCTGTGATGAAGGGCATGTCGAAGGATCGCGCGTCGGACAGGGCGACCCATTGCAGATGGGAAAGCTCGTCACAGGCGGCGTCGAAATCATCCAGGTCCGTCGCAATGTGGTCCGCATCGACCAGAAAGAACCGGGCATCAAAACGCCGCGGACGGCCCGGAGGGGTCAATGCGCGGAAAACAAATTGCAGCGCGGAGGCATCGGGCACATAGCCGCGTTCGGCAAAGCTTGCCCAGTCATCATGCGGTGTACCTTGCCAATCGCCCTTTTGGCCCAGGATCAGCCCGGTTTCCTCCCAAAGTTCGCGGATGCCCGCGACGGCCAGAGCATGGGCAAGCGTGGGATCGGCGTCCTCGGCCAGACGGTCGCGGCACATTTCGGGCAGAGGGCTGGCCAGGGCGATATCGGCGTCATCCTTGTCCACGGCACCGCCGGGGAACACGAACTTGTTGGGCATGAACACGGCTTTCGACCCGCGTTGACCCATCAGGATGCGCGGGCTTTCAAAGCGGTCGCGAATCACGATGACTGTCGATGCGTTGCGAATTTGTGTCTTGTCGATTGTCATAGGTCAGCCTTTGCCGTTGCGTTTGGGCCAAGGCGTCAAGGGTGCGGCTATCAGCCGTTGCCGAATCCACCCATGCCTTTTGCCCATTGGAAGCCGATCAGGGCCCCCTTCAGTCTGGGCAGAAGGTAAAGCGACAATCCAACGCAGCCAACAGCAAAGATGGTGAACAGCGTCAAAGGTTCGGGCCGCCAGTTCACGAATACGACGTGCAGCATAGGTGCCATCAGGTGACCGACGACGAGGATCGTCATATAGGCGGGACCGTCATCGGCACGATGGTGGAAAAACTCCTCGCGGCACGCTGTGCAGCTGTCATTGACCTTGAGATAGCTTTTCAGCAGCGCGCCGCCGCCACAGTTCGGGCATTTGCGACGCCAGCCGCGCAGCAGGGCGGTGGACAGCTTGCGGTCCTGCGGGTCGATCTGTTCAATTTCTACGGTTCGGTCGGTCATGGTGTATCCTTGTTCCTCCTCTACATGCGGGCAAACCACATCAAATGAAAGGGGCCAGTGTCGCGTTGCGGCGGGATGTCGCAAAACAGGCCTGACAAACTTTTTTCATATTTTTCCGACGGAAGTTTTAAGGCGCGCCGTTTGAACCGGTATCGCCACGCAGAAGACGTGGTTGAAACCAAGATCACCAAAGGAAAAACAAATGACTTACCGAGCAAATATTCAAATCGCAGTTCTCAGTGGCCTGATTGCTTTGGGGGGCAGCGCCTTGGTTGCGCAAGAGACCGCAAAGGATGCAGGCCCCAAGATGGACCGCTTTGCCGAGATGGACACCAATGGCGACGGTGCTTTGACCCAGGACGAGATGAAAGCCCACGCGCAGGCCCGTTTTGCACAGGCCGATACGGATGGCGACGGTTTCCTGACCGCCGAAGAAATGCAGGCCGCTGCAGCAGCCCGCATGACCGAGCGTGCCGAGCGGATGATGGCCAAGCTGGACAAGGACGGCAACGGATCGCTGTCGGTGGAAGAACTGCAAGCCATGGGCGAGGGCCGGATGGACAAGCGGTCCGCAAAGATGATGGAGCGCATGGATGCCAATGAGGACGGCAAGCTGTCGCCCGAAGAAATGGCCGGTCGTCATTCACCGGAAGAAATGTTTACCAAGCTGGACGCCGACAAGGACGGCACGGTGAGCGCCGAAGAATTCGCCAGGCCCGGATGGGTGGCATGCGCGCCGGACACGGTGGGCATGTCAAGCACGGGGAACATGGCAAGCGCGCCGGGCATGGTGACCATAAAATGCACGGCAAGGACCACGGCAAGGATCACGACGACAAGCCCGCGTCGGAATAAGATCATGGTGCAGGCGCGCTTGAATGGTGCGCCTGCACCCGCTAGCCGTGATGGGATGACGATGCACGTTTCCAACGATGCCGACGACGGGGGCGATCCGGATGCCGATTTGCTGTTGCGCTATGCGCAGGGCGATGCGGCGGCGGCACGGCTTTTGACCGTGCAGTTGACGCCGCGCGTTTTCGGGCACGCGTTCAGGGTGTTGGGGGATAGTAGCGAGGCCGAGGACGTGACCCAGGATGCGTTGATGCGCCTGTGGAAGATCGCGCCGGACTGGCGGATCGGCGAGGCGAAGGTGTCGACGTGGCTGTACCGCGTGGTGGCCAATCTTTGTACCGACCGTTTGCGGAGACGCGGGCGCGGGGTTGCGTTGGAAGACATCGCGGAACCCACCGACCCCACCGAAAGTGCAGAGGCGAAGATACAGCGCGGTGCCCGCCAGGAGGCGCTGCAAACCGCGCTTGATGCATTGCCGGACCGCCAGCGGCAGGCGGTGGTCTTGCGCCACATTGACGGCTTGGCCAATCCTGAAATCGCTGCCATCCTCGACATCGGTGTCGAGGCGGTGGAAAGCCTGACAGCGCGGGGCAAACGTGCGCTGGCGAAACGACTTGGCGGACAGCGTGACGCCTTAGGATATGATGATGACAAAACCTGACACAGATATGCTTGAAAGCCTGTTCCAAGATGCCCGCGCAGCGCCGCCGCAGATGCCCGCCGGGTTGATGGAGCGTGTGATGGCCGATGCCTTGGCCCTGCAATCAAGCCCCCCTGCGCGCGGCTGGCGTGGGCTGTGGCAGGCGATTGGCGGGGCACCGGCCCTGGGCGGTCTGATCACCGCCACGGCCGTGGGCTTTTGGATCGGGGTTGCGCCCCCCAGCGGTTTGCCGGAAATCGCGGCGCAGATCATCACCGGGGACACTTATGCCACCATCGGCGACGACAGCGTGAACGCGCTGACGGCCTTTGGCTGGGACATTGAGGAAGGTTAGGGCATGGCACTGAATGGGGAAAAGAACGGGGCACAACCGTTGGCACGCAAAGACAAAAGGATGAAATGGGCGTTGGGTCTGTCGCTGGGGCTGAACCTGCTTGTGGTCGGTCTGGTCGCAGGGGCAGCCTATCGGTTTGACGGGCCGCATGGCGGGCCGGGGGCCAGCCGGCATGACTTTGGCGCGCCCTATATCATAGCCTTGCCCGACGACCGACGCCGCGCGATTTTCAAGAACCTGCGCGCCGACAGGCAGGACAAATCCACTAGCCGCGCCGCACGCCGTGCGCTGTATGCCGAAGCCGTGGCTGCGATCCGGGCTGAACCCTTTGATCCTGCCCGCGTCACGGCCGTGCTGGACACACAGCGCGAGGCGACCTTGGGGGTGCAGCAAGCCGCCCAATCCGCATGGTTGGCCGAGATTGCATCAATGGACGCCGCCGCCCGCGACGCCTATGCCGACCGCTTGCAAGAGGTGCTTGCGCGCGGGCCGAAGCGGGACCGCGAAAAGGACAAACGCTAGGGCGCGGGGCCATTGTGCAGCGTTTTCAACATTTGGGCAAAATCAACGGGGCGTAAGGGGCGCGTTGACGATCATCCTTCGACAGCCAGAATTGCCGCTGCAAGATCGTTGGCCGTGAAGGGTTTTTGCAAAAGCGTCACCCCCTCATCCAGCCGTCCATTGTGGATGATCGAATTTTCCGTAAAGCCCGACATAAAGATCACCGCGGCTTTGGGATAAAATTCGGCAAGCCGTCTGGCCACCTGATTGCCGTCCATGCCACCGGGCAGGACCTCATCGCTGAGGATCAGATCGACATGGGGCAGGGTTTGCGCAATCTCGACCGCCGATGGTCCGTCCGCTGCGCTGTGCACACGGCATCCCATCCGGTCAAGCATCGCCCCGTAAGTCTTGCGCAGATCGGTGTTATCCTCGACGATCAACACGGTCATGCCCTCGAATTTCGCCCGCAGGGGGGTGGGCCTGTCGGGCCGTTTGTCTTCGTCTTGCGTCTTTGAACGGGGCAGATACAATTTGACCGACGTGCCTTTGCCGATTTCAGAATAGATCTTCAGATGGCCGCCTGATTGCTTGGCAAAACCGAATGCCATGGGCAGCCCCAGACCGGTTCCCTTGCCGACGCCTTTGGTGGTGAAAAACGGTTCAAGGGCCCTCTGGATCGTCTCGTCTCCCATGCCTTGTCCGGAATCCGTGACGGTGATGCAGACGTATTGCCCTTCTTTGACCTCGGCGTTGTGATTGGCATAATCCCGGTCAAGGCGCGTGTTACTGACCTCGATGCTCAGGGCACCCCCATCGGGCATCGCGTCACGCCCGTTCACCACCAGATTGAGCAGTGTCGTCTTGAGCTTTTCAGGGTCGGCAAATGCCTTCCACAGCCCGCCGCCCGCGACGATCTCCAGGTCGATCGCGTCCCCGACCGATGTGCGCAGCAGGGCGCTGGACTGCTTGATGACCATCGCGGCATCAAAGGATTCGGGCGACAGGGGCTGCTTGCGCGCAAAGGACAGCAGTTGGTGGGTCAGGTTCGCGCCGCTGGTGACCGCAGAGAGCGCGACCTCCAGATAGGACCTTTCGCTGGGGCTTTCGAGGGTCAGAAGCGTAAGTTCGATGTTGCCCGAGATGACAGCCAGCAAGTTGTTGAAATCATGGGCGACACCGCCGGTAAGCTTGCCAATCGCATCAAGCTTTTGCGCTTGCAAAAGTTGTTCTTCGGCGATGTGTTGATCGGTCACGTCCAGTGATACGATTTCGACCACCGGTTGGTCGGTGGCCGGGTTGGGCGTTGGATGCAGGATCTGCCGGACAAAGCGGACTTCGTTGTTGCCCAAACTGTATTTCACCACGGTTTCGACGGTCCGGCCATTGCGAAACATCTGTTCGTGGTGGTGTAGTTTCTCGGGGTCCTCGTCGCGCAATATGTTTCCGACAAAGTCACGCCTGACGTCCATCGCAAGCACCTGTTCGATGGTCATGTTGCAGCTTTCGGCAAAGAATTCGTCGCATTCCAGAAAGCGATCTTGCGCGACATCAAAGGACGCATACCCCAGACGGGTAAGTTTCGCGGCACGGGCCAGTCTTTTCTCGGAGGTTTCGCCGGCCATTTGCGCGGCCAGAACCTGATCGCGCATGGCATGGATCGCGTCGACCAGGACGGTCAGTTCGTCCGGTTGTCGCACCTGATGCCGGTCGGTCAGGTCGAGTTTCAGGTTCTGCCAGTCCTTGGGCAAATCCTTGAGGGTGTCGGAAATCTGCAGAATGGGCCGCAGCAGGCTGCGGTTCAGAAGGCGCAGAATGACCAAAGCTGTCAGGAACACAAAGCCAAGCGCGATCAAGACAGTCGCACTAAGCCGAAACAGGATGGTCTGCCATATCTCGGATTTGGAGGCTTTGAGACGCATCGTGCCGATCTGGCGCGCGCCTGACTGGCCCTGGCCAAACAGAGGCACCTCTAGGGAATAGGCTGCGCCGCTTTGGCCAAAGCGGCCGGCCGTCAGGTTGATTCCTTGGCCATCTGTGACCTGCGCCGCACTGATCACGCCAAGTTCGACATAGCTGTCGATCATTTCCTGCACGGTGCCAAGATCGTACTGCCAGAGATGCGTTTGGATCGGCACAGCATTTATCGCGGCCAAGCGATCCACCCGGTTTTCAAGGTCGGTCTGCGCCGCATCGTGATAGAAAAATGCGGGGATGATGCAGGCGACGACGATAAGTCCCGTCATCGGCAGCAGGATCGCACGCCAGATCTTTCCGCGCATGCCAGCCGGAAAGAACCGCAGCCTCATTCCTTCGGGCCTCCAAACTCGGAGGTGGCGACGATGTTCTGAAAGGTTCCATCCTCTTTCATGGATCTGATTGCGGCGGCCATAACAGGCGCAAGGTCTGCATGTTCGGGGTGCAGATACATGAACAGATCGTTGTTCACACGATAATCAGAGAAACGAATGTCATTGATGCCCCTTTGCCGGGCCAGTTCCCGCGCTTGTGAAAAGCGCATGTAGGCGACGTCGATCCGCCCCTGGAACAGCATCTCAAGCAACAGGTCGGCGGATGTTGCGGCGAAGATATCTGGATGGTCTGCCAACAACGTTTCAACAAATCTCCACCCCTTGATGTAACCGACACGATAGGAATTGAAATCTGCCACCGTGGTGATCTTGACGGCGTCGTTCAGGTAAACGCCGCCACCTTTTCCGGAAAAGACCACTTCCGGCACGCGAACCAGCGGCTGCAGGGCAGGCGCTTTAAGGACCGGCGCGGCGACGTAGCCATCAAATTCGCCCGCGAGCGCCCCGTACAACCCCCGCGGTGCCGTGGTGATTTCATAATCGAAGGCAATGTCTGCCCGCGCAAAGGCTTCGGTCACGATACGGTCGATATATCCATCTTTGGCCGGCGTGGTGTTCGGAGGATAAAGCGAGGTGGCGAGATGTAATCTGGTCTCCTGCGCGTGCGCGGCAGGCAGGGCAAAAGCGATGACAAACAAGATTGCGATGATCAGAGCGGGGCCCATCACGCCGCGAAAGAAAGCGCGTTCCTGCTGTGGCCCTTGCAGGGCATCGTGATCGGATGGAGCGTGAGAAATGATAGGGGCCGAAATCGTCTGACCTCCCAGTTTAGCGATGTGCTTTTTGAAGGCGGCGACGCTAGCGATCATTTTATTTCAACTTAAGGTATAGTTAAAATCAGAAAAAATCAACACTTACGCACGCGGGGCAGGGGACGCACCGGCAGCGATCACGAATAGCATTCCGCTTGCCAAACCGTGACCGGGCACGCTACGCAAGGCGACCCTCATGAAAGGCTTTGCAATGAACCTCGAATTTCCTGACAACGACGAAGTTTTGGCTACTGTGCGTGCCTCTGCGGGGCGGCGGTACACCGGGCTGCTATCGCTGGGATTTCTGGGGGTCTTCCTTGTCTACATGGCTTTCACCAGCTCTCCGGGGTTGGGCTGGCAGGTGGTTCTGATTATTCTGGGCGTCGGTGCCATCTGGATGGCAGAGAGGATGCGCCGCGCCACCAGCAGTGCGATCGAACTGACCTCGACCGTGCTGCGCGACAGTGACGGTACGGTCATTGCCCGGGTCGAAGACATCGAACATATGGATCGTGGCGTATTCGCCTTCAAACCTTCGAACGGGTTCTTGCTGCGGACCAAGGCAGGTACCGGCCGGGACCGCGTGTGGCGTCCCGGTCTGTGGTGGCGCATGGGGCGGCGGATCGGCATTGGCGGCATGACGCCTGGCCGTCAGACGAAATACATGTCCGAGGCGATCGCGACGATCATGGCAACCCGCGACCTTTGAAGGCCCAATGCAAAACCGCCCCCGCAATATGTGCAGGGGCGGTTGTTTTTTTGGATCAGGCCAGAGGCGGGGTCATACGCTGCCTTCATACAGCACACGCGGCGCATAGCGTGGTCGGGTGAAGACGAAGTTATCAATGTCCTGACGCAGCAGCCCGACTTTGAACGGCGGGTCGAATTTTGTAAAAGTCTCGGTGATGACGATATATTCACCATCGGCCAAGATCGGCACGCGCGACGTCCAGGTCGCGACGTCTGCATCGGACACGGGCGTCACCGATCCGCGGACACGGGACCAGTGAACGTAGAACCGTTTCTCGGTCGCGTTGTATTTCAGGGATGTGACCCGAATTGCGGGGTCGCCCGTTGAATGGGTCATGTAGCCCAGCATATCCTGCAAGCCGTCCATATACAGACCATCCAGCGGCAGGGTTTCGCGCGAAATCATATCACTGAGCGTATAGGCCGTTTTCTGGTTCACACTGTATTCCTGATAGGTGTGAAAGAACGAAAACATCGCCATGAAAATCCAGAACATCGCGGGGGCCATGATCAATGCCTCGAGCGACGCGCTGCCATCTTCCTTGCGGCGGAAATCGCTAAGCTTGAGGCGTGCTGATAGTGACTGCCACATTAGCTTGGCTCCTGTACGAAGGCCGAGATGGCGTAGACGCTTCCCTGACCGTTCCCGTCTTTGATGAAGTTGAACCCCAGTGGAAGGAACGTGGTGATCGAATCAAATTTCAGGCAAGCCCGGAGCAGCATCAGATCGTGTTGTTTGCCCAAGGCGAACCCACGTTCCGGTTCGATCGGCAGGGATTTGTCCACGCAATCGATTGTCGGATTCATCTGGGAGAACTGGCGCGGATTCACGTTTACCATCTCAAGGCGCAGCGTCGCAGCGCAGTCACCGGGATTGCCCGCGCGGTCGCAGACCATGTTCTTGATCTGGTCATGGGTCATCGGCGTGCTGGTGTTCAACCTGATAAAGCGGACGGCCTGTTCAAGGCCACGGTCAAGGTGCACCTGGCGCAGCGACGCCATGCTCATGTCGACCGACATCATGAAGACCGTAAAGATAATCGGCAAGATGATGACGAACTCAATCAGGAAAACCGACCCGTCTTCTGCTTTGCGAAAGCGCCGCAGCGCTTCCAAGCAACGGGTGATCATTGTGTCAGTCTCAATTGGTTGATTTGACTTGCGATTGCGCTGAACGCGTCAGTCAGTTCCACTCCTTCAACCCGAAAGAAATGGCTGGGCGAGGAGGCGCATTTCTTCATGACGTCGGCCCCTGTATCATTGACTTCGAAGCCGATGGTCCAGATCACAATGCCTTCGTCCTTTGCAGCACTGCAGATGTTGTCCATCAACGTGTTGCCTTTTTCCGCTGTGTAGCGGGTATAGTAATATCTGTGCCAATCTTTTTCTTTTATGTATTGGCTCAGGTAATAGTTGAAGTTCCATTTGGACCAGTGAACGACCTCGCTGCTGCTGTTATAATACGCAGTCGAGATGCGCTGCGAATTGCTGTTCTGGCCATCGGTCATCAGTACAATGGTCTTGAGCGTCTCTCGATCACTGTAGTCGGCAGGACGGTCGGCGAATGTTGATTCAACAACAGAATCCGAAACAAGGGACGCCGTTGTCTCACGAAAGCTCGGGTCGAGCAGCGCTGTGCCCCACTTCATGCCCATGTAGATGGCCGTACCGGCACGGGGCTGGAATAAATCTATCTGTGCCTTTAATGACGGGCCGTCTTGGCTGATCGGGCGCACACGCTCGTACACTGCACGAGGGCAGACGGTGTCATGAAGGGTGTTCTGCTGATATCCGGATTCTATTGAATAGGTGTTCCACTGGAAATGCTGCGTCTGGTCCCAGGGAAAGCCGGGCGTCATCTGGGTTTGAACGAAATGGCCATCGGGCACATCAATGCAATATGAAAAGTCGTGGCGCGTATCGACCCAAAGTGCGTTGAAGATATCAGGCCCGACATTGACCTGTTCGGAATAGGGGATCAAAGAAAGCGAGACGTTGTTCTTTGTCTCGGGGCGCAAAACCGTGTCGATAAAGGTTTTTGCCGCATCCTTCATGGTCGTCAGTTTCGAGTTATTCTTCATCGAGCCGGAGACATCGAGCACGAGCGAGATTTCGACTTTCTCAACACGTTCTTCAGCCTTGCTGAGAGCAGGCACGTCCAGCGTCGGAAAACCGAATCTTCCCAGAAACTGGGTTTTCATTTCGTTATTGGCTTTGACCGTCACCGTACGAAAGTTCAGGCCGTTCTCTATCGTCACCGAACTCAGGTAATCGGACATGCCCGATTTGGCGAAATATTCGTCCACGACATCAGCCGGTGCCAAAGTTTGATCCAGGTCTGCCGCCGCAAGTACCGCACGGTCTGCCGCCGCCTGCAGCTTTGTGCGCTCCATTTCGTGGCGCATGAAATCAAGCTGTATGCCGCCCACCATGACCATCATAATGATGATGAAGATGGTAAGAATCGTGATGGAGCCATCTTCGTGACGGGCAAAGCGCCCAAGCCTAACCCCAAGCGTGGATCGGACCCAGGCTTCTGTTGGTTTGAATAAAGACATCCCATGTTCCTCTTTACGCGGACTCCGTGGCCTTCTGACCCATCAGAGAGTGCGGTTCAGACACCGTATGCCTTTCGAAAATGGCCGAAATAGGGCGAAAACCTTGAAATAAGGTCATACTTGGCCCGCTTCGTCCGTCATCCCAACCGGTCCAGGGGCGCGCTTGAGGGCTGGGGGACGACGGCGTCGGCGCAAGAGTTTGAGCGCAGCGGGGTGATTCCCTTTGGCTCAAAGTTTTCTTTTCGCCTAAATAATGGGCAAAAACTACAGTCGGAGGGGATTTACGGGTTCTAAAGCTGCGGGGGGCATGTTCAAGATAAGGCGCGGTGAATCGCATTCAATTCAGGTCACTTCGCCAAACAGGAGCACCAAATGACCGACAGTACCGAACCAAGCTTTCGCGAAAGCGTAGACATGATGTTCAACAGGGCCGTCGGCCTGATGGATCTGTCTTCCGGGCTTGAAGAGAAAATTCGTGTTTGCAACGCCACCTATACGGTGCGCTTCGGCGTGCGCCTGCGGGGGGGAATTCACACCTTCACCGGCTATCGGTCCGTGCATTCGGAACATATGGAACCCGTGAAGGGCGGCATCCGGTACAGTCTTGGCGTCAACCAGGACGAGGTCGAAGCGCTGGCGGCGTTGATGACCTATAAATGCGCGCTGGTCGAAGCGCCCTTTGGCGGATCAAAGGGCGGGTTGTGCATTGATCCCCGTGCCTATGATGAACACGAGCTTGAGCTGATCACCCGCCGCTTTGCCTATGAGCTGATCAAACGCGACATGATCAACCCCGCGCAAAACGTGCCCGCCCCCGACATGGGCACAGGCGAACGCGAGATGGCCTGGATCGCTGATCAGTACAAGCGCATGAACACCACGGATATCAACGGCGTGGCCTGCGTGACGGGCAAGCCGATCAATGCCGGCGGCATCCATGGCCGGACCGAAGCAACGGGTCGCGGGGTGCAATTCGCGCTGCATGCGTTTTTCAAGGACGCCAAGGGGCTGGCGAAAGCGGGTCTTGAGGGCAAGCTGAAAGGCAAGCGGGTCATCGTCCAGGGGCTGGGCAACGTCGGCTATCACGCCGCCAAGTTCCTGAGCGAGGAAGACGGCTGCCTGATCACAGCGATCATTGAACGCGACGGGGCCTTGTATGACGAAACGGGATTGGACGTCGAAGCGGTGCATCACTGGATTGCCAAGCATGACACGATCAAGGGCTATCACGATTCCACGCTGATCGAAGACGGGGCGTCGGTTCTGGAAAAGGACTGCGACATCCTGATCCCCGCCGCATTGGAAGGGGTGATCAACCTGGGCAACGCCGACCGGATCAAGGCACCGCTGATCGTCGAGGCGGCGAATGGTCCTGTGACCTCGGGGGCCGATGAAATCCTGCGCGACAAGGGGGTGGTCATTATTCCCGACATGTATGCCAACGCAGGCGGTGTGACGGTGTCATATTTCGAGTGGGTCAAGAACCTGAGCCATATCCGGTTCGGCCGGATGCAGCGCCGCAACGAGGAAAGCCGTCACCAGCTTTTGGTGGACGAGCTTGAACGGTTGAGCGCGGACAGCGGCGTGGGTTGGCAGTTGAGCCCGAACTTCAAGGACAAGTACCTGCGCGGGGCGGATGAACTGGAGCTGGTGCGATCAGGTCTTTATGACACGATGGTCGATGCCTACCGGTCCATGGCCGATATCTGGCACAACCGCGATGACGTGACGGATCTGCGCACCGCCGCCTATCTGGTGAGCATTACCAAGGTTGCGGCAAGTTACCGCGCCAAGGGTCTGTAGGCCGGAATTGATGAAAGACTGTCGCGGACAGACCTGTCCGCGACGCAAACTGCCGCCGATCCCTTTTCCAGCCATTGCACCTTGTCTCCGGAGTTGATTGAGTGACAACCAAGGCGGATGGGCTGGGAGAACGGAATGCGGTTTTCAGGATTGCGCGTGCTGCGCGAAGGATTGACCGGAAACAAGGGATGGGCACCGCATTGGCGCGATGCCGAACCCAAGGCCGAATATGATGCGATCATCATTGGCGGTGGCGGTCACGGGCTGAGCACCGCCTACTATCTGGCCAAGGAACACGGCCTGACGAATATCGCCGTTCTAGAAAAGGGCTACCTCGGCGGGGGTAATGTCGGCCGCAACACGACCATCGTGCGGGCGAATTACTTTCTTCAGGGGAACTCCGAATTCTATTCCCATTCGCTGAAGCTGTGGGAGGGGCTTGAAGAAGACCTGAACTACAACGTGATGCATTCGCAGCGCGGTCTGATCAACCTGTTCCATTCCGACGGCCAGCGCGACGCCTTTGCGCGGCGCGGCAATGCGATGATCAATCAAGGCGATGATGCCGTGCTGCTGGATCGCGATGGCGTGCGCAAACATCTGCCCTATCTGGATTTCGACAATGTGCGGTTTCCGATCTATGGCGGCCTGCTGCACCCGCGCGGCGGCACGGCGCGGCACGACGCGGTGGCTTGGGGATACGCGCGCGGTGCCTCAGATCGTGGCGTTGATCTGGTCCAGCAATGCGAAGTCACAGGCATCGATATCGAGAACGGCCAGGTCCGCGGTGTTCAAACCACGCGCGGGGCGATCCGCGCCAAGAAGGTCGGTATCGTTGTCGCGGGGCGGTCAGGTCAGGTCGCGGCCATGGCGGGGATGCGCCTGCCGATCGAAAGCCACGTCTTGCAGGCCTTTGTGACCGAAGGCCTCAAGCCGTGTATCGACCATGTGGTCAGCTTCGGCATGGGGCATTTCTATATCTCGCAATCCGACAAGGGCGGATTGGTCTTTGGCGGCGATCTGGATTTCTATGCTTCCTACGCCAGTCGGGGCAACCTGCCCATGGCCGAACATGTGATGGAGGCGGGCATGACCCTGATGCCGATGATCGGCAAGGCCAAGGTGCTGCGCAGTTGGGGTGGTATCATGGACATGACCCCCGACGGCAGCCCGATCATCGACAAGACCGATACCAAGGGTTTGTTCATTGATTGCGGCTGGTGTTACGGCGGGTTCAAGGCGGTGCCGGGGTCGGGGTTCAGTTTTGCCCACCTGATGGCCACGGGAAACCACCATGCGCCTGCGGCGAAATACCGGCTGGACCGGTTCCGCAACGGGGTTGGCCTGATGGATGAAGAGGGCACCGGTTCTCAGCATAACCTTCATTGATGGCGCTTTGGGCATGGGGTTGGATTTGAGTATTTTTAAAAGGGTGAAGGGGCAGAGGCCCGTTCAGAGGGGCTTGGCATGAGACTGGATTGTCCGATTTGTGGAAGCCGTGACCGGCGCGAGTTTTATTATCAGGGGGATGCCGTGATGTTGGCGCGCCCTGCGGTTGATGCGGGCGAGGCGGCGTGGGACGGTTATGTGCATTTGCGGGATAATCCAGCGGGGCAGACGCGGGATTTATGGCAGCACGAAGCAGGCTGTGGCGCGTGGCTGGTGGTGACGCGCGATACGGTGACCCACGCGGTATTCTCGGTTCAATTGGCGTCGGACGTGAAGGGGACCACGGCATGAGGATCAAGGGTAAAGGTCTGATTGATCGGTCCAATACGGTTTCGTTCAGCTTTGACGGGCGCAGCTATGACGGGTTTGAGGGGGACACTGTTGCCTCGGCTCTGCTGGCAAATGACGTGACGTTGATGGGGCGGTCGTTCAAATATCACCGTCCGCGTGGCGTTTTGACGGCGGGCAGTGAAGAGCCGAATGCGCTGGTGACGGTTGGGAGCGGGGCCGCATCCGAGCCCAATGTGCGCGCAACCATGCAAGAAGTTTATGAAGGATTGCGTGTGCGCAGCCAGAACGCCTGGCCATCGCTGGATTTTGACCTAATGGCGGTGAACAACCTGGTATCGCCGTTTCTGGGGGCAGGGTTTTATTACAAGACTTTCATGTGGCCGCGGAAGTTTTGGGAGCGGTTCTATGAGCCGGTCATTCGGCGGGCGGCGGGTTTGGGCGGGCTGAGCGGCGCGCATAACCCTGATACCTATGAACGGGCCTTTGCGTTTTGTGATGTGTTGGTGATTGGCGCTGGGCCTGCGGGGCTGATGGCGGCACTGACGGCGGCGCGCGGCGGGGCAGACGTGATCCTGGCCGACGAAGACGCCTTGATGGGAGGGCGGTTGAATGCCGAAACCTATCTGATTGCCGGCAAGCCGGGGCATGTCTGGGCGGCCGAGGCTGTGGCCGAGTTGGCAGGTATGGACAATGTCCGGCTGATGTCGCGGACCACGGTCACGGGAGCGTATGATCAGGGCACGTTCGGCGCGTTGGAGCGGGTAGGGCAGCATCATGGCGTCCGCAGCAAGGGTGCGCCGCTTGAGTGTTTCTGGCGGATCGTGGCCAAGCATTCGATCCTGACGGCGGGCGCGCTGGAGCGGCCGATCGCGTTTCAGAACAACGACCGGCCCGGCATCATGACGGCGGGGGCTGTGCGCGCCTATCTGAACCGCTGGGGGGTCAGCCCGGGCAAGGCGCTGACGATTTTTGGCAATAACGACGATGCGCACCGCACGGCGCGTGATCTGGCCGATGCCGGTGTACGGATTGCTGCGGTAGTGGACAGCCGCACCGACGTCGACGTCAAGGGGGATTTCCCCGTCTATCGCGGTGCGCAGGTCTTTAACACAGGCGGTGGCAAGGAGTTGGAGAGCATTTCCATCCGGACCATCAGCGGGGTGGAGAAAATCCAGACCGATTGTCTGGCGATGTCGGGCGGTTGGAACCCGACGGTGCATCTGACCTGTCACATGAACGGGCGGCCCACGTGGCGGCCTGACATTCAGGCGTTTGTTCCCACTGCAGGGGCCATTCCGGGGATGGTCGCGGCAGGGGCGTGCAATGGGACGTTCTCGACCCGTGGTTGCCTGGCAGAGGGGGCCGACGTTGCCGGTAAGGTTCTGGGAACGCTGGGCAAGAAGGTGCCGGATGTGGCGCTGCCGCAGGCCGAGGACGCACCTTACAGGATGGAGCCACTTTGGGCTGTGGCGGGCAAGGGGCGTGCCTGGCTGGATTTCCAGAACGACGTGAGCGTGAAGGACGTCGCCCAGGCGGCGGTCGAGAATTTCCGGTCGGTCGAACATATGAAACGCTATACCACCCAAGGGATGGCGACGGATCAGGGCAAGAATTCGAACGTCGGTGCCTTGGCCGTGCTGGCCGATGCCACCGGGCGCGGGATACCCGAAACCGGGACGACGACATTCCGGCCACCCTATTCGCCGGTTACTATTGCGGCGATGGGGGCGGGGGCGCAGGGCAAGGGCTTTGCGCCGCAGCGGTTTACCACTTCGCACAGCGCCAGCGTCGAGGCGGGTGCACCGATGATCGAGGCGGGGTTGTGGTATCGCCCCAGCTATTTCCCCAAGGCAGGGGAAAAGACGTGGCGGCAATCTTGTGACCGCGAGGTGGGCTATGTCCGCAAGGCTGTCGGGGTCTGCGATGTGTCCACGCTGGGCAAGATCGATATTCAGGGGCCGGATGCGGCGGCTTTGCTGGATTTCGTCTATACCAACATGTTTTCGACGCTGAAGGTCGGGCGTGTGCGCTATGGTCTGATGCTGCGCGAAGACGGCACGGTGATGGATGACGGCACCTGCGCACGGTTGGGGGATCATCATTTCGTGATGACCACCACGACCGCCGCGGCTGGCACGGTGATGAAGCATCTGGAGTTCGTCGCACAATGTCTGCACCCCGAATGGTGCGTTGCAATGACATCGGTGACCGAACAATGGGCGCAGTTTGCCGTGGCGGGGCCAAAATCGCGCGAGTTGCTGAACGGGGTACTGGATGCACCGATCGACAATGACAGCTGGCCGTTCATGGCCTGTGGCGACACGTCGGTTCTGGGCGTCAAGGGGCGGCTGTTCCGGATATCGTTCTCGGGTGAGCATGCGTATGAAATCGCGGTGCCTGCACGCTATGGGGAGAGCCTGTTTCGAGAGTTGGTTGCCCGTGCGCAAGGGCTGGGGGGCGGAGCCTACGGGATGGAGGCGCTGAATGTGCTGCGCATTGAGAAGGGGTTCATCACCCATGCCGAGATCCACGGGCGCACCACTGCGTTTGATGTGGGCATGGCGGGGATGATCAGTGCCAAGAAGGATTGCGTCGGCAAGGTCATGGCCGCGCGGCCCGGTTTGGTTTCGGCGGATCGCGAACGCTTGGTCGGGATGAAACCTGTGGGCGCGGTCAAGATGCTGAGCGCGGGGGCGCATATCTTTGGAAAAGACGCGGAAGCGGTGCGTGAGAATGATCAGGGCTATGTCACTTCGGTCTGTTTCTCGCCCGAGGTTGGCACCTACATAGGCTTGGGGTTCGTCAAGAACGGGCCCGAACGATACGGCGAGGTGATGCGTGTGGTGGACCATCTGCGCGCGTTGGACGTCGAGGTGGAGATTTGTCCGCCTGTGTTCTTTGACCCCGAGGGAGGGCGTGCGCGTGGCTGAATTGAAGGCGAGAACCCCTTGTGGGGATATGCTGCCGGTAACCCACGGGGCGGCGCAGTTGGTCGAGCTTGATCTGGGTATCGTGACATCCGTGATGGTGACCGGCGATGAAGATGCCCTGTCAGACGCGCTGGAGGCAGCCCATGGTGTGGCCTTTCCAAAGCCGAACCGGGCGTCGGGCAAGGGGGGTATTCGATGTGTCTGGTTCGGACGCAATCAGGCGCTGTTGATCGGGGCCGCACCGGATGCTTCGCTGGCGGCTCATGGCGCGCTGGTGGATCTAAGCGACGGTTGGTGCGCAGTCCGCCTGAGCGGTGGCGCGTCGGAGGATGTGCTGGCGCGGTTGGTGCCGGTCGATCTGCGGGCAGGTCACTTCAAGCGCGGACACACGGTGCGCACATTGGTGGGGCATATGACAGCCTCGATCACGCGCACGGGGGGCGAGGATTTCATGATCCTTGTATTCCGGTCCATGGCCTCTACCTTGGTGCATGAGGTAAGCGAAGCGATGTTGAGTGTAGCATCGCGCGAATCCTGAGCCGCCAGAGGTGGCATAGTTGATATTTGGAGAGTTGAAGATGAAATTTGTTTCAGGTGTGACCGTGGCTGCTTTGCTTGGTGGCGCTGCGCCGGTATGGGCGCAAACGGCAGCAGAGGTCGATTGTGGCTATCAGGCGGCAGTCGTCGAAGCGGTGCGCCAGGCGCGGATCGAGCGCGTGAAGGAGCGGAAGGTTCCGGAGCATGTGGCGGCATCGGCCCCGACCTGGCCCGAGAAATACAATGCGGTCGTGCCCTTGGTCGCCCCTTGGGTCTACGAGATGAAGATGCGCGATGTGAAAGCCAACGATCTGGGTGCGGCCTGGAACGAAATGTGCCTGGCCCGCTGACCGCACGCGGTTGATCAGACGGGGTGTGGGGGCCAGCCCCCATTGCCCCAAGGGGCAATTCCCCCGGAGTTTATCTGGCAAAATGAAGCGGGGTCGGGAACTTTGGGTTCTGGACTCTGCCGGGTACGGGCCAATATATGAAGCTATGAGCTTACCTCCTGGATTTTTGGATGAATTGCGTAGTCGTGCCAGCCTGTCTCAGGTGGTGGGGCGTAAAGTCATGTGGGATGCGCGCAAGTCCAATCAGGGCAAGGGCGATATGTGGGCACCGTGCCCGTTCCATCAGGAAAAATCCGCCAGTTTTCATGTCGATGACCGCAAGGGGTTTTACTATTGCTTTGGCTGTCACGCCAAGGGCGATGCCATTTCCTTTGTGCGCGAGACGGAGAACGTGAGCTTTATGGAGGCTGTCGAGATTCTGGCGCGCGAGGCGGGGATGCCGGTGCCGCAACAGGATCCGCGTGCGCAGGAGAAAGCCGACAAGCGCACCCAGCTTGCGCAGGTGATGGAGCAGGCGGTGCAGTTCTTCCGGTTGCAGTTACAGACCGGGGCTGCGGGGGCCGCGAGGGATTATCTGGCGCGGCGTGGATTGAATGCGCAAGCGTTGGAGCGTTGGGAGATCGGCTTTGCTGCGGACCAGTGGCAGGGGTTATGGGACCATTTGAAGGCCAAGGGCGTCGAGGATGAGTTGATCTTTGGCGCGGGGCTGGCCAAGCCGTCGACAAAGGGCGGGCGGCCCTACGATACGTTTCGAGGACGGATCATTTTTCCGATCCGTGACGCGCGGGGGCGGGCGATTGCCTTTGGCGGTCGTGCGATGGACCCCAATGACAACGCGAAATATCTGAATTCGCCTGAAACTGAGTTATTCGACAAGGGCCGCAGTCTTTACAACGTAAAGGACGCACGCACGGCGGCAGGGCAGGGGCAACCGCTGCTTGTCGCCGAAGGGTACATGGATGTCATCGCCCTGGTGCAGGCCGGATTTGGTGCCGCCGTGGCACCGCTGGGGACCGCAATCACCGAGAGCCAGTTGCAGATGTTGTGGCGGATTTCGCCTGAACCGATCATTACGTTGGATGGCGACACGGCCGGACAGCGCGCTGCGTTGCGTCTGATCGATCTGGCGTTGCCGCTGTTGGAGGCGGGGCAAAGCCTGCGCTTTGCCGTGATGCCCGAGGGGCAGGACCCAGATGATTTGCTGCGCGCCCATGGTGCGCCGGCGCTGCAAAAGCTGTTGGACAATGCGATGCCCATGGTGCGTCTGCTCTGGCAGCGTGAAACGGACGGGCGCGTTTTCGACAGTCCTGAACGCAAGGCGGCGCTGGATAAATCGCTGCGCGAAAAGATAATGTTGATCAGGGATCCGTCGATCCGCAGCCATTATGGCCAAGAGATCAAGGACCTGCGCTATCAGCTGTTCCGGCCGCAGCAGGCCAAGAAAGCCTTTGCCCCCGGTGCCCGCAGTGCCGGGCAGGGGCGTTGGAACGCCGCGCCGCAAGGACCCTCGCCCAGTGCGAAATCTTCGATCCTTGTGACTGCCGCGGGATTGGGGGCCACTGAGCATTTGCGCGAGGCGGTGATTTTGTGTGCGCTGCTGGGCTGTCCCCAGCTGGTCGAGGAGTTCGAAACCGGGGTGGCCGCGATGGCGTGTCAGGACCCTGATCATGCCGTGATCAGGGATTTGATGTTAAGATATGCGCATAGGTCACCGGAGGCGTTGCACGAAAAGATTTGCGACGCACTGGGGGCGCAAGCCCTTGAAAATATGACCACGCAACGCCACGTTGCCATCACGCCCTGTATACGGAACCCCGGCAACATCGAAATGACCCGTATGACGGTGGCCGAAGAGCTGGGAAAACTTGAAGCCGTACGGGGGTTGGACGCTGAAATCGCCGACGCCGTCGAGGATTTGAGCGGCGTGGCGGATGAGGGCCTGACCTGGAGATTGAGCGAAGCGGCTCGAAACGCCGACCGGGCGCAGCGCAGCGGGCAGGAAGATACGGCGGAATATGACATCGGTGACAACGGTGCCCATATCAGCCGCGACGAACGCAGCGCCTTTGATGCACTGATCGGATCGATCCGCGGGGGCGATTCGAAAGACAAGAAATGAACCCGGCGTGGCTTTTTCGCCGGGATGTTGAACAAAAATAAGGGTAACGGGTTTAAGAATCACCCGGAACCCCGCATGATTCGAAATAATCGAATCACTTTAGGTGATTCGCGCGCATTCGCTGGAGGAAGTTTTCATGGCCGCCAAAGATACCAACGAAGATACAAAGTCTGACGACCAAGAGGCTGGCCATTCGCTGGACATGAGCCAGGCCGCCGTCAAGAAGATGATCGGTGACGCCCGTGAAAAGGGTTATATCACCTACGATCAGCTGAACACGGTTTTGCCGCCTGATCAGGTCAGCTCGGAACAAATCGAAGACGTGATGTCGATGCTCTCTGAAATGGGCATCAACATCATTGAAGATGAAGACGCCGAAGAAGAAGAAGCCAAAGGTGGTACGGATCTGACCACGACGGACAGCAACCGTGACGTCACGCTGTCCAGCGGCACCTCTGAAAAGCTGGACCGGACCGACGACCCCGTGCGGATGTATCTGCGCGAAATGGGGTCGGTGGAATTGCTGAGCCGCGAGGGCGAAATCGCCATCGCCAAGCGGATCGAGGCTGGCCGCAACACAATGATCGCAGGGCTGTGCGAAAGCCCGCTGACGTTCCAGGCGATCACGATCTGGCGCGACGAACTTCTGTCCGAAGATATTTTGCTGCGCGATGTCATCGACCTTGAGGCGACGTTTGGCACCCAGATGGGTGACGAGGATGAAACGACACCCGTCGTGCCGGTGGTTTCCGGTACCGAGGCAAAAACCAACGAAGACACCAGCGAAGTCGATGCCGATGGCAACCCGATCGCCAACGATGATGACGACGACGAGGACGAACAGGCCAATATGTCGCTGGCGGCAATGGAAGCCGCTCTCAAGCCGCAAGTGCTTGAGGCGCTGGACATTATCGCCGACGACTACGTCAAGTTGAGCGAAATTCAGGACAGCCGGATTTCGGCCACTCTGAACGAGGACGGGTCGTTTTCGAAGAAAGACGAAGAAGAATACCAAAAGGTCCGGTCGGAAATTGTTTTGCTGGTCAATGAACTGCACCTGCACAACAACCGTATCGAAGCGTTGATCGACCAGCTTTACGGCATCAACCGCCGCATCATGCAGATCGACAGCGCCATGGTGAAGCTTGCCGATCAGGCGCGCATCAACCGCAAGGAATTCGTGGATAACTACCGCGGCTACGAACTTGATCCGAACTGGATGGAGCGGATGGCCGAAAAATCCGGCCGTGGCTGGCAGATGTTCATCGAACGCTCTGCTGACAAGGTAGAAGAACTGCGCTCTGATATGGCGCAGGTCGGTCAGTATGTCGGTCTTGATATTTCTGAATTCCGCCGCATCGTGCAGCAGGTTCAGAAGGGCGAAAAAGAAGCGCGTCAGGCCAAGAAAGAAATGGTCGAGGCAAACCTTCGCCTCGTTATCTCGATCGCCAAGAAATACACGAACCGTGGCCTGCAGTTCCTTGATCTTATTCAGGAAGGCAACATCGGTCTGATGAAGGCCGTGGACAAGTTTGAATACCGTCGCGGCTATAAGTTCAGCACATATGCGACGTGGTGGATCCGTCAGGCGATCACGCGCTCCATCGCGGATCAGGCGCGTACCATCCGTATTCCGGTGCACATGATCGAGACGATCAACAAGCTGGTCCGCACCGGCCGCCAGATGCTGCACGAGATCGGTCGCGAACCGACACCTGAGGAATTGGCAGAAAAGCTGCAAATGCCTTTGGAAAAGGTCCGCAAGGTGATGAAGATCGCCAAGGAACCGATTTCGTTGGAAACGCCGATCGGCGATGAAGAAGACAGCCAGCTTGGCGATTTCATCGAGGACAAGAATGCCGTGCTGCCTTTGGACAGCGCGATCCAGGAAAACCTCAAGGAAACCACCACGCGGGTTCTGGCGTCGCTGACGCCGCGCGAAGAACGCGTCTTGCGGATGCGGTTCGGCATCGGCATGAACACCGACCACACGTTGGAAGAAGTCGGTCAGCAGTTCAGTGTGACACGCGAACGCATTCGCCAGATCGAAGCGAAGGCGCTGCGCAAGCTCAAGCACCCGAGCCGGTCACGCAAGTTGCGGTCTTTCCTGGATCAGTAACGTCAGGCCGGACATAAATTTGAAAGGGCGGGGGGCAACCTCCGCCCTTTTTTCGTGGACGCATCTTTTAGACGTCAGCCGTAAATGGGGTATATCACCCATCTGTGACTTGGTGACCGGCCTGTTCGGACTATCCTTTAAGCAACAACCTCATTGTCAGGAGTATCTCATGCGCGCGCTCATCCTTGCGGCCTTTTGTGCCGGTCTTCCCCTTGCCGCCGCTGCCCAAACCTATCAGGCAGTCAATCTTTTGTATGTGTTCCCCGTTGCCGGAGGGGATTTTGAAGTGGTCGAAGATCACGGAGAAGGCCCGCGCGGCATGTGGTGTGCCGCCGCCAGCTATGCGCAGGACCGCCTGGGGGCATCGGGCAGCGCGCGGCTTTACGTCAAGACGGCGCGCGGCCCGTCGGTCAGCGTCAGCGGTAAATCCGGCGCTGTCTTTACCTTGGATGAAGCGTCATTGACGGTCCCGCCGACACGGTCGTATTCCGTTTCAGTCAGAACGCCGGGCCTGAACCTGCCGGTTGGGCACGCGGTCGAATTCTGCAAGGATTTCATCCTTGAACTCCAGGGCCTCTAGGGCCCGACAGCTTTGGCTTGCTGCTGTGCCCTCTGCGGCATAGCATCAAGCCGATGAACACTGATTTCGAAATCACCACCCACGGTCCCGGTCTGTACGAATTTACCCGCGATGTCGCACGCTGGATTTCCGGGCAGGGCGATGGCGTGGTGACATTGATGGTGCGCCATACCTCTGCCTCGCTGCTGATCCAGGAAAACGCCGACCCCGAGGTGCAGACCGACCTGGTCAATTTTTTCAATCGTCTGGTGCCGCCTGCCACGGATCCTGCGATGTCCTATCTGACCCACACCTATGAGGGGCCGGACGACATGCCCGCGCATATAAAGGCCGCATTGTTGCCAGTCAGCCTCTCTATCCCGGTGCGTGCGGGCAAGATGGCCTTGGGCACATGGCAGGGCATCTATCTTGTCGAACATCGTAGCGCGGCCCATGTCAGGCAGGTTGCAGCGCATTTTAATTGAGTTTCGGCGCGGGGCCTGCCCTTCAAAGCTCTGCATCTTGGGGGCGCAATTGCCCTCTACCCAAACCCTAGGGGCTGTCCTATAGTGAAAGTGAATTTGATGGGAACCGACCCAACCACCTGAGGCAGATCAGAAAATAAGGGGACAGGCCATGCGCTGCCCGTTTTGCGGAAATATCGATACCCAAGTGAAAGACAGCCGCCCGGCAGAGGATCACGTATCCATTCGGCGCAGGCGTTTCTGCCCTGCCTGCGGGGGGCGCTTCACGACATATGAGCGTGTGCAATTGCGCGATCTGGTGGTGATCAAATCCTCGGGCAAGCGCGAAGATTTCGACCGCGACAAGCTTGAACGCTCGATCCGCATCTCGATGCAAAAGCGCCCGATTGATCCCGAGCGGATCGATCAGATGATTTCCGGCATCGTGCGGCGTCTGGAAAGCATGGGGGAAACGGATATCGGCTCCAAACAGATCGGCGAGATCGTGATGGAGGCGTTGGCCC
Organism: Roseobacter sp. GAI101; assembly: GCF_000156335.1. Classification (GTDB taxonomy): domain Bacteria; phylum Pseudomonadota; class Alphaproteobacteria; order Rhodobacterales; family Rhodobacteraceae; genus Sulfitobacter. The sequence continues at coordinate 3,767,760 of NZ_DS999213.1, forward strand.
GCATCGACACCGTCGCCTATGTGCGCTTCGCAAGTGTGTACAAGAACTTCCAGGCGGCGGATGACTTCGACAAATTCGTTCAGGAATTACGTCCCGACGTCCCGCCAGAAGAGTGAGCACAGCCGCAGATACGCGCTTCATGGCGCTGGCCCTGTCCTTGGGCCGGCGGGGGCAGGGGACCGTGTGGCCCAACCCCGCTGTGGGCTGTGTGATCGTGCAGGGCGACCGTATTGTCGGGCGCGGCTGGACGCAGCCGGGTGGTCGGCCCCATGCCGAACCCGAGGCCTTGGCGCAAGCCGGTGCGCAGGCCGTTGGCGCGACGGTCTATGTCACACTGGAACCCTGCGCCCATACCGGTAAAACGCCGCCCTGTGCGCAGGCCCTGATTGACGCGCAGGTGGCGCGGGTCGTGATCGCCTGTGCCGACAGTGATCCGCGCGTCAGCGGCAAGGGCATCGCCATGCTTCAGGCCGCAGGGATTGCGGTCGACACAGGCGTTCTCGAGGACGAAGCCCGCAAGGATCACATCGGGTTTCTGTCCAGGATTGATATTGCCCGTCCCATGGTCACGCTTAAACTGGCCAGCAGCTTTGATGGACGGATCGCAACCGCCACCGGCGAAAGCCAATGGATCACCGCTGGCCCGGCACGTCGTTTGGTCCACGCGATGCGCGCGCGCCACGATGCGGTGATGGTGGGCGGCGGCACGGCACGGCAGGATGACCCCAGCCTGACGGTCCGCGACATCGGTATTACCCGTCAACCTGCCCGCATCGTGGTCAGCAGCCGCCTCGACCTGCCACTATCCGGAAAGCTGGCGCAGACGGCGGCGTTGATCCCCGTGATCCTGTGCCACGCAACCAGCGCCGATCCGCATCTGGTCACCACATGGCAACAGCTTGGCGCGACGCTGATCCCCTGCGCGACCCGCGCGGGTCAGCTTGATCCGGCGGACATCCTGCGTAAACTTGCCGACCACGGTCTGACCCGTATCTTCTGCGAAGGCGGCGGCGGTCTTGCCGCCTCCCTGCTCCAGGCGGACCTCGTCGATCATCTGGTCGGCTTCACCGCCGGTCTTGCCATCGGCGCAGACGGGTTGCCGGCCATCGGCCCCTTGGGCCTCTCGCAGCTCGGCAAAGCGCCCCGTTTCAGCCTTGAATACACTAGGGCTATCGGTCCCGATATCCTGCACAGCTGGTCCCGGACGTAACGCTTCGTCCTTCCAAATGGTCCCAAATCCCGGGGGTCTGGGGGCTGGCCCCCAGTCCGGTCATCACCCCTTGCGCCACAAATGGGCCTTGCCCGCAAAGGCCCCTTGCACTTTTGCCAGCAGCCGGTTGCCAACGCCGGGATAGGGCAGATCCCCCTCTGCCAAACGCTGCATGACAATTTCTACCGGGCAGGCCAACCCGCTGAGCGGATCGACGTAGCGCGGATAATCGATCAACGCGGCATGCACCAAGCCTTCCAGATCCACATCTGCCCGTCGTCGCGGCGGCACATCGCCCCGGTCGTCTGTCAGCCCCCAACCCGCATAAAACGGCGCGCCAACGGCCACCACCCGCACCCCGCGCACCAATGCCTCGAACCCCAGAAGCGATGTCATTGTCCAGACCTCATCGACATGAGCCAGAAGGCTGACCGGGTCCGTCCGGGCCATCACCCTGTAAGCCAGACCGGTGGCATCAACCGCACCGGGGCGCAGGCCCGCTTCGACATCCGGATGGGGTTTGTACAGGATCACCGCGTCGGGATTGGCGGCGCGTGCGGCCTGCAGCAGCCCCAGATTGGTTGAAACATGGTCGGTACCGGTCTTGACCGACGCATCATCCTCGACTTGGCCGGGCACCAGAATGCGGCGTCCCTCTGGAAGCCCGTCCAATGATACGGCACCCCCAAGGTTATATTTGCTCAGGCCTGTCGCCCGCAGTCTTTTGATCAGACGCTCGGCCCTGCGTCTTTGGTCCGGGCGCAGGCTGCACCGGGTCGCGATCCATTCCTCCAGACGGCTGGGCTGTCGGGGATCGTAGTAGATGCCCAGATCATCGCACACCAGCGAGAGCGGGGGTATCAGATCGGCACCCAACCCGCGCGAGCGCAAGAAGCCGTCTTCGACCCGCATCGCATCCCCATGACCTACGTCGGCCTTGCCGGCCCAAACCATCCACGCCTTGCCGCTGGCGCGTGCTCGGGGCGGGTCCTCTTCGAACACGACCGGGGACCATGTTCCGAAAAACCGCTGCAAGGGGCCGCGTTTCCAAAGACTCATCCCCGAGGCGACCCAGCCATTGTGGTCTTCGCGCCACGCGCGGGTGGTCGCGGCCAGCGCCTCGATCGTGGTTTCCAGATCGCAAAGCCGGTCGCGGTGGGGATCGTACCATTTGGGATAAAGGATCATCGCGGCGGCGAAAATCTGGGCGCGCGTCAATGTGCGCTGGCGGCGCTGGACGGGAAATTCGTCTTCGGTCAGCCCCCAGCCCGCATAAAACGGTTGGCCAAAGACCCGTGGTTTGTGGCCTGCAAAGATCGCCTCGAATCCCATTTGCGAAGACACGGTATAGACGCGCACAGCCCCTTCAAACAGGACCCAAGGACTTATGGGCCCGGTCAGCAGCGTGATGCGGGCGTTCTCGTCTTCGGGGCCGAAATGACCGGTTCGGTAGCCCTTTGCCGTTTCGGGATGGGTCTTGATCACGATCCGCGCGCCGGGGTTTTCCTGCTGGGCAAAAACCAGCATCTCCAGAAACCGTGACCTGTCGGCCCCCGACGCGGTGACGGATGCATCGCCGCGCGTCTGATCGATCACCAGCACATAGCCGGGGTCGGGGGGCGGGGTGTCCACCCTAAATGCCGTATATTTCGTCAGATGTGCCTCTTGGATGCGGGCGATGCAGCCACGGGCACGGTCCAGCAGGGCGGTGTCGTCCAAAGGATGCGTGGCCAGCAGCGTTTCCAGATCGGACGGTTGGCGGGGATCGAAATGCGCGCCCTTGTGGTCGATCAGCAACCCAATGGGCGGCTCACCCGCGCGACCGGGGAACAGCGATCGCAGCATGGCGTCTTCGACCCTGACCACCGGCACGCCGCGCCTTTGCGCCACGGAAAGGCCGCGATGGGCGGTGGGCGAATTGCCCCAGACAGCCACCGCATCGCCTGCGCGCGGCAGTCCCAGATGCAGCGAATGGCCCGCCAGTTGCAAGATCCGGCGGATCCGCCGCTGGGTGAGAAACCCGCCATTATACACGAAAAGCCGCCGGTCCTTTTCAGGGCCGGCGGCGGGGGTATCATATATTTCAGGCCCGAGAGCCATGGGACCGGATCAGTTTCCGGCCAGGGTAGAGCCGACGGTCCCGATGCTGTTCAAGGAACTGGCCGAGCCTGTGATCGACGAGATCACCTTGCTCCACTGGGTGAACGGCGCTTCAGTAACGTAAAGCGTATCGCTGTCACGGATCACGAAATCACGCGCCATAAACAGGCCGTTGGGCTTGGTCAGGTCCAGCACGTAGATCATCCGCTGCGCGCCGACCAGATCGGTGCGGCCCAGCACCTGTTCAACGACTTCCTGCGGTTCGTTGCGGAAGATGAACACGCCCGTCGGGTCTGCGGTGCCTGCATTCAGACCACCGACCTGCGCGATGGCTTCGAGCGCGGAGAGCGTCTGGGATTCAAACGCCACTTTCCGTTGCGACCCGGTGGCCCCGAGGGCGGTGAACGAGCGGGAATCTTCTTCGATCAGGATCCTATCGCCGCCGCGTAACGCGATATCAAGTTCGGGGTGCTGGTACAGGTCTTCGAACCAGATTTGCCCCTTCATGTTGCCACGCAACACGGTCACTTGCGCGATTTCCGGCACGATGGACACACCACCGGCCCGCGCCAGCATTGTCGACAGGGTCCGTGTCGGACGTTCGATCGCATAAACGCCTTGCGCGCTGACGGCACCGATCAGGGACACTGTGGCACCGTCGCCAGCGATGCGGCGCACCTGAACCTGCGGATCAGGCGTTTGTTCGGACAGACGTTGGGTGATGATCCGGCGGATCGCTTCGGGTGAATTTCCCGCGGCCCTGATGCGACCTGCATAGGGTACGAAGATAAAGCCGGACCCGTCGACCTGTACTTCCTCGAGCAAGGTGGCGTTCCCGCCTTGGGCAGCCAACAGACCGTCATCGACGTTTTCCCAGATCGTCAGGCCCAATGTGTCGCCCGCGCTGATGGTGTCCGACCCAAGCGTGGCGGCATTGATGAACGCCTGACTGAAGCCGAGGGCAGGGGTCACCGCCGTGGCGCGGCTGACGCGGTCATTTACGGCAACGACAAAGGCATCGCCCTCTTGTTGGACGGAACCTTTGTAGATTTGACGCTTGTTCGGGCCAACCTGCGGCAAGCCACATGAAGATACCACGGCCATTGCCGCAAGTAGTGCGATGGGACGCGCCCACCGAAATGTCTCGGATTTCACTGCCCGGTCTCCTCGACCTGTTCTAATTCTGCCTCAGATTCATCGATTTTTTCGACGTAATTACGCCAAGGCTAACCCAGTTCAGATCAAAAAGCTACTGTTTGGGGACCAATCGTTCAGGTGACAGCCCGCAACTGTTGCCGTGGTGCCGCGGTCCCTGATTCAAGGGCATCGTAGGGGTCTTCGACGGCCAGCATCATATCGACCACCTGCCGCATCAGTTGCGTGCGCGCGCGGGCCGCATAAAAGCCGCCGGGGATCTGGGATGTCTCAAGCAGATAGCGGCGATAATCCTTGTAGGCCTTGTTGTCGGGCCGCGAGGCTGCGGCAAAAAAATCGGTCAGGGGCTGGTCGGACACGAATTCCGGTTTGGCATAGACTGCACTGCCAAACACCTTGAGCGGGATGCCCCGCCACAAAACCTGTTGGCCCGCGGTCGAATTGACCGTCACCGCCGTGCGCGCATCATTCAACAACTGCGCCAGCTTGCCGCCACGGACATAATGCACCCGGTGGGACACACCCAATTCACGCGCAAGACGCTTGATGTCGCGGCGCAGCGGGACGCGGCCATCTTCAAGGGGGTGGGCCTTGACGACCAGATGATGGTGACGCGGCGCGCCCTTGGCAAAGCCTTCGATCACGACGCGCAGGAAATCCGACATCGTGTCGAAAGGGGAGTGATCCTGAAAGGCGCTGTCATGCTCAAGCTGAAGCAGCGCCAGATGGTAGGGAAAGCCGCCCAGACGGATGCGCAGTGTCGCGACCAGCCGGTTTGTCGCCAGCGCGGGCATCAGGAAAAGGCGTTTGATATACAGCTGGAATTCCTTGGTCACCGGGATTTTGCGGTGGGGGCGGAAATTGCGGTAATCCCCGTTCCGGAACAGGACGAACCAGTGATAGAGCGCGCCGTAAAAGATATGCTGGCGCATGTCGCCCCAATGGCCGGGGGGCAAGGGAGCCTCCATATCGGAATTGGCCAGCGCGGTTTGCATCTGTTCGATGGTCATGTCCATCAGGCGCGAATTGCCGTTCGTACCGCCGCGTTCATAGGTGACCCAGTAGGGGCGCATGTAGCCTTCTTCGAAGACATGCACGGTCAGGCCAAGCGCCTTGGCCTGTGCCACGGCCACGGCATGGATCGGGCGGGTATCTCCGTACAGAACAATATCAGTGACACCTTTGTCGGCGAGCAGCGCAACAAAGGTGTCTTTCCATGCATCAGCGGTTCCCCGGTAGGGGATGTAACTGCGCGGATGGAACCAGAAGGCGCGGTCGCCTGCGTTAAAGCCCACGCGCCACACTTCTGCCCCGGTCAACCGCAGCATCTTGCCGAGACGGTTGAAGAAGGGACCATGCGGCCCTTGCAGAAACAGGAATACCCGGCGTGCGGGTGCGGCGGCAGTCATGGCGGGTCTTTGCGTTATTATCGTCGCTAAATGAAAAATCATGCGATACGGGCCAAATTGCGGCACCTCTGCGGACTTGTCATGTCCCGGGCAGAAGATTACTTCGGAGGTGTGACATTTATAGAAGGGCAGGCCGATGTTTACAGGGATTATCACGGATGTTGGAAAGATCGCGTCGCTAGCCCAAGAGGGTGATTTGCGGGCGCGGATCACGACGGGATATGATACGGACCGGATCGATATGGGGGCCTCCATCGCCAGTGACGGCGTGTGCCTGACGGTCGTGGATATGGGGCCGGATTGGTACGAAGTGCAGATCAGCGCCGAAACGGTGGAAAAAACCAACCTTGGCGGCTGGGTTCCGGGCAAGCGACTGAACCTTGAACGCGCGCTGAAGGTGGGTGACGAATTGGGCGGTCATATCGTGTCGGGCCATGTGGACGGTGTCGCCGAAGTGGTCGCCATGCGCGACGAAGGCGACAGCACCCGCGTGACATTACGGGCACCGCAGGCGCTGGCGCGCTTCATCGCGCCAAAGGGCTCGGTCGCGCTGAATGGCACGTCGCTGACGGTGAACGAGGTCGATGGCTGTGATTTCGGCATCAACTTCATCCCCCACACCAAAGAGGTCACGACCTGGGGCGATGTGGCGGTGGGCGACCTGATCAACCTCGAGATTGACACGCTGGCGCGGTACGTCGCGCGACTGGCGGAAATGTCATGATCGCTGGTATCGGTCACAACATGGGCCCCACGATGGAGCGCGGCCAGAAATGGCGGGCGTTTCAGTGGCAAAAAGCGCGTGAGGCAGCGATGCCGTCGGCGATTCCGTTGATGGTGGTAAAGATGCGTGTGGCGCGGGCGCGTGCCCTGGGGCTGGATTACAAGGCCTATGCGGCGATCCGGCAGGCCACCGGGCGCGATATTCTTGCGCTGCTGTTCTCAAGCAATGCGCTGCGGGTCGTACGCGCGGATGCACCGCAGATGCCCGTGCGCGAGACCGAGATTCTGACCGCCGTGCAGGGCGCGCAAAAGCTGGCGCTGGTGCATCGCCCGCTGTCAGGCGATGCGGTCCAGGGGGCGAACCCGGTGCTGGATCACGTCGCGTCGGCCCCGCGGTTTACCGACAGTTGGGCCGACATGCGGGACCACCTGTCGGGCGTGATGCAGGGCCGCCGGCTGGTTGGAGATCAGGTTCTGATCATCGGCGACACCGGGCTCGAGCGTGATTGGTCCGGCGCGGCAAAGGCTGCGGGATACCTTGAGGCGGCACGGTATTTCGGGCGCGACGTGCAGGCCTAGAAGACCTGCGGGCCCAAAGATTGAACGCCGCTGTTTGCGCGCTGATATTGCAGTGGGATTGAGTTTATTTGGCAAAATGAAGATGCGGGCGTCTGCGCGCCGCATTTTGCCTTGAGGGGCAGGGTCGGCTGATGTTGGGTTGATCTTGTTGACGGGGCGCGCCGATGTTATCTGGGCGTTGACGCTTTTGGCCTAACCATCCGGGACAGGCGCGCTGTCTTAACGGAGTATACTTCATGGCTGCTGGAAACCATACGACCCTAGTTACACCGACATTCGACAAGCCTGTGAAGGTGCTGATCGTCGTGTCTCCCTATTATTCCGACATCGCAGCAGGCTTGCTGAAAGGGGCCAAGGCCGAGATCGAAGCCGCAGGGGCCGAATGGGACGTAGTCGAGATGCCCGGCGCGTTGGAAATTCCGACGGCCATCGGGATTTCAGACCGGAAAAGCAATTTCGACGGCTATGTCGCCCTTGGCTGCGTGGTGCGCGGCGAAACGACCCATTACGAGACCGTGTGCAATGACAGCAGTCGCGCGCTGCAATTGATGGGCTTGCAGGGGCTTTGCATCGGCAATGGCATCCTTACGGTTGAAAACCATGAACAAGCAGCGGTGCGCGCAGACCCTGACGGGCAGAACAAGGGCGGCGGTGCGGCCGCTGCGGCCTTGCATCTGATCGCACTCAGCCGTAAGTGGGGCGACATTCGCAAAGATATCGGTTTCAAGCCGCGCTCAGAGGACTATCTGATGGCGGGCGACAATGATGGACCCACAACAGCATGACTTCTACCGCCGGCCTTTCGGGCAACCAAAAACGCAAGATGAAATCCGCTTCCCGGCTTTATGCCGTGCAGGCCCTGTTCCAGATGGAGCATTCATCCCAGAGCTTCGACACGGTCCGTACCGAGTTTCTTGAGCACCGTTTCGGGGCCACCTATGACGGGGCCGAGATGATTGATGGTGATATCCGTCACTTTGCCGATGTGCTTGAAACGGCTGTGAATTATCAGGCGGCGATTGACCAGATGACCGACCGCGCGTTGGTGGCCAAATGGCCCATCGCCCGGATCGACCCGACATTGCGCGCCTTGTTCCGTGCCGCAGGGGCGGAACTGCGCGACACCGGCACGCCGCCCAAGGTGGTTATCACCGAATATGTCGACGTAGCCCGCGCGTTCTTTGAGGGCAGTGACGAGCCAAAGTTCGTCAACGCCGTTCTGGACCACATGGCCCGCGAAGCACGGCCTGAGTCGTTTTAAGACTTCTTTGAAAATCGAACAGTGCGTCAAAGAGGAGCCGGCTTTTCCAAAGTCCGGCCCTTTTCTTGCCGATGCAGGCTGTAGGCGGCGCATGCCGATGCCGAACGGCTGGGGATGCACAAGCGAAACAGGGAATGTTTTAAGGATTAGATCGATGCATCCGACGACATTGCAACTGCATGAAGTCCAGATCATCTGATCATGGTCGAGTGTGACGGAACCACCGCTGCCGTTTAGTTGTATATTCCCGAGGACCTGTATGTACAGGTGGGCGCCAGATAATCGAACCAGGGCTCGAACAGAGCCAGCTCCCTCGGATTTGCTTAAGGCCACTGGAATGTAACTTTTACAAACAGGGCAGAACCGTCACGCGATACAGGTAGGCTTGGGCATGGGCTACGGCAAGGGGTATCTCGGTTGTGTGGTAAAATTTACCTGAAAGAGTAGGGGCAGGTTTTGACCTTCTACCCCCATTGGCCGGGGCATATCCTTTGGTTCATGGCTGTTCGGGGAAGATCAGCGGCGTTGGCAATGACGCCTTGGGGTGCGCATTGGCGTCGCTTGGCCAGATGCGCGCGTACCGTCTGATGCGGACCAGCGACGACCGCCCCACAGGCATCTTCCCACGATTGGGGCCCCGGCTTCGCTTACTCTTCAGTGAAACCGTAGCGGGTCAATTCTTCGGGCAAGAGGACGTAGATCTCATTTGGCGGGGTGACCAGCGCGTGCTGCATTACCAAAGGGTCAATGCCCATGCCATCAAGATAGGTCATGACCTCACCCTGGCCGCGCTGGATGTCATCGACCGCGACGAACGCAGGCAGCAGCGTGCTTTCACCGAAATAATGTTGATGCACCCCGACGGAGGCATCGTCGGGGATCGTCCGGCTTGTGCCTGCCGCCAGCAGATAGGGGCAGGCGGAATAGCAGATGTCGCCGCTGCGCAGGGCCGTCGTCAGCTCGGCTTGCCGCAAATACCGCCCAAGCATCAGCGCGTCTTGGACCGATCCGCCCGGCGAATTCAGGATCACACCTTCGGGTTTTGGCGCAAGGTCGGCAAGTTGCTTTTCTATGCGTTCGGCGTCACCGGGGAGGATGCCCCCCTCAAGCAAGGCGCGATTGCCGCCTTCCACCACGGTCAGCGTCAAACGGTCGGGCAGAGGCGATGACGGCATCGGACGTCCCCCCGGCGGGGCGCGGTCGGGGTCAAAGCGCCGGGTCTGGTCGCCCGGTCGCACCGGTTCGGTAAGCTGCGGTGCACGCGGGCCAAACCCGGGCAGGCGCAGCCCGTCGCGCAGGTCACCCCAGAACAGCAACCCCGCGAGGGCAAGTTGAAAAAACAGCACCCAGACCAGAACCCGCCCAATCGGGTTGCGCTTTGGCGACACGCTTTCGTCGGTCATGTGGATTTGATCGGTGTGACATGAGCCGGGGGCTCATGCGGCGGGGCCGTGGGTTCTACAGGGCCCTCATCGGCGGTACCTTTCATCGCGGCATCCATGTCGCGCACGGCGTTCACGGCGGCGCGCAATTCCGCAAGGGTCAGGGTTTCTTCGATGGCGCTGCCTTCGCGCCCTTCGCGGATCGCAGTCTGGGTGATCGCAAGGATGAACACCAGCACGGCGGGCAGCAGGTCGATCGCGATGGCACCGGCCCAGGAGGGCACGAAATTACGCGCGTATTTGATCACCGCATCGGCGCTGGAAATCGGTGTGTAAGTGGTTTCGGTGGGCGGCGGCATGGCCAGTACGGCTTGGGCCGCGCGCTCCAGGGTGGTGGCGCGTTGGGCCAGAACCTCAAGAACCGACGTGATCGTGGATGCCTGATTGCCGCGCTGTTCCACCGTGCCACCGTCCAGTTCGGGCAACACGACCGAGGCCGACAAATCCTGCGCCGCCCGCTCGACAAGGGACGCGACGGACAGTTGCCGCAGTTGGGTGATCAGCCCGGCCAGACGCACGGCCTGCTCGGAAAACTCGACCGACCGGGCTTCTACCGGTCCGGGCTCAACGGTGAGGGCGCGCATCCGGCTGAGAATCTGGTTGCCCTCTACAAAGGCGGCCGCGACCAGCGGTGTCTGCGTGGCAATCTGCGCTTCCAGCCCGGCCAGCTCGGAGGATTTCTGCCGCAGCACGCGAAAGACTGCCCCGCGCCCGGCCATGCCGGACAGGCCGCCCGTGGCTTCCTGCTCGCTCAGATCCTCAAAGCTCTGGCGCACACGGGCAACGTCCCGCTCAAGCCCTTGCGCGGAAAGGGCAGTCTCGTGGGCGCGCTCCAGCGAGCCTTGGTAGTCCTGCACTGTTTCAGCCAGATGCTGTTCAACCGCCGCCGATCCGGCAAGCGCCGCAGCGTTCAGCCAGCTCGACATGGCGATGATCGCGACCGATCCCAGACCCATCGCCCCCATCAGACCGGCCCGCGCCCGTGCGCCCCGCACAGCGGGAAAAAGCCGCAACATATAGGACCAGAATACGAAGATACCGACAGACACCGCGACGGAATAGGCGATCGCGGCAAAGGCGGACATTGCACCGTTATCGTCCAGCAGGGACGAAACCCCCAGATAGGTATAGATTCCCGACGCAACGGCCAGCACCCCAAGGGCAGTGCCTGAAAACGTCTCGAGCCAGGTCAAATGCCCCTCAAGGTCGCGCGCGTAGCGCACGCCGCGCTGCTGCGCGTTGGACTGATCTTGCGATTGTGACATCTTCCACCCCCTAAACTCAGATGCCTAAGATAAGGCGGGAGGCCGCAATTACAAAGTCATCTTGTGGTCCTTGTCAGATGTTCACTAATTGTTCATAACTCGGTCATGTCTTTTGATGATCCAAATCTCACCCAGCCGGGCCAATTCTTGGCCCGCGGTGTTGCGCGCCACCTTGCTTCACTGGGCTTTGTCACGGTCGAAGAACTTGTCCCCGCCCGTGGCTTGCGTGTGGATGTGATGGCCCTCGGCCCGAAAGGCGACATCTGGATCGTCGAATGCAAATCCAGCCGCGCCGATTTCATGTCTGACAACAAGTGGCACAGATATCTCGAATGGGCCGACCGTTTTTTCTGGGCGGTTTCTTCTGATTTTGACGTGGATTTGCTCCCGACCGAATCGGGCCTGATCATCGCTGACGGGTATGGTGCCGAAATCCTGCGCACGGGCGTGGAAACTCGCCTTGCACCTGCACGTCGCAAAGTGATGATACAGAAATTTGCCACCCACGCTGCCCGCCGTCTTCAGATGCTCAGGGATCCCAACGCAGGTACGATCTGGGGGTAGGCCTCGATTTCCAAATGGATCAAAATCCCGGGGGGCCGCGCCTTGGCGCGGTGGGGGCTGGCCCCCGTGCATGGCCTGATCCAAGCTCTAGCGCTTGGACTTACCACCTTTTCCTGCCCGGTGGGCGGCCGCCATGATCTCTTCTGCGATCTCGACAGCCTCGTCCGGGGTAAAGTCCATCGGGATCTCGATTCCGCCATCGGCTTCGACGAACAGGCGGACCATGCCGTTTTCGGTCGGGCCGATTTGCAGGTTTGCTTCAATGTCGCGTTCGGTGTCGATGCCCATAGGTCCCTCCGGAATGATGTGGCAAGCCGTAGCGCGGGCTTCGACAAAACGCAAGTTGGACCAGAACGGCTTTATGGCGAGGGCCGTCTGTTTTTTGGGCCATCAAATGAAAAACTGTCGTCTTAGGGTATTGCAATCTTTTTGCGTGGGCGGTAGATCGCCAGCAGTGCCGCCTTAGCTCAGTTGGTTAGAGCGCCTGATTGTGGATCAGGAGGTCCCTGGTTCGAGACCAGGAGGTGGTACCACCAACCCCCTAAAATATTTAACGCTGGATATCGACGGTTTGACGTAACGTGCCGCTCATCCGGTCAAAGATCAGTATCTGGTCGTCAGCCGTCACCACCGCATACCAATCGGGGCCTTGCGTGAAGGCGACAGGCTTTTCCCCGCCTGGCAGTGCAATGACATCAGGCAAATCGGGCGCTTTGCCAGAGAAGCGGATGACAAGCAGGCCAATCACGACTAGAAGGCCGCAAATCATTGTGGCGGTCAGCACCGTCACCAGCCGCCGCAGGAATTTTATGTTTGGGGGCTCGGAAGGATCAGTCATGTCGCACCGTCGTATCAGTTTCATCATCGCGGACACGCCGCCGCCCCGCCTTGATAAGGCGCTTGCCCGCGATGTGCCAGAGGACGCGAACCTGTCGCGCACCCGTCTGGGACGCTTGATTGCGGATGGTTCGGTTCAGGTGGACGGGATCGTCGTGACCGATCCGCGCGCGCGCATTTTCGAAGGCCAAGAAATTACGGTGGACGTGGAAGAAGCCGAAGACAGCCATATTTTGGCCGAATCGATCCCGCTCGAGGTGGTCTTTGAAGACAGTGACCTGATCGTGATCAACAAGCCTGCGGGCATGGTGGTCCATCCTGCGCCCGGCAGTCCGTCCGGCACGCTGGTCAATGCACTGCTGGCGCATTGTGGAGACGACCTGTCCGGAGTCGGCGGCATGAAGCGACCGGGCATCGTGCACCGCATCGACAAGGACACCTCGGGTCTTTTGGTCGTTGCCAAATCCGATGCGGCGCATCACGGGTTGGCCAAGCAATTCGAAAAGCACACTGTGGAACGGTATTATCAGGCATTGGTCTACGGTGTCCCGGATGCCAACGACCCGCGCCTGCGTGGCATCAAGGGGACCAGCTTTGAGCCGGGTAATATCCTGAAGATGACCACCCAGCTGGCGCGCCACCGCACCGATCGTCAACGTCAGGCGGTGCTGTTTCAGGGCGGGCGTCACGCCGTGACCCGCGCGCGCACCATCAGCCGGTACGGCACGCCGCCTGTGCTGGCTTTGATGGAATGCTGGCTGGAAACCGGCCGTACGCATCAGATTCGCGTGCATATGGCCCATGCGGGCCATTCGCTGGTCGGCGACCCGACTTATGGTGGCAAGCGCAAGCTTCCCAAGACGGCCCTGCCTGAAATCGCCTCCGATGCGGTGCGCGCCTTTCCGCGTCAGGCGCTGCATGCGGCGGTTCTGGGCTTTGAACACCCCGTCACCGGCGAGATGGTCCGGTTCGAGGCTCCGCTGCCTCGCGATATGACCGATCTGCTCGATTTGGTGGCGCTGGCACAGGCGTAGCAGCCAAATTTGGCGCATCATACGATCAGGTAACTTTTTATTCATCCAGTTTAGGCTGATATTAACCGCTCGGGCGACAGCGTAGCACTTGAAATAATGTTAGCGCTCTCCATATCTATGTTAAGCTCAATAACATGAGCCCCTGATAAGAAGGGAAGGGACATTAAAATGGCTAATTATGCAAATCTGCCAGCACCAACACCCGAAGGCGGTCTGAACCGTTATATGCAGGAAATCCGCAAGTTTCCGCTGTTGGAGCCTGAAGAAGAATACATGCTTGCCAAGCGGTGGGTCGAAGAACAAGACACCGAAGCAGCGCATCGCATGGTGACATCGCACCTGCGATTGGCCGCCAAGATCGCAATGGGCTATCGTGGCTACGGTTTGCCGCAAGCCGAGGTGATCTCGGAAGCGAATGTCGGTCTGATGCAGGCGGTGAAACGCTTTGATCCGGAAAAAGGCTTCCGCCTGGCGACCTACGCCATGTGGTGGATTCGCGCGTCGATTCAGGAATACATCCTGCGCTCGTGGAGCTTGGTGAAACTTGGCACGACCTCCGGTCAGAAAAAACTGTTCTTCAATCTGCGCAAGGCGAAAAACCGCATCGGTGCGTTGGAAGAAGGCGACATGCGCCCTGAAAACGTGTCGCGGATCGCGACTGATCTGGGCGTGACCGAAGCCGAAGTCGTGTCGATGAACCGCCGGATGTCTGGCGGAGACGCTTCCCTGAACGCGACCGTCGGGTCCGAGGGTGAAGGCACGATGCAATGGCAGGACTGGCTCGAGGACGAAGACGCGGATCAGGCGGGCGACTATGAAGAGCGCGAAGAGCTGGAAACCCGTCGCGAGATGCTGGCCGAAGCGCTGGAGGTGTTGAATGACCGTGAAAAAGACATTTTGACCCAACGACGTCTTTCGGATGAAACCATCACCCTTGAAGACTTGAGCAGTCAGTATGACGTCAGTCGCGAGCGTATCCGCCAGATCGAAGTGCGCGCGTTCGAGAAACTGCAAAAGCGCATGGGCGAACTTGCCCGCGAAAAAGGCATGGCAGTGACGGCCTGATCGTTCTGCCAATTCGCAACAATCTCCCCGCAGACGGCGCGTTTGCGGGGATTTTTTATGCAAGCCCCTTTGCTTGCAGTGAATTCCGCCTAGACTGACTGTGAAGAAGGGGACTGTTATGAAGACTTTACGCTGGGGCATTTTAGGAGCCGCGAAATTTGCGCTAGAACATATGGGGCCTGCGATCCATGCTGCACGCGGTGCGCAGCTTGTGGCGCTGGCCACGTCGAGCGCGCAAAAAGCCGAACCTTTTCAGGCCTTCGCGCCCGGTCTGACTGTCCATGACAGCTATGATGCGCTGCTGGCTGACCCGACGATCGACGCGGTCTATATCCCGCTGCCCAACCACATGCATGTGGAATGGACGATCAAGGCGCTTGAGGCAGGCAAACATGTGCTGTGCGAAAAGCCGATGGCGCTGAACGCGTCCGAATTCGACCGGCTGATCGCCGCGCGCGATGCGTCGGGGATGCTTGCCGCCGAGGCGTTCATGATCGTGCATCATCCCCAGATGATCCGCGCCCGCGAGATTATTGCATCTGGTACCCTTGGCCGGGTCCGGCATGTGGGGGCGACGTTTTCCTTTTATAACGACGACACGACGAATATCCGAAACCAAGCTGCCGCAGGCGGTGGCGGCTTGCCCGATATCGGCGTCTATACCTTTGGGTCGGTCCGGTTTTTGACGGGTCAGGAACCGGTGTCGATCCCCTATGCCAAGATCGATTACGCAAATGGCGTTGATACCTTTGCCCAGGTTGCAGCAAGCTTTGACGGGTTCGATTATTCCGCGACCGTGTCAATCCGGATGTTCCCGCGTCAGGAAGTCGTTGTGCACGGCGAAAAAGGCGTTCTGCGGCTAAGCTGCCCGTTCAACGCGGGGGTCCATGCCCAGGCGGAACTGCACCTTGAGACTGCAACCAACGTCATGACCACTGAACGCTTTCCCGGTGCCAACCAATACGTGCTGCAGGTCGAAGCCTTTGGACGCTCTGTCACCGAAGGTGCAGCTTATCCGTGCCCGCTGGAATTCAGCAAGGGAACCCAAGCGATGATCGACATGGCGTATGCAGCCGGAAAGGGGGCCTGACATGGCCGGAGGATGGGCAAAGGACGGTGCCGTAAGCGAGCAGATCGAGGCATCCATCAACGACGAACTTGCCCGCCTCAAGGCGCGCAAGGCGCTGCAGGGCGAAAGCCTGACCCATTGTGCCGAATGCGAAGAACCGATCCCCGAAGCCCGCCGCGTGGCCCTGCCGGGCGTGAAGCTGTGCATCGACTGCGTGAACGAGCGTGACAATCGACCTGATCGGCGGGGCGGGATCAACCGGCGGGGAAGCAAGGACAGCCAGTTGAAATAGCGGGGCTAGGTCCGCCATCTGAACCCGAAAGGGGCTACTGACGCGGACATGCACCCCGACCGGGTCTAGCCGGGCTTGTCGACAAAGCGGATCTTGGTGATCGGGCGCACGATGCTCGCATGGGGCCCTTCGTCGGCGTCTTTGGCATCGACGCTCAGTTCAACCGTGTCGCCTTCGTTCAGATCGTCATACCCGTTTCTGACAACGCTGTTACGGTGAAAATAGACCAGCCGCCCATCTGTCGTCGATATCTGCCCGCTGTTGGTATACCCATCCAACACGGCAATCCGTCCTTGCAGAGGTGCTGCATGAATTTCGGGTCTGCCCTTGTGTTGATCCTGCCACCTTCGCAGCTGCCGCTCCATCGCGTTGAAGGCATCCCGGATCGCGACATAGATATCGGTATGGGCGTGATCGTCACCGGGATGTCGGTCGATATGCAGGGTCGATCCGGGCATTTGAAGGCTGATGTCAATGATGTACTCCGTCCCTTTGTGACGGCGGTGCGGGGCCCTGACCCAAACCTGACATCGTATAATTTCAGGACTCATTGCCTCCAGTTTATCGACCCTCTCACGAACGCGCGCTTCGATCGCGTCGGAATGATCGATATCCTTGAAGGTCACTTCAGCAGGGGTTTCCATAGTCAACTCTCCCATTGTCACATGGAAAGCCTACTGCGCCTGATCTGCGGGAGTTTTGAGCCACGTCAATTCTGCGTGCAACCGAAGGTATAATTACGGCGGTGCGTGGCGGAAAACCGATAACGCTGTTTTGCTGCGCTGATCACGTCTGAGCATTCTCTTCAAGCGGCAGCTAAACCCAGCTTAGCTGCCGCTTGAAATTTTACTCTTCCATCGCTTCCAATTCGTCGATGAAGCCCGAGATCATCGACAATCCCTTGTCCCAGAATGCGGGATCGGAAGCGTCCAGCCCGAAGGGGGCCAGCAGTTCCTTGTGGTGCTTTGACCCACCGGCCTTGAGCATGTCGAAATACTTGTCCTCAAAGCCCGGCGTACCTTCGTCATAGACGGCGTACAGGGCGTTCACGAGGCCATCGCCGAAGGCATAGGCATAGACGTAGAAAGGCGAATGCACGAAATGCGGAATATAGGCCCAGAAGGTCTCGTATCCGTCCATGAATTCGAATGCCGGTCCCAGGCTTTCGGCCTGCACGGACATCCACAGCGCGTTGATGTCGTCGGGTGTCAACTCTCCGCCACGGCGGGCATCATGCAGCTTGCATTCAAAGTCATAGAACGCGATCTGGCGGACAACGGTGTTGATCATATCCTCGACCTTGCCGGCCAGCAGGACCTTGCGTTCGGCATTGGTCTTTGCATTGTCCAGCATCTTGCGGAAGGTCAGCATTTCGCCGAACACGCTTGCGGTTTCAGCCAGCGTCAAAGGGGTCGAGGACAGCATTTCGCCCTGGCCCGCAGCGAGAACCTGATGAACGCCGTGGCCCAGCTCATGCGCCAACGTCATGACATCGCGCGGTTTGCCCAAGTAGTTGAGCATCACGTAAGGGTGGACATTGGTCACGGTTGGATGGGCAAAGGCACCGGGGGCCTTGCCGGGCTTTACGCCCGCGTCGATCCAGCCGTCGGTAAAGAACGGTTTCGCGATCTCGCCCATGCGGGGATCAAATGCATTGTATGCGTCCATCACCATATGTTCGGCGCGGTCCCAGCCGATCAGCTTGGGGTCTTCCATCGGAAGGGGCGCATTGCGGTCCCAGACCTGCATCACGTCAAGGCCAAGCCATTTGCGTTTCAGTTCGTAATAGCGATGGCTCAGCTTTGGGTAGGCGTTGACCACGGCGTTGCGCAGCGCCTCGACGACTTCGGGTTCGACGTGGTTGCTCAGGTGGCGGCCCGTCTGCGGGGTGGGCATGCCACGCCAGCGGTCGATGACCTCTTTTTCCTTGGCTTGCGTGTTGTGAACGCGGGCAAAGGTCTTGATGTTGCTGCGGAATACATCGGCCAACTCGCGGGCTGCGGATTCACGCAGGTCACGGTTGGGATCGGTCAACAGGTTCAAAACGCCTTCGATATTCAACTGCTCGCCATCGACCACGAATTCCAGGGCCGCGATGGTTTCGTCAAACAGACGTTCCCATGCGTCGCCTACAACCCCCAGATCATGCAGGAATTTTTCCAGCTCGTCGCTCAACTGATAGTCCTTCATTGCACGGATGCGGTCGAAAACCGGTTTGTAACGTGCAAGGTCCGCATTCTGAACCAGAAGCTTGCCCAAGTGGTCGTCTTCCAGCCGGTTCAGTTCCAGCGTGAAAAACACCAGCGGCGTGGTGAAATTGGTGATCTTTTCCTGAACGTCGGACATGAATTTGGTCCGGCCCGCGTCGGTGGTCTGCTGGTAATAGCGCAAGCCCGCGAAAGACATGATGCGACCTGCGACCTGGTTGATCTTTTCGTTGCGCAGCACGCAGTCCAGAAATCCAGCGGCATCCAGATTGGCCAGATTTCCTTCGAAATCCGTGGCAAAGCTGCGGCATGCTTCCTCGAGCCAGTCAAGATCGCGCTTCAGCTCGGTTGCGTCTTCGCCTGTATATAGGTCGTCCAGATTCCACTCTGGCAGATTGCCCAAGGGGGACGCGGCTGCTCCGGCATTTGCATCGCGGACGGGGAAGGGCAGTTGAAACATGAAAAACCTCATTTTGCGTTGAACTTACCTAAGCATCGTGCGTGGTCAAGGCAAGGCGGCGACTGGCGGGATCAGCCGTAAATGCGCAGGAACTCTTCCAAATCGGCCAGCGTGTTGGCCTCCTGAAGCGGTTTATCCTGTCGCCAGCGCAACATTCTGGGGAATCGCAGGGCCACACCTGATTTGTGGCGCGGGCTGCGCGCGATCCCCTCGAAGGCGATTTCGAAAACATGGTGCGGTGTGACCTTGCGCACAGGACCGAACCGTTCAAGCGTGTTTTTGCGCACCCAAGCGGTGATCTGGCGAAATTCGGCATCGGTCAGCCCGCTATAGGCCTTGGTGAAAGGGACCAGTTCATTGCCGTTCCAGACCGCAAAGGTGAAATCGGTGAACAGGTTCGCGCGGCGGCCCGACCCCGATTGCGCATAGATCATCACGGCATCAATCGTCAGCGGGTCCAGCTTCCATTTCCACCAGTCGCCCTTTTTGCGCCCCGCCAGATAGGGGCTGTCGGCGCGTTTCAGCATCACGCCTTCGGCCTGTGCATCGCGGGCGTCACTGCGGGTGGCTGCAAGGGCGTCCCAGTCGGCAAAAGGCAGTTGGGATGACAGGCGGATCGGGGCCTGCGCTGGCAGATCGGCACAGGCGCGTTCCAGCGTCGCGCGGCGGTCGGCGAATGGCAGGTCACGGATGTCCTGCCCCTGCCATTCCAGCAGATCATAGGCGTGCAGAACCACGGGCGCGTCGGTCAGCAGCTTTTTCGGGACGGTCTTTCGGCCGATGCGCGATTGCAGCGCGTTAAAGGACGACGGCGTCGGCTGGTCGTCGGGCCAAACAAGCAATTCGCCATCCAATACGGTGCCATCGGGCAGGAAATCCAGCGCGCGGGCCAATTCGGGAAAGCGGTCGGTCATCAGCTCTTCGCCGCGCGACCAGACAAAATACTGCCCGTCGCGCAGGATAAGCTGGCCCCTGATTCCGTCCCATTTCCATTCGGCACGCCAGTCCTCGGGGGCACCCAGGTCTTGCGGTTCGGCTTCCAGCCCATAGGCCAGATAGAACGGGTAGGGGCGCGAGGCATCGGCCGAGGCATCTTCGGCCTCGACCAACGCGTGCCATGTGGTGTCATCAGGGTGCCAGTTTCCCATCAGCCGGTGTGCGAGTTCAGCTTCGGGCTTGTCCGTCGCGCGGGCCAAGGCGCGGGTCATCAGCTTTTGGCTGACGCCGACGCGAAAACCGCCGGTGATCAGCTTGTTAAAGATGAACCGTTCCGCACCGCCCAATCTATCCCATGCAGACAGCACGAACGCTTTGCGGGCGTCTTCGTCTTGGGTGTAGATTTCACGCAACGCGGCGATCCAGTCAGACAGGCTTTGGTCGTCTTGGGTCGTGTTCGGGGGCAGGACCAGTGCGATGGTTTCAGCAAGGTCACCGACGATGGCATAGCTTTCCTCGAACAGCCAAAGAGGGATGCCCGCCCGCTCTGCCGCCCATTCACGCAGGCGGGTGGTTGTGACCGCGCGCTTGGGACGGCGGCCTGAAAAAAGCGCGATGGTCCAAAGGCGGTCGGCGTCAGGGGCCGCTGCGAAATACTCGGCCAGGGCGGCGGTCTTTACGTTCGTCTTGGTGCTTTGGTCGATGGTGGTGAACAGCTTGGCAAAACGCTTCATTCGGTTGCGTCCTTGTCCAGCGTTTCACCTTCGAACTGCGTCGGGACAACTTGGGCGTTCCAGCCATTATCGCTCAGGTAACGGCTGAAGATGTCCGTGTAACCATGTGTGACGTATATGTTTTCAGCTTCGGTCACCTTGATCGCTGAAAGCAGTCCATCCCAATCTGCATGGTCCGAGATGATAAATCCCCGGTCACCGGCACGGCGGCGGCGCACGCCTCGGATCGCCATCCAGCCACTGGCAAAGGCGGTCTCCTGCGGGCCGAATTTCTTGGCCCATGCGCTGCCAAGGGCCGACGGCGGGGCCAGCACGATGGCACCGGGATGGTCCTTTGGTTTCAGGTCCCCGTCGGCCAGGATCGTGTCGGGCAGAACGATCCCCTGATCGCGCATCACGCGGTTGGTATGTTCCGTCGCCGTGTGGGTCAGCACGGGCCCGATCGCAGGGTCCAGCATGGTCAACAGGCGCTGCGCCTTGCCAAGGGCATAGGCCCCCAGAAACGCAGTTTTGCCTTCCTTGGCGCAGGCGGCCCACCACCCATTGATCTGGTCAGCAACATCTGCCTGATCCGCCCAACGGAACACGGGCAGGCCAAAGGTGCTTTCGGTAATGAAATGGTGGCATTTGACGGGCGTAAACGCATCCGAAAGCCCATCATCGACGACTTTGTAGTCGCCGGATGCCACCCAAACCTCGCCCTTCACCGCGACCCTGATCTGCGCCGATCCGGGCACATGGCCGGCGGGGTGAAAGGACACATCTGCGTCCCCGATCCTGCGCACCTCGCCATAAGCGATGCCTTCGGCGGAAATCTCGCCCAGACGGTGGCGCATTACGGGCAGGGCGGCGTGGGTGGCAAGATAACGGCCCATGCCCCAACGCGCGTGGTCCGAATGGCCGTGGGTGATCAGCGCGCGGTCCACCTGCCGCCACGGGTCGATGTAAAAATCACCTGCGGCGCAATAGATGCCGTTTTCCGTAAAGGTAAGAACCGGGGATGTTGTCATGGCCTAAAGATAGGAGCCGGTTTTGATTTGGACAGGGCGAGACAGGCGCAAGCCTGGAATTTGTCGAAATAATATTTGGTATCAATCGGGTATGAGCGAAAGTTGATCCTGTGTGTCAGGATCAGTTTTTCGCGTTGCGCAGGAACAACCGTACCATGTCGTCGATTGCGGCGTCCCTGATGGCTGGCTTTTCCATCAAGATCTCGTGCTCTGCACCCTCGACGATTTGCAGCTTGCTGCCGGTCCATGACTTCATTCGCTGATGGATGCGCCCGATATGGACGATCCTTTCGTTCGATCCCAGAAAGGTAACACAGGGCAGGCTGGGCGCGGCGCGCAGGGCAAGGTGTTTCGTTTCAGCCAATGCTTCGCGCAGCCAGACATAGCTGGGTCCGCCAAGGGCCAGATCAGGGTGGGCGGCAATCTGGTCGCGCATCATCTCGAACATCGGCTGGTCCGTCGTCAACATGTTGTTTTCAAAAGGCTCCGACGTGACATAGGGGTCGTATTTCGTGCCGAGGGGCAATTGGTGCCCTTGACCGACGCGGGGCATCAGCCGTGACAAGCCCCATGCGAATGGCCGAAGGTGCGGGGCAAGGTGAATGCCCCACATGGGCGCTGTAAATGCGGCGGCCTGAACCGAAAGCCCCTCCATCACGGCGCGCAGTCCGATGGCCCCGCCCATCGAATGGGCGAGCATGAAGAAAGGGCGCGGCAATTGCAGCGTGCGCGCGGCACGCATGAGTGTCGCCACGTCTTTTTGGTAGTCGGGAAAGTGATCGACCTGGCCCACCCGGCGATCGGGCAAAAGCCGGTCGGCAAGGCCCTGGCCGCGCCAGTCCAGGGTCATGACGGCAAGCCCACGTTTGGCAAATTCAGCCGCAGTCACCCCGTATTTTTCTACATATTCCGTGCGGCCGGGGAAAAGAAGCACTGTGCCCTTCGCCCCGTCCAACGGCCAATGCGCCACCCGTAGCTTTTTGCCATCCGGCGTTTCTGTCCAATGTGCTAGGCCCGTGTCGGGGCCCGGGAAAAGGTCAGTGAAAAGGGGGGCGGGCGCGAGGATCATCAGGCCAGTACGGATGCCAGTTTCATTGCCATGCCCATATCGCCGTCAATCTTGAGCTTGCCGGTCATGAAGGCACTTGTCGGGTTGGTTTCACCGGCCAGAATGGCCTGAAATGTGTCGACATCAGCAGAAAGCGTGACATCGGCGGGTTCATCGCCTGCGCGCGCCCCTGTGGAATCCATCATAACGCACCCTTCGCCTTCAATGTCGAACTTGGCTGTGCCGTCGAAATCGGCCCCCGCCAGTTTTCCGTTCAAGACAGTTACGGCTTCGTTCACAATATCGCTCATCTGCGGTCCTTTTTTCGAAAATGCTACCGACATGTCTGGAAAAGTGGCGGCAGGCTGTTACATTCACTGTTGTTATGGTCAATCACATCGTCAACCTCAAACATACCGTCGCGGCACTTGGTTTCTGGGTGTTGCTTGGCGGCGTATCTTTTGCGCAAACGACGATGCCGCAAGCGGATGAGTTACTGGCGAAATTACGCGATGCCCCCGCCGAGGAAGCCTCAAGGATAGAGCGCGAGGTCCAGACCGCATGGGCGCGATCGGGTTCGGCCAGCATTGATCTGCTTCTTAAGCGGGGGATGGACGCATTGGCGGCCGGCGATACCCCCCTCGCGATCGAGCATTTTACCGCGCTGACGGATCACGCGCCTTTGTTTGCCGAAGGGTATCATGCCCGTGCGCAGGCCTATTTCCGGGCTGATCTGTATGGGCCTGCGATTGACGACCTCGAAATGGCCTTGGCGCTTAACCCACAGCAGTTCAACGCTATTTTCGGGCTGGGCGCGATCTTGCAGGAATTTGGCAGCCTGCCTGCCGCCGCCACTTTGTATCGCCGGGTTCTTGCGATAAACCCTCACCATGAAAACGCGCAAAAGGCGCTGGACGGGCTTCGGCGCGACGGCATCGGGCGCACTCTTTAAGACGTCGGGAACATTCTGGTGACAGGTGATAGCAGGGTCGTGGCCGTTTTGGGCCCGACCAACACGGGCAAGACCACATATGCCATTGAGCGGATGTTGGCACATCGCACTGGGGTGATCGGCCTGCCGCTGCGCCTGTTGGCGCGCGAGGTCTATGACAAGATCGTCGCCCTGCGCGGACCGTCAGTCGTGGCCTTGGTGACGGGCGAAGAGCGCATCGTGCCGCCGCGCACGCAATATTGGGTCTGCACGGTCGAGGCGATGCCCGAAGGGATGGGCGCGGATCTGGTCGCGGTCGATGAAATCCAGCTTTGTGCCGATCCCGAACGCGGGCATGTCTTTACCGACCGGTTGCTGCGGTCGCGGGGGCTTCACGAGACGCTGTTCATGGGGGCGGACACCATGCGCGGCACCATTGCGGCGCTGGTGCCCAAGGCGCAGTTCATCAAACGCGAGAGAATGTCCGAATTGACCTATGTAGGTCAGAAAAAGATAAGCAGGATGCGTCCTCGCAGTGCCATCGTCGGGTTTTCGGTTGAGAATGTGTATGCGATTGCCGAGCTGATCCGCCGTCAAAAAGGCGGTGCGGCGGTCGTGATGGGCGCACTGAGCCCGCGCACACGCAACGCGCAGGTCGAGATGTACCAAAGCGGAGAGGTCGATTATCTGGTCGCCACCGATGCCATCGGGATGGGGCTTAACCTGGACGTGGATCATGTCGCGTTCTCAGCGCTGAGCAAATTTGACGGGCGGCGGATGCGTCAGTTGGCCCCGAACGAGCTGGCACAGATTGCAGGGCGGGCAGGGCGCGGTTTCAAAAGCGGTACGTTCGGGGTTACCGGCGATGCGCCGCCCTTGGATGATGGTGTTGCCCGCGCAATCATGGATCACAGCTTTACGCCGCAGAACAAGATCAACTGGCGCAATCCGGCGCTGCAATACGGCAGCATCGACCGGCTGATCCAGACGCTTGAGATGTCGCCAGACAACGAACGCCTATACAAGGCCCGCGAGGCCGATGACCTGCGTGCGCTCAAGGCGTTGGGCGAGGATGCTGAGGTCGCGGCGCGCTGTACGGACGGTCCATCCGTCAAGTTGCTGTGGGATGTCTGCCGGATTCCCGACTTTCGCGGCATCAGCCATGCGGAACACGCCAGCCTTCTCGAAACGATTTTTAACTATCTGCACCAGCGCGGCACCATCCCCGACGACTGGCTTGCGGGACAAATAAACCGGATCGATCGAACCGATGGCGACATTGATGCGTTGTCCAAGAGACTGGCGTTTATCCGCACCTGGACTTATGTGACCCAACGCAAAGGGTGGACGGTTGACGAAAGTCATTGGCGAGACGCGGCGCGTGTCGTAGAAGACAGACTGTCGGACGCGCTGCACGAGCGTTTGACCCAGAGATTTGTAGATCGGCGCACATCCGTGCTTTTGCGCCGGCTAGGACAGAAGGAAGCCATGGTGGCCGAAGTAAACGAGACCGGTGAAGTAACCGTTGAAGGCGAATTTGTAGGCAAGCTGGACGGTTTCCGTTTCCGGCAGGACAAAGGCGCAGGTGTGGCGGAAGACAAAACGATCAAGACAGCTTCGTTGCAGGCCTTGGCTCCGCAGTTCCATTTGCGTGCTGATCGGTTCTACAATGCGCCCGATACCGAAATTGATTTCACGGAACAGGGTGGCCTGATGTGGGGCAGCTCTGCTGTCGGGAAACTGGTGGCTGGCCCCGACGGGCTGCGTCCGGGCATCGAGGTGTTCGTGGATGATGTGGCAGGCCCCGAGGTTGCCCAAAAGGTGCAGCGCCGCTTGCAGCACTTCATCGATCGCAAGATCGCCGCGTTGTTCGAACCGCTGGTGACGCTGTCCAAGGACGAGGCGCTGACAGGTCTGGCCCGCGGCTTTGCCTTCCGGATGGTCGAGAATTTCGGCATCTTGCCGCGCGCGGACATTGCGGAAGACGTCAAGGCGCTGGACCAGGATGCACGCGGTGCCCTGCGCAAGCATGGCTTGCGCTTTGGCCAGTTCACGATCTTCATGCCTTTGCTGTTGAAGCCAGCCCCGACGCGGTTGCGTCTGGTGTTATGGTCGCTGACCAAGGGCCTTAACGAATTCCCTGAATCGCCGCCCCCTGGTTTGGTGACGATTCCGGTCGATGCCAACGCGCCCGAAGGGGCCGCGACCATGTCCGGCTACCGCAATGCAGGCGACCGCGCGATCCGGATCGACATGCTGGAGCGCCTGGCAGACATGCTGCGGTCAGAGGATTCGCGCGGAGGGTTCGAGGCAAAGGCGGATATGCTGTCGATTACCGGCATGACACTCGAACAATTCGCGACGCTGATGGCGGGATTGGGCTACAAGGCCGAAAAGTCGGAACGCCCGAAGGTCAAGGCTGTCGATACGGTCGTGCCGCATGACGGTGCGCCCATGGCGGCCGATACCGGTGCAGATGCCGATACGCCCGTGATGGACGTAGCAGCAGAGCAGCCGGCAGGCGGGATTGTCGCAGATCCGGCTGCGGTGCAGGCAGATGACGTGGTGGATGGCACCGGCGATATCCCTGACGACGGGATTGCCCCCATCGCCGAAGAATTGGCCGAAACCCCCGAGGTTGACGACCACATTCCGGATACCGTCGCGGAAGAAACTGCCATAGGCGTCGCCCCCGATGAAGCGATCGCCGCCCCCGAGATGGAGACATTCTATGTCTTTACCTGGGGTCGCGCAGCGCGTGCCAATCAAGGGCCGCGTCGCGGTGGTGGCGACCGTCCGCAAGGCAAGGGCAAGCCCGGCCCGCGTGGCAAAAAGGGCGGACCCCGCGGGGACAAGGGCGGCAACAAGTCGCCAAACTTCAGCGCCCGCCCGCCAAAGGCGGAAAAGCCGATTGATCCCGACAACCCCTTTGCCGCGGCCCTGATGGGTCTGAAAGACAATAAATAATTGTCGCAAGCGGCGGCAAAGCTGCGGCTGGATAAATGGCTGTGGCACGCGCGGTTCTTCAAGACCCGCTCTTTGGCTGCCGCCCGCGTAACGGCGGGCGCGGTCAGGGTGAATGGCGAGACGGCGCAGAAACGTGCGACCCTGATCGTTCCGGGCGATGTTCTGACCTTTGTCATGGGCGACGATGTGCGCGTGATCCAGATCGACGCCATCGGGACCCGGCGCGGTCCTGCGCCCGAGGCGCAGGAGCTTTACACCGACCTGTCCCCGCCGGTCCCCAAGTCCGAGAAAAAAACGCCTGAAAATCCGGCTTTTGAGGGAAAAGGACGCCCCAGCAAGCGTGATCGGCGTGTGCTTGATCTTTCTCGGGCACGCCATCTTGAATGATGCCCGCCGCTGATTTAGCAATGCGCAAAACATGTCAAAAAAGATGAACCTATGACCTATATTGTGAACGACAGCTGCATCGCCTGCAAATACACCGACTGCGTCGAAGTCTGTCCGGTGGATTGCTTTTACGAAGGCGAAAACATGTTGGTCATTCATCCTGACGAATGCATTGACTGCGGTGTCTGCGAGCCGGAATGCCCGGCGGATGCAATTCGCCCAGACACCGAGCCGGACATGGAAAAATGGGTTGAATTCAACCGGAAATATTCCGAACTTTGGCCTGTCATCATCACCAAAAAAGACCCTTTGCCCGAAGCAGAGGAACGGGACGGCGAAGAAGGCAAGCTTGAGAAATACTTCTCCGAGGCACCTGGCGAAGGTGGTTAAGTGATTCGGCTTTTTGTGCTCAATTTGGCGGATCCTAAGGGATTTTTCGCCTTTTAACTAATTGTTATACGGTAATATTAGGACAAATGCTGCACGGGC